>CAWEQE010000003.1:0-460452 GCA_963811175.1 Rubricoccaceae bacterium | reverse complement strand
GAGCCGGAGGAGCACGGCGATCGTCTGGGCTGCCGCGTCCGGGGTGAGGCGCACGGCCCCGTGCTCGACGAGGCGGTGGAGGGCCTCCTGCTCGTCGAGCGGGGCGAGTCTGGACTCCGGCTCCTCCGTGACCTCGGGGACCAGGAGGAGCCGGGGGACGCATCGCCCCACGAACGGAGCCCCGTACACCTCGGACACGTCGACCCGCCACTTCGAGGGGTCGCTCGGGGACGGGGGCCAGGCGCGCGCGCCGAGCTCGGGGTGGCGGTCGGCAGCGTCGGGGCGGACGCAGAAGTCGCGCCGGAACGAGAGTGCCTCGACGACGCCGTCGGGCCGGGCCCGGACGAGGACGGCGTCGTCGGAGACGTACCCCCACCCCCGGCGGACGAGCGTGAGCGCCGTCGTCGACTTCCCACGTCCGCTCGGGGCCGAGACGAGGACCCCGCCGTCTCCGGGGCCGCTCTCCGGACGGACGAGGGCGGCGGCGTGGAGGCCGTGGAGGCCCCGCCACCGGAGGAGGACGGTGAGGACCACGACGAGGAGGTAGAACACGGCCCGGCCGGCGTCGTCGGGGAGAGGCCCGAGGAGGGCCACCTCGGCCCGCCCCTCGTCTGGGACGACGAGGGCGGCGGCCCACTCCGCGTGGACGTGGTACCCCGCTGGCGAGCGGGAGACGGCGAGGCCGTGCTCGTGGACGACGACGGGGGTGGCGTCGGGAGGGAGCGCGGGGGCCCGATCCGGCGGGAGGAACCGGACCTCGACGTCGTCCGGGCCTTCCGTCCGATCGTCGTCCCCGACCCGACCGGCCCCTTTGTAGACGAGGGCCGCGTCGACGTGCCGGAGGTGGGGGCCGGCCGGAGAGACGACCCGGATGCGGAGGTGGTGGAGCCGGTAGACGGCGTCGATGGTCTCCACCTCACTCGTCGTCGGCCGGTCTGGGGCAGGGGCCACGGGGGCAGGGGCTTCTGGGCCGCGAAGGTACAGGACCCCGTCCCCACACGCCACGTCGGCGGGCGGCGGCGAACACCCGTCGAGGACTGTCGGGGCCGTCCGTGAACCGGGCCGGGTCGCCGGGCGGCTCGGTGTCCTGGACGATCACGAGCGTCCCCGGGGCCGCCGGTCGGCCGCCGAGCGCGCCCGGCCCGGCCGGGACGACGTCGGACGGGTGGAGGTGGATGCCGCGCGTGGCGTGGATGTTCAGGACGTAGCGCATCAGCCACCGCTCGCCCGGCGGCGCCTCGGACGACGCGCGCTCTAGCTGGCGCCAGTTCATGGTGAACCGGCCGGAGGCGGCGTCCGCGACGGAAGACGACCCCGCGGAGCTGGACCCGGACGTTCCCGACCCCGAGTCGCGCGTGGTGGAGCGGTAGGGGAGACCGCTCCACCGCGCCCCTCAGCCCATCGTCTCGGCGGGGGGCATCGGGGCGGAGCGCTGGCGGTGGTCGCCGCCGTCTCGCCGGCCGCGGCCGGGTCGGCAGAGCCTCGTCTCCCGGCGACGGCGTGGGGGCGCTCGAGGAGAGGAGGCGCGGACGGGCTCGGCCGAGCCCTACAGCTTCGTGACCGTTCGGACCTCCCCGTTCAACCGGAAGAAGTACTGGCCCGACGGGAGGTCGTGGACCCCGACGTCGGCGGGCCCCCCGCTGTGCACGACGCGCCGGACGACGCGGCCGAGGACGTCGTACACGACGACCTCTCCGTCCGGCCCCCGGAGGCGGACGGCGTCCCGCGTCGGGTTCGGGTAGACGGAGAAGGCGAGGGCGTCCGGGGCGCCCTCCGTCGCCGTCGTGAAGGCGAGGGTGAGGGACACCCGCTCGCCGTCGGGCGTGACGCCCACGAGGTCCGAGAGGTCCGTCCCGTCCACGTACCCGAACGGCGCGGCGAGGGCCCCCGGCGCGACCCGGTAGAACAGGAAGGCGACCCCCGCGCTGTCCCGCTGGGTGAGGAGGCCGTGGTCGGGGAGGGCGGCGAGGGAGTCGGCGGTCGACCGCCCCTGGAGGGCCCGGAGGGGGACCGACGAGGAGAGGAGCCCGTCGGGCCCGAGGGTGAGGGTCGCCCCCTCGCCGGCCGCCCGCCGGGCCCCGCTCCCGGTATGGACGGGGAGCCCGTCCGGCCACGTGCCCGCGAGGACGGCCTTCCCGATGACCACGAGGTCTCGGACGTCCGTCGTCCCGTTCCCGCCGGGGAAGTCGTGGAGGTCCGCGGTCGCGTCGTGGGCTCCGTCCTGGATGAGCGCGATGACGGCCGAGAAGTCGAGGATGTCGGTGGCCCCGTCGCCCGTCACGTCCCCCCGCGCCGTGAGGGAGACGGCGAACGTCCCCTGAGACACGGCGAGGGCCGCGTCCGTCCCCCGGGAGTTGTCGAGGCTCCCGACGACCGACGTGATCGAGAGGGTCTGCGCCGCGGTCGCCGTCAGGTCGACGGTGAAGAGCGTGTGGGTCCCCGTCGGGAGGGGGGCCTGGAGGCCGTCGAGGACGATCCGCGTGCCGCCGTCGATCGCGCTCGTCGTCAGGTTCCAGCCGGGGAGCGCCGTCTGGACCGCGCCCACGGTGCCGAGGAGGTCGAGCTGGACGGCGGCGAGGGGCTCGTCGCCCTGGAAGGAGACGGCGACGGGGACCGACACGGCCTGCCCGTGGGGGACGGTGACCCCGGCCGAGCCGAACCCGACCGTGCTCGTCGAGACCTCGGCCGCGGAGAGGGCGAAGACCCCGCCGGAGGCGTAGAACGGCCCCGTCTCCCCGTACGTCATCGCCTCGTCGAGGGCGAAGGCGAGGGGGATGGAGGCCCCCTCCCTCAGGAGGAGGAGCCGGAACTCCTCTCCAACGACGAGGCCGTCCTTCTCTGGCCTGAACGGGTCGTCTTCCCAGATGGCGAGGCCGGTCCCGGTCACTCGGGCCGCGGCCACGCCGACGACGTCGTCCCCCGCACCGACGGCGTACAGCGTATCGCCGGGGAGGACGTCGACGGCCCCCGCGGGGACGACGACGGTCGCCGAGCGGTACCGGTTGGAGACAAAGTCGCTGGGGCTCGAGGCGGCGAGGAGGACGGCGAGGAGGAGGACGGCCATGGAGTGAGAGGCGGAGGTCCACGGGGCATCGGCGCGCCCCCCCGCCTCCACAACTCTCGGCGTATCCGGAACCGGGTCACTCTCCTCGTCTTGTCCAAACCGCTGCCGGGCAAGCCTCCAGCTTGAGGCCCACGTGAGCTGCGCCCCGACACCACCCGATCCCCGTCCGTGGCTGGGCGAGCCGTCGGGGGACGGATCTAGCAGATTGCGCGGATCTACTGCCCCCCCGTTGCCAGCGTCCGCCTCGTCCCACTAGGTTCACGGCCCCTGATCACCCCGCGCTTCGGCGCGGGGCGGGGCCGCACCAGCGAGGCGAATCGGACCCCCCACGGGTCTCACGCCGCCGCGACACGGTCCGCGGACCCGCGACATCAGCCCTCGGAGGGGTGCCAGAGTGGTCGAATGGGGCGGTCTCGAAAACCGTTGTGCCCTCACGGGTACCGTGGGTTCGAATCCCACCCCCTCCGCTGCGAGTCCCCGGTTCTGAGCCTTCGGGCCCGGAACCGGGGACTCGCTCGTTTTAGTAGGCCGCGACGGCCCGCGACGGCGATCGCCGTCTCCAAGCCCGTTCCGTCTCCGCCTGGGGCTGGCGGCGCCCGGGGCGGCGGGAGCCGGCTAGGCGTTCGGGCGGGCCCGCCGGAGGTTGTACACGAGGAGGGCGGCGACGCCGGCGTGGTCGCTCGGCCACAGGAGCCGGCCGTCGCTCAACACGCGGTCGCCCGGCTCGTCGAGGACCGTCTCCGCCTTCTGGGCCCGGTCGAACCCGCGGTAGAGGACGACGTCGATCCGCTCGCCGTACTCCGACCGCGGGTTCAGGAGGTCGGCCGCCTGGCAGCAGGTCAGCTCCGCCTTCAGGTTCGGCCGGGCGAACACGTCCGCCAGCGGGCCGGTGATGAGGCCGTACGAGCGGGTCCCCGAGCCGTCCGCCGGCGAGTTCAGGTCGCCGACGAGGACGACCGGGCCGTCGATCGACTGGAGGGCGGACGCCAGCTCGGTGGCCTGGGCCTCCTGGATCGGCCCCGCGGTCCCGCCGACCTCGAAGTGCGTGTTCACGAACGTGAAGGCGTACCCGTCGACGGTGGCCTCGACGGTCTGGTACCCGCGGACGAACGTCTGGCGGATGCCGCCGACCGGGATGGTGAGGAGCGCGGTGAACGACTGCGCCGTCGTCGCCCCCGTCTGCACGTCGGGGTCCTGGAGGGCGAGGACGACGTCGGCGTCCTGGTAGCGGATGTCGTAGAGGCCCGCGGCTCCGAGGGCCGGGAGCTCCACGTCCGAGTTTGGGCTGACCGAGACGGCGGTGTAGACGAGCCCGCGGTCCGCCAGCGCGTCGAGGAGGAGGTCGAGAAAGTCGATGGAGACCTCCGTCGGCAGCGTGTTGGCCCCGGTGAGGAAGTCGCTCGGGCGCTGGACGTAGTACGTCGAGACCTCCTGGAGCCCGACGAGGGCCGGCCGGATCCGGGCGATCTCGGCGGCGATGCCCTTCGCCCGCGCCGGGAAGTCCGAGGCGACGATCTCGCCGTACAGGCGGTCGACGCAGAGCGGCAAGGCGTAGGGACTCGTGGGCGTGGGGGAACACCCTGGGGTGAGGAGCTGGAACAGGTCGCCGCCGAGGTACAGGTTCTGGCTCATGACGGCCACCTCGGCGAGGGGCGGCGTGTCGGGGCCGGCCCACCGGGAGCCGGGGGCGCCGGCCGCGCCCCGCGCGTCGGCCGTGGCGCTGGCCGAGGAGAGGGCGGGGTCAGTCGCGTCGCAGGCGGAGAGGGCGAGGAGGGCGGCGAGGCCGAGCGGGAGGGCGCGGAAGAGCCGGGAGGGACGAAGCGTCATGGTTGGGGAGGGAGAGGTGGAGGGGGGACGAGGATCGCTACCGGGGGATGGTAGAGCGCTGGACGCCCCGGTTCAACAGGCCGCGGGCGGGAGACGCTAGAGGGCGAGCCCGTACCCGTCGAGCACGGCGCCGCCGCGCCGCGCCGTCAGTCCGAGCCCGGCGAGGTCGTAGCGACCGAGTGCCACAGCCCCCGCCGTCGAGCTCTGCTCGGCCCCGTCTCCCCGGCCACCGCCGTGCACCTCGTGGGGCAGGCCCAGGGCGGCGACGACGCGTTCTGCGGACGCTCGTGAACGCGACGGTTGGGACGCGCTGGACCGTCGCCCTCCTCACAGCCACGACGCTCGCGTACGCGGAGTCGGGGTAGAACGCCGATGCGGAGAGCCAGGCCGCCGGCTACGAGCCGATCGCGTTCTAGGCGGAGGGCGTCCTCCGCCGACGGTCGCCGCCAGCGGGTCAGGCGGCGACGCTCCCGAACGCGCCGCCGTCGTGCCGGTCGGGGGGGGCGCCGAGCCGCGTCACGCGCGGAGGTCCGCCCGTGCCGTAGTGCTCCGCGTTGATCTGGCGGATGGCCTCGGCCGCCGCCGCGACGGTCGCGTCCAGGGGACGGTCCGCGCGGCCGGCCGCGGCGTTGGCCCGCTCGACGGCCCGCTCGACGGGCTCCTTGTGGATGGCGACGTAGTCCTCCGGTGAGGCCGAGACCACGAGCCCCCGTCGGACCTCGTCGCCCCCGTAGACGCGGACGGCGCCGACGCGGACGCTCCGCTTGCGGGGGTAGCTCGTCGTGCCCCACTCCAGGTGAAAGGCCCGGGTCCACTCGTCGTCGGGCGGGGCCGAGAGGCGGAGGACGATGGCCGTGATGCTGTCGCCGAGGTGGGAGGTGGCGACGGCGTCTTCGTAGAGGCCGAGGATGCGGATCGGGTCGGGGGACATGGCGCGGCGTGTGGTGGGCCGTCCAACATGAGGCATTTCCTCCGCCGCGTCCACCGGTCCGCGTCAGAAAACGCCGTCCGGGGCCAGATCTCGGCGAATCCTCAGACGACGCGGCCGTCCCCCACAGAATCCGACGGCGTCGATCGTGGAGAGCGCAGCCGCGCCCGTCGTCTGGGTCTCGTCGGGACGGGCGGCGCTGCGGGGGCCGCGACGTCGACCTGCGGCTCTCAGGCCGCGCGCCGCAGGGGAGCGTCCACGGGTCCGAGCGGGTGGACGGGCGCGGCGTCGGCTCGGCCCTCCGCGGTTCTCGAGGGTGAACCCACCCCGGCCGCACTTTCCGATGCGACCTGACAGAGCGAGAGCGCCGCCAGCGCCAGCGCGATCACGGCCAGGACGGGGAGGGCGACGACGAGAAAGAGGCGGCTCACGGTCGGGGAACGGCGGTGACGGTTTCCCGAGTCTCGGCGGCTCGGCGGCGGCCTTAACCGGCCGCCGTCCAGACTCCGTCTCCGTCTACCGTTCGTCCCGTTCGCGCCGAGTGAACCCGGGGGTCAGCCGCGGACGCCGTCGCGCTGGCGCCGCCCGCCGTCGGCCGGCGGGGGGGCGGGGGCGACCTCGGTGAGCGCGCCGTCGGGCGCGGCGACGAACACGGCGGCGTAGCCCCACTCGGTCGCCTGACGGGCGGCGTCCGCGGCCGTCTCTCCGACGAACGCGAGCGGCGTGCCGAGGTCGGCGGGGAGGGCGTCGAGCGAGAGCGCGTCCGGCGTGAGGCGGAGCGCGTTCGGGACCGACGCCGGGCCGGGCCCGAGGTCCACGACCACGCCGCCCGAGGCCACGAGCGCGTCGAGCGTCCGGGCGCCGGGCCACGACACCGTCTGCGCGAGGTCGGCCTCGGCGAGGACGGGCGCGGCGAGCGCGAACACGTCGTCGCCCGAGACCGGCTCGACGCGTCCGCGGACCGTTCCCTCGCCGTCCACCACCACCGTCAACGGGCGCCCCTCGTAGCCGAACGCCTCGGCCGCCGGCGCGTCCGGCCCGTCCGTGCGGACCGCCAGCACCACGGCGCCGCTCGCTTCGAGGTCGGCCGCGGCGTCGGCCAGCGCGGCCCAGGCGGCGGCGTCGGACGCCTCGGCAAAGTGGAGGACGACGGGCGAGCCCTGGAGGCTCGGCAGGTGGACCGGCCCGCGCTCCGTGTGGACCACCACGGCGGGCGCCGCGGCGCGCGCCGTCGCCGCGGCCGGGCGCTCCTCGGCCCGGCACCCGGCGAGGGCGAGGGCAACGACGAGGACGAAGAGGAGCGTCTGCATGAGGGGGTCAGGCGGCGGCGGCGGCCTCGCGGAGCGCGGCGATGCGGATGGAGCCGTGGCTCTTGACATCGACCGCCTCGCCGTCTTTGATAAGGATCGCCTGCGGCGTCTCGTGCTCGACGTGCAACTGCTCGGCGAGGTACGTCGAGACGTCGCGGGCGTACTGGACCACGACGGCGTAGAGGGACGGGTCGCCGTCGCCCTCGAGCCCGACGAACTCCATCTGGCCGCGCGCCGAGATGGGGCAGGCGATGGAGTGTTTGAGGAGGTAGACGGGGGCGTCGTGCGACGCCTCGAGCATCGCGTCGGCGTCGGCCGTCGAGCGGAGTTCCTGCACCTGGGCCATGAGATCTCGGGAAAAGAGGGGCCGTACCTTTCCTCATCTCTACTGCGGCCGGCCCGTGGCCGAAGCTACGGCCGCTCCGAGAGCGCCGCCGGCCCCGCCCCCTCAGGATTTTTCCCACCCCGAATGCCCGACGACCTCGTCGCCGACGACCCCGCCACCGGCGCGGAAGCCGTCCGCTGGACCCTCGCTGACCTGTACGCCACCGAGGCCGACCTCGACACCGACCTGGAGGCGACCGAGGCCGAGGCCGCCTCGCTCGCCGAGCGCTACCGGGGCCGCTTCGCCGACCTCGACGCCGCCGCGCTGGCGGCGGCCCTCGGCGAGATCGCCGCCGTCCACGACCGCGCCGGCCGGGCCTACACCTACGCCTACCTCGCCTGGAGCACCGACACCGAGGACCCCGCGCGGGGCGCCCTCCTCCAGCGGGTCCGCGAGGCGTACACCCGGGTCGGCCAGGACCTCCTGTTCGTCGACGTCGAGTGGGCCGGGCTGGAGCCGGACCGCGCCGAGCGGCTCATCGCGACGCCCGAGCTGGCGCCCTACCGGCACTACCTGGAGCTGAAGACGGAGGCCCGCGACCACGTCCTCTCCGAGCCCGAGGAGACGGTGCTCGCCGAGAAGGCCGTCACGGGCTGGAGCGCCTGGAGCCGGTTCTTCGACGAGACGCTCGGCGCCGCCCGCTTCAAGGTCCGGGGCGAGGCGCTCCCGCTCCAGCAGGCGATGGCCAAGCTCTACTCGCCCGACCGCCGGCTCCGCCGCGACGTGGCCGAGGCCGTCACCGACGGGCTCCGCGACCTCCAGCGGCCGCTCACGTACGTCTTCAACACGGTCCTCGCCGACAAGGCCTCCAGCGACCGGATGCGCGGGTACGACTCGTGGATCGCCAGCCGCAACGAGGCCAACGAGATCGACGCCGCGAGCGTCGACGCGCTCGTCACGGCCGTGACGAACCGCTACGACCTCGTCGCGCGCTTCTACGACCTCAAGCGGCGCCTGCTCGGCCTGGAGGAGCTGTACGACTACGACCGCTACGCGCCGACCGGCACCGCCGAGCGGTTCGTGAGCTGGGACGCCGCCCGCGAGATGGTCCTCGACGCCTACGGCTCGTTCGACCCCGAGATGGGCGGGATCGTCCAGCGATTCTTCGACGAGCACTGGATCGACGCGCCTCCTGACGCCGGCAAGCGCGGCGGCGCCTTCAGCCACGGGGCCGTGCCCAGCGCGCACCCCTACATCCTGATGAACTACACCGGCCGGCTCCGCGACGTGCAGACGCTGGCGCACGAGCTGGGCCACGGGGTCCACCAGTACCTCGCCCGCGAGCAGGGCGTCTACCACGCCGACACGCCGCTGACGACGGCCGAGACGGCCTCCGTGTTCGGCGAGATGCTGACGTTCCAGCGGACGCTCGCCTCGGTCCCCGACCGCGCCGACCGGCTGGCGCTCCTCGTCGAGAAGATCGACGACACGATGGCGACCGTCTTCCGGCAGGTGACCATGAACCGGTTCGAGGACCGCGTCCACACGCACCGCCGCGAGCGCGGCGAGCTGACGCCGGACGACTTCGCCGACCACTGGATGGCGACGCAGACGGCCCTGTACGGCGAGAGCGTCACGCTCACCGAGGGCTACCGGCTGTGGTGGAGCTACATCCCGCACTTCGTCCACACGCCGGGCTACGTCTACGCCTACGCCTTCGGCGAGCTGCTGGTGCTGGCGCTCTACGAGCGGTACCAGCAGGAGGGGCCGGGCTTCGCCGCGAAGTACCGCGACCTCCTGGCCGCCGGCGGCTCGGACTGGCCGCACGTCCTGGTGAGCAAGCTCGGGATCGACCTCCAGGACCCGGACTTCTGGGACCAGGGGCTCGACGCCATCGAGGCCCTCGTCGAAGAGGCCGAGGCGCTGGCGGCCCCCGCCGGCGACGGGCAGTGACCCCCCGCGTCCCGCCGCCGCCAGCCGGGGCGGCGGCGCTCCTGGGGCGGGCGGCGCGGTCCACCGACCGTACGGGACCTCGACGCGGGCTTCCGGTCGGGGAGAGGGCTACCGCCGGTCTCGGGCCGTGAGCAGGCGGAGGCCGTTGAGGCTGACCACGACCGTGCTCCCCTCGTGGCCCACGACCGCCAGCGGCAGCGCGAGCCCCACCGTCAGGATCGACGCCACCATCACGCCGATCATCCCGAACGAGATGGCGAGGTTGACGGCGAGCGTCCGCCGCGTGCGGCGGCTGAGGCGCAGGAGGTACGGGACCTTGTCGAGGTCGTCGGACATGAGGACCACGTCGGCCGTCTCGAGGGCCACGTCGGTCCCGGCCCCGCCCATGGCGATCCCGAGCGTGGCCGCGGCCAGCGCGGGCGCGTCGTTGACCCCGTCGCCCACCATCGCGACGCCGCCCCACGTCGCTTCGAGCTGGCGGACGAGCTCCACCTTCCGCTCGGGCAGGAGGTCGGCGTAGACCGCGTCCACGCCCGCCTCGGCGCCGACCGCCTCGCCCACGGCCGCCGTGTCGCCCGTCAGCATCGCCACGTGTTCGACCCCGAGCGCGTGGAGCTGCGCCACGACGGCCCGGGCGCTCGGGCGGAGCACGTCGGCGAACGCCATCACGCCGACGGCCCGCTCCCGGCCGCCCTCTTCGACCGTCACCACGACCGCCGTGCGGGCCTGCGCCCGGAGCCGATCGACCTCGACGAGCGCGGCGTCCAGCCCGGCCACGGCTCGCCCCTCGGAGTGGCCGGGGTTGCCGATCCGGACCCTCCGGCCCCCCACGACCGCCTCGACGCCGCGCCCCGCGACGGCCGCGAAGTCCGCGGCGGGCTCGACCGCGAGCCCGCGCGCCTCGGCCTCTCGCGCCGTCGCCCGCGCGAGGTGGTGCTCGCTCCGCGCCTGGACCGCCGCCGCGAGGGCCACGAGCGCGTCGCCGTCCAGGTCGTCCGCCAGCGCGACCACGTCCGTCACGCGGGTCTCGCCCGCCGTCAGCGTGCCCGTCTTGTCGAAGGCGACGGCCCGGACGCGGGCGGCCTCCTCGACGGTCACGCCGCCCTTGAACAGCACGCCCGACCGGGCCGCCGCCGCGATCGCGCTGAGGACGGCCGCGGGCGTCGAGATCACGAGCGCGCACGGGCTCGCGGCCACCATCAGCGTCATGGCCCGGTAGAAGGCGGGCTGGAACGCCTCGCCCCAGCCGAGGATCGGGACGGCGACGGCGAGGGCCGTCAGCGCGATCACGCCGAGCGCGTAGGGTTGCTCGAAGCGGTCGATGAGCCGCTGCGTCTCGGCCTTCTGGCTCTGCGCGTCCTCGACCATCGCGATCATCCGGGCGATCGCGCTCTCCTCGGCCGTCTTCGTCACCCGGACGTCGAGGGCGCCGCCCCCGTTGATGGTCCCGCCGAACACCTCGTCCCCCTCCGTCTTCGTCACCGGCACGCTCTCGCCCGTCAGCGAGGCCTGGTCCACCTCGCTCCGCCCGCTCGCGACCACGCCGTCGAGCGGGAGCCGGTCGCCGGGCGTGACGCGGAACACGTCGCCGACGCGGACCGCCTCGACGGGGACCTCGACCCAGGCGTCGCCGCGCTGGACGCGGGCCGACTCCGGGCGGAGCTCCATGAGCGCCTCGATGGCCCGGCGGCTCCGCCCGATGGCGACGTGCTGGAGCGTGTTCGAGAGCGAGAACAGGAACAGCAGCATCGCGCCCTCGAAGGGGGCCCCGATGGCGAGCGCGCCGAGCGCCGCCAGGATCATCAGCAGGTCGATGTCGACCGTCCGGTGGCGCAGCGAGTCGAGCCCGGCGCGGAGCCCGTACCAGCCGCCGAAGCCGTAGGAGACGACGTAGAGCAGGCCCGAGGCGACGCCCCAGCCCTGCCACTCGGCGATCAGCCCGCCGACGAGCCCCACGAGCGCGACGGCCACGAACGCCGCCTCCCGCCGCCACGACGCGGCCTCCTCGTCCGCGGCGGCGCCGGGCGCGGCCGGGGCCGGCACGCGCGGGGCCACGCCGAGCTGGCGGACGGCCGTGGCGAGGTGGGCCGGGCTCGTCTGGCCGGCGGCGTAGTCCACCCGGAGGACGCCGCCGCGGAACGAGGCCCGCGCGTCGCGGACGCCCGGGACGGCCCGGAGCCGGTCGGCGAAACGGTCGGCGCACGACTCGCAGCTCCGCCCGCCCTGCCGCTCGATGCGGAGGAGGCACGCGCACGACGCGTCCCGCTCCACCGCGTTCGCCAGCCGGGCCGCGAGGGCGTCGGCCTCGGCGGCCGTCATCTGCTCGTCGTCGTACGTCAGCGCGAGGCGGCCCTCGTCGGGGGTCACCTCCACGCGGAGCGGGCGGGGGTCGGTCGGGGACATCGGGAGCGTCTGCACGGGGCGGGGCGGTCGGTGGAGTCCGGCATCATACGGGCGTGCGCTGACACCGGATCGTCATCGCGCGTGCCCGTTAGTCGTCCTCGCCCTCGGGGCCCTCGCCGGCCTCCCGGAGCGCGGGCGCGGCGGGCGACGGGGTCGCCGGGTCCGCGCGGATCTCGGTGTGGCGGATCTCGCCGCCGAGGTTGCCGACCCGCGCCATCAGCGCGAACACGACGGCCGCGAACAGGAGCACGGCGACGGTCGGGGCGGTGCCCACCTCGGGCTCGCGGCGCCGCCAGGCGAGCCCGCCGAGCGCGACGACGGCCAGCGCGAGGCCGGCCCACGTCGCCCACTCGGCCGCCTCCTCGTGCTCGTGGATGGCCGCGTGCGTCACGCCCGGGAGCTCCTCGACGGCCTCCTCGGCGTCCTCGCCCGTCTCCTGCGCCACGTACCCGCCGAGGCCGCTCACGAGGAGCGCGAGGAACGCCGCGCGGACGACGGCCGGCTGGCGGCGGACCGCGCCGTAGAGGCCGAGCAGGAGGCCGAAGAGCGTCCCGAGGATGGGGACGTGGTTGACGAGGAGGTGGAGGTGGGCGTCGTTCACGGCAGAGAGGGGAAGAGGAGGGGGCCCCGGTCACGCGCGCCAACGCCACGATCGGCGAGGTGGGCGTCGTGGCGAGCGGGCGGGCGTCGAGGGCGGGGACCGGAGAGTGCCGTGACGGCGCACCCGCTGGCGACCGTCGCCAGCGCGGCCAGCGCCGTCGCGAACACGAGTCGGCTCATGACGCGACCTCCCGACGAGCCGGTCTTTCCGGGTCGCCCCGCTCCGCGAGCGCGTCGCGGGCCACGAGCACCGGGCAGGGGGCCGTGCGGACCAGCGCCTCGGCCACGCTCCCCATGAGCGCCCGCCCCGCCCCGGCCCGCCCGCTCGTTCCGACGACGAGCAGGTACGTCTGGGCCTCCTCGGCCATCGAGCCGATGGCGGCGACCGGGTCGCCCGTTCGCACGGTGACGCTCACGGGCAGCTCCGCGCCGAACTCGGACCGGAGCGCGTCGCCAAGCGTGAGCAGCGCGTGGTGCTCCCGCGTTTGGACCCGGGCGACGTCCTCCGCGCGGCCCGCGGCGAGCCGGGCCGGCGTCGTCACGTGGACGATCTCGAGCGGGGCGTGGTAGGCGACGGCGAGCCGGGCCGCCCACCGGGCCGCGGGCGGAGCGTCGCCCTCGCCGAACCCGTCGCGTGGGACGGCGTCGACGGCCACGAGCACGCGGCTCGGGGGCCAGTCCCCCTCGCCCGGCGCGTCGAGCGGGCGGACCGTCAGGACCGGGCACGGCGCCCGTCGCGCGACGGCCTCGGCCACGCTCCCGAGCACGCCGCGTCGCCAGCCCTGGCGGCCGTGCGTGCCGAGCACGATGAGGTCGATCTCCTCGTCGTGGACGTAGTCGAGGATCGCCTCGGGAGCCTTCCGGCCCACGACCTCCGCCTCGACGACCTCGACGAGGTCGTACGGGTCGGAGTCCTCGGCCGGCGCGGGCAGCGGGAGCCCGAGGTCCTCGCACACGTCGGCGAGCGAGATCTGCACGTGGCCGGTGCCCGGCGCCTCGGGCCAGTCGCGCTCGGGGGCGGACTCGTCCTCGACGACGTGGAGCACGTGGAGCGTAGCGCCGAAGCGGTCGGCGAGCCAGGCGGCGTGGCGGTAGGCGCCCTCGGCACAGGTCGAGAAGTCGGTCGGGAAGAGGACGTGCTGGATGGTGGGGGTGGTCATGGCGGTAGGGGAGAGGGGAGGGGGCGGGCCGGCTGCGCCGACCTACGGTTCGTCGGGATGGAGCACGTCGGCGACGCGGCGGCGGGGCGTCCCGAACGCCTCGACCGGCGTGCCGAGGCGGAAGACGACCTGGGCGTGGCCACCGCCGGCGACGGCCGAGACCTGGGGCCGGAGCCGCTCGACCTCGAGCGGCTGGTTGAAGTAGCTCGCGGCGAGGCCCTCCGAGGCCGCCAGCAGCAGGACGCGCTGCAGGGCCTGCCCGGCCCGGGCCCAGTCGGCGGGGCCGTCGCGGTCGGTCGCGATCACCAGGACCGCGGGGGCGGCCTGGGCGAGCCGCCGGGCCTCGGCGGCGAGGAAGCGGGCGTCGGTGTGGAGGTAGCTCAGCCGGTCCCACCCCCCCTGGACCTCGTCGGGCACGCCGTCGGTGCGGGGGTCGCCGGTCGGGCGGAGCCACGCGCGGAGCTCGGCGACCGTCGTCTCGTCGTCGCCTTGCTCGCGGACGGCCTCGGCGACGAGATCGGCGAGCGCCCCCTTCTCGGCGTCCCCGGTCAGCGTGTCGAGCCGGGCGCCCTCGGCGTCGGCCGCCCCGCGAAGCCGGGCGAGGAGGCCGACCGGGACGAGGAGGTCGGCGTAGGGGTCGCGGTTCGTGTGGCGGTGCTTGACGGCGCGGAAGAGGGTCTCCTCGGCGGGTGTCGGCGCCGACGGACCGGCGAGGTGGAGCGTCGCGACGAGGTCGGTCTCGGCGTGGGGCCGGTCGACCCCGCGCGGGGGGTACTCGGTGCGGACGGCGAACCCGTAGTGCCGGGCCGCCAGTCGGAGCGTGTAGAGCGCGGCCCCGCACGAGATCACGGCCTCGCGGCCTTCCGGGTCGACCGTCCGCAGGACGCGCGCGCGGTCGACGGTCACCTCGACGGCCGGAGCGTCGGCCCGCACCCGGAACCGCCACGGCTGCGTGTTGAGCACGCTGGGCGCGTGGACGGCCCAGTTGAGCATGGCCGTGAGTTGCTCCTGGGGCGAGCCGTCCTGGGGGAAGTCGGCGTCGGTGACGGCGCGCGGCCCCTCGGCGGGGGAGGCGCTGGCGAAGAGGCGGTCGAATGGGGAAGTAGACATCGGGATCGGGGCTAGACGTCGTGGTTGGCGAGGACGTCGCTCAGATCCTGATCCAAGCCCAGGGAGCCCAGGGAGGACCGGCCGACGGGCCGGGCGACGTCGGCGGCCTCGGGGATCGGGATGCGTCCAAACGACGGGATTGCGAAGACGCCGCAAGGGGCGCGCCGGAGCACCGCCTCGGCGACGCTCCCGAAGGCCAGCCGCTCCAGGCCCGTTCGCCCGTGCGTGGGCATGACGAGGAGGCCGGCGTTCAGCCGCTCGGCCTCCTCGAGGATCGTCGGCCCCGGCGGTCCGAGGCGCGTGACGACCCTGCCCACGCGCTCCGGCGCGACGTGCTGGCCGACGAGGCCACGGAGCGCCTGGCGGGCGTTCGACATGATGTCCGGGGCCGACGCCGCGAAGTGCAGGCCGACTCCGTAGACGTCGGGGAGGTCAGGGACGTAGACGGCGTGGAGCACGTCGACGCGCGCGCCGTAGACGGCCGCCAGCTCGTCAGCGAGGGCGAGGGCTGGGGCCGACGAGTCCGAGAAGTCGACGGGGACCAGGATGCGCTCCACGGAGGCCGGGGCGTCCCGCTCGGCGTCGAGGCCAACGGCGAGCACGGGGCAGTCGGCGTGGCGCATCACCTGCTCGGTCGTCGAGCCGACGGCGACGCGGGCGACGCCGCGGCGGCCGTGCGTGCCCATCACCACGAGGTCGACGTCGCGGGCGTACCGGACGATCTCGTCGGGGATGGACGGCGCCTGCCGCGTGATGTCCACGCGTCGGACGCTGGCGGGCACCGGGTAGGGGTGCGGCGCGCGGGGCTCCGTGCCCGTCACCGGCATCACGCGGAGCACGTGGAGCTCGGCGCCGTGCGCCTCGGCGAGGAAGGCGGCGTGTGCGAACGCGCGGTCGGCGCAGGGCTCGTGGTCGGTCGGGAACAGGATGCGTCGGAGGGTCAGCATGGGTCGAGGCGCGGGAATGCCGTGGGGCGGACGGCCCGCTCGGAAGGGGGCGTAGAGCCCGTCGGGGCGAGGACGGGGTGGGGCATGGCGCGGCTCGCGGACAGCGCAGGGGACGGGAGCGAGACCAGCCTACGGAGTGGCCCGGCGGCGTCCTGCCGGGCACGACCTCCGAGCGTCCCCACCCATCCCTGACCCGTGGCGTAGGGCACGCCCCCACACGGCCGTGAGCGGGTGAGGTTTGGCCCCCCACACCGGCGCGCGCGCGCCCTTCGAGGCGGGGCCCCACTACAGAGGACCTTGCGGGTGCCCTGCCCAGACGCCCGTGCCCGACGCCGCTCCACCGATCCTCGTCCCGACCGACTTCTCCGCGGCCGCCGCGGAGGCCCTCGCCTACGCCCTCCGCGTCGGACGCGCGACGGGCGCCCCGGTCCACCTCCTGCACGCGGTCTCGTGGCCGGACGCCGGGCCGTTCGAGGTCCCCGGCGAGGCGCCGACGGCGGCCGAGGAGGGCTCCGAGGAGGGGGCCCTCGCGCGCCGGGCGCTCGCCGAGCTGGCGGACGGCGCCGACGTCATCCTCGCCGTCCGCCACGGCAACGTGCCCGCGCTCGAGATCCGGGACTACGCCCGGGGGGCCGGCGCCGGCCTCGTCGTGATCGGCACGTGCGGGCAGCGGCCCCGCCGCCCCGTCCTCGGGGCGGTCGCCGGCGAGGTCGTCCAGACGGCCCCGTGCGACGTGCTCCTCGTCCCGCTTCGGGAGGGCGAACCGTACTCGGCCGCCCCGCCTCACCGGGTGCTCATCCCCGTCGACTTTTCGTCGGCCTCGCGGCCGCTCGCGGCGTTCGGGCTCGGGCTCGCCCGCGATCTGGGGGCGCAGGGCGTCGACCTCGTCCACGTCCTGGAGCCGATCCCGCACCCCGTCCGGTGGATCGACGAGACACTCGTCGACGTGGTCCCCGAGGTCCGCGAGCGGGCCCACGCCGCCCTGCGCGCGCTGGCGGCCGAGGCCGAGGGGGCCGTCGCGGACGCCCCGCCGGTGGCCCTCTACGTCGAGCGGGGGAAGGCGGCCCGGACGGTCCCCCGCGTGGCCGAGGCCCTCGGCGACGACCTCGTCGTCGTCGGGCCCCACGCCGAGCGGCCCGTGTTCGACCGGCTCCTGGGGAGCGTGGCCGAGGGCGTCGCCCGCCGCGCGTCGTGCCCGGTCCTCGTCGCCCGCCAGTCGGCCGCGACGGGGCGGGACGACGAGGACGTGGTGGACGTGCGGAGCTACCGGCCGGAGTCGAGCTGAGGCCTCCTGCGTGGGGCCTACTCCTACGCACTCGGTGGGGGACGCACGCCGCGTCGCGACGCGAGCGTCTGGCAAGGCGGCGTCCGTCGGCTCCCGATCCTGGCCCCGTCCGCCCACCGCGTGCCGTGATGACCGCACCTGCCGCCCGCTTCGCCGCCCTCGCTCTCGCGCTCCTCGCGGGACCCCTCGCCCTCGCTCAGACTTCCACGCCGGCGCCCGTCGACGGCGACCCGGCCGACCTGGCCGCGTTCGTCGGCGAGTGGGTGGGCGGCTACACGTGCGCCGAGACGGGCCGACGCGGGACCCTCGTGTTCCGCGTCGTGGCGGGCGAGGACTCCGTCCGCGCGGTCGTCCTGATGATCCCCCGAGCGACGGAGGACGACCTCGTCCCGGAGGCCATTCCGCTCGCCGTTCACCGCGTCGAGGTCACGGGCCGCTCGCTCCGGGGCGTGCTCGCGCGCTACGACGACCCCGAGTGGGAGATCCCCCTCGAAACGTCGTTCGGCGGCACACTCGCCGGTGGGGACCACATCGAGGGGTACTTCCGCGCCGACGGGACCCAGATCGACACGATCCCCCAGGCGGGGCGGTGGTGGGCCACACGCGCGGCCGACTAACCGCCCGCCCGTAGGGGGCCCCCATTCCACGGCTCACGCCCACGCTCATGATCCGCACCGCCGTCGCTGCCATCGACTTCTCGCCGGGCTCCGCGGCCGCCCTCGTCCGGGCCGTGGACCTCGCCGATCGGGCCGGGGCCGCGCTCCACCTCCTCCACGCCGACGTCCTGTTCCGGTCGTCGGGCGACGGCGTCCCGCCCGACGCCTCGCCGTCGAGCGCGCTCCGCGTCCGCGTCGAGCGGTTCGCGGCCGCGGCCCTCGGCCTGGGCGACACCAGCGCCCTCGACGGGCTCGCCCCGACGGTCGCCGTCGTGCGGGACGTGACGGCGCCGGCGGCCATCCTCCGCTACGCGGCCGGGGTGGAGGCCGACCTCCTGGTCGTCGGGACGCACGGGCGGTCCGGGATCGCTCGGGTCCTGCTCGGGAGCGTGGCCGAGGCCCTCGTGGCCGCGGCCCCGTGCCCGGTCTTGACCGTCCCGGTAGGGCCCGCCGTCCCGACCCCCGAGGCGCCGGTCCTGGTCGCGGTCGACTTTTCCGAGCGGAGCCACGCCGCGCTGGCCGCCGGTCGCGCGCTGGCGGACCTCTACGGCGCGGCCGTCGAGCTCGTCCACGTCGTCCGGGACACGGGGCCGTACCCGCGCTTCGCGCCGGACGTGCTCTCGGGCTCGGACGTGCTCTCGGGTTCGGACGTGGACCCCGAGGAGGAGGCCGTCGTCCGCGAGCGGCTCGGCCGATTCGCCGCCGAGGTCCCCGTCGCGGCCGTCCACGTCGTCCACGGCGTCCCGTCACGCGCCGTCCCGGCCCTCGCCGCCGAGCGCGAGGCCGGGGCCGTGGTCATGGGGACGCACGCGCGGACCGGCCTGGCGCGCATCGTCGGGAGCGTGGCCGAGGCGACCCTCCGGTGCGCGCCGTGCCCCGTGCTCACTCTCAAAGAGGCCGAGCGGCTCGGGAGCCCCCCCGTCCGCTCGGCGCTCGCCCCCTGACTCCTTTCCCCCATCCCCATGCTGCGCATCAAGACCGTCCTCTTTCCGACCGACGACAGCCCCGCCGCCGAGGCCGCGCGGCCCGTGGCCCAGGCGTGGGCGGAGCGCCACGGCGCGACCCTCCACGTGCTCCGCGTCGAGATCGTCCCACCCGCAGGGGACCTCCGGTTCGATCCGGCCCCGACGGAAGACATCCGAACGGGCGCCGTCGTCGAGGCCCGCCGTCGGTTCCCCACGGCCGCCGACGCCATCCGGCTGTACGCCGAGGAGGTCGAGGTCGACCTCGTCGTGATGGGCACGCACGGCCGGTCGGGGTGGAACCGTCTCTCGCTCGGATCGACCGCCGAGGCCGTCCTCCGCCAGTCGCCGTGCCCGGTCGTCACGGTCGGTCCGAAGGCGGACGCCGAGGCGTCCGGCCCCGTCCTCGCCCCGCTCGCGTTCGAGTCGTCGTCGGACCTCGCGCTCGAGACCGCCGTCGCGCTGGCGGCCGAGACGGGCACGCACGTCGTCGCGCTCCACGTGATCGAGCCGGTCGAGATCCCCGTCCCGTACGCCATGACCGTCGAGCCGTTCGACCGCTCCACCATCGAGGGCCGCGTCACCGCCACCCTGGACCGCTGGGTGGACAGCGTGGCCGGCGACACGGCACCGGTCGAGACCGGGGTCCGCCACGGCGCCGCCGCCCTCCAGATCGCCGAGGCCGCGGAAGACCTGGGGGCGGGCCTGATCGTCCAGGCCAGCCACGGACGCCGAGGCCTGAGCCGGTGGCTGCTGGGGAGCGTGGCCGAGGAGGTCGTGCGCCGCGCGCCGTGCCCCGTCCTGACGCTCCGCGCCGACGCCCGGCAGATGGCCCGGTCCGGCGACGAGGACTCGCTCGCCGTCCCTCGCGCCGACTGGGCCGCCCTCTTCGACGCCCTCTCGCGTCGGGCGGCGGCGTCGCGCCACGAGGTGTCGGTCGAGGTCGCCTCGCCCGACGCCACGGGCGTCGTCTTCCGGGCGGCCCGGCTCGTGGGCCTCACCTACGACCCGCGCAGCGACGAGCTCGACGTGATCGCCGAGGGCGGCGAGCACCACGTCGTCCGCCCGTTCGCCGTCCGGTCCGAGGCCGGAGCCTGGACGCTCGACGGAGCGCTCGACGAGGCGGCGCCGGGGCCGTGGACGCTCGAGGTCGTCGGCGCCGACGGCGCCCGCCAGCGCGTCGCGGTCCGGCCGGCCGGCGGAGTCGGCCCCGTCGTGAGCGAGGGCATCCGACGGCCGACCCCGCCCCGCTCCGCTCGTCGGTGGGGGGGCGCCCTCTCGCTCGCGGCGGGGGCGGCCCACGCGCAGGTCCTGCCCGGCGAGGCGGCGGGCGGGGTGGACGGCGTCGGGTGGGCCGGCTTCGGCGACGCGGTGTTCCTGGGCCACGCGCTCCTGGCGATGGCGCTCGCCACGGTGCTGGGCGCGGCCATCGCCTACCACCCCCGCAGCCGCAAGCGTGTCGACAGCCTGGAGGAGGCCGAGGCCCCCAAGGTGTACCTCATCTACGCCGTCGTCGGCGCCGTGATCGGGCTGATGGTGGTCGAGTACGGGATGGTGGTCGGCTTCGTCGTGTTCGGGATCGGCGGGCTGTTCCGGTTTCGGACGGCGCTGCCGTCGCCCGCGAGCACGGGCCGCCTCATCCTGGTCACGCTCGTCGGCCTCTCGTGCGGGCTGGACCTCCCGCACCTCGGCGCGCTGGCGACGGCGTTCGGGTTCGCGCTCATCTTCGTCCTCGACCGGACGATCACGTGCCGCGTCGAGGTCAAGGGGCTCGGCCACAAGCGTCTGGTGGCGGCCTCCGAGGCGTACCGGGAGATCCTCGACCGCCACGGCGTCGACGTGATCCGCGCCTCGAGGAGCTTCTCCCGGGACCGGGCGTCGTTCATCATGCGCGCCCCCTACCGGTTCGACCTCGACGCGCTGGAGCGGGCGTTCGAGGACGAGGTCGCCGACGACCTGAAGGGGTCCGTCGACTGGAGGGTGGACTAGCGGGGCCTCGACGCCGCCGCGTCCACGAGCCCAAGCGACGACGGGTTTATGTTGGCCGTGCCTGGACCTCCGCCCTCTGGCACCGCACCCCCTCGTGACGACCGACCCCCCTCCCGACCTCGCCGCCCCGCTCGCCGAGCTGGCCCTCCGCGAACTGGCCCAGGCAGGGTTCGGCGAGGCCGACGCCACGGGCCGCGCCGAGGCCGCGATCGTGGCCGACGCACTCGGCGTCCCGGCCGCCGTGTTCGCCTTCGCCGACGGCGACCGCCAGCGCCTCCGCGTCGCGGCGGCCTCGGGGTGGGAGCCCCCGCCCGAGCCGATCCCCGTCGAGGGCGTCCTCGCCGACGCCCTCGCGCGGGCCTCGTGCGTCGAGCTCCGGCCGGTCCCGCCCGCGCTCGCGGCCGCGGGCGTCGGCGGCGGCCTCGTCGTCCGGGTCGGGGGCGACGACCAGCCGTTCGCCCTCCTCGGCGTGTTCCCGCCCGGGCCCCGGTCGTTCCCGCCCGAGGCGTGGGCCTTCCTCCGCTCGGCCGCCGGCGCGCTCCACGCCCGGTTCGCCCTCGAGGCCACGCGCCACGCGCTCGAGGAGAGCCGCGCCCGCGCCCTCGCCGTGTTCGAGACGACGGTCGACGGCGTGGTCACGATCGACGAGCAGGGCCGGATCGAGACGTTCAACGCCGGGGCCGAGCGGGTCTTCGAGTACGCCGCCGACGAGGTCGTCGGGCGGAACGTCCGCGTGCTCATGCCCGAGCCGTACCACTCGGAGCACGACGGGTACCTGGAGGCCTACCGCGAGACCGGCGTGGCCCGGATCATCGGGGTCGGCCGGGAGGTCGTCGGCCGGCGGAAGTCGGGGGCCACGTTCCCGATGGACCTCGCCGTCAGCGAGGTGGCCCTCCGCGGCGGCGGCCGGATCTTCACCGGGATCATCCGCGACATCACCGAGCGCCGCGTGCTCGAGCGCGAGGTGCTCCGGATCGCCGAGGCCGAGCGGCGGCGGATCGGGCAGGACCTCCACGACGGGCTGGGCCAGGAGCTGACCGCCGTCGGCCTGTTCCTCCGCCGGCTGGCCCGGACGCTGGACGCCGAGGGGTCCGGCTCGGCCGCCGAGGCCCACCGCCTCGTCGGGCTCGTCGACGCGGCCGACGCCCACGCCCGCGGGCTGGCCCGGTCGCTCGTGCCGGTCGAGCTGGAGCAGAACGGGCTCGAGGCCGCGCTCGGCCGGCTGGCGGAGCGGGCCGGCGGTCTCTACGGCGTGGCCGTCACGGCCGAGACGACGGGGTCCGGCCCGGCCGAGGCCTCCGCGCTCACGGCCGACGCCGCCTCGAACCTGTTCTGGATCGCCCAGGAGGCCGTCTCGAACGCGGCCCAGCACGGGCGCGCGTCGCGCGTCGCCGTCCGCCTCGTCCGCGGGGCCGACCGGCTCCGGCTCCGGGTCGAGGACGACGGGGTCGGGATCGACGGGGCGCTCCGCCGGGGCGGCGTCCTCGCCCCCGCCGCCCCGCCCACCGGCCGCGTTGAGGCCGACGGCGCCCCCGAGCGGAGCGTGTCGGCCCCCGCCCGCCCGGCCGACCAGCGGGGGATGGGCCTCCGCATCATGCACTACCGGGCCCACCTCGCCGGCGGCGCGCTGGAGGTCCGTCCCGGCGCCGAGGGCGGGACGGTCGTCACGTGCACGGTCCCCCTCCGCGGCCCCGGCTTCCAGACGTCCTGACCCCGCCCCCCGTGGGCCCCGTGCGCCCCGTGCCCCCCCCGCCATGACCCGCATCCTCCTCGTCGACGACCACCCGCTCCTCCGCCAGGGGATCGCCCAGACCCTCGAGGACGAGCCCGACCTCGAGGTGGCCGCCCAGTGCGGCGACGCCGAGGGGGCCCTGGCCCGGTTCGACGCGGTCGCCCCCGACCTCGTCATCACCGACATCTCGCTGCCGGGGATGAACGGGCTGGAGCTGATGAAGAACCTGCTCGCGCTCCACCCCGACCTCCCCGTCCTCGTCGTCTCCCGCCACGACGAGGAGCTCTACGCCGAGCGGGCCGTCCGGGCCGGGGCGCGGGGGTACGTCTCGAAGCTGGCGGCCGGCGACGACATCGTCGCGGCCGTCCGCCGCGTGCTCCGCGGGGGGATCCACCTCTCGGAGGACCTGAAGGACCGGATGCTCTTCGGGGCGGCGGCCGGGGTGAAGGACGGGACGCAGACGCCGCTCGAGGTCCTGAGCGACCGGGAGCTCGAGGTGTTCGAGATGACGGGGCGGGGGGTGACGACGCGGGAGATCTCGGGGCGGCTCCACCTCTCGGTGAAGACGGTCGAGAGCTACCGGTCGCGGATCAAGGCGAAGCTGGGGCTGGGGAGCGGGACGGAGCTGATGAAGCACGCGGTGGCGTGGGTCGAGGGGGAGGGGGCCGGGCGGGGTGACGGGCGTGGGACGCCCGGCCCGCGATCGCCGGGCCGGGGCCGACCTCTCCGCCGTGGACGCCCCGCTGCCGGCCCTCTCCGGAGCCCGCCTGGACACCCGCCTCGGACGGGGAGCTCCTCGGGCACATTCACGCGTCGCCTGAGGCGGGCGGGCGCGTGTAGGGGAATGCCGGGCGGGGGCCGTGTGGGGGCCCCCGCGCCCCGCGTGCAGGGGGGCCTACGGGGCGGACCGTCGGGGGCCGGCAAGGCGGGGGCCCCCGGAGTCGGTTCTTGCACCCGACGCCTCCCGGGGCCCCCCCGAGGCCCTCCCCCCACACTCCCCCCCGCCATGAACGCCCGGTCCCTCCCCCCACTCCTCGGCCTCGTCGCCGTCCTCGGCGTCGCCGTCCTCGGCGTCGCCGGGTGGCACGCCGCCCCCGACCGCTACACCTTCGCGCCCGGGAGCCGGGTCTGGGTCGAGGGCACCTCGACCGTCCACGACTGGTCCTGCGGGGCCGAGCAGGTCTCGGGCACCCTCGACGCCACGCCCGGCGGCGGCGCCCTCTCGGGCATCAGCGCCCTCGCCGTCACCGTCCCCGTGGCCACGCTCGACTGCGACAACGGGACGATGAACGGGAAGATGCGCGAGGCCCTCGGCTCGTCGCCCGTCCGGTTCGTCGCTCACCAACGCCCGCGTCGGGAGCGCCAACGACGGCCGGTTCCTCGTCGAGGCCGACGGCCGGCTCACGATCCACGGGACGACGCGGGCGCAGCGGGTCCGGGCCGAGGGCCGCGCGCTCGGCGGCGGCCGGTTCCTCTTCAGCGGCGAGGTCCCCGTGACCATGAGCGAGTTCGGGGTCGACCCGCCCCGGGCCATGATGGGGACGCTCCGGACCGGCGACCGGGTCACCGTCCACTTCGCCGTGACCGCCGCCCGCTAACGTCCGCTCCGCCGCCGAGCCCGCCATGCCGACCCTCCCGCTCATCGGGCGCCGCCTCGCCCCCCTCGTCCTCGCCGTGGTCGCCCTCGGGGCCGCCACCGTCCCGCCCGACCGCTACGAGCTGGCCCCGGAGAGCCGGTTCTGGATCGACGGGACGGCGACGACGGGCCCGTGGACGTGCGAGGCCGACGACGTGAGCGGGAGCGGCACCATCGGAGGGCGCGACCTGGCGGCCGAGGTGGCCGTCCCCGTCCGCGCCTTCGACTGCGGCGTGGGGCCGATGAACCGGGACCTCCGCCGGGCCCTCCGGGCCGAGGCCCACCCGGCCATCGAGTTCTCGCTCGAGCGGGCCGAGGCCCTCGACGCCGAACCCCGTCCCGGCGACTGGGTCCGGGTCCGGGCCGTCGGGACGCTCCGGTTGGCCGGTACGGACCGGCGCATCACGGTGCTCGCCGAAGGACGGCGTCGGCCCGACGGCCGCGTCGACCTCCGGGGCGAGCAGCCCCTGCGGATGAGCGACTTCGGCGTCCGTCCGCCCTCGCACGCGCTCGGCCTCGTCCGGGCCCACGACCCCATCACCGTCCGCTTCGACCTCACCGCCGTCTCCCGCTGACTCCGTCCCCCCATCACCCCCTCCTCATGACCCGCATTCTGCTTCTAGGCTCGCTCTTCGCACTGGCAGCCACCGCCACAGCCCAGGTCGCCGACAACCCCGGCGCGACGGACCTGAAGTACACCAACGACCTGCAGTACTACCGGCCCCCGGGACAGGCGGGCGTCAACATGTTCGAGATCCCCAAACAACCCTACGCGCTGGACGGTGGCATCGAGATCGGCGTGCCGTTTGAGGGCCTCAAAGTCCACGTCGGCGGCGACTTCGCCATCCAGTTCCAGGGCCTGAGCCAGTCGAACGATGCAGACACGGTGCTCGTCGACCTCGCGCCCAACTTCGCGCTGCCGACGGCGAACCTCAACCTCGACGTCCAGATCGCCGACGGGATGCGGATGCACCTCCGCACCTACCTCTCCTCGCGCCACCACACCGAGGCGTACGTCAAGGGCGGCTACTTCCAGGTGGACAACCTGGACTTCATCCAGGACGGGTTCCTCTCGGGCGTGATGGACGTGACGCGCTTCCGGTTCGGCATGGACGAGATCAACTACGGCGACACCCACTTCCGCCGCTCGGACAACGCCGCCGTGATCTACAACCCGTTCGTCGGCAACTACCTCATGGACTCCTTCACGACGGAGCCGTACGCGGAAGTGACCGTGCTGAAGGACGGGTTCATCGGCGTCGCCGGCCTCACCAACGGGCGCCTCAACCAGAGCCCGCTCCCGGGGGACAACGGCGTCGTGGTGTACGGCAAGCTGGGAGTCGACCGCCAGGTCAACGACCAACTCCGCGCCCGCCTGACGGGGTCCGTGTACCACAGCACCGAGGAGAACACGCGCGACTACATCTACGGCGGGGACCGCGCCGGCGCCCGGTATTACAACGTCCTCCAGGTCGTGGGCGCGAGCGACCCCTTCGCCTTGCCCCGCTTCAACCCGGGCTTCGCGAATCAGACGGCGGTCCAGGTCAACCCGTTCGTGGTGTTCGGGGGCGCCGAGTTCTTCGGCGTGTTCGAGCGGAGCATGGGCGGCGCGGACACCGACGGCAGCTACACCCAGCTCGGCGGAGAGCTCCTCTACCGGTTCGGCACCGACGACAACTTCTACGTGGGCGGCCGCTACAACACCGTCACCGGCTCGCGGACCGACGGCGGCGCCGAGGTGGACATCCAGCGGTTCAACGTCGGCGGCGGATGGTTCCTCACGAACAACGTGCTGGCGAAGGCCGAGTACGTGAACCAGACCTACGACGGCGACGCCTTCACGGGCAACGTCCAGTTCCAGGGCGCCGAGTTCAGCGGCGTGGTCCTCGAAGCGGCCATCAGCTTCTAGCCTCTCCTTCCGACACGCCCCGGCGGCACGCCCGCCTCGGGGCCACGTACCGGGCGGGTCACGGGGGAGGAGGGCATCACGCCTCTCCTTCCCCGTCCCCGTTTTCCCGTCCTCGTTCCCTCCTCCCGGCCGCCGCGCGGCCCCCGCCATGACGTCCTCCACCGCCGCCCCTGCCCGCCCGCTCTCTCTCGCCGATGCCGACGCCTCCCGCTCCGTCTACCGCTTCGGCGGCGGCCACACCGACGGCGACCGGACGCTCAAGGCGCTCCTCGGCGGGAAGGGCGCCAACCTCGCCGAGATGAGCCGCCTCGGGCTCCCCGTGCCTCCCGGCTTCACCGTCACGACCGAGGCCTGCGCCGCGTTCTACGACGCCGGCCGCCAGTGGCCCGACGGACTGGCGGACGAGGTCGAGGCCGGCGTGGCCCACGTCGAGCGCGCCACCGGCCGCGCCCTCGGCGACCCGCGCCGCCCGCTCCTCCTCTCGGTCCGCTCCGGCGCCGCCGTCTCGATGCCGGGCATGATGGACACCGTCCTCAACCTCGGCCTCAACGACCGCGTGGTCGAGGCCGTCGCCCGGGAGACCGGCGACGAGCGGTTCGCCCTCGACGACTACCGCCGCTTTCTCGACATGTTCGGCGACGTCGTGATGGGCGTCCCGCACGCGGGCTTCGAAGAGGCGCTCCAGGCCCTCAAGGCCGAGCGCGGCGTGGACCAGGACACCGACCTCACGGCCGACGACCTCCGCGAGCTCGTCGACCGCTACAAGGCCGTCTACCGCCGCCACACGGGCCACATGCCGCCCGAGGACCCCCGCGAGCAGCTCCGGTTCGCCATCGACGCCGTGTTCGGGTCGTGGATGAGCCCGCGCGCCGTGACGTACCGCCAGATCAACAAGGTCCGCGGGCTGGCGGGGACGGCCGTCAACGTGCAGGCCATGGTGTTCGGCAACCGCGGCGAGGGCTGCGGGACCGGCGTCCTCTTCTCGCGCCACCCCTCGACCGGCGCGCCGGGCCTGTTCGGCGAGTACCTCCCGAACGCCCAGGGCGAGGACGTCGTCGCCGGCATCCGGACGCCCGAGCCGCTCTCGGCCCTCCGCGACACGATGCCCGACGCCTACGCCGAGCTCGAAGCGGCGGTCGCGCGCCTGGAGGGCCACTACGGCGACATGCAGGACATCGAGTTCACCGTCGAGGAGGGGACGCTGTACCTCCTCCAGACCCGGACCGGGAAGCGGACCGGCGCCGCGGCCGTCAAGATCGCGACCGACCTCGTGCGCGAGGGCGTCGTCTCGCGCGAGCGGGCCGTCCGCGACCTCGTCGAGCCGGGCCACGTCGAGCAACTCCTGCACCCGCGCTTCGCGGACGACGACGACCACGACGCGACGCGCATCGCGCGGGGCCTGCCGGCGTCGCCAGGCGCGGCCGTCGGGCAGGCCGTGTTCTCGTCGGAGGCCGCCGAAGCGGCCCGGGCCGAGGGCCGGCCCGTCATCCTGGTCCGCGTCGAGACGAGCCCGGAGGACGTGGGCGGGATGCACGCGGCCGAGGGCATCCTGACCTCGCGCGGCGGCATGACGAGCCACGCGGCCGTCGTCGCGCGCGGCTGGGGCAAGCCGTGCGTGGCCGGCTGCGACGGGATCGTGGTCAACGAGGAGGCCGGCCAGTTCACGACCGGGACGGTGACGGTCCGCGAGGGCGACTGGCTCTCGCTCGACGGGACGAGGGGCGAGGTCCTCCTCGGGGAGGCCGCGCTCGTCCCGCCCCAGCTCTCCGGCGACTTCGCCGAGTTCATGGCCTGGGCCGACGACGCCCGCCGCCTCCGCGTCCGCGCCAACGCCGACCAACCGGCCGACGCCGAGCAGGCCCGGGCCTTCGGCGCCGAGGGGATCGGGCTGTGCCGGACCGAGCACATGTTCTTCGAGGAGGACCGGATCTGGGCCGTCCGCGCCATGATCCTGGCCGAGACCGAGCGCGATCGCCGCGAGGCGCTCGACCGGCTCCTCCCGCTCCAGCGCGGCGACTTCCGGGCGCTCTTCGAGGCGATGGACGGGCTGCCCGTGACGGTCCGCCTGCTGGACCCGCCGCTCCACGAGTTCCTGCCGCACGACGCGGCGGGGCAGGAGGAGACGGCCGCCCGCCTCGGCGTGCCCGTCGAGGGCCTCCGCCAGCGCGTCGCCGCGCTCCGCGAGCAGAACCCGATGCTCGGCCACCGCGGCTGCCGCCTCGGCGTCACGCACCCCGAGATCACGGAGATGCAGGCGCGGGCCCTCTTCGAGGCCGCCGTCGACGCGGCCGAGGCGGGGATCGACGTCCGGCCCGAGGTGATGGTCCCGCTCGTGGGCGTGACCGAAGAGCTCCGCCACCAGCGGGCCATCCTCGACCGGGTCGCGGCGGCCGTGTTCGCCGAGCGCGGCCGGACGGTCCCGTATCTCGTCGGGACGATGATCGAGGTCCCCCGCGCCGCGCTGGCGGCCGGCGAGATCGCCGCGGAGGCCGCGTTCTTCTCGTTCGGCACGAACGACCTGACCCAGATGACGTTCGGCTACAGCCGCGACGACGCCGGGACCGTCTTCCTGCCCGCCTACCTCGACCAGAAGATCCTCCCGGACGACCCGTTCCAGACGATCGACCGGGACGGCGTGGGCCAGCTCGTGCGGTGGGCCGCCGAGCGCGGGCGCGAGGCGAACCCGGACCTCCACCTCGGCATCTGCGGCGAGCACGGCGGCGACCCGGCGTCCGTCGCCTTCTGCCACGAGGTCGGGCTGGACTACGTGTCGTGCTCACCGTTCCGGGTGCCCGTCGCCCGGCTGGCGGCGGCGCAGGCCGCGCTCCGCGAGGAGGCCGAGGGGTAGGGAACCCCTCGGGTGAGGGAGACCCCGGGCGCGTCTTCGCCGGCGCGCTCGGGGTCCGCCTGTGCGAGGCCCAGGCGGCGGGAGCGAAAGTAGTCCCTGGCCCTACACCCACGGATGGGGAACCCTGGGTGGGGGGCGGCAGGATGGCTGGCAAACTGGGACCGTGCCACGGGGGAGGTTCGGGGCACCCCTTCGTCCCTCCTGTCATGGCGATCCACAAGGCCCCCCACGCCGACCTCCGACGGACGTACCCCGTCCGGCGCCAGGTAGGCATCATCCTCGCGCTCTCCGTCACGGTCGGCGCGTTTACCGTTCCATTCCCAGGCTCCGACGAGGTGGCCGTGCTGGACAGCGTCCAGGAGGTCATCGAACTGCAGGACATCGAGCAGAGCCAGCAGGTCGAGCCCCCGCCGCCTCCGCCGGCCGCGCTGCCGCCGCCCCAGGAAGTCCCGGACAACGTCGAGATCGAGGCGGAGGTGATCGAGGAGATCGAGCTGGACCTGACGGCGACCGTCGTGGCCCCGCCGGCCCCGCCCGCGCCCTCCGCCCCGCCCGCGCCAGTGGCCCAGCGCGTGCCGCCGCCGCCACCGCCGCCGGAGCCCGAGCCGACCGAGCCGGAGATCTTCGAGGTCGCCGAGATCCAGCCGGCGCTGATCGGCGGTCTCGAAGGCCTCCAGAGCCGCGTCGAGTACCCCGCGATCGCGATCCAGGCCGGGGTCGAGGGCCAGGTCGTCATCCAGTTCGTCGTCGACGAGCGGGGGAACGTCGTCGACCCCATCGTCCTCCGGTCCCCGAACGACCTGCTGACCGAGGCCGCGCTCAAGGCGGTCCAGGAGAGCCGGTTCACGCCGGGCCAGCAGCGGGGCCGCCCCGTCAAGGTCCGCTTCGCCGTCCCCGTCACGTTCACGCTCGTCAGGAGTTGACGTGGCCTCGACCGCTCCTCTGTCTCGCTACGGACCGCGTGCTGCGGGCGGTAGGGGAGGGGGAGGGCGGGGCCGCATCGAGCGCACCGTGACGCATGCGTCCGGGCCGCGCTCGTCGCACTGCGGGCCTCGGCGGCGTGGACCCGGCGTTCCGCGAGCTCGCCTGCTCCCTCGGCCTCTGGCGCTACGGCCTCCGCCCACTCCAGCGCCAGCTCTCCGCGCTCGGCCTCTCGTCTCTCCACCATGAAACTCATCGCGACCCACAAGGCCGAGCAGAACCGGGCCGCCATCGACCCCTGGACGGCCGTCCACCTCTCGGCGGGACTCGCCATGGGGCTGATGGAGGTCGGGCTTGGGCGGGCGCTCCTGGGCGCCATCGCCTACGAGGCCATCGAACAGGTGGTCGAGCGGAACGACGCAGGCAAGGCCTTCTTCCAGACGGCGGGCCCGGAGGGCCTGTACAACGTCGCCGTCGATGTGGCTGTGTTCGTCGTCGGCCACGCGCTCGGGCGGGAGTGGAACGCGACCGGGCCCCGCCCCGCCCGGCTGGGGTCGAGCGCTTCGCCGTGACCTTCCATCCAGCACGTGTCCACTCGGATCGCCCCCTCGAACCGCATCGCCATGCCCCCGCCGGCCTTGGCGCTCCGCTCTCTCGTCCACAGCGCACGCTCGTCCCGCCGAGCCACAACGCGCCGTGCGGGCGGTTCCGCCTCGGGGCGGACGCCATCGACGTGCTCCCCAACCTCTCGCGCCGGTGCCCCGTCGTCGTCCCCGACGACCGCCTCTGGATCGGCCCCGGGTGCGCCGTCGCCGCCCCCTGGGGGCGCTCCCGCTCCGTCGTCCGTCCCCGAGGCGGGAGAGTCGTAGGGCCTGAGCCCCACTTGCCGTCGACGTCATGCTGACTCCGCCCGTCACCGTCGAACCGTTTCTGGACGTCTTCCGCACGTACAACGAGGCCGTGTGGAACGCGAAGTGGACCCGGGCCGCGCTGGCGATGGCCACCACGGCCCTGCTGGCGCTGCTCGCGCTCGCCTCTGACGTCGTCGCCCAGCCGCCCCCCACGCACGGGGAAGCGGCCGCCGTCCGGTTCGCGCGCGAGGCGTTCCCGGCGCTGGCCGACTCGTTCGGCGTGCCGGGCGCCGTCCTCGCCGTGGTCGGACCGGACGGGCCGCTGGCACTCCAGGGCTACGGGGTGGCGGACGTGCGGACGGGCGCCCCTGCCGATCCAGAGCGGACGCTGTTCCGCGTCGCCTCGGTCTCGAAGCCCGTCACGGCCACGGCGGTCCTGGCTCTCGCCGAGCGGGGCGCGGTCGACCTCCACGAGGACGTGAACCGCCAGCTGCGGCGCGTGCGGGTCCCCGATGCGTTCGGCGCGCCGGTCACCCCGCACGCCCTCCTCACGCACACGGCCGGGTTCGACGAGCGAATCTTCGGGGGCGGTTCGCCCGACGCGCCGCTGCCGCTGGCGGAGTACCTCGCGGTCACACTCCCCGACCGGGTGTACGCCCCGGGCCGGCTCCACGCCTACTCGAACCACGGGTACGGCCTCCTCGGCGTGCTCGTCGAGGACGCGACGGGGCGCCCCTTCGCTGACGCGGTGGACGCGCTCGTCCTCGGCCCCCTCGGGATGACCTCGTCGTCGTTCGCGCAGCCGCCGCCCGACGCGCTCCGCCAGCGGCTGGCGACCGGCTACGCCTGCGCCGGCGGCACGTGCACGCCGCTCCCCTACGACTACGTCGCCTTCGGCCCGGCCGGGGCGCTCCAGACGACGGCGTCCGACCTCGGCCGGTTCGCCTCGTTCCACCTCTCGGGCACGGGCGGCGCCCTCGCCGACCCCACCCGCCAGCTCATGCAGGCCGCACGGTGGCGTCCGCACCCGGCCCTGGGTGGGATGGGCTACGGGTGGCACCGCGGCCTCCTCGGGCGCTACGAGGTGCTCCGCCACGCGGGCGGGTGGGCCGGGTGGTCGGCCCAGATGATCGTCGTGCCCGAGGCGGGCGTGGGCTACGTCGTCGCCGTGAACACCGACGACCGGGGGCTCCTCGGTGCGCTCGCGGAGCGGTTCGCGGTCGACGTCCTCGGGGGGCCGCGGGCGCCCGAGGCGGTCCGCGACGGCGACCTCGCCCGGTTCGAGGGCACCTACCGCCTCGCGCGGCACGTCCACCGCGGGGCCGACCGGGTCGCGATCCTCGCGGGCTTCCCGATGCCCGACCTCCGGGTCGTCGCCGAGGGCGACACGGCACTCGCGTTCGGGGTCGGCCCCTCGACCCAGCGGGCGGTCTCGACCGGAGACGGTGCCTTCGTCGTGCCGGGCCCGGACCCGCGCCGCTACGCGTTCGTGACCGACGAGGACGGCCGCCTCCTGCTCCACGGCGACTACGCGTCCCTCGAGCGGGTCCCGTGGTGGGCCACGCAGCGGGTGTCGTTCTGGGCACTCGGGATCCTCGGGCTCGTGCTCCTCGCGACGGTCGTCGCGGCCCTCGTGCGGCTCGTCCGTCGCCGCGAGGCGCCCGCCGCGCTCCGCGTAGGCCGCGCGCTGGTCGCCCTCGCCGCCGGGTGTCTCCTGGCCTTCGTCCTCGCCCTCGTCGGCGCGTTCCTCGCCGGGGGCGCCCAGGGGTTCGTCTACGGCCTGCCCGTGTGGGCGCGGGCGGCGTTCGCGCTCCCGCTCCTCGGCGGAGCCCTGGGGCTCGCCGCGGCCGTCGCGCTGGGGGTCGCCATCCGTCGCTCCGAGGGCACGCGCGCGGGTCGCGGACGGCTGGCGGTGTCCGTCGTCGCGAGCCTCGCCGTCCTCCCCGTGCTCTCCTACTGGGGGCTCCTCGGGCTCCCGGCCTCGTGACTCCGACCGCCATGACCGCGTCCACCGCTCTCCGGATCGTCAAGGGCCTCCACACGGCGGCGTGGGCCGTGTTCGCCGGCGCCATCGTTGCGCTCCCCGCCGTGGCGTGGCGGGGCCGGTTCGACCTCGCCCTCGTCCTCATCGCCCTCGTCCTCGCCGAGGTCCTCACGCTTCTCGTCAACCGGTGGCGGTGCCCGCTCACCGGCGTGGCCGCGCGGTACACCGACGACCGCCGCGACAACTTCGACATCTACCTCCCGCTCTGGCTGGCTCGGCACAACAAGACCGTCTTCGGCGGCCTCTTCGTGGGCGGCCTCCTCGTAACCTGGGTGCTATGGATTTTACACCCCTAGGCGAGACAGGCGGGGCGCTCCCCGTTGAGGGGCTCCGTGCGGACCTGGCCGCACTCCGTGCCGAGGTCGTCGCCGCAGGCGCGGCGGGGCTCGGCGGCGTGCACCCTGCGTTCGCGCCCAGCGCGCGGAACCTCCTCGGCTACCTCGCGCTGCGTCGGCGGGACCTCCGCCCGCTCCAGACGCGCCTGGCGAGGCGGGGGCTCTCGTCGCTCGGATGGGCCGAGGCCCACGTCGGGGCCACGCTCGACGCCGTCCTCACGGCGCTGGCGGCGCTCGACGGGGACGCGTGGGCGCCCCCGGAGGACCCGCCCGTCTCGTTCGATGCGGGGGACCGCGCCCTCGCCCGCCACACGGCCGCGCTCTTCGGGGCCGCCCCACCAGGCCGGGAGACCCGGGTCATGGTTACGCTCCCGTCGGAGGCCGCCGCCGACCCCGGCCTCGTCCGCCAGCTCATCGAGGCGGGCATGGACGCGGCCCGCATCAACTGTGCCCACGACGACGCCGAGGCGTGGGCGCGGATGGCCGAGAACGTCGGCCGGGCCGCCCGTGAGGTAGGCCGCCCCTGCCGCGTCGTGATGGACCTCGCGGGGCCGAAGATCCGCACCGGCCCCATCGAGCCCGGCCCGCGCGTCGTCAAGGTCAAGCCCAGGCGTGACGCTCTCGGTCGTGTAACGGTGCCGGGCCGGGCGTGGCTCACCTCCCCGGGTGCCCCCTCGCCCCCCGATCTTCCGGCGGTCCTCCCCGTCCCCGCGACGTGGCTGGCGACGCTCCGCGAGGGCGGCGGCCTCCGGCTCCGCGACGCGCGCGGGCGGAAACGGCGGTGGGTCGTGCGCGGGGGAGGCGACCGCGGGCGCTGGATCGAGACCGATCAGACGGCCTACGTCACGCCGGGCACGCGGCTGGAGCGAGAGGGCGCCGACGAGCCCGGCGCGCCCGTCGGTGACCTCCCGGCCCTGGAGGGTCGAGTCCGCCTCGCGGTCGACGACCTCCTCGTGCTCACGCCGGGAGAGACGCCGGGCCGTGCGGCCGTCCGCGACGGGGAGGGCCGCACGGTCGAGCCCGCGCGGATCGGGTGCACGGCGCCCGAGGTGCTGAACGATCTCCGTCCCGGCGAGGCCGTCTGGTTCGACGACGGCGCCATCGGCGGGCGCGCTGAGGCCGTCGGCCCGGACGGCGTGACGGTCCGCGTGACGCACGCGCGCGCGGGCGGGCGGTGGCTCCGCGCCGACAAGGGGATCAACCTCCCTGACACCGACCTCCGCCTCCCCGCGCTGACCCAGAAGGACCGGGCCGACCTCGCCGTCGTCGCCCGCCTCGCGGACGTCGTCGGGCTCTCGTTCGTGCGCGGTGCGGACGACGTCGCCGCGCTCCACGACGCGCTGGCGGAGGAGGTCGAAGACGGGGTCGTGCCCGCCGTGCTCGTCAAGATCGAGACGCGACGGGGGTTCGCGGCCCTCCCCGAGATTCTCCTCGCGGCCATGCGGGCGCCCGCGTGCGGGGTGATGATCGCGCGCGGCGACCTCGCCGTGGAGTGCGGGTTCGAGCGGCTGGCGGAGGTGCAGGAGGAGGTGCTGTGGGTGTGCGAGGCGGCGCACGTCCCGGTCGTGTGGGCGACGCAGGTTCTCGAGGGCCTCGCCAAGACCGGCGCCCCGTCCCGCGCCGAGGTCACCGACGCCGCGATGGGCCACCGCGCCGAGTGCGTGATGCTCAACAAGGGGCCGCACGTCGCGGACGCCGTCACGATGCTGGACGACATCCTCCGGCGGATGTCCGCCCACCAGTCGAAAAAGCGGGCCGCGCTGCGGGCGCTGAGCCTGGCGGGGGCCTGCGCCCCTCGGTGACCCTCGACGCGCGCGGTCCCGTCTCGCGCGGTCGGTGCCGAGCCGGGCGGCTTCGCACCCCGCCGGTCCGGGCTGGGAAACGGCCCTCCTCCGGGTCCGCGAGACCCGTCGGCCCCGTGAGCCGGGCGGGGCTCCGATCTACGGCGTGCCCTCCGCCGTGGTCGCCAGCGCCGTGCCGCTGAGCCGAAGCAGGCGCGGCGAGGGGGAGGACGTGCGTACGGAGAGGAGGGTCAGTCGTCGCCATGGTCCTCGTCGCGTCTGGAATCGCGCCGCGCGCCCTCCGTCGTGTTCGCACTGGAGGCCGGGACCTCGGGGTGCCGGATCTCGCCCCCCGTGTCGCGGGCCGCACCGCCAGACCGGTCGTGGTGAGGGCCGCGACCCGGAGCACGATGGCGGGGACCGGGCCCACGTCGGGCGGGCGGCGCGCCAGGGCGTACGCCCTACGAAGAGGGCGAAGAGCGTCCCCAGCACGGGGCCGTGGTTGACGAGCAGAGGTGGACGCCGGTCATGGCATGGCGAGGAGCGGTCAGGGTTCGCGCTCGACGCCCGACGCCAGCCGAAGCACGTCGGCCGTGGTGACGATGCCGACCAGGCGGCCCTCGTCCACGACGGGGAGCGCCGAGACGTCCATGCGGAGCATCGTGTCGGCGGCCTCATCGACCGACATCGTCGGGTCGGCCGTGACCACGTCGCGCGTCATGATCTCGCGGAGCGTCCGGTCCACGCCCGGCCCTCCGTCGTCGTCGAACTCGGTGGCTCCGAGCGACGGGCCGGCCGCGCGGAGCACGTCGCGGTCGGAGACCACGCCCAGCAGTCGCTCCCCGTCGACGACGGGGAGGTGGCGGAACCCGCCGTCGCGGAAGCGGTCGCGGGCGTCGAGGACGGTCTCCTCGGGCGAGGCGGTTTCAACGTGGCGGGTCATGATGTCACGGACGGTCATGAGGATGGGGCTAGGGGGAGGGGATGTTCGGGACGAGGTCGTCCGGGCACTCAGGCGCCGTCTCCTGGAGCGACGCGGCCTCGGCGACGATGGCCTCCCAGCGCTCCCGCTGGCGGTCGTCGAGGACCCGGAGCATCGCGGCCTCAGCCGAGCGGAAGGCGCCGTCGAGCTCGGCCTCGTGCCGGGCGACGTCGTAGAAGAGGGCGAAGACCTCGGCCGCGTCGTAGGGCCGGTCGAGCGTGTGGAGCGCCTCCTGCAAGGCGTGGATGTCGCCGAGGATCTCGTGGACCGGCCGGAGGAACTGGTCGCGCAAGAGCTGGAGCTCGTCGAGCTGCGCGCCGGTCAGGTCGAGGCGACCCGCCTGATCGGGGAGGGCCACGAGCGTGGCGGCGGAGCACGGGTACGGGCCGTACGCCGCGCACGGGCACGCCGTGGACGGGCCTGGCGTCTGGGCCGACGACGCGGCCGAGAGCGCGATCGTGACGAGGGCGACGGTGAAGGGGCGCATGGAGCCAGCGAAGAGTGGACGCAGCCTACCCCGCGTGCGGACCTGCCTCTGCGCGGGCTCCGAGCAGGTGCGTGCGCGGCGGTCACGGGCGGCCGCGTAGGGTGCGCCCCGACACCCGTGCGAGGGGGCCCGCGTCCGACCGCGGGCTGTAAGGTCTCGCCCCACGGTCGGCGGAGGCGTCGGCCCGCACGCCGTCGCGCGTGTGGAAGTCAGTCCGAACGGCGGGGGAGGGGGACGTTGTGCGTGAACGCTGGCTCTTGCACGACCCGCGCTGCCATGACGATCCGCAATGTCCTCGTCCCCACCGACCTCTCCCCGGCTGCCGAGCGGGCCTTCGGCCCCGCGGCCACCCTCGCCCTCCACTTCGGGGCGACGCTCACCGTGGTCCAGGTCACGCACGACCCGTCCGCTCCCACCTCGGGGCGCGTCACACGGATCGACGGCCCGGACACCGGGGACGAGGCGTTCGAACTCGTCCCCGTCGTGAACGTCGAGGTCGAGGCGTCCGACGTCGCAGCCGCCCTCGTGGAGCAGGCGCGGCGTGCCGACGCCGACCTCGTCGTCATGGGGACGCACGGCCGGAGCGGGCTCTCTCGCCTCCGTCTCGGGAGCGTCGCCGAGGCCGTCATGCGGTCGGCTCCGTGCCCCGTGCTCGCCGTCGATGACGCCGCGGCCCTCGACGGCTGGAGCCCGGGCCGCGAGCTCGTCGCGGTCGACCCCGACGACCTCTACGCGATAGGGCTGAGTGGGGACGCCGTGCCCATGCCGGTCCGCCTCGCAGCCGATCTCGCAGCGTCGTTCGACGCAGACCTCGACCTCCTCACCGTGGCCGAGGGGTCGGTCGACAGGGCGTACCCCTCGCTCCGTCGGTATGCAGCGGGGCTCCTGGCGCTCACGGTCCGGCTCGCCAGCTTCGACCCGGCACCGCGTCGGATCGACTACGCCGTGCGGCAGGGGGAGCCCGCGGACGTGGTGGTCTCGGAGGCCGAACGGTCCGGCGCCGACCTCGTCGTCGTCGGCACCCGGGCGCGGGGCGGTCTCCGTCGTCTGGCACTGGGGAGCGTGGCCGAGTCCGTCGCGCGGAGCGCGACGTGCCCGGTCCTCGTCGTCAACCCGTCGGCCTCTGCCCGTCCGCGCGTCGTCGCGCGCCCTCCCGAAACGGAGCGTGCCGACTCGGAAACCATCCCCCCGGCGCCCCTGGACGCCACGGTGTAGGGACGGGCCCGACGCCGTTCGGAGCGGGCGTCCTACCGGCCGCGTGTGGGACGACCGGCGTGGACGCGCCGCGCCGGGTTGTAGGCTGTCCCTGGCGATGACGTCCCCGTGAACCCGTGATCGACCACCTGCTCTCGTCCCGCCGTGCCCTCCGGAAGTGCCTGCTTCCGGTCCCCCTGGTGCTTCTGCGCGGGGCGTCATCTCAGGAGTCGGGGCTGGTCGTCCAGTTCGACGAGGCGGCCCACGCCGAGGCCACCGAGTCGGTGGCCGCCCTCGTCGTCGTGGCTCTGTTCGGTCTCCGCCCGTGGGCCGTCGAGGCCGGGCGGACCGCGCCTAGCCCCTGCCCGAGCTCTTCGTCTCGCAATCCGATCCCCTCCTCACCATGATCCGCCTCCTGGACCTCGACCGCCCCGACCTGCTCGCGTACCGCGTCACCGACGTCGTCACCGAGGAGGACGTCCGGACGGCGACGGACGCCTTCGACGCGATCCTCCCCGACCACCCGACGGTCCACCTCTACGCCGAGGTCGAGGACCTGCGGGGGTTCGAGGCCCGCGCGCTCTGGCTCGACCTCGTCTACGGGCTCCGCCGGCTCGGCGCGCTCCAGCACATCGGCCGCGTGGCCCTCGTCACCGATGCCGAGTGGGTTCGCCGCCTGGCGCGGCTGGAAGGGCGGCTGCTCCCCGTGGGACGGATGAACGTGTACGGCCCGGACGGCCGCGACCAGGCCCGGGAGTGGGTCCGAGAGGCCCCCGTCCTCCGGAGGGACGACGCCTCGACGTCGCCGCCCGCCAGCGCCACGACGCTCTCGGACCTGGAGGCGTGGATCGGGCGGGGCGGCCTGGACATGGCGTTTGCAGACGCGGCGTGGTTCGACGAGGACTTCCTCGATGAGGACCTCGACGGCGACCGGGCGACGGGCGCCTCGGACGAGCGCCGTCCTCGGGCGCCCCGGTTCGGTCACACCGTCCACCGGACCCACGTCCTCCTCCGCGCCATTGCCGACGAGCTCGGGGTGGACGGGTCGGCCCCGGCGTACCACGCGCTCCGGGCGGTCCTCCATGCCCTCCGGGACCGGCTCCCCGACGCCGAAGCGGCCGACCTCGCCGCCCAGCTGACGACGATCATCCGCGGCGTGTTCTACGAGGGCTACCGGCCTGGGCGGGAGGCCGAGAAGGCGGGCCGGGCCGAGTTCCTGGCCGCCGTCGGTGCTGGGCTCCGCGACGACGCCCCGTTCGGCCCTGAGGCGGCCTGCGCCGCCGTCGGCGCGGTGCTAGCGGCGGTCGTGAGCGAGGGCGAGTGGGACCAGGTGCTCCAGGCGCTCCCCCACGACGTCCGCGGGCTCTTCCAGGAGCCTCTCTCCGCCTGACCGCGGCCCAGCCCCCCTTCTCCTTCCTCCACCCACCCATGAACCGACTCGCCGACAAGACCGCCCTCGTCACAGGAGCCGCCGCAGGAATCGGCCGGGCCGTCGCCCGAACGTTCGCCGCCGAGGGCGCCCACGTCATCGTCACCGACGTCGACGAGGAGGGCGCGTCCGAGACCGTCCGGCTCATCGAGGCCGACGGCGATCACGCGCAGGCGGCCCGCCTCGACGTCACGTCGGAGGCCGACTGGAACGCGGTGGCCCGCGAGGTCGGCCCGGTCGACGTGCTCGTGAACAACGCTGGCGTCTACCTGATCGCCCCGCTCTCCGAGACCTCGCTGGACGACTGGCGCCGCGTGCAGGAGGTGAACGTCACCGGCGTGTTCCTCGGGATGAAGGCGCTCGTCCCGGGGATGGTCACCCGAGGAGCCGGCTCCGTCCTCAACCTCTCGTCGGTCGCCGGGCTGATCGGCGCCGCCGGCCACGTGGCCTACGGCGCGAGCAAAGGCGCCGTCCGGCTCCTGACGAAGGACGCCGCCATCGAGCTGGCCCCGTCCGGCGTCCGCGTCAACTCGGTCCACCCCGCCTACATCGACACGGCCATGGCGGAGTACGGGGCCGAGATGTCCGGCGTCGACAAGGCCGACCTCGCCGCAATGCACCCGCTGGGCCGGATCGGAACGCCGGAGGACGTCGCGTGGGCGTGCGTCTACCTCGCGAGCGATGAGTCCGCCTTCGTGACCGGCGCCGAACTCGTTGTCGACGGCGGCTTCACGGCCACCTGATGCTCCGCGCTCCGATGCGCCCGCCCGCCCCGCCTCGGTGTGGCGCCTCCAGACCTCGAGGGCACGTGGGCGGCACGTTCCTGAGCCCTGAGATGGGTCGGGACGTCCACGTCTCGCGCCGAGGTGGCGGGGTGTCCGTGGGGCGTGGGCCGCAGAACGAACGTGTCGGCCCAGAGCCTCCGCCAGCGGGTGGGGCGGGGACTACGTCCCGACGCCGCGTGCGAGACCCTGTGTACGTTTCGGTCCTCTCATGACCCGACCCCCTGTTCTCGGACTGGCCCTCGGCGGTGGAGCGGCTCTGGGCTATGCGCACGTCGGCGTGCTCTCGGCTTTTTGGGAGCACGGCTTTCGGCCCGACGCGTACGCAGGCACGAGCGCCGGCGCCGTCGTCGCGGCCTTGGCTGCGTTTGGGGTCGACCCCGACGACCTGCGGGATCGGCTCGGCCGTCTCCGCTGGCGGGCGATCGCCGACCCTGCGCGCAGCCGGCTCGGCTTCCTCACCAACGACGAACTCGGCGACCTCCTCCTCGAGGTCCTCGGGCCGGTCGCCATCGAGGACGCCCCGGTGCCGCTCGCCGTCGTCGCAGCCGACGTCCACACGGGCGAGCGCGTCGTGCTCCGGGAGGGGCCGCTCCCACTCGCCGTCCGAGCGAGTGCCGCCGTGCCCGGCGTGTTCGTCCCGGTCGAGGTCGAGGGCCGCCTCCTCGTCGACGGTGCCGTGGTCGAGAACGTCCCGGTCGGTCCGCTTCGCGAGGTAGGCGCGCGGGTTGTCGTGGGCGTCAACGTGATCGGGCGGCCTCCCTACTGCCCGGTCCGCACGGCGGCTCAGGTGCTCACGAACGCCGCGTTCATCGCGCTCCAGGCGGGGGCGCGGCGGCCCGCTCCAGACGGTGCCGACGTCCTCGTCGAGCCCGACCTCGCGGGACGCTCGGTGTGGGCCGTCCGCGACCTCCCGTCGCTCTGGGACGCGGGCTGGCGGGCCGGGCAGGCCGCGGTCGCGTCGGTGGCTGCGGCTCTCCTCGCCCGGTCGGACGGGGCCTCCGTCCTCCCTTTGGATGGGCGGAGGCCCCCCGACGAGCCCAGACCGAGCGGCTAGCGTTCCTCGATGGGGCGGCCTGGATGGACGCCTCGCGTGGGCTCAGGGGCGTCCTCGCTCGCCTGCTCTATCACGTCTCCCGCGAACCGTCGGGCCGACTCGGGCTCCTCGTCCGGGTATCCGATTCGGAAGACGAGCTGCGGGACCTCGCCGCCCACGAGGTCTGCCACCTTCGGGCGGAGGGAGGTGACCTCCACGGGCTCATTCGCGTACGACGCCGCGAGCCCTCGGTCCGCAGCCACGACGAGTGCGTGGGCGAGCGCCTGACCCGCCGCCAGCCAGTCGGCCCGGCCGTCTCCCTTTGTGGAGAGGACGAGGACGGCGGGGGCCTCGCGGACCAGCCGCCCTTTGTAGGCGGCGACCGCCGAGGGCGGCGTGCGCATGGAGGCGTGACGGTCCCACATCCCCTGGGCCGAGTCGCGGACGCCGTCGGGCCGGGGGTCCTTCGCTGGGCGGAGCCAGCGCTGGATGTCGACGACGACGTCGCGGTCCTTGCCCTGGTCGATGACGCCTGCGGCCACCAAGTTCGAGAGCGTGTCCTTCTCGGTTTGCCCGTCAAAGACGTGGAGGGCGGCGCCCTCGTCGGCGACGGTCCGGGATAGCTCGGCCGCGACGCCGGGTGGGACGGGCTCGTCGGTAAACGGGCGCCGGTTGGTCCGCCGGAGCGAGAGGGCGCGGAACAAGCGGTCGTCGCCGTCGGGGCGGTGGGCCCGCTCGAACGTGACGGCCGCGATGAGGTCGGGCTCCGAGGGGACGGGGAACGGGGTCACGGTCGGCGTCCACCCGTCGTGGCGCGCGGCGACGCGGAGGTAGTACACCGCGGCCCCGACGCTCATCGTCAGTTCCCGGCCGTCGGGGTCGAGGGCCGGGAGCTGGCGGTCGCGGTCGGCGTAGACCAGGACCGACCCGCGGTCGACGACGAACCGCCAGGGCTGGGTGTTGAGGACGCTCGGGGCGCGGACGGCGTGTTCGATGAACCCCTTGATCACGGGCGCAGACGGCGGGGCAGTGGCGGCGTTGGTCATGGCGGGGTACGGAGGAGTCCACGAGGGTACCGAGCCGCCTGGACTCGCCGTGCGCTCAATTCCTGGCCCGTCGTGCGCGGAGCGGCCGGGCTGCCGTGCGGTCGGCTCCCCTACACCACCCCTGCGTGTGGGGTCCGTCCTGGCGAGCCGCTCCAGGGAGACCGGACCCCCAACGGGGATCCGTCCCCGCGATGGGGGGCCGTCGTGTGCCCGAACCTTGGGTATTCGAGATCCCCGATCCCATGACGACCCCGCCCCCCGCCTCGCAACCTCCGTCTCGGCTGCTGAGGCGACGGCCGACGCGTGGACGCAAGAGGTGGGGGCGCTCCTCGGCCGCGACGAGCCGAACGTCGCCTTCGGGGCGATCCGGGCCGTCCTCCACGCCCTCCATCGGCGGCTAGACACCGCCCGCACCGAGACCCTCTCTGACGCCCTCCCAACGCTGCTCCGGGGCGTATTCCACGAGCCGCTCGACGACGTCGGCTGCGCAGATACGCGGGCGGGCTTCCTCGCGTGCGTCGACCGATCCACGCGCCACGCCGTCCGACCCGAGGAGGCCGTTCGCGCCGTGCACTCCGTGCTCCGCGCTCGGATTCCTCCCGACTCGTGGGGCGCAATCGAGGAGGACCTTCCCGCTGAGATCGTCACTCTCCTCGCTGTCCCGTCCCATCCCGACCGCCTCCGCCGCCTGATCCGATGAACACGCCCCTCCCCGACGACCTCCGCCCCTCGACGCCCGGCCGACTCCTGCGGCGCTGGCTCCGGGTTCTCAACACGCTCCCCGCACGGATCGTGCTCACCCTGCTCGCGCTCCTGGGCCTGTTCATCCTTCTAGGCGCTCCCCAGTTTCTGACGCTCGACTAGGCGGGAGGTCGGCGCCGAGCTACTGGATCCGACCGGCTTTGAAAGGGCGCCCGTGAACTCGGCCACGGCCGAGCCGGTCACGAACGGATCCGAGACGGCGGTTGGACCCAGCCAGGAGGGTCCGCTGCCGGTCTCGGCCCTGGCCGCCCGGAGCGCGTCGGAGCCTCCCAGGTGGGTGGCACCCGCGGGGCCGTCTCCTGGCGCGAGCGGTTGCCCGAGCGACAGGAGGGGGAGCCTGGCCCCGGCTCGGGCAGCTCGAGTGCCACGACGTGCAGGCGTAAGTTGGGGGGAGGGCGGGCACGGTGGGCCGCTGCCGCGCTTTCGGTGTCGCAGGACCCGTCTCGCCCAGCATTCTCCGTCGGCGGGGAGCCTTCCGGTCTCGGAGCGTTGGTGTCGCGTAGTCCGGTCAGCGGGGCTGGAACTCGCCAGTCGGATGTGCTCGCCGTGAGCGAGATATCCACACCGCTCGGGTAAAGGGTGAGGTGGGGTAGATTGGCGGCGGGCAGCCGTCCCCCCGCTCATGCCCTCTACGACCTACGTCGCCCGCCGCTCGGGGCCGTTCACGGCCCTCGTCCAGGCCCCCGAGATCGGTGGCCTGCGGCTGCACCCGCTGCCCCCGGCCCACGTCCGGGATCGGTTCTACGACACGGAGGAGGGGGCGCTCATGCAGGACGGGCTCGCGCTCCGCGTCCGCGACCAGGACGGGAGCCGGACCGCCGCGCTCCGGCCCCTCCTCGGCGGCGACGCCCTGCCGGCGCTCCCCGAGGACGTGACGCTGGCGCCCGCCTCGTCGGGCCGGCTGGACCTCCCGCCCGGCGCGCTGGCGGAGTTCGTCCGAGGCGTCGTCGGCACGCGGAAGCTCCGGCTGCTCCTGGCTCTCCGGCAGTACCGGACGCCCCGCGTGGTGCTCGGCGACGAGGCCCCCATCGGCCTGCTGTCCTTCGACGTCGTCGTCTACGAGGGGCCGGGGGCGCGGCGGGTCGCCAACGAGGTGGAGGTCGAGCCGATGGGGGAGGGCGGAGGGCTGGACCCGCTCCACGACGCGCTCCTCACGTACGGGCTGGAGCAGGCGGCCGACTCCAAGTTCGAGCGCGGCGTGGTGCGCCTCCGGCGGTCCCTCTCCGAGCCGGTCCTGCTGCTTCCCCGCGAGCGCCGCCTCCTCGAGGAGGCCGCCGCCGGCGGCTCGCCGCTCCTCCAACGGCGCGCGCGCGTCGTGCTGCTGGACGCCCGCGGCTTCCGCCCGGACACCATGGCGGCCCAGACGGGGCTCAGCATGGCCCGCGTCCGCCACTGGCGGCAGCAGTTCCGGGAGGTTCGGATGAGCATCCTGGGAGTCCAGCCGTCTATCCCCGTGGCGACGGCGCCGCCGGGCCGGACGGAGACGCGGGCCGATCCATCCGACGAGACGGACCCTGTGTGGTCGCCTGCTCCCCCCGTTGCTCCGACAAGACGGCCGGACCCGCCGGCCGCTCCGGCGGAGCCCGGCGAGCCGCCCCTCGCAGAGCCGCAGCGCGCAGAGCCGCAGCGCGCGGAGCTCCCCTCGACCGGCGACGGTCTTCCGCCTGACCCTGCGGAGTCGAACGACATGGCGGAGTTGCTGGAGATGTTCGCGCCGAAGCAGACGGCCACGCCTCTTCTCGGGGAGGCCCCTCTCTCGGAGGACGACCTGGACGTGGAGGACGACCTGGACGTGGAGGACCATGGCGACCTCTCCGCCCAGGCTGAGCCCGGCCCACGGCCGGATGCGCCCCACGCCGTCGCGCCCGACGACTGGGTCGCGGCGTACCCCGTCGTTCTGGGACCGTTCGCGCAGACCGCCCCGTCGGCGCCGGCGCGGCCGGAGCCCCTTCCGCCGCCCGAGCGCCGCCCGGCCCTCACCGGAGGCACCCCGCTGGTCGAGGCCGCGCAGGCGACGATCGCCTATCACGTCGCCTCGTTCGAGCGCGCGTTGGACCGGCTGGCGGCGGGGCGCTCCGAGACCGACGCGCGGCGCCTGCTGATCGCCTGCCACCGGGTCCGCCTCGCGGTCGAATCGTTTCGGGAGGTGCTGCCCCGGCACGCGGCGGGCCGGCTGATCCTCGCCCTCCGCCCGCTCGCCGTCGACCTGGATACGGCACTGGACTACGGGCGAGCGGCCACGGCGAGCGCTCGGGAGGCGTTCGCGGATCGCCGCGACGAGGCCATCGCGTCGGCGCTGTCGCGCCTCGGCGACGGGCGCCAGCGGGACTGGGCCGAGCGCGCCCGCCGTCTGCTCCGCCGCCTGGAGGCGCAGCCAGCGGACGGCGCCGACGACCTCCCCCTCCCCCCGGACGATTTTGTGGGGGCGCCCGGCGACGGTCCCCTCCCGTCCCGACTCCGTCACGTCGTCGGGTCGATGCTGTGGGGGCGCTACGAGGCGGTCCGGTCGTTCGAGGACCGCGTCGGAGACGGCCTCGATCCGCAGGCGGCCTACCACCTGGCGGTCGCCGTGAGCGGGCTCCACTTCGCGCTCGGTCTCGCGGCGAACGTGGCGGACGCGGAGGTCCGCCCCCTGTCGCGCGTCTTGGACAACGCCGAGCGCCGGATCGCGGACTACCGCCACGCCCGCCGGACGGCCGAGCTCCTGGGCCGGCCCGTCCCCGTCGACCCCGTCGATGCGCTCGCGGCCTGGAACGCCCTCTGTAGCGCCGGTGTCCGCCAGCGGCTCGCGGCCGTCGTAGCGGCCGTCTGAGCGGGATGCCGCGATGCGGCGGTGTGGAGCGGAGGTAAATCTGACCGACCCGGCGTCAGTCTTCAAAGGGACCCGACACAGGCCGCTCGTCGCTGGCGTTACTTGAAGCGCCACCTCGGGGATTTCCCGAGAGTTAGACCCTAACCGGCTTCTATGTCTCCTCACGAGTACCTCCGGCGGTTCTTCCCCAACCGTGCCCACCTCATGGGTGAGACGTTCGATCCCGGACCCCTCGCCATCGAGCGGGGCGACGTGGTGGGGGTGGTGCTACTCGGGCTCGGTGGACCCTCGAAGCCGGACGAGGTGGTCCCGTTCCTCTACAGCCGGCTGATGGACCCGGCCGAGGTCGACCTGAGGGTTCCCCGCCTCGTCCGCCGCCGCCTCGCGCGGTACCTCGCCCGCCATCGCGGGCGGGCGCTGACGCAGGCCTTCGAACTGATCGGCGGGTCCAGCCCGCTCCGGCGCCACGCCGTCGAGCAGGCGGACGTCCTCGAGCGGGTCCTCAACGACCGCCTCGGGCCGGCGACCGGCGCCACCTTCCGAACCTACGTCGCCATGCGCCACGGGGACCCGAGCGTCGCGTCGGCCCGGGTCGAGATGGACGCGGACCGGGTCACGAAGTCGATCCTGCTCCCGCTGGAGCCGCACTTCTCGGCCGCCACGACGGGCTCGTCGCTCTCGTACTGGCAGGCGCTCCAGACCGAGGTCGAGGCCGAGCGGCCGACGACGCTCGTGGCCGAGTACGCCGCGCACCCCAAGCTGGTCCGCGCCGTCAACGAGCGGATCGACGAGGGGCTCCAGCGGTTCCCGCGCGAGGCCCGCGACGACGTCCAGATCCTGTTCGTGGCCCAGGGCGCCCCGCGCCGCCACCTCGTCCGCTACGAGGACCCGTACTGCTGCCAGGTCTCGGCCACCGTCCGCGCCGTCCTCGACGAGAGGAGCGAGCCCGACCGTGTGTCGCAGACCGCCTTTTTAGATCCCATCGGCGCCGGTCGGTCGCGGGGCCTGCGCGTCGCCGACGCCATCGACGATCTGGCCTCGGAGGGCGCGCCGTCCCTGCTCGTCGTCCCGATCTCGTTCATCTCCGATCGGATCGAGACGGCCTTCGATCTCGACGTGACGGCGCGAGCGCGGGCCACGGACCACGGCGTCACGCGCTTCGAGGTCACGAGCGGGCTGAACTGCCACCCGCTCCTCATCGAGGCGCTCACCGAGTCGGTCGCGTGGCACGTCACGCCGCGGGTCGGGGACGAGGGGCTGGCCGCACCGCGCCTGGTCCGCTCGGCGCCGTGCCCGGTGTGTGGCCGGACGGAGACGATCCGTGCGTGGGGCGGCCGGATGCCTCCGTACGCGACGCCGCCGGACGCCGGGGCGCGCGAGGCGGCGTAGGTGGCGCCGAGCGCTCATCTTCTCAGGACGCTCGCGGCCGTCGCGCCGGGCGCCCGGATCGTCGAGGTCGGCTGCGGCGACGGGCGGCACACGGACCCGCTCGTCCGCCTCGGGTTCGACGTATGGGCGTCCGATTCAGACGCGGCCTCGGTCCGCGCCAGTCGCGCGCGGCTGGCGGACGCGCTCGGCGAGGACGAGGCCGCGCGCCGCGTCGCCGTGATGGCGCCCGACGCGCTCGGCTACCCGGACGCCACCGCCGACTGGGGCGTCGTCTCCGCGCTCCCGACCGACCCGGCCGCGCGTGTCGCGGTGCTCCAGGAGGTCGCCCGCGTGCTGGCGCCCGGCGCCTGGGTGTGGGTCGAGACAGCGGCCTCCGCTGGGCTGACCGAGAGCGCCGAGGCGGCGGGGCTCGTCGTCGCGGAGGAGCCGGCGGGGGAGGGCGACGTCGTCCACGCCATCTTCCGGCGCCCGTCGGAGTGGCGGTAGCGAGGCGAGGTTGAGGGGACGGAAGCGGGGTCTCGTTCAGGTCCGCCTCGCACGAGCGACGGAGCCGAACGGCAGGTCCTACCGCCGTCGCTTCGAGCCCTTCCCCTTCGCCCCGCGCGTCCGCTTCTGGGACTGGCGGGCCTGGGCGCGGCTCGACGGCTTCTTGCCGCCGTCCGTGCCGCCGGGGAGCTCCACGAAGGTGAGGTCCACGCGGCGCGTCTCCGGCTCGGCGGCGTCGATCCGAACGCGGCAGCTGTCGCCGACGCGGATCCGGTGGTTGTCGCCCCGGCGCACGAGGGCGTACCGCTTCTCGTCGTACTCCCAGTAGCCGTCCATGTCGCGGATGTGGACGAGGCCCTCGACCAGCAGGTCCGTCATCTGGACGAACACGCCGAACGTGGTCACGCCGACGGCCACGCCGTCGAACTCGTCGCCGACGTGCTGGGCCGCGTACTCGACCTGCTTCAGCTTGACCGACTCGCGCTCGGCCTCGGTCGCCTCGCGCTCGCGCTCGGAGCAGTGCTTGCTCTCGACCTCCAGCTCCTCCACCGTCGGCAGCCGGCCGTTCCAGGTGCCGAGGGTGTTCTTGAGGATGCGGTGGACCATGAGGTCCGGGTAGCGGCGGATGGGGCTCGTGAAGTGGGCGTAGTTCTCGAACCCGAGCCCGTAGTGGCCGATGTTGTGGGGCGAGTAGACCGCCTTCGACATGGACCGGATCGCGGCCTGCTCGATCACCGGAGCGACCGGCGAGTCCTTCGCCTCGTGCAGCAGGTCGTTCAGGTCGGACCGCTCGACGACGCCCTCGTCGTGGGGGAGCGTGAACCCGAACGGCTTCACGAAGTCGGCGAGGGCGCGGATCCGCTCGCGGTCGGGCTTGTCGTGGATGCGGTAGGGGAGGGGCACGTCGGCCTTCGAGGCGGTCGTGGCGACGGCCCGGTTGGCGAGCAGCATGAGCTCCTCGATGAGCCGGTTCGTGGCCTGGCGCTCTTTCTCGACCACCTCGACCGGCTGGCCCTGGTCGTCGAGGCGGACGCGGACCTCGGGTACGTCGAAGTCGATGGCGCCCTCGTTCATCCGCTTCTTGGTCAGCGTCTCCGCCAGCTTGCCCGCCGCGCGCACGTCGTCCGCCAGCGGGTGGTCCTCGCCGTCGAGGACGCGCTGGGCGCCGGCGTAGGTGAACCGCTCCTTCGAGTGGATCACGGTCTCCTTCACCTCCCACGAGTGGACGTTGCCGCCGCCGTCGACGGTCAGGATGCAGGAGTAGGCCAGCTTGTCCTCGCGCGGGCGGAGCGAGCAGACGCCGTTCGAGAGCGCCTCGGGGAGCATCGGGATCACGCGGTCGACGAGGTACGTGCTCGTGGCGCGGTCGTAGGCCTCCTTGTCGATGGTCCCCCCGAACTCGACGTAATGGCTCACGTCGGCGATGTGGACGCCGACCTCGGTCATCCCGTTGCCGAGGTCGCGGATGTGGATGGCGTCGTCGAAGTCCTTGGCGTCCTCGGGGTCGATGGTGAAGACGTTCTCGTCGCGGAGGTCGAGCCGCCGGCCGATCTCCTTCTTGGTGATGCCGATGTCGATCTTCTCGGCCGCTTTTTCGACCTCCGGCGGGAAGTCCGACGGGGCACCATGGGCGAGCGCGAGCGCGAGCACGTCCACGCCCGGCGCGCCGGCCTTGCCGAGGATGCTGACGATGGTGCCCTCGGGCGAGGCCTTGGGGTCGTCGTAGCGGTCGATGGTGACGACGACCTTGTCGCCGGTCTCGGCTCCGTTCCGGGCGTCCTTCGGGATGTAGATGTCCTTCGTGATCCGCTGGTCGTCGGGGTCCACCCACCCCGACTTGCCCGTGGTCGAGAACGTCCCGACGGTCTGGGCCCGTCCGCGCTCGACGATCTCCTCGACCTCGGCTTCGCGGAGCTTGTCCGAGTGGCGGTTCCGCGTGTCGGCCGCCAGCGCCACGCGGACGCGGTCGCCGTCGAGGGCCGTCCCCATCCGCGTGGGCGGGACGAACAGCTCGGTCCCGTCGTCCAGCTCGACGAACCCGAAGCCCTGGGGCGAGATGGAAATCTTGCCGACGGCCTCTTTCGCGGCCTTCGCCTTGTGCCGGATGCGCCCGCCTTTTTCGGAGTCCACCTTGCGCTCGTCTCGGAGGGCGTCGATCACGCCGAGGAGCGTCTGGTAGCGTCCGTTGTTCTTGATGGTGAGGGCGTTCGAGATCTCCTTGGCGCGGTAGGCGCGGTCGCCGTGGTTGGCGAGGAAGGAGAGGACCTGGGAGCGGAGGACGTCGGCGTCGCGCGAGTCGGCCATGCGGGAGAGGTGGAAGGAGAGAAGGGCAGGGGTAGTACCGAGGGGCGGCGGGTCGGTTCGTAAGGGCTGGAGAAGACTGGTCGTCGGAGGGCACCGCCGTCCGAGGCCGATCGTTACTCTGCTCCATGCGCCTCCTCGCCCTCCTCGCGCTCGCGCTGCTCGCGTCGGCCGCCCCCGCCCAGACGCCGGAGGCGCGCGACCCCAGCCCGCACTCCGACGCCCTCCTCGTGGCCGGCGTGGCCTCGGTGGCGCCGGGCGACGCCTTCGACCTCGCCGTCCGCATCGACGTGGAGGACGGCTGGCACGTGTACTGGCTCAACCCAGGCGACAGCGGCCAGCCGGTCCGGGTGGACTGGCGGCTGCCGGCGGGCGTCGTCGCGGGGCCGCTCCGGTTCCCGTATCCCGAGGTCTACAGCCTGGCCGGCATCGCCTCGTACGCGCACGAGGGCACGCCGCACTTCTTGACGCGCGTGTCGGTGCCGGACGGGTTCGGCGGCGAGGCCGTCGAGATCGGCGGGACCGTCCGCTGGCTGGTCTGTGCCGACGTGTGCTACCAAGCGCAGGGCGAGGTGGCGCTGGCGGTCCCCGTCGGCGCGACCGAGCGGACCGGCGCGCTCGACGCGGCCCGCACGCAGCTCCCGGTCATGGCCGAGGGCTGGACGGCGGACGCCGAGGCGGCGGACGGCGGGTACGCGCTCTCGGTCTCGCCGCCTGCCGGGTGGAGCGGGACGCTCCGCGGCGCCCACTTTTTCGTGGACGAGCCCGGCGTGCTCGACCACGCCGCCGAGCAGACGTTCGTCCAGACCGACGACGGGTGGACCGTCTCGCTGCCGGCGTCCGACCGCGCGTCGGCAACGGCGGCCCGGCTGCGGGGCGTCCTCGTGGCGCCCGAGGGCACGACGTTCGCCGACGGCGCCCGCGCCCTCGAGATCGACGCGCTCGTGGGCGGCACGGCGACGGCCGCCGCCAGCGGGGCGCTCGGCCTGTGGAGCGCGCTCCTGTTCGCGTTCGCCGGCGGCCTCATCCTCAACCTGATGCCGTGCGTCTTCCCGATCCTCAGCATCAAGATCCTCGGGTTCGTCCGGGGCCGCGACGAGGGGGCGGCGGCGCTCCGGGCGCACGGGCTGGCGTTCGGGGCCGGCGTGGTGGTGTCGTTCCTCGCGCTGGCGGGGCTGCTGCTCGCGCTCCGGGCGGCCGGCGAGGGGCTCGGGTGGGGGTTCCAGCTCCAGAGCCCGGTCGTGGTGGCCGCGCTGGCGGTGCTGATGACGGGCCTCGCGCTCAACCTGTTCGGCGTGTTCGAGGTCGGGCACGGCGTCGCGGCGGTGGGCGGGCGCCTGGACCGGAGGGAGGGGGTGGGCGGCGCGTTCCTCTCCGGCGTGCTGGCCGTGATCGTGGCGACACCCTGCACGGCGCCGTTCATGGGAGCCGCGCTCGGGTACGCGCTCGCGCAGCCGGCCGCGCTCGCGCTCGTCGTGTTCGGGGCGCTGGGGATCGGGATGGCGCTGCCGTACGTGTTCCTCTCGTTCCAGCCGCACCTGTTGCAGAAGCTGCCGCGCCCCGGCGCGTGGATGGTGACGCTGAAGCAGGCGCTCGCCTTCCCGCTCCTGGCGACGGCCGTCTGGCTCGTGTGGGTGTTCGGCCTCCAGGCCGGGCTCAACGCGGCGGCCACGCTCCTCCTCGCGCTCGTCCTCGTAGGGCTCGCGGCGTGGACGTGGGGGCGCTGGCCGGGCCACCACGCGGCGCGGCGGACGCGGACCGTGGCCCGGGCCGTCGGGGCGGGGGCGGCGCTGGCGGCCGTCTCGCTCGTGGCCGTCGCGGCGGGCCTCCTGAACGACGGCCTCCCGACCAACGCAGACGCGACACAGGGGGAGGCACCCGACGGGTGGCAGACGTTCGACCCGGTGGCCGTCGAGGCGCTCGTCGCCAGCGGCGAGCCGGTGTTCATCGACTTTACGGCCGCGTGGTGCCTGAGCTGCCAGGTCAACAAGAAGGTGGCGCTCTCGACGGACGCCGTCGAGCGCGCGTTCGCGGACGCGGGCATCACGCGAGTCCGCGCCGACTGGACCAATCGGAACCCGGCCATTACCGAGGCGCTCGACCGCTTCGGGCGCACGGGCGTCCCGCTCTACGTGCTGTACCCCGGTGGCGGCGCCGAGCCGGTCCTGCTCCCCAATGTGCTGACGCCGCAGATCGTGCTCGACGCGCTGGCCTCGGCGACGGACCAGACAGCCGCTCGCTGACCGCCCAGGTGCGTGGGAGCCGGCGACTCGGTCCGCCCGTCGAGGATGGACGGGCCGCTCTCGCGGGCGGGCCTCGCCAGCGGTCGCAGCCGGCGACGGCGGCCCTCTGCCTTAGCGGCGGGGGAGGACCTGGAAGAAGCTCCCGCCCCGCCGGACGAACGCGGCGCGAGTCGTCGAGTAAGTCCGCGCGACGGGCAGGGCACGCACGACGGGAGGCGCCTCCGCAGTGCTCCGGTTGGCCCGGACCCCCTTGTAGCGACGGGCGAGGCGGCCCTGGGGCTCCGGCCGTCGCTCGTAGGTCGTGACCCGGACGGCCTCCCCCGGATGCGTCGGGGCGACGTACGTGGACCGCGGATCGGGGGCGGGGGCGTCTTGGGCGGACGCCGGGGTGGCGAACGCGAGGGCGGCGAGAACGGCCGTGAAAGAAAGAAGGCGCATGGCGACGGGTGGAGTCGTGACTCTGGAGACGTACCCATTCTGTCGCCGATGGAACGCCGGGGTTCCTTAGCGTCGGCCAAAGGAACGATTTCGTTCCGTCCCCCTGTGCTGTACGAGCAGCCGGCGAGGCCGTGACGCGAAAAAGCCGCCCTCGGCAGATGGCCGGGGCGGCTTTCAGAGCGAGACACGGGACTCGAACCCGCGACCTCCACCTTGGCAAGGTGGCGCTCTACCAGCTGAGCTAGTCTCGCAAGCGTGCTCCTTCGAGCGGGAGCCCAAACTACGGACCCCCCGATCCCGGTGTCAACGCGGCCGGCCCGCTCTTCACCGCGTCTCTGTGCGAGCGTGTCCGGTAGCTTCCGCCAGCCTCTGTGCCGATGCCCCGACCCTGGACCACCCTCTCGTCCCACGTCCTCCTGAAACGGTGGTGGATGACGCTCCGCGAAGATCGCGTGCGCCTGCCGAATGGACACGTCCTGGATGAGTTCCACGTCGCCGAGTACCCCGACTGGGCGTGCACGCTCGCCCTCACGGACGACGGCGACGCCGTGCTCGTGGAGCAGTACCGTTACGCCATCGACCGGGTGCGGCTGGAGCTTCCGGCCGGCGTGGTGGACGCGGACGAGACGTTGGAGGAGGCCGCCCGGCGGGAGCTCCTCGAAGAGACGGGCTATGAGGCCGGCGAGGTCCACGCCCTCGGGCGACTGGCGGTCGAGCCGGGGCGGCAGACGAACTATGGGCACCTCTTCGTCGCGCCCGGCGTGCGCCGCGTGGCCGAGCCCGACCTGGACGCCTCCGAGGACGTGCGCGTCCGGCTCGTCCCGGCGCACCGGCTGCCCGACCTCGTCGAGGGCGGCGAGATCGTCCACGCCGTCCACGCGGCGGCCGTCTTCTGGGCCGTCCGCCAGGGCTGGGTTCCAGCGGCCGAACCCGGCCGGCCGGGTCGCGTTCACTCCGGCCCATCACCCCGGACCTCTCTCCCCATGCAGAAAGAACAGAAGACCCTCCTCGTCAGCGTCAACGTGGAAGAACACGACGACGAAGACGCGAAGATGAACCAGATCGGCCAGAAGGTGGGCCAGGGCTGGACGGTGATCCAGGCGATCCCGGTCTCGGGCGAGGAGGCCGGGCCGGGCGGGCTCTCGGAGGACTTCATGCGCTACCAGGTGACGGTCGAGCGCGAGATCGACTCGGACAACGTGGTCGTCGATGCGGACCGTGGCGGGGCCGCCGACGTGAAGGACGTCGGGCAGGTGTCGGCGGCGTTCGACGGCCCCATCAACGACGACGAGGACGAGTAGCTACCGGCGTGTGGCGCGGTAGCCGGCCTCCGCCAGCGCGGCGACGGCGCGATCGGCGTCGGCCGCCGTTTCGAACCCGAACCGGAACGTCCCGATCTCGCCGACGCGGACGCGCAGGAGCTCGGCGTCCTTCACGTTCAGCCCGGCGCCTGCGAGGACGCCGGTGAGGGCGTGGAGGAAGCCGGGCCGGTCGTCCGCCCAGACCACCACGTCGGCGAGCGGGGCGAGGAAGCCTTTGGAAGAGGACGGCAAGGCCGCTCGCGTCCGCCCGGCCCGCTCGAACGACGCCGCCAGCGTGCCGGGATCGTGCTCCACGCGCTGGCGAATCGTGGCGAGCCGCGCCTCGAAGTCGGCCAGCACCTCAAGCACGGCGGATCGGTTGTCGCGGAGGATCGGCCCCCACATCGAGAAGGGCGACCCCGCGATGCGCGTCATGTCCCGGAAGCCGCCCGCCGCCAGGCCGAGCGCGTCGTCCCCGGCGTCGGCGGCGGCCTCCACGAGTGCGACGGCGAGAAGCTGCGGGAGGTGACTGACGGCGGCGGCCACGCGGTCGTGTCGCTCGGCCTCCATGACCACGGCCCGCGCCCCGACGGCCTCCACGAGCCACAGCGCCTCGGGGGCGTAGCTAGCGAAGTCGGAGACGCCCGCCGGCGGCGTCAGGACGTAAACGGCGTTCTCGAACAGGAGCGCGTCGGCACCGCCCGGCCCGGCCGTCGCGGCCCCCGCCATCGGGTGCCCGCCGACGAACCGAACGGACGCGGGAAGGGCCGAGGCGGCGTCCATCACGGGCCCCTTCACGGAGCCAACGTCGGTGACGAGTGCGCCGGGGGCGAGGTGGCCGACCAGACGGGCGAGGAGACTGGGGAGCCGGTCGAGCGGAACCGCCAGCACCACGAGGTCGGCACCGTGGACGGCCTCGGCGACCGTCTCGTGGGCCTCGGTGACAGCGCCCAGGCGGTGCGCCTGCTCCCGGTGCTCGGCGGAGGCGTCGTAGCCGGCGATCCGGACCTCCGGCGAGAGCCGGCGGAGGGCGAGGCCGAGGGAGGCGCCGATCAGACCGGTGCCGAGGATGGCGACGGAGGAGGGGGGACCCGAGGGCACGGTCGGACAGTTGGGGCGGCGCAACCTACCGCCGCCCCATGCTCTTCCCGATCAGCGACGACGACCGCCACCTCGATGGGCCGGCGGTCGCTACGATCCTCCTCATCGTCGCCAACGTCCTCGTGTTCGGGTACCAGATGGTGGAGCCGGCGTTCACCTACGGGTGGAGCGTCGTCCCCGAGGAGATCACGTCCGGCGTCGACCTCGTCAACGATTGGCCGATCCCCGAGGAGGACCCCACGGCTGAGGTCCGGACCCCGCAGGACATCCCGCAGCGGCCGGGGCCGGGCGGCGCACCGCTCGTCTACTTCACCGTGCTCTCGGCCATGTTCATGCACGGCGGCCTGGGCCACATCGGCGGCAACATCCTCTACCTCTGGATCTTCGGAGACAACGTGGAGCACCGCTTCGGGACGCTCCCGTTCGTCGGGTTCTACCTCGCCAGCGGGATCGTGGCGACCCTCGTCCAGGTCGCGCTCAGCCCGCACGGGCTGGTTCCTAACCTGGGCGCCAGCGGGGCGATCTCCGGCGTCCTCGGGGCGTACCTCGTTCTTTTCCCTCGGAACCGCGTCCACGCCGTCTTCTTCTTTCGCGTCGTCGCGGTGCCGGCCGTCGTGGTGCTCGGCTTCTGGATCGCGCTCCAGTTCTTCAACGGTTTCGGGGCGACGGCGGCGACCGAGGAAACGGGCGGTGTGGCCTACGGAGCACACATCGGCGGCTTCCTCACTGGCATGGCCGTGGCGGTCTCCTACAAGGCAATGGGGGGAAGGGAGCGGCCCAACCGCCTCTCTGGCGCGATCTCTGCCCACCCGTCCACCCGGAGGCTCTGGTGAGGGGAGCCGGGGCACGGAGCTTGCACGGGACCCGCTTGTTCTTGTCATCCGTATGACCGATATTCAGAGCGGTCCCCCATGCCGATGTCTCTTCGACACTCCCTACCTTTGTTTCTCGCCGTCGCCCTCGTTGGCGTCGGCGCGATCTCGTCGCCCGCCCTCGCTGCCGACGCCGCGCCGCGTGCGACGGTCGCCCTCGAATACGCCGACGACGCGACCCAGCCGTTCCGGCTCTCGGCCCCGCGCCCGAACCCGTTCCAGTCCTCGACCAGCCTGGAACTGACGCTGGACCAGACCACGAACGTCACGGTCGCCGTGTACGACGCGCTCGGCCGTCAGGTCGCGCTCCTGCACGAGGGGACGCTCCGGCCCGCGACCTACACGCTCCGCGTCGAGGCGCACGACCTCCCGCCGGGCCTCTACCTGATCCGCGCCACCGACGGGCGCGGCACGACGGCCACCCGCTCCGTCTCGCTCGTCCGCTAGCGGCGCCACCGGACCGATCCCGACGCCGGCTCTCCACGCGGAGGGTCGGCGTTTTTCGTAGCGCGGCCTGGTAGGTCGGGACCTTCACCGCTACCCCACGACGACGAACGCCCCGCTGGCGGCCTCCGAGAGCCGGCACGCGTTGCCCCGCGCGCGCCGTCGTCGGCGCGTACTGTCCCGTCTGCGGCGAGCGCCAGCCGCGCCCGGAGGACGAGTCACTGTCGACCTTCCTCCGCGAGCAGTCACGAGGCCACGAGCGCCGACGGGAAGCTGTGGCGCTCGATCGGGGCGCTGTTCGTCCCCGGCAAGCGGACCGACGAGTACGTCGCCGGCCGTCGCGGGCTCTATCTCCGGTCCGCTGGCGGAGGCCGTCGCCGAGGCGGGAGTCGAGCCCGCCGTCTACGACGCGGCGTACGATCAGCAAAGCGAGACGCTGGCCCCGAGCTCGGTGGGCCTTGGTTTCCGGGTTCGCGCTCGCCCTTGCCCTCACGCTGTCCTGAACCGGGGCGTCCGTCACCTCATCTTCGCCTCGTCGCTCGTCTTCCGGGTCGTCCTGTTCATCGTCACGCACCGGACGGCCGTCGTCCCCGCCTGAACCAAACCGCCCCGCTGGCGGACGGCGCCAGCGGGGCGGGAATCGGTGAGACCGGACGGACGCGCTAGTCGTCCGTGGCCTCGGCCTCCGGCTCCTCTTCGGCCGGTGCGTCGGCGGACTCGTCCGAGGCCTCCTTCTTCTTCCGCGCCTTCTTGGTCTTGAAGGTCAACTCGTCGCCGTCCTTGTAGCCGACGGTGATCTTGGCGCCTTCCTGGAGGTCGTTCGTCAGGATCGCCTCGGCCATCGGGTCCTCGACGTACTTCTGGATCGCGCGGCGCAGTGGGCGGGCGCCGAACTGCGGGTCGAACCCCTTCTCGACGAGGAACTCCTTGGCCGCGTCCGTCAGCTCGATCTCGATGCCGAGGTCGTTCACGCGCGCGAAGAGGTCCGTCTTCATCACGTCGATGATCTCGAGGATGTGGGACTTCTCCAGCGGGTGGAACACGATGACGTCGTCGATCCGGTTGAGGAACTCGGGGTTGAAGACCCGCTTGAGCGCGTCCTCGACCGTCGACTTCATCTTGGAGTAGTCGAACGCCGTATCGGACATCGAGAAGCCGATGCCCTTGCCCATGTTCTTGATGTCGCGGGCTCCGATGTTCGAGGTCATGATGATGATCGTGTTCCGGAAGTCGACGCGGCGGCCGAGGCCGTCGGTCAGAATCCCGTCGTCGAGCACCTGGAGCAGGATGTTGAACACGTCCGGGTGCGCCTTCTCGATCTCGTCGAGGAGCACCACGCTGTACGGCTTGCGGCGGACCTTCTCGGTGAGCTGGCCGCCCTCCTCGTAGCCGACGTAGCCGGGAGGCGCCCCGACGAGCCGCGACACGGAGAACTTCTCCATGTACTCGCTCATGTCGATGCGGATGAGCGCGTCCTGGCTGTCGAAGAGGTACTCGGTCAGTCGCTTCGCCAGCTCCGTCTTGCCGACGCCCGTCGGGCCGAGGAAGATGAAGGAGCCGATCGGCCGCTTGGGGTCCTTGAGGCCGGCGCGCGTGCGGCGGATCGAGCGGGCGAGCTTGAGGATGGGCTCGTCCTGCCCGATCACCGAGCCCTTCAGCTCGGTCTCCATGTTGAGCAGCTTGGCGCCCTCCGTCGTCTGGACGCGGTCGACCGGGACCCCGGTCATCATGGCGACGACGGCCGAGATGTCGCGCTCCGTGACGGGGTACGTCTCGTCTTCGGCCTGGCGCTCCCACTCCTCTTTCACGTTCTCGAGCTCCTCCTGGAGCTTCTTCTCGCGGTCGCGGAGCTGGGCGGCCTCCTCGAAGTTCTGGCTCTTGACGACCCGGTTCTTCTCCTCCTTCACCTCCTCGATCTTCTCCTCGAGATCGACGACCTCCTGGGGCACCTTGATGTTGGCGAGGTGGACGCGGGCGCCGGCCTCGTCGAGCACGTCGATGGCCTTGTCGGGGAGGTGGCGGTCGGTGATGTAGCGCTCCGAGAGCTTGACGATGAGCTCGATGGTGCCCTCGTCGTAGTCCACGTTGTGGTGGTCCTCGTACTTCGGCTGGATCTGGGTGAGGATCTCGACGGCCTCCTCGGGCGTGGCCGGGTCCACGATGATCTTCTGGAAGCGGCGGTCGAGGGCCCCGTCCTTCTCGATGTACTGGCGGTACTCGTCGAGGGTCGTGGCCCCCACGCACTGGATCTCGCCGCGCGCGAGCGCCGGCTTGAACATGTTCGAGGCGTCGAGCGAGCCCGACGCGCCGCCGGCCCCGACGAGCGTGTGGAGCTCGTCGATGAACAGGATCACGTCCTGGTTCTTCTCGAGCTCGTTCATGACGGCCTTCATCCGCTCCTCGAACTGGCCCCGGTACTTGGTGCCGGCCACGAGGGCGGCGAGGTCGAGCGTGACGATCCGCTTGTCGTAGAGGACGCGCGAGACCTTCCGCTGGACGATCCGGAGCGCCAGCCCCTCGGCGATCGCCGTCTTGCCGACGCCGGGCTCGCCGATGAGCACCGGGTTGTTCTTCTTGCGGCGGCTCAGGACTTGAGCCACGCGCTCGATCTCGACCTCACGGCCGACGATGGGGTCGAGCTTCCCCTCTTCGGCGAGCGACGTGAGGTCGCGGCCGAAGTTGTCGAGGACGGGGGTTTTGGACTTGTCTGCCATCTCGCGTTTGCTGCTGGAGGAGCGGGAGCGGCCCCGGCCGGACGGCCCCTCGGGGTCGTCGGTGGCGGCGGCGCGGGGAGACGCCTTCCCGCTCAGGATGGAATCGAGCTCGGAGCGCACCGCGTCGTACGTGACGGAGAACGCTTGCTGGAGGATCTGCGCCGCGACGTTCTCGTCGTCGCGCAAGAGCGACAGGAGCAGGTGCTCGGTCCCGATCACGTCGCTCTTGTAGAGCTTGGCCTCGAGGTAGGTGATCTTGAGCACCTTCTCGGCCTGCTTCGTGAGCGGGATGTTGCCCACCGTCAGCGTGCCGCCCGTCGAGCGGACCGTGTCTTCGACGGCCTTCTTGAGCTTGAACAGGTCGCACCCGAGGTTCCGGAGGATCTTGACGGCGATCCCCTCGCCCTCCCGGATGATGCCGAGGAGCAGGTGCTCGGTGCCGATGTAGTCGTGGCCGAGCCGGATCGCCTCCTCGCGGGAGTACGAGATGACGTCGCGGACGCGGTTGGAGAAGTTGCCTTCCATGTCGGAGGGTGAGGGCGCCCGGGGGCGCGTGGCGCTGGCGGCGCGGCCGGTCGTGGCCTCCGCCAGCGGGGCGGCCTAGCTAGGCCGCAAACGAAGAACCGCAGCCGCAGGTCTGGGTCGCCTGGGGGTTGTCGAAGACGAACCCGCGGGCGTCGAGGCCGTCGTGGTAGTCGACCGTCGTGCCCATGAGGTAGAGCCCGTGGCGCTTGTCCATGAACACGGTGATCGGATCGCCCGTGGCGCCGTCGACCTCGAACTGGAGGTCGTGCTCGCGCTGTTTGTCGAAGCCGAGCACGTAGCTCATGCCGGAGCAGCCGCCGCCCTTGACGCCGACGCGGAGGCCGAACTGGTCCGGGATCTGTTTGTTGGCGACGATCTTGCGCACCTCCGTCGCGGCCCGGTCGGTCAGGCGGACGGGGGCGGGGAGGGTGGTGGGGGAGGGAGCGGTGGCGGTCGTGCTCATGGGTCCAGAGGACGGGTCCGGGGGGTGTGTCGAATCGGAGAACGGCACGTGCTGTTCCATCCGTGCCGGCGGGGCGTGTGGATTCTGCGTCTGTCTCGGCCGGCGGTATCAGCCCCACGTCGAACGGTCTCAAGGTACGGGTGGATGGGGACCGCGAGCGGCGTCCGACGGGGGGCCGGAGCCAAGTCGGCGGCGCCCGCCTCGCTGGCGGCCACCGCCAACGGGCGCGCCTCCCGCTGCCCCTACTCCGGCCGGGCGAGCACGATGGCGGCTCGATACGCCTCCGTCGTTCCCCCTTGTACGTCGACGGCCTCGACGAGGACCACGTAGATCCCGGCCCGGAGCGGCTGGCGGTCGTCGCCGGTCCCGTCCCACTCCAGCGTCGCGGTGGAGCCGGCGAGACGGCCGGGCTCCAACTCGCGGACCTCCCGCCCCCCCCCGTCGAACACGCGCGCGCGGACGAGCGACGCCTCGGTCGCCAGCGTCACCGTGATGACGGCCTTTTCCGCTGGCGGCGCGAACGGGCTCGTGACCGTCACCCCGCCGTCGCGCTCGACCGGCGTCGGCGCGACGCCGACCGAGTTCTCGGCCGAGGGCGTCCCGCCCAGGTCCGCCAGCGACGACGACCAGTTGGACGCCGCGTTCGGTGGGCCGGCCGGGTCCCGGCGCTCGAGCGAGATCCCGGTCGCGTCGTCCAACTCGATCCGGTGCCAGCGTGTCTCGTAGAACACGGAGTCCACGACGGCGCCGCCGGCTCGCAGGACGACGGCCTCGCCGCCGTTGGAGAGGCTGATCGCGGAGCCGACCTCGACGGCGTCGGCATCTGGGAACGTCGCGCGGAAGCCGTCGAGGTCGCGGACGAGCGCGAGGTACTGGCCGGGGAGCACGAGCACCGGATCGTCCGAGAGGGCGTCGCCGTCGCCGTCGCCGTCGTCCACGAAGACGCCTCGGAGGTCGAAGATCCGGTCCGCCGTCCGGTTCAGGACTTCGAGGTACTCGCCGTCGCTCCCCGTGCTCGGGTCGTACATGATCTCGGTGATCGCCAGCTCGCCGGCTGCCGGCACGTCCGCTTCGCCGACGAAGAACGTGACCTCGGAGGACGGGGTGACGTTGCCGGCGAGGTCCTCCAGATTCGTCACGACGAGCGTGTTCAGCGAGCGGTCCGCGAACGGCTGCGACACGGTCATGACGACGGCCGTCACACCGCCGCTCGACGTCGCGTCGGCCGAGACCTCCGACACGGCCCCGCCGAACTCCGAGACCGAATAGCGGGCGGCGTCCGTCGCCGAGGCCTCGGTGACGGGCTCCGAGAACGTGACCCGCAGCGTCGTCTCGGTGAGCGCGACGGCACGGACCACCTGGGGCCGCGTCACGTCCGGCGTGAACGCGACGACGGCGGAGGTCTGGTCGGTCACGTTGCCCAGCAGGTCCGCCAGCCCCGACGCGGTGACGGTGGACTCGCCAGCCGGGAGGGCGGCGCCCAGCGTGAGCGTCACCGTCGTGGACCCGGGCACATAAGCGGCGCTCTCGACCGACGGCCCGCCCGCGATGGCGAAGGCGCCGGCCGTGACGGTCGCCGGGTCGACGGGCTCGTCCAGGGTGAGGACGAGCGTCCGGCCGTCGCGCGAGGCGTCCGCCTCGACGAGCTGGGGGCCGGCCAGGTCCGGGGCGAACTGGCTGTTCTCCGCGCCCGGCGTCCCGCCGCGCGAGTCCGTGGTCGTGGCCCAGTTGGAGGCGACCGACCGACGGGCCGTCCGGGTCCTTCCGCTCCAGGCTCGCGTCCGTGCCGCCCCACGACGGCGTGTAGGTGAGCGAGTCGACGGTCGTGCCGAGGTACTTGAGGACGACCGCGTCGCCCGAGTTGTTGAGCGCGCTCCACCCGTCCTGCTCGACGAACGGCACGCCGGGGAAGACGGCCTGGAACGCCGCCGCGTCCTGCACGATCACGGCGTAGCCGCCCGGCTGGACGAACGCGGCTTGCGACGTGACGGGCTCGTCGGTGCCCGTGTTGTCGTTGAGGGTGAAGTCGCGCAAGTCGAACGTCTGGTCCGTCCGGTTGAACAGTTCGACGAACTCACCGGGGCTCGTGCCGGAGGGCGGGTCGTAGAGGAACTCGTTGATCACGAGGTCGCGCGGACGGGCGGCGTCGCCCTGGCCGAAGAAGAAGGCGGCCTGATCCGAGGCGAGCGCGTTGCCGGCGGGGTCCTCGACGCCGGAGACCGTCAGGGCGTACGTCGTCGCGTTCGCCAGAGGCGACGAGAGCGAGAGGAGGACCGTGGCGTCGTCGTCGCCGAACGCGGCGGAGGCCGGCCGCCCGACGCCCCCGTCGATCTCGTAGCGCGCCGGGTCGAGGCCGGTCGCCGGGTCGAGCGGTTCGCTGAACGTGGCGCGGACCGTGCTGGCGTCGACGGCCTCGGCCGAGAGCAGGGCCGGCGGGTCGGTGTCCGGCGCGAAGAGCGAGTTGGTCGTGCCCGGCGTGCCGCCGCTCGGGTCCGTCGTCGTCCCGAAGTTCGAGCGCTGGTCGCTCGGGCCGTCCGGGTCGCGGCGTTCGAGGGAGGCGTCGGAGCCGCCCCACGACGACGCGTAGGGAACGGCGTCGATCTCCGTGCCGGCCAGTACGAGCGCCACGCGGTCGCCGGTGTTGTTGAGCGCCGGGAACCCGCCGAGGTCCACGAACGGGACGCCCGGATACGCCGCCGCGAAGCCGTCGCCGTCGCGCACCAGGACGGCGAAGGCGCCCGGCTGGAGCACCAGCGGCCCCGGCACCGGCTCCGACGTGGCCCCGCCGTCGCTCACCGCCAGCCCGGCGAGGTCGACCGGCTGGCCCGAGCGGTTGACGACCTCGACCCACTCGTTGCCCGACGGCTGCGGCGCCGGCGGGTCGTACAGGATCTCGTTGACGACGACGTCGCCGGGGGCCGGGGCCTGCGCGAACGAGGGCGCGGCGACGGCGAGGAGGAGCAGGACAGACCAGCGCATCGGGAGGGGGGGAGCCGCCCCGAAGGTAGGACGGACGAGGGCCCGAGGCCGTGGACCCCACGGAGTCAACTCCCTCCTGTCCCGCTGGCGGCGACGGTCGCCGGCGCGGCGCTCCCGTCGCTACCTCCCGCCGGCCCGCCGTGCGAGGTCGTCCAGGCAGACGGCGGCCATGAGGTGCGCGGCGAGCGGGAGCGCGCTCTCGTCGAGGTCGAACCGGGCGTGGTGGAGCGGGTAGCGCGTCTCGGGGCCGCTGGCGGAGCCGACGCGGACCATGGCGCCGGGCACCTTCTGGAGGTAGTACGCGAAGTCCTCGCCGCCCATGCTCGGGAGCGGGATGTCGACGGCGGCCTCGTCGCCGAACAAGGATCGGGCCGTGGCCTTCGCGCCCTCCACCTCGTCGCGCGTGTTGACGACGGCCGGCAGCGCGGTGTCGAAGTGGACGTCCACGTCGGCCTTGTAGACGGCGCCGAGGGCGCCGGCCACGCGGCGGATCTTCTCGCGGAGGTAGGCCAGCGTCTCGTTGTCGACGGAGCGGAGCGTCCCGCCGAACTCGACGCGCGCCGGGATCACGTTGAGCGCGTCGCCGGCCTGGAAGCGGCAGATCGTGAGGACGGCCGCCTTGCGGGCGTCGGTCACGCGGCCCGGGAGCTGGTACAGCTCGTTGGCGATCTGCGTGGCGACCCAGACGGTGTCCACGGCCTCGTGCGGACGCGCCGAGTGCCCCGAGCGCTCGCTCTGGACGGTCACGAGGAACGGGCACGTGGCCGCCGTCAGCGCGCCGACGCGGAACCCGAACCGCCCGACGGCCAGCGACGGGTCCATGTGGACGGCGTAGATCGCGTCGAGCCCGTCGAGGGCGCCGTCGGCGATCATGGCCGGGGCGCCGGAGGGCGTCTTCTCCTCACTCGGCTGGAACAGCACCCGGACGGTCCCCTGCATCTCGTCGGCCCGTTCGCGGGCGAGGAGCGCCACGCCGCAGGCCACGGCCATGTGCGCGTCGTGGCCGCAGGCGTGCATCACGCCGGCCCGCTGCGAGCGGTACGAGGCGTCGGTGGCCTCCTGGATCGGGAGCGCGTCCATGTCCGCGCGGTACCCGACCGTCGGGCCGGGCCGCGCGCCCTCGACCGTCGACCGAGAACCCGGTCCCGGCGAGCGGCGGTCCGACCTCGAACCCGCGCTCGACGAGCCACGACGTGAGCGTCTCGGAGGTCGCGTGCTCCTCGAAGCCCAGCTCCGGGACCTCGTGGAGCTGGCGGCGGAGCGCGACGAGGTCGCGGCGGAGGTCGGCGTCGGTGAGGGGCGGGGCGTCGGTCAGCACGGGCAGGTCGGACGTGGGAGGCCCCATGGTATCGGCAGGTCCGCGGCGGGGTTCTCGGGGGCGGGGCCCTTCGTCGCATCCTCGCGTCTGGAACGTCCTCTGGGCAGGGGCAGAGCGAGGGACGGACGACTCTTCTGCCACCCCTCCGTCCCCGATCCCTCCACGGCTTTACGCCGCCATCACGCTCTCGCGGAACTCCGTCGCCAGCGTGGAGACGACGTCGGGGAGCCGGCTCGTCTCGGCCATCGTGCGCCGCTGGCGCTCGTAGGAGGCGCCGTGTTCCAAGGTGTGGTGGATGCCGCGCAGCGCGTCGAGGCAGCCGAGGCGGTCGGCCACGGGCTCCAGCTTGGCCACGAGGTCCGGGATCTGCTCGCGGAGAGGGGCGTGGTCGCCGTCGTTGTCGCAGATGACGTCGGCGTCGAGGCCGTGGCGGGAGGCCCGCCACTTGTTCTCGCGCAAGATCCAGGGCTTGAGGAGCCCGAGCGGGGCGCCCGTCTCGTAGCGGTCGCCGAGGGCCACGATGAGGCACTGCGTGAGGGCCACGAGCGAGGCCAGCTCGCGCAGCGTCGAGGGCGTGTCGCAGATGCGGACCTCGAGGGTGCCGAAGTTGGGGTGCGGCCGGATGTCCCACCAGATCTCGCGGATCGTCTCGATGGCGCCGGCGCGGACGAGCGTGTTCATGAACCGCTGGAACTCGCCGTAGTTGGCGAGCCGGTACGGGAGCCCGGCCGTCGGCATCCCCTCGAAGATCTTGGAGCGGGTGGACGCGAGGCCGGTGTCCTCGAAGTCGGTGAACGGCGACGAGGCCGAGAGCGCCAGCAGGTGCGGCAGGTAGCTCGCCAGCGCGTTCGAGACGGCGATCGCCTTCTCGCCGGACGAGACGCCCACGTGGACGTGGAGCCCGTAGATCAGGAGCCGCCGTGCGGGCCACTGGATCCGGTCCACGAGGTCCTGGTAGCGGTCGTTGGGGAAGATCTTCTGGTCGCGCCACTGCCCGAACGGGTGCGTCCCGGCGGCGGAGAACGCGAGGCCCAGCTCGTCGCCCAGGTCGTACAGCTCGCGGACCGACCCCGCGAGGTCGGCCACGGCCTCATCGACGCTGTCGCAGATGCCCGTGATCACCTCGATGGTGGACTGCGTCAGCTCCTGCTTGATCTTCGGGTGGTCGTATCCGAGCCGTTGGAGGAGCGAAACCGACCCCTGCTTGAGGTTGAACGTGGCGGGGTCGACGATCTGGAGCTCGATCTCCACGCCGAGCGTCGGCGTCGGGGACGGGGTGAAGGGGATCGGGGCCAGGGCGCTGGCCGGCGTGACGTCCATGCGGGGGTGGAGGGGCGTCCCCCAAGAAACCGCCCGTGTGAAGGAATGGCAAACGGGGGCAGACGGCGAACGGGAGGAAAGGCGGCCGTGGGAACGTGGGCCGCGCCCCCAGATCGGAGTCCGGGGCAGGCTCCGTCTCGGGGTCCCGGCCCCTCGGTCCTCCCGGGTGGCGGCGGTGGCCGCCAGCGCGACCGCTCCCCGAGCCGCCCGCTACTCCGCGTGGTCCGGGAACAGCTCGCGGTAGCGGCGGAGCATCCGCAGGGCCTCGTCGCGGAGGGCGGGCTTCTCGCCCGCCGTCGCGGCGTGCTCGTCGGCGAAGCGGTCGGCGGCGGCCTCGTCGTCGGGGGCGGACCGTGCGAGGGCCCAGTAGTCGTCGGCGCGGGTGAGGGCGTCCTCGAAGGCGTCGGGGTCGGACATGACGTCGGGCGACTCGAGGAGCGGCTGCGCAAAGAGCGCGCGGGCCTCCACCTCGCTCAGCGAGTCGTCGCCGAAGCCGGCGGTCGTGGCGTCGTCCGTCTCGGGGCCGACGCGGAAGGCGGGGTGGTGGAGGAGCGCGTCGAAGCCGAGCGTCTCGGCCTCCACGTCCTGCGCCATCTCGACCTCCTCGGGGAGGAGCGCCTGCCAGTGGATCTCGGCCGTCTCCAGGAGCCCGTCGATGCTGACCCAGTCGTCCTCGCTCGGGTCCTCGCCGACGAGCTGGGCCGCGAGGGCCGGCCGCTTGTGCGCGCGCTCGGCCGGCGGCATCGAGAAAAAGGCCCACAGCACGCGGGCCGTCTCCAGGAGCGCCACCGTGTCGTCGGCGACGGCCTCGGGCTCGGAGCGGAGCCGGAAGGCGTCGGCCGCGTCGAGGTCGTAGAGCGCGAACAGCGGCTCGGCGAACAAGGCGAGCGACTCGAACTGCACGCCCGTCTCGCCGCCGACGAGGGCTCGCGTGAGCCGGGCCTTGCGGCCGGCGAAGGCGTCGGCCGAGGCGCCGTCGATGGCCGCCACGGTCTCGGGGTCGAGGGACCGGTCGAGGTCGTCGCTGAACGCGTCGTCGAAGTCGTCGGAGTCAAACATGGGCGGGGGGTGAGCGAGGGGGCTAGACGCGCCGCTCGGGCGGGGAGGTTCCGGGGCCGCGCCGTTCTCACGCGGGCCGCAACGAGGCGGCGATCCGGTCGAGGGCCTCGGCGGGCGCGTCGGTCAGGCCGGTCTGGACGGGGGAGGTTTGGAGGACCGTCGAGCGCCGGGCCGTGAGCCAGTGGAACCGCTCCGAGGGAGGCAGCAGGCCGAGCGGGGCCGCCGCCGCGCCGCCGCTGGCGACGGCCTCGAACGCGGCGAGGTAGCGCGCGAGGAGCCCGGCGTCGAGGCCGGGCCAGCGGGCCGCCAGCGCGCCGGGGTCGCGGACGAGCCGGACGCCCAGGAACCGCGCCTGCCGCGCCTGGAGCACGACGCCGACCGTCTCGCCGTCGCCCCCGCACACGTCGGGGACGACTCGGAGGAGCGCGTAGTCGAACGCGACGGGCACACTAGCGGCGGTAGGGGAGGGGCTCCGACGACGTGCCGGACCGTTGGGCGCGGACGGCCTCCTCGACCCAGGCACGCGGCTCTCGGAGGCGCGCTCGGAAGTAGTCGAGGTAGGCCGCGCGGTTGGCCTCGGCGCTTCCGAAGGGCGGCGTGCGTCCCTCGGGCGCGTCCATCAGGAGCGCGTCGGGCACGTCGGCGACGAGGGCCTCCAGCGTGCCCTCGTCCAAGAGGGGGCGGAGGCGGGCGTCGGCGGCCTCCAGATCGCCGGCGAACGGGAGCAGGACGTGGTCGCGGATGGCCGGGAACGGCGTCTGCGCCCGGTCCTCGTCCACGGGCCAGTTGTGGTGGAAGTAGAGCGCCGCCCCGTGGTCGATGAGCCAGAGCCTCGGGCCTGGGGCGGCCGGGGCGACCAGCAGGTTCGGGTTGCGGACCGTCCGGTCGATGTTGGTCGTGAGGGCGTCGAGCCACACGACGTCCGCCGCGAGGTCCGGGTCGATGAGGTCGCCGGCGGCCAGCGGGTCGAAGGGGAAGGCGCCCGGCACGAAGGCGAGGCCCACGTTCAGCCCGCCGCTGGCGCGCACGATGTCCTGGATCTCGGGGTCCGGCTCGGCCCGCCCGAACCCGTCCGCCAGCTCGACGAGCGCGAGGTCGGGCAAGGGCAGCCCGAGCCGCTGCGCGATGCGACCGACGAGGATCTCGGCCACGAGCGCCCGCGCGCCCTGCCCCGCGCCCCGGAACTTGACGGCGTAGAGCCCGGCGGGCGTCTCGACCACGGCCGGAAGCGACCCGCCCTCGCGGAGCGGCGCGACGTAGCGCTGGGCGGGGTGGACGGCGAGCGGCATCGTCCGCACACCCGGACTGGCCGTGCGGGGTTTCACAGGGGCACGCGGAGGAGCGTCGCGTAGTGCGGCCCGCCGTCGTCGCGCTGGCTGTCGACGAGCGAGAACGACGCGGCGACGCCCCGGACCGCTGGCGGCTCGGCGTCTCGCAGGGCCCGTCGGAGTTCGGCGGAGTCGGGCGTGCGGAACCGGGCCAGGGTGACGTGCGGGAGCAGTGGCCGGTCCTCGGGAGCGACGCCCGCCACGGCGAGCGCGGCCTCGACGCGGCCGTGGAGCGCCTCCAACTCGGGCACCCCGGCGACGCGCGCCGCCAGCACGCGCGGCCTCCGCGCCGACGGGAGCCAGACGTGCCCCCCCACCTCAACGGGAACCGGAGGGGACTCGACGGTCGAAAGATGTTCTGTTATTGCAAAACGGACGTCCCCCGAAACATTCCCCAGGAACCGGAGCGTGAGGTGCAGCCGCTCGGCCGGCGTCCAGCGTGCGTCCGGCAGGTCCGGCCGCCACGCCGCGAGCGACTGGCGGAGCGCGTCGGGCAGGTCGAGGGCGACGAAGAGGCGCATCGGAATCCAGGAGATAGGCGGAGGAGGGGGGGGGGCGACCCGGCGGCCGGTTCCAGTCCGTACGGGTGAGTCCAGTGCATGACGAACTCAGCGATCTGGCACGGCCCGTGGGCGTCTCGCCGGCCGTGTCGTCTGCCCGTCCGGCCGCGTTTGCGGCGAACCGCGAACGCTCACGCCATGCCCCGCCCGAACCGCCGCAGCAGCGCCAGGAAAAACGGGACGCCGCAGATCGCCGTCAGCACCCCGACGGGGACCTCCTGGCCGGGGAGGATGGTCCGCGCGGCGAGGTCGGCGAGGAGCAGGAACAGGGCGCCGCCCGCGAACGCGAGCGGGACGAGCCGGCGGTGCGGGGCGCCGGCCGTCAGCCGGACGGCGTGCGGCACGATGAGTCCCACGAACCCGATCACGCCCGACGACGCCACGAGCACGCCGGTCGCCACGGCCGCCAGTGCCACGAGCCCGCGCTTGAGCCGCTCGACGGGCACGCCCAGCGCGGCGGCGGCCTCCTCGCCCGTCGACAAGAGATCGAGCGGCCGGGCCAGCGCCCACAGCACGCCCAACGACCCGAGCGAGACGACGACCGGCCCCGCGACGCGGTCCCACCGGGCGCGCGTGAGCGAGCCGAGCAGCCAGAACAGGACCGCCCGCAGCTTGTCGGGCTCGGGCGAGGCGTAGGTCACGAACGCCGTCACCGACCCCAGTAGCGCCGACATTGCCACGCCCGCCAGCAAGAGCCGCGTCGTCGAGAGCGTCGGGCCGCGCCGGGCCACGGCGAACACGGCGGCGACGGCTAGCCACGCGCCGGCGACGGCCGCGACCGGCATCGAGACGGTCTTCGAGACGACCGCCGGCAGGAAGCCCAGGAAGAACAGCGCGGCCCCCGCGCTCGCCCCGGACGAGGCGCCCAGGATGTAGGGCTCGGCCAGCGGGTTCCGCACGAGCGCCTGCATCGCCACGCCCACGACCGCCAGCCCGCCGCCGACGGACAGCGCCAGCACGGCGCGCGGCAGCCGCAGCGACCACACGATGGTGCGCTCGGCCTCGGTCCCGCCCCCCACCAACGCCGCCCAGACGCGCGCCGGCCCCAGGTCCGCGCTCCCCCACGCCACGCTGGCGACGACGGCGAGCGCGGTCGCCAGGGCCAGGACGAGGGCGACGAGGGCCGGGCGGCGCACCTAAGCGGCGCCGGCCGCGAACGCCTCCGGGTGGAGAATCCGCGCCAGCCGTTCCAACCCGTCCACGACGCGCGGGCCAGGGCGGAGCAAGAGGTCGGGGTCGATCCCGTAGACCCGCCGGTTCTGGACCGCCGGGAGCGAGAAAAAGGCCGGGTGTTCCTGGAGCAGGTCCTCCGCGTCGTAGTCCGAGCCGCCGGCGACGACGATCACCTCGGGGGCCATCTCCAGCACGGCCTCTTCGCTCGGCTGCGACGCCGCGCCCTCGTACACGTCGGTCAGGTTCTCGCCGCCGGCGAGGCGCACCATCTCGCTGGCGTAGGACGCGCGCCCGAAGGCGTTCAGCGTCCCCTCGTAGGACCCGACGAGCAGGAGCACGCGCGGCGCCGAGAACGGCTGGACCGCCGAGACACGGCCGCGACGCGCTGCTCGAACGCACGCGCCGCCGGGGCGCCGCCGGTCGAGGCCAGGAGCGTGTCGAGGGTGCGGAGCGCGCGCGGCACGTCGGCGACCTCGTCGAACTGGAACAGGTACGTGGGGAGGCCGAGGGCGGCGAGTCCGTCGGCCTGGTCCGTCGGGGTCACGTCGTCGGAGCCGATCACGAGGTCCGGTGCGAGGGCGACGACGGCCTCGGTGTCGAGCGGGAGCGACTGGAAGCGGGGCAAGCCCTCGACCTCAGGCGGGAAGTCGTCGCTGACGGCCACGCCCGCCAGCCGGTCGGCGCCGGCCGCCGTCGCCACCAACTCGGTGATGTTGGGCGCGAGCGGGAGCACCCGCGCCGGCGCCTCCGCCAGCGCGACGGGCCGCCCGAGGTCGTCGCGGACGGTCCCCGGCCCGGGCGCCTGGCAGCCGGCGACGAGGGCGAGGAGGAGCGGGAGGAGCAGACGCACGCGAGCGGATCGGAGGAGACGGCTAAGTTATCGGGTGCCCACACCCGTATGCGCTGCGTCGTCCTCCTGAATCCGGCCGCCCGCGGCGGGCGCGTCGGCGCCCTGCGCGAACGGCTGCCCCGCTTGCTCCGCGAGGCGGGCCTGACGCCCCGTGTGGTCGAGACACGCGCGGCCGGCGACGCCGAGCGCCTCGCCCGCGAGCACGCCGACGCCGACCTCGTCGTCGTCGCCGGCGGGGACGGGACCGTCCACGAGGCCGTCAACGGGCTCATGGGGACGGACGCCGTGCTGGGCGTGCTCCCCGTGGGCACGGGCAACGACTTCGCGCACGCGCTCGGGGTGCCGGACGCGCTCCCCGAGGCCGTCGCCGCGCTGACGGCGGCGCCGGTCGTGTCCCTCGACGTCGGGCGGGTCCGGTGGGAGGAGGACGGCGAATTGGGCGTCCGCGAGCGGATCTTCGCCAACAGCCTGGGGGTCGGGTTCGACGCCCACGTCGCGTTCCTGGCCCACGAGACAAAGTGGCTGGGCGGCCGGGCCGCCTACCTCGCCGCCGTGCTGCGGACGCTCTGGGAGTGGCGCCGCCCGAGCGTCCACGTCCGCGCCACCGCCGAGGCGAGCCGCCAGCCAAGCGAGGCGACGGCGCTCGCCTTCGACGGCCCGCTGTTCCTGTGCGAGGTCGGGAACGGGCACTCCGTCGGCGGCGGCTTCCACCTCACGCCCGACGCCGTGCCCACGGACGGGCTGCTCGACGTGTGCCTCGTCCGCCACCTCCCGCCGCGCCGCGCGCTCCGGGTGCTCCCGCTCACCTTCCGGGGCGGGCACGTCGGGCTGCCCGAGGTGCGGATGGGCCGGACGCGACGGATCGAGCTGGACGTGGTGTCCGGCGCGCTGGCGCTCCACGCCGACGGCGAGCTGCTCTCGTTCTCCGCCCGGCGCGTCGAGGCCGAGGTGGTGCCCGGCGTGCTCCGCGTCCGAATGCCGGGGCGGACGGGACCGGCCTAGGGCGCACTCAGGTCGCGGTGGCCGAAGTAGAAGAGGCAAAACTTGAGCTTGGCCGTCTTCTGCGGGCCGAACCCCGGCAGCGCCTTGACTCGCTTCTCGACCGTCCGGCAGTCGCCCTCGGCCCAGAGGCGGGAGGCGTCGCCGTCGTACTCGTCGGCCACGATCCGGGCCACGGCCTGCGTGGTGTCCACCATCTTGTTGGTGAAGCGGTGGACGGCCGGGCTCTCGGCGAAGACCTCCGCGAAGGCGTCGCGGTCCATGTCGGCGATGCGGGCCATGTCGAGGTGGCCGAGCCGCTGGCGGAGCTTGTAGGGGCCGGCGAAGGCCGTCTCGGCGAGGACGCGCTGGTCGTAGAGGAGCCCGAGCAGGATGGCGCCCGGCTCGTCGCGGAGGAACTGGTCCACGTCGCGGTCCTTCGTGGCCGTGCCCTCGGCCTGGAGCCGGTCGAGCATTCGGACGAGGCCGCCCTCCAGGTCGGAGTAGTCGGAGGCGTCAAGGGGCATGCGTCGTACGGGGTCGGGGGTCGGTTAGCGGCGGCGCCACTCGGGGCCGGAGGGCGTGTCCATCACGACCACGCCCAGCGCGTCGATCTCGTCGCGGAGGGCGTCGGCGCGGGACCAGTCTTTGGCGGCGCGCGCCTCGGTCCGCTGGGCGAGGAGGTCCTCGACGCGCTCGGCGAACTCGTCGTCCTCATCGTCGGCCGCCGGCGCGGCGCCGGTCTCGGAGCGGACGATCCCGAGCAGCGCGTTCACGCGGTCGAGGAAGTCGGCGGCGGCCCGGGCCGAGGCTCCGCTCAGCGGCTCGCGGCGGTGCTCCCGGAGGACGTCGTTGGTCCCACGCAGGGCCGCCGCCAGCGCCTCGGGCGTGTTGAGGTCGTCGGCCATCGCCGCGAGCGCCTCGGCGTAGGCGGCGTCGAGCGCGTCGCCGAACACGTCCTCGCCCTCGCGGCCTGCCTCCAGCGCCTCCTGGACGGCCGCGTCGGCGTCCACGATGCGCTGGCGGTTCTTCTGGGCGTCGGCGAGCCCCTTCTGCGTCAGGTTGAACGGCTTGGCGTAGTGGCCCGAGATGAGGACGAGTCGGAGCGCGAGCGGGTCGACGGGCGCGCCCCAGTCCTCGCGTCCGCCGTCGTCGGGGCCGGCCGTGAGGTCGCGGACGGTGAGGAAGTTGCCCTGGCTCTTGGACATCTTCTCGCCCTCGACCTGGAGGAACCGCGTGTGCATCCAGTAGCGCGAGAACGGTTCGCCGGTGACGGCCTCGGCCTGGGCGATCTCGCACTCGTGGTGCGGGAAGCGGAGGTCCTCGCCGCCGCCGTGGAGGTCGATGGTCTCGCCGAGGTACTTCTGGGCCATCACCGAGCACTCGAGGTGCCAGCCGGGAAAGCCCCAGCCGCCGGCAGGGCCGGTTCCAAAGGGCGAGAACCACTGCATGAGGTGGCCGGGGTCCTTCTTCCAGAGCGCGAAGTCGCGCGGGTCCCGCTTGCCCTCGTCGCGGACCACCTCGCGCGTGCCCTCCGCCAGCCCCTCGGCGTCCGTGTTGCCCGAGAGCTTGCCGTAGTCGGGGAAGGAGGGGACGTGGAAGTAGACGCCGTCGGCGGTCTCGTAGGCGTGGCCGCTCGCGACGAGGGCCTCGACGGCCTCGATCTGCTCGCGGACGTGCTCCGTCGCCCGCGGCCGGACGTCCGGCTCGCGGAGGTTGAGGGCGCGCCAGTCGGCGTCGAGCGCGGCGGTGTAGTGGCGGGCGAGGTCCCAGACGTTCTCGAACGCCTCGCCCTCCTTCGACGCCAGCGCCTTGGCCATCTTGTCCTCGCCGCTGCTGTCCGCCACGTCGTCCTCGGTCAGGTGGCCCACGTCGGTCACGTTGGAGACGTAGCGGACGGCCCACCCCAGCGCCTCGGCCGTGCGGACCACGAGGTCGGCCGTCAGGAACGTCCGGAAGTTGCCGATGTGGGCGTAGCTGTAGACCGTCGGGCCGCACGAGTAGAACCGAAGCAGCGGCCGTCCGTCCGGCGCGTGGACCGCCGGCTCGACGGTCTCGACCTGCCGGGTGAGCGTGTTGAGGAGGCGGAGCGGGGGAGTCTCGGGCATGGGTGCGGGGGAGGCGTCAAACCTACCCGCGTGCCCCGTTCGGGTGCCCGCGTTCGCGAGAGCTTGGCCGTCGGCGCCCGCCGCGCACTGGCGGACCGCCTCGGGCGGGCTACCACCGGCGCTCCGACACGTTGAACCCGACGAGCAGGCTCACGCGCGGCCCGTCCTGGCCCAGCACGATGGCCGCGTTGAGCGGGACGTTGACCTCCCCGATCTCGTTGTTCATCCCGACGGCGACGGCGTAGGCCGCGCCCGCCAGCGAGAGGTTCGGCCCGACGCCGACCTCGAACCCGCCCGGCGCCCGGACGCCGGCCAGGAACGTCGCGCTGGGCAGGAACAGCCCGCGCTCGGCCCCGCCGACGAGCAGCACCCACTCCGTCACGCCGGTCAGCCCGCTCTCGGCCTGGAACAGCCGGCGCTCGAACTGCCACCCGAACTGCGTCACGACGGGGAAGCTGGGATCGACGGTCGGCGCGTCGTTCACGCACACGTCGGTCCCGGACTCGTAGTCGTAGTGGCAGGACGCGTAGTCGAACGTGTCGTTGAGCTTCTCGACGGCGCCGGGGCTGAGGAACGTGACCCCGGTGCGCGGGCCGCCGAGGCGGCGCGGGCCGGGGCTCCGGTAGGCCGGCGGCGCCGGGCGTGGCGGCATCGGCCGGGTCACGCCCGGGGGGGGCGGAGGAGACGGGAGGCCCTGCGCGCTGGCGGGGAGGGCGAGGCAGAGGGCGACGAGCGCGAGGAGAGGCTTCATGGGAGGCGGTCGTGTGTGAGACGGCAAGCTCCACGCCCGGCCGGTCCGCTCCCTGGTGCAGCCGGAGCCCGTCGGCTGGTCCTTTTGTACTACGGCCCGCGGCGACCGAAACCCGGTCCCGCCTCGTCGTCTTGAACCGTCGGCCCTCCCGACCCCGATGTCCGACACGCCCCCCGGCCTCCGCTACGTCGACGACGCCCGCCCGGGCCTCACGCGGGTCCGGCGCGGGACCGGTTTCTCGTACCACCGCCCCGACGGCGACCTCGTCGCCGACGACGTCCGCCAGCGGATCGAGGCGCTGGCGATCCCGCCGGCCTGGGACGACGTCTGGATCTGCCCCCGGCCCGACGGCCACCTCCAGGCGACCGGCCGCGACGCGAAGGGCCGCAAGCAGTACCGCTACCACCCAGACTGGGAAAGCCACCGGAACCGGCTCAAGTACGACCGGATGGTCCCGTTCGGGGAGGCGCTCCCGCAGATCCGGGCGCGCGTCGAGGAGGACCTCGCAGCCGACGGCCTGGGCCGCGAGAAGGTGCTGGCCCTCTGCGTCCGCCTCCTCGACGAGACGCTGATCCGTGTCGGGAACGAGCAGTACGCGACCGAGAACGGGTCGTACGGCCTCACGACGATCCGCGACAAGCACGTCTCGTTCGAGGGGTCCGAGGTCCGGTTCGCCTTCACGGGCAAGAGTGGGCAGGAGCACGAGATCGCGTTGCGCGACAAGCGGCTCGCCCGTCTGGTGAAGGCGTGCCGCGACATCCCCGGCTACGACCTGTTCCAGTTCTACGACGAGTCCGGCGACCGGCAGGACGTCGAGAGCGGCCACGTCAACGGGTACCTCCAAGAGACGACGAGCGAGGCGTTCTCTGCCAAGGACTTCCGCACGTGGGGCGGCACCGTAACGGCCGCCGAGCGGCTGGCGGCCCACGGCGACGAGGTGGACGAGGGCGCGATGGACGGGCTCGTCGTCCAGGCCGTCAAGGAGACGGCCGAGGTGCTGGGCAACACGCCCGCCGTCTGCCGCCGCTACTACGTCCACCCGGACGTGCTGGACGCCTTCCGCGAGCGCGACCTGGCCGCCCGCCTCCGGCGCCGGAACGCCGGCAACACGCCGGCCGGCCTCCGCCCATCCGAGGCGGCCGTGCTCGACCTGCTCCGCGAGCGTGGCTGACCCGCTGGCGACGGCCGCCCGCGGGAGCGCAGCGGGCTAGCTCTCGGGCGAGAACCGCCAGAGGCTCGGGTCCGCGCGAATGGCGGCGAGCGTCTGCGTCACCTCGAACTGAGAGACGCCCGGCGACGATTCGACGGCCGTTACCCACACGACGGTGAACGTGACCGTCTCGTCGGGAGCGAGGTCGATCGGACCGACGGAGGTGAGGTGGCGGACGTCCACGCCGGTGTACGAGCCGTCGCCGCCGAACAGCCCGTCGCGCCAGCCGAGGCCGGCGAAGGGGTCCCCGGTGAAGGCGAACCGGGTGGCCATCTCCGTCGTCGGGTCGATCATCGGCTCCCCGTCGTTGGACAGGCCGTCGAGTGCGTCGATCAACTGCTGGGAGGACTCTACACCGGTCTCACCGAAGTCGGGATCGTAGTAGTTGTTCTTCCGCATGATGCGGTGGGCGAGGAGGGGGGCGTCGTTCGGAGTGTCGAGGAACGCGAACCCAGATACCCAGGTCGTGAAGTAGTCCTCACCGCTCTTCGACAGGTTGTAGACGTAGCTGAGCCCCGTGCCCGGATCGAACCCGACGGCATCCGATACGGCCGCCGGGGAATCTGTATCCGAGAAGTACCCCACGCGGAGAGCTGAAATGGGTTGGGACCCCGTGTTCGTCACCTCGTAGCGGACGAAGCGAACGTCCTCCAGATCCTCGCGGTCATAGGCGTACATCGCCGTGTTCACCCGGAGGTCCTGGATCGGGGCGTCGAAGTAGGGGCGTTGAGGGACAGACGTCGGGCAGAACGAGCCCCAGAGCATCCGGTCGCCGTAGACGCGTGGGCTCCCATCGGCGGCGGTCGGAGCCCCCAGCGACCGTGGCCACGCATCCGTGTCGGCGTAGGTCGTATCCGCATCGAGGGCGAACAGACCGTCGGTGGGGCCACCGCACGCCGTCGTGAAGTTGCCGTAGATGTCCCCTTGCTCTTCCGTCCGGTATCCATACCAGGCGACGTTGGCTCGGGTCGTGCCCCCCTGCTGGCCGGCCAGCCAGAGGCCTGTCAGGTAGCCTCCAAAAGTGGCGCCTTCCTCGGAGGTCTGCCGGATGGAGCCGTCGGCCCACAACGCGGCCCCGAACGGGTCGTCGACGGCCGGGTCGCCGTACCGCCCGAAGGCGGCGGACTCGTCGTAGGCTCGGAGGGGGGCGGTGCGGTCGGGGACTTCTTCTTCCTCGTCAGGCGGATCGACCGTCGAATCGCAGGCCCCGAGGGGCAGCAGAAACGCGACGAGGAGCACGAAGAGCAGTCGAGGCATCATATTCGGAGCGGACGGAACGAGGAGCCTACATAGACGGCCAAACGTCCGTGCGAATGAGTGTCCGAACCGGCGTGAGGAGTCGGCGGGCGGTTCACGAGGCGGAGCGAGCGGGGCTTCCTACGCCGCCTCTGCCTCGGCGCTCACGAGCGCCCGCGCGGCGCGGACCAGCCCGTCCGGCCCGATGCCGACCTCGTCGTGGAGCTGGCGCTGCGTCCCGTGCTCGACGAAGTGGTCCGGGAGCCCGAGGCGGACGACCTGGGTGTCGCCGAGCACGCCCGCGTCGGCGGCCCACTCCAGAACGGCCGAGCCGGCGCCGCCCTCGCGCACGCCGTCCTCGACCGTCACGACGCGCGTGTGCCGGCCGAACACCTCCGTCAGCAGCGCCTCGTCGAGGGGCTTGACGAAGCGGAGGTCGTAGTGCGCCGCCCGGACGCCGTCTGCCGCCAGTCGCTCGCGGGCCTCGGAGACGTACTGGCCGATGGCGCCGTAGCTCACAAACGCGACGTCCTCGCCGTCGGCGATCTTTCGCCCTTTCCCGATGGGGAGCACCTCGAAGCCCTCGCGGAGCGCCATCCCGGTCGCGGCGCCGCGCGGGTAGCGGACGGCGAACGGCCCGTCGTGCTGGAGGGCGGTGTAGAGGAGGTCGCGGAGGTCCTGCTCGTCGAGCGGGGCGGCGCAGACCAGGCCCTGGACGGCCCGCAGGAACGCCACGTCGAGGGCGCCGTGGTGCGTCGGCCCGTCGGAGCCGGCGAGGCCCGCGCGGTCGAGGCAGAACACGACGGGCAGGTTCTGGAGCGCCACGTCGTGGACGACCCCGTCGTAGGCGCGCTGGAGGAACGTGGAGTAGATGGCGCAGAACGGCCGCATCCCCTGCGTCGCCAGCCCGGCGGCGAACACGACGGCGTGCATCTCGGCGATGCCGACGTCGAAGGCGCGGTCCGGCATGGCCGCCATCATGGTGCCGAGGCTCGTGCCGGACGGCATCGCCGCCGTCACGCCGACCACGCGGTCGTCCTGCTCCGCCAGCTCGACCATCGCCTCGCCGAACACGTCCTGCCACTTGGGTGGCTTGGTGCCGGCCGGCGTCGGCGCGGCGAGGCTCTTGCCCGTCACCTTGTCGAACGGGCTCGACTGCGCGTGCCACTTGACCTGGTCGGCCTCGGCCGGCGCGAACCCCTTGCCCTTGACCGTGAGCGTGTGGAGCAGGATCGGCCCGCCCAGGAGGCGGAGCTTCTTGAGCCGCTCCGCGAGCGCGACGACGTCGTGCCCGTCGACCGGCCCGATGTAACGGAAGCCGAACGCCTCGAAGAGCATCCCCGGCGTGAGCGCCGCCTTGAGGCCATCCTCGACGCGGGCCGCCAGCCGCTGGAGTGTGCCGCCGCCCATCCCCTTGAGCTTGTCGAGCGCCTCCCAGACCTCGCCCTTGAGCGCGTTCCACTTGCCGCTGGCGCTCACCGTCGCCAGGTACTCGTGGAGCGCGCCGACGTTGGGGTCGATGGAGATCCGGTTGTCGTTGAGGACGACCAGGAGGTCGGCGTCGCTCGCGCCGGCGTTGTTGAGGCCCTCGAAGGCGAGCCCGCCCGTCATCGACCCGTCGCCGATCACGGCGACCACCTTGCGGCCGGAGTCCTGGAGGCGGCTGGCCGTCGCCATGCCGAGGGCCGCCGAGATCGAGGTGCTCGCGTGGCCCACGCCGAACGTGTCGTACTCGGACTCGGACCGCTTCGGGAAGCCGCTCAGGCCGCCGTACGTCCGGTTCGTGGGGAACACGTCGCGTCGGCCGGTGAGGATCTTGTGCCCGTAGGCCTGGTGCCCCACGTCCCACACGAGCTGGTCGTCGGGCGTCTCGTAGGCCCAGTGCAAGGCCACCGTCAGCTCGACGACGCCGAGGCTGGCCCCGAAGTGTCCGCCGTGGACGGCCACGATGTCGACGATGTAGTCGCGGAGCTCGTCGCAGAGCTGGGGGAGGCGGTCGACGGGTAAGGCTCGGACGTCGGCCGTGCTCTCGATGGTGGCGAGGAGCGGACCGGGCGTGTGCGTCGGGGCGGCCTGGGGCATGGGCGCGGAGGGGGGCGGCCGAAGATAGGCGGACTCCCGTCGGACTCGGGGGCCGGCCGTACGGTTTCAGCCGAAGTTGAAAGGAGGGGTCGCTGCGGTCGCAGGGGCGGGGGGGGGTATGAAAGTTTCGGGCGTCTTCCGCCCCTCGGGCTGGCGAGGGGCCCCCGCGCGTACCACCTTGCCTCCTGAGTTTCCGCCCCTCCGATGCCCGACCGCCCCGTCCGCGTCCTCTTCGTCTGCCTCGGCAACATCTGCCGGAGCCCGCTGGCCGAAGGGCTCTTCCAGCAAAAAGTGATCGACGCCGGGCTGGCGGAGCACGTGGAGGTGGACTCCGCCGGGACCGGCGGCTGGCACGTCGGCGGGCCGCCGGACGAGCGGATGACGGCCACGGCCGCCGACCGCGGCCTCGACCTCTCGCGCCTCCGCGCCCGCCAGCTCGGCCGGGCCGACCTCGACGACTTCGACCACGTGTTCGTGATGGACAAGGCGAACCTCCACGACACGCTCGCCCTCGACCCCGACGGCGACCACGGCACGCGCGTCCGCCTCTTCCGCGAGTTCGACCCCGAGCCGGGCGACTACCAGGTGCCCGATCCGTACTACGGCGGCGACGCCGGCTTCGAACGCGTCTACGACATCGCCGACCGGACGACGGACGCGATCCTGGAGCGCCTCCGCGTGGCGCACGGGCTCTGACGCAGAGGCGCCCCACCCATCGGAGAGGACATGACCGACCTTCCCCCCACCGTCCGAGCGTCCGTCGAGGAGACCGCCGGCGCCATCATGTTCGCGGAGCGGGTGGGCGGCGGCGACGTGTCGAGCGCGGCCCGTGTCGAGACCGCCGAGGGCGCGTTCTTCCTGAAGTGGGGGCGGGGCGCGGCCGGCCAGACCTACGGCGCCGAGGCCGACGGGCTCGCCGCGCTGGCGGAGGCGGCCGGCGAGGATCTGGTCGTGCCGACGCCGCTCTCCGTCGGCGCGGCGGCCGGCTCCGAGGCCGGCTGGCTGTTGTTGCCCTGGATCGAGCGCGGCTGCCCGTCGGACGCCGACGGGCGGCGGTTCGGCGCGGCGCTCGCCGCGCTCCATCGCGCCGACGCGTCCGGCGGGGGACGCTACGGCTGGGCGCACGACAACTGGATCGGCAGCAAGCCGCAGCGGAACGGCTGGGACGCCTCGTGGCCGAGATTCTTCGGCGAGCGCCGGCTCCGCGCGCAGGCCGAGACGGTCCGCCAGCGGGGCGCGTGGGACGACGCCTGGGACGGTCTGCTGGACCGGCTCGTCGCTCGCCTCTCGGACCTTCTGCCCGAGGCGCCGCCGCCGTCGCTCCTCCACGGCGACCTCTGGGGCGGCAACGCCGTCGCCACCGCCGATGGCCGGTTCGCGCTCATCGACCCCGCCGTCTCGGTCGGCCACCGCGAGGCGGACCTCGCCATGACCGAGCTGTTCGGGGGGTTCCCGTCGTCGTTCTACGACGGTTATCGGGAGGCGTGGCCGCTGGAGCCGGGCTACCCCGAGCGCCGCGAGGTCTACAACCTGTTCCACCTCATCAACCACCTCACGCACGGCCCGAGCTACCGCCGGCCGGTCGAGAGCACCCTGCGGCGGTTCGGGGGCTGAGGGCTCACGAGAGCAGGACCCAGCACGCGACGAGCGCGGCGGTCCACAGCCCGAGCACGATGCGGAAGCCCGTCTGGCGCAGGACGAGCGTGTCCACCGCCCCCGCCCGGATCGTCTCGCGGGCCTCGGCGATCACCTCGGGCGGGATCATCCGGAGCGCCAGCCAGAGGCCGGCCGGCACGATCAGCAGGTCGTCGAGGAGGCCGAGGACGGGGATCACGTCGGGGATCAGGTCCACCGGACTGAGCGCGTAGGCGACCGTCGCCAGGAGGACGGCCCGAGCGGGCCACGGGACGCGCGGGTCGCGGCCGGCCACCACGAACACGTCGAGGTCCGCTCGGAGGCGGCGCACCGCCTGGCGGAGGCGGGCGATCATGCGAGGGCGAGGACGGCGTCGAGGTCGAACGCCTCCAGCGACTCCAGCACGAGGTCCGCGTCCTGGAGCTGGTCGGCGCTGTAGCGGCCCGTCGCCACGGCCACGGCGACGCAGCCGGACTGGTGCGCGCAGGCGATGTCGCGCGGCGTGTCGCCGATGATGACGAGGTCGTCGGTGGCGACCTCTCGCTCGAACCGCTCCGACGCCCGCGCGGCGCCGACGCGCGGGAGCGCGTTCCGGTCGGGGTCGTCGCTCCCGAAGGCCCCGAACGGGAGGTGGTCGTGGCCCAGCCCGACCCGCTCGATCTTCTGGTAGGCGAGGGGTTCCAGGTTGCCCGTGAGGAGCCCCATCTCGGCGCCGTCCGCGGCGAGCTGGCGGACGAGGCCGACGGCGCCGGGCAGGGCCTCGACGCGGGCGTCGGGCAGCCGCGACGCCATCTCGCGGCGGTACAGCTCCCCGAATCGCGCCACGCTCGGCTCGTCCGCGTCCACGCCGAGCCCGCAGCGGCCGGCGGCCTCCAGCACCTCGCGGAAGATCTGCGGGTCCGTCTTGCCCGAGAACGTGATGTCCGCGAAGTCGAACGTGTCGCCGGCGAGGTCCGCCAGCGCGGCGTTGACGGACTCCCGGCCGACGCCGTGCGACTGGAGGAGGGTGCCGTCGATGTCGAAGAGGAGAATCAAGAGCGAGGGGGGAGGAGGGAGGAGAGGATGTTCGCCCGGCCGCCGCGGTTCCGCTCCGTAAAGACGCCCCATCGCGGCGTCTTCGTACGGCTGCCGCTGGGGCCGAGCCCGCTGACAAACCGCAGGCGCCGCCGCGCGTTAACCTCCCCGACCTTCCCGACGCCTCCCCGCCGATGGCCGACCAACCCTCTCTCTTCGACGCCTCCGACGACCCCACGGCCGCGCCCGCTGGCGGCCCCGCTCCGCCGCCCGAGGCCGACGTCTCCGTGACGCTCCCGGACGACTACGACGACGACGAGTACGACGCCATCGAGGGCGGCCCGGCCCGCGAGACGCTGTTCCTCGCCGACGCGATGGCCCTCGCCTACCGCGCCTTCTTCTCGATGAAGAACGCGACCCTGAACGCGCCCGACGGCACCGACACGCGGACCCTCTACGGCTTCACGAGCGCCCTCCTCAAGCTCCTCGAAGACCACCAGCCCGAGCACATCGCCGTCGTGTTCGACAAGCTCGGCGGCAAGCCCACCTTCCGCGACCAGCTCTACGACGACTACAAGGCCCACCGGCCGCCGATGCCGTCCGAGATCAAGAGCAACATCCCGCTCGTCAAGCGGCTCGTGGAGGCCTTCGACATCCCGGTCCTGGAGGTCGAGGGCGTCGAGGCCGACGACGTGATCGGGACGCTGGCGAAGCGCGCCGAGGACGAGGGCGTCGAGGCCGTGATCTTCTCGGCCGACAAGGACTTCCGCCAGCTCCTGTCCGATCGCGTGTCGATGCTCCGCCCGCCCTACATGGGCGAGACGTTCGACCGCGAGACGCCCGAGACCTTCCGCGAGAAGTACGGCGGCCTGGAGCCGCACCAGTTCGTCGACCTGCTGGCGCTCATGGGCGACTCGTCGGACAACGTGCCGGGCGTGCCGGGCATCGGCGAGAAAACGGCCGTCAAGCTCATCGACCAGTACGGCAGTGTGGAGTCGATCATCGAGCACGCCGCCGACCTCAAGGGCAAGCGCGCTCGCGAGGGGATGACCGAGCACGCCGACGACGCGCGCCTCTCGAAACAGCTCGTCACCATCCGCTGCGACGTCCCGCTCCACGGGCCCGACGGCGGGCCGCTCGACTGGCACACGCTCCGCCGCACCGACCCCGACCTCGACGCCGTCAACGCCCTCTTCGACGAGGTCGGGTTCGGGGCGCGCCTCCGCGATCGGGCCCGCGACTACGCCGCCGGCCGCTCCCGCCAGCGCTCCGGCGGCCGGTCGTTCACCGCGCTCCCCGACGACGACCCCTCACTCTCGTTCGACTTCGGCCCGTACGAGCCCGTCACCGCCATGGACGCCGACGCCGTGAGCTACACGACGGTCTACGAGCGCGACGAGCTGGACGCCGCCGAGGCCGTGACCGAAAACGCCGAGCGCCTCAGCTTCGACACCGAGACGACGTCGGTCGATCCGATGCACGCCGAGCTGGTGGGCGTGTCGCTGGCGAAGGAAGAGAAGCGGGCCGTCTACGTCCCGACGCCGCTGCCGGACGGGACGCCCGAGCCGCAGGCCCTCGCCCCGCTCCGCCCGGCCCTCGAGGACGACGCGCTCCTCAAGGTCGGCCACAACGTCAAGTACGACCTCGTGGTGATGAAGCGGCACGGCGTGACGGTGCGCGGCCCCATCTTCGACACGATGGTCGCCCACTACCTCCTCAACCCCGAGGCCAGCCACAAGCTGGACGACGTGGCGAGCTTCCACCTCAACTACCGCCCCCAGCCCATCACGGACCTCATCGGGACAGGCAAGAACGCGCGCTCGATGCGCGACGTGCCGGTCGAGGACGTCGGCCCGTACGCCTGCGAGGACGCCGACGTCGCGCTCCGCCTGGTGGACGTGCTGACGGAGGCGCTGAAGGAGATGGACGACGGCGAGGGCCGGCTCCTCCAGATCGCCGAGACCATCGAGTTCCCGCTCGTCCCGGTCCTGGCCGACATGGAGATGGCCGGCGTCAAGATCTCCGACAAGGTCCTCGCCGACATCAGCCGCCAGCTCGACGCCACGCTGGCGGAGCTGGAGGCGCAGATCTTCGAGCACGCCGGCCGCGAGTTCACGATCGGCTCGACGGTCCAGATCGGGGAGGTCCTCTTCAATGACCCTCCGACGGACGCCGAGAAGGCGGCGGCCGAGCAGTGGGTCCAGGACGTGAAGGACAACGAGGCCGGCGAAGTCGCGGGCGACCCCGACGCCAAGCCCAAAACCAAGAAGCAGCTGAAGGAGGAGGCGCCGACGTTCGGGATCGGCCTCGACGCCCTCGGCAAGACGAAGACGGGCCGGCCGAAGACGGACGAGAACGTGCTCTCGGAGCTGGCCCAGGAGCACGAGCTGCCGGCGCTCATCCTCGACTGGCGCAAGGTCTCGAAGCTCAAGTCGACCTACGTCGACAAGCTGCCGGAGCTGGTCCACCCCGAGACCGGCCGCCTCCACACCGACTTCAACCAGACCGTCACGGCGACGGGCCGGCTCTCGTCCTCGAACCCGAACCTCCAGAACATCCCCGTCCGCACGGACCTCGGCAAGGAGATCCGCCGTGCGTTCGTGGCCGAGCCGGGGAACGTGTTGATGGCGGCGGACTACGCCCAGATCGAGCTCCGCATCCTCGCCCACATGTCCGGCGACCCGGACCTCGTCCGGGCGTTCGTGGAGGAGCGCGACATCCACACCGCGACGGCCGCCCGCGTCTTTTCCGTCGACTACGACGATGTCACGCGGGACCAGCGGAACAAGGTGAAGCAGGTCAACTACGGCATCCCGTACGGGATCTCGGCGTTCGGCCTCGCCAACCGCCTCCGCATCGGCAACAGCGAGGCCCAGGACCTCATCGACCAGTACCGCCAGTCGTACCCGCGCGTGATCGAGTTCCTAGACGGGCTGATGGAGGAGGCCCGCGACCGGGGATACGTCGAGACGCTGCTCGGGCGGCGCCGCTACGTCCCCCAGATCACGTCCCGGAACCCGAGCGACCGGGCGTACGCCGAGCGGATCGCCGTCAACATGCCCATCCAGGGCACGCAGGCGGACATGATCAAGCTCGCCATGATCGCCATCCACCGCCGGCTGGCGGAGGAGGGGCGCGGCGCCCGGATGATCCTGCAGGTCCACGACGAGCTGGTGTTCGAGGTGCCCGAGGCCGAGGTCGAGGCCGTCTCCGCGCTCGTGCGTGAGGAGATGAAGGCCGCGCTCCCGCTCGGGGACGTGCCGATCGTGGTCGACGTGGGCGTGGCCGACAACTGGCTCGACGCGCACTGACCTCCGCCCGCCTCGGGGACACGCCCAAGGCGGCGCCGGCTACAGCTCTTGCCGGCGCTCGACGTCCCGTTCGGTCCGCGGCGGGGGCGACACGTCGCCCCCGCCGCGCTGGCGACGCTTGACGAGCGCGGCGATGCCCGCGATGACGAGGCCGAGCGTGAGGACGATGACGAGGATGCCGAAGCCCATGGGAGTGGAGCGCGTGAGGGGAGCGGGTCCGATACGGAAGGCCGCCCCGGACGATCCGCCCGTCGCGCGCGTTGGGGGATCGCCCGGCGCTCGCCTGCGTGTTTCCCCTCCGAGAGCGCGCCCGCCCCGGTCGTGCCGCCGAGGGGGGCGCGGAAACGGCGGAAGCGCCCGCGAACACGTCCCTGTCCACTGGCGGCGTTCACCGCCAGCGGGCAGCGCTACAGCCAGGACGCTACAGCCCCGCCCGCTCCAGGGCCTCGTCGAACGCGGGAATGCTGTACCCGGCGATCCGCGTGTTGCCGATCACCACCAGCGGGATGCCGCCGTCCCCGCCCTGCTCGACGTACTCCGCGTGCGCCTCCTCGCTCGACTCGATGTCGACGGCCCGGTACTCGATGCCCACGTCGTCCAGGTACTCGCGCGTGGCCTTGCAGTAGGGGCACCACTCCGTGACGTAGACCGTCACGTCCGACGAGGCGGTCGGGACGAAGGGCGTTTCGCTCTCGGAGGCCGCGTCCTCCGGGGCGTCCGTCGCGGCAGCGCGTGGCTCGATGCGGCACCCGGCGAGGAGCACGAGGGCGAGGACGGACGAGACGAAAAAGCGCATGGGAGAGCGGTAAATGGAAAGCCAGACGCGCTCAGGCGGCGGGCGCTTACTCGGCGCGCGTGGCGGTCCAGACGGCGAGGAGGTCCCGGTGAGGAGCAACGGTCGTGCCCTCCAGCCGCCCGCCCCGGACGACGCCCGTCGTCGTGGACGTCCCGCCGGAGTCCGACGTGGTGAACCCGAAGTGGAGCCCGTCCTGCGTTGCGTCGATCTGCCCAGACTGGATCTCGGCGTCCCCGAACGTGCCCGCCAGCTCCCCGTCTTCGCCCACGGCCACGGTGAGGGTCCGCACGTCCGGGGCGGCGTTCGGGGTGAGGGGGAGGTCGACGGTCCAGGTCCCCGCGAGCGACTGGCGGGCGCCGCGTGCGACGGCCTCGCGGATCTCGGGGAAGCGGGCTTCGAGGGCGTCACCGGGGCAGACGGTCTGGCCCGGCGCGCGGTCGCCGTGGCCCGCCACCGACGTCGGGCCGAAGCCCCACTGGCGGGCGAGCGCTTCGGAGAGCGCGAGCAAGCTCGCCATCTGCGCCGCCGTCGGCTCCTCGATCTCGAAGTTGCCCTCGACCACCACGAGCGCCTGGTTGCTCAGGTCGTAGCGCGTGTTCGTGTCTCCCTCGTAGGCCACGTCGCGCGCCTCCAGCGTGCTCCCGTCGGGCGCGATGTAGAAGTGGTACGGGACGTCGGGCCAGGGCTCTTTGCGGCGACCGTCGCCGAGGGTGTCGTCGCTGATCGAGAAGTCGTAGAGCGCGCGGAGCGTCGCGGCGGGCTCGGCGTCCGGCTTCTGCGGGGTCCCCGAGTGGTGGATCGTGAGCGCGTGCGGGCGCTGCGGGATCATCGGCGCGACCGGCGGCGGGCCGCCCCAGCCGTCGCGCGAGACGATCTCGACGCCGGCGGGGAGCGGCGTCCGGTCCTGCGCGGCGGCGGGGAGGGCGAGGAGCAGGGCGAGCGGAAACAGGAGGGCGCGCATCGTCGGAGAGGGGGAGACGAGAGGAAGGATACGCCCGGTCCCCATCGGCCCCGCGCCTGGAACAGACCGGACGCCGCGCGTTGGAGCGGGTCGCTCTCCACGTCCGATGCCCCTTACCGACCCTGTCGCCGTCTTCACGGTCGTCGTCCTCGTGCTGCTGGCGGCGCCCCTCGTGGCGCGGCGGGGCGTGCCGTCGTCGGTGGTCCTGCTGGCGGCGGGGATCGCCCTCGGCCCCCACGCCCTCGGCGTCCTCGACCGCGACCCGACGATGGTCCTCCTCGGGACGGTGGGCCTGCTCTACATCATGTTCCTGGCCGGGCTGGAGATCGACCTCCACGAGCTGTCCGAAGGGCGGACGCGGAGCCTCGGGTTCGGGCTCGCCACGTTCGTCCTGCCCCAGGTGGTGGGGACGGCGGTGGCGAGGACGGTGTTCGGGATGGGCTGGCCGTCGGCGGTCCTTCTGGGGAGCGTCTTCGCCAGCCACACGCTGCTGGCCTACCCGGCCGCCGCGCGCCTCGGCCTCCAGAAGGAGCGGGCCGTCACCGCCGCCATTGGCGCGACGATCCTGACGGACACGCTCGCTCTGCTCGTCCTCGCGGTCATCGCGACGGGAGCCCGCGAGGGCGGCGCGTTCGACCTGGGCGTGCTCGCCCGCGTGTCCGGCGCGCTCGTCGGGTTCGGAGGCGTCGTGCTGTGGGGGCTGCCGCGCCTGGGCTCGTGGTTCCTGCGGACCGCCGCCTCCGACGCCACCCTCGAGTTCGTGTTCGTCCTCGCCGCCGTGTTCGTGTGCGCCTTGGGCGTCGAGGCGCTCGGCGTCGAGCCCATCATCGGGGCCTTCCTCGCCGGTCTCGGACTGAACCGGCTGGTCCCGGAGGACGGCCCGCTCATGAACCGGATCGGGTTCATCGGCAACGCCCTGTTCATCCCGTTCTTCCTGCTGGCGACGGGGATGCTCGTCGATCTCGGCGCCTTCGCGGGCGGTCCTGGCACGGCGCGGGCCTGGACCGTGGCCCTCGCCATGACCGCGACGCTCCTCGCCACGAAGGGCGCCGCGGCCTGGCTCACGCGTCCGGCGTTCCACTTCACGGCCGCCGAGGCGCAGGTCGTGTTCGGGCTGACCGTTCCCCAGGCCGCCGCCACGCTGGCGGCCGTGCTGGTCGGCGTCGAGGTGGGCCTGTTCGACGGGGCGGTGCTGAACGGGACGATCATGATGGTGCTGGTGACGTGCCTCGTCGGGCCGTTCGTGGTCGAGCGGGCCGGGCGGCAGCTGGCGGCACACGCGGAGCGGCGGGCGCCCGAGGCGCGCGGCGGCCGGCAGCGGGTGCTCGTGGCGCTCGCCAGCCCGGCGACGGTCGGGCCGCTCGTGGACCTCGCCGTGCTCGTGCGCGAGGCGCGCGGAGGGCCGGTCACGGCCGTGACGGTCGTGCCGCGCGGGGCGGAGCAGGCCGAGGCCGTCGTGCGGGCGGAGCGGCTGCTCTCGGCCGCCGTCGTCCACGCCGCTGGGGCGGAGGTCCCCGTGCTCCCGCTCGTCCGCGTGGAGACGAACGTGGCGCGGGCGCTCGCACGGACGGCGGCCGAAACACGCTCGTCCGTCGTGGTGACGGGGTGGGACGGGAGCGCGACGGCCGAGCGGCTGCTGTTCGGGAGCGTCCCGGACCGTGTGCTCCGCGAGACGACAGCGGCCGTGCTCGTCGCCCGAGAGAGGCGCCCGCCCGGCACGCTGCGGCGGCTCGTCGTGGCCGCGCCGCCCCTGGCGGACCGGGAGCCCGGCTTCGGGGCCGCCGCCCGCGTGCTGGCGACGGTGGCGAGCCGCGTCGGCGCTCGCATCGTGCTCGTCACCCCGGAGGCGACGCGGCGAGACGTCGAGGCCGCCATCGGGCGGGCGACGCCGGGGGCGCCCGCGCCCGAGGTGGTCGCCCTCCCGTCGTGGAGCGCGCTCCCGGCGGTGCTCGAAGCGACGGTCCGCCCGGACGACGGAATCGTCCTGCTGTCGGCTCGGGAGGGGGCGGTCGCGTGGCGGGCGTCGCTGGACCGTCTCCCGCGCGTGCTGGCCCGACGCTGGCCCGACGCCTCGCTGTTCGTGCTGTATCCGGGGCAGGTCCCGGCCGCCGCGATCTTGCCCGGCAGTCTGACCGAGGACGACCGCGCCTTTCTCGACGCGCTGACGCCCGCCTCGGTCTGCCTCGGTCTCGGCCCCGGCGAGCCCGCCGACGTGTTCCGCCAGACGCTCACGGGCGCCCTCCCCGAGGCCGACACGCTGGCCCAGGCGCTCGCCGACGTGCCCGCGGACGCGCGTCCTGAGCTAGGGCCGGGCGTCGTCCTCGCTCACATCCGGGCCGAGATGAGCGCGCCGGTCCTGCGTATCGGCGTGAGCCCCGGCGGGCTGGCGCTGCCCGGCGCGTCGGGGCCGGTCCATGTCGTCCTCACGCTCATCGTCCCCGAGGGCGTGTCCTCCCGCACCTACCTCGGCTGGCTGGCACTTGTGGCGCGGATGGTCCGCGACGACGACACGGTTGCGGCCCTGCGGCGGGCGGTGACGCCCCAGGAGGCGCTGTCCGCACTCCGGGCCGCTCTCCACGCCGACGGCGCCGAGCCCCGGATCTCCGAACGTGAGGCGACGTAGGGGGTGCCCCTAGCCCCGACCCATGCCCGCCTCCGACTCCGCCGCTCCGGCCTCCCACCCCCACTTCGAGTTCGTCCGAGAAGAAGGCGGCGTCGAGGAGTACCGCCACCGCGAGAATGGCCTCACCGCCCTGCTCCTCTCCGAGGCCGCCGCGCCCGTCGTCGCCTTCCAGGTCACCTACCGCGTGGGGAGCCGGAACGAGGGCATGGGCCTGACCGGCGCGACTCACCTCCTGGAGCACCTGATGTTCAAGGGGACCGAGCGGTTCAACCGCGACCTGGGCACGAGCGTGTTCCAGACGCTCCAGTCCGTCGGCGGCCAGATCAACGCGACGACGTGGTACGACCGGACCAACTACTTCGCCCTCCTCCCGAGCGAGCACCTCGAACTGGCGGTCGAGATCGAGGCCGACCGGATGCGCGGCGCGCGCGTCAGCGACGACGACCTGGCGAGCGAGCGGACCGTGGTCCTGAACGAGCTGGACCGGGGCGAGAACGAGCCGCTGCGGAAGCTGCTCCACGCCGTCTACGCGACCGCCTTCCACGCCCACCCGTACGGCCACCCCGTCATCGGCTGGCGGAGCGACGTCGAGACCGTCACCGCGAGCGGGCTCCGCCACTTCTACGACACCTACTACTGGCCGCAGAACGCGACGGCCGCCGTCGTCGGAGCCTTCGACCGGGACGAGGCGCTCGACCTCCTCGCGGAGCACTTCGGCCCGATCCCAGCCGGCCCGGACGAGTCCGCCAGCGCGCCGGAGCCGCTCGTCCACCGCGCCGACGAGGACGCCGTCACGCGCGAGCCCGAGCAGGAGGGCGAGCGCCGGCTCGTCGTGCGGCAGGCGGGCGAGCTGGGCGCCGTCCTCCTCGCCTACAAAGCGCCCGCCGGCCTCGACCCCGACGCCGACGCGCTCGACGTGCTCGCCCAGGCGCTCGCCTCGGGCAAGAGCAGCCGCCTCTACCGCCGCCTCACCGACGAGGGCCTGACGACCAGCGCCTCCGCCTACTTCCCCCGCCTCCGCGACCCCGGCCTGTTCGTCCTCTACGGCACGCTCTCGCCCGGCGTGGACCACCAGGCCGTCGAGGACGCGCTGACAGAGACGCTGGCCGAGGTCGCCCGCGACGGCCTGGACGGCGACGAGTTGGCCCGCGCGCGCCGGCAGGTGGTGGCCGAAGAGGCCTTCAACCGCGACGGCCCGTACGCCGTCGTCTCCCAGCTCAACGAGGCCATCGCCGTGGGCGACTGGACCCTCTTCACGTCGTTCCGCGACCGGATCGAGGCCGTCACCGCCGCCGACGTGCAGGCCGCCGCCGCCCGCGTCGCCGACGCCGACCGCCTCACGGTGGGCTGGTACGTCCCCACGACGGGGTAGTGCGGCGCCACCCGACAGACGGTTCCGTGGGGGCGCAGGGGTCGTGACCGTCCTGGATCAGAGTTCCCCGTCACGTGTCGAGGCCGCCGCCGTCCCGTTCACTTCCTGTACCCACCGACGAATGACCGCCGCCCCCCTCGCCGACCGCGTCCACGACCTCACGGCCGGTCCGGCCCGGCTCCTCCTGCTCCCCACCGACGCCCGCGACGTGGTGAGCTTCCGGGCCTCGCTGGAGACCGCCCCGGACCTCGCGGCCAACGACGACCTCGTTCAGGCGGTCCTCACGGACGTCCTCGACAAGGGGACGCGCCAGCGCGACCGGTTCGAGATCGCCGAGGCCCTGGAAGGGCGCGGCGCCACCGTCTCGTTCTACTCGGACGGGCTCCGGATCGGGTTCTCAGGCCGGGCGCTCCGCGAAGACCTCCCCGACGTGCTGGCGATCGTGGCGGAGGAGCTCCGGGACCCGGCGCTCGACCCGGAGGAGGTCCAGAAGGCGGTCGTGCGCGCCACGGCCGGCGTCCAGCGCGCGCGCGAGTCCACGGGCGCCCAGGCGTCGGGCGCCTTCGCGCGGCGCCTGTTCCCGGCGGACCACCCGGACTACGTGCTCGACCCGGCCGCCGAGCTGGCGATGATCGAGTCGATCACTCCCGAGACCGTCCGCGACTACTTCGAGGCCCACGTCGGGTCGGACGCCTTCACGATGGCGCTCGTGGGCGACGTACCGGAGGAGGGCGCGACCCGCGCCATCGCCGAGGCGTTCGGCGGCTGGGAGCCGACGGGCCGGGAGGCGCGGTTCGCGTCGGAGGCACAGCCCGAGGCGCCGGGCCGCTCCGTGGTCGAGATCGCCGACCGCCGCAACCTCGACGTCCGGCTCGGGCACGCCGTGGGCCTCCGCCGCGACAGCCCGGACTTCCTCGCGCTCTACGCCGGCGTGTTCGCCCTCGGCGGCAACTTCTCGAGCCGGCTGATGCAGACGGTCCGCGACGAGCAGGGCCTGACCTACGGGGTCTCGGCCTCGCTCGGGTCGGCGGCCGTCGAGCACGACGGGCAGATGCGCGTGGCGATCTCGCTCAGCCAGGACACGCTGGAGCGTGGGATCGAGGCCGTCCGCGCCGAGGTGGCCGCCTTCGTGGCCGAGGGCGTCTCCGCCGACACGCTCCGCCAGACCCAGACGACGCTGGCCGGCCAGCACGTCGTGGCGATGGCGACGACGGGGAGCCTGGCGGCCCGGCTCCTCGTCAACGCCCAGCGCGGGTTCGACGTGGGCTACCTCGACCGCTACCCGGCCCTCGTCCACGCACTCACGGCGGACGAGGTGACGGAGGCCGTCCGCCGCCACCTCCGCCCCGACGCGTTGCACGTCGCTGTGGCCGGGACGCTCCCGGAGTAGACCCTCCCCGCTGCCCTTCGGGGTTCTCCTGGTCGCCGGGCCAGACCCCATGAACTCCCGCTCGCTGCGGAACGGCGCGCGGGATGGGCCGGTGAGAGGAACGCCCATCTACCCCCCATCCCCCATGGATCGCACCGACATTCTCAACGACTACGTCACCGATATGGCGGCCGTCGAGGGCCACATCCTCGCCGCCGTCAACCGACAGCTCGAGTCCGACGCCACGGCCACCTACCCCGACGCCGTCCGCGTGCTGAGCGACCTCAAGGCGGCCCTCCAGAAGCACGTCAAGTCCCTCGAAGCGTTCAACGAGCGGACCGAGGACGGCGGCGTGAAGGAGGCCGTGAAGGAGGCCGTCACCGGCGTGCTCGGCGTCGCGGCCGGGTTCTACGACCAGCTCCGGGGCACCGACAAGGTCTCGCGCATGATCCGCGACTCCTACACGGCCACCGGCCTCGCGGCCGTGAGCTACCACATGCTCTACACCACGGCGCTCGGCCTCAAGGCCGACGACCTGGCCCGCCTCGCGCTCGACAACCTGAAGGACCTCACGCGCCTGATCGGCCAGATGTCGGAGGTCGTCTGCACCGTCGTCGCCGCCGAGCTGGCGAAGGAGGACAAGGTCTACGACGCCTCCGTGGTCCAGAAGGCCATCGCCGACACGCAGAAGGCGTGGAAGCCGGCGGACTGAGCGCCACGCCGTCGTCTCGGCCGAACGCGGGCCGTCTCTCTGGAGGCGGCCCGCGTTTCTGTGCCACCGGCTGGCGGAGCGCCGTCGCCAGTGGGGGGCATGTGTCACGTCCTCGCGCCCGACCTTCCCGCTCGGCCCGAGCTCAGTCGTCGGTGACGTGGACGAACGGGTCGTCGTCGTCCTCCAGGTCCTCCTCCTCCGGGAGGATCATCGAGAGGATGATGTAGGGGACGAGCGCGGTCCCCTGGCTGAAAATGGTGGCGATCACCCAGCCGATGCGGACGACGGTCGGGTCGAGGCCGAAGTAGTGGGCCATGCCGGCGGCGACGCCGGTGATCTTGCGGCTGCGGCGGTCCTTGGCGAGCCGCTTGTGGCCGGCGCGGCGGGCGCGGGAGCGCCGCGCGAACGCTTCGCTCGTCGCGCGGCTGGCGGTGCGGCCCGCCGAGCGGAGCGCCTTCTCGGCCTGCTCGAACGCCTGCGAGGCCCGCCGCCCGGCCTCGTCGGTGCGACCCCGCCGGCCCATCGTCTTGCGCTGGCGGCGGCGGAGCTTGGCGGCCCGCTTGCGCGCCTTCTTCCGTCGCCGCGCGGCCGGGCTCCACGAGAGCACCCCGAAGCCGGTCAGCATGATCAGGATCGCGGCGAAGATGGGCAGGACCTGGACGAACGCCGACAGGTCGAGGGCCATGTTGAGGAGGCCGAGCTGCTGGAGGCTGTAGAGCGCCCCGAGCCCGATGAGCCCGATCCCCGACGCGGTCTGGACGTTCCAGAAGCCGTCCTCGGCCTTCGCCTCGGTCTCCTCCTCGATCTCCTGCTCGGCCATGAACGCGGCGATGTCGTCGTCGCTGACGGAGCCGAACTCGTCGTCGTAGATCTCGTCCTCGGGGCGGGAGCGACGGCGTTGGCGCGTGGGCATGGTGGGAGGGAGAGGGGCCGGGAAGCTACGTCGGGCGGTGGTGGGTGTTGCGGGCGCGTCCCGCGGGCGGGGCCATGCGCCGCGCGCCGTCCTCGGTGACGACCACGTCGAGACGCGCGTCGTGCGGCTCCGTCGGGAGGGTCTGGACGAGGGCGCCCGCCCACACGACGCCGACGCGGAGGGCGGGGGTCTGGGCGAGGAAGGCGTCGTAGTAGCCGCCGCCGTAGCCGAGGCGGCTCCCGTCGCGCCCCATCGCCAGTCCGGGGACCACGACCACGTCGAGCGCGGCCGGGTCCACGTCCGGCGCCGACGGGTCCGGCTCCAGCACGCCCCGGCGCCCGGCGACGAGCGCGTCCCGCCCGAGGAAGAGGCGGTGGGCGAGGCGGGGCCCCGGGCCGGGCACGATGGCGGGGAGCGCGACCCTCACGCCGCGCGCCGCCAGCGCCTCCGCCAGGGGGCGCGTGTCGACCTCGCCCCGGTCGACCATCGGCCAGAACAGGTGGACCGTCCCGGCGGCGGCCACCTCGGGCAGCGCGAGGACGTGCCGCACGATCCGGCGGCTGGCCCGCTGGCGGTCGGCGTCGGTGAGGTCTCCACGGAGCCGGCGGAACCGCTCGCGCCCGGCCGCTTTCTCCGCCGCCCCCCGCTTGTCCCCCGATCCCCTAGACATGGACGCTCCCGAGACCCGCCTCGACCGCTTCGACGCCTACCGCGCCCGCATGAACGCGCGCATCCTGGAGGAGGGCGACCACCTCGGCATCAAGCGGTTCTTCAACCTCGACACGGCCGCCTACCGCGACGGCGCCCTCGACGGCCGCACCAAAGAGTTGCTCGGGCTCGTCGCCAGCGCCGTGCTCCGCTGCAACGACTGCATCGACTACCACCTGGAGCAGTGCGCCGAGGCCGGCTTCTCGGACGCCGAGTTGGAGGACGCGCTGAACGTGGCCCTCGTCGTCGGCGGGAGCATCGTGATCCCGCACCTCCGCCACGCCGTCGAGACCATCGACCTGATCCGCGCCCGCGAGGGCCGGGCGTGCGGCCCCGTGTGACGGGCGCCTCACTGGTGATGCGCGAACAGCCACTCCATGAACGCGTCGCCCGCCAGCAGCTCGATCGGGACGCCGTGGCCCATCCGGTCGTACTCCCAGAACCGGACGTCCGCCCCCGGCCGCGCCCGGAGGGCCTCGACCATCGCGCGGTCCTGGTCGATGGGGTTGGCCGTGTCCGCGTTGCCGTGGATCACCCAGAGGGGCGTCCGGGCCGTCTCCGCGACGGCGCTGCGGTTGGGGACGCCGGCGATGGGGATGGCCGCGGCGAACAGGTCCGGGCGGCGGGCGAGGACGTTCCAGGCCGTCGAGCTCCCCATCGAGAACCCGATGCCGTAGATCCGCCGGTCGTCGATGGGGAGGCGGTCCCGGAGGGCGTCGATCAGGTCGAGCGCGGCGGAGAGCGGCGGGCCCGGGCGCGAGGTGCGGTCGGGCTCGCCGGCCGGGCCGGAGTACAGCGCCGAGCGCTCCGGCATCTGCGGCGCGAGGACGTAGGCCGGGAACTGGCGGCGGATCTCGGGCCGCGCCCACGTCTTGGGGAAGAGGTCGAGGTGGGCCAGGTTGTCCGTCCCGATCTCGCCGGCCCCGTGGAAGACCACCACGAGCGGGTACCTCCGGCCCGGCTCCGGGTCGAGGGGCGAGAGGAGCCGGTAGCGGAGCGTCACGCCGTTGTCGCCCGTGAACGTGTCGGCGTCGAAGAGGTCGGGCGAGAGCCGGCCGATCTCGTCGAGCACGGCCGTCGCGGCGGCGCTGTCGGCGGCCGAGGGCGGCGCCATCAGCCGGTCGGGACCGGCGGGCGCGGCGGGCGGCGAGGACGCGCAGCCGAGGACCGACCCCGAGAGCCCCACGATCAGGACGGCGAGGACGGGCGAGAGAGAGGGGGACATGGGGATGAGGCGAGAGGGGGGCGTCAGCCGAGCTCCAGATCTTGGTACGCCACGAGGGCCGGGAACAGCGGGAGCAGGTACCGCTGGCTGGTAACGAGGTACGGCATCCCGCCGCCTCCGGTGCCGCTCTCGTCCGCCACGTGCCGCCGGACGGTCTTGCGGTGGACTGTCAGGAACGACTCGGCGCCGGGCGTGTGGAGGCCGTCGTCGAGCGCGACGATGCGAGAGAGGACGTGGGCGAGGGCGCTCTGCGGCGCCCGGACCTGGAGGGCGTAGCCGCCTTCGCGGGCCGCCGCCAGCCCGGCGCGGCGCTCGTTCTCGGCGTGGGCGACGCGGTGGAGGTCGTCGCGGAAGCGGTCGGTCGCCTCGCGCGCCGCGTCGGCGTCGGGGGAGGTCCCGGACGAGAGGCCGAGGGTGGCGCGGAACCGGGCCACGGCTCGCTCGACGTCGTCTTGGTGGATGCGCCGGACGGCCGGCGGCGGCGGGGCCGACGGGCCGAGCGGGGGGAGCGCCGCCAGGAGGTCGTGGGCGAGGCGGTCGAGGTGGGCGGCGCGGGCGGCGGGGTGGTCGGGCGGGGGCGTCGCGCGCGTGGCGTCCTCGCGGAGCACGAGCGGGTCCGCCAGCGAGACGTGCCCGCACGGGCTCCCGGCGTAGTGGCGGCCGTAGGCGTCGCCGGGGAACAGGCGGAGATCGAGCAGCGGCCCCTTCGCCAGCGCCCGCTGGATCAGGCGGAGCTGGGCGGTCTGGAAGCCGCTGGACGGTTCGAGGTGCGCGCGGAAGTGCTCGAACTCGAGCGTCGAGAACAGGACGTCGTCCTCGCGGCCGGTCCCCATCAGCTCCATGATGGGAGGGAGGAGGCGGCGGGCGGCGTGGCGGAGCCGGTTCGAGGCCGTTATTGCAGGACGCCAAAACCCCGCCGCCTCCGACCCCGCGTCGTCCACGTCGCCCTCGGCGAGGGCCAACCGCGTCCGCTCGTCCTCGCCCATCGCCAGCAGTTGCTCGAACACGGCCGCGATCACGGTCAGGTCGAACGTCATCTGCTTGAAGACCAGCTCGCAGAGCTGGTGCACGATGACGAACACGCGCTCGTCGGGGACCGAGGAGGCCGGGCGCTGCGCGTCCAGGAGCGCGTCCAGCCCGAGGTAGCCGGCGTAGTCGAGGGCGAGGCGGCCGTCGTCGGTGGGGGCGTTGACGAGGGGCCGCCCGGCCGGGTCGGTCAGTCGGTTGGCGTCCGGGTCCGCGCGGGTCTCGGCGTCGAGGGCGAAGTCCCACCAGGGGTCGGGCATGGGGAGTACCGGGATCGAGAGGGGCAAGATCGCTCGCCGCTCGGCCGCTGGCGGCCCGCTTCCGCGGCGGCGACCGGACGGCGACCGTGCTGGCTGGCCCTGCGCGGCGTCACGGGCGGCGAGGGCAGGGGGAGCGAGCGGGGGCGGGAGAAGACGGCTGCTCGGGTGCGATGGCCCACCCGGATCCTACGCCCCCAGATCGTCCGCCAGTCGTGCGGCGGCGTCGGCGGCGGCGGCGGCGAAGTCGGTCCCCGCCGAGGCGTAGAGCACCGACCGGCTGGCGTTGACGAGGATCGGCCCGCCCGCATTCGCCGCCAGCACCTCGGCCGCGCTCCCGCCCTGTGCGCCGACGCCGGGTACGAGGAAGGGGACGGCCGGGTGGCGCCCGCGGAGGTCGCCCAGGATCTCCGGCCGCGTCGCCCCGACGACGAACCCGACCTCGCCCGGCAGGTCCGCTGCCGTCTCGGCAGCCATCTGCGCGGTGGCGACGAACAGCGGCTCGCCGTCCACGAGGCGCGCCTGGAGGTCCGCGCCGCCGGGGTTCGAGGTGGCCACGAGGACGAAGGCGCAGCGGCCGGCGTGCTCCAGGAACGGCGCCACGCTGTCCGAGCCCATGTACGGCGCGACCGTCGCCGCGTCGGCCCCGAGCGCGTCGAACTGCGACGCGGCGTAGCGGCGGCCCGTGTTGCCGATGTCGCCGCGCTTGCCGTCGAGCACGAGCAGCCGCCCCGACTGGCGGACGGCCTCGCCGACGGCGCCGAGCGCCCGCCAGCCGTCGGCGCCGTAGCTCTCGAAGAACGCCAGGTTCGGCTTGAAGGCGACGGCGGACGCCGCCGTCGCCTCGACGATGGACTCGCAAAACTCGGCCGCCGCCTCGGCCGAGGCCCGCCGGGAGGCGAACGGGGCCGGCAGCCGCTCGGGGTCCGGGTCGAGCCCGACGCACACGGGCGCGCCGACCTCGGCGACGAGCGTCGCTAGTCGGGCGGAGAACGGGCGTGGGGCGGACGGCATGGCGGCGACGGCGTGCGATGGAAACTCGCCCCGCCTTCGCGGGGTGACAACCCGAACGCTGCGCGCGCTCGGTAGTTTGAAGACGAGAAAAGCGCTTCCAACCCTTCCCCAACTCCGCATGTCTCTCCTCTCCAACCTCAAAGGCGTCTCGGCGCGCGATCAGCAGATGATCCGCGAGACCGAGACCATGTTCGGTCCCGAGCCCGACGAGATGGGCTTCATCAAGAACCTGTTCTGGGGGCGCGTCCGCGAGGAGCTGGTGTTCCCGTACCCCACGGTCTCTCCCGCCGAGAAGGCGAAGGCCGACGCCCTGCTGGCGGAGCTGGACCACTACCTCGACCACGAGCACCCGTCGATCCAGATCGACCAGGAGCAGTTTATCCCTGAGTGGGTCGTCGAGCGCCTGTTCGACATGGGCGTGATGGGCATGACGGTCCCGGAGCAGTGGGGCGGGCTCGGGCTCGGCGTCGCCTCCTACAACCGCGTCCTGGAGGCCATCGGCCGCCGGTGCGGCTCGACGGCCGTCATGGTCTCGGCCCACCAGTCCATCGGGTGCAAGGCGCTCATGCTGTTCGGGACGCCCGAGCAGAAGGACCGTTTCCTGCCGATGGTCGCCCGCGAGAAGCTCTCCGGGTTCTGCCTCTCCGAGCCCCAGGTCGGCTCCGACGCCGCCGGCCAGCAGACCCGCTGCGAGTGGCGGGAGGACGAGAACGTCTACGTCCTCAACGGCGAGAAAAAGTGGATCACGTCGGGCGCCCTCAGCGGGCTCCTCACCGTGATGGCCAACCAGATCGTCACCGACCCGAAGACGGGGAAGGAGAGGAAGGTGGTCACGGCGCTGATCGTGACGCCGGACATGGAGGGCGTGGAGTTCTTCCAGAAGAACCGTTCGAAGGCCGGCATCCGGGGGACGTGGCAGGCCCGCATCCGCTTTACGGACGTCCGCGTGCCGAAGGAGAACCTGCTCCACAAGGAGGGCCAGGGCCTGAAGGTCGCCCTCACGTGCCTCAACTACGGCCGCTGCACGCTCTCGGCCGGCGTCACCGGCGCCGCCAAGCGCGCCGCCGAGCAGGCCACGAAGTGGGTCCAGACGCGCTACCAGTTCCAGCGGCCCCTCGCCGACTTCGAGCTGGTCCAGAAGAAGGTGGCCGAGATGCACGCCCGCGTCTTCGCCATGGACGCCATGCTCTACATGGTCTGCGGGATGCTCGACCGCCACGACTCCGACATCATGGTCGAGACGGCCGCGTGCAAGCTGTTCGCCTCCGACGAGGGCTGGAAGGTCATCGACGACGCCATGCAGGTCATGGGCGGCGAGGGCTACATGACCGAGAACGAGTTCGAGCGGCTCTGGCGCGACAACCGGATCCACCGGATCGTGGAGGGCTCGAACGAGGTGATGCAGTCGTTCATCTTCGCCTACGGCGGGAAGCAGCTCGCCGAGTACATGCTGGGCGTGCTCAACACGGTCCAGTGGAGCGACGACGAGACCGTCAGCGAGAACGTGGGCCGCATCCTCTCGGGCGCCTTCACGCCCGCGACGATCAAGCAGGGCACGCCGCTGGCGACCGAGATCTTCCTCGGGAAGAAGGTGCCGAAGCCGGAGGTCACGCGCGTCCACCCGTCGCTCCGGAGCTTCGCCGAGCGCCTCGCCTCGGACGTCCAGACGCACACGCGCGAGTTCAAGCTGGCGTCGAAGCGGCTGGAGGAGAAGATCGTGAACGCCCAGGCCGTCCAGGCCCGGCTCGCGGACAACGCCGTCCTGCTGTTCGCGTGGTCCTGCGTCCTCTCGAAGCTCGACCACGAGCTGGCGGCCGGCGCGCGCGGTCCGAAGTGGGAGCGGGACAAGCTCGCCGGGCTCCACTTTATGCACATGGCCCACGAGCAGTTCGAGCAGAACGTCCGCCTCCTCTCGCGCAACTCCGACGACTCGATGCGCCGCGCGGCCGAGGCCGCCTTCGAGTGGGTCGAGACGCTCCCCAACGAGGACTTCTACATCCACGAGACCTCTCCGAACGCGGCCGGCACCGGCCACCCGGTGCAGGAGGCGTACATCAAGCAGTTCCCGGAGCACGGCGAGCCCTACGTCCCCACGCCCGACGGCGACGCCTCCGGCGACGGCGCCCGTCAGCCGGCAGCGGCCCAGGCGTAGCCCGGTTTTCGGACTGCCGCTCTGCGCCCCCTCTCCGTCCATCGGGGAGGGGGCGCGTTCTGACAACGGGGTCTCGTCCGGGACGCCCACTCGCGGGTGCCGTACCCTGTCCCTCGTATTCCATCCACCTCGCTTCGCCATGCGCTCCCTCCTCGTCGCGCTCGCCCTCTTCCTCGTCCTCCCCGCGTCGGCGCAGTCGCTGGGGGAGACCGAGTTCCCCAACTCCGGCGCGGCCGAGGCGCAGGAGCCGTTTTTGCGCGGCCTCCTGCTCCTCCACTCGTTCGAGTACGACGACGCCCGCGAGGCTTTCCAGGAGGCCCGCCGCCTCGACCCCGGTTTTGCGATGGCGGCGTGGGGCGAGGCCATGACGCACAACCACCCCGTCTGGCAGCAGCAGGACCGCGACGCCGCGCTGGCGGCGCTCGACGGCGTGGGCCGGGCGAACACGACGCCCCGCGAGCGCGCCTACCTCGCCACGCTCGACGTTCTCTACGGCGACGGCGCCAAAGAGGACCGCGATGACGCCTACGCCGAGGCCATGCGCCAGCTCGCCGAGCGTTTCCCGGACGACCTCGACGCCCGCGCCTTCTACGCGCTCTCGATCCTCGGCACCGCCCACGAGGGCCGCGACTTTACGACCTACATGAAGGCCGCCGCCGTCGCCGAGGAGGTGTTCGACGAGAACCCGCGCCACCCGGGCGCCGCCCACTACCTCATCCACGCCTACGACGACCCCGTCCACGCGCCGCTGGGGCTTCGACCGGCCCGCGTGTACGCCGACGTCGCACCGGCGGCGAGCCACGCGCTCCACATGCCGAGCCACATCTATCTCGCGCTCGGGATGTGGGACGAGGTGGCCGCGATGAACCGGCGCAGCTTCGAAGCGGCGAAGGCGAACACCGATCGCCGGGGCGAAGGTCTCAACGGCCACGGCTGGCACGCCCTCTGGTGGTGGCACTACGCCGCGACCCAGCTCGACGACCGGGCCGAGGCGCGGCGGCTCCACGACCTCGCCGTCCGGCTGGCAGGCGCCGAGCCGGAGGAGACGGCCGCAGCGCACCTGACGCGCATCCGCGCGCAGCACGCCACGGCGACCGGGGAGTGGGACGTTCTCGCGCTCGACGCCCCCGCGACCAACGCCATCGACGGGCTCGCCAACGGCCTCTCCCTCGCCTCCCAGGGAGATGTCGACGGGGCGCGAGGCGTTCTCTCCACGCTCCGAACGATGAACGCCGACTCCGGCGACGGTGTCCGTTGGTCGGACACGGCGGCGGCACTGGAGCTGGAGGCCTCCCTGCTCCTCAGCGACGGCGACGTGGGGGCGGCCGAGGCCCGCCTCCGCGAGGCGACGGCGCTCGAAGACGCGGCCCCGCTCACCTTCGGCCCGCCCACGCCCGTCGTCCCGACGCACGAGATGCTCGGCCGGCTGCTCCTCGACCTCGACCGGCCCGCCGAGGCCGCTGCGGAGTTCGAGGCGGCGCTCGCCCGCGCGCCGGGCCGCCGCCAGTCCGTCGAGGGGCTGGCGAAGGCGCGGGCCGCGACCGGCGGCACGCGGTAGACCGCGCGAATACGGCGTGGGGCGGAACCGGAGGGGCGGATCGGGATACCGGCGCCGACTGTGACCCCCCAATGATGCCGACCCCCACCGACCTCGCCCCGGACCTCCAGCGGACCGTCCTCGACAGCGGCGTCCGCGTGCTCACCGAGACCATCCCGTCCGTCCGCTCCGTCGCCCTCGGCGTGTGGGTGGACGCCGGGAGCCGCGACGAGACGCCGGCCGAGGGCGGCATCACGCACTTTATCGAGCACATGGTGTTCAAGGGGACGCGGCGGCGCCGGGGCCACCACATCAACCAGCGGATGGAGTCCGTCGGCGGCTACCTCAACGCGTTCACCACCAAGGAGCACACGTGCTTCTACGCGCGCGGCCTCGACGAGCACCTCGGGCGCGGCCTCGAGACCGTCCTCGACCTCGTCGTCCAGCCGACGCTGCCGGCGCGCGAGATCGAGAAGGAGAAGGACGTCGTGATCGAGGAGATCAAGATGTACGAGGACGCCCCGGAGGACCACGTGTTCGACCTCTACGAGGAGGCGATGTACCCCGGCCACCCGCTCGGCCGGCCGGTCATCGGCACGCCCCAGACGGTCCGCTCGTTCACCCGCGACGACCTCGCGCGCTACGTCGGCCGGCACTTCTCCCCCGACCGGCTGGTCGTCTCCGTGGCCGGGCACGCGCGGCACGAGGACGTGGTGCGCCACGTCGAGCGCCTGCTGGAGGAGCTGGACCGGGCGCCGAGCCCGGCCGAGCGCACCCCGTCCACGGCCTACGCGTCCGTCGAGCGGACCGTCGAGCGGCCGATCCAGCAGGCCCACCTCGTCGTCGGCACGCGGGCGTTCGGCGCGCTCGACGAGCGGCGGACCACGCTCTCGGTGCTCAACACGATCCTCGGGGGCGGGATGTCCAGCCGGCTCAACCAGAACATCCGCGAGAAGTACGGGTGGTGTTATTCGGTGTACTCGTTCGTCAACGTGCAGGTCGACTCCGGCGACGTCGGCGTCTACATCGGCACCGACGCCTCGCGCCTCGACCGCTCGCGCGCCCTCATCGAGCGCGAGCTGCGCAAGCTGGCGGAGTCGCCGGTCAGCGCCCGGATGCTGGAGCGCGCCAAGCACCAGCTCAAGGGCTCCATCGTGCTCGGCCTGGAGAGCATGTCGAACCGGATGCAGCGCCTCGGCCGCGTGGAGCTGACCTACGGCGGGGTCGTCCCGGTGGACGAGGTGGTCGCGGAGATCGACGCCGTCACGGTGGAGGGCGTGCGCGAGGTGGCCGAGGAGCTGTTCGCGCCCGACCGGCTCAGCACGGTCGCCCTTCTCCCGTCTGACTAAACTGGCCTCCCGCTTCACCCCCGCTCATCCCATGCCCTTCCCATTCGCAGGAAAGAAAGTCCTCGTCACCGGCGGCGCCGGCTTCATCGGCTCCCACGTCGCCGACCGGCTGGTCGAGGAGGGCTGCGAGGTCCACGTCCTGGACGACCTCTCCGGCGGCGTCCGCGAGAACGTCCCGGAGGGGGCCACCTTCCACGAGATCGACGTCCGCTCCGACGAGGTGGCGGACCTGTTCGAGCGCGAGCGGTTCGAGGCGCTCTGCCACCTCGCGGCCCAGATGGACGTCCGCCGCTCCGTCGCCGACCCCCAGTTCGACGCCGACGTGAACGTGATGGGCCTCCTCAACCTCATGGAGGCCGGCCGCCAGCACGGCCTGAGGAAGGTGGCCTTCGCCTCGACCGGCGGCGCCATCTACGGCGAGCCCGACCCGAGCGTCAACGGCGGGGCCTCGCAGCCGGAGAGCCACCCGACGCTCCCGATGTCGCCCTACGGGATCACCAAGCTGGTCAGCGAGCACTACCTCCGGTTCTACGAGCAGACGTACGGGATCCCGTACGCCGCGCTCCGCTTCGGCAACGTCTACGGCCCGCGCCAGAACCCGCACGGCGAGGCCGGCGTGGTCGCCATTTTTGCTCAACGGCTGTTGAGGGGAGAGCCCGTCACGATCAACGGCGCCGGCACGCAGACGCGGGACTACGTGTTCGTGGGCGACGTGGTGCGGGCGTTCGTGGCGGCGCTCGCGCAGCCGGAGTCCGGCATCTTCAACGTCGGGACCGGCGTCGAGACGGACGTGAACGAGCTGTTCCGGCACATCAACCGCTTCGCCGAGGCCGGCGCCGCCGAGACGCACGGGCCGGCCAAGCCCGGCGAGCAGCAGCGGAGCGTGCTCGACACGTCGCTCGCCCGCGAGACGCTCGGTTGGACGCCCGAGGTGTCGGTCGAGGACGGGCTCCGCGAGACCGTCGACTGGTTCCGCCAGCGGGAGTCGGCCTAGACGGGGCGCTGGCGGCGGCCCTCGCCAGCGGGTCGTGGCGGGGATTTCACCGGGGAGAGGGGAGGGGGCCTGCGGGTGTCCGGTAGGACGCCGTAGCTTCGGCAAAGCCGTCCCCCCGCATGTACCGCGTCCAACTCGACCATTTCGAAGGGCCGCTCGACCTCCTGCTCTTCTTTATCCGCCGGGACGAGCTGGACATCCACGACATCCCCATCGCGCGGATCACGGACGAGTACCTGGAGGCGGTCCGCGTGCTGGAGCAGATCGACCTCGACGCGGCGGCCGACTTTATCTACACGGCGGCGCTCCTGATCCAGATCAAGGCCCGGATGCTGATGCCGCGGCCCGAGCTGGACGACGAGGGCGAGCCGGTCGACCCCCGCAAAGAGCTCGTGGACCGGCTCCTGGAATACGTCCGCTACAAGGAGGTCGCCGGCGCGCTGGCGGGGCGCTTCGAGGCGAGGCAGCGGCTCTTCACGCGCGGCGAGGCGTCCAGCGAGCGGGAGCGGCTCGGCCCGGCCGAGGACGAGCTCACCTACCGCGCGACGCTGTTCGATCTGGTTCGAGCTCTCGGCGCGGCGCTCGACCGATCCATCGAGGCCCGCGCCGACGACCTCCGCCACGCCGTCGCCCGCGAGAGCTACGCCCTCGACGAGCAGCGGGCGTGGGTGCTGGCGCAGGTCGCCAGCGGCGGCGCCTCGTTCGGGGCGCTCGTGGCGCACCGGAGCAAGGCGTTCGTGATCGTCACCTTCCTGGCCGTGCTCGACCTCGCGCAGCGCCAGGCCGTCCGCGTCGTGTTCGGGCTGACGCCGGAGGACTTCGCGCTGGAGCCGGCGTCGGACGATCCGGCCGTCCCCGCCGTGCCCACCGCCGCCGCCGCCTGAGATGGACACCGACCGCCTCACCGCCGACACGTTCGAGCAAGCCGTCGAGGCGCTCGTGTTCGCCAGCGACGTGCCGCTGCGGAGCGCCGACGTCGCCCACGCCTACGGCGAGGTGACGGGCGAGGACGTCGACGAGGGGGACGTGGAGGAGGCCGTCGGGCGTCTCAACGCGGCGTACCGGCAGGGCGGGCGGGCCTTCCGCATCCAGCGGTGGGGCGGGGGCCTGCGGATGGCGACCGTCGAGGAGGCGGCCCCGTTCGTGCGGGCGCTGTTCGAGCAGGACGAGGAGCGGCGTCTGTCGCGGTCGCTCCTGGAGACGTTGGCCGTTATTGCATACAAACAACCCGTCACCAAGCCCGAGATCGACCACGTCCGAGGCGTCGGCTCGGACTACGCCCTCCGCCAGCTCCTCGAGCGCGACTTCGTCGCCATCACCGGCCGCAGCGACGCCATCGGCCGCCCGCTCCTCTACGCCACGACCGACCGCTTCCTCGACCAGTTCGGCCTCGACGGGCTGGACGATCTTCCCAAGCCGCGCGAGGTGGAGGAGATCCTCGGCGACCCCGCCTTCAACAAAGAGCGCGCGCGCCTCCTCTCCGAGCTGGTCGCCAGCGGCGACGGCGCCCCGACCCACGCACCACCCGACCCGACCGACCATGGGCGAGAAGAAGCCTAGGCGCGCCTCCGGCGACGCCTCCGTCCGCCGACGTCGGCAGGCCGCCCGCAAGGAGCGCCAGCCGGGCGTGGCTGAGCGGCCCGAGCCGACCGGGCCGGTCCGCCTCAACAAGTACATCGCGCGGGCCGGCATCGCCTCGCGCCGGGAGGCCGATGCGGTCATCGCCGACGGCCGCGTGACGGTCAACGGCGAGGTCGTGACCGAGATGGGCGTGAAGGTGGCGCCGTCCGACCGCGTCGAGGTGGACGGCCAGCCCGTCGCGCCCTCCGACCTCGTCTACGTCCTCCTCAACAAGCCGACCGACGCCATCACGACGGTCACGGACGACCGGGGCCGGCGCACCGTGATGGACCTGCTCTCGCTCCCGCCCGACGAGCAGGCGGCCCTGTTCCCCGTCGGCCGCCTCGACCGCGAGACGACGGGCGCGCTCCTCCTCACCACCGACGGCGAGCTGGCGCACCGCCTGATGCACCCGCGCTACGGCGCCGTCAAGCTCTACCAAGTCCGCCTCGACGCCCCCATCTCCCAGGCCGACCTCGACCGCCTCCGCATCGGCGTGGACCTGGAGGACGGCCCCGCCGCCGCCGACCACGCCGTCTTCCTCGGCGACCGCCAGACGATCGGGCTCCAACTCCACGAGGGCCGCAACCGCCAGGTCCGCCGCATGGTCGAGGCGCTGGGCCGCCGGGTCGAGGCGCTCGACCGCGTCGGCTACGCCGGCCTCGACCTGAAAGACCTCCGCCGGGGCCGCTGGCGGAAGCTGGAGCCGCACGAGGTCAACGCGCTCCGCCGTTCCGTCAAGCTCAAGCCCGTCGTGTTTGGGGAGGGATGACGAGGGATGGGGGACGGAGTGATGCGCTGATCACGTGGGTCCCCCTCGCCTCGCCTGTTCCCCTCATCCCTCCATCCCGTATCCCTCCCTCCCATGAACAAAATCGCCTTCGAGGGCCTCACCTACGACGACGTCCTCCTGGTCCCGGCCCGCTCCGAGGTCATGCCGCGCGACGTCGACCCCTCGACCCGGCTCACGCGGACCCTCCGGATCAACGTCCCGCTCGTCTCGGCGGCGATGGACACCGTCACGGAGGCCGACTTCGCCATCGCGATGGCCCGCGAGGGCGGCGTCGGCGTGCTCCACAAGAACATGACGGCCGAGCTCCAGGCCCGCGAGGTGCGCCGCGTGAAGCGGAGCGAGAGCGGGATGATCCTCGACCCCGTCGTGCTCCGCCCGGACCACACCGTCGGCGACGCGCGTGAGCGGATGGCCCGGTATTCGATCGGCGGGATCCCGGTCGTGGATGGAGACCGCCGCCTCGTCGGGATCGTGACCAACCGGGACCTCCGGTTCCAGCCCGACAACGCGACGCGCCTCGCGGACATCATGACGACCGAGGGGCTCGTCACGGCGCCCGAGGGGACGACGCTGGAGCAGGCCGAGGCCACGCTCCAGGAGCACAAGATCGAGAAGCTGCCCGTCACCGACGCGGCCGGCACGCTCCGGGGGCTCATCACCTTCAAGGACATCCAGAAAAAGAAGAAGCACCCGAACGCCGCGAAGGACGAGTTCGGGCGCCTGCTCGTCGGCGCCGCCGTCGGCGTGACGCCGGACACGTTCGAGCGCGTGGCGGCCCTCGTCGAGGCCGGCGTCGACTTCGTCGTCGTGGACACGGCGCACGGGCACTCGGAGGGCGTGCTCCGCACCGTCGAGCGCGTCAAGTCCGACTTCGACGGGCTGGAGGTGGTCGCGGGCAACGTGGCCACGCCGGAGGGGACCGAGGACCTGATCCTGGCCGGCGCCGACGCCGTGAAGGTCGGGATCGGGCCGGGGAGCATCTGCACGACGCGCGTCGTCGCCGGCGTCGGCGTCCCCCAACTCTCGGCCGTGCTCCGCTGCGCCGAGGCCGCGCGCCGCTACGACGTGCCCATCATCGCGGACGGCGGCATCAAGCAGACCGGCGACATCCCCAAGGCGCTCGTCGCCGGCGCCGACACGGTCATGATCGGCGGCCTGTTCGCGGGCGTCGAGGAGAGCCCCGGCGAGACGGTCCTCTACGAAGGGCGCCGCTACAAGAGCTACCGCGGGATGGGCTCGCTGGGCGCGATGCAGGCCGGCTCGAAAGACCGCTACTTCCAGGACGCCGAGGACGACCTCAAAAAGCTCGTTCCGGAGGGGATCGAGGGCCGCGTGCCGTACAAGGGCTCGCTGGGCGAGGTCACGTACCAGATGGTCGGCGGGCTCCGCGCCGCGATGGGCTACTGCGGCTGCCCGGACGTGGCGGCGTTGCAGGAGCGCGGGCAGTTCGTCCGCATCACGTCGTCGGGCCTCCGCGAGAGCCACCCGCACGACGTGACGATCACCTCCGAGTCGCCCAACTACTCCACGCGCTCGTGAGCCGGCTCGACACGATCCGCCAGCGCGCGGCCGACGCCGGCGCCGAGGCCGCGCTCGTCACGCACGTGTCGGACGTCCGGTGGGCCGTCGGGTTCACGGGCTCCAACGCCGTCCTCGTGGTGACGGAGGCGGCGGCCCACTTCGTCACCGACGGGCGGTACCGCGGCCAGGCCGAGGCGGAGGTCGAGGGCGCGGAGGTCCACGTGCCGGCCGTCCCGCTGGCGGAGCACGTCCGCGACGCCGGGCTCCTGGGCGGAGCGCGGACCGTCGCGGTCCAGGCGGACCACCTCACGGTCTCGGGCCTGAGCCGCTATCGCGACCTCCTGCCGGATGTCCAGTTCGAGCCGGTCTCGGAGTTTTTGTCGTCGGCCGTCGCGGCGAAGTCGGAGGACGAGATCGCGGCCGTCGCGCGCGCGCAGGCGCTCACGTGCCGCGTGTTCGACGCCGTGCTCCCGTTCGTCCAGCCGGGCGTGAGCGAGCTGGACCTCGCGGCCGAGATCACGTACCAGCACCTCAAGGGCGGTGCGAACGCCATGTCGTTCGAGCCGATCGTCGCCTCGGGACCGCGCGGGGCGCTGCCGCACGCCCGGCCCTCGCCGAAGACGCTCGCGCCCGGCGAGCTGGTGGTGATCGACATGGGCGCCTACCTCGACGGGTTCTCGTCCGACCTGACCCGGACCGTCGCGGTGGGCGAGCCGCCGGACGAGGCACGCGCGGCCTACGAGACGGTCCGGCGCGCGCAGCACGCGGCCATCGAAACGGCCCGGGCCGGGCTGCTGGGGAGCGACCTCGACCGGGCCGCCCGCGACGTGATCGAGGCCGCAGGCCTCGGCGAGTGGTTCTCGCACAGCCTCGGCCACGGCGTCGGCCTCGACGTCCACGAGTGGCCGCGGCTCTCGCAGCAGGTGGAGCACCGACTCCCGACCGGCGCCACCGTCACCATCGAGCCCGGCGTCTACCTCCCCCGCCAGTTCGGCGTGCGGATCGAGGACGTCGTCGTCTTGCGCGAGGACGGATGCGAGAACCTGACCCCGCTGCCGACCGACCTCCTGGTGGTCTAGGTGCGGGTCCTGTTCGTGCTCCCGGCGCCGGTACGCATCCCGATGGGGGGGGCGGCGGTGGTGTACCGCCACGCGGCCGGGCTGGCGGCGCGCGGACACGAGGTGACGGTGACGGCTCCCAGAAGGGGAGAGGGGATGCGAGGGTGGATGATGCGCGCGGCCGTCGTGCTGCGCGATCGGGTGCACGGGGTGGAGCGGGCGCCGCTGTTCGACCCGGCGGGCGTCCGCACCGTCGAGGTCGCGGCGCCGGCGGCGCTTTCTGCCCGTGGCTATGATGCCGTTATTGCAACTGGACATCAAACCGCTCCCTGGGTTTCTCACCTAGCGGAGAGGGAGGAGGCCCGTCCGTTCTACTTCCTCCAGCACGACGAGCGCTACCTCAGCCCCTCGGCCGAGCGAACGTGGCATCTCCCGATGACCCGTCTCGCCGTCGCCCGCTGGATCGCGGAGACGATCGAGGCCCACGGCGAGACGGTCTCCGCGGTCATCCCCAACGCCCTCGACCCGGCCGACTTCGCGCTCGACCGGCCCATCGAAGGCCGCGGGCCCCGCGTCGTCGCGCTCTACCACCGCCTCTCAGTGAAAGGCCCCGACACGCTCGTCCGCGCGCTGGACCGCCTCCGGGATCTCGTCCCCGGGGTCGGGGCCGACGTGGTCTCGGCCCGCCCGCCGAGTCACCGGCTGCCGGGCTGGGTGGACCTCCACGTCCGGCCCGACCGCGACGCGCTCCGGGCGATCTACAACCGGGCCGCCGTCTGCCTCCACACGAGCCGGTTGGAAGGGTGGGGACTCGTTCCGATGGAGGCCGCCGCCTGCGGGTGCGCCGTCGTCGCTACCGCCAGCCGGGGCGTGGCGGAGTTCCTGCGCGACGGCCGCTCGATGGTCGAGGTGCCGGTCGAGGACGCCAACGCGCTGGCGGCGGCCGCGGCCCGGCTGCTTCTGGACCCGGCGGAGAGAACCCGCGTCGTACGCGCCGGAATGGACGACGTGGCCCGGTTTTCCTGGGCCGCCTCCACGGACCTCTTCGAGCAGGTGTTGTTGGACGGGGTCCGAGCATGAGCGTCGCCGTCATCGTCCCGGTGTACAACGGCGCGGAGATCCTCCCGGTGACGGTGCCGGCGCTGCTCGCGCTCGACGGCGTGGACGAATGGGTGTGGGTGGACGACGGCTCGACCGACGCGTCCGCCGACCTGCTGGACGCCCTGACGGCGGACGAACCCCGCGCGCGCGTCGTCCGCCAGCCGGCCAACACGGGCCGCTCGGCCGCGCGCAACCGGGGCGTCCGGGAGACGACCGCGCCGACGCTCGTGTTCTTCGACTGCGACGTGTGCCCACCCGCCGACGCGGTGCGCGCGCTGACCTCCGCGTTGGCGTCAGGAACCGCCTCCGTCGCGTCGATTCGGCCCCTCCTCGACGGGCGCGATGACCCGTACGCGGTCTACCTCACCTACTTCCCACGCGGTCCGTCGCGGGACGCCGCCGGCGGGCGGATCCCGTGGCGCTTTTTCCTCGCCGGAGCGTGTGCACTCCGGCGGCCGGCGCTAGTGGACGCTGGCGGTTTCGACGAGTCGATCCCGTACGGCGAAGATGCGGCGCTCGCCTGTCGGCTTTCTCACGTCCACCCGGGCGGCCTCGTGCTTGCGCCGACCACCGTCGACCTCTTCGGCGCGGGCGACCTGGCGGACGCGCTCGGCAACGTCCGCCTCTTTGGGGAGGCGCTCGGGACCATCGAGGCGTCGTGCCCGGACGCGCTCCGGGTGCTCGGCCTCCAGTCCGTGGTCGGCTCGTCGTGGCTCCGAGCGCTGTCGTGGCTCCCCGTCCCAGTGGGGACCGGCCGCCTTCTTCGGGCGCTCTCTCGGCCGATGCAGGCCCGGGCCGTGCGCTACCTTCTCGGACACGCCCTTCTGGCCGCTCATCACGGTGCCCGAGATCTCGCTCCCTAGACGCACCGAGGCCATCTCCGCCGCGTCGACGTTCGTGGAAGGGGTGGCGCGCGACACAGGGTGGGCCGAGCCGGACCTCTCACGGCTCGCGCTGGCGGCCATCGAGGCCGTGAGCAACGCCGTCGAGCACGGGTCGGGGAGGACGCTCCGCGTCTCGTGCGAGGCCGGCGCCGGGTCCTGCCGGCTGTCCGTCTGGGACGAAGGGCCGGGGCCTCCGTCCGATGACCTCCGGCCGGCAACTCTCCCGCCGTCGGACGCTCTCGGCGGGCGCGGGCTCTTCATCCTCTCCCAACTCGCCGACGAGGTCTCGGTGTCGGACGGGACGCTGTCGATGGTCGTGCCGCGATCGGGATCGTGACGAGTGGGCGCTGGGCGCTCGTCGTCGCCGTCACCGGGGGAGTCGGACTCGCCGTCATGGCGCGGACGCCGGAGGCGGGTGCCCTCTGGCGCGTCGGCTTCGTGGCCTTGTCGCTCGCCGGGGCCGGCGCCCTCGTCGTCGCCCAGCGACGCTGGCGGCCGTCTCGGCGGACCGTCTGGCTCGGCGCCGTCCTCCTCCGTCTCACGGTCCTCCCGCTCGGCCCGACGCTCTCCGACGACGGCTATCGGTATCTCTGGGACGGACTCGTCCAGGTCGAGGAGCACGCTTCCCCGTACCGCTGGCGCCCGTCTGATCCAGCGCTTTCGGCGTATCACGACGAGCCGGTGTACCGCCGGATGAACTCGCCGTCCTACTACTCGGTGTACCCGCCAGTCTCGCAGGCGGTTTTTGCCCTCAGTGCGCTCGCCTACCCGCTCGGGTGGAAGGCCTCGTGGATCGTCCTCAAGGTGCTCGTCGGGCTCGGGGAGCTGGTCGGAGTCTGGTGCCTGCTCCGGCTCGTCGCCCCGCACCGGGCGGCCCTGTACGCGTGGCACCCCCTCGCCGTCGTCGAAGTGGCCGGGCAAGGCCACACGGAGGGGCTCCTGGTCGGGTGTCTCGCGCTCACGCTGCTCGCGCTGTCCAAGAAACGGGGGGGAGCAGCCGGGTGGTTGGCCCTGGGGGGGTGGGTGAAGCTGTACCCGTTCGCGCTGCTGCCCGTCGCCTGGCGGTCGTCGTCGCGCCGGGGGCGCGTGGCGGCGGTCCTCATCATAATCGCCGGAGCGGTCCCCCTGGTCGTCGGAGAATCCTGGAGCCACGTCCGCGACTCGCTCCGGCTCTACGTCGGCACGTTCGACTTCTACTCGGCCCCGTACCTCCTCGCCAAGCTCGCCGCCTATCCGGTGCTGGGCGAGAGGGCGGGTCCTCTCGCGGCCGGGGTGCTCGGAGCCGTCGGGCTGGTGGCCGTGGGGGGCGTCACGCTCACGGCGGACGGGACTCGCCAGTCGGCCCGCCGAGCGCTGGGCGTGGGGGTCGTGGCGCTCACGCTCACGGCGACGGCGTTGCATCCGTGGTACTGGCTGGCTCCATTACTGGTGTTGCCGTTATTGGATCTGAAACTCCCCCTCTTCTGGATCGCATCAACAGCGAGCGCGACGTACCTGAGCTACCTCTGGCCCCCCACGCTCTGGCTCGTCACGTGGATTGGGTGGGGGGGAGGTCTTGCGTTGGTGCTCTACGAGAGCAGACGGCCCTTGCTCGCCGTTGGGATGCGGCTCCGGGCACGGTCGAAGGCGGATCGCCTGCTCCGATTCCTGGGCCCCGTCCGCTCGGGCGGGCGGCTCCTCGACCTCGGTGCGGGCGAGGGCTTCGTGGGGCGCGAGATCGCGTCGAGGCGGGGCATCGGCGTCCAGGGCCTCGACGTGGTCCGGTTCCCAACCGCGCTTCCGAGCGTGAGGACCTATGACGGGCGCCACATTCCGTACGCCGACGACGCTTTCGATGCGGCCGTGGTCGTCTTCACGCTCCACCACGCGGCCGACGCGCTGGCCGTCGCCCTCGAGGCCGTCCGCGTCACCTCGGGTCCCGTCGTCGTGCTGGAGACCGTCCATACGGGCACGGCGTCGAAGCGGTGGCTGGAACGGCTCGACCGCTGGCTCAACCGGCTCCGATCCGGGGGGAGCATCGACGAGTCCGTTCTCGACATCCGCTCCGACGCCGACTGGCGGAGGCTCTTCGAGGAGCAGAGCCTCGAGATTGTCGAGTCAGCCACGTGGGGCGGCCTCCACCCCCAAGCGCTCTACGTGCTTCAGACGCCCGAGACCAAATCGTCCACACGTGCCGTGCCGGCGTCGAGCCGGACGGCCGTCTCGTAGCGTCGGTACCACGTGATCTGGCGCTTCGCGTACCGGCGAGACCGCCGTTGGATCAGCGAGACGGCGTCCTCCAGCGCGAGCCGTCCCTCCAGGTGCTCCACCATCTCGTGGTACCCGATGGTCGCGTGGAGCAGGCCGTGCGACGCGGGTTGGTCGCTCCACAGGCGCCGGACCTCGTCGCGCAACCCGGCGCTCATCATGGCGTCGACGCGGCGGTCGATCCGCTCGTACAGCTCGGCTCTCGGTCGTTGGAGGAGCACGAGGCGGTGGTCCACGCCGGGCACGTGGGCCTCCGCCCACATCTCCGATGGCGGGCGCCCGTGCTCCCGCAGGAGGCCGACCAGTCGGACCAGCCGCTGTGATTTTGTGGGGTCGAGCGTCTGAGCCGCCGTCGGGTCGGCCGCCTCCAACTCCGCGTACAGCTGGCGACGCCCGGCGGCGGTCGTGGCCCGTTCCGTCAGCGCCGACGTGAGGCCGGCGGAGAGCGGCGGGAGGTCCGCCAGCCCGTCGATCAGGGCGTGGACGTACAGCGTGGAGCCGCCCACCACCACGGCCGGCCGCCCCCGTGCGTGCACCTCCGAAAGAACGGCCCGCGCATCGCGGAGGAACTGCCCGGCGGAGTACGGCTCGCCGGGGTCGCGGACGTCGATCAGGTGGTGCGGGACGCGGGCCTGCTCCTCCGCCGTCGGCTTGGCCGTCCCGACGTCGAGGCCTCGGTATACCTGGCGGCTGTCGGCGGAGAGGACCTCGGCGCCGAGGCGGTCCGCCCACTCCAGCGCGAGCGACGACTTGCCGACCGCCGTCGGGCCGGCGAGGATCAGCGTGGGTGAGCTCTCGCGGTCGGACGCGCTCACACCTTCGGGACGGACGGGTCGATCTGGTCGCTCCAGGCGTGGATGCCGCCTTTCAAGTTGACGGCCTGCTCGAACCCGCGCTCGCGCAACAGCTGGACCGCCTGCGCCGAGCGCGCACCACTCCGGCAAAGCACGACGACGGGCTCCTCTCGGTGCTCCTCCAACTCGTGAAGCCGGAACGGAAGCTGGCCCAGCGGGATCAGCGCCCCGTCGAGGTTGGCCGCCTGGTACTCGTTCACCTCGCGGACGTCGAGCAGAAACGGGGCGTCTCCGGCATCGCGCCGGGCCTTGAGTTCTTGGACGGTGATTTCTGGGACGGACGGCATGGTGTGAGGGCTGAGGGAGGTGAGGGTCGGGTGATCGCCGCATATGGGGCAATCCGGATCGCGCTCGATCTCGACCGTCCGAAACTCCATTCGCAGGGCGTCCACGAGGAGGAGCCGGCCGACGAGCGGCTCGCCCAGGCCGACCAAGAGCTTGAGGGCCTCGGTCGCCTGGATCGTTCCCAGGAGGCCCGGCAAGACACCGAGCACGCCGCCGTCGGCACAGTTGGGGATGAGGCCGGGAGGGGGAGGCTCCGGGAAGAGACAGCGGTAACAGGGGCCGCCCGCCGCTCCGAAGACGGACGCCTGCCCGTCGAACTGGCTGATCGAGGCGAACACGTTCGGGACGCCCGCCAGCACGGCGGCGTCGTTGACGAGGTACCGGGTCGCGAACGTGTCCGTGCCGTCGAGGACGAGGTCGTGCCCCGCCAGCAGGTCCGAAGCCGTCTCGGCCCGGAACCGCTCCTGATGGACGTCGATCTGGACGTGCGGGTTGAGCGCGCGGAGGCGGTCCCGTGCCGCCTCGGTCTTGGCCTTCCCCACATCGTCCGTCGAGAAGAGGGTCTGACGGTGGAGGTTGCTCTCCTCGACCCGGTCGAAGTCGACGAGGCTCAGGCGGCCGACGCCGGCCGCCGCGAGGTACGTCAGGGCCGGCGCCCCCAGCCCGCCCGTTCCGACGACGAGCACGGAGGCCGACGCTAGCCGGGACTGACCGTCCAGGCCGATCCCCGGCAGAATCACTTGGCGGCGGTACCGATCCAGCGAGACGGTGTCAAGAGGGGCGGTCACGAGAGGTGCTTGAGGATGACACGAGCGGCGTTGCGGCCGGAGGCGCCCATGATGCCGCCGCCCGGGTGCGTACTCGCCCCCGTCAGGAAGAGGTTCTCCACAGGCCCCTTGTACTGGCTGAGGCCGAGCGCGGGGCGGAGCGAGAACATCTGGTCCAGGCTCATCTCGAGGTGCATCACGTTCCCGCGGAACAGGCCCAACTCGCGCTCCAGCCAGAGCGGGTGCTGGAAGAGCTGTCCCACGACCTTGTCGCGCGTGCCCGGCGCGTAGACTTCGAAGGCGTCGAGGATGGTGTCGGCCACGCGGTCTCCGATGTCGTCCCAGTGCTGACCGTTCGCCAGCTCGTACGGGAAGTACTGGGCCCACAGCCAGAGGACTTCCCCGCCGGGCGGCGCGAGCGTGTCGTCTACGGCCGAAAAGCTCATGCCGACGATTGGCGGGTCCGATGCGGGATGCCCTTTCAGGTAATCGGCATACGCATTGTGGATCTGCTGGCGGTCCCGGCAGACGAGCTGGAGCGCCGTCCGGGCGTCGTCGCCGGGAGCTGCCGCGTAGCGGACGGGCTCGGACAGCGCCAGCCGCAGGACGGCCCCGAACCCGTTCCCCACACGCATCTGGTCCGCCGAGTCCGGCCGGTGCTGTCGGGGCAAGAGGTGGTCGAGTGTTTCGAGGATGTGTGCACCCGAAAGAACGGCCCGAGACGTGAACGACCCAAGCCGGGTCTGGACGCCAACAGCTTTCCCGTTCTGGGTCAGAATGGTCTCGACCGGAGCGTCCGTAAATACGTCTCCGCCGTGGCTCTCAATGTGCGCGCGTAGCGCCTTCGTGAGCCCTCCGGATCCTCCCCGTGGTCTGGCGACGCCGCTCTCGTGGTACAACGGATGCCAGAGCAAAAACGGCGCGCTGAGCGGCTCGGTAGGAGGGGGGCCGCTCTGCGCCGCCATCCACACCAACGGAGTCTTGACCTTCTCCTCCTGGAAAAACTCGTCGACCACCTCCCCGTAAGGCCGGAGGATGGTTCCGAGAGCGTTCTGCCAGTCGATCTGGGCAGACTCGCCGAAGGCGAAGGACTTCCCAATCTCGAAGGGGCTTGGAGCCGACAGGAAGACATCTTTCACCGTGCGTGAGAACGGAGCCCACGTGTCGATAAACGAGCGATAAGCCTCTCCCTCACCCGGAAACGAACGGTCAAGCTCGTTCGCCGTCCGGTCTGCGTCTCGGTAGATGAATACGGAGTCGCCGTCCTCGTATGGAGCAAAAAATAGCGGATCGAGATCCAGATATTCGAGCCCGTAGTCAGCCAGCCCCAGCTCCTCGACGATGGGCGTCAGACGGATGAGGATGTGCGCCGACCCGCCCAGATCGAACTGGTACCCAGGGACGTGCTCCACGGTCGAGACGGCGCCTCCTACCACCGAACGGCGCTCAAACACGCCCACTCGATACCCCGCCTGGGCGACGTATGCGGCCGAGATAAGTGCGTTGTGGCCAGAGCCAACAACGATGAGGTCGTAGTCCATGAGTCTGGTGAGCCTGGCGCCTACAGGTCGATGTAGTCGGCCGCGCTGTTCGCGAGTCGGTCCCGCTGGTGGACATACATCATTGTGGTCTCGATGTTCTTATGTCGCGCGTGCGTCTGAACCTGTTGGATCGAAGCGCCCCCTTCGATCGCCAGCGTGCAGCCTGTGTGACGCATCGTGTGTGCACCTACGGATGATGGAATGCCTGCATCGACAGCGAGGCGGTGGACGATCATATAGATCGATGTGGCAGATAGCCGATTCCCTCTAGATCTGTTATTGCTAAAAGAGCGCCATACAGGACCGGATGAATATCCGTACGTCTCCTTCAGATCCAGAATGGATTCGGCAACCGGGCCCGGAACCTTCACGGATTGCTCGGCGCCCCCCTTTGTACGGGGCAGCCTGAGCACCCAGTATGGCCCCGCCTGGTGTAAATGATCAAAGTCCATCGCTGCGGCTTCGGCCCTCCGAAGAACACAGTGGAGCAAGGTCGAGACGAGGGTCTTGTCGCGAGGACCCGTCTCCTTGTCCATGTCGACGGCGGACAGCAAGGCGGCGGCTTGCTCCCGCGTCAGGACCGTGAGCATCCGGTCTTGAGGCCGGACCGAGGCGACCCGTCGGACCAACTGGCGGTCGGCCGGGTTGAGGTCGAGCATTCCCAGCGCCACCAGCCACGCGAAGAAGCCCCTCAGGCAGGCGATGTTCCGTCGGATGGTCGCCGGGCTCTTGCCGTCGCCTTCCAGCATCTCGACGAACTGGTTGACGTGTGGGAACGCGACGCGGCGGGCCATCGCCAGTGTCACGGCCTCGGACCCGAAGAAGCGCTCCAAGTCTCGGCGGTAGGCCTTGCGCGTGTTCTCTCGGTCGTACCGCAGCAGGTAGAGTGGGATCAGGTCCGACTCGGCGGTGAAAGCCCGACCGAGCGGCTGTCGGGCAGGCGGGGTCGGTAACGAGAGGTCGCTCATGGATCTCGGTTCTGGCTGTGCGATAATAACTGTTATCGTAAGTAAGTGCCACCCGAGTCGACCCGAGCACTCCCCAGGGCCTTACGCCGGCGTGACGACTCCTTCCCCGTGCGAACGCAGGGACTGACCCGTGGCTTCGTCGAACAGGTGGATCTTGTCCTCGTCGAGCACGAGCGCCAGCGGCTCGCCGGGCGCCGGAAGCTTCTGCGGCTCGACGCGGCCCACCAGCCGGTTCCCGCTGGCGGTCGTCGCGTACAGGACCACCTCGTTGCCCATCGGCTCCAGCACGTCGATCGTGGTTTGGATCGGGGCCGAGACGTTCCGACCGGTCGGAACGTGGCCCTCGACGTAGAGGTCCTCGGGCCGAATGCCGACGGTGACGGCTCCTGTATATATAAGGTCGCGGGGTGAGCTCAAGCGGACGCCGTCTTCCGCCTGGACGCCCGACCCATTGACCGTCCCCGACAGGAAGTTCATGGCCGGGCTCCCGATGAACCCGGCGACGAACGTGTTGACGGGATGGTTGTACAGTTCGAGCGGCGGCGCCACCTGCTGCACGTGCCCGTCGCTCAGCACGACGATCCGGTCGCCCATCGTCATCGCCTCCACCTGATCGTGCGTGACGTAGATCATGGTCGCGCCGAGGTCGCTGTGGAGCTTCGAGATCTCTGTCCGCGTCTGCACCCGGAGCTTGGCGTCGAGGTTTGAGAGCGGCTCGTCGAACAAGAAGACGGCCGGTTTGCGGACGATGGCGCGGCCGAGTGCGACCCGCTGGCGCTGCCCGCCGGAGAGCGCTTTAGGCTTCCGGTCGAGGACGCTCTGAAGACCCAGAACGTCGGCGGTCGTGCGGACGCGCTCCTCGATCTCGGCCTTGGGAAACTTGCGAAGCTTCAACCCGAAGGCCATGTTGTCGAACACGGTCATGTGCGGGTAGAGCGCGTAGTTCTGGAAGACCATGGCGATGTCGCGGTCCTTCGGGGCGACGTCGTTCACCACGCGCTCGCCGATGCGGAGCGTCCCGGAGGTGATCGACTCGAGTCCCGCGATCATCCGCAGCGTCGTGCTTTTGCCGCACCCAGAGGGCCCGACCAAGACGACGAACTCGCCGTCACCGATCTCGAGCGTCGCATCGTGGACGGCGACGAAGTCGTTGTCGTAGACCTTCCGAACGTGTTCGAGTGCGACGCGGGCCATCAGGGTGGGAGCGATTCCGAGCCAAGATAGGCCGAGGAGAACGGCAGGACGCGCCCGTACCTTGGCGTGGATACCCCCCCTCCAGGCATGATTCTACGCCCCGTCGCCGTCGTCGGCGGCCTCTACACTGTCAGCGAACGCGGGCTGGCGGCCGACGTGCTCGCCGCTCGGGCGCGTGGTCTCGCGCCGATGCCCATCTGCACGTCCATCGTCGTCGCCAGCGGCGGCGTGGTCACGGACGTGACCGACGTGCCGGTCGACACGGTCCACGCCCAACTCGACCACCTCTCCGGCGCCGGCCCTGTCCAGGGCGTCAAGATCGGCATCCTGGGCGGACCCAAAACAGCGGCGGCCGTGCTCGACCATTTCGAGGGGACCAGCGTCCCCGTAGTTCTCGACCTCGTGGCATCTGGCCCGAGCGGTGAGACCGTCCTCTCCGCCCGAGGGATCGACGCCATCGCCGAGCGGCTGGCGGTCCCAGACCTGGTGACGCTCTCACGTGCCGATGCCGAGCTGGTCACCGGCGGGCAGATCGAGTCGCTGGATGACGCACAGGTAGCCGCCCAGCGGCTCCATCACCGCGGCGCCCGGCGCGTCGTGGTCCGCTGCGGGACCCTCCCGTACAGGTTCTACGACGCGGCCGAAGACCCCGGCTCTCAGGGAGACGGGGCCGCACCGGCTCCCTTCCATTCGGACTTGTACTATGACGGCGAGGACTTCGCTCTCTACGAGTCTGCTGCGTCTGATGTGGATGTTGATGGGTTGTCGAGTGTGTATGCAATAACAGTCCTCGGCTCTTTGATCGACGGAGATGAGTACGAGGCCGCGTTGCAAGCGGCCAAGAAAGAGGCGACAGACGCGATCCGGACGGCGTACGAGGTGGCAGGGCACCCCCAGAGATTTAATCCAACCGCCCGCTCCGGCGCGTAGCAGAGTTCGGCGCGGAACGCGCGGGCGCGGGTACCTTTAGGCCCCTTCCCGCGCCGCCCATGGCCGACCGGCCTTCCCGCCCTACCATCTACGACGTCGCCTCGGAAGCGGGCGTCGCCATCTCGACGGTCTCCCGCGTCCTCAACGGGTCGAACGAGGTCTCCGACGCCACCCGCGACCGCGTCCAGTCGGCGATCCAGAAGCTCCATTTCCAGCCGCAGCGGACGGCCCGGAAGCTGGCCCAGCAGTCCACGGCCTCGATCGCCGTGGCCTTGCCCTCCGCCACGTCCCTGTTCTTCGTCGAGATCCTGAAGGGCGTCAAGGACGTGGTCCGGGATCTGGACATGGACCTGCTCCTCTGCAACCTCGGCTCGGCGCAGCCCTACCCGACGCTGCAGCGCTTCCTGAGCCGGGGCGCCGTCGATGGCTTGCTCCTCGTGGCGCTCCCGGTCGACGAGCCGCTCTCCGACCAGCTTGGCGGAATGCAGGCGCCGGTGGTCCTGCTCGGGAGCCGGTTTTCGGGCCTCGACGCCTACTGGTGGGACGACGACGCCGGCGCCCGGCAGGCGACGGAGTACCTGATCGAGTCGGGTCACGAGCGGGTCGCCCTCATCACGGCCCACGCCTGGAGCACCAACTCCACGCCTCGCCTGAGCGGGTACCGGAGCGCGCTCGACGCGGCCGGCATCCGGTTCGACCCGTCCCTCGTCGTCTCCGGCCAGACCGTCAAGCACGCCGGCTTCTCGGAGGAGGCGGGCGCCGAGGCGATGGAGAAGCTGATGGCGCTCGACAACCCGCCGACGGCCGTCTTCGCGTCGTCGGACGTGCAGGCCTACGGCGCGTGGGCGTACGCCCGGGACAACTCGATCCGCATCCCCCGCGAGGTCTCCATCGTCGGCTACGACGACCTGAAGCTGAGCCGCTTCCTCGACCTGACGACCGTCGCGCAGGGGATGCACGAGGCCGGCCGCATGGCGACGGTCCGCCTGCTCGAGCGGCTCCAGTCGCAGCACCAGGACCGCGTCGACGTGCAGCTCCCGCTAGAGCTGATGATCCGCGGCTCGTCCGGGCCGGCCCCGAGCGCGTAGCCCCGATGGTTCCACCAACGCTCCCGCCGCCGCTGGCGGCCACCGACCTCGGCATCGGCGAGCGCTACCAGGGCAAGGTCCGCGACACGTACGACCTGGGCGACGGCCGGCTCGTCCTCGTCACGACGGACCGGATCTCCGCGTTCGACCACGTCCTCCGCCAGCCGATCCCGCTGAAGGGGCAGGTGCTCAACGGCGTCGCGGCCTACTTCTTCGAGCGGACGGCCGACGTCGCCCCCAACCACGTCCTGTCCGTCCCCGACCCCAACGTGACGGTCGGCGTGCGGTGCGAGCCGCTGCCCATTGAGTTTGTCGTGCGCGGGTACCTCGCCGGCCACGCGTGGCGCGTCTACCGCGACGGGGGGCGCGTGTTGTGTGGCGAGTCGCTCCCCGGCAGCCTCCGGGAGTCCGAGAAGCTGCCGGCGCCGATCCTCACGCCGGCCACGAAGGCGGCCGAGGGGCACGACGAGGACGTCTCCCGCGCCGAGATCCTGGAGCGCGGCATTCTCGACGCTCCTACGCTCGACGAGGCCGCGTCGCTCGCGCTGGCGATGTTCGCGCGCGGCACAGAGATGGCCGCCGAGCGGGGCCTGCTCCTGGTCGATACGAAGTACGAGTTCGGACGCGCGCCGGACGGGCGGCTGCTCCTGATCGACGAGGTCCACACGCCGGACTCGTCCCGCTACTACTACGCCGACGGCTACGAGGAGCGCCTCGCGGCCGGCGAGCCGCAGCGCCAGCTCTCGAAGGAGTTCGTCCGCGAGTGGCTGATGGACCACGGCTTCCAGGGGCTCAGCGGCCAGACGCTCCCCGACCTGCCACCGGACTTCGTACGGGAGGTGAGCGAACGGTACGTCGAGCTGTACGAGACCGTTACCGGCTTGCCGTTCGAGCCCGACCTGAACCCAGAGCCGGAGCACCGCATTCGGCGCGCCCTGGAGTCGATCTAGGCGTTTCCCGACGCCGTGTAGAGGTCCGGCCGGCGGTCTGCGACGCGGTCGTTGTACGGGTTGAGGCGCGTCTGACGTGCCGTCCGGGGGTCGATCTCCGCCGAGATCAATGCGACCTCGCTGTCGGGAGCCTCCGCCAGCACCTCAGCGCCGGGCGAGCAGATGCGGCTGCGCCCGATGAAGGTCAGCGTCTCGCGGCCGTTCGTCTCGGAGCCGATCCGGTTGGCCGTCGCCGTGAACACGCCGTTTTCGAGGGCGCGGATCGGCATGGCCGACGGGCAGTGCGGCAGGACGAGGTTGGACGGATGCGCGATCACGTCGGCGCCGCCGAGGGCCAGCGTCCGCGCCGACTCGGGGAAGATCCAGTCGAAGCAGACCATCACGCCGAGGCGGTAGCTCGTGCCCGAGCGGTCCGTGACGGTCCAGACGGGAAAGCCGGTGTCGCCGGGCGTGAAGTGGAGCGTCTCCTCGTAGTAGAGGTGCGTCTTGCGGTACGTCCCCAGCCAGCCCTTCGGCGTGACGACGACGGCCGCGTTGTAGAGATCGTCGCCGTCGCGTTCGGGGAGCCCGGCCACGACCGTCGCTCCGGTGTCGCGCGCCCACGCCTCGAGCTGGCGGACCGTCGGACCGTCCGGGACGGGCTCGGCGAGGGCGCGGGCCTGCTCCGTCGAGTCGAAGAAGTAGCCGGACGCGAACAGCTCCGGGAGGACGAGGAGGTCGGCGTCGAGACCGGCGATGGCCTCCCCCACGGCGGCGAGGTTGTCGTCTCGCTCCGTCTTGGCGGGGTTGGTCTGGAGGATAGAGAGGATCAATTGCAATAACGGATAAACTTAGTTCGCGGCCCCTGCCTGGAGCGCCGTGATGGTCGCCACGTTCGCGATGTCCTCCCAGTCCGACCCGCGCGAGAGGTCGTTGGCGGGGAGCCGAAGGCCCTGGAGGATCGGCCCGAACGCCTCCGCCCCGCCGATCCGCTGCGTGATCTTGTACCCGATGTTGCCGGCGTCGAGGCTCGGGAAGACGTAGACCGTGGCGCGGCCGGCGACCGCACTGCCCGGCGCCTTCCGCTCCCCCACCGCCGGGTCGAACGCCGCGTCGAACTGGAACTCGCCGTCGATGAGCAGATCGGGACGTTTGGCCTGCGCGATCTCGACGGCCTGGCGGACGCGGTCGACGGCCTCGTGCTCGGCCGAGCCCTTCGTCGAGAAGGACAGGAACGCGACGCGCGGCTCCTGCTCGGTCATGAAGCGGTGGTTGGCGGCGGCGTCGAGCCCGATCGACGCCAGCTGCTCGGGCGTCGGGAGCGGATTGACGCCGCAGTCGGCGTAGGTCAGCGGCCGGCCGTCGGGCAAGACCATCAAGAAAAACGACGACACGAGCGCCGAGTCCTCGGCCACGCCCAAGACCTGGATCGCGGCCCGGACCACGTCGGGCGTCGGGTGGCAGGCGCCCGCGACACAGCCGTCGGCGTCGCCCGCATCCACCATCAGGTCCCCGAAGTACAGCACGTCGGCGGCCTCGTCCCGCGCCTGCTCGTAGGTCATCCCCTTGTGCTTCCGCTTCTGGAAGAGCGCCTGCGCGTAGGACTGGCGGCGCTCGCTGGTGGCCGGATCGGCGATGGGGACCGTGTGCGGGAGCACGACGCCTTGGGCGGTCGCCTCCGCCCGGATCGCGGCCTCGTTCCCGATGAGGATCGGCTTGACGACCTCGTGCTCGGCCAGCCAGGCCGCGGCGCGGATCGTGCGCGGGTCTTCCCCTTCGGGAAGCGCGATCCGTTTGGCGAGGCGGCGGGCGCGGTCGTGGAGGTCGCGGATGGAAAAGGCGGACATGGGTCAGGAGGTGGGAGCGTGCTCGGTTTTCCAGATCGGGACGTCGGCCTTGAGCGTGTCGATCAGCCAGCGGCACGCCTCGAACGCCTCGGCGCGGTGCGCGCACGCCACGCCGACGACGACGCTGGCCTCGGGCGGCGGCACGTCGCCGAGGCGGTGGAGGAGAGCCAGTCGGACAACCTCCCACCGCGTCGCCGCCGCCGCCGCCAGCCGGTCGAGCTCGGCCTCGGCCATCTCGGGGTACGCCTCGTACGAGAGCAGGTCCGTCTCGACGCCGTCCGTCCAGCGGCGGCTGGTGCCGACGAACACGCACGTGCCGCCGGCCCGCTCGTCGGCCAGGAACGTGTGCACGTCGACGACGGGCAGAACCTCGTGGCTCAGGCCCGTCCACCGCGTCAGGTCGGACGGCGGATCAGGCATCTGCGAGCGCGTCGAGGACGGCGCCGAAGTCGGGCTGGTTGCCGGCGTTCTCCAGGACCTCGGCGTACTCGATCGTCCCGTCTTGGCCGACGACGAACGCGGCGCGCTTCGAGATCCGGTCCAGCTTCATCGGCGTGAAGTCGTGGTCGTACTTGGCGCCGTACGCCTCCGAGACCTCGCCGTCGTGGTCGGAGAGGAGGCGGAACGGGAAGCCGTTGGCCTTCTTGAACTCGCCGAGCGCGAACGGCGAGTCGGTCGAGATCCCGACGACCTGGGCGCCGAGGTCCTGGTACCGCGCGTAGTCGTTGCCGACCGTGTTCAGCTCGGTGGTGCAGACGCTCGTGAAGGCGCCGGGGAAGAACAGGAGGACGACGGGGCCGCTCTTTCTCTCCTCGCTCAGCGTGAAGGGCTCGGTCTGGTCGTCGTAGAGGGTGAAGTCGGGGGCGGTGTCGCCGGTCGAGAGAGCCATGGGTGTGGGAATGTTCGAGGGGGCTACGCCAGGCTCCGCGCTGTGTTCGCGTCCTGCGGTTGAAGCCGTCCCGCTGGCGGGCGCCGTCGCCAGCGGAGCGAGCGGAGATCACCCGGAATGCTCCCCTACCCCCCGAACCGGATCGTCCGAATCGGCTCGATACGCGAGGCGGCGCGGGCGGGCACGTAGGCCGCGAGCGTGCACAGGGCGATGGCCACGACCACCGTCACTGCGATGTCCACCACCCGCAGCTCCACCGGGGCGGTGTCGAGGTAGTAGGCATCGGGCGGGAGCGAGATCAGGCTGAACCGGAGTTGCAACAGCCCGAGCCCGACCGCCAGCACGGTCCCGATCAGCGACCCGATCACGCCCACCAGAAACCCGAACACGACGAACAGACGCCGGACGGCGGCCCGGCTCGCGCCCATCGCCAGGACGGTCCCGATCTCGCGCGCCTTCTCCAGCACCACCATCAGGAGCGCGCCGATGATGTTGAAGGCGGCGACGATCACCAGGATCGAGATCACGAGCGGGACGATGCTCTGCTGGAGCTCGACCCAGGCGAAGAGGCCCCGGTAGACGTCCTCGATGGGCCGGGCGTAGACCGGCGGCCCGATCCCGTCCGTGATCGCGTCGGCCACGGCCCGCGCCTGCTGGCGGTCGGCGAGCGTGAGGTCGATGCGCGTGGTTTCGAGCGGGCCGTAGCCGAAGAGCCTCCGCGCCTCGTCGAGGTCGATGTAGGCGAACTGGTCGTCGAAGTCGGCCAGGCCGGTCTCGAAGATGCCCGCGACGTGGAACTGGCGGATGCGCGGCCGCGACTGGAGCTGGCCGGCGCCGAGTCCGCGCGTCGAGTACGCCGTCACGCGGTCGCCCACCGCCAGCCCGAGCCGCTCCGCCAGCCGGAGGCCGAGGACGACACCGGGGAGATCGCGGTCGTCCTCCGTGAACGAGAACGCGCCGCCGTCGCGGACACGATCCGAGACGAAGGGCTGTCCATCGGGCGTCGTGCCCCAGAGGAGGAGGCCGTCCACGCGGTCGGCGTCGCCGCCGGGCACGCTCAGCAGACCGAAGTCGATCACGGCCGGCGTGGCGCGCTCGACGCCGGGGACCGCCTCCAGGCGGGTCACGAGCGTGTCGGCCCGCTCCAGCGGATCGCCCAGGAAGCTCTCCACGTGCACGTCCTGCCCGAACCCGACGATCTTGGACTCGATCTCGCGGCTGAAGCCGCGCACGATCATGAGCGCCAGCAGCAGCGCCGCCGTCCCGACGGCCACGCCGCCGATCGCGGCCACCACGACGAACCGGAGGAACCCGCGCCGCTCGTCGCGCCCCTCGGCCCCTCGGAGGTAACGCAGGGCGAGGGTCTGTTCGAACGGTCCGATCACGGGGGCGTAGGAGGGGACCGGCAAGATCGCCACATCTCGCGGTGCGCCGGCTCGCCGCTGGCGACGGCCGCCAGCGGCGCCCTTCACCGGGGCAGACACGGGGCGGCGTTTGCCCGAACCTCGTCCACGACGGCCAGCCGCTGCCCGCCTCTCTATCTTTTCCTCCCCCTGACTGACGCCCCTCCATGCACAACGCCGTCGCCACACCGCCCGTCCCACTCAACGAGCCCGTCCGCACGTACGCGCCGGGTAGCCCCGAGCGCGCTTCGCTGCGGCGCGCCCTGCGCGAGATGCGCGCCTCGGAGGTCGAGATCTTGCCCGTCGTCGGGGGCCGGCGCGTCGAGACGGGGCGGACGGCCACGATGCGCCCGCCGCACGACCTCGGCCACACGCTCGGGACGTACCACAAGGCGCGGACGGAAGACGTCGAGGCCGCCATCGACGCCGCCGTCGAGGCCCGCCACGACTGGAGCCGGATGGACTGGACCGACCGGGCCGCCATCTTCCTCAAGGCCGCCGACCTGCTCGCCGGGCCCTTCCGCGACCGGATGAACGCGGCCACCATGCTCGGCCAGTCGAAGAACGCCTACCAGGCCGAGATCGACTCGGCGTGCGAGCTGATCGACTTTCTCCGGTTCAACGTCCACTTTATGCGCGAGGTGTACGAGGAGCAGCCGCTCAGCGCGCCGGGCGTCTGGAACCGGACCGAGTACCGGCCGCTCGAAGGGTTCACGTTCGCCGTGACGCCGTTCAACTTCACGGCCATCGCCGCCAACCTGCCCACGGCGCCGGCCATGATGGGCAACACGACGCTCTGGAAGCCGGCGCCGACGCAGATGTACTCGGCCGGCGTCATCATGGAGCTGCTGGAGGCGGCCGGCCTGCCGCCGGGCGTCGTCAACCTGCTCCCCGGCGACGGGGCCGACGTGGGCGACCCGGTCCTGGCGAGCGAGCACCTGGCGGGCCTCCACTTTACCGGGTCGACGAAGACGTTCCAGCACCTCTGGCACACCATCGGCTCGAACCTCGACCGCTACCGGACCTACCCGCGTATCGTGGGCGAGACCGGCGGCAAGGACTTTATCGTCGCCCACGAGTCCGCCGACCCCGACGCCGTGGCGACGGCCATCGTCCGGGGCTCGTTCGAGTACCAGGGGCAGAAGTGCTCCGCCGCCAGCCGGATCTACGTCCAGGAGGCCCTGTGGCCGGACGTGCAGCGGTCGCTCGAGGCCCAACTGGCGGAGATCACCGTCGGACCCGTCGAGGACTTCTCCAACTTCGTCAACGCCGTGATCGACGAGACGGCGTTCGACAAGATCACCGGCTACATCGACCGCGCCCAGGAGGCCGACGGCGTGGAGGTGGCCCACGGCGGGACGTACCGGAAAGAGGACGGCTACTTCGTGGACCCGACCGTCCTCGTCGCCAGCGACCCGGCATACGAGACGATGGAGCAGGAGATCTTCGGGCCGGTCGCGTCGGTCTACGTCGCCTCCGAGCCGTTCGACGAGATCCTCGACTTGGTGGATCGGACGAGCCCGTACGCGCTCACCGGCGCCGTCTTCGCCCGCGAGCGGACGGTCCTCGCCCACGCCACCGACCGGCTGGCGGACGCCGCCGGCAACTTCTACCTCAACGACAAGCCGACCGGGGCCGTCGTCGGGCAGCAGCCGTTCGGCGGCGCGCGCGGCTCGGGGACGAACGACAAGGCCGGCTCGAAGCTGAACCTCCTGCGCTGGACCAGCCTCCGCTCGATCAAAGAGACGTTCGTCCCAGCGAAGCACTTCACCTACCCGTTCCTCGCGCCCGAGCCCACCGACGCGGCCGGCGACGGCGCGACGGCCGCGGTCACGCCGTGACGTTCCAGAGCGCCCACCACCCCGGCGCCACGTCGCGGGCCGTCCTCTCGCTTCAGGCGCAGTCGCGGCCCGTGGCGCTGGCGCTCCTGGCCGTGATGACGGTCGGGCTGGCGGCGGCGCTCCAGGGCGAGTCGATCCTGTGGCCGTTCGTGGCCGGGACGGCCGCCGTCTACGCGGGCGCGGCGGCCTACGGGCAGAGCACGCTCCACCGGACGCCGGCCGAGGTGGAGATCCAAGGCCCGTTCGCCGCGGTCCGCTCCGTCTGGGAGGCCGCCGGCGACCGCGACCGCCAGCGGCTCGTGCCGGTCGTCTCCGCGCGGCTGGCGTACGGCGAGCTGACGGTCGGGATGGGCGACACCGTCCGGTCGTTCAGCCGCGACGACTGGCCCGACTTCGACGAGTTGGTGTCTGCGTTCCGGCTGGCGGCCCGAGCGGGCGAGCAGCTTCTGGCCGCCTGAGCGATGAACCCCTCCCCTCGTCCGCGTCTCCCTGAGCCGTCGTTGCCGTTCTCGAGTGGGGAAAGCGTTGTTTGCAATAACGGCACAATCGACTCCCAAGCGAACCGCCCTGCCGCGAACCACTGGGACTTCTGCCCCAACTGCTCGGCACGCCTCGTCAATCAGGGCTGCAAGTACCGCTGCCCGCGCTGCCACTACTTCATGAGCTGCAGCGACTTCGACTGACTCCGCCAGAACGCTCCCCCACCCCACCATGACGAGGTACGGCCTGATCGGGAAAATGCTCGCCGCTCCCGGACGCCGCGACGAGCTGATCGGCGTCCTCCTAAACGGCGTCTCCGGGATGCCGGGGTGCCTGAGCTACGTCGTCGCCCGCGACGTCGGAGACGCCGACGCGCTGTGGGTCTCGGAGGTGTGGGAGAGCAAGGACGCGCACGAGGCGTCGCTCTCGCTCCCGTCCGTTCAGGACGCCATCGCGAAGGGCCGCCCGATGATCGCGGGATTCGGCGAGCGGTTTGAGACGGAGCCGGTGGGGGGACACGGACTGGCGACGTAGCCCGCGCCACCGACGGCGCCCCTACGCCTCCGAGCCACGCGGCTCCGGCAGACGGAACAGACGGATCGCCGTCTCGGTCGTCCGCTCGGCGACCCGGTCCGCCGGCACGCCGCGCAGCTCCGCCAGTCGGTCGGCGACGAGGGCGACGTAGGCCGGCTCGTTCCGCGTGCCCCGGTGCGGCGCCGGCGCGAGGTACGGCCCGTCCGTCTCGAGGACGATCCGGTCGAGCGGCACGTCCGCGACGGCCTCGGGGACGCCGCCGTTCTTGAACGTGAGCGTGCCCCCCAGCCCGACGTGGAAGCCCAGGTCCAGCACGTCGGCCGCGAGCCACGGCGGCCCGCCGAAGCAGTGGAACACGCCCCGGAGGCGGCCGCCCTGCGCGTGCTCCGCCTTCGACTGGCGGAGGATCTCGACGAGGTCGCGCGAGGCGTCGTCGGAGCCCCGTTGGTCGCGGTTGTGGAGGACGAGCGGGAGGTCGTGCTCGATGGCGAGCCGGGCGTGGGCGCGGAGCGAGTCCCGCTGGCGCTCCTCGTGCTCGCGGCTCCAGTAGTAGTCGAGCCCCGTCTCTCCCACGGCGAGCACGCGCGGGTCCGAGAGGGCGGCCTCGACGTCCGCCAGCGCGTCGGGCGCGGCGTCGGCGACGTAGGTCGGGTGGAGCGCGGCCATGGCGTAGACGCCCTCGTAGCGGTCGCAGAGGTCGAGCGCCTTCGCGATGGAGGCCACGTCCACGGCCGGCTGGATCTGGACGCCCACGCCGGCCTCGCGGGCGCGGGCGACGACGGCGTCGCGGTCCGCGTCGTAGGCGTCGAGGTAGAGGTGGACGTGCGTGTCGACGAGCGTGGGGCGTTGGGGCATACCCGTGCCACGCCTCACGGCCGGTCTAGATTCCGCCATGTCCGCGCCCCCCTCCCGCTGGCTCGCCCGCGCGCTCGCGCTGCTCGTCGCCGCGCTCGCGCTGTACCCGCTCGGCCGGCTGGCGGTGCGCTGGACCGAGTACGTGGCGACGGTCGGGCCGCTGGAGGAGACGCCGCCGAGCGGGTTCGACGGCGTCCGGTGGGTGGACGGCGCGAGCGGCGTGGAGGCGGCCTACGTGTTTCCCCGGAGCACGGCCGCCCGCGCCGGCGTGGCGGCCGGCGACCTGCTGATGCGGATCGACTACCTGCCCATCTCGACCGCCGAGGACGTCGACCGCCTGGTGGAGCGGGCCACCGGGACGGTCCTGACCTACGAGGTGGTGCGCGGCGGGCTCAGCCAGGAGGCCGCCGTCCGCATCGTCCGGTACCCGACATTTCTCTTCCCGCTGAGCGCGACGCTCTGGACGGCGGCGGGCTGGGGCTTCGCGGTCGTGGCCTTCCTCCACCTGCTCGCCTACCTCACCGTCACGCCCCTGGCCGAGCGGAGCCCGCGCGCGCGGCGCTCGAAGCTCCTGATCGGCGCGGCGCTCGTGTGGGTGGGCGGCAACCTCCTCCGGCTGCTGTGGGTCGAGGTCTGGGGCGCCCCGCCGGCCGGGAGCACCACGACGGGGACCGTCTTCGACGCGCTCACGCTGATCGCCCTCACCGGGTGGATCCTCTACCCGCTCCTCCTCCTGGACCAGAGCCTGCGCGTGTGGCGGGCGGCCGTCCCGCTGGGCCTCGTCCGGTGGGCGTTCGTGGTGCCGCCGCTCGTGCTCAGCGTGGGCGTGGTGGTGGCGACGCTGGCGGGCAACCTCGGGCCGCTGCCGCCCAACGCCTTCGCCGTGCCCATCCTGTTCTACGTGTGCGTCTACGTGGCCGCCGCGACGGGCCTCTCGCTGTTCCGCCCGGTCGGGGAGCAGGACGACGCCGCGCGGCCGACGCTGCGGTGGAGCCGGATCGGGAGCGCCCTCGTGGCGGTCGTCGCCACGCTCGGGGCCGTGCTCGTGGTGACGCGGATCGCGCAGAGCCCGCCCACGGCCGAGATCACGACGGCGTGGTTCGTGACGGCCTTCCAGCTCTTCTCGCTCCTCCCCGTCGCGCTCGTCTCGCTCTCGACGCTCCGCTACGGGCAGTTCGACGTGTTCCTGATCCGGGGCGTCGCCTCCCTCCTGATGCTGGGCGTCGCGTTCCTGGTCGTCGCGGTCGGGTCGCTCTTGTTCGACCTGTACCTCCCGGGCGGGGCGCACCCGCTCGCGCTCGGCGTGCTGGTCGTGGTCGTGCTCGCCCTCCTGGAGCGGCTCTCGCCGGCCCTCCGCGACGGCGTCCAGCGCTCGCTCCGCACCGACCGCCAGCGGGCGCGGCGGCGGCTGGACCGCCTGGGGGAGGACATCCGACTGCTGCTCGACGTCGAGCGCCTGGCGGAGGAAACGGTGCAGGCCGTCGGGGAGGCGCTGGGCGTTCAGTCGGCGGCGGTGTTTTTGCAGGCGGCGAGCGGGACCCCCGACGAGCGCTGGGTGAAGGCGACGTACCGGCCCGAGGCGCCCAGCTTCACGCAGGCCGACCTGGAGCGCGTCTGGGTGCGCATCCGCAACGAGGGGCTCGTGTGGTCGCGGAACGAGGAGCTCAACGAGTCGACGCTGCCGGCGGCCCTCTCGGCGCGCCTGGAACGCCTCCGCGTGGCGCTCGCCGTGCCGGTCACGACGGGCCGGGGCACGCCGGTCGGCCTCGTCGTGCTCGGCCGGAAGGCCCGCCGGTTCGCCGTCTACAACACCGAGGACGTGGACCGCCTCCGGTCGCTGGCGGCGCAGCTGGCGGTGGCCGTCGAGCGGCTCCGGCTCCTGGACCGCGAGCGCGCGCTCGTCCGCCAGACCGCCGAGGCGGAGCTGGCGGCGCTCCGCGCCCAGATCAACCCGCACTTTTTGTTCAACGCCCTCAACACCGTCGCGGCGCTCATCGGCGAGCGGCCCGAGGAGGCCGAGGCGACCGTCGAGCACCTGGCCGGCCTGTTCCGGGACGTCCTGACCGCGAGCGGCCAGGCCCTCGTCCCGCTCCGCGACGAGCTCCGGCTCGTCGAGCGGTACCTGAACGTGGAGCAGGCCCGGTTCGGGGACGCTCTGGTCGTCTCCATCGACGTCGAGCCCGACACGCTCGACCGGCCCGTCCCGGCCTTCGCCGTGCAGACGCTCGTCGAGAACGCCGTCAAGCACGGGATCGAGCGGAAGCGCGGCGGCGGGCGCGTGGACGTCACCGCGCGGCTCGACGGGGACACGCTCCGCATTCGCGTGGCCGACACCGGCGCGGGCCTCGCCCCGCAGGTCGGCCCGCTGCCGGGCGGCGACGGAGCCGCGACGGGCGAGACCGCGTTCTACGGCGTCGGCCTCTCCAACGTGGACCGCCGGCTGGCCCAGCTCTACGGCGGCGACGCGAGCCTCCAGATCACCCCCGGCGACCCCGGCACGCACGCCACCCTCTCCCTCCCCCCGTCCCCGCTCTCATGAGCCCTCTCCGCGTCCTCATCGTCGACGACGAAGCACCCGCCCGGTCCCGGCTGGCCCGCCTGCTCGGCCCCCTCGTGGACGAGGGCCGGGTCGCCGCGCCGGACGAGGCGGCGGACGGCGTCGAGGCGCTCGGCAAGCTCCGGGAGACCGCGTACGACCTCGCCTTCCTGGACGTCCGGATGCCGGAGATGGACGGGTTCGACGTGCTCGAAAAGGCGCCGCCCGGCCAGCGCCCGGACGTGGTGTTCACGACGGCCTACGACGAGTACGCCGTCCGCGCCTTCGAGGCCAACGCCACCGACTACCTCCTCAAGCCCGTCAACGCCGACCGGCTGGCGGAAGCGGTGCGGCGCGCCGAGACCCGCCGCCAGCACGGCGAGGACACCGACGAGCGCCTCGCGGCCCTCCTCGACACGCTCGACGAGCAGGCCGAGGACGGCGACGCGGTCGCCGCGAGCGGCCCCGTCGTCGACCGCTTCACCGTTCAGGGGCGCGACCGGCTCCTCGTGATCGAGGCGCGCGACGTGCTCTCGGCCGAGGTCCAGGACGGGATCATCAACCTGTACGTCCTCCCTGTGGGCGACCCGCACGCGGCCGTCCAGCGCCACATCGTCAGCTTCACGCTCGACGCCCTCGAAGGCCGGCTCGACCCGGAGGTGTTCATGCGGGTCCACCGCAACGCGCTCGTCAACGTGAGCCGCGTGCGCGAGATGCTCTCGTGGTTCTCGGGCCGCTACAAGATCGTCCTCGACGGCGGGCACGAGGTGGTCGCCAGCCGGGCGCGCTCGCGGGAGCTGCGGGACCGCCTGAGCTTGTAGTCCGTCCCCACCCGCTTCTACAGGAGCCCGTTGGGACGGTCGATACAATGGGCCTATCCTCCCTGCCTATGCGTGCCCCCCTGCTCCTCGTCGCCCTCGGCCTCGCGCTCTCCGTCCCCGCCTCCGCCCAGGGCGACGCGCCGGTCCGCGTGCGCCTGCTCTCCGCCGCCGGCCCGTCGGACGTGACGGTGAGCGCCGCCGCCCCGCTGGCGGTCCGCGTGGACGGCCGGGAGGTCCGGACCGCCGACGGGCCGATCCAGCTCCGGGTGTCGGGATCGGAGGTCGAGGTCTCCGGATCGGGACTTCGGGAGCGGGGGCGGAGCGTCGAGATCGAGGGCGGCCCCGTCCGCCTCCGCGCCGGGCGCACCGACCGGACGTACCACGGGAGCCTCTCCGCGAGCGCCGACGGGCGCGCGCTCCGGCTCGTCAACGAGGTCCCGATGACGGACTACGTGGCGAGCGTCGTGGCGAGCGAGTACCCGTTCTCCGAGATCGAGGGGGTCAAGGCGCAGGCCGTCCTCGCGCGCACCTACGCGCTCCGCCGCCGCGACGCGTCCGCCGACTACGACGTCGAGGACGACCAGCGCTCGCAGGTCTACCGGGGGATCGGACAGGAGACGGCGCGGTCTCGGCAGGCCGCCGAGGAAACGGCCGGCGAGGTGCTGATCTACCGCGATGGGCTGGCCGAGGCCGTCTACTCATCGTCCTCCGGCGGCCACACCGCCGACAACGAGTCCGTCTGGGAGGGCGCGCCGGTCCCCTACCTCCGCGGCGTCCCCGACCCCTACGACGCCGACGCGCCGGACCACGCCTGGCAGACGACGGCCGACCGCGACGCGCTCCACCGCGCGCTCTCTAGGCGCTACGGCGGCCGCGTCCAGGACGTCCAGGTCGATCGCCAGTCGCGCGAGGGCCGCGTGATCAGCGTCCGCCTCGTGGGGGCGAACCAAGCGACGGTCTCGGGCTCGGAGTTCCGCGAGGTCGCGAACGCCGCCGTCGGCGCCCGGACGGTCCGCAGCACGCAGTTCCAGATCCGCAGCGACGGCCGCCGCTACGTGTTCGACGGGCGCGGCTTCGGCCACGGCGTCGGGATGAGCCAGTACGGCGCGCGCGGGCAGGCGCGCGCGGGGCGCTCCTACCGCGAGATCCTGGGCTACTACTTCCAGGGCACGTCCGTCGGCGTCACGACGGCCGCCGGCCCGGCGCCGATGGTGGCCTCGACGCGCCCCGCCTTCCAGGCCCGCGAGGACGACCCCGTCGTGCGCGGCTCGACGGAGGCCCGCCGCTGGCCGACGCCCCGCCGCGACGCCCGCCCCGCCTCGGATCGGCAGGACGACCGCCCGACGCCCCGTCGCAAGGGCTGGTAGAGCTCGTGGAACGCCCCGCCGACCGCCTCCGCCAGTCCTGGCTCGACAACGCCGCCCCGTGGACGGCGGCGGTCCGCGAGGGCACCATCGCCAGCCGGCTGGCGGGCACCGACACGGCCATCATCGAGGCGATCCTCTCGGGCCTCCCGCCGGCCGGGCGCGTCCTCGACGCCGGGTGCGGCGAGGGCTGGCTGGCGCGGGCCCTCTCGGCGCTCGGCGCCGAGGTCCACGGCGTCGACGCCAGCGAGCCGCTCATCGACGCGGCGCGGCACGCGGGCGGCGCGCGCTTCGACGTGCTCCGCTACGAAGAGGCGGCAGACGACCCGAGGCGCCTCGGCGGCCCCTTCGACGCGGCCGTCTTCAACTTCTCGCTCCTCTCCGACGACGTCGTCGGCGTGCTCCGGGCTGTAATCGAGCGCCTGGACGCGGGCGGGCGCGTGCTCGTCCAGACGGTCCACCCGCTCACCCTCGCCCCGCCCTACGCCGACGGCTGGCGATCCGAGTCGTTCGAGGGGTTCAGCGCCGAGATGGCGCCGATGCCGTGGTACGCCCGGACGTTCGGGTCGTGGGTGCGGACCCTCGACGCGGCGGGCCTTCGGCTGGCCGAGGCGCACGAGCCGCTGGACCCCGAGACGGGCGCCCCGCTGTCCCTGCTGCTCGTCGCCGAGCCCGTCTAGGCGTCGCCCTCGTCGTCCGGGCGGCTGGCCTCGACGAAGGTCCAGAGGCGCTCCTTGAGCGCGTCGAGGCCGCGATGGGCGACGGCCGAGACCGGGAGCACGTCCACGTCGTCGGGGAAGCCGGCGCGGGCCTCCTCCACCCAGGCATCGGCGAGGTCCGGCCCCACGAGGTCCATCTTGGTGAGGGCCACGAGGCGCGGCTTGCTGAGCAGGTGCGGGCTGAACGCCTCCAGTTCGTCCAGGAGCGTCTGGTACCGGGCGCCGGGGTCCTCGGCGTCGGCGGCGACGCAGAACAGGAGCACCGCGTTGCGCTCGACGTGCTTGAGGAACTGGATGCCGAGCCCGCGCCCCTCGGAGGCGCCCTCGATGAGGCCGGGGATGTCCGCCACCACGAACGAACGCCAGTCGCCGAGGTAGACCATCCCGAGGTTGGGCTCCAGCGTCGTGAACGGGTAGTCGGCGATCTTGGGCTTGGCCGCGCTCAGCGTGCTGACGAGCGTGCTCTTGCCGGCGTTCGGGAAGCCGACGAGGCCCACGTCGGCGAGCAGCTTCAGCTCCAGCGTCACCTCGCGCTCCTCGCCCGCCTCGCCGGGCTGCGCGTAGCGCGGGGCCTGGTTCGTGGACGATTTGAAGTGCGTGTTGCCCTGCCCGCCGCGGCCACCCTGCGCGAGCGTGGCCCGCTGGCCCTGCTCGACGATCTCGGCCAGCACCTCGCCCGTCTCGGAGTCCTTCGCCACAGTCCCCAGCGGGACACGGAGCACGATGTCGTCGCCCGCCTTGCCAGACTTGCCGGAGCCGCCGCCGGGCTCGCCAGAGTCGGCGAAGTGGTGCCGGTTGTAGCGGAGGTCGAGGAGCGTGTAGAGGTTGTCGTCGCCCTCCAGGATCACGGAGCCGCCCGCGCCGCCGTCGCCGCCGTCGGGCCCCCCCTTCGGCTCGAACTTTTCGCGTCGGAAGTGGACGCTCCCGGCTCCCCCCTTCCCGCTGCGTACGGAGACAGTGACGTAGTCGACGAATTTCACGGTGGGGATGGGGGGTGTGGGCCGGGAAAGATGCTGCTGGCGGCGGGTCCTCGCCAGTCGGGCGGGCGAATCCCTCGCAGAAACGGACCCGACTCCTCCCGTAGCTTTGGATCCCCCCGACCCCACCCCCCCTCTCCATCAAAGACGTCACCATCTACACCGACGGCGCGTGCTCGGGCAACCCCGGCCCCGGCGGCTGGGGCGCCACGCTCGTCCACGGCCACTCGCCCCACGAGGTCACGCGCGACCTGAAGGGCGCCGAGCCTGAGACCACCAACAACCGCATGGAGCTGACGGCCGCCGCCGAGGCCCTGGAGGCGCTCCGCGAGCCGTGCCGCGTCCGCCTCCACTCGGACAGTGCCTACCTCGTCAACGCCTTCCGCGACCGCTGGATGGACGGCTGGATTCGGCGCGGGTGGAAGAAATCTGATAAAAAGCCGGTCCTCAACCGCGACCTCTGGGAGCGCCTGATCGCCCAGGAGAAGCGCCACGAGATCACGTGGGTGAAGGTGAAGGGCCACGCGGGCGTCCCGCTCAACGAGCACGTCGACGGGCTGGCGGTCGGGGCGATGCGGACGCTGATGGCGGAGCGCGCGGCCTAGCCGCTAGCGGACCGAGCCGAGCGCGCGCGCTCGGCCCTTCCGTTTCCGCCACGTCACCGGGGGCTCTCCGACGTGCCGTTTGAAGGCGCGGTTGAACGAGGCCTCCGAATCGTACCCCACGCGACCCGCCACCTCCGCCGTGCCGAGGCCAGGCTCCTGCATCAGCCGCTGCGCGAGCTGCATCCGCCACTCGGACAGGTACCGCATCGGGGGCTCCCCCACGAGCTCGACGAACCGCTCGGCCAGGGCCGAGCGTGACCTCCCCACCTCGCGCGCGAGGCTCGTCACCGTCCACTTCCGCTCCGGCTTCGCATGGAGCAGTTGGAGGGCGCGCCCCACGTCGGGATCGCGCACCCCGGCGAGCCACCCGGTGTGCCTCGTCGGCATCTGCGCCATGTACGTCCGGAGCACCTCCACGAACAGGATCTCCGCCAGCCGAGCCAGCATGGCCCCGCTGCCGGGGCGGCCCTCCTCGGCCTCCTCGATCGTGAACCGGAGGGTGTTCTCGATCCACTCCGCCGTGCCGCGAGCGAGCGAGCACGCATCGGGGCCAGCGATGTCGCCGGGCGGCCCCACCCGGACGACTCCGTCTTCGCGGCGCACGAGCAACACGGGGGGGAGCGCGTCCAGCAGCGGGTTGAACCGCTGGTCGCAGTGGAGGTACCCACAGATGAGGCGGCTGCAACGGCCGCTCCCGCCCACGTCCACGTGCGGGACCTCGGCGTCGGGGAGCGAGCGCAGGATCGGAAGGATCGGCCTCGGCACCAGCCCCCGCTGGCTGCTCATGACGTGGGCATCGCCGTGCGGGACGATGACCACCTCGCCCTCCCGCACGTGGACCGGCGCCTGTCCGTCCAGTGCCAGCCAGAACTCCCCCTCGACGAGGATGTGGAAGAGCGTGACGCATTCTGCCTCCGGCACCATCAGCGCCGCCAGCTCGTCACCCGGGGCCGACCCGAACGCCCACGGAGAGGCCATGCTCGCCGTGAAGGAGACGGAACCCGCGAGGCGGATCGCACCGAGTACGTCAGACAGGACGTCCATCACATCGCATGTAGAGGACCCGGCGGCGCATGAGACCGCAGGGAGTATAACCCTTGTATGTTTGGCGCTTCGGTCAAGCATTCCGGCGCCTCGGGCATTGCGGCACGACCCCCGGTCCACGACGTTGAGCGTGGCCTCCTCCACAACACCCCGGGCACGTCATGGAAACCCTCCGAGCCGTCACTCTCACCAACGGACCCACCCGCCTCGACGAAAGCACCGTCCTGTCCTTCGCAAACCGTCTGCGCGGCCCGCTCCTCACGCCGAGGGACGCCGGGTACGACGACGCCCGCGCCATCTACAACGGGATGATCGACAAGCGGCCCGGGTTGATCGCCCAATGCGCGGACGTCGACGACGTGGTCGCGGCCGTGACCTTCGCCCGCGAAAACGACCTGCTCGTCGCCGTGCGCGGCGGCGGGCACAACGGGCCGGGCCTCGGGACGTGCGAAGGCGGCCTCTGCATCGACCTCTCGGCCATGAACGGCGTCCGCGTGGACCCCGAGGCGCGCACGGCGCACGTCGAGGGCGGGGCCACCTGGGGCGACGTGGACTCGGCCACGCACGCCTTCGGCCTCGCCACCGTCAGCGGGATCATCTCGACCACCGGCGTCGGCGGCCTCACGCTCGGCGGCGGACACGGCTACCTCACGCGCAAGTACGGCCTCACCATCGACAACTTGCTGAGCGCCGACGTGGTGCTGGCGGACGGCTCCTTCGTCACCGCCAGCGAAGACGAGCACGCCGACCTCTTCTGGGCGCTCCGCGGCGGCGGCGGCAACTTCGGCGTCGTCACCTCCTTCGCGTTCCGGCTCCACCCGGTGGACACCATCGTCGGCGGGCCGACGCTCTGGCCGATCGATCAGGCCCCGGAGGTGATGCGCTGGTACCGCGACTTCATCGAGGGTGCCCCGGAGGACCTCTACGGCTTCTTCGCCTTCCTCGAAGTCCCGCCCGGCCCCCCCTTCCCCGAGGCGTTGCACGGGAAGAAGATGTGCGGCATCGTCTGGTGCTACACGGGGCCGGAAGACCAGGCGGACGAGGTGTTCGCGCCTGTGCAGACGGTGGGCACGCCCGCCCTCCACGGCGTCCACGCCATGCCGTACCCGGCGCTCCAGAGCGCCTTCGATGCCCTCTACCCGCCGGGCCTGCACTGGTACTGGAAGGGCGACTTCGTGAAGGAGCTGAGTGACGAGGCCATTGCCGAGCACGTGAAGCACGCCGAGGTCCCGACGATGCACTCGACGATGCACCTCTACCCGATCAACGGCGCGGTCCACGACGTGGATGAAGACGAGACGGCGTGGGCCTACCGCGACGCGACGTGGTCGATGGTCATCGCCGGCGTCGATCCCGACCCTGGCAACGCCGACCCGGTCACGGCCTGGGCACGAGACTACTGGGAGGCGCTGCACCCGCACTCGGCGGGTGGAGCCTACCTCAACTTCATGATGGAGGAAGGCGACGAGCGCATCCGCGCCACCTACGGCGGCAACTACGATCGCCTGGCCCGAATCAAGGCGGAGTACGACCCGGAGAACCGCTTCCGCGTCAACCAGAACATCAAGCCGGCGGGACACAGCGTGGCGTAGTAGCCGTGAGGCCGCCATCAGGATCAGAAGGGTCCGTCCCGGTCTCGCCGGGGATCTCGACGCTCCCGCTGGCGACGCCCGCCAGCGGCACAGGGCTCGGGCGCCGACGCCCCTCAGGGGCTCGGGGCCACACGGAGGAGCCGGCGTGCACCTCCCACGCGTGCTTCGCTAGGGCCCTGACCCATCGCAGAGGTCTCCCATGGCTCTTGCCTACGAGCCACCGACCCGAGGACCATCCCCTCACCGTGAACCGACCCCGAGGTCATGCGGGGGTACGGGGTGATGGCGGCGCCCGTCTCCTCTAGCCACCTTCTGGGCCTGCGCGTCTGGCCTCAGAACGACGGTTCAGAGTAGGTTCAGGTCGTGACCGACGCCCTCCTCCGCCTCTCCGACCGCCTCTCGGCCGCCATCGGGTGGCTGGCGGCGCGGCTCGTCGTGGCGATGGTGGCGGCCGGCGCGCTGGGGGCGCTCCTCCGCTACCTCGCCCCCCTCCTGGGGATCGCCCCGGCGCTCAACGCCCTCGGCGACCTCCAGTGGATGCTGTTCAGCGCCGTGTTCCTGCTCGGCGCCGCGTGGGCGCTCGCCGAGGACGCCCACGTCCGCGTGGACGTGCTCTACGGCCGGCTCTCGCGCCGCCAGCGGGCCGGGATCGACCTCGCGGGCTCTCTCTTCCTGCTCCTCCCCTTCTGCGCGCTCCTGCTCTGGGCGACGGTCCCGGCCGTCCTGGAGTCCGTCGCCCTCCGCGAGGGCGCGCTCGACCCGGGCGGGCTGGCGCGGTGGCCGGTCAAGCTGGTGGTGCCCGTGGCCGTCGTGCTGCTCGCGCTCCAGGGCGTCGTGGAGGCCCTCGAGGCCGCGCTCGTGCTCCGCCAGCCGTCGCGGGGGCCGGCCGCCGACGGCGCCGCGTAGTGGACGTCCTCCTCTCGGACCTCGCCGACTGGCTCGGGCCGATCATGGTCGGCGTCGTGCTGGCGCTCATCTTCAGCGGCTACCCGGTGGCCCTCGTGCTCGGCGGCGCGTCGGTTCTCTTCGCGCTGCTCGGCCTGGCGACGGGCTACTTCGACCCGCCGTTCTTGCTCGCCCTCGCGGACCGCGTGTTCGGGGTGATGCAGAACCCGGTGCTGCTGGCGGTCCCGTACTTCATCTTCATGGGGATCGTGCTGGAGAAGAGCCGGCTCGCGGAGGACCTCCTGACGACGATCGGCGCCCTGTTCGGGCGCGTGCGCGGCGGTCTGGCGCTGGCGGTCGTCGTGGTCGGGGCCCTCTTGGCGGCCGCGACGGGCGTCGTCGGGGCGAGTGTCGTGGCGATGGGGTCGATCGCGCTGCCGGTGATGCTCCAGCGCGGGTACAGCGCGCCGCTCTCGGCCGGCGTCGTCGCGGCGTCCGGGACGTTGGGGCAGATCGTGCCGCCGTCGATCGTCCTCATCGTTCTGGGCGACCAGCTCGGCGTGAGCGTCGGGGCGCTGTTCGCCGGGGCGCTCGTGCCCGGCCTGCTGCTGACGTCGCTCTACGCGCTCTACGTCGGGCTCGTCGCGTGGCGGCGTCCGGAGGCGGCACCGGCGCTGCCGCCCGAAGAGCGGTCGGAGCACGGGATGGCTCTCGTCCGGCGCGTGCTGACGGCGCTCGTCCCGCCGCTCGTGCTGATCCTGGTCGTGCTCGGGAGCATCTTCGCCGGCGTCGCCACGCCGACGGAGGCGGGCGCGCTCGGCGCCGTCGGCGCCCTCGTGCTGACGGCCTTCAACGGGCGGCTCTCGCGCGAGATGATCGGGGACGTCGCCCGCTCGACGGCCTCCCTGACCACGATGGTCGTCGTGCTCCTCATCGGCTCGACGGCGTTCACGCTCGTGTTCCGCGGCCTCTACGGGGACCTGTGGATCGAGGAGGCGCTGGTCGGGCTGCCGGGCGGTGTGGTCGGGCTGCTGGTCGCCGCGAATCTCGTCGTGTTCGTGCTGGGGTTCTTCATCGACTTCTTCGAGATCGCGTTCATCGTGGTCCCCCTCCTGGCGCCGGCGGCGGCGGCGCTCGGCATCGACCTCGTCTGGTTCGGCGTGGTGCTGGGGATGAACCTCCAGACGTCGTTCCTCACGCCGCCGTTCGGGTTCTCGCTGTTCTACCTCCGTGGCGTCGCCCCGCCGGAGTTGTCCGACGGGCCAGATCTACCGTGGGGTGCTCCCGTTCGTCGCCCTCCAGTTGCTGGCGCTCGCTCTGGTGCTCGCTTTCCCCGACCTCGTGCTGGCGTTCGCGGGAGAGTGAACGGTCGGGACTATCTCGGCCGTCGAGCCCACCCGCTAGTTCCCGCCGACGCGGATGAAGAGGTCGTACGCGCCGGTCTCGCCCACTCCAAAGCTCGTCACGACCACCCGGCACGGGCCGTCCTGCGTCGGCGTCGCCGCGATGAATGAACGGGCGCGGTCGCCCTCGTGGTCGTCGTTGTCGAGTTGCTCTCCACCGGGGAGCCCGAGCATGAGGTACGGGTCGAACTCACTGGAGCGGAGGTCGAGGGTGAGGGGCTCTCCTCGATGGCATCCCACGCTGTATTCGTCGACGTATTCCCCGGACGACAGCACCTGATCGCCCGGCTCCAAGCGGCCCCGTTCGCTACGAGAGCCGTTCCCGCTTGCCCCACTGGCCCCCTCGTCACCTCTCCCCGCCGCCACCGGGAGTCTCGACGTACTGGGTGCCCGTCGGGCCTACGAACGCGAAGGACTCCGAGGCCCCATCGGCGTCCCACGTGACCCTCTCACAGTCGGCCTGGACGTACCGGTCGAGGGTGAAGGTGGGGCCGGGCAGGGCGAGGACGCGGGTCGCCGTGCTCCCGCTCGGTTGTCCTGCGGCGCAGTCGCTGTCGTAGATCCCCGTGCTTCCCCAGTCATGGAGGCCGTCGTCCCCGAAAGAGAGAAGCGTCAAGCTTCGACTCGTCTGCCCGCCCATCCCGAACTCACCGGTGGACGCGAGCTCGTCGCGGCCGTCGCCGTCGAGGTCGGGCACCGTCCGGAGGGTCTGGGCGGTCTCTTCAAACGCCGCGTTGTACACGAGTCGGCCGCCCTCGACGATGGCGAGCCCCATCTTGGGACAGCACCGGGGCCACGGGCTCATCAGGAAGAGGACGGCACTCTGGCGAGAGCCGGGGGTCGTGAAGGCTCCCTCAGCCACGTCGAAAAAGCGGACGTCCTCCTCGTAGCTCGCGTCCTGCGCCTGCCAATAGGCTCGGGCCGCGTCGGTGGCCTGCTGGATGGGCGCTCGTGTTGCCCACTCAGCCACATCGCCCGCTGGATCGTCCGAACGCCCATCGGCGAGGACAGTGGGGGCCTGGGCGGCGGCGCCCGAGGCCAGGGCACAGAGCAGCAGCAGACGCCCGCTCCGCTCGAACCGTGACGCACCAGTACTCATGCGGCACCCGCTCATGTTGAGGGCCACGCGGGACTCGATGGTACACTATCCATCCCCATAGGTCCACGCGATTTGGCGCGAATTATTCGGCGTCTCAGATCCTGTAGCTGTCCGCCATCGTGCGCTCCGCGAGGTTGAACCACCGGTCCGAGACGGACTGGAACTGGCGGTAGCTCTGGAGAAGCTCGCGGGAGTGCGCGTCGTCAGCGGCGTCGTCCATGAGCGCGCGCGAGGCCTCGGCAGCCGCGGCCATGACGTCCGGAGGAAACGCGAGCGCCTGGACGCCCCGGTCGAGGAGCGACGCCATCGCGGGCGGGTTGAGGGCGTCGTATTCGCTCAGCATGAGCGCGTTGACCTCGCCAGACGCGGTCTCCAGTGCCTCCCGGTACGACGACGGCAGCCCGTTCCACGCGGCCCGGTTGACGTAGAACGAGAGGGCGGCAGCTGGCTCCCACCAGCCCGGATAGTGGTATGTCTTGACGACCCGGTAGAACCCCATCTTCTCATCGTCGTAGGGCCCCACCCACTCGGTGGCGTCGATGGCACCGCGTTCGAGGGCGCCGTAGATCTCGCCGCCCGCCAACGTCTGCGCGACGACGCCCAGTTGCTCCATCGCCCGCCCCCCGAGGCCGGGAATCCGCATCGTCAGAGCGCGAAGGTCGGCGAGGGACCGAATCGGACGGCGGAACCAGCCGCCCATCTGGGTGCCCGTGTTGCCGCCGAGGAGGCCGACCACGCCGAAGTCGTCGAGCGTCCGCTGGGTGAGCTCGCGGCCGCCGCCGTGGCGGATCCAGGCGTCGTGCTGGCGCGCCTGCATTCCGAACGGGACGGCCGTGTCGAACGTGAGCGCCGTCGTCTTGCCGAGGTAGTAGTAGCCGGCCGTGTGCCCGATGGGGACGGAGCCTGACTGGACGGCGTCGAGCACCTGGAGCGGCGGGACGAGCGCGCCGCCCTCCGAGGGCAGGATCTCGAACCGCCCGTCCGTCAGCGCGCCGACGCGGGCCGCCAGGTGCTCGGCGGCGCGGTACAGGATCTCCGTCGAGCGCGGGAAGCTGGAGGCGAGGCGCCACTGCACGCGCGGGCGCGTCACCACCGCTGGCCCGTCTGCCACGCGCTCCTCGTCCGTGTGGCGGCGGCCGTGGCCAGGACCCGGCCCGCACCCGGCGACCGTAGCCACGGAGCCGAGGGCGGCGGCGGAGACGAAGCGGCGGCGGTCCATGCGTCGGGCGGCGAGGGGTCGGAGGCTACCACGGGTCGTGGCCCTCATCCAACCCATCGCTGGTACACCAGCGTGCGCGGCGCGTGTTGGGTGATGCCTGTTGCAATAACAGAACCTCACTCTCCCGCCCAGCCTCGGCACGCGCGGGTGCACCGGCGAGCGGTTCGCCGGAAGGGGCGCTCGTGCTGGCGACGAGGGTGCGGCACCTCCGCCTCGCGTCGGCCGTGCAGGTCCGCGTCGAGGCGCGCTAGTCGAGGAGCGAGCCCCGACCGGCCGTGGCCTCCACGAAGGCGTCGCGGAGCGGGCCGACGTGCGAGCGGCGGACGAGGAGCGACAGCTCGGCCCCCTCGGGCGAGTACGACTGGCGGTCCACCTCGGCGTCGTACAAGTCCAGCAGGCGCATCGCGGCGGCCGTGTCGTCGAAGGCGAACCCGAGCCGGACCGGCACGCGGACCACGACGGCGCGCGTCCGCCCGGCGTCGAGGGCCGCACCGGCGGCCTCGCCGTAGGCCCTCGCCAGCCCGCCGACGCCCAGCTTGGTCCCGCCGTAATACCGCGTCACGACGACCACGAGCCCGTAGAGGTCGCGGCCCTCGATCTCGCGCAGGATCGGCGCGCCGGCCGACCCGCTCGGCTCGCCGTCGTCGTTCGAGCGCGGCGCCGGTTCGTCCGGGCTGAGCCGGGTGGCCCAGCAGTGGTGCGTCGCCGCGTGCTCCCGGCGCGCGACCTCCTCGACGCGCTGGCGGGCCTCCTCCGCATCGGCGACGGGGAACGCCTCGCCCAGAAACCGCGACCCCTTCGTCTTCGGGGGCTCGGCGGAAGACGGGACGGCGAGGGTGCGGTAGAGGTCGGTCAACGGGTCAGGGACAAGGCGCCGCTAGCGGACGCCGCCGCCAGTCGGACGGTCTGGAGTTGTTGGGACCGAGAAGCGGAGCCAGCCCCGGACGGATCGGAGGCGCAGCCAACGTTCCCACGTCCGCCCTGCCACGTGCCTACCCCTCGATCTCCGTCACGAGCCCGATCTCGCGGAGCACACCCTGGACCCGGAAGCACTCCTCGAAGTCCCCCTCGAACACCAGGTCCTTCCCCTTCGTGTGGACAGTCCACGCGTGGCGCTCGGCCCGTTGCGCGGAGCACCCCGTCGCCTTGACGAGCTGGACGATGACCTCCTCGAAGGTGTGGATGTCGTCGTCGTAGAGGATCACCCGCCAGGGCGTGTCCACCTTCTCCTCGACGGCCTCGACGGACTCCGTCTCCGGGAGGACGACAGGGGCCGCGGGGTCTGCAACCGAGGGGCCTCCAACGGGATTCGAGGAACGCACGCTAGACCGGCTTTGGATCGGGCTCGAGGAGGGCGAGGATCTCGAAGTCTTCCGTGACGGGGTTGGCGAGCAGCTTCTCGCAAGCCTGCCGCACGGTGGCCTCGGCCATCTCCGCGCTGTCCTCCGCAACGCGCATCTCGATAAACTTCCCCGTCCGAACCTCCTCGACGGCCGGCATCTCCAGGTCGTGGAGCGCGTTCTGGATCGCTTTCCCCTGCGGGTCGAGGATCGAGGGGCGGAGCGTGATGCGGATGTGGGCGGTGTACATCGGTCGGGAGAGGGACGCTCGGAAGCTACGCCACCGGCTCCGGGTCGGCCGGCGGCGCCTCCCCGACCTCGTCCTCCGTCGCCACACGGACGGCCCAGAGAAGTGCGCGCCCGAGCCCCCAGCCGAGGTACAGGATGGCGGCGCCCAGCAGCCCGTACTCCTGGAAGATCAGGGCCAGAACCATCGAGAGGAGGAAGAGCAGGAACCGGACCCGGTACTTCCGGAGGTTGGCGCGGTTGGGCTGCGGGAGGGCCGGAAACTGGATCGGCGCCACCATCAGCGCCGAGAGGCCGACGACGATGGTGATGAGGATCGAGAGCTGGGGCCGCGCCAGCACGTCGAACCAGCCCATGTCCACCGAGGCCAGGATGAACACGACGACGGCGCCCGCCTGCGCCGGAATCGGCAGGCCCACGAACTCGGACTGCTTCTCCCCCACGACCGCCAGCGAGTTGAACCGCGCGAGGCGGACGGCCCCGAACAGAGCCGGCAGGCTGGCGAGGAGCCCGCCCCACATCGGTCCGAGCTGGTTGAGCCCGAACTGGTACAGCAGGAAGCTCGGGGCGACGCCGAACGAGACCACGTCGCTGAGCGAGTCCAGTTCGACGCCGAACTCGCCGGAGACGCCCACCAGCCGCGCCATCATCCCGTCGAGCAGGTCGAAGAAGCCCGCCAGCACCACGAGCCACGCCGCCGCCTCCAGGTTGCCCGCCGCCGTCTGGATGATCGAGAAGAACCCGGCGAGCAGGTTCATCAGGGTGAAGAAGTTGGGGACGGCCGCGCGGGCGCGGCTCCGGCGCGCGTCGCCGAACGGGTCGAGCCCACGGCGGGCCCGGAGGACGGGGCCTCGGCGTCGGCGGCGTGTCGGTTCCATCAGACCGCCTCGGCTTTAGCGTGGGCCACCTTCTCCAGCACGGGATCGGCGTGGGCGTCGCCGGCCGGCGGGAAGCGCCCGATGACCGTCTCGCCGGCGACGGTCCGCTGGCCGAGTGTCACTTCGAGCGTCACGTGCGGCGGGACGGCCACGTCCATGCGCGACCCGAACTTGACGATCCCGTAGCGCTCGCCGGCGCGCAGTTCCTTGCCTACGGGCGCCTCGTACACGATGCGCCGCGCGACGGCCCCGGCGATCTGCTTGAACAGGACGCGCGTGCCGGTCGGGTGGCGGAGGCCCACCTCGCTCCGCTCGTTCTTCTCGCTCGCCTTCGGGTGCCACGCCACGAGGTAGTCCCCCGGCACGTAGCGCTCGTATTCCACGACGCCGTCCGCTGGCGAGCGGTTCACGTGGACGTTGAGCGGCGAGAGGAAGATGGAGACGCGTTGGGACGCGCCCTGGAGGTAGAGGGGCTCCTCCTCGGTCACGATCTCGACCACCTTGCCGTCGGCGGGGGCAAGCAGGAGCGCGCCGGTCTCTTCCGGGGAAGTCCGCACCGGGTCGCGGAAGAACCAGACGACGAAGCCGAGCAGGATCGCGCCGATGAGGGCGAGGCCCCAGGTCCACCCTCCGAAGAGGAGGCCGATGGCGAGTAGGACGACGGCGAGGCCGGCGGCGGCGGCGATGAGGGAGAAGCCTTCTCGGGCGAGCACGGGCACGGGGAGAGTGAGGTCCGTCAACGCCGCAGTGGGGGCGCGGCGTTCCGCGCGGCGCCCCCTCCCGCCGCTCGGCGCACTGGCGGAGGCGGTCCGCCAGCGTCAGGAGCGTAAAAAGACGGGGACCCCGCGACACGCGCGGAGTCCCCGTCTCGGGCTCTTCGGCTGGGTACGACGATCGGCGAGCCGTAGCTCCGTCTCGTCGTCCCGTCTGTGTCTATCCCGAGGCGACCGTCGCGGGCCGTCTGAGGAGCGCTGAGACAGCGCGCTCAAACGACGGCGACGTGGTGGCCGCTCGGCGTCGGCCGGCGCCGGTGACGAATCACCGCCGCGCAGCCGCTCTGGCTGACACCTCCCGAGAGGAACAGGTCGGTCGCCGCTCTGAGCTGTGCTCAGCCCGGACCGAAGTCCGGAATGCGGCGGCACGCCCAACAACGGACCTCCGCCGAAGCAGAGGCTCGTCCATCAGCCGAGGCACAAGGCCTCGGCGTCAGATGCGCGGTGCTGGGTCGGATGCCTCCTCCGCTCGTCGTCTGCCCGGTGAGGGGTCAGCGACAAGTCGGAGCACGTCATCCGGAGCACGACCGGCGAATCGGGTCGCCTCTCGGAAGCCTCTCGTAAAAGGCGGCCTCGAGAGGTGGCCGTCCGAGGACGGCCGGAGGGCGATTCGCTCGTGGGCGCGGGTTGCCCCGAGCCCTGTGCGCGTCGGGCATTCCATCGGGAAGCCCTCGTGCAGCCTACAGACACATTCTCAAAGAGCGCGACCGCTGGAGAGCGGCCGGTGCCGGTGGGCACGTCCAGAGGGTACGAGGGCGCGGAGCCGGGAGCAAGATGAAGGGACGGTTAAGTTCTCCACGTTTCCACGTCCGTCCACATTCGGGGCTTCGAGGTTGCCGGCGCCGGCTCGCGCGCCGGTGAGGCCCTTTGCCGTAACCCATTGACTCCCAACGACAGGGCGCGGCCTGGACCCGTCGTTGTCAAACGGCGCGCTGGCGGCGACCTTGTCGGCCCCCTTCCCTCCGCTTATGTCTCGCCTCCTCGTGCTGGCCCTCGTCCTCGCCGGGTGCCAGTCGTCCACCTCTCCCCGCCTGGAGACGGCCGCCGACTCGCTCGCCTTCCGCGTGAGCGAGGGCGCCGGCGGGCTGAAGGCGTGGGAGGCCCTCCCCGCGCTGGCGTTCGACTGGGCGGTGGTCAACGATTCCGTCGAGGTCGTGCGGGTGCACCACCTGTGGGACCGGGCCGGGGACCGGAGCCGCGTCGAGTGGCCGGGCGGGACGGACTCCGTGCTCGTCGCCGTGTTCTCGCCGTCCCAGTTCGACCCGGACGCGCCCGAGGGGCGGGTCGCCCTCAACGGGACGGACCTGGAGGGCGCCGAGCGGGCGGAGCGGCTCGTCGAGGCCAACCGCCGGTTCGTCAACGACGGCTACTGGCTGCTGGCGCCGCTCAAGACGCTCGACCCCGGCGTCCGCCGCGACCTCGACCCCAACGGCCGCGACCTCGCGCTCTCGTTCGACAACGTCGGCCTGACCCCCGGCGACCGATACTGGATCGAGGTCGACCCCGTGACGCACTCGATGACGGGCTGGCGCTACCAGCTCGAAGGCGACACGGCGGTCACGCGGTGGGCGTGGCTCGACCCCATCGACCTGCCGACCGACCGCGGGCCGGTCCGGCTGGCGACGATGAAGGTGCGCGACGGCGGCGGAAGGGCGATCCTGACCGAGCCGGTGGCCGTCGAGAACCTCGACGAGACGATGTTCACCGACCTCACGCCACGCGGCTGGGCCGTCGATCCGGCGAGCCGATGAGGCGCTGGTTCCTGGGGACGCCCCTCGACGACGACCTCGCTACGGAGGCCCGGGCGACCGTCGACTTTCTCCGCTCAGACGCGCCGCGCTCGGAGCGTGCGGCGCGGGCGTTCGACGTCGTCTTCGCCATCGGCGAGCACGCGCTCACCTACCACTTCCGCGAGCCGCTGGGCCAGCTCGGGGTGGGTGCCGTCACCCAAAAGACGGTCGCCGTCGCGCTCGGCCTCGCGCTGAAGGGCCTCCGCCGCCCGCTCCGTCACGTCCTCGACGGCCTGGACGACAACCAGCTCCGCATTGTGGCCGACGAGATCGAGCGGCGGCTCTACCCCGACCCGCACGGGTAGGACCGCGATACCCGGCTGGCGGACGTCGTCGCCAGCGGGACGGGCGGGGCTGCCGAAGCCGCGAAGCGACGGCGCGGCCCACGGTTCTGTCCCCTCCCTCCTCAGTCCTCGCCCCAGAGGAGCTCCACGAGCACGCGCCCGACCTGGCCGAGGCTTTCGGCGCTGACGTTCGCGGGCGTGTCGGACGTGGTGTGCCACGTGTCGGGGAACGGCGTCTGGATCAGGTCGATGACGGGGATGCTCTGGCGGAGGAACGGGACGTGGTCGTCCTGGATGGGCGGGCCGACCTCGTCCACGAACGCCGGCGCCCCGGCGCGACGCGCCGCCGCCCACACGCGCTCGACCACGGCGGGCGCGTGCTGGACCGAGTAGCCCTCCTGAGGCAGACGCAGATCGGCGTCTCCGACCATGTCGAGGAGGACCCCCCACGCCGGCCGGTACTGCGGGTTGTCGCGGACGAAGATCTCGCTCCCGATGGCGAACGGGAGGCGAAGCGAGTCCGGCACCGCCGGGTCGATGGTCCCCAGGTCCTCCAGGTCGAACAGGACGATGTCGACGCCGGTCTCCGCGTCGCGGTCGTGCTCTTCCAGGAGGCGCGCGATTTCGAGGAGCACGGCCACGCCCGAGGCGCCGTCGTTGGCGCCGGGCACGGGCCGGTCGCGGAGGAGCGGGTCCGGGTCGTTGTCCGCGACCGGGCGGCTGTCCCAGTGGGCGGAGAGCAGGATGCGGCGTGGGGCGTCCAGATTCCACGAGGCGATGATGTTGGAGCCCCGGAGCGTGTCGCCGGAAGGGAGCGGGAGCGCCACGCGCTGCTCCACGATCCGGTCGGCCCGCATCCCGAGGTCGGACACGAGCCACTGGCGGGCGGCGTCGTGGGCGGCCGTGCCCGGCACGCGTGGCCCGAACGCGACCTGCTCCTCCACCAAGCTGTACGCCCGCTGCTCGCTGAACGTGGGGAGAGGCGTAGGGCGCGAGACCATCCACCAGACGGCGGCGGCCGCCAGCAAGACGACGACGAGGGCGACCGGGAGCAGCCAGCGCGGACGCGAGGCCGGGCGCGCGGCTGGGCGCGCGGTCGGGCGGGATGGGCGGCTCACTCGGCGACGGCGAAAAACTGGAGGTCCGCGTACGCCTCCGGCGTGACGGTCCGCGTGGCGGGCTCGGGCAGCGACGCCGCCAGCGCGCGGGCCTCCGCCAGCGCGTCGGCGAAGAGGGCCGGACGGTCCGGGCCCTCCTCTACCGCGTCGAGCGCGGGGTCGGCACCGCCCAGCGCCGTGGCGAGGTCGTAGGCGGGCACGTCGGGACGGCCGCCTCGGTGCGTCCACGCGCCCGTGTGGACGTCGAACTGGTAGAGCGGGAGGAACCGGCTCCCGTGGTCGGCCACGAACGTGACGGCCTCGGTGAGGTAGTCGGCCTCGGCGTCGTCGTGGGTGTAGTGGAAGCCGACGCGCGCCCAGCCCGGCTTGACGCCGTGGAGCCCGTCGAGCACGCACGTGCGGTAGCGCGCGCTCTGCTCCGGCCCGATCCCGAGGAGCCGGTGCCCGTACGGCCCGGCGCACGAGCAGCCGGCGCGGCTCTGGATCCCGAACAGGTCGTCCAGCAAGACCGTCACGAACCGGGGGTGGAGCGTCGAGCCCCAGGCGTCCCGGACGTTGAAGGAGACGATGCCGAGCCGGTCCGCGTGGCCGGTCGGGCCGAGGACGTCGATCCGTTCGTGCGCCGCCCAGCGCGGGAGCGCACGAGCGAGGTGCGCGTGCTCGCGGTCGCGGATGGCGTCCACGCCGACGGCCCGCTTCACGTCGAGCGCGTAGGCGGCGCGGAGCGTCTGGAAGAGGCCCGGCGTGCCGGCCGTCTCGCGGGCCTCGATGTCGTCCACGTAGTCGTGCTCCGTGTTGTTGACGTAGGAGACCGTCCCGCCGCCGCCGACGCTGGGCGCGAGGTCCGACGGGTAGAGGCTCTGGTGGAACACGAGGAGCCCGCACGAGCCCGGCCCGCCGAGGAACTTGTGGGGCGAGAGGAAGACGGCGTCGAGGCGGCCGTCGGCGTCGCCGCCGGGCGTCATGTCGATCTCGACGTACGGCCCGGCGGCGGCGTAGTCGAAGAGGGCGAGGGCGCCGTGGCGATGGAGCACGCGGGCCATCTCGTGGACCGGCGCGAGCACGCCGGTCACGTTCGACCCCGCCGAGAACGAGCCGATCCGGCGTCGCCCCTCCCACCGCGCGTCGGAGAGCTGGCGGTCGAGGTCGTCGAGGCACACCTGGCCGTCGCCGTCCAGCCCGACCTCGACGACGGTGCAGAGCCCCTCACGCCACGTGACCTCGTTGGAGTGGTGCTCGTAGGGGCCGACGAACACGACCGGCCCGCGCTCGCGGAGGTCGGCCGCCAGCCGGTCGGCGGCGGCGTCGCCCAGCGTCTCGCGGAGCCGCTCGCCGAGGTCGCGGAGCGTGGCCGGCGGGATGGCGATGCCCAGGATCTCCTGGAGCTTGTGGATGGCGGCCGTCGAGCCGGTCCCGACGCACACGACTTTCCCCTCCGGGCCGGCGTTCAGCGCCTTCTTGATGGCCGCCTCGGCCTCGTGGAGCAGGTGCGTCGCCGTCCGCCCCGTCAGGCTGTCCTCGGTGTGGGCGTTGGCGTAGAGCGCGGCCAGCCGCCGGAGGTGGTCCTCCACGAACCCGAGCTGCCGACCGCTGGCGGTGTAGTCGGCGTAGACGAGCGGGCGCCGGCCGAACGGCGTCGGCACGACGGCGTCGGCGCCGATCGTGTGGGCGCGGAGGTCGGCGGGCGTGAGGCGCGGGAAGTCCATGCCGGAAGATAGGCGACGGCCCTGACGGCCTACTCGGCCTCGTTCAGCGCGTCCGCCAGCGGCCGGCGCGCGCCGGCATCGAACGCCACCAGCAGCACGCGCGCCGGCCCGTCGTGCCCCGCCTGCTACTGGCGGACGGTCTCGACGGCGATGCGCGCGGCGCGGTCCGGCGGGAAGCCGTAGACGCCCGTCGAGATCGCGGGGAAGGCGACGGACGCGACGCCGTGATCGGCGGCGAGCGCGAGGCTGCTCCGGTAGGCCGACGCCAGCGCCTCGTCCTCGCCCGCGTCGCCGCCGCGCCAGACCGGCCCGACGGTGTGGATCACGACCCGCGCCGGCAGGCGGAATCCCGGCGTGATGCGCGCCTCGCCCGTCGGGCAGCGGACGCCCGGCCGCACCTCGGGCACGGCGCGGCACGCCGCCAACAACTCCGGACCGGCGGCGCGGTGGATGGCCCCGTCCACGCCGCCGCCGCCCAGCATTTTTTGGTTCGCAGCGTTGACGATGGCGTCCACGTCGAGCGTGGTGATGTCGGCCTGGACGATCTCGATCATGTCGCCTCCCCAAAAAACCGGAGCCCGACGACGCCCGCGAGGATCAGCCCGAGGCAGACGAGCCGCGCCGCCGTCCGGGGCTCGCCCAGCGCCACGATCCCGTACGCCACCGCCCCGACGGCGCCGATCCCGGTCCACACGGCGTAGGCCGTGCCGATGGGGAGCACGCGCGTGGCGAGCGAGAGGCCGTAGACGCTGGCGGCCATCGCCGCCAGGACGGCGGCGCTCGGGCCGAGCCGGGTGAACCCGTCTGTGCGCGGGAGCCCGACGGCCCAGGCCGTCTCCAGCAGGCCGCTCACGAGGAGCACGGCCCACGCGGCGCCGTGGGTCGCGGGGAACGCGCTCACGCCTCCGCCTCGACCAGCTGGCCGTGGTTGACGACGGCCCACGCGCGGCCCACCATCGGGTCCCCCACGAACGGCGTGTTGTGGGACTTGGAGCGGATGTGGCGTTTTTCGAACGTCCACTCCGTCGAGTCGTCGAAGATCGTCAGGTTGGCCTCGGCGCCTTCTTCGATGGCCGGGACCTCCAGCCCCAGGATCTCGCGCGGCGCGACCGCCAGCTTGTGGACGGCCTCGCCGAGCGTCAGCACGCCGGGCCGCACGAGGTCGCGGACGGTGAGGCCCCAGCACGTCTCCAGCCCGAGAATCCCGAACGGCGCCTCGATGAACTCGACCTCCTTCTCGAAGCCCGCGTGCGGCGCGTGGTCGGTGGCGATGGCGTCGATGGTGCCGTCGGCGAGGCCGTCCTTGAGGGCCTGCACGTCGGCGGCCGTGCGGAGCGGCGGGTGCATCTTGGTGTGCGTGTCGTAGCCGCTCGTCTCGACGGCCGCGTCGGTCAGCGCCCAGTGGTGCGGGCACGCCTCGGCGGTGATCGCGACGCCGCGCTCTTTCGTGCGCCGCACGATGTCGACGGCCCGCGCCGTCGAGATGTGGCAGACGTGGAACCGCGCGCCGGTGAACTCCGCCAGCAGGGCGTCGCGGGCGATCATGGCCTCCTCGGCGAGGCCGGGGATGCCGGGCAGCCCGAGCCGCGTGGCGACGGCGCCCTCGTTCATGTGGCCGTGCGGGTTGAGCGTCAGGTCCTCCTCGTGGCCGAGGATCGGCACGCCGAGCGTCCGGGCGTATTCGAGCGCGTGGCGCATCAGGCCGCCGTGCTGGACCGGCGAGCCGTCGTCGGAGAAGGCGACGGCGCCGCCGGCCGCCATGTCGGCCATCTCGGCCAGTTCCTCGCCCCGGCGCCCCTTCGAGACGGCCCCGATCGGGTAGACGTCGACGACGAGCCCCTCGGCCCGCTTCCGGACGAACTCGACCACGTCGCGCGTGGCGATGGGCGGGTCGGTGTTGGGCATGCACGCGACGGCCGTGAAGCCTCCGAAGGCGGCGGCGCGAGCGCCGGTCTGGATCGTCTCCTTGTGCTCTTGCCCCGGCTCGCGGAGGTGGACGTGCATGTCCATCCACCCCTGGCTGATCGTCTTGCCGGTGGCGTCGTAGACGCGGACGCCGTCGGGCGGCTCGAGGGTCTCCGCCAGCTCGGCGATTCTGCCGTCGCGGATCAGGACGTCGGCGCGGCGAGACTGGCCAGTGGTGGCATCGAGGACGGTGCCGCCGGCGAGGAGGAGGTCGAGAGGCATGGGCGCGGGGGTGGACGGATCCAAGCTACCGAGGCGGGCGCGGCGTGGCGTGGGGGGACCGATCCGTACCTCGGGCGTCGGACCCGCTCGTTTCCTCATCCCCGCCCGTGCCGCTCTCCGCCCGCGTCGGCGCTCTCGCCGCCCTCGTCCTGTTCGCCTCGGGCTGCCTGGCGACCCAGCCGGCCCTCGGCGCGCCCGAGGCGGCGCCGACGTTCGACCCGCTCGCGTTTTTCCACGGCGAGACGCGCGGGCTCGGCACGCTCCGGATCCGCACGCGGAGCCCCCAGCTCGTCCGCGTCGAGAGCACGGGGACGCCGCTCCCGGGCGACGCCCTCCGCCTCGTCCAGACCATCACGCGCGGTGACGGCGAGCCGACCACACGCACCTGGACCCTCCGCCGCGTCGACGCCACGACCTACACCGGCACACTGACCGAGGCGACGGGGCCGGTCACGGCGACCGTCGTGGGCAACGAGCTCCGCATCCACTACCGGACCGGCCGGTTCACGACCGTCGGGCAAACCCTCCGGCTCGAACCCGGCGGCGCACTGGCGCTGAACCTCACGACCGTCCGGGTCCTCGGCGTTCCGGTGGCGAGGCTGACTGAGCAGATCCGCCGCGTGGACGGTTGAGGGACTCACGGATGGCCGAGGGGGCACGCCGTGGGGTGTTTCGGCGTCCTCGGCACCTCCCAACCGTCTTTCCCGCGGCCGTGAGGATTCAGACGTGCGGGTCACACGGATTCGGAGGCCGAGGTCCGGTTCGTCTCGAGCGGGTGATGAGGCGTGACTCCGTGTCGGGACGGTCACGGATCATGGATCGGACCGACGCCCCCCGACATCGCCGGACCGAATCGAAGTCACTCCGATCTCCGCTCGGTGAATTGGGAGACGAGTGCATGCCAGTCCTGCGCCGTCTGCATCATCGGCAGCCAGCTGGCCTGCAGCGGGTCACCGCCGTACTGGTCGAACGGCGCGATCTCGAAGGTCTGCCGGTTGCCCAGCCACCCGGAGTTCTCGCCGAGGGCGTTGAGCGCCACGGGCGACCCTGGTGGAGGGGCTGCGGGGAGCCGGGCCTCGAGCACCGCGCTCATCCAGTTGCCGACGAGGTTGACATCCACCGGTGTGTGACCGGCGCCCGGATCGACGGCCACCGCCCACAGTGCACCGGCGGCCCGGTTCGTCTCGAACACCCGCGTGAGGCCGTGGTTGGCAGGGACCGGCGTGTCACTCTCGCCCAGGAAGAGGTAGGCCGGGACGAGCTTGGCCGCTCCCACGTCCCCCCCGCTGACGCAGTTTCCCTTCTCTGCGATGAATCCGACGACGCGGTCATAGTGGCGGGAGCTGAGATCGTATGCGAGACAGCCGCCCCAGGAGTAGCCGATGAGGAGCAACGGGGCCTGCGCCAGCTCAGGATGGCCACTCTGTTCGGCAATCTTCTCCAACGCCGTGAAGACATCGTCGCCCTGGCTGAACTCGACCAGCTCGGCCCCCATCAGGGCCAGGTCGTACTCCTCGGCCAGCTGCAGCGATCGCTCTCGGATCCGTGGGATCTCGTCGTCGAACACGGTGCTCCCGGACGGAGTCACAGGGCCTCCGCTCGCAAACGCCTTCGAATCCGTCGCCTTTGGGGCTACAGCGAAGAGCACGCCGCGGTACGTCGGAACCCCAGGAGGCAGGTAGACTCCGAAGCTTGCCGCCGCAGTCGAAGTGTCCTCAGGACCCACTTGGTACGTGTAGTACGTCTTTCGGCTCATCGATATGTCGTGCGTGTTGCCTCCCTCCTGAACGTTGATCCGCTGCATGTACGTGGCGAAGCCCACCGCGCTGGCCTGGATCGTCAGGGATGAGCCCGCCGGCACGTCACGGAAGACGAAGTGCCCGCTCTGGTCGGTCGTCGCCACCGGGGCGTTTCCCAGCGTCACCTCCACGCCCGGGATCGGCGTCTGGCTGTCGGCCTCGCGCACGACGCCGGACACGTCGGCGGTGTCCCCTTCGCCCGCGCTGTCACAGCCGGCCCAGACGGCGAACGCTAGCAGGAGGACGACAGGGAGGGAGGCGGAATGGATGGGCGCTCTCATGGCGGTACGCATGTCAGCAGGGGTGCAGGAGGAGTAGGGAGCAGGCAAGGCGGAGGCGATCTGGCGGCGAGCGGCGAGGGCGGCGCAGGCCAGCGGGCGATCGTGACGTGACCGCCGCGCCTGCAGGGAACGCGTGCGCCCGGCCCACCACTCGTGGCCGGGCGCTCCCCTGCCCCGAGGCTCAGCGCGTGGTGACGAAGATGTCGTTGGAGGGGATGCCGTTGTGTAGCGTCCGCGTAGAGCCGAAGTAGAGGGTGTGCCCGTCCCAAGACAGCGACGGCCTCGTCTCAGACTCGGGGCTGTTGACGTCGGACCCCAGGTTCACCGGTGCCGACCACCGGTCGAAAGCCGAGGCGCGCGATGCCGAATAGATGTCGCTGCCTCCGACGCCGGGAAGATCGGTGGGACGATTGCTGTAGAAGAACAGCTCCAGGCCGTCGCGCCGGACGTTCGGCTGGCCGTCGTCGAACTCGGTATTGACTCCAGCGACGAGCTCGGGTGCCTGGTACTTCCCTCCGTGGGAGCGGCTCATGTAGAGGTCGTGGTCTCCGGGCGTATCGCCGGGGCCTGCTGCCCGGGTACTGGAGAAGAACAGCACCGGCCCTTCTCCGGGCAGGGTCATCGGGAAGGGGCCATGTTCTTCGCCGCTGCTGTTCACCTCACATCCCAGATGCTCCACCGGTCCAAATCCGTGGGGACCCCAGCGGGTCGTGTAGAGGTCGGCGTTGGCCGAGGTACCGCAGTAGCCCGGGCCGTCCTCCGACGCCGGCCGGTTGCTCGCGAAGAAGAACGTGTGCCCGTCGCGGGCCAGCGTGGGGCAGAAGTCGGCGGCCGCGGTGTTGATGGGGTACCCCGGGTTGAAGGGCTCGCCCCACGGGTCGGTCACGCGCTCGCGGGTCGAGATCCAGATGTCGAGCCCGCCCTGGCTCTGGCCTTCGACGACGCGGTCCGACGCGATGAAGAACGTTTTCCCGTCCCGGGAGATGAACGGACAGCCTTCCGTCGCGGCCGTATTGAAGTTCTCGTGCGCGCCCGGAGAGGCCGACTCGATGTCCAGGGCCGCAGACCAGGTGCCGAACGAGCCTGCCTTGAGGGCTCCGCCGTCCGGGTCCGCCGCGTCGACGGCGGCGTCCTGTTGCGGCTCCGTTGCCACATCGCATCCGGAGACGAGAAGGCTCGCGAAGACGAAGGCAGGCAGTAGCGCCTTGATGTAGTTATTCATGGCTCACCTCTTGAATAGTTGGGTTGAAGGGATCCTTCCGCGCTCTTGACACCTGCTTCCCTATCAGGCCGCGTGTCCGGGCACGGTGAGGACCGCACGGGCCGGAGCCGGGACGCTACAGGCGGCGCAGTCGCACAACCGCCACGGTACGGGGCCGCCCGTCGGGCCGCGTTACCATATTTGTCGCTGGGGTTACCTGTAACCCCGAGGCCATGCCCTGTAACGAAGGCGTGTGACCCCGCCGATCTCGGGTCGCGATGAGCCGACCCGCTTCCCCGCTCTGATCGCCTCGACACCGTCGGCGCGTGGAGCGGTCCCCCTCAGCCGAGGGCGGGGGGAGCGTCGGGCGCCTCGGCGTAGGCGCTCGGCGTCGCGCCGTAGCGGGCGCGGAACGCTTTCGCGAAGTGCGAGACGCTCCGGAACCCCACGCCGTAGGCCACCTCGCTCACGCTCCCGGCCCGCGCTGCGAGCAGCGCCGCCGCCCGCTCCAGCCGCATCCGCATGAGGAGCGCCGACGGCGGCTCGTCGCACAGCTCGCGCAGCCGCCGGAAGAGGTGGACCCGGCTCATTCCGACGGCGTCGGCAAGCGCCTCTACACCGAACGTCGTTTCCCCCATGTGCTCCTCGACCGCCTGACGAACCCGCTCCAGGAATACCGCGTCGGCGGAGACGACGGCGACAGGGGCGGCGTGGAGCGTCGCCGGGAGAGCCTCCGTCAGCCTCGCTCCGGGCGGGTCCGCGGTAGGGGCGGCCTCCTCCGCCAGCCGCGCGCGGAGCCGCCGCCGACCGGCGATCAGGTTCTCGACGCGCGCCACGAGCTCGTCGGTCTCGAACGGCTTCGTGATGTAGTCGTCGGCCTCGGCGTGGAGCCCTTCAAGGCGGTCCTCGACCGCCGCCCGCGCCGTCAAGAGCACGACGGGGATGAAGTCCGTCTCGGGGTCGGCCTTGAGCGCGCGCAGCAGGGCGAGCCCGTCGAGGCCCGGCATCATCACGTCGGAGAGGACGAGGTCGGGCGGGTGCTCGCGGGCTTTCCGTAGCGCCTCCCGTCCGTCGGCCGCCTCGACGACGCGGTAGCGCGGGCGGAGGTGGCGGCCGACGTAGGCGCGGATCTCGGCGTGGTCGTCGGCGACGAGGATGAGGGGGCGGTCGGCCTCCGCCTCCGCCGCCTCCCGGGCCGCTTCCTCGGCGACCGCCGCGAAGTCGGCGTCGAACAGCAGCCCGTCGCCCTGCACCTGGAGCGCGGGGAGGTCCGGCACCGCGTCCGGTGTCCCGTGGGAATCGCCGGTGCCGGGGTCGAGCACCTCGGCCGCCGCTCGCGCCTCCGTCCGGTCCTCGGGCTCCGATGAGCTTCCCGGCGCCGCAGGAGCGGTCGCTCTGAGCGGGAGGAGGAGGGTGAACACGCTCCCGGATCCCACCGCGCTCTCGACCTCGACCGTGCCCCCGTGCAGCTCGGCCAGCTCCTTCGCCAGCGCCAGCCCGATCCCCGTCCCGACGCCGCCCGCCTCGTCCACGTGGTAGAACCGCTCGAAGACGTGCGCGAGCGCTTCCGCCGGGATACCAGGGCCGCTGTCGCGGACGACCACGGCGGCGAGCGCCCGCTCGTCGCGCTCGGCCCGCCCGAGCCGGAGCTCGACGGACCCGCCCGGGGGGGTGAACTTAAAGGCGTTCGAGAGGAGGTTCGCCAGCACCTTCTCGACGGCGTCGGCGTCGAACGCGGCGTCGAGCGGGGCGTCGGCCCCGACGATGTGGAAGGCGACGCCGCGCCGCTCGGCCAGCCCGACGAACGCCGCGCCGACGTCGTGGACGAGGCGGGCGAGGTCGCCGGGGCGGACGTCGAGCCGCACCGCTCCGCCCTCCAGCCGGGCGGCGTCGAGGATCTGGTTGATGAGGCGGAGCAGGCGGCGGGCATTGTGCCGGGCGACGTCGAGGGTCGTGCTGAGCTCTTCGCGTGTCGCCTCCTGGCCCGCGCTGTCGCCGCCGGTGCGCGCGAGGCGGGCGCGGAGGTCGTCGAGGGGGCCGAGGATGAGCGTGAGCGGGGTGCGGAACTCGTGGGAGACGTTGGCAAAGAAGTCCCGCCGCCGCCGGTCCACGTCCTGGAGCCGCTCGTTCGCTCTGGTCAGCGCTTCCGCCTGCCGCGTGAGGGTGCGGGTCTGCTCGGCGACCTCGGTGCGGAGCGCCTCGTTGTGGGCGCGCACCTGCGCCGTGCGCCGGCGGGTGCCGCCCCAGACGAGCCCGACGAGGGCAAGCAGTCCCGAGAGCCGCGCCCACGGCGTCTGCCACCACGCCGGCCGCACGACGAGGCGGATCGAGGCCCCTTCCTCGTTCCAGACGCCGCCGCTGCTGGCGGCGCGCACGCGGAAGGTGTACGTGCCGGGGTCGAGGTTCGTGTACGTCGCCGTCCGCTCGGTCCCGGCGTCCACCCAGGCGTCGTCGAAGCCGTCGAGGCGGTAGGCGTAGCGGTTCTGGGCCGGGTTCTGGAAGTGGAGCCCGACGAACTCGAACGTCACCGTCCGATCCGACGGCCGGAGCCAGACTTCCTCGGCCTCTTCGATAGGCGCCCGGAGCGGCCCGTCCTCGCTCATGGCAACGGGGCGGTTCGCGATGCGGAGGCCCGTCAGCGCGACGGCCGGGGGGTGCGGGTTGCGCGTGACCCGGCTCGGGAAGAAGGCGTTGAACCCGTTGATCCCGCCGAAGAACAGCTCGCCCGTGCGCGGGCTGCGGTAGGCGGCGCCCCCATTGAACTCGCGCGACTGGAGGCCGTCGTCGGTCCCGTAGTTGGTGAACGTGCGCGCCTCGGGAACCTGTCCTGAGCTCGCCGAAGGATCGAACTCGGAGAGCCCTTGGTTCGTGCTCACCCAGAGGTGGCCGCGTTCGTCCTCGAGGATGGCCCAGATGGTGTTGTTGGGGAGCCCGTCGGCCTCGGTGAAGTGCGTGGCCCGCCCCGTCCGCGTGTCGAAGCGGTCGAGCCCGCTGCCGGTACCGACCCAGAGCACACCCGGCTCGCGCGCCCGCTCGTGGATGGCCTGGAGGTGGTCCGAACTCAGGCTGAAGGGGTCGCTGGGGTCGTGGCGGTAGCTGGTGACCGTGCCGCGGGCCCGGTCGAGCCGCTTGAGCCCATCCGTGGTGGCGACCCAGATCGTGCCGCGGGCGTCCTCGGTCAGGTCGTAAGCGGCCGGCTCCTCCGCCTCGCCCTCCGCAGCGGGGACGAGGGAGACGCGCGTGAACGACCGCCCGCTCGCGTCCAGGCAGCTCAGGCCGCGGCCGGTGCCGACCCAGAGCGTGCCGGCCCGATCCTCGTAGAACGCCATCGCGGTGCCCGGCGCCACGCCGTCGGCCGGCGTGAACCGCGTGCGACGGCCGGCGGTCCAGCCGGCTCCGCCCTCCCCTGCGGGGCTGATCCGGTCTACCACCCCCCGGCCTCGCCCGAGCCACAGCGCGCCCGCGCGATCCGTGTACACGCGCTGAGCGGGGCCGGCGGGGTCGGTGGGGTCGCCCGTCTCGACGCGGGTGTAGGCGCCCGTCGTCCGGTCGAGGCGGACGAGCCCGGCCCACGACACGAACCACACGCCGCCCGCCGCGTCCTCGGCCAGCGAACCGACCGAGGCGACGCTCCCCGCCCGGCTCTCCCCCTCCGGCACGAACCGTCCGTGGACGAACGCGGTCCCAGCCGGGTCGAACCGCTCGACGCCCTCCACGTTCGTCTGGACCCAGACGAGGCCCGTGCGGTCCACGAGGAGGCCTCGGAGGTGGTCCCCTGCGATGCTGCTCGGCCGTTCGGGGTCGTTGCGGTACGGCGTGAACCGCCCCGTGCGCGCGTCGACGTGGTAGAGCCCCTCCCGGCTCGCCACCCACAGCACGCCGGGCACGTGGGGGTCCGGCAGCACGGCGTCCCCGACCGCGCCGTGGTTGCTCTCGGAGCCTCGGGGGAGTTGGGGGGGCGTGAAGAGGCGGGCCCGCCCCGTGCGGGCGTCGAGGCGCACGAGGCCGGCCCCCGTCCACACCCACCGCACGTCGCGCGCGGCGGGGTCGTCGCAGAGCGATACGATGAAGCTGGCCCGCACCGCCGGCGGGGCCGAGTCCACGAACTGCGTCTCGTCCGGCCCGAGCCCGTCCGGATGGTAGAGGTAGCGCCGGAACGTGCCCTCCATCTGACCGTCGGGCGTCAAGCGGTTGAGCCCGTTCGTCGTGCCGACCCACAGCGCGCCGTCGGCGTCGCGATGGAGCGCCCGGACCCTGTCGCTGCTGAGCGAGGTGGCGTCGCCCTCGTCGTGGCGGTAGTGGCGGAACCGGCCGGTGCGCGGGTCGAGCCGGCTCAGCCCGCCGGAGGCCATGCCAACCCAGACGGCGCCGGAGGGCTCAGCGACGAGGGCGTCCACCGCCCCCGCGGGGATGCTCGACGGGTCGCCCTCGTCGTGGCGGTAATGACGGAAGCGGCCCGTGTGCGGGTCGAGCCGGCTCAGCCCCGAGAGCGTGCCGGCCCACAGCGCACGGTCGGGGCCCTCGGCGAGGGCGATGACGTTGTCGTCGAGGAGGGAGGTGGAGTCGAACGGGACCGCCTCGTAGACGGTGAAGGCGTAGCCGTCGTAGCGGTTGAGCCCATCCTGCGTCCCGAACCACATGAACCCCCGGCGGTCCTGGAGCATGCTCCAGACGAGGTTCAGCGAGAGCCCGTCCTCGTTCGTGAGGTGCTGGAAGCGGAGGTTCGGGGCCGCGCGCGGCCGGGCCACTTCCGCGGGCGGGGCGACGGCGCGCTGCGCCCACGCCGACGCCGCCAGCCCGGCCGCCGCGAGGATCAGGGCGAGGAGGCCGCGGGCTACGTCCCGGGCCGTGCGCGCGATGTGGGGAGGGTCCATGCGGAGGGGCTCAGTGGCAGCGGGCCGCCCGGTCTGTCCGTTCTCTTTCCCCGCTTCCTCTCTCCCGTTCGCTCGCTGTGAGCGGCGGGGACCAGATTCCGCTTTTGCACAGGAGCTCGGGCAAAGGACGCGGGCCCGCCCTGCGGCTCAGGGGCAACAAGCCTTTGAGCCGCAGGGGTTGGGGTCGCAGAAGGTAGTGTGGAGCGGGACACGTCCGTCCGCGCGGCCCCTCTCGAAGCCGTCTTCCCCGCGCCCGCCTCGGGGATGCGGCCGAGGCCGGCTAGCGCGCCGGGTCCAGCGTCTCGTCCACGCGCGCGACGACGTCCTCCAGGTGGTCCCGCGTGGCCTCGTCCTGGACGCGCCCGAGCGACTGGCGGGCGTCGCGCTGGACGGCTCGGAGCGCGCTCCGCGCCGCCGCCCGCACGTCGGACTGGCTGACGTCGACGCCGAGGTAGGCGACCGACGACGGAAGGTCCCGCTCGTCCTCGGTCATCAGCGCCGCCAGCCGCTCGACGTAGCCGCGCTGGAGGTTGCGGCGGTACACGTCGATGGCGGGGCGCCGGTCGTCCAGCTCCGCCCACACGTCCGCGCGGAGGTCGTCCATGTAGGCGGGGAGCGGGTAGCCGCCGCCGTCGATGGCCTCGGCCTCCACCATCCGGCCCAGCCGCATCGGGTCGAGCAAGCTGTTGAGGACGCCGACCTGCGCGGCCCGAATCCCGTCCACGGCGCCGACGGGCTGGATGCGGCGCAGGATGGACGGGTCGAGCATCCACGTCGGCGCCTGGAACACGTGCTCGTCCAAGAAGGCCAGCGCCCGCTCCTGCTCGGCGCGCGGGACCGGCTCGTACACGACGCCCGCCTGGTCCGTCGACTTCGGCGTCTCGCGGACGCCGCCGACGACGGTCACGACGTGGCCCATGTAGCGCCGCCACATCCCCAGCGTCTCGCCGTAGATCTCCTCCAGGTCGGAATAATCCTCGCCCGGCGTCGAGGTCCAGGCGACGAGGTTGGGGACGACGCGCTTCAGGTTCTCGACGGCGTAGCCGGTGGCCTTTACCGGGTCGTCGCCCATGTCTTCGGTCTGGGCGTCCGGGTTGTAGCCGCCGAAGCCGGAGGAGAAGCGGTACATCGGGTCGCCCTCGTGGGCGGCGATGAGGGCGTCGAGCGTGGCCGTCTCGTCGTCGGGCGAGGCCACGTCCGGGTACCAGCGGTAGGCCCAGTTGATGGCGTAGTCGTCGTAGGGACCGATCTGGCGGACGAACCGGGTCACGCCGTCGCCGGGCTGGGCGATGTAGTTCTGGCGCGTGTAGTCCATGATCGTGGGCGCGACGCCGTACGCGGTCGTGAACGTCGGCGAGCGGAGGCTGTCCACAGGGAAGCTGGACGAGGCGATCATGTTGTGCGGGAGGCCGAGGGCGTGGCCGATCTCGTGGGCGATCACCTGCCGCATGGTCTCCCCGATCAGCTCCTCGTCGATGGTGAGCGAGCGGGCCTGCGGGTTGGCGGCGCCGGTCTCGATCATGAGCCGGTTCCGGTACGAGCGGATGTGGTTGTGGTACCAGATGATGTCGCTCTCGATGATCTCGCCCGAGCGGGGGTCGCTCACGCTCGGGCCGGTCGCGTTGCGCGTGGTGCTGGCGACGTAGCGGACCGTGGAGAAGCGGACGTCCTCGGGGTCGAAGTCCGGGTCGCCGGCCCGCGGCATCTCGCAGCGGATGGCGTTCTTGAAGCCGGCCACCTCGAAGGCCCGGTTCCAGTCCTCGACGCCCTGGCAGAAGTACGGGCGCCAGTGCTCGGGCGTGGCCGGGTCGAGCGTGTAGACGATGGGCTCGACCGGCTCCGTCAGCTCGCCGCGGAGATAGGCCGCCGTGTCGCGCGGGACGAGCTGCCAGCGCCGGACGTACTCGCGCTCGGCCGCCTTCTGGTCGTCGCGCCCGTAGTCGATCTGCTCGACGGTGAAGAACCCGACGCGGTCGTCCGCCAGCCGGGGCGTCATGGGCTCCTCGGGCAGGAGCACGAACGAGTGGAACATCTGCATCGAGATGGTCCCGGTCCCCTCGTTCGACGGCGGCTCGGCGGCGTCGTAGGTCATCGTGTACCGCACGTTGACGTTCTCGGGGAAGCTCTTGGCGTCGTCCACGAACGACCGCGACTCGTCCAGGCGGCGGACCTTGAACTGGCTCCGCTGGCCCGTCGAGAGGCCGCTGAGGGCGGGCACGTCCTTGCCGTAGAGGTCGGTCACGTCGATGACCACGCCGGCGCTGTCGGGCGTGAGCGCGGCGACGGGGAACGCGGCCACGACGGGCTCGAAGTTGTTCACGCGGACCGACTGGGCGATCGGCAGGGCCGGATCCGCGACGGCCGTGTACGACTGCGTGCGGAGCAAGACGCGGTCGCCCGTCCGCTCCCAGCGGATCACCTGCTCCGACGTTTTCGAGCCGGCGGGGATGTAGCCGCCGAGGTCGGCCGGCACCTGAGCGATCCGCGTCACCGAGAGCAAGTCGCGGCCCATCAGCGAGTCCGGGATCTCGAACAGGAGCTTGTCGCCGACGCGGTGGACCGTGAACAGGCCCTCGTCGCTGACGGCCTCGTCGGTCACGACCTCGTCGTAGGGCTTGGGGTCCGTCGAGCCGGATCTCTTGGCGTCCCGAGGCGCTGGCGGCCTCGGCCGGCGGGTCGGGCGTGGCGGCGGGGCGGGTGCCCGCGCAGCCGGCGAGAGCCGTCAGGCTGGCGAAGCCGACGAGGAGGGTGATGGGGACGACGAGCGGACGCACGGGCACGGCGGGAAGAGGTAACAGGTGCCCCGGATGGTACGCGCGGCCCGCGCGCTCCGCCAGCGGCTGGCGCGCCGGCTCGCGCGCCCTGGGGGAGCCCCTGAACTGCGCCCGTCCCGAGAACGCCGGCGCCGGTCGGCGGTGGACGGGGTCCACTCTCTTCCCCTCCCCATGTCCACCCAACTGACAGGCGCCACCGTTGCCATCCTCGCCACCGACGGCTTCGAGCAGGTCGAGCTCACCCACCCGAAAAAGGCCCTCGAAGACGCCGGCGCGACGGTCCACGTCGTCTCCCCCGAGTCCGGCTCGATCGAGGGCTGGGACGAAGACGACTGGGGCGACGAGGTCGAGGTCGACGTGACGCTCTCCGACGCCGACCCTTCGGACTACGACGCGCTCGTGCTCCCCGGCGGCGCGATGAACCCGGACAAGCTCCGGATGGACGACGACGCGCTCGCCTTCGTCAAGGCGTTCGCCTCGGCCGGCAAGCCCATCGCGGCCATCTGCCACGCGCCCTGGCTCCTCGCCGAGACCGGCCTCGCCAGCGGCCGCACGCTCACGTCTTACACGTCCATCCGCACCGACCTCAAGAACGCCGGCGCGACCGTGAAGGATCAGGAGGTGGTCCGCGACGAGGGCGGCTCGTTCCCGCTCATTACCAGCCGCAACCCGGACGACATCCCGGCCTTCAACGAGGCCGTCATCGACGTGGTCTCGAAGGCCATGCAGCCGGCCTGACCGGAGAGCGGGTGGAGGGGAGGGAGTGAGGGGGCGGCCTTCCCGGACTCCCTCCTCCCCGACCTACTCGGCCCCGCCGCCGACCGGGAACTCGATGGAGATCACGCCGGGGTAGCGGATCGGCCCGATGCTGGTGTTGATGGTCGGGCGGGCGTCGAGGCGGATCGTCTGGCGGCGCGTCTCGGCGCCGGCGAGGTTGCCCGCCAGCGTGGCGAGGTCGCCCACGTTGCGGCCGAAAAAGCGCGCGAGGTCCAGCTCCATCTGGATGGGCAGGTCGACGGCGGTGCCGGGCTCGATGAGGCGGTCGTCGTTGTAGACGCCGGACACCGTCTCGGTGCCGTCGAGGAAGAGCGTCCAGTCGAGCGAGACGAGCTGGGCGGCGACGGGGTTGTCGGCCGGGTTGTCGGCGCCGACGTGGAGCGTGAAGCTGAGCGGCACCTCGCCGGTGGCGGCGGCGGCCCCGAGGCGGGCGAGGTCGGCCGGGCCCAGACTGCCCCGGTTGGCGAGGCGGTCCAGGTCGACGCCAGCGAGGAGCCCGTTCGAGAGCCGGTCGAGGTCGAACCGGACTTGGTTGAGCGCGGCGAGTTGCTGGAGCGTGGTGCATCCCGGAATCAGGAGCAGCACGGCGAGGGCGACGACGGCGGCGGAGGAACGGGACATGGATCGGAGGCGGAAAGGGATCGGAGACGGGGGCCCCGGGTACGCGGAGGACGCCCCACGATACCGCCACCCGAGACGTTCGCGTCCCGTGCCCACGCTCCCCCACCCGCTCGTCGTCGTCGCCCACGACCTCCGCTCGGCCCACAACGTCGGCTCCGTGTTCCGCACGGCGGACTCCGCCGGGCTGGCGCGCGTCGTGCTCACCGGCTTCTCCCCGACGCCCGACCACCGGGGCGTGGCGAAGACGGCGCTCGGCGCCCAGGACGCCGTGCCGTGGACCCACACGCCCGACCTCGCCGACGCGCTGGCGGCGCTCCGCGCCGAGGGCTACACCGTCGCCGCGCTGGAGCGGACGGACGGGGCCGTGCCTCCGGCCGAGGTCCCGGCCGACGCCTTCCCCCTCGCCCTCGTCCTCGGCAACGAGGTGGCCGGCGTCCCCGACGCCGTCCTCGCCCAGGCCGACCTCGTGATCGGGCTGCCGCAGTACGGCGCGAAGGCGTCGCTCAACGTGTCCGTCGCGTTCGGCGTCGCCGCGTACCGGCTCGTCGAGCGCTACCGGGAGGGCCGGTGAGTCGGATCGGCCCGGCTGGCGGCGACGGTCGCCAGCGGGACGGGGGCGCGGACCGGGGCTTTCCCCACCGCTCGTTTCCCCCACGCCCGCGCTCCACCGCCACGCACGGCAGACGGATCTCGCCGGGAACGCTGGGCGTTGGCCGTCGACACTGCTCCCCTCCCCATGCTCATCAAACCCGGCCGTCGCAGCAACAACGTCATCGACCGACGCGGGGGCGGACGCGGCGGCAAGATCGGCCTGGGCCTCGGCGGCCTCGTGATCTTGCTGATCGGCTCCTTTTTCGGGCTCGACCTGAGCCCGCTCCTGGGCGGCGGCGGCGTCTCGACGGCCCCGCCATCCACCGAGCAGACCGCCGCCCCCGAGGACCGGACCGGCGACGCGGTCAGCGCCATCCTCGCGGAGACGGAGGTGGTGTGGGGCGACCTCTATCGGCAGGCGAACGAGACGTACCCCGAGCCCGGCCTCGTCCTCTACAACGGCACGACGCAGACGGCCTGTGGCTATGGCCAAGCCGCCACCGGTCCGTTCTACTGCCCCAGCGACCGGCGCGTCTACCTCGACCTCTCGTTCCTCGGCCAGCTCCAGCGGATGGGCGCCCAGGGCGACTTCGCGGTGGCCTACGTGATCGCGCACGAGGTCGGGCACCACGTCCAGAACGTGGAGGGCGTGCTGGGGCGGGCGCGGTCGAACTCTGCCTCGGTCCAGACGGAGCTCCAGGCGGACTGCCTCGCCGGCATCTGGACGCACTACGCGGCCGAGGACGGGACCAACGACGCCCTCGTCCTCAACGACGCCGACATCGAGTCCGGCATCTCGGCCGCCGCCGCCGTCGGCGACGACCAGATCCAGCAGTCGGCCGGGCAGGCCGTGCGGCCGGAGTCGTTCACGCACGGCTCGTCGCGGCAGCGCGTGGACGCCTTCCTGAGCGGCTACCAGAGCGGGGACTACGGCGTGTGCTTCGGGGCGTAGCCGGGGCTCTCGCTCCACGCCACCGCCAGCCACAGGCCGTCCAACGGGCGGAAGGCGAGGCGCCAGCGGCCGTGGCGGCTGGCGGCGCTGGCGGTCCCCGCCTCCACGTCCAACGCGAGCCGGACCGACCGGCCACCGGCGCGGAAGCCGGTCCGCTGCGCTTTGAGGACGGACTCCTTGAGGGTCCAGAGCAGCGTCTGCACGTCGTCCGTCGGTCCGCCGAGCGCGTCGAGGAGCGGGCGCTCGTCGGGGCGGAGGATGCGCGTCCACAGGTCGGGCCGGCGCGGCCCGACGGCCTCCACGTCCACGCCGACGGCGCGGTCCGCCAGCGCGGCGACGCCGACGGCCGCCGCCCCTCGGCCTCCGTGGGCGATCGAGACGAAGGCGCCGTCGAGGTGGGGCGCCCCGTCGGCGCCGACGACGAGCGGCACGGCGGCCGGGGCGCAGCCGAGGCGGCGGGCGGCGAGCGTCCGCGCGGCCGTCCGGCCGAGGACGAACTGGCGGCGGCGGCCGGCGTGCCCGAACGTCGCCAGCCGCGCGCGTTCGTCGGGCGTCAGGACCGAAACGTCCTCTTCGGTGGTATACACGATCTCCACATCCTGCGGCACGGGCCAGTCGAGACGGTTGGGGTCGGTCACGGGGTCGGTGGAGCGGCGTCCGAGGCGGTTGGAGACAATTCGTACGACCCGGACGGCGACGCCCGTTCCGCCATTCTATTTTCACAGGGACACACCCCCGACTCATGAGCGCCCTCCCTCTCCAACGACTCAAAGTGCCGCCGGCCCCGGCCAGCCTCCAGCGCGCCAGGGAGTCGTTCTCCGAGTTCGTCGCGTCCTACCGGGACCGGCTCTCGCACCTGTTCGGCACGCGGGCCGACCTCGACCGGATCAACGTGGGCCGCGGCCTGCCGCCCTTCGTCTTCCAGCGGTTCCGCGACGTCGACCCGCTCTCGGTGTACGTCCCCGAGGCGTACGGGGGGCGCGGAAGCTCCATCGCCCACAGCATGACGATTCTGGAGGAGACGAGCTACCACTCGCTCCCGCTCAGCCTCGTCGTCGGGATCAACGGGGGGCTCTTTCTCCAGCCCGTCGCCAAGTACGGCTGCGAGAAGGCCCGCCAGTCGGTCTTCCCGTCGTTCCTCCGCCACCGCAAGATGGGCGGGCTCATGATCACCGAGCCCGACTACGGCTCGGACGCCCTCCGCATGGAGACGGCCTGGGAGCAGACCGACCGGGGCACCTACAAGATCGAGGGCACGAAGCACTGGGCCGGGCTCACCGGCTGGGCCGACTACTGGCTCCTCACGGCCCGACCGCGCGCGGCCGACGGCAACCTGCGCCGCGACATCGACTTCTTCATCGCCGACACGAACGCGCCCGGCCAGTCCGTCGAGGTCGAGCGGCTGTACCCGAACCTCGGGCTCAAGATGATCCCGTACGGCCTCAACCGGATCGACGTGGAGCTCCCCGAGATGTCCCGTCTCCAGCCCACCTCGACGGGCGTCAAGATGATGCTGGACACGCTCCACCGGAGCCGGCTCCAGATGCCGGGCATGGGCATGGGCTACCTCCGGCGCATCTTCGACGACGCCCTCGACCACTGCCGCGAGCGGTTCGTCGGCGGCCAGCCGCTCGTGGACTACGACCAGGTGCGGGCCCGTCTCGCGCGGCTCCAGTCGTTCGTGACCGGGACGGCGGCCATGTGCCTCGACACGTCCGAGACGGCCGGTGTGGACCGCGACCTGTTCGGCGACGGGCTCAAGGCCAACGCCTTCAAGACGGTCGTGACGGACTGGATGCAGGAGGCGGCGCAGTCGTTCCTCCAGCTCGTGGGGGCGCAGGGCTACCGCGAGGACCACCTCGCCGGCCGCTCGCTCGTCGACAGCCGGCCCTACCAGATCTTCGAGGGCTCCAACGACATCCTCTACCAGCAGGTCACGGAGTCGGTGATGAAGACGATGCGCCGGATGAAGCAGGCCGACCTGGGCGAGTACCTCTGCGCCGAGCCGCTGACGGCCCGCGCGGCGTCTACCTTCGGCGACCTCCTCTCCTTCGACGTGGACTGGTCGATGCCACAGCGCAAGCTCGTGGACCTCGGCCGCGCCATCAGCCGGATCGTGACGATGGAGATGACGATCGAGCTGGGCGAGCGCGGGCACCCGTCCGACCTCGTCCACGGGATGCTGGAGGAGACGCGGGCCGAGGTCCGGGGCATCCTGGAGACGTACCGCCACGGCGGCCTGACGGCGCTCGTGGAGGACATGGGCGCGCCCGGCTGGCTCGCCCGCGTCCAGCCCGCCGGCTAGCGTGCGGCCCGTCACCAGGCTCCAACTCAAACACTTCGCGCTGGCGGTCGGCTTCGTCGCCGTCGTGACGGTGCTGTGGCAGGCCGCCCCCGTCCTCTCGGAGTGGGTCGCCGCCGACTCGGTCCTCATCGGAGGGCTCGTCGGGATGCTGATCGCGAGCGTCGGGTCGGCGTACCACGCCGGACGTCGGGACGCCGCATGAGCCGCCCCGAGCACGGCGAGTACGGCGCGTTCTACGGCCGCTACATCGACCTCGTCCCGGACGGCGCGCTCGCCGACACGCTCCGCCAGCAGGGCGCGGAGACGGCCGCCCTCCTCCGCTCGCTCGACCCGGCCGTGGCCGGCCACCGCTACGCGCCGGGCAAGTGGACGCTGGCGGAGTCCGTGGCGCACGTGATGGACACGGAGCGGATCTTCGCCGGCCGCGCCCTCCGCATCGCCCGTGGAGACGAGACGCCGCTGCCGGGCTTCGACCAGGACGCCTACGTCGCCGCGCTCGACCTCTCCGGCGTGACGCTCGGAGACCTCGCGGGCCAGTTCGACCGGCTCCGCACCTCGACGGCCGACCTGTTCGGCTCGCTCTCGGACGCCGCGCTCTCGCGCGTGGGCACCGCCAGCGGGCACCCGCTGAGCGCACGGGCGGCGGGCTGGATCGTCGCAGGGCACGAGCGGCACCACGTCGCCCTGATTCACGGACGGTACCTCGCCTGACGCGAGCGCCTGGGAACCGGAGCCGCCAGCGGTGCGGTACGCGGCCCATGCCCACCTTCTCCGCCGCCCTCCACGTCCCCGTCCCCGCCGCCGACCTGTTCGGCTGGCACGAGCGGCCGGGCGCCTTCGTCCGCCTCAGCCCGCCCTGGCAGAGCGTCGAGCTGGAGCGGTGGGACGGCATCCGCACCGGCGACCGCGCGGTGATGCGCCTCGGCGCCGGGCCGCTCTCGGTCCCGTGGGTCGCCGAGCACCGGGCGTACTCGGAGGCCTGCCGCCACGGCGACGGCGCCTGCCAGTTCCAGGACGTCCAGCTCCGCGGCCCGTTCGGCTCGTGGTCGCACCTCCACCGGATGACGCCCGACGGCGACGGCACGTCCACGCTCCGCGACATCGTCGACTACGCGCTGCCGCTGGCGCCCGTCTCCAGCCTCGTCGCCGGGTGGGCGGCCGAGGATCAGCTGGAGCGGCTGTTCGCCTACCGCCACCGCGTCACGCGCGAGGACCTCGTCCGCCACGCCGCGTGGGACGGAGCGCCGCTGACGGTGGCCATCACCGGCTCGACCGGGCTCATCGGCCGCGCACTGGCGGCGTTCCTGACCGGCGGCGGGCACCGCGTCGTCCGCCTCGTGCGGCGGCGCGCGGACGTGGCACGGTGGACGCGCGGCGACCTCGAAGGCGCCGCCTACTGGAACGTCGAGCGGGGCGAGATCGACGTGGCCGCGCTCCGACGTGAGGCGCCCGACGCCGTGGTCCACCTCGCGGGCGAGTCCATCGTCGGGCTCCGCTACACCGAGGCCAAAAAGCGGGCCATCTGGGAGAGCCGGACGAAGGGGACGCAGCTCCTCAGCCGCGCCCTCGCGGCCCTCGATCCGAAACCCCGCGTGCTCGTCTCCGCCAGCGCCTCGGGCTTCTACGGCGACACCGGCCCGCACGCCGTCACGGAGGCGAGCCCGGCCGGCTCCGGCTTCCTCGCCGACGTCTGCCAGGCGTGGGAGGACGCGACGGCCGAGGCCGAGGCCGCCGGCATCCGCGTGGTCCACCCCCGCATCGGGCTCGTGGTGACGCCAGCGGGCGGGCTCGCGGCCACGCTCGCCGTGCCGACCAAGCTCGGCCTCGGTGGATGGCCCGGCGATGGGAGCAACTACCTCCCGTGGATCTCCCTCGACGACGCCGTCTACGCCCTCGCGTTCCTGATCCAGACCGAGAGCCTGCGCGGGCCGGTCAACCTGTCGGCGCCGGAGCCGGCGCCCGTCAAGACGTTCGTGAAGGGGCTGGCGGACGTGCTCCACCGGCCGGCGGTGTTCTCGCTGCCCGCGCCCGTCGTCCGCGCTCTCGGCGGCGAGGTCGCGAGCGAGCTGGCGCTCAAGAGCACGCGGATGCTCCCGTCGCGCCTGCTCGACGCCGGCTTCCGCTTCGCGTATCCTGACCTCGACCGCGCCCTCGGACACCTGTTCGGCCGCCTCCCCGCCCCCACCCCGTCATGACCCGGACCCTCCTCGTGGCCCTCCTCGTCGCCGCCTCCGCCAGCGCGCAGGACGCGCCGCTCGCCTCGACCGCCGACCGGTTCGAGGCCGACCTCGCGCTCCTGACGCGCGTCGCCTCGACGGCGGCGCTCGCGCACGACGCCGACGGCGCCTTCCCGTCGTCGGCGTTCGGCCTCCTCGGCAGCCGCTGGGCGGACCAGACCGACCTCCGCGCCGAACCCCTGTCCTCGTTCGCCGTCTCCGCCAGCGGGGCGGGCGTCACCATCGACTACGTCCCGCTCCCCGTCGCCCCCTACGTCCGAGAAGACCTCGTGGTGCGGCTCACGCTCACGCCAGAGTCGGGCGGGCGGTACCGGGGCGCCTACGAGATCCGCCGCCGCACCGACCCCGACGACGGCGCCCGGCCCCTCCCCTACGACGTCGCCGGGCGCTACCGCGTCGAGCGCGGGTTCGGGACGCTGTGCGTCGAGGCGGCGCGGATCCGGGAGGTCCTGGCGGCCGGCCCGTTCGTGCCCGACCCATCGCGCCTCAGCAGCGAGCCGCTGACCGTCCGCGTCCACCCACCCGGCGAGGACGCGCCGGTGTTCTACGAGCGCACGGCGCCGGCCCTCTAGCCCCGACCCGTGAATCTGGTCTTTCTGCTGAACGTCCTCTCGACGCTCGTGATGGTGGGCGTGATCTGGATCGTCCAAGTCGTCCACTACCCGTTGTTCGCGGGCGTGGGCGAGGCCGGGTGGCGGGCGTACGAGGCGCAGCACCAGTCGAGGATCACGCTCGTCGTCGGTCCGACGATGGTGCTGGAGCTGGTGACGGCCGTGTGGCTCGTGCTCGACCGGCCGGCGGCCTTCCCGCCGTGGGCCGTCGTCCTCGGCGCCGCGCTCGTCGGCGTGATCTGGGCCTCGACGGCGTTCGTCCAGGTTCCGCTCCACAACGCTCTCGGGGGCACGTTCGACGCCGACGCGCACGCCCGCCTCGTGGCGACCAACTGGCTCCGCACGGCGGCGTGGACGGCGCGGGGCGCTCTCGTGCTGTGGCTGCTCGGCCGGGTCGTCGACCTGTAGCGTGGCCCGACTGGCGAGCGTCGCCGCCAGCCCGGCCGCCGCGTCGTTGCACGCGACGTTCTCTGTCCCCCAGATGCACGCGCGCCCCGCCGGCAGAACCGACGAGGCGCGCGAGAAAGGCGGCCGACGGGCCTCAGGCAGCGGGAAGACGGATCTGCTGGCCCGGATAGATCTTGTCCGGGTCGCCGATCACCTCGCGGTTGGCCTCGAAGATCTTGTTGTAGTCGTTGGCGTCGCCGTATTTCTCCTTCGCAATCTTGGAGAGCGTGTCGCCACTCTGGATCGTGTAGTAGGTGCTCCTGGAGGCCGTGGCCGTCGTGGTCGTGCCGGCCGTCTGGGCACCCGAGACCTGGAGGCCGCCATCGTCCACGTGGGAGACGCCTTTGACGTTGCCGGCGATGAGCGCGGCTTTCTCCTTCGCGGCGACGCTCTTGGCCTGGCCCTGGAGCGTCACGCGGCCGTTGTCGTAGCGGACGCCGAGGTTGGAGACGTTGCTACCGAGCGACTGCTCGATCTCCTTCTTGATCTGTTCGGCTTCGTTGCCTTCTTTGCCTCCGAAGAGGTCTTTGCCGGCGTCTTTGAGAAAGTCGAGGAGTCCCATGAGGAGAGAGGGTGAGGGGAGAGTCAGAGAGGGCGGGGAACGGTCCCCGGGGTCCTCGTGCCACGCGACGGAGGCCGAAACGGTTCCTTTTTTGGCCTCCTCTGGGCGGCTCGCAGCGCGCGATCTTACCCGTTCTCGCACGCCTTGCCCATGCCGCTCGCCCCGCCCGCCGTCGTCGTCGATCTGCCCCAGGGGCGCGGCTACGCCGTCCACTTCGAGCCGCTGGCGACGCTCCCGCGCCAGCTCCACGAAGCGGGCCTCCGCACCGGCCGCGTGCTGGTGGTGACGGACGAGACCGTCGGGCCGCTCTACCTGGGCGCCGTGCGCGAGGCGCTGGGTGCGGCGGGATGGACGGTGGAGGCGCACGTGGTCCCCGCCGGCGAGGCGTCCAAGAGCGCCGAGGCGCTGGGGGGCCTCTACGACTGGGCGCTCGGGCTCGGCATCGACCGGACGACGCCGGTCGTGGCGCTCGGCGGGGGCGTCGTGGGCGACCTCGCTGGGTTCGCCGCCGCGACGCTCCTGCGCGGCCTCCCGCTCGTCCAAGTCCCCACGACCGTCATCGCGCAGGTGGACAGCGCGCTCGGCGGCAAGACCGGCATCAACCACGCGGCCGGGAAGAACCTCGTCGGCGCGTTCCACCAGCCGCGCGTCGTCCTCGCCGACCCGGAGGTGCTGGCGACGCTCTCCGAGCGCGACTACCAGAGCGGGCTCGCCGAGGTCGTCAAGCACGCGCTGATCCGGGACCCCGACCTGTTCGACCGGATCGAGCGCGACGCGCAGGGGATCTGGAGCCGGGCGCCCGACGTGCTCGGCCCGCTCGTCCGCGACGCGGCCGAGGTCAAGGCCCGCGTGGTCTCGGCCGACGAGCTCGAGGCGGGCGAGCGCGCGCTCCTCAACTTCGGCCACACGTTCGGGCACGCCGTCGAGCGCGAGGCCGGCTACGGCACGGTCACGCACGGTGAAGCGGTGGCGCTCGGGATGCGGGCGGCCCTCCACCTCTCGGCCTCCCTCCGCGACGGCGCCCCTGCCGGCTCGTCCCTCCCCGCCCCGTTCGACCGCGCCGACCGCGTCGTCCGGCGCCTCGCCCCGCCCCCGCTCGACGCCGCCCTCTCCAACCGCCAGCTCACCGAGGCGATGCAGACGGACAAGAAGCGCGCCGCCTCCGGCCTCCGGTTCGTCGTCCTGGACGAGATCGGCGCGGCCCGGCTGGCGAGCGAGGTGCCCGAGGCGTTCGTCGACGCGGCCTGGGACTTCGCGCGAGGGTAACGGTCAGGGATCGTGCCTGACGACGGAGTCCGGACTCCTCACAGCCGCATCGTCACCGTAACGGAAAAGTCCGTCGCGCCCTGACGCTCCCAGAACGCGCGGCCGGCCGGGTTCGAGGCCAGGACGCCCGCGCGAAGCTCCGTCGCCCCCACCTCCGCGCCCCACTGGCGGGCGGCGTCGAGGAGGCGCCCCGCGAGGCCCGAGCGCCGTGCCGCCGGGGCCACGTAGAGGTCGTCCACGTAGATCAACGTGAGGGGGGCGAAGACCGGCGCCGGCTCGTAGACGTGCGCCGTAAGGAGGCCGACGGCCCGGCCGTCGTCGAGCGCCAGCCAGACGCGGTCGCCGCTGCTGCGCGTCCACGTGCGGAAGTCCGTCGCCCAGCGCCGAGCGGCGTCCTCAGAGAGGCGGTAGCGCGGGTCCTGCGCCTCGTGCTCGCGGTGCAGCGCCTCCCAGAGCGGGAGCGCGACCGGCAGGTCCGACGAGCGCGCCGGGCGGACCGTCACGCGGCGGCCGAGCGCTCCGCCCGGCCGATCCGACCCGTCGCCTGGAGCAACTCGGCGTTGAGGATGGCGCCGCCGGCCGCCCCGCGCACCGTGTTGTGGCTGAGGACCACGAACTTGACCCCGAGCACCGGGCAGTCCTGGATCCGCCCGACCGTGACCGTCATCCCGCCGCCGGCGTTGACGTGCGTGCGTGGCTGCGGCGCCGTCGGGTCGTCGGTGACGACGATCGCGCGCTCGGGGGCCGTCGGGAGGCCGAGGTCCGCGAGCGGGCTCCGCCAGTCGCGCAGGGCCTGGGCCACGGCCGCGGCGTCGGCGGGCTGGCGGAGGCGGAGCGAGACGGCCTCCAGGTGCCCGTTCTCGACCGGGACGCGGTGGCACTGCGCCGAGACCGTCACGTCGGCCGGGGCCACGCCGTCGGCGCCGAGCGTGCCGAGCAGTTTCTTCGTTTCGACGGCCAGCTTCTCCTCCTCCCCGCCGATGTAGGGGACCACGTTGCCGAGGGCGTCGAGCGACGGGACGCCGGGGTAGCCGGCCCCGCTCAGCGCCTGCATCGTCACGACGTGCGCCGCGTCGATGCCGAAGGCGTCGTGGATCGGCTTGAGCGCGAGCACGAGCCCGACCGTCGAGCAGTTGGGGTTGGTGACGATGAACCCGCCCGAGCCCCAGTCCTGGCGGTCGATGAGAGCGAGGTGGTCCGGGTTGACCTCCGGGATGAGGAGCGGGACCGTCGGGTCGAGGCGGTAGTTGCGGGCGTTCGAGACGACGGCGTAGCCGCGCCGCGCGAAGTCGGCCTCGACGTCGCCGGCGACGCTCGCGTCGAGCCCGGAGAACACGACCTCGCAGTCGGGCCGGGCGTCCACGCCCTCCACCCACGAGGTCCCCGATCCGCTCCGGCATCGCCGTCGCCTGCACCCAGCGGGTGGCCTCGCGGTACGGCTTGCCAGCGGAGCGCTCCGAGGCCACGAGCGCGACCACCTCGAAGGTCGGGTGGTCGGCGAGGAGCCGAACGAACGTCTGCCCGACGGCGCCGGTGGCGCCGAGGATGCCGACTCGGATGCGGGGCATGGCAGGAGGGGTGGGTCCGGTGAGAAGATGGATCGCCGCCCTCCCCCCTCCTGCGGAGCCGACGTGAACTCTACACTGGCCCTCCACGCGGGCCGACCGCCTGCCCGCCCGGCTGGCGATAGCTTGAGGCGTCGCCCTCCCGTCCCCCTCCCCGCTCATGGCCTCTCTGATCGACGGCACCGCCATCGCCGCCGCCGTCCGCTCCGACGTGGCAGACGGCGCCGCCGCGTTCCTGGACGAGCACGGCCGGCGGCCGGCGCTGCGGGTCGTGCTCGTGGGCGAGAACCCCGCCAGCCAGTCGTACGTGCGGGCGAAGGCGCGGGCGGCCGGGGAGGCCGGCATCGACGCCGAGACGCTCCCGCGCCCAGCCGATCTCTCGCAGGCCGACCTCCTGGCGCTCATCGCGGACCTCAACGCCGACGACGCCGTCGACGGCATCCTCGTCCAGCTCCCCCTGCCGGATCACGTGGACGAGGCGGCCGTCATCCGCGCCATCGACCCGAGCAAGGACGTGGACGGGTTCCACCCCGAGAACGTCGGGAAGCTGGTGCTGGGGGAGGAGACGTTGGAGCCGTGCACGCCGGCCGGGATCGTCGAGATGCTCCGGCGGACGGGCGTCGAGACGAGCGGCGCGCACGCGGTCGTCCTCGGGCGGAGCAACATCGTCGGCAAGCCGATGGCCTCGCTCCTGCTCCGGCGCGGGCTCGACTGCACCGTCACCGTCTGCCACAGCCGGACGCGCGGCCTCGCGGCGATCACACGGCAGGCCGACATCCTGATCGCCGCCATCGGCCGGGCCGACTTCGTCACGGCCGACATGGTGAAGCCCGGCGCGGCCGTCATCGACGTCGGCATCAACCGCGTGGACGACGCCTCGCGCGAGCGCGGCTACCGCCTGGTGGGCGACGTGGACTTCGAGGCCGTCCGCGAGGTGGCCAGCGCCATCACGCCCGTCCCCGGCGGCGTCGGGCCGATGACGATCGCCATGCTCCTCGCCAACACGCTCCGCGCCGCCCGCCAGCGCCACGAGCCGCGCGACGCCGCCTAGCCGTGCAGCCCGCCGACGCCCTCGCCGACAGCCTCCGCGCCGACTCCGTCCGCGTGGCCGACTCGCTGGCGGCGGCGGCCGACACGGCCGTGGTCTCCGCCGACGAAGGCGTCGGAGCGCTGACCCAGAACGTCGGGCAGAGCCTGGAGGCCATCTCGCAAGGGCGGTTCGAGGAGGCGTGGGCCATCCTGCTCGCCGCGCTCGGCGACTTCGTCCTCAACAACCTGCTCCCGGCGCTCGCCGTCGCGCTCGCGTTCTGGGTGGTGCTGCGGATCACGCAGAGCGTGCTGCGGAGCGCCCTGAACCGCTCCCGGCGGATCGACGCCGGCGTGCAGCAGCTCCTCTTGCGTGCGGCCCGACTCGGGGTCCTTTCGTTCGCCGCCATCACGGTCCTCGACCAGGTCGGGATCAACGTGACGGCGCTGATCGCGGGGCTCGGGATCGCCGGCATCGCGCTCGGCTTCGCGGCCCAGGACACGGTCCAGAACCTGATCGCCGGCGTGACCATCCTCCTGGATCGGCCCTTCCACGTCGGCGACAACATCGAGCTGCACGAGACCTTCGGGACCGTCGAGGAGATCACGCTCCGCACCACGCGGATCCGGACGCTCGACAACCAGATGGCGATCCTCCCCAACGCCTCCGTCATCTCGGAAAAAGTCGTCAACCACTCGAAGCTCCGGGCGCTCCGCGTGGTGGTCCCGTTCGGGATCGCCTACAAGGAGGACCCGAAGGAGGCTCGCCGCGTGGTGCTGGCGACGACCGAGGGCGACCCCCGCCTCCACCCGGACTACGAGCCGGCCGTGGTCGTGACGGACCTGGGCGACTCGTCGGTGAACATGGCCCTCCGGCTCCACCTGAAGGACCCGCAGCTGGAGGTGCCCCTCCGGTTCGAGTACACCGAGAAGGTGTTCGACGCCCTCCGCGCCGCCGGCATCGAGATCCCGTTCCCCCACCTCCAGCTCTTCATCGACGAGGCGAAGGGGCTCGAGGACCTCCCCCTGTTCGGGCGGGCGCCGAGGTAAGGCGGCGGCACGGCCCTCGTTCCCCGTGCCCCGGTAGCTTGGCCGTCCACCTCCGTCCGTGCCATGCGCCCTCTCCCCCTCTTGCTCGCCCTGCTAGCGACGGCCGCCAGCGCCCAGGTCAACACCGAGCGGATGCGGCGGACGGCGGACGACGAGGGCGTCGCCCTCTCCCTCTCCGCGGCGGGCGCGTTCGCCAGCGGCAACACGGACTACGTCCAGGTCGGCGTCGGCGGGCGGCTGGACGTGCGGGGCGGCGTCCACGAGGCGTTCCTCGTCGGCGAGTCCCAGTTCGCCCGGGCCGACGGGGACGACGTCGAGGACCGCTCGTTCCTGCACGCCCGCTACAACCGCGACCTCGGCCCCGTCGTCGTCGAGGCGTTCGCGCAGGTCGAGCGCGACCGCCAGCAGCTCCTCGAAGCCCGCTCGCTCCTCGGCGCGGGCGTCCGGCTGGAGCTGGTGGACACGGACGGCGTGGGGCTGGCGCTGGGGCTGACGCCGATGCTCGAGCACGAGCGGCTCAGCGAGGCCGCGCGCGAGGACGCCGCCACCGTGGTCCGGCTGAGCAGCTACCTCTCGGCGCGCGCGCGGCTGGGCGCGGCCTCGTCCGTGTGGGCCGTCGGCTACGTCCAGCCGCAGGTCGACGAGGTGGAGGACGTCCGCGTGCTCGCCCAGGCCGGCGTCGAGGTCGAGGTCATGCGTTGGCTGCGGCTCCGCACCCGCGTGCACGTCCGGCACGACGCGCTCCCTCCGCTCGGCGTCGGGCCGACCGACGTCCGGATCGAGCAGGGGCTCATCGTCGCGTTTCCCGGCCGCCCATCAGGGAATTCCTGATCGATACCCTGGGCGAGAACCGGGCGCTGCTTTCAGGAACGAGTGAAAGTAGGAGCCGGTTGAGCCGCCTCCCCCCTCCTCCGGTCTATGTCGTCTCTCTCCGGCCGCACGGCCCTCGTCACGGGCGCCTCCAGTGGCATCGGCCGCGCCACGGCCGTCGAGCTGGCGCGGCGCGGCGCCCGCGTCGCCATCAACTACCCGTACGAGCACTCGCGCGACGGTGCGGAGGAGACCCGCCAGCAGGCCGAGGCAGTAGGCGCCGAGCCCGACGCGCTCCTGCCCGTCCAGGCCGACGTCTCGAACGCGAGTGAGGTGGAGGCCATGTTCGAGTCCGTCCGGGAGGCGTGGGGAGGCGTGGACGTGCTGGTCAACAACGCGGGCATCCAGATCGAGGAGCCCGCGAGCCACGAGACCACCGTCGAGCACTTCGACCGGGTGCTGGCGGTGAACCTGCGCGGGGCGTTCCTGTGCGCGCGCGCGGCCATTCGGGGCTTTCTGGACCGCGAGCCGGAGGAGGGCTGGGGGCGGGGCGTGATCGTCAACGTGACGAGCGTCCACCAGCAGATCCCGCGCCCGTTCTACCTCTCGTACGCCGTCTCGAAGTACGGCCTCCACGGGCTCACCCAGACGCTCGCCCTCGAGTACGCCGACCGGGGCATCCGGGTCAACGCGCTCGCGCCGGGCGCCACGCTCACACCGATCCAGAGTTGGGAAGACGACGAGGAGGCCCAGGCGACGGTCCGCGGGCACATCCCGATGCACCGGATCGCCCGCCCCGAGGAGATGGGCCGCCTCGCCGCCTTCCTCGCCTCCGACGACGCCGCCTACGTCACCGGCCAGACCCTCTTCGCCGACGGCGGCCTCACGCTCTACCCCGCCTTCCAGACGCCGTGGTCGGGGTAGACGGTTCGGCGTTCTCGCGCTCGAACGGCGGACCGGCCGGCCGTGAACCCTGGCCCTCGAACCCCAGGCGTCAACCCTTGGACCTTTTGCACTACGACCTCTGCATCATCGGCGCTGGAGTCGGGGGCGGCGCCCTCGCTCAGGCCCTCGCCCCGACCGGCAAGAAGATCCTCCTGCTCAACCGGCAGGGATCGCTGCCCCGCGAGGCGGCCAACTGGGACCCGAAGAAGCTCTTCGCCGAGGATCTCTACAAGACCGACGAGCGCTGGGTGAACGCCGAGTCCGGCTACGACTTCCGGCCGGGGATGTACTACTGGCTCGGCGGCAACACGAAGGTCTACGGCTCGGCCCTGCTCCGCTTCCACCCGCTCGACTTCCAGGAGCTTCGGACCCTCGACGGGCTCAGTCCGGCGTGGCCGATCTCGTACGACGACCTCGCGCCCTACTACGACCACGCCGAGCGCGTCTACGACGTGCACGGGAACCGCGGCTCCGACCCCTTCGAGCCGCCGGCCTCGGGGCCGTTCCCGCACCCGCCCATCCCCCACGACCCGCGCATCGCCGAGGTCGCCGACGGGCTCCGCCAGCACGGCGTCCGGGCGTTCGAGCTTCCGATGGGCGTCAAGTTCAGCCGCGAGAATCCGGGCGCCGGGCCGTTCCTGCTCCGCGAGACGTTCGGGGCGATGGGCCGCGCGGCCTTCGACGGCTACCCGGACCTCCTGCACCTCAAGGCCGACGCCGAGACGGCCTCCGTCGAGCCCGCCGCCGCCTTCGACAACGTGGACCTCGTCACCGACGCGCTCGTGACGCGCATGGTGACGAACGAGGCGGGCACCGAGGTGACGCACGTCGAGGCGGTGGTGGACGGCGAACGGACCACGTTCTCCGCCAACGTGTTCGCGCTCTGTGCTGGGGCCGTCAACTCGGCGGCGCTCCTGCTCCGCTCCGCCAGCGACCGCCACCCCGACGGACTGGCGAACCGCTCGGGCGCCGTCGGGCGGTACTTCATGCGCCACGTGACCTCCAAGTTCTACACCATCGCCAGTGGCATGGCGAACCCGACCCGGTTCCAGAAAACCCTCGCCGTCAACGACTACTACTTCGGGATTCCGGGCGACGACGAGTGGGCGGACGTCCCGCTCGGGCACGTCCATCTGATGGGCAAGCACGCCGGCTGGCAGATCCTCGCCGACCTCCCCTACGGCACCCTCTCACCGGGCGAGGCCGACCGCCTCGCCGCGCACTCCGTCGACTGGTGGGTCCAGAGCGAAGACCTGCCGCTCGCGGACAGCCGGATCGACCTCGCGCCCGACGGCCGCATCCGGGTCCGCTACAGGGAGACCAACCGGAGGGCGCAGGAGGCGCTGATGGACGTGCTCGAGGCGAAGCTTCGCAAGATCGGGTTCGACCGCTTCCTCCGAGTCCCGATGCCGCTCGACGTGGTCAACCACCAGTGCGGCACGTGCCGGATGGGGACGGACCCGGACGCGAGCGTCGTGGACGTGTCGGGCAAGGCGCACGACCTCGCCAACTTGTACGTGGCCGACGCCAGCGTCTTCCCTGCCTCGGCGGCCACGAACCCGACGCTGACGATCGCCGCGAACGCCTTCCGCGTCGCGGACGGGCTCCGGGACGTGCTGTAGCACGCCCGGCGGGCGTCGGGCGCGCCGTCGCCGGCCGCCAGCGAGTCGCAGTGCGGGCCGCTGGCTCCGTCCGCCGGGTTGCCGCAGCGGGCTGACCCGGTACGCGCCCCGTTCAATTCCCTCACCCCCGAAACCGCTCCGTCAGCTGGCGGATGCCGTCGGGCTCGCCGAGGACCGTGAGTCGGTCGCCGGCCTTCAGGACCGTCGCGCCGCCGGGAACGACGAACTGGCCGTCGCGGTGGACGAGGGCTACGAGCACGCCGGCCGGGAGCGACACCTCGCGCAGGGCTCGGCCCACGAGCGGCGCCGCCGGCCCGTCCGGGCGGAGTGTGAGGGCGAGGGTCCGGTCGTTGTGGAGCAGGACCTCCTTCAGGTCCTGCTCGGTCTGGGCTCTCCGCCAGTCGTCCAGGAACGGGGCCTCGTCGATGCGGCTGGCGAGGCTGGCGAGCGTGCGGAGGTGGCGGCCCGGCGGCTCCTCGGGGCTCAGGAGGAAAAAGACGGCGTGGACGCGCTCGGCGTCGTCCGGCCGCGCGTCGCCCGCCGCGTCGACGGGGACCGGGAGGCCGGACTGGCTGCGGACGATGACGAGCTCCTGGCGGTCCACCTCGGGGAGCCGGAGGTGCGGGAGCGCGACGCCGTGCGAGACCGGCGTCGCGCCCGTCCGCGAGCCGTCGAGGAACCCCTGCGTGAGCCGGTCGGCGGGGAGGCCGGCGCGGCCGGCGAGGTGCGCGGCGGCCTCCTCCACCACGCCCTCGAAGTCGCGGTCGGCCTCCAGGTCGAGGACGGCGGCGTGCGTGACGAGGTGCTCGAACGGCGTCTCGTCGGGCAACCCCTTCTCCTTCAGGATCGTCCGCAGCTCGCTGTCCAGCCCTTCGTAGCGGCGCTGGCCGAGCCGCGCGAACAGGTGGTAGATGGCCCCCTCCCGCTCCACCTCCGCCTTCGGCCGGACGTAGTAGACGTACCACGCCACGCCCACGAACACCATCGCCAGCGAGAGGACGATGGCGAGCCCGCCCAGCTCGGCGATCAGGAAGACGGGCGCGACGATGCCGAGGATCTGGGTCCACGGGTAGAGCGGGCTCCGGTAGCCCGGCGCGTACGACGCGATCCGGCTCTCGCGCATCACGACGACGGCCACGTTCAGGAGCCCGAACAGGATGAGCTGGAACGCGCTCGCCAGCTTGGCGATGCCCTCCACGTCCAGCGCCACGATCACCCCGATCATCAGCCCGGCCGTGACCAGGATCGCCGGGACCGGCGTCCCGAACCGGCCCACCGAGTTGAACCGCTGCGTGACGAGGTGGTCGCGGGCCATCGCCAGCGGGTAGCGCGAGGCCGAGAGGATGCCCGCGTTGCCCGTCGAGGCGAAGGCCGCGATCGCGGCGGCGACGACGAGGACGAGCCCCCACGGCTCCGGCAGCCAGTCGAAGAACTCGGCCGCCGCCGTCGCCACCGGCGTCAGGTCGCTCCGGAGATCCGCCGGCTCCAGGACCGCGATCATGATGAACACGCCGACGCAGTAGATGAACGTGGCCGTCGCCAGCGAGAGGAACATCCCCAGCGGGAGGTTGCGGTCCGGGTTCTGGACCTCCTCGGCCACGCTGGCGACCTTCGTGAGCCCGGCGTACGAGACGAACACGAGGCCGATGGTCGAGAGCAGGCCCTCGGTCCCGAACGGGAGGAACGGCGTGAACTGACGCTCCACCTCGCCCGCGTCCAGCCCCGCGACGGCCACGAGGCCCTGGACCACGAAGAAGGCCAGCACGCCCACGAGGACCGCCACGAGCACCCGCTGCAGCCCGCTCGTCTCCTTCGCCCCCACGATGTTGAGCGCCGCGAACGCGACGGTCAGCGCGACGGCGAGGGGCTTGATGGGGACCTCGAAAAACAGCACGAGGTACGCCCCCATCCCGACGAGCGCGAACGCGCTCTTGAGCACGAGCGCCAGCCACGTCCCCAGCCCGCCGACGGTCCCGGCGAGCGGCCCCAGGCTCCGGTCGAGAAAGTAGTAGGCGCCGCCGGCCTTCGGCATGGCCGTGCTCAGCTCCGCTGCGCTGAACATGGCGGGCAGGATGAGCACGCCGGCCAGGAAATAGGCCAGCACGGCCGCCGGCCCGGCCTGCGCCGTCGCCAGCCCGGGCAGCAGGAAGAACCCGGAGCTGAACATGGCGCCGGTGCTGATCGCGTAGACGTCGACCAGCGTGAGCGTTTTCTTGAGGCGCGTCGGCGTCTCGGCCATGGGCGTCGGGGGGTGGCGCGGGAGGTGGGAAGCTAGACCACAGCCAGCGACCGCGTCGGCCGCGGGCGGTGATGCTCAGGACGAGCGCGTGTGCGACCGGGCCTCGTCGTTCGCCCGGGCTTCCGCTCCGAGCCGGAAGCGAGGTGCCCAGCCCGAGCTCGGGGCGTCCGACCTCGCGCGCCTCCGGCTGGCGGTGAGCGTCCGCCAGCGGGTCGGAGGGCGCCCGCTGCGAACCTCGCACGGGGCCGGGCATTCCTGGCACCCCCGCCCCTCCCCCGCGATGCAGCCCTACCTCTTCGTCCTCTTCGGCGCCACCGGCGACCTCGCCCACGTCAAGCTCTTCCCGGCCCTCTACCGGACCACCACGCACGACGACGCGCCGGACACGGCCACCGTCCTCGGCGTCGGCCGCTCGGAGTGGGACGACGAGGCCCTGCAGGACGCCGCCGTCGACGCCATCACCGAGGACGGCGACGTCGATGAGGAAGACGCCCGCGCCTGGGCCGAGGCCACGCTCCGCTACGCTCGCCTGGAGAGCTACGACGACCTCGACCCGCTCTTCGAGGCGGCCCGCCAGCTAGAGGACGAGCGCGGACTCGGCGGCGACCGCGTCTACTACCTCGCCCTCCCGCCCTCCACCTTCCCCTCCACCATCACCGCCCTCGGCGAGCACGAGGCCGAGCGCGGGACCGTCGGGGAGCACGTGGCCGACGACGCGCCGTGGGTCCGGCTCGTGATCGAGAAGCCGTTCGGGACCGACCTCGCCTCCGCGAAGAAGCTCAACCAGGTCGTCCACGAGCACTTCGCCGAGAACCAGGTCTACCGCATCGACCACTTTCTGGGGAAGGAGACGGTCCAGAACCTGCTCGTCTTCCGGTTCGCGAACGCCTTTTTCGAGTCGGCCTGGAATCGGCAGGACGTGGAGCGCGTCGAGATCACCGTCGCCGAGACGAACGACGCCGCCGGCCGCGCGGGCTACTTCGACGGGGTCGGGACGCTCCGCGACATGATCCAGAACCACCTGACCCAGCTCTTCTCGCTCACGGCCATGGAGCCGCCGGCCCGGCTCGACGCCGAGGGCATCCGCCGCGAGAAGATCAAGGTGCTCCGCTCGACGCGGACGGCGCGGTCCAACGAGGTCGTCCTCGGCCAGTACGGCCCCGGCCCGGACGACCCCGCGGGCTACACCGACCACGAGGGCGTCGCCAAAAGCTCGCGGACCGAGACCTACGCCGCCGTCCGCCTCCACCTCGACAACTGGCGGTGGCAGGGCGTGCCGTTCGTGCTCCGCACGGGCAAGCGGCTGCCGGACCGGCTCACCGAGATCGCCGTCGTGTTCCGGCGCCCGCCCGTCACGCTGTTCAAGGGGGCCGGCGGCTGCGACCCGGCGCCCAACGTGCTCCGCCTCCGCCTCCAGCCCGACGAGGGGTTCCAGCTCTCGTTCGACGTCAAGACGCCCGGCGACGGGTTCGGCGTGACCACGCGCGAGTTCTCGTTCCGCTATGAGGACTCGTTCGGCCGCTTCCCCGACGCCTACGAGACGCTCCTCCGCGACATCGCCGAGGGCGACCCGACGCTGTTCGTCCACGCTGAGGAGGCCGAGGAGGCGTGGCGGATCTACGAGGCCGTCCTCGACAACACCGGCATCCCGGTCCACACCTACGAGTCGCGCACCTGGGGGCCGACCGAGGCGGCGTCCATGATCGAGTCGCCGCCGGCCGAGGAGGCCGGGCCGCTCGCGGAGGCGGACTGCTGACTCCACGACGTGCCTCGGGGCTTGGGACCGACGGCGGGCGCCGGAGGCCCCCCGTGGCAGGAGGCCGGTCCCCGGGGTCCGTCTCCAGCCACCACTCTCTCCCGGATGGGGCGGAGCTGGCGGGCCGGATCGCCGAGCGGGCTGCGCCGTAGATCTCGCTCCCCTCCTCCCCCGCCATGTCTCCCGACGCCTTCGTCTCTCGCCACGTCGCCTCCCTCGCCGACGGCGACGCCGACGCCATCGCCGACCTCTACGCCGACGACGGCGTGATGCTCTCGTTCGTCTGGACCGCCGAGGGCCGCGACGGCATCCGCCAGCGGTTCGCGGACTTTTTCGACTTCCACGGCGAGATCTCCGGCGTCGAGGTCGAGCACCAGCGGACGACCGGCGATTCGGCGTTCGTCCAGTACGCCGTGACGGGCGAGCGCGGGACGTTCCACCTCGTCAACGTGTTCGTCCTCGACGGCGACCGCTGCGCGCGCCACTACTCCAACGAGATCGGCGCCGACCTCGACCGCGACGAGGTGGAGGAGGACGAGGGCTAGCGTTTTCGTCCGGCTGTCCCGCTGGCGACGCGCGCCGCCAGCGGGGAGCGTCGCCCTACTCCCGCCCCGGCAGGTGCAGCTCCACGGGGTCCGCCGTGGCGGCCTGGAGGGTGCCCCGGCTGATGATCGTCGCCCCCTTGTTGCCCCGGTTCGTCACCTCGAACTTCGTCGTGCGGACGATCTCGGTGCGGCCCCGGCTCGTCTCCACCTCCAGGCCGCGCCGGGCGGCGTCGGAGCAGGCCATCCCGAGCACGCGGTCGTCCTTGCCGCTCAGGCGCATGGCGATCACGCCCTTGGCGGCGCTCTTGAAGACCGGGATCTGGGGGACGGGGAAGATCAGCGCGCGGCCCTGGCGGCGTGGCGAGGCACACGTTCTCGCTCCCCGACGCCACCTCGGCCCCGATCATCCGCTCGCCCTTGCGGACGCGCATGCACACGCGGCCGTTCTTGTTCGAGGGCTCGACGAACGCCTCCACCTCGAACCGGACCGCCAGCCCGTCCGACGAGACGCCGACCACGTACGGGCCGGTCACGACGTCGTCGCCCGCCGGGGCGCCGTCGCCCGCGAACAGCTCCGGCTGCGGCTCGCCGTCCACCTCCGGGATGCCGGCCGGCAAGACGCGATCGTCGAAGCAGACGACGCCGACGACGGTCTCCTTGTCGGCGAAGTCGAAGTACTTCTGGACCGGGTCGCCGTAGCCGGTCGTCTGCGGGAGGTCGTCCACGCGGATCGAGTAGCACCGCCCGGCCGAGGTAAAGAACCCGACCGTGGCGCGCGTGGACGCCGCGAGGGCGTACATCACGCGGTCGCCCTCGCGGACGCGGATCGCGTCGAGCTCGGTGTAGGACCGCTGGCGCTTGACCCAGCCGTCCTTCGTCACGATGACGTAGACGTCCTCCTTGAGGATGTAGTCCTCGGCCGAGTACTCCACCACGGCGTCCGGCCCGACGACCTGGGTGCGGCGCTCGTCGGCGTACTCCTTTTTGATCTCGCGCAGCTCCTTGCGGACGATGCCCCACCGCCCGGCCTCGTCCGCCAGCAGCTGGCGGATCTGCTTGGCGCGCGTCTCCTTCTCGCGGAGCTCCTTGCGGATGGCGTCGATCTCCATCCGCGCGAGGCGGTAGAGCTTGATCTCGAGCACGGCGTCGGCCTGCTCCTCGTCCAGCCCGAAGCGGTGGCGGAGGCGGGCGTTCGCGTCGGCCTTGTTCTTGGACGAGCGGATCAGCTTGATGGCCTCGTCGAGCGCGTCGAAGACGATGGCGAAGCCTTTCAGGATGTGGATCCGTTTCTCGAGGGCCCGCAGCTCGTGCTCCAGCCGCCGCGTCACCACGTCGAGCCGGAAGTCGAGGAAGTGGCGGAGGGCCGTCCGGAGGTCCACCTTCTGCGGCGCCGCGACCTCCGGGTTGTCCGTCGGCACGAGCGCCGTCATGTTGACGTGGAAGCGCGTCTGGAGCGGCGTGTGCTTGAAGAGGTAGGCCATGGCGGCCTCGGCGCTCGCGCCCCGCTTCAGCTCCAGCACGATCCGCACCTCCTCCGTGGACTCGTCGCGGATGTCGACGATCTGCGGGACCCTCCCGGTCCGGATGTGGTCGGCGATCTTCTCGATGAGGTCGCCCTTGGAGAGCCCGTACGGGATCGAGGTCACGACGACGGTCCCCTTCCCCTCCGTCTCGTACTCGCCCCGGAGGTCGACGGCGCCCTCGCCGGTCTCGTAGATCTGGGCGATCTCGGCGGCCGTGTTCAGGATGCGCCCGCCGGTCGGGAAGTCCGGCCCCTGGACCGACTGGAGCAGCGTGTCGAGCCGCGCGTTCGGGCTCTTGACCAGCGCGAGACAGGCATCCACCACCTCGCCCAGGTTGTGCGGCGGCACGTTCGTCGCCATCCCGACCGCGATCCCGCTGGCGCCGTTGACGAGGAAGTTGGGGACGGGCGCCGGGAGCACGACCGGCTCGAAGAGCTGGCCGTCGTAGGTGGGGCGGAACGGGACGGTGTCCTGCTTGATCTCGCGGAGCAGTTCGGCGCCGAGGGCGCGGAGGCGGGCCTCGGTGTAGCGCATGGCCGCCGGGCTGTCGCCGTCGAGCGAGCCGAAGTTGCCCTGGCCGTCCACGAGCGGCGCGCGCAGCGACCAGCTCTGCGCCATGCGGACCATGGCGTCGTAGATCGCCGTGTCGCCGTGCGGGTGGTACTTGCCCATCACCTCGCCCACGATGGTGGCGCTCTTTCGGAACCGGGCGTCCGGGCCGAGGCGCAGGTTCGTCGCCATCGCGTACAGGATCCGCCGCTGGACCGGCTTGAGACCGTCGCGCACGTCGGGCAGCGCGCGGGAGGTGATGACGGAGAGCGCGTAGGTGAGGTAGCGATCCTTCGCGGTCTCGTGGAGCGGGATCGTGTCGACGACGGGCATGGGCCGTGGGGAGTCCGGGGGAGGCCCCCAATCTAGCCCGGCGGGGTGACACCCTGCGTCATAGGTCGCGTGCCGCGTGGGGTGCCCGCGCCTGACGGCCGTCGTCGCCAGCGGGGGGCGGGAGGAGCCCCGATGTCGCCCGCGACCGGGTACCGCTTGCCAACCCGCCGGTTCATGATACATTAACACAAGGCCGATTCCCGGCTCCCCCCTCCCTACCCCGATTCCCGATGTATCGAGCGCTTCGCTACGTCCTCCTCTCCAGTCTCTTCCTTCTCGCGGCCTCAGCCGAGGCCCAGACGACCGTGACGGGGACCGTCACCGACGCCGAGACCGGCGCCCCGCTGGCCGGCGTCAACGTGATCGCCGGCGACCCGCCCGTAGGCGCGGCCACCGACGCGGCCGGGTTCTACCGGATCACGCCGCCGGCCGGTGCCGACTCGCTCGTGTTCTCGTTCATCGGGTACGAGCGCCTGGCCGTCGCCCTCCGGGGCCGGACCACCATCGACGTGGCGCTCACACCGGGCGCCGTCCTCGACGACGTCGTCGTGACCGCGCTCGGCATTGAGCGCCAGGAGCGCGAGCTTGGCTACGCCATCGAGAAGATCGACGCGGCCGACCTCAGCGAGACGGAGGCCGGCAACATCGTCAACAGCCTCTCCGGCCGCGTGGCCGGCGCCCAGGTCGTCGACGCTGGCGGCGCCCCGGGCCAGGGCTCGCGCATCATCCTCCGGGGCCTGACGTCGCTCGAGCCCGGCGCCGACAACCAGCCCCTGTTCATCGTCGACGGCATTCCCATCGACAACTCGACGAACGTCGGGGCGGAGGGGTTCGACTCGCGCGGGTTCAGCAACCGGGCCGTCGACCTCAACCCGAACGACATCGAGTCGGTGAGCGTGCTGAAGGGGGCGTCGGCGACGGCGCTCTACGGTCTGCGAGCGGCCAACGGCGCCATCATCGTCACCACCAAGTCGGGCCGGTCCGGCGTCCCGCGCGTCAACGTGACCTCGTCCGTCAGCGCGGAGACCGTCAACCGGTTCCCCGAGACCCAGCAGGCCTACACCCAGGGGTTCTCGGGCCAGTACGACCCGGCGAGCTTCTGGACCGCCTGGGGCGCCCCGATCGCCGAGGCCCGCCAGGTCGACCCGGACGTCCAGTTCTACAACAACTTCAAGAACGCCTACGGGACGGGCTACACCATCGACAACAACGTGAGCCTCTCCGGCGGCACGGACCAGGCCTCGTTCTACGCCTCGCTCTCGAACCTCACCAACGAGGGGGTCCTCCCGTTCAGCGACTGGGCGCGGACCTCGGCCCGCCTCAGCGGGACGCTCCGGCCGAGCCGCCAGCTCACCTTCGGCGGCACGCTCAACTACGTCAACTCGGGCGGCGACCGCGTCTTCGCCGACCGGTTCAACGAGCGGCTCATTTACTGGACCATCAACCGGGACGTCACCGACTACATCAACGAGGACGGGACGATGGTCGGCTACTACGGGTCCCCCGACAACCCGGACGGGCAGGGGACCAACCCGATCTACGACGCCCGATACGCGACCTACGAGGACGACGTCAACCGGCTGATCGGGACCGTGAACCTCGGCTACGACCCCGTCGACTGGGTGACCCTGTCGTACCGCCTCGGGATCGACACGTACACCGACAACCGGTTCCAGACCACGCGTGGGCCGCTCGGCTTCGAGGGCGAGAACCCGCTGACCAGTACGGGCGACCTCAGCGACACGCGGATCTCCAGCCGTGACATCACCTCCACCATCAACGCCACCTTCTCGCGCGACTTCAGCGAGCGCTTCAGCGCCGAGTTCCTCGTCGGCAACGACATCTTCGACCGGTCCTTCGATCAGTCGTTCACCTTCGGGTCGGACCTCAGCATCCCCGACCTCTTCCGATTCAGCAACGTCCGGGAACTGCAGAGCGACTACTTCCTCCGGGAGCGCCGGCTCATCGGCCTCTACGGCGACCTCAAGCTGAACTACGACGAGACGCTCTACCTGGAACTGACGGGCCGGAACGACTGGAGCTCAACGCTCCCGGTCGAGGAGCGCTCGTTCTTCTACCCCTCGGCCAGCCTCGGGTACGTGTTCACGGAGCAGTTCAACCCGGGCGACTTCTTCGACTTTGGGAAGCTCCGCGTGTCGCTGGCGGAGGTCGGCAAGGACACCGACCCGTACCGGACCTCTCGGACCTACGGGGCCCCGAGCATCTTCCCGCTCAACGGCCAGACCGGGTTCACGCTCTCGACGGCGCTCGGCTCGGCCGACCTGAAGCCGGAGCGGACCACGTCGTTCGAGGTCGGCACCGACCTCCGGTTCCTCGACGGGCTCCTCCAGCTCGACGCCACCTACTACAACGCGACGAGCCGCGACCAGATCATCCAGGTCCCGATCTCGAACGCCACCGGGTTCTCCAGCATCGTCCTCAACGCCGGCTCGATCCGGAACCAGGGCGTCGAGATCTCGCTCGACGCGGGCATCGTCCGGACGCGCGACTTCGGATGGAACGCGACGGTCAACTTCGCCCGCAACCGGAACGAGGTCGTCTCCATCCGCGAGGGGATCGACGAGATCTCGCTCGGCTCCCAGTTCGGCTACGCAGGGAGCTCGGCCTCGCTCCGCCTCATCCCCGGCGCCCCCTACGGCGCCATCTACGGGACCAGCTACGCCCGCTACTACGGGCCGAACGGCGAGCCCGACACGGAGGGCGCGCTCTACGTGGACGAGGACGCCCCGCTCCTCATCGGCGCCGACGGGTTCCCCGTGGTCGACGGCACGCCCCGCATCCTCGGCAACATGACGCCGGACTGGACGGGCGGCCTCCTCAACCGGATCCGGTACAAGAACGTCGAGTTCTCCGCGCTCCTCGACGCGAGCATCGGGGGCGACAAGTACAGCCAGTACAACAACTTCTTCGCCGCCTTCGGCCTCGCCGAATACACGCTCGACCGGAACGACACCGTCGTCTTCGACGGCGTCACGGCCGACGGCCAGCCGAACACCCAGGAGGTGTGGCTGGGCCAGGGCACGGGCCCCGACGGCCGGAGCTACGGCGCCGGCTACTACCGGAACACGTACCGCGGCTCGACGGAGAACTCCGTGATGGACGCGAGCTACATCAAGCTCCGCAACGTCAGCCTCTCGTACGGCCTCCCCACGAGCGTCCTCGCGCCGACGGGGGTCGGGAGCGCCCGGCTCCGATTCGCCGTCAGCAACGTCATCCTGTGGTCGCCCTACGAGTACTGGGACCCCGAGGTCACCAGCTCCGGGACGGGCAACACGCAGGGGTTCTCGGGCCTCGCCCACCCCGGCGTCTCCAGCTACACCCTCACGCTCGAACTGGGTCTCTAGCCCGTCCCCCCACCCCTCCGACAGAGCCATGAAGACCTCGACCCTCTCCTCCATCGCCGGCGTGCTGGCGGGCGCCGCCCTCCTCGTCGGCCCCGGCTGCGACGGCTACCTCGACATCAACGAGGACCCCAACAACCCGACCGACGTGCCGGTCAGCGCGCTCCTCGCGAGCTCCTCGTTCCGCACCGGGAGCAACGTGTTCAACCTGGGCGGCGTGACCACCAACTACGTCCAGCACCTCGCCTCTCCGAACCAGGCCTCGGCCTCCGACATCTACGAGCGCATTAGCTTCGACGGCACCTGGGGCGGGATCTACGACGTGATGGCCGACCTCTCGGTGATCGAAGAGCGGGGCGCCGAGACCGGCGCGACCGACTACGTCGGCATCGCGAAGATCCTCAAGGCGCTCCACCTCGCCTCGGCCGTGGACACGTGGGGCGACGTCCCCTACTCCCAGGCGTTCGACCCGGACGAGACCATCACGCCGGCCTACGACGACGGCGAGTCCCTCTACGACCAGGTGTTCACGCTCCTCGACGACGGGATCGCCGCGCTCGAAGCGGGCGGCTCAACAATCACGCCCGGTGGCGACGACTTCATCTACCAGGGCGACACCGACCGCTGGATCCTCACGGGCTACGCCCTCAAGGCCCGGTACCTCAACCACCTCTCCGAGACCTCCCAGTACGACGCCAACGCCGTGCTCACGGCCGTCGACCGCGCGTACACCTCGAACGCCGACGACGCTTCGGTCGAGTACTTCGACGCCCAGATCAACCCGTGGGCCGACGTCGCCATCGACAACGCGAACCTGTTCCTTGGCGGCTGGCTCTCGGAGCAGATCGTCCAGGCCCTCGACGGAACGACCTACGGCGTCGTCGACCCGCGCCTCGAGGCCTACACCGACACCACCGACGCCGGGACCTACGTGGGCACCGTCAACGGCGCCGGCCGTGGGGACGCGAAGGAGCAAGGCGAGCGGAGCGTGCTCACCACGAACACGTACTTCGCCCGAACGACGGCGCCCCTCGAGATCATCACGTACTCGGAGTTGAAGCTGATCGAGGCCGAGGCCGCCCTCCGCGACGGCCAGACGGGCCGGGCCTACGCGGCCTACCTCGAGGCCATCCGGTCGCACATGGACAAGCTCGGCGTGAGCGTGGCCGACGCCGAGGCCTACATCGCCGACCCCTCCGTCGGCGTGGGCGCCGCCAACTTGAGCCTGGACGACGTGTTCCGCGAGAAGTACAAGGTGATGTTCCTCAACCCGGAAGCCTGGGTCGACGCCCGCCGCTACGACTACCAGTACGAGGACTTCACGCTCCCGGCGAACAGCGAGCTCTCCACCTTCATCCGGCGCCTCGACTATCCGGACACGGAGTACACGCGGAACCGCGCGAGCATCCCATCGGAGATCGCCTCGGAGCAGCCCACCGCCCGGCTCACCGACCGCATCTGGTGGGACCAGTAGGCGCGGGTGCCCCGCTGGCGGAAGGCGTCGCAGCGGGGCGTTCGTGTTCGGGTCCCTACGCGGCGTTCCCGAGCGCCCCGGTGAAGTAGTCGTCGCCGCCGGGCTGGGGGTGCAGCGCCACGATGCCCGCGCGCGCCAGCGTCACGAGCGTCTTCGAGGCTCGCCACGGCGGCGTCTTCGTCATCCGGGCGTACTCGCGGACGGTGATCCGCTCGTGGCGGTCGAGGTACTCGAGGAGCCGGCGCTCGGCGTCGCCGAAGGTGAACTGGACGGGCGCGTCGCGGCCCTCGGCCCTCATCAGCGAGACGGCCTCGCGGCTGGCCTCGACCGACTGGTCGTCCACGCGGACGAAGGCGCGGCGCTTGGGGAGCGTCCCATCCGGCCGGCGTTCGGGGAGCAGGACGTGCGGGCGCTCGTCCGAGGCCGGGACGTGGACGACGAGGACCTCGCGCGTCCGGCTGACGCGGACGGGCTCGAACCGGACCTCGACGGGCGGCAGGATGCGCTCGTCGAGGGCGGAGCGGAGGGCGAAGAACTCCTCGTGGGCGTCCTTCACGCCGAGCACCGTCCCGTCGTCGTCCACGCCGACGAGGACCGTCCCGCCGTCGGTGTTGGCGAGGGCGATCACCTCGCGGGCGATCCGCTCCGGCCGCGGCACGCGGTTTTTGAACTCGAGCCGCGTCCCCTCCCCCATCGCCGCCAGCCGCTTGATGTCGTCGTGGGTCATGATGGGGAATGAGGGATGGGGGATGAGCGAAGAGGGCGGGGCCGAGAGATCGTCGCCCTTCCCTCCTCACCCGCTACGCTTCCGAGCCGTCAAACGCGGGCGTCTCGAAATGCGCGCCCTCCAGCTTTGGGTCCCGCTCCATGAGCCGCGAGACGGCCCGCGCGGGGTCCAGCCCCTCGAACAGGATGGCGTGGACGGCCTCTGTGATCGGCATCTCGACGCCGTGCCGCCGCGCCAACTCCTGTACCGACACCGTCGTCTGGACGCCCTCGACCACCATCGTCGACGCCCCCAGCGCCTCGTCGCGCGTCTCGCCCCGGCCCACGCGCTCGCCGAAGGCCCGGTTGCGGCTGTGCTGGCTAAAGCACGTCACCACGAGGTCGCCCAGCCCGGCGAGCCCGGCGAACGTGTGGGCGTCGGCGCCGAGTGCGAGCCCGAGCCGCGTGATCTCGGCGAGCCCGCGCGTGACGAGCGCGGCCTTCGCGTTGTCGCCGAGGCCGAGCCCGTCGGAGATGCCCGCCGCGACGGCCATCACGTTTTTGACGGACCCGCCGATCTCGACGCCGACGAGGTCGGGGTTGGTGTAGACGCGGAGGGCCGGGCTCATGAAGAGGGCCTGGACGCGCGCCGCCACGGCCCCGTCCGGCAGCGAGGCGACGACGCTGGTGGGCCGCCCGAGGGCGACCTCCTCGGCGTGGCTCGGCCCGTACAGCACGCCGACGCGCCCCGCGTCGGGCACAGGGAGCACGTCGCGGAGGACGCCGCTGGTCGTCAGGAGCGAGCCCGTTTCGATCCCTTTCGCCACCGACACGACGATCAGGCCCTCGCCCACGCGGTCCGCCAGCGGCGCGACCACGGCGCGGACCGACTGGCTGGGGACGGCCACGAGCCACACGTCGGCGCCGTCGGCGGCCTCGCGCAGGTCCGAGGTGACGGCGACGGAGGCGGGGATCTCCGCCTGCGGGAGGTACTCGTTGCGCCGCGAGAGGCGGAGGGCGGCGGCGGCCTCAGGGCGGCGCGCCCAGAGCGTGGCGGCGTGCCCGTTCTGCGCGAGGTTGACGGCCAGGGCCGTGCCCCAGCTTCCGGCGCCGAGGACGGCGATGCGCGTGGTCATGGGGGAGTGGGGGATGGGAATCGGGGAGACTAGCAGCCCGCTAACCGAGACGACGCCCCGTCTCCAAAAGGTAGGACGAGGAAGGGCAGGACAGCGAAAGCGGGGGCCGGGGGCAACGCCCGTCTCTGGCCCACACCCTACCTCCCGCCCCCTCCCCCCTCGACCACGCGGCCGACCTCGAACGCCGGCTCGCCCAGCGCCCCGAGCACCGTCAGCGCCCGCTCGTGCGACGCCTCCGGCACGATCACCACGAGCCCGATGCCCAGGTTGAACGTCCGCCGCATGTCCGCCTCCGGCACCTCCCCGACCTCCTGGATGAGCCGGAAGAGGCCGGGCCGCGTCCACGCCTCCCAGTCCACGGCGAGGGCCAGCCCGTCGGGCACGACGCGCTCGGTGTTGCCGACGAGGCCGCCGCCGGTGACGTGGGCGACCCCGTGCGCGAGCCCTTCGGCGATCAGTGCCTGAATGGCGTCGAGGTACGAGCGGTGGACGCGGAGGAGCGCTTCGCCGACCGTCTCGCCGCCCAGGAGGTCCGGCGTGTCGCCGGCCACGAACTGCTCAAAGAGGACCTTCCGCGCGAGGCTGTAGCCGTTCGTGTGGAGCCCGGTCGAGGGCAGCCCGAGGAGCACGTCGCCGGCCTCGATGGCCGACCCGTCCACGATGGCGTCTCGCTCGACCACGCCGACGACGGTCCCCGCCAGGTCGTACTCGCCGGCCTTGTAGAGGTCCGGCATCTCGGCCGTCTCGCCGCCGATGAGCGCGCACCCGTTCTCGCGGCACGCCTTGGCGAACCCCTTCACGACGGCCTCCAGCACGTCGGGCCGGAGCACGCCGGCGGCGAAGTAGTCGAGGAAGAAGAGGGGCCGCGCGCCGCAGACGGCGATGTCGTTGACGCAGTGGTTGACGAGGTCCTCGCCGACCGTGTCGTGGCGGTCGACGCGCTGGGCCACCTTCAGCTTGGTCCCCACGCCGTCCATCGAGGAGACGAGGACGGGGTCGCGGTACTGGTCGGTGCCGAGGGCGAAGAGCCCGCCGAAGGCGCCGACGTCCGTGAGCACGCCGGGCGTGAACGTGCCGCGCACGTGGCTCGTGATGCGTCGGACGGCCTCCTCGCCCGCGTCGATGTCGACGCCGGCCTCTTTGTACGTTGCCATCGGGGAGTGCGCGGGTGCGGGATGAGAGACGGGAATCTACCGGCGCCGCGTGGCCGTCGGGTCGACGAGCGCCACCCTGGAGCAGCGTCGAGGTTAAACCGGGACGTCTTGGCTGAGGCAGTGGCACGCGCCGAGGCCCCACACGAGGTCGCGCGCGGGGATGCGGGCGACGGGACGGCCCAGGACCCGCTCCAGCACGGCCGCCGCCGCGTCGTCCTGGGGCACGCCGAACGACGGCATCAGCGTGGCCGCGTTGCCGACGAGGAAGTTGGCGTAGCTGGCGGGCAGCCGCTCGTCCCCGTGGAAGAGCGGCGGCGGCATCGGAAGCTCGACGACCTCCAGCCCGCGCCCGTCGCGGCCGCGCCACGCCCGCAGACGCCCCAGGTTCTCCGCCAGCGGGGCGTGGTTGGCGTCGTCCGGGTCCGGCTCGACGGCCGTGACGACGGTCCGCTCGCCCACGAACCGCGTCATGTCGTCGACGTGCCCGTCCGTGTCGTCGCCGGCGATGCCGTCGCCGAGCCAGAGGGTTTCGGTGACGCCGAGGCCGTCGAGGAGGAGTCGCTCGATGTCGGCTTTGCCAAGGCCGGGGTTGCGGTTCGGGTTGAGGAGGCAGCTCTCCGTCGTCAGCGCGAGGCCGGACCCGTTGACCTCGACGGAGCCGCCCTCCAGCACGACCGGGTACACCACCCGCTCGGCGTCGTGGACGGCCGCCATCGCCACGGGGACCGTGTTGTTCCGCTCCGTCCGGTCGTACTTGCCGCCCCAGGCGTTGAAGACCCAGTCCGTCGCCAGCCGCTCGCCCCGGCCGTCCACCACGAACAGCGCGCCGTAGTCCCGGATCCACTCGTCGTCGGTCGGGACGACGCGGAGGCGGACGGGCGTCCCCACCCCGCTGGCGATGCCCGAGAGGCGGAGGCGCTCGGCGGCGCGCGCGGCGTGCTCGTCCGAGAGGACACAAACGTTGACCGTCTCGCCCCGTCGGAGCGCGTCGATCATGGCGACGTAGGCCGGGACGACGGACTCGTCGAGGTCCACGCCGGGCCACGTGTCCTGGCAGTGCGGCCACGTCAGCCACGTCGCCTCGTGCGGCGCCCACTCGGCGTGGCGGCGGAAGCCGCGTGCGCCGGGCGAGCGGTTCGTCTCGTCGGCCATGCTACCGACCGTAGCGCGACGTGATCTCGCCGTAGGCGTCCACGCGGCGGTCGCGGAGGAACGGCCACCCGTGGCGCTGCCCCTCGATGGCGCCGAGGTCGGCCTCGACCACGAGCACGCCCTCCTCGTCCTCCCCGAGCTGGCCGAGGATCCGCCCGTCCGGTCCGGCGATGAACGACGAGCCCCAGAACTGGATGCCGCGCCCCTCACGCGCGGCGTCCGGATCCTCCAGCGTCACCGGCTCGAAGCCCGTCCGGTTGCAGGCGACGACGTAGACGCCGTTGGCGACGGCGTGGGCGCGCTGGGCCGTGATCCACGCCTCGCGCTGGGCCTCGCCGTACTCGTCCTTCTCGCCCGGGTGCCAGCCGATGGCCGTCGGGTAGAACAGCACCTCCGAGCCCTGGAGGGCCGTGAGGCGCGCGGCCTCGGGGTACCACTGGTCCCAGCAGACGAGCACCCCGAGGTCGCCCTTCGACGTCTCCCAGTTCAAGAACCCGAGGTCGCCCGGCGCGAAGTAGTACTTCTCGTAGTAGAGGGGGTCGTCGGGGATGTGCATCTTGCGGTACTTGCCCACATACCCGCGCGCGCCGTCGAGGACGGCGGCCGTGTTGTGGTAGAGCCCGCGCGCCCGTTTCTCGAAGAGACTCGCCACGATCACCACGTCCAGCTCCGCCGCCAGCGGTTCAAGCGCCTCGGTCGTCGGGCCGGGGATCGCCTCGGCCCACGCGAACGGCTCGGTGCTCTCGGTCTTGCAGAAGTAGGGCGAGAGGAACAGCTCGGGCAGGCACACGACGCCCGCGCCGCGCTCGGCGGCCTGGCGGACGAAGTCGGTGGCGCGCCGGAGGTTCTCGTCGCGGTCCGTCGACATCGCCATCTGGACGAGGCCGAGCGTGAGGGGGTCGGGCATGGGCTAGGCGTCGAGGTAGGTGGAGGCCTCGAAAAAGGATCGGTACTGGGCGAGGATCCGCTGGGCCTCCTTCGGGCGGACGACGCCGTCCTTCGCCTTCTGGCGGAGCGTGGCCTGGACGCGCGCCTGGAGGTCGGACGGGAAGTACTGGACGCGGGCCAGCATCTGCTCGACGGTCGTGGCCGGGATCGTCTCCTCGACGTAGTACCCCGAGGGCTCCGTGTCGTCGAGGTAGACGTGGGCCTCGGCGACGCCGCCGAACAGGTTGTGCGCGTCGCCCAGGATGTCCTGGTAGGCGCCGACGAGGAAGATGCCGAGCCGGTAGGTCGCGCCGTCCCCGATCTCGTGGACCTCCAGGGCCTTCTTCTTCCCCTCGGGCGCCACGAACCGGGCGATCTCGCCGTCCGAGTCGCACGTGATGTCGACGAGGCGGGCGCGGCACGTCGGGGCCTCGTCGAGCCGGGCGATGGGGACGATGGGGAACCGCTGGCCCAGCGCCCAGTGGTCCATGAGCGACTGGAAGACGGAAAAGTCGCAGAGCACCTGGTCGGCGAGGGCGTCGCCGAGGGCGTCGAGCTCCGGCGGCACCCAGTCGGGGTCCGCCTCGGCGACGCGGGCATGGACGGCGCGGCAGACGGCCCAGTAGAGCGTCTCCGAGAGGGCCATCGGCTCCAGGCCGAGGTAGCCGTACTGGAACAGGGCCTCCGCTTTCTGCCGCGCCTCGACGGCGTCGTGGTAGATCTCCAGCAGCTCGCCGAGCCCGGGCGCCTCCGCCACCGAGAGGCGGAGCGCGTCGAGCTCTTCCGTGACGGCGTGCGCGTCGTCCGCCAGCTCGAAGTCGTCGGGGACCGTCGGCTTGCTCGTCATCCCCAGCGCGTCGACCACCAGGACCGAGTGGTGGGCCGTGACGGCCCGGCCGTTCTCGCTCACGATGGTCGGGTGGCGGACGCCCTCGGCGTCGCAGATCTCCTGGACGGCGTAGACGATGGCGTTGGCGTACTCCTGCATCGAGTAGTCCACGCCGCCGCGCCCGCCGCCGAGCGGGAGCGCGTCGTAGTTGATCCCGAGCCCGCCGCCGACGTCGAGGTACTCGATGGGGAGCCCGCGCCGGACGAGGTGGGCGTAGATCCGGGTGATCTCCTTGACGGCCGCCTTGAGCGCGCCGACGTCGCCGATCTGGCTGCCGAGGTGGAAGTGGAGGAGCCGGAGCGCCCCGCCCTGCCCGGTCGCCAGCAGCCCGTCGGCGGCCTCGACCAGCTCGGGCAGCGTGATCCCGAACTTGGACAGGCTCCCGCCCGACTTCGTCCACGGCCCCGGCGCCACCGACGCCAGCTTGACGCGGATGCCAAAGGCGGCCGGCTGCCCGGCCTCGTCGCTGAGGGCGAGGATCTGGCGCAGCTCCGTCGTCTTCTCGATGATCGGGAGCACGCGCCGGCCGAGCCGCTGGAACGTCAGGATGAGCCGGAGCATGGCCGCGTCCTTGTAGCCGTTGACGAGGCAGAGCGTCTCGTCGGACTCCAGGCGCGGGAGCGTCGCCACCAGCTCGGTCTTCGAGCCGCACTCGATCCCGAACCCGTACGGCTTCCCCGCCTCGACGATCTCGTCGACCACCTCGCGGAGCTGGTTCACCTTGACCGGGTAGACGCCCGTGTACGAGCCGCCGTAGCCGGACTCGTCGATGGCCGCCGCGAACGCCTCGTTGAGCTGGCGGACGCGCGTGTCGAGCAAGTCCTGGAACCGGATCACGGCCGGCAGGCTCAGCCCGCCCGCGACGACCTCGTCCACGACCGCCTTCAGGTCGATCTCCCCGTCGCTCCGGGGGTCCGGCCGGGCGACCACGTGCCCGGCGTCGTTGACCCCGAAGTAGCCCTCGCCCCAGGCGTCCATGTGGTAGAGGTCGACCGCGTCGGCGGGGCGCCAGTCGGCGGCGGTGTCGGTCGGGGGCGGGAGGAGGTCGGCGTCGGGCAACAGGGCGAGCGGCGGGGCCGCTGGAGGACGGGGGGACGGACGGAGGCGCGTGCGGGGCCTGCGAAAAAAGCTACGCCGACGGATCGGCGCGGGGTCCGTCAACGTCCGGTGTAGACTCCTCGCCCCCCTCCGCCCTTCCCGATGGCCGACCGCACCGTCTCCGACTTTCTCCGCCACCACTACCGGCACTTCAACGCCGCCGCCCTCGTCGACGCCGCCGAGGCCTACCGCGCCCACGTCGACGGCGGCGGCAAGATGCTCGTCGCGCTGGCGGGCGCCATGAGCACGGCCGAGCTGGGGCTGAGCCTCGCCGAGATGATCCGCCAGGACCACGTCCACGTCATCTCCTGCACGGGCGCGAACCTGGAGGAGGACCTGTTCAACCTCGTCGCCCACGACCACTACGAGCGGATCCCGAACTGGCGCGACCTCACGCCCGCCGACGAGCAGGACCTCCTCGACCGCGGGATGAACCGCGTGACCGACACGTGCATCCCGGAGGAGGAGGCGTTCCGCCGCCTGGAGGCCGCCCTCGTCGACGCGTGGCACGCGGCCGAGGCCGCCGGCGAGCGCTACTTCCCCCACGAGATCCTCTACCGGATCATCCAGTCCGGTCGCCTGGAGGAGTTCTACCAGATCGACCCGAACGACTCGTGGCTCGTCGCCGCCGCCGAGAAGGACCTCCCCATCGTCACGCCCGGCTGGGAGGACTCCACGACGGGCAACATCTTCGCCGCCCACCTCCTCCAGGGCGACGTGCAGAGCCCGCACACCGTCCGGCACGGCGTCGAGTTCATGACGTGGCTGGCCGACTGGTACACCGAGCAGGCCGAGGGGCCGGGGATCGGCTTCTTCCAGATCGGCGGCGGCATCGCGGGCGACTTCCCGATCTGCGTGGTCCCGATGCTGGAGCAGGACATGGACCGCCGGACGCCGCTGTGGAGCTACTTCGCCCAGATCTCGGACTCGACGACGAGCTACGGCTCGTACTCCGGCGCCGTCCCGAACGAGAAGATCACCTGGGGCAAGCTCGGGCCGGACACGCCGCGCTTCATCGTCGAGAGCGACGCGACGATCGTGGCGCCGCTGATCTTCCAGTACGTGCTGGAGACCTCCGAGCGCTCCGCCGGCTGAGACGGGCACGCGGCGTCCGTAGCTTCCGGCGTCGTTGGCCCGGCCCGCTCCCCCCACCATGCCCCAGGCCCCCCCGAGGCGCCCGCCCGGCAAGCAGTCGATCCTAGAAGCCGTCTACGAGGACAACCGCACGGTGTCCGAGGGGCCGCATCGGCCGCGCCGTCGCCCGCCGTCGCGGCCGGAGGCGCCGCGCCCCTCGGGGCGGCGGTGGCTCCCGTTCGGGCTCGTGCTGCTGGCGGTCGTGGCCGCCGGCGTGTGGGCGTTGCTGCGGCCGGCGCCGGCGGCGCCGGCGATCGCCCGCGAGGCGTCGGGGCCGGACTTCGACCTCGCGCCGGCACCGCGCCCGCTCCCGACCGACGCGGACGTGGCCGACGTGATGAACCTCCAGGTCCGCACCATCGTCGTCGACCCCGGCCACGGCGGCCACGACCCCGGCGCCATCGGCCCGGACCGGCTCCAAGAGAAGTGGGTCACGCTCGACGTCGCCCGCCGCCTCACCGACCGGCTCCGCCAGCACGGCGCCTTCCACGTGGTGATGACGCGCGAGGACGACCGGGCGGTCTCCCTCGGCGACCGCGTGGCCTTGGCCAACGACGCCGGGGCCGACCTCTACGTCTCGATCCACGTCAACGCGCTCCCCGACCCGTCGGTGGCCCCCGTCGAGACGTACTACTTCGGGGCCGACGCCGACGCCTCGGCGCGCCAGCTGGCCCACGCCGAGAACGCCGGGAGCACGTTCTCCGTGGCCGACTTCAACGCGTCGTTGCGGCGGGCGGGGACCGCCGTGAAGCTCCAGGAGTCCCGCGAACTGGCGGAGACGGTGCAGCGGGCGCTCGTCGAGCGCGACGACCTCGGCCTCGACCGCGCCGACTGGGGCGCGAAGCCGGCCCCGTTCGCCGTCCTCCTCCACACCGAGGCGCCGGCCATCCTGGCCGAGATCACCGCGCTCAGCAACCCGGCCGAGGAAGCCCGCCTCCGCACGCCCGCCGCCCGCGACGCGATCGCGGCGGCGCTCGAAGCGGGCGTCCTCACGTACCTTGGCCGACCCCTCCCCTCCGACGCCTCTTCCACCGATGGCCGCCAAAAAGAAGTCCGCTGATTCCTCCACCGAGCCGCTCCACGTCGGCATCGACCTCGGCACGTCGCGCAGCGCCGCCGCCGCTTCGAACGGGAAAAACGCCTGGGTCGAGAGCTACGTCGGCTGGCCGAAGGACTTCGTGTCCAAGAAGATGCTCGGCCGGTCCGTCCTCTTCGGCGAGGACGCCGTCAAGCACCGGCTCTCGCTCGACCTCGTGCGCCCGCTCGACGGCGGCGTGATCCGCGAGGGCTCCGAGCGCGACGCCGAGGCCGTCCGCGCCCTCATCCGCCACCTCCTCGACGCCGTCGAGCCGGACGAGGGCCAGCCCGTCCGCGCCGCCGTCGGCGTGCCGGCCCAGGCGCTCCACGGGAGCAAGATGGCGATCCGCGACGCCGTGGGCGACTTCGCCGACGCGCTCATGATCGTCTCGGAGCCGTTCGCCGTCGCCTACGGGATCAACGCGCTCGACGGCGCCATGATCATCGACATCGGCGCCGGCACCGTGGACCTGTGTGTGATGCACGGGACGATGCCCGGCGAGGACGACCAGCGCACGCTCACCGTCGCCGGCGACCACATCGACCGCCAGTTGCTCCGCCGCCTCTCGGAGCAGTACCCCGAGGCCCAGTTCAGCGAGACGGCCCTCCGCCAGCTCAAGGAGGCGTCCGCGTTCGTCGGCGAGCCCGAGGGCAAACTGTCCACGCGCGGCGCCAGCGCCGCCACCCTCGGCGACTACGACGTGACCGAGGCCGTCCGCGCGGCGTCCGAGAGCGTCGTCCCGGCGCTCGTCGAGGCGGCCGTCGACCTCCTCTCGCGCTACGAGCCCGACTTCCAGGAGACCGTCCGCCGGAACGTCCACCTCGCCGGCGGCGGGAGCCAGATCCGCGGGCTGGCGGAGAGGCTCCAGGACGAGCTCGCCAAGACCGGCCCCGCCCGTGTTCGCACCGTGGACGACCCGCTCTACAGCGGCGCCGAGGGCGCCCTCGCGCTCGCGCAGGACATGCCGGCCGAGTACTGGGTGGACATGTAGCCTCGGGAACGGCGGACCGCAGGCGGGAGGCGGTGGCCCGGCGCGCCTGACGAGTCGGAGGACGTCTGCGGTTCGCCGTCTGCGGTCCGAGGCGTCCGCGGCCCGAGCCGCTGGCGGGCCCGCTCCGCCAGCGCGCCGCCGGGTTCGGTCGTCCGCACGATGTCTTCGCGTCGTCGTCGCCCGAACCGCGCACGGGAGGCGCGCCGCGGCTGTAGACTGAGGCGTTGGGAACACGAAGCCCGGCAGCCCGGAAGGGCTGGGCCGGTCGGAGCCAGCGACGATAGGACCGAAAAGGTGCCCGCACAGCGCGGGCGGGATCGGAGTGTCGGAGCCTGGACAGTGCGGCGGAAACGCCGACGGACGGACCCCTCTCTCTCGATTCCGGCGGCCCGCCCGCCCTCCTTTGCCTCCGCCTCGCGCGGACCGACTCCTGTGACGTTCTCTGATCTCGACCTGCGCCCCGAGCTGGTGCAGACCGTGGCCGACCTCGGCTACGACGCCCCCTCCCCCATCCAGGAAGCCCTCATCCCGGCGCTCCTCGCCGGCCGCGACGCCATCGGCCAGGCGCGCACCGGGACGGGCAAGACGGCGGCCTTCGCCCTCCCCCTCCTCCACCGCCTCGCCGAGGCCGACGCGCCGCGCGGGGCCGTCCGCGCCCTCGTGCTCGCCCCGACGCGCGAGCTGGCGGTCCAGGTCGCCAGCGCCGTCCACACCTACGGACGCGCGTTCGACGTGCGGACGCTGCCCATCACGGGCGGCCAGCCGTACGGGAAGCAGATCAAGCGGCTCCAGCGCGGTGTCGACGTCGTCGTCGCCACGCCGGGCCGGCTCGTGGACCTGCTGAACCAGGGCGCCGTCGACCTCTCGGAGGTTCGGACGGTCGTGCTCGACGAGGCCGACGAGATGTTCTCGATGGGCTTCGCCGACGACCTCGACGCCATCTTCGACGCGATCCCGAACGAGCGCCAGACGGCGCTCCTCTCGGCCACGATGGCGCCGGGCGTCCGCAAGCTGGCCCAGCGGCGCCTCACCGACCCCGAGGTCGTCTCCGTCACCGACGGCGACCGGACGGCCGCCGACGTCGAGCAGCGCGGGTACTACGTGAACGGCCGCGACAAGCTGGCGGCGGTCGTCCGGCTCCTCGAGACCGAGGACGTGACGAGCGCGCTCTGCTTCGTCAAGACGCGGGCCGGCACCTCGCGGCTCGCGGCCGACCTCTCGGCGATGGGCTACGCCGCCGAGGAGATCTCGGGCGAGCTGAGCCAGGGCCAGCGGACGGCCGTCCTCGACCGCTTCCGCAACCGGCAGGTCCGCATCCTGTGCGCCACCGATGTGGCCGCCCGCGGGCTCGACATCGACCACGTCTCGCACGTCATCAACGTGGACCTCCCCATCGACCCGGAGGCCTACGTCCACCGCGTCGGCCGGACCGGCCGGGCCGGGCGCGACGGCGTCGCCCTCTCGTTGGTGACGCCCCAGGACCGGGGCCTGCTCCGCCGCATCGAGCGGGCCGCCGGCCGCGACATCCCGCAGGCGCCGTTGCCGACCGTCGAGGAGGTCGAGGCCGTCCGCGCCGCCCGCCTCCAGGCCGACGTCGACGCCAAGCTCGGCGACGCCGGCGACGCCGACCGCCAGCTCGTGATCGACCTCGTGGCTGCCGGCCGCGACCCGCTGGAGATCGCCGCCGCCGCCCTCGCCCTGGCTCGCGACGCCCGCCACGAGGCTCCGCTGGAGGCGATCCAGGAGCCCGGCGCCCGACGCGCTCCGGCCCACCACCGCCCCACTCCGCACCACCACGACCGGTCCGCTCGCGGCGAGCGCCAGTCCCACCAGGCCGGCTTCGTCCGCCTCGCCATCGACGCCGGCCACGACGCCGGCGTCCGGCCGGGTCAGGTGGTGAGCGCCATCGCGCGCACGGCCGACATCCCCGGCAAGGTGCTCGGCAAGATCCTCATCCACGACCGCCAGACGCTCGTCGACGTGCCGGGCGACTTCGTGGACCAGGTGCTCGCGCAGTCCGGCGACCTCCGCTTCGGCAAGCGGCTCGCCAGCGTCGAGATGGCGTAACGCCTGATCCGCCGCGCTGGCGGCGCAGGTCCGCCAGCGGCTCGCGCCGTTCCGGCGGGTGGGGCCGGCCTACCGTCCTCGCCCGCCGTTTTTCTTGCGTGACGACACGGTCCGCCCCAGCTTCGGCGACCACAGGTCCGACACGTCGACGGCGTTCGTGACGGCGGGCTGGTGGGGGTCACTCACGTCGGAGCCGTCGAGGTCGAGGACCTCCGTCGGGTTGTTGTCGGCGTCCACGAGGACCACGCGGGGCTTGTGCTCGGCGGCCTCCTCGGGCGTCATGTCCGCGTAGGCGATCACGATCACCTGGTCGCCGGGCGCCACGAGGCGCGCGGCCGGGCCGTTGAGGCAGACCGTCCGGCTGCCGGGCGCGGCGGGGATGGTGTACGTCTCCAGCCGCGTGCCCGCGTTCACGTTGAGGACCTGGACGCGCTCGTAGGGGAGCAGATTCGCGGCCTCCATCAGTTCGCGGTCGAGCGTGATCGAGCCCTCGTAGTAGAGGTCGGCCTCCGTCACCGTGAGGCGGTGGAGCTTCCCCTTGAACATCGTGACGGTCATGGAGGTGGGGCACGGGGGACGAGGCAGGGGGCGAGGGGCCGGACGAGGGTTTCCCCTCTTGCCCCATCCCCTACCCCCCTTCCCCCACGCGGAGCGTGGTGTTGTCGATGAGGCGAGTGCCGCCGAAGAAGACGGCGACGGCCGCAAGGTACCGGCCCCCCGGGGTCCCGTCCTCCGCGAGCGTTTCAACCGGCTGGAGCGTGGCGGCGTCGACGACCTCGGCGTACTGGACGCGGGCGAGCGGCGCCGTTTCGATCTCGCGCGTGAGACGCTGGCGGAGCGCGTCGGCGGAGCGCTCGCCCCTCTCGACGGCGGCCTCGGCGGCGTCGAGCGCCCGACGGAGCACGACGGCCTGCGCCCGCTCCTCGGGCGAGAGGTAGCGGTTGCGCGACGAGCGCGCCAGCCCGTCCGCCTCGCGCACGATGGGGACCCCGACGATCTCGACGCCGAACCCCAGCTCCGCCGTCATCCGCCGCAGGATGGCGAGCTGCTGGGCGTCCTTCTGCCCGAACACGGCGACGTGTGGCCGGCACGCCAGGAACAGCTTCGTCACGACCGTCGTGACGCCCTCGAAGTGGCCCGGCCGGTGGGCGCCGCACAAGTGCCGGTCGAGGTCGCGCACCGAGACCGTCGCCCACGGCGGCAGCCCGAACGGGTACATCTCCGCCGCCGACGGGGCGAACACGGCGTCCACGCCGCCCGCTTCCGCCAGCGCGTCGAGGTCGGCGTCGAGCGTGCGCGGGTAGGCCTCGAAGTCCTCGCCCGGCCCGAACTGCGTCGGGTTGACGAAGACGGAGACCGTCACGTGGTCGGCGCGCTGGCGGGCGGCCGCGACGAGCGCGAGGTGGCCGGCGTGGAGGGCGCCCATGGTCGGGACGAGCGCGAGGCGCCGGCCGGCGGCGCGGACCGCGTCGGCGTCGGCCTGCATCTCGGGGATCGTTCGGACGAGACGTGGGTGAGGGGGCACGGGGCGGCAGACGGATGGGCCGCCCAAGTTCGCCGAGATCCCCCGAACCGTGCGCGGCCTCCCCGGTAGGTTCACGAGCCCCTCGCCGACGGGTCCCCCTCTCCCCACGCCCACCCGACCCATGCCCGACTTCCGCACCGAAACCGACTCCCTGGGCGACGTCCAGGTCCCGTCCAGCGCGCTCTACGGCGCCCAGACGCAGCGCGCCAAGGACAACTTCCCCATCTCGTCGCTCCGCTTCCCGCGCCGCTTCATCGAAGCCCTCGGGACCGTCAAGGCCGCCGCCGCCCGCGCCAACAAGCACCTCGGCCTGCTCGACGACGCCACCGCCGACGCCATCGCCAGCGCGGCGATGCAGGTCCGCGACGGCGAGCTGGACGACCAGTTCGTGCTCGACATCTTCCAGACGGGCTCGGGGACCTCGACGAACATGAACGCCAACGAGGTCATCGCGCGCGTCGCCGGCCAGTCGCTCGGCGACGACCACGCCGTCCACCCCAACGACGACGTCAACTACGGCCAGTCCTCGAACGACGTGATCCCGACGGCCATGCACGTGGCCGCGCGCGTCGCCATCGAGACGGACCTCGTGCCGGCGCTGGAGCGCTTCGCCACGTCGCTGGAGGCCAAGGCCGACGAGTTCGACGACGTGGTCAAGAGCGGCCGGACGCACCTGATGGACGCGACGCCGGTGCGGCTCGGGCAGGAGTTCGGCGGCTACGCCGCGCAGGTGCGCAAGGGGATCGCCCGCGTGCGGGCCGCGAGCGAGGAGCTGGCGGAGCTGGCGCTCGGCGGGACCGCGACCGGCACCGGCATCAACCGGCCCGACGCCTTCCCCGAGGCCGCCATCGCCGAGATCTCCGAGATCACCGGGCTCCCGTTCCGCGAAGCGGACAACCACTTCGAGGCCCAGGCGGCGAAGGACGCCTACGTGTCGGCGGCCGGGGCGCTCACCACGCTCGCCGTCTCGCTGGTCAAGATCGCCAACGACATCCGGCACCTCTCGTCCGGCCCGACGTCCGGCCTGAGCGAGATCCAGCTCCCGGCGATCCAGCCCGGCTCCTCGATCATGCCCGGCAAGGTGAACCCGGTGATGTCGGAGGCCATGATGATGGTCGGCGCGCGCGTGATGGGCAACGCCGCGACGATCACGGTCGGCGGCCAGCACGGCAACTTCGAGCTGAACGTGATGATGCCGGTGATGGCCCACGCCATGCTGGAGTCGGTCGAGATCCTGGCCGGCGCGCTGGACGCCTTCCGCGAGCGGTGCCTCGACGGGATCACGGCCAACCGCGAGCGCGCCCGCGAGCTGCTGGAGAAGAACCCGTCGATCGCGACGGCCCTCAACGCCGAGATCGGCTACGACCAGGCGTCGCAAGGTGGCGAAGAGGTCGGCCGCCGAGGGGCGGAGCGTCCGCGACGTGCTCCGGGAGATGGACCTGATCCCGGAAGACCGCATCGACGCCGTGCTCGACGTGCGGAGCATGACCGAGCCCGGCATCCCCGGCGAGTAGCCCCGCCCCGCTGCGGCGGCCGCCAGCGGGAAGCCCGAATGCCAGCCGTCGTAACTTCCGGCCCTCTTCCGACGCACCTCCCCATGCCCGACACCCCCGACGGCCACGGCCTCCTCGACGGCAAAGTCGGCGTCATCTCCGGCGCCCTCGACCCCAACTCCATCGCCTGGGCGCTCGCCGAGGCCGCCCACCGCGAGGGCGCCCGCTTCGTGCTCACGAACGCGCCCGTGGCCAGCCGCTTCGGCCAGCTCGACGCGCTGGCGGAGGCCACCGGCGGCAGCCCCATCGTCTACGCCGACGCCACGAAGGACGACGAACTGGCCGACCTCTTCCGCCAGTCCACCGAGGCGATGGGCGGGCCGCTCGACTTCGTGGTCCACTCCATCGGGATGGGGATGAACGTCCGCAAGGGGAAGGCCTACGAGGAGTTGAAGTACGAGTGGTACCTCCGCTCGCTCGACATCTCGGCCGTCTCGCTGCACCGGATGGTCCGCGCCGCCCTCGAGACGGACGCCCTCGCCGACGGCGGCTCGATCCTCGCCATGAGCTACATCGGCGCCCAGCGGATCTTCTCGGAGTACAGCGAGATGGGCGACGCGAAGGCGCTCCTGGAGTCCATCGTCCGCTCGTTCGGGTACCGGCTCGGGCAGCGCGGCATCCGCATCAACGCCGTCTCGCAGAGCCCGACCAAGACGACGGCCGGCGGCGGCATCGACGGCTTCGACGCCATGTTCGACTTCGCCGAGTCCGTCGCCCCGCTCGGCAACGCCGACGCCGCGAGCTGCGCCGACTACTGCGTGACGCTCCTCAGCGACTACACGCGCATGGTGACGATGCAGACGCTCTACCACGACGGCGGCTTCTCGTCGATGGGCATCTCGGACGCCCTGATCGAGAGCCTGGGCGGGACGATCAAGGGCGACGGGTGAGCCTCCCTGAGAGCCTGCCCCGCGCCGTCTCGCTCGTCCTGCTGGCGGTGGCGTTCGTCGGGGCCGGCGGGCTGCACATGTTGAAGCCGCGGATGTACGAGGCCATCGTGCCGCCGTCGTTTCCGGCGCCGCGCGTGCTCGTGCTCGTCAGCGGCGTGGCGGAGGTCCTGGGCGGCGTCGGGTTGCTGATCGAGCCCGTGCGCGCGTGGGCCGGCTGGGGCCTCGTGGCGCTCTTGGTGGCCGTCTTCCCGGCCAACGTCTACATGGCCCGCGAGGCGGAGCGTTTCCGTCGGATCGCCCCTCGGTGGGCCCTCCTGGCGCGTCTCCCGCTTCAGCTCGTCCTCATCGCCTGGGTGCTCTGGGCCAGCCAGCCGTGACGCGCCCGCTCCTCCTGCTCGCGGCGCTCGCCAGCGTGGCGGGGTGCCGCCCGGCCGACCCCGTCGAGACGCCCGCGCCGCAGCCGGGCGTGGACGTGCAGGAGGTCCAGGTCGAGGTCCGGCTCCAGCCGGAGACGTTGCGGATCGGCGCGAGGGCGGCGCTGGAGGTCGCGCACCCGGACACGCTCCAGACGCTCGTGCTGGGCCTGAGCGATGCCCTGGAGGTCCGCGCGATCCGCGTGAACGGGCAGCCCGTGCTCTACTGGCAGGAGGGCGACGGGCTGTACGTCCCGCTCGGCGGCGGCACGTCGTCGCGGGTCGAGGTCGTCTACCGGGGCGTCCCGGAGACCGGCGTGTACGTGGGCGAGGCGGCGGGCCAGCGGGTCGTCTACACCGACGGCTGGCCGGACCGCACGGCCGGCTGGCTGCCGACCGTCCACCACCCCTCGGACCCGGCCCGGCTCGACCTCACGCTCGTCGTGCCGGAGGCGTTCGAGGTCGTCGCCTCCGGGCGGCCCGTGCTCGACTCGCTCGGCGGGGGCTCGCGGACGGCCCGGTTCGTCCTGGACGAGGACGCGCCGCCCTACACGTTCGCCTTCGCCGTGGGCGACTTCGAGATCACGGAGCAGGCGGGGACCGTCCCCATCCGCCACGCGCTCCTCGCCGCCGACGGGTCGCTGGCGTACCGCCTGGACCGGACGCCGCTCGCGCTCGACGCGCTGGCGGCCCTCCTCGGCCCGTACCCGTACGAGTCCTACACGACGGTCCAGGTGCCGATGACGTACGCCGGCATGGAGAACGCCGCGGCCCCGTTCCTCCGCGCCGACCTCTACGCCGCCGAGTCCGTCGGTCGGAATCCCATCGAGGAGGTCGGCCTCCACGAGCTGGTCCACCAGTGGTGGGGCAACGCCGTCGTCCCCGCCCGCTGGCGGGACCTCTGGCTGAGCGAGGGGCCGGCGACCTACCTCACCGCCACCACCTACGGCCGGCTCGACGGGTGGAGCGCGGAGCGGCGCCGGCTCGTCCTCTTCGCGCGCGAGACGGAGCCGGAGGACGCCGCGCGCCGCCTCGTCCCCGAGGCGCTCGGCGACCCCGCCGACGTGCTCACGCCGACGGTCTACAACAAGGGCGCCGCCGTCCTCCACCTGCTCCGCCTGACGCTCGGCGAGGACGCTTTTTGGAGCGCACTCCGCCGCGTCCAGATCGACTACGCCGACCGCCCCCTCTCGACGGAGGACTTCCAGACGGTCCTGGAAGACGTCTCCGGGCGCGACCTCGACGCCCTGTTCGCGCGCTGGGTGTACGGCGAGGGCGTCCCCACGCTCCGCACGCGCTGGACGCCGGACTCGCGCACGCTGTCCTGGGAGATCGAGGGCGACGGCGGGACGCTCGACGGCGTCCCGTTCGAGCTGCACGTCCGCCAGGGCGCCCGGGCGTGGTTCGTCCCGGCGACGGACGGGGTGAAGAGCCTTCCGGGCGACGAGGCCCCGACCGTCGAGCCCGCCGGCCTCCTGTTGACCGTCCGGTAGGGAGGCCCTCCCGGGTCGCCTCCCCCGCTTCCACGACATGATCCGCCTCTTCCTCGCCGACATCGACGGCTGCCTCTCCGAGCCCTACCGCCCGTTCGACCTCGACGGCTTCCAGACCCTCCGCCAGTGGAGCGCGCGTGCCGAGACCGACGAGCGGGTCCCGAAGATCGGCATCTGCTCCGGCCGGTCGTACGCCTACGTCGAGGCCGTGGCGCAGGCGCTCGGGCTCCGGGCGCCGGCCCTCTTCGAGAGCGGCGGCGGCCGGTTCGATCTGGAGGCCGCTCGGATCACCTGGAGCCCGGCCCTCACGCCCGAGGTGGAGCACGCCCTCGACGCCTGCCGCGCCTTCCTGCTGGCGGACGTCGTGCCCGAGTCCGAGACGGTCTCGTTCGACTACGGCAAGCGGAGCCAGGCCGGCATCGTGAGCCCGGTCGTGGGCGAGTGCGAGGCGTTCCTCCCGGCCGTCGAGCGGTTCGTGACGGACCTCGGCGCCGACCTCCGCCCCTACCACACGCCGTACTCCGTGGACGTGGTGCCGGCCGCGCTCACCAAAGTCCGCGCGCTCCGCTGGCTGGCCGAGGCCGACGGGCTGGACCTCTCGGAGGTCGCCTTCATCGGCGACACGAACGGGGACGCCCCGGCCATCGAGGCCACGGGACTCGGGTTCGCCCCGCAGAACGCCGCCCAGCCGGCGAGGGCCGCCGCCGACCACGTCACGCAGGGGTCCGTCCTCGACGGCGTGCTGGAGGCGTACCGGGTCTGCCTCCACCGCAACGGGCTCGGCGAGGACGAGGCGCACGACCGGGCGGCCTAGCTCGTTCGAGGGGAGCCGCGTGCGGGCGGGCCCGGCCGTTGCGTGGCGTGCGGACCGCCGTACCTTCCGCTCGTCCCCCCCAGACGCCATGATCCGCCTCGCCTGCCTGCTCGCCGCGCTGGCGGCCGCGCCCGCCGTGGCGCAGAGCCGGGCCACCCCCGACGACCTCGCCGCGACCATCCCGCCGTCCGCGGCGGCCCCCGTCGCGTCGGTCTCGGAGTACGACGTGGAGGCGGCCCCGGCCTTCTACGTCTCCGCCCCGACCACGCCGCTCCGCGCACTCCCCGAGCCCGGCGCGCGCGTCCTCCAGACGCTCCGCCGCCGCGACGGCGTCCGTGTGCTGGACGTGGTGGGCGCGCCCGAGGACGGCTACGAGTTCGGCTGGCGGCTCGTCCAGTACGGCTCGGAGCGCGGCTACGTCCGCACCGCCGACCTCTCGAACCTCTGGATTCGCGTCGACAAGAGCGAGCGGACGTTCTACGTCTACGAGGGCGACCGCCTGATCCGCGCGCTGCCGGCCGACGTCTCGGCCAGCGACGAGGACAAGGTCCGGCGCTCGCAGCTCGGCGAGCGCGACCACTACCGGATCCCGGAGGGCGTCTTTTTCGTGACGCGCCTCCACCCCGAGTCGCAGTACTACCGGGCGTTCGTGCTGAGCTACCCCAACGCCGTCCACGCGCTGCGGGGCGTCCAGGAAGGGATCATCACCGAGGCGCAGTACCAGGCCATCGTCCGGGCCGACCAGGAGGGCGTCGAGCCGCCGATGAACACGCCGCTCGGCGGGCTCATCGAGATCCACGGCCAGGGCTCCGGCCGCCAGCGGGCGTGGACGCGCGGGTGCGTGGCGCTCCGCAACGTCCACATGGACGAGCTGTGGGACCTCGTGACGGTCGGGACGCCGGTCGTCATCGAGCCGTAGACGGAGCGGCCAGGGGCCGGGTTGAGCCGCCGGCCGCCGTCGCCGCCAGTCGGACGGGCGGAGGTCGCGCTCGCCAGCGGCCCGATCCTTCCGTGCCCGCCCCGTCTCGGCTGACGGCTCTCCGACGGGAGGCGCAACACCGCCTGGAGGGCGGTCGTATCTCTGGTCCAACTGGTTTCCCTCCCCATGCCTGCCCTCCGCACGGCCCTCGCCGCCACCGTCGCCCTGCTGGCCGTGCTCGCCAGCGGCCCCGCCGCCGCCCAGCCCGCGGCGGCGCCGGCCGCGCTCGCCTTCGAGCAGCCGCTCGGCGACGGCCCCGTCTACCACGTCACGATCGACGGGATGATCGACAACGCGCTCGCCGCCTACGTCGACCGGGCCCTCGACGACGCCCAGGCCGCCGACGCCGCGCTCGTCGTCTTCCACGTGGACACGTTCGGCGGCCTCCTCGACGCCGCCGACGAGATCCGCAAGGCCATCCTCTCCACCGAGACCCCCACCGTCGCCGTCGTGGACCGGAACGCGGCCTCGGCCGGCGCGCTCATCACCTACGCCGCCGACAAGATCGTCTTCGTGCCCGGCGCCTCGATGGGCGCCGCGACGGCCGTGAACCAGACGGGCGAGTACGCGCCGGAGAAGATCCAGAGCTACACGCGCGGCCTGATGCGGGCGACCGCCGAGGCGACCGGCCGCGACCCGCGGATCGCCGAGGCCATGGTGGACGAGAAGCTGTCGGTGCCCGGCGTGGTGGAGGAGGGCCAGCTCCTGACCCTCTCGTCCGACGAAGCGCTCCGCCTGGGCGTCGCCGACGCCGTGCTCCCGTCCGTCGAGGCGACCGTCGAGGCGCTCGGCGTGGCCGACCGCGTCCAGGAGGACCACGCGGCGACGCGGGCCGAGCGTGTGCTCCGGTTCCTCGGCTCGCCCGCCCTCGCCTCCCTCCTGCTCATGATGATGATGGGCGGGCTGTACTTCGAGCTCCAGACGCCGGGCGTCGGGTTCGCGGGCGCGATCGCGCTCGTCGGGGCCGCGCTCTTTTTCGCACCGCACTACCTGCTGGGTCTCGTCGAGAGCTGGGAGATCGCGCTGTTCGTGGTCGGCGTCTCGCTGCTGGCGATCGAGATATTCGTGACGCCCGGCTTCGGCGTGTTCGGCGTCTCCGGGATCGTCGCCACGCTGGGCGCGCTCCTCGTGGCCCTCATCCCCAACGTCGGGTTCCGCTTCCCCACCGACGGCGCCATCGCGCAGGCCACGACGACGCTGGCGGCGGCGCTCGTGCTGGTCGTCCTGCTCGCGGTCTCGCTGGCGCGCTACCTCCCGCGCTCGACGCGGTTCAACCGGCTCGTCCTCGTGCCGGACCTCGCCAGCGCCTCGGGCTACACCTCCGCCGACACGCTCGCCGACCTCGTCGGGCAGCGCGGCCGGGCCGTCACCGGCCTCCGCCCCTCGGGCACCGCCGAGGTCGACGGCGCTCGCGTGGACGTGGTCTCGGAGGGTCCGTTCGTCGCGGCCGGCGCCGCCGTCGAGGTCGTCAGCGCACGCGGGTCGCGCGTGGTCGTGCGCGAGGTGTCCTAGAGCGTGGAGCTTCTCGTCCCCATCGCGCTCATCCTCGTCGGGCTGGCGCTCGTCGCCGTCGAGGTCACGCTCGTGCCCGGCCTCAACGTCGTCGGCGTCGTCGGCGTCGTCGGGACGGCCGTCGGCGTGGTCTACGCCTTCGTCGAGTTCGGCCCGACCGGCGGCCTGGGCACGCTCGCGGCGACGGTCCTCGCCGCGGGGGGCCTGTTCTACCTCCTGTGGGAGTCGGGCGCGTGGGACCGCTTCATTCTGTCCGACAGCCTCCGCCGCGACGCCGACGCCGACGAGGTGGAGCACGAGTCGCGGGCCCGGATGCTCGGCAAGCGGGGCGTCGCCCTCACCCCGCTCCGCCCCGGCGGCGTGGCCGACGTCGAAGGCGCGCGCGTAGAGGTGGAGACGGAAGGCGCCTTCGTGGCCGCCGGGAGCCGCGTCCGCGTCGTGGCGATGGACCGCCGGCGCTACATCGTCCGCCTGGACGAGGGGTAGGGGCGCCGGTCGCTGCCCGTGGAACCGTAGCTTGGGGTCTCCTCGCCTCGCCTCCCATGCGTTTCGCCGCTCTCGTCGCCGTCGCCGCCGTCGCCCTCGCCGCCTGCTCCGAATCAGGGCCGCCTGCGACACCGCCCGACGGCTGGGTCGCCGAGGGCGACCAGTGGTGGGTGCCGGGCACCGACACGTCGGCCGCCTTCCGCGACCTCTCGACGCTGGAGGCGATGGACGTCGCCCGCGACGAGTCCGAGTTCGTGCGGTGGTTCCAGGAGCAGATGACGGACCTCTATCGGACCAACCCGGAGGTCGTCGATTCCGTCTTCGGGGCCGAGTTCCTGCCCACGATCGAGGCGGGCGTCCCGGCCGGCGACGACTACGCGGCGGCGGCCGACGGCATGGTGAACCAGGTGAAGAACGACTTTTTCCAGCGCTACAACGCCGCCCGCTACAGCCCCCCCGCCGAGCCGCTGGCGATCCCCGCCGACCTCGCGGACGCGAGCGGCCAGGTGACGGTCCAGGTGTACGTCAACCCGGAGAAGGAGCCGGTGGCCGTCGAGTTGCTGGAGGGGACGGGCACGGCGCTCGATCAGATCGCCATGCGCCGCGCCATCGAGAGCACGTTCACCGACGCCTGGGTGCGGGAGACCGCCGGCCGCTCGGCGGGGACGAACATCTACAACTGGGTCCGCATCTCGTCGTCGTTCGGCGGGTAACGCCCGGGCCGGCCGCGAGGACAGATGTCCGTCCCATCGCTGCTCATCCGATTCGGCCCCATCAACGTCGGTCTGATGCTTCTCGGGGTCGGGTTGCGGCTGCTGTCCCGATCACGGACCCGCCGGGAGCCGGCGTCGGCTCGCTCGCTGCTGTCACCGGTCGGACGCCGAGGGGCCGACGGCCTCCCTGCTCGTACCGGCGGCCCGTCATCTCGCCCCTCTTCTACACCGCCAGTTGCTCGCGCGGCGCTCCATCGGAGTCGATGTAGAGGCGCGGGACGCGCGCGGTGAGGCCGCACGTCAGCTCGTAGGTGATCGTGCCGGCGGCCTCGGCGGCGTCGAGAGCGCTCGGGCCGCCCGGTCCGAAGAGCACCGCCTCGTCGCCGCGCTGGACCTCGGCGCCCGGACCGTCGGGGTCGCCCAGGCTCACCATCAGCATGTCCATGCAGACGCGGCCGACGATGGGCCAGCGGCGCCCGCCGATCCCGACCTCGCCTCGGTTCGAGAGCGCGCGCGGGACGCCGTCGGCGTAGCCGGCCGCGAGCGTGGCGACGCGCGTCGGCCGCTCTGCCGTCCACGTCCGCCCGTAGCTGACCGACTCGCCCGGCGCGACGGTCTGGACGTGGACGACGCGCGTGACGAGGCGCATCGCCGGCCGGAGGCGGGCGACGTCCGGGAGCATGGCGCGGTCCGAAGCGAGGCCGTAGAGCACGCCGCCGAGGCGGACGAGCGCCGGCCGCGGCGTGAGCCGGGGCAGCCGCACCGTCGACGGCCCGTTGCCGACGTGGACGAGCGGCGGCGCGTCGTCGCCGAGGTCCTTCAGCACGCCATCGAAGCGGCGGACCTGCTCCAGCGCGAAGCCGGGGTCGGCGGCGTCGGCCGTGGCGAGGTGCGTCCAGAGCGCGGCGACCGTCACGCCCGGCGCGGCCTGGAGCGCGCGGACCGTCTCGGCGGCGTGCTCCGGCGCCAGCCCGAGCCGGTGCATCCCCGTGTCCACCTTCACATGGACCGCCAGCCCGCCGCACTGGCGGACGGCCTCGGCCACGTCGGGTGACGAGACGACGGCCTCCAGGTCGTAGCGTTCGTAGGCCGGCAGGGACTCGTCGAGCGGCGCCGCGAACACCAGGACCGGCGCGTCGATGCCCGCCTCGCGTAGCTCGATGGCCTCCGGGACCGTCGCCACGGCGAGGCGCTCGACGCCCTCCTCGATCAGCACGCGCGCGACCGGGACGGCGCCGTGCCCGTAGGCGTCTGCCTTCACCACGCCCATCACGGCGTCCGCGCCGGCCCGGCCCCTCAGCCAGCGGACGTTGTGCCGGATGGCGCCGAGCGAGACCTCAGCGCGGAGGGCGACGGGAGGATCGGACATGGCGTCGAGGGCTCAGTCGGGCTCGGCGCGACCCTGGAGGATCGTATCGGCCGGACGGATGGCGAGGCTCCGGTGGAGGCGGTCCAGAAGCGGACGGGCGGCGGCGAGGTCGCCGGGCTCGACCGTCGTGAGGAGGACGGTCATGCCGCGGGCGTCGGTGTGCGTGGTGATTCGAAAGGCGGCCGTCGGCTCGTAGGGGTAGCGGATCTCGCCCTCCATCGTCGAGAAGGAGACGCCCCCGACCAGGCGGCGACGGGGCTCACCCCGCTCGGCGTAGGCCGCCTCCAGGCTCATCCCGGCCCAGAACAAGGCCATCCCCGACTCGGACGAGAGCGGAAGGTCTCCGAGCCCGAGCTCGTCCCGGCTGAGGAACGAGACGAAGGCGGCGGCGCCCATCGAGGCGTCCTCCAGCACGAACTCGCCGTCGATCACCGGCCCCTTCGCCTTGGCCACGTCCCAGCCCGTCGGGACGTACAGCTCGTAGACGCCGGTCCGGCTGGTGAGGCGCTGGCCGTCGCGGAGCGGCTCCTCCACGGCGTCCGCGTCGATCCAGGAGCCGTCCGGTAGCAGGAGGACGGGCCGGCCGTCGTCGCCGGTCGCCCGGACGGTCTGAGCCGAGGCCGGGGCGACGAGCGCCGCCAGTAGAGCGAGGAGCAGCGGGGCGCGTCTCAAATCCCCGAGGCGATGAGCAGCTCGATGTCGCGGTGGGGCATCCCGAACATCGCGGCGAGGCTCTTCTTGGTGAGGTGCCGGCGGTAGACGTAGGTGCCGGTCCGCAGCGACACGTTCGACCAGAGCGCGTCGTTGATGCTCCCGGCGTCGCCGATCTCGAGGAGGAACGGCGTGAGCGCGTTCGAGAGCGCGTAGGTCGCCGTCCGGGCGACGGCACTGGGCAGGTTGGGGACGCAGTGGTGGACGACGCCGTGGGCCGTGAACGTCGGCGCCTCGGGCGTCGTCGGGCGGCTCGTCTCGATGCACCCGCCCTGGTCCACCACGAGGTCCACGACGACCGAGCCCTGGCGCATCCCGGCCACCGTCTCCTCGGTGACGACGACGGGCGAGCGCTGGCCGACGGCCATCATGGCCCCGATCACCACGTCGGCCGTTCGGACGGCGGTCTCGACGTAGGCCGAGTTCGCCATCGCCGTGGTCACGCGGCGGTCGAGGACATGCTCGATGGCGCGGAGCGCCGAGAGGTCGGTGTCGAGGACGATGGTGTGGGCGCCGAAGCCGAGGGCCGTCCGCGCCGCCCACTCCCCGATCACGCCGGCCCCCAGGATCACGACGGTCGCCGGCGGGACGCCCGAGATGCCGCCGAGCATCACGCCCCGCCCGCCCTCGGTGCTCTCCAGCAGCCGCGCCGCCGTCTGGACGGCCATCGACCCCGAGATCTCGTGCATCATCCGGACGATGGGGAGCGCGCCGTCGGAGTCCGCGATGAACTCGAAGCCGATCCCGGTCACGCGCAGTTCCATGAGCCGCTTGAGCACGTCGGGCGTGAGGCCGCCGAGGTGGAGGGCCGAGATGAGCACCTGCCGCTCACGCATCATCGCCAGTTCGTCGGGCCGCGGCGGGAACACCTTGGCGATGAGGTCGCTCTCGGCGTAGACCTCGCCGGCCTCCTCCACCACCTCGCACCCGACCTCGGCGTACTCGGCGTCGGAGAACTGGGCGGCCTCGCCGGCGCCGGCCTCGATGCGGACCTCGTGCCCGTTGGCGAGGAGCAGGCCGGCGGCGTACGGCGCGAGCGCCACGCGGCGCTCGCCGTTCGGGGCCTCGCTGGGGACGCCGATCAGCAGCCGCTGCTGGCTCTCTCCGATGGCGGCGGACTGCTCTTTGGGAAGCAGCGTGGTCTCGACCTGTAGGCCATGGAAGGCGGGGATTTCCATGCTGGGAAGCTACATCCAGGCGGTGCGTCGGGGAAAGCTGCACGGCTGGCGACGGCGGTCGCCAGCGGGACGAGCGGAGGTCGTCCGACCCGGTTCCACGGCCGGCCCTCCTTACTTCTCCCCCCTCACGTTCCAGAAGTGGCTCGTCGGGCCGTGGCCGCCGCCGAGGGCGAGGCCGTGCTGGATGGCACCCTGGAGGTAGCGTCGCGCGCGGCCGACGGCCTCCTCCAGCGCGACCCCGCGCGACAGCTGGGCGGCGATGGCGCTCGCGTAGGTGCAGCCGGTCCCGTGCGTGTGCGGCGTGTCGATCCGCTCCTCGCGGAAAAGCACCTCGCCCTCCGCCGTCAGCAAGAGGTCGACGGCCTCGGCCTCGTCGTCGAGGTGGCCGCCCTTGACGAGGACGGCCGCCGGCCCCATCGCCAGGATCGCATGCGCGGCGCGGCGCGCGTCGTCCAGCGTCCGCACGTCGACCCCCGCCAGCCGGGCGGCCTCGTGGGCGTTGGGCGTGACGAGGTCGGCGAGCGGGAGCATCCGCTGGCGGACGGCCGCGACGGCGTCGGGGTGGAGCAGCGCGTGCCCCCCCTTCGAGACCATCACCGGGTCCACGACGACTGGCCCAAGCCCGTGCCGCGCGATCCCGTCCGCGACGGCCGCGATGATCTCGGCCGACGCCAGCATCCCCGTCTTGACGGCGCCGATCGGGAGGTCCGCCGCGACGGCGTCGATCTGGGCGGCGACGAACGCGGGCGGCACCTCGTGGACGGCCGTCACCTCGCGCGTGTTCTGGGCCGTCAGCGCCGTGATCACGCTCATGCCGAACACGCCGTTGGCCTCGAACGCCTTGAGGTCGGCCTGGATGCCGGCGCCGCCGCCGGAGTCGGAGCCGGCGATGGTGAGGGCGGTCGGGATGGACGTGGAGGTCACGGGTCGGAGGGTGGGGAGTTCGCGGGCCGGCGTCCGACGAAGGTCGTACTGCCCGGTGCCTCCGACTGTGAACCCGGGACGGCGCCGCTCAGTCCACCGCGTCGAGAAACTGGCGGACCGTCGGGGGAATGTCCCAGGCGAAGAGGAGCGCCGAGAGCACGGCCACGCCGTGCGCGCCGACGATGCGGGCGATGCGCGCGCGCGGCGGCGTGATCCCGCCGAGCGCGAGGACGGGGACGCCGGCCCGCCCGGAGGCGAGGCGGAGCACGTCGATGCCGGCGGGCGCGGCCTCGGGGTGCGTCCGGGTCGCGAAGACGGGCGAGAGCGTGGTGTAGTCGGCCCCGGCCTTCGCGGCGCGGACGGTCGTCGTGGCGGAGTGGGTGGAGGCGCCGACGGGTCCCGAGAGCCCCGCCCGCACGGCCTCCTCGACCGTCTCGCCTCGTCTCCCAGCGTGGAACCCGGCGCCGAGCGCGCGGGCCACGTCCAGCCGCCCGTGGACCGAGAGGAGCACGTCCGGGTTGGACTGGCGGAGGTCGTCCGCCAGCGCCTCGGCGTGCTGGCGGAAGGCGCCGTCCGGCGCGTCGTGGTCGCGGAGCGAGACCCACGGGACGCCGGCCTCGACGAGGGCCCCGACGCGCTGGCGGATCGTCTCGGCGTCCAACTCCGGTCGGCCGGAGGCGAACCCGTCGGCGACGAGCATCAGCCGGGGGAGCCGGGCGGCCTCGGCCTTCCCCCGCCCGCCGTTCGTCGCTCGCAGCTCGCCGCTCACCCGTCGACCTCCACGCGTCCCTCGTCCGGCGTCGAGGCCTGGGCGTAGAGGCGGCGCGGGACGCGCCCGGCGGCGCGCGCGAGGCGTCCGGCCTCGACGGCGTGGCGGATGGCGGCGGCCATCTGCGCCGGGTGCTTCGCCCCCGAGACGGCCGTGTTGAGGAGGACGCCGTCGTAGCCGATCTCCATCGCCCGTGCCGCGTCGCTGGCCGTCCCGATCCCGGCGTCGACCACGAGCGGGACGTCGGGGAGCGTCTCGCGGATGATCCGCAGCGCGTACGGGTTGACGAGGCCCATCCCGCTCCCGATGGGCGCCGCCAGCGGCATGACGGCGGCGCACCCGAGGTCGGCCAGCTTGCGCGCGGTGATCGGGTCGTCGCCGCAGTAGGCGAACACCTCGAACCCGTCGGCCACGAGGTCGGCGGCGGCCTTGAGCGTCTGGACGGCGTCGGGGTAGAGCGTCTCGTCGTCGCCGATCACCTCCAGCTTCACCCAGTCCGTCTCCAGCGCCTCGCGGGCGAGTTGCGCCGTGAAGACGGCCTCGCGCGCGGTGTAGCAGCCGGCCGTGTTGGGGAGCAGGTGGAGGCCGCGCGACCGGAGCGCCCCGAGCACCGACTCACCCTCGCCCTCCAGGTCTACGCGGCGGACGGAGACCGTCACGACCTCGGCGCCGGAGGCGTCGACGGAGTCCAGCATGGACTGGAGGCTGGGGTAGCGGCTCGTCCCGAGGAGCACGCGGCTGGCGAGATCGACGCCGCCGACGGTCCAGGCGTCGGGCTGGGTGAGCGTGTCGGTCGTCATCCTCCCTGCGCGGCCGTGATGATCTCGACACGGTCGCCGTCCCGCACCGGCGTCGCGGGCCACTCGGCCCGGCGGACGACACGGTCGCCCACGGCGACGGCCACGCCGGACTGGCGGGCGTCGCGGCCGAGGTGATCGAGGAGGGCGTCCACGGTGAGGCCGTCGGGGACCTCGCGGGGCTCGCCGTTGATGCGGAGGGTGGGCATCCAGCTACAGGAGGCTACGGTGTCAAAAGCGTCGCGGCGAGAACGGGGCCAGGAGCGGGCGGGTTTCGGCGCGCCCGTCCAGGATCGCGCCGACCTCGGCGGCGACCTCCTCGGCGGTCACGGGCGCCAGCAGGATGCCGTGCCGGTAGTGGCCCGTCGCGTAGACGACGCCCGCGTGCGCCGAGGCCCCGAGAAGCGGCGCGTGGTCGCGGCTGGCCGGTCGGAGCCCCGCCCACGTCTCGACGACCTCCATCTCCTCGACGCCGGGGACGACCTCGACGGCGCCCTCCAGAATCCGGTACAGGCCACCCGCCGTCACCGCCGTGTCGTGCCCGACCTCCTCGCTCGTCGCGCCGACGACGAGGCGGCCGTCGGGCTTGGGGACGAGGTAGGCGTCGGGGCCGCGGACGACGTGGCGGAGGTCGAGCCCGCGCTCCGGATCGAGGCGGAGCGAGAGCATCTGGCCTTTGACCGGCCGGACGGGCGGCGCCGGCGCCAGCCCGCCGACGGACGCGCTCCACGCACCGGCGGCCAGCACCACGACGCGCGCCTCGACACGCTCGCCGTCGGCCAGGACGAGGGCCGGGCTCGTCGCGTCCGGCTCGATGGACTCGACGGGCGCGTCTTCCCGGATCGCGACGCCCGCCCGCTCGGCGGCCCGGTGCAGCGCCTCCGCGAGCGCACGGTTGTCGACCTGGTGGTCGTCGGGCGAGTGGATGGCGGCGGGGAGCCGGGGCGAGAGGAGCGGTTCGAGGTCGGCGGCCTCGTCGCCCGTCAGCCACTCGACCCGCGCGCCGTGCTCCTGCTGGAACGCGAACAGGCGGCGGAGCGCGCGGGCGCTGTCGCGGTCGTCGGCGACGACGAGCGTGCCCTCGTCGCGGTAGCCCACGTCGATCCCGCTCGACTGGCGGAGGTCGCGGGCGAAGGCAGGCCAGCGGCGCAGGCTCTCGCGGCCGAGCGCGTAGAGGTCCAGTTCCTCGAACCCCAGCTCGGCCGAGGGTGCGAGCATGCCGGCCGCCGCCCACGTCGCCCCGCGTCCGACGCGCCCGCGCTCCAGCACCACCACGCGGCGCCCCGCCTCCGCCAGCCGCCACGCGACGCCGAGGCCGACGACTCCGCCGCCGACGACGGCGACCTCGGGGGATGGCATGGGGTCAGAGAGGCTAGCTTCGGCCAAGCTACTGCGCGCCCGATGCCGACCGCCCGCCTCCTCGCCGCCCCCCTGCCCGCGACGGCCGGCGATGCCGCCGCCCTCGCGGTCTCGCGGCGCCGACGCCTGGGGAGGGGTTCCACGCGTGGCGCCCCCTCTCGGGCGCGCGACCGTCGTCCGGGCGGACTGCTCCGGGGTCGACGGGTGACGGCGGACGTCGTGATCGCAGGCGCGGGGTTGGCGGGCGCCTGCGCGGCGCTCGTGCTGAGCCGCGACCGGCGGGTGCTCGTGCTCGACGCGACCGAGCCGGCGTCCGGGGCGAGCGGCGCGGCGGCGGGGATCGTCAACCCGTTCATGGGGCGGAAGGCGAAGCCGGCGTGGCGCACCGATGAGGCCCTGGGCGCCCTCGACTCCCTTCTTGACGAGTCTGGAGCCAGCTCCCTGTTCCGGCGAACCGGCGTCCTCCGCCCCGCCGGCGACGCCCGCCAGCGCGCGGCGTTCGAGGCCCGCGCCGCCGAGCACGCGGGCGCGCTGGGCTGGCTGCCGCCCGAGGCCGCCGCCGAGCGGTGGCCGGACGTGGCCGCCCCGCACGGCGCGTTGTTCGTGACGCGCGGTGGCCACCTCGACCTCCCCGCGTTCGTCCGCGCGTTGCTCGGCGCGGCCGAGGCGCGTGGGGCGGTCGTGCTCCGTGGCCAGCGCTTGACGGGCTGGCGGCGAGGGGCGGAGGGGGTGGTTGCAATAACAGACCAACGAGAGGTCCGGTGCCCGCAGCTCCTCCTCGCCCTCGGCGACGGCGCCCGCCACCTCCCCACGCTCGACGCCCTCCCGCTCCACCCCGTCAAGGGCCAGACGCTCCGCCTGAAACGCCCCGACGGCCTCTCGGCCGACCTCCCAGCCGTCGCCGGGCACGGCTACGTCGCGCCGGCGGCGGCGTCCGTCGTCGTGGGCGCCACGTTCGACCACACGTTCGTCTCGGCGGACCCCGACCCGTTGCGCGACGCCGAGCTTCGGGAAAAAGCGGCCCGGCTCGTCCCGGCCCTCGCGGACGCCGAGGTCTTGGACCGACGCGCGGGCATCCGCGTCACGGTCCCCACCCTGGTTTCGCCCGGCCGCCTGCCGCTGGCGGGCCCGCTGCCGGGGCACCCTCCCGTGTGGCTTCTGACGGGCCTCGGCTCGAAGGGCCTGCTCACGGCCCCGCTCCTCGCGCGCTTCCTCCCCGCCGCGCTCGACGGCCGCCAGCGGCTCCCGCCAGAGGTCGACACGCGCGCGGTGCTGGGCCTCGGGTAGGCGCAGGCGGGAAGCGCTCCCGGAGACGGTGAGGCCGAACCGGCGGGCGCCCTTCTATATTTCGGCCTCCCTCTGACCCTCCCCGCTCCATGCCCGCCTCCCTGTCCCAGATCGAAGAGTACCTCGGCCACGAGGCCGAGTCCCTGCTCGGCTTCGACGCGCCCGCCATCTCGAAGGACCGCCTCCACCTCCCCGGCCCCGACTGGGTGAGCCGCATCTTCGGCGCCTCCGACCGGCCGATCCCGGTCCTCCGCTCGCTCCAGCAGATGTACGACGGGGGGCGCCTCGGCGGGACCGGCTACCTCTCCATCTTGCCCGTGGACCAGGGCATCGAGCACTCGGCCGGCGCCTCGTTCGCCAAGAACCCTGACTACTTCGACCCCGCCAAGATCGTCGAGCTGGCGATCGAGGGCGGCTGCAACGCCGTCGCCTCGACGTACGGCGCGCTCGGGATGGTGGCGCGCCAGTACGCCCACAAGATCCCGTTCATCCTCAAGATCAACCACAACGAGCTGCTCACCTACCCCAACACGTACGACCAGATCCTGTTCGCGCGCGTCGAGGAGGCGCGCGACATGGGCTGCGCCGCCATCGGCGCCACGATCTACTTCGGGTCGGACAACTCGGACCGCCAGATCCAGGAGGTCTCGAAGGCCTTCGCGCGTGCCCACGAGCTGGGCCTGGCGACGATCCTCTGGTGCTACCTCCGCAACGAGGGGTTCACCATCGACGGCACCAACTACGAGGCTGCCGCCGACCTTACCGGCCAGGCCGACCACATCGGCGCGACGCTGGAGGCCGACATCCTCAAGCAGAAGCAGCCGACCAACAACGGCGGCTACAAGGCGCTCAACTCCGGCGACTCGTCCTACGGCAAGCTCGACGAGCGGATCTACGACGAGCTCGCCAGCGACCACCCCATCGACCTCACGCGCTACCAGGTGGCGAACGGGTTCATGGGCCGGGCGGGGACGATCAACTCGGGCGGCGGCTCGGGGAAGGACGACTTCGGCCAGGCCGTCCGCACGGCGGTCATCAACAAGCGGGCCGGTGGGATGGGCCTGATCTCGGGCCGCAAGGCGTTCCAGCGGCCGATGGCCGAGGGCGTCGACCTTCTCCACGCGATCCAGGACGTCTACCTCTCGGACGAGGTGACGGTGGCGTAGCGCCCCCGGTGCATCTTTCGAGGAGGGGCCCCGTCCGAGGCGGAGCCCCTCTTTCATTGCCCCTCGCCCGCATGAAGCGCTCCGACTGGTTCCTCCTGGCCCTCAACGTGGCGACGCTCCTGTTCGCCATGCTCGGCCTCGCTGCGCAGCACCGCGACCCCATGAGCGCCGCGCTGATGCTGGGAACGGTGACCGCCCTCATCAACGGGGCGGTGCTGATCCGGCGCAGCGGGCGTGTCCGCGAGCCCGCGCGCGTCCGCGAGCCGGAGCGGCCTGCCGAGATCGACCTGGACGCCCGGCAGCTCCTCGACATCGACCAGCGGCTGGAGGCGCTGGAGCGCGCGGAAGATCGCCGCCTCCAGGCGCTCGTCGAGAGTGGGCAGATCACTGGACCCGCCGCGCCCTGGGAGGACCCGCCCTCCGCCCCGGCCGGCCGCCAGCGGGTCTAGCGCTCGAGGCGCCGTATCCTCCTGGCCGAGAGCTCGATCCCTTTCACACCATGACGAAAACGGACTGGGCCGTGGTCGGCCTCAACGCGCTCACCCTCATCGTCGCCGTGGTCGGCCTGCTCGACCCGCGCGGAGGCACCTACGACGGCCCGAGCATCGCGCTCCTGCTGTCCATCGTGGCCCTGATGGTGAACGGGGGATGGATCATCCGCCGGGGCTCCCGCGGGCCGGCCGAAAAGGCGGCCCCCGCGACGGACCGTTTGGACGTGACGCTCGACGCCCACCGTCTCCTGGAAATCGACGAGCGCCTGGAACTGCTGGAGCGCCGCGACACCCTCCTGATCCGCGAGCTGATGGCGCGGGGGGAGATGCGTGGACCGGCCGCGCCGCTGGCGGAGTTCGGGGGGGCCCCCGAAAGCGCTCGTCAGCACACCTAGTCGGAGTTCGGGTCGAACGTCAGGTCGACATCCACCCCGCCCGCATCAATCCGGACGGTCCGGCCGGCCGTGCGGCCCTCGGCGCTCTGAAGCACGAGCCCAGCCTCCGGTCCGATCACGAACTCGCCGAGCACGTTGCCCATGTCGTCGGTGACGAGGTGCGACGTGGGGATGTTGAAAAGCGACGGGAACCGGGTCCGATCGTCCACAAGGACACGCCCGTCGACGCCGGTCGTCCCGAGGAACGCGGCGAGTCCGCCGACCGGGCCCTCCCCCTCCGCATCCGACACGAGGAGGTACCGGTCGACCGTCTGACCAGCGCCCTCAAGCGTGAGCCGGTAGACCCCCGACGGATACGCAGAGACGTCCACGACGACGCTGTACGATTCGGCCTGGGCGGCTTCCTCGAAGAGGATTGCCACCTCCTCCCCCGCTACGTCGAAAAGTCGAAGCGTGAGGTCCTGAGGCTCTGGCACGAAAAAGTGAACGCGCGCGAGGGTTCGGACCGGATTGGGGAACGGCGCCGACAGGTCGAGGGCGTGCCCGTTCGTCCGGAGGTCGGCGCGTCGAGCATCGTCCGGCATGAGCGAGCCGTAGGTGAGGAACAGGTCGAGCCCGGCCACTGGCGCCCCGGACGCGTCACGGGCGGTGGCGACGAAAAAGGCATCGGGCTCGGACGCCGTCCCGTCGCACCCGGCGACGGCAAGGGCGAGGAGGAGCGAGAGGCAGAGGGAGCAGCGCGTCACGTCGGGGGGGTCGGGAAAGCGCGCGAGCGTACGGCGCTACGACCCCGATTCCAACGACCCCTGCCCGCCCTCCTCGAATTCACACGCCCCGCTGGCGACCTACTCTACAGGGCGCTGGAACACGAGGATGTGCTGCTGCGGGAGCGGGTCCCGGTTCTCGACGAACGCGAAGCCCGCCGCCTCCACCTCCCGCCGCGCCTGCGCCTCGGACATCTTGTGGAGCGGCTTGATGGGGACGTCGGGGTCCTCGGCGCGGTACTCGACCAGCACGAGGCGCCCGCCGGGCCGCGTGGCCTCGTAGATCGCCGCCAGCATCTCGGCCGGGTGCGAGAACTCGTGGTACGCGTCGACGATGAGCGTGAGGTCCGTCGACTCGGGCCGGAGGCCAGGGCCGGTGATCGTGCCCAGAACCGGCGCCACGTTATCCACACCCTCCGCGACGGCGCGCTCCTCGATGATCCGGAGCATCTCCGGCTGGATGTCGACGGCGAAGACGCGGCCCTCGGGGACGAGCGGGGCGAGGCGGAAGGTGAAGTAGCCGGTGCCGGCGCCGAGGTCCGCGACCACGTCGTCGGGGGCCAAGTCGAGGCTGCGGACCAGGACCTCCGGGCGCTCCTCGCGCTCGCGGTCCGGGCGTTCCAGCCACGCCGCGCCGCGGTGGCTCATCACCTGGGCGATCTCGCGGCCCATGAAGGAACGGCCCGTACCGTCCGCCGAGGCCGGCCCCTGGCGGTAGACAACGGCGCCCTCCTCGGCGAACGCGGCCATCCGGCCCCGCATCGAGGCGGAGTCGGACGAGCGGGGCGCGAGGGCGCGGGGGACGACGGCGCCCTCGGCGGGGCGCGGCGCCTCGGCGGGCGGCGTCTGGGCGCGGCACCCGACCGCCGCCACGACGACGGCAGCCAGCAGGGCGAGCGAGCGCATACGGTCGGGGGGGAACGTGTACCGACAGCCGCGCGCGGGCACGGCGAGGTCACGGAGGGGAGCACGTCGCATCGGGAGGAGGCGTAGAGGAGCCGAAACGGAGCGGAGCCGCCCGCCGTGCCAACTCACACGGCCGGGCCGACGGCCGGCGGCGAGATCGGAAGCGGGCGGGCGATGTGGCTCGGGTCCGGGACACCCGTGGCGCTCTCGTCGGCGTAGGGCTCGACGAGCTCGACCGACGGCGTGTCCTTCCCCCGCTTCGACCGGATGTTGAGCAGCTCCACGAGCAGCGAGAACGCCATCGCCGAGTAGATGTAGCCCTTCGAGACGTGCTGGTTGAGCCCCTCGGCGACGAGCGTGACGCCGATCAGAATCAAGAACGCGAGCGCCAGCATCTTCACCGTCGGGTGCTTGTGGACGAACCGCGAGATCGGCCCGGCCCCCACCATCATGATCCCGACGGCGACGACGACGGCGATGATCATGACCATGATCTCGTCGGCCATGCCGACGGCCGTGATCACGGAGTCGAGGGAGAACACGACGTCGAGCAGCGCGATCTGAACCATCACGCCCACGAACGAGACGGCCTTCGGCTTCTCGGCCGCGTGCTCGCCGTCGCCCTCCAGCTTGTGGTGGATCTCGTGCGTCGACTTGCCGACGAGGAAGATGCCGCCGAGGAGCAGGATGAGGTCGCGGCCGGTGATGGCGAGCGGGCTCGTGTCACCGCCGACGCCCTCGGCGTGGGCGAGGTTGTCGCGGGCGCTCTCGCCGAACGCTTGGAGCCCGTCGAGGAAGGGGAGGAGGTCGCCCAGGTCGAACAGGACGGCCGTGAGGCTCATCACCCACGAGATCGAGAGGAGGAGCAGGATCCGCATGCCCATCGCCAGCCCGAGCCCGATGGTGCGGCCCTTCGCCTGCTGGTCCTCCGGGAGCCGGCCCGTGAGGATCGAGATGAAGATGATGTTGTCGATGCCGAGGACGATCTCGAGCGCGGTGAGGGTCGCGAGGGCCGCCCAGGCGCTCGGGTCGGCGATCCAATCGAACATGGGGAGGGAGCGGGTGAGGGGGATTGGAGTCTACGAGCCCCGGTGGGTTCCAGCGGGGCGGTGCGTCGGTGCGTCGCTGTGCATCGGTGCTCGCTGGCGGTGGCCGTCGCCAGCGGGACGGGCGGGGAGTTCCTGGACCGCGAGGCGACGGCGCAGCCAACTTTTCCACGGCCGCCTGTGCCCCCGTTCGCCGTTCGCCGCACCCGGTATCTTCGCCCCACACCCGCCCGCCGCCTGTCCGATGGCCCAGACCGCCGCCGACCCGCTCGCCCACTACCCCGCCTGGGCGCGCGAGCTCGCCCGCCGCTACTTCACCAAGACGCTCAACCAGTTCATCCTGCACGGGAACGTCCGGGACCTCGTGCCGGCCGAGAACGAGCGCGGCGAGCGGACCTACCTCCCGCTCCGCCCGTTCCTCGCCGACGACCTCTTCGCCGGCCGCGACGTCGTCGTCTTCTACGACCGCTCCGACGGCATCCACTTCCAGGACGCCGAGAGCCGGAAGGACTTCAACCGGGCGCTGAGCGGCTACGACACCATCTTCGGGACCGAGTTCGCCAAGAAGCTCCCCAAGGACCCCGCCCGCGTCTTCGCCCTCCTCGACAACTACTTCCGCCTTCGGCTGGCGGACGGCAAGCGGATCGCCTGCGTGGTGGACTACGCCGAGACCGTGATCCCCATGTCGGAGGCCGCCAGCTACTCGGCCGAGGACCGCGCCGCGCTCGTCACGCTCCAGAAGTGGGCGCACGACCCGCTCCTCCTCCGGTCCGACTTCACGCTCGTCCTGATCGCGGAGAACCTCAACGACCTCTCGCGGCCGTTCATCCAGAGCCCGTACAACGCCGAGCTCGAAGTCCAATTCCCGGACCTCGACGAGCGCCAGCGGTTCGTGGAGTGGTTCCTGACCACGGCCCGCGACGGCCGCGCCCGCTACGACGCGCTCTCGGACGTCGCCGACCTCACGCTCGCCCAGAACACGGCCGGCCTCGGCTACGTCCAGCTCCGCACGATCCTGGCCGACGTGCTCGAGAACGAGCGGAGGCTCACCTTCGAGGTCCTGTCGGACAAGAAGAAGGAGCTGATCGAGGCCGAGGCGTACGGGCTCCTCGAGTTCGTCGAGACCGGCTACACGCTCGACATGGTGGCCGGCCACGCCGAGGCCAAGGCCCACCTCCGCGCCGCCGCCGAGGCCATCAAGGCCGGCCGGCCGGACGTGATGCCGATGGGCTACCTCGTGTCGGGCCCGGTCGGGACCGGCAAGACCTTCCTCATCACGACCTTCGCGGGCGAGATCGGGATCCCGATGGTCAAGCTCAAAAACTTCCGCAGCCAGTGGCAGGGCGTGACGGAGGGCAACCTGGAGAAGATCCTGACGCTCCTCCGCGCCATGAACCCCGTGGCCGTCATGATCGACGAGGCCGACGCCGCCCTCGGCGACCGCTCCTCGCAGGGGGACTCCGGCGTCTCGTCGCGCGTGTTCGGCCAGATCGCCCAGGCCATGTCCGACACGCGGTTCCGGGGCAAGATCATCTGGTTCCTGGTCACGGCGCGGCCGGACCTCATGCCCGTCGACCTCAAGCGCCAGGGCCGCGCCGAGGAGCACATCGGCCTGTTCTACCCGTCCACCCGCGAGGACCGGGAGGAGCTGCTCCGCGTGATGATGCGGAAGACGGGCGTCGAGATCCCCGCCGCCGAGGTCCCCGACGCGCTCCTCGACGGCGAGCGGACCTACTCCGGCGCCGACATGGAGGCGCTCCTCACCCGCGCCAAGTTCCGCGCCGCCACCCGCGCCCTCGACGCCGACGACGCGCCCGCCGACGGCCCGGCCCTCGCCCCCAGCGGCGACGGCGCCGCCCCACTGGCGACCGACGAGCAAACGGGAGACGACGCGCCCCCCTCTGCCGCCCCCATGCCGGGCGGAAACGCCGAGACTCAGGTCACGCGCGAGATCCTCGAGAACGTCGTCGCCGACTTCCTGCCCCCCTCCTACCCGCTCCAGGTCGAGCTCCAGACCCTCGTCGCCGTCATGGAATGCACAAGCCGCTCCATGCTCCCCGAGCGCTTTCGGACGCTCGACCGCGAGGCGACCGTCCGGCGGGTCGGGGAGCTGAAGCGGCTGATCGGAGACCGATGAGGGCGGGCTCTACTTGCCGCCCTTCTTCTCGTAGGCCTTGAAAAGCTTCTGGTAGAGGTCGTACGAGATGAGGACGGCCTCGGGCTCGTTGTTCTTCTGGATCATGATGCCCGTTTTGAGCCCTTTCGACTGCTCGATCAGCGCCGACGTCTTGGACCGGAGTTCGGTGACGGTCGCGATGGACTCGATCCCTTCTGTGCTGTACATCCGTGGAGTAGGTGGGTGGTAGAGTGGCGCCGGAGAGATGGTGGGCGCTCCAGCGCAACGGCCAACGTACGACATTCTCTTTAGCCGTCTATCGCTCACATCTCTGATATGTATCTGGGACGTATCACTGGTACCGTCGTCGCCTCTCAAAAGGACGCTCGGTTCACGGGGCACCGGCTCCTGCTCGTCCAGAAGGTGGGCCTCGGCGGGGAACCGCTCGGGGCGACCGAGGACGTGGCCCTCGACCCCGGCCTCGACGCCGGCCTCGGCGACGTCGTGCTCGTCGCCAAAGAAGGGGCCGTCGTGGCGGACCTGTTCGACCGGGGCCGAGCGCCCGGCGAGCGCGCCACGCCCGCCAACGTCGTCGTCGTCGCCGTCGTGGACGACTGGACGCCCCGCGGAGGGTGAGCGGGGCGGCGGACTCGTAGCACTGGCGGGGACCGCCGCCGTCGGAGGAGGCCGAGCCGGTCGGAACGGCTCCGCGCCCCCTTTCCCCGCCTCTTCAACGCCCTCCGGCGACCCCCAACGGGACCCGGGAGTATCCTCCTCTCCTTCCCATCTCCCCCTGACTCCCCATGGCGAACGCCTCCTACGACGTCCTCGTGATCGGCTCCGGCCCCGGTGGCTACGAGACGGCCATTCGAGCGAACCAGCTCGGGCTCAAGACCGCCATCGTCGAGAAGAACAAGCTCGGCGGCGTCTGCCTCAACATCGGCTGCATCCCGACGAAGGCCCTCCTCAAGAGCGCCGAGATCGCCAGCCAGCTCGCCCACATCCAGGACTACGGCTTCTCGGGCGACGCCTCCGCCATCACGCCGGACTTCCCGGCGGTCGTCCAGCGCTCGCGCGGCGTGGCCGACAAGATGAACAAGGGCGTCCAGTTCCTCATGAAGAAGAACAAGGTGGACGTGTTCATGGGCAAGGCCACGCTCCTGGGCGGCGGGAAGGTGAGCATCGAGCCCTCCGAGACGATGGACGGCGAGACGGTCGGCGAGGCGACGGAGGTCAGCGCCACGCACGTCATCGTCGCCACCGGCGCCCGCGCCCGCGAGATCCCGACGCTCCCCGTCGACGGCGAGAAGATCATCGACTACCGGCACGCCATGCTCCAAACGGAGCGGCCGGACTCGCTCGTCATCGTCGGCGCCGGGGCCATCGGGGTCGAGTTCGCCTACGTGTACCACCACATGGGCACCGACGTGACGCTCGTGGAGCTCCAGGACCGCCTCGTCCCGGTCGAGGACGCCGACGTCTCGAAGGAGCTGGAGCGGGCGTACAAGAAGATGGGCGTGACGGTCATGACCGGCGCCCAGGTCACGAACGTGGACACCTCCGGCGACGGCTGTGTGGTAACGGTCCAGACCCAAAAGGGCGACCAGACCGTGACGGCCGACCAGGTGCTCTCGGCCGTCGGCGTCGTCGGCAACGTGGAGGGCTTCGGGCTCGACGAGATCGGCGTCGAGCACGAGCGCGGCGCGATCAAGGTGGACGCGATGTACCGCACGAACGTCGAGAACGTCTACGCCATCGGCGACGTGATCGGCGCGCCCTGGCTCGCCCACGTCGCCTCGCACGAGGGGATCGTCTGCGTCGAGAACATCGCGCACGAGATGGGCAAGAAGGAGCACGCGCCCCACGCCGTCGACTACCTCAACGTGCCGGGCTGCACCTACTGCCTGCCCCAGATCGGATCGGTCGGCTACACCGAGGAGAAGGCGAAGGAGGCCGGGTTCGACGTGATCACGGGCAAGTTCCCGTTCTCGGCCAACGGCAAGGCCACGGCCATCGGCGACACGTCGGGCTTCGTGAAGGTCGTGGTCGACAAGAAGTACGGGGAGGTCCTCGGCGCCCACATCATCTGCCACGACGCGACCGAGCTGATCGCGGAGGTGGTCACGGCGCGGGCGCTGGAGACGACGGCCCACGAGATCATGGAGGCCATGCACCCGCACCCGACGCTCTCGGAGGCCGTAATGGAGGCGTTCAAGGACGCCTACGGCGAGGCGATCAACGCCTGACCCCGCTTCACTGGCGGCGACCGTCGCCAGTGGGCCGAACCGACGCCCTCGGCGCCACCGTGCCGAGGGCGTCGCGCGTTCTCAGGTCGCCACGGCGTGACCGGGCGTGTGGCGGTCGGCGTACCAGCCCAGGAGGCTCCCCCAGATGACGACGTTCATCACGATGGGGATCAGGATGCCCGTGGGGTCGCCCCCGGCCAGGATCGGGCCGCCCTGAAGGGCGGGCCACGCCACGAGCGCCCAGAGCGTCGGCACGATGGCGACCAGCATCCCCTTCCCGATCGTCGGGTGGGAGACGGGCAGCAGCAGGAGCCCCCAGAGCGTGCCGATAAGGACGAAGGCCGCGCCCCCGAGGACCGTCGCCGCGACCCATCCGCCACCGACCATCCCCTGCCACGCCGCGACGAACGGGGCTTTGGGGATCGGCCCGACCAGAAGGAGGAGCCCGAAGGCGGCGACGACGGCGAGCGAGCCCAGAAAGGCCCCGGTCAGAACGGTTCTGGGAGTCGGCTTCATGCTCGGCAGGAGGTGATGGGAGAGGGCGGGACGGCCCGGCTTCCCAGGCGTTCCGCCGAACCGCGCCCGTACGCCGACGTTGGAACGTCCCCCTCTCCACCACCCCTCTGTCTATGTCTACCCCCACCCCCCAAGAGCGCCAGGAGCGCATCGACAAGCTCGCCGACCTCATCGAGGACATCCGCATCTGCATGCTCACCACCGTCGACACCGACGGGAAGCCGTGGAGCCGGCCGATGGGCGTCCAGGAGGTCAAGTTCGGCGGCGACCTCTGGTTCTTCACCCGCGACGACTCCGAGAAGGTCGAGCACATCGAGCGCAACCGGAAGGTCGGCGTGGCCTTCGCCCGGCCCGACCACCAGGACTACGTGACGATGGCCGGCACCGCGCTCATCGTCCACGACAAGCAGAAGGCGGAGGAGATGTGGTCGAAGCCGCTGGAGGCGTGGTTCCCGAAGGGGCTCGACGACCCGCACCTCCGCCTGATCAAGGTCGAGGTCGAGCGCGCCGAGTACTGGGACTCGCCCTCGTCGCCCATCGTCTACGCCCTCGGGTTCGTCAAGGCGAAGGTGACGGGCGAGCCGGCCCGCGGCATCGGCGAGAACGAGAAGGTGGACCTGTAGCCGGCCGCCCCCGACCGGTCGCCCCGGCGCGGTGCCCCACTGGCGGCGACGGTCCGCCAGCGGGGCGCGTCGCCAGCGGGGCTACTCGGCGGGCTCGAACAAGACGCGCCCGTTCGGGTCGATCTCGACGCGGGCGCCCTGCGGCACCCGGATCGTCCCCACGCCGCCCGGCATCTCGACGCGCTGCACCTGCCCGCCCACCGAGACCTCGACCGGCACGTCGAACACGACGTCGCCGGCGGCCTCCGGGACGATCCAGCGGAGCGTCCACTCGTTGGCGCCGCGCTCGACGGCGAGACGCGGCACCTCCGGCTGGCGGATGTAGACCTCGAACACGCCCGAGAGGTCACGCCCGGCGGCGCGCGAGAACTCGCGGACCACGTCGACGGACGAGACAAACCGGGCCTGCCGGCCATCGGTGACGGCCTCGAACTCCGGCGTCGGGTAGAGGATCGAGCGCATGGCGTTGAAAAAGCGCGCGTCGTCGCCGATGAGGTAGCGGAGCGTGTGGAGCACCCAGCCGCCCTTCGAGTAGATGTCGCCGTTGGAGCGGCCGTCGGGGAGCTGGTAGATCTGCTGCGTGGTCCGCGTCTCGCGCGGGGCGATGGGGAGCACGTTGCGGTGGCCCTGCCGCGTGTTCGCCATGTAGCGGAGGTAGGCCGCCTCGGCCGCCTCCGGCCCCTCAGCCCGGCGCGCGAGGTCCTCGGCGTAGAGCGCCTCCGAGTAGTTGGCGAAGCTCTCGTGGACCCAGAAATCCCGCCAGTCGGGCGCGGAGCCCAGGTTGGCCCACCACTCGTGCGCCAGCTCGTGGAAGTGGAGCCAGTCGAAGCCGAACTCGTTGTCCTCGAACGTCGAGCCGTAGGCGATGAGCGTCTGGTGCTCCATGCCGAGGTAGGGCGTGTGGAGCACGGCGTAGCCGTCGTCGCGCCAGGCGTAGGGGCCGTAGGTCCGCTCCAGAAAGGCGAGCGCGTCGAGGAAGCCGGGGAGCTGGCGGCGCGCGTCGGCGGTGCGCTCGGGAAGAACAAAAAACGGGACCGTCTGGCTCCAGCCTTCGGGACTCTGGTACTCGGCCTCGACGATCTCGTAGGGGCCGACGCCGAACGAGACGCCGTAGTTGTTGATCGGCGTTGAGACGAACCACGTCTCGGTGGCGGTCCCATCGCCGTTGTCCACGCGGCCTTCCCAGACCCCGTTCGAGATGGCCCGGAGGTCGGCCGGGACCGTGAGGGCGACGCGCATCGAATCGGGCTCGTCGGAGGGGTGGTCCTTGACGGGCCACCAGAGGTCGGCGCCCTGGACCTGGCAGCTCACGGCGACCCACGGGCGGCCGTCCTCGGTCTCGGCCCAGGTGAATCCGCCGTCCCAGGGCGGGCGCACGGCCTCGCGCGGCGTGCCCCCGTAGGCGATGCGGAGCCTCAGCCCCTCGCCCGGCTGGGCCGTCCGCCCGAGCGCGATGCGGAGCCGGTTCGGCTCGCGCGAGAACGACCGCTCGACGGCGATCTCCTCGCCCGTCCCGACGAGCGTGGCCACCTCTTCGACGGAGGCGACCGCCAGCGGGTCGTCGAGGTCGAGCAGGATCTCGGTCGTCGGCTGGACGACGCGGGCCTCCATCGTCAGCGTCCCGTCGATGGTCCGCGTGGCCGGGTCGATGGCGAGGGCGAGGCTGTAGAAGGTGGCGTCGAAGGCGGCCTGCTCGGGTTCGAGCGGGAGACCGGAGTCGTTGGGCGTCTGGGCGCGGGCGCCGCTGGCGAGGACGAGGGCGGAGAGCAGGAGGAGGCGCATCGGGATCGGGAAGGGCGTGGGGACAAGATCACACATCTCGCTGCCTGACTTCGGGGAACCGACCGGGCGCCTCGGGGGGTTCGCGGCCTCCCCCCTCCCCGACCGCCATGTACCGCGCCCTCTTCCTCGCCCTCCTCCTCCCCCTCGCCGCCTGCGACGAGGTGGGGGACGCCGTCGACAACGCGGCCTGCCAGGCCACCGGCTACGCCGACGCCGGCTCGGTCCGCGCGACGGTCAGCGGCGACTCGTTCTCGGGGACGTGCGTCCGGGTGCAGCTCCAGTCGGGCACGCTCACCATCGTCGGCGCCGACAACGTGGTCTCGCAGAACGACCAGGAGATCCTCTCGCTCACGTTCCCTTCCACCGACCTCCGTGAGTACTCGCTCGACCCGGAGGTCGGGGTCGTCGCGACGGCCACCTACACTGCCCGGACCGAGGACCCGAACGACCAGGGCGACGAGGTGTACGCCGCCACCGGCGGGACGATCGCGCTCGACGCGTACACGGAGTCGTCGGCCGAGGGGACGTTCTCGTTCACCGGCCGGACCGTCGGTGGCGACGAGGTGACGGTCGCCAATGGGACCTTCGACGTGACGTTCTAGCCGCTGGCGACGCGCGCCGCCAGCGGCGCGTGCCAACCGAGCCGGCTGCACGCAACCCTGGTGCTCGGGCGGCCGTCCACGATCACCCCTTTCGGTGCTTCCCCTGCCTTCCCTCTCCGCCGCCGACCTCCGCGGCACCGCCCGACTGGCGACCGACGCCGTCGTGGGCGTCGCCGACCTCACCGAGTCCGCTCACGCGACCATCGGCCGACCGCGCGGCCGGCCGACGCGCACGCGCGGGATCGCCCGTCTCGTCTATCGCATCGTCGGCGGGGTGACGCGCGGGATCGGCGCGGTGCTGGATCGCGGGCTGTCCAGGGCCGAGCGCGTGTGGCCGTCGGACGGTCACGAGTCGCCTGCACGAGACGCGCTCGTGGCCGCAGTGAACGGGGTCCGTGGCGACGCGCTCGCCACCCAGGGCAACCCGCTCGCGACGGCCCTCCAGGTCCGCCACGGCGGCCGTCCGCTAGGGCTCGAGGCGGACGCGCTCGCCCGAGACGTGCCCGATCCGTCGTCCACGCTCCTCGTCCAGATCCACGGCATCTGTATGCACGACGGCCAGTGGGGCGCCGACGGCCACGATCCGGGTGCCGTGCTGGCGGCCGCGCTGGACGCGACGCGCGTCGCCCTCCGGTACAACAGCGGGCGCCACATCTCCGAGACCGGCCGCGACGTCGCCGCGTGCCTGGAGACGCTCGTGTCCGCGTGGCCCTGCGCCGTCGAGCGCGTCGTGATCGTGGGGCACAGCATGGGTGGGCTCGTCGCGCGCAGCGCGTTCCACCACGCGGCCGGGGCGGGGCACGGATGGCCGAGCAAGAACGCCTCACTCGTCATGCTCGGCTCGCCGCATCACGGCGCCCCCCTGGAGCGCATCGGCAACGCCGTCGATGCGCTCCTCGGCGCGACGCGCTGGGCGGCCCCCTTTGCCCGGATCGGGCAGATCCGGAGCGCGGGCGTGACGGACCTCCGCTACGGGACCGTCCGCGACGAGGACTGGGCCGACCAGAGCCGGTTCGAGCGCGGTCCCGACAACCGGCACCCGCTCCCCCTCCCGGACGCCGTGGCGTGCTACGTCGTGGCGGCCACGACGGGCGACGGACGGGGCGGCCTCCGCGACCAGACCGTCGGCGACGGCCTGGTCCCCCTCGACAGCGGCCTCGGCCGCCACCCCGACCCCGCCCGCGATCTCGGCGTGCCGGCCGACCGCCAGTGGGTCGCGGTGGGGATGACCCACTTCGACCTGCTCCGCCGGCCCGAGGTGACGGAGCAGATGCTCCGCTGGCTCGCACCGTCTGTGTGACGTCGGACCCGCTGGCGGACGCGCACCGCCCGCCGCTACCGGACGACGGCGCCGGGCTCGCCCTCGGCCTCGACCGGCAGGAGCGCGCCGTCGCGGTTCTCCGCGAACAGGATCATCCCCTTGCTCTCCAGCCCTCGGATCGTGCGCGGCTTCAGGTTGGCGACGACGACGACCGACCGCCCGACCATCTCTTCGGGTGCGAAGTGCTCGCGGACGCCGGAGAGGATCTGGCGCGTCTCGAACCCGAGGTCCACGTCGAAGCGGAGGAGTTTGTCGGCGTTCGGGTGCGGCTCGGCGGCGACGATTCGGCCCACGCGCAGATCGAGAGGCGCGAACTGGTCGAACACGATCTCGTCCGAGAGCGGCGCGTAGGGCGTGCCGGCGCCGTCGGCCTGCTCCGCCGCGTCCGGGTCGCCCGAGGCGCTGGCGGAGCGGCTCGCCAGGAGCGCGCGCTGCGCCTCCACCTCGTCGTCCTCCACCTTGCGGACGAGGATGCCGGGCTCGCCGAGCGCGTGGCCGGCGTCGAGCAGCGGGCGCCCGGCGTCGTTCCAGCCAAGGCCACCGTCGCCGGCGCGCTCGGACGAGCGGACGGCCTCCAGGGCCAGCATCTCGCGGAGCCGCCGCGCTATGGTTGGCACGACGGGGTCGAGCAGGATCGAGAGCCCGGCCGTCACCTGGAGCGCGACGTGGACGGAGTTGCGCATGGCCTGTTCGTCCGTTTTGCGGGTCTTCCAGGGCTCGGTCTCCTGGAGGTACTGGTTGCCCTGCCGCGCCAGGTGGATCGTCTTCGCGACGGCCTCGCGCATCCGGTAGCCCCGGTACGCCTCGCCGATCTCGGCCGGCGCCGCCGCCAGCGCGTCGAGCATGGCGCGGTCGGCCCCGCTCGGATCGACGAGAGCCGGCACCTCGCCGTCGGTGAAGCGGCCGGCGAAGGTGAGGGCGCGGTTGACGAAGTTGCCCAGCACGTCGGCCAGCTCGCCGTTGACGCGGTTCTGGAAGTCGGCCCACGAGAAGTCGGCGTCCTTCGTCTCCGGCAGGCCGACGGCGAGCGCGTAGCGGAGGAGGTCGGCGGGGAACGCCTCCAGCGCCTCCTGCGCCCACACGGCCCAGCCCCGGCTGGTGGAGAGCTTCTGGCCTTCGAGGTTGAGGAACTCGTTGGCCGGGACGTTCTCCGGCAGCACGAAGCGCGGCAGGCTCGGCTGCGCCGCGTTCGCCGCCATCAGGACGGCCGGGAAGATGAGGCAGTGGAAGACGATGTTGTCCTTGCCGATAAAGTGGACCAGCTCGGGCTCGGTCCCGTCCTCGCCCACCTGCCAGTAGCGGCGCCAGCGGTCGGCGTCGCCCCCAGCCTCGGCCCACTCCTTCGTGACGGAGAGGTAGCCGATGGGCGCGTCGAACCAGACGTAGAGGACTTTCCCTTCCGTCTCGCCCTCGACCTCGGGCGGGACGGGCACGCCCCAGTCGAGGTCGCGCGTCATGGCGCGGTCGCTGAGGCCGTCCTGGAACCAGCTCCGCACCTGGCCGAGCACGTTCGGCTTCCACTCCGGGTGCGTCCCGATCCAGGTTTCGAGGGCCGGCTGCATGTCGCCGAGGGGGAGGTACCAGTGCGTCGTCTCGCGGCGCTCGGGGGCCGCCCCCGAGAGCGTGCTCCGGGGCTCGACGAGGTCGTCGGGCGAGAGCGACGAGCCGCAGTTCTCGCACTGGTCGCCGTAGGCGCCGTCGTAGCCGCAGACGGGGCAGGTGCCCTTTACGAAGCGGTCGGCGAGGAAGAGGCCGGCCTCGGGGTCGTAGAGCTGCGTCGTCGTCTTGCGCGTGAAGCCGCCGCCGGCCTCGATGGCGCGGAAGAGGTCCTGGCTCGTCTGGCGGTGCGTTTCGGAAGACGTCCGGCCGTAGACGTCGAAGGCGATCCCGAACCCCTCGAACGCCGCCTCCAACTCCTCGTGGTACCGGTCGACGATGGCCTGGGGCGTGGTCCCCTCCTGCCGTGCGCGGATGGCGATGGCCGCGCCGTGCTCGTCGGACCCGCACACCCACACCACGTCGCGCCCGGCGAGGCGCTGGTAGCGGACGAACAGGTCGGCCGGGAGGTAGGCGCCGGCGAGGTGGCCGAGGTGGAGCGGCCCGTTGGCGTACGGGAGCGCGGAGGTGACGAGGAGCGGCCGGTCGGGCATGGGTCGGGACGTGGGGGGTGGGAAGCTACTGGCGAGCGGCGAACGGCCGTGGCCCCCGCTGGCGACGGCCGCCGCCAGCCGGAGGGGCCTGGAACTTTGCCACGGCTCCGGATCGCATCCCCCCTCTCGCTTTCCCCGAAGGCTCACAAGGCGCCGGAGCGCCGGCCTCTAGCTTGGCCGCTTCCCCCGACTCCCTGCCCATGACCCTCCGTCTCCCCCTCTTCGCTCTCGCCCTGGCCGCCGTCGTGATGTCCGGCTGCGAGGGCACCGCCGGCGGTCCCGCTGGCGACGCTGACCTCGCGGGCATCGCCGAGGCCGACCCGTTCGACCAGATCGCCTACAACGCGGGCTACCAGTCCGGCGAGCAGTTCCTGGCCCAGGACTCGTCGTTCAGCTTCGAGCGGTTCCGCGACGGCCTCCGCGCCGGCCTCGACGGCGACTCGGCCGAGATCGGCTACGCGCTCGGGCTCCAGTACGGGCTCCAGCTCCGCCAGGACACCGTCGCCAACCTCGACCCCGACATCTTCCTCGCGGGCGTCCGCGAAGGGCTCGCGGGTGAGGAGGCCCGCATCTCGGAGGACCAGCTCCAGCGCATCCAGGCCTCCGTCGAGGACTCGATCCGCATCCGTCAGATCCGGGGGCAGGCGCGGACCAACCCGCAGGCCCAGGAGCAGCTTCGGCTCATCTCGCGCAACGCCACCAGCGCCGACTCCTTCCTGACGGCCGTCCGCTCGCGCGACGGGGTGGAGGAGACCGCCACCGGCGTGCTCTACACCGTCGACGCGCCTGGCAGCGGCGCCACGCCGAGCCTCACCGACCGCGTCGCGATCAACTACGTCGGGCAGTTCCCCAACGGCCAGGTCTTCGACCAGTCGGGCGACGAGCCGGCCGTGCTCCCGGTCCGCGCCGTCGTGCCGGGCTTCCAGGAGGCCCTCCTCGACATGCAGGTCGGCGAGACGCGGACGGTCTACCTCCCGCCGTCCCAGGCCTACGGGCTCGCGGGTTCGCCGGGGCCGGGCGGCCAGGGCGGCATCCCGCCGAACTCGGCGCTCCAGTTCACGATCACGCTCGTGGAGATCCTCCCCGGCCAGCCGCAGGGCGGCGCCCCGCAGGGCTTCCTCCCCGGCCAGTAGCCGAACCGGCGTCAGACCGAGCGGGCCGCTCCTCACGCGAGGGGCGGCCCGTTCTCGTTCAGGCCCGCCGCGCTGGCGGGCGCCACCGGCCTTCGGTTAGCCGGCCTCCGCGACGAGCGCCAGCACGTCGGCGCCGTAGGCCTCCCACTTGGCCGGCCCGACGCCCTTCACCGCCAGCATCTCGGCGTCCGTGGTCGGCCGGGCGACCGCCAGCGCCCGGAGTGTCTTGTCGTTGAAGACGACGTAGGGCGGGACCGCGCGCTCGGTGGCCTGCTCGGTGCGCCAGTCGCGGAGCCGCTCGAACAGCGCCTCGTCGTCGGCGTCGAGGTCTCCGGCCTCCAGGCTGGCGGACGACGAGCGCGAGGCGGACCCGAACGCGGGCACCTCCACGTCGATGGCCTCGCGGTGGTCGAGGGCCTGCTCGCCGAGCGGCGTTAGTTCCACGACCGGGTAGTCGTCGCCGCCGATGCGGAGGTAGCCCTTCAGGAGGAGGTCCTTGTAGATGCCGTCCACGGCGCCCTGGCCGATCGTCCCCAGCCGCCCGAAGTAGGGGTGCCGCTCGTACTTCTCCATCCCCTTCGCCTTCGAGCCCGACAGGATCTTGGCGAGCGTCACGCGCCCGACCGGCCACCGCATCCGCCGGACGGCGTCGAGCAGGCCGAGCGCCACGCGCGCGTTCATCGGGAAGCGCGTCCCAGTCCGGCACCTCGTCGGGCGCCTCGGTCTTGAGACGGGCGTTCGCGCGGCAGGCGTCGCAGCAGTCCTGGGGGTCCACGTCCGTGGCCGCGTCGTCGCCGAAGTGGTCGAGGATGGCGCGGCGCCGACAGTCCGAGGACTGCGCGTAGCGGACGATCCCGAGGAGGCTGGCGCCCTGGTCGTCGCGGTGCTTCTCGCTAGAGTGGAGCGCGCGGGCTACCTCGCGGGCGTTCCACGTTCGGGCCGCCCAGCGGGAGGCCCCGGTTCGGTCCTCGCGCTCCGAGAGCACGCCGGCCCGCTTCAGACGGCTCAGCACGTTCGGGAGCTTCGAGACGTGGAGCCGGAGGGAATCGCCCATGCGCTCCAGGAACTCGCCGTCGGACTCGAACGGGCCGTCGTCGTGGTGGCCGGCCTCCTCGCGCCGCTGGCGGCCCGCGTTCTGTCGCTTGACGTAGGAAAACACGTGGCGGAGGTCGTCCTCGGTCGGCGCGTTCTGCTCGATGAACCACTCTTTGAGCTGGCGGTCCTGGGGCGCGTAGAGCAGGAGCGCCACGGCGGGCGCCCCGTCGCGTCCGGCCCGGCCCGCCTCCTGGTAATAGGACTCCAGGTTCGAGGGGATCGACCAGTGCGCCACGAACCGGACGTCGCCGCGGTCCACGCCCATCCCGAAGGCGTTCGTGGCGACGACGGTCGCCAGCCGGCCGCTCACGAACTGCTCTTGCACGTGCGACCGCTCGGCGTCGGGGAGGCCGGCGTGGTACGCCTCGCAGGCCCGGCCGGTCTCGGTGCGGACGAACGCCGAGACGGCCTCGGCGTCCTTGCGCGTGGCGACGTAGATCAGGCCAGCCTCGCCCTCGTGCTCGGCCAGGAACCCCTTCAGCACGCGCCGCTTCTGCTTGGCCGTCGCCGTGGACCGGACCTCGAACCGGAGGTTGGGCCGGTTGAACCCGGTCACGAGGTGGGCCGGCTCGCGCAGCCGGAGTTGGGCGGCGATGTCGTCCTGGACGCGCGGCGTGGCCGTCGCCGTGAGCGCCACGCACGGCGGGTCGCCCATCGCGGCGCGGGCGTCGGCGATGGCGAGGTAGTCCGGGCGGAAGTCGTGGCCCCACTGGCTCACGCAGTGCGCCTCGTCGACGGCGAGGAGCGCGACGTGGGCCTCGCGGAGCGACCGCTGGAAGCTGGGCACGCGCAGCCGCTCGGGCGCGGCGTAGACGAGCGTGAGGGCGCCCCGCTCGAGCCGGTGGAGCACCTCGCGTTGCTCCGTCTGCGATTGGGACGAGTTGACGTAGGCCGCCGCCACGCCGCGGGCCTGGAGCGCGTCCACCTGGTCCTTCATCAGCGCGATGAGCGGGGACACGACGACGGTCACGCCGCCCGGCGCCAGGAGCGCACCGAGTTGGTAGATGAGGCTCTTGCCGGCCCCCGTCGGCATCACCACGAGCGCGTCGCGGCCTTCCACGACGGGCTGGAGCGCGGCCTCCTGGCCCGGCCGGAGCCCGTCGAACCCGAAGTGCTCGCGGAGCGCCCGGCGGACGGCGACGGGGTCGTACGCTCTCGTCGTCGTGGGAGCAGGCGCGGCGGCGGTGTCGGTCGGCATCGAAAAGACGGCGGGGGCGGCAGGAGCGGGGGTCACGAGAGAGGGTACGAACGGCTCGTCCCCACGATGCGCCTCCGCGCTGACAGGTCCGGTGTCAGCCGCTCCGTGAATCCGCCGCCCGCTGGCGGAGCGCGTCCGCCAGCGGGACGGTGCAGATACGGCCGACGGCCTCGACTCGGAGACGGTACCCCACCCCGACCCGACGCGTCAGTCGCCGTAGACGACGCGGAGGCGGACGGACGTGTCGGCCCCGCCGCGCCGCCCGCCCAGCACGATCACGTCGTCGCGGCCGTCGGCGCGGTCGGGCGCGAAGGCGCCGAACGAGAACGCCTCCGTCTGCGCCACGGCCTCGTCCGAGTCGAGCGGGTCGTAGTCGCAGACGGCGATCCGGTACTCCAGGCGGAGGTCGGGGAACTCGAAGCCGCGTCCGGCCGGGTCCACATCCCAGACGAGCGGGAAGTCGACGCCGTCCACGTCGTCCACCCACGGCTGGTCCGAGAACCGGGAGACCACGAAGTCGTCGTCGCGCGGGTTCAGCACGTCACCGCCGAGGCACTGGCCGTCGTTGAAGTCGGCCGGGTAGACGCGGAAGTAGAGGTCGGGGCCGCCGCCGAGGCTCCCGTCCCAGCCGTCGCCGCCGTTCGAGAGCGGGGCGTCGTCGATCTGGACGACCGTGAGGAACGCGCGGCGCGGGACGCCGCCACCCGCGATGGTGTCGCAGGCGACGAGGGTGAGGGAGCCGAGGAGCAGGAGGAGGGCGCGCATGAGAAACGAGAGAGAGGACGGGCAGACAGCCGCCGGATCTCACGGGTGCGTCACACGGGGGCCTGTAGCTTTCGGAATGAACCTACCCCCCCGCTCCGCCACCGTCGAGCGCAAAACGGCCGAGACGGCCGTCCGCGTCACCCTCCACCTGGACGGGGGCGACTACGAGAACCACACGGGCGTCGGCTTCCTCGATCACATGCTGGACCTGTTCGCCCGGCACGGCGGGTTCGGGCTCCACGTCGAGGCCGAGGGCGACCTCCACGTGGACGACCACCACACGGTCGAGGACGTCGGCATCTGCCTCGGCCGCGCGCTCGGCGAGGCCCTCGGCGACAAGGCGTACGTCGCGCGCTACGGCGAGGCCCACGTCCCGATGGACGAGGCCCTGGCCCGCGCCGTCGTGGATCTCTCGGGCCGCGCCTTCCTCGTCTTCCATGCCGACTTCTCGCGCGAGACCGTCGGCGACCTCTCGACGGAGTTGGTGGAGCACTTCTGGCATGCCGTGGCCGAGCACGCCCACCTGACGCTCCACCTCGCCGTCCTCTACGGGGCCAACGACCACCACCGCATCGAGGCCGTGTTCAAGGCCGCCGCGCGGGCGCTCCGCCAGGCCGTCGCGCGCGACCCCGAGGGCGACCGCCTCCCGAGCACGAAGGAGGCGCTGTAGCGCCGGATCGAACGCACGACCCTCCGTCCGTTATTTCGTTTCCTGCAAACAGAGCGCGGCGGAGTCGGTTGGACTCCTTCCCCACCACAGCTCCTATGGCCTCCTGCCCTCCGCGCGAAATGGGCGTCGTCCCAGAGCACCGATTCGGAATCGTCCAGCCTCGGGGTCCGGTCACGGTCCAGGCCGTCGTCGAGTGTGGGAAGGCGGTGGCGTTCGACCCGGACTGGGAGCCCGGCTTCACCGAGGTCTGGGACATGCGGTTCACGCCGAGCATCGACCTCCTGCCGACCGACATCCCCAAGCTGCTGGAGGTGGAGCGGCTGACACGCGAGGCCCTCGCAGGCAGCACCACGCTCATCGTCACCTACAAGCCGCTCATCCTCTACTCCGTCCAGTTTTATGCGCGGCTGGTTCGGCCGCTCGGGCGGACCGTGATCGGCGTCGATACGGCCTCGGAGGCGGCGTCCATCCTGGGCATCGCCGCCCTCCCGGACCTTTCGGAGCGGGAGCCCGACTAGCGCTCGGCCGCCTTCGCCTCGTCCCAGAGCGCGTCCATCTCGGCCAGCCCCGCCCCGCTTGCGGACGCCCCGCGCGCGGCCAGCCCGGCCTCGACGTGCCGGAACCGCCGTGAGAACTTGCCGACCGTCCGGCGCAGCGCATTCTCCGGCACGACGCCCCGCAGCCGGGCGTAGTTGACGACGGCGAACAGGAGGTCGCCCACCTCGTCCTCGAGCGCGTCGGCGCCCTCGGCCTCGTGGACCTCGCGGGCCTCCTCCTCGACCTTCGCCCACGCCTCCTCCGCCGTCGGGAAGTCGAACCCGACGGCGGCGGCCTTTTCCTGGACCCGCTCGGCGCGGAGGAGCGCCGGCAGCGCCTCGGGCACGCCGTCCAGCGCTGACGGCGCGGCCTCTCGGACGCCGGCCTCCTCACGCTCGGCTCGCTTGATCGCCTCCCAGTTGCGGAGCACGTCGCCGGTCCCGCCGACCACCTCGTCCCCGAACACGTGCGGGTGGCGGCGGACGAGCTTGGTCATCTCGGCCCGCATCACGTCGCCGAGGTCGAACGTCCCCTCCGTTTCGGCGATGTGGGCGTGGAAGAGGACGTGGAGGAACAGGTCGCCGAGCTCCTTCGCCAGCTCGGCGGGGTCGCCCGCGTCCACGGCGTCGACCATCTCGTACGCCTCCTCGATGGTGAGGTGCTTGACGCTGTCGTGCGTCTGCTCGCGGTCCCAGGGGCACTCGCGGCGGAGGCGGCGCACGATGGCGACGAAGTCGGCGTAGAGGGCGGGGTGGGCGGCGTCGCGGTCGGCGTCGCTCAGGCCGAGGTCGGCGGTGTCGTACGGGAACGGGATGTGACGCGAGGCTGGCACGGGGGTCTCTGTATTTTCGTGTCGTGCAGGTTACGCCCCGCTCGCGGGACGTGTCTATCCTGCGCTACGCGGCCCCGGCCGCGCACCACCCGAACGGCCGGCCGGGCCTCGCCCGGTACGGCGGATTCATGTCCCAGAGAGCGCGGTTCCAGTCGCTCTCGCACCCTCAAGCCCCATGGCACGCGGAGTCAACAAAGTCATCCTCATCGGCAACCTCGGGCAGGACCCGGAGCTCCGGTACACCGGCAGCGGCACGGCCGTCTGCAACATGCGCCTCGCCACGAGCGAGACCTACAAGGACCGCGACGGCAACATGGTCGAGAACACCGAGTGGCACACGTGCGTGGCCTGGAGCCGCCTCGCGGAGATCTGCGGCGAGTACCTCAAGAAGGGGTCCCAGGTCTACTTCGAGGGCCAGCTCCAGACCCGCCAGTGGGAGGACAAGGACGGCAACAGCCGGTACACCACCGAGGTCAAGGTCCGCGAGATGACCATGCTCGGAGGCCGCGACGGTGGCGGCGGTAGTGGCGGCGGCGGGGAGTACGACTACGACCAGTCCTCCCGCCCGCAGCGTCAGAGCAACAACGGCGGTGGCGGCGGTCGCTCCCAGGGCGGCGGCCCGCGGCCGTCGGCCCCGGCGTCCTCCGGCGACGACTACTCGTTCGAGCCCGACGACGACCTCCCTTTCTAGCCAACGCCCCGAGCCCTCTGCTCTGCGCCGGGCGGCCCTCTCTGAGGGGTCGCCCGGCGTCTGTTTAGGCGGTCTCCGAACCCGGCCGCCCCTATCTTCGTCTACCCGGGCCATCCCGCCGGCCCGCCTCTGGGCCCCGGCCCGCTGTCTCGCCTGGTCCACCCGCCTTGGACCCCGCCTCTAGTCCGGCCCTCGCGGCCCTCCCCCTCGCCGACGCTCTCCCCGGCCCCTTCGGGCTGGCGATCCAGGCCGGCGTGTTCGTGCTCCTCCTCGCGTTGTCGGCCCTGTTCTCGGGGTCCGAGGTGGCGCTGTTCTCGATCTCGCCCGGCGAGCGGGAGGCGCTCGCCGAGGCCCCGAAGCCGGCCTCGGGCCGCGTGCTCCGCTTGCTGGACCGGCCCCGGCGCCTGCTCGTGGCGGTCCTGCTGCTCAACACGGTCGTCAACGTGGGCGCGGCGATCCTGTCGACGCAACTCATGGTGGCGATGGCCACGACGTTCGGGTGGAGCCAGGTGGCCGCGCTCGTGGCGAATGCCGTCGGGCTCACGTTCGTCCTGCTCGTGACCAGCGAGATCGCGCCCAAGCTGATCGCCAGCCGGCAGCCCGTGGCCTTCGCCGAGGGCGTCTCCGGCTTCCTGAGCCCGCTCGTCCGGCTCGTGGCCCCCCTCGCCGACGCGCTGGCGGCGATGGCCGCCGGGCTCCAGTCCCGCTTCCGCGCCGAGGCCGAGCCCCTCTCTTCCGACGACATCAAGACGATGGCCGACGTGGGCGAGGCGCAGGGGAGCATCGAGGAGCAAGAGCGCGCGCTGATCCACTCGATCGTCGAGTTCGGCGAGACGACGGTCCGCGAGGTCATGGTCAGCCGCGTCGACGTCATCTCACTCTCGGCCGAGGCCACGCTCGACGAGGCCCTCGACCTCATCCGCGAGAGCGGCCACTCCCGCTTCCCGCTCTACCGCGAGCACCTCGACAACGTGCTCGGCGTGGTCTACGCGAAGGACCTCCTCCCCTCCATCGACGCACCCGACGGCGGGGTCCCCCCGGACTGGGCCGCCATCGCCCGGAAGCCGCTCTACGTGCCCCCCGCCAAGTCGCTCGACGACATGCTGGGCGACTTCCAGCGGACCAACACGCACCTCGCCATCGTCGTGGACGAGTACGGCGGGACGGCCGGCCTCGTGACGCTGGAGGACCTCCTGGAAGAAGTCGTCGGCGAGATCCGCGACGAGCTGGATCACCCCGACGACGACACGCTCGTCCACGCCGTCGAGCCGGGCGTCTTCCGGGCCGAGGCCCGCGTCGACCTCGACGACCTGGCGGAGACCGTCGGCGTAGAGATGGACACGGACGCCTTCGATTTCGAGACGCTGGGCGGCCTCATCCTCCACCTCACCGGCGACATCCCGCAGCCCGGCGACGTCGTCGCGTACGAGCGTCTGCGCCTGTTCGTGGAGGCCGTCGAGGACAACCGCATCCAGGAGGTCCGCGTGGAGGTGACGCCCGAGCACGAGCCCGAGGAGGAGGAGGGGTAGGTTCGGGGGCGTCCCTCTCCCTCCATGCGGCTCTTCGCTCCCACGCTCGTCCTCTGCCTCGCCGCCTGCACTCCGGCGGCCACGGCGCCGGCCGCTCCCATCGCGGCCGCTCCGATCGCGGCCCCGGCCGACACCGTCCGGCCGGACTGGGCGCGGTTCTTCGAGGCCGAGGGAGGGACGGGGACGTTCGTCCTCCTCGACGTGGCCACCGGGCGAACCTCGCGGCTCGACCCCGACCGCGCCGCGCGGCGCTATCTGCCCGCCTCCACCTTCAAGGTCTACAACGCCCTCGTCGCCCTGGAGACGGGCGTCGTCGGCGACCCCGACTCGGTGTTCGTCTGGGACGGCGTGGAGCGCGACGTGCCCGCGTGGAACCGGGACCACACGCTCCGCTCGGGGATGGAGGTCTCGACGGTGTGGCTCTACCAGCGGGTCGCCCGCGCCGTCGGCCGCCAGCGGTACGCCGACGCCTTCGCCCGCGAGCCCTACGGCAACGGCGCCGTCGGCCCGGACGTGGACCTCTTCTGGCTCGACAACAGCCTCCGGATCTCGGCCGACGAGCAGGTCCGGTTTATGGACCGCCTCCGTCGGGGCGACCTCGCCTTCCGGCCCGCCGTGCAGGCGACGGTCCGCAGCCTGCTCCCGGTCCTCGTCGAAACGCCGGCGGCGCGGCTCGTCGCCAAGACGGGCTGGGGCAGTTCCGACGGCGCTCCGGGCGTGCGGACGCCCCTCGGATGGATCGTCGGGTACGTCGAGCGGGCCGACGGACGCGGTGCCGTCTTCGCGCTCAACGTGGCGCCCGCGGCCGACGGGTTCGAGATGGGGCCGGCGCGGCTTCGGATTGCCCGCGCCCTGCTGACGGACGAGGGCTGGCTCGACGCCGACTGAGAACGGGCCCGTCCGCCAGTCGCTCGCGCGAGGCCGACTGGCGGACGGGATCGCGCAGAGCGGAGGCCGTGTGCTAGCTTGGCGCTTCACCCCGGGTTTACACGCGCCAGTGCCTGACACCACCCTGCCCCCCCACACGCCGAACGACGACGCAGATGGCGTCGAGCGCGGTGTGTGGTCCTCAAAGCTCGGATTCATCCTCGCCGCGAGCGGCTCGGCCATCGGGCTCGGCAACATCGTCTTCTTCGCCTCGAACGCCTACCAGTTCGGCGGCGGCGCGTTCTACGTCCCGTACTTCATCGCCTTGTTCGTGATGGGGATTCCGGTGATGATCTCCGAGTTCAGCCTGGGCACGATGACCGGGCGCAGCTTCCCGATGGCGCTCGCGCGCATCGTGGGCAAGAAGGGCGAGTTCGTGGGCTGGTGGTCGCTCGCCAGCGCGCTCTTTATCACGATGTACTACGTGACCATCCTCGGGTGGGCGTTGTGCATGATGGTCGGGGCGCTGTTCGGGCTGATGGAGCCCGGTGCGACGGCCCCGTTCGCGCCGTTCGCCGAGCCGAGCGCGGACCCGAACGCGACGGCCTACTTTTTCGGCATCATCGCCTCGTGGTGGCCCATGATCGCCGTCGTCGCCATCTGGGGCATGACGCTGCTGGCCCTGCTCCGAGGCACCGAGACCATCGAGAGGACGGTCCGCGTGGCGGTCCCGCTGATGTGGCTGTTCATGATCGTGCTCATCGTGCGGGGGGTCACGCTGCCCGGCGGCACGGACGGCGTGATGTACCTGTTCACGCCCGACCTCGCCGGCATCTCCCAGCCCGATGTCTGGAAGGGCGCCTTCAGCCAGATGTTCTTTTCACTCTCGCTCGGGCTCGGCACCATGACGGCCTACGCGAGCTACCTGCCGAAAGACTCCGATCAGGTCAACAACTCGTTCATGGTGAGCCTGCTCAACTGCGGGTTCGAGTACATCGCCGGCGTCGCGATATTCTCGATGCTGTTCGCGTTCTCGCTCAACCCGGCCGGCACGTCCCTGTCGCTGTCGTTCTTCGCCATCCCGCAGGGCATCGCGGCGTTCCCCTTCGCCGTCAAGGTGTTCGGGTTCGCGTTCTTCCTGCTGATCGTGCTGGCGGGCGTCACGAGTGCGATCTCGCTCGTAGAGGGCATGGCGAGCGCCATCATCGACAAGACCGGCGCCGACCGCACCACGGCCCTCACGATGGTGGCGGTGCCGGGGATCATCGGGTCGCTCATCACGGCGCTCCCGTTCGTCGTCGATCCCGGCCTGGCGGGCAACGGGACGGTCGGCCTCAACTTCCTCGACATCCTCGACCACTGGGCCTTCGGGTACAGCTTGCTGACGGTCGGCCTGATCGAGTGCGTGCTGCTGGGCTGGGTGTTCGGGGCCGGCAACCTGCGGGCGTTCGTGAACGAGCACTCCAAGCTCAAGCTGGGCGCCTGGTTCGACGTTCTGCTCCGGATCGTCATCCCGGCGATCTTGCTCACCGTCATCGTGTGGAACCTCTACATCGACCTGTTCGGCGGTCCGCTCTACGGCGCGGCCAACCCGCTCGGCTCGGTCGACTGGTTCCCGGTGGTGATCCCGGCCGTCTGGATTCTGGGCACGCTGGGGCTGGCGGCCTACCTCACCAGCCGGCCCACGGCCGACGAGCCGGCAACTCCCGCCGTCGCCACTTTCGAGCACTAACCCATGCGACTGCTTCTCCTCTGCCTGACCGTCTTGGCGGCCTCCGCGAGTGCCCAAGACGTCGTCTCGGTCGAGCCCGAGGCGCCCACGCGCGGCGAGCCCGTCACGGTCACGTTCAGCGCGCCCGCCGACACGGTGGCGGTGACGTACCGGCCGGGCGCGGTCACGGCCCACACAGAGACGTTCACGCCTGGCACGGCCACATTCGAGTTCACGCCGGAGCGTGCCGGCGTCGTCTCGGTGACGGGTGGCGGCGCGGCGCAGAGCCTCTCGGTCCGCTTCCAGGGCGCCCCGGTCTCCGGGATCGTCGTGATGATCCTGGCCGGGCTGATCCTCTTCGGCGGCGCCGCCCTCTCGCTACGCACCCTCCTCGCCGACGGCCACGAGATCGAGGTGGACCCGACGCTCCGTGCGGACACGTGACCCGCGGGTCCGCCCTCGCGGCGCTGGCGGTGCTCGCCGCCAGCGGAGCGGGCGCGCAGCCCGTGGAGGGGGCGCCGCCGCGCTACGAGGGCTTTCGGATTCCTGACGCCGCGGCTCTGCGTAGAGGTGGCGACTTCCCTCCTCTCCCCAGCGGGGGGGGCCGGGAGGGGGGCGATTTGGACGAGCGGGTCGCCGCCGCCAGTGAGCCCGCACCGTGCTCGGCTCATCGATCCCCCCTGGCTCCTCCTGTCCAAGGGGTGGACGTCGCTGGTCCTGAGCGACCGTTCGCCGTCGTTCTCGCAGACACGACGGGAGCACCGCCGGACGACTGGCTCGGCCGCGACAAGGCGCTCCACCTCGGCGCCTCGTTCCTGATCACGCTCTCCGGCCAGTACGTCTTGGTGGACAAGGCGGACCTCTCGAACGGCCGGGCGCTCCCGGTCTCGGCCGGCGTCGCGCTGGCCCTCGGCCTCGCCAAAGAAGTCGCCGACAGCCGGCGGCCCCGCCACCCGCTCTTTTCGTGGCGCGACCTCGCCGCCGACGCGGCCGGCGTCGCCCTCGCGGCCGCCGTCACCGCGTGGTAGGGCGCGCGAACATTCCACGTGCGGACACGCGGCGGCCGGGCTCTGGTGTTACCCTCTCCCCTAGGCCCTCCCCCGCCCTCCCCGTGGACAAACCGCGCGACCACTGCGGCATCTTCGGCGTCTTCAACCACCCCGACGCCGCTCGCCTCACGTACTTCGGCCTCCACGCGCTCCAGCACCGGGGCCAGGAGTCGGCCGGCATCGTCACGAGCGTCTACGACGAGTCGAAGGGCCGCCGGGTGATGCCCGTCGAGAAGGACTTCGGCCTCGTGCTCGACGTGTTCGACGACGAGGACGTGTTCGAGAAGGTGCTCCTGGGCGACGCCGCCATCGGCCACACGCGCTACTCGACCAGCGGGAGCGCCACCAACCCGGCCAACATCCAGCCCTTCGTGGCCCACGACCGCGAGGGCCACTTCGCGCTGGCCCACAACGGCAACCTCTCGAACGCCCGCGCCATCCGCGAGGCGCTCATCGAGAAGGGGACGCTGTTCAGCTCGTCCTCGGACACCGAGTTGATCCTCCACCTGGCGGCGCAGAGCCAGCAGACCGGCCCCGTCGCCCGCATCGTCGACGCGCTGCACCAGTGCCGGGGCGCCTTCTCGCTCGTCATCCTCACCGACGACGCGCTCATCGCGGCCCGCGACCCGAACGGGTTCCGCCCGCTCGCGCTCGGCCGGCTGGCGGCGGCGCCGGGCCGGGAGCACCCCGCCTGGATCGTGGCGAGCGAGTCGTGCGCGTTCGACATCGTCGGCGCCGAGTACGTCCGCGACATCGCGCCGGGCGAGATCCTGGTGATCGACCGCGCGGGCGTCGAGCGGGTCGGCACCGGGGAGCACAGTGGCGACGGCGCGCCGACCGCCTTCAACGGCGTCTGCATGCCCCGGCGCAACGGCGTCAGCCAGTGCGTGTTCGAGTACGTCTACTTTTCGCGGCCGGACTCGAAGATCTTCGGCGCCGCCGTCGACAAGGTCCGGCGGAAGATGGGGAAGCGGCTCGCCCACGACGCGCCGGTCCCGCTCGTGGAGAAGGGCGAGGGCAAGCGGCCCATCGTGATGTCCGTCCCGGACTCGTCCAACACGGCCGCCATCGGCTACGTCTCGGAGTCGAACAAGATGGGCCGGCGCTGCAAGCTGGACATCGGCCTGATCCGGAACCACTACGTCGGGCGCACCTTCATCTCGCCCGGCCAGTCGACGCGCGAGCAGCGCGTCCGGACCAAGTTCAACCCGGTCGAGGGCGTCCTGAAAGACCGCATTGTGGTGATGGTGGACGACTCCGTCGTGCGCGGCACGACGGCCCGCCAGCTCGTCCAGATGGTGCGGAAGGCGGGCGCCGCCGAGGTCCACTTCCGCTCCGCCAGCCCGCCGGTGATGTGGCCGTGCTTCTACGGGATGGACTTCCCCTCCCGCGCCGAGCTGGCGGCGAACAAGCACGGGTCCGTCGACAAGATCGCGGAGTGGCTGGGCGTGGACTCGCTGGGCTACCTCTCGGTCGAGGGCATGATGGACGCCGTCGAGGAGGCGCACGACAGCCGCGAGCGCTACTGCCACGCCTGTTTTTCAGGCGAGTACCCGGTGCCGGTCGAGACGGGCGTCGTGAAGGAGGAGAACGACTGGTAGGCGGTGGTCTCGGTCCGCCAGTGGGCCGGGTGTATCCTGGCCGGGGTCGGCCGATCTCTCGTTAGGCGCCCTGCTCTCTCACGTGACTCGGCTCCCGATCACTCTCGTTGCGGTCGCCTTGCTTTACATCGGGTCGTCGGCAACACGTGGGATCGGGCTCTATCAGACCGAGACGTGCGAGTGATCGGGGAGGATGACGACGTGGACGAGTCCGGCCGCCACGACGGCGAGGCCCTCCCGCACGTCCTCTGCACCGACCTCACCTCGCGGGACACGGTATCCTACCGCCCCCCTCTCCCGGTGCCATGAACCGTCGTCGTTTGCTCCCCGTCCTGCTGGCGGTCCTCGTTGCCAGCCCCGTCGTCGCTCAAGAAGCGGCCGACTCGTCGCGCGTCACGCTGGAGCGGCTGTTCGCCTCGCGCGACTTCGTAGGCGATTATGCCGGGCTCCGCTGGAGCGACGCCACGCACACGACCGGCTTCGAGCCGAGCGCCGACGGCGAGGGCCGCGACCTCGTCCGCACGGACGTCGCCACGGGCCGGACCGAGGTGCTGGTGACGGCCGCCCAGCTCACGCCGACCGGCGCCGACGCCCCGCTGCGCGTCGAGGGCTTCACCTGGAGCGACGACGAGCGCCGCCTGCTCGTGTTCACCAACTCGCGCCGCGTCTGGCGCGTCAACTCGCGCGGCGACTACTGGGTGCTCGACCTCGACGCGGGCACGCTCCGCCAGCTCGGCGGCGACGCGCCCGCGTCGTCGCTCATGTTCGCCACGTTCAGCCCCGACGGCGACCGCGTGGCCTACGTCTCGGAGCACGACCTCTACGTCGAGGACGTGGCGACGGGCGCCATCACACCGCTCACGACCGACGGCTCGGAGACCGTCATCAACGGCACGTTCGACTGGGTCTACGAGGAGGAGTTCGGCCTCCGGCAGGGCTTCCGCTGGAGCCCCGACGGCGCGCACGTCGCCTACTGGCGGCTCGACGCGAGCGGCATCCGCGACTTCCTGCTCGTCAACAACACGGACTCGCTCTACAGCTTCACCGTCCCGATCCAGTACCCGAAGGCGGGGACGACGAACAGCGAGGCGAAGATCGGCGTGGTGTCGTCCGAGGGCGGCCCGACGCGCTGGTTCCGCCTCTCCGACGACGCCCGCAACCACTACCCGGCGCGGATGGATTGGGCCGCCTCGTCCAACGAACTCGTGATCCAGCACCTCGACCGACTCCAGCAGCACAACGAGGTGCTGCTGGCCGACGTCGAGACGATGGAGACGCGGCCCATCCTCGTCGAGACCGACGACGCCTGGACCGACGCCGTGGACGACCTCGTCTGGTTCGACGACGGCCGGCACTTTACCTGGCTCAGCGACCGCGACGGGTGGCAGCGCCTCTACATCGTTTCGCGCGACGGATCGGAGGTGGAGCCCGTCACGCCGCCAGAGCACGACGTCCTCTCGGTCCTCCAGATCGACACGGACGGCGGGTGGGTCTACTACCGCGCCGCGCCCCAGGAGGGGCCGGCCACACAGCGCGTCCTCTACCGCGCCCGCCTCGACGGGTCAGGCGCCGAGCGCCTGACGCCCGCCGACGAGCCGGGCACGCACAGCTACTCGCTCTCGCCCGGCGCGGCCTACGCCGTCCACTCGTGGAGCCGCTTTGGCGATCCGCCCCGCACCGAGTTGGTCCGCCTCCCGTCGCACGAGACGGTCCGCGTGCTGGCCGACAACGAGCGCCTCCGCCGGACCGTCGAGGCGCTGGACCGGGGCCGGTCCTTTTTCACCACGCTCCCGGCCGACGACGGGACGCCGCTGGATGCGTACGTGATGCTCCCGCCGGGCTTCGACGAGAGCCGCCCGTACCCCGTCCTCTTCCACGTCTACGGCGAGCCCGCCAGCACGACGGTCAACGACGCCTGGGGCGGGACGGGCTACCTCTGGCACCTCATGCTCACGCAGCAGGGCTACGTCGTGGCGAGCGTGGACCCGCGTGGGACGCCCTCGCCGAAGGGCCGCGACTGGCGCAAGAGCGTCTACGGCCAGATCGGCGTCCAGGCCTCGGCGGACATGGCGGCCGCCGCCCGAGCGCTCGCGGCCGAGTACCCGTGGGTGGACCCCGAGCGCGTCGGGATCTGGGGCTGGAGCGGCGGCGGCTCGCAGACGCTCAACAGCCTCTTCCGCTACCCGGACGTGTTCGCGGTCGGGATGGCCGTCGCGCCCGTCCCGGACCAGCGGCTCTACGACACGATCTACCAAGAGCGCTACATGGGGCTCCCGCAGGACAACCCGGAGGGCTACGCCGCCGGCTCGCCCATCACGCACGCCGAGGGCCTGGAGGGCGACCTCCTCATCGTCCACGGCACCGGCGACGACAACGTCCACTACCAGGGCACGGAGCGGCTCATCAACCGGCTGATCGAGTTGAACAAGCCGTTTACCATGATGGCCTATCCGAATCGGACGCACGGCATCTACGAGGGGCCGGGCACGACGCTCCACCTCTACGGGCTGCTCACGCGCTACCTCCATGAGCACCTCCCGGCCGGCCCGCGCTAAAGGGCAGGGGTGCGGTCTCCCCGGACTTCCGACTCAGCCGGCCGCCCCTTCCCCGCTGGCGGGCTCGTCGAGCGAGGCTGGGGCCGCCGGGTCGGCGCTGGTGTCGAGCGCGTCCTCGGCCGGCGCCAGCAGGGCGAGCAGGTCGGAGGTCGTGGCGAGGATGTGGTCGGCGCCCTCGCGGACCAGCTCGTCTTCGGTCCCGAACCCGCACAGCACGCCGGCGGCCTGGGCGCCCGCCGCCCGCGCCGTCTGCATGTCCACCGTCGTGTCGCCGATCATGAGGCACCGCTCCGGCGCGACGCCCATCGCCTCGGCGACGTAGAGGAGCGGGTCGGGGTAGGGCTTCATGCGCGGCGTGGTCTGCGCGCCGGCGACGGCCGTGAAGTGGGGCAGGACACTGTGGTGTTCGAGGAACGCCCGGATGCGGATCTCGCCGCCCGTCGAGATGGCGCTGATCGGGTAGCGGCCGGCGAGGTCGTCGAGCATCTCCTTCACGTCCGGCACCATGTCGTGCGGGACCTCGTCGGCCGCCTCGGCCGGGTGCCCCTCGGACCGATCGCGCTGCTCCTTCGCCCGCTGGAGCAGGCCCTTGACCGTCGCCAGTTCGTCGTCGAGGCCGTGGCGGTCGATCCAGGCGTAGGCCGCGTTCACGGGGCTCTCGGCGCCCATCACGATCTGGCGCGCGACCTGCGCCGCCCGCCGTCCGCTCACGAAGGGGACCGCATCGAGAACGGCGGCGATCTGCGCGACGAGGTGGTCGTCGGTGTCGGCCAGCGTCCCGTCGATGTCGAAGACGAGGGCGTCGATTCGGGCGAAGTCGAGGGGCATCGGGGAGGAGGGTCCAGAAAAGAGGAGTCTGCTGCCTGAACCGAATATCGAGTGTCGATGTCACGGCGGGTGAACCCGCTTCCTGATTCCACACCTCTGATTCCTCAAAACCCTCGCGCGTCATCGTCGTCGCGGCGGGGGTCGGCGCCGCCCTCCAGCGTCCGCGTCCCGTCCGGCCCATAGCGGACGACGACGATGTTCGCGGCGCCGAAGCGGACGAGCCGGTCGAGGGACCAGCCGCGCTGGCGGAGCCCGTCGAGCGTGGCGTCCGGCAGGCCGGCCTCGACCTCCAGTTCGTCCGGGAGCCACTGGTGGTGGAAGCGCGGACGGGCGACGGCCTGCTGCGCGTCGAGCCCGAAGTCGATCACGTTCGTGAGCACCTCAAACACGGTCGAGATGATGCGCGAGCCGCCGGGCGAGCCGGCCACCATGAACAGCCGGCCCTCGGGGTCGTCCACGACGATCGGCGTCATGGACGAGACCATCCGCTTGCCCGGCGCGACGGCGTTCGCCTCGCCCTGGATGAGTCCCCACAGATTCGGCCGGCCGGGCGCGCTCGTGAAGTCGTCCATCTCGTCGTTCAGAAAGAACCCGGCGCCGTCGACGACCACCTTCGAGCCGAAGTAGTCGTTGAGCGTCGTCGTCACGGCGACGGCGTTGCCCTCGGCGTCGACGACCGAGTAGTGCGTCGTCTCGGTGCTCTCGTGCGGGAGCGCCGGCGGCGTGCCGTGCCCGACGTTGAGGCTGGGCGTGGCGCGGTCGGAGCGGAAGGTCTCCATCCGGCGCTCGACGTACGCCGGATCGATGAGGGCGCCGGCCGGCACGTCCACGAAGTCCGGGTCGCCGAGCCAGTGGGCGCGGTCGGCGAACGCCCGGCGCAGCGCCTCGCCCGCGAGGTGGACCGCCTCGGGCGACTGGAACCCCCACTCCGCCAGCGGGAACGGCTCGACGGCCCGGAGCACCTGCGCCAGCGCCACGCCGCCCGACGACGGTGGCCCCATCGACCGGACGCGGTAGCCCCGGTACGTCGTCTCCAGCACGTCGCGCTGGATGGCTCGATAGGCGCGCAGGTCGTCGTGCGTGATGAGCCCGCCGCCCCGCTCCATCTGGGCGACGATGAGGTCCGCCGTCTCGCCCTCGTAAAAGCCCGCTGCTCCCCGGTCCCGGATGCGACGGAGGACGTCCGCGAGGTCCGCCTGGACGAACCGCTCGCCGGGCATGAACGGCTCCCCGTCCGGCTTCGTGAAGTACCGGGTGGTAGACGCGAAAGTCCTCGAAGTCGTTCTCGTATCGGTTGAAGAGGATGGCGTTTCTTCCTGAGAGCCACTGGCCCTCCGCCAGCCGGATCGCCGGATCGATCACGTCTTCGAGAGGGAGCCGGCCGTGCGCCTCGTGCGCCGCCAGCAGCCCCGCGACGGTCCCAGGCACGCCGACGGCCAGGTGCCCGCGCGTGGACGATCCAGCGGCGTCCCCGGCGTACATCTCGCGCCAAGCGCCCGACGGCGCACGCTCGCGGAAGTCCCAGCTCGTCGCCGTCCCGTCGGCGAGGCGGAGGACGAGGAAACCGCCGCCGCCCACGTTCCCCGCATCCGGGCTCACGACGGCCAGCGCGAACCCGATGCCGACGGCCGCGTCGACGGCGTTCCCGCCCTGGCGGAGGATCTGGAGCCCCACCTTGCTCGCCTCCGGGTGCCCCGTCGCCACCATCGCGTGGAGCGCCCGCGCCGGCTCCAGTGAATCGCCCGTGACGACGGCATCCGCCAGCGGCTGCGGGCTAGTTTCAAATGCCGGACGCGCTGGCGCCGGACGTGAGCACACGCCGCCGACCGTCCCTAACGACAAGGCGAGGCCGAGGAAAACGCTCTGGAATCGCTGGAAGCGCACGGGGTCGATAGACGAGGGCGGACGAGCCGTCAAGCTAGCCCCGTGGAAAACGGCCGATCTGACCTCTCAAACTTCTGGACTCAGAAAAAGGGGACACAAGGGGTTGCAGAGTTATCCACCGGCTCCCTAGCTTCCACGCACGCTGGTTCCCGCCGTGGATAACTCTTTCGGAGGGAGCCAGAGACCTCGGGACGCCCTCTCCCACTCTCTCCCCCCGGACGGATGAACCGCCTTATCCCTACCATGATGGCCGCCGCCGCCCTCGTCGGGCTTGGTGTGCTGGTCGTGTTTCAGATCTAGAACCGCCATCGGTCAACCGCTGCTGGTTCTGCGTGCGAGCGCCGCTCGGGGTCTCCCCTGGCGGCGCTCGCTGTATCAGAGGGGCGCCGTCAACGATCAGCGGGCGATCACGACGCTCCCGACCGCCACCGATGACCCGCTCTGGACACGGACCACGTACAGCCCGGCCGGTGCGCCCGACGCGTCCCAGACGAGCGTCGGGTAGCCGGCGGTCAGCCGGCCGTCCAGCGAGCGTGGCGACGTGCCGGCCTCGGGCGTCGAAGACGTCGGCGCGGACCTCGGTGTCGACCGGCACTTCCAGCGGAATCGTGACCCCGGCGCGGCCTGGGTTCGGGTAGACCGGCAGGACCGCCAGCGTGCCGGGACGCGCGAGGACGGTGAGCGCCACCGGCACCTCGACGACCGTCTGGAACGGGTCGTTGGTCTGGATCGGGAGCGCGACGGGGTACCCGCCGATGGCTAGGCCGGCGGACGCGAACGACACCGTGAGCCGGACGTCGCCTCCGGGGGCGACCACGCCGGACGCTGGGGAGACGGCCACGACGCCGTCGGGCAGCGAGCCCTCGTCGACGGTGAACGACAGCAGGCCGGCGCCGTCGTTGGCGAGCACCACCACGCCCTCCGCCGCGGCGTTCTCGATCAGTTCGATCCGCAGCGGCTCCTCCGCCGACAGGGCGTCGAGACGAGCCTCGGGGCGGGCGAGGACGACGAGCGAGACGGGGACCTCGACCTGCGTCGCCGCCGGGTCGTTGGTGGCGGCGGTCAGCGTCGTCTCGTACGTGCCCGTGCTCAGGCCGGCCGCCGAGAGTTGGACGACGACGGCCACGGCCTCCCCCTCCGCGACCGTCCCGGCCGTCGGCGAGACGCTGGCGATCCACGCCGGCAGTTGGACCGTCTCGACGGCGAACGTGAGGTCGGCAGACCCGTCGTTGGCCAGCGTGACGGTCGCCTCCGCCCGTCCCTCTTCCACCGCCTCGGCTTCGAGCCTTTCGGTCGCCACGCGGAGGCTCGGGAGCCGCCCGGCCGTCGCCACCACCGAGACCGCCAGTGGGCCGCCGGCGTCGGCCTCCAGCGTGAGGACCGCCGACGCCGGCCCCGCCTCGGCCGGGCGGAACGTGGCGGCCAGCGTCGCCACCTCGCCGGGCGCCACCGTCAGCGGTAGCCCTCCGACCTCAAACGCAGGGTTCGTGCTCGAGGCCGCCGTGAGCGTGACGGGCGCGTCGCGGAGGTTGGTGACGGCCACCGGAGCCGTCGAGGTCCGGCCGAGAGGGACGTCGTCGAAGGCCGACCGCGCGATGTCGGCGATCACGATGCCGCCGGCAGTGAGCGTCGGGCGGAACTGGCTCACCAGGGCCTGGATGCGCTCGTTCTGACCGGCCGTGAACCCGGTCATGCACGCGTCCGAGGAGTAGTCCATGTAGTTGTGGACCGGATCGAGGCCGGGGTCGTCGGGGCACGAGTCCCGGTTCTGGGGGCAGTCCGAGGCACCGGAGCGCTCCTGCGGCGTGTCCCCGACGCCGTCGTTGGGGGCGGAGCAGCCACCCTGGAACGTGTGGTAGAGGCCCATCCAGTGGCCCACCTCGTGCGTGCCGGTGTGGCCGAGGTGGTAGGGCGTGGCGCGGCCGCCGGGGAGCGACTGGTCGAGGAGGACGACGCCCGTGAGCGGATCGGCCTCGCTGCGAGTGTTCGGGACCGTGGCCCAGCCCAGGTAGTCGCTCCCGAGGCGGGCGGTGTAGACGTTGAGGTAGCGGGCCGGGTCGAGCGCGAGGGCCGTCATCATGGCCTCCTCCTCGTCCGAGTTGATGAGGAGGCCGTCGTACCACTCCTCACTCCGCACGCGCTCCACGACCGCCAGCACGAAGCGGTACCCGGCCGAGGCGAACGTCGCGTTGAGGGTGTCGACCTGCGCCTCGATCCAGCCCTGGGGGACGTTGCCCTCGTCCACCCCCATCCCCTTCGTGATCACGTGGAAGGCTACCGGGATCGTAACTGGCCCGGCGGCCGCTCGCAGCGCGGCCCCCGATGCGATGCGACGCCGCTGGACCTCGACCATGCGGACCGACTCGACGACCTCCGTCAGCGTCGGGTTAGGGACGGCGCACCGCCGGCCTCCGACGTCGAGCGTCTGCGCCGACGCGCCGAGGCTGGCGGCGGCCACGAGCGCGGCGAACGCGAGGCGGAATCGAGCACCCACTAGCAAACCCGTTGGCGATGAGGGCAACATACGTCCCGGCAGGCGCCCTTCTTGCCCGACGTCGGCGCGTCTTCGCTCTCCCTGAACCCGCCACCGGGCCTGCGGACGCATCTTTCCGGCTCCCTCCCCCCCGCACCGCTATGCCCGCCCAGTCCGGCGACGCCGTCCGCGTCCACTACACCGGCCGTCTCGACGACGGGACCGTGTTCGACTCGTCCGAGGGCCGGGAGCCGCTCGCTTTCACGCTGGGCGCCGGCCAGGTCGTCCCCGGCTTCGACCGGGCCGTGACCGGCCTCGAGGAGGGCGAGAGCCGGACGGTGCGGATGGAGCCGGACGAGGCGTACGGACCGCGCCGCGACGAGCTGGTGCTGACGGTCCCGCACGACGCCTTCCCGGACGAGATGTCGCCGCAGCCCGGCCAGCGCCTCCAGCTCGGCCTCCAGGGCGGCGGCTCCGTCAACGCCGAGGTCGCGGACGTCGGCGAGGAGGCCGTCACGCTCGACGCCAACCACCCGCTCGCCGGCCAGGCGCTCACGTTCGACGTGACGCTCGTCGGGATCGACGAGTAGCCGGCCGCTGGCGACCGCCGCCAGCGGAGGACCAGGGACACCGCATTGCCGATGCGGCCCGCCGGTCCGTGGGGATCTTTCGGGCCTCCCGCCTCCGCTCTCTGATGCGCCTCCCCCTCGCCGCCCTCGTCCTCGCCACGCTCGCCGGCCCGGCGCTGGCCCAGACCGCCGACCCGCGGCGCCCGCCGCTCTTCGTCCTCCACGACGACGACAGCCGGGTCTATCTCCTCGGGTCCGTCCACATCCTGCCGGCGGACGCCCTCCCGCTCCCCCCCACGTCGAGGCCGCGTACGCGGACGTCTCCGTGCTCGCCTTCGAACTGGACCTCGACGCCGCCCAGGCCGGCGGCGCCAGGATGGTGCAGGCGGCGACCGACGAGGAGACCGTCGCCGACGTGCTCGACCCCGATCAGCGGGCGGCCGTGAATGAGGCGCTCGGGGCGCTCGGGGTACCGGCCGGCGCCTTCGACCGCTTCGAGCCGTGGTTCGTGGGGATGACCTACGGCCTCCTCGCGCTCCAGAGCAGCGGCCTGCCCGTCGAGGCCAGCGGCGTGGACGCCCACTTTTTCCAGCGCGCCAAAGCCGATGGCAAAGAGCGCGTCCCGTTCGAGACCGTCGAGCTCCAGACGGCCGCCTTCGACGACCTCCCGACGGACAGCCAGGTCGCGTTCCTGATGGAGAGCGTCTCGATGAGCCCGGACAGCACGGCCGCGATGTTCGCCGGCATGGTGGACGCCTGGAACGCGGGCGACGACGACGCGCTGGCGGCCCTCCTCACCGACGGGTTCTCGCGTCCCGAGATGGTCGAGGCCCTCCTCGTGACGCGCAACCGGGCCTGGATTCCGCAGATCGAGTCGCTCCTGGCGCGCGAGGGCGAGAACGCGCTCGTCGTGGTCGGCGCCGGGCACCTCGTGGGCGCGGGCAGCGTGGTCGAGATGCTCCGCGAGGCCGGGTACACCGTCGAGCGGCTGTAAGGGCGCCGGTGCGCGGTGTCGGCTGGCGATCGCCGCCGCCAGTCGGGCGGAAGGCGGACATCTACCCCTCGTCCAGCGGGGTGACGAGCCGGCCGGCGGACCGCCCGTGCATGGCGTCGCGGAGGGCGAACGAGAGGGACGTGAGCACGAGCGAGGCGTTCGCGTTGGCCTCGACCGCGTCCACGGCCTCCGCCACGACGGCCGCCATCGCCGGGAGATCGGCGTCCGGGAGGTTCCCGACGAACCGGGCGACGGCCTCGCCCTGGTCCACGTTCACGATCCGGTCCGAGGCGCCGGCCTGGGCGAGGACGAGGTCGCGCACCCAGACGGTCACGAGCCCGAGCCAGCCCTTGAGCGCTTCGCGCCCGAGCCCCGCGGCCTTTTGGACGAGCGCCGCCAGCAGGTCCGGCCGTCCCACGTACGACTGGCGGACGAAGTCGAGCGCGAGCGCGCGGTGCGCCGCCAGCTCTTCACTCCCGACCAGCTCCAGGGCGCGCGTGTACGAGCCATCGGCCATGCGCGCGACGAACGCCGCTCGGTCGGGCGCGACGCCTTCCCGCTCCACGAGCGCCCCCTCGATGGTCTCCGGCGGGAGCGGGTCGAACCGGACGCGCTGGCACCGCGAGAGGATCGTCGGGAGCACGTTCTCGACACGCTCGGCGGTGAGGATGAGGACCACGTCGGGGCCGGGCTCCTCGAGGAGCTTGAGGAGCGCGTTGGCCGCCCCCTCCCGCATCCGGTCCGCGTCGGTGAGGATGCCGACGACGTGGCGGCCCTCGACGGGCACGAACGTCATGTCGTGGCGGAAGAGCTGGTTGATGGGCGTCTTGCGATGCTCGACCTGCTTGTTGGCGACGCCCTCCTCGTCCAGCTTGGCGCGCTGGCGGTAGTCGACGGGCGCGTACGGGTCGGCGGCGAGGCGCTGGAGCCGCTCGGCGTAGTCGCTGGGCCGGTCGTCCTTGTCGGCCCCCTTGCTCGTTTTCGGGAACGGGAGGTAGACGTGGACGTCGGGGTGGATGAGGCGGGCGGCCTTGGTGCAGGCCAGACATGTGCCACAGGCGTCGCCCTCCGGTCCGCCGGGTCGGCCTCGACGCTCGCACTGGAGGGCCTGGGCGAAGGCGAGGGCGGCGGCGCGCGGGCCGGTCCCCGCCGGTCCGTGGAACAGGTACGTGGTGGCGACGCGCCCGGAGGCGAGGGCGCGGGCGAGCACGTCGGTGGGTCGGTCCTGGCCGACGACACGGCTCCAGGGCATTCGGGCGGGGGTCGATGGGGAGACAAGATGCTGCGGGATGGGGGACGACGCCCGTGCATCGGCTCGTAAGAATTCCGCCGCGCCTTTCCCCAAACCTTGAATTGGAGCCGGCGCCGCCCCGGCCGTATCCTCAGGGCCGTCGCTCGTGCGACGCCCGGCGCGGTAGCTCAGCTGGTAAGAGCGCAGGATTCATAACCCTGAGGTCGGGAGTTCAAGTCTCCCCCGCGCCACGGCGCCCGTCCGAGAGGAGGGGCGCCTTTTGGTTGCCCCCGCCCCATGCGCGTCTACGTCCACGACTACGCCGGCCACCCGTTCCAGGTGGAGCTGTCGCGGGCGCTGGCGGCGCGCGGGCACGAGGTCCGGCACGGCTACTCGGCGACGAACCTGACGCCGCAAGGCCGCATGGCGAAGACCGAGGCCGACCCGCCGACGTTCGAGCCCGACCCCATCCGCACGCCGCCCGTCGACAAGCGCGCGCGGTCGGTCGCCGGGCTCGTCGCCCGCCAGCGGGCCGAGCGGGCCTACGGACGCGACGCCGCCGCCCGGGTCGCCGCCTTCCGGCCGGACGTGGTCCTCTGCGCCAACACGCCGCTCGACGCGCTCGGGCCGATCCAGGCGGCGACCCGCGAGGCCGGCGCCGGCTTCGTGACGTGGCTCCAGGACGCCCTCTCAGTCGGGATGCGGACGCTCCTGGCACGGAAGCTTCCCGTCGTGGGCGACCTCGTCGGGCGGGCGTACGAGGCCCGCGAAGGGCGCCTGCTCCGCGCCGCCGACGCCGTCGTCGCCATCACCGAGGACTTCCGGCCGCTGCTCCACCGCTGGCGCGTCCCGGACGAGCAGACTCACCGTGATCGAGAACTGGGCCACGCTGGCGGACCTCCCCGTCCGGCCGCAGGACAACGCCTGGAGCCGGGTCCACGACCTCTCCGGCCGGGCCGTCGTGCTCTACGCCGGGACGCTCGGGATGAAGCACGACCCGGCGCTGCTCGCCCGGCTGGCGGAGGCCGTCGGCGCGCGCGATCCCGAGGCCCGCGTCGTCGTCGCCAGTGAGGGCGCCGGGGCCGACTGGCTCCGCGACGAGGCGGGCCGGCGCGGGCTCGACGCGCTCCGCCTCCTCCCCTTCCAGGCGTTCGACACGTTCCCGGACCTGCTCGGGTCGGCGTCCGTGCTCGTGGCCGTGCTGGAGCCCGAGGCCGGCGTGATGTCGGTCCCGTCGAAGGTGCTGAGCTACCTCTGCGCCGCCCGGCCCGTCGTGCTCTCCGTTCCGCCCGAGAACCTGGCCGCCCGGATCGTCGCCCGCAAAGGGGCCGGCGTGGTCGTCCCCCCCGGCGACGCCGAGGCGTTCGTGGATGCCACGCTCGCGCTCCTCGCCGACGACGCGCGCCGCCAGCGGATGGGCGCCGCCGGGCGCGCCTACGCCGAGCGCGCCTTCGACCTGGAGGCCATCACGGATCGGTTCGAGACCGTCCTCAGGGACGCTGCACGGCGCCGCCGCTAGCTTCGGAGCATAGTCACGGACCTCCAGCCCCCGTCGGGACCGTTCCGCCGACGGCTCTTCCAGACCGTCTGCCGCGGTCCCGTCGAGGGCCATCGGGTCGGGGGCGTGTGGGCGGCCCCTACCTCCGCGCGCTCGGGGCGGTTCGAGCGTCGGCACGGAACGGGACCTTCCCGACCTCGCGCTGGCGGCGTCCCACCTCATCGCGCCAGGCCCGTGTGAGGTGGGCGTAGTCGAGCGCCTCGGCGGCCTCGCCGAGCGTCCCGACGGCCTGGAAGCCGAGGTCGACGGGCGAGACGAACCGTCCCGGCGCGCTGGAGAGATTGAGCACGCGCGCCCGCCCGAGGCCGCGCCGGTACTCGCCGTGGAGTTGGCCGAGAACGCAGGCGCGCCCGTCGCCGAGGCGGAGCGAGCCCGGATCGACGCGGTCGGCCCAACCCGGGTCGGCGTCGTCGAGGAGGGCGGCGCCGCGCTGGGACCGGTCGCGGGCGGCGTCGAGTGTGATCGCGGCGAGCTGGCGGGCGCGGCGGCGCTGGGCGAGGCGGCGGAGGAGCGGCATGGGACGTCCGGGCGGTGTGCCCCTGTATACGACCGGGCCGTGGGTGTTTGTCCCTGTCGGGTGTCCTTTCTCGTGGTGGGGGCACACCGCCGGGGTGTCCTACGAGCGACGACGGGATTCTCGGAGGACCGCGACGAGGGCCGCCCGGTCCACCTTGGCGTTGTGGCGTCGGTCCACGGGGATCCGGTCGATGCCGACGACCTCGTCCACTCCCGCCCAGGCCACGGACTCCGCCAGCCCGACGTGCTCGCCCCGTCCCTCGACGGCCACGACGCGCCGACCGTCGAGGTCCACGAACGCCGCGCGGAGGCCGAACCGCTCGCGGAGCGCGGCCTCCACCTGGAGCGGGTAGACGACGGAGCCCCCGCGTCGCGAGGCGCCCGCGCAGCGGCCCAGAAGCCAGAGCCGGCCCTCGGCGTCGAGGCGTCCGGCGTCGCCGGTGCGGTGCCAGCGGCGACCGGCGGCCTCGATCTTGGTGTCCGCGTCACCGATCCCGCCGAGGTAGCCCGGCACCACGTGCTCGCCCGCGACGACGATCTCCCCGACCTCGCCCGGGGCCACGCGGAGGGCGTCCCACTCGTCGTCCGAGAACGGCCCCAGCGGCGTGCCCCAGGCGTCGCGGATCACGCGGAGATCGACCTGCGGGACGGGCCGGCCGGCGGGGAGACCGCCTCCCTCGGCCACGCGCTGGCGGTCGGCGCCGGAGAGATCGACGGCGGCGAGGTGGGCGATGGGCTCGGCCTCGGTGGAGCCGTAGACGGCCGCGGACGCGTCGGCGTGCTCCGCCAGCCGGGCGAGGAGGTCGGGGAAGACGGGCGCCCCGCCGGTGTCGAAGCGCTCGAACGAGTCGAGGTCGCCGTCGCGGGCGCGCGCCAGGAGCCGGTCGAAAAAGGCCGGGCTGGCGACGCTCCGGGTCGGTCGCTCGACGTGGATCTGGTGGAGCACGCGGCGCGCGTCGAAGGCGGACGGGCGGCGGAGGTCGGCGTCCGGGAGCACCGTCGTCACGCCGGAGGCGAGGTTGGCGAGGACGACGACGGGGAGCGTGGCGAGGTCGACCTGGCCCGGCTTCAGGCCGAGCGCCTCGTGGAGCGCCGCGTGCTGGGCCGCGAGCAGGCCGTGCGTGCGGATCGCCGCCTTGGGCTGGCCCGTCGTGCCCGACGTGAACGTGAGGAGCGCGGGCGCCTCGGCGCCGACGGGCTCCGGGGCCAGCGCGTGCTCGCCGCGCCCCCACCGCTCGGCGCCCGGCACCCAGCCGCGGGCCACGAACCGGCGCGGGATCGACCGGACGCCCGGCACCGTCAGCCGTAGCAGGTGCGCCTTGGCCGACCCGACGAAGGCGTCCGGCGGACGGAGCGCGCACGCGGCCTCGACGTGCGCCTTCCCAGCGCTCGGGTCCAGCACGATGGCGACGAGGCCGGCGCGGAAGACGGCCGCCAGCACCTCGTAGAGCCGGGACGACAGCGGCACGAGGACGAGCACGGCGTCGCCCGGCCCCAGGCCGGAAGCGCGGAGCTGGGCGGCGCCCCGCGCGCCCCGGTCGTCCAGCTCGCGGAAGGTGGTCACGCGGCGCCGCGCCCGGCTGCCCTCGACGATGGCATCGGCGTCGGGACGCTCGGCGGCCTGCCTCCGGAACAGGTCGACGACGTTGGCTCCGTCTCGGCTCATCACAGCGGCCTCGCCAGGAGCGCGTACCGCCGGATCGGCACGCCCAGGTGCCGACTGATCCGCACCGAGGTGTTCTCGGCGTGCATGAGCGCGTGGATCGCCCGCGTCAGCCCCTGCCCCCGCGCCGCCTCCTGGACCGCCCGGACGAGCGTGCCTCCGAGCCCCGCCCCGCGCTCGTCGGGATCGACGGCCAACGTCTTCACGATGACGGTGTCGACGGCCTCGCCCCGCGCCGCCTGCGCCAGATCCGGCAGCCCGAGCGCCACGCCGACCGGCTGGCGGTCGCGCTCGGCGACGAGGATGAGGTCCGGATCGACGTGCGGAAGGAGGGCGCGGTACGAGGCGAGAAAGCGCCCGCGGTCGAGCGGCGTATAGAACGGGTTGTCCGCGAAGGACCGGAGCAGGAGCGGGTAGAGCGCCTCCAGCTCCTCCTCGCCCCGCTCGGCGTCGAACGGCCGCACGTCGGTTCCGTCTTCTCGAAGCTGGCGGAGGTCCGTCGCCAGCCGGGCGGCCTCGTCGGGGAGCGCCTCGACGAGCGACGAGAGGTAGTGCTCCATCGGCTCGAAGTCGACCGCCCCAAGCGACTCTGCGACAACGGCCGGCAGCGTCGGCTCCAGCCAGAACGGCGGCTGGCGCACTCCGCCCGGCGCCTCGTCCGTGACGACGCGGTAGGCGAACCACGTCGACCCGTCGAGCGGGCCGAGGGCGATCGTGCAGCCGTTCGCCGACAGATCGTCCAGCCCGGCCCGGACCAGCTCCTCTCCCACGTCCCCCGAGGCCCACGCGGCGTGCCCGATCCGCCCGGCCACGGCGTCGGGGCGGCCTGGGACCGGCGGCGGGTCCGTCCACCACAGGCTCGCGCGGCCGACGAGGGCGCCGTCGCGGACCCATGCGAGGTGGACGTCGGGACGTGTCAGCGCCCACTCCCGCAGGCCGAGGGGCGCGATGGGGCCGTCGGGGAGCGCCGCCAGACGGTCGGGGTGGTCGAGTCGGTGGAGGCCGTCGGTCATCACGGGATCAGGAGCGCGAGCAGGCCGAGCGCCGAGAGCGGGGCCACGATGGCAGCCCGGTACACGCGCCCCTCGAACGGCGTCGATTCCAGGTCGATGGCCTGTTTGAAGCTCGCAATCGTGGCGGCGGCCAGGCCCGTCGCCACGAGGCCGATCACGAGGTACGCAGCCGTGAGTTCGACGGGTCGGGCGGGCGCCGTCGGGACGCCGGCGGCGACGCGGAGCCACACCACGAGCAGGACCGGCCCGACAGCCACGAGCGTCCCGCGCCACGCCGCCCGCCACGCGAGTTGCCCGACGCTCCACGCGGGCCGAGCCGCCCGCATCCGGTCCACGCCCAAGAGCGCGAGGTAGGCGCCCCACGCGAGCGCGTACGGGTAGAGCAGCTCCACGCCCAGCGTCCGCGCCGCCAGCAGCCACATCACCCCGACCGACGACACGCTGAGCACGTTGTGGACCGTGTGCGGGCGCCGCGTGGGGTCGTGGGGGAGGCCGTCCTCCTCGCGGCTGGCGGGCCAGATCCGCGCGTACAAGAGGTAGAGGAGCGCCGGCGGCAAGAGCCAGGCCGTCCCCCCGAGCGCCCACACGAGGTAGGCGATGAGCGCCACACTGAACACGCCCGCCCCGCCGACGGTCGCCTCGCTGCGGAGCGCGCCGGCCACCAGCACGAGCCCGACGAGGACGGCGACGTGGCCCGCCAGCTCGCCGGCGTCGAAGGTCAGCAGCCGCAGGAGGACGGCGTACGTCCCGATGGGGAGGAACAGGTTGTCGAGGCCACGCCACGAGATCGCCTCGACGATCGTCGCCAGGATCGCCACGATGGCCGCCACCCACAGCGACTCCGGCCGGCCGATCGGCGTGAACAAAAGCAGCGGCACGTGGACGCACAGGAACGCCACGAACGCGAACGCGACGGACCCCTCGCGGCTCTTCTTCCCGTCGACCGTCGTGTACGGCGCGAGCCCGTGGCGGACGCCCGTCAGCGCGGCGGCGGGGTCGGCGAGGCCGAGCATCAGGATCGGGATGGCGTAGAGGACCGGCGAGTCGGCGGCGAGTAGGTAGAGGGCGAGGACGGCGAGCGGGAAGCACACGTCCCCGAGCGACTGGCGGCCGACCTCGTGGAGCACGCCGCCCACGTCGGCCCGGAGCGCCGGGACGAACCGGACGGCCAGCATCGCGCCCGTCGCCAGCACCGCCAGCACCACGACGGGCCACGCGGCGTCGAACAACCACGGGAGCGCGAGCGAGACGGCGCTCATGGTCACGTGGAGCCCCTTGCGCGTGGCCTCGGCCGAGAGCTTCCGCCGGACCTGCGCGCGCCGCAGCGCCACCATCGCCAGCCCGAGCACGCCGAGCACGGCCGCGATCCCGAGCCACGGCGGCAGGACGGCCGGGGTCAGGGTCGTCATCGGGACGGGGCGGAGGGCGAGCGGCGAGCGGGCGCTGCTCGGGGCTGGCCCCCTCTCCACCCGCTGGGGGGAGAGGGTTGGGGCGCGGGGAGCGTAGGACGGGCGCCCGTGCTCGCTCTGCCCTCACTCTCTGGGAGAGGGCGGCTCGTTGACGGCTCTGCGGTCGTCTCATCCGGCCTCTGAGTCCGTCGCCGCCTCATCCCACCACCTCGTCCACGCGGAAGGCGCTGTAGAACGGGGCCTTGTCGGCGCGGTGGAGACGCTCCGAGAGGTCCGTCAGCGGGTGAAACCGATCGTCCAGCGCCGGCGACGGGCGGCGGTCGGCGAGGAGGTTCCAGTAGGCCACGCGCGCGCCGGGCGTCGCAGCGTCGGCGATCCGGGCGAACAGGGCGTCGGCGTGCTCGGGGGCCATGTATTCGAACACGTCGGACAGGTTGAAGCGGTCGAAGGCGCCGGGCTCGGCGATCACGTCTTCGAGCGCGGCGCGGCGCAGCGTGAGCCGGTCGAGGCGCTCGCGGATCGGCTCGAAGTGCTCGGGCCGAAGGTAGCGTGGGAGCGCGCCGCCGTGCGTGCCGGTCAAGATCCACTGGAGGTACGGGTTCTCGGCCGGGTCCGTCTCCGTCACCACCTCCCGGACGCGCGCGCGGAGGCGGCCGGCGACGGTCCCCTCGACGTGGTCGAAAAAGCGCGGGTCGCGCGCGCGGCCCAGCACGCCCCGCGAGGCCGCGACGCCGAACAGCGCCCGCCAGCGGGCCGAGTCCCAGTGCCGGTCGTACCACTGGCGGCGCTCGTCGGCGGTGCCGCCGCCCCCCAGGAGCGCGCGGACGCGGCGGCGCGGGTGCGCGAGCGGCAGCGCGACGCGCCGGAACAGACGGAAGTAGCGCTCGAAGCGCCCGGCGCTCCCGATCCCGGCGTCGATGGCGTCAGGTCGAGCGTCCCAGAACCGGCGGACGTCGGCGTCGAGGGCCGGCCGGCAACGGCGGTAGAGGCGCGCGCGGCGCTCGCTCGGGTGGGAGCCGATCAGCTCCACGATCTCGACGTGCGTCAGCGACCGGAAGGCGGCGACGCGGAGCGCGAGGCACGCGAGCTGCGCGTCGCTCAGGTCGATGGCGACGACCTCCGCCGGGTCGTCGGCGAGGAGGGCGAGCGCGTTGTCGCCGGCCGAGGCGATCGAGAGCACGCGGTCGCCGGGTTGGGTGGCGAGCCCTTCGGAGAGGACGTCGGCGTCCTCCCAGCACTGGGCGTAGCGGATCTGGCTAAAGTCCGCACGGTCCGCGATGGTGCCGGTCTGGGACATGGGGGTGGAGGCGGAGACGGGAAGGTCGGTCACGGACAGCCCGGCCCCCGCGTCACCCGCCGACCCGTTCGACCACACCCGTCGATCCGTCGAGGCGGACGCGGTCGCCGTCGCGGAGCCAGGCCGTCGCGCCGGGAACGGAGACAACGGCCGGAATCCCCAGCTCGCGCGCGACGATGGCCGAGTGAGACAAAAGGCTTCCCCGCTCGACCACGAGGCCCGCGCACGCCGGGAACAGCAGGATCCAGCCCGGATCAGTCCGCTCCGCGACGAGGACGGTGCCCGGCGCCAGCGCCACGCCGCGCGGGTCCCGAACGACGCGCGCCGGCCCCTCGACCACGCCGGCGCAGCACCCGAGCCCCTGGCGGGCGCCCTCCGCCAGCGACGCGCTGGCGACGGCCGAGGGCGTGAGCGACGAGGCGAGGACGGGCCCGCGTGTGGTGAAGCGGTCGGGCGGCGCGGGCTCGTCGCGATAGCGGTCGAACTCGGCCTTCCGAGATGCGACGAGGACGCGGAGGTCGTGGCTCACGGCCGTTCCACGCGCGGCGCCGAGCAGCTCGTCGACGGTGAGGAAAAACACGTCGCGCTCGTCGTCCAGGCGCCCCTGTTCGTGGAGCCGCTGGCCCATCTCAACGACGATCCGGCGGGCGCGGCCGAACACGCGCGTCCGCTCGAAGCGGAGGTTCTCGCGGTCGCGGACGCGGGCGCGGGCGTGGCGGAGCAGCCGCCGGAAGGCGAGCCGGCGGAGCGGGTGGCCCCGGAGCGCGTCGCGCGCCTTGTCCTCGGCCTCGGCGCGGAGCCGCCCGTCGTCGGCACGGGGCGCGTCGCCGGCCCGCACCCGCCGCGCGAACGCGCCGACGGAGCGGTAGAGCGGCATCGGGTCGTCCTCCAGCGTCGGGCTCTCCAGCTTCAGCTCTTCCAGGCAGCGGTCGCCGAAGCGGTCGAGGTACGATCGGATCTCGTCGGCGAACGCCGGCCGCTCGTCCCGCCCGGCCTCGATCTCGGCGCGCGTGCCGTGGGCCAGCGTCTCGGTCCAGCCCTCGTCCTCGGCCGCGGCTTCCGCCAGCGCGCGGACGCGCCGGGCCGGCTCGGCCGAGATCACGTCGCCGCCGCCCGCGAGGAGCCCGCCGAGGGCGCCCGGCCCGATCCAGGCGTCGGCGGCGCGGGTGGCGAGGCCGAACCAGATCATCGCGAAGAAGTCGTTCACGAGCGGCGCGTCCCACTGGCGGAGCAGCTCGCGCTCGAGGTCGGCGTAGACGGCCGCCAGCGCGTCGAGGCCGAGGCCGCCGAGCGCGTCGTGGGCACCGAGCGCGCGGTCCACGCGGGCGAGGAAAGCGGTCTGCATCCGGGGCAGCCGCCGGTGCGCGGCGACGAGGCCCGCGAGCGAATCGGCCCAGCGCGAGCGCGTCGCGGAGGCGTCCGGTCGAGGGCGGCTCGGGGCGGAGACCGTCCGGGATGCCCTCCTGGACGCCCATCATCCCCTCCATCAGCGGCGCGTTGAGGCGGTAGCCGGGGAGCAGCGAGAGGACGCGGTACCAGTTCCCGAGGTTGTAGTAGACGCGGCCCCGGATCAGCCCGATCATCTGGGCGAACGTCTCGGCCTCGGCCTCGATGCGCGCGTCGGGCACGCGGAGGAGCCGGCAGAACTCGCGGTAGACGGCCTCGTAGGCCCTCCGGGCGAACGAGAACGTGAGCGGCGTCGTCACGCCGGCGTAGCTCTCGACGATGTTCGCGTTGTCCCACAGGCGGATGGCTCCGTCCACCTCGCCGGATGGGAGCGACGTGATGGGGCGGGACTGGAGGAGCCAGAGGCGCCCCCCGGCGATGGCCCACTCGACGTCTTGCGGACGGCCCGCGTGGTCGGCCGCGCGGCGCGCGAGGGCCGCGACCTCGGCCGCCTGGCGGTCGGTGAGGACGGGACCCGACGCCTCGGTCTCTTCTTCGATCACGCCGCCACCCGGTGCGGCGCGGTCGGCCACGCCCTGCGGCGGCGACTCGCGCGATTGCACCGTGCCGTCCTGCCCGACGCGCAGCGTCTCGGCCTCCGCCCGCCCGTCCACGAGCGCCGAGCCGAGGCCACGCACGGCCGCCACGACCGCCACGTCCGGGTCGCCCGAGACCGGGTCGACGCTGAACGCGACGCCGGACACGTCGGCGTCGATCATGGCCTGGATCACGACGGCCGGCGCCGTCGGCGGTCCGTCGAGGCCGCGCGCCGCGCGATACGCCCACACGCGCGGCGCGACCGCCGACCGCCACACGTCGGCCACGCGCTCGGCGACGCGGTCGGGCGGGACGAACAGGAACGATTCGAGCTGTCCGGCGAACGCGTGCTCCGACCCGTCCTCGTCCGCCGCCGACGACCGGACGGCCACGAACGCCGGGTCCCCCAGCCGGGTCCGCCCGTCGGCCATCGCCGCCGCCACCTCAGGCGATGGCGCGAGCCCGGCGAGAGCGTCCGCCAGCGCTTCGGGCGGCGTGTCGCCACGCGCGGCCTCCGCCCACACCGCCGACTGGTCGGGCGAGAGGCTGGCGCCGAGCGCGGACGGGCCGAGGGCGACGAACGGCGGGACCGGGAACCCGGCCTCCGCGAGACGGGCGAGCGCGGCGCCCTTGCCGCCCCACGTCCGGGGCGTCGCCGAGGCGGTGTCGGTGAGGAGCCCGTTCATCGGAGGAGCAGGGCCGCAGGGCCGATGGTGGTGTAGAGCGCGAGCGTCCACACGCCGGCCGCCGTCTCGATCCAGCGCCCGCGCCCCGGCGTCTCGTCGTGGACCGCCGCCACCCCGACGCCGGCCGAGACGACGGCGCCCACGACGAGCACGCCGATCAACTCCTCCACTCCGCCGATGGAGACCAGCACGCCGACACCGCAGGCCAGCGAGAGGGCCAGGGGGATGATCCATACAATAACGGCGCGTCCCCTCCCCCACGCCCCGCTGTACGTCGCCACGCCCTCCCGCTCGTCGGCCGGCTGGCGGACCTTCCGGCCGACCTCGACCACGCTCCCCCCGAACAGGCTCACGCCGACGAGCCACTCGACGCCCGCCGGATACCCCGCGCCGTTCCCGAGCACGTCGGACGAGATGGCGAAGAAGTCGATGAACGGGACGATGGGCGCGTGCGTCAGGAGCGTGGCGAGGGGCCGCTGGCGGAGCCAGTCGCGCGCGCCGAACTCGACCGTCATCAACGCGCCGAAGCCCCAGACGGCGGCGAGGACGAGGAGCAGCCGCACGTCCAGCCACGCTGCCAGCACGGCCTGCACGGCGGCGACGGCGAGCGCGGCGCCGGACAGCTCGCGCAGCGTGACGAGCCCGCGTGGGACCGGCCGCTCGGGCTGGTACTGGCGGTCTTGGTCGGCGTCCTTCCACTCGTCGGCCACGCGGAGCTGGAAGAAGAAGCCGAGGGCGCAGGCGACGGCCACGAGCACGGCCGGCCAGCCGGGGCCGTCGGCGCCCCGCAGCGCGGCGGACGCGCAGGCCACGCCTCCCCCGAAGGCGGCCACGAGAGGCCCGTGCGCCCCGAGGGGGAAGCGCTCCTGGAGGTAGGTCCACCCACGGCGGGCCGGAGAGACGACGGTCATCGGGTCCAAGCTAGCCGGTGGACCGGCACGCGCTCTGGTACAGACGAACCACGCGCCACAGTCCGCGTACCCCGTTTCCAACGCACGCTGTGTCTGACGCGGCCGAAGACCGGGGACGGAGGACCCGCCGCAGCCAGAACGGTCCGAGTCGCCGGTTCAGGCCGTCGTCGCCCGGCCCGTCGTCCCCTCTCAGCCTCTACACGCCCCGCCCCCCACGCATGGACGACGCCTTCGACATCGCCACCGGCCCCGGCCCGCTCCTCGCCGCCGCCGTCCACGACGGCCACGCCATCCACCCGGACACGCTCGCCCACGTCGCGCTCCCCGAGGACGAGCGGCTCCGCGAGGAGGACCCCTTCACCGGCCGCCTCACGACGGTCGCCCCGACGCGCATCGTCGGCCGGCGCTCGCGGTTCGAGATCGACCTCAACCGGCCGCCCGAGAAGGCCGTCTACCGCACGCCCGACGACGCCTGGGGGCTGGACGTGTGGGGAGGAACCGAGGCGCCGGAGTCCGTCGTCGAGCGGTCGATGGGCGTGTACGAGTCGTTCTACCGGGCCGTCGAGAGGCTGATCGAGTTGAAGGTCCGCAAGTATGGGAGCGTCGTCGTCTACGACCTCCACAGCTACAACCATCGCCGCGAGGGACCGGCCGGGCCGCTGGCGGACCCCGAGGCCAACCCGGAGGTCAACGTCGGGACGGGGTCGCTGGACCGTGCGCGCTGGGGCGGCCTCGTGAATCGGTTCATGGCCGACCTGAGGGCGGGCGCCCGGAGCGCGGGACTGGACGACCTGGACGTGCGCGAGAACGTCAAATTCCAGGGCGGCTACTTCTCGCAGTGGGTCCACGAGACGTTCGGGAGCGCGGCGTGCGTGATCGCCGTCGAGTTCAAGAAGACGTTCATGGACGAGTGGACGGGCCGGCTCGACCGCGACCGCTTCGACAAGCTGGCGGCGGCGCTCGAATCGACGGTCCCCGGCGTGCTCGACGCGCGCGAGGCGGCCACGCCGTGACCACGCCGACTCCCGACGACGTCGGCCGCCAGCTCGCGGCGGCGCTCCGCGACGGCACGCCCGCCCGCATCGACCTCGACGGCGGGCGCGTGTTCGTGGACCACGCCGTCCCGGTCCTCGCCGTCCACCGCTGCGTGGGCTCGTCCACGGGCGACCCGGCGCTCGACGCGCGCGCGGCGTGCAACGAGGCGCACCGGCTCGTCACCACGCAGCCCGCCTACGTCCACACCTCCGGCGACGACGTCGAGGCCGACGCCGACGTGATCCGGGCCGTCGCACGGACACTCGCCGACGCCGCCGGGCGACTCCTCGTCGTCGAGGTCTGGTCCCCGCTCGACGCCGATCCCGACGACGACGACCTCGACCCGTTCGACCGCCAGCCGGGCTTCACGATCTACACCTCTAGCGGCGGCCCGCCCGCCGCGACGGTCGACGCGCTCTGCGACGCGCTCTCGGGCGTCGAGGTGGCCGGCCAGGGCGCCGACGTGGCCCACGTCTCGACGCCGTCGGTGGCCCCGCCCGGCCTCCCCCCGCTCGGCCTGGACGAGGCCGACCTCGTGGGGCTGGCGGTCGACGCCGTGTTCCACAACGCGCGCGAGGGCGAGTTCTACCCGCGCGTGCTGGACCGGCTGCGCGAGGCCGTCGGGCCGGCGCTGCGCGAGGCGGCGGCCCAGAGCGCCCACGTCCCCCCGACCACGCTCGGACGCTCGCGGCTGGAGCCCGCCGCCGAGGTCGTGGACCGGGGCTTGTCGGACGTCGCCGGCCAGTACGGCTTCCTCCTCCAGGTCACGCCCGTCAACGCCGACGCCGCGTGGGACGACTTCCAGGCCAGCGCCTGCGAGCGCGCGCCGGAGCTCCTCTACCGGCCGCTCACGTTCGACCCCGACGCGGTGCGCCGGGACCTGTTCGACCTCCCCCTCGAAGCAGTCGAGGACGTCGTCGTCGCCGGGCTCCTCCGCGAGTGCCGCGACGAGACCGAGGCGCACGTCCGCATGATCCTCGACATCGAGACGCCGCAGTTCTTGCCCGGCAGCCTCCGCGTCTACGGGGCCCCCGACGACGGCCTCGTCGCGCTGGCGCACGAGATCGTCGCCCACCTCGACCGCCAGCCGGAGGCGCCGTCCGGCGAGGCCGTCGTCGGCGCGACGGCGTTCGCGGCGGCGGCGCGGGCCGAGCTGGCGCACTACCACGCCCTCTCGGCCGAGATGCCCCAGGAGGTCGAGGTCCGCGACGACATCCCCGGCAGCCTCATGGTCTCGACCGGCCGGCTCCTCGTCGGCGCGCACGCCCAGATCGACGCCGCCCGCGTGCCGGCGCTCCTCGCCCACGAGGTCGGCACGCACGTGCTGACGTACGCGAACGGCTGCGCCCAGCCGCTCGAGCAGCTCCGCCACGGCCTCGCCGGCTACCAGGACTTGCAGGAGGGGCTGGCCGTCCTCTCCGAGTGGCTCGTCGGCGGCCTCACGTCCGGACGCTTTCGGACGCTCGCGGCGCGCGTGCTCGGCGCCCACGCGCTCGTCGAGGGCGCCGACTTCGTGGAGACGTTCCGGCTCCTGCGCGACGAGGCGGGCCTGAGCGCGCGCGGCTCGTTCGGCGTCACGCTCCGGCTCTACCGGGGCGGCGGGCTCACCAAAGACATGGTGTACCTCCGCGGCCTCCGCGACCTGCTGGCGCACCTCGCCGCCGGCGGCGCGTACTGGCCCCTGTTCGTGGGCAAGATCGCCCTCCGCCACCTCGACGCCGTCCAGACGCTCCGCCAGCGGGGCGTCCTCGCCGACGCCCCCCTCCGCCCCCGCTACGCCTCCGACCCAGGCGCCCTCGCCCGCCTCGACCGAGCCCGCGAGGGCCTCACCGTTCTCGACCTGCTCGTGCTAGAGGCTTAGGGCTTGGGGAGTAGGGGTGAGTCGCCTCTCCCCCGGCCCCCGGTCCCCACCCCCTCCTCCCCATCCATGCGCATCGCTTTCCTGATCAACAGCTTCGCCACCGAGCGCGAGACCTACACCACCACGCAGCTGGCCCTCGCCGCCCACAAGGCCGGCCACGAGGTGCTCTACCTCTCCGTCGAGGACTTCATCTACGACCCCGACGAGACGCTCCGCGTCCGCGTGCGCGCGCCGGGCGGGACGTACAAGACGGCCAAGACGCTCTGGGCCGGCGTCGCCGAGGACGGGGTCGAGGACCGGATCCCAATCGGGGAGATCGACGCCCTCCTCCTCCGCAACAACCCGGCGGACGACGCGGCCGAGCGGCCGTGGGCGCAGTCGGCCGGGATCGTGTTCGGGCAGCTGGCGGCGAGCCGAGGCGTGATCGTGCTGAACGACCCCGAGGGGCTGGCGAAGGCCGTCAACAAGGTCTACTTCCAGCGCTTCCCCGAGGCCGTCCGCCCCAAGACGCTCGTCACCCGCCACGCCGACGACGTCCGCCAGTTCATCGACGAGCACGGCGGCGACGCCGTCATCAAGCCGTTCCAGGGGTCCGGCGGCGAGGGCGTGTTCGTCGTCCGCGAGGGCGACCACGCCAACCTCAACCAGATCATCGAGGCCGTCTCGCGCAACGGCTACCTCGTGGTCCAGGAGTTCCTCGAGGAGGCCGCCGGCTCCGACACGCGGATGTTCCTGCTCAACGGCGAGCCGATCCAGAAAGACGGCCAGTACGCCGCCCTCCGCCGGGTCGGATCGGGGGAGGACATCCGGAGCAACATCAACGCCGGCGGGACCACCGAGGCGGCCGTCGTCGGCGAGACCGAGCTCCGGATCGCCGAGATGGTGCGCCCCCAGCTCGTCCAGGACGGGATGTTCATGGTCGGCCTCGACATCGCCGGCGGCGTGCTCATCGAGGTCAACGTGTTCAGCCCCGGGGGGCTCGGCGGGATCAAGACGCTCACCGGCGTCGACTTCACACCGGACGTGATCGAGGCCGTGGAGCGGAAGGTGGAGGCGAAGAAGCGCTACACGCAGCACTTCCCCAACGCCATGCTGGCGACGCTGTAGCGGGAGCCGGTGCCGGGCGCACGTCCCCGGCCCGGCCCGCGTCCAGACCCCTATCCTGCCCGGGAGCCCCTCCGTCCACCCCACCGATCACGCCATGCCCCTCCTCTCTACGTCTCCCTCAGCGCCGGCTGACGTCGCCCGCGCGACCGCCTTCCTGACCCGCCTGCTCCCGGCCCCGCGGGCCTTCGACATCCGCCTCTGGGACGGCACCGTGATCCCTGGAGACGGCGAGCCCGAGCTCACGGCGGTCATCAACCACCCGGGATCGCTCCGGCGGATGCTCCGGCCGCCCGTCGAGCTCTCGCTCGGCGAGGCCTACCTCCGCGGCGACTTCGACCTCGAGGGCGACGTCGGGAAGGCCGGGCCGGCGCTCGAGGCGTCGCGGAGCGCGACGGGATCGCTCAAGGACCTGCTGGCCCTCGCCAAGCTGTGGCGGGCGCTCCCGAAGAGCGAGGGCCAGGACACCACGGGGACCGGCTACGGCGAGCGGCCCGCGGAGATGGACGCGGCGGAGCACTCGCGCGAGTGGGACCAGAAGGGGATCCAGTACCACTACGACGCCGGGAACGACTTCTTCGCCCTCTTCCTCGACGAGCGCATGGTCTACTCGTGCGCCTACTTCCCGACCGGCACGGAGACGCTCGACGAGGCGCAGGAGGCCAAGCTGGAGCACATCTGCCGCAAGCTCCGCCTCCAGCCCGGCGAGCGCCTGCTCGACATCGGGTGCGGCTGGGGCGCCCTCGTGATCTACGCGGCCCAGCACTTCGGCGTCGAGGCCCTGGGCGTGACGTTGAGCGAGCGGCAGCACGCGCTCGCCACGGAGCGGATCGTCGAGGCCGGGCTCCAGGACCGCGTGACGGTCCGCCAGCTCGACTACCGCGACGTGCAGGCCGAGTCGTTCGACAAGGTGGCCAGCGTCGGGATGTTCGAGCACGTCGGGCGGGAGCGGCTGCCGGAGTACTTCGAGCACGTCTTCCGCATCCTGAAACCGGGCGGACTCTTCCTCAACCACGGCATCGCCTCCCAGCCCAACCGTCGCTCGTGGTTCGGCAACGTCCTCCGGCGGGCGCTGGACCCGGTCTTGATCGGGGGGACCACCTTCCGCAAGCGGTACGTCTTCCCGTCCGGCGGGCTCGTCCCGATCAGCGAAGCGAATCTGGTGGCCCAGACGGCGGGGTTCGAGGTCCGCGACGTCGAGAACCTCCGCGAGCACTACGCCCTCACGCTGGCGCACTGGGCGCGGCGGCTGGAGGAGCACCAGGAGGAGGCGATCCGGACGGGCGGCGAGCAGATGTACCGGCTCTGGAGGATCTACATGGGGATCGCCTCGTGGCAGTTCTCGCGGGGCGAGTTCGACCTCGGGCAGTCGCTCTTGCTGCGGCCGACGGGCGGCCCGAGCGCCCTCCCACTGACCCGCGCCGACCTCTACGCCGAGGCGGCGGCCTGACGCCGTCCCGACGCGTCAGTCCCGCCGGAACCGCATCCGGTCGCGCGGGCGGACGCGGCCCCACCGCTCCCCGCCGACGGTCACTTCGGCCCACCCGCTCCCGGCCTCCGGCTCGCCGACCTCCACGGCGGCGGCGTCCGCCAGCCCGGCCGACTGGCGGACGGCGGCGGCGGCCGTTCGGGCTCGGATCATCTGAGAGGGGACGTGGGCGGGGTCGACCTCGAACTGGGGCATAACGGACGTGGCTGAAGGCTGGAAATCTACCGGAACCGCTCCCGACGGGCGGAAACGCCGGCCGGACTGGATCGTATCTAGGGGTAGCCCGGAACGAGGCCCGGTGCCACCCGGTGCCCCGTCAACGGTACGACCTGCCTTTTCCCCATGTCCACCGAGACCCGACCCGACGCCGACCGCACCCGTGGTGACGGCGCCCCCTCCGACGCCTCCGCCGTCCAGGCCGTCGCCACCGAGCCGGCCGCCCAGCGGGCCGGCGCCACGACCGCCGAGGACGCCGGCCTCAGCCTGAAGGGCGCCCCCGACCACGTCGAGGACGACTTCCTCCCGATCAACGGGACCGACCACGTCGAGTTCTACGTCGGCAACGCCAAGCAGGCGGCGTACTACTACGCCGCCGCCTTCGGCTTCCGCATCACCGCGTACCGCGGTCCCGAGACCGGCCACCGCGAGTCGGCCAGCTACCTCGTCACCCAGGGCAAGATCCGGTTCGTCCTCACGACGCCGATCACGTCCGGCGGCCCGATCGCCGAGCACATCGCGAAGCACGGCGACGGCGTCAAGGACATCGCGCTCTGGGTCGACGACGCGCGGAGGTCGTTCGAGGAGGTGACGAAGCGCGGGGCCGTGGCCGTCCGCGAGCCCGAGACGCTGGCGGACGAGCACGGCGAGGTCGTCGTCTCGGCCATGGGCACCTACGGCGACACGATCCACACGTTCGTGGACCGGAGCGGCTACGACGGCGTGTTCCTCCCCGGCTTCGAGCCGGTCGAGAACGAGCACTGGCAGCCCGAGCCCGTCGGGCTCAAGTACGTCGACCACTGCGTCGGGAACGTCCACCTCGGCGACATGAACCGCTACGTCGACTACTACTCGGAGACGATGGGCTTCCGGAACCTCCTCTCGTTCTCCGACGAGGACATCCAGACGGAGTACTCGTCGCTGATGTCGAAGGTGATGTCGAACGGGAACGAGCGGATCAAATTCCCGATCAACGAGCCGGCCAAGGGCAAGAAGAAGAGCCAGATCGACGAGTACCTCGAGTTCTACGACGGCGCCGGCGTCCAGCACGTCGCCCTCGCCACCGACGACATCCTCGACACCGTCACCAAGCTCCGCAACCGGGGCGTCGAGTTCCTGACCGTCCCGACGACCTACTACGAGCAGCTCCAGGGCCGCGTCGGGAAGATCGACGAGCCCGTCGACCAGCTCGCCGAGCTCGGCATCCTCGTCGACCGCGACCCGGACGGGTACCTCCTGCAGATCTTTACCAAGCCCGTCGAGGACCGCCCGACGGTGTTCTACGAGATCATCCAGCGCAAGGGGGCCCGGACGTTCGGGGAGGGCAACTTCAAGGCGCTCTTCGAGGCCATCGAGCGCGAGCAGGAGCGGCGCGGCAACCTCTAGCCCGTCGGTCCCCGGCTGGCGGCGCGCGTCGCCAGCCGGACGCTCCCCCGCTTCCCCCTCCTGCCATGGCTTTCTACCACCGACTCGGCGACCTCCCGCCCAAACGCCACACCCAGTTCCGCCGGCCCGACGGCGCGCTCTACACCGAGGAGGTCCTCGGCGAGGAGGGGTTCTCCGGCATCGGCTCCATCGCCTACCACATCCACCCGCCCACGCTGGTCGACGCCGTCGGCGAGCCGGAAGACTTCGGGCCGGTCTACGTCGAGGACGCGTTCCTCCGCCACCGCCACTTTCTCGGGCCCAAGGTGGAGCCCGAGGGCGACTGGCTCGGCGGGCGACGCTACATCATGGGCAACGCGGACATCGACATGGCGCTCTGTGCGCCGACCGAGGCGATGCCCGAGGACACGTTCTACAAGAACGCGACCCACGACGAGCTCGTCTACGTCCACGACGGCGAGGGCCGGCTGGAGACCGTGCTCGGGACCGTCGAGTTCGCGCAGGGCGACTACGTCCACGTCCCCCGCACGCTCACGCACCGCTGGGTCTTCACCGGCGACGTGCAGCCCCGGCTGCTGGTGCTGGAGGCGCCGACCGACTTCCGCCCGCCCAAGCGCTACCGGAACGACATGGGCCAGCTCCTCGAGCACAGCCCGTACTGCGAGCGCGACTTCCGCCCACCGACGGAGCTGAACACGATCGACCGGGAAGGCCGCTTCACGGTCAAGATCAAGAAGCACGGGAAGCTGTTCCCATTCGTGTACCGCTACCACCCGTTCGACGTCGTCGGGTGGGACGGCTACATGTACCCGTCGGCGTTCTCGATCCACGACTTCGAGCCGATCACCGGGCGCATCCACCAGCCGCCGCCGGTGCACCAGACGTTCGAGGCCCGCGGGTTCGTGGTGTGCTCGTTCGTCCCGCGCCTGTTCGACTACCACCCGGACTCGGTCCCGGCGCCGTACAACCACTCCAACATCGACTCCGACGAGGTCCTCTACTACGCCGAGGGCGACTTCATGTCGCGCAAGGGGATCGGGCGGGGCAGCTTCACGCTCCACCCCGGCGGCATCCCGCACGGCCCGCACCCCGGCACGACGGAGGCCTCGCATCGGGGCCAAGGAGACGCACGAGCTGGCGGTGATGGTGGACACGTTCGCCCCGCTCAAGCTCACGAAGACGGCGCTCGAGATCGAGGCACCGGACTACGTCCTCTCGTGGCAGCCGGAGAAGCACGGGCACCCGCTCCCGGACGCGGCGCCGGTCCCGCCCGGCACGACGGTCTCGGGCGACGGCGCCGCCAGCGGCGTGCCGGACTCGCCGCCCGTCGACGCGGCGCGCGGGTAGCGGCCCCGGTGAACGGCCCCGGTGAGCGTGGGGCGTTTCCTGATCCGACGTGCACCGGCATCCGGATGCGGCCCGTCGGGTAGCAGCAGGGCATGTTCTCATGCCCTCTCCCACCCGCCGCCCCTCTCATGTCTGACTCCGTTACCCGCGTGCCCACACCGCCCGACCGCGAGGTGTTCGTCTACAACGAGTACGAGCACGGCCCGACCGACTACGGCCGCCGCACGGCCGCCATCAAGCGCGTGAGTTGGGGCGCCATCTTTGCCGGCGCCCTGATCGCCATCGTCACGGGGTTCGTGCTGAACCTCCTCGGCCTCGGCATGGGCCTGCAGGCGTTCGACCCGGCCTCGGACCCCGACACACTCGGTGGCTTCGGGGTCGGGCAGGGCATCTGGGCGATCGTCTCGGCCCTCGTCTCGCTGTTCGCCGGCGGCTGGGTGGCCGGGCGGCTGGCGGGGATGCCGCGCTCGATGGACGGGGCCATCCACGGCCTCACCGCCTGGGCACTCACCACGCTGCTCACCGTGTACCTGCTCACGAGCGGGGTCGGGCGCGTCGTCTCGGGCGTCGGCGGCCTGATTGGCTCGGGTCTGAGCGCGGTGGGCTCGGGCGTCGCGGCGGTCGCGCCGGAGGCGGCCGACGCCGTGCAGCAGCGGGTGAACACGCCGAGCCTCGACCAGATCCAGGCCGAGGCCCAGCAGATCCTCCGCGAGACCGACGACCCCAACCTCCAGCCCGAGGCCCTGACGCCCGACGCCGAGGCCGACCTCCGGACGGCTATCGAGCAGACCTTCGGACAGGCCAACCAGGCCGTTCAGAGCGCCGACCGCGAGGACCTCGTCAACGTGATCGTCGCGGAGACCGACATGACCGAGGCGGAGGCGCGCCAGACGGTGAACGAGATGGAAACGCGGTTCCAGACACTTCGGGGCCAAGTATCTGCCGAGATCGACACGCTCTCGACGCAGGCGGTCTCCACGGCGGAGGACGCGACGGACTTCCTCGGGACCGCCGCGCTGATCGGCTTCCTCGCCCTCCTCCTCGGCGCCGTCGCGGCGGCCTTTGGCGGCAAGGTCGGTGCGCCGGATGACCTCCCCGCCGACGCATTCTCCCGGCGCGACTAGAGCACCCTTCAGTTGGAAGAGGGGGCAGAGGGATACGGGCATTTCGGCCCTCCCCGGGGTCTCCCCGCCCCGGTGGCACTGAGCCACCGGGGCGTCCGCTTCTCTTCCACCTGCTCGGCCTCTTCCTCCGCAGGCCACGAGGGTCAGCGCTCAAAACCGACCGGTGGACGAAGGCGGGGGACTGGCGCTAAACCATCACCGCCGAGGAACTGCGCTACGGCGCCTCCGCCGCCCACGTCCAGAGGGACGACCTCGGGCTCACGACGCTCGTTCAGGTCCTCCCGACGGTGCCGTTCGAGACCGCCGAGGGTGGCGGCGGCATTGGCGTGGCGACGGCGCGAACCGGAATCGACGAGTCTCTCGACGGCGGCACGAACCACGACGCCATCGACTGCGACCGCGTCGCCTGTGAACTCGGGCCGCAGCAAGAGAGGGTCGGCCCGACGGACTGGCGCTCGCATGAGCCAGCCGCCAGACCCCTATCGTTTCGCTCGGGTTCTCAGGTGCCGCCCCTGACGGAAGCGGGCCGCCCCCCGAGAAGGAAGCGGCCCGCATTCGTCGGCGGCGGCCGGCGTCAGGACTTCGACGAGGACGACTTCGATCTCGTGGTGGTCTTCTTTGACGACGACCCCGACGGGGCCGAGCTCGCCGTTGTCTTGTCGCCCTTCGCGGTGCTCGCTGTGGATGACCCGCTCTTCGAGCGAGAGGACGATGAGCCCTGGCCGCCCGAGGGCTTGGCCTCATCGGCGACGTTTTCGGCACGGGACTGTGCCTTGTTGCCGACCTTCTTGGCCTTCGACTCGGCCTTCTTGCCGACGCGCTCGGCCTTGTCCGCCGCCTCGTTGGCCACGTCCTGGGCCGCGCTCGTCACGCGCTCGCTGGCGTCCTCGGCCGCCGACGCCAGTTGCTGGCGAGCGGCCTCGGCCTGGTCGCCGAAGGCCCGGTCCTCGGCGTCGGTCTCGGGGACCGAGAGGCCGACGAGTGCGCCGGCGGCGAGGGCCACGGCGCCCACCGCGAGCGGGTTCTGCTGCATATGGCGGTCCAGCCACGACTCGGCCCGGCGCTCGTAGCGCTGGAGCTGGCGGCCGGCCCCGCGAGCGCGGTCGCCGGCGGCGTTCGTGGCGCCGTCGAAGGCGTCGCCGGCCCGGTCGGCCAGGTTCGACGCTTTCTCCTCAACCGTGTCCGCGGCGCCGGTCACCTTGTTCTTGGCGGTGTCCACGAAGCTGGCGGCCTTGTCTTTGGCCTCGTCCATCATCGACCCGTCGCCGCCGCCCGCCTCGCCGGAGGCGCCGTAGCGCCCAGGGTCGTACGCGACGCCGTAGCCGGCGCCGTAGGCACGGTCGTAGCGGCCTCGGTAGCGGGGGGCGTAGTACGGGTCTCCGGTCTCGCGGTAGCGCTCATAGCGGTACCGGTCGCTCTCCGACTCCCCGACCTTGGAGAGGAACCATGCGACCGAGAGGCCGACGGCCATCGCGGGCAGCGGGTTGTCCTTGATCGTGTCGAGCACGGAGCTGTTCTTGACCTGGTCGAGCATCGAGGCGCCCGCGTCGCGGGCCGACGACGTGACCATGTCCTTCGCCTCGTCGACGAGGTGCGACGGGTCGAGCTTCGATCCGATCGCACTGATCGTCTCGTCCATCTCCGCGCGCGTCTCACGGATGTCGTCGGCGATCACGTCGGGGTTCGACGACGTGCGCGTCGTGTCGGTGGGCGGGGTGGCCGGGCGGCCAGTTACGGGGTCTCTTCCTTGATCCATTGTTTGTCCTCTTGTAGAGTGTGTGTTGTCGTGTCGAGCGGGGGGGAAAGCGTCTTGAGTTGGTCGAGGCCTTTCTTGAGCATGACGTAGCCGATGATGGCCACGAGCACGCCGGCGATGGTGATGCCGAGCCACTCGACATCGCCGAGGAGCTCACCGAGCCCCCAGCCAAGGCCGATCACGAGTGCGATCAGGCCGGTGTAGGCGACGGCGCCACCGGCGACGGCTGCGCCGACGCCTCTGCCGGCCTCTCGGATCTCCTCGCGGGCCTCGGCCTTGGCGAGCCGGACTTCCTGTTTGACGAGCGTCGTCGTCTCTTTCGAGAGCTCCGAGAGGAGGTCGGCCAGCGAGCTGTCGGCGGCAGCAGGGGGCTGTGACCGGTCGCCTTCGACGAGCGTGACGGAGTCCGGCGGGACGGCAGGAGCGGGGGGCGGAGTGCGGGGGTCGGCCATCGGTTTAGCGAGTGGAGGCGTTCGTGTCGCGGGCGGCGGAGCGGCTGGCGGTCGTCCGGGCCGTGCCCGTCGCGGCCGACGTGCCCGTCGCGCCCGTCGCGGCCGACGTGCCCAACGAGCGCCGAGAGCCAGTCTGTGCGTACGCCGCCCCCGAGCCGGTGGCCATCGAGCCGGTGCGCGCGGGGCCGCGCGAGCCCGAGCGGTCGGCGCCCGCGTCCTGGCTCGACGCCTTGAGGAACCGAGAGCCGAAGATGCCGAGCAGGAACGCGCCTCCGACGAACAGGCCAGGCTCGCGGCGGGCGAACCGCTCCGCCTCGTCGAGGATCTCCCCGACGCTCCGGTCCCGGATGGCCGATGTGAACTCCTCGACCTGGCCCGCCGCCTGGTCGGCGTAGCGCGCGAACGCATCACGGTCGTGGTCGCGGAGCGAGTCGCCGGCGTCGTGGAGCACGTCGGCGACGTCGGAGAGGCCGCTGGCGGCCTCTTTCTTCCGGGACGAGGCGGCGCCCTTGGCCTTGTCGACCGCGTCGTCGGCGAGCTTTTGGGCCTTGTCGGTGGCGGTGTCGGCGACGTCCTTCGCGGCTCCCTTGGCCGTGTCGGCCACGTCGGCAGCGGCCTTCTTCGCGTCGTCGGCGGTCTTCGACGCCTCGCGCTTGGCCTGCTCGGCGGTGGACGAGCCAGACGAGGAGTCGGGCTTCGTTCGGGTCTTCGTCTGAGAGGAGGGTTTTGCCATGGTGGAGGGGATGAGAGAGGATTTGTCTCACCGTTCCGCTACACGAGCGTTCCAGCCACGTCCCCCAATGCCACGTCGGGAAATCCCTCCTCCAGGTCTCAGGCCACCTTGGAGCTCGGGAGCTCGGCCCCGCGCCGTCGCCCCGTCGCTCCCGTAGCTTCGCGGTCCCCTCCCCCACCCCGATGCCCCGCCCGTCGTCTCTCCTGCTCGCACTCCTCGTCGCTGTCCCCGCCGTCGCTCAGGACCGGCCCGTGGACGAGGCCGGCGGGGGCGGCGGCCAAACACAGACCGCTGAGGAGCCCCGCTACGACGACCTCGTCGCCCGCTTCCAGAGAGACTACCTCCGGTTCACGGCGCTGCTCCAGGTCGTCCCGACGGTGCCCTTCGAAGAGGTCGAGGGAGACCAGGCGCGCATCGAGGTGGCGACGGCGCGGTTCGGAATCGGCGGGCGCCTCGACGGGGGCATCGGCTACTTCCTACGGGGTGACTTCGCGCGGAGCCCCTCGCTCCTCGACGCCTACGTCAGCTACGGGTCGGACGCGACGCGCGGGGTCGTCGGGCGCCAGAAGGTCCCGTTCTCGGCCGAGTACCTGACGAGCGCCGCCGCCATCGACTTCGTCAACCGCGCCCGCGTCGTGCGCGCCGTGGCGCCCGGCCGCTCTGTCGGCGCGCAGCTCCTCACCGCGCCCGGCGGAGGCCCCTTCTCGCTTCGCGTCGGCGTCTTTAATGCGACCCAAACGCGCACACGCACCGGCGCGCTGCTCTCGCCGCGCGATCGCGGAGGTGCCCTGGTGGCCGGCCGCGCCCAGGCGCAGGCCGGGTTCGGCGATGGCACCGTCACGTTCGGCGCGAACGCAGCGTACAACACCCCCGACACGTCGGACGAGATCGAGGCGCCCGGTCGGCTCGACCTGGGCGCGGACGTGCGCGTGCGGGTAGGGAGGTTCCTGCTGGCGGGCGAGATCCTCCGCTCGCGGTTCGAGGAGCCGTACTCCGCCCTCGACCCGACCGGGCTGGACGGCGGCTACGCCACGGTGGGCTACGACCTCACGGCGGACGACCGCGTGCTCGCTCGCCTCGACGTGATCAGCGTCGAGTACGCCGAGCGCGCCTCGACGGAGGTGCTGCTCGGCTACAACCGCACGCTGACGCGCGCGGCGAGCCTCCAGGCGAACGTTGTGGTGCCCCTCTCCGACGCCGACGACGGGTACGACGAGCCCTCGCAGGCGCTCCTCAACTTTCAGCTCGCGTTCTGAGGCCCCCGGACGTCACCGTCGGTTTTACCGCCCCCCATGCCTGACCCGTTCCCGTTCGGCCAATCCGTCGCCTGGCGCCCTCCGCCGGAGCACGTCGCCGGCACCAACCTGGCCCGCTTCTGGACTCGCCTCGGGCTCGACTCCTACGACGCGCTCCAGGCGTGGGCGCTCGACGACGTCGGCCGGTTCTGGGACGCCGTCCTGGACGACCTCGGCATCGAGTTTTCCGTCCCGTACGCCCAGGTCCTGGACACCTCGGACGGCATCGAGCGGCCCCGGTGGTACGTCGGCGGGCGGATGAACGTGGTCCACAACGCGCTCGACAAGTGGGCCGGGACGGAGACGTGGGCGCGCGACGCGGTCCGCTACGAGAGCGAGGAGGGCGAGACGCGCGCGCTCACCTACCGCCAGCTCCACGCCGAGGTGGAGGCGTGCGCGGCCGGGCTCCGCGCCCACGGGATCGGGCCCGGCGACGCCGTCGGGCTCTACCTCCCGATGACGCCCGAGATCGTCGTCGCCTTCCTGGCGGTCGTCCGCGTCGGCGGCGTGGTCCTGCCGCTGTTCTCCGGCTACGGGGCCGAGGCCGTCGCCACGCGCCTGCGCGACGGGACCGCCGTCGCCCTCGTCGTGGCCGACGGCGCCCCGCGCCGGGGCCGGGTCGTCCCGATGAAGGCGACCGCCGACGAGGCACTGGCGGACGTCCCCAGCGTGCGCACCGTGGTCGTGGTGAACCGGATGGGCGACGAGCTGATCGGGACGCCGATGCGGGCCGGCCGCGACGTCACCTGGGAGACGCTGATGCAGATCGGCCGCGACACGGCCGGCCCGGAGACGACGCGCCTCGAAGACACCGCCGCCGAGGACGTCGCCATGCTCCTCTACACCAGCGGGACGACGGGCACGCCGAAGGGGGCCGTCCACACGCACGGCGGCTTCCCGATCAAGGCGGCCCAGGACATGCGGCACCCGATGGACGTCCGCCCCGGCGACGTGGTGTGGTGGATGAGCGACATGGGTTGGATGATGGGGCCGTGGCTCGTGTTCGGCGCCCTCCTCAACGGGGCGACGATGGTGCTGTTCGACGGCGCCCCGGACTTCCCCGAGCCGGACCGGACGTGGGCGATCTGCGAGCGCCACGGCGTCACGCTCCTCGGCCTCTCCCCCACCCTCGTCCGCGCCCTGATGCCGCACGGGACCGAGCCGGTCGAGGCCCACGACCTCTCGGCCCTCCGCGCGGTCGGCTCGACGGGCAGCCCGTGGGACCCCGAGAGCTGGCGGTGGCTGTTCGAGACCGTTCTCGACGGCGCCAAGCCGATCCTCAACTACTCCGGCGGGACCGAGATCTCGGGAGGGATCGTGTGCGGCAACCACGTCGAGCCGCTCAAGCCGTGCGGCTTTTCCGGCCCCGTCGTGGGGATGGACGCGGACGTGGTGGACGAAGGAGGCGCGTCCGTACGCGGGGCCGTCGGCGAGCTGGTGATCCGCCAGCCGTGGGTCGGGATGACGCGGGGGTTCTGGGGGGGCGCCGACGCCGACGAGCGCTACCTCGAGTCGTACTGGCGCCAGATCCCCGGCCTCTGGGTCCACGGCGACTTCGCGGCCGTCGACGCGGACGGCCAGTGGTTTTTGCTCGGCCGCTCGGACGACACCATCAAAGTGGCCGGCAAGCGGCTCGGGCCGGCCGAGGTCGAGGCCGCCCTCAACGCGGCGCCCGAGGTGCGGGAGAGCGCCGCCGTCGGCGTCCCGGACGACGTCAAGGGCCAGGCCGTGGTCGCCTTCGCCGTTCTGGCATCCGGCGCGGCCGAGTCCGACACGCTCCGCCAGTCGCTCGTGGACCGGGTGGCCGAGGCGCTCGGCAAGGCGCTCCGGCCCAAAGCGGTCCTGTTCGTGGACGCGCTCCCCAAGACGCGCAACGCGAAGGTGATGCGCCGCGTGATCCGCGCCGCCCATCTCGGCGGCGACCTCGGCAACGTGACGGCGCTGGAGGACGAAACGGCCGTCGAGGCGATTCGGCAGGCCCGGTAGCAGCGGGCAGTGGGAGGCGCGTCCCACTGGCGGCGGCCGCCCGCGGAGGGGTGAGAGTTGCCCCAGAGGGCCACGGCTGCTTGCCAACGCCACACAAAAGCGGGGACCCGGGCGCGAGCCCGAGTCCCCAGGAAGCATCTGCCGGAGACGGCTAGACGGCGTCCGGGTCGTTGTAGTACACGTTGGAGGCGCCGTACTCGTCGTAGCGGCTTCGGACGTAGTCGCGGTCGTCGTCGCGCGGGTGGACGCCGACGACGTAGTTGCCTTCCCTGACGTCCTTCTCGTAGACCTTGGCCTGGTCCTCGGGGATGCCCGCGCCGACGAGGGCGCCGACGAGGCTCCCGGCCGCGCCGCCAGCCCCCGCGCCAGCGAGAGCGCCCGCCAGCGGGCCGGCCACGGCTCCGAGACCCGGGATGAGCACGGCGCCGCCGATGCCGGCGATGGCGCCGATCACGCCGCCAGCACTGCCGCCGATGGCCGCACCGGCCCCGGCGCCCTCCATCGCCTTCGAGCCCTCCTCGATTCTGACCTCGTCCACGTCCCGGTTGTAGCGCTCGCGCGCGTCGTCGGACATGATCACGTGGATGTCTTCGTCGGTGTAGCCGCGGTCGCGGAAGTCGGTGTAGGCGCGGTTGGCGGAGGTGGGGTCTCCGAAGGTGCCCGTCATCATCGGACGGTCTTTGTAGGTAGCCATAAGAGTGGGATTGGGTGGTTGAGGGAGTAGGTGAAGCCCCAGACGGGCGTGGCTGTTCCTTCTCGGAGGGAGGTCCGGTCTTTCCCCACGCCGCACGGCGAACAATGCCCGACGCTCTCGGGTAGCCCTCCTCCCTTCCTCTCCCCCCTTCAGATGCTAACCCGCAACGCCTCCGCTCACTGGTCCGGCTCCCTCTCCGACGGCTCCGGCGCCATCTCCACCGAAAGCAACGCCCTCCAGGAAAAGCCGTACTCGTTCTCGTCCCGCTTCAAAGAAAACGGGGAGGCCGGGACGAACCCGGAGGAGCTGCTCGGGGCCGCCCACGCCGGCTGCTTCACGATGTCCGTCTCCCACGGGCTCGCCGAAGCCGGCCACCCGCCGAGCCGAGCCGAGACGACGGCGAAGGTCCACCTGGAGAAGGGCCCGGACGGATTTGAGATCCCCACGATCGACCTCGTACTCGTCGCCGAGGTGCCGGGCATCTCGGAGGAGAAGTTCCTGGAGATCGCCAACGACGCCAAGGAGAACTGCCCGCTCTCGAAGGTCCTGAAGGCCGCCGAGATCACGCTCGACGCCACGCTCCAGCGGCCGTAGCGTGTCCGACGCCCCGCTCGTCTGGCGCCAGCCGTTCACGATCCGTGCGTACGAGGTCGGGCCGGACGAGCGGGCCTCGGTCCTCGTCGTGGCCGACCTGTTCCAGGAGGCCGCCGGCGAGCACGCCCGCGCAGCCGACATGGAGACGTTCGACCTCGGCGGCGGCGCCGTCGGCACGTGGGTGCAGACGCGGCTGCGCCTCGCCGTCGCGGAGCGGCCGGCCATGCGGGAGGCCGTCGAGGTCGAGACGTGGTCGAGCGGGAACGACGGGCTCCGCGCCTTCCGCGACTACCGGCTCCGCGCGGCCGACGGGCGCGTGCTCGTGCGCGGAACGAGCGCGTGGCTGGTGATGCACGTCGAGCGACGGCGGCCGGTCCGCCTGCCGGAGGCGTTCTACGCGTTCCGCCCCGAGGCCTCGCGCGCGCTCACGTTCGAGGCCGCGCCCACGGCGCCCGACACCGTCGAGGCCGAGCAGACGTTCGCCGTCCGCCGGTCGGACCTCGACCGCGTGGGCCACGCCAACAACGTCCGCTTCCTGGAATGGACGCTGGAGGCGCTCCCCTCGGACGCAGGGCTCGCCGGGATCGACGTGCTCTACCGCGCCGAGGCCGTGGCCGGCGACGTGGTCGTCTCGCGCGCCGGCCCGCTGGCGGGCGGCGTCCGCGAGCACGAGCTTACGCGGGCCTCCGACGGCCGGACCCTCGCCCTCGCCCGCACCCTCTGGACGTAACCCATGCGCACCGCCCTCCTCCTCGTCGCCGTCGTCGGCGCGTTCCTCCTGTTCCGGTACCTCACGCGCGGCGGCGAGCGCGAGCCGGTCGCCGACGTGGTGGCCGCCATCGAGGCCGGCGCCCCGGTCCTGGACGTGCGGACGGCCGAGGAATACGAGGGCGGCCACGTCGCCGGCGCCCGCAATGCGAACGTGCTCGCGGACAACTTCCGCCAGCAGGTGGACGACCTCGACCGCGACCAGACGGTCTACGTCTACTGCGCCTCGGGCCACCGGAGCGGGCGGGCTGCCAAGGTGATGCAGGACATGGGCTTCGAGCGCGTCGTCAACGCAGGCGGGTTCAACAGTCTCGCCCAGGCGGGCGCGCCAACGGAGTAGCCTCCGCCGACGCGGCTCCGAACCCATCGGGGCGGTGCGGGCGGCCGTCCTGGTCGCGCTCCTCCCCTCGAAACGGAGCGGGGCGTCCGTGTTTGAAAGGGAACGAGCCTTGTCTCCCAGGCCGATCTCCGTGGGGACCGGCGATTCGGTGCGCGACGGCTGCGCCGGATGAGCTACGTTCGGACAGCTTCCCCTGTTGTCCATGGCCGTCGCCGCTGCGCCCGCTCGTCTCACCGCCGCTCCTCGTCCGCTGGAGCGGCCGGCCCCCACGCGCCTGATCTCGCTCGACGTGTTCCGCGGGCTGACCATCATGGGGATGATCCTGGTCAACAACCCGGGGACGTGGGGCGCCATCTACCCGCCCCTGGAGCACGCCGCGTGGCATGGCTGGACGCCGACGGACCTCATCTTCCCGTTCTTCTTGTTCATCGTCGGCGTGGCGATCCCGCTGGCCTTCACCAAGCGGCTGGCGCGGGGCGCCGACCGGGGCGACCTCGTCCGGAAGACCGTCAAGCGGGCGGCGGTGCTGTTCGGCCTGGGGCTGGCGCTCTCGTTCTACTCGCGCGGCTGGCGGTTCTTAGCGGGCGAGGGCATGGACCTGAGCGACCTCCGCATCATGGGCGTGCTCCAGCGGATCGCGCTGTGCTACCTCGCCGCCTCGCTGCTCTTCCTCTACACGAGCGCGCGGACGCGCTGGGTCGTGGGCGCCGTCCTCCTGCTCGGCTACTGGGCCACCCTCACGCTCGTCCCCGTCCCGGGCATCGGCGCCGGCCACCTCGACGTGCCTCAGGAGACGATCGCCGCCTTCGTCGACCGCCTGGTGCTCGGCGGCCACCTCTGGGTGGGAGCCGACGGGCTGTGGGATCCCGAAGGCCTGCTCAGCACCCTTCCAGCCATCGTCACCACCCTCCTCGGCCTCGCCGCCGGTCGGCTTCTGGGGCGGGACGACCGGACGCCGACCGAGAAGGCGGCCCTCCTGCTCGTGGCCGGCGTCCTGCTGGCGGCGGCAGGCGGGGCGTGGGGCTGGGTCTTCCCCGTCAACAAGTCGCTGTGGACGAGCTCGTACGTCCTGCTGACCGGCGGCCTGGCCTTCAGCGTCCTGGGCGTGTGCTACTGGTTCGCCGACGTGCGCGGCCAGCGGGGCTGGACGCGGCCGTTCGTGATCTACGGCGTCAACGCGCTGCTGGTATTCGCCGGGAGCAGCCTGCTGGCGCAGACGCTGGCGCGGATCCAGGTGGCGGGGGGCGAGGGCACGACGTCGCTCCAGTCGTGGATCTACCAGACCCTGTTCGCCCCGCTGGCGCCGCCCGAGATGGCCTCGCTGCTCTACGCCCTCGTCTGGGTGAGCGGCTGGTTCCTGGTCCTCCGCGCCCTCTATCAGCGCGGCATCGTCTGGAAGGTGTAGGCGACGCCCGGGACGCTACAACTCCAGGGCGGTCGCGTTGATCACGTGTTCCACTTCCCGGATGCGGCTCAGCGTCGCCTCGTCGGGCTGCCCGTCGAAGCGGATCCGGGCGCAGGCGGCGCCGGCCCCGGCGAACACGAGGTTCTCCATCTCCTGCACGTTCCAGCCTGCCTCCCGCATCTCGCCCAGCACGCCCGCCAGCACGCCGACGCGGTCGAGGTGACGGACCGTCAGCAGGTGCGTGGCCGGCGTCTGGTCCGCGAGGTTCACGCCGTTCTCGACGCGGCCCGTCTCGGCGTAGGTCAGGATCACGCGGGCGGCCTCCTGGCCGATGGCCTCCGTCGCCTCGTCCGTCGAGGCGCCGACGTGGTGCGTGATGTAGGCGGCGTCGGCGAGCGGGTGCGCGAAGTCGGTCTGCTTGGCCTGAGGCTCGCCGGCCGGCACGTCGGTGGCGTAGCGGAGCCCGCGCGTGGCGACGGCCTGGGCCACGGCCTCCTCGTCCACCACGTCGGCGCGGGAGGTGTTGATGAGGAAGGCGCCGTCCGGGAGCGCGTCGAGGAAGGCGCCGTCGATCAGGTTCTCGGTCTCCGGCGTCGAGGCGACGTGGACCGAGACGGCGTCCGACTGGCGGGCCACGTCGAGCGGCGTCTCGGCGTGTTGGACCCCCAGGTCGCGGGCGGCCTCGGGCGTCAGCGAGCGGCTCCAGGCCACGATGGGCATCCCGAAGGCGCGGGCGCGGGCGATCATCTCGCGGCCGATGTTGCCCAGCCCGATCAGGCCGAGCGTCCGCCCGCGGAGCCCACGCGCCGAGGCGAACCCCTTCTTGTCCCACTGCCCCGCGCGCGCTGCGATCACGTTGTCCGGGATGCGTCGGTCGAGCGAGAGGATCAGCCCGAAAGCCAACTCCGCCACCGCCGAGGCATTCTTCCCTGGGCAGTTGGCCACGAACACGCCTCGTTGAGAGGCCCTCGCCACGTCGATGGTGTCCACGCCGGCCCCGGCACGGACGATCAGCTCCAGGCTACGGGCCGCGTCGAGGTCCGCCGCCGTCACCTTCGTGGAGCGGACGACGAGGACCTCGGGGTCGTGCTCCGCCAGCGCGGCGGTGAGCGCGTCGCCCGTCAGTCCGGCCTTCTCCACGACGGTGTGGCCGGCCATTCGGAGGCGCTCCTGGGCCGCGCCGGAAAAGGAGTCAGCAACGAGAACAACCATTTCAACTGAGAATGTGGAACTGAGAGTCGGACGGACGGGGAACGTTCAGCCTCCACCCTGTCTCTTTGCCGGGTTGCCTGGTCGGCGACCCGAGACACCGGGGTGCAGGTTCCAACTCCCCCCTCTCAATTCCTAGAAGCGGTGCACGAGGAGGCCGCTACGGAGCTTGGGCTCGAACCACGTCGACTTGGGCGGCATCAGCTCGCCCGCGTCCGACACGTCGAGGAGTTCCTCGGGGCTCGTCGGGAACATAGAGAAGGCGATCTCGGCCTCGCCCATGTTCACGATCCGCTCCAGCTCTTCGGCGCCGCGGATGCCGCCCACGAAGCCGACGTTCTCGTCCGTACGCGGGTCGGTGATGCCGAGCATCGGCTCCAGGACGAACTCGTTGAGGCGAGCCACATCGAGGGTGTCGGCCACGCCGTCGCGCTGGGTCTCCGGGAGGACGAGCGTGTGCCAGCCGTAGTCGAGCCCGAGGTAGAAGGCGACCACGCCGTAGTCGTCGGGCTCGGGGAACAGGGCCTCCTCGACGTCGAACTTGCGGCGGAGCTGCTCCAGGAACTTCCCCCTCCCCACCGGCAGCTCGCGGACGATCCGGTTGTAGGGGAGGATCTCCATCTCCTCCATCGGGAACAGGACGGCCAGGAAGTGGGCGGCCTCTTCGTCGTCCGCCAGCTGGCGGGCGGCGCGGGCGGCGGCGGCACTCCGGTGGTGGCCGTCGGCCACGTAAAGAACGTCGACCTCGCCGAACGCCTCGGCCGCGGCCTCCGGGTCCGGGAGCGCCCAGACGGTGTGCTGGACGTAGTCCTTGGCACGGAAGTCGTAGAGCGGCTCGGCCTCCATCGCCTCCGCGACGGCCTCGTCGATGGCGTCGTGGCCGCGGTACGTGAGCATCACCGGCTCGGCGTGCGCCCGCTGCGTCACGATGTGGCGGGTCCGGTCGTCCTCCTTGTCCGGCCGCGTGTTCTCGTGTTTGAGGATCACGTCGGCGTCGTACTCCTCGGTCGAGACGAGGCCGACGATCCCCGTCTGCTCGCGCCCGTTCATGACGAGGCGGTAGACGTAGAGGCGCGGCTCGTCCTCCTGGACGAAGGCGTCGGAGGCGAGGAGGGCCCGGAGGTTCTCGGCGCCCTTCTGGTAGACGGCGTCGGCGTGTTCGTCGGTCCCCTCGGGCAGGTCGATCTCGGGACGGACGACGTGGAGGAACGAGTGCTCGTTGCCGGCGGCCAGTTCGCGGGCCTCGGCCGTCGAGACGACGTCGTAGGGAACGGAGGCGACGTTCTCGGCGTGGTCGGGCACGGGACGAAACGCCCGGAACGGACGGACAGAGGCCATAAAAACAGCGTTGGGGCGGGATGAGGTCCCAAGATAGTCGGCAGATCGTAAAAGGGGAGGTGCCGGTCGGATCTCTCGGCTCGCAGGGCCTCGGCTCCCTCGGCCTCGGCGCGGGCGGGGATCTTCACAGGCGCTCCCTCCCGCCGGCTTGCGGCCGGGGCCGGCGGTCCGTACCATGGGAATCCGATCGCGGGGTGGAGAAGTGGTATCTCGTCGGGCTCATAACCCGAAGATCGCAGGTTCGAATCCTGCCCCCGCTACCACCGACGCCGGCTCAGTCTCCTGAGCCGGCGTTTTTTGTGGCCGCCCCGCTGGTGTCTTATCCGGCGCCCCGGTCGTCCCCGATCGACTGGCGAGTCCCTTCGGCGCGGCGGTGCGGCACGCCAAGGAGAACGGGGAGCCGTTGCAACCCGTCCCCACTCGGCCTCGGCGGGGCCGCGATGGGTGACCGGCCGCGAAGCGCAACGACGCTCGCCACACGGACGGACATGTGGCAGAGCGACAGGGTCGGACGAGGCGGGACGCCGGTCACGGCGTCGAAGGCCGGCTTCGGCGGCCCGTCTCGGTCAGACAGGCGGTCGTCAGGGCGGCCGTTGGCGGGGGCCGCGTCCGCGCTCGGGCCGACGGCGGGGAGCGGCCCACGCCGACGTCGATTCGGGACTCGCATTCACGGGCCGTGGTGCTCTCCGCGTCCGGCGCCAAGCGCGAGGCGACGACCGTGCTGCTCCCCAGCCGCTCCACCGCGGGCCGCCAGTCCCCGAGGTCCGGTGCGTCCTCGCGGAGCCGGCCGACGTGACAACGGCGTCCGCTTCGCGCTTCCGGCCTGCCCAGCGGAGTCGGTCCCTGTCGGCTCCACGCGGGTTCTACGCCCCCATCCGACGCGTGGTCGTCGTCGACTCCACCCGCTCCGCCTCTCCTTGTGAGCGATGCCCGCCGCCAGCGCAGAAATCCCCTCCTGGCAGAGATGTTCATGCCAGCGACGATGAGAGTGACGGGTCGGGTCGGGCGGCACGGCGAGAGCGGCGTGGGGCTCCGCCTTGGATACTTTCGCTTTTTAAATTCCCCCACTTCCCGCTATGCGCCGCTCCCGCATCTTCGCTCTCTGGATTCTTTGCGTCGCCGCGGTGTCCGCACGCGCTCAGGTCTGCGCCGACGTGTCCTTCGATTCACAAGCCGAGGTGGACGCCTTCGCGTGCAGCGAGGTCACGGGCACCCTGCTGATCGGGCGGTTTGCCGTTGAGAACGACATATCGGACCTCTCGCCGCTCTCGGGCCTCACATCCATCGGTCTTAGCCTCGGGGTGTATGGCACCGATCTGTCCTCGCTTGAGGGGCTGGAAAACATCACGTCCATCGGCCGAGGGCTCCGCATTTCCGCGAATGACGTGCTGGAATCACTCACAGGGTTGGAGAGCATCACGTCTATCGGTGGAGACGTCTCGATCTCCGACAACGGCGCGCTGACGTCCCTGGCGGGGCTGAAAAACGTCACCTCGTTTGGGGGCGAGTTCGGACTCCTTGCCAACCCTGCCCTGGCCTCGCTGGCGGGCCTGGAGAACACGGCGATCGAGGGCGGCCTCTTCATCGACAGCAACGATGGGCTGGAGTCGCTCGCAGGCCTGGAGAACGTCACGGTGGGTGGAGACCTCGACATCTATTCCAATGGTGCCCTCGCTTCGCTGGCAGGCGCGGAAGAGATCACGTCGATCGGCGGAGATCTCCGCATCGACCGGAACCTCGCGCTGGAATCGCTCGCGGGGCTAGAGAACCTCACGTCGGTGGAGGGCGACCTGTGGATCGAGTACAACGATGGGCTGACGTCGCTCGCGGGGCTGGACAGCGTCACGTCGGTCGGCGGGCGGCTCCTCATCGAGAACAACAGCGCCCTCCCCTCCCTCGCGGGACTGGGGCAACTCACCTCCGTCGACCGTTTCGTCCATGTCCAGAACAACCCCGCGCTGGAATCGCTCGCGGGGCTGGAGAGCCTCACCACGGTCCACGACGCCCTCCGCATCTGGGACAACGACGTGCTGGAATCGCTCGTGGGGCTGGAAGCCCTCACCTCCGTCGGTGACGTCAGCATCAGCAGGAACGGCGCGCTGACCTCGCTCTCGTCGCTCTCGGGTCTCACGTCCGTCGGCACTACGCTCAGTATCTACGACAACGACGCGCTGGAATCGCTCGCCGGCCTGGAGAACGTCGCGTCCACCGGCATCGACCTCCGCATCGAGGACAATGCCATGCTGGCGTCGCTCGCCGGGCTGGAGAGCCTCGCCTCGGTGAACGGGAGCGTCGAACTCAGGCGCAACGATTCGCTGACCTCGCTCGCCGGGCTGGAAACGCTCACCTCCATTGGCAACGTCCTCTACATCGAAGACCACGCCGCGCTGACCTCGCTCGCCGGGCTGGAGAACGTCCGACGGGTCACCGGCGACGTCCAGATTCGGGGGAACGGTGCGCTGGAGTCGCTGGACGGGTTCGCGAAGCACGGGAGGGTCGTCTCGGTCGGGGGCACCCTCCAGATCGAGGAGAACGACTCGTTGACCTCACTGCTGGGGTTGGAAAACGTCGCGTCCGTCGGGTCCGGCCTCCGCATCCAGGACAACGACGCGCTGGAGACGCTGGACGGGCTGGAGCGCATCACCTCGGTCGAGGGCACTCTCACCGTCGCGGACAACGTCTCGCTGATCGCTTGCTCGTGCGGACTGGCGGGTCTCGTCTCCGGCGATCCCGCGTCCTTCACCGGCGTTCGCGGCTACGTGGTGATCGGCGGCAACGATCCCGGAGGGGCCTGCACCTCGCCCGACGCAGTGCTTGCCACCTCTTGCGGGGCTGTAGCGAACGAGGGGGGACGCCGAACGCCGGAAAAGCTACAGCTCGAGATCTATCCCAACCCGGCGACCGACGCGCTCACGCTTCGCTACGCGCTGCCGGAGGCGGGGCCGGTGCGCATCGCCGTCTACGACCCGCTGGGACGGGAGGTCTCGGTGGTGGTGGACGAGGCACGGCCAGCCGGGTGGCACGAGGTGCGCGTCGCACGGGGTCGGCTCGCCGCCGGGAGCTTCGTCGTCCGCGTCGAGTTGACGGACGGCGAGGGGCTCACGCAGCAGGTGACCGTGCTGAAGTAGGAGGCCCCTCGCCAGGGCTTCTGCTCCAGCGTCCGCCGATGCGGCTACGGGCGTGGGAAGGACGGTTCGAGCAAGCCGTAGAGACTCCGAAACCGCTCGTAGCCGACGGCCTCCGCGCCCGGCTCGGTCGACGCCCCGACGACGACGGCCGCGTCCGCCGCCGCCGCCGCGTCCGTCCAGAGGCCCGCGCCGACGCCCGCCAGCAGGCCGGCCCCGAACGCCGCCGCCTCGGGCGTCTGGACCGGCGAGAGCGACACGCCGAGCGCGTCGGCGAGGATCTGGCGCCACAGCGGGCTCCCCGCGCCGCCCCCCGCTACACGCACGTCCGACGGTGCCTCGACGCCCGACTGGCGGAGCAGCTCCAGGTTGTCGCGGAGCCCGAAGGCCACGCCCTCCAGCACGGCGCGCGTCGCGTGTCCCCGTCCGTGCCGGAGCGTGAGGCCGACGAAGCCGCCCTGGGCGAGCGGGTTGGCGTGGGGCGTCCGCTCGCCGGCGAGGTAGGGCAAGAACGTGAGCCCGTCGGAGCCGGCGGGCACGTCGGCGGCTTCGGCCAGGAGCGCGTCGTAGTCCATGGCGGGCGCGAACGTGTCGCGGTACCACCGGAGCGAGCCGGCGGCCGAGAGCATGACGCCCATCAGGTGCCAGAGGCCGGGGACGGCGTGCGGGAAGGCGTGGGCGCGGCCCTCGGGCGCTACGCGCGGCGCGTCGGTCGGTGCGAAGACGACGCCCGACGTGCCCAGCGAGAGCGCCCACACTCCGGGCCGCACCGCCCCGACGCCGACGGCCGTCGCCGCCTGGTCGCCGCCGCCGCCCACGATGGGCGTGCCGGCGCGGAGCCCCGTCGCCTCGGCGGCCTCGGACGAGACCTCGCCCGTGACCTCGGGCCCCTCGTGCGTCGGCGGGAGCCAGTCGCGCGGGACGTCGAGCGCGTCGAGGACGGCCTCGGACCAGTCGCGCGTGCCGAGGTCGAGCAGGAGCGTCCCCCCCGCCCCGGCGCGGTCGGTGGCGTAGGCGCCTGTCATGCAATAGCGGACGTAGTCTTTGGGCAACAGCACCTGCGCCACGCGGGCGTAGACGTCCGGCTCGTGCTCGCGCACCCAGAGCAACTTGGGCGCCGTGAACCCGGCGAAGGCGTCGTTGCCGGTCGCGGCGACGAGCGCGTCCAGCCCGCCGAGGCGCTGGCGGATCGTGTCGCACTGCGCCTGCGCGCGGCCGTCGTTCCACAGGATCGCCGGGCGCAGCACCTCTCCGTCCTCATCCAGCAGAACGAGCCCGTGCATCTGCCCCGCCAGCCCGACGGCCCGGACGTCGGACCCGGAGGCGCCGGCCTCGGCGAGCGCCTGCCGGATGCTGGCGGCCGTGGCCTGCCACCACTCGGCCGGGTCCTGCTCGTGGTGGAGCGGGCGCGGCGTCTGGAGCGTGTGGGGCGTCGAGCCGACCGAGAGGACGCGCCCGGAGGCGTCCATCAGCAGCGCCTTCGTCGCCGTCGTGGAGGTGTCGATGCCGAGCAGGAGGTCCATCACCGAACGCCGAGGAGGATCTCCGTCGTGAGTTGGTCGAGCCGCTCGTAGGGGCGGCCGCGCGTGCCCAGCGAGGCGGCGCCGTAGTCGTGCGCGCGGATGGCGGCGACGCGCTCGGCGGAGTACGGCCCGGAGCGCGCGGCGTCGGGGAGGTCGGTGCGGCGGTCGGTCTCGTTCATTCCCGCCAGGATCGCCTGGACCTCCGAGTCCTTCGCGAACTGGCGGGCCTTCTCGGCGAGGATGAGGTACGTGCGCATGCATCCCTCGGCGAACGCCTTCACGTCGGCGGGGCCGCTCGTGCGGTAGGCGTGCGCGTCGAAGTGGCGGGGGCCGTCGTACCCGACGCCCTCCAAAAACCGGACGAGCGCGAACGCCGACTTCGGGTTGGACGCGCCGAAGCGGAAGTCCTGATCGTAGCGGCCCGGCTCCTGGTCGTTCAGGTCGATGTGGAACAGCTTCCCGGCGTCCCAGGCCTGCGCGACGGCGTGCGTGACGTTGAGCCCGGCCATCGTGTCGTGCGCCACCTCGGGGTTGACGCCCACCATCTCCGGGCGCTCCAGCGTCTCGATGAAGGCCAGCATGGACCCGACGGTCGGGAGGTAGATGTGGCCGCGCGGCTCGTTGGGCTTGGGCTCGAGGGCGAACCGGAAGCCGTAGCCCTGCTCCTCGGAGTAGGCGCAGAGAAAGTCGAGCGCCTCGCGGAACCACGCCAGCGCGTCGAGCGGGTCCTTGGCGGCGTCCACCTCGGAGCCCTCGCGCCCGCCCCAGAACACGTACGTCTCGGCCCCGAGTTCGGCCCCCAGGTCCATCGCGCGCATCGTCTTTTGCAACGCGTAGGCGCGGACGGCGGCGTCCGCGGACGTGAACGCGCCGTCGCGGAAGACCGGCTGCGAGAACAGGTTCGTCGTCGCCATCGGGACGACGAGGCCGGTCTCGTCGAGGGCGGCCTTGAACCCGCGGACGATCCGGTCTCGGTCCGACGCGGAAGACCCGAACGGGACGAGGTCGTCGTCGTGGAAGTTGACGCCCCAGGCGCCCACGTCGGCCATCAGGCGGACGGCCTCGACCGGGTCGAGCGGCGGGCGGACGGGCTCGCCGAACGGGTCGCGTCCGGGGTTGCTGACCGTCCAGAGGCCGAAGGTGAACTTGTGCTCGGGGCGGGGCGAGAGGTCCATGAACGTGGGGCCGAAAACGAAGGATCGAAGCGCTATAGTAGTCAACCACGCCTCGGCCTCACCGTCCCTCACGCCGCCCGCTCCCCGCGTCGCTGGTGACTTGTACGATGCCGATCGCGTGCCTGTTCCTTCGCGGTCAACGTCCGCGTGCCGCAGCGGGAGATGGGCGCGCGCCCTCGGGCCCGTCCCCGACGACATCGGGCGTCCCTCGCAGGAGCCCGCGTCGGTCGTCCCGGACGCGGCGCTGGAGGTCCGGGCGACGACCGGGCCGGGGGCGGGCTAGGATTGGGGCCAAGAACCAGGGGGCTGGCGGTCGTCGCCGCCAGCGGGACGGGCGCCCGTTGCCCAACGACTCCCCGTCGTGCCGAGCCCTCCCGTTTCCCTACGCGCCGTAGACCTTCACGGCCTCGTACCGACGGAGCTGGACCGAGCCGGGCTTGGCGCCGCGCGGCTTCGACACGTCGCAGGCGCGGCAGACGTGGACGTCCACCTTGCCGCTGGCGTTCTTGGCCTTCGAGTGGCGGACGGCCAGCGCGGCGGCCTCTTTCACCACGGCGCGCGGGACCTCGCCCCCGTCCGGGTTCCGGACGACGACGTGGCTGCCGGGCGTGCCGCCGCCGACGTGGAGCCACACGTCCTGCGGCGCGGCCACCTTGAACGTGAGCCGGTCGTTGTCCTTGGCCGACTGGCCGACGAGGACCTCCCAGCCGTCGACGTGGTGGGTGTCGTAGCCGCCGGGGTCGGGGCGTTCGCGTTGGGCCATCGGGTCGGATCTTGCGGGGGTCGGAACGTCCCCAAGCTACCGCCGTGCCCGCCACCCTCCTGACCCGCTCGATCCCCGAGGCCGCCGCCGTGCTCCGGCAGGGCGGGACCGTCGCCTTCCCGACGGAGACGGTCTACGGCCTCGGCGCCTCGGCGCTCGACGCCGACGCCGTCGCGGCCGTCTTCCGGGCGAAGGACCGTCCGCCCGACAACCCGCTCATCGTCCACGTCGCCAGCGCGGACGGCGTGGGGCGGGTGGCGCGCGTGACCGACCTCGCGCGGCGCCTGCTGGACGCCTTCGCGCCCGGGCCGATCAGCCTCGTGCTCCCGTCGCGCGGCGGCCTCCCGCCGGCCGTCACCGCCGGCCTCGACACCGTGGCGGTCCGCGTGCCGGGGACGGCGACGGCGCGGGCGCTGATCGAGGCGGCCGGCGTCCCGCTCGTGGCGCCCTCGGCCAACCGGAGCGGGCGCCCCAGCCCGACGACGTGGCACGCCGTCCGCGACGACCTCGACGGGCGCATCGACGCCATCCTCCAGGGCGAGCCGCCCGCCGTCGGCATCGAGTCGACGGTCGTGGACGTGACGGGCGCCGTGCCCGTCGTTCTCCGCCCCGGCGCCGTGACGCTGGAGGCCCTCCGCGCCGTGATCCCGGACACCGCCGTGCTCGGCGCGATGAGCAGCGCCGACCCGGCCCGGTCGCCCGGCCTCCGCCACCGGCACTACGCCCCGACCGCGCGCGTCCGCGTGCTCGCCAGCCTGGGCCACGCCCTCCCCGCGTCCGACGCCGCCTTTCTCGGCCTGGAGGCGCCGCCCGCCGGCTACGGCCTCGTCCGCACCGTCGGGTCCGTCGAGGACTACGCGCGGGCGCTGTTCGCCACGTTCCGCGAGGTGGACGCGGCGGGGCTCCGGCGGCTCGACGCGCTGGCGGTCCCCGAGGTCGGCCTCGGCGTGGGGCTGATGGACCGGCTGCGCCGAGCCGCCGAGGCGTAGCGCTCTACACGCCCACCACCTCGAACGTGGAGCCGCTCACGGGCTCCTTGCGGACCTCGATGCGGACGGGGAACGCGGCCTTGATCTCGTCGAGGTGCGTGATCACGAGGATCGTGTCGAAGTCGTCCTGGATGGCGCGGATGGCGCCGATCAGGTTCTGGAGGCCCTCCTTGTCCTGCGTCCCAAACCCCTCGTCGACCACGAGCGTGCGGATGCGGGTGCCGGAGCGCTCGGCGAGCATCTGGCTGAGCGCGATGCGGAGCGCGAAGTTGACGCGGAAGGCCTCGCCGCCGGAGAACGTCTCGTAGGACCGGGCGACGCCCTGCGCGTCGGTGATGCGGATGTCGAGCGTCTCGCGCGTGCCGCCGCCGGTTTTCTTGTCTTTGAGCGTCTCGAGGCCGACGCGGGTGCGGCCGTCGGCGAGGCGGTTCGAGGAGGGCGTTGGCGCGGTCCTCGATCTCGGGGAGCGTCTCCTCGATGATGAGCGACGGGATGCCGTGGCGGCCGAAGGCGCGGCGGAGATGGCCGTAGAGCGCCCGCTCGCGCTTGGCGTCTTTGAGGTCGGCGCGCGTCTGCTTCAGGGCGTCGCGGTCGCGGGCGGCGCGGTCGAGGCGTTCGCGGAGGGCGCCACGCTGGGCCTGCGCCTCGGAGAGCCGCCGCGCGGCGTCCTCGCGGGACGCGGCGGCGCGGGCGCGGGCGGCCTCGGCGGCCTCGCGGTCGGCGAGCCGGCCGGTGAGGGCGGCGAGCGCTTCGGCTTTCGACTCGCGGTCGGCCACGAGGGCGCGGCGGTCGTCGGCCATGCCCGCCAGTCGCTCGGCGAGGTCGGCGCGGGAGCGGCGGGCGTCGAGCAGGCGCGAGAGGCGGGCCGGCGCGTCGGAGAGCGCGTCGAGGTCGCGGCTGACCGCCTCGTGCTCTTGGGGGTCGTAGCCGAGCCGGGCGGCCTGCTGGTCGAGCGCGTCCAGCTTGGCGCGGAACGGGGCGCCGTGCGCGCCCGCGTCGAGCGCCTGCTGACGCTCGGCGAGGTCCGTCTCTTTCCGCTTCGCCTCGGCGGCGGTCTGCGCCAGCCGTTCGGCGGCGCGGTCGAGGTCGCGCAGTTCGGAGGCCCAGTGGTCGCGGAGGCCGGCGTCGCGGCGGACCGCGTCGAGGTGGGCCTCGTCGAGCGGGTTCGCGTCGAGCACGTCGGCGAGCTCCGCCCGCTCGGCGCGGAGGGCCTGCCCGAACGCCTCGTCCGCGAGTTGTCGCTTGAGACGACGCGCTTCCTCCCGAAGCTCGTTCAGGCGGGCCTCGGACTGGGTGCGGCGCTGGAGGCGGTCGCGGGCGGTGGCGAGCTGTTGAGCGGCGGCGGCCCCGGCGTCGGCGGACGCTTTGAGGCGGGCGTAGTCGGTGCGGAGCGCGTCGCGGCGGGCCTGGGCGGCGTCGCGGTCGGTCGTGGCGGCGGCGACGGCGGCGTCCAGCTCGCCCAGCTCCTGGGCATACGTTTGGGCGACCTCCTGGCGGTGCGCGTCGGTGAGCGGCGTCCCGCACGTCGGGCAGGCGTCGTCCTGGGATTGCAGGATGCGCGTGCGGCGCCCGGCGACCGTCGTCCGCTGCGCCTGGGCGGTCTCGATCCGCGCCTCCAGCGTCTTCACCGTGGCCGATAGCTCGACGCCCTCCTCGCGCAGCGCCTCCAGCCGGGACGCCGCCGCCTCGCCCTCGGCCACGGCCGCCGCCAGCGCGTCGAGGTCGTGCGCCTCCGGCTCCGCCACCTCGGCGGCTAGCCGCTTCCCCTCCTCCATCACGTTCAGCCGCTTCCCCTCCAGCGTCCCCCGTTCGGACGCGAGCCGCTTGTCGATGGCCTCGATCCGAGCCGTCGCCTCGGCGCGCGTGGCACGGACCGCCTCCAGCGTTTTCAGCTCGGTCGCCGCCTCCGTCGCCGCCTTCAGCGACGCCTCGACGCGGGGCCGGCCTTCGAGACGGCGCTCGTCCTCCGCCTTCCGCTCCTGGAGCGTGCGGAGCGCGGCTTCCGCTTTCGTCACGCGCGCCTCGGCCTCGGCCGTGGCCCGCTGGAGGTCGAGGCGGAGGCCGTGGCGCTGGCTCTCGATGCCGCGGAACAGCGTGGCCGTCTCGTCGAGCGCCGTGCGCCGCTGGCGGAGCGTCTCGTAGCGCGCGTGGTCGGCCTCGATGGCGTCGGCCTTGGCGATGAGCGCGTCGGCCTCCTCGGCTTGCGTCGTGAGCCGCTGGCGGTCGGCGTCGAGCTTCTGGGTGCGGGCGTCGAGGTCGGAGAGGGCCACGCGGAGCGCCTCGGCCTCGCGCGCGGCGGCGTCGAGGCGGGCGAGGCGCGCGGCGGCCTCGGTCTCGGCCGCGACGGCGGCGGCGCGCTCGGCCTCGACCTCCGCCAGCCGCACCTCGACGTCCGCCAGGTCCGCGTTCCACGCGCCCTCGTGTTCGAGCGCTCCCGTGAGCCGCTCGGCCTCGGCCTCCAGCGCCTGGACGCGCTCTTTCTGCCGGCTCCACCGCGCGCTGGCGCGGCCCGCCATCCGCTCGTAGCGGTCGAGCCCGAGGATCTTCGAGAGGATCTCCTTCCGCTCGCCCGGCTTCTTCTTGGTGAACTCGTCGGAGCGGCCCTGGAGCAGGAACGTCGAGTTGATGAACGTCTCGTAGTCGATCCCGAGGCGCGCGTCGATGGCCTCCTGGGTCGCCTTGACGGACTCGGCCGTGAGGGCCCGCCAGTCGCCCCCGTCGCGGACCTGAAGCTCGAGGCCGGGCTTCGAGGTCTTCCCGCTCGCCGACTGCGTGTAGCTCCGCACGATCCGGTGCTCGGTGCCGTCGACGCGGAACGTGAAGTCGACCTCCATCGACCGCGCGCCGATGCGGAGGACCTCCTCGTCCGGCTTGCGGAGGTCGCTCGACTTGCGGGCCTCGCCCCAGAGCGCCCACGTCATGGCGTCGAGGAGGGCGCTCTTGCCCTGCCCGTTGCCGCCGGAGAGGCACGCCACGTGGATGCCCTCGAAGTCGAGCACGGGCGCGTCCTCGCCGTAGGAGAGGAAGTTGCGGAGTTGGAGGCGGACGGGGACCATGCGGGGGGACGGGGCCGGCGGAAGGTACCGGCGGGGGCTGTCGGCGGTGGGTCAGCGGGTAGCGGACGGTGCGCGCCGCTGGCGGCCGTCGAGCGGCCGTCGCTGCAGGCACCGACGGTGCGGGACCAGAGGGTCGGAGGACGCCGCTCGCCGGGGCCGCCCTCACTCCAGCGGCGCCTCGCCCGTCTCGGACTCGGGCTCGCCCTCGCGCCACGTGTTGAACTTGTCGACGAGCGCCGCTTGCAAGCCGGGCGTCACGGCGCGGACGGCGCCCCAGACCTCCGGCGCCAGCGCCTCGACCGGGTCGTAGAGCACCGACGCCTCGCGGTCGGCCTCGCTCACGGCGAACGGGCCGCCGCCCCGCGTCGGTGCGAAGCCCGTGGCGAGGAGCAGCACGCTCAGCCCGAACGCGGCCCGGAGCCCGCCGACGGCCCCGCCCGCGAGCCTGTCCACGCCGCCCAGCTTGACCGCCTCCAGCGTCTTGCGGAGGACGTGCGCGGCGGCCGTCAGCCCGGCGACGACGGCGGCGACGAGCACCACGAACCCGAGCACCGGCGCCGTCCGCTCGCTCACGCCCAGGCTCGACGCGACCGCCACGCCCACCGGCCCCATCAGCGCCGACGCCACGACGAACGCGGCCACCCAGCCCACCGTCCCGACCACCTGGAGGAGCGCGCCCGTCCGCAGCCCGCGCCACACGCCGAGCGCGAGGACGACGCCGAGAAACAGGTCGAGTCCAGCCACGTCAGGGGGCCGGGTTGTCCGACTGGCGACGACGATCGCCAGTCGGGCGGGCACGAGGTGCCCACGTCACGACGGATTCCGGGCCCCTGAACGGACGCCTCACGCTCCGAGCAGCTCCTTCACGACGGCCTGGACGCGCGAGCCCTCGGCCACGCCGCGAAGCTCGCTCATGGCCTCGCCCATCACGCGGCCCATGTCCTTCATGGTCGTCGCGCCGGTCCGCTGCACGATCTCCTGGACCGTCCGGTGGATGTCCTCGTCGGAGGCCTGCTCCGGGAGGTACTGCTCGATGTAGCCCAGCTCGGCCGCCTCGCGCTCGGCGAGGTCGCCCCGGCCGGCCTCGGTGAACTGCGTGATGGAGTCGCGGCGCTGCTTGGCCTGCTTCGCCACGATGGCCGTCAGCTCGTCGTCGTCGAGCGGGCCGGTGCCGGCCTTCTCCTTCTCGGTGATGGCCGCCTGGAGCATCCGGATCGCCGAGAGGCGGACGGGTTCGCGGGCGCGCATGGCGTCCTTCAGGTCACGGGCGAGGTCTTCCTTCAGCATGTCGGTCGGTCCAGAGAGGGGGAGCGCAAGGTACGGCCCGCTCCGGGCCAGCTACCGCAGGACGAACCGGATGGCGAGGACGGCCACGCCCACCTGCATCGCGCCGAGCGCGACGGCCGAGGTGCGGTCGAGCCGGAGGGCCTCGTCGCGCAGCGCCTCGTCGCCCCGGAGCGCGGGGTCGTCGCTCCGGTAGTCGTCGTCGACGGCGTCGGCGCGGAACTTGTAGTGGACGGCGAGGGCCGCCGCGGCGACCGTCGCGGCGCCGATGCCGACGTCGATGAGCGTACGCCGGCGTGTCGATCGTTCGGTCGGGAGCAGCTCCAGGCCGGGCTCGGCGCCGGGCGCCGGGTCGAGCAGGATCGTCGTCGGGCCACTGGCGGCGGCGTCCGCCAGCGGGAGCCGGGCCGTCTGGTAGCCGTCGAGCGTGGCGACGAGTGTCCCCTGGGCGTCGGCCGGGAGGTCGACGGTGAGCGGGGCCGTGCCGAGCGGGCGCCGGCCCCCGGCGCCGTCTTCGAGCGCCACCTCCGCCCGGATCGGGAGCGTCTCGATGCGGAGCCGGCGCGGGAGGTCGAGCGCGAGGCGGAGCGAGTCGCCGGCCGCCAGGATCACCTCGGCGTCGGCGCGGAGGGCGTCCCACGCCTCGGCGTCGCTGACGGCGGCGATCCGGCGCGCGCCCGGGGCGACGCGGAGCCACACGCCGGGCGGCCCCGCCAGCGCGTCGTCCACGAGCACGGCCGTGGCGTCCGGCGCCTCCACCCAGACGTGCGCAGCGCGGACGCTGTCCGCCGGCTGCGCGGCGGCGGCGGCGGTGAGGAGCAGAGAGACGAGAGAGAGCGGATCATTGGGCGACCTCCGGGATCGGCGGCGCGGTAGGCGACGACGTGGCGTGGCTCGGTGAGGACCACGACGAGCCCGCCGCCCGCCGCCAGCGCGCTCTTGACGCGGCCCCGGACGGCGTCGGACCACACCTCCTCCCCCGTCGCGCCGTCGAGGACGACGACCCGCTCGTCCATCGTCCCGACGAACAGCGTCTCGCCCACCCACAGCGGCGCGGCCGAGACGTTCCCGTCGGTCGGGTAGCGCCAGCGGAGCGCGCCCGTGGCGGCGTCGATCAGGCGGACCCCGTCGGCCGTGGTCCCGATGGCGACGCGGTCGCCCGCGACGGCCGGCGTCGAGACGCGGACGCCGGCCCCCACCTCGTGGACCCAGCGCTCGCGGCCGGTCTCGGCGTCGAGCGCGTGGAGCGTGCCGCGCGTGGTCGGCACGTAGACGACGCCGCCGGCGACGGCGGGGGCGTCGTAGGCGGGCGCTCCGACCGTCACCGTCCAGGCCGCCGTGCCGCTGGCGGTGTCGAGACGGCGGACGTCGCCCCGGTCGTCGACCACGATCACGGCCTGCTCATCGACCTCGACGGGCGCGGCGTGGACGTGCGCGCCCGGCGCGAGCCCGACCGTCCAACGCGGCTCGCCCGTCGCCTCGTCCAGCGCGAGCACCTCACCGCCCAGCGTGGCGACGATGAGCGCGCCGTTCTGGAGGAGCACCCCGCCCTCGACAGCGGCGCCCTTCCACCGCCAGCGCTCGGTCCCGTTGCGGACGGCGTAGGCCACCACGCCGCCGTCCTCGTCCGCCAGCGGCACGTACAGCACCTCGCCGTCGGCGGAAACAGCGATCCGCCCTTCGACGCTCGCCCCGAACTCGCCGACGCCCTCGATCCGCCCGGAGGCGCGGTCCAGCACCACCACCTCCCCCTGCCGCGTCCCGACGACCACGAACGGCGCCGTGACGTACGCCGCCGACGGGCCGAAGGCGCCCTGCACGTCGCGCTCCCACGCCCGCTCCACGGGCAGGCGCGGGCCGTCCGAGACGGGTGCGCCGAGCCCGGTCCCGAGTTGGATGGACGAGCACCCGGCCAAGAGGGACAGGGCGCACGGCACGAGGTACGCTGCACGACGCCAGCCGCACCTTCTCGTACCCCGTATCAAGGATTCCGTCCCCATCTAAAAATCGTAGCCGAAGAAGAACTGCGTGAACGGCTGGCGCTCGTCCCAGTCGAACCCGTCGAGGAAGCGGTAGCCGACGTCGTAGCGGAGCACGATGGCACCGAAGAGGCTCGTCCGCAGCCCGCCGCCGACGGAGCCCTTCGTGGTGCCGACGAGGAGCGGGCTCCCGTCCAGCGAGGGGTAGTCGGGGTCCACGTAGGCGTCGTCGTAGCCGTCGGTCCAGTTGTGGGCGGCGTCGACGAAGAGGGCGCCCCGGAGGCCGGCGAAGAGCGGGTAGAGCGGCGGCCGGCGCAGGATCGGGAACCGCAGTTCCTGGGAGGTGAACCACAGCTTCGAGCCGCGCACGCGGAGGAACGGGAAGCCGCGCAGGTTCCACGAGCCGCCGAGCAGGTTGTACCGCGCCCGCCGCCCGACGTTGGCACGGACGAGCCCCCACGAGGCGAACGTCACGCCCGGCACGATCTGCCAGTAGTTCCGCACGTCGGCGCCGAGCGTGTAGAAGCTCTCGTTCGAGAGCCAGACGTCGGTGGTGTAGCCCACGCTGAGGTTGGCGCGGCTCCCCTGGGCCGGCCCCCACATGCTGTAGAGCGCGTTGTCGTGGACGAACGAGACGGTGTTCGAGAGCGTCGCCGTGCGGAGCGTGTCGGTGTCCACGCCCCCGCCCTGGAGCGAGCGGAGGAGCCCCGTCTTCTGCCCCAGCCCGATCGACGACTCGATGTCGATCCGCCGGAAGAACGAGAGCGGGTAGCTCACGAGGCCGAGCGCGCCGTAGATGGTCTCGTAGGACGGGATGCGGGCGGCCTGGGCCGGGTCCGTCCGGTCGTAGCGGACCCCGGCGAGGCGGAAGGCACCGTAGCCGTAGTTGGCGCGGCGGCCGAGGTGGAGCCGGGTGACGGCGAGGTTGAGCCCTTCGAGCAGGCCGCGGCTGCCGTCGAGGTTGTTGGCGCTGTAGGCGGTGACGTAGATGTAGTCGTCGCCGAACAGGTCCGAGAACGCGATGGTGGCGCCGCCGGCCGAGGCGCTGGCGGTCGTCGTGGTGGCGAAGCCGCCGGTGGCGAAGTCGAGCTGGTAGCGGCGGCGGTACGGCTCGGCCTCCTCGTCGGCGGCGGCCTCGTAGGTGGGGTAGGTCCAGGGCGAGGCGACCGGCGCGGCGCCGGCCACGCGCTCGGCCTCGGGGGCCGCCGCCAGCGAGTCCACGTCGAGCGCGCGGACGGTAAAGCGGAAGTCCTCGAAGGCCGTGTAGACGAGGCTCGTGGAGTCGGCCCAGTAGGGGTCGAAGGCGGCGCTCGTGAACCGGGTGAGCTGGCGGAGGCGCGGGCGGTGGTCGGGCGGCGCCTCGGCGCCGCGCGCGGCCGGGGCGGACGTGCCAGGCGGGCGGAGGCTCGTCGCCAGCGGGGCGAGCGCACGTTCTCCTCCTCCCAGCGGACGCTCTGCGACGAGCAAGGTCCCTGGTTCGTCCCCCTCCCCGAGCCCCTCCTGTCCAGCAGGGGAACTGCTCGTGCCCAGCGCACCGCCCGCGGACGGGGCCGCGGACGCCAGCGGGGCCTCGGCGTGCGCCGCGAGGTCGGCGATCCAGACGTCCTGGGCGCTGAACTTGCCGTCGGCCTCGCGGCGGGCGCTGACGAACGAGAGGCGGCGGCCGTCGGGGCTCCAGCGCGGCGAGAGGTCCACCTGCGGGCCGGCGGTCACGTGGCGGACGGCCCCCGAGGGGAGGTCGAGCGTGAACAGGTTGTAGGCGCCCTCCGTGCCCCAGGCCGTCCGGTCGGACGAGAACGCGAGCGTCCGGCCGTCCGGGCTGACGTCGGGGTCGCGGTCGTCGTAGACGTCGTGGGTGAGCTGGCGGAGCGCGCCGGCGCCGTCGGGTCCGCCGTCGAGGTCGTACACGTAGAGGTCGGCGACGCCGCCCCGGTCGATCCCGGAGAAGGCAACGCTCCGGCCGTCCGGGCTGAGCGACGGCGAGTAGAGCGCCACCAGCTCGTCGAAGCCGAGCATCGCCAGCCGCTCGCGCGTCTCGAGGTCGATGAGGTGGATCACGTCGCTCCCGCCGCGCTTCGAGACGACCGCCAGCGTCCGTCCGCTCACGTCGAGCCGGCTCTCGAACACGTGGAACGCCTCGAAGTCCTCGGTCCGCTCGCCGCGCACGATGGTGCGGGCGTCGCCCGTCGGACGGAGATCCGCGTCGACGGGCTGGGCGACGACGTTGGTGTAGCTCCCCTGGTTCGAGTAGTAGACGACCTCGCGGCTCCCGTCGGGGCGCGTGTAGACGGCCGGCTTAGCGTTGTAGCCGCGGGCCGTCACGGGCGCCGTCACGAGCGAGGGCACGTCGGCGCCGACGATCTTGGGGAGGTACTGCTCGCGGACCCACGCCTGCCAGCGGTCCGAGACGTCGTCGGACTCCTCGCCGAGCACGACGTCGATCACGTCCATGAAGTCGGTGTCGCGCCAGGCGCCCTCGATGAGGTCGAGCAGGCGCTCCTCGCCGTAGGTCTCGGCCACGAACCGGCAGAACGCCTCGCCCTCCTTGTACATCACGAACGAGCCGGCGATGCGGTCGAAGTCGTGGAGCGGGACGAAGAAGTTGGAGGCGACGGCGTCGCGCAAGATCATCTCGTGGTTCACGTCCGGGTCGCCGCTCCAGTACTCGGCCAGGCCCTCGGTGAACCACAGCGGGAGGACGCGCTCGGTGGGGCGCCGGTGGTCGCGGAGCACGCGGGCCAGCTTGTTGAACGTGAACACGTGCGTCAGCTCGTGCCGGATCACCCGGCGGAACCGGCCCAGGTTGCCGTCGGCCGGGATCACGACGCGCCCTTTCAAGAACTCGAAGAAGCCGCCCACGCCGTCGGGGATGAAGCCGGGCGTGGTGTTGGTCTGCTTGAAGTGGAGGTTGGTCGCGTAGAAGATGAGCGGGACGCGGTTCGTCAGCGAAAAGTCGAACCGGCTCTCCAGGTCCGTGTAGGCGTCCTCGGCGGTCGCGGCGCCGATCCCGGCCAGCTCCTCGGCCCCGGGGTAGTAGTAGACGTCGAAGTGCTCCGTGCGGAGGACGTACCAGTCGAACCCGTCGTACTGGATCTTATTCCGGCCGAAGCCCTGCGCGCTGGCGGGCGCCGCCGCCAGGGCGGCGGCGAGGAGGACGAGGGCGAAGGCGCCGGAGCGGACGGCCCAGGCGGACGGGCGGAGCATAGGGGCGGGAGCTGCGGCCGGACGTTACCCGATGGGCTCGGGCCTGTGCAAGGGCAGAACCCCGACGCCCCGGCTCCTCGTGCCCACGGAGGGGGAGCGATGCCGGATTGCGGCCTCAGCGCGTCACCGGCAGTGGGGCCCACCCGCCCTGCCCTACCCCGCCAGCGTCTTCTTGAGCTGCTGGATGGTCTCGACCGGCGTCGGGTCCACGCCCTTGCGGATCGCCAGCCAGAAGCTGGCCCAGTCGCCGAGCTGGACGAGCGAGAGCATCCGGCTCAGGCGGCTCTCGCCGTCGGTCTCGACCTCGTGCCACCCGCCAACGGCTTCTCCCACGAGGGCGCGCGTGGCGTCGAACCGCTTCTGGACCTGGGGGTGGTCGTCGCGGTCGCGGAGGACGACGACCTGCATCTGGCGGAGCACCTCGGGCGGGCCGGACTCGAACCCCATGATCTCGTTGTGGTCCAGCTCGGGGAAGACGTTCCCGACGGCCGGGTGCTTCGGGTTCTCGTGGATCTGCGTCCGCCACCGCATCCCGACGGTCTCCAGGAGCCCGGTGCCGGTGTAGATCACCGGGAGCGAGCCCACGAAGGCGGCCGAGAGGTCGCGCGCCGGGTTTCCGTCCGCGTCCTCGCCGTAGCGCTCGACGCGCTGGCGGGCGTCGTCGAGGGCCGCCTGGACGGTGCCCTCGGAGATCTCGGCCAGCCCCATCGCGTCCGCCAGCCGGAGGAGGACGCCGAGCGAGTAGCCGAGGGCCGCGCGCGGCTGGAGCCCGCCGGGGACCGGGACCACGTCGAGGTCGTCGGCGTCGGCGCGCTGGGCGAGCGTCCCGCCGGCGGTGATCGAGAGCGTCCGGGCGCCGCGCTGGCGGGCGTCGTCGAAGGCGCTCAGCGTCTCCTCCGTCCCGCCCGAGTAGCTGGAGACGACGACGAGCGTGCCCTCCCCCACCCAGCCGGGCAGCGTGTAGCCCCGGTTGACGAGGACCGGGACCGGCGCCGAGGGCTCGACGAGCGTCCGCACGAGGTCGCCGCCGATGGCCGAGCCGCCCATGCCGCAGACGACGACGCCGTCGAAGTCGGAGGCGTGGAGGTCGAAGCCGGCGGCGGCGCCGCCGCGCGCCCACCCTTCCTGGAGGTGGTCGGGGAAGGCGCTCACGGCGGCGCGCATGGCGCCGGGGTCCTGGTCGTCAGAGGTGATCAGAGCGTTGGCCATGGGAGCAGGGACGGCGTGGGCGTGGAGACGCCGCGGCGCGGCGTCCGTACAGGCGAGGGTGGAGCGGTGGCAACGCCAGGCGTCAGTCCGCGACGCGCTCGGCCACGCGCTCCGCCAGCCCGCCAGGCGGCGTCTCGTCGAGGCCGAGGATGGCGGCGAGGTCGCGGTTGTGGCAGGCGAGGAAGTAGTCGAGGAGCCGGCGGACGGCGTCGGCGTCGGGCTGGCGGAGGGCACGGCGGGCGAGGTCCTGGGCCTCCTCCAGCGTGAACGCCCGGAGCACGCGCTTGACGAGCGTGAGGTAGGCCGGCGACGCGCTGAGCGTCTGGATGCCGAGGCCAACGAGGAGCGGCGTCACGCGGGGGTCGGCCGCGATCTCGCCGCAGATGCTGACGGGCAGGCCCGCCTCGGCCGCCGCGTCCACGGTCTGCTTCACGAGCGCCAGCACGGCCGGGTGCAGCTCGCGGTAGAGGTCGGCCACGAGGTCGTTCCCCCGGTCCACGGCGAGCGTGAACTGCGTGAGGTCGTTGGTCCCGATCGAGAAGAAGTCGACGTGACGGGCGAAGGTGGGCGCGAGCAGGGCCACGGCCGGGACCTCCACCATGATCCCGAGCGGGATCTCGGCGCAGAACTCGGTCCCGGCCTCGTTCATCTCGCGGCACACGCGGCGCAGCTCGCGCTTGAACTGGAGGACTTCCGGGAGCCCAGAGACCATCGGGAGCAGGAGCCTCGGCGGGGTGCCGGCGGCGTGGGCGGCGGCGCGGAGGATGGCGCGGAGCTGGGGCCGGAGCAGCTCCGGCTTGTCGAGCAGGATGCGGATGCCGCGCCAGCCGAGGAACGGGTTGGCCTCCCGGCGCGACATCGGGAGCACCTTGTCGCCGCCGAGGTCGAGCAGGCGGAACGTGACCGGGTGCGGGGCCGCGGCTATGACGGCGTCGCGGTAGATCTCGTACTGCTGCTCCTCGTCGAGCGCGCGGCCCTGGGTGAGGAACAGCATCTCGGTGCGGAACAGGCCGACGCCCTCGGCGCCGTACTCGTGGAGGAGCGGGAATTCCTCCCGGAACTCGACGTTGGCCTGGAGCGAGACGGCGTGCCCGTCGCGCGTGGCCGAGGGCGCCGCGGCGATCTCGTCGCGGTCTTCGGAGATCCGGGCGAACCGGTCGGCCTTGGCCTCGGCGCGGGCCAACGTCTCGGGCTCGGGGTTCACGATCACCGTCCCCGAGAACCCGTCCACCACGAGGGTGTCGCCGGGCTCGACGCGCTCCGCCAGCTCGTGCAGGCTGACGACCGCCGGCACGCCGAGCGCGCGGGCCATGATCGAGACGTGGCTCGTCGGGCCGCCGAAATCGAGGACGACGCCGAGCACGCCGCGCCGGCTGAACAGCAGGATGTCGGCCGCCGTCAGGTTCTCGGCCACGACGACCCGTTTCTCGTCGATCCGCGAGACCGCCCGGCCCTGCTGGAGGTTGCGGAGCACGCGGTTCTGGACGTCCAGGAAGTCGGCGGCGCGCTCGCGGAGGGCGGCGTTGGGGCTCGCCCCCAGCCGGCGGCGGTGCTCGGCGAGGACGGTCTGGACGGCCCACCCGGCGCCGGCGTGGTCCTCTCGGATGCGCTCTTTGACAGCGTCGAAGAACTGGCCGTCGCGGAGGATGAGCGCCTGGGCGTCGAAGATGCCAGCGGACCCGTCGCCGAGCTTCTGGCGGGCGACGAGCGTGATCTTCTTCAGCTCCCGCTCGGACCGTGCGACGGCCCGCTCGAACCGTCCGACCTCGGCCTCGGTGTCGTCCGCGTCCAGCTTGTCCGGCTCGGCCTGGTAGGCGCCGGCGGCGAAGAGGTAGGCCGGGCCGATGGCCACGCCCGGCGCCACGCCGATCCCCTTGACCCGGATCTCGGGCCGCTCGGGGCCGGGCTCGGCCGTCGCGCGCTCGGGCGGGGTGTCCATGGCAGCAGGGGTCAAAGCGCCTCCCCGAACCCGCGCTCGAACAGGTCCGCCATGGCCTCGGCGGCGGCCTCGGCGTCGGGCCCCTCGAAGAGGAGGTCGAGGGTGGCGCCCTGCTCGGCGGCGAGCGTCATCACGCCGATGATGCTCTTGCCGTTGATTTCGTAGCCGTCCTTGCGGATGAAGAACTCGGACGAGAAGCGGGACGCCTCGCGCACGATCATCGAGGCCGGGCGCGTGTGGACGCCGGCGCGGTTTCGGACGGTGACCTCGCGGGTGATCATGCGGCCCTGGTCGGAGCGGAGGAAGATAGCAGCGCCCAGCGCACGCGCGGCGCCTAGAGGACGCGCGTCGCCAGACTGCGGACGAGCTGGCGGAGCGCGTCGGCGGCGGGGCCATCGGGCAGGAACGCGAGGGCGGCCTCGCCCTCGGCCACGTACCGGGCCACGGCCCCGGCGGCGTCGTCGAGCACGCCCAGGCGGTCCATCCGCTCGCGCGCCTCGGGCACGTCGGTCGGCGGGAGGCCGCCGTGGACGGCGCGGGCGAGCCAGGCGCGCTCGTCGCCCGAGGCCCACTCGACGGCGCGGAGCGCGAGGTACGCCTTCTTCCCCTCCACCAGATCGCCCCCGATGGCCTTGCCCCACCCGTCGCTCTCGGCCGTGAGGTCCAGCAGGTCGTCCTGGATCTGGAACGCGCGGCCGAGCGCGTGGGCCGCCCGTCGGAGCGCCGCCAGCGCCTCGTCGTCGGCCCCGCCGACGAGCCCGCCCAGCTCCAACGACAGCTCCAGGAGCGCCCCCGTCTTGCGGTCGATCATGTCGAGGTACTCGTCGACGGTGACGGCCTCGCGCGACTCGAACTGGAGATCGAGCGACTGGCCCTCGCAGAGCCGGGCCACCATCCGGTAGAACGCCCGCGCGAGCCGGCCGAGGTCGGCGCCGTCGGTCCGGGCGAGGAGGTCGTAGGCGAGCCCCATCATGAGGTCGCCCGCGAGGATCGCCGTCGGCTCGTCCCAGCGCTCGTGGACCGTCGGGCGCCCGCGCCGCGTCGGCGCGTGGTCCATGATGTCGTCGTGGACGAGCGTGAAGTTGTGGAACACCTCGACGGCGAGGGCCGCCGGGAGCGCCCGCTCCCTCGCCGCGGCGGCGCCGTAGGCCTCGGCCGTGAGGAGCACGAGGGCAGGCCGGACGCGCTTGCCGCCGCCGTCGAGCACGTAGCGGACGGGGTCGTAGAGGCCGGCCGGCTCGGCGGGCAGGTCGAGGTCGCGGAGCCCCTGGCTGACGCGTGCGGCGAGGGCGGGGACGAGCGGGGGGTCCGTTGTCATCGGTCTCTCATCATTTGTCACTCGTCTGGGAGCTGGCCGACGCCCGTCGCCAGCGGGAAGGGTGGAGCGGCGGCGCACCTCCGCACGCTGACTCAGGACGACGGCGGAGACCCGTACCGGAAGCGCGCGGCGTGGCCTGTGGCCACCCTAGATCCCCTCCAGCCCGCGCTCCTCGGCGACGACCTCCGAGATCCGCGCCTGGACCTCCTCCAGCGAGCCGGTCCCGTCCACCTCGAAAAAGCGGACGTGGGCGCGGAGGTAGGCCTCGACGGGCGCCGTCTCGTCGTGGTAGACGCTGAGCCGGTGGCGGATGGCCTCGGGCCGGTCGTCCGGCCGGTGGACGAGCCGCTCGGCGGGGACGTCGGCCGGCGGCGGGTTGAAGTCGAGGTGGTAGATGGCGCCGGTCTCGGGGTCGGTCCGCCGGCGCGAGAGGCGCCCGACGAGGTCTTGCTCGGGGACCTGGAGGCTCACGACGGCGTCGAGCGGCATCCCGGCCTCGGCGAGACGGGCCAGCAGCCACTCGGCCTGGGGGACCGTCCGGGGAAACCCGTCGAGCACGAACCGGTCGTGGTCGATGGCGGCGAGCCGCTCGGCGACGACCTCGTTGGTCATCTCGTCCGAGACCAGCTCGCCGCGCTTGATGGTCTCGTCGACGCGCCGGCCGAGGGCGGTCTGCTCACGGATGGCGGCGCGGAAGAGGTCGCCGGTGGAGAGGTGGTCGAGGTCGTACTGCTGGGCGAGGCGCTGGGCCTGCGTCCCTTTGCCGGCGCCGGGGGGGCCGAAGAGGGCGAGTCGCATCGGGGGGCGGTCGTCGGAGGGGCCGGCAAGATAACCGGGGCCGTTCGGCGCGACGCTTCCGACTGGCGGACCTCATCGCCAGCGGGACGGGAGAAGGGGCGCGAATCCTTCCCGCGGTGGGGGATCGCGGTCCCGGTCATCCGCGAACCGGCGTTCCGGCGTACGGCCGCACCGTCGGCCGCTCGGACGCGGGGGTCGTGGTCGTCCCAGAGAGGTGCCCGCGCGTGAGCGGAACGGGGACCACGCGCAAGGCCGCGACCACACCGGCCGCCAGCGCCGCACCGACGACGGCGACCCGCACCCACGGCCTCGCCTCGGGTAGCACGAGACCCCCGAACCGGAGTGTGCTCAGCGCCGTGAGCGGCACGAGCGCGAGCGCGAGGGGCCACTCCGCCCCCGAGAGCGCCGTCAGGAGCGTCGCGCCGGCGACGGCCGCCGCCCCGAACGCGGCCCCGGCGGCGACCCGCGCGGCTCGTCCGGCGCCGACGGGGCGGCCGAGCCACACCTCGAGCGCGAGCAGCACGGCGGCCACCCCGAGGACGGCGAAGGCGAGGACGACGGAGAACGGCACGGCACAGTGCGGGTCGGCCGTACGATACGAACGGCCCGCCCCCGTCCGTCAGGCGTCGTCGACCGCGTCGGCGACGGCGGAGAACGTCTCCTCGTGGCCGGTCATCCGCTGGGTGATCAGGTCGAGCGCCGTCTTGGCCGCGAAGCCGGCCGCGCTCGTGACGACCACGTCGAGCGCCTGCTCCCGCGTCGAGCGCGCGCGCGGCCGGAGCGTCGAGGGGTCGCCGTACATCATCGGGACCGTGTCCATCGACTTCTTGAGGGCGTCCTCCACCTCGGTCCCCCTCGCTACCCGCTGGGCAGCGTCCTCAAGCGCGAGCGCGAGACGCGCGCGGACAAAGTCGATCTCGTCGTCGGGAGTGGGACGGCGCTTGGCGCGGGCGCGGAGGCCCAGGAGCAGGCCGAGCAGCACGCCCGTCCCGACGGCCGTCGCCAGCGCGACGACGGGGTTGCCCCGGACGACGTCCATGAGCGGCCGGCCGCCGACGTTCACGTCGTCGATCACGGTGGCGGCCTCGTGCTTGAGCGCCTCGACGTGGTACTTCATGTCGCGCTCGCGCGCCAGGATGCGCGCGCGGATCTCCTCCGGCGAGAGCTGGTCGAGCGCGACGTCGTCGCCGGCCGCGGCGAGCGGACCGGGGATCGCTCCGGTGAACGCCTCGACCGATTTCGTCGGGGAGGCCGGGCCGGGGGTAGGAGTGGACTCTGGCATGGATCAGACGGCGGAGCGTTGGGCGTTGAGGCGCTGGGCCTCCTGGACGTCGGCGCGAGAGACCACCCCCTCGCCCCGCTGGCGGCGCTTGGCCTGGGCCTCGAGGGCCTGGGCCTCCCGGACCTTCCGGAGCCCGAGCCAGCCGAGCACGCCGGCGCCGACGAGCAGGAGGAGCGTCGTGATGAGGAACCCGGCCCAGTAGCTCCCGATGGCCGCCCCGATCCCGAGGGCCAGCGTGATGAACACGAACACGAGCCCGATGAGGCCGAGGAACGCCGCCGCCACGAACAGGGGAGCGGCGTCGAGGTAGTGCTGAAAGCGCTCGATCTGCCCAACGATGCCCTCCACCTTCCGCTGGACGAGAGCGATTCGAAGCTCCACGTATTCCCGGAGGTCCGACGAGAGCGCGGCGAGGTGCCCCGTCACACGGTCCAGCTTGCCCTGGTGCGGCGGGAGCTGGTGGCTCTCGGGGAGCGGGCCGGTCAAAGGCGGATCGAGAACCGGCGAGGGCTCTGCTCCGAGGGCCGGAAGCGTCGGGCGGACCGGGGGGGGACCCGGAGAGACGGGGGCGGGGTCCCGAGGGAGCGGGACGTCGGGGGGGAGCGGGGTGTCGCCCCCGGGGACCGGGACGGGGTCCCGAGGGAGAGAGGAATCGGCGGGCACGGGCGAGAGGGGGCCGAGCAGACAGAGGGGCGCGGGAAGGGCGTACCCCGCCCGCCCGCCGAAGTTGCCCGGAACCGGGCGCTCCCGCTTCGGGTGTCTCCCGAACCATCTCCCGACCGCATGACGATCCGCCCCTCCCCCACGCCCAACCCCAACAGCCTCAAGTTCGAGGTCGAGGGCGACACCCTCGTCGAGAGCGGCGTGCTCGCCTACCACTCGCCCAACGAGGCCGAGGACGACACGCTGGCCTCCGAGTTGTTCGCCCTCCGGGGCGTCCACTCGCTCATGATCGTGCCCCAGTTCGTGACCGTCACCAAGCACCCGGCGGCGGACTGGGACCTGCTGGCGGAGGGCGTCGAGCGCGTCCTCCGCGAGCACCTCGACGGCCGGGAGTGAGCCGGCGGCCGTCGCCGGGCGAGCCCCGGCGTGCTCGCTACCGACCGTCGCCCGCCGCGATGGGCCAGCCGTCGTCGCCCTCCAGGCGCACCGCCAGCTCGCCGCGCAGGAGCGCTTCCAGGTCCCGCCCGATAAAGTCGTAGCGCCAGCCGGGGTAGGCCTCCGCGACCGCGTCTGGCCCGGCCTCGACGATGTCGGTGAGCACGGACTTGGTGGCGACGAGGAGCGAGTCGACGCCCTCCCGCTCGCACCGGCCGGCGACGAACCCCTGGGCCACCAGCAGGCGCGCGGCGCGGCGGTGGTCGTCCGGCCCCGGCCGGCCGCGCCGCTCGACGCGCTCCGGCTCGGCCTCGGCCCCCTCGCGGACGGCGTCGAGCAGGCCGTCGGCGAAGCGCGAGAGCTGGCGGTCGGTGAGGCCGAGCTTGTCGAGGTCCTGCCTCGACCGGGGCGAGCGCTCGGCGACGCGCAGGAGCACGTCGTCGGGGAGGACCATCCGGCGCGTACGGTCGAGGTCGCGGGCCTCGCGCTCGCGCCACGCGGCGACGGACCGGAGCACGGCGCGCTTCTGGCCGGAGAGCTTGCCGATGCCGCGCGCCTTGACGCGGTCCACGGCGTCTACCGGGTCCGTCTCGCGGTACAGAGCGGGGTCGTCGTAGCGCTCCATCTCGGCGTTCATCCAGTCTGTCCGGTCGCGCGCCGCCGCTTCCTCGCGGAGCTTCCGGTGGGCGTCGAGGAGGTAGCGGACGTCGTCCTCGGCGTACTCGGCCTGGGCCTCGGTGAGCGGGCGCTGGAGCCAGTTCGTCCGCGTCTCTCCCTTCTCCAGCCGCACGTCCACGGCCCACTCGATGAGGTCCTGGAGCGAGAGCGTAGCCGAGAGCCCGACGAGCCCGGCCGCGCGCTGTGTGTCGAAGGCGTGGACGGGGGTGGCCCCCGTCGCGCGGGCGAGGATCTGGAGGTCCTGGGTCGCGTCGTGGAGCACCTTCTCCACGCTCCGGTCCTCCAGCAGCCCCGCCAGCGGGTCGAGCGACGGGATCGTGGCGGCGTCGACGAGGTGGACGTCGTCCCCCCCGAGGCCGACCTGGACCAGCCCGAGCCCCGGGTAGTAGGTCCGCTCCCAGACGAACTCGGTGTCGAGCGCGACGGCCGGCGACTGGCGGGCGCGCTCGCAGAGGTCGGCGAGGGCCTCGACGGTGTCGATCAAGGGGTCGCCGGTCATCGGGCGGCCCGGCTGATCTTGCACCCCAGCGCGCGCGTCCGCTGCACCTCGATGGGGAGGGCGGCCACGCTCTGGTCCATAGCCTGGCGGAGGTACGGGGTCTGGACGCGCGAGACGTCGGCCGGGCCGTCGTCGATGGCCCCGTGGTAGCGGAGCGTCCGGTCGGGGCCGAAGAAGAAGGCCTCCGGTGTGCTCTCGGCGCCGAAGGCCGCCGCCAGCGCGCCGTCGGCGTCGAGGACGTAGGGCACGGAGAGCGACCGCGAGGCGGCGTGGCTCCGAGCGGCATCGGCCGGCGGGACGTCGGCCACGGGGTCGTCCCCGTTGACGAGGACGACGCCGAACCCGGCCGGCACGTAGACCCGCACCAGCTCGGCGACGCGGTCGACGTAGCGCTCGGTCCAGGGGCAGGTGTTGCTCCAGAAGAGGACGACGAGCCCTTCGGGTCCGGCCGCCGAGGCGAGCGCGAGGCTGGAGCCGTCGGCCGTCGGGAGGGACCGGTCGGCGAGCGGGAGCGTGGCGCCCGTCGTGATCTGGGCGCGGGCGGGGCCGGCGAGCAGGGCGCCGGCGAGCACGAACGAGAGAGTCAGGAGTCGGGTCACAGGAAGGGGTTAGCCGGCCGTCGCCTCGCCCGATCGGACGGCGGCGACGGCCTCGGTGAGTTCGTCGTAGGTCATCAGGCCGACGTGCGTGGCGCGGACGATCCGGTCGGCGTCGAGGACCATCGTGATGGGGAGCGTGTTGCCGACGAACGGGTTCAGGGCCGTCGTCACGTCGCCCTGGCCGGTGTAGAGGTAGGAAGGCTCGTCGACCTCGTGCTCGTCCAGGAAGGCGTGGACGAGCGAGAGGTCGACGGGCTGGTCGAGCGAGACGAACCGGACCTCGACGCCGTCGCCCTCGCGCTCCTCGTCGAACCGGATAAACTCCGGGAACTCCGTCCGGCACGGGCCACACCACGTCGCCCAGAAGTTGAGGACGACGGTCTCGGCGTCGACCGAGTCCAGGTCGTCGACGAGGGACTCGGCGCTGGCGATCTCGATCACCTCCGAGTTGCCGGCGGGCGCGGTCGGCTCGGACGAATCAGAGGAGGAGGCGCCGGCCGAGTCGGCGCGGCAGCCGGCGAGGCCGAGGACGAGAAGGGCAGAGAGAACGAGGCGCATGGGGATCGGAGGGGCAGCCCTACCAACGGGGCATCCGACGGGAAAGTGCCGCGTCGGCTTACGGCACCCGCTGGATCGGGAGGACGTCGCCGGCCTCGACGTCCGCCAGTGGGACGATCCCCCACGCGACGACGCCGTCGTCGGAGCGCGGCTCCAGGAGCGCCACCACGAGCCGCCCGAGCGGCTGGTCGACGGGCACGACGAGCGCGGACGCGAGGCGCGGCGGGTCGCCCGTCTCGGCCGGCACGTCCTCCCACGTCCCAAAGGCCTCCTGCATCCGCACGTTCTGCGACGGCCGTCCGGCCACGCGCACGCTGTCGACGCGGAACCGCTGGCGGTCGACGCCCCACACGAACTCCGTCTCGTACCGGATGCCGTGCCCGTCGAGGAGCGCGCGGACGGCGTCCTGGTTCGCGCCGTCGTAGACCACGTAGGCCGACGGCGCCGTCACCGACTCCGACGCCTCGAACCGCACGAGCGCCGGCATCCGCTCCGGGCGCCGCACGTCGCGGCGCCGGAGCATCGGGTCGCCCGTGACCGGGTGCGCGACGGTGTCCACCTCGCCGAGCAGGATCTCGACCGGCTCCGGCAGCGGCGCCCACGTCGCCCGCACCGCCAGCCGCTCGCCCACGACCGACTGGCGGTCCGCCTCGGCGGCGATCTCGCGGACCTCCGAGGCGCGCGCCCACGCCTGATTCAAGACCTCCTCGGTGAACCGCCGGCTGACCTGGATGCGCTCGTCGAACGGGGCGTAGCTGTAGGCTTCGGAGAGCAGGCCGAGGCGGCCCCGGAGGCCGGCGTAGTTGGTCGAGAACCGGGGCTGCGCGCTGAACGAGTACCACCCGCGCGGCGCCCCGGCCTCCTCCCCGAACGCGCCGGGGACGTTGCCGTAGTGGTACGTCGCCATGTCGTCACTGGCGAGGATGGCGTCCGAGATGGCCGGGAGCCAGTCGTCCCGGAGCGCGCGGTCGATGGGCGCGGGCGTGTTGGGCGAGAGCGGCGGGGCGTACGTCAGGTGGTAGCCCATGCGCGTCCCGTTCGTCGTGTGGAGGTCCACGACGACGTGCGGGTCGAAGTCCCGCATCAGGCCGACGAGGGCGCGGGCCTCGGGCGAGGCGAGCTTGGTAAAGTCGCGGTTGAGGTCGAGGCCCTGCGCGTTCGTCCGCTCCCCCATCCCGCCGACCGGGCCGAGCTGGAGCGGCCGGTTGTCGTAGGCGAGCCGCTCGTTCCCGTCGGCGTTGTAGATCGGCGCGATGAGGACGACGAGCGAGTCGGCCCAGGGGGCGTGTTGGCCGTTGGCGAGGTCGCGGAGCAGCTCCAGCGCCGCCTCCTTCCCGGCCACCTCGCCCGCGTGGATGTTCGCGAACACGAGGACGCGCGTCTTGCCCGTCTGGCGGACGGCCTCGGCCGTCGCGTCCGGCGCGCCCCAGACGACGAGCGGGAGCGCGCGCCCCTCGACCGTCTCGCCGAACGTGGTCCGGTGGAGGTCGGCGCCGTTCGGGAGGTCGTCGAGGGCGTCGAGGAAGGCGAGCACGTCGGCGTAGGACGAGGTCTCGCGGTAGCCGGTGGCCTCGGCGCGCGTCACGAGCCGCGCGCGGAGCCCGGCCTCGGGGAACGCGACCGGCGCCGCGGGCCGCTCGGTGGCACACGCCGCCAGCGCCACCGTCAACGTGAGGAGCAGCACGGCCTTCATACGTCCGCGGCCCCGGACCGCCGCGTCATCCACTTGTTGAGGGCGACGAAGACGGCCAGCGCCACGCCCCACTGGACGAGGCACGAGGCGGCGCTGAAGGGCTCCGTCGGGTCCCACCAGCGCGCCGTGAAGTCGGCCGTCGTGGCCTGCCAGAGCCACCAGCCGAGCAGCACGACGGCCTGGAGCGGGATCGCCACCCGCAGCCACGTGTCCCACACGCGCGGCAGCCGCCAGTCGTCCGGCGTCGCCACCTCGCCGCGGAGGCGGGACGGGCCGTAGGTCACGACGGCGAAGGCGACGAACGCGCCCGAGATCATCAGGGCCACGCCCCACACGAAGTCCTGGTTGGCGAAGAAGTCGCCCCAGATCGCGCTCGGGACGCCCACGAGGAACGCGCCCACGGCGACCGACGGCACGGCCGTCGCGCGCGGGATCTTAAAGTCGACGAGCACGCGGCTGGCGAGCTCGATCATCGAGATGAGGGACGAGAGGGCGGCGAACGTGAGCGCGAGGAAGAAGCCGACGGCGAACAGCTTGCCGAACGGCATGGCGGCGAAGAGCTGCGGCATCCAGATGAACGTCATGCCGGTGCCGGCCGGGCCGGAGGTCCGCATCACCTCCAGCACCTCGGCGTTCGAGAGATCGGCGCCGAGCACGGCGAACACGATCCCGAACACCATCGTGGCCGCCAGCAGCGAGACGGTGTTGTTGCCGACGCCCGTGATGACCGCGTTGCGGACGACGCCGTCCTCGCGGTTCATGTAGGCGGCGTAGGTCAGGATGAGGCCCCAGCCGGCGCCGGTGTCCCAGGCGTTCTGCGTGAGCGCCTCCAGCCACGTCGCCGGCTCGGCCAGCACCGACCAGTCGGGCGTGAAGAGGTAGGCGATGCCCGCGCCCGCGCCCGGCAGCGTGACCGCCCGCACGACCGCGATCACCACGATCACCAGCAGCGTCGGCACGAGGACCTGGTTGGCGCGCTCGATGCTGCTCACGCCCTTGAACACGGCGGCGGCGCCGAGCGCCACCATCAGCCCGTGGAAGAGGAGCGGCAGGCCCGACGCCTGGAACCCGTCCCACGACGCCTGCGCGCTCTCGACGCTGAGCGGGAGCCCGCCGAAGAGCGCCTCGCCGGTGTAGTAGAGGCACCACCCGGCCACCACGCTGTAGTAGCACATGATGGCCGCCGCGACGAACGCGACGAACGCGCCCATCCACGCGAACCGCCCCTTCGTCAGCTCCGCGAACGTCCCGACGACGCCCTTCCGGCCCCGCTGCCCGAGGGCGTACTCGGCGATGATGAGCGGGAGGCTCCACGCCAGCAGGAACACGAGCCACGCGACGAGGAACGCGCCGGCGCCCTCGGCCCCGCCCGTCTTGGCCGCGATGCGCGGGAACCGCCAGATGTTGCCGGTCCCGACGGCGATCCCGAGCACGCTCAGGATGAGGGTCCATCGGGACGAGAAGCGGTCGGTGCGAGGGTCCGCCATCAGGACCCGCCCCGCTGGCGCCACGGGGCCGGCTCGGCCGGCGGATCGACGGGCCGAGCGACAGGGTCGGCCTCAGAGGTCACCGGGGAGGGGCCGCCTCCCCATCCACCGCGAGCAGAAGGCTGGGGGGAGGGGGGCTCGGACCGGACGGCGGCGCCGCTGGCCGTGCCCCCACCCCGTCCCTCTCCCCCAGGGAGCGGGGGCGTCGCAGACGGCTCTGCGCTTGGCGCGGTCGTCTCCCTACCGGCCTCCGCCCGCTGGGAGGACGAGACGGACCGCTCATTCCCGGACCGCCCCTCCTGCGGCGCCGGCTGCGACGCCGAGGCCGCTGGAGCCGGAGGCGCCGCCGTGCTCGGCCGCTCGCCCGAGGCGTCCGCGAACACGTAGCCCGCGATGGCCGCCGCCGCGGCCGTGTAATCGGCGGCCCCGCGCGTGGCGACGCGCGCGTCGAAGACGGTCTGGCCGTCGCGGCTGGCGACCGCCAGCGACGAGCTCGTACGGATCACGGTGTCGAGCACGGCCCGGCGGTATGTCTCCCGGAGGTACCCGGCGTAGCGCTCGTGCCGGTTGAGGCGGGCGTCGACCTGGGTGAGGAGGAACCGGACCGTCTGGAGGCGCGGGTTGAGCTTGCTCTGGACGAGCCCGCACGTCTGCCACGTCTGCTCCGCCCCGACGACGGGCTGGTACTCCGGCGTCACCGGGATCACCACGTGGTCGCTCGCGACGAGCGCGTTCATGGTGTAGACCGAGAGGGCCGCCGCCGTGTCGAGCAGCACGAGGTCGTAGTCGTGACCTTCGTGGAGCGTCTCGCGGAGCCACAGCACGTCGGTGGGCTTGGTGAGCTGGCGGAGCGCCTTGGTGAGCGCCATCGAGGAGCCCACGAGGTCGAACCCGCTCACGCGCTGGACGGGGAACGTGCGGAGGTCGGCGCGGGCGTCGAGGAGGCCGAGCGCCGAGTGCTCGGCGCGGGGCTCCGAGGCCCCGAGCATCCGCGTGAGGAACCCCTGCGGGTCGAAGTCGACGACGAGGACGCGGCGGCCCTGGTGGCCGAGCGCGGCGGCGAGGTGGATCGACGTGGTCGTCTTGCCAGTCCCCCCCTTGTGGTTGCAAATCGTGAGAACGGGCACGGTGTGAGCCGGGGCGTGGTCGTCGGTACGTGCCGAAGATAGCCCGGCCCCGCTGGCGGGACCGCCGACCCCCGAGGGCGGACGGCAGACGGCGGGGGCCTCGCACTCCGCCAGCGGCCCGCGCGGTCCGACCGCAGGCGGTCCGGGCGTTAAGGAGCGGCAGAAACTGGCGATACCCGAGGCGGCCTCTCCTTATCCCCGCCCCTATGGGACCCCACGCTCGTTCCGTTGCCCCGCCGTTTAGCTCGTTCGGGTGGTCGCTGACCGGGGCGCTCCTGATCGCGCTCAGCCTCCCGCCCGTCGGGTTCTTCCCCCTCGCGTGGGTCGGGCTCGTGCCGCTGCTCGTCCGCTGGAGCGGCTCCACGCCCTCGATGGGCTACGCCCGCGAGCTGTACGCCATCCTGCTCACCACGAGCTGCTGCGTGGGCTTCTGGCTCCTCTTCAACCCAGACCCCACGACGGCGGCGCTCGGCGGGGTGAGCCTGTTCGTGGTCCCGATCCCGCTCACGGCCGCGTTCGTGCTCTCCGGGATCGTCCGGGAGCGGTACGGGCACCGGCTGGGACTGGTGGCGCTGGCGGCGAACGTGCTGGCCTTCGAGTTCCTGCTGCTGCGGACGTCGGTGGCCGCGCCGTGGCTGCTGCTGGGGCACACGCAGGTCGAGGCCGTCGACTTTATTCAGACCGCCGACCTCGGCGGCGTGCCGCTGCTCTCGGCGTGGGTCTTGCTCCTCAACGTCACGGCGTACCTCGCGCTCCCGACCTCGAAAAAGTCCGGCGAGCGATACGGCGAGCGGGGGGTCGCCATCGCCACGTTCACGGCGCTGGTGGTGCTCCCGGTCGCCTACGGGGCGGTCCGCACGGCGCAGTCCGACGTGCCGGCGGCCTACACGCGGCTCGGCATCGTGCAGCCCGGCGTGCCGCCGGCGACGTGGGACGAGCAGTCGGCCGCGACCAAGGTGGACTACCTCGCCGACCTGTCCGACGGCCTCCTGCGGCGCTGGCAGGGCGACGGCCTGGACTCGTCCGCCGCCCGGCTCCAATCGGCGTCGGCCGACACGGACCTCGGGCTGATCCTCTGGCCGCAGTCCTCGCTCCCGTACGCCGGCACCAGCCAGCGCGAGCAGGAGATGCTGGCCCGCCTCCAGCAGTGGTGCGAGCGGCGCCACGTCTCGCTGCTCGCCGGCGCCCGCACGGTCGTCGGCACCGAGGTGGACCCCTCGGCGCGGCTCAGCGGCGACGACCTCGCCAACTCGGCCGTCCTGATCCGCCCCGGCAAGCCCATCACGCGCTACGACCAGATGCGGCGCGTCCCGTTCGCGGACTCGCGGAGCGCGACGGGCAACAGCCGCGTCCTGTTCGGGGCCGGGAGCACCCAGATCGCCTCGACGGTCGGGTTCGAGTCGCTCTTCGGCGACCACGTCCGGCGGTTCACGAAGGACGGCGCCAACCTCATCGTGGTCCTCTCGCGGAACGACCTCTGGGGCCGCTCGGCGGGGCTCTACCAGCACATGCTGTTCACGCGGCTCCGCGCCATCGAGACGCGGCGGTCCGTGGTGCTCTCGACCGTCGGCGGGGTCTCGGCGCTGATCCAGCCGAGCGGCGCCATCGAGGAGGTCGCCGGCTGGATGGAGCAGGACGCCGCCTCGCTCGACGTGCCGACCTACCGGGGCGAGACCTTCTACGTCCGCCACGGCGACTGGCTGGGGTGGGGCGCGCTCGTGTTCGCGGTCGGGTACCACCTCCTGCTGGCGATCCTGGATGCGCTCGTGCCGGAGCTGTTCCGCAAGAAGACGGTCCGGCCGAGGGCGGCGTTCGCGTAGCGGCGGACCGGGGCGATCTTCCCGCGCGCCTCTCCGCCCTCGTGCTCCGTCTCCGCGTCCCGCTCGTCCTCGCCTCCGCCTCGCCCCGGCGCCGGGCCCTCCTCGACCGCCTGGGCCTCACGTTCCGCGTGGAGCCCACCGACGCCGACGAGACGTGGCCGGCCGACCTCGACGTGGGCGCCGCCGCCGAGGCCGTCGCGCTCCGCAAGGCCGCGGCCGTCGCCGCGCCCGGCGCCCTCGTCCTCGCCGCCGACACCGTGGTCGTGCTCGACGGCGACGTGCTCGGCAAGCCCACCGACGAGGCCCACGCGGCCCGGACGCTCCGGCGCCTCAGCGGCCGGACCCACCACGTCGTCACCGGGATCGCGCTCGCCCTCGACGGCCGCCAGCGGACCGCCCACGAGCGCACGGCCGTCACGTTCGCGGACCTCTCGGACGTCGAGATCGCCGCCTACGTCGCCACCGGCTCGCCGCTCGACAAGGCCGGCGCCTACGGCATCCAGGACGACGCCGGCGCCCTCCTCGTGGAGCGGATCGAGGGCGACTACTTCAACGTGGTCGGCCTCCCGATCCGGCGGCTCTACCAGACGCTCCGCACGTTCGCGCCGGACCTCGTGCGCGTCGGCTCGTGAGCCGTCGGGAACCGCGCCTGCCCTGACGGCTCCATACGGCCCTCCCCCACGTCTTCTATGCGACTCGCCCTCCTCCTCGCCCTCGCCCTCGGGGCCGCCGCGTGCGCCGACGCCCCGGAGCCGGCGGCCGAGCCGACGCCCGCCGCGCCTGCCGCCGACGCCGACCCGACGACCGGCCGGCAGACGGCCTACGACGTGGTCGCGGCCAACCCGAGCCTCTCGACCCTCGCCGGACTCGTGGACGCCGCCGGGCTGGCGGACGCGCTCCGCGACACGTCCCGCGTGCTGACCGTCTTCGCCCCCTCGAACGCGGCGTTCAGCGCCCTCGACGCCGACGCGCTCGACGCCCTCCGCGCCGACCCCGACGCGCTCCGCCCCCTGCTCCTCGCCCACGTCCTCGACACGCGGATGCTCTCCGGCGACGTCTTCGGGGAGCTGACGATCGAGTCGCTCGCCGGCTCCCCCCTCACCCTGAACGCCGACGACGACGGCGTGACCGTGACCGACGCCCAGGGCACGACGGCCACCGTCACCGACGCCGACCTCGACGCCGAGAACGGCGTGGTCCACGTCGTCGACGCGGTTCTTGCCGGCCCCGCCGAGGCGCCCGATGCCTGACGCACCCGTCTACGTGTTGATCGGGGGGACGGGCGGCATCGGCGCCCCGCTCGCGCGCCGCCTCGCGGCCGACGGCGCGCACGTGGTCCTGGGTGCCCGCGACGCCGAGAAGCTGGGCGCGCTGGCGGGCGAGATCGGCGCGCGCGCGTTCACGCTCGACGCCACGAAGGCCGAGGCGGTCGAGGGGCTGGTGTCGCAGGCCGTCGAGGCGCAGGGCCGCGTCGACGGGGTCGTCAACCTCGTCGGCTCGATCCTGCTGAAGCCGGCCCACGGCACGTCGCCAGACGAGTTCGAGGAGACGCTCCGCCTCAACCTCCACACCGCCTTCTACGCCGTCCGCGCGGCGGCCCGCGCGATGCAGAAGAACGCCGACCCGCCGGGCGGCTCCATCGTGCTGATGTCGAGCGTGGCGGCCCGGCTCGGGCTCGCCAACCACGAGGCCGTCGCGGCGGCGAAGGCGGGCGTCGTGGGCCTCGCCCTCGCGTCGGCGGCGACGTACGCGCCCAAGCAGATCCGCGTCAACGTGGTCGCGCCGGGGCTGGTGCGGACGCCGCTGGCGGGGCGCCTCGTGGCCTCCGAGCAGGCCGTCGAGGCGTCGGCCCAGATGCACCCGCTGGGGCGGATCGGCGAGCCCGAGGACCTCACCGACGCCCTCGCCTTCCTCCTCGACCGCCAGCGAAGCGGGTGGGTCACGGGCCAGACGCTCTCCGTCGACGGCGGGTTCGCCACCGTCCGACCGCGCTGACACACGACGGGGGAGCCGCTGGCGTTCACTCTGAGTTCACACGGCCAGGGCGAGCGCTCGTCCTACTCCTCCGTTCCGGGTGCCGGCGTGGGACTCTCCCCCCGACTCCCACGCCCCGCCCTCCGGGCTCCCCCGAGCACCCCCGAGAATGCGCGGCCCCGTCTCCGCCGGCCCTGTTCCCACCCTACCTTGCGGGCGATGGCGCGTCCTCCCCCCGGACCCCGTGTTTCCATGGCTCTCATCCTGAAGCTCCTGGCGGCCGTCTCGCTCGCGACGGCGGCCGTCTGGACGACCTCGACCCACCCGCCCGTCCCCGCGCCCACGGCGCCTGCCGCCCGCGCGCTGTGGCCCGGCGCCCAGTCCTGGGCCGCGTCCGTCGAGGACACGCTGACGCTGGACGAGAAGCTCGGCCAGCTCGTCGTGGCGCACGTGACGCCGGCGACGGAGTCGCAGACGCGGCGGCTGGCGGCGGAGGGCCGCATCGGGTCGGTTCGGTTCCCCGAGACGGACGTGGCCCGGCACCTCCAGCGGGTAGAGGAATGGCAGACGGCGGCGTCCATCCCGGTCCTCGTGGAGGGCCAGCCCGTCCCCGACGCCGAGGCGCCAACGCTCCCGGCCCCGCTCGCGCTCGGCGCCGCCGGCCAGTCGGACCTCGTCTACCTCGCCGGCCGCGCCCTCGCCGCTGGCGCTCAGAACCTGGGCGTCCACACGCCGGCGACGCCGCTCACCCTCGCGCTCGGCGGCTCCCCGTTCGGCGACGCCTCCTCGGACCGCTCGGCCCTCGGCGTGGCCCTGGTGCGCGGTCTCCGCGACGGCGGGGTGATGCCCGCCGCCCGCCTCGACGGCCCCGTCCAGGCCTCCGACCTCGCCGCGCTCGTCGCGGCCGGGCTGATGGAGGCTCAGATCTATGTGAGTGCCGCCGACTCGCTGGCGGACGTCGTCCGCCAGGTCCGGGCGCTCCGGGACGGCTTCAACGGACTCCTCGTGGCCGGCGTCGAGCGTGAGGCGCTGCCGATGGCGCCCGCCCTCGTCGAGGCCGGCGTCGACCAGATCGAGACGGACGCGCCGGAGGCGCTGGCGCGCGTGCTCGCCGATGGCGCCCGCGCCGGCCGCCTCCGCCGCGCCCGCGTCGACCAGTCCGCCCGCCGCGTGCTGGCGGCGAAGGCGTGGAACGGGCTCGACGCGCTCCGCCCGCCCACGTCCCGTGGCGCCGAGGCCGGCGGGCGGCCTCTCCGGTTCTCGCCCTGGCGCCCGCCCTCCGCCGGCCTCCTCCACCGCGCCGACCTGCTCGACCGCGAGATCGCCCGCCGGGCCGTGACCGTCCTCCAAGGCGAGGCCGGGCCGCTCCCGCTCGTCGGCCACGCCGCGCCGCCGCGTGTGCTGACGGTCCTTCTGGACCCGAGCCTGGACGTGGACTACTCCCTCCCGTTCGCCAATGCCCTCTCGACGGGCGTGGGCGACGGCACCGAGGCCACCTACGTGCGCCTCGGGCTGGGCGAGCCGGCCGAGCGCTACGCCCGCGCCCTCGACCGCGCCGACGAGGCGGACGTCGTCGTGGTCGGGGCGTACTCCAGCAGCGGAGCGCTCGCCGCGCGGCACCGGTCGTTCCTCCAGACGCTCCTCCGCTCCGGCCGGACGATCGTGGTGGCGGCGTTCGACGCGCCGGGCCTGCTGGCCGGCCTGGAGCGCCCGGCGGCGCTCGTGGCCGCCTACGACGCCAGCGCCGCCGCGCAAGAAGCGGCCGCCCAGGCCATCGTCGGCCAGATCGCCGTCACGGGCCGGCTGCCGGTCCCGGTCGTCGGGCTGTACCGGGCCGGCGCGGGCCTCCGCCTCCGCCAGCAGGCGCTCCGGCCGGGCTCGGCCGAGGAGGCCGGCCTGGACGCCGGTACCCTCGACCGCGTCCGCCGTGTGCTGGACCGGGCCGTCGAGAGCGGCGCCTTCCCCGGCGCCGGCGTCGCCATCGGCCGCGACGGCGTGCTGATCGAGTTGGACGGCGTCGGGCGCCTCACGCGCGGCGGCGCGCCCGCGACGGCGCAGACGGCCTACGACCTCGCCTCCCTCACCAAAGTCATCGCCACGACGACGGCCGTGATGATGCTGACGGAGGAGGGACGCCTCGACCTGGACGACCACGTCGTCGACTACATCCCGGAGTACGGGGCGATGGGCAAAGCGTCCGTGACGATCCGCCACCTCCTCACGCACTCGGCCGGCCACCGGCCCTTCTACCCCTTCTACCGCGACGGCATCCTGGACCGCGACGGCGTCCTCGACTTCGTCTTCGCCGACACGCTCCAGTACCGCCCCGGCGCCCGCTCCCGCTACAGCGACTTCGACATGATCTTGCTCGGCGAGGTGATCGAGCGGGTCACGGGCGAGGGACTGGACGAGTATGTCCGCGAGGCGATCTACGAGCCGCTCGGGATGCGGGGCACCGGCTTCCGCCGCGCCGGCGCCGTGGACCGTACCGCCGCGCCCACCGAGGTCGACCGCGCGTGGCGAGGGCGGACGCTCCAGGGGGAGGTCCACGACGAGGCCGCGTCGGTGATGGGCGGCGTCGCCGGGCACGCCGGCCTGTTCTCGACGGCCGAGGACCTCTCGCGCTTCGCCTTCCTGCTCGCCAGCGGCGGCGAGGCCTATGGCACCCGCCTCTTCCGCCGCACCACGCTCGACCGCTTCACCGAGCGCGTCCGCCTGCAGAGCACCTACCCCACCGGGCTCGGCTGGATGGTGACGGAGCCGGGCGCCTCGTACTCGTCCGCCGGGTCGCTCTTCGGCCCGAGATCGTTCGGGCACACCGGGTTCACGGGCACCTCGATCTGGGTGGACCCCGAGCAGGAGCTGTTCGTGGTCCTCCTCTCGAACCGGGTCCACCCCACGCGACGCAACCGGGGGATCGGCGAGGTCCGCTCCGACCTGGCCGACGCCGTGGCCGGGGCGATCCGGACGCCGCCGGGGCTGGCCGTGCGCGGCCTCGGCTTCGGCCCCGTCCCCGACGACCTCCCGCACGTCGCCGTCTCTCGGAACCCGACCTCGACCTCCGGGTAGCCGACCGCCCCCGATCCTGACCGATGCCCACCTACACCTACCGACGCCCCGACGGAACCACCTTCGACGTGTTCCAGAAGATCAACGACGCCGCGCTCACCGAGGACCCCGAGACCGGCGTGCCGGTGCAGCGCGTGATCTCCGGCGGCGCCGGCCTCCAGTTCAAAGGAGACGGTTTCTACCTCACCGACTACGCCCGCAAGGGGAAGGCGCCGGCCAAGGAAGGCGGCTCGTCGGAGGCGTCCGAGGGCACGTCGAAGGGCGAGAGCAAGCCTACAAAGGCCGCGACGACCTCGGAGTCGTCCGCTTCGTCGTCCACGAAGAAGGGCTCGACAGACGGATAGCTCGTCCCGCTGGCGGCGGGCGTTCGCCAGCGGTCAGGGAGGCGACCCCGTGCGCCAGAGCCTCCGGACGCGGTGCCACGCGTCGTGGTACGCCCGGTCGCGGACGAGCGTGAGGACCGAGAGCGGCGTCGGCTCGCCGGCGCGACCGGCGGTCTGCTCGAACACGAACGTGGGCGGCACGGCCGCGCCCATCCCGTACGTCCACGTCTCCGTGCGCGGCGTCGACTCCACAAACGACGGTGGGCCGAACAGGACGTAGACCATGCCCCGGTCCGTCTTCCAGCCCTCCTTCTGCGTGCCGAAGAGCCGGTTGGCCTCCTCCACCCGCTCGTAGTAGGTCCGGATCGTGGAGGCCGCGACGCGGCGGTCGTCGATCTGGTCGCCCCAGAAGCGGTCGAACGCCTCGCGCTGCTCGAACACGCCCGTCGATTCGAGGAGCCGCTCGATCTCGCTGGGGTCCGCGAGGTAGACGAGGGGCTCGATGAGGTCGCCGGTGCGCGTGACGAGCGGGTAGTCGCGTCGCCGGACGACGACGAGGCGCGACGCGGCCGCGGCCTCCCCCGCCGCCGTCTCCAGCGCCAGGGTGATCCGGTAGAGGCCGGGCCGGAGCGCCGGCAGCGGGACCTCCACGTCCACGGCCTCGGCCGGGTTCGCCAGCGGCTGGCGGACCGTCTGGACGGTGTCCACGTCCGAGAGGTCGGCGCCGCGGGCGACGAGCGAGACGGGGCTGGGCGTGAAGCCGGAGAGGGCCGCCGCCGCCGTCGTGTCGATGCGGATGCGCCCGACGGTGGCGACCACCGTGGCGCCGTCGGGGACGGCCGTCGCCTGGGCGACGACCTGGAGCGAGTCGACGCCGGCCGGCAGGCCGAGCGCCACGAGCGGCCCGACCTCGCCCGTCGCCCGCCGCCCCTCCAACCGGAGGTCGCTGAGGGCGGGTGCCCCGCTCGGCGGAGCCACCGTCACGTCCACGAGGCGACCCGCCATGCGGCCGCTCCCCACGTCCTCCAGCACGGCCCGGACCCGGTACGAGCCCGGCGGCACGTCCAGCCGCTCCACGCGGAGAACCGTCTCCGCCGACCGCGCCGCCTCGGCCGTCGCCACGCGGACCGAGTCGATCCGCTCCAGGACGACGGGCGCCCTCCCCTCCCGCTCCACCGAGATCGCCCACCGCGCGATGCCCAGAAGGTCCCCGCCCGTCTGGCGGTAGATCAGCGACGCGCGCGGGAGGCTGAGGTAGACGTCGATGCCCGTCGAGTCGTCGCGGACGGTCGAGAGCGCTTCGAGCGAGAACGACGGCTCGCCGGAGCGGTAGGCGCGGGCGGGGTCGTCGAGCCGCATCGGGACGCGCGAGCCGCCGCACGCGCCGAGGCCGACGACCAAAGCCGCCAGCGCGACGGCGAGGAACGGCCCGCTACCGCGCCTCACGAGCGGCCTCCACGATGGCCGCGAAGTCGCCCGCGTCCAAGCTCGCGCCGCCGACGAGGGCGCCGTCGAGGTCCGGCTGGGCGAACAGGTCGGCCGCGTTGCCCGGCTTGACGCTGCCGCCGTAGAGGATCTCCACGTCCGCCCCGACGCCGGGGAACCGCTCGCCGAGGCGCTGGCGGATCGCGGCGTGCATGGCCTGGGCCTGCTCCGGGGAGGCGGTCCGGCCGGTGCCGATCGCCCACACGGGCTCGTAGGCGACGACGAGCGCGTCGGCATCGTCGATCTCGACCTCGGCCAGCGACGCCGCCAGCTGGCCCAGGACCGTCGCCTCGGCGTCGCCCGCGTCGCGCTCCTCCAGCGTCTCGCCGACGCACAGGATCGGGACGAGCCCGGCGCCGAGTGCGGCGCGGACCTTCTCGGCCACGAACGCGCTCGTCTCGCCGAACAGCTGGCGACGCTCGGAGTGCCCGACGATCACGAAGTGAACGCCGAGGCTCTGGAGCATCGACGGGCTGACCTCGCCGGTGAAGGCGCCCGACGCGGCCGGGTACACGTTCTGCGCGCCGAGGCGGACACGCCCGTCGCGCAGCCGCTCGGCCACGGCCTCCAGCCACACGGCCGGTGGGCACACGCCGACGCCCACGGCGTCCGTGCTCCCGTCCGTTTGGCGGACGACCTCGGAGGCGAGCCGGACGGCCTCCTCCAGCGTGGTGTTCATCTTCCAGTTTCCAACGATCAGCATCCGATTGGGTGAGTGAGTGAGCAAGTGGGCGCGTGAGCGAGTAGGACGACCGTCGGACTCCGCGACGGGAGGCGCGGGCTCCCCCACGCATCACTCGTCACGCATCACGGAGCGCCGCCAGCTTGGCGAGGATCTCCTCGGCGTGGCGGTCGGTCTTGGGCCGCTTGAACACGTGGAGCACGCGGCCGTCCGGCCCGATCAGGAACGTCGTCCGCTTCGTGCCGACGATTTTCTTTCCGTAGAAGGACCGCTCGCCCCAGACGCCGTAGGCGTCGAGAATGCTCCGGTCGGGATCCGCGAGGAGGGGAAACGGGAGGTCGTACTTCTGGGCGAACCGCCCGTGGCTGGCGGCGTCGTCCTTCGAGACGCCGACGACGGCGACGCCGGCCTCGCGGAGCGCGCCCGTGTGGTCGCGGAGGTTGCACGCCTGCTTCGTGCAGCCCGGCGTGTCGTCGGCCGGGTAGAAGTAGAGCGCCAGCGGGTGGCCGGCGAAGTCCGCCAGACGGACGGTCTCGCCGTGCTGGTCGCGGCCCTCGAAGGCGGGCGCGGGGTCGCCGGGGGTGGGCATCTCGGCCATGGGTCAGGTCGTGGGGTGAGGGACGGAGAGGTCCCACGCCTCCAGGTCGCGGAGGTGGTCGTGGGCCGTGAGGTCGAGGTGGAGCGGCGTGACGGAGACGTAGCCGTCGGACATGGCCGCGAGGTCGGTGTCGGCGCCGCCGTCGAGGTCCACGAACCGGCCGCCGAGCCAGTAGTAGGGCCGGTCCATCGGGTCGAACCGCTCCTCGAACGTCTCCTCCCACCGCGACCGCGCGAGGCGCGTGACGCGGACGCCCGCCAGCTCGTCCGCCGGGCGGTCCGGGACGTTCACGTTGAGGAGCACGCTCGTCGGGAGGCCGTTCCTCAAGACGTGCTCGGCGACGTGCCGCGCGACGCGGCCGGCGGCCTCGAAGTCGGTCGGGCGCCAGGCGCCGTGCGAGACGGCGACGGACGGGATGCCCAGGATCGCCGCCTCCGTCGCCGCGCTGACGGTCCCGGAGTAGAGCACGTTGACGGCCGTGTTCGGCCCGTGGTTGATCCCCGAGACGACGAGGTCGGGCGGGCGCGGCAGCAACTTCTGGACGGCGATCTTGATGCAGTCGGCCGGCGTGCCGGTCACGGCGCGCGCCCAGATCGGCCCCTCCGGCCCGTCGAACGCCCACGGGTGCACCCGCATCGGGTCGCGGACGGTGATCGCGTGGCCGACGGCGCTCTGCTCCTCGAACGGCGCCACCACGGCCAGCGTCCCGATCCCGTCGAGCGCCGCCGCCAGCGCCGCGATGCCGGCCGCGTCGATCCCGTCGTCGTTGGCGAGCAGGACGAGGGGGCGGTCGTCGGGGGCGTCGAGCGGGGTGGCCTGGGTCACGAGGAATGGAGCGTTGAAGATTGAGAGTGAGAGAGCGGCTTGATCAAGCGGGTTCGCCTGTCGTCACCTGCACGAGATCGCATGTCACCCTTCCATGTTCCATTCTATCGCTCTCAATTTTCAACTCAATAGCTTTCCTCGTCGCCCGGAAAGGCCCGCTGGCGGACGTCCTCGACGTAGTGCTGGACGGCCTCCGTCACGGTCCGCCCGAGGTCGGCGTAATGACGGACGAAGCGAGGGTTGAAGTCCTTCGTCAATCCCAGGAGGTCGTGCGAGACGAGGACCTGCCCGCTGCACCCGACGCCGGCGCCGATCCCGATGGTCGGGACCGAGACGCTCTCGGTGAGGGCGGCCGCCAGCGCGGCGGGGATCTTTTCGAGGACCACGGCAAAGACGCCCGCCCGCTCCAGCTCACCAAGGTCACGGCGGAGGTCGTCGGCCTCGGCCTCGTCGCGGGCGCGCACCCGGTAGGTCCCGAACTTGTAGATGCTCTGCGGCGTGAGGCCGAGGTGGCCCATCACGGGGATGCCGGCGTCGAGGATCCGCTTCACAGAGTCGATCACGGCGCCGCCGCCCTCCAGCTTCACGGCGTGCGCGCCGGTCTCCTTCATCACCCGAATCGCCGAGCGGAGTGCCTCGCGGCTCGACCCCTGGTAGGCCCCGAACGGGAGGTCCACCACGACGAGCGCGCGCTGCACGCCGCGCACCACGCACTGCGCGTGGTAGATCATCTGGTCCAGGGTGATCGGGAGCGTCGTCTCGTGGCCGGCCATCACGTTCGAGGCCGAGTCGCCCACGAGGAGCACGTCCACGCCGGCCTCGTCGAGCAGCCGAGCCGAGGTGTAGTCGTAGGCCGTGAGCATGGCCACCGGCGTGCCCTCGGCGCGCATCTCCTGGAGCGTCTGCGTGGTCACGCGCCGCACGTCGGCGGCGGCGGTCGGGACGGTCTGGGTGCTCATGGGACGGCGGGCGGAGGGGCGGCCGGAGGATACGCCGACGCTCGGGCAGGTAGGAAACGGACGACGGGCGCCAGCCGGATGGCGGGCGCCCGTCGCAGAACGGAGTCGGGGCCGGGCCTACTGGTCGGTGCCGATGGCCGACGGCGCCGGCGGGGCCTGCTGCTGCGGGTCGATCTGGCCCAGCGGCGCGCTGTCCGGGTCGATCCCGAGCCGCGTCATGATCGCCCCCGTGAGGTCGGGCACGCGGTCGCTGCTGTAGAGGAAGACCGGCGCGTTGTTGGCGACCGTCGGGAGCACGAGGTCGTAGCCGCCGGCCTCGGCCTCCTCGCGGATCGCCGTGTCGATCTGGGTCAGGACGGGCTGGAGCAGCCGGGCCTCGACGTAGCTGAGGTACTGGAGCCCCTCCACCTCGGACTGCTCAATGCCATTTTGGAGCTGGAGGATCTCCTGCTGGCGGGTCCGTCGGGCCTCGTCGGTGGCGAGGGCGCTCTGGTCGAACGTCTGGTACTCCTCGACGCGCGTCTGGAGCACCTGGCGGAGCGAGTCCTGGACGAACCGGACGCGTTGGCCGACGGCCTGCTGCTGCTGCTGGAGCTGTGTCTGCACGTCGGCGAAGGCCGGCATCCGAACCACGATCTGGTCCGTATCGACGTAGCCGATCTTGGTGGCCTGGGCCTGGCCCGTCGGGGCGAGGGCGACGAGCGTGAGCGCGGCGGCGGCGAGAGAGAGAGAAAAGCGAGTCATGCGTGCGGGGGGACTTTCGGGAAGAGGGCCGGCTAGTTGCCGGCCTGTCCGGCCACGCCCACCCCGATCCCGAGCTCGTCCATGACGAGGTCGTTGAGGTTGAAGCGGGGCCGGGCGAACAGGAAAACGTAGTCGCCGGAGCGATCGAACACGTAGTCGTACTCGTCGGCCTCGGCGACGGCCTCGACGGCCACGAGCAGGCGCTCCTGGATGGGCCGGAGCCGGGTCTGCTGCTCGCGGAACAGCTCGCCGTCGGGGCCGAAGTAGCGGCGGCGGAGGGCGTCGTGCTCCTGGCGCTTGGCCGCGAGCGCTTCGAGGGCGCGGGCACGCTCCTCGTCGGTGTAGAGGATCTCGCGGGCGGCGAACTCGGCGGACATCTCCTCCGCCTCTGCGCCGACGGCGTCCACCTCGCTCTCCCACTGGCTCACGAGCCGGTCGATCTCCTGGGTGGCGGTCCGGTACTCGGGCATCCGCTCCAGGATCACGTCGGAGTCGATGAAGCCGACCTTCTGCTGGGCCGCGGCGGGCACGGCCGCCAGTGCGGCGAGGGCGACGGCGAGGAGCGGGACGCGCATGGGGATCGGGAACAGGGGCGCGCCTACCGGCCGCCGAGGGAGAACTGGAAGCGCCACTGCGGCTCCTCGATCTGTCCGCTCCCATCGATGGCCTCGAACGAGTCGAGCTGGTAGCCCATGCTGAGGTCGACGAGCCCGAGGATGGGCAGGAAGATTCGGGATCCGACGCCGACCGAGCGGTAGAGCCGCGACGGGTCGTAGTCGCCGAAGCCGTCGTAGGCGTTGGCGGCGTCCGCGAAGAGGTACGGGGCGAACGAGAGCTGGGGCGTCTGGAGCAGGACGGCCGACAGCTCGGCCTCGTACTTGTTCAGGATCCGGCCGCCGACCGGCTCGCCCTCGCGGCGCGGCCCGATGGCCTCCAGCGGGTACCCGCGGAGGAACACGAGGTCGCGCCCGAAGCCGCGCCCGATGCCGGACGTCCCGCTCGCCTCCAGCGGCGTGCCGCCGATGAGGTAGCGCTGGAAGCGGACCTCGTCGCCGGTCAGCGTGCCGATGTAGCCGAACCGGGACCGGAAGCTGGCCGAGAGCGGGCCGGCGACGGGCGTGTACCACGCCGTGTTGAAGTCCCACTTGTGGTACTGCACGAAGTCGCCGATAGGCGGGGCCACCGTCACCGAGAGGTCGATGTTGGAGCCGGCCGTCGGGAAGGTCGGGTTGTCGAGCGCGTTCCGCGAGATCGACTGGCTGAGCGTGAGCTCCTGGCTGACGCCGTCGGGCAGGAACGGGCTGTTGAGGCCCTCGACGTCGTAGAGGCGGTAGCCGACGTCGGTGCCCGTGAGGAAGTAGTCGTCGGGCCACTTGAGGCGCTGGCGGTAGAAGGCCCGCGCGCTGATGGTGCCGTAGCGGCGGTCGTTGAAGGCGTAGCGCGAGTAGCTGAGCGCGAAGCCGGCCGGCGTCTGGCGGCCCCGGAACCACGGCTCCGTGAACGAGAGCGAGTAGATCTGCTGCCGCTGGCCGTAGGTCTGGACCTGGAGCGAGAGCTGCTGGCCGTCGCCCGTCGGCATCCCGCCGTCGAACCCCTTCATGAGGTTCTGGACCGAGAAGTTGGTGAACGTGACGCGGGCGGTCAGGATGAGCCCGATGTTGCCGCCGCCCCAGCCGCCGGAGAGCTCGAGCTGGTCGGACGAGGTCTCGGAGAGGTTGTAGACGAGGTCGACGGTCTTGTTCTCGTCGTTGACGCTCGTCGAGGGGCCGTTCCCGAAGCTCGCCGGGTCGAAGTAGTTGAGCGTCGCCAGCTCGCGGACGCTCCGCTGGATGGCCGCACGGCTGAACGGCTGGCCAGGCACGGTCCGGATCTCGCGGCGGATCACGTGCTCCTTGGTCCGCGTGTTGCCCGCGATGCGGACGTCGCCGAACTCGTAGACCTCGCCCTCCGTGACCTCGAAGTAGAGGTCGAGCGAGTCGCCCGGCACCTCGACGATCTCGGGCTCGATGTTGAACCGGAGGTAGCCCTGGTCCTGGTACAGGCTCGAGATGTCCGAGTTGTCCTGGGAGTAGTAGAGGCTCTTCTCCATCCGGGTCCGGTCGTACACGTCGCCCTTCTGGATGCCGAGCGCGAGCGCCAGCTGGTCGTCCGTGAGGACCGTGTTGCCCTCGAAGACCACGTCGCGGATGTGGTACTTGTCGCCCTCGTCGACCTCGACCTCGACCACGAGCCCGCCCGTCTCCGGGTCGTCGCTGACGTAGACCGAGTCGCGGACGACGCGGGCGCCGTAGTAGCCCCGGTCGTTGTAGAACCGGACGAGCGCGGCGAGGTCCTCGTCGAAGGCCGCGTCGTCGAACGTCTCGCGCTTCCAGAAGCGCCACCAGCGGCGCTCGGGCGTGTTCGAGAGCTGCTTGCGGAGCGTGCCCTCGGAGAACGCCTCGTTCCCCTCGAAGCGGACGTCGGCGACGGTCACGCGCTCGCCGCGGTCCACGGTGTAGGTCAGCGCCACGCGGCCGTCGTCCTCGAGCTGGCGGCTCACGCCGACGGTAGCGAGGCGGAAGCCCTTGCCCCGGAGGTACTCCTGGATGGCCATCCGACCGCGCTCGACGTCGGCGTCGCGGACGCTCCGGCCCGCGAGGAGCGGGATCTCGTCCTTTAAGTCGTCCCGCGCCGACGACTTGAGGCCGTCGATCTCGTAGCGGGCCAGCTTGGGCTGCTCCTCCACGTGGATCGTCAGGAACACGCCGTCGGGCGTGAACTCCGTCGCCTCAATGCGGACGTCGGTGTACCACCCGCGCGAGTAGAGATTGCGGACGGCCTCCCCGAACGCGGGGTCCCACGGGAGTTGGACGGACTGGCCGGGCCGGAGGCCGCTGACCGTCCGGGCGAGGGCCTGGCTGCTTTCGTCGGCCGCGCCCTCGACCGAGACCGAGATGATCTGGTACGCCTGAAGCGTCTGGGGGGCCGGGGCCTGCGGAGACGGGGCGTCCTGCGCCGAGGCGGGAGCGACCGCGGAGGCGGCAGCAAAGACGGCGGCGACGAGGAGGGCGCGCACGGCGGCGGGCGAGCAGGTCATGCAGAGAGAGCGCGTCAGTCCAGGGCGGTCGGAAGAGCCGGATCGGGGGCGTCGAAGGTAACGGGGGCCGTCTGGAGGCCGGGCGCAGAGACCGCGAAAACGCGGCCGTCCGGCGGAGGGATGCGGTCCCCAATCCGTGCCGCTCCGAACGGACCCTCCGATCCTTTATTGCAACGGTCGCCCCGGCGTGCCCTCCCCCTCGCGCCGCTGGCGACGGCCGCCAGCGGACCCCGCCGCACGCGAGCTGCGGGCCCTGCAGCGGGCGCCGCCCGTGGAACAGCTCAGGCTGGCTCGACGCGGCCGAAGCGGCGGTCGCGGTCCTGGTAGCTACGGACGGCCTCGTAGAGCGCCTCGCGCCGGAAGTCGGGCCAGAACCGGTCGGTGACGTACAGCTCGGTGTAGGCGATCTGCCAGAGCAGGAAGTTGCTCACGCGCATCTCGCCCGCCGTGCGGATCAGGAGGTCGGGGTCCGGCATCCCGGCGGTGTAGAGCGCGTCGGAGACCGTCGCCTCGGTGATGGCGGACGGGTCGAGGTCGCCGGCCCGGGCACGCGCGGCGAGGTGCCGGACGGCCTCGGTCAGCTCGTGCCGGGCGCCGTAGCTGAGGGCGAGCGTGAGCGTCATCCGCTCGTTGCCGGCGGTGAGGTCGAACGCCTCCTGCAGCTCGCGCTGGCCGCGCTCGGGGAGCCGGCTGAGGTCGCCGATGGCGTGGAGGCGGATGCCGTTCTGGTGCAGCTTCTCGGCCTCGCGGCGGAGCGTCCGCACGAGCAGCTCCATGAGGGCCGAGACCTCGGCGGCCGGGCGGTTCCAGTTCTCCGTCGAGAACGTGTAGAGCGTGAGGTAGCGGACGCCGACTTGCGCACACGCCTCGGTGACGTCGCGGACGGAGGCCACCCCCTCCTTGTGGCCCGTCACGCGCGACTTGCCGCGCGACTTGGCCCACCGTCCGTTCCCGTCCATGATGCAGGCCACGTGCTCCGGGACGGCCCCGCGGGCCTGGAGCGCCTGCTGCGCCGTGCGGTCCTCGTCGGACTGGCGGTCGCCGGTGAGTCGGACGGGTACGGCCTCGGTCATGCCAGAAAGTAGCCCGTGGGGCGGCGGGCGTGGGTGGCCTCCACGCCTCACGACCCACGCCTCAGCCGAACCAGCGGACGGCGTCGTTGAAGATGACGAACACCATGAGCATCAGGATCAGCGCCACGCCCACCTGCTGCACCACCATCCGCACCTTCAGCGGCGGCTCGCGCCGGACGATGCCTTCGTACGCGAGGAACACGAGGTGGCCCCCGTCGAGCGCCGGGATCGGGAGGACGTTGAACACCGCGAGGGCGATGGAGAGGAAGGCCACGAAGTGCCAGAACTCCCGCGGGCCTCGGTCGGCCGCCTCCTTCGACTGCTTGGCGATCATGAGCGGGCCGCCCACGTTCTCGCGGAAGTTCTCGCGGCCCGTGATGAGCGACCCGAAGACCTTGAAGTACGCCGCCGTGTTCGAGACCGTGAGGTCGGCGCCGCGCACGATGGACGCCCCCGCACCGAGCGGCAGGGTCTCCGAACCGAGCGCGTCTCGTGCGCTCGTGACGCCGAGGAGGTAGCGGTCGCCCGAGGCGCGCGGCGTCACGGACGCCTCGTAGATCGTCGCCGCGCCGCGCCGTTCGACGACCGTCGCCCCGTTCGGCGGCGAGCCCAGCGAGTCGGCCCGGGACCAGCGGACGACGAGCGGGGCGCCGCCGGACCCCTCGACGGCCGCGGTGAGCCCGGCCCAGGTTCTCGTCGGCGTCCCGTTGATGGAGAGGATCCGGTCGCCGGCCTGGAGCCCTCCGTGGGCGGCCGGAGAGCCGGGCGACACGCTTTCGACGAGGGCCGGGAACTGGGGAGCGATGCCGAAGACGGACAAAAAGCTCGCTTCCTCGCCCGCGTCCTCCACCTCGCGGGCCTGCCGCGAGATCCGGGTCATCAGCCCCTCCGGCCCTTCCAGCTCCACCCGCTTCCCGTCGCGGAGGACCGTCAGGCGGAGCGGGTCGGCGACGAAGGCGCCGGGGTCGAGCACGTCCTCGAACCGCTCGATGTCCTGCCCATTCACGGCCACGATCCGGTCGTCGGTCTCCAGCCCGATCTCGGCGGCGACCGACCCCGGCACCACGTCCAGGCGGACGTTCGCGGCCGGCGTGTACGGCGCGCCGTAGGCGAACGACAGCGCCGACCAAATCACGAAGGCGAGGATCAGGTTGAAGATGACCCCGGCCGAGATCACGACCACGCGCTGCCAGACCGGCTTCGCGCGGAACTCGTCCGGCTGCGGCTCGCTCTCCAGCCCCTCCACGTCCAGGCTCTCGTCCACCATCCCGGCGATCTTGACGTAGCCGCCGAGCGGGATCGCCCCGAGCCGGTACTCGGTCTGGCCGACCCGCCGGTGGAACACGTTCGGCGGGAAGCCGAGCGAGAAGGCGTCGACGCGCATCCCGAACAGGCGGGCCGCCAGGAAGTGGCCCAGCTCGTGGACGAACACGAGGATGCCGAGCGCCAGCGCCACCCAGAGGACGTACGAGAGCGAGTTGAGGAGGACGTCCATACGATCAGGGTGCGGGGGACCCGCGTCGGGGGGGAGCGCCGTCGGGCCGTTGGACCTCAGGCGGGCTGGAAGGTTCGGACGGCGCGCTCCGCTCGAGCGCGCGCCTGGCGGTCAACGTCGAGGAGGGCGTCGAGCGTGCCCGCGGAGGGGACGGCCGCGCCCAATCCGGCCTCGACGAGACGAGGAATGTCGGTGAAGCGGACGTCGCCCTTAAGGAAGCGGGCGACGGCCACCTCGTTGGCCGCGTTGAGCGCGGCCGGCGCGCTGCCGCCCTCCGCCAGCGCGTCGAAGGCGAGGCGGAGGCACGGGAAGCGGTCGGTGTCGGCGGGGGCGAACGTGAGGCTCCGAGCCTCCGACCAGTCCATCCGCTCCAGCGGGACTGGCCAGCGGTCGGGGTACGAGAGGGCGACGGCGATCGGCACCTTCATGTCGGGCACGCCGAGCTGCGCCTTCGACGAGCCGTCCACGAACTCGACGATGGAGTGGACGATGGACTGTGGGTGGACGACCACGTCGATCCGATCGCCGGGCACGCCGAACAGCCAGTGCGCCTCGATCACTTCCAGCCCCTTGTTCATCATCGTCGCCGAGTCGACGGTGATCTTGGCGCCCATCGACCAGTTCGGGTGGTCGAGGGCCTCGGCGGGCGTGATGGCGTCGAAGGAGTCGGCGGAGCGGTCGCGGAACGGGCCGCCGGAGGCCGTCAGGATCAGCCGCTCGATGGACCCGGCCGGCTCCCCGACGAGGCACTGGAACAGCGCCGAGTGCTCGGAATCGACGGGCACGACGACCGCCCCGCTCCGCCGCGCGGCCTCCTCCACGAGCGCGCCGGCCACGACGAGGGCCTCCTTGTTGGCGAGCGCGACCGTCCGCCCGGCCTCGACGGCGGCGAGCGTCGGCTGGAGCCCAGCGGCCCCGACGATCGCGGCGACCACGACGTCGGCCTCCTGCTGGCGGGCGATCTCGACGAGGGCCTCGGCCCCGGCGAGGACCTCGACGTCGAGCCCGGCCAGCGCCTCCGCCAGCGGGGCGTAGGCCGCGTCGTCGGCGATGGCGACGCGCTCGGGGCGGAGGCGACGGGCCTGCTCGGCCAGCAGCTTCCAGTTGGACCCCGCCGTGAGCGCGCGGACCGCCAGCCGGTCCGGCACGAGCGCCGCCACCTCCAGCGTCTGCGTCCCGATGGACCCGGTGGAGCCGAGGACGACGAGGCCGCGCGGGGCGCCGTCGGCGCGGGGCGCGGGGGGGCGGAGGTCCGGGAGCATGAACCGGCGCCGATACGAACGGCGAGAGCGAGGCGTTGGGGCGACAGGTGGGCGTCAAGATAGCCGCGCCAGGAGCGCCGGCCGCCGGGCCTACCTTCACGGCCCTCCCCCGCGCCCGGATGCGTCCTCTCCTCCTCGCCCTCGCCCTGCTGGCCCCCACCCTCGTGGCGGCGCAGCGAGTGCCCACGCCGCCACGGCCCCCGGAGCCGCCGGTCTCGGAGCCGCTCCACGACGAGGCCCCCGGCTCGTCATCCCGCCAGCGGTTCGTGCTGGCGGTGCAGATGCTGGCGAACGGGAACTCCGAGGACGCCATCCCGCTCCTGGAAGACGTCCTGGCCGACGACCCCGCCTCGGTGCCGGTGTGGCTCAAGCTGAAGGACGCCTACGAGGCGACGCGCCGCTACGACGACCTCCTCGCCCTCGTCGACGCCCGGATCGAGCGCGAGGGACGCACGACCGACCTGCTGGCGGAGCGCGGCGTCGCCCTGTACCGCGCGGGCCGCACCGACGACGCCGAGCGGGCCTGGGCCGACGCCATCGGCGCCGCCCCCGAGGCCGAGCAGACCTACCGGACCGTCGCCAACGCCATCGGCGGGCTCCGCCTCTACGTCGAGGCCGCGGACGTGCTCGACGCGGGGCGCGAGCGGTTCGGGGAGGACGCCTTCCTCTTGGAGCGCGCCCACCTCTACGGCCTCGGCCTGGACTACGAGCGCGCCGTCGCCCTCTACCTCCAACTCCTCGCCGACCAGCCCGAGCACGTCGCCGGCGTCCGCGCCCGACTCACCCGCCTGCTCGACGGGCAGGACGCGCCCGCCCTTTTCGCGGCCGCCGTGGATCGCGCCATCGCGCTCGACCCGTTCAACCGGGCGTACCGCGAGCTCTCCGGCTGGCTCGCCCTGGAGCGCGGCGACTACGACGCGGCGCTCGACGCGATCCGCGCCCTCGACCGGCTCGAACAGGAGGACGGCCAGACGCTCGTCGCCTTCGCCCAGCAGGCGGCGTCGGCCGGATCGGGAGAGGCCGCCGCGCGCGCCTTCGACGAGGTGCTGGAACGGCACGCCGGCACGCCGGCCGCCACGGTCGCCCTCTTGGAGCGCGCCCGGCTCTGGGACGAGGCGGCCCGCGCCGACCGAGAATCGGCCTCGCGCGGGGCCACGCCCGCCGCCGACGCCGCACGCGCCCTCTACCGCCAGTGGCTCGACGGGACGCCGGGCGCGGCCGAGACGCCCGCCGTGCAGCTCGCGCTGGCGGACCTCCTCCGCGACGTCTACCGCGACTTCGACGGCTCGAACGCGCTCCTCGAACGGGCCGCCGTCGGCCGAGACCCTGGGGTGGCCGCGCGGGCGCGGCTCGCGCTCGGCGAGGTGGCCGTCCGCCGCGGCGACCTCGACGGCGCTCGCGAGCGCTTCGCCGACGTGGACGAGGCGATCCGGATCGGCCCGCTGGCGGAGCAGGCGCGCTACGAGCTGGCGCTCCTCGACTTCTACGAGGGGTTCATGTTCTCGGCCCTCGCCCGCGCCGAGGCGCTCGACGAGAACACCGCCGCCGACGCCTCCAACGACGCCATCGCCTTGCGCGTCACGCTCTCCGAAACGCTCGACCAGGACTCGCCGCCGGACCCCGACGAGGACCTGACCGACGACCCGCTCCACGTCTACGCCCGTGCCGCCCTCCTCCACCGCCGCGACCTCCCGGAGCAGGCCCTCGCCACGCTCGACACGCTCGACGCCGCGCTCTCCGGCCCGGCCGCCCTCGGCGACGAGGCCCTCTACCTCCGCGCCGCCGTTCTCCACCAGTCCGGCCGTGCGGCCGAGGCCGTCGCGGTGCTGGACGCGCTGGCGGAGCAGTTCCCGCTCTCCTACTTCCGCGACCGCGCGCTCCGGCTCCAGGCCCGCGCGCTCGAACACGACCTGGGCGACCCGGCGGGCGCGGCTCGACGCTACGAAGAGCTCCTAGAGCGGTTCGGCGGCTCGCCGTACGCACCGGAGGCACGCGAGGCGCTGCGCCGGCTCCGCTCTTCTGTTTGATGATTGCAATAACGGCATGACCTCTCGACTCCTCGCCCTCCTCGCCCTGCTGGCGGCGCTCCCCGCCCCGGCCCAGGACCTCCTCATCCCGATGGACGAGAGCCAGACGGACCACCTCCGCGCCTACGGCGCCGTCTACTGGGCGCTCGATCGGGGAATCGAAGTCGACTGGCTCCTCAACGTCCGGGGCGGGTCGTTCCTGACGGAGGCCGACGCCGAGCTTCAGACCGAGTTGCGGGCGCGCGGCGTTCGCTTCGAAGGGATCGACGGGTCGGCGGCCGTCGCGCAGGCCGAGGCCGGGACCGCCAACACGTCGGTCGTCCGGCTGGAGAAGGCGCCGACCATCGCCGTCTACGCCCCCAAGCAGACGCTCCCCTGGGACGACGCCGTGCTCCTGGCGCTCACCTACGCCGAGGTCCCGTACGAGCAGATCTACGACGCCGACATCCTGGACGGCCGCCTGAGCGAGTTCGACTGGGTCCACCTCCACCACGAGGACTTTACCGGCCAGTACGGCAAGTTCTACGCGGTCTACCGGGGGCAGGCGTGGTACCAGCAGCAGCAGCAGGAGGCCGAGCAGGCCGCCCGCGAGCGCGGCTTCGCCAAGGTCAGCCAGCTCAAGCTGGCGATCGCCGAGACGCTGAAGGCGTACGTCGAGAACGGCGGCTTCCTGTTCGCCATGTGCTCCGGGACGGACACGTTCGACCTCGCGCTCGCCGCCTCCGGCATCGACATCGTCCCGCCCGAGATGGACGGCGACGGGCTCACCCCCAACGCCGCCGCCCGGCTCGACTTTTCCCGGACGCTGGCCTTCCAGAACTTCACGCCGGTCTTCAACCCGATGGAGTACGAGCACGCCGACATCGACCAGCCGCCGCCGCCCCAGCTCCGCAACCCGCTCACGGACTACTTCACGCTCTTCGAGTTCTCGGCCCGCTGGGACCCCGTCCCCACCATGCTCACGCAGAACCACGTCGCCAGCGTGCGCGGGTTCATGGGCCAGACGACCGCCTTCCGCGCCGACGCCGTCAAGCCGGGCGTCGTGGTGCTGGCGGAGAGCCCGACGACGGGCTCGGTCCGCTACCTCTACGGGCCGGCCGGGCAGGGCTTCTTCGCCTTCTACGCCGGCCACGACCCCGAGGACTACCAGCACTTCGTGGGCGACCCGCCGACGGACCTCGCGCTCCACAAGAACTCGCCGGGCTACCGGCTGATCTTGAACAACGTGCTCTTCCCCGCCGCCAAGAAGCAGCCGCAGAAGACGTAGGACGGACTCCGGGGGAGTGCGGGAGGCGAGGCGCCTGTCACTCCCACACGCCCGCCGGCCTCAGGATCAGAGTTGCGCGGCTCGGCGGCGGACGGACGCGAACTCGCCGTCGTTCGTGCGGAGGTTCTGGCCGTCGTAGCGGCGCGCGAGTGAGCGGACCGTCTGCATCCGGTCGGAGGAGAGCGGGTGCGAGCGGAACAGGGCAACGCCGCCGCTGCCCTCCTCGGCCGCGAGCCGCTCCAGGAGGTCCGCCAGCCCCTCGGGGTCGTAGCCGGCCCCGGCCATGAGCTGAACGCCCACGGCGTCGGCCTCGCGCTCGTCGGCGCGCGAGAACGAGGCGAACGTGCCCTGTGCGGCGATCTGGGTCGCGATCTGCTCCACGGCGCCGGGGTTGCTCCCCAGCACGGCGCCCGCGATCAGGTTGGCCTCGTTGGCTTTCGAGAGCCGCTGCGTGCCGTGGCGCTCGACGCCGTGGGCCACCTCGTGGGCGATGGCGCCGGCCAGCTCGCCCGCGCTCCCGGCCTGCTCGATCAGCCCGGTGTTGACGTAGACGAGCCCGCCGGGCACGTTGAAGGCGTTGATCGCGTCGTCGCGGACCACGTGGAACCGCCACGGGAGGTTGTCGGCGCCGGCCGCGCGCACCATCTGCTGGCCGAGGCGGCTGACGTAGCGGTTGAGCGTGGCGTCGTTCGTGAGCGGGAGCTCCTGCCGGAGCTGGGCTTCGAGCTGCTGGCCCAGCTCCCACTCCTGCTCGACGGAGTAGTAGTTGGCGCCGCCGAGCGTGGCGCAGCCGGCGAGGGCGACGAGGCCGAGGACGGCCGCCAGTTGGGCGGGGCGAAGAGAGAAACGCATGGATCGGTCGGTGTGGTGGGACGAGAGGAACGCCCGGCGCCCGGCCCGACGTTCCCCACTCTCAGCCGCCCGTCCCGCGCGTCGCGTCACGCGCCGGCCGCCCTACGCTCCGTCGCACGTTCCGCCCACCGTCGACCCCGCCCGCTCGTGCCACCGTCGCCCGTGAACGGAGAGGTACGGACAGCTCTGCGCTGTCGCACCCGGCGAGGCCGAACGTGAACGTGCTCCCAGAGGAGGAGAGCAGGCTTACCCACCGGTTCGAGAGGAAAGGTGGGCGCCTTCGTCAGAAAGAACGTGGCAGACCAGGTCCCTCTCGTCTCACCGGGATGAACCTGCTCAACCGGGAAAACCAGGCGTTCGCCGACGCGCTCCCCGCTGGCGACGCACACCGCCAGCGGCCGGCCGAATCGTTTCAGGCCAGCCCCCAGGCCTGGGCGAGGTGGCGCAGGAACGTCTTCTCCATCGTGTGCACCACGCCGTCGGCGTCGGCCACGCGGACGAGGGCGGCGTGGGCGCGGGCGATCTGGGCCGCGTCGAGCGCGTCGCCCAGGCGGGTCACCACGTCGTCCAGCCCGCGAACGCTGAGGGCGCCGTAGGCGGCGACGGCTCCTTCTACGAGGCGGCTCAGGTCGGCCCCGCTGTGCGCGTCGCGGAGATCGGCGCCCACCTCGTCGATTTGCTGGACGAGGACGTGGGTCTCGCGCGGGTCGAGGTCGGCGTCGGTGCCGTGGGCGACGACGAGCGCCAGCAGGGCGAGGTCGGCGAGCGGGGACGGCGAGTCGGGCATGGGGGCGGACGTGGCGTGACCCAATCTCCGGCAGACCGGCCCCTTCTCCAACTGGACGCCCGCTCAGGACCGCCGCCGGGACCGCACGAACCGGTGCCACCACGACGCCCCGTCGCGCTCGGCCGCCCGGAGCACCTCCATCAGGGCCTCGAACTCCTCCTCGCACTCGTGGCACTGGCGGAGGTGCTCGGCCACGAGGGGCAGGGCCTCGCTCGGGTCGAGCCCCCGGAGCCGCATCTCGGCGAACCGGTCGAGGCGCGCGCCGCAATCGCCGCACCCGACCTCCCGGTCCGGGACCGAGAGCGAGAGGGCGACGACGCGCCGGAGAGCAGAGGCGGAGAGAGACATCGGGGCTAGACGCAGGCGGAGGGCACGGGCTTACTCGGCGACGTCGATGAGGTCGTCGGGGCGGATGCCGTGCTCTTCCAGGGCGCGCTTGAGGCGCTGCCGCGCGTCGTGGAGCAGTTTGTAGAGTGCGTTCCGGTTGGTGCCGAGCCGGCGGGCCACCTCCTCCAAGGGCATCCCGCCCAGCACGGCCTCGAGGGCCGTCCGCTGGCGGTCGGTCAGCTCCTGGGCGATGAGCCGGCGGACGGTGGCGACGGCCTCGGCCTCCTCCATCACCTCGTCGGCACCGGGCTCCGGCGCCGAGGGCGGGTCCGCGACGACGGCGTCGAGGGGGACGTTCTCCCACCGCTTCCGCCGCAGCTCGCTGAACGCCAGCCGCACGGCCACCTTCTGCGCCCACGTCGTGAACCGGGCGTCGCCCCGGAACTGGTCGGCGCGGTCGCGGACCTGGAGGAGCGCCTGCTGGGCGAGGTCTTCCGCCAGCGCGTCGGCGCCACGGTCCACGCGCGGCGCGAGCGTGATGCGGAGGGCCTTGAGCAGGACCGGGCGGAGGTCGGCGAGGGCCGCTTCTAGTTCCGGTCCCTCGCCCTCGAGCGCCGCCAGCCACTCGTCGTTCGTGCGGTCGGGACGGGATGCCGGGCGTCGCCGGGAGCGCATGGAGGAGCGGAGGACAGGCTGCAAGCTACGTCCTCGCTCGGGACGCGGACGGACGACTGCTTTGACCGTAGGCCGGACGCCTTCTGCCCAGACGGGTCACCCTGAGCTTGCGGAGGTCTGAGAGGTGCTCGCGGGGCCCCTTGGGACTGCCGTAGCGGTCCCCCTCCACCGTAGCCTCCTTCAGCCACGCCCTCGACGCCCCGAGTCTGGCGGCGACCGCCTCGCGCGCCACCCGTCACGGGATCGCCCGGCGCGCTGGCGACACGCGCCCCGAGCCCGCCGGCCGGGTCATGGAGCGATTTCGGCCGGCGCCTCCGCCAGTTGCCCGTCGCCGGACGCCTCCGGCTCCGCGAGCGGCAGCTCGAACCAGAACCGCGTGCCGCGGCCCTTCGTGCTCTCCACCTGGATCGTCTCGCCGTGAGCCTCCAGGATCTGGCGGACGATGGCGAGGCCCAGGCCGGTCCCGCCCTCCTTCCGCGACCGTGCCGTGTCGACCCGGTAGAAGCGGTCGAAGATGCGGTCGAGGTGCTCGACGGGAATGCCGCGCCCGGTGTCGACCACTTCCACACGGGCCTTGTCGAGGTGGCGGCGCATCCGGCAGCGCACGGCGCCCTCGTCGGAGTACGCGATGGCGTTGTCGATCAGGTTGGTGAGCACCTGCCGAATCCGGTTCCGGTCGGCGACCACCTCGAGGGGCGGGTTGCTGTAGGTCAGCTCCAGGCCCTTGTCGCGGGCCTTGGGCGCCAGCATCTCGCCGATCTCCTCGATGAGGTCCTGGAGGTCGAACGAGGAGGGACGGATCAGGTCCTCGCGGTACTCCAACTTGGCGATCTCGATGAGGTCCGAGAACAGGCTGTTGAGGCGCTGGAGGTTGGCGAGCCCCTTCTGCGCGTACTTCTTGCGCTGCTCGGCGGGGAGCGACTCGCTGCCGAGCGCTTCGAGGTAGCCGAACACGGCGAAGATCGGGTTCTTCACCTCGTGGCTCACGTTCCCGATGAACTCGTTCTGGACGCGCTGCATCCGCTGAAGCTCGTGGATGTCGGCGCGGAAGCGGCCGGCCATGTGGTTCAGGCTCCGGGCGAGGTCTTGGAACTCGGCGGACCGCGTCTTGACCACGATCCGCCCGTCGAGGTCGCCCTCGTTGATCTTCTGGGCGCTCCGGGTGATGGCCGTGAGCGGGCGCGTCACCTGGCGGGCGACGAGCCACGCCCCGATGAGGGCCGTGATGAGCGCCAGCGCCATCCCGATCGCGAGCACGGCCTGGACCGTCTGGATGGCCTCCAGGAGCTGCGGCACCGGCTCCCCCACGCGGACGAGCAGGCCCGTACCGGGCCGGAAGAGCGCGATGTAGAGCCGCTCGCCGCCGTCGGCGTTCTTGCGGGTGGCGAACCCGGCGTTGTCGGACGACGAGAGGGCCTCCTCGACCTCGGGGAGCGTGAAGAACGGGGCGCCGGCCTCACGGGCGTCGGCCGGCCACCGGTCCAGAACCTCATCGCGCGTGGCGACGGCCACCTCGATCCGCGCCACTCGGGCGAGTTGCTCGCCGAGATCGAGGAGCGAGCCCCGGTCCGGCTCGGCTTCGAGCTGCACGGCGAACCGTTCGGCCTGCTCCAGGAGCGTCTGCCGCGCCGCGTCCTCCACCTGCCCGCGCAGGATCAGGAACGAGTACAGCCCGACCCCGACGACCGCCAGCCCGACGAACACGGCGAACACGAGCATCATCCACGTCTGGGTCGAGGCCCGACGTGGGTAGAACAGCTCGCGGACGGTGCGCCAGCGCATGGGACTGGGGATGGGAGACGAGGGACGGGGGCAGCGAGCCCCCGCCCCTCAGTCCCGGGTCCCTACGCCTCCTCGTCCGTGGCCTCCTCGACGAAGCGGTAGCCCACGCCGCGGACGGTCTGGATGTGCTTGGCGAACTCGCCGAGCTTCTCGCGGAGGTTCTTGATGTGGGCGTCGACGGTCCGCTCGGTCACCATCATGGCGTCTTTCCAGATGGTCTCGAGGAGCTGCTGGCGGGTGAACGCCTTGCGCGGGTGGCGGACGAGGTAGCGGAGCAGCTCGAACTCGGTCAGCGTCAGGCCGAGGTCGTCGCCGTCGAGGGTGGCGCGGTACTCGTCCTCGTAGATCGTGAGGCCGGCGACCGACAGCGTTTTGCTCTCCTCGGTGCCCGTCCGGCGGAGGACGGCCCGGATGTTGGCGAGGACGACCTGCGGGCTGACGGGCTTGGTCAGGTACTGGTCGGCGTTCGCGAGCCCCTGGAGCTGGTCCTGCTCCTCGGTCTTGGCCGTGAGCATGATGATCGGGATCTTCTCCGTCTCGACGCGGCCCCGGAGCCGCTTGGCGATCTCGAAGCCGCTCATGCCGGGGAGCATCACGTCCAGAACGATGGCGTCCACGTCGGGGCCGGCCTTCGAGAGCGCCTCGTCGGCGTCGTGGGCCGTGAGCACGTTGTAGCCCTCCTCGCGGAGGAAGTGAGAGATGATCTCGACGACGTCCTCTTCGTCATCGACGACGAGGATCGTGATCTCCTGGGGCGTGGAGGTAGCCATGAGGGGTGGGGCGGGTGGCGAGGGAGGGGTTTGTGAAGGTACGGGACCTGTGCGATATACACGGCGTGAACGGCCGGGTTCTGCCTGATATCCGCCAGCCGGCCACGCCGCGCGCCGTTGGGGACGGGCTCACCGCCGCCGGACGGGCTCGGGGACGCCGTCTAGCCAGCCGGCCTCGATCACGCCCCACAGCCCGACGCCGATGGCCTCGGCGGCGTCGTGGCGGAGCGCCCCCTTCGGGCGTGGCGCCCCGCTCCACTCGATCACGGCCCGCGCGAGACCGTCGGCCGCCCCTTTGGCGTCGGCGCCGGTGCGGCGGTCGCGCGGCAGCAGCAGCAGGCGCCGCCAGCGCTCGGCGTCGACCACGCGGACCGCCAGCCCGGCGCGCTCCCCGGCGCGCTTCCAGATCTCGGCGAGGTCGCCGCCGCCCTCCAGCACCAGCCGCTCGACGTCGGCGTGGTCGCTCAGGACGGAGCCGGCGGCGCGACGGAGACGGGCGCGCGAGCCCAGGTTCTGCGAGCGGTACGAGACGAGGCGGCCGTCGCGGCCGTAGAGGGCGAGGCCCGTTCGGAGGCCGAGGTCGACGGCGAGGAGCACGGGGTCGGGGAGGTCGGTGCCGGGAGAACGGGCCCCGCCGGGGCGTCGAGCCGGCCCGCCCCGCCGAGGCCGCGCGCTGGCGACGGACCTGGGCGGAGGCTAGCCGAGCAGGACGCCCGCGATCGTCGCCGTCATGAGGTTGGCCAGCGTGCCGGCGAGGACGGCCCGGAGCCCGAGCGCAGCGATCTCGCCCGTCCGCTCCGGCGCCAGCGGCCCGATCCCGCCGATCTGGATGCCGATGGACGAGAGGTTGGCGAACCCGCACAGCGCGAACGTCGCCATGATCACCGTCTTGGGGTCGAGCGTGGCGAGCGTGTCGGCGAGCTGGACGTAGGCCACGAACTCGTTGGCGATCACCTTCGTCCCGATGAGCGACCCGAAGGCGGTCACGTCGGGCGTGGGCACGCCGATGAGCCAGGCGACGGGCGCGAGGGCCACGCCGAGAATGGTCTCCAGCGACAACGTGTAGCCGAAGAGGCCGGCGCTCCAGTCCAGGACGCCGTTGAGGATCGCGATGAGCGCGAGGAACGCGATGAGCATGGCCCCGATGTTGAGCGCGAGGTGGAGCCCGTCGGCCGCGCCCGAAGCGGCGGCGTCGATCACGTTTTTAGGGCCGGGATCCGTCCCGGCCTCGACCGTCGCTTCCGTCGCCTCGTCGCTGGCGGTCGCCGGGAGCGTCGCCTCGCCCGCGTCTGCGGAGAACGTCGGGACGGCCCCGACGGCGACGGCGACCGGGTTCGGCTCGGCCTCGATCACGCGGGCTGTCGAGAGGTCGGCGGGGCCCGGGCCGCGCGGCGTCTCCGGGATCATGATCTTGGCGAGGACGAGGGCCGCCGGCGCCGCCATCACGCTGGCCCCGAGGAGCTGCTCGGCGAACAGCTGCTGCCCGACCTCGACGGCCACGCCGGCCGCCGCCGCGTACCGCTCGCCCAGGAAGGCGACGTAGGAGGCGAGCACGCCGCCCGCGATCGTCGCCATGCCGCCCGTCATCACGGCCATCAGCTCGCTCCGCGTGAGCCCCTTGATGTACGGCTTGATGACGAGTGGGGCTTCGGTCTGCCCCACGAAGATGTTGGCGCTGACCGAGAGCGATTCCGGCCCGCTCGTCCCCAGTGCCCGCTGAACCACGAAGGCCACGCCCGCCACGATCCGCTGCATGATCCCGAGGTAGTACAGGATCGACATGAGCGAGGCGAACACGATGACCGTCGGGAGCACCTGGGCGAAAAAGAAGAACCCCAGCGAGCCCTCGGCCGCCGGCCCCAGCCCCAGGTTCCCGAAGATGAACGTGGACCCGACCTCGACAGCCGCGAGGAACCGCACGAACAGCCCGGCGACGAAGGCGAACGCCGCCTTCGGCCAGCCGAGCGGGGCGAACGCCTCGGCCAGGTCATTCCCCTTGAGGATGAACACGGCGAACACGAGCTGGAGCAGGAGCCCAAACCCGACCGTCCGCCAGTTGACGCGGCGCCGGTTGGAGGAGAACGCGAACGCGATGCCGACGATGGAGGCCAGCCCGAGGAGGCCACGGCCGATAGAGACGAGATCCATGCACAGGAGGAGGAGAGCCGCGCGAAGATACCGGCGGAGCCCGCCGCCGATGCGCCGCCGCTGGCGGACGCGGGCCGCCAGCGCGAACGGGGGGCCGCCCCTCCACGAGGCCGGCTCCCAACGGAGCGCACGCGACCCCGTGGGCCACCAACAAAAGCGGCCTCTACGTCAACACGACGGGCGCCCCGGCAGACGGTGGGGGAGCCGGTCAGTCTTCGAACCCCCCTCCCGTCCCGCACGACCCGGCCACCTCCGTGCCGGCCCGGCCCCCGAACGGGGCGCGGTGGACCCAGCACCGCTCGTACACCGAGCAGTAGCACACCTCGAACTCGACGCGGTGGAACTCCCCGGAGACGGCGTCGGCCACGTCCGGGTCCGGGACGGAGAGGGCCTCGACCTCCTCGCCCGGGGCGACGACGCGGCCCGAGACCGTGGAGGTGGTGGCCCCGAACGGGAGCCGCTCGGGGACGAGACCGCGGAGGACCGCGGCCCACGTGGCGACGGGGACCCCGTCCACCGAGGCGCTGACGTCCCGGACCACGGCCGGCCCGAGCCCCGGGTTCGTCACGAGCACGCGGAGGCCGCCCTCGTTGTGGCTTCGGCTGACGACGAGGCTCGGCCACACGGAGGCGTGCTGCTGCTCCTGCATGACGCGGGCCTGAACGACGGAGACGACGAGGGCGCAGACGCCGACCACGACGGCGGCGAGGGCGACGAGCATCTCGGGCTCGAGGAGGCGGGAGCGGCTCATGCGGTAGGGCGGTAGGGCGGTAGGGCGGCTGATGATACATGCACCGGGGAGGCGGGTACGCCCAGGCCGGGCCCCCATGTAACACGTCACTCCTCTGGCTGGGCCTTGGACGGCGGAGTTGTCCGGCCGGGGCTCGTCGCGCGGTACCGGGAGAACACGGACCCGGCTCTCGCTCGGCGGGTGTTCCTGGTCGGCGCGGCCGACGAGTAGCGGCCCCCGTCAGCCCCTCCGACCCGGACGTCACCGCTCCCCGAGTGGGACGGTGAGCGTGACCCGCGTCCCCGCCCCCAGGGCCGACTCGATGTCGAGCCGACCGCCGACGAGCGCGAGCCGCTCCCGGACCGACGGGAGCCCGAGCCCGCTGGCTCCCGCCTCGTCCATGGCGGAGACGTCGAACCCGGCCCCCTCGTCCTCGACGGTGACCTGGAGGACCGGGGCCCCGGAAGCCTCCTCCGTCCGCTCGGCGAGGAGGCGGACCCGCTTCGTCCCCGCGTGCTTGGCCACGTTGAACAGGAGCTCCCGGAGGAGTTGGTAGAGGAGGACACGGACCTCCTCCTCGGGGACCGACACCTGCCCCCGGACCTCGACGTCCACGTCGAGCCCGTACCGGTTCCGCTTCCGGTCCACGACCCAGTCCAGCAGGTCGGCGAGGTCGTCCCCCTGGAGGATGGGGGGGGCCAGCTCGTGCGAGAGTGTCCGCGTGAGGGCGGTGGCCTCGACGAGCGTCTCCTCCGACCGACCCAGAAACCGGACGGCCGCCTCATCGAGCGGGGACCGGCGGACCATCCCGAGCGTGATGGAGAGCCCGTAGAGCCGCTGCTGGAGGTCGTCGTGGAGGAGGTGGGCGATCCGGCGGCGCTCGGCCTGCTCGGCGAGCGTGAGCGCCCGGGCGAGATCGCGGACCTGGGCCGTCCGCTCCTCGACCCGGGCCTCGAGCGTGTCCCGCGCCGTCCGCTCGTCGTGGACGTCGGTGGAGGCCCCGAACCACCCCGCGACGCGGCCGTCGTCGTCGAGGACGGGGACGGCGTTGACGAGGAACCACCGGTACGCCCCGTCCGCCCCGCGGACCCGGTGCTCCGCCCGGAACGGGCCGCCGGCCCCCATCGCCTCCTGGACCGCCCGGTCCCGGTCCGCGGGGTGGATCGCCTCGGCCCACCCGAAACCTTCGGCCTCCTCCGCGGTCTGGCCGGTGTACTCCGTCCACTGCCGGTTCCCCCACGTGCGCTCGCCAGTGGGGCCGGCCCGCCAGAGGAGGTCGGGGACGAGTTCGGCGACGGCCCGGAACTTCTCCTCGCTCTCGCGGAGGGCCTCCACGGCCCGGTTGTCCTCCGTCACGTCCCGGAAGTAGACGGAGAGACCGCCGGCGAAGGGGAACGCCCGGACCGCGTAGTGGGCCGCGAGCGGCGGGAAGTACGCCTCGAACGTCTCCGCCCGTCCCGTCTCCGAGGCCCGCCGGTAGTGCTCCTCGAATGGGCCGCCGACGGCCTCCGGGAACGCCTCCCAAATCGTGACCCCGAGGAGGGCGACCGGCTCGCGGCCGAGGAGCCGGCCGGCCTCGGCGTTCACGTAGGTGAACCGCCAGTCGGGGCCGAGGGCGAAGAACCCGTCGGAGATCGACTCGAGGACCTCGCCGGTCCGCCGAGACGCATCGGCGAGCGCGGCCTCGGCCTCCCTCTGCGCCGTCACGTCGCTGAAGAGGATGGCGACCCTCCGCTCCTCCAGGTCCCCGGCCCGGAAGGCGTAGACGTCGAACCACCGGCCGAGCGCGGAGGACTCGGCCGAGAACCGCTCGGGCCGCCCGGTCTCCGCGACCCGCCCGTACGCCTCGACCCAGTGCTCCTCGAGGGCCGGGGCGAGCTCCCGCATCCGCTTCCCCACGGCGTCCGTGAGCCCGGTCTGCCCCTCGAACGCCGGGTTGGCCTCGAGGAACCGGTAGTCGACGGGCTCCCCGTCGTCGTAGACCATCTCGATCACGCAGAACCCCTCGTCGATCGACTCGAAGAGCGTCCGGTAGCGGGCCTCGCTCTCGCGGCGAGCCTCCGCGGCCCGCCTCCAATCGTCGACGTCGATGACGGACCCGACGAATCCGAGGAAGACGCCGTCGTCGCCGAACCGGGGGCGCCCGGTGTCGAGAGCCCACCGGTAGACGCCGTCGTGCCGGCGGAGGCGGTGCTCGATCTGGAACGGCCGCCTCCCCTCGACTCCGGCGAGGAAGGCGGCCCGAGTCCCCTCCCGTTCGTCGGGGTGGACGGCGTCCGTCCACCCGAGCCCGAGGGACTCCTCCTCCGACTGCCCCGTGAAGTCTTGCCAGGCCCGGCTCACGTACGTGCTCTGGCCGTCGGGGCCGGTGACCCAGAGGATGGCGGGGGCGGTGTCGGCGTACGAGCGGAACCGGCCCTCACTCTCGCGGAGGGCGTCCTCGACCGTCTTCTGGTCCGTCTTGTCGCGGAGGACCTTCGCGAACCCCCGGAGCTCCCCGTCCCCGTCCTCGAGGGCGCTCATGACGCCGTTGGCCCAGAACCGCTCGCCCCCCTTCCGGACGTGCCACCGGTCGTCCATCGCCTCCCCCGTCCGAGCGGCCTCCTCGAGCTCCCTCTCCGGGACCCCCGCCGCCCGGTCCTCCTCGGTGAAGAGGACGAGGCAGGGGGACCCGACGGCCTCCTCGGCGGTGTAGCCGAGGATGCGCTCGGCTCCGGCGTTCCACTCGGTGACGATCCCGTCCGGGTCCATCACGATGAGGGCGTACTCCCGGACGTTGTCCATGAGGAGTCGGAACAGCTCGGAGGCGTCTTCGGGGTCGGGCGTTGTCATGGGGCGAGTCCGGAAGGGGGCGGGGCGCCTGTACGCCCGAGGCGCTGTGGGGTCTCCTCGACGCCGGACTCGGGGCCCGGAGGCTGTTCGTTGCCAGACTCTCTCCCAAACGCGGGAGATCCGTTCTCGTTATTCCCGGCCCTCCCAGGAAGCCGAACTCTGTCGGGAGATCCGGAGACCACAACGAGGTCCGCGCCCGACACCCCCGCCAGCTACGAGGACGCCGGGGCCGGCCCAGCCAGCGAGGTCGAGGGCCCGGAGCGGCACCGGCTCTTCGCAGAGACGCTCGACGCGCTGGCGCCCGAGCCCGGCCTCTACGACGACCCTCTCCGCCCGTGGCCGGAGCCGGCGACGACCTGGACGCCGGGCGGCCACTCGGGCACACCCCCGCCAAGAATCGGGCGTCCCCGGCCGGAAGAGCCCTTCCAACCGCGGCCGCCGCGTACGTCAAGCGGCGGGCGCTGTTCACTCGGCGCGCCCCCACCTGATGGAGAGGCAGGGCGAGGCGCAGTCGTCCCGTGCGCCGTGACCAGCCGGGGCCACCAGGGTCGCCGGGTCTCGCGCGAGGCGCGGAGGCCTAGGTCGGTGGCTGGGGCGGCCATGCCCGATCCTGGGCGCCCCCGCGGCGGACGTCGGCATCGGTTTCTGGGCGCGGCGGGCTCAGAGGCGGACGAGTTCGACGCGCCGGTTCTGCTGGCGGCCCTCGGGCGTTCCGTTGTCGGCGACCGGCCGTTCCTGGCCCTCTCCCACCGCCTCGAGCCGGCCGGCGGCGATCCCCTGGCGGACGAGGTGGTCGCGGACGGCGGCGGCGCGGCGCTCCGAGAGCGCCTGGTTGGTCGCGGCCGCGCCGGTCGCGTCGGTGTGCCCCTCGATCCGGAGGCGGAGGTCGGGGTGCTCCTCGAGCATCCGGGTGATTTCGGCGAGGGTCGGCGTGCTCTCGGGCCGGATCCGGGCGCTCCCCGTGTCGAACAGGACGCCCCGCGTGGCGACGTGCCCCTCGGCCGCCAGCGCGGCGTAGAGATCGCGCCCGCCGGCGGCGATCCGGAGATCCGAGAGGTAGATCGGGTTCTCCTGGTCGGCGAAGTTGGTGTCCTGGATCCACACCGTCCGCGTCCGCGGGAGGTCGGCGTTGGGGACGTTGGCCACCCGCTCGCTCCCGACGTACACCTTCACGTACGACCCGTCCGCCATGATCCGGACCGGCACGAGGCCGGCGTTGAGCGTCCGGACCTCGTTCGTCGCCTTCACCCCGCCCCGGTCGCGGTGCTCGACGCCGGTGGCGCGGCCGTCGACCTGGACGTAGTTGTGCCGGTACTGCGGGCTGGCGTGGAGGCCCACCCCTTCGGGCTCCGACATGGCCACCCAGAGCTGCTGGTTGCCGTGGGGGAAGAACACGTCGAACTCGATCGTGAACTGGTCCGGGAGCGTCTCCGGGAGCGTCACCTTCACGGCGGCGTGGCGCGGGCCCGTGTGGCGGAGGAGCCGGCGGCCCTGCCACTCGGCCACCTCCCAGTTCCCGCGCACGAGCTCGAGGCGGCGCGGGAAGTCGCCGACCCGGTCCTGCCCGAAGTCCTCGGCGAACAGGACGCGCTCGCCCGGGACGAAGTCGTAGTTGACCCAGACGCCGGTCCCTGGCGCGGCCGGGACGACGGCGTCCTGCACCGTGGCGACCGGCCGCCCGCTGGCGTCGACCGGGTTGCCCTGCGCGTCGGCCAGGACGACGGTTTCGCCCCGCTGGCGGGCGTCTTCGATGCAGGCCTCGTCGGAGAAGGCGCAGACGACGGCGTTCTCGGCGGCCGCGATGGCCGCCGCCGTCGCGCGGTCCGCCTGGCGCGTCACCTCGCGGTCGACCGCCCGCTCGACCCCGCGCTGGGCAGCCCGGCGCATCCGGTCGAGGATTTGGGCGTCGGCCACGTCGACAGCGCCGAGAGCGAAGACGAGGAGGAACGCGAGGAGGCGGAGGGGGGAGGGCATGGGTACGGGGGCGGTGGAGAGATGGGGACTGGGACAGGACGTCTCCGCCTCGGCGTCGAGGCGGACCCGGTCAGCGCTGCGGGGCCAGGAAGAGGACGACGGGCTCCGACGCCGTCCCGACGGCCTCGCGCGAGGGGACGGCCATCAAGACGAGCGCGTCGGCGTCCCCCCGTGGGCCGGCCGCTCGCGCCCTTTCGACAGCCGATAAGACGACGGCCTCGTACGAGCCGCCCGAAGAGGTGGTGAGGATGAGTTCGCCAGGACGACGCTCGAAGACGAGGTTCTTCTCCGTCTCCCCGATGTACGGGGCGTCGGGGAGGACCCGGATGGGCTGCGAGACGAACGGGTCGCTTCGGCCGACGAAGTTGACGCCGCCGGCCACGCCGAGGTCGAGCGAGGAACCGAGTCGGATGGGCTGTGAGACGATCGAGCCCGTCACGCGGCCTTCCCGAACGACGGCGACGGCGAGGACGGCGTCCACCGGTTGAGCGCCCCCGAAGCGGACCCCCAGGCCGCTGAGCACCTCGTCGAGCGGAATGTCGGCGGTCGAAGGGATCTGCGGGAGGCGGACGACCATCTGCGTCACAGGCTCCGCTGAGGGGGCGCCCGTGCCGTCCCCCGCGACCCGGATGTCTCCGACGTACGCCGCCCCGCGCCCGCCCTTGTAGTAGAACTCGACGGCGCCGGCCCGCTCGAACGTGGACCGGGGCAGGCTCGCCACCTGCTCCCCGTCGACGAACATCGTCGCCAGTTCCCCGTCGACCACGACCTGGACGGGGACCGGGCGGTCGACGTAGGCGCCGGCGTGGCGCTCGCTCACCCGGACCGCGTGGGGGAGGTCGTCCGCGCCGAGGCCGGGCCGGACCCCGTTCCCGGTGCTCTCGAGCGAGAGGACGAAGTGGTGGGCTCGGACGGGGCGGTAGTGGGGGGTGGACGGCCCGCGAGTGGCCGTGGCCGGGTCGTACGGGGCGAAGAGAAGGGTGGCGAACCGGTGGGGGTTGTGGTACAGGAACTCGACGGTGAACCGGTCCGGGAGCGCCTCGGGAAGGGGGACCCGGAACGTCCCCTCCCGGTCCATCTCGAGCATGGGCCGGCCCTCGTGGGCCACGACCTGAATGGCCCCGCCCACGTACTCGAGGCCCTCAGGGAACCCGCCGACGGGGACGTCCCGGAGGTCGACGGCGGCGAGCGTGCGGGCGCCGGGGACGAACTCGCTCGCGGCCGGCGGAGTCCACGTCGACGGGCCGGGGGCGACGTTGCCCCCGCCCGCGGAGCCTCCCGTGGGGCCCGGCGCGTCCCCGGAGTCGCCGGACGGACTGTCGGAGGCGACCGGTGCGTCGCTCCGGCGGTCCTCCAGGCCCGGGAAGAGCCGGCTGAGGTCGCCCAGTTGGAGGACGGGGTCCTGGGTGAACCCGTCGGCCGACGGGTGGTACAGCGTGTACTCCTGGTCGACGTAGGGCCCGACGGACTCGTACCTGTCGGTGTCCGGGGGGAAGTCCGGTCGGAGCACGACGATCTGGAGGCGGTAGCGGCGGTTCGCGTTGCAGGCGAGCGGGAGGGTCTCGGTCAGGGAGACGGTCTCCCCAGCAGGGACGCGCCGTTGGCCGTGGCCGGATGGGGGGCTGATCGTCGAGAGGCTCGGACGGTCGATCACGAGAAATTTGGCCCACGTTCCCAGCCGGGTGCGGACCTCACTCTCCGACAGCTGGATCACGATGGCGCGGTCCGTGAACCCGTTCCGGGCCTGGAGGGTGACGTCGCAGTTCCGTGAGAGGGCGCCCGCTTCATCGCCCACGGGCGGCAGCGCAGCCGCGGCGGCCTGGCTGGCGAGGGCAGCGATGGCCAAGAGGAAGAGTCGGCCTGACATGGAATGAGGGGGTAACCCTCTTGAACGCGGGAGACCAGGGCCAAACCGGACACGCTCCCAGAAGAAAACGGACGGCGTGGCTTGGGAAGGGCCCGGGGCCGTTTATTGCGGCGGCCCCTCCTCGCCCTGATGCCCCAAGAAGTCACGCTGCTCGTCCAGGCGCTTCAGGGCGGCGACGTCCGGGCCGCCGACGTGCTCTTCCCGACCGTCTACGACGAGCTCCGGGACATCGCCCAGCGCCAGCTCCGGGGGGAACGCCGCGGGCACACGCTCACGCCGACGGCGCTCGTGCACGAGGTCTACGCCCGCATGGTGGACCAGACCCGTGTGGCGTGGCAGGGCCGGGCCCACTTCTGCGCCGTCGCCGCCCAGGCCATGCGGCGGGTCCTCGTGGACCACGCCCGGAGCCGCCGGGCCCTCAAACGCGGTGGGGAGGGGGAGCCGCTCCCGCTCGACGCGGTCCGGGTCGCCGTGGACGCCCAGGCCGCCCACATCGTCGCGCTCGACGAGGCCCTCACCCGCCTCGGCGCGCTCAGCGAGCGGCTCGCGAGGGTCGTCGAGCTGCGGTTCTTCGGAGGCCTGACGGAGGAGGAGGCCGCCGAGGCCATGGGCGTGACGGCTCGGACGGTGCGGCGGGACTGGGTGAAGGCGAAGGCGTGGCTGTACAAGGAGCTGAACCCCGAGACGACCTAGCCCTCACGACGGCCTCTCCCATCCCCCACCCGTCCCGCGCCCCCCTCTGCCGCTCTCCCCGATGGACGTAGAACGATGGGCCCAGGTCGAAGCCCTCTTCGACGCTGCGATCACCGAGCCGGCCGGGGCCAGGGCCGCCGTGCTGGCCGCCTGCGCCGACGAGGCCGTGCGGCGGGAGGCGGAGGCGATGGTCGCGGCGGCCGACGCGTCCGCGCAATTTCTCGAGGAGCCCGCGGGGGTCACGGCGTCGGCGCTCGTATCGGACGTCGCCGGCGGCGACGGGCCGCGCGTCGGGCCGTACCGCCTCGTGCGGGAGGTGGGCCGGGGCGGGATGGGGGTCGTCTACCTCGCCGAGCGCGACGATGGCCAGTTCAGCCGGCGCGTCGCCGTCAAGCTCCTCCGGCGCGACGTCTCGACCGCCGCCTTCCACGCGCGCTTCCTCGCCGAGCGCCAGATCCTGGCCACCTTCGACCACCCCAACATCGCCCGCCTCCTCGACGGCGGCGTCACCGCCGACGGGCGGCCGTTCTACGTCATGGAACTGGTGGAGGGCCGGCCCATCGACCGCCACTGCGACGAGGAGCGGTTGACGGTCGAGGAGCGCCTCCGGCTCTTCTCCGTCGTCGGCCGGGCCGTCCAGCACGCCCACCAGAACCTCGTCGTCCACGGGGACCTCAAGCCGTCCAACGTCCTCGTGACGGCGGACGGGACGATCAAGGTGATCGACTTCGGGATCGCCCGGCTGCTCTCTACCGGGACGGCCCCGTCGAGCTGGCGGACGGAGCTCCACCTGATGACGCCGGAGTACGCGAGTCCGGAACAGGTCCGCGCGGGGCCCATCACGACCGCCTCCGACGTGTACCAGTTGGGCCTCGTGCTGGACAGGCTGCTGGCCGGGCACCGCCCGTACCACGTCCGCTCGCAGTCCCCGGCCGAGGTCGACCGCGTAGTCGGCGAGACGGTCCCCCAGAGTCCGAGCACGGTCGCCGCGGAGGCGGAGGGAGAGCGGCCCGAGGGGGAGGGGCGACGTCCCACGCCGGACGTAGGGAGCCGGGCCCGACGGACCCGCCCCGAGCGCCTCCGCGACACCCTGCGGGGCGACCTCGATCGGATCGTGCTCAAGGCGCTGCGGCAGGAGCCGGAGCGGCGGTACGCCTCGGCCGGGGGCCTCGTGGAAGACGTGGAGCGCTACCTCCGTGGGTGGCCGGTAGCCGCCCACCCCGACACCGCCGCGTACCGAGCGCGGAAGTTCGTCGGTCGACATCGGTCGGCCGTGGCGGCGGGCGTGGCGTTCGCCGTGCTCCTCGTCGGGTACGCCACCACAGTCACGGTCCTGCAGGCCCAGACGGCCCGGGCGCGCGACCGGGCCGAGCGCCTGAACGCGCTCTTTCTCGACCTCCTCGCCCCCGTCAGCCCCGGCCTCCCGAGCGCCCGCCCTTTGGCCGGTGAGCGTCCCCGGGCTCCGGGCGTCGCGGCGCGACCTTCGGAGCGCCAGAGCCAGTTCGTCAGCGACCTGATGGGGCTCTACGAGGGGCGAGGGATGTGGGGCGAGGTGGCCCGCGTCGCCGTCCTCAACCTTGAGATCGCGGAGTCCGTGGCCCCGCCCCAGAGCCCGGAGGTGGTGCGGGCCCTCTGTCAGGCGGGGACGGCCCTCGCTCGGGCAGGAGACGCGGCGGGGAGCCGTGCGCGACTGCGCGAGTGCCTGGCCCTCTCGCGGCGCGTCTGGGGAGACCAGGCGCCGGAGACGGTCGCTGCCCTCACATCCTTGACGGTGGCCACGGACCCGCGTGCGTTCGCGGACCGGGTGGATTCGTTCCTTCCCGGGACGCCCCGCCCCCCCGAGGGCTCACGCACCGCTCAGCCGGAGCAGGGCCTCGGGCCCCCCGACTTCGCGGGCGTAGTCAGCGGGCGGGAGAGGTGGGTGTCGCTCGGAGATGGGGGGGAGATCACTCTCGAGTTCACGGACAACGCGCTCGTAGACGGCCCCGGCCCCGACCTGGCGGTGTTCGAGATCGGCCCCAACCGCAATCCGATCGAGGTGGCGGTCTCCGAAGGCGGGCGCACCTTCGTAGAGGTCGGGACGGTGCCGGGGGGCACGAGCTACGTGGACATCGGCGCAGTGGCCGTGCCCGGGGCCCGCTACAGGTACGTCCGTCTCCGAGACGGGACGCTGCCCGGCTCGACGAGCGGGGACGCCGGCCCCTACCCGGGCGCGGACCTGGACGCGGTCGTCGTGATCGACCGCCGCGCGGGCCACTGATCCGCTGGCACAAAGCAGCACGGGGAGTGGGAACCGGCCCTGCTCCAGCATCGGATACTGTCGGAGGATCCTCTCAGGCCGCCAGCGCCACGAGCGGGCCAAGGGTGTCGTGTCGCCCGGCCATGTCCACGCCTGGCGCTCGACGAGCAGCGGGCGGCCGTCGAGACGCGCGGGGCCGTGGACCCGTCGCTGGACCGAGCGGCGGCCGTCGGCGTTCTGGAACGGGCCCGCGCCGTGCTGGCCGACGACTCCGACGTCCACCACGTCGCGCTCGAGCTCGCAGGCGACGACGCGGACCCCGTCGTCCCGGCCCCCGTCGTCCCAGACGAGTAGCCTCCCTCTTCCCCACCCCGAGACCATGTACGACGTCCTCCCCCGAACCACCGACCAAGTCCTCGGCGTCCGCGTGAGCGGTTCCATCACCGGCGACGACTACGAGCGCCTCCGCCCGCTCCTCGACGAGCGCGTCCGCCAGCACGGCGCCGTCCGCCTCCTCGTCTGGATGGTCGACTTCGACGGGTGGGGCGACCTGGAGGCGGCGTGGGAGGACCTCAAGCTCGACGCCGCCCACTACGCCGACGTCGAGCGGCTGGCGATGGTCGGCGACGAGCGGTGGGAGGCGTGGGTGGCGAAGGCGACCGACTTCCTCGCGCCCGGCGACGTCCGGTTCTTCGACGCGGCCCGCCTCGACGAGGCGTGGGCGTGGGTCCGGGAGGACGCCGTCTCGGCTCGGTAGCTCTCGCGTCCATGCTCACGCAGGTCCTCACGTTCGTCCTCATCCCCGCCGCGGCCGTGCTCCTCGGCGGTGTCGTCGCCGCGTTCCGCCCGCCCGGCGTGCGCCTCCAGAGCGTGATCCAGCACTTCGCCGCGGGCGTCGTGTTCGCGGCCGTCGCGGGCGAGCTCCTCCCCGAGTTGATGAACGAGGCGGCCCCGCTCCCGACTGTCCTCGGGTTCGCCGTCGGCGTCGGGCTCATGCTCGGTGTCAAGCGGCTGACCGAGGGCGGTCCGGCGGAGGGCGGACCCGCCGAGACCTCCGAGACGGAAGACGCCGACGACACGCGCGGGCTCGTCACGGCCGTCGCCGTCGACGTCTCGACCGACGGGCTCCTCGTCGGCGTCGGGTTCGCGGCCGGGGCCGAGGCCGGGGTCCTCCTCACGCTCGCGCTCTCACTCGAGGTCCTGTTCCTCGCCCTCGCGACGGCCGCGACGCTCTCGGACGACGGCGCCAGCCGGGGCCGGGTGATCGGGACGGCGGCCGGGCTGGCGGCGCTCCTGGTCGCGGGCGCCGCCGTGGGCGGGCTGGCGGCGGGCGCGCTCACGGGCCCGCTCCTGGCGGGCGTCCTCGCCTTCGGCGTCGCGGCGCTCCTCTACCTCGTCACCGAGGAGCTCCTCGTCGAGGCCCACGAGACGGAGGACACCCCGCTCGCCACGGCCACCTTCTTCGCCGGCTTCCTCGCCCTCCTCCTCCTCGAGATGGCGCTCTAGCCCCGGTCCGCTCCATGTCCACCACGTCCACGGCTCGCACCAGCCTCCTCGTCGGCCTCGTCGTCCTCGGGCTGAAGGTGCTGGCGTACCGGCTCACCGGCTCGGTCTCGCTCTACTCCGACGCCCTCGAGTCCGTCGTCAACGTCGTCGCGGCCGGCGTCGCGCTCGTCGCCGTCCGCGTCGCCGCGCGCCCGCCGGACGAGGACCACCCGTACGGCCACACGAAGGCGGAGTACCTCTCGGCCGTCGTCGAGGGGGCGCTCATCGTGTTCGCCGCCGTCGAGATCGTCCGGGCCGCGTGGGGGCGGTTCCTCGACCCCGTCGCGCTCGACGGCCTCGGCGTCGGGCTGGCGGTCTCCGTCGGCGCGACGGCGCTCAACGGGGCCTGGGCCGCCGTCCTCGTCCGGACCGGCCGCCGTCACCGCTCGGCCGCCCTCGTCGCCGACGGGAAGCACCTCGGAGCCGACGTCGTCACGTCGGTCGGCGTGCTCGCCGGCATCGCGCTGGCCTCGGCGACGGGGTGGTGGATCCTCGACCCGCTCCTCGCCGTCGCCGTCGCCGTCAACGTCGTCGTCGTCGGCGTCCGGCTCGTGCGGGAGTCGGTCGGCGGGCTGATGGACGAGAGCGCGCCGCCGGACGAGATGGGGACGCTCCAGGAGGCGCTCCTCGCCCACATGGGAGAGGCCCTCGAGGTCCACGCCCTCCGGGCCCGCCACGCCGGCCGCCACACGTTCGTCGAGTTCCACCTCGTCGTCCCCGGCGAGACGACGGTCGCCGAGTCGCACGCCCTCTGCGACCGCTTGGAGACGGCCGTCCACGAGGCCGTCCCGGGCTCCAGCGTCACGATCCACGTCGAGCCCGAGCACAAGGGGAAGGGCCACGGCGGCGTGGTCGCCCTCGGCTCGGACGTCCCCCACACCTTCACCTGACCCATGCCCGACCCGGTCCTTGTCGCGTTCGGGGCCCTCGTGCTCCTCGGCCTCTACCGGCAGACAGGGACGGCCGCCTGGCTCTACCGGGTCGACTTCTACGTGATGGTCCTCCTCGGGCGGCGGCGGCGGAACTGAACGGGGTCCCGCCCTGGAGGGACTAGCCCGGCCGAAGGGTCTCCGGGTGATCGTCGGCGGAGGTTCCCACCGGCGGCCGCACCCACGTGTACGGACACCGCGCCGCCGGAATGACGACGGGACGGTCTACCTCCCCCGGACGGTGTACGGCCCGGGGGTCACCCCCGTGCTCCGCAGGGCATACAATCTCTTCGGGGGCGCCGACGGCGCGTGGCAGTTTCCCACGGAAGCGGCCTGCTCCACCGAGAAGTTCGACTTCACGGTGACCCTGCTCTTCAGCCCGCCGGTCGACGACGAGGTCTGGTTCATACTCATCGGGGAGAACGGGGACCGGTCTTGTGGGCCCTACCTCGTGGTGGAGCCGGCGACCTGAACGTGGTCCGCCCAAAGTGCGCCCCCGTCGGCCCCGGCCGGCGGGGGCGCACGTGTTACCGCGGAAACGCCGGCCGGCTCACATTCCGGCTCACACGCGTTCGAAGGACAGCAAAAAAAGCGGCCTCTACATCACGTAGAGGCCGCCTTTGCGCCTAGGCGCTGCTCCCCGGGTAGGATTCGAACCTACGACCCTGCGGTTAACAGCCGCATGCTCTACCGCTGAGCTACCGAGGACTGTCTCCCGACAGTCCGGCGGCCGAAGCCGCCGACGGCGCACCGCGTTGCGGTGGACAGGAGCGGACCGAAGGTAGATCCGCTCCCGGCCGGGGCGCAAGGCGCGCCCCGTGCGCGCGGCCCTCTTCATGCCGGGTTCGCCGGGCCGCTGGCGGTCGCCGCCGGCGACGCGCGACGCCGACGCGCTACGCCGCCAGCTTGTCGAGGTAGTGCTTGCGGAGCTTGGCCACCTTCGGCGCGATGACCGCCGCGCAGTACGGCTGCGCCGGGTTCCGCTCGTAGTAGTCCTGGTGGTAGTCCTCGGCCGGGTAGAACGACTCCAGCGGCACGACCTCGGTCACGATGGGGTCGTCGAAGACGCCCTGCGCGTCGAGGTCGGCCTTGACCGCTTCGGCCGTCTGGCGCTGCTCGTCGGACGAGAAGTAGACGCCCGAGCGGTACTGCGTGCCCCGGTCGGCGCCCTGGCGGTTGAGCGTGGTCGGGTCGTGGGTGGCGAAGAAGACGCCGAGGAGGTCGCGGAGCGAGACCACGTCCGGGTCGAACGTGACCTCGACGACCTCGTTGTGGCCGGTCCGGCCGGAGCAGACCTCGCGGTAGGTCGGGTTCTTGACGTGGCCGTTGGCGTAGCCGGAGACGACCCGCTCGACGCCCCGAAGCGGTTTCATCACCGCCTCGACGCACCAGAAGCAGCCGCCGCCGAGGACGATGGATTGGGTCTGAGCCATTGCGTGTGGTGGAGTCTGATGTCTGTGGTACGTCGCATCCCGGACGCGGCTCCGGGCGCCGGGCTTACCCCCGGGCACCCCGCCCTCCTCTCCTCCGTATCGGGCCGGACTCCGTCTCCCCCTCCCGATGGCTCCTGACTACGAGCACGTCCGCGTCCGCCTCATCCAGATCCGCGAGCGGCCCGCCGTGATCCGCGAGGAGCAGGCCAGCTTCCGCGCGCGGACCGGCCTCGGGTCCGAGTCGTTCGCGGTCACGAACGCGCTCACGGACGCCCTCTCCCCCGCCCTCCTCGACGACGCGGACGCCCTGATGATCGGCGGCGCCGGCGCCTACTCCGTCGTCGACACGTTCGGCTGGACGCAGCCGCTCGCCGACCTCTGCCTCGCCTGCGCCGACCGCGCGGTGCCGCTCTTCGGCTCGTGCTGGGGCCACCAGTTCGTCGCGCGCGCCTTCGGCGGGACCGTCGTCCACGACCCCGAGCGGGCCGAGCTGGGGACGCACACCGTCCACCTGACCGACGCCGGCCGCCTCGACCCCCTGTTCTCGACGCTCCCGGAGCGGTTCGGGGCCCAGATGGGCCACCACGACCGCGTGGCGGAGCTGCCGCCCGGCGCCGTCGAGCTGGCCCAGAGCGACCTCGCGCCGGCCCAGGCGTTCCGGCTCGACGGCCTCCCCGTCTACGGCACCCAGTTCCACAGCGAGCTGGACGCCGCGACCGAGCGGAGCCGCCTCCTCGCCTACCGTGCCCACTACCCCGAGATGGCCGACGACGACGTGTTCGAGGCCACGCTCGCCGGCCTCCGCGACACGCCCGAGGCCGACGACCTCCTCCGGCGGTTCCTCCTCCGCTACGCCGTCGAGGACGGGGCCGCCCGGCTGGCGGACGAGACGGGCGCCTGAGCGAGAGCGGCGTCGAGGAACCGCGCGGCCACCGTCTCGGACCAGAACTCGCCCCCGCGCCGGACGAACCCGACGTGGCCGCCGTGCGATGGCGTCAGGAGCGTGAGGGCCGGGTTCGCGTCGGCGGCCTCCCGTGGGTAGCAGAGGTCCGAGAGGAACGGGTCGTCGAGGGCCTGGACGAGCAGCGTCGGGACGCGGATCGCGGGGAGCAGCGGCCGCGACGACGCGCGCCGCCAGTAGTCCTCGGCGCTGTCGAAGCCGTGGACGGGCGCCGTGAAGTGGCCGTCGAACTCGCGGAACGAGGTCATACGGCGGATGGGCGCCGCGTCCGGCACGTCGGGATAGGCGCCGGCCTTCTGAGCCACCTTCTCCTCCAGCGACCGGAGGAACCGGCGCATGTAGACCCGCCGGCTCCACGCCTCCATCACCGCCGCCGACGAGGCGAGGTCGATGGGGACGGAGACGGCCACGGCCCCGACGACGCGCTCGTCCACGTCGTCGCCCTGCTCGCCGAGCCACTTGAGCGTCACGTTCCCGCCGAGGCTGAACCCGATGAGCCCGACCCGCTCGGCCCCGCCCGCCAGCGCGTGGCGCACGACGGCGTCGAGGTCGTGCGACGACCCGCTGTGGTAGGCGCCCATCGTCCGGTTCGGCTCGCCGGAGCAGCCGCGCATGTTCCAGGCGCAGACGGTCCAGCCGCGCGCCCGGAGCGTCCGGGTCATGCCCCGGACGTAGGCGCGGTCGGTGCTCCCCTCCAGCCCGTGCGCGACGAGCGCGACCCGCTGGCGGCCCTCGCCGGACCAGTCGAGGTCGAGGAAGTCGCCGTCCGGCCAGATCTGATCCGCTCGCGCCGGAACGCCACGCCGTCCACGCGCCGGAACAGCGTCGGGAGGACGGACTGGACGTGGCCGCTGCGGAGCCAGATGGGGGGGCGGTACGGGGGCAGATCGATCATCGGAAGGCAAAGGACCGTCGCGCGAGGGTGGGGGTCCGCTCAACCGCCGTCAGGCCGCCAGGGTCCCAGCGGCTCAGGAGTGGACTTCGGAGACGGCTGAGGACACCGTCCGCCCCGGGACGGACGGGTGGGCGCTCAGCGCGTTGGCCCTTACCCGTCCACACGCGGGAGGGATCGGTCCGCTGCCAGATCTCCATCTCCGTCTTGTAGATCTCGCGGGTGTGCATCGTCCGGTGGTAGCCCCTCGGTGAGTCAAGGGCACGAGGGGTGGTTCAGGAGAAGGGCGAAAACATCCGCCGCACATACACAAATATCTGACTATCAGGGATATATAGCAGATGACGCAGCGCCTGCTCTACCGGTGGCGCGGTCTCCCTCTCCCCCTTCCCCAGTTGCCATGACGTTCTCCGTTCGCCACTCCACCCAGGCCCTTCTTGTGGCACTCGCCCTCACCCTCGCTCCGGCCTTGCGCGCGCAGTCGCCCGTCCGCGCGCCCAACGGCGAGATCATCTCGACCGAGGGTGATCCTCTCCCCTCAGGTGCTGCCGAGGCCATCTTGGGCACCGAGGAGGGGGCCAGCGGGCCTGGTGGCGGCGAGGGCCAGGCGGCCCTTTCGCCCAGACTCCCCAGCCTCCGCGTCGACAAGGCGTTCGAGGCGTTCGACTTCGACCTCAACGCTGACCTCAACGGCTCGTACTTCATCCCGCCGGACCCCATGGGCGCGGCTGGGAAGAGCCGGATCATCGCCGTCGCCAACACACTCATCGAGTCGCGCACGAAGGGGGGCAGCCTCGACTGGCGGCTCGGACTCCAGGACTTTTTCGCGCCGCTCGCGGTGGAGCAGTTCCCGTTCGATCCGAAGATCGTCTATGACCAGTATGAGGACCGCTTCGTCGTGGTCGCGCTCCAGCTCCGCCAGGCCACGGCCGCGTCTCCGGGGAACGTCTCGCGCATCCTGCTTGCCGTCTCGAAGGACGGCAACCCGCAGTCGGCGAGCGACTGGCACTTTGCCGCCATCGACTCGAAGGTGACCCAGTCGTTCCCCTTCGGCGACGTCGAGTTTTTCGCGGACTACCCCGGCTTCGAAGTTGACGAGGAGGCGATCTACATCACGAACAACATGTTCGCCCTCCCCCCTTTCAGCGGCTACCTCGGCGTCCGCCTGTGGATCGTCGGGAAGGGCGCAGGCACCGGTGGCTTCTACGACGGGGGCGGCGCCAGCTCGCCGGCCTACGACCCGTACGCGGACGGCGGCCTCGCGACGACGACCATGCCCGCGCAGGTCTACGGCGAGGGCGGGATCGCGCCGGGCGTTGGCACCTACCTCGTCTCCTACTCAGGCCTGAGCGACGGCGTCGTCGAGTTCGTCCAGACCGTCCGCGTCGATGACCCGCTCGGTACGCCGACGTTCACCCAGGAGTTCACGGCCCTCGGTGACATCGAGACCACGGCCTTCGGGCTTCCCGACGCGCCCCAAGCGGGCACCGGCGTCCTCCTCGAGGTCAACGACCGCCGCGCGCTCGACGCCGTCTGGCGCGACGGGACGCTGTGGATGACGTCGACGATCCTGCCGACTACTGGCCCCGACGCGGGCGAGACGACCGCGAACTGGGTCAAGCTCAACGCGCTGGGCACGGGCACGATCGACCTGGCCCAGCAGGGGACCATCGGGGGCAACGACATCGCTTTGGGCGCCTACACGTACTTCCCGTCCGTGGCCGTCAACCGCGACGGGGCCGCCCTCTTCGGGTTCTCGGCCTCGGCGCCGACCCTCTTCGGCGGCGCCTTCGTCACCGGCCGTGTGCCGGCCGATCCGCCCGGGACCGTCCGCACGCCCGAGGTGGTTCACCTCGGTGAGGCTCCGTACAACCGCTTCTTCAGCGGCCCCCGCAACCGCTGGGGCGACTACAGCGGCATCGCCATCGACCCGACCAACGACGACTTCGCGTGGGTGTTCAACGAGTACGCCGAGCAGCAAGGCACGGTGTTCTCGCAGTACCCCACCCAGGACGGGCGCTGGGGGACGGCCTGGGCGCGCGCGAAGTTTACGGGCGGCCCGCCCTCGGCCATCAAGGGCCGGAACGCGAGCAGCACCGTCGCAGCGGAGACCCCGTTTGCCCTTGAGCAGAACCGTCCGAACCCGTTCGCCTCGTCCACGACGCTCTCGTTCTCGCTTCCGGAGGCGGGTGCCGTACGACTGGCGGTGCACGACGTGCTCGGGCGCGAGGTCGCGGTTGTCGTCCACGGCGAAGTCGACGCCGGCGTCCACACAGAGACGTTCTCGGCCGCCAGCCTCCCGAGCGGAATCTACCTCGTGCGCCTGGTCTCGCCCCAGGGCACGCTTACGCGCACGATGCAGGTCGTGCGCTGAGGTCTGCCGGCTTCCACCCGGTGGCCGTCTTGTCTAGTACCACGGAGCCCCCGGCGTCACAGTGACGCCGGGGGCTCCGGTCCTTCCAACCATACGCGGGGAGGACTCGAATGTGAACGCGCCGGCCCCAGCCGCCCATCACTCCGGACGACGAGCCGAGGTCGACAAAGACGGCCACGACCCTGACGACCCGCTGTGATAGGCGCCTACCGCCCGGTTCGGCTCGCCGGACCAGTCGAGGTCGAGGAAGTCGCCGTCGGGGAGACTGATCCGCTCGCGCCGGAACGCCACGCCGTCCACGCGCCGGAACAGCGTCGGGAGGACGGACTGGACGTGGCCGCTGCGGAGCCAGACCGGAGGCCGGTACGGGGGCAGGGCCACGTCCATCGAGTCCGTCTCGTCTACACCGTCTCGTCTAGACCGTCGCCAGCTGGCGGACGGCGGCGGCCAGCATCTCCACCTTCTCGGCGTCGGCGGAGGCCATGTCGTCGAGGCGGTCCGCCAGTTCGACGAGGACCGACTGGCGGGCCGTGCCGGACACGTCCTCGGCCGCGTCGAGGGCGGCGCGGACGACGGACACGTCGTCGCCCGAGCGCTCGAGTTGGTCGGCGTAGGCGCGCGCGAGGGCGAACGACGGCGGCCACACGTACTCCGGCTGGCCCTGCGCGTTGAGGTAGTCCAGTTCCACCGTGTTGGCGGCGGCGATCTCGTTGGCCGTGAGGTGGTCGCTCGGCGTCAGCTCGAACACGTCGAGCCCGCGCGCGATCTCGGACGAGACGAGGAGCCCGTTGTACCAGTAGACGGACCAGCTCCCGCCGCTCTCCATCTGCTCGTCGCTGACCGGCCCACGGTCGAAGTAGGCGATCTCGACCGGGTTCGACGCGTCTGTCCAGTCGAACACCGAGATGCCGCCCTGGTACCAGCTCTGGACCATCACGTCGCGGCCGGGGACGGGGACGAGCGAGCCGTTGTGGGCCACGCAGTTCTCCTCGGTCGTCTGCGGCGCCGGGAGCTTGTAGTAGCTCTGGAACTCCATCCGGCGGTCCTCGACGGTGAAGATGGCGTCGGCGCCCCACTCGGGCGGGTCGCTGGCGCGGCACTTGGGCTGGCCGCCGCCGCCCCACTCGTCGGTGAAGAGGACCTTCGAGCCGTCGTTGTTGAACGTGGCCGAGTGCCAGTACGAGAAGTTGGAGTCGGCGACGGCCTGGAGGCGCGTCGGGTTGACGGGGTCCGAGATGTCGAGGAGGAGTCCGTAGCCCTCGCACGCGCCGCCGGCCAGCCCGAGGGCCGGGTAGAGCGTGATGTCGTGGCACTGCGTGGGGCCGGGGCGGGGGCCGTCGCCCCTGTCGCCGCCGCCGAACCGCTCGGCGACGATGGCGGGGAGCGCCTCGCGGAAGGCGGCGCTATCGGCGGCCGTCGGCTCCCCGGTCCGCCCCTGGTCCTCGACGAACTGGCGGAGCATCTGGTCGGCGAAGCGCGACGGCATCACGCGCGGCGTCCCTCCGATCTCGACTACGAAGGCGCCCCTCGCGCGGGCCTCCTCGAGGGCGACGAGGTCGGCCGGGGCGAGCCCGTGGCCCTCCGGCGCCACGAGGTCGTCGAAGATGCGGGGCGAGCTGACGATGGCGGCGCGGGCGGGGTCCGCCAGCGGGACGCGGATCACCTCGATCCGGAACAGCGCCGAGTTCGGGTCCTCGCCCGGCGCCGCCGAGACGCAGCCCGGGAGCTCCTCCTCCGGCCGCACCGACGCCGAGCCCGAGACGTAGACGTAGACGTTCTCGTCGTCCTCGGGGTCTTTCAGGACCGAGTGCGTGTGCGAGCCCCGGCACGTCTGGACGTTGGCGACGTACTCGGGATGACGGATGTCCGAGATGTCGAAGATGCGGATGCCGCGGAGCCGGTCCGCGCTCACGGCCTCGTCGACGCCCTCGGTCCCGCAGTCGAGCCGGCCGCCGAGGCCTTCGCCGGAGACGAACATCAGGTCGCCGTAGACCGAGACGTCGCTCTGGGAGGCCGGGCAGACGTACTCGGTCACGAGGGCCGGATCGGCCGGGTTCGTGAGGTCCCAGACGAGGATGCCGTTGTAGTTGCCCTGGATGGCGTACTGGTCCTTGAAGGCGAGGTCCGAGTTGGTCTTGCCGACGAACGCCTCGGGCGGGGGCGTCTTGGAGAGCACGCGGAGATTCCAGGCGGCCTCCTCGGCGTCGAACAGGCCGGCGTCGAGCCCGACGCGGGGGTCGGCCGAGCGCTGGGCGCTGGCGGCCGTCGCGAGGAGGAGGGCGGCGAGGCCGAGCGCGCCGGCGAGGGTCTTGGAGGATGGGAGGGAATAACGCATAGGACGGGGAGGAGAAAAGAGGGGGGCTAGGGCTGGTCGGGCAGCGCGTCGAGCATCCGCTGCATCCGGGCGATCTCGGTGCGCTGATCGACCTGCACGTCGGAGGCCAGCTTGAACGTCTCGACGCCCTGCGCGGCGCCGTCGGTGGCCACGAGGTCGTCCACCATCGTGACGGCGCCGCCGTGGTGCTGGATCATGTAGGTCAGGAACCGCCGGTCGAACTCGACGCCCCGGGCGGCGTCCAGCGAGTCGATCTGCGCCTGGGTGAGCATTCCGGGCATCCCCATGTGCGAGTGGTCCATCTGGCCGCCGGGGCCGTGGATCATGAGCCGCGTCCCCTGGACGTGGACCTCGGGGACCGGCCGGCCCCGGTCGCGGAGCCAGCGCTGCATCGTGGCGATCTCGTCGCGCTGCGCGTTGTCGATGCGGGCCGCCAGCGTCCGGAGGGCCGGGCTGGCGCCGTGCGTGGGCGCCATCGCGGAGAGCACGAGGGCCTGGGCGTGGTGCCCGATCATGCCCGTCATGAACGCGACGTCGGCCTCGGTGAACCGCATCCGGGCGCTGTCGACGCGGGCGTGGTAGAGGGCTTCGAGCTCGGCCAGCGTCGGGCGGTCCGCGTCTTGGGCCGCGCTCGTGCCCCCGACGGCGAGGAGTGCGAGCAGGACGGCGGACAGGCGAAGCGGACGAAGCGTTCTCATACGTCCAGGTATCGGGGCCACGGTCGATCTCGGTGTCTACGGGACCTCAAGGTACGCCCCGGGCCCTCTGCTCTGGAAGGTCGCCGTCCTCACGGTGACGCCCCACGCGAAAGCCCCGCCTCCTCGGGGGGGACGGGGCTTGGTACGCCGGGGAGGATTCGAACCCCCGACCTTCGCATCCGTAGTGCGACGCTCTATCCAGCTGAGCTACCGGCGCGTCTCGCGGCTCTCGCGAGGACCGCCAAGATAGGCCGGCCGTCGACGGGCGCTCAAGTGAAGACGCGGGGGAGGGTGCGTCGGTGCCCGACGGGCGACGGCGCCCGCCCATCGGGGACAGCCGAGGTGCCCCGACCGTTTCCACGGCCGCCCTGCCCCCTGCTCACCCGCCCCGCCAGGCGTGCATCAGGATGCCCGCGGCGACGGCCACGTTGAGCGACTCTACGCCCGCGCCTCCCCCCGGGATCGAGACGCGCCCAGCGAGCCGCTGGCGGACGCCCCCGGAGAGCCCGTGTGCCTCGCTCCCCACCACGAGCGCTGCCGCGTGCCGGCCCCGCCAGTCGGCCAGGGGCGTGCCGCCGAGGTCGGCGCCCCACAGGGCGAGTCCGCCCGACGCCAGCGCGTCGAGCGACGGGCCGAGGGCGTCGACGCGGACGAGGCGGACGTCCCACAGCCCGCCCATCGCGGCGCGCACGGCCTTCGGCCCCTCGAAGTCCGCCGTGTTGGAGTCGGCGAGGACGGTGCCGACGCCGAACCACGCGGCCGTCCGAACGAGCGCGCCGACGTTGCCGGGGTCCTGCACGCCGTCGAGCACGAGGACCGGCCCCGGCGCGTCCGGCAGCCGGTCCGCGACGACGCGCTCCGAGACGGCGACGACGCCCTGGCTCGTCTGGGCATCGCCCACGCGGTCCAGATCGCGCGCCCCGACCGTGTGGATGGGGACGTCGGTCCGAGCGAGGAGGGCGGCGACACGCTCGTCCTCGGCGGCCTCCGGCGTCACCAGGAGATCCACGAGCGGAGCGCCCGCCCCGACCGCCGCCTCGACCGACCGCACGCCCTCGACCAGAAACTGGCCGAGCGCGCGCCGCCCCTTTCGGCGCGAGAGGGTTGCGAGATCTTTGAAGCGTTGGCGGGAGAGAGACATGGGGAAAACTCGCACTTCGCGCGCGCGTGCGCCTGAGGTCCCGATGGGGACGGTCCGCGAAGAGATGGAGGAACGAACGGGAGGTTGATGATTCCGTCGGAGACACCGATACCTTCGGGGCCTCGTCGAGCACGGAAGCGCTTCCGATCGCTTCTCGCTCGCCGCCCGGCGCTCTTCACGCCGGGTCCCCCGTCACCGTCCGCGTCCCCCCGCTACCTTGATGGCGATCCCCCTCACCCTCCACCCGCCCAACCCGGGACGTATGCCCACCCCGTTCAAACGCGACGTCAAGACGCGCGCGATCTACCAGGAGCCCGCGCCCCACCTCGACAAAGACGACCCGTTCCAGGACATGATGGAGCGGTTCGACGTGGCCGCCGAGCTCCTCGAGCTCGACACCGGCCTCTACGACGTCCTCCGCTCCCCCTCCCGGATCCACATCACCAGCGTCCCGGTGGTCATGGACGACGGCACGCTGCGCGTGTTCGAGGGCTTCCGCGTGATCCACTCCGAGGTCCTCGGGCCCTCGAAGGGCGGCATCCGGTTCGCCCCGGACGTCCACGTGGAGGAGGTCAAGGCGCTGGCGGCGTGGATGACCTGGAAGTGCGCCGTCGTCGGCGTCCCGTTCGGCGGGGCCAAGGGCGGCATCACCTGCGACCCCTCCGTCATGTCGGCCGGCGAGCTCGAGCGCCTCACGCGCCGCTACACGGCCAACCTCATGGACGTGTTCGGCCCGGACCGCGACATCCCGGCCCCGGACATGAACACGAACGAGCAGATCATGGCCTGGCTGCTCGACACCTACTCGATGCACGTCCGCCGGACCGAGACGGCCGTCGTGACGGGCAAGCCGCTCCTCATCGGCGGCTCGGAAGGCCGCCGCGAGGCGACCGGCCGGGGCGTGATGACGACGACGCTGGCGGCGATGGAGCGGCTCGGGATGCGCCCGAGCCAGAGCACCGTGGCCGTCCAGGGCTTCGGGAACGTGGGCTCCGTGGCGGCCCAGCTCCTCCGCCAGCAGGGCTGCAAGGTGGTCGCCGTGAGCGACGTCTCGGGCGGCTACTACAACGCGTCGGGCATCGACGTCGACGCGGCCATCGAGTACGCCGACACGCACGGCCGCTCGCTCGCCGGCTTCGACGGGGCCGACCCGATCTCGAACGAGGAACTCCTCACGCTCGACGTGGACGTGCTCGCGCCGTGCGCCAAGGAGAACCAGCTCACGGAGGCCAACGCCGCCAACGTGAAGGCCAAGATCGTCGCGGAGGGCGCCAACGGCCCCACGACGCCCGAGGCCGACGAGGCCCTCAACGCGAACGGCGTCCTCGTCATCCCGGACATCCTGGCCAACGCCGGCGGCGTGACCGTCAGCTACTTCGAGTGGGTCCAGGACCGCCAGGGCTACTTCTGGAGCAAGGACCGCGTCAACCGCCGGCTCGACCGGATGATGCGCAGCGCCTTCAACCGGGTCTACGACGCCTCCGAGCGCCACGACACGTCGATGCGGATCGGCGCCTACGTGATCGCCATCGAGAAGGTGGCCGGGGCGCTCAAGATGCGCGGGATCTATGCGTGAGTAGAGCGTGGGGCGCGGCTCTCGTACGTCCCGTGCCCCACGACCTACTTTGCTGCGGGCCGCCCGAATCGCCGGGCGGCCCGCGTTGCGTTCCCGATGCCCCTCCCCCCTGCCCTCGCCCGCCTGGCGGCGCTCGTCGCCAGCGCCGCGTTCGCCGTCGGGTGCGCCACGCCCGTGGCCCCGACCGGCGGGCCGGCGGACACGACACCGCCGTCCCTCGTCGGCTCCGACCCCGCCGACGGCTCGACGAACGTCGCGGGCCGCCGCGTCACGTTGACGTTCTCGGAGCGGCTGGCGCCGACTGCCCGCGCGGCGGTCCAGGTGGTCCCCGAGGCCGACGCGCCGCCGGAGGTCCGCGTGCGCGGGCGTGAGCTGGAGGTCCTCCTCCCCCCGCTCCGCGACTCGACGACGTACGTGCTGACGGTCGGGACGGAGCTTCAGGACCAGCGGAACGTCGCGCTCCGGACGCCGATCACCCTCGCCTTCGCCACCGGCAACGCCATCGACCGGGGCCGCATCGACGGGGTCGTCCGCGACCCACGGACGGGCGCGGGCGCGGCCGGGCTGAACGTGTGGGCCTACCCGCTCGCGGACACGAGCCAGGCGCCCGACGTCCGCACGACGGCGCCGGCCTACCGGACGCAGAGCGCCGACGACGGCGCCTTCCGGCTCGACTACCTCCGGCCGGGGCGCTACGTCGTCGTCGCCGTGGACGACCGGAACCGGAACGGGCGTGTCGATGCGGGCGAGCGGTTCGGGGCGCCGCCGACGCTGGCGACCTCGACCTCGAACGCGGACGACTCGACGGCCACGGCGCCGCGCGTCCCGTTCTGGGTGACGACGCTGGACTCGCTCCCGCCCGAGCCGCAGCGCGTCCGCACGGCCTCCGACCGGCGGCTCTCGGTCCGCTTTTCCGAGCCCGTGCGGCTCGCGGGCGTCGAGGCCGAGGCGTGGGCGCTGGCGGACTCCGCCAGCGGCGCGGCGGCGCCCGTCCGCCTCTACCAGCCCGCCGACGCGCCGTTCGAGGTGTTCCTCGTGACGGACCGGCCGCTCCCGCCGACGCGCCACGTCGTCTCGTACGCCGGCACGGCCCTGGCCGACTCGTCCGGAAACGCCGTCGCGCCGTTCTCGCTCGCCTTCACGCCGCCCGAGCGGCCGGACACGCTGAGCGCGCGGTTTGTCGGGTTCCTCCCGGCCGCGCGTGTCGCGCCCGACTCGGCGCAGACGCTGGAGCCGGGTGTCCGGCCGGGCGTCCGCTTTACCGCGCCGCCGGACGACCTCGCGGAGCGCCTGACCGTCACCGCCAGCGGGCAGCCGCTCGCCCTCCCGCTCGTGACGACGGACGGCGTGAGCTACCGCGTCCCGCTCGACACCCTCCCCGGCGCCCTCGCCCTCACCGTCCGCGTGGCCGACTCGACGCGGACGCGGCGCTACGAGACACTGGCGGAGGACCAGACCGGCGGCATCGTCGGGACCGTCACCGGGGCAGACACGACGGCGGTCGTCCAGATCCTTCCGCCGACGGGCGAGCCGAGGCTCGTGCGGGTCGGGACGGACGGCACGTTCGTCGTCGGCGGGCTGGCGGAGGGCTCGTACCGGCTCCGCGTGTTCGTGGACCGGAACGGGAACGGCCGGTGGGACGGCGGCACGCTCGTCCCGTACGCGCCGCCCGAGCCGCTGCGGATCTTGCCCGAGGCCGTCGGCGTGCGGGCACGGTGGGAGACCGAGATCGAGCCGGTCTCGTTCGACGCCCCCCCCGACTCATGACGACGCTCCAGCCCCTCCTCACCTCCGACGGAATGCGCGCGGCCGACCGTGCGACGATGGACGGTTGGGGCGTTCCCGGACGCGTCCTGATGGAGGCCGCCGGCCGCGCGACCGCCGACGCCATCGCCGCCCGGTATCCGGTCGAGGGCGCCCACGTCACCGTGCTCGTCGGAAAGGGTAACAACGGCGGCGACGGCCTCGTGGTCGCCCGCGTCCTCGCCGCGCGCGGGGCGGTCGTCCGGTGCCTCACGCTCGCGGGGGCCGACGCCCCGGACGACACCGCAGCGAACCTCCACCTCCTCCGCCGACTGGCGGACGCCGATGAGCGGGTCGACGTCGTCGCCTTCGAGGACGTCCGGCAGGCGGCGAATGCCCCGGCCGACCTCGTGGTCGACGCCCTGCTCGGCATCGGCGTGGCGGGCGCACTGCGCGAGCCGGTCCGCTCGCTCTGCGCGTGGGCGAACCGCCAGCCGGCGCCGGTCGTCGCCGTGGACGTCCCCTCGGGCCTCGACGCCACGACGGGCGCCGCCGCCGAGGACACCGTCCGCGCCGACCTCACGGTGACGATGGCGGCCCTCAAGGCGGGCCTGCTCCTCGGCGACGGGCCTCAGGTCGCCGGCGACGTGCTCGTGGCCGAGATCGGGATTCCCGCGTCCGAGGTCGAGGCCGCCGCCGCCGCGCACCGCGCCACCGACGCCTGGGTCGCCGCGACGCTCCCGCGCCGGGCGCCGGACGCCTACAAGTACTCGGCCGGGACGGCCCTGTGCGTCGTCGGGAGCCGCCACTTCACGGGCGCCGCCGTCCTCTCGACGGGCGCGGCGTACCGGGCCGGCGCCGGGGCCGTCCTCGCCGCCACGCCCGAGAGTGCCCGCGCGACCGTCGACCTCGCCCGCGCCGAGGTGATGACCGACGCGCTCCCCGAGACCGACGCCGGCACGCTCGCCTACGCCGCTCGGGAGGCGATCCGCCAGCGCGCCGAGCGGGCCGACGCCGTGCTCGTCGGCTGCGGGCTGGGCCGCGAAGACGACACCCTCCGCCTCGTCCGCTCCCTCGTCCTCGGCCTCCCGGCGCCGCTCGTCCTCGACGCCGACGGGCTGGCGGCCTTCGCCGACGACGCCGACGCCCTCGCCGAGCGGACCGGCCCGCTCGTCGTGACGCCCCACCTGGGCGAGCTCCGGCGCCTCCTCGGCGACGACGACTTCACGCCCGACGACCGCGTCGAGACGGTCCGCCAGCTCGCGGCACGGTGGGACGCCGTGGTCGTGCTGAAGGGGATGCCCAGCGTGGTCGGCGTGCCGGACGGGCGGGTGTTCGTCGGGCCGCCGGGGCAGCCGGCCCTCGCCACCGCCGGCACCGGCGACGTGCTGGCCGGCACGACGGTCGGCCTCCTCGCCCAGGGGCTGGGCGCGGCCGACGCCGCCGTCTGCGCCCTCCACCTGGGCGCCGCCGCCGCCGACCTCTGGAGCGCCGACCACGGCCCCGCCGGCCTCATCGCCTCCGACCTGCTCGACGTCCTGCCCCGCGCCGTCCGCTCTCGCTTTTCCGCGTCGTGACACGGACCGCACAGGCTCTGCTCTGGTCCGTGGCCGTGCTCGCCGCCTGTTCGGTCCCCGGGGACAACCTCCCGGACGAGAGCTTCGTCCTAGGGCACGACAAGCTCATCCACGTCGTCATGTTCCTCGGCGTGGGGTGGCTGTGGGTCCGGGCGGCCCCGGAGCGGCTCTGGACGATCGCCCTCGGCGGCGTGGCCTTCGGGATCGGGATCGAGGTGTGGCAGGACCTCCTCCCCATCGGCCGCTCGGCCGACCCGTTCGACGCGCTGGCGGACGCCGTCGGGCTGGCGGCCGGTCTGTGGCTGGGCGTCCGCGCGCACCGGAGGTCGAGTGCCGCCCGTGCGCCGGCGGCCAGCCCGCGCAAAGGGTGATGGAGGCGAGAGGGAGCGGGGCGTCTCATCCCACCCCATCCCCGACTCCTCCTCCCGCCAGTCGTCGGCGGGTGCGCTAGGCGGCCTCCGGCACGTCTGCGCGTGCGCGGATCGCCCGCTCGATGGTCGACGCCAGGTGGCGGGGCGCGACGGGCTTCGAGAGGTAGTCGTCGCAGCCGGCGTCGAGGCACCGCTCGCGGTCGCCCTCCATCGCGTTCGCCGTGAGCGCCACGATGGCCGGCGCCCCGTGCGGACCGGGGTACGACCGGATCTGGCGGGTCGCCTCGAACCCGTCCATCACGGGCATCATCACGTCCATGAGCACGACGTCGTAGGCCCGCCCCCGGACGGCCATCACGGCCTTGGCGCCGTCGTTGACCACGGTCGGGCTGTACCCGAGCCGCCGGAGCGTCAGCGCCGTCACCTTCTGCATCACCGGGTCATCTTCCACGAGGAGCACCTTCGCCGACGGCAGGATCGAGCCCGCGTCCATGACCGTGGATCGGGACGGACGGGGCGGATCGTCCGGGGCGTCCGACGGCTCCGCCGAGGCGCGCTCGTCTGGCTCCGCTCGCCCACCTGGCTCCGCTCGTTGGACGGACTCGGCGGACGCAGCCTCCACCCCGTCGCCCGACGGGACCCGGACGACGATCGTGAACTGGAACACCGACCCACCTCCCGCGACCGACTCGACGGACATCTCGCCCCCCATCATCGAGACGAGCCGGCGGCAGATCGTGAGCCCCAGACCGGTCCCCCCGTGCGTCCGCGCGGTCGAGGCGTCGGCCTGGACGAAGCGCTCGAACACGGCGTCGAGCCGGTCCGGCGCGATCCCGACGCCGGTGTCCTCCACGGCGAACGCGAGGGTCGGCTCTCCTCCCGAGACCGGCGGCGCGAGCCCGACGCGGATGCGGACCGACCCCTCCTCGGTGAACTTGAGCGCGTTGGTGAGGAGGTTCACGAGCACCTGCTGCACGCGGACCGGGTCCCCGAGGACCGTCTCGGGCACGTCGTCGGCGATGTCGAAGGAGAGGGCGAGCCCTTTCGCGGCCCCCTGCTGCGCGACCATCCCGAGAGAGCCCTTGGCGACCTGCCGCACGCTGAAGGCTCGCTCTTCGATCTCGAGCATCCCGGCGTCGATCTTCGAGAGGTCCAGGACGTCGTGGACGACCCGCAGGAGCGCATCGCCGGAGGAGCGGATGGTGTCCACGAAGTCACGCTGCTCGTCGTCCAGGGCCGTGTCGAGGAGGAGCGTCGTCATGCCCGTCACGCCGCTCATCAGCGTGCGGACCTCGTGGCTGGTGGTGGCGAGGAACTCGCTGTTGGCGCGGGCGGCGGCCTCGGCGGCCCGCGTGGCGTCGAGGAGCCGGGCTTCGCCGGCCTTCTGGGCGGTCACGTCGCGCGAGACGGCGACGAGGCCGACGACGACTCCGGCGGAGTCGGTGACGGGCACCCGCGTGGTGAGGCGGACGCCCCCGGCCGCGTCGGCCTCCTCGTGTCCGAACACGGGCGTGCCGCTTCGCATCACCGCCTCGGCCTCTCGCCGCTGCGGGTCGGGGAGCGGGTCGCCGCTGGCGGCGCCTTCACGGCCCGCCGACCGCCCCAGCGTGCGCACACTGGCGTCGTTCCGAAATACGACGCGGCCGGCCCGATTGACCGCCACGACCTGATCGGGAATCGCGTCCAGGATCGTGTGGAGCGTTCGGCGGCGGCCCTCTGCGGCCTCGAGGGCGGCCGCGTCCGGCGCCTCGGCCGAGGGCGTACGGGGCTCGCGGAGGCACACCCCGAACAGCGAGCGGTCGGGGCCGGGGACGGGTCGGACGGCCACCTCGGCGACCACTTGGCTGCCGTCAGCATGGCGGACCGTGAGCCGCTCGGCCGTTCCCAGCGCGTCGCGCTCGCCAGTCGCTGCGTACTGGCGGAGGCGGTCGCGGAAGGCCTCCCGGTGAGCGGGCGCGAGCACGGCGTCGGCGAGGTCGAGCCCGACCAGCGCCTCGGGGTCGTGTCCCAGGGCCACCCGAACGGCGTCGTTGGCCGCCCGCACTCGGCCCTCTGCGTCGACGACGACGAACGGGTCCGGGACGGCATGGAGCACGGCCGGTGGGATCGCCTCCTGCCGATCTCCCCGCCCCTCGTCCGCTCCAGTCTCTGGGTTGTCTCCGTCCGTCCGCGACCGGCGGGACGATGGGGAGCGCGTGACGAGCGAGATCCAGGCGGCCGAGGCGCGGCCGAGCAGCGTGTCGCCTCGCACGTCGGCCTCCCGCCCGCGGGGGGGGGGATCGGCGGGAGAGACCTCCTCGGAGTGCGGCATGGCGGCGGCGGTAGCTGGGCGCCGGGTTATCGGCCGCGCCGGGCTCGGGACACGGACAGCGACAATGGAAGCCGCGAACGGAACCCTTTCCCGACGAGGCGGCGAGCGGTACGCCGGCCGCCGTCAGGAGTGTGCACGAAGCGCCCGGTCTAATCTGTAAAGGAACCGCCCGGCTCATTCACGGTCGCGGAGCCGCTGACCCTATTCCGACGCCTGGTCCGTCGTCCAGATGTCCCGGTGCAGGCGCCACCCTTCTGGAGTGCTCTGCCACACGACGACGTATTTCCCTTCGTCCGCGACGGCGTCCCCGGCCGAGAGCCGGTACCGCCCGACCTCCGTCGCCGTCTTCCCGTCAGCTCCGACGAAGACCTCGGCGGTCGCGAGATCGGCCCCTGAGAGCCCGGCTTCGAACGCGCCTCGCCAGTACGCGGCTATGGCTTCCGATCCCTCCACCGGGGGCGTTCCAGCCGGAAGGAGTTGGCCGTCCTCCGTGTACAGCGCGGCGAGCGCTCCGGCGTCTCGCGCCGCGAACGCGGTCCCGAACGCGGCGTTGGTCTCGGCGATTCGGGTGCGGACCAGGTTCGTCCGTGCGGAAGCGAACGTCGAGTCCAGCACGAGGGCCCGCTCGAACTGGCCGGCCGCCCGTGCGAAGTCGCCCGCCGCGAGGTACGCCTCGCCGAGGGAGTCATAAGCGTTCGGGTCGTTGGGGCGGTGCCGGACTTGTTCGGCGAGAACTCGTTCCGCCTCATCGTACCGCCCGAGGTCGAGGTAGAGGTACCCGAGCTTGTTCCGGCGCGGGGCGAAGAATGCCCCGAACTCGAAGTCGGGATCGACCTCGATGGACCGCTCGAAGGCGCGGGCAGCCTCCTCCCTCCGCCCGAGGGCGAGGTACTGGTTGCCGACGGAGTCGTAGGGGTTCGGCTCGTCGGGATGGAGACGGACGTTCTCCTCGAACACGGCCGTCGCCTCACCCATCCTCCCCTGGAACCGGAGTGCGTACCCGAGGAGGTTTCGCATGAGGTTGTGTCCGGGGTGCCGTTCGAGTCCGTCCCGAAGGACAGCCTCCGCCCGCTCGAAGTCTCCAGTACGGAAGAAGTGAATGTCGGCCGCAAGGAGGAACGGGAGTGGAGAGTCCGGGTGCTCGCCCATGAGCCGGTCCGTGATAGAGAGCGCGGCCTCGGCGTCCCCAACCTCCGACGCACGGACGGCCTCGGCCACGGCCCGCTCAGCTGGGGTCCCCCGCTCGGCCAGCCCGACGGCCCGCTCGGCGAGCGCGGCCCCGCTCCGCTCGTCGTAGTGCTGGAGGACGGCAAGGACGGCGTACGCCAGGGCAAACGTGGTGTCGGCCTCGACGGCCCGCTCCAGGGAGGCCTCCGCCTCGAACGTGCGGAAATGACCGAACTGGTCCACGGCTCTGCCGAAGAGGGCTCGGGCCTCATCCGAGTCGGTAGTCACCGGGAGGGATTGCGCGGCAGCGGGGCCCGCCATCATGGCCGACGCGAGGACGACGCCTACGAGTATCCGAAGTCTCACTGTGGTTGGGGGATGAGGGTGGAGGGCTGTCGAACAACGACTTGCTGCTCACCCGCGCAGGGCGGCGCGGCGGTAGAACGAGGCAAGATCAGCGACAGCGGCCAGACGAGGGAAGGCCGTGGGGCGTTTCGTCGGCGTGCTGCCGCGAGGTAGCGGGCCCGGTAGCGGAGTAGTCAGGCAAGGGTAGGCCCTGCTATTCGCTCGGCCAAAGCGCCCAGCGGAACGCCTCCTCCTTCGTCGCTCGGAAGATCGTCGTGTGCTCCTCGTCCTTGCGGGGCTCGTAGGTCCAACGGAGGTCGGCCGGGGCGTGCGCCTCCAGGACGGTAGCCAGCGAGTCCGTGTACGGGGCGATGTCCCACGCGCTCGAGCCCGCGAACCACAGCGTGAGGCTGTCGCCGGCGAACCCCGGCAGCCGCTCTCCGCCTCGGCGGACGAGCGCGTGGTCGTCCCACCACAGCGCTGGGTCCATCGCGATGTACCGGGCGAACAAGCTCGGCTCGCGGAAGAACGTGTCCATGACGAACAGGCCGGCCGTCGATTCTCCGACGATGGCCCGCTCCCCGTTCGTCCGGTATCGCCGGTCGATCTCGGGAACGAGTTCGTCCCGGATGAACGTCCGGAACGCCGAAGCCCCGTCGGACATCGGAGCGAACTGCCGGTCGTACCCCGTGTTCGACGAGGGCGTGAGGTCGCGCCCGCGTTCGGTGTTCTCGATCCCGACGACGAGGGCGGGGGCGATGGCGCCCTGCTTGATGAGGGTGTCGACGGTCGTCGCGATGTGGGGGAAGTCCTCACCGATCCCTCCGTCGGGCATGTAGAGCACGGGGTAGCGACGGTCGCCCTCTGCGTACCCTGGCGGGGTGTAGACGTTGACCCGGCGGGGCTCTCCGACGGCGGCGGACTCGATCGAGAGGGCGTCGTGGGGCGGGGTGGGGTCGGGTGGCGTGCTGCCTGCACAACCGGCGAGCGAGACGCTCAACGAGACCCCCACGGCGACCAGCGCTAGGAGAGCGAAGTGGGGGAATGGGGGCCTAGACGGCATGGGGGATCGACTTAGACGGCGCAGAGGGACAGCGAACGATTTGCCACTCAGCCGCCCGAGGCGGCGCGGCGTGAACCCGAAGCTATAGGTGCGGCGACGGGTGGAGCGACCACGAACGCTCGCGCCGGGGGCGGCCTGCGATGGCGCGTGAGCCCGCACGGCGGATCGAGCTACCGCGGCCCCGCTTCTCCGAAGACGAACCGGTCAAGGAACGCCCGCGCGAAGTCGGACCGCTCGACGGCCGCCTCGCGGAGCGGGTTGTCCCACCACACGCCCTCGCCATTCGCGAGCACGGCGAACCCGAGCCGCCGTTCGGGCAGCCACATCAGGAGTGCCGACGCTCCGTGCTCCGGGTCCCAGCCCGAATGCCAGGCTACGCGCTCGCCTTCGACCTGCTGAACGTACCACCCAATGGCGTACGGAAGCGGGTCACCGTCGCGGTCGAGCGGCGGCGTGAGGAGTGCCTCCACCGTCGCAGGGGAGGCCCGCGCCCCGTTGTCGAGAGCGACGAGATAGCGGCCGAGGTCAAGCGCGGTCGAGACAACACCGGCACCGCCCGGAATGGCTCGCTTCGGCTGCGGTCGCTGGACCCACCACCAGTGGCCGCCGTCCTCCTCGATGCCGTAGCCCCGGGCCATATCGAACACGACGTCCATCTTCCGGCGGTCCCACCCGCTGGCCGTCGTTCGCGTCATCCCAGCCGGGGCGAGGACGCGGGCCTCGACCTGGCGGGCGAGCTCATTGAGGCTACCCTCAATCTCAGTCGAGTCGTTGACGACCCATTCGAGGTAGCGCGAGAGCTGCGAGAACAGGATGGGGTTGTACGAGAAGGCGTGGCCGCGGTCGTATGCTGCCGTGTGCTGGAGGAGGTCGCGGACCGTGATGGGGGCGTCGCAGTCGAGGCCACGCCCGAAGGGCATCGGCGAGGCTGCGAGGTCGGTGCAGAGGCCGTCGAAGTCGGGGACCGTGCTCATCCGGTCGTTGAGGTCCACGACGCTGTCCTCGGCCATTCGAAGGAACGCGAGGCCGACGAACGTCTTGGTGACTGAGGCCACCCAAAATGGGGTGTCGGGCGTGACGGGCACGCCCTCATCCACCTCCGCCACGCCGAACCCCTCTGTCCAAACGGTCTCACCGTCTCGTACGACGGCTGCCGCGAGGCCCGGTACCCTGTGGGTCTGGCGGAGCGAATCGATCTCAGCCGCGAATGTCCCGAAGGGGTCGATTTGGGATTGAGCCAGCGGAGTTGAGAGGAGAGCGAGGGCGAGGAGAGCGAACAGGCGCATACGTGCGGTAGGAGTTCGAGGGGACCAACTCTTCGGCCCTCGCATGCTGGAGTTGGCGGGCTAGCGAGGGGCCGCTTCGCCGCCGGGGCGACTGGCGGGATGGTTCGAACGGGCAACGTAGACGCCAGCGCCCGGACGAAGCAAGAGCGCTCACGCCCCGGGTCGGCCTACAACGGCAGGGTTCGGCGGCTACGTCGTGTCGAGCGTGTCCCACCCATGAGCCCCGAGAGGATCAAGTAGCTGGTCGTAGGCTGCGTCGGCGGAGCCGAACTCGAACCGGACCTCACCGATTGGGACCCATTACGGAGCAGCGTCGAGGCCGCGATACCCGCCGACCTCCGGGATGTCTGCTCGGGCAGCGTCCGCGAGTGTCAACTCGTGTTTGGAGCCACCAGCGTCTCGGAAGCGGATGGCCTCCGCCGTCACACCGAGAATGGAGGCGTCGCGGAAGAGGGCCGGGCCGCGCGGGGGCCGCCAGCGCGACGACGAGGAGCCCGAGGAGGGCCGTGAAGCCGCGGGGGCGGGTCACCGCGAGGTCGGAAGGCGGTCGGCCCACTCGACGAGCCGCCGGGGGAGGTCGTCGTTGGCGGGGGCCTCCCCCCTCGTCATCACGATGCGAAAGCTGGTCTGGGCGTCGGGGACGCGGTTCCCGAAGTGGTCGAGGTCGGGGATGAGAACGTAGCGGGCGGTCCCCGGGCGGAGCTGGTTGACGACAGCGACGATCCGCTCGTGCTCGGCCGGGTCCGTCACAAAGTCGGCCCCACCGGCGACGACGAGGGCCGGGGCGTCGGCGGCGGCCCACACGGCGCCCGGGTCGTAGTCGGCCACCTGCTGGAGGTACGAGACGTGCTGGGGGAACTGGAGGAACCCGCCCCACTCGGGGTGCTCGGCGAGGACGTCGTCGGGCGACCGTTTCTCGACGTAGACCGCGTATGTCGCGCCGATGGCGTCCCGCATCGCGGCGTCGACCTCGGCCGGCCCGAGCCCCGACAGGGCCAGCTGGCGGCGCGTGTTGGCGAGCGTGTACTCGACCCACGGGAGCCCGGCCGTCGAGATCGCCGCGACCCCGGCGACGGACGCCTCGGCGGCCAAGAGCGGCCCGATCAGCCCGCCCATCGAGTGGCCGACGATCACGACCCGGTCGGCGTCGACGGCCGGGAACGCCCGGAGCGCGGCGAGGGCGGCGCGGTACCCGGCCAGCTCCGTCTCGAAGTCGATGGTCGGGCACGGGGCGCCCTCGCTGTCGCCGACCCCGCTCTTCTCCACCCACAGAACGACGTGCCCGGCCAGCGTGAAAGCGTCGAAGTAGGGGGCGTACGAGCCGCCGCCCGGCTGGTCGAGCGAGTAGCACCCGACACCGCCGATGAGGAGGACGGCCGGGAACGGCCCGCCGCCGTGCGGCTTCGTGGCGATCGTCCGGCGCCGGGTCCCGTCGGCGGTCGTGGCCGTCCCGTAGACCACGTCGTAGTCCGGCGACGTCCACCGCGGGGCCTCCTGGAGCGGGAAGGGGATCTGGACGTCGTCGGCGCCGCGGCGGACCGTGAGCGTCCACGCCCCCCTGGCCCCCCGCTTGAGGGCCTGGACGAATCCCCCGGGGTCGGGCACCGGCTGGCCGTCGATGGCGAGGACCACGTCGCCGCCTCGGACGCCGGCCGCGGCCGCCGGCCCGCCCGGCGTGACCGCGCCGATGAGGACGCCGCCCTCGGCGGGGAGCCCGGCCCGCGCCCGGACGTCGGCCGAGACGGGGACGACCTGCGCCCCGAACAGGGCGCGGCGCGGGAGGTTCTGGGCCGCCGCACTCACCGCCGTCGCGAGCAAGAGGAGCACGAGGAGGACCGAGACGGCGAGGGCGGCGAGGACCCTGCGCCGGGCGTCGCGGGGCGGCCTCCGGCGGAGCACGACGAGGAGCCCGAGGCCGAGAGAGACCGACAGGCCCGTCAGGAGTCCGTCCGCAGCATGCGGGAGCGGCGCGAACGCCGTCGTCTGAACGACGCGCAGGGCGGCGACGGCCGCCCACGCGACGGCGACGGCCGATCGGACGGTCGGGAGAGGCATGCGAGGCCAGGTCATGGCGAGGGCTGGAGCGAGGGCGGGGGGCGCCACGATACGGGCGGAGGAGGGGCCCCTCACACGGGCATGGCACGAGGTGGCTGCGCAGCGTTGCGGGCCGCCCCGAATCGGACGCGACCCGCGGGGACGCCCGGCCAACCTCGCTCCCCCGTGTCCGCCGTTGGGGTCCGTCTGCGCGCCCGTGCCGACTCCCGCTCTTGACCCTAGCGGGCCACCTCGCAACGCGGCCACGCCGCCCCACATCTCGGCCCCTCGTCACCGACGAGTACGGTGGTATCCATTCTACTCTGTCCCTGCGCCGCGGAGCCGGCACACCGCGCGGCCAAGGGTGTCGCCGCCGCGGCCGCCCTCCCGTACCCTCGACGACCCATGCCCCGTGTCTCCGTCCGCGTCGCCCTCGCCATCGGCGTCCTCTCCCTCGCCGCCTGCGGCACCGCCGGCCCATCCTCGGTGGGGCCGACGACGAGCGTCCGCGTGCTCCCGGGCCACGGCTACCTCGTCTCTGATGCCGCCCGCGCCGACGCCCGCCGCCACCTCCTCACCCTCGCCGACGACGACATGGGCGGGCGCGAGGCCGGCTCGGCCGGCGAGCGCGCCGCGGCCGACTACCTCGCGCGGGAGCTCGGCGCGCTCGGCCTCGACCCCGCGGGCGACTCGATCGGCCCCGGCCGCCGCTCGTTCTTCCAGGACGTCCCGCTCCAGACGGCCCGATTCGCCGACGTCGCCCGCCTCGCGGTCGACGGCGGGCCCCCGTTCGATCTCGGCGACGACTGGATCGCGTTCCCCCAGACCACGCCCGACTGCGACCTCTCGGTGCCTCTCGTTTTCGCGGGCTACGGCCTCTCCGCCCCCGGCCGGGGCCACGACGACTACGCCGGCCTCGACGTCGCGGGCACGGTCGTCCTCGTCGCACCGGGCCACCCGGCCGGGCTCGACTCCGTCGCCACGCCTCAGGGGATGGCCCCGGCGGGCGCGTTCCTGCCCAAGTACATCGCCGCGCTCCAACACGGGGCGGCGGCCGTCGTCGTGGTGGCCGCCCCCGACGGGTCCATCGTCGAGGGCTGGCGGGCCTACCGGTCCGCCGCCCTCGGGACCGGCATGGCCCCCGACGGCACGCCCGCACAGACCCCCCCGGCCCCCTTCCTCTTCCTCCACCCCGACGCCGCCCGTCGCCTCCTCGCCGCGATCGGCGCCCCGGCCACCCTGCTCGACGACGCCCTCGACTCCCGGCCCGTCGCTCCGCTCGACCCGGGCCGAACCGTCCGCCTCGCGCTCCCCATCGAGCGAGGCACGGTCACCGCTCGGAACGTCGCCGCCGTCCTCCCTGGCGACGAGACGCCGGACGAGTTCGTCGCCCTCGGCGCCCACTACGACGGCCTGGGGACGGTCGGCGGCGAGGTCTACAACGGGGCCGACGACGACGCCTCGGGCGTGACGGCCCTCCTCGCCGCCGCCGCGGCCCTCGCCGCCGACCGCGACGCGGGCCGCGCCCCCGACCGCTCGGCCCTCTTCGTCTTCCACACGGCCGAGGAGAAGGGCCTCCACGGGTCCGAGTTCTTCGCCGCCCACCCTGAGCGCTCGGCCGTTGGCGACCTCGCGCACGTCGTGGCCCAGGTCAACATCGACATGGTCGGGCGCGAGCACCCCGACTCGCTCTACGTCGTCGGCGCCTCCCGCCTCTCCTCGGCGTTCGGCCGGACCGTCGAGACCACCAACCGCGAACTGGGGGAGGGAGGGCGCCCGCTCTTCGGGCTCGACGCCCACTTCGACCGGCCCGACGACCCCGAGAACATCTACGAGCGGAGCGACCACTACAGCTACGCCAAGCGCGGCGTCCCCGTGGTGTTCTTCTTCGACGGGATGGGGGCCAACTGGCGCAAGGGCGGCCTCGACGATGTCTACCACCAGCCGACTGACGACGCCGCTCTGGTCGACCTGGACAAGCTCGTCCGCGCCGCCCGCCTCGCCTACGGCATCGCCCGCGCGACGGCCGACGCCCCGGAACGCCCGGCCCTCGACGCCGCGGGCGCGGCGTCGGCCGGGCGGCCCTGACGTACTCTCCCCCCCGCCGACCTCCCCCCGTGGACCTCCCCTCTCTCCCCCGCACCCCGCTCCACCGGGCCGCCCTCCTCGTCGCGTTCTGGGGCGCCGTCGGGCTGGTCGTCGCGACTCACACCTACGTCACGCTCCGGGTCCGCGGCGTCCCTTACGAACCCGCCTACGCCGTCGGAGCGATTGGGGGGTGCCTCGTGTGGGCCGGGCTCACCCCGCTCGTCGCCGCCCTGGCCCGCCGCCTTCCCCCGGTCGGCCGGGGGTGGCCCTGGAAGGCCGCCGTGCACGCCGTCGCGGCGACCGCCTTCAACGTCGCCATCTCGACGCTCCTCATCGCCGCAGTCCTCCCGTTCGACGAGGAGCCCCCCCCGTTCGGGGCGGCGCTCATGGGCACCGTGCTCACCAACTTCCTCTTCGACCTCCTCGTCTACTTCGGCGTCGTCGCGGCCGTCCTCGCCTACGACGCCTCGCGGGCCGCCGTCGAGGCCCGCGAGAGGGCCCGTGAGCGGGAGGTCCGGGCCGCCCAGCTCGAGAGCCAGCTGACGGGGTCCCGGCTCGAGGCCCTCCGGATGCAGCTCAACCCGCACTTCCTGTTCAACACGCTCCACGCCATCTCGACGCTGATGGACGGCGACGTCCGGTCGGCCCGGAAGGTCATCGCGGACCTCTCGAGCCTGCTCCGCGTCGCGCTCGACCGGGTGAACGAGCCGGAGGTCCCGCTCGACGACGAGCTCGACTTCCTCGGCCATTACCTCGCCATCGAGCGGGCCCGATTCCGCGATCGGCTCGTCGTGTGCGAGCGGGTGGGCCCCGGGCTCGGCGACGCCCACGTCCCCAACCTCATCCTCCAACCGCTCGTCGAGAACGCGCTCAAGCACGCCGTGGCGCCCCGAGCCGGGGGCGGCCGGGTCGAGGTCGAGGCCCGCCGCGACGGCGACACCTTGGTCCTCACCGTCGCCGACGACGGGCCCGGCCTGGCGCCGGGGGCCGCGCGCGGCGGGCGCGGCGTCGGGCTCCGGAACACGCGCGAGCGTCTGGCCCGGCTCTACGGCGACGGCCACACCTTCGTCCTCCGCGACCGCGACGGCGGCGGCCTCGTCGCCGAGGTCCGGCTCCCCTACCACACGTCCCCCCTCCCCCTCCCATGACGCCCCCCCTCCGCGTCGGCATCGCCGACGACGAGCCGCTCGCCCGGAAGCGGCTCCGCGCCCTCCTCGCCGACCGCGACGACGTAGCCCTCGCCGCCGAGGCCCGCAACGGCCGCGAGGCCGTCGAGGCCGTCCGCCAAGCCCACGCCGACGGCTTCCCCCTCGACCTCCTCCTCCTCGACGTCGAAATGCCCGAGCTCGACGGGCTCGAGACGGTCGCCGAGCTGGCGGCCGGGGAGCGCCCGGCGGTCGTGTTCGTCACGGCCTACGACCGCTACGCCGTCCAAGCCTTCGAGCTCCACGCGCTCGACTACGTCCTCAAGCCGTTCGACGACGACCGGTTCCACGAGGCGCTCGACCGGGCCGCCGAGCGCCGCCGCGGTGGCGACGAGGACGCCCTGACCGACCGGACGCTCTCGCTCCTCCGGCCCCCGGCCGACGAGACTCCGGCCGACTTCGAGGCCGAGCCGACCGACGCCGACGCCCCCGACCGCCTCCGGCGCGTGGCCGTCCGGACGGGCGACCGGTACCACCTCGTCGACGCCGACGACATCGACTGGGTCGAGGGGGCCGGCGTCTACGTCCGCCTCGTGACCGGCGACACGTCCCACCTCCTCCGGACGAACCTGGCCGACCTCGAGCGGCGGCTCGACCCGGCCACGTTCCTCCGCGTCCACCGCTCCAGCATCGTCAACCTCGACCGGGTCCGGGAGGTCCGCGTCCGGCCCCACGGCGAGTACGTCCTCGTGCTCGAGGACGGGACGCGGCTGAAGGTGAGCCGGACCTACAGCGACCGGGTCCGGGCCTACCTCGGGACGCTCACGTGACCCCACGCGGGGAGGGGCTCCTGGACCACGCTGGCCGACCGGGAGCAGCCGTCGCGGCAGGGGCCTCGTTGGGGCGCTCGCGGCGACGGCGTAGGTTGGCGACGCCGCAGGCCGCGGGTTGGCCGTCCGTTCTGCGGAGCTCCTTTCTCCACAACCTGTGCGTCCCATGTCACCCGCTCGCCGCTCCGTCGCCTCGGTGGTTGCCTCGGTCCTGCTGGCCTCTCTCGCCGCCGCCCCGTCGCAGGCGCAGGGCGGCGGGGTCTTCGAGCGAGGGCGGACGCTGACGGACTGGCTCGTGGGGGGCGACGTCGACGCCCTCGTCGCCGCCATGGCCCCGTCGTTCACGTCCGCCGTCGGGGGGCGCGACGGGCTCGCCCGCCTCGTCGCCCAGCTCGAGGCGGAGGCCGGGGCCGAGGTCGAGGTAATCGAGGAGACGGCGTTCCGCGAGGCCGGCCACACGACGTACTACCGCGTGAGCCGGTTCGAGAACCTCCCGAGCGCGACGGCCCGGTGGGTGTGGGACTCGACGGGCGCCGTCGTCGGGGCGAGCGTGAACCCGACCCCCGAGCCCGCCCCGTCGGACTACGCCGACTACGAGACGCGGGCCCCGCTCCGGCTCCCGTTCGGGGCCCCCGAGGAGGGGACGTGGTACGTCGCGTGGGGCGGCCGCAACGCCGTCCACAACTACCACGTGCAGTCGCCAGACCAGCGATACGCCTCGGATTATGTCGTCGTGCGCGGGGACAACGAGGTCCACACGGGCGATGGGAGCCGGAACGAGGACCACTACTGCTGGGGCGAGCCGGTCTACGCCCCCGCCGCCGGCCGCGTCGTCACCGCCGTCGACACCGTCGCCGACAACGCCCGTCCCGGCGTGAAGAACGCGGAGGCCCCGCCCGGGAACTACGTCGTCGTCGACCACGGGGCGGGGGAGCACTCGCTCCTCGCCCACTTCCGCCGGGGCTCCGTCGCGGTCCGGGAGGGGGACGAGGTGGCGGCCGGGGCGCTCCTTGGTGAGTGCGGGAACAGCGGGAACTCGTCGCTCCCGCACGTCCACGTCCACCTCCAGACGGGGCCGGCGTACGCAGAGGGCGTGGGGCTCCCGGCCGAGTTCGGGGGGTACTACGTCGGCGGCGCGTACGTCGAGGAAGGCGAGCCGGTGCGAGGCCAGGTCGTCGTCCCCGGCGGCTTCGAGTGAAGGCCGCGCCCGTGCCGCGCGACGCCGAACCGACCATCATGAGACCTCCGCTCGTCCTGCTGGCGCTCCTCACGGTCGCGGGGTGCCGCGCACCGTCGGATAGGACGGACCCGCACCAGGACGCCCCCGAGGTCGTCGCGGCGGCGCTCGCCGACCCGGCGTTCGAGTGGACGACGGCGGCCACCCCCCACTTCCATCTCCACGCCCCGACCGGTTCCCTCGCCGCGGGCCGGCTCGACGCCGTCGGGCGGGAGGCCGAGCGGGCGCGCGCCGACGTGCTCGCTCGACTGGGCGAGCGGGACTCCGCGGAGCCGGCGGCCGAGCCGACGGAGGTGTTCGTCGTGGAGAGCCGCGGGCAGATGGAGGCGCTGGTGGGGCAGCCGGCGGGCGGGTGGACCGAGACCGACGCCAACGCCGTGTTCGTCACGTACGACCGCGACGGGGGGGCGGCGTACCGGCACGAGCTGGGCCACCTCTACTCGTGGCGGCGCTGGGGCGACCCGGCCGGGTCGTAGCTCAGCGAGAGGGTCGCCGTCTACGCCGTCGGCGGGTGCGCCGGGCGCGCCCTCCACGAGTGGGCCGCCGCCCTCGACGCGACCGGGACGCTGGTCCCCCTCCGCGACCTCGAGCCGTTCGACTTCTCGAAGGCCGCCCCCCACCTCCAGGCCGCCAGCTTCGTCCAATACGTCCGGGAGGCGCACGGACTCGAAGCCGTCCGGTCGCTGTGGCGCGGCGGCCTCGACGACGCCGAGCGCGCGACGGGCCTCGGGCCGGAGACGCTGGAAGGGGCTTGGCGCCGCCACGTCGCGCAGGTCGGGGCGGGATTGTCGCCCGAGGACCGCCCCAGAGTCGAGCGGCGAATCCGGTGCGAGGGAGCGCGGCCTCCCACGGGGTGAGGCCACGCTCGGACTCTGACCGATCCGTCAGGCAGAACCCCGGAGTGCACAGCTGGAGGTGCCCGGCGTAGCGCTCGCGCAGCCTCGGCACGCGAGGCGCAGGCGGTCGCGTGTGGTGGACGGCGGGCGCGGCGGCCGGTGTCGCTCCGCCAGGGAGCTGTGGGCTCGATGCCGGTCGTGCCGCCGCATGGGTCCGGGTTCGGCTGCGCCCGGCCAAACGACGCGTCCGGTGGCGCGGTGAGCCGCACGGGGGTGAGCGTCGGCCGGGTCGGTCCCGGCGTCACGATCCGGCTGCGCCTCGACCTCCTCTCCACGGTCCCGCGCCTGACCTCAGTCGCGGCGTGCCGGCATGCGAGCGCCATCCACGCACGGCCCACGTCACCGGCCGGCCCGTCCACACTGCGAGGGGGCCTGACTGCGTCACGGCGGGGGCGGCCCCGCCACACGGGTGGGGCGGAACCGTAGCCGTCTGCTGTCCCCCACGCAACGCCCCGCCCGTGACCGACCCCGTCCTCCAGACCGCTGGGCTCCCGAAGACGCACGGCGGGCGGCCCCCCGTCGAGGCGCTACCCCGCTCCTCACGTCGCTGGCGTTCGGCGCCGTGTGCTACGCGGGGGCCTTCGCCCTGTCCGCGCGCACGGACTTAGCGAGTGACGCGGAACGGGCGACGAGCCTTTTTCCCCGCCCACAGGACACCGCCCCGCCCTCCCCTCGTCCCTTCCAAACCGTCGCCGCCATGACTACCCGCATGCTCCGCGCGCTCGCCGCGCTCCTCCTCCTGGCCCTCGCCCTCTCGATGACCACCCTCGCCGCCGCTGACGCCGCCGCTCAGACCGACCGGACGCTCACGCAGCGCCTCGACTCCCTCGCCGGCGCCGCCGTGCTCGAGGAGCGCGCCGTCGGCACCGTCGCCGCCGTCGTGAGGGGGACCGACACCCTGCTCTTCAACGGCTACGGCAGGGCGAACGTCGAGTGGGACGTGCCGATGCCGACCGACGCGATGTTCGAGATCGGCTCCGTCACGAAGCAGTTCACCGCCGCGGCGATCCTGCAGCTGCGCGACGAGAGGAAGCTGAGCCTGGACGACGAGATCACGGAGTGGCTCCCCGACTTCGACACGCGCGGCAACACGGTCACGGTGCGGCGGCTGCTCGACCACACCTCGGGGATGGTGGGGCTCACCGAGATGCCGGAGTTCGACCTGCACGCCTGGAACCCGGACTACCCGCGCGACTCGGTCTTCGCGCTCATCAATCGCTACCCCTTCCAGTTCCCCACGGGGACGATGCAGATGTACAACAACTCCGCCTTCTGGCTGGCGGGGCTGATCGTCGAGAAGGCGAGCGGGATGACGTACGGGGACTACGTCGAGCAGCGGATCTTCGAGCCGCTCGGGATGACGCGCAGCATGTACTGCGACAGCGAGAACGTGCCGCGGCGCGCGAACGGCTACGTCGTGTATAACAACGGGGTGATCCGCCGCGCGCCGACCAATGCGCACACGTGGATGCCCTTCGCCGCGGGGTCGCTCTGCTCGACGGCGGGCGACCTCGTGACGTGGGTCCGGGCGCTGCACGGGGGCGAGGTGCTCTCGCCCAGGTCGTACCAGGAGATGACCACGCCGGCGACGCTCAACGACGGCACGCCGCTCCGGTATGGGCTGGGCATCGCCGTCCAGAAGGATTCGCGCGGGCTCCCCTACATCGGCCACGGCGGTAGGGTCACCGGGTTCGAGGCGGACACGCGATGGTACCCCGACGCGCAGCTGGCGGTGGTGGTCCTGATGAATAACGGCGGCGACGCGGGGGACATCGCCGGTACGCTGGCCGCAGAGCTCCTTCCAGGGCAACGCCCGACCGTCGCGGCGTTCACCGGGGACGCGGCGCCGCTCGTCGGCACGTACAAGGGACCGGGACGCGGTCGCGACATGGTCATGGAGGTGACGCAGGCGCCCGAGGGGATCGCGGTCGCGGTCAACGGCGGCTCGCCCCGCCCCGTCCTCTGGGTCGAGGGGATGACGTTCCGCGTGGGGGGCGACACCTTCCTGATCTTCCGCGACGGCGACCTGCACCTCTCGGGCGGCTCGGCGTACACGGTGCTGAAGAGGCAGTAGGAGGGCCCTGCGAAATCCGAGGGCGCTGTCAAGGACGTCCCCTCGGTCCACCCCGTACTTCCACTGGGGCGGCTCGTGTCACCAGAGGACCGGCTCACATCGTGAGGCGAGAAGGCCGCACCAGGGAGAGAACGATTCCGTCACACGGGCGGAGCAGGACCGTAGGCGTCAGGCGTCCCCCATCCCCCCGCACGCATGGACCTCATCATCCGCGACGTCACGAAGACGTACCCCAACGGCGTCCGCGCCCTCGACGGCGTCACGCTGACCGTCCCCCCGGGCATGTTCGGTCTCCTCGGCCCGAACGGGGCCGGCAAGTCCACGCTCATGCGGACGCTCGCCACGCTCCAGGAGCCCGACGGGGGGACGATCCAGTTGGGCGACATCAACGTCGTCCGCGAGAAGGACCGGGTCCGCCAGACGCTCGGCTACCTCCCCCAGGAGTTCGGGGTGTACCCGAAGGTGTCGGCCGAGCGGCTCCTCGACCACTTCGCCGTGCTCAAGGGGTTCGCCGAGCGCGGGCCGCGCCGCGAGGTCGTCGGGGCCCTGCTCCACAAGGTGAACCTGTGGGAGAAGCGGGGCCAGAAGCTCGGCGGCTACTCGGGCGGGATGCGCCAGCGGTTCGGCGTCGCCGTCGCGCTCCTCGGCGACCCCCGGCTCCTGATCGTCGACGAGCCGACGGCCGGGCTCGACCCGGCCGAGCGGGTCCGCTTCCTGAACCTCCTCTCGGAGCTCGGCGAGCGTGCCGTCGTGATCCTCTCGACCCACATCGTCGAGGACGTGAGCGAGCTCTGCACGCGGATGGCCATCATCGACCGGGGCGAGATCCTGCTGGAGGCGGTGCCGCTCGAGGCCGTCGCCGACCTCCAGGGCCGGATCTGGCGGCGGACCCTCGACAAGGACGGGCTGGCGGCGGTGGAGGCCGAGCACGCGGTGATCTCGACGAAGCTCCTGGCGGGCCGGACGGTCGTCCACGTCTACGGCGAGTCCTGCCCCGGCCCCGGCTTCGAAGCCGTGGAGCCGGACCTCGAGGACGTCTACTTCTGCACGATGGCCGGCCACCTCGGCCGGCGGCGTCTCCAGGCGGATGGCCTGGCGGTCGAGGTGGCGTCATGAAGCTCCGGGAGGTCTTCCGGTTCGAGGTCGGCCACCAGCTCCGGCGGCGCTCGGTGTGGCTCCACGTCGCTGCGTTCCTGTCGCTCGTCTTCTACATGGTCCGAGAGATGACGACGGCCGAAAACGGCGCCGTCTTTATCAATGCCCCGAGCGAGCTCTTCGTGTACATCGCCATGGCCAGCCTGTTCGGGCTGGTGGTGACGGCGGCGCTGGCCGGCGACGCGGCGACGCGGGACGTACGGGCGCGGATAGAGCCCCTGCTCTACACGGCCCCCGTGGGGAAGTGGGCTCTCCTGGGCGGCCGCTTTCTGGGCGTCCTGGTGCCGAACGCGCTGCTGATAGCGGTCGTTACGGGCGTCGTCGCCCTCTCCGTGTACACGTCCGAAGCGGCGCCCGAGGGGCTGGGCCCGTTCCGAACAGTCGCGTACGTAGGGCCTCTCCTGACGCTCGCTCTCCCGAACGTCTTCATCGGGTCCGTCCTCCTCTTCGTGGCGGCGCTCTTGAGCCGCCGGGCCGTCGCGAGCTACGTCGTCGGTGCCGTCCTCATCGTCGGCATGATGCTCCACCTTTTGATTACGGCCGAGCTGTTCGGCCATTTCGGGCTGGCGGCGCACCTGGACCCGCTGGGCATCATCCCCTTCGCCCATCTCAGCAGGTCGTGGACACCGCTCCAGAAGAGCACGCTGCTGGTGCCGTTCGAGGGCTGGCTGGCCTCCAACCGGCTGCTGTGGCTCGGGATCGCCACGGCCGTCGGCGGGCTCGCCGGCCACCGGTTCCGGCTCGCGCACCACGCGCCCGGTGCGGGCCTCCTCCGCCGTGCCGGGCGTCGCCGGCCGGCGGGGGAGGCCGCACCCGCCTCTGAGCATCTTGCGGATGCCCCCGTCGCCGTGCCGGACGTCCCCCGCGCGTTCGGCGTCGCGGCGCGAGTGCGGCAGACGGGCGCCGTGGCCGGACGCGCCTTCCGCCAGCTCGTCGGGGGCTGGGGGTGGGTGCCGCTCGCCGCCATCGCGCTGCTCCAGGTGCTCGTCGGCCCCGAGCTGATGGAGCACCTCGGCGTGCCGCTCCTGCCGACCACGGCCCGCGTGGTCGACCTGTTCGGAGACACCAGCCTCCACGTCTTCGTGACGGCCCTGCTCATCTTCTACGCGGGCGAGCTCGTGTGGGGGGACCGGGAGGCGGGGCTGGCCGCCCTCGTCGACGCGGCGCCGGTCCCCGACGGCGTCCTGCTCCTGGGGCGGCTGCTGGGCCTAGGCCTGGTGATCGTCGTCGTTCAGGGGCTGATGATGGCTGCCGGCCTGGTCGTGCAGGTCCTCCTCGGCTACACGAACGTTGAGCCCGGCCTCTACCTGGGCATGCTCTTCGGCCTCCAGCTGGCCGACTACGCGCTCTTCGCCGTCCTCGCGGTCGCGGTGCACGTGCTGGTGGACCACAAGTACGTGGGGCACCTCGTCGCGCTGGCCCTCTACGCCTTCTCGTTCGCGGCGGTCCTCCTCGGCGTGAGGCACCACCTGCTGGCCTACAGCACCGCGCCCGCCTGGACCTACGCAGAGCTGACCGGGTTCGGCGCCTCGCTCCGGCCCTTCCTCCTGTTCAAGCTGTACTGGACGGGGTGGGCGCTCCTGCTGGTCGCCGCCGCGTGGCTGTACCGGGTGCGGGGGGACGCGCACGGGCTGCGGGAGCGGCACCGGGCGGCCTGCCGCGGCGTCACCCCCGCCTCGGCCGGGCTGGCGGTCGCCGGCGTGGCGGTCGTCCTCGTCGCGGGCGGGTTCGTCTTCTACAACACGAACGTCCTGAACGAGTATCGCACGGACGAGGCGGCGGCGGCACGGCAGGCCGCCTACGAGCGGCTCTACGGGCGCTATGAGGGGGCGGCGCAGCCGCACGTGACGGCGGCCGAGGTGCACGTGGAGCTCTACCCGGAGCGGGGCATGGCGACGGTGCGCGGGACCTACCGGCTCGTCAACGAGACCGGCGCCACGATCGACACCCTCCACCTCGCCACCGCCGAGGCGGTAGAGACAGAGCCCGTGACGTTCGACCAGGCGGCCAAGGCCGTGCACGTGGACGACGACCTCGGCCACCGGATCTACACGCTGGCCCGCCCCCTCCTGCCCGGCGACACGCTCCAGATGCGGTTCGCCGTCCGCTACGCGCCGCGCGGCTTCACCAACGACGGCGCCGCGAACCGGATCGTAGAGCGGGGAGCCTTCGTCCAGGCGGACGCGTGGCTGCCCCGGCTCGGCTTCCAGCCGAGCCGCATCCTGACAGGGGTCCAGGAGCGGAAGGCCCATGGGCTCCCCCCCCGCCCCCTCATCCCCCCGCTCGACGACGTGGCCGCGCGGGTCGACCGGAACACCCAGCCGCTCATCGACCTCGACCTGACGGTCGGGACGGCCGGGGACCACACGGCCGTGGCGCCCGGCGAGCGGCGCCGGACGTGGACCGAGCGCGGCCGGCGCTACGTCCGCTACGTGACCGACGTGCCGGTCAGCGCCGACTTCCCCGTCCTCTCCGCCCGCTACGCCGTGCGCGAGGCGCGCTGGGAGGACCCCGAGGCGCCGGGGCAGACAGTGCAGATCCAGGTCTTCTACCAGCCCGGCCGCGACTGGAACGTCGAGCGGTTCGTGCGCAGCGCGCAGGCCACGCTCACGGTGCTCTCCGAGCGGCTCGGCCCGTACCCGCACCGCCAGCTCAAGATCGTCTCGGCGCCCGACCCGGGCATGGGGGCGACGGCGTTCCCCGGCCTCATCACCGTCCGCGACGGCCTCGCCGCCATGCGCCCGGACGAGGACCCCCGCGACGTCGACTTCGCCTTCGCCGTGATGGCGCACGAGGTGGCGCACCAGTGGTGGGGCCACCGGCTCGTCCCGGCGCTCGTCGAGGGCGCCCCGCTGCTGACGGAGAGCCTCGCGTGGTACAGCGCGATGGACGTGGTCGAGGCCACGCTCGGCCCGGACCACCTCCGGCGGCTGGTGGGCGTGCTGCGCCAGGCCTACCTCGCCCCGCGCCCCGAGTCCGGCGTCCCGCTCCTCCGGGCGGTGGACCACTTCGACGCCTACCGGAAGGGCCCCTTCGCGATGGTCGCCCTACGGGAGTACGTCGGCGCGGAGCGGGTGGACACGGCGCTCCGGCGCCTGTTAGTCGAGTACGGCGGCGGGCCGCCGCTGGCGACCTCGCTCGACCTCTACCGCGAGCTCCGGGCCGTCACGCCCGACTCGCTCCGGTACCTGCTCACCGACCTCTTCGAACGGAATACGTTCTGGGAACTGGCGACGGACGAGGCCACGGCGGAGCCGACCGGCACGGGTGCCTGGCGCGTGACGCTCGACGTGTCCGCGCGGAAGGTGGCCGTCGACAGCGTGGGCGTCGTGACCGAGGTCCCCATGGACGACCTCGTCGAGGTCGGCGTCCTCGCGGCCGACGGCGGCGAACTCTACCGCCAGTGGCACCGGGTCCGCTCCGGCGAGCAGACGGTCACGGTCACGGTCCCGAGCGAGCCGGCGCGGGCGGGGATCGACCCACGGCGCCTCCTGATCGACCCCGAGGGCGACGACAACACCACCGACGTGAGGCTGGGCCGATGAAGCTCTGGGAGGTCTTCCGCTTCGAGGTCGCTTACCAACTATGCCGTGTCTCGTCGACCTGGTTCTACTTCGTGTTCCTCTTGGGAGTCACGTTCCTGATGGCACGCGAGGTCCTCGTCGACGAGGCGCGGGGGGGCGGCTACTCCCTCAACGCGCCGTTCGCCGTAGCGCAGGCCACCCTCGTCGCGAGCGTAGTGGCGCTGTTGGCGCTGGCGGCGGTCGCGGGCGGCGCGGCGGCGCGGGACGTAGAGACGCGGATGCGCCCCCTCCTGGCCACCGCCCCCGTCGACCAAGCCGCCTATCTCGGCGGGCGGTTCCTCGCCGCCTTCGCCCTCGGCGCGCTGGTCACGACCGCCATCCCGGCCGGCCTTCTGCTCGCCGCGCTCCTGCCGGGGACGCACGCCGACCTGGTCGGCCCGTTCCGGCCTGCCGACTACGTGAGCGCCTACGTCCTGCTCGTGCTCCCGAACGCCTTCGTCGCCACGGCGTTCATGTTCTCGGCCGCGGCGCTCGGTCGTCGGACGGCCGTCAGCTACCTCGGCGGGGCGCTCGTCTTCTTCGCGGCGGTCGTCAGCTGGCAGCTCGTGGCGGAGTTACTGGGACACTGGGGCCTCGCGACGCTGACGGACCCGCTCGGCCTGACCGCGATCGGCGAGATGTCGAAGGTCTGGACGCCCGGCGAGAAGAACGCGCTCGTGGTCGGGACGCAGGCCTCGGTACTCGCGAACCGCCTCGTGTGGCTCGTCGCTGCCCTGAGCGTCCTCGCGCTCACCTACGTCCGCTTTCGGCCGGGCCACGTCACGGCCGACGGCCGACGGAGCGGTCGCAGGCGAGCCAGCGTGCTCCTCCCTGCGGCGGACGCCGCCACGGTGGGGGCGGCACGTGGCGTCCGCGACGCCACGCGAGGCGCCCCGATCATCCCGCCTCCCGTCCGGCGGACGTTCGGGCTCGCGACGTGGGCCCGGCAGGCGCTCGCCGTCGCGGGGGCGTCCTTCCGGCTGGTCATGAGGGGCCGGGGCGGGGCCGTGCTCGTCGGGCTGGCCGGGTTCGTGGTCCTGGTCGGCCCGCTCTGGTTCGACTACCACGGGGTCCCGGAGCTCCCCACCACCGGGCGACTCGTGGGCCTCCTGGAGTCCCCCGGCGAGCTCATGTGGCTGGTCGTCCCGCTCCTCGTCGTCTACTCCGCCGGTGAGTTGGTGTGGCGCCAGCGCGAGGCGGGCCTGGACCAGATCGCCGACGCGGCGCCCGTGCCGGACGGGGTCCCCTTCGTAGGCTCGTTCGTGGGGCTCTCCCTCGTGCTCGTCGCGTGGCAGGCGCTGGTCATGGCGGTGGCGATGCTCGTCCAGGCACGCATGGGGTACGCCGAGTTCGAGGTCGGGCTGTACGTGCGGGTCCTCTTCGGCCTCCGCCTCACCGACTACCTCCTGTTCGCCCTGCTGGCCCTCGTCGTCCACGTCGTGGTCGACCAGAAGTACGTCGGCCACCTGGTCGCGGTGGTCGCCTACGCCCTCATGGCCTTCGGCCCGGAGCTCGGCATCGAGCGCCCGCTGCTCGTCTACGGGTCCGACCCGGGGTGGTCGTACACGGACCTGCGCGGGGTCGTCGGGCTCGGGCCGTGGCTCCTGTACAAGCTCTACTGGGCCGCGTGGGCGCTCGGGCTCGCCGTCGCGGCGACGCTGCTCTGGCCGCGGGGGACGGATCGGGGCCTCGGTCCACGGCTCCGCCAGGCGGGACGCCGCCTCACCCGCCGCATGACGGCGACCGCCGCCGTGGCCGCGGGACTCGTCCTGGTCTTCGGCGGCCTGATCGTCTACAACACGGTTCTGTACGAGCGCCACGCCGCCCCGAGCGGGCCCGAGTGGAGGGCCGAATACGAGCGCCGCTACGGGCGATACGCGGGCGTCCCGCAGCCGCGACCGACCGCCACGAGCCTCCGCGTCGAGATCTATCCCGAGCGGCGGGCGGTGGAGGTCCGCGGGACCTACGACCTCGTGAACAGGACCGGGACGACGATCGACACGGTTCACGTAGCGACCGCGCGGGGGGCCGAGACCCGTGCGCTCCGCTTCGACCGGCTGGCGACGTCCGTGCTCAGGGACGAGAGGCTCGGCCACCGGATCTACGCCCTGGAGGTGCCCCTGCAGCCCAGCGACTCGCTGCGGCTCACGTTCGAGGTCCGCCTCGACCCGCGGGGCTTCCCGAGCCGCGGGACCCCCACGTCCGTGGCCTCGAACGGCACGTACTTCGGGACCGAGTGGCTCCCCGCCGTCGGGTACCAGTGGACTCGAGAGCTTAGGGCTGCCGGGGAGCGGCGGGCGCACGGGCTGGCGCCGCGCCCGGAGGTCCCCCGCCTCGACGACCCCGTGGCGCTCCTGGGCATGGCCGGGCAGGAGTCGGTTCGCTTCGAGGCCATCGTGGGCACCGCGTTGGGACAGACGGCGGTGGCCCCCGGCACGCTGCGGCGGACGTGGGTGCAGGACGGCCGGCGCTATTTCCACTATGCCACCGACGCTCCGATCCTGAACACCTACGCCTTCTTCTCCGCCGACTACGCCGTCCACGAGACGCGGTGGGACGACCCGTCGGGGGTCGGGGACGCGGTCCAGATCCAGATCGTCCACCACCCAGGGCACGCCCAGAACGTGGAGCGCATGGCCCGGAGCGTCCGCGCCTCGCTCGACCACCTCGGCCGTCGGTTCGGCCCCTACCCGCACCGCCAGATCCGGTTCGTCGAGGTCCCCGGCCACCGGTACACGCTGTTCGCCCACCCGAGCACCGTCTCCTACCAGGAGGGGTTCGCCCTCCTCGACCCCGACGCCGACCCGCGGGACGTCGACCTGGTGTTCGCGGTGGTCGCCCACGAGGTGGCGCACCACTGGTGGGGCCACCGGCTCGTGCCGGCGTCGGTCGAGGGCGCGCCCGTGCTCACGGAGACCCTCGCCTGGTACTCCGCGCTCGGGGTCATCGAAGAGGCCCACGGCCGCGCGCACCTCGGTCGGTTCCTCGACGCGATGCGGGAGGAGTACCTGAGCCCCCGCGCGCGGGCCGGCGTCCCGCTCCTCCGGACCGTCGATTCGTTCGACGCCTATCGCAAGGGTCCCTTCGCGATGGTCGCCGTGCGGGAGTACGTCGGCGAAGAGCGGGTCGACGCCGCACTCCGGCGCCTGCTGGAGCAGCACGGCGGTGGAGAGCCCCCCCTCCCGACCTCGCTCGACCTCTACCGCGAGCTCCGGGCCGTCACGCCCGACTCGCTCCACGGCCTGCTGGCGGACCTCTTCGAGCGGAACACGTACTGGGAGCTCGCAGCGGGGAGGGCGACGGCACAGCCGACGGGGACCGGCACGTGGCGGGTCACGCTCGACGTGCGGGCGCGGAAGGTGGCCGTCGACGAGGCGGGCGCCGAGACGGAGGTCCCGATGGACGACTGGGTGGAGGTCGGCGTGTTCGGGGAGGGGCCGGGCGAGCTGCTGTACCGGGGCTGGCACCGCGTCCGAGGCGGCCGCCAGCGGGTCACGGTGACCGTGCCGCGGGAGCCGGCGAGGGCCGGGATCGACCCGCACCACCTCCTGATCGACACCCGGCCCGGAGACAACGTGGCGGGCGTGGAGGTCGCGCCCCGCTCCGCCGCCCCGCCTCGGTAGCGTCTCATGCGCGTCGCCCGGCGGGCGCTCCTAGGAGGCTTACACGCCGAGCGAAGGGGCGTCCTGTGCGCTACCGACCGTCGTCTGGCGATTCGCCTCGGCGGGCTCGCCCGCCAGCCGCTTCGTGAAGTGGAGGACGAGGTCGTCGTCCACCACCACGCGCTCCCCCGGCTCCACGACCCGGCGCGCGTACGCCACGCCGCGCCCGTCGGGGACGTACCCGAGGCGGACGTAGAGCCGCTGCGCCGCCCCGTAGTCCGGCCCGAGCCCGACGCCGATCCCTACGACGTCGGCCCGCGGGCGGGCGGCGTCCTCGGCCGCTCGGAAGAGGGCAGCGCCGAGGCCCCGACGCTGGAAACGAGGCAGAACGTTCAGGTCCTGGACCGCTGGGATGCCCGCCTCTTGGAAGGGCGGGTACGGAGACCGCCCGTCGAGCGTGACGTACCTCGCGAACGCGCCCGCGACCTCGGCGACGAGACCGAGGCGGCGGCCCGCCCCCTGCTCCTTGAGGTAGGGCTCGTACTGCTCGGCGGTTTCGTCCACCCGATCCCGGCGAAGGCGGCCGAGATCGGGCCGGGGTCCGAGGGCGCGATCCGCCGGATGGTGAGGGACGAAATCACTCTGAGAGAACGCTCGAGGGATGGCTCCCCCCGTTCAACGGCCCTCCGAGTCGGGTGTTTGGTCCCAGGGTGTCGTGGTCTACCTTCGATCGGGACAGGTACTCCACGGGTGCGCCCGCACGACGGAGGTCACACGACGGCCTCTTATTTCTCCGAGGGAGAGCCTCCATACCGGGTCAGGGTCAAAGCTACTTATTCGCCCGTGTCGGCCAGGTGGCTGGCAGACCAGTCGGCGACCACGTCCAACACGTCGCGGGGGATCGAGAACGAGGGGAGCAACGCCCACCCCGAGCTCCGCCCGTCCGGGTCCGGGAGCCAGACGTGGTTGAGTCCGGGGAACACGCGGACTGTGACGTCCAGATTGCCCCCCTCCTGGAAGGCCTTCGCCAGCCGCCCCGCGTGCTGGGGCGGCACGTTGCGGTCGGCCGCCCCGTGGAGGATGAGCACCGGCGCGCGGACTCGGCGCGCCGTCGGCAGGGGGTCCGGCATGTCGAGGTTCGAGCGTTGCTTCGGGGAGGAGCGGGCCTCGATGAGGCTGGCTGCGACGACAGAATCCCGGAGGGCCTCCGGTACGGTTGGGTCATGCTCGACGGCGTACCGGTTCTGGTAGAGCCCCACCTCAAGGCCGGTCCCCCCCGGGGCCCCCATGAGCACAACGCCGGCGAGCAGGGAGTCCTCGGCGGCGATCATCGGGGCGATCCAGCCGCCCTCACTCCACCCGAGCAGGGCGAGCCGGCTCCCGTCGATGTCCGCCCGGGACCGGAGGTACGCGAGGGCAGAGCGGACGTCGCCCGCTTCGTCGGAGAGGGTGGCCGTCGAGGCGTCCCCTCCCGAGCGCCCGACGCCACGGTCATCCACCCGGAGGACAGCGAGGCCCCGTCTGGACAGGGCGTCGGCGAGGGTGCGGAACGGCAAGCCCGGCAGGCCGCCGCCGTTTCGGCTCACCTGGCTCGTCCCGGTGATGGTCACGAACGCGGGGCGAGGGCCAGGGTAACCGAATGGAAGGGTGAGCGTCCCGGCGAGGGTGTCGCCCTCCGAGTTTGGGAAACGGACCTCCTCTGCGGCGTACGGCGCTCCGGGAGGCGCGTCGTAGAGCGGCGCCGGCGGGTAGGCCGCTGCCGGCAGGGCCTCTGTCCGAAGGACCTCCACGCCGTGGTCCGGGAAGACAGCGCGGAGCAGGCTCCCATCTGCGTCGAGGGCGACGCGGATGGGGTGGCCGCCGGCGTCGACGGTGGCCGAGTCGGGACGGACGAAGTGCACTCTGAAGGCGGTCCGCTGCCCTTGGCGGAAGACGGGGACGGAGACCGTGGCACCGCCGAGCGCCCGGGCGCGGAGGAGCACGTGGTCCAGGAGGCCCGGAACGTGAGTGAACGGATACGGGACCTCAGCCCACTGAGCCGACGAGGCCACGGCTGCGCTCGAGTCGGCGCGGAGCCGGAGCGTGTCCGGAGCCATCGGCCCGTCTGGCCCCCCCACCTGCATGACCATCTCCGAGACGGCCTGGTCGGCGTTTACGTCGAGCACGTAACTAACCCGGAGGGCACGGTTGACCATGACGTCGCCCCGCGTGCCGCCTGAGGTACGCAGGACACGTTCGACGGCCACGGTGTCCGCCCCGTGCATGACCACGAACGCCCACCGAGACGGACTGGGCTCCTGGGCCGAGACGGGCAGCGTGCAGCCAGAGGCGAGCGCGAGACACGCAAGGAGCGGGAGAGTGGCGAGACGCACGGCTAGGTTCGACTCGTACGGCTCAGAACAAGCCCGACGCCCGCCGGGGCTGCGGGGCGTCTCATGAGACCGGGCCATGTTTGGGGGAGGGCAGCAGACCCGGAGCCGCAGATGAGCAGGGCCCACTCAGGCGAGAGGGTCAAGGCACGGGGGGGATCACAGCGACCCCGTCCGGGACGGGCCCGGTCTCGAAGAGGCCGACGACCGAGAGCGCGTCGAGGTCGACCACGGCCACGCGGTTCAGGCCGTTCAGCGAGACGTAGGCCCGGCGACCGCCGGGGGCGACGGCCATCCCGGAAGGGGCGGCGCCGGCCCCGAACGTGACGACCCCGACCGGCTGGCGCGTTCGGGCGTCGAGGACGTGGAGGGCGTTGCCAGCGGCGGTCGTCACGAGCGCCCGCGACCCGTCGGGCGTGAACGCGATCCGGTAGGGGCCCCCCTCGATCTGCACCGCGCCCACCTCCTTGAGCGTCGCGGCGTCGAGAACGACGAGGCGGCCCGACTCCCTGCTGGCCGCCCACACCTCGCGCCCGTCCGGACGCATGGCGATCGCCTCGGCGAAGGGCCCTACGGGCGCGACGGCGACGGTCCGGCGCGCCGCGAGGTCGACCTTGGAGACCGACCCCGAGACGATGTTGCCCGTGTAGGCGAAGCGGCCGTCGGGCGAGAGCGCGAGGAGGTGGGACACCGCCTGGCCGGTCGGCGCGGCGAACGCGACGGCCCCCTCCCCCACGTCCACCACGACGACGGCGCTGTCGCGCTCGGCCGTCACCGCGACGCGGCCGTCCGGTAGGAACGCGACCCCGTGCGGGCGCTCGTAGTCGCCGAGCGGGACGGTCCGCTCGACGGCGTGGGCGGCCAGGTCGAGGACGGTGAGCGACGCGCCGACGGCGGCCCGGTCGCCGTAGTCGGTCACGACGGCACGGCGCCCGTCCGGCGAGACGGCGACCTCGTGGGGCCCGACGCCGGTCGAGAAGCGGGCAAGGACGTCGCCGGTCGCGGCGTCGTGGAGCCAAGCGCTCGCACCGCCCTGGTGGAGGACCACGAGGGCGCCCAGTCTGGACTCGTCGGGGGCCGGCTGCGCGAGGGCGCAGGCGGAGAGGGCGAGGGCTACCAGCGGGGCCGTCCGTCGGAGAGCGCGCACGGCGACGCGGGCGGCGGGAACAGGCTCCATCACTCGGTGCCGTCGTAGCCGACGGCCGTCCACCAGTCCGTAGCGGGCCACGACTGAGGGTCGAACGTGCCGGCGGGGAGGTCCACGTCGGCCTGGACGGCCCGGTAGTCCTCCTCCATGACGAGGCGGCCGTCGGCGTAGATCTCGACGCGGGGGGCGACCCAGCCGCCGGCGAGCGGCTCGTAGTCGTCGAACCGGATGTCCTGGACTGACCCGTTCTCCAGCTCGATGAGGCGGACGAACACGAGCCGCTCGCGGTCGAACCAGACCTGCGCGCTCGTCGTGTCGCCGGGGGCCCCGCCGACGACGATGGCCTCGCGGCCCTGCCACGGCTCGACGCGGACGGCGTCGGTGTCGATCCCGATGGCGCGCATCCCGGCCAGCCCCTCGGCCGTCGTCAGGAACGGGAGGTCGAAGCCGAGGAAGAGGAGCGGGTTGCCGTCGGGCCGGCGCTGGACGACCCGGCCGCCCTGGGCGATGTGCGTCGAGTCGCCGACGACGAGGAACGTGTTTCCGGCCCCGAGCGGGGCGACGTCGATGCGGAGACGCCCCGGGGTCGCTGCCGCTTCGTACCACGTCTGCGTCTGCGGCCCCTGGGGCGTGTGGAACGTGGTCGTCTGGACGAACGAGAGCGTCCGGTACCACGAGTCGGCGTAGCGGGCGCGGATGGCGTCGAGGAGCCCCTCGGCGCTGGCCGTCGGGTCAGGGGGTGGGTCCTGGGCGGCGACAGGGGTCGGCGCTGTCGCGCACGACGTGAACGCGAGCGCGAGCACGGCCACTCGAAGAAAGGGCGGGACGCGGAGGAGGGCGGGCTGAGACATGGGCGGGCGGTTGGGGCGGGCACGTTACCGCGTCTCGGCGGACCAGCGGGACGCCCGTCCCCGCGGATGTGGCGGGCGGCCGGGTGCACGGTACGGGCCGGCCGAGGGGTGTCGCGAGCCGCCCGGGACCGCGCGGCAGAGGCCGGACGACGTCCGGTCCCCGTCGGCCACGACGGAGGCGACGTGACGCGTAGACGATGGGACGGCGGCCCCCGTCACCTGCCAGACTCGCCCACTGGCGGTCGGAGAGGGCATGACGACGGGGCGGCAAGAGCTCGGCGGCGGGTGAAGCCGCCGAGCTTACCGAATCACGAGACAGAGCCTAGAAGAAGGGGACGAGGGCGGGGTCCGACCGATTCTCCGCAAGCACGCGGTTGAGGTCGACGAGGATGGTGACCTCCCCGGCCGCCGCGTCGTAGGTGAACGCGTCGAACTGGGCCGCGAACGGGCGGAGCGGGGCCGGGACGAACCCGGTCGTGACCTCGCCGGCCGGGACGTTCGGGTTGGCGAGCACCTCGGGCTCCGTGACCGGGAACCGGATGCCGAGGTCGAGCATCCGGCGGCCCTCGGCGATGAAGACCTCCTGCCGGAGGAGGTAGAGGAGCCGGACGGCGTCGTCGACGGACGCCAGCGCGTCGACCCGGTCCGCCGTGACCGACGTGCCCGAGACGGTCGGGACGTCGACCGTGAGGCCCGGGCCGTTCCGGGTGAGGACGAGGCCCTCACGGAACGGGGCGTCGGGACTCGCGCGGACGACGACGGCGGCCGTGTTGGGGCGGCTCCCCGGGGCGTTCTGGGTCCGGCCCTCGGCGTTGTCGTCGACCGTCGCGAACGGCCGGGTGCCGACGAGGTCGAGGAGCGCCTGCATCCGGGCCTTGGCGCCGGCCAGGTCGCCGTCGGCGAGGGCGGCCTCGGCGAGGATGAGGTGGGCTTCCTCGGCCTTCAGGAGCGGGACCGGAGTCGTCGACCCCGCCGCTCAGGCCGAACTTGGGGTCGAGGAAGTCGAGGCGCGGGAGCGGCTGGAGGTCGTCGAACGAGGCCCGGTCGTAGAGGGCCAGCTCGATGTCGCTGTCGACGCCGTTGGCCTCGTCGTAGGTGATGGACCGGACGTAGTCGGGGTCCGCCGCGAGCGCGGCCTGCGCCGCCGCCACGGCCTCGGCCCGGTCGCCGAGGGCGTGGTGGGCCCGGGCCTTGAGGAGGAGGTACCCCGTCCGCCGGTCGGCGTCGGGCTGGAGGCCGAGGGCCTGGTCGAGCGAGGCGATCGCGGCCCGGAGGTGGTCGGCCGGCTGGGCGGGCACGCCACCGGGCTCGAGGGGGGCCGCCGTGAACGCCTGGCCGAGGACGACGTCGGCGACGGCCTCGAAGAAGTACGTCTCCGCGATCTCGCCCTCGGTCGCGCCCTCGTCGGACGGGGCCACGACGTCGCGGCCGAACCGGGCCGACTCCCTCAGGTCCGAGAACGCGAAGAGCGTGTTGTCGACGTTGGCGTTGGTGAAGTTGAGGACGAGCCCGTCGAGCTCCTGGTCGAAGAAGGTGGCCGTGTTGTCGTAGTTGTCGGAGACGATCTCGGCCTCGGTGAGGTAGTTCGAGAACGCGATGGCCGTCTGGCGCTCGAGGCCCTGGACCCAGAACCGGAGGGGGCGCTGGGTCGACAGGATGTTCTCCTCGGTGAGGTTCGGGTTCCGGATCTCGGTCGGGTCCGCGAGGTCGCACCCGCCGAGGGCGGCGAGGGCCAGGACCAGGGCGAGGGGGGTCAGCTTGTTCATGGGGGCGGTGGGCCGGCCCCGGTCACGGGGACGGCGTGGGGGGACTAGAGGCCGAGCGAGAGGGTGACGAGGTACTGGCGGGGCGGCGACTCCGTCCCGTACCCGAAGCCGCCGACGTTCACCCCGTTCTGGACCGTGCCGTCGCCGCTGTTGCCGTTGGCGCCGGTGATCTCCGGGTCGAAGTTGGAGGTCACGACGTTGAACGGGTTGAGGACGGCCGCCTGGAGGCGGGCCGTCCGCGCGAGCCCGCCCAGGAGCCGGGCAGGCACGCGGTAGCCGAGTGAGATCTGGCGGACCTTGAGGTAGTCGGCGGCCTCGACCCAGGCCGAGGCCAGGTTCGTGAACGAGTAGCCCGGCACGCCGAGGGCCGAGAGGACGATGGACCGGGCCGGGACGTTGCCGTCGGTCAGCTGGACGGCGTCGGCCTCGATCTCGGCGATCCGGGCGATCGCCGCGGCGTCGCCGGCGGCGTAGCCGGCCCGGAGGGCGGCCCGCTCGGCGGCCGGGATCTCGCCGGCGACCCGGCCGGTCTCGCCGAAGAAGCGGAGGACGTCGTCGGTGTTGACGCCCTCGGCGCCGACTTGGTAGTCGGCCGAGACGACGAGCGTGAGCCCTCGGAAGCGGGCGTTGAGCCCGAGGTTGCCGAAGAGGTCGGGGAGCGGGCTCCCGAGGTCGGCGAGCCGCTCGATGAGGAGCCCGCCGGCCGGGACGACGGTTTCCCCCAGCGTGGTCTCCGCGCCGGCCACGGCGATCGAGCCGTCGCCGGCGAAGACCGGACGGTTCCCACGGAGGTACCCGACCGGCTTGCCCTCGTCGACGAACGTGCCGAGGAACGTGAACCCGCCGACGTTGAACTCGGCCGTCCCCCCGTTGTCGGTCACCTCGTTGGCGAGCGTATTGAGCGACCCGTTGAGCCGGACCGAGAGGCTCCGGGAGTCGACGACGAGGGCATTGGCCGCGAGCTCGACCCCCCGGTTCACGATCTCGCCGAGGTTCCGGAGCTGGTTGTTCTGGCCCGTCGACGGGGCGAACGGGGCCGAGAACAGGGCGTCGACGGTCCGGGCGTGGTAGTACGTGCCCTCGAGGGCGACGCGGCCGCCGTGGAGCCCGAGGTCGAGCCCGGCCTCGAGCGTGTAGACCGTCTCCGGCCGGAGGTCCGGGTTGCCCGGCTGGGAGAACGTGTAGGCCGGGAGTGAACCGAAGGGGCTGACCCCGATGGTGCGGGCGTTGGCGAACGGCGTCGGGAAGTTACCGGCGGCCCCGTAGCTCGCGCGGAGCTTGACGTTGGAGACGACGGAGGCCGGGACGGCCCGCGCGAAGAACGGCTCGTCGGAGAGCGTGTACGCGGCGCCGACCTTCGGGTAGAACACGAGGCCGACCTCGTCGCCGAAGGCCGAGTTGCCGTCGAGCCGCCCGCCGAGGTCGAGGAAGAGCCGGTCGGCGATCCCGACGTTCTCCTGGACGTAGACGCCGTAGTTGGCGACGTCGAGCGTGAACGCGGACGAGGTCACTTCCGCCGCGTTGTTGATGGACCGGGACCCCTCGACCACCTGGTCGGCGTCGGTGACCAGCTGGTCGTCCTCGGTCCGGAAGACCTGGCCCCCCGCGATGGTGAGGAACGAGAGGGGGACGCCGGCGACGGCCGTCTCGACGTTGTGGGTCGCGTTGGCCTCGAGCGTGAGCCCGAGCGACCGGCGCTCGAACTGGCTGATGGTCCCCTCATCCGTCGCGTCGGGCGAGGCGAACCCGCCTTGAGCAAGGTACGCGTTGGACTGGATCTGGAGCGTCTCGCCGACGCGGTAGTCGAGGCCGCCCGTCGCCTGGAGGACGAGGTTCGAGCGCGGGGTGACGCGGAGCTGCTGCGACGTCTGGAACCGGTTCGTCGCGTAGCTCTGGTCAAGGAGGCCGATGAACGTCCGGACGCTGTCGCGGACCTGGGCGAGCTCGTCGGCCGTGAGGTCGGGGAGGAACCCGTAGGCGCCGGTCTCGAGGTTCCCGAACGACCCGTTCGAGAAGTTGGCGTTGAAGTCCCTCGTGAACGCGTTGTTCGTGTACGCGAACGAGCCCGTGTACCGGGTGACCGGCGTGACCTCGCCGGAGAGCGAGGTCCGGAGGTCGTAGCGCCGGTTCTCGTTGCCGACGCGGAACCCGTCGTCGGAGAGGGCCCGGCCCGAGAAGCTGTACGTGAGCCCGGACGCCCCGCCGGACCCGCCGAGCCGGTAGCTCTGGTAGAGCCCGGTCCGGAAGAGGACGTCGGCCGTCTCCTCGAACCGGAGGAAGTCGGTCGTGCCCTGGACCGCACCGAGCTGGGTCTCGAGCTCGAGCGTGCTCCGGCCGGCAGTGCCGCGCTTGGTGAAGATCTGGATCACGCCGTTCGCGGCGTCGGACCCGTAGAGCGTCGTGGCGGCGCCGCCCTTGAGGAACTCGATCCGCTCGATGTTCTCCACGGGGAGGTCGGCGAGCGCGCTCGACTGGGCCCCGCCCGTCGCGATGTCGAGGGCCGCGGCCGTGTTGAGGTTGTCGACGCGGACGCCGTCGACGTAGATGACGGGCGTGGTCGAGCCGTTGGCCGAGATGACGCCGCGCGAACGGACGAGCGAGGCGGTCCCGGGCTGGCCCGACGAGAGGCGGACCTGGGAGTTGGCGAGGTTGGCCTGGAGGACGTCCTCGATCCGGGCGGCGGGGATCTCGGCGATGTCCTGGGCCGAGATGGACTCGACGGTCGTCGAGAGCCGCCGGGCCTCGACGCTGGCCCCGCCCCCGGTTACGACGACCTCGTCGAGGCCGAGGGCGTCGGCGCGGAGCGCGACGGCGGCGCGTCACGGTCTGGCCGGCGACGACGGGACGGGGACCTCTTGGCGGGTGTAGCCGATGAACGTGACGCGGAGCGTTTGCGGGCCGGCCGGGACGTCCTCGATGGCGTAGCGGCCGTCGGGGTCGGTCGCCGCGCCGAGCGTCGTGCCGACGACGAAGACGTTGGCGCCGGGGACGGGGGTGCCGGTCGTGGCGTCGGTGACGACGCCGACGACGCGGCCGGTCTGGGCGGCGGCTGAGAGAGCGGAGAACGTGGCGACCGCGAGGAGGAGCAATCGTGTCATGTGCGTGGATGTGGGGGGCGAGCGGCGAGGCTACCCGACAGGCTGGGCTGAGGCTCTGTACGGCACCGTGGACCGGCCTGTCGGGGATACGGCCCGGCCCCCTCGTGATCTCGGCCGCGACCATCGCCAGGGGGTCGGACGGCCGCCTATCGGAGGCCTGCCTGCGGAGCGACGAGGGGTCCGAAGAAGTCTGAGAGGGCTTGCCCGTTTTCCTCGAGCGCCTCCCGGTCGACCACGTATTCCCGCGCGCCCCGCCCGACGTGGACGAGCCCGCTCCTCTCTAGAAGGACGAGGTGCTGCGTCACCGTGGACGCGGCGAGAGGGATCTGCGTGACCAGGTCCCCCAGTGGGGACGGCCCCTTCGCGGCGAGCACGTGGAGGAGGTCGAGGCGGGCGGGGTGGCCGATGGCCTTGGAGAACTGGGCCATCCGGACCAGGTCGTCGGGGAAGCGGTCGAGGCGGGGAGACATGCGCAGTGGGGTGTCGTGGCCGTCATGGAACGGTGACGACCGCGTCCGCCGGGGGACGATGTTGCGACCTGGACCGGTGGTGACTCCGGCCAGCACAGGGCGCAACCGAGGCGGCGGTCGCCCGGCCCCGGGGCCGCACGCCGGCCGGCGTACGGCCTCCAGCGGCCAGCAACGGACCCGCGCCCGCTCGCATCTCCCGACGACGTCCCCGTCCCAGATCGGCTCAGTTTGAGGGCTCTCCCCCCTCCCCCGCGATGTCCGTGTTCACTGGCTCCTACGCTTCGGCTGCTCCCGTCCTCACTCATCTCGCGCTCACCGCTCGTGCCCTCGACGCCCCGTCGCGCCTGGTGCTCCTCGACCAGCTGGCTCTCGGCTCCCCGGCCGACATCCGCGCCCTTCAAGCCACGACGGGCCTCGCGGCCCCCACGCTCCGCCAACACCTCCGCCTCCTTCTCCAGGCCCGGATCGTCCAACGGGGCGGGCCGCCGCCGGGATGGGAGTCGCCGGGTGCCGGCCGCCCCCCGGCGAGCTACCAGATCGATCCGGAGGGGGCTTCCGAAGCCCACGCGAACCTCGTGCGCTTCCTGTCCGCGACGTGTGAGACGCTCGGCCTGCCGCTCGTTGGAGGGAGCTCGCCCCCTCCTGCCGCCAGCCGTGTCGTGCCAGCTGGCGACGCGCCGACGCGCCCCGGCTCCGCACTGACGACGGCGCCCGCCCTCGGGGTGGGACACTACGTGGGGGCGTGGACTGCGGAGGAGCGCGAGACCGTGGAGAGGGCCCTCGTGCAGCGAACGCCGCGACCGACGGGGCGGTGGGTCTGCCTCCGCCTGGCCCGCCTTCCCCCGTGGTTCGTCGTTTTCTCCCGTCGTTGTGACGCGGGCGTCGCGGGACCGAGCGCCTGGGCGGTGGGCGAGGCGCTCAGGGGCGGGACCGGACCCGCACCGGACCCGGGGCAGGCCCGGCCGCTGCAGCGGCGGGGGCTGACGCCAGCCCGCCTGCGCCAGGCCGTCGCTTCGGTGTGGGAGGGCGTCGGAGGGTCCCTCCCCGTGGAGGCCATCGCAGAGAGAACGGGGATGAGCGAGGCCCACTTCGCCCGCGAGTTCAAGCGGGCGCTCGGGGTCACGGTGGCCGCCTACGTCGCGCGCGTGCGCCTCGAGGAGGCCGCCCGCCTCCTGTCGACGACGTGGGTACCGGTCGGGGAGGTAGCCGCGAGGTCCGGGTTCGGCTGCCACAGCTCCCTGTCTTCCCGCTTCCGGTCGTGGTCCGGGATGACCCCGTCCGAATACCGGGTCGCGCACGGAGACAGGCCCTCCTGACATCCGCCCGTCCCGAGCGGCACCCACGCACGGGACGGGTCGCGGTCCCCCCAGGCCCGCCCGCGACACGGGTCATCCCGCTCGTCACGCGCAGCCCTAGCGGCCGTACCACGCCGCCTTGTGGCCCCGTATTCCGCTCTCCCGTTCACCTTTCCCCCATTCCCATGAGAGCTTATCTCGCAACCGCCCTCGCCCTCCTCCTCCCCGTCGGCGCCGTCCAGGCCCAGGACACCTCGGGTCCCCTCGCCCCCCCGGCCGTCGCGACGGGCCACGCCGAGTGGTCCCTCCGCGTGACCCCCCGACTGGTAGACAGGATCGGGTCGCCATCGGCGGCGGTCCGCGCCGAGGCGCTTCACGCGGTGGCCGAGCTCGCCTTTGCCACCTCGCCCGAAGTCGACGTCCGCCCGGCCATCCCGGCCCTCCTCGACATCTTCCGGACGGAAGCCGATGGGCGCCTCCGGACCCTGGCGCTCCGGACTCTGGAGGCCGTTGGGGACGAGGCCGCCATGGCAGCCCTTCGAGCGGAGGTAGACCGGCCGATGGAGCCCCATCTCCGCCGCCTGCTGTTCGTCGTCCTCCTCGAGCACTACGGCGTCGACGAGGTCCGTGGGGACCCCCGGCTCTTCGCCATGGCCCGGTCTGTCGTCGACCACGACCACCGGACGGCCCACCGGCTCGCACAGGCGCGCCTCGTCTCCAGCCGCTGATCGCCCTCCCTACGCCGCCCCCGCGGCGGGCTGTTCGCGCCGCCAAGACACCGAGTAGGAAGCGCCCCTCGTACACATGGCCCTCGGTACGAGGGGGCCACGGACCCTGGGCGGAGGTGAACGTCGGAGACGGCCACCGTGGCCGTCTCCGGCACCTCCACGTAGCCCCGGCCAGGCTCCCCATCGGCGCCCGGCCCACCGTTCCGGGGGTGCTCAGGGAGACGTCCGTACACGACCAAGAGAACATGCAAGGCAGCAGACAGGGGTCTACAGCGGAGACCATACGGGTCGACCGGGCTCTCCGGCGGCGCCCTCGGCCTGCACGAGCGTCCCCCGCTCATCCATTGGGCACTCCGAACTCGACGGGCCTTCGCTCTACGCCGTCCTCCGGCCACTACCGAGCGTGATCCTCCGCACCATCTCGTGCACTGAGAGCGACGGATCGTTCGGGTAGGCCTCCTTGTAGAATCGGATACTGTTGGCGAATCCTCGTGGGACCGCCGGGCGGCTCTGGGGTAGGAGGAGGCCCACTGCCCCCACCGCCATGTCGCTCCAGCCTACGCCCGTCCCGCCCGTGCCCGAAGCGACCGGCCGCGTCGCCCGCACGGCCTTCCCGAAGGGGACCCTCTTCGTTCAGATGCGCGACGCTCTCGGCGCGTTCTACGACGACGACCTCTTCGCCCCGCTCTACCCGGAGCGCGGCCAGCCCGCCGAGGCCCCTTGGCGGCTCGCGCTCGTCTCGGTCATGCAGTTCGCCGAGGGCCTCTCCGACCGCCAGGCGGCCGAGGCCGTCCGCCTGGACCGGCACCGGTCCAGAGGATCGACTGGAAGTACGCGCTGAGCCTCGACCTCGACGACCCCGGCTTCGACTTCTCCGTGCTCTCGGAGTTCAGGGCCCGGATCGTCGAGGGCGGAGCGGAGCAGGCCCTCCTCGACTCGATGCTCGCCCGGTTCCAAGACGCCGGCCTCCTCAAGGCGCGGGGGAAGCAGCGGACGGACTCGACGCACGTGCTCGCTGCCGCCCGGAAGCTCGGCCGTGCGGAGACGCTCGGCGAGACGCTCCGGGCCGCCCTCAACGCCCTGGCCTCGGCCGCGCCGGGCTGGCTCGGCGGGCGTCTCGATCCCGAGTGGGCCGACCGCTACGGCCGCCGTGTCGAGGAGTACCGGCTCCCGAAGGGGGAGGCCGCCCGGAGAGCGTACTTGGAAGTGGTCGGCCGCGACGGGATGGCGCTGCTCGACGCCGTCTACGCCCCTGGGGCGCCGGACTCGCTCCGCGAGATCCCGGCCGTCGACGTCCTCCGGCGAGTGTGGGTCCACCACTTCGTCGTCGAGCACGGGGCGCTCCGGCTCCGTACGGCGAGGGAGCTCCCCCCGGCCGGGCTCCGGGTGGAGACGCCGTATGACCCGGAGGCCCGGTACGGCCACAAGCGGGCGACGACGTGGAGCGTACAAGGCGCACCTGACGGAGACCTGCGACGACGACCCCCCACCTCGTCACCCACGTCTTGACCACGGGGGCGACCGTCCCCGACATCGACGCGGCCTGGCCGGTCCACGAGGGGCTGGCGGCGAAGGGGCTCCTCCCCGGAGAGCACTACCTCGACGCCGGGTACGTCGACGCCGACCCGCTCGTACGGGCACCGACCGAGTACGGCGTCGAGGTCGTCGGCCCCGTCCGCCCCGACGTGAGCTGGCAGTCCGCCGGGGACGGCTACGACGCCTCCCAGTTCACGGTGGACTGGGACCGACGGCGCGTGACGTGCCCCGAGGGGAAGGAGAGCCTGGGCGGATAGGAGATCCGCCGTGGGGGCCGAGGACGGACAACCGGACGCGGCCGGCGATCAACGTCAAGTTCTCCCGGACCGACTGCCGGCTCTGCGCGAGCCGCGCCCGGTGCACGCGGGCCGACGGCGAGGCCCGGCACCTCACGCTCCGTCCCGAGGGCGAGCACGAGGCGCTCCGAGCGGCGCGGGAGGCCCAGCGGACGCCGGAGTGGAGGGGCCGCTACGGCCGGAGAGCGGGCGTCGAGGGGACCGTGTCCCAGGGCGTCCGCCGGTGCGACCTGCGGCACGCCCGCTACCGGGGCCTGGCGAAGACGCGCCTCCAGCACGTCCTGACGGCGTCGGCGCTGAACGTGGTCCGGGCCGTCCGGTGGATGGAGGGGGAGCCGCTGGCTCAGACGCGGACGTCCCCGCTCGTGGCGCTGGCTGCCTGAGAGGATTCGCCAACAGTATCAGAATCGGAGCAGGATCGCACGCTGAGAGCTGCCGACGTGCCCCGCCCGAGCAGGAGGGCCGACTCCGAGCCGCCTGAGGGCCAGGGAGGGGATCGGTCTCGGCACTCAGGCGACCCCGTCCTGACGGACCCGATTCGCCGACTCGGGCGCCCCGGGGGAGTCCTCTAAACAGGCTCCGCTACGGGCCGGTACCGCGCGTCTCTGTTCCAGATCTACAGAAGGGCCTCCTTCAACCTCCGCGGGTGGCGCCCCCTCGCCGACCACGTAGCGGGCGGCGAGGGGGCACAGTGCCGGGTGAGATCGCCGTCCTCATCCGAGGGCGTAGTAGAGCAGGGCCGCCAGGATGCCTCCCAGAAGGGGGCCGAGGACCGGGATCCATCCGTAGGCCCAATCGCTCGGACCTTTCCCGGGGATCGGGAGGAGGGCGTGCACGATCCGTGGCCCCAGGTCGCGCGCCGGGTTGATGGCGTAGCCCGTCGTCCCGCCCAGCGCGAGGCCGATGACGAGCACGACGAGCGCGACGGGGAGCGCGTCGAGCGCGCCGAGCCCCACCTCGGGCGCCGCCAGGAACAGGACGGCGAACACGAGCACGAACGTCCCGATCACCTCCGACGCGAGGTTGTCGAACGTCGAGCGGATGGCGGGGCCGGTGGCGAAGACCGCCAGCTTGGCGTCGGGGTCCTCGGTGTCCCGGAAGTGGAGCCGGTAGTGGAGCCACACGAGCGCCGCCCCGATCATGGCCCCGAGCAGCTGCGCGAGCAGGTACAACGGGACGAGCGCCCACTCGAACTTCCCCGCCACGGCGAGCCCGACGGTCACGGCCGGGTTCAGGTGGGCCCCGCTGGCGGCGGCGACGGTGAAGACGCCCACGAACACGGCCATCGACCACCCGAGCGTGATGACGATCCACCCGCTGGCCTCGCCCTTCGTGCCGCGGAGGACGACGTTGGCCACGACGCCGTCGCCGAGGAGGAGCAGGAGGGCGGTCCCGATGAGTTCGCCGAGGAAGGGGGTCATGGCCAGAGGGGTGGAGCGAGGGTTAGCCGCGCGGCCGGAGCCGGACGGTGAAGGCGAGCAGGACGATACCGATGAGGGCCGCGCCCAGGATGCTGTAGAGCGCGGCGTCCCACGAGTAGTACTCCGCCAGCCACCCGATCCCCTTGCCCTGGATCATGCGGCCGATGTAGCCGAAGAGCCCGATGAAGCCGGCCGCCGTGCCCACCGCCTTCTTGGACGAGAAGTCCAGCGCGGCCACGCCGAGCAGCATCACCGGCGGGTAGATGAAGAAGCCGATCACCGCCAGCAGGGTCATGTCTACCCAGAGCATCCCGTCCGGCACCCACATGATGCCCGCGAAGGCCAGGAACACGGGGATCATGCACAGGAAGCTGACCAGCCCGCGACGGCCGCCCAGCCGATCGGACAGCCAGCCCATCAGGATCGTGCTCGCGATGCCGGAGAACTCGAGGACGAAGATGCCGAAGCCGCCGCCCTCCACGCTGGCCCCCTTCACCTCGGCGAGGTACGTCGGGCCCCAGTCCAGCATGCTGTACCGGGCGATGTAGACGAACAGGTTGGCGATGGCGATCAGCCAGATGTACTTGTTCGACAGGACGTAGCCGAAGAACAGCTCCCGGAAGCTCAGCTCCTGCTCGTACGTCTCCGTCTCGTCGGCCGGGAAGTCCCCCTTGTACACCTCGATGGGCGGGAGCCCCTCCGACTGGGGCGTGTCGCGGAGCCGCCACAGGAGGTACACGGCGCCGATGAGCGCCAGCACGCCGGGGACGAAGAACGCGTACTGCCAGCCGCCGAACGTCGTGATGCTGTAGGCCGCGATGAGGCCGATGAGCCCGCCGCCGACGTTGTGCGCCACGTTCCACACGCCGAACACGGAGCCCCGCTCGCGGACGCTGTACCAGTGCCCGAGCGAGCGGCCGCACGGCGGCCAGCCCATCCCCTGCACGAACCCGTTGAGCGTCCACAGCAGGAGGTGCACCGAGTAGGTCTCCACCCAGCCGAACGCGAAGTTGCAGACCGCGCTCAGGAGGAGCCCGGCCGGCATGAAGTAGCGCGGGTTGCTCCGGTCGGAGAGCGCGCCGAGGAGGAACTTGCCCAGCCCGTACGCGATGGCCGTGACGGCGAAGATGTTGCCGATGTCGTCCTTCGAGTACGACAGGGCCTCGCCCATCGTGTCCGCCGCCACCGCCAGGTTGTTGCGGACGAAGTAGAACGTGGCGTACCCGATGAACGTCGACTCCAGGATCTGCCACCGCATCTTCGGATACTTCCGCTGGACCTCGGCCTCGGGGAGACGGGGCGCGGGCGGCGCGGGAGCGAACAGCGTTCGGAGCGAGGGCATAGAGGGGGGCTGGCGGAGGGTTAGCGGCGGCCGACCGTGGCGAGCGCGCGGTCCGGGTAGTCGGAGATGAGGCCGTCGACGCCGAGGCCGATCAGCCGGCGCATGTCGTCGGCGTCGTTGACCGTCCACGGGATGACCTCGACGCCGCGCTGGTGGGCGCCGGTCACGAGGGCGGCGTCGACGAGGCGCTGGTGCGGGCTGTAGATGTCCGGCGTGAAGGTGAGCCGGTCGAGGTTGGCCGCCAGCCCGTCGTCGTTGTCGACGAGGAACGCCAGCGGGACCGTCGGGTCGATGGCCCGCATGGCCTCGAGGGCGCGCGGGTCGAACGACTGGACCGTCGCCCGGCCGAGCACGCCGTGGCGCTTGAGCACGTCGTAGAGGGCGCGGGCGTAGGCCGGCGGGAGCGGGCGTGAACACGCGGTCGCGCGCCGGGCTCGACTTGATCTCGATGTTGTAGCGGATCGGCCCGAGGCCGGGCTGGCGGACGTAGCCCTCGGCGAGGTCGAGCACGTCGTCGAGCAGCGGCTTCACCGTCGGCATCGCCTGCTGGGACGGGAAGCGAGGGTTGCCGCGGCTGCCGCAGTCGAACCGCTCGATCTCTGCGTAGGTCATGTGGCCGAGGCTGTAGGCGTCTTCCTCGTGCTCCGGGACCGGCGTGCCGTCGGGCCGCGAGCAGATCTCGGCGTTGAACCACGGCTCGTGCGAGAGGAGCACCTGCCCGTCGGCCGAGACGACGGCGTCCATCTCCAGCGTCGTCACGCCGAGGTCGAGAGCGTGCCGCATCGCCGGGAGGCTGTTCTCCGGGAGCAGGCCCCGCCCGCCTCGATGGCCCTGGACGTCGAGTCCGGGCGCCGCACCGAGGAGGTCGGCCATGGCCGCCGCGAACCGGCCGCCGATCGTCCGGTAGCTCGGCACGTCGTAGTGGACCCGGTCGACGAGCGAGAGATCGCTCGTCGTGATCATGCGGACTGCCGGGAGGTCGACGCTGGCCTGCTGGGCCTGGACCGTCGCCCAGTTCACGTAGCGCTCGGGCGCCGTGTGCGCGCCGATCTGGGCGAACACGACCGGCAGGCGCGGCTGGCGGAGGTCGTGGCGGAGGTCGTGGACGTAGCGCGTGAAGTGTGTCGCCCAGGTGTCCGGGCGGAGCGGGACGCCGTGGAGCGAGTCGAGGTCGTTCGTGTCGCTCTCGCCCTGGAAGAAGAGGACGCCGGCGAGGCGCCCCATCGGCTCGGCGGCGCGGACGCGCTTGAGGCACGAGCCGTAGAGCGTCGCGTCGTCGGGGCTCGTGTGCCACTCCTCGATGATCGTGGCGCCCATGGCGCACGGGATGAGCCCGATCACGAGGTCCGGGTAGCGGGCCTTCAGCGAGTCGGCGAAGGCGCGCGACGGGCCGAAGCCGGCGCGGGCGTCCAGCGAGACGGAATCGACCTGCCCCTCGGGCGAGTCGACGGGCTCGACGGCGAGGCGCCAGCGGTCGTCGTTGCCGAAGACGTAGATCTCGGGGTCCGGCGGCTGGACGTCGTCGAGCGGCGCGCGGCCGGACATGTTGGACTGGCCCGCGAGCACGAACAGCGTCAGCCGCCCGACGTCCGCCGAGTCGACGCCGACGGCGGGCTGCGCAGCGGCGGCGGGTCGCCAGCACGCCGAGACAGAGCGAGCAGCAGGAACGGACGGAGGCGGACCATCGAAGCACGGGTCAGGCAGTGGTGTAGGCGGGGCGTGCGGCGGGGACGGCGCCGACGAGGTAGCCGCGGGCGATCTCCTCGAAAGCGGAGACTTGGTCGGCCTCCCAGTCCTCGCCGTGGCCGAGTTCGGCGGCGAGCAGCGCGGCGACCTCGGAGGCGGCCTCAAGGGCGGCGCGGGCGTCCAGCAGGAGGGCGCGCGTCCGGCGCGCCAGCACGTCGTCGACGGTCCGCGCCAGCTCATGGCGGGCGGCCCAGACGACCTCGGCGCGGCAGTACGGGAGGTCCGGGTGGAGACGGTCGGTGCCGCCGGGCATCTCGGCCGCCAGCTGGCGGAGGGCCGGGGCCTCGGCGCCGTAGACGGCGAGGGTGGGGTCGGTGGGCGGGCCGCTCAGCCAGCCGTGGACGCGGCGGTGCATCGTGACCGACGGCCGTCGTTCGAGGCCGGCCGTCTTCGCCGCCGCGTCGACGGCGTCCTCGCCCATCTTGCGGTAGGTCGTCCACTTGCCGCCCGTGATCGTCACGAGGCCCGAGTCCGACACGTTGAGCCAGTGGTCGCGCGAGATCGAGGCGGTCCGCTTGCCGCCGCCCTCGCTGACGAGCGGGCGGAGGCCGGCGAACGTGCTGAGCACGTCGGCCTCGGTCGGCTGGCGGGTGAGGTAGCGGCCGGCGTGGGCGAGGAGGAACCGGACCTCCTCGTCGAGCGGGAGCGGCTCCAGGTCGATCCGGTCGACCGGCGTGTCGGTCGTGCCGACGACGACGCGGCCGTGCCACGGGACGGCGAAGAGCACGCGGCCGTCGTCCGTGTGGGGCAGCATGAGGGCCGAGCCGCCCGGGAGGAACGAGCGGTCGAGGACGAGGTGGACGCCCTGGCTCGGCCGGATCACCGGCGCCACGTCCGGGTCGTCCATCTTGCGGATGCCGTCGGTAAAGACGCCCGTCGCGTTGACGACGACGCGGGCCAGGACCTCGTGCTCGTCGCCCGTCTCGACGTCCTCGGCCACGACGCCGCGCACGCGCCCCTCCTGCTTCAGCAGGCGCGTCACGCGCATGTAGTTGAGCGGCACGCCGCCGAGGTCGGCCACGGTCTGCGCGAGGTTGACCGCGAGGCGGCTGTCGTCGAACTGGCCGTCGTGGTAGAGCACGCCGCCGCAGAGGCCGTCGGGGTTGACCGTCGGGAGGTGCTCCAGGGTCTCGGCCGGCGAGAGCAAGCGCGAGCGGCCGAAGCCGAGCTTGCCCGCCAGCCAGTCGTAGAGCTTGAGGCCCACGCCGTAGTAGTACCGCTCCCAGCGCTTGTAGCACGGGACCACGAACGGCTGGTCGTGGACGAGGTGCGGCGCGTTGCGGATGAGGTGGCCGCGCTCGCGGAGCGCGTCGAGCACGAGCGAGAGGTCGCCCTGCTGGAGGTAGCGGACGCCGCCGTGGACGAGCTTCGTCGAGCGGCTGGACGTCCCCTTGCCGAAGTCGCTCGCCTCCAGGAGCAGCGTGGAGTAGCCGCGGGCCGCCGCGTCGACGGCGGTGCCGAGGCCGGTGGCGCCCGCCGCCGATGACGACGAGGTCCCAGTAGCCGGGCGTATCGCGGAGCCGGTCGAGGAGCGCGGGGCGCGTCGGAGAGTCGAGGGGCATCACGCGGCGTCGGCTGTGGCCCACCCCCGAGCGCGGTCGAGCGCGCGGGTCCAGGCGTCGGTGAGCGTGGCACGCTGGTCGTCGCCCATGGCGGGCTCGAAGCGGCGGTCGACCTGCCACTGGGCGGCGATCTCGTCGAGCCCGTCCCAGAAGCCGACGGCGAGGCCGGCGAGGTAGGCGGCGCCGAGGGCCGTCGTCTCGGTCACCTTCGGGCGGACGACCGGCACGCCGAGGAGGTCGGCCTGGAACTGCATGAGCAGGTCGTTGGCCGTCGCGCCGCCGTCGACGCGGAGCTCCGCCAGCTCCAGCCCGGAGTCCGAGGTCATCGCCTTGAGTACGTCGGCCGTCTGGTAGGCGATGCTCTCGAGGGCCGCGCGGGCGATGTGGGCGGACGTGCTCCCGCGCGTCAGCCCGACGATGGTGCCGCGGGCGTAGGGGTCCCAGTGCGGCGCGCCGAGGCCGGTGAACGCCGGCACGAGGTAGACGCCGCCGTTGTCGTCGACGCGCGCCGCCAGCTCCTCGACCTCGGCCGAGGTCCGGATGATGCCGAGCCCGTCGCGGAGCCACTGGACGACGGCGCCGGCCACGAAGATGCTCCCCTCCAGGGCGTACTCGAGCTGCCCGTTCAGCTTCCAGGCGACCGTGCTGACGAGGTTGTTCTGCGAGACGACGGGCGTGTCGCCCGTGTTCATCAGCATGAAGCAGCCCGTGCCGTAGGTGTTCTTGACCATGCCGGGCTCGGTGCAGACCTGCCCGAAGAGGGCCGCCTGCTGGTCGCCGCCGATCCCAGCGATCGGGATCTTGTGCGCCAGCACCGTCCCGGCCGTCTCGGCGTAGACCTCGCTGGAGGCGCAGATCTCGGGGAGCATCGAGCGCGGGACGCCGAAGATCTCCAGCAGGTCGTCGTCCCAGGCGCCGGTGCGGAGGTTGCAGAGGAGCGTGCGGCTGGCGTTCGTGGCGTCGGTGATGTGGCGGGCGCCGTCGGTCATCTTCCAGACGAGCCAGCTGTCGACGGTCCCGAAGGCGAGGTGACCGGCCTCGGCGGCCTCGCGGGCGCCGTCGACGTGGTCGAGGATCCAGCGGATCTTGGTGGCCGAGAAGTAGGCGTCGAGGACGAGCCCGGTCCGCTGGCGGAGGAAGTCCTCGTGGCCGGCCTCACGGAGTTGGTCGCAGAAGCCGGCCGTCCGGCGGTCCTGCCACACGATGGCGTTGGTTACCGGCTGGCCCGTCCGGCGGTCCCACACGATCGTCGTCTCGCGCTGGTTGGTGATCCCGATGCCGGCCACGTCGGCGCCCGAGACGCCGGCCCGCGTGAGGACCTCGGCGGCCATGCCGGCCTGGGTCGACCAGATCTCGTTCGGGTCGTGCTCGACCCAGCCGGGCTGTGGGAAGTGCTGCGTGAACTCGCGCTGAGCGACGGCCGTCACGGTGCCGGCGTGGTCGAAGAGGAGCGCGCGGGAACTCGTCGTCCCCTGGTCGAGAGCGAGGATGTAGGGCATGGGCGAAGGGGCTACCAGGCGGGATCCGCGACGGGGTAGATCGGCCGGCCGGTGTGGGCCTTGTAGAGCATGACGGGCAGGCCGGGCGCCGCCTCGGCGTCGGGCACGGCGGCCGCCAGCGCCTCGGCGTCGACCGTCACGGGGTAGCGCTGGCGGAGCGCGGCGACGACGCGGGGGAGCGCGGCGCGGGCCTTCGCGCGGCGGGCGTCGGCGCGGACCTGGGCGGCGAGGGCGGCGGCGGCGAGGCCGAGGCCGTCGTAGTAGGCGTCGTGCCGCTGGCGGTAGGTGGCCACGTCGCCGTCGCTGACGGTCGTCGTGTCGGCGACGTGGTCCACCATGGCCTGGTAGACCCACTTGTCGCGCCAGCGGCGGAGGTCGGCGGCGACGGCCGGGGCCTCGTCCCACCCCTGCTCGCGGGCCTGCTCCGTGAAGGCTGCGTCGCGGAGCGTCAGGCCGATGGCGTCGTAGAGGTCGCTCTGGAAGGCGTCCTCGGTCTTGGTCGAGAGCGGGTACCGGCGCGACGGGTAGGTGGCGAGGAGGTCGCCGACGGTGAGGCGGCCATCCCGCGTGGTCGCGAGGACCTCGTCGCGCAGGTCGCGGAGGACGTCGGCCTCGGAGCCACGGGCGTCGCGGAGGGCGTCGGCGAAGTGGAGCGGAGGGCCGTCGAGGGTCCCGTACCAGTCCCACAGGGCGCCGGTGAGTTGGCGAAACACGCCGGCCTTGATGCGGAGCCCGATCGGCTCCATCCGGCCCGTCACGTATTCGCGCGCGAGCGCCTTCGCCTCCTGCTGAACGAGCGTTTGCCGGGCCCGCTCACGGGCCTCGGCGTCGATCTCGACGGGCTGGCGCTGCACGTCGGCAACCTCGACGACGAGGTACTGGCCGGCCGCCCGGATCGGCGCGGACGGCGTGCCCACGGGCAGGTCGCGGATGGCGTCGAGGACGGGCGCCGGCACCTCGGCCGGGCTCAGGAGCGGCGTGACGAAGTCCTCCGCCCGGAGCGGCACGTCGGACCGCCGGGCGAGCTGCTGCGCGAGGGCCGCGTCGAACCCGTCCTCCTCGATGGCCGACCGGACCCCCTCGGCCTCCACGTAGCTCGACGCCGGCACGTAGCGGAGTCGGAGCCGAACGGCGTTGGCCTGCAGCGCCTCGGTGATCTCGGCCTCGCTGACCAACACCCGATCGTTCACCTCGTGCTCGAACACCTCCTCGACGAGCAGCTCGTCCTCCAGGTCGGCCACCTGCGCACGGACCGCCGCCGTGGTGTCGAGGCCAAGACGATAGCCCTCTTGGGCGAGCAGCGCCTCGGCGATCATGTGGTCGAGGTAGGCGCGGCGCGGGTCGGGCCCCTGTTTGAGGTGCGGGAAGCCCAGCTCGAAGCTCCGCGCGAAGTCCTCCGCCCCGATCGCCACGTCCCCCACCCTGGCGACGACCTCGTCGTCCGCGACCGCTGGACCGTCGTCCTCCCCACACCCGGCGATCAGGAGCACGCTGAGGAGCACCCCCAGACGGAGCCGGACTGAGGGGAGGGAGCAGCCGTCCACCGGGCTACCGGACCAGGGTGAGGAGCCGGGTCGTCCGGTCCCCTGCGGCCTCGAGGATCACGAGGTAGAGCCCGGCGGCACGAGCGGTCGAGTCCCAGGTCACCGTCGTCGTGCCGGCCGCGACGGGGCCATCGAGGAGCGTCGCGACGCTCCGCCCCAGGGCGTCCGTGACGTGCAGGCGAGCGAGCCCGTCGGTCTGGAGGTCGACGGTGAGGGTCGTCCGGTCGCGGAAGGGGTTCGGTGCCGCGGTGACCCGGAGGCCGGGTCCGCGGTCCGGGACGTCGGCGCGGCCGGTCGAGACGGCCTCGCCGAAGACGGCCTCGGCCGGGAGGCTGTACACGAACGGGTAGAAGGCCGGCCACGCGCCGCTCGCGCGCCGCTGGTAGTGATCGGCACTCGACTCCGAGTTGGTCCACAGGGAGCCGTCGGGGAAGAACGAGAGGTCCTCGATGCCGTAGGGGACCGTGATGCTGCTGTCCGGCGTGGGCTCCACCCAGCGCGTCAGCCGCTCGCGCGGGACCCGCAGGATCTCGGCTTCGCCCCGGTTCAGGCTCCGGTTCCGAGACATGAACACGAACGTCTGGCCGCGGTGCTCGAAGAAGTCCACGCCCTGGATGCTCCGGGGCAGTGCGAAGATGACGGGGGCCGCCCCGCTCTCCGGACGGCCGTCCTCGGCCAGCGGGTACCCGTAGAGGTACGGCGCCTCCGTGTTCGACGGCCGCCAGTCGCCCACCCACAGGGTGTCGCGGTACGCGGAGACGAAGGAGGCGCGGCCGTAGACGGAGATCGTGCCGGAGTCGTCGGCCTCGAGGTCGATGTAGCGCAGCGCCTCGGGCCCCTCGTACGCCGGGAGCGGGTAGCGCTCGAGCGTGCTCGACGACGACACGTAGATCGCGCCGTCGACGTAGGCGATCCCGCCCGCGTGCGAGAACCCGAGGGTCCCCATGAGGCGGAACGTCCGCCGGGCATGGCCGGTCGCGGCGTCGATCTCGGCGACCATGGACCGCCGCTGGCCCGTAGACCCGCTCCGGGTGAGGTGGTAGTACGAGAGGTAGACGAGCGCCGTCCCGTCCTCTTCGACGTGCGTCGCCGTCCCTTGCGGGACGAACTCGTCGTCGACGTAGGGCACGAAGAACCGCTGGCGGACCTCCGACTGGTTGGCTCGGATCCGCTGGTCCATCGGCAGCGAGAACTCCGCCAGTGGGTAGTCGTGGTAGTCCGGCAGGCCGAGGTAGGGGCCGCCGTCGTGCGGGATCGACGAGGTGAGGTAGGCCTCGTCGGCCACGTAGTCCCGTACGGTCGCCGCGAGGAGTTGGCCCGTCAGGCGGCCCGTCATCGTGTAGCTCTCGGGCGTTCCCGAAGCCTCGGTCCCGACGAAGATGGGCCGGGCGATGGTGTACGGCGACGGGACCGAGAGGCTGGCGACCGTCGACGCCGAGGGATGGCCGTCGACGTAGAGGTCGAGGTGGAGCTCCTGGGCCGCCGCGTCGAACCGTGCGGTGGCGGCGATCCAGACCGAGGCGCCCTCGGCCACCGGGCCGGCCGCCTCCACACGTACCTCCTGACCACCTGCGTTCACGACGAAGAAGGGCGTGGCGCCGTCCAGGCCGAGCGTGAAGTTGCCGGCCTCGGAGATCCGGTTGCTCACGAGCACGGTCCGGCCCGTGGTCGAGGCGAGGTGGACCCAGGCCTCCGCCGTGAGGCGGGGACCCAGCGGTTGGGAGATCGCGTCGGACCCGGCGCTCCGCAGCGTCGACCCCGGCGCTTCGAACTCGGCCGCGTACGGGGCCTGGAGGCCCCACCCCCCCGGCCCCCGTGCGACGAGGTCGCGCGTGGTCAGGAAGGGGCCGGCCTCGACGCCGTCGCTCACGACCTCCGACGACAGGGCCGCCCGGCCCGGGAGGTAGCGGAACACCACGCCGGCGGCGTGGGCCGCCGGCCCCGTCAGGAGGAGCGCGAGGAGGACCGAGAGGCGAAGGCGCACAGACATCGAGGGGAGGACGGAAGAGCGCCGGCGGACAAGGGGACCCTGCCCGCCGGCGCCCGTGGCTCAGTGCGAGCGTGCTACCGGACGACCATCATCCTCTTCACGAGGCTGACGTCGTCCGACTCGAGGACGTAGAAGTAGACGCCGCTAGCGAGGGTGCTGGCGTCGAAGCGCAGCGTGTGCGTGCCGGCCTCGACCACGCCGTCGGCCAACGTCACGATGCGCTGCCCGAGCACGTTGTAGAGGTGCAGCGCCACCTCCGACGGCTCCGGGACGTTGAAGCGGATCGTGGTCATCGACCCAACCGGGTTCGGGAAGTTCTGGTCGAGCGAGAACGCCTCGCCCACCTCGCTGTCGTCGTCGATGCCGACCACCAGCGAGAGGTTGACCCACTCCGGCGCCGAGGCCGGGTCCGGGTTGCCCTCGGCGTCGAAGCCGCCGAGGGTGCCGGTGAACCCGTTGCCCGTGGCGTCGGCGGCCGTGTCACCCTCGCCCTCGTCGAAGTGCCAGAGCGCGAGCGTGTACTGGTCCGGCTCGAACGGCGCCGTCGCCAACTCGAAGTCCTCCGTGTAGCGGTCGATGACCGAGAACCGGACCTCGTCGATCTGGCCGCGGAAGCTCTCGAACCGGGAGTTCCAGAGGTCCTCGTTGCCACCGCCGATGGCGATCTGCTGGGTCCCGCCGAGGAGCGGGATCGTGGACGGCTCCTCGTCGACCAGCTTGCCGTCGAGGAAGAGGCGCATCACGCCCTCGTCCGTGTTCCAGGTCCCTGCGAGGTGGTACCAGCGCGGGTAGAACGTCTCGTTGACGTCTTCGCTGGTGAACGTGCTGGAGGTGGTGGTCCCGTCCTGCATGAAGAAGTCGATCCGGCCTTCGCCACGGGGGAAGCCGATGCCCAGGTCGCCGGGCTGGTTGCCGCTGAGGTTCTTGGTGAACAGGTAGGTCCAGTCCGGCGGGTGCGTCGTCGCGGTGATGACCGAGTCGGGCTTGAACCACATCTCGATGGTCCCGCGGGGGAGGCTCAGGGGGAGGAGCTGCGGGGCCTCGCGGATCTCGACGCGGTCGCGCTCGAACGCCTCGTAGGCGAGGGCCTCGCCGGTCCCCCACGGGTGCGGGACGTCGACGAAGTCGCCGAGCCGGCTCAGGCCGTTGGACGTCTGGGCGGGCGAGTAGATGAGGTCCGAGACGTCGCTGTGGACGACGAAGGGGTCCAGCTCAAGGATGGTCCCGTCGGGGTCGCGCGTGATGGAGCTGGCCATGGTGGCGATGGCCACCGTGCTCTGCGGGAACTCCCAGGTCGTGCCGGCCGGGTCTCCGGCGCCGGCCTCGCTGCCGAACGCCACGTACGCGTCGTAGGCGCCGTCTGGCGAGAGCAGCACGGCCACATCACCCGACGCGCTGAGCCCGTCGCCGAGCGTCCCCGAGGCCGCGAAGGCCCGCGTCATGGAGGCGTCGGCGTTGTAGCCGGGGACGTTGGAGACGTCGCCGCCGCCGAAGACGGCGACGAAGCTGAGCGGCGCCAGGCGGTAGCCGTCGGGGAACGTGAACGTCGTGCCACTGGCGTCGCCGACGGAGAAGCCGCTCAGGTCCACCGGCGTCGTCTCGCTCACGTTGACGAGCTCGATGAACTGGTCCTGCGCGGCGTCCACCGTCCCGTCGCCGTTCGCGTCGGTCGTGGCGTCCGCCAGGACCTCGTTGATGACGACCGTGACGGGCGGCTGCGGCGCCGGGAGGGTGAACGCGCCCGTCACCGTGGTGCCCGGCGAGAACGGCGCCGAGCTCACCGTGAGGTGCTGGACGAAGGGGTCGCTCGTGTTGACGTTCCCGTCCGGGAAGCGGGTGATCGAGTTGTCGCCGCCGGCGTTGGCGGCCGTGTTGATCTCGACCTCGAACTCGACGCCCTCCGGGTACTTGCCCTCAGCGGGGCCGCCCGTGTTGGCGAGGGACCCGTAGGCGAGGTAGCTGTCGTACGACCCGTCCGGCGAGAGGAGCATGATGATGTCGCCGCTGTTGGAGAGCCCGTTGCCGATCCCACCGAGGAACGTGCTGTCGGCGACGAACGCGCGGGTCTGGAGCGGGTCGGCGTTGTAGCCGGGGACGTTCGAGACGTCGCCACCGCCGAAGACCGTCACGATGCCGCGGGCCGGGAGGACGTAGCCGGCGGGGAAGGTGAACGTGACGTTGGCCTCGTCGTCGCCGAGCGTCCAGCCCGAGAGGTCGACGGGCTCGTCGCTCACGTTCGCCAGCTCCACGAACTCGTCACCGGACGAGCTCCGCTCGCCGTCGCCGTTGGCGTCCCCGAGCACGGGGTCCGTGGACGGGTCGGCGAGGATCTCGTTGAAGACGATGGTCATGGGCGGCGACACGCGCTGGGCCACCTCGTCCCCATCCAGTGTGGTGCCTGGCGAGAACGAGGTGGTCCGCACGTCGGTATGCTTGACCCAGGGGTCGGAGGCATACACATCGCCGTCGGGGTTCCGGGTGACCGCGACGTTTTCGCCCGCCGCCGCGCTCACGTCCATCGCCACCTCGAAGGTGACGCTGGCGAGCTCGCCGCCCGTCGGGGCGCCGGCGCCGACGCGCGAGCCGTAGCTGACGTAGGTGTCCATGCTCCCGTCCGGCGAGAGGAGGACGATGGTCTCCCCGCCGTTGGCGAGACCGTTCCCGACGCTGTCACCGGGCGCGAACACGCGCGTCTGGAGCGGGTCGGCGTCGTAGCCCGGGACGGCCGTCACGTCGCCGCCGCCGAAGACGACCACGAAGTGCTGGGGGGGCAGGCGGTAGCCGTCCGGGAACGTGAAGTTCACCCGCTCGTCGTCGCCGAGGCGCCAGCCGGTCAGGTCCAGCGTGTCGCGGCTCACGTTCAGCATCTCCACGAACTCGTCGGCCTGGGCGTCCCGTGTGCCGTCGCCGTTGGCGTCGCCCTCGATGACGTCCGTGGTGGAGGCGTCGTCCGTCGAGGGGTCGGCGAGGAACTCGTTGATGATGAGCTTCGGGCTCTGTGCGTGCGCGGTACTAAAGGCGAACGCGAGCAGGAGGGCGTACCACTTGGTCATGGGTCTGGGGGTCGATGAACGGGACGGGAACGAGAGGTTAGCGGCTGAGGCTGACGGTGAGGCGGTGGGTGTCGTTGAGCACGCCCCACTGGGCGTACGTGTAGTCGGCGGAGAGGTGGACGCCGCCGAGCAGGCGGCGCTGGATGCCCGCGCCGAAGGTGCCCCCCCCACCCGGTCCTCTTCGAACAGCGCGATGGCCCCGCCCCGGACCGAGAACGTGTCCCAGAAGGTGTACTCGCCGCCGATGTTGATCGCCTCGCTGTTGTCGGACGGGTGAAGGAGGTCGGTCGCGATGACGAACCGGTGCATGTCCCCGAACGTCTGCTCGTAGCCGACGCCGAACCGGAAGTAGAGCGGGAGGCTGAACGAGTCGGTGTCGAGCCGGGCGTTGAGCTGGTCGTTGCTGGAGTTGCCGGGGTCGTCGTCGTAGGGGCGGAGGAGGTCGCGGCCGTCGAGCTGCATGTCGCCGCCGAAGTTGCTGATGCTCGCGGCGAGGTTGAGCCCGGGGAGCGTCGTCCGGTACCGCACGCCGAGGTCGACGGCGAACGCCGAGGCGTCCTCGTTCCAGAGCCCCTCGTGCACGTACTTGCCCGTGAGCCCGGCGGCGAAGCGGTCGGTGAGGGCGACCCCGTACGTCAGCCCGAGCGAGAGGTCCGAGGCGCTGTAGAACTCGCCCGTCCCCTCCGGCTGGTCCACCGTCCGGACGGGTTGGTTGTCGATCATCTGGAAGCTGAGGACGCTCAGCCCGACGGCGGAGTTCGGGGAGAGCGGGAAGACGGCGCCCATGTAGTCGAGCTGGGTGTCGGCCAGCCACTCGGTGTGGTCGAACGCCAGGTGGGCCGTCCCGCCCAAGCGGGCCACCGACGCCGGGTTCCAGAACATGGCCGTCGCGTCGTCGATCATGGTGGTGCCGGCGTTCCCCATCGCCTGGGCCCGGGCGCCCACGCCGATCTGGAGGAACGCGGCGGCGCTCGTGCCGGCGTTCGTGACGCCGTCGGCGTACCCCGGCGGGGTGTCCACCTCCTGGGCGCTCGCGGGGACGGCCCAGAGGGCGACCAGGGCCACCCACGTCAGCCTCCGCATGTATTGGTGGGTCATGTCGTGCCTACTTGATCAGGGTGAACTTGCCGGTGTAGTCCCCGATGCCCGGGGCCTGGACGTGGTAGATGTAGACCCCGAACGAGACGCTCAGGCCGTCCTTCGTGACGAGGTCCCAGCTCTCGGTCCCGTCCTGCATCGCCGAGTCGTGCTCCAGGGTCTGGACGAGGACGCCCGCCATGTTGTAGATCGTGATGGTGCACTGAGGCGGGAGGTTGACGAAGTCGATCCGCCGCTCGCCCCGCCCGGAGGCGTTGAAGAGGGGGCGCTCCCACGACGCGTTGGTGACGTAGGGGTCCGGGACCACGTAGATCCGGTCCAGCGAGGCGGTGGCCTCGCCCTCGTCGAAGGCGGAGGCGCTCGTCGAGAACGTCACCTCGTCGAGGGCCGAGAACGGCTTCGAGACGTGGAGGCCGAAGACGTCGCCCCGCTCTGGGAGTTGGACGTCGCCGGAGGGCGTCCCGAAGGTGATCTCCCACCCGAGGCTGTACCGGAATCCCTGCGCGTCGAACACCATCGTGACGACGTCGCCCGGGGTGATCCGCCCGTCGGCCGGCTCGACCTCCTGGAAGAAGAAGTCGTACGTCGTCCCCGTCGTCGTGCCGACGACCTCGAAGTCGACCGGGGTGCCCTCCTGGAAGACGAACTCGGTGTAGGACGTGTCCACGCCCATCTCCCCGATCCGGATCTCCACGTCCTCCGGGAGCGGGACGGCCCGGTCCGAGGGCGGCAACCCCACCGTGGCGGGCAGCGTGCTGTTGCCCTTCGTCCAGCCCCACGTCAGCGGGGCCGGCCGGGCGGGCGTGTTCACATGGAACACCATCCCGTCGACGATCTGGGTCGCCAGCGCGAGGCTGTCGAAGGCCGCGGCCTCGTAGACGGTCCGGCCCGAAGTCGTCTCTTCGATCTGGATGCCCCGGGTGAGGCGGGCCTTCGTCGTGTCTGTGAAGGTGATCCGGTAGCGGCTCCCGTCGGCGAGGTTGTCCGGGATCACCACGTCCACGCCGACGCTCCCCGTCGCGGGCCCGGTGTGGTCCAGCTCGCCCTCGATCCGGCCGGCCACGTAGCCGCCGGCCGGCGCGTTGGGCACCACCGACGCCGTGTTCCGGTCGAGGAAGACCACGTTCCCGATCAGGTCGGTCTGGATGATCTTGGGGCTCTCGCTGGGCGAGATCGGCACGAGCTGGTCGCGCTCGGAGATCCCGCGTTCGAAGAAGTCCGTGTCGTAGCCCGTGTCGTAGGAGACGACGGCGTAGTAGTACCGGCGGCCGTTGTCGAGGCCCTTGTCGACGTAGAAGTACTGGAGGCCGGAGTCGCTGCCCGTGTTGTAGACCGCGCCGGACTCGCCGATCTGGACGGGGTGCGTCCCCTTCAGGCCGTCGTCCTTGTCGAACTGGGCGATCGGCTCCCACAGGATCGGGTTGCCGTAGGCGTCCGTGATCGTCTTGATCGAGTTGAAGGAGGGGTCCGTGGCGCGGTAGACGAAGTAGCCCTCGAAGTCGCGGCCGTAGATCGGGTCGCGGGAGAGCTCCGCGGAGTCGTCCCACTGGAGGACCACCTGGCCGTCGCCCGGGATCGCCGTCAGCTCGGGCTTGTTCGGCGGCTTGGCGAAGGAGTAGTCCGCGTCGTAGATGCGCTGCATCGTCCGCTTGTTGCGGATGATGTCGTCGAGGTCGCGCCCGAAGACCGTGGCGATCGCGAACTTCCGCGTCTCGCCGATGGGGAGGGAGAAGTAGCCCGAGCCGTAGATGAAGGCCACGTTGCTCGGCAGCTCGCCCCCGAACCGGCCCGGCTCCATCTCGCTCCACGTCCGGGCGTCGTCCGAGACGTTGCCGGCCGGGCGGAGGAGGAAGCTCGTCAGCCCGATCTGGTCGGACTCGTTGTTGTCGGTCTGGCCGAAGTTGGGCTCGCCCTGGTCGGGCTCGCCGTTGCCCTCCGTGCCGTCGGAGTCTGGCTCGGTGTAGCCCTCGTCCTCGGGCCCGATGCCGTCCGAGCCGACGTCGTCGAGGAGGCGCTCGCCGTCGTCGCGGGCGCCGTTCTCGTTCACGTCGTCGAAGGCGACCCAGTCGAGGTCCTCGTCGCCCGTGAACCACACGCCCGCGAGGTAGGCCGGGAGCGTCTCGATGGAGCCCGACGTGGCCTCGAACGCCTCCACATCGTAGTTGGCCTGGACGTAGGAGAGGATCGCGCCCTGCCCATCGATCCGCATCCCGCGGTCGTCGTCCTGGTTCTCGTCGGTGATCCCGTTCTCGTCGTTGTCGAGGCCGTCGAGCGGCTCGCCGGGGCTCTCGAGGAAGGCGAAGCCGAAGTACCCGACGCCGGGGCGCCCCTTGTTGTCGAGCCCGTCGCGGTCCCACATGTACGTGATGTCGTCCTCCTTCTGGAAGTCGGCGAGGTCGTCCACGGAGTCGCCCTCGCCCCCGATGGCGGGGTCCACGTACATGCCGAACACGACCTTGTCGAGGTCCTTGTCGCTGACGTTCCGGATGTCGTAGCGGACGATGAGGATGTCCTCGGCCTGGACGTTGACCCACTGGTACCCGCGGACGGCCACCTCGAGGCCGAGGCCTCGCAAGTTGGTCGAGTCCTGGGCGCTCCCCGTGAACGGGTAGTACTCGAACTCGTCGTTGTTGCGGTCGTCCATGACGTAGTAGCTCTCCTGGTCGGCCCGCGTGTAGGCGCCGAACTCGCCGTTCCAGCGGCCGTCGCGCTCGCCGGGGTCGCCAGGGTAGTCGTGGGGCCAGTGCTCCGGCCACGTGTCCTCCATGTGGCTCATGGCCGGGTAGCCGAGGTCGTTGGACGGGCCGGGGTTGAAGTAGCCGGCGAGCGGCTCCCAGCCGTAGGTGTGCGTCCCGTCCGGGCTGATGTCGAAGGAGCCGGGGTTCGTGTAGTTCTCCGAGACGATCTGGACCGTGCGGCCCCGGGCGTCGACGACCTCGGCCCCGGCCATCATGGCGAACTCGAAGCCGTACCACTGCCCCGACCCCTTCGGCCACTCCATCTTCGGGGGCTCCGTCCGGGAGCCGAGGTTGCCGAAGTTGGCGAACCGCGTGTAGACGAGGTTGCCGTCGTGGATCCCCGTGCGGCGGTACTCGCGGCCGGCGTCGGGGCGGCGCTGCGCGCTGGCGGGGAGCGCCGCCAGGAGGGCGAGGAGCGCGCCCAGGGCGAGGCGGGACGAGGGGCGGGAGGTCGTCAGCATCAGAGGGAGGTCGGGGCGGGCCATGGAATGGCGGCCACGGGGGCGGTCCGGGAGTCGGTCAAAACTCGACGGTCATCCCCGCGACGACGCGCCGGGGGGCCTCGAAGAAGTCCGGACGACGGTCGATCTCGTCGACCGAGAAGTTGGGGTTCTGGAGCAGCACTTCGGTCTCGCCGACCGTCCGGTACGGCCGGAACGGGCTGCCGGTGCTGCTGTAGACCGATCGGGGGTTGAGCCGGTCGAGCAGGTTGTAGCCCTTGACGAAGAGGCGGACGCCCCGGCCGGCGACCTGGAGCCGCTTGGCGAAGTTGAGGTCGAGGCTGAAGGCGACCGGCTCGCGCTCGCTGTTCTGGAACTGGCGGCTGAGCTGGCTGCCCGGGTTCGACGGCGTGTAGGGCTGGCCCGTGTGGAAGCGCCCGATCAGGCTCAGCGTCCAGTCCTTCGGGTCCCCCAGGATGACGGTCCCGTTGAGCGCGTGGCGCTGGTCCCAGTCGAGCGGGAGCACCTGCTTCTCCGGCTCGACCGGCGGCTGCGTCTGGTTGTTGAAGAAGACGCTGTTGGGGTCGGAGGCGTTGCCCCGCGCCACCTGGTACGTGTAGTCGACGGTGAACCCGAACCGGTCCTGGAACTGGCGGATGAGCGAGAACACCACGCCCTTCGTGTTGCCGTAGTCGCGGTTCACGTACCGCGCGTAGACCTTCTTGTCGCGCGTGGTGATGATCTCCTGGCCCAGCAGGTTCCGGATGTCCTTGTAGTACACCGTCAGCTCCACCTTCCAGTCCGCCGTCACCCCCTGCTGGAGCCCGATCTCGTAGGCGACCGTCCGCTCCGGCTTGAGGTTGGCGTTGCCCATGATCGTCTCCAGGTCGCCGAGTTCGACCTCGAACTCCGAGTTGTCGAAGATGTAAGAGAACCGGGGGACTTGGAAGAAGTGGCCGTACGAGACGTGGAGGACGCCGCTCTGTGAGATCGGGAACGCGAGCCCGAGGCGCGGGCTCAGCTGGGTGCTCGTCTCGGCCGGCGTGCCCTCCGTATCCAGCCGGATCCCGTCGTCGGGGTCGGTGGTCGCCTCGAGGTCGGCCGGGACGTCCGCATTCGGGTTCCAGTGGTCGAACCGCAGGCCCGCGTTCAGGACGATCTCGTCGATCTCGAGCTTGTCCTGGACATAGGCTGCGAAGGAGAAGGGGCGCTGCTCGTAGGCGTTGTTGCGGGCCGTGTTGGCGTCGGGCAGGCGGAGCTCGGGGGCCTCATAGACCGGCCCGTCGGAGACGGTGGACCGCTCGGTGAGGCCCACGCGGTGAAACTGGGCCTCGACGCCGGCCTGGACTAGGTTCACGCGGTTCACCTGGCTCGTCAGGTCCACCTTCCCGAGCATCGTCGTCTGCTCCGAGCGGGAGTACCCGTTGCTCGTCCCCCCGAAACTGAACCCGTTCGTGGAATATGCCGACCCTTGAAACCGTGGGTCGAAGGGGTCTTCGGACAGGTAGCTCGACTGCGTGCTCGACTGGTACGACGCCCCCACCCGGTAGTACGTGGTCGGCGAGAGGACGTGGGTCCCCGAGAGGATGTGGTTGACCCCCAACTCGTGGATCGTCGGCTGGCCGTCCGGCGAGTAGCGCCGGCTGTCCTGATAGCTCTTCCGGTCCTCGTCCGTATAGAAGATGGAGTACCCCAACTTGAACCCGTTGAACGGCTGCATCGCGAGGTTGCCGTGGAGCGACAGCTTGGTATCCGGGTTCATCGTGACGAAGGACCTGTCCCCCGTCATCAGGGAGTCCGGGATCGCGATCCCGACCAGAGTCTCGGTGTCCGTGGCGTTCCGCTGAGCTTCCTGGATGTACTGCTGGATGGGGACCGTGTCCTCGATCCGCACGCGGCGCTGCCCGTAGAGCCAGCCGTCCGACGTGAAGTAGCGCGCGCTCAGCACGAACGAGCTGGACGGTAGAATCTGGAGAGGACCGTCGAGGCTGACTTCGGCGTTGTACTGGTCCACCCCGCCTGGACCGAGCCCCATGTAGAGGTCGTCGCGGCCCGTGACGTAGCCCCCGACGAATCCTGAAGCGCTTCCGGAATAGTTGCTGACCTCGCCCTCCTTCGTGACCACGTTGATGATTCCGGACTGCGCCTGCCCGTACTCCGCGTTGAAGGTGCCGGAGATCACCTGGAGCTCCTGAATCCAGCTGTTCTCGATCTCCACCTTGCTCCCCCCTCGGAACTGGTCCGAGACCGGGATCCCGTCGACCAGGTAGGCGACTTCGCCGGAGCGCCCGCCCCGCAGGTGGAGCCGGCCCCCGGCGTCGTACGCGACCCCTGCCTGAAGCTGGAGCAGGTCGCTCACTTCCTGGACCGGCAGGTTCTCGATCTCCTCCGCGTTGACGTAAGACGCCGACGTCGTCCGGTCCGTCTCGATAAGGTCGCGGGACGCCTGCACGACGACCTCCTCCCCTTCATAGACCATCTCCTCGAGCACGAAGTCGAGCTTGGTCGTCCGGTCGGAGACGACCTCGACGTTCTCGACACGCACCGTGGCGTACCCGACCATCGTCGCGACCACCGTGTAGGTGCCGGGCCGCACGTTCAGGATGGTGTAGTACCCGTCGGCATCCGCCGCCGCTCCTTGAGACGTCCCCTCGATCCGAACTGTGGCTCCTGGGAAGCCGGTCCCCGTCGCCCCTTCGGTGATGCGGCCGGAGATTTTACCCGGCCCCATGGCGAGCGCCGGAGGCGCCAGTCCCAGCCAAGCGATGAGGGTAAAGAGGATGAGCCTCATGTGGTGCGCTCGCGTTCGGAAATGATTCCGCTCTTCGCACCGAAGTGCGTCCGGCTAGGGCCGCCCAGCAGATGGCCGATCCCCATCCGTGTAGAGCGTTCGAGAGGAGTGGAGTGAGCTCTGGTGAGCCAATCGATCACAAACATACAGCTACGATCTCAAACGGTCAAGCTCGGTCATGATTCAATATCTTCCTCCATGCCGCCGCCCCTGGGTCCACCATCAGTTTAGCCGAGACGACCGGCCGACGCGAGGCCCATGCGCCCCCAGGCGGATCTTTCGAACCGTCGCTGACACCCGGTGTCTGCCGCTGGACAAAAGGCACAGCCGTGCTCGCCGAGTGCAGCGCCCCCCTCCGCTCCGTTGCCCAGTGAGACACGAAGGTCCTTAGACTTGGACTTTGACCGTGTCGGTCTCCCCTCCCACCCCGACTGTGCACTCTCCCTCCCTTCGCGTCCTTGGACCTGTCATCGTCGCGTTCCTTTTCGCCGCCGCCGCCGCCGCCCAGAGAGCGCCGGACGTACTGGCCCCGACACGGCCTAGCCACGTGGTCCTCGTCTCCATCGACGGCCTCCGGCCAGAGTTCTACCTCGAGCCTGGGTGGCCTGCTCCCGTGCTTCAGGAGTTGGCCGCCTCGGGGTCCATCGTCCGCGCCGTCCGCCCTGTGTTTCCATCGGTCACGTATCCCAACCACACGACCATGATTACAGGGGCGCTTCCGGCCAGGCATGGCGTCCCCTACAACACGCCGTTCGAGCCGGGCGGCCAGACGGGGCGGTGGTACTGGGAGGCCCACTCGATCCGCGTGCCCACTCTTTGGGACGCGGTCCGAGCGTCGGGCGGCACGACAGCGAGCGTCTCGTGGCCCGTCTCCGTCGGCGCCCCTATCGACTACAACGTCCCCGAAGTGTGGCCCCTCGACGCGGACGTCGATCTGGTGACGCCGATGCGGGAGGCCGCGACGCCAGCCGGGCTCGTGGAGGAGCTCGAAGAGCGAGCCGTCGGAGCCCTTTCTGCTGCGGGGCCCTTCTCTCCCGACTACCCGTCGCGCGACGACGTGATCGGGACGATGGGGGCGTATCTGATCGAGACTTACCGGCCCACCCTAACGACGATCCACCTCGGGGCCGTCGACCACTTCGAGCACGCGGAAGGCCGGGACGGCCCCACGGTGCGCCGTGCCATCGCAGCGGCAGACCGAGCGCTCGGACGCCTGCTGGAAGCTGCCGACCGAGCCGGGATCGCCTCCGAGACAGCGTTCATCGTCACCGGAGATCACGGGTTCTCGGACATCCACACGGCCCTGGCCCCGAACGTCTGGCTCGCGGAAGCGGGCCTGGTCGGGACGGAACGCGACCGGGGGCCCGACTGGCGAGCGGCGTTCCTGACCACGGGCGCGTCCGCGTTCCTCCACCTGCGAGACTCGTCCGATACCGTCGCCCTCGCCAGCGTCCGCCGAATCCTCGACGGTCTCCCGCAGGGGGTGCGTGATCTGTTCACGGTCCTGGACCGGGACGATCTCGACCGGATAGGGGCTGCGCCGCAGGCCGCGCTCGCGCTCACCCCGATCCAAGGCGTTTCGTTCTCGGGGTCGGCACGTGGGGAGCCCATCCGATCCGCGAGCGGCGGGACCCACGGCTACGCCCCCACCTTCGACGAGATCTACACCGGGCTCGTCGCATACGGGGCGGGCGTACAGAACGGAGTGGTGATTCCGGTGTCTCGGCAGGAGGACACGGCGGCCATCGTCGCGGCGCTGCTTGGTCTGGAGTTCAAGCCGCCGGACGGTGTGTTATACCCTGGTCTCCTCTCCCTTCCGTAACTCACGTTGCATTGATCTGACCCCGGCCTGACGGACACGGAGCGAAGGGATTACTCTCAACCTGATCCCCGTACCCATGCCCCGAACGCGACGCTCGTTCACACCCGACAAGGACTTCTGCTAGCGTCGATCCGACGCTCAAGCCGACGGGCGCTACGCACGTACTCCGATCTCCGGGAAAGACGACGTTCACTATGCAGATTCCAGCTGAGCGCCATAACCAGATCCTCCAGGCCCTGAAAGAACGGGGGTTCGTGAGCGTGTCTGCGCTGAGTGACGCTCTAGACGTCTCGGATGTGACTGTCCGCCGGGACCTCAGTCACCTCGAAGAGCGCAAGCTCCTCCGCCGCACGCACGGGGGAGCAACGACCCGCGACCATATTGTTCGGGACCGGCCGGTCTCTGAGAAGGCGTCCCAGCACGCCGAGGAAAAACGGAGGATTGGGGTTGCAGCCGCCGCCCTCGTTGAGGATCACGACCGGATCATCCTGGCTTCTGGGACGACTGTGAGAGAGGTGGCTTCTCACTTGAATCCGCCAAGCAGCGGGGGCGGTCTCACCGTTATCACAAACGCAATGAACGTCGCGTTGGAGTTGACGGGGATCTCGGGGATCGAGGTCCATATGCTCGGCGGGCTCGTACGTAACACGTCGACCTCCGTGGCCGGCCCCGTAGCGGAGAAGGTGCTCCGCCAGTTCACCTGCCGAAAGCTTTTCTTAGGAGTTGACGGTTTCGACTTACAGTACGGTCTTACTACTTCGAACGCTCTTGAGGCACACCTCAATATGTGCATGATCGAGGCGGCAGAACAGGTATTCGTAGTTGCTGACTCCTCAAAGTTTGGCCTGCGGAGCTTCGGACGCATTTGCGGCATAGATCAAGTTCACCAGGTGATCACCGATTCTGGTATTCCGTCGCTTTTTATCGACGAAATGCAAGAAATGGGCATCTCGACTACGATAGCTTGAGTCGAGCAGGAAAATCATCGTGTCCTGTTCCAGCCGGATACAGCGTGACACGATAGCTCTGGCATGGTAGCTTCGCCGCTCCGCTCTGCCCACGGCGATCTCCGCCGACCTCCGCCGCCGCGCCGTCGAAGCGTACGAACGCGGCGACGGCTCCATTCCGACCGTGGCGACCCACTTCGCTGCCGAGTATGTGCGTCGGGCCGGTGTAGAAGGAACGATCGCACAGGGGACCCGCTCGCACGGTCTCCGGCGGTCGCGCTACGTCGGGCTGGCGAAGACGCACCTCCAGCACCTGATGACGGCGGCGGCGATGAACGTGGTGCGGATGCTCCGGTGGCTAGCCGGCGAGGTGAAGGCGGTGACACGACCATCGGCGTTTGCGCGGCTCTACCTGGTCCCGGCTGCCGCCTGACAATCCGGAACTGGATTCGCCACCAGTATCAACGTGCGGGAGAGCCGGAAGTGAGGTCACTCCAGGGGGCTCGTCCGCCGATCTCACCGAGAGGCCCGATGCCGACCGAGCACGACAGCCCTCGTAGGCTGGGCGGTCGGGGGAGCTGCCGGCAACCTCGTTCCGCCGCTCGTGCCAGGCCGCTGGCGACTAGCTCCGCCGACCCGCCCGACCTCTAGAGGCCAGGCGTTGCAGGGTGCAACGGACCCGGGGCGGGGCGGCGCACCCTGCACGGGTGGGCGGGGTGGACCGGCCTCTGAGGGGCCTCGGGAGTGGTTCGCGGGGCCGGCACGGGCTTTGGCATCGACGAGACGCCCCCTACCGCCGCCATGCACACCGCCCCCGACGCCCCTGCCCTCCGCCGAACCCTCGGCCCCATCCAGCTCACGCTCATGGGCGTCGGGGCCATCGTCGGGACCGGCATCTTCGTGCTCACCGGGACCGCCGCCGCGGGCGGGCCGGGCCATGCCGGCGCCGGCCCGGCCCTCGTCGTCTCGTTCGTGATGACCGGCGTGGCCTGCGGGCTGGCCGGGCTGTGCTACGCCGAGTTCGCGTCGATGATGCCCGTGGCGGGCAGCGCCTACACCTACGCGACGGCGGCCTTCGGCCGGCTCGTGGGGTGGGTCATCGGGTGGGACCTGCTCCTCGAGTACGGCATCGGGAACGTGGCCGTTGCCATTGGGTGGAGCGGGTACCTCCAGGGGCTCCTCGCCCAGGGCAGAATCGCGCTCCCGGCCTGGCTCGGGACCGACCCGATGACGGCCGCCCGGCTCGCGCCCGAGGTTCTGGCCGCGGCGCCCCACGTGTTCGGTCTGCCGGTCGTCATCAACCTCCCCGCGATCCTGGTCGTGATCGCCGTCACGGCGCTGCTGTGCCTCGGGACGAGCGAGAGCGCATGCGTGAACGCCGCGCTCGTCCTCGTCAAGCTGGCGATGATCGGGCTGTTCCTGTGGGTCGGCGTGCATCACGTGGACCCGGCGAACTGGACGCCGTTCGCGCCCAACGGGTTCGGCGGAATGCTGACGGGCGCGGCCCTCGTCTTCTTCGCCTACATCGGGTTCGACGCCGTGAGCACGACGGCCGAGGAGGCCAAGCGTCCGCAGCGCGACGTACCCATCGGGATCCTCGCCAGCCTCGCCGTCTGCACGGTCCTCTACGTGGCGGTCGCCGCCGTCTTGACCGGGATGGTCCCGACCTCGGCCCTCGCGAACGCCGAGCCCGTCGCCGCTGCGCTCCGGGCCGTCGGCTCGGAGGGCGTCGCCGCCGTGGTCTCGGCCGGGGCCGTGCTGTCGATGGCGAGCGTGCTGCTCGTGATGCAACTCGGCCAGACGCGCGTGCTGTTCGCCATGAGCCGCGACGGGCTCCTCCCGGACCGGATGGCCCGCGTCCACCCCCGCTTCCGCACGCCGGCCTTCTCGACCGTGCTCACGGGCCTGTTCGTCGCCCTCGGCGCCGGCGTCGTTGACATCTCGGCGGCGGCAGAGCTGACCAACATCGGGACGCTCTTCGCCTTCGCACTCGTCTCGGCCGGCGTGTGGTGGCTGCGCAAGACGCAGCCCCATTTGGAGCGGCCGTTCCGGGTCCCAGCGATCGGGCTCGTCGCCAGCCTTTCGGTCTTGTCGTGCGTCGGGCTCATGCTCGGGCTGCCGCCGCAGACGTGGGTCCGGTTCGGCGTGTGGCTGCTCGTCGGGCTCGTGGTCTACACGGTCTACGGCCGCCGGAACGTCCGCCGAGCCGAGCCGCCGTCGCCGCTGGCGGTCCCCACGCCCGGCGCGCCCCCGACACTCTCTCCCCTGCCCGCCTGAGGCGCACCATGCCGCTGCGGTCCCCCCCTCCCACCCTTCGGCCGTCCGACCTCCTTGCGGCCCTCACGCTTCTGTTCCTGCTCGCCGTCACCCTCGCTCACCTGCTGACCTAACCCCCATGTCCCACACCCCACACTCACGCACCCGTCCCCCCGCTCCTAAAGAGCGTCCCGCGTCCCTTGCTGGCGGCGCCTTCCGTCCAGTCTCAGTCCTCCCAGTCCTGCCGGAAACGAAGGGCGGCCGGAAAGAGGACGTGATCGCGGTCTGGGTGTTTTCAGCCCTCATCGTGCTTGGCTTGATCGCCGCTGCCCGAGCCTTCTTGGTCATGTAGGGATCGGGCGTAGTCTCCGGCGCTCGCCCTCCCCGCTCATGCGCCGGATCGCCGTCCAGATCGCCCTCAGCTTTCTCGGCCTGACCCTCCTGACGGCCGGGATCGGGGCGGTCGCGGCCGTCCTCCTCGGCGACCTCGGGGGGACAACGTCGCGGACGCTCGACGAGAACGTCCGGAGCGTGGTCGCGGCCGAGCGGATGGGCCGGGCGCTCGACGCCGCCGAGGCCGCCCGACAGCGCGGCGACGCCGGGGCCGCCCGCACCGCCGACCGGGCGTTCCGGGCCGCGCTCGCCGAGGCGCGCGGGGCGGCCGTGCTCCCGGAGGAGCCGGCGCTCCTGGACTCGCTGGAGACGGCCTACGCCGCGCCGACGGCCGCCGCCGAGACCGACCGGTTGCGGACGCGGCTCCTGGGCTTGAACGAGCGGGCCGCCACCGAGCGGGCCGCACGCGCCGAGGCCGCCGGCCGCGCTGCCCGCCGCCTCCTGCTGCTGGCGGTCGCGTGCGCGGCGGTCGCCTCGGCCGTGGCGGGCGTGGTGCTCGCGCGCCGGATCGCGCGCCCGCTTCAGGCGCTCACTCGCCGCGTGGCCGGCGTCGAGCCGGGCCACCTCGACGTCCGGGCCGACGAGACGGCAGGGGGCGAGGTCGGCGCCCTCGCCCGGGCGTTCAACGAGATGGCCGGGCGGCTGGCCGCGTACGAGGCCCTCAACCTCCGCGCGCTCGTCCGCGAGAAGCGGACGGCTGAGTCGCTCGTGGCCTCGATCCCGAGTCCTGTCGTCGTGACCGAGGGGGCCGAGGCGCGCGTCCGCCTCGCGAACGAGGCGGCCGAGCGGCTCGTCGGCGACGCTGCCGTGGGCCGGCCGCTCGCTGAGGTCGCGCCGGCCCTGGCGGCGGCCCGACCCGACGGCGGCCCCGACCCGCTCCTCGAGGTGGACGGCCAGACGTGGCGGCTCCGGCTGACCGACGTCACCGTGGAGGGCGGCCCCGAGGGGCCACCCGATCGGCTCGCCGTTCTCGTCCTCGACGACGTCACGCCGTTCCGGGCCCTCGACGCCGCCCGGCGCGACTTCCTGGCCGCCGTCTCCCACGAACTCCGAACGCCGCTGACCTCGATGCACGTCGCCGCCGACCTCTTGCTGCGCGGCGCCGCCGGCCCGCTCACCGACGACCAGCGCGAGCTCGCCGAGATCGTCAAGGGCGACGCCGAGCGGATGAAGGCGCTCTCGGCCCGGCTCCTCGACCTCGCCCGCGTCGAGGTCGGCGGCCGCCCGGCGGGGCCGGTCGACCTCGAGCGCCTCGCGCGCACCGCAGCCGAGGGCGTCCGCCTGCTCGCGGCCGAGCGCGGCGTGGCCGTCGCCGTGGAGGCCCCCGAGGGCGTGACGATCGAGGGCGACGCAGACGAGCTGGCGATGGCCGTGTCCAACCTCGTAGGGAACGCTGTCCGCCATGCGGTGGCGCGCGTGACCGTCCGCTTGACGTCGTCGAGCGACGGCGTCCGGATCACGGTCGAAGACGACGGGCCGGGGCTGCCGGCGGGCGCCGAGGACCGCGTCTTCGACCCGCTCGTCCAGCTCCACCCTGGCGATGGGGCGGCGCCCGGGAGCGCCGGCCTCGGGCTCACCATCGTCCGCCGCGTCGCCGAGGCCCACGGGGGGCGCGCCTGGGCCGAGCGCGGGCCGAGGGGTCGCTTTTTTGTGTCGCTCCCCGGCCCCGAGACCCCGGGCCCGCCCGCCGCGTAGACGCTCCATGCCCGAGCCGATCCTCTTGCTCGTCGACGACGAACCCCACGTCCGCGCCGCCACGCGGATGGCCCTCCGCAGCTTCGGCTACGCCGTCGAGGCGTTCGCCCGCGGCGACGACGCGCTCGACGCCGTGGCCCCCGGCCACTTCGACGCCGCGCTCGTCGACCTCCGCATGGCCCCGCTCGACGGGATGGCCGTGCTGGCGGGCATCCAGGAGCGGGCGCCAGAGCTGCCCGTCGTGATCGTGACCGCGCACGGGACGGTCGAGGCGGCTGTCGAGGCCGTCCGGGCGGGGGCGTTCCACTTTGTCCAAAAGCCGTTCGAGGTCGACGAGCTCCGCGTGATGGTCGAGCGTGCCGTCGAGCACGGGCGGATGCGGTCGCAGCTCCGGGCCCTCCGCGCCGAGCTCGGCGCCCGGCGCACGGCCGGGCCCATCGTGACGCAGGACGCCGGCCTGGTCGAGGCCCTCGGGCTGGCGGCCGACGTCGCCGAGAGCGGGCTGCCCGTGCTCGTGACCGGCGAGAGCGGGACGGGAAAGGAGCTCGTGGCCCAGTTCGTCCACGAGAAGAGCGGACGGCGCGGGCCGCTCGTGGCCGTCAACTGCGCCGCGCTGCCGGCCGAGCTCGTCGAGAGCGAGCTGTTCGGGCACGTCCGGGGCGCGTTCACCGGTGCCCAGGCAGACCGCGCCGGCCGGTTCGAGCGGGCCGAGGGCGGGACCCTCTTCCTGGACGAGCTCGGCGACGTGCCGCCAGCGGTCCAGGTCAAGCTCCTCCGCGTGCTCCAGTCCGGCGAGTACGAGCGCGTCGGCGACGTGGCCCCGCGCCGCGCCGACGTCCGGATCGTGGCGGCCACCAACCGGTCGCTCGAGGCGGCCATGAAGGAGGGGACCTTCCGCGAGGACCTATACTACCGGATCGCCGGAGTCCGCCTCCGCCTGCCGCCGCTGCGCGAGCGGCCGGGGGACGTCCCACTCCTCGCGGAGCACCTCGCCGCGCGCTACGCCGAGACGGCGGGCCGACCGGCGCCCGAGTGGTCGGACGGGGCGCTGGCCGCGCTGGCCGCGTACCGCTGGCCGGGCAACGTCCGGGAACTCCAGAACGCGGTCGAGCGGGCGGTCGTCCTCGCGCGAGGCGGGCCCGTCGAGGCGCGGCACCTGCCCGAGGAGGTCCGCGACGCGGCCGCCCCCGCCGAGGGGGTCGGCGACGACGCGCTCGTCTCGCTCGAGGAGATGGAGCGCCGGCACGTCGTCCGGGTCCTCTCGCGGTCGAAGGACTACGAGGAGGCCGCGCGTACGCTCGGCATCGACAAGGCCACGCTCTGGAGGAAGCGGAAGCGGTACGGGCTGGGGTGAGACCAGAGGACGCCCGTCGACGACACCCGCGGCGGTCAGCTGGCCGGCGCGCCGGCGCGACCCGGCGGGCCCTCCGCACGAGCACGCTCGACGGCGTGTTCGCGGTCCAGTACGTGACGCTCACGGGCGGGACGCTGCTGACGACGTTCCTCCTCGCCCTCGGCGCCGAGGCGGGCCAGATCGGGCTCGTCGCGGCGCTCCCGCTGCTCGGCGCGCTGCTCCAGCCGGTCGGCGCCGAGGTCGTCCGCCGGCGGGGCGGCCACCGCAAGGCGGTCGCCCTGGTCGCCGGGCTCGTCGACGTCCTCCTGTGGGCGGTGTCGGTGGCCGCCGTCGTGTGGCTCCCGCCGCGCGAGGCCGTGGCCGCCGTCCTCGGCGTGCTCGCTGTCCAACAGGCCGCGAGCGCCTTCGTCGGCGTCGCGTGGACGAGTTGGATCTCGGACCTCGTCCCGCCGTCGCTGCGGGGCCGCTTTTTCGGGCGGCGCAACGTGGTCTGCAACGCGCTCGGGGCCGCCACGGCGCTGGCCGCCGGCGGCGCCGTCCGCGCCGCGGGCGACGACCCCGTCCCGACGTTCCTCGTCTTGATCGCGGTGGGAGTAGGGCTCCGCCTCGTGAGCCTGGGCTTCCTCACGAGGCAGCCCGAGCCGCGGCCCGCCACAAGCGCACCCGGCGGCCTGATCGCGCAGCTCCGGGGGCCGCTCGCCGACCCCGGCTTCCGACGGTTCCTGGGGTACCAAGGCGCGTGGAGCTTCAGCGTCAACCTGGCCTCGCCGTTCTTTACCGTCTACATGCTCGAGGAGGCCGGCGTGGGGGGCGGGACGGCGCTCGCGTTCGCGGCGCTCGGGACGGTCTCGAACCTTGTCGGCCAACGGGTGTGGGGCCCGCTCTGCGACCGCTACGGCGACCACCAGGTGCTCCGCGTGACCGGACTCGCGGCGGCCCTCCAGCCCGCGTGGTGGCTCCTGACCGGCCCCGAGGGCGCGGGCTTCGCGCTGATGGCCGTGTTGTCGTCGACGGGCGGGTTCGCCTGGGCCGGCGTGGCGCTGGCGACGGGCAGCCTCGCGATGCGGCTGGCTCCGGAAACGGGCAAGACGGCGTTCTTCGGGACGCAGGCGGCGGTCGCTGGGGCGGCCGGGGCCGCGGGCGCGTTGGCCGGCGGCGCCCTCGCGGTGGGCGTGTTCGCGGGCCTGTTGAAGGGGCTGTTCCTCGCGAGCGCAGCCGTCCGCATCGGCGCGTGGGTCCTTCAGCGGCGTGTCCCTGCCCCGACGGACGGCCCGCGCCTGCGTACCGTCCTCGTCCTCCGCGACACGGTCCGGACGCTGAACCCGGCGCAGGGCTTCAGCCCCGTCCTCCACGCCGTCGCCGAGACGACCGGCCGGGCCCAACAGACGGTCGCGCGCCGGGCCCGGGCTCTCCGCCAGGTTGCGCGGCGGCGGGGATGACCGGACGGCCGAGGCCGGCCGAGTTGCAGGCTGCAATGCGTTGCGGCGGGGGCCGTGCGCGACGCACCGCCGCCGTCTCGGTTCGGGCCCGTCTCGCACGATCGCAGCCTCTGGCACGGGGTTGGTCAGGGCGCGTGCGTCCCTCTCTCCACTCCCCATGACTGTCCGCCAGGTTCTCCGCTGCAAGGGCGCCCAGATCTTTTCTGTCGCCCCCGATGCCCCCCTCGCCGAGGCCGCCCGCCGCCTCCGGCTGTACAACGTCGGCGTGCTCCTCGTGCTCGACGGCGAGGCCCTCGTCGGCATCCTCTCCGAGCGCGATCTCGTCCGCGCGATGGCCGACGAGGGGGCAGGCGCTCTCAAGATGCCCGTCCGCTCCGAGATGTCGGCGCCGGTCGAGACGTGCGGCCCGGCCGACGAGGTCCGCGCGCTGATGGCCCGGATGACGGCCCGCCGGATCCGCCACCTCCCCGTCGTGGACGACGGCCTCGTCGCCGGTGTCGTCTCCATCGGCGATGTGGTCAAGAGCCGGGTCCAGGAGGTCCAGGCCGAGACTGCCCTCCTCCAAGACGCGCTGACGCTACAGTGGGCCTCCTCGCTCGCCGCCTAGCGCACGCCGGGCCCAGGCCCCGCCCGACGCTGCGCGCGGCGGGGCGGGTTTGGGGGGCTGCGCTGGCCGCAGGGTGCGGCCTCGGCCTCGTCGTCGGCATCCCGAGCGCCGTCGTCCCGGACGCCCTCGAACCCGCCGTCGGCGTCGGTCTCCTGGCCGTGGCCCTCCGCCAGGGGATCCGCGCACGACGCCGCTGATCGTTGCCGCGGCTCCCGCACCGCAAACGGTTGCGGCCCTCACCGTCTCCCCCACTGCGTTGCCGAACGCGGCGGGGCGCGTGAGTCCGGTTGTCGGGCCCATGGGTTGCATGGCCTCCCTCGGGAGGCCACAGGCGTTGCAGCCTGCAACGGGGCGCCGGGCTGAGGGGCCGTGCGGTACCGTCGAGCGGCCTCGCGCGGTGCGGCACGGCCTTTGGCGTCCGGCGCGGACCGCTCCCCGCCCATGCCCGACCTCCTCGACCTCGTCCTCCACGTGGACCAGCACCTCGCACACCTCGTGGCCTGGGCCGGGCCGTGGTCCATCGCCGCGATCGCCACGGTCGTGTTCTGCGAGACTGGATTGGTGGTGATGCCGCTGCTCCCTGGCGACTCGCTCCTGTTCGCCGCCGGCGCCCTCGCGACGACGGGTGCCTTCGACGTATGGGCGCTCGGGCTGGCGCTCTTCGGCGCGGCCGTCCTGGGCGACACCGTCAACTACGCCGTCGGGCACCGGCTGGGGCGGCGCGCGGCTGGGCGACTGATCCGACCGGAGCGGCGGGCCCAGACCGAGGCGTTCTTCGCGCGCCACGGCGGCCGGGCCGTCGTGCTCGCCCGGTTCGTCCCCGTCGTGCGGACGGTCGCGCCGTTCGTGGCCGGGATGGGGGCTATGCCCTACGGCCAGTTCGTACGGTACAACGTGATCGGGGCCGCGCTCTGGGTGGCCCCGATCCTCGCCGCGGGCTATGTCTTCGGGAGCGTACCAGTTATTCGGGATCACTTCGGCCTCCTCGTGCTGGGCGTCATCGCCGTGTCGCTGCTGCCCCTCGTCGCCGAGGTCCTCCGGCACCGCCGCCCTGCTCCGCTCGCGTCGTAGCTGGCGCCCTACTCCCTCCCTCGCCATGCTCATCGATCTCGTCCTCATCCTCGTCGGCCTCGTCGTCCTCACGGGCGGGGCTGAGGGGCTCGTCCGCGGCGGTGCCGCGCTCGCGCTCCGGCTCGGGATCACGCCGCTCGCCGTCGGGCTGACCGTCGTCGCGTTCGGGACGTCGAGCCCCGAGCTGGTCGTCAGTCTCTCGACCGCGCTCGACGGACGCGGCGACCTGGCCGTGGGCAACGTGGTCGGGTCCAACATCTTCAACGTCGCGTTCATTCTCGGCGTGGCCGCGCTCGTCCGGCCGGCCGCCGCGCACGCCCAGGTCGTCCGCGTGGACGTGCCGATCGTGATCGCGTCGTCGGCGCTGCTGGTCGCGCTCCTCGCCGACGGCCGCCTCGGGGCGATCGAGGGGACGGTCTTGCTCGCCGGCGCCGGGGCGTACACGGGCTACACGCTGTGGGCGGCGCGGCGCGAGGCCCCCGCCATCCAGGCCGAGGCAGGCGAAGCGATGCCCGACGCCTCCGGCCCGCTCTGGCGCGACGCCGCCTACGTGGCCGGCGGACTGGTGCTCCTGGTCGCCGGCGCGCGGATGCTCGTGACCGGCGCCGTCTCGATCGCCGAGGCGGCCGGACTCAGCGAGGCCGTGATCGGGCTGACCATCCTGGCCGCGGGCACGAGCCTGCCCGAGCTGGCGACGTCGGTCGTCGCCGCGCTCCGGGGCCAGAGCGACATCGCCATCGGCAACGTCGTCGGGTCCAACATCTTCAACGTGCTCGGCATCCTGGGCGTCACGGCGATCGTGAGCCCGCTCGACCCTGGCGGCATCGGTCCCGTCGACCTCGGCGTGATGATGGCCCTCGCCGTCGCGCTCCTGCCGCTCTTGCGGACCGGCTTCCGACTCGACCGGGTCGAGGGCGCGCTCCTCCTCCTCGCCTACGTCGGGTACACGACGTACCTGCTCGTCGCCGTCGCCTGATGCGCCGTCTCTCGCTCACCCACTGGATCTTTGTCGGGATGGCGGTCGGGGCCGCCCTCGGCTTCTTCTTCCCCGACGCCGCCCGCGCCGAGCACGGCGGCTGGGCCGCGAGCGACCTCAAGCTGCTCTCCGACCTGTTCGTCCGGATGATCAAGATGATCATCGGGCCGATCCTGTTCGCGACGCTGGTGGTCGGGATCGCGGGGCACGGCGACGACCTCAAGAAGGTGGGCCGTCTTGCGTGGCGGTCGCTCCTCTACTTCGAGGTCGTGACGACGGTCGCGCTCGTGGTCGGGCTCGTGGCCGTCAACCTCGCACGGCCCGGCGATGACCCGGCCTTGACGGTCGCCCTCGCGGCCGCAGCCGAGGCCGAGCCGCCCGCGCTCGTCGAGCCCCAGGGGTTTGCGGACCACGTCCGCAACATCGTGCCGACGTCGTTCATCGACGCGCTCGCGGCCAACAACGTGCTGCAGATCGTCTTCTTCTCGATCCTGTTCGCCGTCGCGCTCACGCAGGTGCCGGGCGAGCCGAAGCGGGCGATCCTCGGGTTCTGCGAGGGGCTCGCCGAGGTGACCTTCAAGCTCGTCGGGCTGGTGATGAAATTCGTCCCGGTCGGCGTCGGGGCGGCCATCGCGGTGACCGTCTCGCACAGCGGGATCGCCGTCCTCCTCCCACTCCTGAAGCTGGTGCTGACGCTGTACGCGGCGCTCGTCGTGTTCGTGGTCGTGGCGCTCGTACCGGCGGCGCTCGGGGCGCGCGTCCCGCTCCGGAGGTTCTGGGA
>CAWEQE010000002.1:0-2242471 GCA_963811175.1 Rubricoccaceae bacterium | reverse complement strand
GCCCGACAGGCCCCGGCCCTCCGGCTGCTGGCGGGGCGGGACGCCCTGGAGGCGCCGGACCGCGTCGAGGCCCTCGTACGGGAGGCGCTGGAGGAGGCCCTTTGATGGGGGAGGCCGCGCGTCCCCTGCACCAAAAGCGTACCGCGCGCGCTGCTCTTCGCGACGCCGCGGTGATACCATCCGCCCCCCGCGAGCGGGCACTCCGGCTCTCTCTACGCCCCCCGGCCCCTGCGACGGTCCGGTACCCCCTCGTCGTCGGCTCCCTCGCCCTCGCCACCGGGTCCGGCCGCGCACAGTAGTTCGTCGTGACCTCCGCGAACATCCCGGACGCGTCCCCCGGGCCCCACGTCAGCGGACGAGGAGGAGCGTCCGCGTTCGTGCGACGCCGCCGGTCTCGGCGCGGCAGAGGTAGGTCCCGGCCGGGAATCCGGCCGCGTCCCACACGAGCCGGTGCGCCCCGGCCGCCACCAGGCCGTCAGCGAGGACGGCCACCTCGCGCCCGAGCGCGTCGTACACGGCCACGCGGACCCTGGCGGCCTCCGCCAGCTCGACCGTCACCGCCGTCGCGGACGAGAACGGGTTCGGGACCGCGGGGCGCAGCGCGAAGTCGGCGCCGTCGGCGCCCGGCTCGGCCGACGTCGGCAGCGTGACGACGGCCCCCGTCCGCATGTCGAGATAGAGCGTGAGCTGGTCGAACGGGTCGGGCACCACGTAGTCGATATGCCACACAGGGTCGTCAGTCCCGACCGGGTCCTCGCCGGAGCCGTCCGGCAGGCGGGGGACGTTCCCGCCCTCCACGATGACGGCGACCGCCTCGGCCGCGTGACGGCTCCGGAACTCGGCCCCCCCGTTCGCCTCCGCGATCTCGAGCGCCCGGTCGCTGTCGATGACCTCGGCCGGGACGATCGTCGGCCGGCTGGCGGTGACGCTGTCAGCGGCGGCGGAACTGGTCCGCACGGCCACCGGGTCGAGCGCCACGACGATCCGCTCGCCCCGAGCCGCCGAGTGGAACTCGTACGTCCAGTTGTAGGCCGCCCCCGAGCTCAGGAGCAGGGGCGACGAGAGGGCAACGAGCCGAGCATCCACGGCGACCGCTCGCGCTCGCGAGACCGCGAGGTCATACGACGAGAAGGCCGTCGACGACTCGTAGGTGTAGAGGGCGAGGTCGACCCCGGTCAGGTTCCCTCCGCTCACCGTGATCGGGTCCGGCTCGTAGTCCCCGTCCGGGTCGTAGTACCCGTACGAGCCGATCATCGTCCCGTCAGCGTCTGCGAAGTTGATGGCGACCGGGTAGTACGTCCCGTCGCGGACGTGGTCGAACCGATACCGTCCCTGGGCGTCGAGAGCCGCCGCGGCGCGGGCCCGCCACCGTCCGGCGTTGAGGTTGAGGACGTAGGCGTCGAGGAGAAACACCACGGTCGCGCGGAGGTCCTGCGCCGCAGCTACGGACCGCCCGAGCCCCGTGGCCACGCTCTCGCGCACCTCCACAGAGACGGGCACTCCAGCCTCCGGCATTTCGCTCCCGGAGTGTCGGGCGGTGGCGCCACCCGTCAGTGCCGAGGCTTGGGCGGCGAAGGCTTCCCGAGTGAGGGCCTTCACGAGGAGCGCGTCGTCCCCGAGTGAGGGAGGCGTCCGATCGGCGAACGTGACGGCCCCGCTCACGTCTCGCTGGCCGTGGGACGCCAGGGTCGTGTAGTTGAGCGTGAAGGGCCGCGCCATCGGCGTCCCATCCTCCGCACGGACGCCGTAGACCCACACGGAATAGTCCGTCGCCGCCTGGTGTTCAATGGTGAACCGCGGCCGGTCCCGGTCGGCATCCAGGAAGATGTACCGGCGGAGGGCGAGACGAGGAGGCTCCCACCTGAAACCGTTCGTGAACAACGAGTTGAACGGTAGCTTCTTGTTCAAGCTGAAATAGAACGTGTCGACCGCCGACACCCCAGCGGCCCCGTCCGCGATGTTGGCAGAGGTGACGGCGAATTCTTGTGCGTGGGCCAGCCCGCAGGCCGCGGTTGCCAGGCTGGCGACGAGGATGTAACGGCGGATCACAGCGTTGGTAGACGGTCTAGAATGGAAGACGTAAATACCGTAGGAGGGGCACGTTGTCTACCCCCAGCACGGAGTTTCCCGCTGCCCGCTTTTTCAGCGACGCCGCGGCGATCCCGCCGCGTCTTAGCCGTACAGAGCAAGAAACAAAGGCGGGGCCGGCCCAGCGTCTAGCGCCGGGCCGGCCCCCGCAGCCTATCCGTCAGCGGATCTCTAGCTCCATCCGTGGATGGTCCCACCGGTGATCTCGGCGAGCGAGCCGAGCCGGTCAATCCGGGGGGTCTCCCACGCCGCCAGCGGGGCGGGAGCCGTAGCGGAGTCATCGTCGGGCCGGTCGTCTGGGAGTGAGGATTCGTGGGGCGTGTGCGTTGTGTCGATCATGGTTCTATCAGTATGGAGGGGCGGCTCAGAAGAGGCGGGGCCGGCTACGTGACCGGCCCCGGCCGTGGTCGACTAGCGGACGAGCGTCATGCGAGCCGTCTGGACCCCGTTGCCGGCCTGGACCCGGACGACGTAGACTCCGGCGGGGATGCTCGGGCCTGCCTCCCAGACGGCCTCGTGGGCCCCGGCGCTGTGCGCGCCGTCGGCGAGCACGGCCACCCGGCGGCCGAGGGCGTCATAGACGGCGACGGTCGCTGGGCCGGCCTCGGCCAGCCCGTACTGGACGGTCGCGCGTCCCACTGACGGGTTCGGGCTCACCCCGGCAGACAGAACCGCCCCCATCGGCCCCTCCGCGTCGAGGACGTACTGGGGGTCGAGATCCACCGTCAGGCACTTGTCCTTGACTGCGATGAAGAACGAGACCTCGTTCTTCGTAGCATCCTCGCGCAAGAGCGGGAATCGAACTTCGGTGACCGGAGCGCTGAAGGTGTAGAGGGTCCCACCCCGGCCCGTCGTCGACTTCGTGACGCCGGGGATTGATGACCCATCGGGGTTCTCAGGGATCAAGCTCGGATCGTTGAAGTTGAGGTTTGTGGTGTTGTAGAACTCGATGGAGGTGGTCCCACGAGGCGCCTCGACCTCGACGAGCCGGCGGTTGCCGTCGCGGATGAGGACCCCATCGAAGCTCGGGTCCTCCGATTCGTCGGCGCAGACGTTCTCGCAACTGGTGGGGTCGAGAGCCAGGCTTTGCGTTGCCTGCCCGCCCTTTGTCCGGACCCGGAGGAGGTCGTTGCTGTACATGGCCCCTGCGGGGAGGGTGAACGAGAGGTCGACGGATGCCCCCCCCTTGATGTCGCCGTTGAACTCGAACTTGATGTTCCGGAAGGACGCGTTGTTGCCACCCTGCCCACCCGGGTTCTCGACCTTTTTGATCAGCCCGCCCGTTGTGGGTGACGTGGCCGTGACGCCCGCGGGCAACTCGAAGGCGGCGTTCGAGAGGCCGTTTGCGCAGCTGTAGATGATCCGGAAGCTATACGTCGTGGTGCCGTTGGCGTTCGTCGTCACCGTCAGCAACTGAACCTTGAGGCAACCGCTGGTGACCTCTTGGCACGCCGGTGCAGAGACGCGCGCGCCAGGAGCCGAGGAGACCTCTGCGGCACGAGCTTCGGCGGCGGCCGCGCTGAGGAAGAGGGCGAGGGCGACGAGGGCGACCCGCGCGAGTGGATATCTAGGTGTCATGGGGACTGCAGGGAAAGGGTAGGGCCGGTCCGTTCTTCGTTTTCGAAGAGGGCGGATGGACCGAGCCAGGGCGGTCGCTTGCGTGGGTCGTAGCGATCCGTGGTGCATCGCATCGTACGCAGGACTCGCACAACAGGGAGGCTCCTTTGGAGCAAAGGGTGGCCACGTCCGGCGCATTGCCAACTCGCTACGCTGCGCCTCGGAGTGCGTCGCCGTGCGTCCGAGCCACTCGTCCCGGTTCCTCCATCACGTCCCGCCAGGGACCGAAGCGAACGCACCTGCCGCGTCAGCCCGTAGAGCACGCCGAGTTGGCGCTTCGTCTCGGCCGGGTCCGCCGAGAGCTGGAGGGCGCAGCACCGACGAGGTGGCGGAGCGCGGCCGCCCGCCCCGGCGGCACCAGCCGAAACTCGGCGGTCTGGCTGATCTCCGGGACGAGGAAGAGCCGCGGGTCACAGGACCGCACCCCACCCGCTCCGAACGCCGCCCTCATGTCGACCCGCCACTTCGACGGGTCACTGAGGGACCGGGCCCTCAACCCGGTCGGTGCGCTCGGGGCGAGTCCGCTCGGAGCAGACGACAGGGAAAGCGCCATCCGGAATCCACCTATGCGCCGAAAGTTGATTGCGGGGGACGGACGGCTGTCTAACATCGCACCTGTACAACGGAAGGGCCCCGTAGGAACGGCATCGGAGCCGAGGCCCAGGTCTACGAGGCTCCCCACCTGGAGCGGCTCGGGAGCATTGCCGAGATCACCGGTGGCGGCCTTAGCCTGAGCTGAGGCCCGAGCAACACCGCCGCGCGTGAGCGTGTGGGGCCGGCCCGACATCGTGCGTCGGGCCGGCCCCGTGCGTTCCGGGGGACCGGGCCGGGCGTGGGATCGGCTCGGCCCGCTCTCGAGTCTCTCCACACGCCGTGGTCACTCCCGGAGCCCGACCGCCCGTCCGTCCACCTCCCGCCTAAGCGCCGCCGGCCATTCGGGCCTGGCCGCTTCCCCACGGCGGCTCCGAGGAAGAAGGGAGCCAGTAGGGCAGCCGGCACGCCCGCAAAGGGGCGACGTGGGCCCCGACGGCCCTCCGAGGCCAAGCCACCCGATCAGCCGGGACGACGACTTTATGGCCTGGCGCGCCAGGGCCCGTCCCGGGAGCCGGGCCGCGACGGCACGCTCGTGCCGGCCGTCGCCCCGGTCCGGAAGGTGCGGGTGGACCACCCGGTCGAGCGTCTTGCGGAGCCTCTGGCCGCGCACGCCACGCAGCCCCACAGAACGAGGGTGACCGCCCCGAGAGCTTGTCGGCACGACGTGGCGTGGCCGACCGGTGGCCAGCCGCGCCGGCAGGTGTGGAGCCGGCGTGGTCCTGCAATCTCCAGCTCCCGAGTCCAGCGAGCCGCGGGGGTCCGGGGTCGGTCATCGGAGGTCCTGTCTGCAGCGTGTGGGGCGGGCTACCCTGCGTTACCGCAACGTCAGGCATCTGTGGGTGAGCCGGCAAGCCCGCTGCAACGGCAGCGGCAGCGGCCACGCCAGCCGCGTGACGAAGCGGGCTCACCGCACGGGTACGGCCCGGCAGTGCCGGGGAGGCGGAACCTCCCCCCACCGCCTCAGACTGGCTCGGCATCCGGGAGGCTTACGACCTCCTCCGTTTCGTCGCTGAGCCGCCACCCCCGCTCGACCTGCGCCGACCACGACTGGGCGTAGTAACCCTTCTGGGCGAGGAGCGTAGTGTGGGTCCCAGACTCGATGATCTCGCCGCCCCTCATCACGTGGATCGCGTCGGCATGCATGGCCGTCGTGAACCGGTGTGTGATAATGAGAGTGGTCCGCCCCTCCACGAGCCGTCCGAACCGCTGGAGCCACTCGTGCTCGGCCCACGAGTCCATCGCACTCGTCGGTTCGTCCAGCACGGTGATCTGGGCCTGGCGGTAGTACGCCCGTGCGAGCATCACCCGCTGCCACTGCCCCCCGCTCAGCTCGACACCGTGCCCGAAGTACTTCCCCAGGTGCGTCTCGTATCCCAGCGGAAAGGAGCGGATGGTGTCGTGGATGAGGGCTGCCTCGGCGGACGACACGAGCCGTTCCTCGGTCCGTTCCGCCAGGACATCCCCCGCAGCGATGTTGTCGGCGGCTGTGGCCTGGTATCGAAACGGGTCCTGCGGCATGATCGCCACCATCCGGCGCACGTCTTCCACCCGGAAACGCCGGACGTCGACCCCGTCGAACAGTACCCGCCCCTCTTCGGGATCGTAGAGCCGGGCGAGCAGCTTGGTGAGCGTGCTCTTCCCGGCGCCGTTGGGCCCGACGATGGCGGTGACCTTGCCCGCGGGGACGTACAGGTCGAACCGTTCCAGGGCTGGCCGGTCGGCCTCCGGATACCGGAACGTGACGTTCTCAAAGCGGACGCCGTCTTGGAGAACGTCCGGCACCCGCTCGGGCTGCGGCGGGGCCGTGATCACGGGCTGAGCCTCCACGAGTTCGAAGAAGTGGTCGAGGAAGAGGAGGCTCGAGAACACGTTCCCGACGTTGCCGACCAGCCCCCGGAACAGCCCCTGCCCCTCGGCGAACGCCCGGTAGAACAGGGCGATGTCGCCAATCGAGGCGGCTCCCCGGAAGGCCCGCCAGATGATCCACCCCATCGCGGCCCCTGTAGCGGCGAGGTTGACGAGGCCGGCCCCCGCGTTGGCGAGCCCCTGGCGCTTCACGAGGCTGAGTTGTTCGTGCCGGAGCCTCGCGCGCAGCCTCGCGTAGGCCCTCACGTAGTGCTCCCCCAGGTTGAGGAGGCGCATTTCTCCAGCGGAATAGTTGTTCGTCATCAGGTAGTGGTAGTACCCCGTCTTCCGCCGGTCCGGCGTCACCGATTCCCACCACTGGTGGTACTTCCTGTTGTGGCTGACCACGATCCACAACGCCGGCAGGGCCCCGGCGATGAGGACAGTTGGGACCCACACGCCGTAGGGGAGCAGGACGACCAGGATACCTGTCAGGGCTACAGCGGTTTGTAAAAGGGTCCCCATGCTCCTCAACAGCTCTTGCATCCGGCTGCTCCCCCCCCGCTCGCCCGCTCCAAGAGGTCGTAGCTCTCCGACGCATCGAAGAAGGCGTAGTCGAGTTCGATGGCCTTCGACTGGATCAGCCCCTGGACGTGGTCCTGGAGGTGCTCCGTCTGTGCCACCTGCACGTAGGACTGTACGCTTGAGAAGACCTGGCCGACCAGCATCGCGCCGCCGAGGAGGGCCGCAGGAATCAAGAACGCCCGCATGTTCTCCCACGCCTCCCCGTCTCTGAAGGCCACCTCGGCACCGTCGAGCACCAGCTTCGTGAGGTAGACCGTCGCGCCGGGGAGCAGTCCTTGAACGACGAGGAGGAGGAGCCAAGCAGCCGTGTACGCCGGGGCCGCACGCCATACCAAGTGGAGCGCTTTCGGGAGAAGCGCGAGCAACTTCAGGGCTCGGTCCGGATGATTCATCGTGGAGCTACCGGTGGGGCGGCGCCGGTCCGTAGTCGCCGATTTCCACGGGCTCCCACCTCACCTCACGGAGTGGGGGGCTCATGGAGAGGCCTCCCCCTCCGAGGGACGGGGTCGCTCGGGGCAGGCTGGACGCGTACGGCTCACCCGTTGGTCGACGTCGTCTCTGCCCCTCAGCATGCCGTGGCTGGCGGCCTGTCCGCGGAAGGTACTCCACCCAGCAGCCTCGTCCACGTCGACCTAGGCCCTCTCCCGGACGACCCTCGCAAGGCGCTCCCCTCCCTCCAACAGGCCCGCCCGATGCTGCGGGGGCTCTGGGGGTCCGGGCCGGCGGCGGGGGGTTGGGCGACGTTGCCTCGACCGGCATCCTCTTCAGGCGGGGACGCCCCACCTCCCACGTGGATGATTTTTTTTCCTTTGCATAGGAAGCCGTAGCCCTCCAGCCCCGGAGGGTCCTAAACTCGGCCGACTCGCCTCGACGCCCAACGCTTTGATGGACCGCGCTACTCCTGTGTCTCGGTACCTGGCCTCGAGAGACCGGTTCGGCCGCTTCGTCGGCTTCCTGTGGGGATGCTTCGAGGGCGCCTGGCTCGGCCTGCTCACCAGAGATGAGTTGCACGCGCTTGACGAGCACTACTACGACCTCTCGAGCGAGTACCAGACAGACGCCTGGAACTGCCAGGGACTCTTCACCTGGGAGGGCGACCTCATCGGAGCGCACTTCCCGGCCGACGGCCGCCTCCTCGTGCTCGCGGCCGGAGGGGGCCGCGAAGTTCTCGCCCTCCAGGAGAAGGGCTACGCCGTCGACGGGTACGAGTGCCACCCGAAGCTCGTCGCATACGCGAACCGCCTCCTCCAGAGTGACGGTCACCCTCCGGCCGTCGGCCTCTCTCCCCGGGACTGGTGCCCCCCCCTCATCGGCACTTACGACGGGCTCGTCGTGGGCTGGGGCTCCTACATGCTCATTCAGGGAAGGCCGCGACGGGTGGCGTTGCTGCAGTCCCTCCGGCAACACGTACGGCCCGGCACCCCCGTCCTGCTCTCGTTCTTCCATCGGGGGATGAGCACGCGCCGGTACCGCCTGATCGCTGCGGTCGCCAACGGGATCCGGACGGTGAGGAGGCGGGAGCCTGTGGACATCGGAGACGGCCTCCACCCGAACTACGTCCACTTTTTCTCGGAGGCCGACGTGGCCGATGAGCTCGCGGCAGGGGGGTTCGAGATCGTCCACTTCGGCACGCGGGACCAGTACGGTCAGGCGGTGGGGAGGGCCATCTGACCGGGGAGACGCCGTGCCTGGGCTCGTCCGGATCAGACGGGAAACAAGACCGCCTCCGCCCCGAGGGGGCGGAGGCGGCCCGGAGACGGCCCTCCCCCCGTGGAGGAGGCCCCACGGGGGAGGGCCCATTCGTACTAGCCGCCCCCCTGAGTGCAGAAGTTCGGGACCGGAGTCAGGCTACCGATGATGTTCGGCTGGCCGCCGTCCGGGTTGGGGCCGCACTTGTTGAAATTCTGCGCCGTCAGCGACGCAATCGACCCCAGGCTGATGACCTGGGGCGTGTTCCAAGGCTGTTTCATTTTAACCTCTTGGAGGTAGTGAAGGAGGAGCGTGCCTCTGAGTGATTCCTGGACAGGACGCTGGCGAGCGTACGGCCTCGTTATGGGTACTCAGGGTACACCGTTGTAGGGATAGTAGACACCTCGCATGGAGTGCCAATGCGCCTGACGCTCAGAATAGGACGCACCTTTGGCTCGCGGTGTCGTCGGACGCCCTCTCTGTGGAGTCACCGGCTCTCCCCTTCCGTCTGCGCGCGCCACATCGCGAACGCGCCGAGTTCCATCAGCACCATGTCGAGCATGGCGTCGCCCCCCTCGTCGAAGGTTTTGTAACCCTTCGCTACCGCCTCTACGTCCAGGTAGGGCCGGATCGGCTCGACGTCCTCGACGAGCAGGGAACGCAACCGCTCCCGCTCCATCTCCCGCATGTTCCTGCGCACGTTGATACCCAGGCTCGACTTCGTGACCCGCCACCGGACCCTCTCGGGCAGGGTCCCCCCCAGTCCAAACCGGAGGACCGCGCGGGACCACGCGTCGGCGAAAAGGATCTCGGCGGGGAGTGCCACGCAGTACTCGACGAGCCGGCGGTCGTAGAACGGGTGCCGCGGTTCCACGCCGTGGGCGGCCGCGCAGGCGTCCACGGTCTCGACGGAACGCGGCGCCCCGTAGGTCAGGTCTTCGACGTGCGTCGCCCGGTGCGTCCTGAAGTCGGCTGCCTCCAGGGGATGCGGGAGTGAGGGGAGCAGGTGCGGGCGGAGGAAGCCCGCGAGCGCCTCGGTCTTCGAAGAGGGCGCCCCCACCCACCTCCTGAACCGCTGAGGGAGGGCCGTCTTCACGACCTGTTTCGCCATCCGCCGATGGGGAGACTTCAGGGCCCGGGAGGCGCGCGTGTACTGCTTCGCGAAGGCGAGCAGCTTCCCCTTCGACAACGGCTCCGCCAGTGCGAGGACCCCGTAGTCACCGAAGAACCGCTCAGCCGGAAAGATGTATCCCGCCTCGTAGAACCGCCTCGAAAACGTGTCGGCGAGCCGGGCGAACCGGTCCCATTCCCCCGCGAAAGCGAGTTCGGTGAAGTAGGTGAACCCGTGGCTGGCGACGATGTCGCCCTCCGCACCGTCGAGCATGACGCGAACCCCCTCCGCCTCCGCCGTCTGCATGATGCGCTTGATCAGGTAGAGGCTGTAGGGCGGGAGGGGCTGGTCGTGCACCCGGAGGACCTCCCCGAACCCCTCTAGAGGGCCCAACTCGTCGCCGCGGATAAAATGGGGGGTGAACCCTCCCAGCGCGAGGACGTCGTCGATGTACGCCCGTTCGTCGATGGCCCGCAGGTCCTCCCCCTCGAAGCTGGGGAAGATTCCGGAGAACGTGTGGAGAGGCCGCTCCCCGGCCCCCTGCAGCGTCCGTGCCACGGCGGCCACGGCCGAGGAGTCCATCCCGCCACTCAGCGAGATGCCGACGGGCGTGGCGCTCCGGAGCCGCGAGCGGACGGCCCGCGTAAAGTGCTCCCGGAATCCCTCGTAGTACTCGCCCTCGTCGGCGGCGTGGAACTGGCGCTCCGGGTCGAGCTCCCAGTACCGCCACCGCTCCGCGCGCCCGTCCCGGGCCCGCAGGGCGTGGGCGGGGGGGAGCTGGCGGACCGACTCGTAGACCGTCCGTTCGAGGTCCCATGCCGTCCCGAGGAGGTGCCGGGCCACCTCCTCGTCGTCGAGAGTTCGGGGGACCTCGGGGATCCGGAAGAGGGCCTTGATCTCCGTGCCAAAGGCGAAGAGGCCAGGCCCCTCGTAAAGGTAGAGGGGCCTCACCCCAAAGGGGTCCCGCGCGAGGAAGAGCTCGTGCTCGCGAGCGTCCCAGATCGCGATGGCGAAGTCGCCCACGAGACGCTCGGGGAGGGCCCGCCCCCACTTCCGGTACCCAGCGAAGAGGACCTCGGCGTCTGGCACATCGGCCGGGAGAGCCAGGGCGGCGAGGAGCTCTTCCCGGTTGTCGATGCGCGCGTCGGCGACGAGGGCGACTCCGTCGCGGACGAGAGGGAGCGCCGCCGCGCCGGGCTCCGGCGCCGTCAGGAGGAGGCCGTGACCGAGCCCCACAGGCCCGTCGCACCAGACGTCCTGACCATCGGGCCCACGGTGAGCCATCGCCGCCACCATCTCTCGCAGCGCGCGCGGCTCGGCCAGGCGCCCGTCCCAGTACACGACCCCGGCGATGGCGCTCATCGGAGGGAGGCGAGGTGGTTCTCCACGACGTCCGCGACCTCACCGAGCCGGCCGAGGTCGCGGGGACGCCGGAGCTCGAAGACGGGGACCCGGCGGACGAGTTGAGTGACCTGGGAGAAGTGGAGCGGCAACGCGTCCATCAGCTGGAGCAGCACGGCGAGGTACGAGTGGCGGACGAGCTCGGCGACGGTCCGCGACGGCGACGACGGCACCACCTCCACGGCATCGCCAAACCCGAGGACGTAGACGGCCTTGAGCGGGAGCGGCTCCATCCGGACCGACTCGGGCAGCCGGAGCGCCCGCTTCTCCACGGTGGCGTAGAGCCGGGGCAGCGACGAGGGGTCGCCGTTCAACGACGCCAGGATGGAGTCGGGCCACAGTTTCAATTGGGCGTACCCGGGCCACACGAACACGGCCTCGTCCGCTCCGGGGTCGACCGGCACGACGTCGTCGCTCACGAGCGGATACCCACGGCCGTGGAGCGCCGCGGCCATCGTGGACTTCCCCCACCCCTTGTCCCCGACGAACGCGGCGACGCCGCCCTCGTGCGCGACGGCGCTCCCGTGGAGGACGAGGCGCCCCCGCTGGTGGAGGATGACCCCGAGGGCCGTGCCGAGCAGGACCATGCGGACCGCGTCCTCCCCCGCGTCCGAGTTCGGCTCGGCCACGATCTCTCGCCCGTCCCGGATCGAGAACCGCCCGATGCTGCGGTAGTAGAGCGTGACGCCTCCCTCGTCCGCCCACGAGGCGGACTCCTCGACCTCGCCCTCGTCCGGCTTCGCCTCTACGAGCCCGAGCCGGACCTCCACGTCCGGCGGAGCGTCCGCGTCGGCCGACGACGCCAGCTCGGGCAGCGCGAGCGGGGACCGGATGCGAAGACCGAATGTCGTGTACCCGTACATGGGTGCTTTCAGGACAGAGGGGTGGATCGCCCTGGGGCCAGGACGGGTGTGGGGAGAGAGGTCGGAGACCTCCGGGGGGCGCATGAGTCGGCCACGAGAGCACCCCCATCCGTCCACCAGCCCCCACAGGGCCCGCCTGCTGCCCGCTTGGCGACGTCGTCTGGCTTGGGCACTTAGGCGCCCTCTCTGTCCACGTGAACGAGTTTGGCCTGTTCCATTTTTCCGAGGGCGTCTCGCACGTCCCGCTCGCAGCGTTCGGGGGAGACATCGAACTCCTCCAGGAGGACGGCGATGACCTGGGCTACCGACCGGGGTTCCTGGACGATCTCCAGGATCCGCGTGCTGATCGGATCGAGGCCCCAGTAGTGCCCCCCCTCTGTGTCCAGGACGACGGTTTCACTCCCGAGGTCGGAGGCCAGTTGATGGCGGGAAGCGGTGATGATGGCGTGGTCGGGCCACATGGTGTATGAAGAGAAGTCTACCGGGTCATGAGGCGCCAAGGTACCGCCCTATCCCACAGGAAGTTGTAGGCGCCTGCAACTCCACGGGTGCCGAGTGAGGGTCCGGCAGTAGGCGCGGCTTGATGGCGGCCTCAGGGTTCGTCGAGGAGGAGCGAGGCTTCCGTTCGGCTTCAGAATCGGCGGGGCTCTGTCAGGGCGTCTCATTCGGACCTGTCGGAGAGGAAGAGCCTTCGGAGTGCCAGCACTCCACGAGCGGTGGCCCGGATGGCCCGTCGCCCCGGGCTCAAGTCGCGGGACGAGACCGCCGCCAGCTCCGTGAGGTGCCGGAGATATCGGGGGACGTCCACGACCGAGTCCCGCATCCGGAGGAGGAACCACGCCTCATCGAACCGCTCGATCGGGTCCCCGTCGATCTGGCGACTCAGGACCTGCCGGACGAGGGCGCGGACGGCCCGGTCCCCTCGCGCCCGTCGCAGGAGGGCCGGCGGTGCCGGGGCCCCGAAGAGGGCATCCGCGAGGGCGACCCCGAGCAGGAGCATCCGCTCGCTCTGGAACCGCCGCGCCAGATCCTCGGCGGCCAACGCGACCTCTGGATCCCGGGTCTCCAGCAGACGGGCTATGTCGGCGATCCACGACAGACGTCGCCACACGTGCTTCGAGCCGTGCACGCACAGGTACACGAGGTACACGTCCCACGGAAGGGACTGGACCCGCCGCGTCCCCAAAGAGAGGTCCTCCAGCCGACGCCACACCGTCGGAAACTGGAAGTTGTGGTAGCTCTCGAACAGGGCCCAGTGGACCTCGACGGGAACGTGGCCCGGCCTGAAGAACGGGGAGTCCTTCTCCGTCTGCAGCAGGACGTCGTCGGGGACCTCATTGTGGGGCGACTCGTACCCCATCTGGACCAGGAGGGCTCGGGCGCGGCCGAGGTCTTCCGGACGGACGACGATGTCCAGATCGCTCGATAGACGCGTCCCCGTGTCTCCATAGAGCACCTCGGACAGGACGGGGCCCTTGAGCGGAATCACCGGGATCTCCGCGTCCCCAAACCTCTCCAGGAGTGCGTCGAGGTCCTGAACGGTGCCGAGCCCGAGGGCCGAGGCCTGCATGGCCTCAATGCGGAGCCGACGGGCGATCTCGGCGGGGAGGTCACTCTTCAGGAGCCCGTGGTAAGCCGCCCGGGACGCGCGGTGCTGGTAGACGAGCTCGAAGAAGCGGTCCCAGTCCCCCTCCCACGTTTCCCCGTCGGGAAGAGCCTTTCCGGTCTGTGAACCGTCGGACGGCCACGTCTCGCGGAAGCAGTCGACGAGCAAGAGGGCCTCGGGGCCCAGCGCCGATCGCCAGCCGTCGAGGGGCGGACCGGCCGCGGCGTCCGCCGCGGCGCGGACGACGCCCCGGATCATGGCCTCGGGGGAGAACCGGCGCAAGGCCTCTCCTCGGGCTGTGACGGACAGGGTCCGCGTGCGCTCCGGGTTCTGCGTCATGTCCGAGAGGGCGGCGGCGAGGGCGGCGGGGTCTCCGGGCGTCACGAGCCGACCGGTCTTCCCGTCGCGGACGATCTCCCGGGCCCCGCCCGCGTCCGAGGCGACCACGGGCCGCCCGGCCAGCATCCCCTCCACGATCACGCGGCCGAACGGCTCGGCCGTCACCGACGTGTGGGCCAGCACGTCGCACGCCTTCATGAGGGCGGGGACGTCGTCGCGGAAGCCGACGAATCGGACGCGCCCTGCCAGGTCGGGCTCCGACGCCCTCTCCCGCAGGCGCTCCGCGTAGGCGTGGTCAGCCGGGAACAGGGCGTCGCCGACCAAGAGTGCCTGGGCGCCGGGGACCGAGGCCAGCGCGTCGAGCAGGACGTGCTGGCCCTTCCACTCCGCCAGCCGGCTGAACACGCCCACCACCGGGCCGTCGCCCAGGTCGAGCTCGTCGCGGAGACGGCGGGCGTCGGCCTCCGAGACCTCGTCGAAGGGGGCGGGGTCGATCCCGTTGTAGACGACGCTCGTCTTTTCTTCTTTCCCCCCGGCGGCCACGAACGCCTCTCGGGTGGCCTCGGAGTTGCACACCACGCGGGACGCGAACCGGTTCGCGAGGGCCACGACGAGCCGTCGGTGACCGGCGCTGAAGTGCTCGGCCGAGAGGATGTCGTGGAGGTACCACACGAGCGGGCGCCGGGCGAGGGCGGCGGCGAGGGCGCCCACGACCAGGGCCTTCTGAGAGTTGGCGAACAGGACGTCCGCCCCTCGCGCCCGACGGGCCAGCCGGACGGCGAGCCGGAAGACGGCCGCTCCCGTCGCGAGGCCGGCCCCGCCTCCGTCTCGTCTCACCTCCAGGACCGAGCGGGACCCCGCCAGCACCTCGACGGGGACGTCCGCCGCCTCCAGCCGGGACCGGAGGGGGCCGTCGCTGAACAGGACCACCCGCCGGTCCGCCGGGTATCGCCGGGCGAGGTCGAGGAGGAACAGCTCCGCTCCCCCCAGCTCGGCCGTGTGGTCCACGAAGAGGACGCCTGGGGCGTGGAGGCCGCTCGTCATCGGACCCCCTCGTAGACGTCCCGGACCCCCTGCGCCACGGCGGGCCACGTGTAGCGCTCGCGGGCGAACTCTCGGCACGCCTCGGCGCTCGGGAGGGCGAGGCCTCCCCGCAAGGCGCCGACGAGGCCCTCGGCCACCGCCTCTGGGGTCGCCGCCGGCAGCACGAGCCCAGGGTCGAGGTCGCGGACGACCTCGGGGAGCCCGCCCACCGGCGTCACCAGCACCGGCGTCCCCGCCGCGAGGGACTCCGCCGCGACGAGCCCGAACCCCTCCAGGGCGACCGTCGGGACGACCGTCACGTCGGCGGCCCGGTACGCGAGCGGGAGGTCGCCGTCGGGGACGAACCCCAGGAGCCGGACGTGCTCGCCGAGCCCGGACGCCTCGATCCGGGCCTCGAGCTCCGACGCGAGCGGGCCGCGCCCGGCGACGAGGAGGAGCACGTCGGGGACCCGCTGGCGGACGGCCTGCAGGGCCTCCACCAGGCCCTCGAGGCCCATCCGGCGGACCAGCCGGCGCACGGTGAGCACGACGGGCCGGTCGGCCGGCCACCCCAGCCGGTCGCGGGCCTCCTCCCGGGAGGCCGCCACGTCGAACAGGTCGGCGTCCACCCCGCCCGGCACGATGCGGACGGCCCGGGGATCGACTCCGTAGTCCCGGACGAGGACGTCGCGGAAGGCCTCGGAGAGGACGACGAACGTGGTGGCCCGGCGGTAGACGGCCCGCTCGACCGCCCGCTTCGCCACGAGCGATGCGCGGCCGGCTCCCTCCGCCGCGCTCTCGGCAGCCCACGGGCCGTGGAAATGGACGACGAGGGGGCGCTCCCGCACGAGGTCCAGCGCCGGCGCGGTGTACAGGGCGAAGTGGCTCGCGACGAGGTCGGGCCGCTCCTCTCGCAGGGCCGCCCGCACCGACGCCCTCAGCCCGAGCACGCGCCGGGGCAGAGACGCGGAGGCCGACGCGAACGGACGGACGGCGCCGCCCGCCTCTTCGGCGGCGACGAGGCCCCGGACCTGGACCCCCACGTCGGGGAGGTGGTCGAGGAGGCGGAGGAACACCTTGTCCAACCCTCCCGGCCGCTCCGGGAACCAGTGGGCACCGAGTTGGAGCGTTCTCAAAGGGGGCACACGCGTGCGGGGGGCTGGACGTCCAAGACGGGAGCGCGAGGTTACGCCCTCCGGCGCCCCCGGGAAGGGTGCAAAAGGCTCTCGCAGGGTACGCCTCTGGCGCCTGCGACGCGGTCGCCACCCCGGGGTGCCTCTCGGATCCGGCCCCCGGGCGAGGCCCTTCCGCACGCTCGTGCCGTCACACGGCGCAGCGCCTCCGCCGCCGGGTCCGGGCCGGGCGGTCCAGCCGTGGAGGGTCTTGTACCGTGCCTGCCCTCCCGTACGGCCTGACCCGTCCGAGCGCCTCCGCCCCTCCGTCTACAGCTCCCGAGCACCGGCTCGTGCGCGAACGCCAGATGGGGCACCCCGATCCGGCCGTGCCGTCTGAACAGCACCCGTCATCCCGAGCGGAGAGAGGGATCTCGACGCCGTCGCATCGCCCCGTGGCCCGCGCAGGCGGCGGAGGCGGCGCCCCGTCGAGATCCCTGGCTGCGAGGACCTGCCCCTCTCTCCGCACAAGGCAGAGCGCCCCGCCCGACGCGAGGCCTTCTGGGAGACGAGCGTGACGGCCACGCCAGAGCGGCTCCGGAGCGCCCCCTTGTTCGGAGCGGCACATTCTTAAATCGTGGCCGGCTTTTTTCTTTGATCGATCGGAATCGGAGTTGAGTATTTCCCTCTCGGACCGATTCCGGGGGTGTGACTGGGTTCCCTGTTCGAGCAGGGCCCTGGTCTCGTCCCCTCCCTGGGGCCCCCTATAGCTCCCCCTTAGGATGCCTACAGGAAGCCCTTCAGGTTCGGGGGACGCTCGTGTTCTCTCTCCTTCATTCCCCAGCCTCCCATGGCCAGAGTCAAACTCAACCCCCTCCTCGACCAGATCAGCGGCGCCGTCGGCGATCTGGTCTTCCGCCGCTCCCCCCGGGGCGTCGTCATCGCCCGCAAACCGGACGCCCCGACGGCGGAGCCGTCCGAGGCGCAGCTCGCCCACCGCGCCCGGTTCCGCCGGGCCACCGCCTACGGCCGGTCCGTCATGGCCGACCCCGAGGCGAAGGCGTTCTACGACGCGCTCGCCCAGAGCCGGCGGCAGCCGGTGTTCAGCCTCACCGTCGCCGACTTCTTCCACGCCCCGACCGTCGACGCCGTCGACGTCTCGGCCTACGCCGGAACGACGGGCGACGTAATCGCCGTCGAGGCCACCGACGACGTCGGCGTCGTCCGCGTCGAGGTGGTGCTGGCGGACGGCGCCGGCGCCGTGCTGGAAGCGGGCGAGGCCGTGCCCGACGGCGGCCGCTGGGTCTACACCGCGCAGGCGGACGTCGCCAGCGGGACCACCGTCGAGGTCCGCGTGACGGCGACCGACCGGCCCGGCGGGGTCGGCGAGGACGTCGCGACGGTGACGGTCCCGGCGTAGCGCCAGGGTTCGGCCGGGGCCGCCGCCCGTTCTGCGGGCGGCGGCCCCGGTTTGTCGTTTCAGAAGAGCCGTCCCCGTACGATCATCATGTGGGTGAGCCGCCGCCATACCGCCCGAACAGACGCCAGATCATCCCGACCGGGATGGCTTCGTCCTCGAGTCGAAGGACACGACCCGGAGCCGGGGACCGAAGCTCGCAGGAACCCGTGCGGCGGGCGCTTTCTCTCGGCCACATTGGCCGGATGGGATCCGCACCGCCAGCAGGTGGCTTAGCGTGTCGACGAACACGAGGCGCTTGCGCCCGCCCACTCGCTTACTGCCGAATGCGCCGCCCCACCAGGGCCGCGTCGGTCCGGGCGCTTGGTTATCCGTCTCGGTGTCCGCCTCCATAAGGCGGTGGTCTACATCCCCCTGCAGACGCCCTCGCTGTATCGCGACATTATGCAGCGATTCCGAGGGGAAATAAAGGGGTCTTTTTTTTGCTACAGAGCGGAAACTGGGACCAACCCCTTATCGGGGGGCGCAGCTCCCTCCTGATGAACCGCGGCTCTGGTAGGCTCTATCCGTCCGATCTGCTCATCATTTAGAGCGCTGAGGAGGGCTGGGGCGAGGGACTTAGCGAACGGCTCGCTCATGTGGTTCTCGTCCCGGTGCGTGGGGGCCCCGTCCTGAACCGGGGCGCATCTTACCCCCTTACATATTTCAGGGTTCAGGTCCACGATGCTGACGAAGGAAAGCCCTGCAGCCGCCGCTCTCGTGACTGCCCTGGCCTCAGCCCAGCCAGGATTGGTAGCGGGGTAAGAGCAGGCCCCATCAGCGACGGGTCCGCCCCACCTACCTACCCATACCGCGCGAGCGAGGCAGTGGGAGAGGTTGAACTCAGGAGCAACTACATCAGCCAGAACGATGACCTCGCTGCCGCCCGCCCCCAGTAGCTGAAGGTACCGGCGGCTGGCAGGACCCCACTCCGCCCGGTCAACTCCTTCAAGGGCTCCGTGGTAGGAGGAGACGAGGATGAGGGACGGGCGCTCCCGGACTACCCGCTCGATGGTCCGCTTTCGGTATTCGTCGCACTCCCGGTAGGGCCGGCCCGTCCGCTGAAGCCAGCGCGTCGCGTCCACTGGGGGGCACCCGGCCATTGCGGCGGAGACGAGCCGCCACCCCTCCTGCTCCGCTATGTCCTTCAGCGGGCTGAGCCAGTGACGAGCGTGACTGTCCCCGACAAGGAAGATGGTCGTGGCCGATGCAGTGTCTCCGAGCACGCACATGCCTTCCGTATTTCCCGTCCGGGCAATGCAGTCGGCTTCAAAGGCCATCGCCTCCGCGATTACGCTTTGCTCAGGCGAACGGCCCGCTCGATCAGCTGCACGTCCCCAAACGATGGCTAGAGCCACGGAGGCGAGTGTCATAGCGCTCCCGAACCCGATTCCGCGGGCAGGCTTGAGCGACAGGGCCCGAAGGTGACGAGCAGGGTCCTCGACCAGCCGGTACGACCCCTCTGCCAGGACGAGAGAGGAGCACGAGCCCTGCCCGCTGGATCGCCGGCAGCTCGTGGATCTCAACGAACGCGAGCCCGGCAGCGAAAACGAGAACTGGCCAGTGCCAGAGGTACCACGAGTATGAGAGTCGGCCCAACTCCCGTAGCGGGCGCCAAGAGAGGACAGTGTTGAGCTTCCCGCCCGGATTTGACAGCCCCGCCCGGAGGACACAGACCGTGCCTAGAGCTGGAGCCAATGCCGTCCAGCCGGGGAACGGGGTGCGGGCCGTGTAGATCGAACCAGCCGCCAAAACGGCCGCCAGTCCAGACCACCCAAGCGCCTGCGCCCACTTGGCACGGACAGGGACCAGCGCCCCGAGCCCCCCGAGCGCGAACTCCCATGCCCTCGCCGGACTGGAGAAAAACGCATATTGGGCCCAGACAGTCGACTGGAGCCAGAGGGTAAGCGCGAAGGAGGCGGCCGCGACCGCCCCCATCATAGCGAGGAGCCGCCCTCGGTTAGGGGCCCACTTCCCGAAGCCGGTGAGGGCGAGTAAAATGAGGACGGGCCAACCTAGGTAGAACTGCTCCTCGACTGAGAGCGACCACGTGTGGAGAAGCGGGTCGTGTTCGACGGCCCCGGCAAAATAGTCTGCGGCCTGAAGGCCGAAGTGGAAGTTGGAAAAGTAGGCCGCCGTGGCGAGGGCGGTCTCAGCAATAGGCCCCTGTTCAAGGGGTGAGTAGAACAGGTACGCGAACCCCATCACGGCGACGAGGAGGACAACAACAGCCGGGAGTAGACGCCGGAAGCGGCGGGCGTAGAAGGTCAGAAGGTCGAGGGTCCCCTTGACCTCAACCTCGCGGACGAGGAGCCACGTGATGAGGTAGCCTGAGAGGACGAAGAACACGTCGACTCCAACGAAACCGCCTGAAAAGACCGGGGCAGCGGCGTGGAAAAGGACGACGAGGAGGACGGCGACGCCGCGGAGTCCCTCTATGTCTGTCCGGAAGGCGGGGCGGGTTTCGGGGGCGGTGCTCACAGAGCAGCGACAATAACACCTGGCTCACGAGGGGCCCAGGACTTTTGGAGCATGACCGCTAAGCCAATACGCATGTTTGTACTCAATCAGCTTGTTGCTCTACACCCAGACTCGGGCCGAGGAGGCCGAGCACGCCCGGTACTCCCTCCCATCTTTAGGCCCCCAACGCCGCGCTCCAGAGCGGGCTCGATTCCCGACAACGGTGGAAGCTCAGAGCGCAGAGGAGGTCGCAGCCCGACTACTGGCGGGCCAGACTGTCGCGATCAGTCAGGCCACCGCCGGGTGTACCGCCCTGGGTTTGCCTTAGGCTGGTTTACGTGAGTGCCGCCGTGACAGCCTGAATCTCGCAGTGGCGGTAGAAAACGGCTTCGTATACGGCGGGTGGAAAGTACCCGAGAGGCTCCAAAACCCGGCGCTTGTTGAACCACCACACTCGCTCGAGTGTGGCGAGTTCTACGTCTTCGAGGCCCCGCCCCGGCCGTCGACGCCGTCGACGTCTCGGCCTACGCCGGAACGACGGGCGACGCGATCGCCGTCGAGGCCACCGACGACGTCGGCGTCGTCCGCGTCGAGGTGGTGCTGGCGGACGGCGCCGGCGCCGTGCTGGAAGCGGGCGAAGCCGTGCCCGACGGCGGCCGCTGGGTCTACACCGCGCAGACGGACGTCGCCAGCGGGACCACCGTCGAGGTCCGCGTGACGGCCACCGACCGGCCCGGCGGGGTCGGCGAGGGCGTCGCGACGGTGACGGTCCCGGCGTAGCGCCGGGGTTCGGCCGGGGCCGCCGCCAGTTCTGCGGGCGGCGGCCCCGGTTTGTCGTCTAGAGGTGCGGAGCCTTGGACGAGGACATTTTAGGAGATCGCGCCGCTGCCGCCACGTCAGGTCAAGGCACCATCGGACGTGGTGCGGAGCCTTCTGCCGAACACGGTGCCCTCCGTGTACCCGATCTTATGATTCCCCCCCCTTGCTACCCGCAGGGGGTCACGCTTAGAGTGGTCACACCGCCCCCTCTTGTCCTTTCCATCCTGAAGGACGGCGGAGCGAACGGCGTGAGGATTCTCACTGCCCATGCCCCCTCCCCTCTCACCTGCGGCGATGGCCGCCAGCGCGGCGCCGATCTTCTCGCTGGCGTCTGACCTGGACGCAGCCGAACGGACGCAAGATGAGCCCTTCCCCTTCCGCGCAATGCGGAGCCAACCTAGCAACGCCCAGGTAATGAGGCCCAACTTCTTCATCATCGGTGCCCCGAAAGCAGGGACAACGGCTTTGTATCACCGCCTCATTGAACATCCCGATGTGTTCATGCCGGCTCTCAAGGAGCCTCACTTCTTTTCAGAGGCCGATGTCCCTAACCGTCCTCAGAGCCTGGAGGCGTATCTCGCTCTCTTCGAGGGGGCGACGACAGAGCGAGCTGTCGGGGAAGCCTCTACATCGTACCTCAACAGTCCAGAGGCCCCCGCTCGCCTTCACTCCTTTGCGCCCGAGGCCCGCATCGTCGCCGTCCTACGGCACCCGGTGGAGCGAGCTTTCTCCCATTACCTCATGATGCTCAACAGTGGAGCTATCCCCCACGATGCTTTCGAGTCGCTGGCTCTGAAGGCAAAGTCGTGCATCATGCAGGGGGACCCTGTTCCTTATGGGTCAGGCTTCCGTCAGAGCTTTTATGCCGAGGGCATAGCTCGTTACAAGTCTTTTTTCGGAGACGAGCAGGTGTGCGTCCTCACGTATGACCAGTTGAAAAAGGCCCCCGACGCGTTCCTGAGAACGCTGTTCACCCACATTGGAGCTGAACCACTGGACGCGCTGATCGGCCCACTCGCTTCCAAGAATGTCGGACACGGAGTCCCCAAGAGGAGTTGGATTAGCGATCTGGTATACGGTGGCAATTTCATCAAGCGGACTGCCCAACTCGTCGTTCCCTCGTCGTTCCGCAAACAGGCCGCCGGCATTTTGCTGAACCGGAACCGGACCGAAAAGCCCCGACTGGACCCCAATCTATCTAACGATCTATTGGCTATGTTTTATGACGACCTCAAGAGAACAGAAAGTCTGACGGGCCTCGATCTATCTCGCTGGTATTTTAAAGGAGAAACATAGCGAAAGCCGACCACTCTCGTGCTGCGCTTCTTGGTTTCTGTTCCGCTTGAGGGTGTGACGCACGCGAGAAGACACGTCTCCTTGTGATCGCGCTCATCATTCCCCGGGAAGGTCGGTACCCTCCGCCTTGTCGTCCATAGCCGCCTAGCGGTCGAAGTTGGCCGACGAGGCGCCGCCGCCTTCTGCGCCGACAGACCCCCCGGTCGTACCAAGGCTGGGCTCAGCCCTCGCGGCGAGCCGAGCGTTTGGTGTCATGGCTGAGTGGTTTTCCCCTCCGTGGACCCTACGAGTGGAGGCGTGTCCTCCGCAGAGTGCTGACCTAACCCCGAGGTTCACCGAGGTCGCAGGAAGCCATTCTGATATTCTTCTGAGGGAATCCGGTCTGCATCGCCCGTGTACCTCCTCGTCAAGTAGCCGCTGGGGGTCTCTCTTCGATGACGCCGGGGCCGTCTGTTTATACGGTGAGGATCCGGGCCGATAGACCACGCAGGCCCCTGCAGCTACGTAGGTTGACGCCCCTGCCATGAGTGTTCGCACCCTCCTCTCTCCGTCCATGATCCCGACCGCCATCCGCCGAAAGGCGGGGACCTCCTTCGCCGTGCTCGGTGCGTGCGCGCTCCTGCTGGCGCTCGTTACCGGGGGTGCCTTCTCCCCTCCTCCCGTCTTGGCGACGTCTTCCCTAGCCTCCCCCGGCCAGGCGCCGATCCTGCTTCCCATCGAGGTCCTCGGCAGAGATGGCCTCCAAGAGGAGGTCGTCCTCGACGTTCAAGATCCTTCGGCCGTCGACCGCCTCTACCTCCGGGTGCACAGCCCGGTGTACCGCGACGTGTCGATCAATCCAGGCCGCGGCCCCAAAGCGTCGGTCCGGATCAACGGGGGGCCGTGGATCGGGCTCACGAACCAGACCGTCGACGTGAACCCGCACGAGGCGGCGTACGGCGGTCTCAACGGGACCTACCACACCGTGCGGATGACGATCCCGGTCGCCGCGCTCGGCGGGGTCCATGCCGGGGCCAACACGCTCTCGTTCCGGTTCAACGGGACGGACGGCGTCACGGTCGGCTACCGGGTGATCGACCTCAACCTGCTCCGCCGAAACGGGAGTCGGCTGATCCCCGACGATGCGTTCGTGGACGACGACCCGGCCACCTGGTCCCCGCCCCTCGCCAGCGCGGCGGACATCCAGAAGGGGGAGGAGCTGTGGCGGACGGCCCAGATCGTCGACCACCCCGGGGGGGCCCAAATCCGAGCTACCTGCTCCGGGTGCCACGCCCACGACGGCCGCGACCTCTGGTACTACGGGTACTCGAACCAGTCGATCGTGGCACGGTCCGAGTTCCACGGGCTCAGCCGCACCGAGGCGGAACAGATCGCCTCCTACGTCCGGAGCCTCCAGAACAGCGACCCGTCGTTTGCCTACGAGCCGCCGGGGCGGCCGTGGAACCCGCCTTTCCAGCCCGGTCCCGGGCTCGACTCGAAGCCGGTCCACGAATGGGCCGCAGGCGCCGGACTGGAGTGGGTGCTGGAGACGGACGCCGAGACGCTCGACCACCTCGCCGGGACCGACAAGGACGGCAACCCCGCCAACGATCTCATCGCCCTCACGCACCCGGAGGCTACGCTCAACATGCGGGAGACCCCCCTCGCTATCCAGTTCCCCGATTGGAACGAGTGGCTCCCCGACATCCACCCGGCCGACGCCATCGACGCCCTCGGTGTCGGTGACGGGTCCGAGTTCTTCACTGAAACGGCAGACGGGGCCCGCGTTTACGAAGCCTACGTCGACGCCCGCGACTTGCTGGTGAGCGGTACCCTAACAGGCCGGTGGGATCAGACGATCAACCAGCCACAGAGCCAACTTGGCCGTCTCTTCAACCCCCCCTTCCCCAGCGTACCTCCCTGGCACGAAGGACGATTGGGGAATCATTGATGCCCGCCGCGCCTACCAACACTGGGTCATCGTCAAGAACTGGGAGATGCATCGTGAGTTTGGTCTGGAGGGCCGGGCCGCCGATGTCTACGACCAGTACGCCGAGGCACGGACGTGGGTCGGGGGCGGCCGGACCTTGTTTAACGCGGCCCCACACATCGCCTCGTCAGGGCTTGACGGGGCCTTCCCGTACACGACGTCCCTCGTTGGCAAGTACCTCTCGACGGCGTGGTACCAGATGCAGCAGATCGTGAACGCGGGGAACCGGTCCATGTCCACAGGGCAGACCCCCGTAGACTATAACTACCACGTAGGCCACATCAAGGACCTCAACAAGCGCGGCGGCCCCGGTCACTTCGTTCGAGCCGAGCTCTCGTTCGCCAAGATGGTCCAGACGTTCACGATGCCGGAGGAGGACCGGACGTATAGGAACACCGACCAGCCGTACGGGTGGCCGACCGCTCAGGTCCATCCGGCCAATGTCCTCGGCCCTGCCAGGTTCGACTTAGAGGCGGGAAACAACCCGGCTCTCGTCGCCGCCGTCTACGAGGCCGTCCTCGCTGGACTCATGACCCGGTGGGAGCAGCTCCCCCCGTCTGGGGTCGAGCTGATGACGGATACGGACGGGGACGGGGCCTACTGCGACGAGGGCGGGATGGGGTTCGCCGGTCCCGACTACCTCGGGCCGGGGGCGGACGGGGTGTCGGACGGGACCGAGGGCGCCCTGAACGACAAGGCATGCTCAGACTCGTGGAGCTACCTCGACACCGTCGGCAACCAGAACCCCATCGCCCAAAACAAGGACCCTCAGGCATGGTACTGGTCGGTCTCCGCGTTCCGCGACCTCGGCGTCTCCGAGCCTGCGCTCGACCGAATGATTGACTACGGGGAGACCCTCTGGCCCTCCGGTGACTGGGACGCTTTACGAGGAGATATCCCCGACGTGCAGAACCACGTGACTCTCCAGCAAGGCTGGAACACAGTGGCACTTCCCCTCGGATCCCTTCGAGCCCCTCTGTCTGAACTGTTCGGCACCACGCCAGAAGTGACCGTGGTCAAGGACGTGGATGGAAATGTGTTCGCACCGGCTTATGGTGTCGACGGGCTCCAGGAGTGGGACGCCACCCGAGCGTACGAGGTGTACGTCACTGGGGATGTTGACCTCCCTCTCCCGTACCTCCTGCCAGACCCGTCATCCATAGAGATTCCCCTTCGTTCGGGCTGGAACCTTCTCCCATACCTCCCCCACGTGTCCATGCCCATTGAGCGGGCGCTGTCGAGCGTTTGGGAGCACGTAGAGTACGTGATGGACAGTGAGGGTGAGATCTTCCGCCCCGGGTCAACGGACGAGGCAGAGCGGACTCTCTCGGTGCTTCAGCCATACCATGGGTACCTCATCCACATCACTCAGGATACTCTCCTACGATTCCCTACCGACTCTTGAAGTGAATCGCCCCGGCTTTACCGGAGACCAGATTACGTGAGTACCGCCTCGGTGGCCTGAGCCTCCTGCGGCGGTAGAAAGCGTCTTCGTACTCCGACGGCGGAAGGTACCCGAGCGGCTCCATCAGCCGCTTCTCGTTGTACCACCACACCCACTCGAGCGTCGCGATCTCGACGTCTTCGAGGCCGCGCCACGGGCCGGCGAGATGGATCACCTCCGTCTTGAATAGCCCGATCACCGGCTCGGCGAGGGCATTGATGCTCCTATAGTTGTCAAGCCCCGAGGGCAAGATTTCTGGCGGCCGGTCCGACGGATCGCGGCAGCAGCTGAAAGACCCCCCGGGCGACGTAGCGCTTGAGGCACCGGATGGTCTCCTTTTTAGTGCGGCCCTCCGACATCCGCCGAGCCGCGTAGTCGATCGTCGGCTGATGCCAGCGCAGCCGCACGACCACGATCCGGTACAGCGCCGCGTTGGCCTGCCGGTTGCCTCCGCGGTTGAGCCGGTGCCGGCCCGTCGTACGGCCCGAGGATGCCGGGATCGGGCACACCCCACAGAGCTTCGCAAACGCCGACTCGCTCCGGATCCGCTCGCCGTTGTCCCCGGCCGCCATCAGCATCTCGGCCGCGCAGTCGGACCCGATCCCGAACGCCGCCGTGAGCTGCGGGGCCGTCTCGTCCGTGATCCGCTCGAGGTGACGCGTGTGCGATTTGATCTCCTCGTGGAGCGCGAGCCAGCGCAGAGCCAGCGAGCGGAGCACGTAGTCTGCGGCGCTCGCTGGAGTGGATGGCGAGCCGCTGGCCAGTTCTGCGCATGCCGTGATCAGGCGGAAGTCGCTCAGCCCTTCCAACTCGGCTCGGCGCTCGTCGGACGCCGTCACGAGGACGGCCTTCAGCGTGATGATCGCCTGCGTGCGCGACTTGACGGCCGTGTCGCGGGCGACTTTGATCAGGCGGAGCACCTCGACGTTCCCGTCGGCCGCCTTCGGGGCGGCCGTCGCCTCGCCGGAGAGGACCTCGCGGGCTGCGTGCTCGGCGTCGATGAGGTCGGACTTGCCGGCGGCCCGCCGCTCGCCCCGTCGGGGGGGCCGTGAGACCTCGTAGACCCTGACGCCCTGGCGGCGGAGGTAGCGGGCCAGTCCACTGCCGTAGCTGCCCGTGCCCTCGACGCCGAAGGCGACGAGGCGGCCGTGCCTACGCGCCCAGCAGAGCAGGGCGGCGTACCCCTCGGGTGTAGCAGGAAGGGCGTACGAGCCGAGCTGGCCTCCGATGCCGTCGAGGGCGACGGCCATGTGCTCGTCCTTGTGTGTGTCGACCCCGACGACGACGTCGGTCCGCTGGAGGTTCAGGCTGGGCATGGCGGTCACCGCGTAGTGAGGAGACGGCCCGATGCCCAAACGGGCGGACAGGACTGCGAAGAGATCCCGCGTGGGAATCACGCTCCTATGAGGTCACGGCAGTTGCGGGCTGCGGGCCAAGCAGCTCCCCCGGGCGGGCGGTCGACACGTCAACGCAAGGACACCGTGGTCGATCGTAACAGGGGTCAGACCGCCCCACCCGAGGGCGCCCGAAAGCGGGCACCAGGAAGATCGCAATCGTACGAATCCCCCTTGCTGCCGACCGACGGCTCAATGCCGGCTGCGGCCAGACGCTCGGTGTAGCGGATAGAGAGGTATTGCCCGGATTCAACCGGTCGTCGCAACACCCCTGCGGAGGGGCCTGCGATGAGCACTCGGAAGCGGAGTTCGGGAAAGTCAGGGCGAGCCCCCATGCCTTCGCCTGGGCGCCCCCCGGTCACGCGTAAGGAGCACCGGCGGCGGTTCTGGGTCGCGATCGCGGAAGGGCTCTCCAGCGAGGGCGCCGCGCGTAGCGTCGGGGTGGCCCCGGCGGTCGGGGCCCGATGGTTCCGACACGCCGGCGGCATGCCCCCTACTCACCTCGCTCCCACCACGGCGTCGCCTTCCGGGCGGTACCTCTCCTTCGCCGAGCGCGAGGAGATCGCCCTCCTCCGTGCCCGAGGCCACGGCGTGCGCGAGGTCGCGCGCCGGATCGGCCGGGCGCCCTCGACGGTCTCCCGCGAGCTCCGGCGCAACGCCTCCACGCGGAGCGGCGGCTTCGTTTACCGCGCGACCACGGCCCAGTGGCACGCCGACCGGGCCGCCCGCCGGCCGAGGGCCTCGAAGCTGGACTCCAACACGCGGTTGCGGGACTACGTCCAAGACCGCCTGGGCGGAGCCGTTGCGGCTCCGACCGGGGAGCCGGTCGCTGGGCCGGAGGTCGCCTGGAAGGGACGACGACACGGGCGCCGACAGCACCGGCGGTGGGCCCGAGCGTGGAGCCCGGAGCGACGGGCCGACCGCCCGCCGTCTGCCTCTCGACTTCCCCGACGACCCGACGATGCGGATCAGTCACGAGGCCATCTACCAAGCGCTCTTCGTCGAGGAGCGCGGAGGGCTCCGGCGCGACCTCAGCGCGTGCCTGCGCACGGGACGGCCGCTCCGAGTGCCTCGGGCGCGAGTACGAGGTCGGGGCAAGTCGTTCGTCACCCCGGAGCTCCTGGTCCGCCACCGCCCGTCGGAGGCCGCCGACCGGGCCGTGCCCGGCCACTGGGAGGGCGACCTCATCCTCGGGATCGGGAGCTCGGCGATCGGGACGCTCGTCGAGCGGACGACCCGGTATACGGTCCTCCTCCACCTGCCCCGGCCGGCCGGCCACGGGGCAGCGCCGCGCCAGAAGAACGGTCCCGCCCTGGCGGGGCACGGGGCCGAAGCGGTACGCCGGGCCATCGCGGAGGCGGTCAACACGCTCCCCAAGTCCCTGCGCCGCTCGCTGACGTGGGACCAGGGGGCGGAGATGGCCCAGCACGCGGAACTGCGAGAGGCGACTGGGATGCCGGTCTACTTCTGCGACCCGAAGAGCCCGTGGCAAAGAGGGACGAACGAGAACACGAACGGGCTGCTCCGGCAGTACTTCCCGAAGGGGACGGACCTCGCCGCGCACGGGGCAACCGAGCTGGCGGCGGTGGCGTTGGCGCTCAACACCCGGCCGCGTAAGACGCTGGGCTGGCGGACGCCGGCCGAGGCCCTGCAGTCGGCATCCACACCTACCGTTGCGACGACCGGTTGAATCCGGGTTGCACGCCCCTGTCGCTATGGTGCACGAGGCGGTCGCCGCCGACCGTGCGCTCGCAGATCGCCTGCTCCAGCGCGTCGAGCGCCAGGTCGCTCTTGAGCGAGTTCGACACACGCCACCCGACGATCCGACGCGAGAACACGTCGATCACGAAGGCGACGTAGACGAAGCCGCGCCACGTCGCGACGTAGGTCAGGTCTGAGACCCAGAGCTGGTTCGGGCGCGCGGCCGTGAAGTCGCGCTCGACCAGATCGAGCGGCCGATCTGCGAGGTCCGCCGGGACGGTCGTCCGCACGCGGCGGCCACGTACGACGCCACGCAAGTCCATCGCGCACATCAGCCGCGCGACCGTGCAGCGGGCAACCTCAATCTGCTCGCGTCGCAGTTGCCTCCAGACCTTCTTCGCGCCGTAGCGTCTGCCGCTTTCGTCCCAGACGCGCTGGATCTCGACTCGGAGCGTCTGGTCGCTCTGCGCGCGAGCCGAGCACAGAGCGGGATCCGCCTCGCGGGCCTTTGCAGCGTAGTAGGTCGACGGAGCGACCGGCAGCACGCTGCAAATCGGCTCGACTCCGTAGACCTCGCGGTGGTCGTCGATGAAGCTCACCATCGCGTCGGTCGGCGGTCGAGCTCCGCCTGTGCGAAATACGCGGACGCCTTCCGGAGGATCTCGTTGGCGCGGCGGAGCTCGCGGTTCTCGCGCTCCAACTCCTTCAGCCGTGCCCTCTCGTCGGTCGAGGGACCGGGGCGCTGGCCTCGGTCACGCTCGTCTTGCCGGATCCAGTTGCGGAGCGTCTCGGCGGTGCAGCCGATCTTCTCGGCAACGGACCGGATGGCGGACCACTGCGACGGGTGGTCGTGCTCCTGGTCGCGGACGAGACGGACAGCGCGCTGCCGAACCTCGGGTGTGTAGCGGGTGGGTTTGCTCATAGCTCCAAGTTGTCAAGGATGGGAGCCTCCGGCAAACCCGGGTCGATTCAGTTCTCGCCCCACACCCGTTGGATTAAAGACCCAGTTGAGTATAGGACGCTACAGGTACTTCCGGGCTCACATGGAGTGAATCGCCGAATTGTCCCGAAGGAACATTGGTGAGTGGCGTAAGGGTTTGCCGGACCTCATCTATTCGGTATCCGGCATATCCAGCGTCGAGCAAGAGCCGTTCAGATTGGCTACCAGTGTGGGTCTCGATCACTACGAAGTCTACCCGTCTCGAATCTAGGAGTGTGCGGCAACCAAGGAGCGTATCGTACTCAGCTCCTTCAACGTCAATTTTTAGTATCCGGCAGTGTTTGACGTCATGCTCGTCGAATGCGTCGGCGAGCGTAACTGTAACGATATTCATAGAGCCTGCCCCTCGGCGCTCGCCCTTGCGTGCGCCAGATTGGAACGAAGCGTGGAGCGAAGCAACCCCGCTGTTCTTTTGTTCACCGAAGAAGAACGATAACGCCTCACCAGTTGTCCGGTACGCCGCACGCTGGTCAACGACAATCGCATCTCCGAGTTCGTTGTCTAAGGCTGACTGTCTGATAAGGTCCGCGAAAAAAGGTTGGGGTTCGAAGGCGATCACACGCCCCCCCTCCTTTCCAACCTGCGCTGCCAACATAAGGGTGTAGTGCCCCATATTCGCCCCCACATCCAAGCACACATCGCCAGGTCTCACTAGTTCAGGAACAAACCAGAACGTGTGCGGCTCTTTTCTGAAGTATGAAGCGACACCACGATACTCGGCTACGTTTACTCGGAGTGTATATCCATCAAAGTGAGTTGTTCGGATACACGGCGTTTCGAGGACCTCAGTGTAAGCGTGGGCTACCCCTCCAGCGCCTGGCACACCAGCGGCGCAGGCAGCGCGGAGCACTCGCTCGCCAAAAGGATGCCGCAGGGATAAACGGGCGAGCAAGCGTTGGGGCTTCATCTTAATCAGGAGTGGTCACCAAAACTTACAACGTTGAGAACCGATTGCATACGACGTCCACCACCGGCCGCACTAGTCACTGAGCTGCTGGTCCTCTTGGGGGATCTTTCATAATCATCGAGTCTACTGATGGGCGGCCTGAAAGACGGGGCCATCTACATCTGCGTAAGTCTTTGACCGATACGCTCGAGATCTCCGGACAGCGGGCAGAGCGATAGGTACTTCGCCAGGGAATGCCAACTCATGAGCAAATGAATGCGAAACTTAGGACCGGCGATGGCTAAGCGATTACTGTCACAAACCCGAGGTTTAACATCGTGCGTTGTCTCCACCCCACCGCTTGACAAACCACTCAAAATTAGTCACCTGTTCCTCAGTAAGGCTGGGTTCCGTAGCTGCCAAAATGGTCGAGCGAATCCTGCTATCTGATTCAGATCTAAAAAGAACTATCCCATTGGGATTAGATAGAAGCGCCTGCTGCACTATTAATGCCAATATATTTTTAGAGTCTGCGCAGTCGAGGCCGACCGCTTCCGAACAGGCGCCAGCGAGGTCGGAGTCTTCCAGTACGCGTTGAATCAAGTTTCTAAATTGCCCAACAGCACCGTGTGTAATCCAAGCTCTGCCACTGGGAAAGCTAGCAAATTTGATCGCCCTCTGCGTATTTAGATTAAATACATTGTTATTAAACTGAATGATCTTTGTATAGTCGGGGCTTTCAGCGCATATGGCTTCCGTATAATCAATGTCCGTTCCTATACCATAAGCACGAATCTTACCGCTGCTCCGTGCCTTATCTAAAAAATCTAACAATCCCGGACTACAGTCACTGGGTCCACACTCGTGTAGTAAATAGATGTCAATGTAGTCGGTGCCAAGTTCACGAAGGCTTGTGTGCAGGCTGGCTTCGGCAGTGGCTAGATCAAACTGCCTCTCTTTTATCACGCTCTTGAGGTTTCTCCGAGCGAGATCACGGATGAGAGGAGAGAAACGTACAAGGCGGCGAGCACACGCGATTGCGCCCTTGCGAAGAGCACCAGCAACGCCATGACCGCTTGGTGTGGGGGGCTGAATCCCAAACTTCGTGGCGATGGTGATTTCTGATCGCTTCCCTTTTGCGAACTCACCGACTACGGCTTCTGCCCCACCGAATCCGTAATAACGGGCAACATCGAAGTGGCGCACTCCTGCTTCGTAAGCGGATTGAAGTAAGCGACCACCCTCCCGCGCTGTTTTATTACCCAATAAATTATTGCACCCAAAACCAAGGTGAGTAGTCGTAATATCTGTTCCTGAAAGTACATTTAACTCCATTGTATTATATTCGACGTAATAAACAACTAATTAAGTTTCGACCTAATATCGTCGGCAATGCGTAAGCACAGGGCGATGATGGTCAGAGTCGGATTTGAGGCACCCCCTGTGGGAAAGACTGCGCTGCTCCCAATATAGAGGTTGTGGTACCCGTGGACGCGACACTGTGGATCCACGACACTCACTTTAGGATCGGTGCCCATCCGAGTCGTTCCCATATGGTGATTCGCATCAACGAACCCACCATGGGCTCCCCGTTCCCGTCCTTGGAATTCAACGTTCGCCAGATCAATCCGGGCTAGGTCCAATCGTTCCCACTCCTGGGCAAGCGCGTGGACGAACATTTCCATTGAGCGGGTCTCCGCTCCGCTAAGGCGCCAGTCCAAGACTGCGCGTCGTTGTCCAAACTCGTCTCGTTGATGGCTAAGAGAGACGCGACTCAGAGGATTCGGCTCTTGCTCCCCACCAACGCCCAAGTGAGGCTGAGTGCTCCCGACGGAGGCAGGCCGGTTCAGCACGTAATGTCGTGCGGCCGCCCTAACCACCTGAGCAGGTTGCCTGGCAACCTCGGCCACATGTCTAGGTATCTGGTGCCACAAGGCAGGTGTTTTTGCAGACTTAAGAATCTCCTTTGCAGCTGAAATTGGATCGCCTTCAGATAATGGATAATAAACTTCGGCACCTGTATGCAGCGTTTTGTTCATAATCTGGAAATCCGTACTTGCAGCAATCTTTATTGCATAACGGATACTTCCTATTCTGAATGAATCATATGCTTTGCTAAATCTATGTTTATTAATAGGAGTTACAGGAATTCCCATACCTGGGTGGTCTTGAAAGAACCGCCCAACAACGCCGTGACTATTTCCCACCCCTCCCGGCTCGACTGAGTCCGAAAGCAAGAGTAGCCGGGCGGACTCGACGCCCCCACAGCAAACTACTACGAATCGTGAACGTATATGGATCTCTTCAGCCTGGAGCGGGCGCACTACAACCTCATCAGCCAAAGTTGCACTGTCGTTGACTTCAATAGAAGCAACATTCGCATGAGTTACTACATTTACATTTGTAGCCCGCTCAAGCTCTTTACCATACTTAACAATGAAGTTAGGCTTTTTTGCGAACTGCGAATAGTGTGATGTTGCTATCGAGGGTGTATAAGCGGGTGGAGAACCCTGTTGAGGCCATGTAGCAGCATCGTACGTCGCCCGAGGGATCTCCATCACTTCCTCGGCGCGAGAGTAGTACGGCGCAAGTTCGAGTCGGCTGAAGGGCCACCCGCTGTATGGGACCCACTCTCTTTTCCTAAAGTCTACGTCGAATAGTGGAAGAGCTTGGCCCGCCCACAAGGTTGTAGTCCCCCCTAGGACGCGGACCCGACCTGAATGAACACCCTTGTGGTCGAGGCCCACGACTTCACTCGCGTAGGGATCTTGACTCGTGTCTGTGAGAGCGCGACCGCCAGCTTCCAGCACAACAACATGGTAGGGTGTTCCAAGGAATTCACGGGCTAGTGTGATACCAGCAGCCCCACTCCCGATTATGCACACGTCGCAATGAATAGAAGAGGTGCCAATATCATATGCGTTAGTTATCATTTATGTATTTTATATGTTATAAATGTCATCGTAACTTGAGCAGGCTTCCGATCCCTCGGGGGTGCAGAAACGGCGCAAAAGGTGGCCCAAGCCGGCGGCGATGTTATTTGGGAGCACAGTCAACCAGCCGATAGGAAAGGAAGACAATCGAACTAACGATTCTTGTATGAAACATATAAATTGTTTCATTACAAGCTAACATAAACGCACAAGGTCATTGATGAAGGCGGTGACACGGCGCACCTGACGCTCTCGATCGAATTCAACTTGATATTCAGGTATGGCCTCTTTGTGCATAATTACATCTTCTTTTGTGATACCTTCCACGAATCGAGTGAGCGACGTCAGATATGGTTCTGACCAAGGCTCTGTACCTTGTATACGCCACACCCACCCATCGTCGAGGTCGTATGCGCAGGGAATCTGTGTCGTCAGGACTGGCAACCGCGCAGCGAGGTATTCGCTAATTTTAGTCGTATAGCGGAAGGAACCGACTCTATCGACACTCTGGGGGAGGCTTCCAACATCCATCGCAGCAAGGAACTTTGGCACCTCCTCCCGGGGAACACGGCCCGGCAAAAAGATGTGCTGATTCAGTTCGGATCCGGCCATACGTTCGAGATGCTCTTTCCCGCTTCCATCTCCAACAATGAGCGCTACTACGTCGCTTCTCTTAGCGCGCCTGACTGCTTGTATAATGTCGGCGCCATAGCTGAATTCAAGGCGCCGATTCCACATGAGAGATCCAACAAGCCCGATCACCAGCGCATCAGGCTCGATCCCCAGCTTGCCGCGCACATCAAAACGAGCTTCAAGGAGTTCCTCCCTGGAGCATGTAAATGGGGCCCAGCCTGGAGCTGTAGTGCCCCTTCGTGCACCAAATGTCAGGGCACGGCCGGTGAGGTATGGAGTCCACCCAATGAATCCTGTAGACCACCTGTAGAGGACTCTCTCATATAACGCGAAAGGGAGTCCGAGAGCAGGCACTTTTGCATGAACGAAAGGCCCTACAGCATCTCCACTTGAGACGACATATCGGGTCTTCATCGCTCGGGCAGCGAGCAAGGCAATCCCTCCGGCAACACCTGTTCCCTCCATAACCAGCAAGGATGGGCGTCGACGCCGAATATGCCGTAGAAGCATGATAGAAGATTTCAGCTTGCGCTGTTTATCGAACGGGAAAAACTCTGCATCGAGATGTTCTAGCAGTCCGCGAAGACGCGCCTCGTCGTCACCACCCGCTCCTTGGGTAGCGAACCCTACGATCTTGCCATGGCTCTGAGTTGCTGCGCTCATACTCGCCCATGGCCAAGAGTTTTCTTCATCGTTGCTAGGCGCGTACCGCTCAAACCTCTAGTTTCTCTTTCTAGCTCACTGATGGCCATCTGTCCTGAGCGAGACTCCGCCAGCGCCTCCAGAAGGTCCACGTACGCGTCTCCCATGGCCCGGAACGAGTGCTGCTCCGCGATAAAACGGGACGCCTCTCCCATCTGCGCACGGAGTTGGGGGTCCCGTGTCAGAACACTGAGAGCAGATGACAACTCGGCCGTATCATCAGGTGATGGTATTACGTATCCACACAATGGAGCAATGGGTGCCACCGTACCAACCGTCCGGGCGGTCACGATTGGGAGCCCACTGGCCATAGCCTCCAAGAGGACGAGCGGGCACGAATCGTGGCGAGAGGGGAGCACGAACATGTCGGACGCTCGCATCAACTGGGCTACGTCTCGACGGAACCCTAGGAAATGAACTCGGCTTGCGACACCCAGTTGTTCTGCGAGCGCTGGATAAGGGCTCTCCTGTACATCTCCAGCTACCGCTAGATGGAGTGTGGAAACGTGCGCGAGAGCTCTGAGCACACCGTCCAAGTTCTTAGTCGGCGAACGGGCGTCCCCCACAAACAGAGCAAGAGGAGGCTTTTCAGGTAGCCCGAGGGGCGCGCGCTCTTCCTCGCCTGGATAGAACTCCTCGGCGTCGACTCCATTCGGCACAACATGGACGGGGACGCTATCGGTAAGGACTGGAGCCAGTTGCTCCGCGACAAGAGTAGAAACTGCAGCCACTGCTCGGGTCCGTGCGAGGACGGCGCGTTCGAGGTGGATATTAACTGCTGTGTTGGTTGCGTGGTACCACGCGTATGGTCCTCGCTGGAATCGGCGGGTATGAGCGGAAGAGTCCCACCATGCCCGATGCACAAAATGAACAGCGTTTAGGTCTGTAGACACCCATGTCGTGTACCCGCAAGCCATGACCACGTCAGGATTATGAGCACGCGCGCGAAGGGAGGACTGCATCGCGAATACCTGGTCTCTAACCAACTGACTTGGCCACCCTTTCACTTCCACCCGATCCCAGTTGACCGAGGAGTGCTCTGCCAGTTCATCAGCAACGCGCGTTGCAATGAGGATGAGACTGTGGCCTCTACGCAGCGCACTGAGGGCTACTTCCAAGTTGACACGTCCCTGTCCATCTCCTTTTATTAAATTGTGTGTGATTATCTCTATGTTCATCATTTACCACCTGTTTCTGGATAAGTATCCAAGTCTGCGCTCCAACGGTCTAGCACCCCAATGCACAGCCACACAATGGCGACTACGCTGTACTCAGCTCCTCGCAGCCACTGACCCGCCGTGAGAAAGAGAACTCCTAGGATCATGAGACTCACGGTCTGGCGCGATCGATGCCACGTCTTAAATGCGTGGAAGAGCACCAAGGCTATTACGAGGCCATACGTGAGTCCACCCAAGAGACCGAGAGAGAGGAACATGTCCGAGAGGTCCACTTCGCTGCTGGCACCTACGCCACCAAACTTGCCCGCTGCCATCGTCGTGGCACCTAGACCCAACCCGAAAGGATTTGAGATACCTCGGATGATTCCGTTCACGAACATTTTGTTGTGAAGGCCCGCCGTCGACTTCTCTTCGTCCGCGGGGTTGAGGAGCCCCTCTGTCTGGCGATCCACCAGCGCTGAAATTTGTGGATCCTCAAACTCCCGCGAGGCGACTTCCGTCAGGCTCCAACCTGTTGCGATTACCCCGATTATCACGGCAAGCACGAGACGGGGGAGCCATGTGCTCAAATTCTTCCCCATTACCGCCCACACCACAGTGAGCGTAAACAATGTCTTCACCACGGGCCCCCGGGCACCTATGAGGAAGACCGCAAAGGCCAAAAATGCCAACCCGATTATCCACAGGGGCGACCGCCGTTGGAGCGCCATGATCCAACACACGCCGATCCCGAAGGAGAGGTAGTGTGCGTACTCTGCGGACGATGGGAAGAAGGCGAATGCCCTCGCCCGAGTCCCGACCCAGAGGGCGGCATAGCCTGCCATCTCGATCCAGCGCTCTTGGTACGGCAGGTGCCCGACGTACGTCTGGTACAGGCCCATCGCCGCCGCGGCGAAGGCCAACGGGACCACCACTCGGGTCAGGATCCACTCCAGCATTTGGGGAGCGACGTAGGCGCGCCCGAGCCAGTACCAGAGGAGCGGCACGACGTAGAAGAGGATCCCCCCGATCCCCACGCCCAGCCCTCCCTGGAGGGGGTTCATGACCTGCAGCAGCATGATGCCCATCAGCAGGGCGATCGCCTTGGAGAGCCCGGTGTCAAGGCGGACCCGCCCCTGAGCGACGAGGGAGAGCGTGAGGATCCCGGCGGCGGCCGGCGCCACGAGGAGCAGCGGGTCCTGGCTCTGCCATCCGATGAGTGGAATGAGAACCCGGCGGATGTCTCCGATCAGGCTGAGATACACCAGCAGGGTCACGAGCGCCACGCGGGGGTGCCGAACCGCCGATGCGGCGATGCCCAGCGCAATCACGGCGGCGATTGCGAGACGCTCGTGACCCCCCGTGGCCAGCCAGGCGAGCGCGCCGCCCCCCAGGACCGCGGCGAGGTACGGGGCCGCCCGGCTCCAGCAGAGCGAACAAAGAGACGCCGCGTGGGTCATGGGAGGAGCCGGTCGATAGCCGCTTCGAGACGAGCCGGGAGCCCGTCGGCAGAGAACGCCTCGGCACGAGCACGCGCCCGACGAGCCCGCTCCTGACGCTCGCTCTCGGGCTCGGAGAGGAGGTCGGAAATGGCTCCGGCCAGGGCGGAGGCATCGCCGGGCGGCGTGAGGCGGCCCTCCCCGTCGCGCAGGATTTCGATTGGCCCTCCTGCGTTCGAGGCGATGAGGGGCTTGCCGAGGGCGAGGCCTTCCAAAAGTACGATCCCGAAGGGCTCCGGCTCGATCGAGGCGTGAACGATCACGTCGGCCGCCTGCATCCAGAGGGGCACGTCGGAGCGGTACCCCGCGAACAGGACGACGTCGCCGTTTCGGGCCGAGGCCGCCTGGACCTCGTCGGCGTAGTCTGGCTCCAGCGCGTGGGCCCCACCGACCACGACGAACTGGGCATCGGGATGCGTCGCGCGGACCTTCCGGGCGGCCTCGACGAACACGTGGACGCCCTTCCACCGCTGCAGGCGGGCCACCATGACCACGGTCGGGGCGGTCGGATCCAGTTCGAGGGCCTCCCGACACGCCCCAGGAGAGGGCAGCGCGGCCTCCGAGAATCGGTCGAGGCCCACGGATGGAGTCACGACCTCCGTGGGCGTCACCGGTCGCAGCCGCCGTTGCGCCTGCTCGGCGGCCTCAGAGCAGCACAGAATGCCCGCTGCGGGGATCCGTGAGGTCAGACGGTCCAGCCAGTTCCCACCAGTGATGCCGTGCTGGAACCACACAGCCGGTACCCCCGCCAGCCGGGCCGCCGGTCCTGCATAGAGGTGGGCCTTCGTCATCCACGAGAGGACAGCCGTTGGCCGCGTCTCTCGGATCCACGTCGCCAGCTGGCGGACGGCACGAGCAAAGGGCAGCGGCTCGCGGAGCCGGCCCGCTGGGATTACCCCCACCTCGTACCCCATGGACTCTGCGGCCGCCACCATGGGACCGTCCTCGAGAAAAGCGAGGGTGATGCCCCACCTCGCGCCCCCGCGGGCGTTCATCAGCAGGTCCAGCAGCATCTGCTCGGCCCCTCCCGTCTGCGTGGCGAGCGGCATCACGATGGCCAGCGACCGTTTCGGGCGCGAGTCGTCCTGGATCGAGGCCTCTCGGGACTGGGCGTGCACGTTACCTGACATGGTCCCCGTAGTGGAGGAGGGGCGGCGCCTCGCCTATCACCTCCTTGCTCACCGGCGCCGGGGACCCTTCTCGCCACGTGTCGCCGCCACCGGGAGAGGTCCCGAACTCGCACGACTGGCCCGTCCCGAGCTCCATCTGCCACACGGCCTGCACCTCACCGGCGGGCGAGAAGCCGGAGTCCTCGTTGAGCATGTTGCCCACGAGCGTGCACACGCTGCGGACCCAGCCGGCCACGTACGGAACTTTGATGGTCTCCTGGGGCATCAGGATCGGGCGTGCAGGTCGGACTGGTTGCTTTCCTCCAACAGGCTCAGAACTCGGTCTGCGATCACCGGCCAGTCGAACTCCTGTTCGTAGAGTGTACACCCCGCCGTCCCTACGTCGGCTCGAGCCGGGTGGGCCGCAAGAGCGGCCGCCAGCCGGCCGTACGCTTCCACGTCGCCCGTCGGAGAGAGCCAGATAGACTGTCCGGATCCGGCGGCGAACACGCGGTCTGTCGAGGGACCGGACAAGCTGGCGACGGGGACCCCGTGAGCGAGCGCGGCCATCACCGTCCCTCTCCGTGTAGACACTCCATCAGGGATCGGAGCCAGGGACAGGTCCATGGCCCGAAACGCACTGGACACCTCTAGAGCCGACAGCTTCCCCAGATTGCGTACGGGGAGTCCCTGCAGGGACTCCTCTACCTTCCGCCCGTCAGGACCTACATAGAGCAGCACCGCTGCTGGGTTCTCATCTACGACCGACTTGACCGCCGCCCGCACGTACGGCAGGCCGTCCTGCGTCGACGCGGACCCAAAGAGACCGAGCACGAACCTGTCCTCGACGCCGAGTCTCATGCGTGCTTCGCCTCTGCCCTCTCCCGTCACGGGAATGTTGGATCCGATCGGGAGGTGGTAGACCGGGGTTTGTTCGAACCAGGTCGAGAACCTCTTCGCCCAGGCCTCGGTCGAGACGAACACTACGTCTGCGACGTGCCCGAGACGCCACAGCTGCCACCGTTGCCACACGGTCATGATCGCGAACTGCCAGGACCTCGCAGGCACGAACGGCTCGTGAACCATCACGGCTAGACGCAGTCCAGGATGCGAACGCTTGATCTTCTGAAGCACTTCGGGCAACAGCGGGTTGAAGCCCCAGTGGCCCCAGCTGAACGGGTTGTACTGGAGGATCAACACACCGGGCAGTTTAACCCGGAGTGCATCCTGCAGAACCTGTACGTGGACATGATTCGTCTCCAGCACAGAAGCCACCTCAACCCCCTCAATGTATGTGGGGTCCTTTTCCGCTGTCAGAACTCGAACGTCTGTCCCCAAGGCCGCAAGCGCCTCGGCTAAACGCGCCGTGTAGTCTCCGATTCCATCCAGAGAGGGTGGCAGAGCAGGGAAAACAAGATCTACAGTCAAGATATACTAGATGTATCCGTGAATCGCCAACTCCTCACCTGCCAATCGCATTGCGATATCCAGCTCTTCGTGGTCGCGCCTATGGTATTTGCCAATCGAGTCCATATTAGCTCGTCTAAGTCGCCTTCTGTACGCCGATGTGGGCTCGGCTCCAAAGTGCCTGGCGATCCCCTCTCCCACCCCGACAGGGTCAGCCATCAGTTCTTCATACTTCACCTTCAGTACCTGGCCCTTGTTGACTAGTCCAGATCGCTCAAAGTACTGGCGACACCGCCTGACCATTATTTCCCACATCCAGATGCAGCGCACGAAGGGGGAGTAACTCAGAAACTCATCTTCACGCCCCTCTTCAACCCAATAGGGGACATACCTGTGATCCACCTTCCTACCAACTCTCATCTCGGTGCTTCGTAGGTCGGTGAGACGGTTGTCCGTGAGCACTCGGTACGATCGATCCAAGGAGTTTGCGACGTCACGGCCGTCTCGGTAGATGTAGACGATGGGAGCCCCTGGAAGCGACTCGGCAGCCAAAGAAGGAACCAGGCTCAGGAACGGCTCCTTGTAAATGAAGCTGTCGATACACCTCTTCCCTTGCAATGCATCCCGAAGCTGAGCGACACCCCCACGCTCAACGGCCCACTTCCGAATCGCCGCAGACCGGCTGTTGAACTCTCCGGACCGGAGGTACACATCCAGTGACCTCTCAAACTCCGTCACGAGGATCGACCTGACATCGGGGGGAAGGGCACTGTCCAAGAGCTGGATAGCACTCAGCGGATAGACGACCCCGCTCAGGCACCCTGTACGAGGCAGGGCCTCCAGAGCTTCCATCAGGAACGTCGTTCCAGACCGAGGGCACCCAAAGACAACCCCATACATAACTCCATCCGGAGCGGCCTGAGGGGGGCCCTCCCACTCTGGCCACCCGTGCCGGCTTCTGGGTGGAGAAAGTGGACGCTCTATATCAACGCTTGTAGGCATCTGCTCAGACAGGATATGTTGTGCTGCGGTCCTTCGCCCTCCTCTCTATGGCATTCGCATAAGCGGCCTCAGACTGCGCAGCGACATGAGCCCACGTAAACTTCTGTGCTCTCTCGGCTGCCCAATGCCTCTCAGCGCAAAGCCGATCGTGATCGGTTAGCATACGGACTAGCTTATCAGCCATCGTGGCCTTGTCTCCAGGAGCCACCAACCATCTGCTGGGGAGCATCGCTGGAGGACCGGGAGCGTCGTAGGCGATCACGGGGAGGGACGCCGCAAGCATTTCGAGCACCCCGAATCCGAACCCCTCAAGGTAAGACGGAAACACTCCAACCGAGCAGGTGGCGAGAAGCCGTGGGAGCGCCTCTGGCGTGAACGTGGGGACGACCTCAATGCACCCCTGCAGGGCCCTCGGGAACTGACGGCGTACATCTTTTTCCTCCCGGAACATTCCCCGGGTTCCGAGCAGACGGAACTGTACGGTCGGTACTTCTGCTTTTACACGCGAAACGAGGCTTGGAAAATCGGCGGCTCCCTTCCGCCAGTCAAAAGTTCCTACGAAAGCGACGGTGGGGTTTGCAGGAACAATCTTTGGGTCTATCTCGAGCTCGTCTAGCCTTGTACTGCTCAGTCCGAGGGGGATCATCCGAACCTTGTCTCGTGGCTCCCCGCGCCGGACGAGCTCCGCCCTGTCGGTCTCATTGTTGACCACGATGAGGTCGGCTTCCCGTGCCGTCTTCAGCCCGGTCTCAATCTGCCTTTGTAGGAACCGCTGCCGTGCTCGGTCTCGAAACAGCTTCCCTGCCAGCCGACGGAGGGTGAGGGGCTGCGGGAATCGAATGTGATCGAGGTGAGCATGCAGGAGGGGCGTGCGCGCGACCAGAAGCGTGCTCTCCGAGAACAATGCTCGGTCGAACGGGAGGTTCTGGATCTGGTAGTCCACGACGTCATATCCGGCACCTTCGGAGATGATCAGCCTCCGGAGCTCCTCATTGATTCGCTGCTTCCGTTCAGGCACCGTGAGGGTGTCGTACTGGCGCACATAGTCTTCTGGGCCGACGACGTCGACGGTCCATCCCCGCTGACGCATGGCATCGGCGAGTTCGATGGGCACCTTCGAGACTCCGAGGGTCCGCGTGAGTTGCTCTGTACTACAGAGGAGAAGTCGCCCACTCATCTTTTAGAGTTAAGCATAGGATCTGAGGCATCCAGCTCCCGCGTGTAGCATTCGTACGCCCTTGAGATTGCCTCTGCCACCTCTTCGACAGACCCAGAGGGAACGATACATCCGTTTACTCCCTCTTCAATCAATTCTTTCGCGCCCGTCCGATCGGTCACGACTGCGGGTACCCCGCAGGCCAGCGCCTCCGCGACCGCGTACCCGAAACCATCATCATAGCTTGGGTGCACGTACACGTCAGCTCGCTGCAGGTGAGGAAGCGGGTCCCCCGGCCGCATCCGGATTCGCTCGTCCTCCCGCATGGCCCCCTCCATATAGAGGCGCATCGAGCGACTAGCCCACCCGCCTACGATGGTCAGCTCCGCGTTGGACTCTCTGAGGTGCCGGAAGGCCTCGACGAGCACGGGAATCCCTTTTAGAGATGTCACGCTGCCGACGTAGACGACCCGGAACACTCCGTCGAGGCTCTTGCCTGTAGCGGGGGTAAAGCGGTCGTCCGCTCGCAGGTGCATCCTCCGAAGCTTGGCCTGTGGGATTCCGTATTCTAGGAACGAATCGCGCGTCAGCTCGGAGTGGACGTAGATGACGTCAGCCTCCTCGTATTCACGGAGCGTTTTCTGCACCTGAGCGCTGTTCAACCAGCTCCTGTCGAGCGGCCACTCCGTCCACGCCCGCTCGTGCTGCCGGCGGAGGTACTCGACGTGCGTGTTCAGGGCGACCAGCTCCAACCGCTCCACTCCCAGGCGGCGGGCCATTTGGAAGCTACGGAGCGCCCTTCCTACGAAGCCAACGACAGTGCCTGGCAGGCCGTCGCTGTTCGCCGCCAGCCAGGAAGCGGCAGCCTGGTCGAACAGGTCACCACTCAAGTAGTTCTGCCATCCCGCGCTAAAGCGGAGCGGGGAGTAGCGGCTCACCCAGCGGATGTCTCTCCCTTGGACCTCTACCCCATTCGTATCACCTGGCTTCGGGGACGGGGTCAGATAGCCCCAGAGGTCTCCTGAGGCGCGGAGGTCCTCCACGGCCTGTGCAAAATGCTGCCCCACACCACCTATGCCGTAGGCTGCGTTGCATGTGATCAGTGTGCCCACGCGTCCTCCGGGTTGTGCGAAGGGCTTGAGCCAAACATGCTGCGGAAACGCTGGCGTGTCCGGGCGAACGCGGCGTGGACCACGAGGTATCCGTCCTCCTCCCGGTGGCGCCACGTCTGCCATAGCCAGTACGCCCACTTCGCGAGAACGTCGGCGTAGCCCCTTATGCCCAGCCTATGCCCCGTCGGCTCATATCCGTACGCCGCGAGGATGGGTTCCGACACGGCGTCGATCCTGGCCTGGATGGGGAGAGGCATTTCCGTCCGCCACGCTTCCTGGCGGGACGCCGTGACCGGGCGAGTGGCGAGGGCGTTGTGGCCGCTGGCGGCGTCGTCCGTCATGACCTCCGATGAGCGGCGGTGGAATGCGAGCATGGCCGGATCGAAGCGTTCCCCGAGGAACGCGCAGAGCTCACGCGCGGCCCGTTCCGGGTCCTGTACGAGGTCTTCGTACCGGAGCAGCGTCCGCTGGGCAGGGGGCACGACCCTCTCCAGGAGAGCGCCGCCTTCGAGGACGAACCGGCGGCGGTTCAGCGCGCAGAGGACGGGGTCCGGCCCGAACTGCCCGGCCTGGATCATCGAGTGGACACCAGCCCGGGGATCTCGCACGAGGTGGATGAACCGGGCCTCGGGGAACATGTCGAGGAGGACGTCGACGTAGAACACATTGCCAGGCGTCTTTTCCCCCCACCGCACCTTCCCCTGGCGGTCGGCCCAGGCCTGGGCCACCGCCCGGTACGGCTCACGGAGGTCATGTTCCGGGCGCTCCACGATCCGGTCGGCAATCGCAGCCAGATCATCGCGGCTGAGCCCAGGAAGTGCCTCCACAGTCTGATCGAGCCATTCCCGAACGAACGCGTCGTAGTCAGCCTCTGAGACTTCAGGGTTCCGCCAGTGGCGGGGGTCGGCCCCGGCCATTCGGTGGCGGAAATAGATCAGCTCGTCCGGGACCGCCAGCCGGGGATGAGCCCCCAGCATCAGCCGGAGGAGCGTGGTCCCGGAGCGGTTTGCACCGACGACGAAAAAGGGTGCAGTGCCCTCCGTCACGGCTTCAACCAGACGGCGTTAAGGTCACGACCGATCAAACTGCTTAGCCGTTTTACATCCTCACGAAAGTGGTCGTTGAGTCTCGCGCGGGTCTCACTCTTCATTGGTGGTCGGGGAGCCTCATGGACGTTCCGCCGCTGCAGAAGGCGGTGAGCGCCTTTCCGAACTCGCTGAGGCACTAGCGATCGCCACACCTTGCGGGCCGCTCCATACTCGTGGTGGCTGTTCAGAACGCGGTGGAGTCCCATGCTCTGAATGTTCCGGTTTTGATTCACCGGTCTATACATGGCAGTATCGTCTACCGGAGGCAAACCCAGAAAGGACAGAACTCGCCTCAATTCCCGAACAGAATCTTCCTTGAAGTCTTCGTATATTTCTACATGCAATTTATCGAATGTATTTAAGTACTTAGCTACATCATCGTAGTACATCGCCCCCTTCGTGCTGTAGATGGTGTTTTGGAACATCCCTTGAGCTGCGAGTGGGTCTCCTATCTTCTTCCACGCTATAACTCTCTCCTCCTCTGAGTCAAGCATCTCTTCGAACGTCATCACTTGTCCCGAATCCGGATCAAGCGGCCCGCTCGGGAGAATACGGCGCATCCACATCGACTGGCTATACCATGAGTACATCATGTCCGCCGGATTTCTCAACATAATGATAATACGAGCCGAAGGGTTGTACTCATGAATCTCTTTATATGCCCGTTGAGAGCTGAGGTAGAAGACAGAGGCGTCTCCGTAATAGCTCACGTTTCCGCACTTATCGTAGGAGGACAAGTAAGCCTCCAACGACTGGCCCTCCGTATCCGGATGTCTCAAGTCGCTCCCGAACTGATGCGTTTCCTTGGGTCCCATACAGATCGAAGGGTGCCGGTCGAGATACGCCGCCATTGCGGTGGTCCCACACTTAGGAGCCCCTACGAGGAAGAGATTGACAGCTATACCACTCATTGTGCGGAGACGTCTCGAAGGTGCTAGACGCAGAGGCGCGTGGACGGTGTCGGCTTGGTGCCGTCTCCGGTCAGGTAGCCTTGATGAGGATGGACGTGGTCCCGTGTGTTAACTTAGGCAGCGACAGGCTGGGACTGGAGCCGGTGGAACTCCCAGAGCAGCCCGCGCCGCGCGAGAAGCTCGTCGTAGGACCCGACCTCTTCGATTTCGCCGTTCGCCATCACCACGACCCGGTCCGCATCTTCGACGGTCGAGAGTCGGTGCGCGATCACGATGGCGGTCCGCCCGACGCGGAGCTCGTCGAGCGACCTCTGCACGAGCCGCTCCGACACGCTGTCGAGGGCGCTCGTGGCCTCGTCCAGGATGAGCACGTCGGGGTCCCGGTAGAGGGCTCGCGCGATGGCGATCCGCTGGCGCTGCCCCCCAGAGAGACGGGCGCCGCGGTCTCCCAGCACGGTGTCGAAGCCGACGGGCAAGTCTTGGATAAACTCCAGGGCATGAGCCTGTCGAGCGGCCTCCTCGACCCGATCCATCTCTGGCGTCTCTCCATAGGCGATGTTGTTCGCGACCGTGTCGTGGAACAGGAACGTGTCCTGGCTGACGACGGCGATGCGAGCACGGAGAGCAGCGAGGTCGAGGTCGCAGAGGTCGACCCCGTCCCAGGTGATCCGTCCTCGGGTCGGGTCCACGAACCGTGGAATGAGATCGGCCAGCGTCGACTTCCCGGCCCCGGAGGTCCCCACGAGGGCGATCGTCTCGCCGCGGCGGATCTCCAGAGAGACGTCCGTGAGGACGGGGCGGGACGGCTCGTATTCGAACGACACGTTCTCGAACCGAATCCCCTCCATGAGGGGGCCTGGCCGCCGGGAGCCGGTCACGACCGCCGGTTTGGAGGAGCGATCGAGGAACGACACGACGTGCGTCCAGCTCCCGTGGAGGTTTGCGATCACGCCCCGAGCGCTGTTCAGCTCGTGGACGATGGGGAGCAGGCGGAAGATGGCGAACAAGAACGCCAGCAGCGAGGGGACCGTCAGGCTCCCTCCTACCACAAGCAGACGGACGCTCACGACGACGAGGCCGACGAGGACCACCGATGCGGCCGCCTCTGCGACGGGCCGGACCGCGGCGGAGGCGTCGGCAGTCCGGATAAGGGTCTCGGCCGCCTCCCGGCTTGCCCGGTCGAACCTCGTCTTCTCGTGGGGCTCCGCCCCGAACGCCTTCACCGTCCGAACCCCGGCGATGAACTCCGTTACGACGGACGCCACCCGGCCGTTTTCCTCGGCGATGACTCTGCCCCGCCCTTTCGTGGTCTCGATCAGGGACTTGAGCCCGATGGACAGAACGAGGAGGAACACGAGGGCGATCAGCGTCAGCCCCCAGGAGAGCCAGAGCGCCAGCGTCACGTAGGCGATGAGGACGAGCCCCCGGATCACCAGGCTCGCCCCCGTCTGAAAGAGGAAGCGGAGCCGTTGGAGCTCGTTCGTCGTGGTGTTGACGAGGTCGCCCCCCCGGGCCGCCGTGTAGAAGGAGAGCGGCAGGCGCGCGAGTTGGTCGAAGACCCGGCCGCGGAGCCGGTGCAGGGCACGCTCTGTCGTGCGCTGGCTCGCGATCTGGCTGACGTACCCGAACCCGGAACGCAGGATGATGCTCGCCATGATGGCCCCGGATACCCAGTACAGCCGCTGCATGGGCTCCGCGTCCACGACCAGCACCCACTGGTCGATCCACCCGATCCCGCTCGCGAGCGGCGGCGCCCCGGGGTCCGTCACGCTCTGGAGGAGCGGGATGAGCAGGCCGATCCCGACCCCCTCGAGGGCCGCTGCAACCGTGGCGCACGCGAACGTGATGGCGACCGTTCGCCGCTGCTCCCACATCAAATCGGCGAAAAGCCGGCGCCCCTGCCGATCGAGACCGAGCGCGTCTTGTAGGGCGTTCATGACCAGTACTGCTGACGGATGTGCGGCGTAGAGAGTCGTGTTCTACCGACCGTCAACCAATCGGAAGATGAGGATGGCGACGCTCGCGGCACTCGAGACCACACGGAGCCCGTCCTGCCACGTGAACGACGATCTCTCCTTCACTCGGACCGTCACGATGTCGCCTGCCTCCACCAGAGGCGGCGCCTGGTTGGAGAGGTCTGTCAGCGACCCCTCATACACCACGTTCCTCCCGCTCCCTGCGGACCTCGAGAGTGACACCAGAACGGCGTCTGCTCCACCCGGCCCCAGGGCTGGCCCCCCCGCCTCCGCCAGCACGTCGAGGAGCGTCGACTGGGGGTCCACCTCCAGCCGGCCGGTCCTCCCGACGGCCCCCCACACGTCGACGGAGATGGCCCCCGGTGCTGCGGTCCGGATCGTCACGAGGTCCCCGTCCTCCAGCCGGGCCGTGTCTCCTCCCCTCCGTCACCTCCGAGAGCGGGGCGCTGTAGACCACCGACCGCACGCCGTCCCGGTTTCGGATGACGCTGACCGTCCCGGTGGCCCCGCCGATCCCCTCCGCGGAGACCGCCGCCCCGCCCGAGAGGACGATGAGGTCCAGCACGCTCAGGCCCGGCTCCACGAGGTAGCGCCCGGACCGGCCGGACGCGTTCAGGAGGTCGACCGTCATCGCCGTCTGCCCGAGCTCCGTGTAGCGGTAGACGGCCACGCCGGACTGCTCGGTCCCGCCCGTCTGGGCGGCCGGGGCACTGGCGACCGCGCAGGCCAGCAGGACCGCCGCGGCTCCCCCGAGGCGCCTCCAGGTCGAGGACTCCATCATCCGTTCCCCTCCTCACCGCGCCTGCCCGTCCCCGAGCCCATCGGGCCGAGCACCGGGGCCGAGTGAGGGACCGTCGCCCCGTCGCCGGACTTGAACGGGACGGCCGCCTTCTGGAGCGCGTCCTTGTCGCCGTAGCCGTAGCCGTAGCCGGCGACGCCGCGGTCGGAGGCCCGGTTGAGGACCACGCCCGCGACGTCCGGGACCCGGTCGCCCATCCCCTCCAGGGCCTCGAACGCGAGGGACAGCGCCTCCACGTCCGTCTCGCCGGCGTGGGCCACCAGGACGACGGCGTCGCAGTGGACGGCCACCAGGAGGGCGTCGGGGACGGGCAGGACGGGGGACGTGTCGACGACGACGACGTCGAACGCCTGGCGGGCCTCCTCGAGGAAGACGCCGAGCGTCTCGGACCCGAGCAGCTCCGTCGGGTTGGCGACCTCGTCCCCGGCCGTCATCACGTGGAGCCCTTCGACGACGTAGTCGGTCGACCGCCACGCGACGTGGAGGGGCCGCCGGTACGCTTCCCACGCGAGGACGCCGCCGCCGACGAGCGTGTTGGAGAGGCCGCCCCGGCGGTCGACGCCGAGGAGCGTGTGGGCGATCGGCTTCCGGAGGTCGGCGTCGACGTAGAGCGTCCGCCGGCCCGCCTGGGCGAACGAGACGGCGAGCCCCAGGGCCACCGTGCTCTTCCCCTCGCCGGGGCCCGGGCTCGTCACGAGGAGGGTCTTCATGGCGCGGTCCCCCTGCGAGAACCCGACGGTCGTGCGGAGGTGCCGGAACGACTCCGTCACGAGCGAATACGGGTCGACGCCGGCCGCGACGATGGACGAGATCTCGCGCCCGTCGACCTCGACGAAGGGCTTTTTGTCGAACGTCTTCTTGAGGAGGCCCGAAAAGTCCGGGACCGTCCCGATGACGCGGAAGCCGTGGGACCGGAGGGCCTCGCGGGTCCGGACGCGGGGGTCCGTCACCTCTCGGATGAGGGTGAGCCCGACGCCGAGGAGGAGCCCGAGGAGGAGCCCGAGGACCACGGTCTGCCGCCGGTTCGGGGCGACGGGGTACCCCGGCACACTCGCGGGCCGGACGACCTCGACGTAGCCCATGTCGCCCTCCCCGGCGACGGCGACCTGGCGGGCCCGCTCGTCGAGGAGGAGGTACGACTGCTCGGCCGCCTGCTGGGCCCGCTGGAGCTCGGCGACGCGGACCTGCTGCGACGGGATGTCGCGGAGCTGCGAGGCGTAGTCCCGCCGGCGCGCGAGGAGCGCGTTGAGGCGGGCCTGGAGGCCCTGGATGTTGATGGTCACCTCGGCCACCTGTTGCTGGAGGCCGGACACGAACCCGAGCCCGTCCGACCCGTCGGCCCCGCCCGACGCCCGCACCTCGCCGACGTACTGGTCGGCGAGCCGGCGGACCTGGGCCCGGGCGTCCTGGATCCGCCGGTTGATCGCCGCCAGCTCGGGGGACCGCCCCTCGTTCCCCCGGAGGGAGGGGTCGCGGGCGTAGTAGTCGCTGGCCTCGACCTCGAGGGCCGCGATCCGGCCCTGGAGCGCGCTGATCTCCCCGCTGGCGGTCGACGAGATCCGCCCGACGAGGTTGGGCTGGACCCGGTCCAGCTCCCGCTGCAGGGAGGCGCGGCGGGACTGGGCCACCTGGAGTTCGACGCCGGCGTCCTGGATGGCGGCGTCGAGCGAGGCCACCTGCGAGACGGCGTTCTGTCCGGCCGCGTTGAGGTCGACCGTCCCGGCCCGCGTCTTGAACGCGGCGAGGTCGGCCTCCGCGGCCTCGAGCTCCGCCCGCTGCTTGGCCGCCTGCTCCTCGAGGAACGACCGGGTCGACGCGGTCCCGGACTCGTTCATCGACCGGCCCCGCTCGCTGTACACCTCGGCGTACACGTTCGCCAGACGGGCCACCTCCTCCGGGTCCCCGCCCCGGGCCGTGATCTGGATCATGTCGACGCCGTTCCCGTAGGGCTCGACGCTGACCCGCCCCCCGACGGAGGCCGCCAGCGCCCGGACGTCCGGGGGGGCCTCCCCCCTCGACGTGTCCTCGGACCCGAGGAGCCGCCGCGCGACCGCCTCGTGGTGGGCCGCCGAGAGCCGGAGCCGCTCGACCTCCGTCAGGAGCGACCGGCTCTCCCCGACGGGTCCGGAGCCGATCGCCAGCGAGGTGGCGTCCGGCGCCGTCTCGATGGAGACGACGCTCGAGGCCTCGTAGATGGAGGGCTGGCGGAGGGCGAAGAAGGCCGCGGCGGCCGTCGTCACCGTCACGGACAGGACGATGAGGAGCCAGCCGCGCTTGAGGGCGCCGAAGAGGGCGCCCAGGTTGAGCCCTTCGGATTCAGGTCGGGGGGTAGCCATGGGGCGGAGTGTACCGTCCGGAGCAGGGGGCGTGCGACTCATGGTGCCGTCCACCTCTCACTCACTCCGCAGGGAGGAGTCCGAGGCGATCCGTGTCGATCAGGCCGCTCCGCGCCCGAACAGGACGGTGGGGACGGTCCGGGCGAGGAGGTAGAGGTCGAGCGAGAGCGACCAGTTCTGGACGTAGCGGCGGTCGAGGTCGATCCTCTCCTCGAAGGTGAGGTGGTTGCGCCCGGACACCTGCCACAGGCCGGTCACGCCCGGCATCGCCCGGCCGATCGTCCGCGCCCGGCCGTTCATCCTCGGGAGTTCGCCCGGCATGTAGGCCCTCGGCCCCACGAGGCTCATCTCCCCGCGCAGGACGTTCCAGAGCTGGGGGAGTTCGTCGAGGCTCGTCCGGCGGAGGAGGCGGCCCACGCGCGTGACGCGGGGGTCGTCCTTCAGCTTCGCGTACTGCTCGTACTCTGCGCGTGCCTGGGGGTCCCGGTCCAACACCTCGTGGAGACGTTCGTGGGCCCCGACGTGCATCGTCCGGAACTTGAGGACCCGGAAGCACCGCCCGCCCTGCCCCAACCGGTCCTGACGGTAGAGGACGGGGCCCGGCGAGTCGAGGCGAATGAGGACGGCGATGACGAGCGCGAGCGGGCAAGGCCACGACGGACACGGCCACCGAGAGGGCCAGGTCCAGCCCCCGCTTCGCCACCCGGCGCCACGGGGTGTGCGAGCGGTGTCGGACCTCGTAGCCGACGGACCCGCCGACGGACCGGGCCCCGACCCACAGGGACGCCCCGCTGTCGTAGGGGGGGACGATGAGGAGCCGGTGGAAGAGGTACCCGTACCGCTCCGCCACCTCCCGGACGGCGTCGGGGGCCGCGACGACGACGGCGTTCCGGATCCCGTGGATGCGGGCGTACCGGACGGCGTGGGCGATCGGGCGCGGCTCCGCGACCTCGTCGCTCGAGAACGGGACGAGCCGGGCCCCGCTCTCGAACACCGCGACCGGCCGGATCCCCAGCTCCGGCTGGGAGCGGAGCGTCCGGACCACCTCCTCCACGGGGACCCCGTCGCCCAGGACGACGACCCGGCTCCCCCACCACGGCGCGGTGCCGAACAGGGCCCGGGCCGAGGCCCGGCCCGCCATGACGAGGGCGAGGGCGACGAGCCCCCCGCTCACGGTCACGGCCATCCGCTCGGCGCCGAGGAGCGACCCCTCGGCGGTGGCCACGGCGACGGTCGCGAAGGCGGCGGCGGTGATCACGACGAGGGCCCGGAACTCCTCGGCTGGAGCGGGCGGGAAGTCGGCGTACAGCGAGCCGGCCGCGTAGCCCGCGAGGCACAGGAGCACCGCCACCGCCACCGGCCACAGCGGCAGAGCCACGCCGAAGAGGCCCGCGGCCTTCAAGGCGACGCCGACGCCGAGGCTGAGGCCGAAGGCGTCGAAGGCGAGCAGGACCGGGCGCCGTGCCCACGGCCTCGCCCCCTCGGAGGCCGGCACCAGGTCGGCGAGAATGCGAGTCGGCCGGACCGCGAGTTCGAGGGCCGGCCGGTCCGTCTCGTCCGACGCCGCCGGAGCGTCGAGCGGCGTCGAGCGGAAGGCGACGGGGGACAGTGCGGACATGGGGAGAGCGAAAGCGCCTCTGGCGTCAGAGGACGGCGAGGTCGGAAGGGTGGGGGGCCTCGGCGGAGGCCTCGTGGTGCGCCGCCCACTGCGGGCCGAGCGTACTGAACCGGTGCCACGTCTCCTCCAGCACGGTGGCGAACTTGGCGCGGAACCTCTCTGCGGAGAAGCTCTCGGCATGGAGGCGGATCTCTTGCGGCTCGAACGGGGTCCGCTCGAACCGCCCGACGGCGTCGCAGACGGCCTCGGGGGTCTGCTCGTCGAAGAAGAGGCCCGTCACCCCGGGGCGGACCGTCTCGAGCGCCCCGCCTCGGCCGTACGCGAGCACGGGGGTCCCGCAGGCCTGGGCCTCGACGGGGGCGATCCCGAAGTCCTCGAGGGCCGCGAACACGAAGCCCCGGGCGTGCTGGAGGTAGTACTGGAGGGCCTCGGGCGGCTGGCGGCCGAGGACGCGGACGTTCGGGCCGGCCATGGCCGCGAGCCGCTTGAGGTCCGGGCCCTCCCCGATCACGACGAGCTCGCGCTCGGGCATGTCGTTGAACGCCTGGACGACCACGTCGAACCGCTTGTAGGGGACGAGCCGGCCGACGGTCACGTAGTAGTCCGACTTGTCCTCGGAGAGGGTGAAGGCGTCGACGTCGACCGGCGGGTGGACGACCGTCGCGGTCCGCCGGTACGTCTTCCAGATCCGCCGGGCCACGTGGTGCGAGTTGGCGACGTAGTGGTCGACGCGGTCGGCCGACGCCGCGTCGAAGAGGCGGAGGTAGTGGAGGAGCGCCCGGGCCGCGGCCCGCTTGGGGCCCCGGCGGTCCATCCCCCCGTCGCGGAGGTACTCGAACTGGAGGTCCCACGCGTACCGGACGGGGCTGTGGACGTAGCTCAGGTGGAGCTGGTCGGCCGTCGTGAGGGCCCCCTTCGCGACGACGTAGCTCGAGGACACCACGACGTCGTACCCCTCGAAGTCGAACCCCTCGATCGCCAGGGGGGCGAGCGGGAGGTAGTGCCGGTAGAGCCGGCGGGAGAACGGGAGCCCCTGGACGAACGACGTGCGGACCGGCCGGCCCCCGAGGAACGCCCGGTCCTCCTCCGACAGGAAGTCGACGAGGGTGTACACCTCGTCCGGCGAGGTCACGTGGAGGATCTGCTCCAGGACCCTCTCCGCCCCCGCGAACACGGGGAGCCAGTCGTGGACGACGGCGGTGCGGAGAGAAAGCGACATGGGCCGGTAAGGTGGCGGCGACGGACGGACGAGCGATTTCCCGTACGCCCCACGGGTTTTTCCTGAAGGCGGACTGGAGGTTATCCACCGGCCTGGAAGATCAGGCGTCCCCCCGCTCCGAGCATGCGCTTCCGGCTCATGCTCCAGATAGGTTTGGATTACCTGATGGGACGCTGAGGGTTGGGCGTTCGGTCTACCGCCCGCCCCACGTAGCGGCACGGGGCAGAGCCCACGTGGGAGCCCCGCCCCGTCTACCTCCACCCTGTACCCGCCTGCCGTCCACCTCCCCCCGTCGCGAAGCCGGCCGCCCTGCCGGCCGCCCACGAGACGACGGCCGGGTCGGAGCCCCCCTTTCTCCGCTGGAGGGACGTCTCGACGCCCAGAGCGCGAGACGTTCCGGCCTCGGGGACGACCACGTCGGGACCCGCGGGTCCGTCACCCGAACGCGGACCGCGGAGCGCCCGCAGCAACGGCTCTCGCCCCTGCCCCGTGCGGTCGCTGCCCATCGGGCCGAGGACTCCGCGATCCCGCGGGCGCCTCACGAGGCGGAGATTATTGTGTTGAAACTGCTTGAACGGAACCTTTTTTCTCGTACCGTACGCCTGTCTCCGTTGCCCTCGCCTTGCAACTCACGCCGCGCGCTCCCCTCGCCCCCCTCGACGCGGCCACGGACTCGCTCGTCGGCCGCACCGTCACGCATTACCGGGTCGAGGAGAAGCTGGGCGAAGGGGGGATGGGCGTGGTCTACCGAGCGACCGACCTGATGCTCGAGCGCGACGTCGCGCTCAAGTTCCTGCCGTCTCAGCAGCACGCCGACGCCGAGGCCCGGGCGCACCTGCTGCACGAGGCGCGGGCCGCCTCGGCCCTCGACCACCCCCACATCGCCAGCGTCTACGAGGTCGGCGAGACCACCGACGGACGCCTCTTCATTGCGATGGCGTGCTATCGGGGCGAGACGGTCGAGGCGAAAACGGCGGCGGGTCCCCTCCCGACCGATCAGGCGATCGAGGTCGCGGTCCAGGCGGCCGACGGGCTGGCGCACGCCCACCGCGCCGGGATCGTCCACCGGGACGTGAAGCCGGGCAACGTGATGCTGACCGACGAGGGCCGCGCCGTCGTGCTCGACTTCGGGATCGCGCAGACGGGCCTCGACGGCGCGGCCTCGGGGTCCTCGTCCGGGACGGCGGCCTACATGAGCCCCGAGCAGGTGGCCGGCGCCCCGACCGACCCGCGGACCGACGTCTGGGGCCTCGGGACGACGCTCTACCAGATGCTCAGCGGTCGCCGGCCGTTCGGCGGCGCGTACGCGGCGGCGGCGCGCTTCGCCGTCGCTCACGAGCCGCACCCCCCGCTCGACGGCGTGCCGCCGGCCCTCGCCCGGGTCGTCGACCGCTGCCTCGCCAAAGACCCCGCCGAGCGGTTTCCGGACGCCGGAGCCGTCGCGGACGCCCTCCGCGCGCTCCGAGGCGAGCGTCCGGCCTCGGGCCTGCTCCCCGCCAGTCGCCGGGCGCGGGCCGTGCTGTGGGCGCGCCGGCTGCCGCGCGTGGCCCAAGCGGCCCTCGCGCTGGCGGTCGTGGTGGGACTCGTGGGCGTCGCCCTCCTCGGGCGGTGGACGTGGAGGGCCGTGTCGCCACAGACCCAGACGCTGGCCGTGCTCCCCTTCCAGGCGCTCGGGGGCGGCCCCGAGGTCGACGGAGCTCGCCGCGGGGCTGCCGACGGTACTCACGAGTCAGATCAGTCAGATCGTGCCACTCAACGGGTCGCTGGAGGTCGTCCCGACGAGTGAGATCGAGGGAGCGCCCACGCCGAGGGAGGCCCGCGAGCAATTCGGCGCCACGCTCGTCGTGACGGGGACGGTCCAGACCGTGGGCGACCAGATCCACCTCACGATCGACCTCATCGACACCAAGACGCGTCGGCTGATCGACTCCCGCCCCGTCGACCGCTCCGCCGGTGGAACGCTCGCGCTCCAGGACCTGGCCATCCAGGGACTGGCCGAGATGCTCCTGGGTGAGGATCGGCCCGGCCGACAAGGAGCGGCTGGCGGTGGGCGGCACCGACGACGCGGAGGCGAGCGCGCTCTACGTCCGAGGTCTCGGCGCTCTCCGATACCCGGACTCCGACGACGACTACCGAAACGCGGCGTCGCTCCTCCAGGAGGCGGTCGACCTCGATCCCGGCTTCGCCCTCGCCCACGCGGCCCTGGGCGAGACCTTCTGGCAGTTGTACAAGCGGTTGGACGACGTCGCCCTGGTCCCCCAGGCCATCACCGCGAGCGACCGGGCGTTGAGCCTCGCGCCCCAACTCGCGCCGGCCCACGTCACGCTCGGGATCATCTACTCCGGACGCCAGGAGTTCGGGCGGGCCCTCGACGCCTTCGAGCGCGCCCTCTCCATCGACCCGACCAACGTCGAGGCCCTCCGCCAGCGGGGCCTGACCTACCGGGAGATGGAGCGGTACGACGAGGCCGAGGCCGACTTCCAGCGGGTGCTGGACCTCCGCCCGAACTACCTCCCCGGCTACAACGGGCTGGCGTCGGTGTACCTGAAGCTCGGCCGGGTGGACGAGGCCATCCGGGTGTACCAGGAGGGGCTCGCGTTCGCCCCGTCCAATCGGAAGCTCCTGGGCAACCTGGGCGCCACGTTCTACGACGCGTCGCGGTACGGCGAAGCGGTCGACATTTTCCGGCGGCTCCTGCGGATGAACCCGAACGACCCCGACGCGGCCTACAGCCTCGCGACGGCCTCGTTCTACCTGGGCGACTTTGAGGAGGCCGCCGACTTGTACGAGCGGGTGCTGGCCGCCTACCCCGCCAACTATGAGGTCCGCCAGTACCTCGGGGACGCCCTGTGGTGGGCCGGCGACCGAGCCCGCGCGACGGCGGTGTTCCGGGCCGCGATCCGCGACACGTGGCCTCACCTCTCGGTCTCCCGTTCACCCGACGTCATCGGCGCACTGGCGGGCGCGTACGCGAAGCTCCAGGTCCGCGACAGCGCCCTGGCCTACATCCGCGAGCTGCAGGCGGGGAGCCCACCCGACCAGGTAGAGCCCGTCCTGGCCTTCGGGATCGGGGAGAACTACGAGATCCTCGGCGATCGTGACGAGGCGCTGCGATGGATCCAGAGCGCCCGCAAGCGGGGCTACGGGGAGGTCTACGTCACTCGCTCCCCGTGGCTCCGCGGACTCCGTTCCCCTCCCCTTCCCACAACGGACCCCGACGCACAGCGGGTTAGCCGTTGCCCGACCCCACACGTACTTCCCCGGCCCTCCCCTCCTCTCATGTCCCCTCTCCATACTTCCGACCTCCCTCCAGCCCTGGCCACGATTGCCCTGCTGATGGTATCGGCATGTGCGACGCAGGGAGATCCTCAACCCACAGACGTGGAACAGCAACAGTCTGAGATGCCGCCGGACCCAAACGTATCCATCACACTCACTTTCAATCCAAGTGATTCAACGTGTACGTACGCGGTCAAGGGAGATTTAGAATCAGACCCCAACTCACCTACAAAGCGCTTCCAAGTGAAGCGACCGACGGGAAACGGGGCAATCAAAATCGAGTTTGGATACATCGTGTCAGGCGCGAACCCGCCGCCTATAAGTTACGGGCTTGCGGCCATCTCTCCCGACAGCTTGGGCCATCATTTAGCAGTCAACGGAAATCGCCCACCTGTTCTTATCTCTTCGGATACTCTCGACGTCATCAACACAAGACCGCACAAGAAAGACGAAACCGTGGCACACGAACAGATTTACCCGATCGACCTGTTCTGTGTCGTGAGAGACTCTAACTGGGAGGACCATTGTATTCCTGCAGGCATGGGGGAGATCCAGATCACTGCAAACGAACCTCTGGTTACGACGGGTGGACCCAAAATGAAGGTCGTAGACTGAGTCCGCTCGGGCTCACTCTTAGCCGAGACGGGCTCCCTGAGGCCAAGCGGCGCGACCTCGAACGACACGTAGCGCGTCCGCTCGCCGCTGGCGGTCGCCTCCGCCAGCCGGTAGCCCAGGAACCGGACCTTGACGACGCCGCCCTCGGCCAGCCGCACGACGAGCGTCCGGCCGGGGATGGGCTCGACGCCGTTGCCCGTGTAGTCGTACCAGCCGTTGCCCGAGCCCGCGCACACGGCCGTCGCCGCGCCGCGCGGGCAGGGCCGGTCGCCGTCGGTGAGGAACAGGCTGTCGGCGGGCACCGCCCGCACCTCGTCGAACGGCGCCTCGACGAGCACGGCGGCGCCCCGCCCCGGACCGCTGGCGCCGCCGTTGACGACGAGCGAGGTCGCCCGGATGCCGAGGTCCCACGCCGTCGAGGCGGAGTCGGCGCGGCTGGCAGCGTCCGGCGCGACGACGACGCGCCCGTCGCGGAGGGAGACGAGGGTGAACGGCCCCTCGGCGCGTCCCATCCCCGCCGAGTACGTCGGCACGTCGGTGACGGTGAAGGCGTCCTGGGCCGACGCGGCGCCGGTCAGGAGAAGGAGGGCGAACAGAAACGCGAGACGACGCATGAGACCGATGGGGGTGGAATCGACGGACCGCGGTCCGTCGACCGATGGGCGGGACTGGGCGACGAGGGCGCTAGCCGAGGCGCTGGCGGACCTCCTCGGCGACGGCGGCGAGCGCGTCGGGCAGGCCGGACGGGTTCCGGCCGCCGGCCGTGGCGAGGTGCGGGCGCCCGCCGCCGCCGCCGCCCACGCGCTTCGCCAGCGCGCCGACGAGCGGGCCGGCCTGGACGCCCCGCCGCACCACGTCGTCGGTGACGGAGGCGGCGAGGGCCGCCTTGCCCTCGGCCTCGTCGGCGCTGCCGAACACGGCGACGCCGTTCTCGCCCCAGCGCTCGCGGGCGGTCTCGGCGAGGTCGCGGAGCGTGTCCATGTCGGCGCCGGGCACCGTCGCCGTCGCCACGCGGACGCCCTCGACCTCGACCGCCTCGGCCAGCGTCTGGTCGAGGCCGGCGGTGGCCTGCTCGGAGCGGAGCCCGGCGACGGTCGCCTCCAGCGATTTCACGTCGTGCTGGAGCCCTTCGACCGCCAGCGGCAGCCCGTCCGGGAGCTGCTTGAACTGCGCGCGCGCGGCGTCCAGCTCGTCCAGCTCGCCACGCAGCCACGCCAGCGCGGCCTCGCCCGCGACGGCCTCGACGCGCCGGACGCCCGAGGCGACGGAGCCCTCGGAGGTCAGCTTGAACAGGCCGACCTCGCCCGTCGAGCCGACGTGCGTGCCGCCGCACAGCTCGACCGAGACCTCCGGGTCGAAGGTGATGACGCGGACGCGCTCGCCGTACTTCTCGCCGAACAGGGCCGTCGCGCCGCGCTCCTTGGCGTCCGCCAGCGGCACGTCGCGCTCTTCGTTCTTGGGGACGTTCTGGAGCACGAGCGCGTTGACGCGGTCCTCGACCCGCTGGCGCTCGTCGTCGGAGAGCCGCTCGAAGTGGGAAAAGTCGAACCGGAGCCGGTCGGGGGCGACGAGCGAGCCCTTCTGCTGGACGTGGTCGCCGAGGGTCTCGCGGAGGGCCGCGTGGAGCAGGTGCGTGGCGGAGTGGTGGCGCATGATCCGCCGCCGCCGCTCGGCGTCGACCTCGGCCCGGACGGGCGCCGCGCGCTCCTCCGGGAGCCGCTCGACGACGTGGATGATGGTCCCCTCCGCGTCCTTCACGGTGTCGAGCACCGGGATCGTCTCGCCGCCGACCGTGAGCGTGCCGGTGTCGCCCACCTGCCCGCCGGACTCGGCGTAGAACGGGGTCTTGTCGAGGACCAGCTCGTGCCGGGCCTCCTCCCCGTCTCCGACGGTCCGCGTTTTCTGGACGCGCGCGCCGTCCACCGCCAGCGCGTCGTAGCCGACGAACTCGACGGAGGCCGGCGTGTCGACGGTGGCGTCCCAGAGGTCGACCTGCGAGAGGTCTTTGCCGAAGCCGGCGGCGGCGCGGGCGCGGTTTTTTTGCTCGGCCATCAGCTCGTCGAACCGCTTTTCGTCGACCGTCAGCCCACGCTCGCGCGCCATGACGGCCGTCAGGTCCGACGGAAAGCCGTACGTGTCGTGGAGGAGGAAGACGACCTCGCCAGGAACAACACCTTCCTTGGCTTCGGTGGCCGTGCTTGAGAACCTCCTCTGCTCCTCCGCGTCCCATCGCTGATAGGCCATCTCAGATCGAATCAGGCTCGTCTGCTCGGAGTGATCTCAACCGCCATGCTCAGGGCATCGAGCAAGCCTCTCTTGAACTCTCTCAAGTGCTGACGCAACTGTGCTCGAACAGCTCGATCCCATTCGAGAGCGTCCGCAGGAATGCCTCCTCCTCGCCGGTGATGATCCGCCCGATGGTCTCCTGCTGCTCCACGATCTCCGGGAACGCCTCGCCCATCTCGTCCGCCAGCGCGGGCAGGAGCGACGCCAGGAACGGCTCCCGCAGCCCGAGCGCCTGGTACCCGTAGCGGACGGCCCGCCGCAGGATCCGCCGGATCACGTAGCCGCGCCCCGTGTTGCCCGGCTGCGCGCCGTCCGCGATGGCGAAGGCCAGCGTCCGGACGTGGTCGGCCACGACGCGCATGGCGACGCGGATCGTTTTGTCGTCGGCGTCCGCTTCGTCGTAGTCGTCGTACGGCTTCAGCCCCGCCCGGCTGGCGACGGCGGCGAGGAGCGGCGCGAACAGGTCCGTGTCGTAGTTCGAGGTCTTCCCCTGGAGCACGGCGCAGACGCGCTCGAAGCCCATGCCGGTGTCGACGTGCTGGCTCGCCAGCGGCTCCAGCGTGATCGGCGTCTCCGCCTGCGCCTTCGGGTCCGCGTCGGCGTCGGGCGGCGCGGGCGTCCCGCGCTCGGCGTAGACCGCGTTGTACTGGATGAACACCAGATTCCAGATCTCCATCACGCGCGGGTCGTCCTTGTTGACCAGCTCCTGGCCCGGGGCGATGGCGCGCTGGTGGTCGTCGCGGAGGTCGATGTGGATCTCGGAGCACGGGCCGCAGGGTCCGGTCTCGCCCATCATCCAGAAGTTGTCCTTCGAGCCCTGAAAGAGGATGTGGGCCGGGCGGACGTCCGTCTCCGACTCCCACAGTTTGGCGGCCTCCTCATCGGCGTCCAGCCCGAGCGCCTCGTCGCCCGCGTGGACCGTCACGTAGAGCCGGTCGGGGTCGAGGCCCCAGCGGTCGACGAGGAGCTCCCAGGCCCAGCGGATCGCCTCCTTCTTGAAGTAGTCCCCGAAGCTCCAGTTGCCGAGCATCTCGAAGAACGTGTGGTGGTACGTGTCGAGGCCCACCTCGTCGAGGTCGTTGTGCTTGCCGGACACGCGGAGGCACTTCTGCGTGTCGGCGGCGCGGACGTAGGGGCGCGAGCCGGTGCCGAGGAACACGTCCTTGAACGGGTTCATGCCGGCGTTGATGAACAGGAGCGTCGGGTCGTCCTGCGGGACGAGCGGGGCGCTGGGGACGATCTCGTGGCCCTTCTCTCGGAAAAAGTCGAGGAACGACTGGCGGGTGTCCTGGGCGGTCTGGGGGCGGCTCGGCATCGGTCGGGAGCGGGAATCGCGGGGGGCGACGAAGCTACTCCGGGGCTCTGGGCGCCGATCCGGGCGAGGGATAAGGATTCCGAGAGATCCCCCGCTCCAGCGCGACGCGGCACCCGGAGGTCGGTCCTCCCGCACAGAGTGGACGACGGTCGCGGCCGGTGGCGGCCGTCGCCAGCCGGCAGAGCCGGACCGTGTGCGGACGTCCCGTGCGTCCCGCGGTCGTGGCGCTCCGTCGGAACCGAACCCCCAGCCTCTCCCGAGGGAGAGGTGCACACCGAGAGGGGCGCCCGATTAAAACACCCTTCATAAATGGAACGCCCGTATCCCTTTGCCGTCCATAGCATCTCCCCCCGGCGCTTCTTCCTCTTGCTCACCCTCCTCATGCAAAACGCCTTCAACAACGTCGAGGCCACGCTCGGACCGCTCTGGCCCGTGCTCGTCTTCGTCCTCATCCTCCTCGTCGGCTACGTCGTCGCCAAAGTCGTGGAGGGCGCCGTGCGCGCCGCGCTCCGCCGGACGGAGCTCGACGACAAGTTTCTCTCGTCGCTGAGCGACGGCCCGACCACCCTCTCCTCCGAGAGCATCGGTGGCAAAATCGCCTTCTGGGTGGTCATGGTCTTCGCGCTGATCGTCGCGTTCAACGCGGTCGATCTGGGGGAGGTCGGCGGTCCGCTCGGCGCGTTCGTCGGGACGATCGTCGCGTTCATCCCGAACCTGATCGGGGCGCTCATCCTGGGGATCGTGGCCTACGCCGTGGCCCGCGTGCTGGGGATGCTCACCACGAAGGCGCTCCAGGCGGCCCACCTCGACGAGCGCGTCGAGCGGGCCGGCCAGGGCGACACGTCGGGGTTCCGGCGGCGTCCGCCCAGCGGGTCGCTCTCGATGGACCGTGCCGCGCAAGGCTCGCACCCGGCCGGCGAGGTCGGCCCCGGCGCCGACGAGGACCTCGCCGAGGCGCGGGCCCGCGCCGAGGCCCGGCTCGAAGGGGACGACCGCACGACCCCCACGAGCGAAAAATCGACGTCGCTGGCGGAGACGCTGGGGACGGCCGTGTTCTACTTCGTGATCTTGCTGTTCCTGCCCGCCATCCTCGCCACGCTGGAGCTGGGCGGCATCCTGACGCCGGTGCAGGGGCTCGTGAACGAGGTGCTGGCGTTCCTGCCGAACCTGCTGCTGGCGGCCGTCATCGTGGTCGTCGGGGCGTTCGTGGCCCGCGTGCTGCGCAAGATCGTGGCGAACGTGCTGGCCGCCGCCGGGGTCAACCGGCTGAGCGAGCGCGTGGGGCTGGCGAAGGCGACGGGCGGGACGCAGCTCTCGGACCTGCTCGGGCTGGTGGTCTACATCCTGGTCCTGATCCCGGTGATCGTGGCGGCGCTCAACGCGCTCGACGTGGCCGCCGTGACCGGCCCGGCGAGCGCCATGCTGGCCCAGTTCCTGGAGGCCATCCCGCGCGTGTTCGTGGCGGCGCTGATCCTGGGGATCGCCTACGTGGTGGGCCGGCTCGTGGCCTCCCTCGTGTCGTCGCTCCTGGCGGGGGTCGGGTTCAACCGGCTGTTCGAGGGGCTGGGCTTCCGCTCGGCCGCCCAGGAGGTCCGCCAGCCGACCGACGCGGAGGCGGCGGCCTCGACGGAGTCGCTCGACACCAAGACGCCGGCCGGGCTCGTCGGGTGGGTCGTGCTCGTGGCCGTGATGCTGTTCGCGGCCACGGAGGCGGCCAACTCGCTGGGGCTGGAGGCGCTCGCCGTGCTCATCGCCGAGTTCACCGTGCTCGCCGGCCAGATCCTGCTCGGCCTCGTGATCTTCGCCGTCGGGCTCTACCTCTCGAACCTCGCGTACTCGGCCGTCAAGTCGAACGCCTCCGAGCAGGCCGACGTGCTGGCGGTGGCCGCGCGCGTCTCGATCCTGGTGTTCGCCGGGGCGATGGCGCTCAAGCAGATGGGCCTCGCGGACTCGATCGTGAACCTCGCCTTCGGGCTGGTCCTCGGGGCCATCGCGCTCGCGGCGGCCATCGCCTTCGGGTGGGGCGGGCGCGACGTGGCCCGCGAGCAGCTCGAGAAGCTCCGCGACGACGTCGCGTCCGGCAAGGCGCCGGACGCGCTCACGCCCCGGCGCGACGAGCCCGGCGCGAGCCCGCAGACGCGGCCGGACCTGACGTCTGGAACCCCCGGCTCGTAGCCGCGGTCACGCCGCTGGCGGCCGTCGCCGCCAGCGGACGAGCGGGAGCTGCTCGGACCGTTCCCCCGGCCTCCCTCGACTCCCCCGCACGGCGCCCCCGACCGCTCTGGCCGGGGGCGCCGTCGTGCGAACCCCGCCGGGCGGGCCGCGTCCGTACGGCCCCTCTCCCCTCTCCGTATGCCGCTCCAAGCCGACACCCTCTTCTCCGGCCCCGTCGTGCAAGACACGGTCATCACCGCCGCTCAAGCGCGGGCCGCTGCGGACACCGTCGCCGTGAGCGTGGGCGATGCGACGGGCGCGGCCGTGAGCCAGGTCCAAGCGATGATCGACGGGGTCGTCGGGGCCCTCCCCCGCGTGGCCGTGGCCCTGGTCGTGTTCGCGCTGATCTGGCTGGTGGCGCGGGGCGTCCGCTCCGTCGTGTACCGCACGACGCCGGGGCCGAGGAACTCGAGCATCGGGATCGTCCTCGGCCGGCTGGCCTACGCCGCGCTCCTGGTCGTGGGCGTGCTCGTCGGGCTCGTCATCGTCTTCCCGACGTTCACGATCGGGAGCCTGCTGGGGGCCCTCGGGCTCGGGGGCGTCGCGCTCGGGTTCGCGTTCCAGGACATCTTCCAGAACCTGCTCGCGGGCATCCTCATCCTGCTCCGCGAGCCGTTCCGCGAGGGCGACGAGATCACGTCGGGCGAGTACACGGGCACGGTGGAGTCCATCGAGACGCGGGCCACGTTCATCCGTACCTACGACGGGCGGCGCGTCATCATCCCGAACAGCCAGATCTACTCGGACCCGGTCCAGGTCATCACGGCCTACCACATGGTCCGCAGCCAGTACGACGTCGGGATCGGCTACGGCGACGACATCTCCACGGCCAAGCGGATCGCGCTGGCGGCCGTCCAGGGCATCGAGGGCGTGATGGAGGAGCCGGCGCCGGACGTGCTCACGTGGGACCTCGCCGGCTCGTCGGTCAACCTCCGCGTGCGGTGGTGGTCCGACCCGACGCGGAAGAACGTCGTCGCCCTCCGCGACCAGGTCCTGCAGGCGGTGAAGGAGGCGCTCTCCGGCGCCGGCATCGACCTCCCGTTCCCGACGCAGCAGGTCCTCCTCCACGACCAGACGGAGGCCACGGACGGCGACCGGACGACGCAGCGGGAGGGCTGGCCGGCTCCCCCAGACGGCGACGCGCCGGAGCCGGCCCGCCTCTCGGCCGCGCTGGCGGAGGCCGCCCGCCAGCGCGGCGCGCGCTAAAACGCCACGCCGGCGCTGAGGGACGGGAACCCCACGAGATCACGCGCGCCGCCCTCGCCTACGAGAACCGTGCTCCCGCCGATCCGGAGGAGCAGGTCGCGCGGGACGGTGCCGCCGTCGAGGCCTCGCCCCATCGGGAGGCTGAATCGGAGCCCCGCGTGCGCGGTCGGGAGCAGCCGGCTCTCGGAGCCGCCGACCTCCGCCGCCGCTCCGAGCCCGGCCTCGAGCTCGGCCCACCGCCAGCCGCCGACGCCCAGCGCCATCGCGCCGACCGACACGCCGGGGTGCGGACCCGACAACCCGCCGCGACGGCCCAGCGAGCCTCGAACGGCGAGCCCGTCCAACACGCGGGTTTCGACGGCCACCCCGCCCCCGAAGGCGTAGGTGCCGCCCAGGTCGACCGTGACGGCGGTCCCTGGGCGGTCGTACGGGTCCACCCCTCGCGCCTGCGCCCCAACGGGACCGCTGGCGAGGACGGCGAGACTGGCGAGCGCGAGACGGATCGACATGGGGCCGAGGCCGCGGAGACGAGCGGTCAGAGGAGGCCGACGCGACGCGCGGCGCCTGATGCGATCCACCCATCGGCCCCGTGTCGGCGTGCCGGCTGGCGGAGTCGACGAGGAGCGGTTCGCCTGTAACCTTTCGGAAACGGCCGCCGTCCTCGAAGCACACCGCCGACCCGATGACCGCAGACGCCCTCGTTCGTGAGCACGCCGACCTCGTCTACCGCGTCGCCCTCCGCGTGACGGGCGCCCCGGACGACGCCGCCGACGCGGCCCAGGACGCGCTCGTCAAGGTGTGGCGGGGCATCGAGGCCGTCGACCCCGAGCGGCGCCGCGCCTGGGCCGCCCGCGTGGCCCGCAACGCCTCGCTCGACCTGATCCGCCGCCGGTCCGTCCGGCCCCGCCCCGGCGCCTTCGACCCGGCCCCCGAGCCCGAAGCCTCCGACCCCCTCCCCGACTCCGACGCCGAGGCCTCCGACCTCCGCACCTGCCTCGCCCGCGCCGTCGGCACGCTCTCCGAGCCGTACCGCTCCATCCTCGTGCTCCGCGAGATCGAGGGGCTGGCCTACGCCGAGATCGCCGACGCGCTCGACCTCCCCCTCAACACGCTCAAAGTCTACCTCCTCCGCGCCCGCCGCCGCGTCCGCGAGGCCCTCGCCGCCACCGCTCCCGAGTTGGTCCCATGACGACGCCCTCCCCCTGCCAGACCCTCGCCGCCTACCTCGACGGCCGCCTCTCGGACGCCGACGCGGACGCCTTCGAGGCGCACCTCGCCGACTGCGAGACGTGCGCCGAGGACGCCGACGACCTGAGCCTCGCGCTCGCCCTCCTCGCCGACGAACCGTGCCCGCCGGAGGTCCTCGACCGCGCGCTCGCCCAGGCCCGCCGGCGGGCCCCCGACCGGGAGGCGCGTCCGAGCGCCCGCCGGCGGTCCGCGCCGTGGCGCCTCGCCGTCCTCCCGCTTCTCGCGCTCGCCGTCGCGGCGGCGGTGTGGCTGGTCCGGCCCAGCGAGGCGCCCGCGCCCCGAGAACTGGCGGCGTCCGTGGACGAGCCGCCAGCGGCCGAGCCAGCGGCCGAGCCGACGGCCGAGCCGGAGGCCCCGGAGACCCCGCCCGCCGTCCAGCCCGGCCCGATCCCGCCGGCCGCACCGGACGCCTCGCCAGCGCCGCGCGCCCCCGCTCGCGTCGCCCCGGCCCCGAGACGCGCCCCGGCCCCCGCGCCGGCCGCCGTGCCCGAGCCCGACATCGCCCAGGCCGTCCCGCCCGACTCGGTCCCTGCCGACTCGGTCGCGGCCGCCAAAGAAGAACTGCTCTATGCCTTCGCCCTCGTCGCGGACGCCCAGGACCACGCCGCCGATGCCGTCGCCGACGGCGTCGGGCGCGTCTCGGACGCGATCCGCTCCACCCCCCCCCTCGCATCCCCCCGCTAACATGACCCGCTACTTCTGCCTCCTGCTGGCGCTCGTCGCGCCGGCCCTCCACGCCCAGACGTCCATCGACGTCGGCGCCCTCGACAGCTTTTTCCAGACCGAGCCGAAGGTCGAGGTCAACCTCAAGGGCTCGCTCCTCCGCCTCATCGTCGAGGCCAGCCGCGAGGACGAGCCCGAGTTCGCCGAGATGGTGCGCGGCCTGAACGCCGTCACCGTCCGCGTCTACGACCTCGACTCGGCCCTCGGCGGCCTCGACGGCCGGCTCTCGCGCCTCGGCTCCGACCTGGAGGCCAACGGCTGGAGCACGCTCGTCCGCGTCCGTGCCGACGCGGACGAGGACGACGAGGACGTGTGGATCTACGTCCTCGACGACGGCTCCGTGATCGACGGCCTCGCCGTGATGTCGCTGGACCGCACCGAGGGCGACGTCTCCTTCGTCCTCATCGACGGGACCATCGACCCGGCCCAGATCGGCCGGCTCAGCGCCCGCTTCGGCGGCCCGGACATCGACGGCGTCGAGCCAGGACGGCGACGAGGACCGATGAGCCGCCTCCCGCTCGCCCTCGTCCTGCTGGCGGCGCTCGCCGCCAGCGGCTGCGGCTCCTCGGAGCTGAGGGGCCTCCGCAACGACATCGTCCGCTCGACGCCCGAGATGCGCCTCGGCGACGGGATGTCGCTCTCGCTCGGGCCGGTGTCCCTCGGCCTCGCCCGCGCGTTCGTCCCCGTGGACGACGACGCGGACGGGGCGCTGGTCTCGGCCGCGCTCCGCAGCCTCCGCCGCGTCCAGTTCGCGGCCTACGAGGTCTCGGGCGCCTTCGACCCCCAGACCGCCGCGCTCCCCGCCACCCTCTCCCGCTACCTCGACGACGGATGGACGCCGGTCGTCGTCGTCCGCGACTCGTCCGAGGTCGTCTGGCTCCTGGCCGAGGACGCCGAGCCCGTCGACGAGGTCCTCATGGTGACGCTCTCGGCCGAGGACCTCTTCCTCGCCAAGCTCCGGGGCGACCTGACGGAGGTGGCGCGCGTCGCCCTCGCCCAGGCGTCGGCCGAGACGCGCGACGAGGACGGGACGGACTGATCGGCCCCGGCGCGTAGGTTGAGGGCCCCCCTCCGCCTGCGCGCCGTGACCCTCCCGCTCCCGGACTACCCCACGCTCGCCGTCGCCGCCGTCGAGGCCGAGTTCGACCAGCCGCTCGGCTCGATCCCGACGCCGCCGGCCGTCCTCGACCGGCTCTCGCTCGGCGCCGACGCGCCCCTCGCGCCCACCGACGACGTCCGGGCGCAGGTCCGCGACCTGCTCCGGCACCGGGGCTACAAGCCGACGGGCCGCGGCAAGCCGGCCTCGGAGTACCTCGTGAAGGCGGCGGCGGCCGGCACGCTCGGCCCCATCAACGCGGCCGTGGACGTGTGCAACGTGGTCTCGCTCCACAGCGGGCTCCCGATCTCCGTCGTGGACCTCGACCGGGCGCGCCCGCCGCTGCGCGTCGGGGTGGGGGGCGAGGGCGAGCAGTACGTGTTCAACGCCGGCGGCCAGGAGATCCGGCTCGACGGGCTCCTCTGCCTGGTCGACGCCGACGGCCCGTGCGCCAACGCCGTCCGCGACAGCCAGCGGACCAAGACGACGGACGACACGCGCCGGGCGCTCTACGTGCTCTGGGCGCCGGACGCGCTGGCGGACCGGCTGGCGACGGCGACCGACTGGATGCTCGCCCTGCTGGCGGGCCTCGGCGCCCGCGCACGGACGGTCCAGACGGAGGGGGCCGCGTGAGGGGTCAGTACGCGAGGACCCGCTCGACGGCGTCCGCCAGCCGGGCGCGGGCGGAGTAGACCTCGGCCTCGATCTGCTTCGAGAACGGGATGGGCAGGTCGGCCCCGCCGATGCGGACGGGGGGCGCGTCGAGGTGGCCGAACGCGGCCTCGGCGACCTCGGCGGCGACCTCGGCCCCGAACCCGGCCGTCCGGGCGGCCTCGTGGAGCACGAGGAGCCGGTTGGTCTTTTGGACCGAGGCGAGGACCGCCGAGCGGTCCCACGGCACGAGCGTCCGCAGGTCGATCACCTCGACCCCGACGCCCCGCTCGGCCTGCTCCTCGGCGACCGCCAGCGCCCACTGCACGCCCACGCCCCACGTCACGACGGTCAGGTCCGTCCCCTCGCGGACGACGGCCGCCTCGCCGATGGGCGTCCGGTGCTCGCCCGCGGGGACCGGCCCTTTCAGCGAGCGGTACAGCGCCTTGTGCTCGAACACGAGGACCGGGTTGGGGTCCTCGACGGCCGACCGGATCAGCCCCTTCGCGTCGGCGGGGGTGGCGGGGACGACGACTTTGAGGCCGGGGACGTGGCAGAACCACGCCTCGGGGCTCTGGCTGTGGAACGGGCCGGCGCCGATGCCGCCCCCGAACGGCGCCCGGATCGTGACCGGCACGGGCGCGCCCCAGCGGTAGTGCGTCGTGGCGAGGTTGTTGACGATCTGGTTGAACCCGCACGTGATAAAGTCCGCGTACTGCATCTCGACGATGGGCCGGAACCCGTCGAGCGCGAGGCCGAGGGCGCAGCCGAGCGCGCCGCTCTCGATGATGGGCGTGTTGCGGATGCGGTCCGGGCCGAACCGCTCCAGGAAGCCCTCGGTCACTTTAAAGACCCCGCCGTACTCGGCCACGTCCTGCCCCATCAGGACCGTCGCGTCGTCGGCGTCCATCGCGTCCGCCAGCCCGGCGGAGAGCGCGTCGATAAAGCGCAGGTCGTCGGTCGGCGCGCGGGCGGCGTCCGTCGGCGGGCGAGTCGTCGGCGGCGGGGCGGGTGCGAACACGTCGGCGGCCTCGGCCTCCGGCGTGCTCGTCACCGGCGGCTGCGTGAGCGCCCACTCGGCCACGGTCTCGATCTCGGCCTCGACCTCGCGGTCGATGGCGTCGAGGTCGGCCGCCGGGACGCCGTCGGCCTCGAGCCGCTGGCGGTAGCGGTCGAGGGGGTCCTTCTCGCGCCACGCCGCGATGAGGGCGTCCGGGACGTACTTCGTCCCGCTCGCCTCCTCGTGGCCGCGCACGCGGAAGGTCTTCATCTCCAGGAGCGTCGGCCCGTCGCCGGCGCGGGCGCGGTCGGCCGCTTGTCGGACGGTTGCAATAACAGCTTCTACGTCGTTCCCGTCCACGACCACGCCGGGCATTCCGTAACCGGCCGCCGCGTCTGCGACGTCCTCGACCGGAACCGCCTCGCGCGTCGGGGTGGACAGACCGTAGCCGTTGTTCTCCACCACGAAGATCACCGGGAGCGACCACACGGCGGCGAGGTTCAGCGCCTCGTGGAAGTCGCCTTCGCGGGTCGCGCCCTCGCCGGTGAACGCGAGCGCGACGGCGTCCGTGTGGCGGAGTCGCGCCGCGAGTCCGAGCCCGTCGGCCACGGGCAGCATGGCCGCGAGGTGCGAGATCATCCCGACGATCCGGTGCTCGGGGAGGCCGACGTGGAACGTCCGGTCGCGCCCCTTCGTGAAGCCGCCCTCGCGGCCCATGAGCTGGCAGAACAGCGGCCGGAGCGGGACGCCGCGCGTGGTCCAGACGCCGAGGTTCCGGTGCATCGGGAGGAGCCAGTCGCGGTCCTCCAGCGCCCACGCGCACCCGACGGCGACGGCCTCCTGCCCGTACCCGCTAAACCACTTCGAGAGCCGGTTCTGGCGGATCAGCCGGAGCATCTTGTCCTCGACGGCGCGCGGCAGCCGGAGCGCGCGGTAGAGGGCGAGCGGGTCGGCGGGGGCCTCGGAGTCGAGGCGGGCGGCGAGGGGTTCCATCGGGTCCGGGAGAGGGCCGGTCAAGCTACTCCGCGACGGCCGGCCTCCTCGGCCCTCCCCCGCTGGCGACGGCGCCCGCCAGCGGGCCGGACGGGGGAGCGGCGGCGCCTCGGGAGAGACGCCGCCGCTCGGGATCGGTCGCCGGGTCAGTTGTGGCGCGTCGGCCGGTTGACGCGGTTGGCGAGCGCCTCGTCGGCCTTGTCCGTGATGGGCAGGTCGTCGCGCGTGGCCTCGCCGTACCAGCAGGCCAGGGTGAGCGCGAGCGCCGTCGCCTCGTGGTCGCCGAGATCGGGCGCGGGACCGCCCGTCGCGGAGGCGATCCGGGCGACGCGGCGGTCCGCGTCGACGGCGGCGGCGCTCGCCTCGTCGGTGGTGATGGGGGCCTCGATGACCTCGGTGGAGACGTTGGCCGCGGAGCCGGACTGCTCGATGACGGCCGGGTCGGGGCCGTCGCCGTCGTACGAGGCGCCGCTCATGGCGTCCGTCTCGCCGTCCGCGACGAGGTCGCCGTCGTCGTCGCGGTCCGAGTCGGGGGCGGCGGCGTCGAGGTCGGCGACGGTGTACAGCGTCTCGATCACGTCGGAGGCCGCGTCGAGCGTGCCGGGGACCGTGACGGCGCCGTCGCGGTAGAGCCGCTCGAACGTGTCGACGAGGACCTGGGCGGACACGTCCATGGCGTCGGCGTCGCCGGCGTTGTCCGCCAGGAGGGTGACGGCGGCGGCGCTCGGGCCGTGGTCGCGGAGCGCATCGGCCGCCTTCTGGCCGCCGGTCGTCACGAACTCGGTCTGCCCGGCGTACTGGGGCTCGGACGAGACCACGTCCAGGAGGGTCCGGGTCGCGTCGTCGCCGGAGAGGGCGCGGAGCTCGCGGACGGCGTACGTCGGCGCCGAGCCGCCGGGGAGTTGCTCGACGAGCGCGAAGGCGGTGGGCGTGCCGTCAGGGGCGTGGACGGCGCAGATGAAGTCGGCCATGGTGGGCGGAGGGGGCGTGGGAGACAGGATCACGCCAACGGGCCGCCGCCGATGGCCGTTCCGGTCCGGCGGTCCCGGTCCGGCGTCGCCCTACCGTCCGAGGGTCCGTTCGAGCCGTGGGCGGCCCGACCGCCAGCCGTCCCCGCTAGTTCGTCCCCGCCGCCGACTGGCGGAGCGCGTCGGGCGGCGCGAGGTCGCCCGCGAGGCGGTAGCCCGCCAGCCCGTCGCCCTCGACGATCACGACCAGCCCCTCGGCGCGCGGGTCGTAGGCCTCGAGCTGGCGGGCCTCCCAGCCGTCGAAGTCCGCCTCGGAGGTGCCGGGGATGGCGTGGATCTGCGTCGTGTACCACAGCCGCTCGGGCTCGAACGGGCGCGGACGGAACCGGCGCGGCGGCGCCTCCCGCCACAGCACCACGGCCCCGGCCCCGTGGCGGCGGTACCCCGCGAACGCCGCCGCCGACAGCTCGGCCCAGTGGTCGAGGACGAACTGACGGTGCGCCTCGGCCCGCGCCCGCACCCGGCGGGACGACGGCGGCGCCGAGGTGACGCGCACCACGCCGCGGGGCGTCGAGACGGTGACGGTGTGGGAGTCGGGCATGGGGCCGGAGCCACGTCCGGCCCGTGCGCGGGTTCCTCCGAGGCATCCTATCTTGACGCCCCTTCACACCGTTAACCCCTCCCCATGGCCCGCTACGACTCCTTCGACGAGGTCCTCGCCTCCTACCCCGCCCGCTTCAACAGCGACAAGGCCCAGAGCATGGACGACAAGGTCCACATGAACCTCACCGGCGACGACCCGCGCGACGTCACGCTCTACGTCCACCACGGCGAGCTGGACATCCACGAGGGCGAGGTCCCGGAGGACCCCACGCTGCGACTGACGGCCAAGACCGAGGACTGGGTCGCCATCGAGAACGGCGACCTGAACCCGATGATGGCGATGATGCAGGGCAAGGTGAAGATGAAGGGCTCGGTCCCGTTCGCGACCAAGTTCATGGGGCTCTTCGGATACGGCGGGTAGCTCCGCCGCGTCGCGTACCGAGAGGCGGGGCCGGCGCGGTCTCGCCTCTCGTCGTTCTCGGCCTATGCAGACGCTCCTCTCGTTCGACGACGCCCGCGCGGCGGTCCTCGCCCGCGCCCGCCGCACCGAGCCCGAGCCGGTCGCGCTGGCGGACGCGCTCGGCCGGACGCTGGCGGCGCGCGTCGCCAGCCCGGACGCGCACCCGCCGTTCGACACGTCGGCCATGGACGGGTTCGCCGTGCACACCGGCGACCTGGACGCCGTGCCGGCGACGCGGCCCGTGGCCGAGACGGTCCACGCCGGCGAGACGCCGTCGGCGCCCCTCGCCCCGGGCTCCGTCGTCGGGATCATGACGGGCGCGCCGATGCCCGACGGCGCCGACGCCGTGGTGCCGGTCGAGTGGACGACCCGCCGCGACGGCGGGCGCGTCCAGATCGACCGCGCGCCCGCCGCCGGGCAGTACGTCCGGCCGGCCGGCGGGGCGCTGGCGGCCGGCGAGGTCGTGGCCGAGGCCGGGTCCGTGGTGACGCCGGCCCTGCTCGGGCTGCTCGCCGCCGTCGGCGCCGCGCGCGTCGAGGTCCGGCGGCGGCCCGTCGTGGCCGTCGTCGCCACGGGCGACGAGCTGGTGGCGCCGGGCGAGCCGCTCGGGCCGGGGCAGATCCGCAACTCGAACGGTCCCGGCCTCGCCGCTCAGGTCGCCGCAGCCGGCGGAACCGTCCTCGGCCCCTTCGTCGCCCGCGACACCGAGGCCGACGTCGCCCGCGTGCTCGACGCCTCCGCCCAGGCCGACGTGCTCGTGTTCGCCGGCGGCGTGTCGATGGGCCAGCGCGACCTCGTCCGGTCCGTCCTCGAACGACGCGGCGCCCGGTGGGAGTTTTGGAAGGTCCGCCAGCGGCCCGGCAAGCCGCTCGCGCTCGGGACGCTCGGCGGCCGGCCGGTCGTCGGGCTGCCGGGCAACCCGGTGAGCGCGGCGGTCTGCTTCGAGGTGTACGTGCGCCCCCTGCTGGCGGCGTGTCTCGGCCGGGCCGAGCCCCTCTCTCCCACCGAGCCGGCCACGCTCGACGCGCCGATCCCGACGGCCGAGGGCCTCCACACGTTCGCCCGCGTCGTCGCCCGCCGCGACGCGCAGGGCGTCCTCCGCCTCCGCCCGGCCGGCGCCCAGGACTCCCACGTCCTCCGCTCGCTCCACGACGCCGACGGCCTCGCCCACCTCCCGTCGGACTGGCGGGAGGCGCCCGCCGGCGCCGAGGTCCGGTTCCAGCGCTGGGAATGGTGACGATCCAGCGTTTCGCCTTCTACGAGTCCACCGTCCGCCCATGCTCCTCCGCACCGTCCGCATGACGTTCCGGCCCGACCGGCTGGACGACTTCCTGGCCCTCTTCCGCGAGGCCCGGCCCCAGATCGCCGCCGCCCCCGGCTGCCGGCACCTGGAGCTGTGGCAGGACGCCCGCTTCCCCAACGTCCTCACCACCTTCAGCCAGTGGGACGACGCGGACGCCCTCGACGCCTACCGCCACTCCGACCTGTTCCGGGCGACGTGGAAACGGACGACGCCGCTCTTCGCCGCCGCGCCCGTCGCCCACAGCCAGCGCGTGCTGGGCGCGTAGGGACGGCTGCCCCCCGCTGGCGACGCCCGCCGCCAGCGCGGCGGGACTCAGATGATCGTCCCGTCCGGGATCACGGCGTTCTTGGGCAGCACCACCACCCCGTCGCGGATGAACCACGGGACGGTCACACGTCCTCCTCAGAGCGGAGCCGCCGGGCCTCCTCAATCAGCTCCTCCAGGCTCACGCCCTCGAACAGCGCCGCTCGCTCTTCGGTGTAGTTCCCGCGTCCGGCCCCGAACTGGCCGAGAAACCGGGCGGTCTCGACCACCCCCAGCTCGCGGGAGAGCAGGCGGATCGCGTCGTGCGTGACGTCCACGAGCGGGCGGGTCGGTACGGTCATGGCTGGTCGAGGAGGAGGGCGAGGTCGAGCGGAGATACGACGGAAACGCCGCCGGTGTCCACCCTCTTGCTCCGGCGGAGGAACCTGTCGTCCGTCGTGCAGAGGTAATCGACTTCCGCTTCGATGGCGACGGCGAGGTGGAGCGCATCGGGACCCATAAGGTTAGCCGTTGTGAAGGTCCGAGCTTGGGACGCCGCACGGGGAGACAACGGGAGCGTTTCCGCGGCGAGCGCGAGCGTTTCGAGCGCGACGTCTCGCCGGTTCGGGTGCGGGTTCCGCCGGATCTCGATGAAGTGGACGTCGGAGGCGACGAGCTCGGCGCGCCCGGCGGCACACGCGGCGAGCACGCCCAGGACGGCCTCTGCTTCGAGCCGGACCCGGAGCTGCGACAGGTCGTCGAGCGGGCGCTGAATGGCGCAGACGTCGAGGTAGAGACGCATGGCCTCAACCTACCCCCGCCCGCGCTGGCGACGCCGCCCGCCAGCGCCGGCGGGACTCAGATCACCGTCCCGTCCGGGATCACGGCGTTCTTGGGCAGCACCACCACGCCGTCGCGGATGAACCAGTGGTCGCCGTCGGCCTCCTGGACGCCGGCCTCGTTCGTGATCCGGCAGTCGGCGCCGACCTGGACGTTCTTGTCGATGATCGCGCCCTCGACCACGCTGCGCGGCCCGATGCCGGGGCTCGGCGGCGGGTTGAAGCCGGGCCGGCGGGCGGCGTCGCGCCACGGGAGGTAGTCCGCCCCGAGCATGACGGTCCGCCGGAGCACGGCGCCGTCCGAGATGTACGAGCGGATGCCGACGACCGAGCCCTCGACGGTCGCGTGCGTCACGACCGCGGCCTCGGCGATCATCGACTCCCGAATCACGGAGTCCTGGACCTTCGCCGGCGGGAGCATCCGGGCGTTCGTGTAGATCGGGGCGTCCTCGTCGTAGAGGTCGAAGTCCGGGCTCTTGGAGGCGAGGTTCAGGTTGGCCTCGTAGAACGAGCGGACGGTCCCGATGTCGGACCAGTACCCGTCGAAGGGGTAGCTCACCACGCGGCGGCTGGCGATGGCGGCCGGGATGATCTCCTTGCCGAAGTCCTTCTGGTCGGGGTCCGAGAGGAGCACCTCCCGGAGCACGTCGCGCTCGAACATGTAGATGCCCATCGAGGCGAGGTAGACGCGGCCGGCCTCCTTCATCGTGGCCGAGACCGGGCTCTCCAGGCCGTCGAGCTCGTCGCGGGCCGGCTTCTCGTGGAACTCCGTGATGATGCCGTCGGCGTCGGTCTTGAGGATGCCGAAGGCGGGGGCCTCGTCGGCCGTGACCGGGACCGTGGCGACGGTGAGGTCGGCCCAGGTCGAGCGGTGGTGGTCCGAGAACGTGTTGAAGTCCATCCGGTAGAGCTGGTCGCCGGAGAGGACGAGGACGCGCCGGTGCGGGTAGGCGTTGATGTGCTGGAGCGTCTGGCGGACGGCGTCGGCGGTCCCCTGAAACCAGTGCTCCGAGTCCGGGGTCTGCTCGGCGGCCAGAATCGTCACGAACCCGTGGCCGAAGCGGTCGAAGCGGTAGGCCCGCGCCACGTGGCGGTTGAGGCTGGCCGAGTTGTACTGCGTCACCACGAAGATCCGCATCAGCTCGGAGTTGACGCAGTTCGAGATGGGGATGTCGATGAGCCGGTACTTGCCCGCCAGCGGGACGGCCGGCTTCGAGCGGTGGCGGGTGAGCGGGAAGAGCCGGGTGCCGGCTCCGCCCCCGAGGATGACGGCGAGCGTGTCGCGCATGGCGGGAGGGGACGGGTGAGAGAGGGGACGAGCGGGCGTGGTCAGGCGGAGACGAGCTGGCGGTAGAGGTCGGCGTAGGTGGCGGCCGAGCGCGCCCAGGACCAGTCCTGCCGCATCGCGTTCTGCTGGAGGCGGGCGTACGCCTCGCGGTCGGCGTGGACGCCGAGCGCCTGCTCCACGGCCTCCGCCAGCGCGGCCGGCGTGAAGGCGTCGAACGCGAAGCCGGTGCCCTCCGCCCCGTCCCACGGCGCGACGGTGTCGCGGAGCCCGCCGACGGCGTGGACCACCGGCGGCGTCCCGTACGCCATCGCGTAGAGCTGGCCCAGCCCGCACGGCTCCGACCGCGACGGCATGAGAAACAAGTCGGCGGCGGCGTAGAGGCGGTGCGCGAGCGCGTTGTCGAAGGCGAGCGTGACGGAGAGCCGGTCGCCCCTCCCCTCCTGCTCCATCCGGGCCGCCAGCCCGCGCATCTCGGCCTCGTGCTCGGGGTCGCCGGTGCCGAGGACGGCCACGGCGGCGTCCGTCGTGCGGAGGACCCGCTCGACGCCCTCGGCCAGGATCTCGGCCCCCTTCTCCGGCATCAGCCGCCCGACGAAGGCGACGAGCGGCCGGGACGGGTCCAGCCCGAGGTCGGCGCAGACGGCGCGTTTGGTCGCGGCCTTGCCGCCGAGGTCGCTGGCGGCGTACGTCGCCGGGAGGTGCGCGTCGAGGCTCGGGCTCCAAACCGTCTCGTCGATCCCGTTGAGGACGCCCGTCAGCTTGGGCCGGGCGAGCCGGAACTCGTCGGCCAGCCCGTCGGCCATCGCGTCGTCGGTCGTCAGTTCCTCGGCGTAGGTCGGGCTGACCGTCGTCACGGCGTCGGACCAGCGGAGCGCGGCCTTCATCGCGTTGAGGTCCTCCCCCACGAGCAGGCCCTCGGGCTCGGGGACGTAGACGCCGACGCGCTCCCAGACGGCCCACGGCGCCTTGCCCTGGTGGTCGGCGCTGTGGACCGTGAAGAGCGTCGGCGTGTCCGCGAGCGGCTCGTAGGCCCGGCCGTGCCGCAGGAGGACCGGGACGAGGCCGGCGTGGTGGTCGTGGAGGTGGAGGAGGTCGACGGCCGGCGCGCCCGCCGCCGCCCCGCCGAGCAGCCAGTCGAGCGCGGCGAGCTGGAAGACGAGGAACCGCGTGTCGGCCTTCTCGAACGGGAGCCCGTCGTCCCCGACGTAGACGCCCTCGGCGCCAAAGTGAACCGGCTCGTCCAAGAGGTACGTCGGGACGCCGCCGTGGTCGGCGCGGTAGACGGCGTAGGGGAAGGCGTCGGACCCGTACCGAACCTCCCCCCCGCCCACGCGCTGGATCGTCCCGGCCCGACCGGCGACGGCCCCGTCCACGCCTCCATACAGCGGCATGAGGACGGACGACTGGACGCCGAGAGCGGAGAGGGCGGCCGGGAGGGCGCCCACGACGTCGCCCAGCCCGCCCACTTTGGCGAGGGGGGCGCGTTCGGCGGCGAGGTGGAGGGCGTGCATCGGGGGGGGAGGCGGGGAGGGGCAATGCGGGCTGACCGGAGACGTTGGCGGTACGTCGGCCGGTATCTTACGGTTCACACCTCCTTCTCTGCATTTCCGCCCGGGCCGGGCGCCTTCCCCTGTGAGCGACCTCGCGCTCGTCGACACCCTCCGCCGCCGCATCCGGGCCGCGCGCCGCCGGCTGACGGCGGCCTCCGTCGCGCAGGGCGCGCTCGTCACCGCCGCCGTCGTGGGCGGGGCGGTCCTCGCCGCGCTGGCGCTGGAGGCGGGCGTGTGGATGGGCGTCGAGCTGCGGACGGCCGTGTTCTGGACCATCGCCGCGGCGCTCGGCGGGCTCCTCGTCGGGCTCGTGGCGGTCCCGCTCTTGCGCGGGGCCGGCGTGCTCCCTGGCCTCGACGAGCGGTCCGTCGTCCGCCGCGCCGGCCGCGACTACGCCGGCGTGGACGACCGGCTGGCGACGTTCCTCGACCTCGCCGACGGGCGCGCCGCCAGCGGGCCGAGCCGGCTCCACGACGCCGCCCTCGACGCGCTCGGCCGCGAGGTGCAGGACGTGCCCTTCGAGCGCGTCCACGCCTTCGGGCCGGTGCGGAAGGCGCTGCCGTGGGCGCTCGTGCCGGCGGCGCTGATCGCCGTCCTCCTCGTCGCGGCGCCGAACACGATGGGCGCGGCGGCGGCCCGCCTGATGGCGCCCGGCGTCTATTTCGCCCCGCCCGCCCCGTTCCGGCTCGCCGTCGAGCCCGGCGACGCCGAGGTCACGCGCGGCGCCGACCTGCCCGTCCGCGTCGTCGCCACGGGCCGCGAGCTTCCGCTCTCGGCCACGCTGGAGGTCGGCCGCGCCGACGAGCGGGCGACCGAGGAGGTCCGGCTCCAGGCCGGCGACGACGGGGCCTTCCAGTACACCCTCGAGGGCGTCCGCGCCGACCTCCGCTACCGGGTCCTGGCCGACGGCGTCCGCACGGGCTGGTTCTCGGTCGAGGCCGTGGACCGGCCCCTCGTGCGCGGGCTCCGCGTGACCGTCACGCCGCCGGGCTACAGCGGGCGCCGGCCGCAGACGCTCCCCGAGGGCGTCGGCGACGTGACCGGGCTGGCGGGCTCGACGGTCGGCGTCCAGGTCCAGGTCGGCGGGCCGCCGCCCGCCGAGGGCTGGATCGAGATCGGGTGGGAGGACGGCCGGCGCCAGCGGGTCCCGCTCCGGATCGGGAGCGAGGCGGCCCTCGGGCGGTTCGCCCTACGCGGCGGCGGCGCCTACTCCGTCCACCTCAAGGCGGCGAACGGCCTGGAGAGCACGAACCCGGCCCGCTACAACCTGGGCGTCCTCAGCGACGGGCCGCCCCAGATCGCCCTCCTCGACGGCGTCGACGGATCGCTCTCGGCCGGCGCCCAGCGCCTCGCCTTCCGCATCACCGACGACTTCGGGTTCTCGGGCGGCAGCCTCGTCTACCGCGTCGCCGCCTCCGCCGGGCGCGGCGCCTCGCGGGCGCGGCGCGTCCGCCTGCCCGTCCGCACGCGCCCGCTCGACCAGGAGGTCGTGCTCGACTGGCGGCTTCCGGGCGCGAAGCCGGGCGACGTGGTGGAGCTCTACGGCGAGGTCCGCGACAACGACGGGCGCGGCGCGAAGGCGGCCCGGACGCCGCTCTACACCCTCCGCTTCCCCACCGTCGCCGACCGCCTCGACGCCCTCGACGCCCAGCGCGACTCGACGCGCGAGTCGCTCGGCGAGCTGGAGAAGGACGCCGAGGAGTCCGGCGAGCGGCTGGAGCGGCTCCGCGAGGACATCCGCCAGGACCTCGACCCCGACTGGGAAAACCGCCGCCAGGTCGACGAGCTCCTCCGCGAGCAGTCCGAGATGCAGCGCCAGGCCCAGCAGCTCCAGCAGCAGATGGAGCAGCTCTCGGACCAGCTCCAGAACTCGGACCTCATGGACCAGGACACCCAGAAGATGGTGGAGCGGATGCGCGAGGTGATGCAGGAGCTGGACACGCCCGAGCTCCGCGACGCCCTCGAGCGCCTCCGCGACGCGATGGAGCGGCTCGACATGCGCGACATGCTCCAGCAGTCCGAGGAGGCCGCCCGGAGCGAGGAGGAGTTCCGCCGCCGACTGGAGCGGGCGATGGAGCTGATGAAGCGTCTCGAGGCGGCCGTCGAGATGGAGGAGATCGCCCGCCGCGCCGACGACCTCGCCGAGACGGAAGAGCGGCTGGCGGAGGAGACCGACCGGCTCCAGGACCGTCAGGAGACCGGCGAGCAGGAACCCGGCGAGCAGACCGACCGCCAGCCGGCCGAGCAAGCGCGCGGCGAGCGGTCGCCGGAGCAGGAGCGCGAGCGGCTCGCCGACGAGCAGCGCCGGGCGCAGGAGGACGCCGAGGCCATGGAGCAGCAGATGGAGGAGCTGCGCGAGCAGCTGGAGCAGATCGAGAACGCGCCCTCGGAGTCCGTCCAGGAGATGATGGAGCAGATGCAGCAGGACGGGGGCCTCCCCGAACAGATGGAGGAGAACGCCCAGCAGCTCGACCAGAACGAGCTCCAGGACGCGCAGCAGGGCCAGCAGCAGATGTCCGAGCAGCTCCGCCAGATGGCTGGGAAGATGCGCCAGCAGAGCAGCCAGATGCAGGGCCAGCAGATGCAGGTGGACCTGGCCGCCGTCCGGAGCGCGCTCGAAGACGTCCTCACGCTCTCCCGCGAGCAGGAGACGCTGGCGACGGAGACGCAGGCGACCCCGTCGCAGAACCCGGCCCTCGTCCCCATCGCGCGCCGCCAGAGCGACCTCCGCGACGGGCTCCGCACGGTCGTGGACTCGCTCCGCCGCGTGGCCCTGACGGTCCCCCAGCTCGGCCCCGACGTGGACGAGCGGGCCGGCAACGCGCGCCGCGAGATGGAGCAGGCCATCACCCAGCTCGCCGAGCGCCAGGCCGGCCCGGGCGCCGGCCACCAGCGGATGGCCATGTCGCACCTCAACGAGCTGGCCCTCCTCCTCTCGGACCTCCTCGACCAGCTCCAGAACCAGCAGAGCGGCAGCGGCAGCGGCCAGGGGATGCCGCAGAAGATGCAGCAGATGGGCCAGCAGCAGCAGCAGCTCAACCAGCAGATCCAGCAGATGCTGAACCAGACGGCCGGCGAGCGCCTCTCGCCGGACCAGGGCCGGCGCCTCCGCCAGCTCGCCGAGCAGCAGGAGGCCCTCCGACGCGGGATGCAGCGGATGCTGGAGAACGGCGGCGGCGGCCTCAACCCGAACGACCAGAGCGCGCTCCGCCGCGTCGAGGAGCAGATGCGCGAGGCCGCCCGCGACCTCCGCAACGGACGCCTCGACGAGCGCTCGGCGCCGCGCCAGCAGCAGATCCTGGAGCGGATGCTCCAGGCCGAGCGGTCCGTCAACCAGCGGGGCCGCGAGGAGCAGCGCGAGGCCCAGTCCGGCCGGGACCGCCCGCCGGAGCGCCCCGCCACGGAGCCGCGCACCGACCGCCCCGCCGACCGCGTCCGCCGCGACCTGATCCGCGCGCTGGAGAGCGGCTACGCGCCGGACTACCAGGACCTCATCAAGCGCTACTTCGAGCGCCTCCAGGCCCGCACCGCCGGCTGACTCGTCCCCGCCGCGCGGCCGGCCTCCGCCCCCGTGGCGGGTTGCAGTCCTGCGTGCTACAGGTCCGCAACGTCGCCCGGAAGCTGGCGGCGCTCATGCACGACGGCCAGCACGTCGAGCCGGGCGTCGCGGAGTCGGTAGATCACCCGGTACGGCTCTTCGAGCAACTCCCGCACGTCGTCACGGGCGTATTCCGGCACGCGCCTCCCCGAGTGAGGAAACGCTTCGAGTTGCACCGACCGCGAGACCAGCCGGTCCATAATTCGCTCGGCGTACACCTCGGAGGTAAAGCGAAGGTGCTCCCGGATCTGCAGGAGATGGTCGAACGCGCGGTCCGTCCAGTACACCCTCACGCCGCTTCCCCGGAGGACGGGCGGGACAGGCCAAGGCGAGCGCGGACGTCCTCCACAGGGACGACCCGATCCGCATCGCTGTCGGCGAGCCCTTGCTCGACGGCTTGGCGCACGTAGAGCCGGTACATCAGATCCTCCCACGTCGCCTCATCGGGCAGCAGGTCGATCAGTCGGTGTGCTTCTTCCTTGACGGTCGCAGGCATGGATACGGGGTATCGGCGCCACAAGCTACGCTGCTGGCCCCGCCGCGCGGGCGGCCGGCCACCTCCCGCGCGTCACTGCGTGAGTTGCACGTCGCCGTAGCTGACGACGCCGCCGGACCCGTCCAGCAGCACCACGCGGTAGAGGCCGGTGACGACGCCCAGCTCGCTCCCGAAAAAGCTGAGCGTGGGGAGGCCCGGCTGCGTGGCGCCCTCGTCCGCGTCCAGCAGCCGGAGCCGGCCGTCGGCCTCCAGCACGTAGAGGGCGAGGCCGCCGCGCGTCCCGCTCGTGTTCACCGGCAGCGTGGCGACGCCCTGCGCCCGGACCGGATTCGGAAAGACGGGGTCGACGGCGATCACGCGCGTGGCGTAGCCCGGCCCCACCCGCCAGTCGTCGGCGTCGGTGGCGAGCACGGCGCCGACGTCGTCGGTGCGCGTGATGCCGCTCGGCAGGGCGAAGGCCCGGGCCTCGAACAGCGCCTGCGCCTCGTTGCTGCCGGAGTCGCAGGCGGGGAGGGCCGCGACGAGGGCGGCGAGGAGCACGAGGCGAACGGTCGGGCGTAGCATGACGGCGGGGGGATCGGCCCCCTTCAACGTAGCCCCGGCCCCGCCCGTGCCCGTCCTCTCCGCCCGCGACCTCTCGATCCGCCTCGGCGCGCGCGCCGTGCTGGCGGACGTCGCGTTCCGAGGTCGAGGACGGCGAGCGGGTCGCCCTCGTCGGGCCGAACGGGGCGGGCAAGACGACGCTCCTGCGCGCGATCACGGGGCTCATCCCATACGACGGCACGCTCGACCTGCGCGGCCGACCGGTCCGCGCGTGGCCCGCCCGCGAGCGCGCCCGCCAGCTCGCCCTCGTCCGCCAGCAGGCCGATCTCGCCGTCGACTTCACGGCCGCCGAGATCGTCGGGCTGGGGCGGGCGCCGCACCTCGGCTGGACGCAGGCGCTCCGCCCGGCCGACCGCGCCCGCGTGGCCGACGCGCTCGCCGCGCTCGACCTCGGGCCGCTGGCGGACCGGCCCGTCACGCAGCTGTCCGGCGGCGAGCAGCAGCGGGTCCTGCTCGCCCAGGCGCTCGCCCAGGACGCGCCGCTCCTCTTGCTCGACGAGCCGACGGCCCACCTCGACGTCCGCCACCAGCTCGACCTGCTCGCCCGCGCCCGCGCGCTCGCCGACGACGGCCGGACCGTGATCGCGGCGCTCCACGACCTCGAGCTGGCCGCCCGCTTCGCCGACCGCCTCTGGGTCCTCGCCGACGGCCGGCTCGTGGCCGACGGACCGCCCGCCGAGATCCTCACGGCGGCCCTGCTCCGCCGCGCGTTCGGCGTCTCGGCCGACGTGGCGCCCGAGCCCGGCGGCGTCCGCATCCGGTATCTTGACGTGGCGCGGCGGGCCTAGGACGTGGGAAGAGCCAGCGTCCGAAGCGTCGCCCCCGCCTGCGACCCATTCCCCACGAGATGAACGTCTACACCCGCACCGGCGACGACGGCACGACCGGCCTGTTCGGCGGCGGGCGCGTCGCCAAGAGCCACCCCCGCATCGCGGCCTACGGGACCGTCGACGAGACCAACGCCGCGCTCGGGATGGCCCGCGCCGCGCTGCCGCACGACGCCGACGGACCGGCGGGCGACGCCGCCCGCCGCGCCGACGAGGTGCTCGGGCGGCTTCAGGAGGAGCTGTTCGTGCTCGGCGGCGACCTCGCCTCCCCCGGCGACACCAAGTACCCGGTCCCCCGGATCGGGGCGCACCACGTCGAAGCCCTGGAGGCCGACATCGACGCGCTCACCGAGGGCCTCCCGCCGCTCAAGCACTTCGTGCTGCCGGGCGGGACGCCGGCCGCCGCCGCGCTCCACCTCGGCCGGACCGTCGCCCGCCGCGCCGAGCGGCTCGTCGTGGAGACGGCGGCGCTGGAGGAGGTCTCGCACGAGGCGCTCCACTACCTCAACCGACTCTCGGACCTCCTGTTCACGCTGGCCCGCTGGGTCAACCACCAGGCCGGCGTGGACGAGCCGGTGTGGGCGCCCGTCGCCGACCGCTCCGAGACGAAATGAGCACGACGGGCAAGGCGCCTCCGGCGGGCGACCTCTCGCCGGCCAAGCGGCGGGCGTTCTGGATCGCCACGCTGCTGCTGCCGGTCCTCTTTTTTGCGCTCCTGGAAGGCGGGCTCCGCGCCGCCGGCTACGGCGGGGACTACCCGCTGTTCGTCGAGTCCGAGTTCTCGCCGGACCTGCTCCGCCCGAGCCGCGACGTGGCCCGCCGCTACTTCGCCAGCAACGAGCCGCCCACGCCCAACGCCGACTACTTCCCGAAGGAGAAGGCCGAGGGCACAGTCCGGATCGTGGTGCAGGGCGGCTCGTCGGCGGCGGGCTACCCGTTCTACCGGACCGCCTCGTTCCCGCAGATCCTCGCCACGCGCCTCCGGCTGGCGTACCCGGAGCGCGAGATCGAGGTGGTCAACACGGCGATGGCGGCCGTCAACTCGTTCACGCTGCTGGACCTCGCGGACGAGGTGCTGGCGGTCGAGCCCGACGCCGTCCTGATCTACGCCGGCCACAACGAGTACTACGGCGCGCTCGGGGCGGCCTCGACCGAGTCGGTCGGCGGCAGCCCGGCGCTCGTCCGGCTCTACCTCCGGCTCCGCAGCCTGCGGACGGTCCAGCTCCTCCGCAACGCGCTCGCCCAGGTCCAGCAGGCGCAGGCGGACCGCCAGGCGGGCGAGCGGCCGTCGGACACGCTCATGGCGCGGATGGTGGGCGAGCAGGCGGTCCCCCTCGGCTCCGACGTCTATGAGGCCGGGCGCGCGCAGTTCGAGCAGAACCTGGGCGCCCTGCTGGCGATCTACGAGCGCGCCGGCGTGCCGGTGTTCGTCGGGACGCTGGCGTCGAACGAGCGCGACCAGCGGCCCTTCGTGACGGCCCACTCCGCCGGCGTGGACGACGCGGCGTGGCGCGAGGGGCTCCAACGGGGGGTCGCCCTCGTGGAGGCGGGCGAGACGGACGCGGGCATCGAGGCCATCCGCCAGTCGGCCGAGGCCGACCCGCTGGCGGCGGACGCGCCGTTCGTGCTCGGGCAGGCGCTCCTCGCCGCCGGCGACCGCGCCGGCGCCGCCGAGGCGTTCGCCCGCGCCCGCGACCTCGACGCCCTCCGCTTCCGCGCGCCGTCGGCCTTCAACGAGGTGATCCGGGAGGCGGCCCGCGCGCATGGCGCCACGGTGGTCGAGGTCGAGGAGCGGCTGCGCAGCGCGGCGCCGGACCGGCTCGTGGGGCGGGCGACGATGCTGGAGCACCTCCACCCCACCCTCGACGGCTACGCCCTCCTCGCCGACGCCTTTTTCGACGCGCTCGTGGCGAGCGGCCGGATCGGACCCGCCCCCCAGCCGACCCCGCCCGGCCGGCTCGTCCGGCTCGTGACGCCGATGGACTCGCTGGCCGGGTACGTCCGGCTGGACCAGCTCACCTCGGCGTGGCCGTTCCGCCCGAACGAGCACCAGCCGCTCGTGCTCGACACCACGCGGACGCCGCCGTTCGTCCTGGAGCGCGCGCAGGCCACGATGCGGGGCGGCCCGTGGCTCCAGAACGCCGACGCGCTGGCCCGCTTCTACGAGGCACGCGGCGACCTCCGCGACGCCCTCGTCACCCGCCGGGCGATCCTCCAGACGCACCCGTTCCTCACCGAGCCGTACGTCCAACTCGCCAACCTGGAGCTGAGCCGCGCCGCGTCCGCCAGCGGGTCGGACCCGTACGCCGAGGCGGCGGAGTTGTACGAGGAGGCGCTGGCCCGCGACCCGCAGAACGCGACCGCCCACGCCATGCTCGGCGCCGTACGCCTCCAGTCCGGCGACGCCGAGGCGGCCGTGGTCCACCTGGAGCGGGCCGTCGAGAACGCGCCGGGCGAGTCGCGCCCGCTCTACAACCTCGCCGGCGCCTACGCCACGCTCGGCCGGTGGGACGACGCGGAGCGGGCCAGCGACCGGCTGCTCCAGATGGAGCCCACCAACCCGCGGTTCGCCGCGCTGGCGGAGGGCGTCCGCCGACGGAAGCTGTAGGGGCCAGGCTGACGCGCTGGCGACGCTCGCCGCCCGCCGGAGCGGCCCCCGTGGCCCGGGACTTTCCACAGCCGCGTCTCCCCCCGCACACCGAAATCACTCCAGAACCCGCGACGTGCCTCGTAGGTTGAGACGACTCCCACGTGGACGCCTCCCCATGGACTCTGACCCCCTCCCCCTCGGCGACGAGATCGCCAGCGCGATCACGCACGGGCTCGGCGCGCTCCTCAGCGTCGGCGCCGGGGCCGTGCTCATCACGCTCTCGGTCCTCACGGGCGACCCGTGGACCATCGTCGGCGCCTCCGTCTTCGTGGCCTCCCTCGTCCTGCTCTACACGGCCTCGACGCTCTACCACGCCATCCCGTTCGAGCGCGCGAAGGAGCGGCTCCGGCGGTTCGACCACTGCGCCATCTACGGCCTCATCGCGGGGACGTACACGCCGTTCCTCATCGGCGGCCTGCGCGGTCCGTGGGGCTGGACGCTCTTCACGGTGATCTGGGGACTCGCGGTGGCGGGCATCGTGTTCAAGCTGTTCTTCACCGGCCGCTTCAAGGTGCTCTCGACGCTGGTGTACGTGGCGATGGGCTGGCTCGTGGTCGTGGCGACGGGGCCGCTCCGGGCCGAGCTTCCGGGGACGACGCTGGCGTGGCTGGTGGGTGGCGGCCTCGCCTACACGGCCGGGACGCTCTTCTACCTCAGCCGTCGGCCGTACGCGCACGCCGTCTGGCACCTGTTCGTGCTGGCGGGCAGCGTGTGCCACTTCGCGGCGGTCCTGGTGGAGGTGCTGCGCGTCGCCTGAACGCCGGCTTGCCCGAGCGTTCACGCGAAGGGAACGGGAGGCTCACAACGCGCTCGGGACGGGGCCGGTAGGATGCCCTTGTCCTCCCCCCGACCCATGCATTGGTACGAGAAGCTCAACCAGTACTTCCCCGTCGCCGAGATGAAGTCTCGCGCCCACGTCGAGGCGCTGCTCCGTGAGCGGAGCGACGTGTACCACGTGGACCACGGCCCGAACCACGTCCTGCTGACCGTCGAGGGCAAGGCGTTCGTGTTCGTGGACTACCTCCTCGTGGCGCGCGAGGCGCGCGGCCAGGGGCTCGGCAAGCAGCTCCTCGACGGCCTCAAGCAGAAAGGGAAGCCGATTCTGCTGGAGGTCGAGCCGGCCGACTACGAGGAGACCGACACGGTCAAGCGGCAGCGGTTCTACCAGCGCGAGGGGTTCCGCCACGTCGAGCGGCTCCGCTACCGCCGCCGCTCGCTGGCGACGCGCGAGGTCAACGAGCTGGAGATCTTGCTCTGGTGCCCCGACGACGCGACCACGGACGACGAGGCCTACGAGCACGTCCGGGCGATCTACGACGAGATCCACACCTACCGCGACCAGGACTTCTACGGCGAGCGGTACCAGCCGACCGACGAGGTCCTCTCCCTGGAACCCGACGACGCCTCCTGAGCCGACGGACCGCGACCCGACGAACGTGACGCGCCGCACGGTGCGGACGGAGGCGCCCGCCCGACGGCTGATCCGGTCGATCTGAACCCGCTCCCCTCCCCCGCTCGCCGTGCCCACGACCGTCGTCTGGTTCCGAAACGATCTGCGTCTCGCCGATCACGCCCCGCTCGTCCACGCCGCCGAGCGCGGGTCCGTGGTCCCGGTGTTCGTGTGGGCGCCGGACGAGGAGGGCGACTGGGCGCCCGGGGGCGCGCACCGCTGGTGGCTCCACGAGTCGCTGGGGGCGCTCGACGCCGCGCTCCGCGAGAAGGGCAGCCGCCTGATTGTGCGTCACGGCACCAGCGCCGACGAACTGGAGGCCGTCTGTGAGGCGACCGGCGCCGACCGCGTGGTCTGGCAGTCGCGCCTCGCCCCCGCGCTCCGCCAGCGCGACGAGGGCGTGAAGGCCGCGCTCCAGGACGCCGGCATCGAGACGCGTTCGTTCGCGGGCCGCATCCTCCACGACCCGGCGGCGATCCGGACGGGCTCCGGCACGCCGTACAAGGTGTTCACGCCGTTCTGGGCCAAATGCCGCGACCAGATGGCCGTCGGAGAGCCGCTCGACGTGCCGCGCATGGGCGCGTCCAAAGCGCCCAGCACGTGGCCGGATTCGGTGGACCTCGACGCCCTCGCCCTCACGCCCGAGGCCCAGGACGGCGTCGACTGGGCCGGCGGGATGCGCGAGACGTGGACGCCCGGCGAGGCCGGCGCCCTCGACCGACTGGCGACGTTCTTGGACGGGGCCCTGGTCGACTACGACGACGCCCGCGACGTGCCGGCCGACCGCGGCACGTCGATGCTCTCGCCGCACCTCCACTGGGGTGAGGTCAGCCCCCGGACCGTCTGGCACCGCACGCAGTCCGCCGTCTCGAACGGCCCGACGCGCGAGGCCGCCGACGTCTTCCTGCGCGAGATCGGCTGGCGCGAGTTCTCGTACCACGTCCTCGTCCACTTTCCCGAGACGCCGACGCAGCCGCTCAAGCAGAAGTACGAGGCCATGCCGTGGCGCGCGACGCCGTCGTACCTGGAGGCGTGGCAGCGCGGCCGGACGGGCTACCCCCTCGTCGACGCCGGGATGCGGCAGCTCTGGGAGATCGGCTGGATGCACAACCGGGTCCGCATGGTCGTCGGCTCGTTCCTGACGAAGGACCTGCTGGTGCCGTGGCAGGAGGGCGCGCGGTGGTTCTGGGACACGCTCTGCGGCGGCGACCTCGCCAACAACACGATGGGCTGGCAGTGGGCCGCCGGCTGCGGCGCCGACGCGCAGCCCTTCTTCCGCATCTTCAACCCGGTCTCGCAGAGCAAAACACACGACCCCGACGGCGCCTACCTCCGCCGCTGGCTCCCCGAGCTAGCGGGCCTCCCGGACAGGCACATCCACGCACCGTGGGAGGCGCCCGCCGACGTGCTGGAGGACGCGGGCGTCACGCTGGGCGAGACGTACCCGGAGCCCATCGTCGACCACAAGGAGCGTCGACAGATGGCGCTCGACGCGCTGAAGCAGGTAAACGGATAGCGGTCGGCGGTCCGGCGGCGCCACGGGCGACGGCCATCGCCGTCGGAGGGCACGGACCGAGAGCAGACCGCTCCCTCACGCCGGCGTCGCGACGTGCGAGAGGATGAGGTGCAGGAGGTCCGCGCGGGAGCAGACGGCGGGCGACACGACCACGATGCGTGCTCCGCTCTCCTCGTTCTCCAAGAGCGCCGCGCACGGATAGCGCTCGCGCCGCGGGCCGGTGACGAGCTGCTCCTCGCGCTCGGTGAACGCCAGCGGCGTGAACGACCACGGCTTCCGCACCGTCCAGTCGGTGTAGACCACCTCGACGCGCTGGTCGGGGTCCACGGCGGCGCCCTCGACGTCGAACACGCCGCGGCACGGGGCCTCGAACCCGAACAGGCCGAGCCCGTGCTCCCACGCGGCGAAGAGTGGGCCCTCGCCCCAGTAGACCGTCCCTTCGTGCTCCGGGTGCGGGAGCACGCGGTCGGCGCGGGGGTCGTAGTCCTGCCAGCGTCCGTCCTCCCACGCCTTCCACCAGAACATGCCCGCGTGGCCGCCCATCTGGGCGCCGCCGTGGTAGTGCGTCTCCAGGTTGATCCGGGGAAAGCGCGGGCCGAGGAGGAGCATCGACCCGCCCCGGCCCAGGAACTCCGTGACCATGCGTGGGACCGAGGCCCCGCGCTTGGTTTTGTACGGCAGCTCGTTGCCGACGACCACGAGCAGGTCGCCCGGCCCGTCGAGGTCGCCGATCTCGCGGGCGGCGACGTGGCGCATCCGGCCGAAGTAGCTCACGGCGCCGCGCACGAACCCCTGGAGGATGTCGGCGAACAGGCGCGGCTCGTCCATCAGGAGCGGCTGCGCGACGGGGACGGGTGGCGGAAGCTCCGGCATGGCGAACGTGCCCGAGACCACGCGGCTCTGGGCGAACCCGACCTCGACGACGTGCCTCCCCCCCGGCGACAGCTCGAACCGGAGCGACTCGCTGGCGCCGTCCACCTCGCGCTCCGGCTCCACCTCCTCCCCGTCCACGGTGACGATCTCGACGGCCTCGCGGGGGGGGATGCGAAGCTCCAGCGTGCGGACGCGCGTGTCCGCCAGCACGACGCGGTAGCCCTCGGCGGACTGGCGGAACGCGAGCGCGCCCTCGACGAGGTCGACGTCGGCGGACCACGCGTTCCAGTCGCGCGGGACGGCCGGCGCGAGGCGGACGTGCCGCTCGCCGGGCTCGCGGACGCTGAACCCGACGAGCCCGTAGAGCACGGCGTCGAGCATGGCGCCGGAGCCGGTGATGAAGGCGTGGCCGACCACGTCGTCCTGGCTCCCGTCCTCGGGGTTGAGGTACTCCTCGCAGAGCCCCGGCAGGACCGGCCACGAGAACGTGTCGACGATCTTGAGGAGGACGTGGAGGCCGCCCTCGGCGTCGAAGTTCTGGAACCGGGCCTTCGCCTCGTGGGCCATCCACCACGGCCACACCTTCCCGTTGTGGTCGTTCTCGGAGGGCACGTAGCGCATCGGGAGGTCCGTCGTGACGGTCCCGAACGGGCGCCACGACCGCTCGCGGATGGCCTCCAGCGTGCGGAACCGCTCGTTCCGGCTCACGACGCGCTCGACCACGGCGACGGCGTTGTCGGCCAGCATGAGCGCCGTGTCCGGCACGCCCCACTGGACGGCGTTGTTGAAGTAGCCGGCCTCGTTCCAGAACGCGTCGATGAGGGCCTGCCGGCTGCGGACGGCGAGGTCGGCGTAGCGCTCGGCGTCGTCTGCGCGCCCGAGGGCGTCGGTGAGGTAGCTCATCCGGCGGAGGGCGGCGTAGTAGAGGGCGTTGGAGTAGAGCGTCCGCTGCCCCTCGACGAGGCGGAGGAAGCGGCTGTGGTCCATCCACTCGGTCACGTCGGCGACGAGCCCGTCCTCGTCGGCGTCGCGGTCGATCCACAGCTCCATCCACGGCTCGAAGGCGTCGGCCATGCGCTCGAGCCACACCCAGTCGCCGGTGTGCTTGAACACGCGCCAGACGAGCTTGAGCACCCACCCCAGGCTCTCGGCGCTGCCGCCCTGGCTGGTGTCGTCGGAGACTTTGAGGCCGGCGGGGTCGTGGGCGGCGTAGCGGGCGGCCTCGTAGTCGAGCGTGGCGAGGACGGCCTCCATCATGCCGGCCGCGATGCCGCCGGGGCCGAAGCCGGAGCCGAAGTCGCGGCTCCAGACGTCGCGCCAGCGGAAGATGTCGCAGACCATCTTGGAGCCCTCGCCGCCGGGCCGGCCGTCGGCGTCGGGCGTCCAGTCGTAGCCGAGTTGGAGGTGGACTTTGGCGAAGGCGACGGCGCGGTCGAGGTCGGGCTCGGGCGTGCGGAGGCGGAGGCCGCGCGCGGCGTAGCGCTCGGCCCACCGCTCGACGGCCTCGAACGGGTCGCCGTCGAACGCCGCGAGGGTCGCCTCGTCGCCGAGCAGGAACGCGGCCCGGGCGCCCGGCGCCAGCGAGACCGACAGCTCCGCCCGGGCCGCGCCTTCCAGGTCTGCCCCTCCGTCGCCCCCGTCGGGCATCCACGCCCGTGCCCCGCCGGCCTCGGCCGGGGCCTCCTCGCCCCCGACCTCGGCCTCCTCCCCCGTCAGCACGAGCGACCACTCGGCCACAGGAGCCTCGCCGTCCGCCTCGACCAGCACCGCCAGCAGGGCGGCGTCGGGCTGGGCCATGAGCGTGACGCTCCCCCGCCCGGCGACCTCGTAGCGCGTCCGGCCGGGCAGGACGACGGTCGTCACGTCGCCGCCGAGCGGGTGGCCGTCGACGAGGAGGCGGTAGCCGTCGGCGGGTCCGGCGAAGACGAACGCGGCGCTGGCGGCGCGCGCGCGCGCGATGAGCCGGCCGTTGCCGATGATGGTCTCGACGTCGTGGGTGTAGGTGAGCGGCTCCATGCGGAGGGGGGAGGACAACCCGAAAGGTAAGCGCTTACATCCGCGCCTCGCATCCACGGAAACGCCCCGCCCGGCGGGTGCCGAGCGGGGCGCGCGAGCCTCGGAGAGGACGCGGCTACTGGGCCTTGTAGCTCCGGTAGCGGCGGTCGGCCTCGTCCCAGTTCACCACGTCCCACCACGCCGAGACGTAGTCGGGCCGCCGGTTCTGGTACTTGAGGTAGTAGGCGTGCTCCCAGACGTCGATGCCGAGGATCGGCTTGGCGCCGTGCATCACCGGGTTGTCCTGGTTGGCGTGGCCGTGGACCTGGAGTCCGCCGTCGCCCTTCATCTCGAGCCAGGCCCAGCCGGACCCGAACTGGCCCTTCGCGGTCGTCTCGAACTGCTCCTTGAAGGCGTCGAACGAGCCGAACGACTGGTCGATGGCGGTCGCCAGCTCGCCGGTGGGCTGGCCGCCGCCGTCGGGGCTCATGATGGTCCAGAAGATGCCGTGGTTGAGGTAGCCGCCGCCGTTGTTGCGGACGGCCGTCCGCTTGCCCTCGGGGAGCGCGTCGAGGTCGGCGAGGGTCTCCTCGATGGGCCGATCGGCCCACTGCGTGCCGTCGAGGGCGGCGTTGAGCTTGTCGGTGTAGCCCTGGTAGTGCTTGTCGTGGTGGACGCGCATCGTCTCCTCGTCGATGGAGGGTTCGAGGGCGTCGTAGTCGTACGGGAGGGGGGCTGCGTCGAAGGCCATGGGGATGGGGGTTGGGAGAGGGTCCGTCTCTTACCAGCCCCGGCCCGCGTCGTTTCTCAAAGCCCCAGTAGACCGGTGGCTCCTCCCCCCTCCTCTACTCGTCCGCTCCCCCGAGCGCGTCGAGCATCCGCTGGCGGTCGGGCTCCGCCAGCCGGCCGAGGGCCACGAGCCGGTCGAGCGCGTCCTCGACGGCGCGGCGGTCGGTGCCGCCGGTCGGCGCGGGGGCCGGGCGCACGCCGTTCGCGAGGACCTGCTGGAGGAACCGCTCCACGTACTCGGCCGCGCCGGGCTGGCCGGAAAAGTCGAGCGTCTCGGTGACGGTCGCGCGGGCGCGGTTGAGGTCGATCTCGATCTCGCGGCCGCCCAGCAGCTTCCGCTTGGCCCGCACGCCGACGATGTCCTCGTAGCGGATCGTCCGGGCCGGCTGGAGGTCGTTGTTCTGGAACACGAGCCGGTCCGCGAGAAACAGGGCGCCGTCCTTCGCCGATCCGAGGCGCGTGGCGTCGTAGAGGGCGACGACGTCGCGGGCGTCGAGGTCGCGGGCGTAGTCGCCGACGGCGGCGCGCAGTTTGCCCTCCGGGATGTCCGGCGCCACGTAGAGGCCGAGGTCGGGGGCCGTCGGGAGGTACTCGCGGAGGAGAGCGGTCACTGGAGTTGAGGGTTGAAAACGGGGAGGTGAGCGGTACGGTGCGCTGTCGCCATCATGGTCAACCCTCAGCTCCCCACCTTCAATTTCCTCCCCTACGGCACCAGCGCCACGGCGTCGACGCCGAAGGCGGCCGTCGTCGCGTCGATCACGCCGGCCGGGAGCACGCCGAGCACGAGGAGCGCCACGGCGCAGACGCCGACGACGAGCGCCGTCGCGGTCCCGACGGGGAACGGCTGGCGGGCGTTGTCGGGCGCCTCGTCCGGGCTCTTCATCCACATGACCACGAGGACGCGGAGGTAGTAGTAGCCGGAGACGACCGAGGCGAGCACGCCGAGGACGGCCAGCCAGATCAGGCCGGCGTCCACGGCGGCGGCGAACACGAGGTACTTCCCGATAAAGCCGGCGAGGGGCGGGAAGCCGGTGAGGGCGAACATGAACACGCCCATCGCCACGCCCAGGAACGGCTTCTGGTAGCCGATGCCCGCGAGGCTGTCGAGCGACTGGTCGGCCCCCTGCTCGCCGTCCCACTCCAGGGCGCCCATCACGCCGAAGGCGCCGACGTTCATGAGCGTGTAGGCCACGAGGTAGAACAGGGCCGCGCCGTAGCCCGCCGCCGTGCCGGCCGCCAGCCCGGCGAGGATGTAGCCGGCGTGGGCGACCGACGAGTAGGCCAGCATCCGCTTCACGTTCGACTGGACGAGCGCGATCACGTTGCCGACCACCATCGTCACGGCCGCCACCACGGCGAGGGTGATCTGGACCGTCCCGTCCACGAGGCCCGGCGGGAGCGCCCGCGCCAGCACGACCGCCAGCGCGGCGAACGTGGCCGCCTTCGAGGCCGTCGACATAAAGGCCGTGAGCGAGGTCGGGGCGCCCTGGTACACGTCCGGCGTCCACATGTGGAACGGGACGGCGGACACCTTGAAAAAGAACCCGACGAGCAGGAGCCCGACGCCGCCCAGGAACAGGGCCGTCCGGCCGGTCGCCGCCACGCCCTCGGCCAGGAGCGCCAGCTCCATCGTGCCCGTCGCGCCGTAGAGGAGCGCGAGCCCGTAGAGGAAGAAGCCGGTCGAGAAGGCGCCGAGCAGGAAGTACTTCAGCGCGCTCTCGTTCGCCGTCGACTCCTCGCGGACGAGCCCGGTGAGCACGTAGAGGCACACCGACATCGTCTCCAGCCCGACGAACAGCGTGACGAGGCTGCCGGCGCTGGCGAGCGTCATCATGCCGGCCGTGGCGAACAGGATGAGCGCGTGGACCTCGCCGTAGTTGCGCCCGAGGCGCGAGAGGTACGGGACCGTCAGGACGAGGCTGCCGATGGCCCCCATCAGCACGATCACGTTGGCGATCGCCGCCGCGCCTCCGACGTACACCTGCCCCTCGAAGGCCACGCCGGGGTCGCCCACGCCGAGCGCCGCCCACACGGCCGCCAGCGTCATCCCGACGCCGGCCACCCAGGGGATCGCCGGGCTGTCGTTGCGGAACGAGTCGAACAGGACGACGGCCACGCCGAGCGCGGCCACGAACAGGATCGGGCCGGTGGCGGCGAGGTCGGCGAGGAAGAGGTCGTACATCGGGAAGAGTTGTCAGGGATCAGGAATCAGTTGTCAGAGGAGAGACCTGACGCCTGAGAACTGACGACTTACAGGGCGTTGATGCGGCGGGCCAGCTCGAGGTCCGTCTCCGTCACCCGGCCGTCGGCGTCGTGGGTCGAGAGCGCGAGGTGGACCCGGTTGTAGACGTTCGAGATCTCGGGGTGGTGGTCCATCCCCTCCGCCTCGAAGGCGACGCGCGTGAGGAAGGCGAAGGCCTCGCGGAAGTCCTCGAACTCGAACTGGCGCTCGATGAGCGTCCCGTCCCCGTCGGAGAGGCGGTGCCAGCCGTCCGGGAGGGCGGCGTCGATGTGGTCGTCGGAGAGCGGGTCGCGTGCGGGCATCAGAACGGGAGCAGGCCGACCGGGAGGATCACTTCCACGGGGAGATCCACCGGGTGCGGGAGGACGTAGCCGCTAAAGAAGACGAGCCACACGATGGCGTAGATCGGGATCAGGATCGGGAGCGAGTACTTCACGACGTAGGCCACGAACGAGGGCGTCTGCACGCCGCTCGACTCGGCGATCGCCTTGACCATGAAGTTGGGGCCGTTGCCGATGTAGGTGAGCGCGCCGAAGAACACGGCCGCGATCGAGATCGCCTCGAGGTAGAACGTCGTCGCCGGGTTGTAGAACCCGGCGCTCGGGTCGGCGCCCATGGCGAACTCGCTGACCATCGTCGGCACGTTGACGTCGAGGCCGAACTTGCCCATCGCCGCCGAGAGGAAGCTGACGTAGGTCGGCGCGTTGTCGAGGACGCCCGAGAGCATCCCGGTGCCGAAGTAGAACGAGGTGACGCCGAGGGCGTCCCGGTTCTCGGCCGCGAACTGGCCGATGAGCGTGAGCGCCGGCTGCATCGTCAGGAAGATGCCGATAAAGAGGTAGCCGACCTCCTTGATGGGCTCGAAGTTGAAGTCGTTGCCGCGGAGCGCCTCCGGCTTGGCCGTCTTGTAGGCGGCCACGCACACGCCGAACATGATGATCTCCCGGATGCCGAACGGGAGGTGCGCCAGCTCGTGGAGGTCGGGGACCCACCCGAAGATGTTGGGGTCGAGGAACACGCTGGCGATGACGACCGCCAGCCACACGAACCCCATCTTGCCGTCGATGGACAGTTCGCGTTTGGGCGGGCCGGCGTGCCGGCGGCCGGGGTGGTCGGCCACGTCCTGGATGCCGGGCGCCCCGGGGACGGCGCCGGCGCCGGGCACCTCGCCCGGCTCCACGTCCACGCCCTCGTCCTCGGCCTCCTCGCGGACGCTCTCCGTCTTGTTCCGGGCGTCGATCACGCAGAACACGGCGATGATGGCGAGGATCGTCGGGAGCCAGATGTACCAGAGGTGCGTGACGGTCCAGAAGAACGGGACGCCGCGCAGGAAGCCGAGGAACAGCGGGGGGTCGCCGATGGGCGTCAGCGCGCCGCCCACGTTCGAGACGACGAAGATGAAGAAGATGATGTGGTACGCCTGGAGCCGCCCCGCGTTGAGCCGCATGAACGGCCGGATGAGGAGCATCGAGGCCCCCGTCGTCCCGATAAAGTTGGAGAGGACGGCCCCGGCGAAGAGCAGGACCGCGTTGTTTTTCGGCGTGCCGGGGTAGTCCGTCCGGATGAGGATCGTGCCGGACGCCACGAACAGGGCGCCCAAGAGCGCGATGAACGAGAAGTACTCCTCGGCGGCGTGGACCACGGCCGTCGGGACGATCTCGCCGGGGCTCCGCAGGAACAGGACGTAGAACGCGGCGACGAGCACGCCCAGCCCGATCGCCACCTTGGGGTAGTGGTGGTGCCAGAAGTGCGGGTAGAACAGCGGCCCCGTCGCGATCATCAGCAAGAGGAGGGCGAACGGGATGACGAGCCAGACGGGCGGCGCCGGGCCGTGCTCTCCGCCCTCGCCGTGCGCGTCGGCGTCGCCGTGGACGCCCTCGCCCTCGTCGAGCGCCACCTCGCCGCTCTCCAGCGCGGTCTGGCCCTCCGGCCCGTCGCCGGGCAGCACCTCGTCGGCCTCCGGCTCCTGGAGGAGCCCCGCGTTGGTCTCGACCGCGTCGCCACTGGCGGCCCCGTCGGCCGGGTCGGCGTCCTGCGCGCGGACGCCGGCCGCCAGCAGGAGCAGGGACAGGGCGAGGAGCGCGGAGAGGCGGGGCATGGGCACGGGGCGAGGGGGAGCGGCGCGGCGGGTCCGGCTCGTCTTACTCGGGCGGCGTCTCGGGGGCGACGGCGACGTCGGCGGGCCACGGGATCTCGACGACCACGACCTCGTCGGGCGCGGCGAGGGCAAGCGCGGCGGCCTTGGCCTCCGAGACCGCCAGCACGGAGCGGACCGCCCGCTCGGACGTCTGGAGGAACGGGGCCGGCACGAACCCGAGGATCAGCATCAGCGCCACGAGGGGCATCAGGAGCCCGATCTCGCGTCCGTTGAGGTCCGGCATCGTCGCGTTGGCCTCGTCGGTGATCTCGCCGAAGAACGTCCGGTACACCATCCACAAGAGGTAGACGGCGGCGAAGATCACGCCCGTCGTGGCGACGGCGATCAGGACCGGGTTGCCGAGCGTCGGCGACGACCACGCGCCGATGAGGATCATGAACTCACCCACGAACCCGTTCAGCCCCGGGAGGCCCGCCGACGCGAACACGCTGAACAGCATGAAGAAGGTCAGGACCGGGACGGACTTGGCGATCCCGCCGTAGTCCGCCATGGCCCGCGTGTGCCGCCGCTCGACCATCATGCCGATGATGAGGAACAGCGCGCCCGTCGAGATCCCGTGGTTCACCATCTGGATGAGGGCGCCCTGCACCGCCACCACGTCGAACGCGAACACGCCGAGCACGACGAACCCGAGGTGGCTCACCGACGAGTAGGCCACCAGCTTCTTGACGTCGGTCTGGGCGAACGCCACGAGCGCGCCGTAGACGATCCCGATCACGGCGAGCACGCCGATCCAGGGCGCCAGCTCCGCGCTGGCGTTCGGGAAGAACGGGACGACGAAGCGGAGCAGCCCGTACGTCCCCATCTTGAGCAGCACGCCCGCCAGCACGACGGAGCCGCCCGTCGGCGCCTGGGTGTGGGCGTCGGGGAGCCAGGTGTGGAGCGGGAAGATGGGGACCTTGATGGCGAACGCGAGCGCGAACAGCCCGAACATGGCGTACTGCGTCCCGACGGGCACGCCGTAGCTGACCAGCTTGTACCAGTCGGTCGTGAACCCGCCCGCGGCGCCCAGCGCGGCGCCGGCCTGGAACCCCAGCCACAGCACGCCGACCAGCATCAGGAGCGACCCGACGAGCGTGTAGAGCACGAACTTGACGGCGGCGTATACGCGGTCCTCCCCGCCCCAGATGCCGATGATGAACACCATCGGGATCAGCGTCAGCTCGAAGAAGACGTAGAACAGGAACACGTCGAAGGCCGCGAACACGCCGAGCACGCCGGTCTCCAGCAAGAGCAGCAGCGCGTAGTACCCCTTGTGCGCCTTGCCGATGTAGGTCCACGACGAGAGGACGACGATCGGCCCCAGCAACGTCGTCAGGAGGATCAGGAGGAGGTTCAGGCCGTCGACGCCCACGAAGTAGGAGATGTCGACGGCCCCGAACCACGGGAGCCGCGTCGCCAGCTGCGGCCCGCTGGCGGTCGAGACGGCCGGGTCGAACCCGATCCACAGGCCGAGCGAGAGCAGGAACGTGAACGCCGTCGTCGCCAGCGCCGCCCACCGGATCGTGCTGACGGTCGGCATCAGGAGGACCGCCAGCGCGCCGAGCGCCGGGAGGAAGAGGACGAGCGAGAGGAGCCCGGGGAAGTGGATCATGGAGGAGAGGGTGTAGAGACGTCCTGCCGGGACGTCTGTACGGGGACGCCCACCGGGGCGTCTCTGCGGGCCGAGCGCGTCGAGAGCGGCGTCATCACACGAACAGGACGAGGGCGACGACCGCCACCACGCCGATCACGATCGCCAGCGCGTACGTCTGCACCGCCCCGGTCTGGACGCGCCGGAGCTGCCCCGCCGCGCCGCGCACGAGCCCGGCCAGCCCCATCACGCCGCCGTCGACCACGTGCTTGTCGAACGGCGCGAACACCTTGCGTGCCCCGTCGACGGTCGCCTTGACGACGGTGGCGTTGTAGAGCGTGTCCCAGCCCCACATCCGGCTGGCGGGCGTGTAGAACAGGCCGAATACCTTGCGCGCCTTCCGGTCCGCCTCCGGTCCGCGCTTGCCGAACTTGAAGTAGAGCCACGCGGCGGCGAGCCCGGCGATGGCGATGGCGCCGCCGAGGCCGAGCAGCGCCCACTCGGTGGCGTGCGACGGCTGCACCTCGTGCATCAGCTCCGCCACCGGACCGCCGTACTCGGCGCCCAGCCAGTGGTGGATCCAGCTCTCGGTCCCGAAGATCTCCGCGATCACGGGCGGCAGCCCCAGGAACCCGCCGACCACGCTCAGCGCCGCCAGCACCCAGAGCGGGACCGTCATCGTCCACGGGCTCTCGTGCGGGTGGACGTCCATCGAGCCGGGCCAGCGCGGGTCGCCCTCGAAGGTGAGCAGGTAGGCGCGCGCCATGTAGATGGCCGTCAGGAGCGCCGTCACGATCCCGACCGCCCACACGGCGTAGCCGAGCAGGTGGCCGTCGTAGCCGAACTCGAACGCCTTGAACAGGATCTCGTCCTTCGAGAAGAAGCCCGAGAGGCCGGGGAGCCCGGCGATCGCCAGCGTGGCGATCAGGAAGGTCCACCGCGTCGACGGCATGTACGTCCCGAGCCCGCCCATCGTGCGCATGTCCTGGGCGTCGAACGGGCCGTCGTACGGGAGGAGGGCGTGGCCGCCCGCCGGCTGGCGGTGCTCCTTGAACGGGTCGGCCTCGGCCTCCGAGTCGAGCGGCGTGTCGTGCCCGCCGTGGTGCGACGGGATGAGCCCCTTGTGCTCCAGCTCGTGCTCCACGTGGTGCATCGAGTGGATGACGCTCCCCGAGCCGAGGAACAGGCACGCCTTGAAAAAGGCGTGCGTCATCACGTGGAAGATGGCGACGAAATAGGCGCCCACGCCGGCCGCGAGGAACATGTACCCGAGCTGGCTGACCGTCGAGTAGGCCAGGACCTTCTTGATGTCGTTCTGGGTGATGGCGACGGTCGCCGCCATGATGGCCGTCAGCGCGCCGATGACGGCGATCACGGCCATCGCGCCGGGCTGGAGCAGGACGAGCGAGGAGAGCCGGGCGAGCAGGTAGAGCCCGCTCGTCACCATCGTGGCCGCGTGGATGAGCGCCGAGACCGGCGTCGGACCGGCCATGGCGTCCGGGAGCCAGACGAAGAGGGGGATCTGGGCGCTCTTGCCCGTGGCGCCGATGAACAGGAAGAGACAGACCCAGAGGCCCGTCGAGCCCTCGAACAGCGCCAGCGTCTCGGGCGCGAGGAGCGTCGTGAAGTCGAGCCCGAAGGTGCCCGTGAAGCCCGGCGCCGACGTCACGGTCTGGAAGATGATGAACATCGCCAGGAGGAAGGCGAAGTCGCCGATCCGGTTGACGATGAACGCCTTGTTGGCCGCCGCCGAGTTCTTGAGGTCGGTGTACCAGAACCCGATGAGGAGGTAGCTGCACAGCCCGACGCCCTCCCACCCGAGGAACAGGACGGGCAGGCTCTCCGCGAGCACCAGGTTCAGCATCGCGAAGATGAACAGGTTCAGGTACGCGAAAAAGCGCCAGAACCCGGGGTCCCCCTTCATGTACCCGATGGAGTACAGGTGGATGAGCGAGCCCACGCCGGTGACGATCATCGTCATGAGCAGCGAGAGCTGGTCGATCCGGTAGGCGAAGTCGACGCTCAGAGACCCGGCCTCCAGCCACGTGAAGTAGCGGACGACCTCGCCGGGCAGCGCGCCCTCCGCCCCGTGCGCCTCGAACCCGAAGAACAGGCTGCACGTGACGAGGAACGGGACGGCGACGGCCGCCAGCGCCAGCCCGCCGAGCACCCACTCCTGTTTCCGGTACGCGGGCGCGAACAGGCCCATCATCCCATTGAACGCCGCCACGAGCAGCGGGGGGAGCAGGATGAGCCGGACGAGGAGTTCCATGAGGGGCGGGGGGAGGAGGCAAGAGGCACGGGAGAGAAGTGGGCCTCTTGCCCCTTCCCCCCGCCCTCTTACCCTCTAAACAGACTGATCTCGTCGACGTTGACGGTCCGCTTGTTGCGGAACATGGCGATCACGATGGCGAGCCCGACGGCGGCCTCGGCCGCGGCCACGCTCATCACGAAGAACACCAGGATCTGGCCGTCCACGTCGGCGAAGGACTGGCTGAAGGCGACGAGCGAGAGGTTGACCGCGTTCAGCATCAGCTCGATGCTCAGGAACACGACGATCACGTTGCGGCGGAGCATCACCCCCAGCACGCCGATCGTGAAGAGCACCGCGCTGAGCGAGAGGTACCAGGTGAGGTCCATGCGAGGGGTACGGCTAGAGAGGGGGCGCAGCGGGTACCTCGTACCCCGTACCGCGTACCACCATCACACGAAGCGTTTCTTGGCGAGGAGGACGGCGCCGATCGTGGCCGCCAGCAGGAGCGCGCCGATGATCTCGAGGGTGAAGGCGTGCCGCGTGAGGAGCGCCACGCCGATCGCCTCCACCGACGTCGGGTCGATGGGGACGGCGGCGACGGGCTCCGTCTCGATGGCGACGACCGCCGCGTCCGGGGTCTCCACGACCGTGGCCTCCACTTCTTCCACGACGGCGACGGGCACGTCGGTCGGGTCCGGGAGCAGGTCGGCCCGGCTGGCGACGGCCGTGAGCAGGAGGGCCAGCACGGCCACGCCGGCCACGAAGGCGGCGGCCCGCGTCCAGGTGAACGCGCTCAGCCGGGGCGTCTGCTCCAGGTTCAGGAGCATGATCACGAACAGGAACAGGACCATGATGGCCCCGGCGTAGACCAGGATCTGCACGACCCCGATGAACGCCGCGTTCAGCGTGAGGTAGAGGCACGCGATCGCCAGCATCGCCTGGACCATCCAGAGCGCGCTGGCGACGGGGCTCCGCGAGATCAGCATCCCGAGCCCGCCGGCGACGGCGAACACGGCGAACACGAAAAAGAGGAACGGCTCCAGCATGGGAAGAGAAAGGGGCCGGGGCGGAGCGGCGAGACGGGCCGCCAAGATACCGGCCCTGCCGGGACGCGGACAACCGCGCTCGGATTCCTCGGGGATCAATTGGTGAAGAGCCCCGGACGCCGGCGCGTCGGGCCGCCTCGCCCGCGGGCGGAGCGCCTCGCCCGCGGGCGGCAGGACGCAACTCGGCGGGCCTCCGCCCGAATCGGAACCGGCCGCCGCTATCTTCGGCTTCCCCCGATTGCATGGACGCCCCTCCCCTCTCATCGGCCGACGCGGCCCCCGACGCCTCCTCTGGGGAGGCTCTGCCGGCCCGGCGGCGGATCCGAAAGCGGGACCTCGTGCTCCCGGTCGCGCTGAGCCTGGCGGCCGTCACCCTCATCCTGTGGCTGACGTACGAGCCGGGGGCGTTCGCGCTCGTCCGGTCCTCGTTCAACCCGTGGATCTACGGACTGGCGGTCGTCTCGCTGGCGGTGCAGATCACGGCCGGCGGGCTCCGGTTCCGGCACGTGTCGCGGGGCGCGCTCGGGGCGGCGGACGGGCTCCGGTCGCAGCTCACGTGGGACTTCATGTCGGCCGTCACGCCGTCGGCGATGGGGGGCGCGCCGTTCGCGGCCTTCTTCATCGCCCGCGAGAACCGGGTGCCGTACGGCGAGGTCACGGCCATCATGCTGTTCTCGATGCTGATGGACCAGATCTGGTTCGCGCTCCTCATCGTCGGGCTCTACCTCTCGGCCTTCTGGGTCCCCGTCTTCCCCACGGGCCTGGGCGCGGCCGGCATCGGGACGATCGCGGTCTATCTGGGCGGGATGCTGTGCTACATCGCGTTCTTCGCCTACGCCACGCTCGTCCGGCCGGAGCTGCTGGAGCGGCTGGCCAACTGGATCGTCCACTTCCGGTGGCTCCAGCGGTTCGAGCCGACGGTCCGGCGGGAGACGCGGAAGCTCCGCCGCCAGGCCCGCGTGCTCCGGGGCCAGCCCCTCTCGTTCTACCTCCAGGGCGCGGGCTACACGCTCGTCTACTGGCTGGGCCGCTACGGCGTCGTGTTCCTGGTGGCGCTCTCGTTCTGGCGCGACTTCCGCCACGTCCTGTTCGTGCTGCGGACGGCCGGCCTCTGGCTGGCCGGGCTGGCGCTTCCTACGCCCGGCGGCTCGGGCGGCATCGAGGCGCTCTACGTGCTCTACCTCGCCCCGCTCCTCCCCGCGGGCTACGGCGGCCCGGCCCTTCTGGCGTGGCGCGTTCTCGCGTACTACGGCATCCTCGTGCTCGGCGCCTTCGTGGCCGGCAACGCCATCCGGTCGCTGCTCGCGGGCGACACGCCGCCCGACCCCCGGGAGCCGGGGGCCGTCCCGATGGGGTCGCCGCTGACGGAGCCGGAGGCCGGCGTCGACCCGTGAGCGCCCCGCGCCCCGTCGACGCGCGCCGCCAGGAGGTCGAGCGGTACGACCTCCGCCGCGTCCACCCGGTCCTCCGCTTCGGCTCGGCCTCGGACCGCTACGCGGCCTGGATCGACCAGGTCTACCCGCGCGACGTGTGGGCCGGCGAGGTCCAGACGCGGTCGAAGCGGGTCGGCGGGCAGAGCTACGAGGAGCGGCTGCTGCCCGTCGCCTCGGTGGACGACTACTTCCAGCACTTCGGCGTGCTGGAGGTCGACTTCACCTACTACCGGCCCCTCGTCGAGACGACCGGCAAGCCCTCGACCAACCTGTTCACGCTGGAGCACTACGCCGACGCGGCGCCGGCCAACGCGCGGTTTCTGCTGAAGGCCCCCCAGCAGTTCGTCGCCCGACGGCTCCGGCGGAAGGTGGAGGGCCGCTGGGCCTACGTCGAGAACGACGACTACCTCGACGCGGACGCCTTCACGCGGCGGTTCCTCGTCCCGGCGCAGCAGAAGCTGGGCGTGAAGCTGGCGGGCGTGATCCTGGAGCAGCCCTACGAGCGGGCCGCCGAGAGCCCGCCGCCCGACGAGTTCGTGGCCGAGTGGGACCGGTTCATCTCCGAGGTCCCGAACGACGCCGCCTACCATCTCGAAGTCCGCTCGTCGCACCTGCTCACGCCGGCCTACCTCGAGTGGCTCGCCAACCGCGAGCTCGGGTTCTGCTTTAGCCACTGGCAGTGGCTCCCGCCCATCATCGACCAGTGGCGGCTGGCGGGCGAGCGGTTCTCGTCGGCCTCGGGCGAGGCCGTACTCCGCCTCGTCCAGCCGCGCGATATGACGTTCGACGAGTCGTTCGACCGGGCGTACCCGTTCGAGGGGCCGGCGCCGGGCCTCAGCGACACGCGCGACGCCCGGCGCATGATCGACGAGGCGACGGCGCTGATGTACCAGGCCGTCGAGGCGGGCGTCGTGCTCAACGTGGTCGGCAACAACCGGGCGTGGGGCAACACGCCCGACCTGGGCCGCGCGCTGGCGAACCGCTTCCTCGACTTCGCCGAACGAAAGGGGGCGTAGGCCCTCGGCACCCGCGGGGGCGCCGGCGGATCTGGACCAGAGAGGCATCGTTGACGGGAACACCCCGCACCGCTCCACCTCCGTCTCGATGCGCCTGCTCGCCCTCGCCGTCCTCCTCGCTCCCGCCCTCGCCAGCGCACAGACGCCGGTGCCGGGGCAGACCCGCAGCGCGCTCTATATCGGCCCGGTCGTGGGGGTCCACGCCATCGGCGGGCGGCTCGGCTACGAGATCCGGCGCACCCACCCCGGCGACTGGTCGGTGCCGCTGAGCGTCGAACTGACCGTGATCCAGGTCGAGAGCCCGGACGACGACTTCGAGGGCCTCTTTACCGGGCTGAGCAGTGGCGCCTCCCTCGCCCGGCGGCTCGGGGACTCCGACACGTTCCTGGAGGCGGGCCTCCACGTGAGCCTGGGGTCGGAGGAGACCGACGACGGCCGGCACCTCCTGGTCGGCACGCGGCTCGGCGTCGAGGTCGTCCGCTACCCCACCGGCTCGGGCGTCTTCTACGGAGCGGGCGTCTACGGCTCGCGGCTGTTCGGGTCCGAGCTCTACCCCGAGGACGTGGGTGCGACGCTCACCGTCGGCCGCCAGTTCTGAACCCGCGGGGGCGCGCCTTTGTCGGAACGCCCCCGCGGGGAGCCGAGACCGGCCGCTAGGCGGCAGCGGGCGGGAAGAGCGAGTAGATCGTCGCCGTCGGGCGGGGTTCGGGCGGCGTTCCGAGGGCCGGCTCGGCCCTCTCCGCGACGGCGTCGGTCGCGACGTCGGCGGACTCGGCGGCGCGGCGCTGGCCGGCGGCGAGCTGCGCCACCTGCCGGCGGACGCGCCGGGCGCGGCGGCGGGCCGAGCGGTTGAGGACGGAGTTGAGCTGGAGGCGGAGGGCCTCCGTCGTGCGCGGTCCGATGCCGTCCATCGACTCGAGACGGCCGTCGTGGGCCGCCCGCTCCAGCTCCGCCAGCGACGCGACGCCCAGCTCGTCCACGAGCCGGCGGGCGAGCCGGGCGCTCACGCCGGGGAGGGTCGCCAGGAGCGTGACCGGGTCGTCGGCGTGGAGGAGCCGGTCGCGGAGCCCGATCCGGCCCGTCTCGACGTACTGGGCGATGTGGTGGGCGAGGCTGACGCCGATGCCGGGCAGCTCCGTCAGCGCGTCGCGCCCTCCCTCGCCGTAGAGGCCCGCGACGGGCTCGTCGAGGTCCCGGATCATGGCGGCGGCCTGGAGGTAGGCCTGCACGCGGTACGGGTTGGGTTCGCCGCGCCGGACGAGGACCTCGGCCATCTGTTCGAGGGCCTCAGCCAGCTCGACGTTCGTCGGTCCGATGTGGGGAGTCATGGCGTTCGGAGTCAGTGTGGCTCAAGATCCACCCTGGAGGTGCCATGTGTATGTCACACCCGCCGCCCCCGAAATGTGCCCTCCTATCAGTCCCACGGGGGATTCCAACACGCCCCGCCGATATGTGCGGGCGCTACTCGAACTGCGCCCGGAACGCCTCCATCTCGCTCCGTAGCCGGGCGACCTCGTCCTCCAGCGCCTCGACGCGCGCCGCCAGTCCGCCGCTCCCCTCCGGCGCGCTGGCGGACGCCGCCGGCGGTGGCGTGCGGGTCTCCGGCTCGGTGAGATCCGGCTCGCCCGAGAGCGTGTGCGCGTACCGGTCGGCCGACTGGCCGGGCTCGCGCGGGAGCTTGACGACGAGCGGCTCGTCGCGGTCGCCGAGGAGCCAGATCGCCTCCTCCGCGTCCTCCACGCTGGCGAAGTCCGCCATTCGGCCGGCACGGGAGCGCACCTCGCCGGGCGTCTGCGGCCCGCGCAACATCAAGACCGCCAGCGCGGCCAGCTCGCGGTGCGAGAGGTCGAGCGCGCGGTCCAGGTTCTGCCGGAACTTGGCGACGCGGTGCCCCGAGCCCGACGTCGTCCCGACGAGGCCGCGCCGGCCCAGCCGCTCCAGCGCCCCTGACACGTCCCGCTCGGAGTAGTCCGTCACCGGGTCGCGGGCCGTCTTCTGGTTGCAGGCCGCGACGAGCGCGTTGACCGTGAGCGGGTAGTGGTCGGGCGTGGCGAGGGCCTTCTCGACGAGCGCGCCGGCCACGCGGACTTCGAGGGGGTCGAGAGTCGGGCGGGACATGGAGGGCGGGGAACGGGGAACGGGGAACGGGGAACGGGGAACGGGGAACGGGGAACGGGGGGAAGGTGCCGGGTCAACCCGGTCGCGGAAAGCCGAAACCAGGGGGTCCGCACAGACGCCGCGCACGGCGTCTGTGGGCCCCGGGCCTCGCGCTCACGCCTCCACCGCACGCTGCACGGCGTCGTCGAACAGACCGTCCCACGATGCGGGGGGCGACGCGGAAAACGTCATCGGCTCGCGGAGCGTCGGGTGCTGAATCGTCAGGCGGTGGGCGTGGAGCGCGAGGCCGCGTCCGTTCGCGAAGGGTGTGTCGTTTCCATAACGGAAATCCCCCACGACCGGAGTGCCGAGGGCGGCCAGCTGCGCACGGATCTGGTGCTTCCGGCCCGTCAGCAGCTCCACCTCCACGAGCGAGCGGCCCGCGCTGGCGGCGAGCGTCCGCCAGCGGAGCGCGGCGCGCTGGGCGTCCGGGTGGTCCACGGGCACGATCTCGACGCTCCCGCCCGACCCTTTGAGGAGCCCGTCGACGCGTTCGCCCTGCCCCTCCAACTGCCCCGCTACGACGGCGAGGTACCGCTTCTCGACGGCCCGCCGCCGGAACTGGTCGCTGAGGCGGCCCGCCGCCTTCGAGGTCCGCGCCAGCACCATCACGCCGCTCGTCGGTCGGTCGAGGCGGTGGACGAGCCCGACGAACACGTTGCCCGGCTTGTCGAACCGCTCCTTGAGGTACGCCTTCGCCAGCGTCACGAGGTCCGCGTCGCCCGTCGCGTCGCCCTGGGCCAGCATCCCGCTCGGCTTGACGACGACGAGCAGGTGGTTGTCGAGGAAAACGACCTCGAACGGCGCCGTCATCTGTCGGCCGTCACCACCTCGTCGTGCCCGACGACGGGTTTCCCGAAGTACCGCAGGCCGACCACCAGCAGCGCCGCCCCGATCAGGAGCGAGGCCCACCACGGGAAGCCGAAGCCCGTCGGGACCGTGCCGACCCCGAGCGCCACGACGCCCACGAGCATCGCGTACGGGAGCTGCGTCCGGACGTGGGCGATGTGGTCGCAGCCCGAGGCCATCGACGAGAGGATGGTCGTGTCCGAGATGGGCGAGCAGTGGTCGCCCCAGACGGCGCCGGCGAGGACGCACGAGACGGCCGAGTAGAGGAGGTAGAAGTGCTCGGGGTCCGCGATGGCGTTGGCCTCCATCACGCCCCACGTCAGCTTCACCACGAGCGGCATCAGGATGCCCATCGTGCCCCACGAGGTCCCGGTGGAGAACGCCGTCACAGCGGCGAGGACGAAGATGATGGCCGGGATGAGGCCCGGCGGCAGCGCGTCGCTGAGGGCCGAGCCCAGGTAGTCCCCGGTGTGGAGCGCGTCCGTGGTGGCCGAGAGCGCCCAGGCGAGGAGCAGGATGATCATGGCGAGCAGCATCCCCTTGCCCCCCTCGTACCACGAGTCGATGGTCTCGTCGAGCGTGAGGACGCGCTGGCCCACCGAGAGCAGCGCCGCCACCAAGACGCCCGCCAGCGACGCCCACATCAGCGCCTTGTACGAGTCCGCGCTGCCGATCACCTCGCGGACGGTACTCCCCTCCCCCGTCACCCAGAGCCCCACGAGCACCCCGAGGACGAGGACGGCGATGGGCAGGATGGCGTTGATCGCGCGGTGCGGCTTGCCCGCGGGCGGCAGGAACACGTCGTCCTCGGCCGCCGCGTCGTCCACGCGGGCGTCTGGGCCGAGGACGGCGCCGGTCGTGCGCGCCCGGTGCTCGGCGTCGTACATCGGCCCGAACTCGCGGTCCGTGAAGGCGATCACGAACACGAAGAACAGGGCCAGGATGGGGTAGAACCGGTACAGGATCGACTCCAGGAAGATGCCGTAGCCGTCGAGCGTGAGGCCCGGGATGCCGGCCACGGCCTCGTTGATGAGCCCGACCTCGAAGCCGATCCAGGTCGTCACGAGGGCCAGCGAGGCGACCGGCGCGCTCGTCGAGTCGACGATGTAGGCCAGCTTCTCGCGGCTGATCCGGAGCCGGTCCGTCACCGGCCGCATCGTGTTGCCGATGATGAGCGAGTTGGCGTAGTCGTCGAAGAAGATGGCGAGGCCGAGGAAGCCGGTCGAGAGCTGGCCCCGCTTCGGCGTGCTCGCCCACCGGATGATCCCGTTCACGACGCCCTGCGTGCCCCCGTTCTTCTGGATGATCCCGACCATCCCGCCGATCATGAACGTGAACAGCACGATGGAGGCGTGGCCCTCGTCGGTCAGGGCGTCCAGGATGAACACCTGGAACGTGGCGAACAGACCGCCCCCGACACCGCCCGGCGTGACGCCCGCGATGAGGACCGCGCCGGCCCAGATGCCCAGGAACAGGGCCGGGATCACGCGCCGGAAGAGCAGCGCGACGACGATGGCCAGCAGCGGCGGCACGATCGAGAGCCAGCCCGGCAGCGTGCGAGGCGTGGCGGAGGCCAGCACCCGGCCGCCCCGGACGACCTCGACCGGCCCGGCCCCGTCGACGCGGAGGTCCGACGCCGTCCACGCGCCGTCCTCGCCGGCCACGAGCGGGACCGTCTGCCCGCCCGTCCGTACGGCGCCGCCGTCCGTCAGCCCCCGCACCGTGACGCTGAACGGGACGCCCCGCAGCACGATCTCGGGGACCTCGACCGCCACGGAGTCCGCTCCGGGCGCGCTCGCCACCGTCTCCAGGCTGTCCCCGAGCAGCGCCGGCTCGGACGGGGGCGCATCGAGGCTATCGACGGTCTGCGCCGCCGCCCCGCTGGCGGCGAGCATCGCCAGCGCGACGAGCAGGACGCAAACGGCGCCGCCCCCCGCTCCTCGGTCCCCGGTCCCCACTCCCCTCATGCGTTCGTCCCAAAGATGCGGTCGCCGGCGTCGCCGAGGCCGGGCCGGATGAACGCGTTCTCGTCCAGCTCGCGGTCGAGGGCCGCCGTGACGATGGGGACGTCCGGGTGGTACTCCTCCAGCCGCCGGACGCCCTCGGGCGCGGCCACGAGGCACACGAACGAGAGGTCGGACGCGCCGCGCCGCTTGAGGTGGTTGATGGCGCCGGCCGCGCTCCCCCCCGTCGCCAGCATCGGGTCGACGACGAACACGCGGGCGTCGCGCACCTGGGGCGGCACGTTCGAGTAGTAGTCGACGGGCTCGTGGCTCTGCTCGTCGCGGTACATCCCGAGGTGCCCCACGCGGGCCTCCGGCACGTACCGGACGAACCCGTCCACGAGCCCGAGCCCGGCGCGGAGGACGGGCACGACCACGACCTCGCGGGCGAGGCGGTAGCCCGTCGTCTCCTCCATCGGCGTCTGCACCGTCGCCTCCCTCACCGGGAGGTCGCGGAGCGCCTCGTAGGCCAGGATCGACGACACGTCGGCGAGCGTCCGGCGGAACTCGCCGTAGGGCGTCCTCCGGTCGCGGAGCGTGGTGAGCGCTCGCTTCAGCAGCGGGTGGTCGACGACGGTGAGCATGGGCTACACCGACCCCTTCCGCGCCCGCTTCTCGGCCACGATCTGCTTGTGGACCTCGGCGTTCTCGCGCCACGGCTTCCGATCGAAGTAGCTCTTCGTGATCCGCGCGAGCACCGGCGAGAGCAGGATGAGGGCGAGGAGGTTCGGGAACGTCACCAGCCCGAGGGCCACGTCGCCCATCGCCCAGATGGCGTTCAGGCTCGTGACGGCGCCCACGAAGTGCATCACCACGAACACGGCCTTGTAGGGGAGGATGCCCGCCGAGCCGAAGAGGTAGTTGGCACAGCGGTCGCCGTAGTAGCTCCACGAGATGGCCGTGGAGATGGCGAACAGGAGGATGGCGATGAGGACGACGTACTTGCCGAACCCGCCCATGCCCACGGGGTCGAGCCCGCGCGTGAAGCCGGTGATGGTGAGGGGCGCGGCCGTCTCGACGGCGTTCCCGTAGAGGACCGGGTAGCGCGTTCCGTCGTCGCCCACGGCCACGGCCTCGGCCGGGAGCAGGCGGCCCGAGAACGGCTGGGTGTGCGCCTCGTCGATGTAGAAGCCGTCGACCGGCGCGTCGTGCCACGCGAAGCGGACCTGGCCAACGCCCTGTGTCGACTGGCCGTCCACGATCCGGATCTCGTCCGGGGCGCCGCTGCCGCCGTAGCGACCGCTCTCGTTCATCTGGACGTACGAGGCGTCGCCGTCGCCGAAGTCGAGGGCCGTCGGATGCGTGTCGTCCCACACGGCCGTCGTGATGAGCACGAGCCCGGTCATGGTGCAGATCACGATCGTGTCGATGAACGGCTCCAGGAGCGCGACGACGCCCTCGGAGACGGGCTCGTCGGTCTTGGCGGCGGCGTGGGCGATCGGGGCCGACCCCTGCCCGGCCTCGTTCGAGAACAGGCCGCGCCGGACGCCCCACATCATGGTCACGAGGAGTGCCCCGGTGCCCGTCCCGGCCACGCCAGCCGTCGGGTTGAACGCCTCGGCGAAGATGAGCCCGAAGGCCGCCGGGACGTCGGCGATGTTGATGGCGAGGATGATGAGCGCGCCCGTCACGTAGAGCCCGGCCATCACCGGCGCCAGCACGCCCGTCACCTTCCCGATACGGCTGATGCCGCCGAGGATCACGATCCCCACGACGGCCGCCGTGAGGAGGCCGGTGATCCAGACCGGGACCCCGAACTCGGCGTTCAGCGCGTCGGCGACGGTGTTGGCCTGGACCGCGTTGCCGGTCAGGAAGCTCGTCAGCATCAGCATCGACGCGAAGAAGACCGCGAGCGGCTTCCAGTTCTTCCCGAGCCCGCGCTCGATGTAGTACATCGGGCCGCCCGAGACCGAGCCCTCCCAGGCCTTCCCGTCCTCGTCCACGTGGACGTCCCGGTACTGCTGCGCGAGGGTGACCTCGGAGAACTTGACGGCCATCCCGAGGAGCGCCGTGATCCACATCCAGAACAGCGCGCCGGGCCCGCCCCAGTGGATCGCGATCGCGACGCCGGCGATGTTGCCGATCCCGACCGTCGCCGAGAGCGCCGTCGTCAGGGCCTGGAAGTGGCTGACGTCGCCGGGCTCGTTGGGGTCGTCGTACCGCCCCGTCGTCACGCCGACGCCGTGGCCGAACCGGCGGATTTGGACGAACCCGAGGCGGATGGTGAGGAAGAGTCCGGTCCCGAGCAGCGCGATGACGATGATCGGGAGCGTCTCCCCGCCGATCGTCGGGCCGCCGTAGACGACGCCTTCCAGCCAGGAGATGAGATTAGAGAGGGCGTCCATCAAGAGGGGGTGGGTGAGAGGCGACGGGCGCGAAGATAGAGACGCCCGCCTCACGCGATGGGTTACGGACCGTCCGGAAGCGGTTCCAGCTCGTCGATCATCCGCTCGACGAGCTGGCGACGCTCGACGTCGGACGAGTCGGCGAGGGCGAGAAAGCGGCGGAGGTCGGAGCGGGCGGCCGCGGTGTCGCCGGCGGCCCGGTGGACGACGCCCCGGTCGAGGGCGTGGAGCGGGGCGCGGGGCGCGATCTCGACGGCGCGGTCCAGGTCGCGGAGCGTCGGCCGCCAGTCGTCCGGGTGGAGCAGACGGGCCGCGAAGGCGCGGTGGCTGTAGATCTGGGCGAGCGGCGTGGTCGGCCGGTGGGGGTCGCCGTCGTAGCCGTCGATGGCAGCGCCGAGGTCGTCGACGGCGCGGCGGGCGTCGGCGGGGTCCCCGGTGGCGTCGGCGCGGGTCCAGTGGCAGAGGCCGCGCGTGACGAGCGCGTCCGTGGCGCCGGGCACGCGGGCGAGCGCCGTGTCGAGCGTGGCGATCCCGGCGTCGGGGTCGCCGTCGATGCACGTCTGGAGGGCCGCGTGGATGGCCTCCGGGTCGATTCTCCCTCCCGGCCCGCCCGGCGGGCGGCCGTCGCCGCACGCCGCGAGTGCCGCCAGCGCGGCAAGCAGGGCGGCGGCTCGCACTACAGCGACTCGGGGTCCACTTCCACCAGCCGACCGCGCACGAGCGCCAGCGTCCGCGCCGGGAACGCCTTCACGAGCCGGTAATCGTGCGTCGCCATCAGGAGCGCCATGCCCTGGCGGTGGACCTTCACGAGCAGCCGCTGGATCTCGTCGGCCACGCGCGGGTCGAGGTTGCCGGTGGGCTCGTCGGCCAGCAGCAGGAGCGGGTCGTTGACGAGCGCGCGCGCGATGCAGGCCCGCTGCTGCTCGCCGCCGGAGAGCTCCGTCGGACGGGCCTTCGCACGGTGGCTCAGCCCGACCTGGGCGAGCGCCTGGAGCGCGCGCTCCTTCACCTCCTTCCCCCGCTTGCCCGTCGCGTAGAGCGCGAACGCGACGTTCTCGTAGGCGCTCCGGTCCGGCAGGAGCTGGAAGTCCTGGAACACGACGCCCAGCATCCGGCGCAGGAACGGGACGTCGCGCGGCCGGGTGGCGTCGGACTGGTACGGCCCGACGCGGACGAGCCCGTGCTCGGGCTCGACGTCCATGTAGAGGAGCTTGAGGAGCGTCGACTTGCCGCTGCCGGTGGGGCCGATGAGGTAGGCCATCTCGCCGCGCGCCAGCGTCAGGTTGAGGTCGCTGGCGACGTCTATGCGGGCGCCCGAGGGGTCGTCGTAGCCGACGGCCACGTTCTTCAGTTCCACGAGCGGACGCGCACGCGGCGCGGACGGCGGCTCGGGCTCGGCGATGCGGTCGACGACGGGCTCCACGGGAAGTCGGTGAGGGGACCCCACAAGCTACGCCCGCCCCACCCCTACGCCGGGCGGCGCAAGACCCAATGGACGCGCTCGGCGTCGGCGTCGGCCGCGTCCGTCTCGAACCCGTCGTAGCTGGCGACTTCGACGAGCGGGCTGGCCTCGACGAGGGCTCGGACCTCCTCCAGCCCGTACGCCCGCTGCACGTGCGTCTCGACCACGCGCGCGCCGGTCGGGTAGGTGAAGGTGAACTCCGTGGTGTGGAGGCCGGCGGCCTCGTCGTAGCGGCTCGCGCGGAGGTAGCGGAAGGCGTCGGTCTCACCCGCGTCGTCGAACCCGTCGGCGTGGTTGATCGAGTTGGCCGGCGTGGACTGGTCGATGACGGCGACGCCGCCGGGCACGAGCGCGTCGTGGACGTGCTGGAAGAGACGGGCGACGTCGGCCGGGTCCAGGAGGTAGTTCAGCCCGTCGTAGACGAGGACGACGGCGTCGGCGGGCGGGCCGGGCACGGGCTCCCGGAAGTCGGACCGTTGGAACGCGATGGGCCGGCCGGCGAGGCGGGCCGTCTCGCGGGCGACCTCCAGCATGGCCTCGGAGCCGTCGAAGGCGCGGTAGGCGTAGCCGTCCGGCGGCGGCCCGTACGGCTGGAGGGCCACCGCCAGCGCGCCGGTCCCGCAGCCCAGCTCGATCACGGACGCGGCCTCGGGCGCGTGCTCGCGGAGCAGCTCGTGGACGTAGGCCGCCCACGCGGGGTAGTCCACGTGGGCCATGACGGCGTCGTAGCCGGCGGCGAGGGCGGTGTAGGGGTCGGCCACGGGAGTAGCGGTCAGCGGTCAGCGGTCAGCGGTCAGCGGTCAGCGGTCAGCGGTCAGCGGTCAGCGGTCAAGATCGTGCCGGCGCCCGGCCATGCGCGCCGCCAGCCGGACGGCCTCGATCATGGAGCCCGCGTCGGCGACGCCCTGGCCGGCCACGTCGAACGCCGTCCCGTGGTCCGGGCTCGTGCGGACGATGGGGAGCCCGAGCGTGACGTTGACGCCGCCGCCCATCGCGAGCGCCTTGAAGGGCGCGAGGCCCTGGTCGTGGTACATCGCCACGACGGCGTCGAAGCGCGTCCACGCCGCGCGGCCGAAAAAGGCGTCCGCGGGAAACGGACCCTCCACGTCGAGGCCCTCGGCGCGGAGCGTGGCGACGGCCGGGCGGACCGCGTCGATCTCCTCAGTCCCGATCACGCCGCCGTCGCCCGCGTGCGGGTTCAGGCCGAGCACCGCGAGGCGCGGGCGCTCGACGCCGACCGACTGGCGGAGGGCCGTCGCCAGCGTCCGGCACGTCCGCGTGATCCGCTCGTGCGAGACGAGCGCGGCGACGGCCGCGACGGGCACGTGGATCGTGACGAGCGCCACGCGCAGCGGCCCGGCTGCCAGGTCCGCCGCCAGCACCATCACGACCGTCGGCGCGCCGGTCCGCTCCTGGAGGAACTCCGTGTGGCCGGGGAACGGGAAGCCGGCGCGGTGGATGGCCTCCTTCGAGAGCGGCGCCGTCACCAGGCCGTCGGCGGTGCCCGCGAGGCAGAGGTCGACCGCCTTCGAGACCGCCGCCATCGACTGGCGGCCTCCGTCGGCGGTCGTCTCGCCCCACGAAAACGAAGCGCCGGCGTCCGGGTCGGGGTCGAGGACCGCCAGCGCGTCGCTGTCCGGGAGCGCGTCGAGGGACGCGACAGGCTCGACCGGCCCGAGCCCGAGCCGCGCGGCCTGCTCCGCCAGCACCGCCGCGCTCCCGACGGCCACGACGCGCGCCACCTCGCGGACGCGCGGGCTCCGCGCCGCCTTCAGGACGATCTCGGGGCCGATCCCGTTGGGGTCGCCGAGTGTGAGGGCGAGGAGCGGGCGGGCCACGTTATCCGGCGTCCGACGAGTCGGTCGGCGTGGCGGCCGGGGCGTCGGGCGCGACCTCGACGGGCGTCGTCACGTCCGGGTTGGAGGTGCCGGCGGAGTCGTCGCTGGACCGGCAGCCGGCGACGGTCAGGGTGAGCGCGAGAGCGAGAAGGAACCGCATGGGTCAGGCGTCGGAGCGGCCGGCCTCGTCCGCCAGCAGGTCGAGCAAGAGACGGACGCCGAAGCCGGTGCCGCCGGTCGGCCGGTAGCCGTAGGCGGAGTCCAAAAACGCCGGGCGCGCGAGGTCCACGTGGACCCACGGGTACGCCGGCTCGTCGTCGGTGCGCGTGAACGCCTCCAGGAAGGCGGCGGCCGTGATCGTCCCGGCCATCGAGCCGCCGACGTTCGAGAGGTCGGCCACGTCGCTCTTGAGCTGGTCGCGGTAGTGCGGGTAGAGCGGGAGCGGCCACGCGAGGTCGCCGGTGGCGCCGCCGGCCTGGCGGACGCGCTCCGCCAGCGCCTCGTCGCCGAGGCGCGTGACGACGGCCGCGACGCGCTCGCCGAGGGCCACGCCCTGCGCGCCCGTCAGCGTGGCGAGGTCGGCCGTCCAGCGCGGCTCGAACGTCCGGGCGTAGCTGAGGGCGTCGGCGAGGAGGAGCCGGCCCTCGGCGTCGGTGTTCATGATCTCGACCGTCGTGCCGGCGTGCATCCGCAGCACGTCGCCGGGCGCGTAGGCGCGGCCTCCCGGCCGGTTGTCGCTCATCGGCAGCAGGCCGACCACGCGGACGGGCAGCCCGAGCCGCGCGGCCCCGATCAGGGCGCCAGCCACGGCCGCCCCGCCGGCCATGTCCGCCTTCATCTTGTCCATCGAGCCCTTCGTCGACTTGAGCGAGAGGCCACCGGTGTCGTACGTGACGGTCTTGCCGACGAGCACGACCGGCGCGTCGTCGGCGTGGCTCTCCGGCGCCCACTCCAACACCACGAACCGGGGCGGGTCCAGGCTCCCCCGGTTGACGCCGAGCAGGCCGCCCATCCCCTCCCCTTCGATCCGCTCCTTGTCCCACACCTCGACGCGGAGCCCGACGGCCTCGGCGTCGTCGCGGATCATCTCGGCCAGCCGCTCGGGGACGGTCTCGGCCGGCGCCAGGTTGACGTAGTCGCGCGCCCGGTTCGTCGCCTCGGCGCGGATCTCGGCTTCTTGGACGGACTGGCGGAGGTCGTCGCTGGCGTCGGGCGCCCAGAGGGCGAGCGAGACCTCGGGCGCCGCGTCGTCCGTCTTGTAGTGGTCGAAGCGGTAGGCCCCGAGGCGGAAGCCTTCGACCAGCGCGGCGGCCGTCTCGGCGCTCTCGCCCGGCGGGACCGCCAGCGCCACGCGCTCGGCCTTGACGCGGCTGACGTCGGCACAGGCCGCGGCGGCGGCCCACCGCCAGCGCTCGGCGCCGTCTTGCTCGCCCACGGCCACGACCGCCAGCCGGCGCGGCCCCTCGCCCTCGCGGATCACCACGGCCGACCCCTTCGCCGCCTGCGCGTCCTCCAGCGCCGTTCGGTAGGCGCCGCCGAACAGGTCGGCCCAGTCGGGCGGGCCGTCGCCCTCGATCGGCAGAATCAGGAGGTCGGTGTCGAGGCCGTCGAGTGGGCCGGAAACGAGATCGGTCATGGGGGCAAAAAAGCAATCAGTGGGTGGCCGTCCTTGTGAGAGACGCCGGGCCGGGGCGTCTCCGTGTGGGACGCCCCTCGACCCTCACAACGAACCCTTGAACTGGGCGAGCAGGTCGAGGTCGGCGGTCGAAAGCGCGTCGTCCTCGTCGCCGGCCGCCTCCTGGGCGTCCGGCCCGGCGGCGATGTGGAGCGGGGCCGTATCCACCACGTCCTTCATGGTCCGCTGGAGCTGGCCGTTCTTGACGAACGCGCCCGAGGCGTTGGCGTGTCCGCCGCCGCCGAACTTGGTGGCCCAGCCGTTGATCGGGCAGTCGCCCTTGGAGCGGAACGAGAGCTTGACGCCGGAGGGGATGTCCAGGAAGATGACGGCCGCGATGACGCCGTCGAGCGAGAGGGCGTAGTTGATGAGCCCCTCGGTCTCGTCGAAGAACGCGCCGGCCGAGCGGACCATCTCGCCGGTCACGAACATGGTCGCCAGCCGGCCGTCGTAGTGCGTCTGGATGGTCCCGAGCGCGGCGCTGAGGAGGGCGAGCCCGCCCCGGCTCCGCCCGTCGAACAGGGCCACGTGGATCGGCTCCGGTCGGAGGTCGCCCCGGTCCAGCACGTCGGCCACGACGGCGTGCGTGCGCGGCGTGGTGGCGCTGTAGCGGAACGAGCCGGTGTCGGTCATGATGCCGACGTAGAGGGCCGTCGCGACGGCGCGGTCGACGAGGCCGGGGTCGTGGCCGGCGACGAGGTCGTAGGCGATCTCGGCGGCCGCCGCGGCGTCGGTCCGCACGCACGCCTCGTCGAACCAGCCCTCGGGGTCCGGGTGGTGGTCCAGCAAGAGGACCGGCTTGCCAGCCTTTCGGAACACGTCCCCGACGGCGCCCAGGCGGTGCCGCGCGTTGGCGTCCACCACGAGGAGCACGTCGGCGTGGGCCACGGCCTGGGCCTGCTCCAGATTCCCGGACTCGTACGTCTGGACGAGCCCGGCCGGCTGTTCCTCCACGAGCCAGTCGAGGTTGCGCGGCGGGCCGTCGGCGTTGAGGACCAGGACGTCGGCGCCGGCCTGCATCAGCGCCCGCGCGATGGCGACCTCGGTGCCGATGGCGTCGCCGTCGGGGCGGAGGTGGGTGGTGATCACCACGCGCTCGGCCGCGAACAGGGCGTCGCGAATGGCGGCGAGGTCGGAGGAGTCTCGGACGTCGAGCATAGGTCGGGGAAACGGGTCTGGAAGCTACGGCGCCCCGCTGGCGGGCTCAGACGCGTGGAGCTTCGGGTCGTGCGAGCCGCCGCCGGGTCCCCCGTCCGCGTCTTCGGTCGGGGCCGTCGCCAGCACCGGGCGGGCCGCGTCGTCGGGGTCGGGCTCGGCGGTCAGGATGAGGCGCGGGCCGCGGTCGTAGGTGACGTAGTTGTAGACCCAGGCGAAGAAGACGGACACCCGGTTGCGGAAGCCGACGAGCTTCACGATGTGGACGAGCAGCCAGCCGGCCCACGCGAAGAAGCCGGTCAGGCGGAGGCCGCCGGGCGTCTGGAGGACGGCGGCGTTGCGGCCGATGGTCGCCATCTGGCCGAGGTCGTGGTACTCGAACGGGGCGGCGGCGGCCTCGCCGGAGGCCATCGCCTCGATGAGGCGCGCGACGTGCTCGCCCTGCTGGATGGCGACCTGCGCCACCTGCGGGTAGAGGGCGCCCTCGGCGTCCGTCGCGCCGGCCGTGTCGCCGATCACGAACACGTGCGGCCGTCCGGGCAGTCGGAGCGACGGCTCGACGACGATCCGATGGCCCTTCGTCTGCGCCACGCCGAGCGCGTCCGCCAGCGGGTGGGCGCGGACGCCGGCGGCCCAGATCACCGTCCCGGCGTCGATCCGCGAGCCGTCCGCGAGGTCCACGCCGCGTTCGTCCACGCGCGACACGTTGGCGCCCAGCCGGACCTCGGCGCCCTTCTTCTCCAGCGCCTCGCGCGTGTAGGCGCGCAGTTCGGGGGCGTAGCCGGAAAGCGGGGCCTGATCGCCGTCCACGAGGACGACGCGGGCGCGGCCCACGTCGAGGTGGGGGAAGTCGCGGGCGAGAACGACCATGAGCTCCCGGACCGCCCCCGACATCTCGACGCCCGTCGGGCCACCGCCCACCGCCACGACCGTCAGGGCGCCCTCGTCGATCACGGACGGGTCGCGCGCGGCGGCCTCGAACTGCGCCAGCAGGTGGCTCCGGAGCGCCACGGCGTCCGGCACGTTCTTGATCGGGAAGGTGTGCTCGAAGGCGCCCTCGACGCCGAAGTAGGCCGTCGAGGCTCCGGGCGCGAGCACGAGGACGTCGTACGGGACCGTCTCGCCGGTGTCGAGGTGGAGCGTCTTCGCGTCGAAGTCGGCGCCGGTGACGAGGCCGAGGAGGACGTCGGCGTTGCCCTGCTCGCGGAGGATGTGGCGGATGGGCTGCGTGATGGCGTCCACGTCGAGCCCGGCCGTCGCCACCTGGTAGAGGAGCGGCTGGAACTTGTGGTAGTTGTTCCGATCGATGACGAGCACGTCGACGCTCGCGGTGCGCAGCGCGCGGACGCACTCGAGCCCGCCGTGCCCGGCGCCGACGACGACGACGCGCGGGCGGGTGCCCGGGGGGAGGTCGAGGGCGGTGTTCATGGGGGCGGCGGTGCGAGTGGGCGGTCTACGTCCGGCCGCCCCACGCGGTTGGCGCCGCGCCGTGAACTGTCGGCAGAGCGCCGCTGGCGACGCGCATCGCCAGCGGGGGCGCTACGTCGCGTCCCGCCGCCGGGCCTCTTTTTCCTCCGCGCTCTCGTGGCCGTGGTGGTCCCCGTGCTCCTTCACGTAGCGCCGGTTGTACTCCGCCTCGTACTCCTCGTCGACGGCCTTGCCGTCCTGGACCCGGTCGAACGCCGGATTAGAGGGGTCGAGGTGAACGTCGTCGTCGTCGGGCTCGGTAAACAGGCGCATGGCCTGGGGGTCCTCCCCCTCCGAAAGGTCGGGGTCGCGGTCGACGGGCTCGTCGTTGGAGTCGGTAGTCATGGGTCTGGGGCGGTCGGGCCGGGTCTACGGCGGGAGCGCGGGGAACGTTCGCGGCCCGCCGCCGAGAGCCGCTCTCGGACCCCGCTACGAGGCCACGCGCTGCGCCGAGTCCTCGGCCGTCTCCGGCGCGAACCGCTCCCACACCTCCCCCACGACCTCCACGACACGGTCGAGGTCGGCGCGCGTGTGCGACGCCATCACGCTGAACCGGAGCCGCTGCCGATGGACCGCGACGGCCGGGTACTCGACCGCGTTCGCGAACACGCCCTGGTCGTGGATGTAGCGGACCGCGCGGCGGAGGTTCATCCCCTCCGGCACCGGGAGCGGCACGATGGCGGACTCCGGGTGGATGTCGAAGCCGAGGTCGCGGAGGCGGGCGGCGAAGTAGGCCACGTTCTCGCGGAGGGCGTCGAGGCCCGCGTCCCCGCGTTCGAGAAGGTCGAGACCGGCGAGGACGGCGGCGACCGTCGCCGGCGGCAGCGACGACGAGAACACGTTCGACCGGGAGAAATGGCGGAGGAAGTCCGCGATGGGTCGGCTCGTGCAGACCACGCCGCCGGTGACGCCGAACACCTTGCTGAACGTGCCCATCAAGACGTCCACGTCGCCCGACACGCCGAAGTGGTCGGCCGCGCCGCGCCCCTGCCGCCCGACGACGCCCACGCCGTGCGCGTCGTCGACGACGGTGAGGGCCCCGTGGCGCTGCGCCAGCGGCACGATCTGGTCCAGCGGGGCGAGGTCGCCGTCCATCGAGTAGACGCCCTCGACGCACACGAACCGGTCGCCCTCGACCGGCACCTCCAGCAGCCGCTCCAGATCCGCGACGTCGTTGTGGCGGAACTTGACGGCGGCGCCCGCCGCCAGCCCGAGGCCGTCGAGCGTCGAGGCGTGGCTGAGCGCGTCGTAGTACGCCACGTCGCGCTTGCTGAGGAGCGCCGTCAGCAGGCCGACGTTGGCGCCGTAGCCGCTCTGGTAGATCACGGCCTCCTCGGTCCCCTTGAAGGCGGCCAGCCGCTCCTCGAGCTGGCGGTGGAGGCCGGAGTACCCGCTCAGGAGCGGGGCCCCTCCCACGCCCGTCCCCCACTCGTCCACGGCGGCCTTCATCCGCTCCTTGACGTACGGGTGGGCCGTGAGGCCGAGGTAGCTGTTCGTCCCGAACATGAGCATCTCCTGCTCCTCCCCCGTCCGCTCGTCGCGGACGGTGACGGTCCGGTCCAGCTCCGACGTCACGACCCGGTGGTAGAGCGACTCGCCGCGGGCCTGCACACGCCGGATCCAGTCGGAGTAGACGCGGGTCCGCTCGCGGACGCCGAGGCGGCGGCTTTGGAGGAGGATCGACCGGAGGTCGATGTCGTCTGGGAGCCCGAGGTCGGGGGTCGCACCGCGAAGGTCCATGAGCCTGTGAGGCCTAGAGAGAGGGTGTAAGGGGTATGTGCAGGATACCCTTCTTCCCTCTCGATCTCAGGGGGTCCCGGAGTGTTTTCCGAGAGGGTCGGAATCAACCTGAGACAACTCAGGCTGTTAAACACCCCCTGTTTTTTTGGTCCACGCTCGGCACACGTCTTGCCCTGCCCACGGGCTTTGACCCCGAGCCCCCATGCCGACCGACCTCCCTACCGTCCAGCCGATCGCCGACGTCCGCCTGCGCGTCCTCCAGATCGCCGGGGGAGACGCGGCCTACGCCGGCGTCCTCCGCACGATGATGTGGGACGCGTACAGCGACGCCGGCCTCCCCTTCGGCTCCGACGAGGACGGGATGTGGCGGTGGTGGGCCTCCGACCTCCGCACGACGGCGCAGTAGCCGCCGCGCTGGCGGCGGCGGTCGCCAGCGGGAGCCGCGCTACCGACTGAGGTACAGGTTCCGCATCTCGAACGGCTTCGAGATGTGCGCGTCCGTGATGTCGTCCACGAAGGCGATGGCCTCGCCGGTCGACTTCATCTCCGGCCCCAGCTCCTTCGTGACCTCCGGGAACTTGTCCCACGAGAAGACCGGCTCCTTGACCGCGTAGCCCTCCAGCGTGCTCTCCAGCTCGCCCGACTGGCGGAACTCGTCGAGCGAGGCGCCGAGCATGAGCTTGGACCCGATCCGGGCGATCGCCACGCCCGTCGCCTTCGCCACGAACGGGACCGTCCGGCTGGCGCGGGGGTTGGCCTCGATCACGTAGATCCGGTCCTCGCCGCCGCTCGTCTGGACCGCCAGCTGCGTGTTCATCATCCCGACCACGCCGAGGCGCCGCGCGATCCGGGTGACGGTCTCCTCGATCCGCTCGACCGTCTCGTCGGCGAGCGAGTACGGCGGGATCACGGCGGTCGAGTCGCCCGAGTGGACGCCGGCCGGCTCGATGTGCTGCATGACGCCCGCGACGTGGACCGTCTCGCCGTCGCTCAGACAGTCCACGTCCACCTCGATGGCGTTCTCCAGGAAGCGGTCGAGGAGGATCTCGTTGTCCGGAAACAGCGTGAGGATGTTGGCGACGTAGTCGGCCACCTCGTCCTTGTTGATGGCGATCCGCATGCCCTGCCCGCCCAGCACGTAGCTCGGGCGGACGAGGATCGGGTAGCCGATCCCCTCGGCCACCTCGACGGCCTCCTCTACCGAGTGCGCCATGCCGTAGGGCGGGAACGGGATCTCCAGCTCCTTCAGCACCTCCGAGAACTTGCCCCGGTCCTCGGCGAGGTCCATGTTCTCATACGGCGTCCCGAAGATGGGGAGGCCGTAGGCCACGATGTCGCGGGCCAGCTTGAGCGCCGTCTGCCCGCCGAGTTGGAGGATGATGCCCTCCGGCTGCTCCAGGTCCACGATGTCGGCCACGCGCTCCCAGAAGACCGGCTCGAAGTAGAGCTTGTCCGCGACGTCGAAGTCGGTCGAGACCGTCTCCGGGTTGCAGTTGACCATGATGGCCTCGTAGCCCATCTCGCGCGCCGCCAGCACGCCGTGGACGCACGAGTAGTCGAACTCGATGCCCTGCCCGATCCGGTTCGGCCCGGAGCCCAGGATGAGGACCTTCTTCTTGTCCGAGCGGACGGACTCCGTCTCGCCCTGGTCGTAGGTCGAGTAGAAGTAGGGCGTCTGGGCCTCGAACTCGCCGGCGCACGTGTCGACGACGCGATACGTCGGCGCCAGCCCGAGCGACTGGCGGTACTCGCGGACCGCCGCGGCGTCGGAGTCCGTCAGGTACGCGATCTGCTCGTCGGAGAACCCGTGCTGCTTGAGCGCCAGCAGCGCGTCCCGGTCGAGGTCGTCGAGCGCCGTTCCCTCCGTCTGCCGCTCCAGGTCCACGAGGTCGTGGACCTGATGCAAAAACCACGGGTCCACCTTCGTCACGTCGTGGACCTCGGCGACGGAGGCGCCCAGGCGGAACGCGTTGCGGACGTGGAGGAACCGGTCCCAGTAGGGCTTCGCCAGCCGCGCGCGGACGACGGCGCGGTCCGGCAGCGGCCGGTCGGCGCCGAGGCCGGCGAACCCTTGCTCCAGGCTCTGGAACGCCTTCTGGACCGACTCCGTGAACGTCCGCCCGATCGCCATCACCTCGCCGACGGCCTTCATCTGGGTCGTCAGCTCCTCGTCGACCCCCTCGAACTTGTCGAAATTCCAGCGCGGGATCTTGGTCACCACGTAGTCGAGGGCGGGCTCGAAGCAGGCGCTCGTCGTGCCCGTCACCTCGTTGGGCAGCTCGTCGAGCGTGTAGCCGACCGCCAGCCGGGCGGCGACTTTGGCGATCGGGTAGCCCGTCGCCTTGGAGGCGAGCGCCGAGGACCGCGACACGCGCGGGTTGATCTCGATCACGATCATCCGCCCCGTCGTGGGGTCCACGGCGAACTGGATGTTGCAGCCGCCGGCGAAGGTGCCGATGGAGCGCATCGCCCGGATGGCCGCGTCGCGCATGGCCTGGTACTGCGGGTCCGTCAGCGTCTGCTGCGGGGCGACGGTCATGGAGTCGCCGGTGTGGACGCCCATCGGGTCCACGTTCTCGATGGAGCAGATGATGACGACGTTGTCCTTGGCGTCGCGCAACAGCTCCAGCTCGTACTCCTTCCATCCGAACAGGCACTCCTCGATGAGCACCTCGTGGACGGGCGACAGCTCGAGCCCGCGCGTCACCTTCCGGTCGAACTCGCTCTCGGTCCAGACGATGCCGCCGCCGGCGCCGCCGAGCGTGAAGCTGGGCCGGATGACGATGGGCTGGAAGCCGCCGATCCCGCCGGCGCCGCCCGCCAGCTCCTGCGTGATCTCTTTCGCCTCGAGGAGCGACTTGGCGACCCGGCTCCGCGCCTGGTCGATCCCGACGCGCTCCATGAGGTCGCGGAAGGCCTGGCGGTCCTCGGTGGTGTGGACCGCCTTCATGTCGACGCCGATGACGGCGATCCCCTCCTTCTCCCAGTAGCCCTCCTGCTGGAGCTGGTCGGCGAGGTTGAGGGCCGTCTGGCCGCCCATCGTGGGCAGCACGGCGTCGGGCCGCTCTTTCGCCACGATCTCCTTGATGCTGGCGGGCGTCAGCTCCTGGAGGTAGACCGCGTCCGCCGTCATGGGGTCGGTCATGATCGTGGCCGGGTTCGAGTTGACGAGGACCACGCGGTAGCCCTCGTCGCGGAGCGCGTGGGCCGCCTGCGTCCCGGAGTAGTCGAACTCGCAGGCCTGCCCGATGACGATGGGGCCGGAGCCGATGAGCAGGATGGTCTCGATGTCGGTGCGCTTGGGCATCGGCGGGGGAGCGGTCAGGAGAGAGCGGAGCGGGCGGGCGTCGTCAGCCGGCGGAGAAGCCGCCGACGGTCTTGGTGTCCTCGCGTTCGAGGACGACGAGGGCGGCGAACTGGGGCGGCGAGGTGGCCCCGCCGGTGCCGCCCATCGCGCTCGTCGAGACGAGCCGCCAGTCGTCGTTGAGGTGGTCGGTGAGGGCGTCGACGGTCTCGGCCGGGTGGCCGGGCGTGTAGTGGACCACGAGGGCCTTGCGTTCTTTCGCCATGGGATCGGGGAAGGGGGAGCCGGGGCGCCCGGCGCGGGAGGGGGAAGCGGTCCGCCGGACGCCGGCGTCCGGCGTCAGGCGTCGACGGGGGCGGCCGACGGCCGTGGGACGGCCGGCGCGTCGAGCGCCTCGCCGTCCATCAGCCGGACGAACTGGTCGAACAGGTAGCGGCTGTCGTGGGGGCCGGGGCACGCCTCGGGGTGGTACTGCACCGAGAAGCCGGGGAAGCGGAGGAACCGCAGGCCCTCGACCGTCTGGTCGTTGAGGTTCCGGTGGTCCACCTCGGCGACCCCCTCCAGCCCTTCCTCCTTCACGGCGAAGCCGTGGTTCTGGGTCGAGATCTCGACGTGGCCGGTCGTCAGGTTGAGGACGGGGTGGTTGGCGCCCCGGTGGCCCACCTTCATCTTGTAGACCTCCAGGCCTTCGGCGAGCGCCAGGAGCTGGTGGCCGAGGCAGATCCCGAAGACGGGCGTGCCGCTGGCGATGGCGCCGCGCGCCGTCTCGATGGCCTCCGGCATGGCGCGCGGGTCGCCGGGGCCGTTCGAGAAGAAGAGGCCGTCCGGTTCCCAGGCGAGCACCTCGTCGAGCGGCGTCGAGGCGGGGAACACGCGGACGGCACAGCCGAGGTGCGCGAACGACCGGAGGATGTTCCGCTTGGCGCCGTAGTCGTAGACGGCCAGCCGGCGCTCGCCCTCGGCTGAAAAATCGTACGGCTCAGCCGTGGTCACGCCGCTCGCCAGCTCCAGGCCGTCCATGCTCGGCGCGGCCTGGGCCTTCGCCACCAGCGAGGCGTCGTCGAGGTCGACGGACGAGACGACGGCGTTCATGACGCCCTTCTCGCGGATGTGCCGCACGAGCCGCCGCGTGTCCACGCCCGAGATGCCGACGAGCCCGTGGCGCGTCATGTAGGCGTCGAGCGTCTCCTCCATGCGGCTGTTCGACGGGTCGCGCGAGAACTGCCGGACGACGAGCCCGGCGACGTGCGGCCGGTCGGCCTCGGTGGCCTCCTCGAAGGCGCCGTAGTTGCCGATGTGCGGGTACGTCATCATCATGACCTGGCCGGCGTAGCTCGGGTCGGTCAGGATCTCCTGGTACCCGCTCATCGACGTGTTGAAGCACAGCTCGCCGGACGTCTCGCCAGCGGCGCCGACCGCGTGGCCGGTGACGACGGTCCCGTCCTCCAGGGCGAGCTTGGCAGGGGCCGGGGCGGGGGTCTTGTTCATGCGTGAAGCGGCGGGGTACAAAAAAAGCCTCCCGAAAACGGAAGGCTCAGCGGCCGGCGGGCCGAGGCAGCGGGTCCGCGAGTGCGGCGGTGTAGGGGATGACTCCGGGGGCGGGCATGGCATCCGACGGCTCCGATGAAGTTACGGCCGGCCGGCCACCGTGGGGCTCCAGACGGGTGGATTCACACGCCGTTGGCGCGGGCGAGTGTCCCTCGTCCGAACGAAGCGCTTCCATCCCCGAGGTCGGGCAGACCGGCCCTGGGGTGGCCCCGGCGTATCCTGCGCACGGTCCCCGTGCGTTCCGGCGTTGGCCCCTCGATGCTCCCCCCCGACGCTCCTGCTCCCCCTCTCCCGCCGCGCCGAGGCCGCTCCTCGGTCACGCTCGGGCTGGCGTGCCTCGCCGCGAGCCTCCTGGTCGTCGACGCCGTGTTCGTGCTCTGGCCGGACGTCGACGTCGCCCCTGGTGGGGTGCCCACGCCTACGACGGCGGCGGAAGCCATCGTCCTCGAAACCGTCGAGCCGACGCGGCAGCAGCAGCCCCCGGACCTCCCCCCTGCCCCGCCGCCGCCCGTCGCCACGGAGCTGCCCCCGGTGGAGGTCCCCGACGAGCGGATCGTGGAGGAGGTGATCCAAGACCTCACGATCCCGACGCCGGCGGTCCGAGCGCCGCCCGCCCCCGCCGCCCCGGCCCTTCCCAGCCCGTCGGCGCCGCCCGCGCCTCCGGGGCCGCCCGGCCCGTCCGCGTCCGCCGACCGGATCGTGGAGCGTCCGGAGCGCAGCCCGCGCCTCGTGCGCGCCTCGCTCCCGGTGTACCCGCCGCAGGCCCAGCGCGAGGGCGTCCGTGCCCGGGCGACCGTCCGCGTGCTCATCAGCGAGGGCGGGCAGGTGACGGAGGCGACGATCACCGAGCGCGTCCTCATCGGCCGTGGCGACGAGGAGACGGTCGTGTCGTCGCTGCCGTATGGTTTGGAGACGGCCGCCCTCGACGCCGCCCGCCGCCACCTGTTCCGCCCGGCCCGCGACGACGGCGAGCGCGTCCGGGCCTACGCCACCATCTCGCTCTCGTTCGACCCGCCCCGGTAGGGGTCGCGAAGCTGACGCGCTGGCGACGGCCAGCGCCAGCTGGCAAGGCCGGAGGCACCAGGACCTGTCGCCGCGCCTCCCCTAGTCCTCAGAACGCGAGCTGCATCGTCCGAGGGGGGTTGAAGTAGGCCGTCCCGCCCTTCACGCTCCCGATCTGGCGGACCAGCTCGTCGAAGGTGGCCGGCTCCCGGACGAAGTCGATGCGGCTGGCGTCGACGATGAGCAGCGGGCTCTTGGTGTAGTGGAAGAAGTAGCGGTCGTAGGCGTCCGACAGCTCGGCGAGGTAGGCCGGGTCCATGTTGGCCTCGTAGCTCCGGCCCCGGAGGGCCACGTTGTGGACGAGCCGGTCGACCGACGAGCGGAGGTAGACCACGAGCTCGGGCACCGGCGCGCTCGGCTCCATGATGCCGTAGAGCGTCTCGTAGAGCCGGAGCTCGTCGCCGGAGAGCGTGACGTGGGCGAAGATCCGGTCCTTGTCGAACGTGTAGTCGGCGACGAGGTGGTGGTGGAACAGGTCGCGCGCGGCGAGCGCCTTCTGCTGCTTGAACCGGCTGGCGAGGAACGCGAGCTGCGTCTGGAACGCCCAGCGGTCGCGGTCCTGGTAGAACGTGCCGAGGAACGGGTTCTCTTCGAACTCTTCCAGCACGAGGCGCGCGCCGGAGCGCTCGGCCAGCATCCGCGCCAGCGTCGACTTGCCGGCGCCGATCACGCCTTCGACGGCGACGTAGCTGAGGCGGTCTGGGAGGGTCGGGGCGGGCATGGGTCGAGAGCGGTGGGCCTGAAAGATCGCGACGGTCGGCGGGCAGCGTCGCACGATCGGGTGACGCCGTGCTGGCACCGCGAACGGACACCTTTTGCACAGGCGACCACGCGCCCGGGCCTATCATGAGCCGCCGGCTTCGTCTCCCCTCGTGTCTTCCTCTCCTCCCGAGCTCCCTCCCGGCTGGTACCGCCCGGCCGACCGCGTCCCGCGCCGGGACCAGATCGTGCGGGTGCTCACTCGCCACGGCGTGGACCACCGCGCGCAGTTCGTGGTCGCGCACACCGACGCCTGGCCCTCCGGCGCCTCGTGGATGGCCTCCCACGGCCGGGCACCGCTCCCGTTTGCCGAGGTCGTCTCGTGGTCGCCGGACCCGGACACGCCGTTGCCCGCGCCTTCGGCTCCCCACAAGCCGTCCGAGCCGACGGCCCCGGCCCCTCGGCCCGCCATCCTCAGCGAGGTCCTGATCGAGGTCGAGCGGACGGGCGCCGTGCTCCGCCTCCTCCCCCCCGACCAACTCGACTGGTCGCCGCACCCGGACATCCCCTCGCTGCGCGTGCTCTCGGGACGGCTCGTCCGGCTCGTAGCCCGGATCGGGTGGATTCTGGAGCTGGAGAGCGTGGAGCTGTTGTTCGAGCCGGACCTCCCGCACCTCCAGACGCCGGACGAGATCGTCGAGACGTACACGGCCAACGAGGAGACCGTCCACGAGACGGTCGCGGGCCTCACCGGCGACGACCTGCGCGCGCCGTGGCTCCTGGAGCGGAACGGGGAGCCCGTCGCACGGCTCACGCGCGGCGACGCGCTCCGGTCGTTCGGGCTCACGCCGCTCGTGTACCACCGGGGCGAGCTGGCGCTGCTGCTGACGGCGATCGGGATCGGCGTGCCGCACCCGTATCCGCTCTGGGCGTTCAAGGAGGCGGCGGTCGACGGTCCAGCCTGAGCGGCGTCCACTCCACGCGCGCCGCGTCCGGCGTCGCCGCCAGCGCCTCGGCGACGGTCCGCCCGAGGCCGGGCACGGGGAGGTGGGGCGCGAGGTCGGCGAGGGGTCGGAGAACGAACCGTCGGTCGGCCAGGCGAGGGTGCGGGAGCGTGAGCGCGGCGGTGTGAAACTGGCGGTCGCCGTAGAGGAGGAGGTCGAGGTCGAGCGGGCGCGGCGACCAGGGCGCGGCGGCGAGGTCGCGGCCGGCGGCGCGCTCGATCTGGTGGAGCGCGCGGAGCAGGGCGAAGGGCGGGCGCGTCGTGTGGAGGGCGGCGACGGCGTTGAGGTGGTCCGGCTGCGGGCCCGTGCCGGGCCGCACGTGGGCCTCGGTCTCGTAGACGGCGCTGACGCCGACGACCGTCGTCCCCTCGATCCGGCCCATCGCCTCGACGGCCGTGCGGAGCGCCGCCAGCCGGTCGCCCACGTTCGACCCGAGGCCGACGTAGGCCACCTCGCTCACGAGCCCGGCGCGGACCGGACGACGACCTCGGCCCGGTCGCACGGCCCCCCGACCGGCGGGTTCGGCTTGCGGACCGTCACCTCGACGGCAGCGACGGCCGGGTAGGCCTCGCCCACGGCCTCCGCGATCCGCGACGCCACGCGCTCGATGAGGTACGACGAGTTGCCGGTGACGACCTCGCGGACGAGCGCGTAGACCCGCTCGTAGTCGACGGTCTGGGAAAGGTCGTCGGTCTCGGCGGCGGCGGAGACGTCGAGGTCGAGGGCCACGTCCACCTCGTAGCGCCCGCCGATCCGGTGCTCCTCCTCCATCACCCCGTGGTGGGCGTAGAAGACGGCGTTGACGAGGCGGACGGTGGCGAGCACGAAGGTCGGGTGGACGGGTAGACGTGGAAGATCGTCCCACCCGCGCCCCGACGTGCGCGTTCCCCGACGGGGAAGGCACCGACGCTATTGGACCGTCTCGCCTGCCGCTGTGCGAGAGTCCCTCCCAGCCCTTTCGCCGTCAGCGGGGACGCCAGTGGGAGTCGGGAGGACCTGCCGGTCGGTGCTCGACCGGCCGACGGTGCCCGCTTCGACTCCGCCGGACGTGCCGCTGAGGACCGGGAGCGTCCGCACTGCGGTGTGCGTCGTGCCAGTCGTCGTGCCGGTGGACGCCGGGATGGTGGACGCCAGGACGGTGAAACCGATGCTGCATCCACGCAGCCCCTGCGTCGACGGCGACGGCGGAAGCGACCAGGAGTGCGAGCAGGGAGAGCGCCGTACGGACGCGGTCGCGGAGCGGGGCCATCAGTCGATGTAGAGGGTGATGTCGAACGTCGCGGTGGAGACGCCGTCGGTCTCCGATACGTCCAGGAGCATCTGGGCGCCGTGCGCTGTACGGTGCGACCGGGAGCATCTCGCAGGCGTTCGGGACCACGCGCGAGACGCTCATGGCGAGGACCAGCGGAACGCCCGGTCCTAGGGATGGAGGTGCGCGTACATGGGAGCGGGGTGGGACGAGGCCAACGGGGCGCGCCGCTGGCGGGTACGTGGGGCGCCACGAGGTGCAGCCCGGCGTCACGAATCGCAGGTCCGCACCTCCCCGCCCCCCTGGCGGCGTGCGTCGCCCGTGCTCGGCTACGCCCCGTCCGGGGGCGGACCGTCGGGGCGTCGGCCGCGCCGGCCCTCGTCCCGGCCCTCGTCCGGCGGCTCGGGGATCTGGTCCGCCGCACCGAACGTGCGGAGCCGGTACGACACGCCGAGCATCACCGTCCGCCCGAGCGCCTGTGCCTGCGAGGTCTCGACGTAGGTGTCGGCCAGCGTCTGCGTGACGCCCGTGTTCTGGCCGAGGAGGTCGTTCACGCTGAGGCGGACCTCGGCGCGGTCGTCGGTCAAGAGCTTGTAGCCGAGCGCGGCGTTCCAGACGGCCGTCGTGGGGACCGTCCCCACGTCGAGGCCGGTGTAGGCGGTGAGGTCGAGCGTGGACGTGACGGTGAGCCCGCCCGCCGGGAGCCACGTCAGCCGGGCCTCGCCGCGGTGGCGGAGGTAGGTGTCGTCGGCCGAGGCGCGCGACGAGTTCTGGACGCCGGTCCACGAGACGCCGTAGCCGACCGACGCGTCGAAGCGCTCGCTGGCGCTCGTCCCCAAGAACACACGGCCGTCGAGCGCCAGCGCGTCGGCGCGGTTGAGCACGTCGTTGTAGAGGCTCGGCGTGCGGGTGTAGGTCGCGCCGAGGGTGGCGTTGGCGTTCACCTTCAAGGCCGAGATCGGCCGGCCGAGGGTCCCGAAGGCGCGGGCGCGGGTGTACCCGTCGAGGTTGACCGGTGCCGTGAGCTGAGCGCCCGGCGCCAACGTCACGCCGTCCACCACCCGCCCGTCCGCCCCGGCGACGGTCACGCTCTGGCCGACGTAGTCGGTGGCCGCCGCCAGTTGGACGGACCCGAACACGACCGAGCCCGCCTCGGGCTGGGTGGAGCGGAACCGGAGGTCGACGGTGTGCTCGCGCGCCGTCGCGAGGTCCGGGTTGCCGGCCGTGACCAGGAGCGCGTTCGTGTCGTCCACCACGTCGCGGAGCTGGGTGACGCTGGGCGTCCGTGTGCGGGCGCGGTAGCGGAGGTCGAGGTCGGCGTTGTCCGTCAGTTCGAGGCGGGCGTTCGCCGAGGGGAGCAGCGACACCGTCGTCCGGTCCACCGAGAACGGGCGCGGGCCGCCCTGGTCGTAGGCCAGCGCCTCGCGCTCGGCGTCGAGCCCGGCGCGCAGGCGGACGCGGTCGGTCCGGTAGCTGAGGTCGGCGCCGCCCCGGTGCGTCACGACGCGCTGATCCGACACGCTCGTGAACGACGAATCGACGACCGAGAACAGGCCGGTCGCCGGGTCGAAGCGGAACGCGTCCGCATCGCCGGACGAGACCGAGACGGACGGCGAGTAGTCGAGCTGGAGCGAGAGCCGCTCGGCCAAAGGCTCGGTGTAGCGGAGGCTGGCTTCGAGCTGGCGCCCGCCGGCGCCGGTGTCGATCTGGCGCTGATAGGCGCTCGTCGTGTCCGCCCGTCCGCCGTCGTAGGCGAGCGTGAGCACGTCCTGGTCGGTGTCGCGGCGCTGGCCGTCGAGCCCGCCTTCCAGCCCGAGCGAGAGCGACCGGCCATTCGTGGCGAACCGCCGTCGCAGGAGCACGTCGAGCGCCGCCGTCGTGGCCGTCGACGTGGCGTCGGAGCCGTTGCGGGTCAGGCCCGTGAGCGCGCCGTCGAGGAGGGTCTGGGCGGTCAGAAGGCTGGCGTTGTCGTACGACTGGAGGCTCAGACGCGGGCGGACGGTGAGCTGCGTCGCGTCGTCGAGCTCGGCCTCGACGCGGCCGGAGAACCGGAGGTTGGTGTTGGTCCGGTCGCCGTCGTCGTCCTCGAGGTACGAGAGCGCGTCGCCGACGACGTAGTCGCGCGTCGTGGCCGCGTCGGCGAGCGTGCCGGTGCGGTTGAGGAACGCGCTGCCCTGGACGCGGACGCGGCTCCCGAAGCGGTCGGTGTAGTTGACGCCGAGCGCCGTGGTGGTCGTCACGCCGGGCTGCTCGCCGACGAGGTAGGTGCCCGCGCCTCGCCCTCCACGTCCGCCCCGCCGTCCGCCGCCCCCGTCGCCCGATTCGAGGACGCCCAGCAAGTCCTCGGCCGCGAAGTTCTGGTCGTTGATGTTGTTGGCGATCCCGATGACCGAGATCCGGCGCGTGCCCTGGAAGGCGTGGACGGCGCCGCCGGCGCTGTACCGGGCCTCGGTGGGCGCGGTCTCGCCGGTGCCGCCGCCGCCGCCCGCGAAGAGCCGCCCGAACTGGCCGCGCCGCCGGTCCGGCCGCGTGACCACGTTGATCGTCAGCTCGCCCTCGCCGTCGTCGACGCCCGTGAACCGGGCCTGGTCGCTGGCCCGCTCGAAGACCTGGATCTCCTGGACGACCTCGGCCGGGAGGTTGCGGAGCGCCGCCGTCGGGTCCGACCCGAAAAACTCCTCGCCATCGACCAACACGCGCTGGACGCGCTCGCCCTGGGCCTGCACCTCGCCCTCCTGCACGACGACGCCGGGCAGCTTCGAGACGAGGTCCTCAACGGACGCGTCCGGGTTGACGGCGTAGGCCGCGGCGTTGTAGGCCGTCGTGTCGCCGCGGACCTCGACCCGCTGGCGGAGCGCGCCCACCTGGACCTCGTCCAGCTCGACGGACCGGAGCGCGACGTCGCCGAGAGCGACCGGGACGCCCTCGACCGTGATCTCGCGGACGTCGGGCGCGAACCCCGCGAACGAGATGCGGAGCCGCCAGCGGCCCGGCGCGAGGGCGAGCCGGAACCGGCCCTCGACGTCGGCGGCGACCCCGACGCGCGTGCTGTCGGGGTCCAGGCGGACGGCGAGGGCCGTCGCGGCGGGCAGCGTCTCGCCGCTCTCGGCGTCGGTCACGCGGCCGGTGACGGGGGTCTGGGCGAGCGCGGAGCCCGTGACGACGGGGACCGCCAGCAGGGCGAGGAACGCGAGGGAGAGCGGGTGCATGGACGGGGCGGCGGGGAGACCGGCGGTCGCCAGAGGAACAGGTGACGACGTCCCGAGGCGCTCTGAAGAACGGGACGTTCGGCCCTCCCCACCTCGGCCGTGGCACGAGATGCAGCCTCGCGTCATGGATGGCACCTACGTGCAACGGGAGGCCGGGTAGCTTGGATCGTGCGTCGCCCTGCCCCCCCCTCCTCTCTGCCCTGGCCCCGGTGGGCCGAGGCCGCGGCCGTCGGCGGCGTGTGGGCGCTGTTCACGGCCGTCGCCGTGATCGCGCGGGCGCTCTCGACCGTGGTCCCGTTCAGCTCCCACACGGTCCTGATCTCGCTCGCCGAGTACGCGCCGTGGCTCGTCGCGACGCCCGTCGTGCTGTGGCTGGCCCGCCGGACCCGCCTGTTCGGGCCCGGGTGGGCGCGCGGGCTGGCGATCCACGCCGCCGTGGCCGTGGCCGTCGTGCTGGCGGTCGGGGCGGTGCAGGAGGCGGGGACGGACGCGCTCGGACCGCCGCCCGCCGTGCGGGAGCGCATGGAACGGGAGGGGCGGCTCGGGGCCTCCCCGGGGGACCGGCCGCAGGAAGCGTCGTCTCGGCGTTCGCGCGACCGAGGCAGACGTGGAGGGCGACGGGGCGGTCGGCGCGGGCCGTGGGCGCCGTCGCTCAACGTGTTGGTCTACCTCATGCTCCTGGGCGTGGGCGTGGCCCGAGCCACCGCCATCGAGTCGGCCGGGCGCCGCGAGGCCGCCGAGCGCGCCGAGGCCGAGCGCGCCGAGGCGCAGGCCGAGGCGGACCGGCTGGCGGCGCAGGTCGCCGAGGCGCACCTGTCGGCACTGCGGATGCAGCTCCGGCCGCACTTCCTGTTCAACGCGCTCAACGCCGTCTCGGCGCTCGCCGGCGACGACCCCGCCGAGGTCCGCCGGATCGTGGCCCGGCTCTCGTCCTTGCTCCGGCGCGTGCTCGACGCCGACGCCCGCCCGCTGATCCCGCTGGGCGAGGAACTGGCGTTCGCGCGCGATTACCTCGACCTGCAGCGGGTCCGGTTCGAGCGGCTGGCGGCCGAGGAGGACGTCGACGGCTCGCTCGCAGACGCCCAGGTGCCGACGCTGGTGTTGCAGCCGCTCGTCGAGAACGCCGTCGAGCACGGGGCCGCCCGCGGCGGCGGGACCGTCTGGGTCGGCGCCCGGCGCGAGGGGGGCCGGCTGGTGCTCACCGTCGGCGACGACGGGCCGGGGCTGGCCGGGGGCGACGGCGCCGTGACGGTTGCGCCAGAGGCGGGGCGGACGAGCGTCGGACTGGCCAACACGCGGGCGCGGCTGGCGGCGCACTACGGCGAGGCGGGGTCGCTGGTGCTCCGCGACCGCGAGGGCGGCGGGGCCGAGGCCGTCGTCACGATCCCCCTCGACGACGATGACTGAGACCACGCCCGCTCTCCGCGTCCTGGTCGCCGACGACGAGCGGTTCGGCCGCAAGCGCGTGCGCGACCTGCTCGCCGCCGAGCCCGGCGTCGAGGTCGTCGCGACCGCTGAGACGGGGCGCCAGGCCGTCGAGGCGATCCGCGAGCACCGGCCCGACGTGGCGTTCTTGGACGTCCAGATGCCGGACGGGACCGGGCTCGACGTGGTCCGCGCGGTGGGGCCAGCGGCGATGCCCGCGACCGTGTTCGTGACGGCGTTCGACGAGCACGCCCTCGAGGCCTTTCGGCTGGCGGCGCTCGACTACCTCACCAAGCCGTTCGAGGACGAGCGGTTCGTCGGGGCTCTCGCCCGCGTCCGCGAGGCCGTCCGCCTCCGCCGCGAGGCGGACGCCGCCGACGACCTCCGCCAGCGGTACCAGGCGCTCCTGGACGCCAGCGCCGGCACGCCCGAGGCGCCGTCCTACCTGGCGGCGCTGCCGGTCGAGAGCCGGAGCCGCGTGCGGTTCGTGCCGGTCGAGCAGATCGACGTGATCGAGGCCGACGGGCCGTACGCCGTGCTCCACGTGGGCGGGGGGCGGCACCTGATCCGAGAGCGGATGCAGACGCTGGAGGACCGGCTCGACCCGGCCCTGTTCGTCCGCGTCCACCGCTCGACCATCGTGCGTCTCGACCTCGTCGACGAGTTGCTGATCGGGGGCCAGGGAGACTACGCGGTGCGGCTGGCGGACGGCCGCGAGGTGCGCGTCTCGCGGAGTCGCCGCGTGGCCCTGGAGGCCCGGCTTCGGCGGGACCCCACCCCCTGGGACGAGCCGCCGTCGTCTCGCCCACGCTAGGACGTCACACGCTCGGGCTACAACCCCAGCGACTCCAGCAGCGCCGCGTCGGCTGGCGCGAGCGTGCCGCGCTGGCGGGCGTCGAGGAGGCGGCCGGCGTAGAGCGTGGCGTAGAGGCCGAGGACGCCGTCGTCGCGCGAGGCGTGCTCGTTGAAGAGGGCCGTGGCCTCGGCGCTGCGCCAGGCGTCCGGGACGTGGTAGGCGCGCGGGCCGTACGGGCCGTCGGGCGCCTCGTTGGGGAAGCTCTTCTCGGGCTCGAACAGACGGCTCCCGAGGTGGCAGCCGGTGCACTGCGTCGGCGCGCGGAGCGAGCGGGGCTCGGTGTGCGTGGCCGGCGCGAGGCGCCCGTCGGCGTCGTAGACGGCGAAGTCCCAGAACCCGTCCGGCCGGCGGTACTTCACCGTCGTCTCGACGACGGCGCCGTCCGTCCGGTGCTCGCCGACGATCCAGGTGCCGGCCGGGTAGCGCAGCTCGCCCGACTGGCGGAAGCCGGCCATCGCCTCGCGGAGCGCGGACACGGGGACGTAGACGCGGCGGTGGGCGGCCGTCATCACGCCGTCCACGTCGACGGCGAACCAGGCCGGGTCGTCCTCGGCGTAGGGCGCGCTCCGGCGGAGGTCCGCGAGCGTGGCGGGCAGGCCGCGCGCCTGGTAGTAGGTCGTGTCGAGCAAGCCCGCCAGCTCGTCCCAGTCGATGGCGCCGTCGCCGTTGAGGTCGTGGAGGCGGGCGCGGAACGCCTCGGGGAGCCGCTGCGGGTGGAGCGTGAGGTCGGAGCCCTCCCCGCTCACCAGGCCGGCCTCGAACGGGTCGCCGCCCTCGGGCGAGACGTAGCCGCCGAGCGTGGAGCGGACGAGCGGGCCGGGGTCGCGGCGGTCGAGGCGGAGGGGGACGGCCTCGGCCGTCTGCACGTCGACGGGGCCGGACGCGCAGGCGCTGAGGGCGAGGAGAGCGGCGGGGAGCAGTCGGAGCGGCGTCATGGGGAAGCGTCCAGTCCGCGGAGGGCGGCCCGGGCGCGGGGGTCGTTCGGGGTGATCTGGAGGAGGCGGGTGAAGAGCGCGCGGGCCTCGGCGGTCCGTCCCTGCTGGGCCCTCACCACGCCCAGGTTGCCGAGCGCCGGCACGTTGCCCGGCTGGGTGCGGAGCGCGGCCTCGAACTGCGCCGCGGCGGCGTCGAGGTCGCCGCTGGCGAGCAGGGCGGTCCCGAGGTTGACGCGGGCCGTCGGGAAGCGCGGGTCGAGGGCGACGGCGCGGCGGAGCGCGTCGAGGGCGGCCTCGGTCTGGCCGAGCTGGAGGCGGGCGAAGCCGAGGTCGTTCCAGGCCCCCGCGTGGCGGAGCGGGTCCTGCCGGACGGCGGTTTCCAGCGCCGCCGCCGCCGCTCGCCAGTCGCCCCGGAGGGCGTGGGCGTCGGCCAGCTCGACGTGGGCTTCGGTGAGGCGCGGGGCGAGGCGCGCGGCCTCACCGAGCGGTCCCAGCGCGTCGGTGGCGCGGCCCGCCTTCGTCCGGGCCGTCCCGAGCCAGAGCTGGGCGTACGGGTCGGCGGGGTCGCGGCGGACGGCCTCGGCGAGCGCGGCCTCGGCCGCGGCCAGCGAGTCCATCTCGATCAGCGCCCGCCCCAGCGCCACACGCGCGGCGGTCCGGTCGGCGCCGCCCGCCAGCCCGGCGCGGACGGCGGCGGCCACGCGCGGGAGGTAGGCCGGGATCGTGTGCTGGGTCTCGTAGAGCGAGAACGTGGCGATGCCGAGGTCGAGCTGGGCCTCGGCCGCCCGGCGCGCGTCGGCGGGTCCGCCGTCGCGGAGCACGAGGTCGACCAGCTCGAACGGCCGGTCGCCGAGGAGCGGGTCCGTCGAGGCGCGGGCCTCGCGATCGGGCGGCGGGGTCCGGCGGATCCAGTGGTCGGTAAACGAGACGTGCGGGATGTCGGAGGTGCCGGCCTTCCTCATGTGGCAGCTCGCGCAGTCGCCCGTCAAGGCCTCCGCCACGGTCTCGACGCCGGGCCGCGAGCAGACCTCGACGTGGGCGTCGGCGGCGTGGCACGAGCGGCAGGCGTCGGCGAAGTGGTCCGGGCTCAGCTCCGCCGTGGGGCGGTGCGGGTCGTGGCAGGTCGTGCAGGTCATCTCGCGCCCCGTCCCGACGCTCTGCGTGAAGCACTCGCTCCGCATCATGCGCTCGGCGTGGCTGGCGATCCCGAACGCCTCGGGGTCCTCCAGCGACGCCTCCGTCACGAACACCGACCGGTGGGCCGAGAGCGGCCGGCCGGGCCGGTAGGTCGTCGGGTCCTCGCCCGGCGCGAAGACCGTCTGGCCCGTGAGGTGGCACTGCTGGCACACGTCGAGCTGGCGGGGCGTGGAGAGCGAGGCCGGGTTGACGATCAGGGCGTCCTCGGGCTCGCCGCCCGCCTCGAACGCGGCGACGTGGGCCGAGCCCGGCCCGTGACACCGCTCGCACGAGATGCCGAGCGGGACGTCGGTGTAGAAGTTCTGGCTCACGGCGTGGCCCGGCCGCGCGTCGTGGCACGTGAGGCACTCCAGGGCGATGGGCCGGTCGAACCGCTGGTTGTTCCGCTTGTAGCCAGGGCTGAGGTCCCAGATCGCCCGCTCGACGTACCACGTGAGCGGCATCTCGGTGAGGTAGGCGCCGCCCTCGCCGCCGCCGGCCTCCATGAAGTACGAGCGCGTCGCGTTCCCCGACCCGACGACGTGGCTGGCGGCGTGCTCGCGCGCGTAGCCCGGCGTGTCGGGACGCGTCTCGCGCTGGACGAGCGTGTCGCCGCGCAAGATGGCCTGGTAGCAGTAGCCGTCCGGGCCGCAGACGGTCGGGCCACGTCCGTCGGGACCGAACCGCTCGGGCGCGGTCGCGGGGTCGAAGCGGGAGACCGAGCGCCCCATCCCGGTCTGCGCGTAGCTCACGGCGATCTCGGCGTGGCACTGCGTGCAGGCCGCGTCGCCGACGTAGGCCCAGTCGGCGTCGGAGGCGACGGCCGGCTCGGAGGCCGTCCCGCACGCCGCCAGCGCGTACGCCGCCCCCACCGCCAGCACGGCCAGGAGGAGGGCGAAGGGGAGCGAACGGCGGACGACCACGAGGGGGACGAGGGGGGGCCGGCAAAGATACCGGCGCTCTCAACGCACCCGGCCCGCCCGGACGTGCCCCGCACGGACCTCGGACGAGGCGGCACGAGGCTTGCACCCGCTCCGGATCGACACGCCTCCATTCCAGGACGCCCTCTCCAGATCCGTGGCCGTTACTGATTTACTCACCACGATTTCCTTCCCCCCCGCCGAAGCGCCCGACGTGCTCGACGGGCCGGCCGCCCCGGCGGCCAGCGGGGACGGCGCCACACGCCCGTTCGCCATCGAGTTTCCAGGGCTCGATGTGCCCGGCGTCGGCTCCCCGGCAGCACCCACCCGTCCGACGCCCGCAGGTCCGACCGAGAGCGTCCCCTCGACACCGGCCGTCTTCCCCACGGTGCCGAGCTACGCGATCCTCGTCATCGGTGGGCTCGTGCTGATGTGCCTCGCCCTGACCGCCGCGCTGGCGACCTCGCTCAGCGCGCCGGCGGAGAGGCCCGAGCCGGTCCTGACCGTGGGCCGCGCGGACAGGCCAGCCCCCCCTCCCGAGCCGCCCGCCGTCGCCACGGCGGTGCCCGCCTCGTTCCCGGCCGAGCCGGTCCCCATCCCCGTCGAACTGCTGACCCAGCTGGAAGCGGCCAGCGAACAGCCCCTCGACGTGGAGCTGACGCGTCTGCTCGACGCCATCCAGTACGGGTTCGGGACGCGGAGCGCCCGCCTGGAGCCGACCCTCCGGTCCTACGTCTACCGGATGTCCAGCCGCTTCGAGTGGAACCCGGGTTCGTTCCGCGTCGCCGTCAGCGCGCCCACGGCCGATCTTGCCGAGGCCCGCTCAGCGCTCCTCGCCGACCTGTTTCCCGACGCCGTCGCCGCGGGCCGCCTCCGGCTCGCCACGACCGTCGGACCGCACACCCTCACCCTCGTCACCGAGTAGTTCATGCCCAACCTCTGGATCCTCTGCGCCGTCCTCCTCGGGGCCGCCACCGTCAGCGGAACGGTCATTCTCTTTTTCCGCGCGCGGCTCCGGGAGAGCCTGGAAACGCCGACCCGCGCGAGTGCGGGCTCCCCGGCCGCGCCCCGGCCCATCGCTCAGGAAGTCCGGGCCATCGGCGAGCAGATCGAGCGGGCCATGGCCGAGCAGCGGCTCCAGGGCGAGACGCAGCGCCAGCTCCTCACGCAGAAGCTCGACGGCGTCCGCCACGCCGTCGAGGACCAGCGCACCCAGGTCGACGGGCTCCGCAGCGAGCTGCGCCACGAGGTGAGCCGGCGCGACGCCGAGATGGACGAGATCAAGAGCCAGATCGCCGAGATCCGGTCCGGCATCGCCCTCCCGGAGTCCGCCCGGGTGGCGCTCCCGCCCGCCCCGGAGCCAGCACACGCCGACGAGACGGCGACGACCGACGAGGCCGACGGCCTCCCCTCCGACCCGGACGAGCCGACGCTCGAGGCCCTGTCTTTCGAAGACGACTCGCCCGAGCACGCGACCTTCGAGGACATCTCCTTCGAGGACATCTCCTTCGAGGACGTGGAGCCTGACGACGTAGCGTTCGAGGACGTGACGTTCGCAGACGTCGTTGGGGACGAGCCACTCGGCGAGGACGCGGAAACGGCCGCGTCGCCTGGAGCCCTGGTGTTCGAGGCCCCCCTGCTCAACGCGGAGGACATCCCCGCCCTCCCCGCCGACGATGCCCCCGCCGAGTGCGAGGGGGCCGCCCCCGTGCTCGGACAGGACGCCGAGGACCCGATGGTCCACGTCTCCTTGGACGACGGGGCCGATGCGGACGAGAACGAGGGGACGCACGCCGGCATCGAGCCCTCCGCTGAGCCCGTCTCTGAGGAGATGGAAGAGGCCGGGGAGGATCCGTTCGCCGAGACGCCGTCCGACATGTCGGCCGACGACGCGCCCGAGCCGAACGCCCCCGCACCGACCTTCGAGCCCTACAGCGGAGACGGCGACCCGTTCGGCTCATTCTCGCTAGACGACGAGGCGGCGGAGCCGACGTTCGCGCCCATCGACGTCTCGACCTCGCCCTCCGTCACGCTGCAAGCGGCCTCCCTGTTCGAGCCGTGGCTCGCGGACGCGGAGTCCGATTCCGATGCGCCGACGCCTCCCGAATCGTCTCTCGACCTGTCGGGGACGGAGACGACCGACGCTCCGTCGAGCCCGGTGGCGTCCGACGCCCCGGCTACACCGGAGGAGGCCGACGAGACCGACTCGTTCGAGGACGTGACGGTCGGGTCCACCGTCGCAGAAGCCGAGATCGCCCCGCCCCCCACGGCCTCGGAGGTCGCAGTCCCGGAGGTGGAAGACATCGAGGTGGACGTCGCCGAGGACCGGTCGCCGAGCCGGACACGGCCTGGATCTCCCGCCCGACTCGGCCCGACGCACGTGCCGAGACGGCGACGCACGAGGACTCGCCGCCGCACGCTGATCTGCTAATCGTCGAGCCGGTGTTCGCGTCCACGGACGACTTCTTCCCGTCTGTGGCCCCAGCGCCCAGCGCGCCGTCGGCCCCGGCTGACCTGGACGAGCCGTTCCCGACCGCCGTTGCGGCACCCGACGACGCCCCCGCGCCGAGCCCGGAGGCCCTCGATGGCCCAGCGCCCGAAGAGACGCACGGCGACGACCTCACCGTCATCTCCAGCATCGACGCGGGCACGCAGCGCCTCCTCCGCGAGGCCGGCGTCCACACACTCGACGAGATCGCGCGATGGGGGCGCGGCGAGGCCCGGCGCGTCAGCGCCATCGTCCAGGTCTCGGAGGAGACCATCTTCAACCAGTGGGTGTTCGAGGCGCAGGCCGCGCTGTTCAACCAGTTCGCCCAGCAGAACTGGTAGCGGATCCGGCGGTAGCTTCCCGACGGGCGATCGGCATCGCCAGCGGGGCGGGCGGGGCTCGCGCGAGAACGAGCCCCGCCTCCCCTCCACAACTGCGGGCCGCGACAGCCTGACGTCTCCCTACGCCGCGACGATCTCCGGAACGGCCGAGAGGCGGCGGAACGCGTCGAGCCGCTCGTCCAGCTCCCCCGACGTGACCGTCAGCAGCCGGTCCACGCCGAACGCCTCGACGACGAACGACGCCAGCGCGCTTCCTACGACGACGGCCTGGCGCATCGCGTCCGGGTCCGTCGCGCCGAGGCGGGCGAGGTGGCCGGCGAAGCCGCCGAGGAACGTGTCGCCGGCGCCCGTCGGGTCGACCACGTCTTCGAGCGGGTAGGCCGGCGCGGCGAACAGGTCGTCGCCGCAGAACAGGAGCGCCCCGTGCTCGCCCTTTTTGATGATGAGCGTCTCGGGCCCCATGTCGCGGACGATCCGGGCCGCCTTGACGAGGCTCGGGACGCCGGCGAGCTGGCGGGCCTCCTCGTCGTTGATGACGAGGACGTCCACGCGGGCGAGCGTCTCGGCGAGGGCGTCGGGCGTGTTGTCGATCCAGAAGTTCATCGTGTCGGCCACGACGAGCGGCGCGCCGCCGGCCGTCTGGTCGATCACGCCGGCCTGGACGGTCGGGTCGAGGTTGCCGAGGCAGACGATGCCCGGCTGGCGGTAGCTGGCCGGGAGGTCGGGCTGGAAGGTGGCGAGCACGTTGAGGTGGGTCGCCAGCGTCTCGCGCGAGTTGAGGTCGAGCCCGTAGCGGCCGGCCCAGAAGAACGTCTCGCCGTCGGGGTCGCGGACGAGCCCCTCGGTGTCGACGCCGTGCTCGTGGAGCGCCGCGACGTGGGCCTCCGGGAAGTCCGCCCCGACGACGGCGTTGAGCAGGACCGGCGCACCGACGACGCGGGCCGCCAGCGAGGCGTAGGTGGCCGAGCCGCCCAGGATCCGCTCGGCGCGGCCGAACGGGGTCTCCACCGTGTCAAAGGCGACGGTTCCGACGACGAGAATGCTCATGCGGGGCGCGCGTGTGAGCCGGAAGGTACTCGGACACCGGCCGGGCACCCCGTCGAACCTCCGGTGGAATCGGGGGAGGCCCGAACCCGACGACGGGCCTCGGCGCACGGCTGGCGGGGGGGGTGCCAGCGGCGCCGAGGCCCGTCGGGGGCGTCGGGTGGGGGCCGCTCTAGTCGCGGACCTTGTTTACCCAGTCGTCGACCTTGGTCGCCAGCACGCCAGCGACGGCCACCTTGGCCGCGTCGGCGATGGTCTCGGCGAAGTCCTTCGTTTTCTCGTAGCCCTCCTCGGCGGCGTCGCCGGCGCGCTCGGCGGCCTCGCGGAGCGCCTCAGAGGCCCGGTGGAGGCTGTCCTGGAGCGAGTCGCCAGCGCCGTCGGCGAAGGCGAGGGCCTCCTTTTTGTAGACCTTCCCGTGCTTGGCGGCCTCCTTCTTGTAGGCCTTGCCGCGCTTGGTGGCCTCCTTCTTGAGCACGCGCGCGCGCTTCTCGACGCGGTCGGTGAGCGACGGCGGCTCGGGGTCCGGGAAGAGGGCGCTCACGATGCGCCCGGCGACGATGCCGATCCCGGCGGCAGCGAGGACGGCGAGGCCGGGGTGATCCTCCACCCACTGCTTCACCGTCGTCAGCGGGTCGTCGGAGGCGTAGTCGTCCGGCATCTCGTAATCGGCCGGGAGCGGGGGCGGGATCGTGTCGGCGGCGGGCGCCGTCGCCTGAGCGACGGGCTCAGCGGCGGCGTTGGGGACCGGGGCGTCGGGGGCGGCGGCGGGGACGCCATCGCCGGTGGCATCGGTCGGGGTGTCGGTGTTCTTGTCGGCCATGGGAAGAGAGGGTCGGGGGAGCAGGCGGGCTGCCCGTCAGAGGAGGGATGTCGGTCGTAGGTACGACGGGGCGCCCCCCCTTTGTTTCTGTGCGTGGAGCGAGCCCGGTGCTCCCTTAGATTGCCCCTCCCGCCGGACGCCGTCCCCCCAATGCCTTTCCGGTCCCCGCGCGCGCCGTCCTGGCCCGCGCCGCCCCTCTCCCCTCGCCTGCCCGTTCGGCTGGCGTGCCTCGCGCTGGCGCTGGCCGCCGGCGTGGCCCACGCCCAGACGCCGGCCGGCGTGCGCCCCGCCGCCGACCCGGCCGACGCCGAGGCCGCCTTCGACGCCGCCCGCGTCCTCTACGACGCCGACCTGTTCGGCCCGGCCGCGCGCGCCTTCGAGTCGTACCTCGACCGCTACCCGCGCGACCCGCACGCGCCGGAGGCCCTGTTCCTCCGCGCCGAGTCGGCCTTGCAGTCGGGCGACCCCGACGGCGCCGCCGCCCTGTTCGTCCGGTTCGAGGCGGCGTACCCCGGCCACCCGTTCGCGCCGCGCGCGCGCCTCGCCCTCGGCCGCTACTACTACGCCACCGGCGACTACGACCGCGCCGAGACGGCCCTGCTCGACGCCCTCGACCGGCCCGGCCCGCCGGAGCAGACGGCGCAGGTGGCGTACCTCCTCGGGCAGACGTACCTCCAGCAAGGCCGGCCCGAGGCCGCGATCAACGCTCTCGAGCAGGCCGCCGCCGCCGACACGCCGACGGCCCCGGCCGCTCTCTACGCGCTCGGGTTCGTCCATCTGGAGCAGGGCGACGCCGTCCGCACCGCCGACGCCTTCGAGCGGCTGGCGACGGGCTACCCGGCGTCGGCGGAGAACGCGGCCGTGAGGCTCGGGCTCGCCGAGGCGTACCTCCGCACGGGCCGGCTCCGCGAGGCCGCCGCCGAGATCGAGGGCCGCCGGCCGTCCCTCACGGGCGACGACGCCGAGCGCGCCGACCTCTTGCTGGGTGAGACGCGCCTGCGGCTGGGCGAAGACGACCGCGCCGTCGCGCCGCTGGAGGCCGTGCCCGCGGGCGGACGCTATGGGCGACGCGCCCAACTCGCGCTCGGCCGCGCCGCCTACGCCCGGGGCGACTGGGCCGACGCGGTCGGCTCTCTGAGCGCCGCGCGCACGGCCGCCGCCAGCGGGACGGGCGACGACCTCCTCGCGCACGAGGCGTCCTACTACGAGGGGCTCGCGCTCAACCAGCTCGGGCAGATCGGGGAGGCCGAGGCCCGGCTGGCCGAGACGGCCCAGCGGCTCCCCGCCGGCCCCTACGCCGACGCCGCCCTCCTCGAACTCGGCCTCATCCGCTACACCCGCCGCCGCTACCAGGAGGCCGCCGACGCCTTCCGGCAGCTTCTCCAGACCTCGCCCCGGAGCCCGTACGCCGGCGAGGCCGCTCGGATGCTGGGCGAGTCGTACGCCGCGCTCGGCGACACCGGCCGCGCCCGCCAGGCCTACGAGCAGGCCGAGCAGCTGGGGACGGCCACGTCCGAGACGCGCGCCGAGATCGCGTTCCAGGACGCCTACGCGCTGTACCGCGAGGGCCGCTACCGCGAGGCCGTGCCGGCGCTCCTCGCCGTGGCCGAGGCCGACCCGACGGGTCCGCGCGCGGGCGAGGCGCTGTTCTGGGCCGGCGAGAGCGCCTTCCAGGCCGGCGACTACGCCCGCGCCGAGTCGGTCCTGACCGACTACGGGCGCCGCTTCCCGAACCACCGCCAGGCCGACGCCGGGCGCTACGTGCTCGCCTGGTCCCACTTCAAGCGCCGCGACTACGCCCAGGCCGCCACCGCCTTCGAGCGATTCCTCTCGGCCTACACGCGCTCCGCCGAGTCGGTCCCGTACTACGCCGACGCCCTCCTCCGCCTCGGCGACTCGTACTACGCCCTCGGGCGGTTCGACGACGCCCGGCAGGTCTACGACCGCGTCCCGGCCGCCACGCCGGACCGCCAGGGGGGCGACTACGCGCTCTACCAGACGGCCCAGGCGTTCGGCAACACCGGCCGCGTGGACGACGCGCTGGCGGCCTACGCGCGGCTCCTCCAGGAGTACCCGCAGTCCGGCCTCTACGCCCAGGCGCTCGTGGCGCGCGGCGCCCTCCTCTCGGCCCGCGGCGATGGCGACGCCGCCGTGGTCGAGTACGAGCGGGTGCTGACCGAGCGGGCGGGGAGCCCGGCCGGCGCCAGCGCCCTCGTCGGCATCGGCGACGTCCGCTCGAACCAGGACCGCTACGCGGAGGCCGAGCAGGCGTACCGCCTCGCGCTCCAGCGCTACCCCAACAGCGAGCTGGCGCCCGACGCCCTCAACGGCCTCACCTTCGCCCTCGAATCCCAGGGGCGGGGCGACGAGGTCGAAGGCATCGTCTCCGGCATCGAATCGCGTGTGACCGACCCCGTGGCGCTCGCCCGGCTCCGCCTCGCGCGGGCGCAGTCCTCGCTGGCAGCCGGGAACGACTCGCTCGCCGTCGTCCAGCTGGAGACGCTCCTGAGCGGGGGCGTCCGGGGGGAGATCGAGGAGCAGGCCCTCCTGGCCCTCTCCGGCGCCTACGTCTCGGCGGGCCGCCCCGCCGACGGCGCCAGGGTGCTCCGGCGCCTCCTGACGCGCTACCCGGACAGCCCGCTCGCGCCCGAGGCCCAGCTCCAGCTCGTCGAGGCGCTCCTCGCCTCCGGCGATGGCGAGGGCGCCCGCGCCATCGCCGCCTCGTTCCCGGCGGCGTATCCCGGCGACCCCGAGCGGATCGCAACCGCCCTCAGCCTCGAAGCCCGCGCGCTCGAATCGCTCGGCCGCGCCGACGAGGCCGACGACCGGCTCCGCCTCCTCCTCCAGCGCTACCCGGACTCGACCGCCGCCCAGGCCGTCGCCCGCCAGCGCCCGGACCTCGCCCCCGAACCCGCCGAGGATGACGATGATCAGTAACGATGCAGGCACGCGGCCGGCGGATCGCGGCTCGTGGCCCGTGGCCCGTACCTGCCAAACGAGTTTCTCTCCTGGACAGGAGGGGCCAGGGGTGGCAGACGAGCCGATCACGGTGCTCGCCCCGAGCACCCTGGGACGGAACGCGCCCGCCTCCGGCCGTCAGCCGCCGGCCGCCCATCCGCTCCGAGCCCTCGCCGCCGCGCTGGCGGTCCTCGTCGGCGCGCTCGCCCCGGCGGCCGTGCTCGCCCAGGACGACCCGCAGCTCCCCAGCCTCACGCCCCGCGTGTTCGAGAGCCGGGGGACCATCGCCGTCAACCTCCCCGACATCCAGCGCCAGCCGCTCACGGGCTTCGGGCCGCCGCCCCGGACCTACGTGGTCCCCGCCGAGCGCGAGCCGGTCTCGCAGCCGTTCACCCCCGACCTCGACGCGCTCCCGGCCTACGCCCTCGACGTGCCGCCCGAGCCGGTCTCCGACCTGGACGACCCGCGCCGGCTCCGCGCCGAGGGCGGCGTCGGCAGCCAGATCGCCCGCTACGGCCGGTTCGACCTCTCGACGACCGGCGCCGCGGGCGTCTTCTTCGTCGACGCCGACTACGACGGGGTCTCGGGCCAGGACAACGACGGCCGCGTCCACTTCGACCGTCTCGACGTGCGTGCGGGAGGTCAGTCGTTCTTGAGGGGCCGCGTTCGGATCGAGGGGCACGCGCTCCTCGACGGCTACCGCACGCCCGAGGCCAACTTCGACCCGCGCTCCCGGCGCCGCGCCCTCGGCGCCGAGGCGGGCGTGGGCGGCGTCGGTGCGATCCCGTACCGTCTCGCCGTCCGCTTCGAGCAGTCGACGTACCGGCCCGGCGAGGGCGACGAGGTGAGCGAAGGGCGCCTCGACGGGGAGGCCCAGATCGGGTTTCTGGACGACCGCCTGCGGCTCGACGCGGCGGGCGGCATCGCCGGCGCCGGCAGCGTCGGCACCGACGCCCGGTACGGCGCCGTCGGAGCGGCCGTCGCCCTGGGCCGCTCCGACGGCGCCCGCCTCGTGGTCGGTGTGCGCGGGCTGGCCTTCGATGCCTCCGCCGAGGCCGGCGGCGGCGACGGCCAGCGGCTCGGCCCGATCCTCGACCTCCAGCTTCCGCTGGGCCCCGCCGCGCGCGTCTTCGTCACCAACGACCCGCGCCTCGACGTCCGCTCCCTCGCCGACGTCACCGGGCTCAACCCGTACCTCGCCTCCGACCCGCTCTCGCCCGTCATCACGCCCGACATGATCCAGGTGGACGCGCGGGCCGGGGTCGAGGTGCGGCGCGGGCCGGTGCGCCTCCGGGGCTTCGCGACCGCCCTCCGCGCGCCTACCTACCTCACCTTTGGGCAGCAGGGTGACGGCCTGTACGTCGAGCGATACGTCCGGGCGACGGCCTACGGCGTCGGCGGCGACGCGACGGTGGCGACGGCCTCCGGCGTCTCGGTCTCGGCCGGCGTCGAGGCCCGCACCAGCAGCACCGACGTCACCGACGACCTCCCGTATTACGCCCCGCTCGTCGGCCGCGCCGGGCTCCAGGTCCCGTTCCTCGACGGCCGGGGGCGCCTCGGTGTGAGCGCCTACGCCGAGAGCGGGCGCCCGACGTTCGGGTTCGAGGACGCCCCCGCCTTCGGCCTCGTCTCGTTCGACGCCTCGTACGACGTGGCCGGGCCGTTCTCGGCCGTGCTCCGAGGCGAGCGGCTGGTCGGCGAGGTCGAGCGGTGGCCGGGCTTCCCCGAGGTCCCCTACGCCGTGATGCTCGGCGTTCGGTTTTCCCGCTAACCGGCGCCGCGCCCCTAGCTTGCGAGCCCTCCCGCCCCCCGTCCTGTGACCCCTCTCGACGCCCTCGCCGCTGCGATCCGCGACCGCCTCGTCGCCGGCCGGCCGGCCCCGCTCCCCGGCCTCGGCACGCTCGTCCGCCAGCACGTCTCGGCCCGCGTCGAGGAGCGCGCCGACGGCACGCGGGTGCTCCTGCCGCCGGGCGAGACGATCGGGCTGGCCGACCTCGGGGACGAGCACGAACCGCTCGCAGGCGCGTTCAGCCGCTTCCAGGGACTGTCGGAGGAGCAGGCCGAGGCGGCCTTCGACCGGGCGATGGACCAGATGGAGGCCCGGCTGGCGGCCACCGGCGAGGCCCGGCTCCCCGGCGTCGGCCTGCTCCGGCGGACCAGCGGCGGCGTGGTGCTGGGCGTCGAGGCCGACCTGCTGGCGGCCGTCAACCGGACGTTCGAAGGGCTCCCGCCCGTCCCGACCGCTCCCGCGCCGGAGACGCCGCCCGCCCAGACCGAGCCTGCCGACGCCTCGGAGCCCGACGCCTCGGAGCCCGACGCCTCAGAGGCGGACGTCCCGGAACTCCCTCTCGACGACGCATCGAACGAGTACGCCTGGGCGGAGAACGACGCCTCCGCTGAGGCAGACGAGCCCCCGACGGGCTCCGCGCAGACGGTCGGGGAGGACGATCTGGACGAGGAGCACGCATCAGAGGACGACCTCCTCTTCGACGACGCGCTTCTCGACGACGGCCTCCGTTCGTCGCTCGACCCGTCCGCGTTCGAGGACGACGAGTTGGAGCTGTCGCTGCCGTCGGAGCGCGAACCCGACGACGCACCGCTCCGTGACCTCTCGTCCGATGGCCCGGCCCCGCCCTTTCTCCCGCTCGCTACGCCGCCGGGGACGAACGAGGACATGGAGTTGGAGGACCTCCCGGAGGACTGGTCTCCCCCTCCCGTCCCGACCGAACGCGTCACCGACGAGGACGACACGCCCTCCGAGAGCGCATTGGTGGACGACGACACGCTGGACGACGACCTGGACGACGTGCTGGCGGTCCCGTTCGGCACCCCGCCCGGGGAATCCCTCTCCGACGTTCTTCCATCCTCGGACGAGACGCTCCCCGACGAGCCGGTGCCGACGGAGACGCCGGCTCCGACGGATGCCGCCAGTGGCACGGACGACGGCGACGAGGACTGGCTCTCGGACACGTGGACGGCGGGCGCGGCCGGCCCGCCGCCGCCCTCGTTCGGGGAGGACGCCCCGGAGATCGAGGACGCCGAGATCGTGGAGGACGCCCCTGATGAGACCGAACTCCACATCCCCGACCCCACGCCAGACGACGAGCCCGTCGTGATCGAGCGCATCGGGCCGGCAGAGGAGTTCGAGCAGCTGTTCCCACCGCCGCTCCCGGCCTCCCCGCCGGCCGTGACGGAGCCGACGGCGGTGGCCGACGAGGCTCCGCGACCGCCGTCCGAGCCGTCGGACCGGCGGCGGGGGATTCCGTGGTGGGTCCCCGCGCTCGTCGTGCTCGCCCTCGTCGTCGCCCTCGCCGTCTGGCTCTGGCCAGCCCCCCCGGCTGCGACCGACGAGGTGGCCCAGACTCCCGCTGCCGCCGACGGGGCGCCGGTCGAGCAGACGCCCGACGAGGGCACCCCCGACGCGAACGACGCCCTCGCCGCCCCGTCGCCGGCCGACACGCCCCCGCCCGAGGCGGACGACGCCGCTCCCGCCGCGAACGCGCCGCCCGACGAGGCGGCACGCCCCGGCCAGGGTCTCGCGCCCGCCCCCGGCCTCGCCATCCTCCCGCCCCGCCTCGCCGGCCTCGACCCCCAGGACGCCCGCGCGCTCTCGGGCGACCCCATCGACCCCGCCACCGGCGGCCGGACGTTCGTCGTGCTCTCGACGCCGTCGCGCGACGAGGCCGAGGCGCTCTCCGGGCGCTACCGAACGGCCGGCTACCGAACGGCCGTGCTGGAGGCGCCCGGCTCCGCGCGCCGCTACCGCGTGGCCGTCGGCCAGTTCACGTCCACCGACCAGGCCCGCCAGCTCCGCGACCGCCTCCCTCCCCAAGCGCCCCCCGACACCTGGGTGCTCGACCTCCGCACGCTCTAGCTGTTTGTCCTTTTTCCGTTGCCACCTGATCGCCTGCCCAAGGCGAACTGCACCCCAGGCGGCGAGTGACCCGTGACAGAGGACCCCTGACGACCCCTTAGCCCGTCCCCCCGGCTTTCCATGCTCCCTCTCGCTCTCCAGACCGCTTTCTCCGACTCGGCTCGGGTCGCGGACTCCCTCGCGGCCGTCGCCGCCCCGGCCGCCGAGCCCACGTTCGGCGAGTCGCTCGCCGGCGGCGTCCAGCTCCTGTTCCTCGGGGGCTGGTCGATGATCCCCATCGTCCTGCTCTCGATCCTGATGGTGGCGATCGTGTGGGAGCGGTTCCGCGCGCTCGGCCGCGCCAAGGGCGATCCCGACGCGCTCACGCGGAACGTGGCCGACTACGTCCACAACGGCGACATCGCCGGGGCGAAGGCCTACTGCCGCGACCAGAACACGCCGGCCGCGCGGATCGTCCAGCGCGGGCTGGAGCGGCTGGGCCGGCCCATCGGCGAGATCAAGGAGGCCGTCGAGGAGGCCGGGCGCCGCGAGACCTACGACCTCGAAAAGCGGATGGACCTGCTGGCCTCCGTCGCCGCCATCGCCCCCATGCTCGGCTTCCTGGGCACGGTGACCGGCATGATCGGCGCGTTCCGCCAGATCCAGCGCTACGAGGGGCTCGTGAACCCGTCGCTGCTGGCCGGCGGGATCTGGGAGGCGCTCGTGACGACGGCCGCCGGGCTGGCGGTCGGGCTGCTGGCGTTGTTCGCCTACAACCTGCTCGTGAGCCGGATCGCCCGACTCGTGAACGGGCTGGAGCGGGCCTCGTCCGACTTTATCGACGTGCTCCAGACGCCGTCGTCGGAGCGCAAGCGCGTGGCCCCCTGATCCGATGGCCTCCTTCGACTTCTCCTCCGGCCGCAAGGCGCTGACGGCGTTCAGCCTCGCCTCGCTGACGGACATCGTGCTCCTCCTGCTCATCTTCTTCCTGCTCACGTCCTCGTTCGTGACCCAGTACGGGCTCCGAGTCCAGCTCCCGGACGTCTCGGCGGCGGCTCCCTTGGAGCAGCAGTACGTCGCCGTCACCATCAACCCGGACGGCTCGCTGTTCGTGGACGAGCGCGCGACGTCGCGCGACAGCCTCACGGCCACGATCGCCGCGCTCCGGGAGGACCGCAACGCGCTGGCGGTCTACGCCGACAGCAGCGCCACGATCGGCGACCTCGCCGCCGTGGCGTCCTCGGCCTCGGAGCTGGACATGCGCGTCTCGATTGCGACGGACGCGGTGGCCCCTAAGTAGAAGCACCCTGGCCGCCGTCGGCCCCCGCCAGCCGCGCCGGCGGCATGAGGCCCTTTATGCCTGGACGCCCCACCCGGCCCGGTCGAGCGAGCGGTACTGGACGGCCTCGGCGAGGTGCGCCGCGTCGACGGCGTCGGCGCCGGCGAGGTCGGCGATGGTGCGGGCGACCTTGAGGATGCGGTCGTGGGCGCGGGCGCTGAGGCCGAGCCGGGTGAGCGCCGCCTTGAGGAGCGCCTGGCCGTCGGCGTCGAGACGGCAGTGGCGGCGGACCTCGGGGGTGGTCATCTGGGAGTTGCAATAACGGTTTGGCGTTCCTCCGTCTCCCGCGAACCGCTCGGCCTGCCGCTCCCGCGCCGTCACCACCCGCTGCCGGACCGCGGCGCTCGGCTCGGCGTCGGCCGTCCGGTTCAGCGCCTCGAACGGGACGGGCGTGACCTCCACGTGGAGGTCGATCCGGTCGAGGAGCGGGCCGCTCACGCGCGAGAGGTAGCGCTGCACCTGTCCGGGCGCGCAGACGCAGGCGCGCGTCGGGTCACCCGCGTGGCCGCACGGGCACGGGTTCATCGACGCGATGAGCATGAACCGCGCGGGGTAGCGGACCGTGGCGCGCGCCCGAGCGATCGTCACCTCCCCCTCTTCGAGCGGCTGGCGGAGCACCTCGAGGACCGGCCGGTCGAACTCGGGCAGTTCGTCCAAGAACAGGACACCGTTGTGGGCGAGCGAGATCTCGCCCGGCATCGGGTTGGAGCCGCCGCCACACAGGCCGGCGTTCGAGATCGTGTGGTGCGGCGCCCGGAACGGCCGCTCCGCCACGAGCCCGTGCCGCGCGTGCCCGTTGAGCCGCCCGCCCACGCTCAGGATCTTGGTCGTCTCCAGGGCCTCGGCGGGCGTCAGCGGCGGGAGGATGGTGGGGAGCCGCCGGGCGAGCATGGTCTTCCCCGATCCCGGCGGGCCGACCATGAGGGCGTTGTGGCCGCCGGCCGCCGCCACCTCCAGCGCACGCTTGACGAGCACCTGGCCCCGGACGTCGGAGAAGTCGGGGCCTCCGGCTCGGGGAGCGTCGAGGCGAAGGGCGCGCGGCGACTCGGGCGTCCCGCGCCCGCCCCGCTCCGAGAGAAAGTCGAAGGCCTCACGCAGTGACGCCACGGGGTAGACCTCCAGGCCCTCGACGACGGCGGCCTCGGCGGCGTTCTCGGGCGGGACCAGGATCGCCCGCCGCCCCTCCGCCCGCGCTCCGGCCGCCATCGGCAAGACGCCCCGCACGGGCCGGACGGCCCCGTCGAGCCCCAGCTCGCCCACGATCACGACCTCGTCCAGCACGTCCCGCGCGATCAGCCCGTCGCCGATGGCCGCCAGCAGGCCGAGCGCGATGGGGAGGTCGTACGCCGAGCCTTCTTTTCGCACGTCGGCCGGGGCGAGGTTGACGGTCACGGCGCCGCGCGGGACGGGCAGGCCGCTCGTCTTGAGCGCCGCCCACACGCGGTCGCGGCTCTCGCGCACGGCCCCGTCCGGCAGGCCCACGACCGTCCATCGCGGGATGTTGGGCTCGGTGTGCGTTTCGATCTCGATGGGCAGCGCGTCGACGCCGAGGACGGCGCTGCTCCAGACACGGGAGAGCATAGTGGAGAGAGGGTGCGCCCTCTAGACCACCGCGTGGACTCGGTGTAACCCCTTCCGAAACGGGCGCCGCCGCCCGCCAGCTGGCGGCGATCCACCTGAATGGCTCCCCACAGGTTGGTAACGGTTTCGTAGCCCGGAAGTCGAGATGGGATCACGTCGCCCTGGTAGCCTCTCCCCATGATCGACGCCTCCCTCTTCGTCTCCTCTGCCAACATCGCCCGGGGTCCCGCGACGGCGGACGAGGCTCACGCCGCATGGCTGAACCGGGTGGCTCAGTCGATGGGATTCATCGACGCCGAAGTGTCGATCCTGAGCGTCTCGTCGGACGCGAGCCGCTACCTCGTCGAGGGGACCGCCCACCGCTCCAGGTCCTGGATATCGGTCCGTGCCCGCGCGCTGACGAGCGACGCCGCTGCCGACCGCGCCGGGCGTCGCCTTCGCCGTCGGCTCCGGTCCGGGACCTAGCCCTCGGCCACGCGCTGCGCCAGCCGGTACGCGATAAAGCCGGTCACCCCGAACATGATGGCGTACACCACGCCGTCGAAGGGGTCGCCGGTGATCGCTTCGAACAGGAGGGCCGGGATGCCCGCCGCCAGCCCACCGCCGACGGCGAACACGACGGTGTAGACGACGAACAGGACGACCGCGCGGCTGGCGGTGACGGGGCGCGGCGCGGGGCGGACGGGGTCGGACATGGACGGGGCGCGGGTGTCCCCTCCCAACGCTCGTCGATCAGGCGTGGTTCAGGCGTGGGATCACCCGTGGTCGTGGTCGCCGTGGTCGTGCTCCGGCTCTGGCTCCGGCTGCGGCCCTCGTCGCTGGGGCTCCGGCGGGATCGTCTCCGGATGCGCCGCGCCGCGGTGGCACGTAAAGCACGTCACGCGCGTCCCCTCCTCCTCGTGGAGGCCCTCCATGGCTGGCAAGATCTCCTGGTTGATTTGCCACGTCATCCGCATCATCCCGCGTGCGACCTCCTTGTGCGGGTTCGCGTCTGAGGGGAAGTCGAGGTCCTCGCCGGAGCGGGCGTGGCAGTGGTCGCACCGGACGCCGAGCGAGGCCGTGAAGCCGCGCATGATCCCGATCAGCGCGTCGTGGGAGAGCGAGTCCGGGAGGACCTGGAGGTTCTCCCACTCGGTCGAGTCGGCCCCGACGGGAGGGGGCGGGGAGGCGGCCTCCGGGCGCGGCGCGTAGGCGGCGAGCACGATGAGGGCGAAGGCGACGAGCGGAACGGCGAGGCGCATGGGATTGGGGCGGGGGCGCCGCAACGTCGGAAACGCGGAGCGTCTAGACAAGCCCCCCGTCGGCGTCGGGCAAAATCTCCAGGTCCCCGATCAGGTTGTTCACCGGGCGCCCCGCCCGGCTGGCGCCGCCCGTGTCCGCGCCGTTCTCCAGGCGGAGCACGCCGCGCGGGCACACCGTCGCGCAGACGCCGCAGCCGACGCAGCTCGCGCGGACCACGTTCTGACCGCGCTGGGCATACCACCTCACGTCGATGCCCATCTCGCAGTACGCCGAGCACTGGCCGCACGAGATGCACTGGCCGCCGTTCGTGGTGATGCGGAAGCGCGAGAAGAACCGCTGCTGGAGGCCGAGGACCGCCGCCATCGGGCACCCGAACCGGCACCACACGCGGCTCCCGAACACCGGGTAGAACCCGACCCCGACGACGCCGGCGAAGATGGACCCGATGAGGAGCCCGTAGAGCCAGGAGAACGTCCCCGCGACGGCGTCCAGCCAGCCGACGTCCGCCACGGCCGCGATCCACAGCACGAGCGTCCCGGCCGTGATCGCCGCCAGCACGCCGTGGACGAGCCACCGCTCCACGTTCCACGCCGCCAGCGACTTGTCCGAGAGGTGGCGGTACGGGTCGCCGGCCGTCTCCGCCAGCCCGCCGCAGCCGCACACCCACGAGCAGTACCACCGCTTCCCAAAAAAGTAGGTGAGCACGGGCGTGACGACGGCGATCAGGACGGCGCCCCACACGAGCATCGCCACGCCCAGCTGCCCGGCCTCCCGAAGCTCGGCCACCTTCCAGGGAAAGAACAGGTCGTAATCGAGCGGCCACGTGTAGTGGAGAAACAGCTCCGGCTGCTGGAGGCGGACGAGGAGGTACGGCAGCGCGAACGCGAGGACGGTCTGGAAGAAGACGACGCTCAGCGTCCGGACGACGTGGTAGCGGCTGTGCCGGTAGCGCACGAGCGCGCGCACGCCCATCACCGCCACGGCGAGCGTGTAGACGGTCGTGTAGAGGAACCACTGCCCGCCGTTCGCCAGCGTCGCCGGCTGCTGGCGGAGCGCGCGCGAGAGCGGGTCGCCCAGCGGGATGAGGCCCGCGAGCGCGCCCGGCCAGAAGTAGAGGACCACGTAGAGGCCGGTCAGGACGAGCCCGAGCGCCCAGGCGACGGCGCCGCGCGCCTCGTTCGACGAGAACATCGTCCCCTCGTGCCGGTTGCCGGCCGGCCGGCGCAGCCCGTCGAGGGCGTAGGCGACGCCCCCGCCGCCGATCCCGACGAGCGCCACGAGCCCGACCGCGAGCGGCCAGCGCGTCCCGAGATCGCTCCCCAGGGCGACGACGACCGCCAGCACGCCGACGGCGACGGCCGCCAGCGCTGCGCGCTGCGCCCCGCTCGGGCGGAACGCCGGGTTCGATGCCAGCGAGAGGTCCGCGTGGGGGTTGTAGAGCGGGAGGTCGGGCATCAGAGCGGGATGGCGGGCGACAGTTCGGCGTCGAAGCGGGCAGCGGGGAGGTCGGCGAGGGCGCGGTCCAGCGTCCAGCCCTCCGCAATCCAGCGTGCGCAGACGGGCTGGCGGAGGCGGATGCCGAGGGCGCTCACGCCCCGCACGGCGCCGTCGGCGTGGACGAGGCGGAGGCTGCGCCGGCCGTCGGTCCACTCCCAGTCCTCCGGGCCTCCCGACGTCGAGCCGTAGACCTGCCATTCGAGGTCGAAGAACTTGGCCGAGTTGTAGAAGACGCCGGGCTCGTACGCACGGGGCCGCCCGGCGAGTCCGAGCCCGGCCGTGGCGCCCTGGAGGCGGGCCGTGTACCAGATCGGCTCGATGGCCCGGACCCCCGGCGGCGGGCGGCGGAGTTGGGCGCAGTCGCCGGCCGCGAACACGCCGTCGGCCGAGGTCGCCAGCGTCTCGGCCACGAGGACGCCCCGGTCGGTCTCCACCGCCCCGTCCAGCCACGCCACGTTGGGACGGACGCCCGTCCCCACGCCGACGAACCCGGCCGGCAGCCGCTCGCCCGCCGTCGTCACGACCGCCCGCACGCGGCCGTCGCCCTCGATTCCCGCGACCTCCGCCCCGAGCCGGAGGTCCACGCCATGGAGGCGGATCGCGTCGGCGACGAGGGCGCTCTCGGTCTCCGAGAACACGTGCGGCAGGTAGCGCCCCTCCCGGACCAGGAACGTCACGCCGACGCCGCGCGCGCGCAGCATCTCCGCCAGTTCGACCCCGATCAGCCCGCCGCCCACGACGACGGCCCGCTCGACACCCGCCGTCGTCTCTTCCATCCGGTCGAGGTCGGCGCTGTGATAGAGGCCCTGGACGCCGTCGAGACCCGCGCCGGGCCAGTCGGGCAGGAACGGCCGGGAGCCCGTGGCAACCAGGAGACGGTCGTAGCCGAGGTCGCCGCCGTCGCGGAGCGCCAGCCGCTGGCGGACGGGGTCGAGGCCGACGGCGCGGTCCTGGAGCCGCTCGATCCGGTTCTCGTCCCAGAAGCGCGTCGGGTACAGGTGCGTGTGTGCGCGCGTCAGGACGCCCATGTAGACGTACATCAGGGCCGTCCGGGCGAACGGCAGCGGCCCCTCGTCCGAGACCATCGTCACGCGCGCCTCGGGCGCGCCCTTGCGGACGTGCCGAGCGGCGGTGGCCCCCGCGATCCCGTTTCCGACGACGACGACGTGCATAGGGCGGGAAACGGGACCTGGGGAACGAGGAGAGGAGGAGATCGGGAGCAGAGGCCGACGAGAGCGGGGAGCCTTTGCGGGTCGCCCAGGTTCTCCTCCCCACGTCCCAGCGCCCGTCTCCCGAACGTAGCACGCCCGCCGACGTACGGGGGCTCCCTCCCCCCGACGCGCCCATGCGGTTCGGCATTACCGGCAACACCTCGAAAGACGCCCTCTGGCAGCCCCTCGCCCACCTGACGCGGTGGCTCCACCGCAAGGGCATCGCCTTCTGCCTCCACGAGGACCTCGCGGCCGGCCTCGACCAACGCAACTTGGTGGACGCCGCGTTCTGCTCCGAGTACGCCGTCGAGGACCTCGCCGCCTCGTCCGACCTTCTCCTCTCGTTCGGCGGCGACGGGACCCTCCTCCGCGCCGCCCACCAGGCCAACGGCGTCCCGATCCTCGGCGTCAACATCGGCCGGCTGGGGTTCCTGACGAAGGTGGAGGTGGCCGAGCTGACGGACGTCGTCGAGGGGATCGAACGGGGCGCCTTCGGCATCGAGGAGCGGATGACGCTGGCCATCGACGTGGATGGGGCGGACATCGGCGACGTGCCGACGTGGGCGCTCAACGACGTCGTGATCGACAAGAGCGGGACGACGAGCATGATCCAGATCGAGGCGCTCGTGGACGGCGCCCCGCTCAACACCTACTGGTGCGACGGCCTCGTCATCGCCACGCCGACCGGCTCGACCGCCTACGCGCTCTCCGTCGGCGGCCCGATCCTGACGCCGGGGTCCAGCACCCTCGTCGTCGCGCCCATCGCGCCGCACACGCTCACGGCGCGGCCCATCGTGCTCCCGTGCGACGTCGAGCTGACGCTCCGCGTCGAGACGCGCGGGCACCCGTACGCCTTCGCCACCGACGGCGTCTCGACGCTGCTGGACGGTGGGGCCGGCCTCGCCGTCCGGATCCGCCGCGCCGACCACGTCGTCCGCCTCGTCACGCTCCCCGACCGCGACTACTTCTCGACGATCCGCGACAAGCTCTCGTGGGGCCAGGGCGGGGTGTTTTAGCGCAGGCGGCAAGCGGCAAGCGGCCCCGCTGGCGACGGTCACCGCCAGCGGGACGGGCGGAGGGCGCCCGGCACTTTGCCACGGCACCGGACCTCCCCCTCCTCCTCTTTGAAGCCTCTGCGATGGTCCGGAGCGCCGGGCGTCCGTAGGTTCGTTGGCTCTGTCCCGCGCCCCTCCGCAGGCCTGCCCGGCACTCCGCCGGGACCGTCGCGCCGAGGGCACAAGCCCGCTCCCCCATGTACGCAATCGTCGAGATCGGCGGCAAGCAGTTCAAGGTCGCCGACGGCGACCGCCTCTACGTCCCCCGGATGCAGGCCGAGGTCGGCGACTCGGTCACGTTCGACCGGGTCCTCCTCGTCTCCGGCGACGACGGCGTGACCGTCGGCGCCCCGACCGTCGGCGGCGCCTCCGTGGCCGCCGAGGTGCTCGCCCACGTCAAGGGCGACAAGGTGATCGTGTTCAAGAAGAAGCGCCGCAAGGGCTACCGCGTCAAGAACGGCCACCGCCAGCCCTACACCCAGATCAAGGTCTCCGACCTCTCGGTCAACTAGCCCGCCCCGGCTGCCGGCCCCCGAACGCGGGGCGGCGGCCGCCAGCGACTCTCGAACGCTCCAGCCCCCTCCAGACATGGCACACAAAAAAGGCGTCGGCTCGTCCAAGAACGGGCGCGACTCGAACCCCAAGATGCTCGGCGTGAAGTCCCCGGGCGGCGCCGTCATCCCCGCCGGCTCCATCATCGTCCGCCAGCGCGGGACGAAGTTCCACCCCGGCATCAACGTCGGCCGCGGCAACGACGACACGCTGTTCGCGACGGCCTCCGGGCGGGTCCGCTTCGCCGTCTCGACGGGCGGGCGGAAGTACGTCCACATCGACGAGGTCGAGGCGTAGCCGCGCTCCCATCGTCCCCCCGACCCGGACGCCCCCGCCGCCGATGCGCGACGGGGGCGTTCTTCGTGTGGGAACCCGGCCGCCTCGACCCGACGGCTCCACTCGGCGTCCGCATGGTCTGATTCCTGATTCCTCGCTCCTGATGCCTCTCGCGCCCCGCCTCGTCGTCTTCGACCTGGACGACACGCTCCTCGACCACCGCGCCGCCGAGCGCGCCGCGCTGGCGGACGTCCACCGCCAGTTCTCCGAGCACATCGGGCACCACGCGCTGGCACACGTCCAGGAGACGTACCACCGCCACAACGTCCCGCTCTGGCGCGACTTCGGCGCCGGCACGATCACCGCCGCCGACCTCAAGCGGCTCCGCTCCGAGCGCCTCGTCGCGGCCCTGGAGGCGCACGCGCTCGACCCCGCCGCCTTCAACGACGCCTACCTCGACCGCTACGCCGCCCACTGGCGCTGGGCCGACGGCGCGCGCGAGGCGTACCACGCCGTCGCCGACGCCGTCCCGGTCGGCATCCTGACGAACGGGTTCTCGGAGCAGCAGCGCGGCAAGCTGGCGGCGCTCCCCGAGATCGCCGAGCGCGCCGCGTTCGTGACCATCTCGGAGGAGGTCGGCGTGATGAAGCCCGACCCGCGCCTGTTCGCCCACGTGCTCCGCCAGTCGAGCGCGGCCGTGGGCGAGGACCTCGCGCCGGGCGACGTGCTCTACGTCGGCGACTCCTACCACTCGGACGTGCTCGGCGCGACCGGCGCCGGCTGGCCCGTCGCCTGGATTCGCGGCGACGCCGAGCGCGCGCCGGACGGCGTGGTCGTGTTCGACGACTGGACCGACCTCCTCGGCCTCCTCGGCCTCTCCTAGCCGAGCCCGAGTTGGCGGAGGAAGATGGAGACGGCGGCCGGGTAGAGCAGGATCGTCAGCGCGAGGCCGCCGAGGGCGCCGCCGAGATGCGCCTCGTGCGCCACCCGCCCGAGCTCGCGCTTCGAGGCATAGATCGAAAGCACCACGTACAGCACCGCGAACACGATGGCCGGCATCGGGATGATGAACATGATCCCCAGCATGGCGAACGGCTCGAACAGGCAGAACGAGAACAGGACGCCCGAGATCGCCCCCGACGCACCGACGGCCGAGTACTCCGGGTTGTCGCGGTGCCGCCAGTAGGTCAGGGCGTTCGCCGTCAGCTCCGAGCCGAGGTAGATCGCCAGAAAGCGCCACGGCCCCAGCGCGCTCTCGATCGGCGGCCCGAAGTAGTACAACGTGATCATGTTGAACAGGAGGTGCGTGAACCCGACGTGCACGAACCCGGCCGTCAGCCACCGCGACCACTCCTTGTCCCGGACCACCCGGTACGGCTTGAACGCCCACTGGTCGATGAGGGCCGGCCCGGCCGTGAACGTGTAGAGCCCGACGGCCACGTTGATCAGGAGGAAGAACGAGGTGACCGGGGGGAGCGAGAGGAGATCCACGGGCGAGGGAGCGTGTGAGAGCGGCTACCTTCAACCTAGCCTGCTCGCCCATGCTCCGCCTTCTCCCCGTCCTCGCGCTCGCCCTCGGCGCCCTCGCCGGATGCACCGCCGACGAGCCGTACGTCGGGACGTGGCGCGCGGCCTCGGACGACAGCCTCGGCGTCCGCTACTCGTTCTACGCCGACGGCACGGCGCGCATCATCGTCCGCCCGCCGATCGGGGAGCCGCAGTCGTTCAGCGCGCAGTACGCCGTCCACGGCGACTCCGTCCTCACGCTCTCTGACGAGCAGGGCACCGAGCGCTTCCGCGTCCGCCTCGACGGCGACACCCTCCGGCTCCACAGCCCGGCCAGCGGCCAGGAGACGGCCTGGGTGAGGCTGTAGGGGCTCGGGCTGCCCGGCTGGCGACCGTCACCGCCAGCCGTGGCGACCGTCACATCACCGTCCAGATCCAGCGCCACAGCTCGTCGATCCCCTGCTTCTTTTCCGCTGACGTGAGCACGACCGGCAGTTCCAGGCCGTACGGCCGGAGGTGCTCGTGCAAGGCGGCGACGACCTTCTGGCGCTCGTTGGACGAGAGCTTGTCCGCCTTCGTGAGCGCGATCAGGTGCGGCGCCGGGCTCTCCAGCAGGACCGCCATCAGCTCCTCGTCCAGCTTCGTCGGCGGGTGGCGGCTGTCGATGAGTTGGACGACCGCCCGGAGGGGTCCGTCCTCGGCGCGCTCGGTCACGTACCGACCCACGAGCCGCTGCCACGCCGCCCGCTGGCTCTGGGACACCTTCGCGTAGCCGTAGCCCGGCAGGTCCACGCAGTACAGCTCCGGCCCCTTCGTGGGGTGCGTGTTGACGGCGTAGAAGTTGAGCGCCTGCGTCTTGCCCGGCGTCCCGCTCGTCCGCGCGAGCTGCTTGCGGCCGAGGAGCGCGTTCAGCAGCGAGCTTTTGCCCACGTTCGAGCGCCCGGCGAACGCCACCTCGGGCGCCCCAGCCGGCGGCAGCGCCTTCCACGTCGGCGCCGCGAGGGCGAAGTCGGCATTTTTGATCTTCATGGGTGTTGGGGATCGGGGGATGAGGGCCGGGGAGGGCGCCGTCCCCACCCCCCGATCCCCCCTCCAAACCCCTACGCCACCGCCTCGACGTGGGCCTTGACGGTCTCGCCGATCGAGGCCGGGTTCTCGATCGTCGTGATGCCGGCGTCGCGCATGGCGCCGAACTTGGCCTCCGCCGTGCCCTGGCCGCCGGAGACGATGGCGCCGGCGTGGCCCATCCGACGTCCCGGAGGCGCCGTGCGGCCCGCGATGAAGCCGAAGACCGGCTTCGACACGTTCTCCTTGACGAACGCGGCGGCCTCCTCCTCGGCCGAGCCGCCGATCTCGCCGATCATCACGATCGCCTCCGTCTCCGGGTCGTCGTTGAACAGCCGGATGGCGTCGATGAACTGGGTCCCGATGATCGGGTCGCCGCCGATGCCGATGGCCGTCGACTGGCCGAGGCCGGCGCGCGTGAGTTGGTCGACCGCTTCGTAGGTGAGCGTGCCCGAGCGCGAGACGACGCCCACGTTGCCGGGCGAGAAGATCATCGTCGGCATGATGCCGACCTTTACCGAGGCGCCCGGCGTGAGCAGGCCGGGGCAGTTCGGCCCGACGAGCCGCGCGCCCTTCTTCTCGACGTACGGCTTCACCGGGATCATGTCCTGGACCGGGATGCCCTCCGTGATGCAGACGATGGTCTCGATGCCGGCGTCGGCGGCCTCCAGGATGGCGTCGGCGGCGAACGGCGGCGGCACGAAGATGACCGACACGTTCGCCCCCTCCTTCTCCACGGCCTCGCGGACCGTGTTGTAGACGGGCCGGTCGAGGTGGGTCTGGCCGCCCTTGCCGGGCGTCACGCCCGCGACGACGTCGGTGCCGTACTCGATCATCTGCTCGGCGTGGAAGGAGCCCTCCGTGCCGGTGATGCCCTGGACGACGAGGCGGGTGTCTTGGTCGATGAGAATGCTCATGAGAGAGGGGGTGGGAGAAAAGCGGAGCCGCCGCGGCCCTCTCGGCGAGGGTCGCCAGCGGCTGGCGGACGCGGCGGCGGGTCTAGCCCTGCGTCTCGGGGGCCTGGCCCTCGACGGGCGGCGGGGCGACCGGGGCCGGCGGCGCGGCCGTCTCCATGGCCGCCGGCTGCGACGGCTGGGCCTGCGGCTGCGTGGGCTGCTGGATCTGGGGCCGCCGGGGCGGCTCCGAGATGGTCAGCTCCTGCTTGATGTCGTTGGTGGCGTCCTTGAACTCGCGGATGCCCTTGCCCAGGCCGCGCGCGATCTCGGGGATGCGCTTGGCCCCGAACAGGAGGAGGACCACGAGGAGGATCGCGATGATTTCGAAGGGGCCGAGGCTGCCCATAGCCGCAGGGGGGGTTGATGTAGATCGAAAGTACGTGCCGCCGACGCCGGAGTGCCCGCGGCCCGTGGTCTTCGCCGAGTCCACAGACCGCGAGAGCGACCGGCTCGCGGCGCCTGCCCGTAGCTTCGGCAAAGCCCCTCCGCCGCATGACCGCCGACGCCCCCCTCCCCACGTCCGCCCTCCTCGACCGCGAGACGATCCTCGCGTGGCCGAAGGCCGAGCTGCACTGCCACCTCGACGGCTCGCTCCGCCTCGCCACCATGCTGGACCTCGCCCGCGAGCAGGACCAGCCCGACCTCCTCCCCGCCGACGACGAGGCCGGCCTCGCCGCCGAGCTGGCGACCGTCGACCAGAGCGCGACGCTGGAGGAGTACCTCGCGTGGTTCGGCTACTCGATCCCGCTCATGCAAACGCGGGACGCCCTCCACCGGATCGCCTACGAGCTGGCCGAGGACGCCGCGAGGGAGAACGTCCGCTACCTGGAGGTCCGCTACGGGCCGATCCTCCACACCGAGGCCGGGCTCACGATGTGGCAGGTGAGCGACGCCGTCCTCGCCGGCCTCCGCGACGCCGAGCGCGACCACGGCATCCGCACCGGCGTGATCGTGTGCGGCCTCCGCGACCGCTTCGAGAGCGCGTCGCTGGCCCAGGCCGAGCTGGCGGCGTCGTATCGCGGCAAGGGCGTGATCGGCTTCGACCTCGCGGGCGGTGAGCGCGGCAACCCCGCCGAGATGCACGGGGCCGCGTTCTACCTCGCCCGCAAAGAGCTCCTCAACATCACCGTCCACGCGGGCGAGAGCTTCGGGCCGGCCTCGATCCGGCAGGCCCTCTTCAAGTGCGGCGCGCACCGGATCGGGCACGGCGTGACGCTGGGCCAGGACCCGGAGCTGCTCCGCTACGTCGTGGACCGCCAGATCCCGCTCGAGGTCTGCCCGACGTCGAACGTCCAGACGCACGTGGTGGCGAGCTACGAGGCGCACCCGGTCGCGGAGTACGTCCGCGCCGGCGTGCCGGTCACGATCAACACGGACAACCGCCTCTTTAGCCGGACGACGGTGACGGACGAGCTGTGGCTGGCCCACACGCGCTGCGGCATCCCCGCCGCCGCGCTCCGCGAGATCGTCCTGAACGGGTTCCGCCACGCCTTCCTGCGCCACGGCGAGAAGCTGGCGCTGCTCGACGAGGTCGAGCCGCTCGTCGCCCTTCCCGAGCCGGCCTAGCCATGCGCCTCCTCCCCTTCTTGCTCGCGCTCGCCGCGTGCGCCAGCCCCACGCCCGCCACCGACGCCCCGCCCCAGGGCGCCCCCGAGGCCGAGCCCATCGACGAGGCGGCGTTCGACGCGGCCGCCTGGATCGCCGACGTCCGCGCGGCCACGACCGACGCCGAGCGGATCGCCCTCTCCGGCCGGCTCCTCGACGCCGTCGACTGGCGGACGGCCTGCGGCGAGGACGACCCGACGTCCCCGCGCCGGGGCTACGTCCAGCTCCACGACGTCAGCGCCCACCAGACGCTCGCCGAGATCACCTGCCACGCCGGCGCGACCCAGAGCACGTTCGCCCTCGTCGACGCGGGCGCCGGGCGTCCGCCCCGCCTCGTCCGCGCGTTCGGGATCGGCGAGGAGGGCCGGCCGACGGCCGACACGACGGCCAGCTTTTTCGGCATCCCCTCGACCTCGGGCGAGCCGCCGGGCGCGTTCGAGGTGCTCACCAAGAGCGCCGCCCACGGCGGCTGCGGCCTCGACGTGCACTACCGCCTCCGCCCCGACGGCGGCGCCCGCATCACCAGCGTCCGCGCCTACGAGGACTGCGACGCCCCCGTCCCGCCCGCCGAGTGGCCGGTGACGTACCGCCAAGAGCCGTGACCGCCTCGCAAGACGCCGTCGTCGTCCACCCCGCCGCCGCGCTCGCCGGCACGCCGGCGCTCCCCGCCGACAAGTCGGTCGCCCACCGGGTCGCCCTGTTCTCGGCGCTGGCCGACGGCGAGAGCCAGGTCGTCGGGTTCTCGGACGCCGCCGACCCCCACTCGACGCTGGCCTGCCTCCGCGCCCTCGGCGTCGAGGTGGAGGACCGTCCGGACGTGCTCGGCGAGGACGGCACGCCGACGCTCGTCGTCCGGGGTGTCGGGCTGGACGGGCTCCGGGCGCCGGCGGGCCCGCTCGACTGCGGCAACTCCGGCACGACGATGCGTCTGCTCGCGGGCGTCCTCGCCGGCCAGCGCTTCGACTCGGTCCTCGACGGCGACGCCTCGCTCTCGGCCCGCCCGATGCGCCGGATCGCGGACCCGCTCCGCACGATGGGCGCCGAGATCCACCTCACCGACGGCCACGCGCCGATCCACGTCACCGGCGGCCCACTGGCGGCGACGACGTACCGGCTGCCCGTGGCCTCGGCCCAGGTCAAGAGCGCCGTGCTGCTGGCGGGCCTCTTCGCCGAGGGCACGACGACCGTCATCGAGCCCGTCGCCACGCGCGACCACACCGAGCGGATGCTGGAGTTGGACGTGATGGACGTGGGCGGCGAGCGGCACGTGTCGGTCGAGGGCGGGCGGCCGATCCGGCCGCGCCTGTGGGTGGTGCCGCGCGACGTGTCGGCGGCGGCGTTCTTCCTCGTGGCCGGCAGCATCGCCGAGGCGGCGACGATCCAGCTCACCGGCGTCGGCCTGAACCCGACGCGGAGCGGAGTCCTGGACGTGCTCCGCGCCATGGGCGCCGACATCCGCGTCTCGAACGAGCGCGAGCGCGGCGGCGAGCCCCTCGCGGACCTCCGGATCGAAGCGCCGGGCGGCCTCTCGGCCGTCGAGATCGGCGGCGACCTCATCCCCAACCTCATCGACGAGATCCCGGTGCTGGCCGTCGCCGCCGCGTATGCCGAGGGCCGGACCGTCATCCGCGACGCCGAGGAGCTGCGCGTGAAGGAGACGGACCGGATCGAGGCGACGGCCGCGTTCCTCCGCGCGATGGGCGCCAGCGTCGAGGAGCGCCCGGACGGGCTCGTGATCGAGGGCGGACGCCCGCTCCACGGCGCCCACGTCGACGCCCGCCACGATCACCGGATCGCCATGGCCGCCGCCGTCGCCGCCCTCGGCGCCTCCTCCTCCACGACGATCCACGGCGCCAGCGCGGCGGCCGTCTCGTTCCCCGGCTTCTGGGACGCCCTCGAGCACGTCGCCGTCGGGTCCGTCGAGCACGCCTCGTAGCGGCGTAGACTGCCGCGCCACCGCCCCCGCGTCTCTATGTCTCGACTCCTCATCCTCGGCCTCGCCGTCGTCGCCCTCGGCAGCTGCCGCTCCGCACAGCCCCCGCCGGCGGACGACGCGCCGCTCCGGGTGATGAGCTTCAACCTCCGGCTCAACGTGGCGTCGGACAGCGCGAACGCCTGGCCGCACCGCCGCGACGCCGTCGCCCGCATCCTCGATGGGGCCGACCTCGTGGGCGTGCAGGAGGCGCTGCCGGGGATGCTGGAGGACCTCGACGAGCGGCTCCCTGGCTACGACCGCCTCGGCGTCGGCCGCCAGGCGGACGGCGGCGGCGAGTACAGCGCCGTCCTCTACCGCACCGATCGGCTGGAGCCCCTCGACAGCGGCACGTTCTGGCTCTCCGAGACGCCGGAGGTGGCGGGCAGCCAGAGCTGGGACGCCGCCCTCCCCCGGATCGCCACCTGGGGCCGCTTCCGCGACCGCGCGACCGACGCCGTGCTCGTCCACGTCAACACCCACTTCGACCACGTGGGCGTGGTGGCGCGGCAGCAGAGCGCGCGCCTGCTCGTCCGACGCCTCGGCGCGCTGGCGGACGGCGCGCCCGTCGTCCTCACCGGCGACTTCAACGTGACGCCGGACTCGGAGGTCTACCAGATCCTCACCGGCGACACCGGCCTCGTGGACGCGTGGGCCTCGTCCGAGACGCCCGCCAGTGGCCCGGCGGCGACCTGGAACGACTTCGGCCGGGCACCGCTGGACCGCCGCATCGACTTCGTGTTCACGCGCGGCCCCGCCCGCGTCCTCCAGTTCCGAACCGTCGACGACACCATCGGCGACGTGATGGGGACGGACAATGAGGGGGAGTTGTCGGACCACTACGCCGTCGAGGCGACGGTCCGGATCGGGCCGCGCTGATCGGGGGCGCCGGAGCGCCTTTCCACCGATGCGTCGAGAGCCCTAGGCTGTGGCCTCTCCGTCCCCCCGACCATGCTCCGCGCCGCTACCGCCCTCGCCCTCTCGCTCGCCCTCGGCGCCTGCTCCGCCTTCGGGCTAGGCGGCGACGCCGAGGTGGGCCTCATGATCGTCCTCCCGTCTGCGGAGGCGCAGGCCCTCGACTTCGAGGCCACCGTCGGTGGCCGCACGTTCACCCGCGCCGACTTCCAGGACATCAACGCGCGCCAGTTCAACGCCGACAACATCGCGACGACCGCGCGGCCCACGAGCGTCTCGTGCACGGTCTCCCGAGGCGGCACCCGCTCGACGGGCGCCGTCCGCCTCGACCTGGAAGACGGCTGGCGGTACGGCGTGCAGTGCGCCGTCCAGCGCACGAACCCCATCGACGCGTGCTTCGGGTGCCGAGGCTCCGAGGCATTCGCGCTCGATACGGCGCTCGGCCTCCCGCCGGGCGACTCGCTGTTCGTCGTCTGGGGCGGCGACCCCATCGACAGCCCGCCGGTCTACTGACCGACGAGCGGGTACGCCGCCTCGCGCGGGTGAATCAGTGGGCCTCGGCGGGCCACGCGATTCCAAACGCCGGGCGTCGTAGCGGGCGCCGCCCGGCGGTGGGCGACGGGGTGATCGGGGACCCAAGGCACCGGCCGAGGACCCCTTGGCGTCGAGCCCGACGGCCTCGTGCGAGGGCTCTCGAGGGTTGTCGGCTAGGTCCGTGAGATGTGGACCTCGTACATGTCGCCCTCCGTGCGGCGGCTGTTGACCTGATGCTCGTCCTCGAAGTTACGCCGCATATAGTTGCGGACGCCCTGCACCTCGTTCTTCGAGGCCGTGAACGCGAGGACGTCGTCTTTCCCGATCTTCGAGAATTGGTCTCCGATTGGAGAGTACTTGCTGCGACGGGTGCTCTTCTGCTTGCGCCGTTCCGCTGCCTCTTTCTTAGACAGCGTCTCGAACGAGAAGTCCGTTTTCTTCCGTGTTTTTGCCATGTCGGTGTGACGAGGGGGATGGAGAGGGCGTGCCAGCGGGATGTTCTTCGTTGCCGCGTGCGCGCCTACTATGCGGAAGCAGACAGAAAGGGTTCCTGCTCTGACCTTTGATTCTCACCCCCCTCGTTCCCGGGCCACTTCCATGGCGTGTTCCCTACCCGATCCGTAGCCGCCATCCAAGCGTCCGGCACATGCACCTCTCATGCAGCCGACCGTCCGCCCTGGCCTCAGACGCTCTCCGGACCGAGAAGGAACGCTCCCATCCGTCGGTCCGCTTGCCTGCGTGGCCGCCCTCCCCTCAAAGGATCAGCATGCAGTCGCCGTAGGAATAGAAGCGGTAGCCCTCGGCGACCGCGTGGCGGTAGGCTCGCAGGACGGTCTCGCGCCCGCCGAACGTGGCGGTGAGGACGAGGAGCGACGACTGCGGCAGGTGGAAGTTGGTGAGCAGCGCGTCGACGGCGCAGAAACGGTAGCCGGGCGTGACCGTCAGGTCGGTGGGGCCGGCGAACGGAGCGAACCGGCCGTCCGCGTCGGCGGCCGACTCCAGCGCGCGCGTCGTCGTGGTGCCGACGGCGAGGATGCGCCCGCCGGCCCGCCGGGCGTCGTTGAGCACGAGGGCCGTCGTCTCGGCCACCTCGACCGACTCGGCCGCGACGCGGTGTGCCCGGAGGTCGGCGTCCTTCACCGGCTCGAACGTCCCGTAGCCGACGTGGAGCGTGATCTCGGCGAGGTGCGCGCCCCGCTGGCGGAGCGCGTCGAGCGTGCCGGGCGTAAAGTGGAGGCCGGCCGTGGGAGCCGCGACGGCGCCGCGCGCTTTGGCGAACACCGTCTGGTAGCGGTCGCGGTCTTCGGCGTCGGGCGCCTCGCGGGCGACGTACGGCGGGAGCGGGAGTTGGCCGGCCGTGTCGAGCGCCTGCTCCTCGGCGTCGACGCTGTCGAACGGCGCGCCGCCCTCGGTGAACCGGACGAACCGCCGCCCGCTCTCGGGGTCGACCCGCTCGACGACGGCCGCCAGCCCCTCGGCGAACGCGACCTCGGCGCCCTCGCGGAGCTTCCGGCCCGGCCGCGCGAGCGCCTCCCACGTCCCGTCCTCCTGCCGGGCGACGAGGAACAGCTCGGCCCGTCCGCCCGTGGGCCGGCGCCCGACGAGCCGGGCGGGGATCACGCGCGTGTCGTTCATCACCACCGCGTCGCCGGGCTCGACGTATGCGGGGAGGTCGGCAAACTGGCGGTCTTCGAGGGCACCGCTTTCGCGGTGGACGACGAGCATCCGGGAGGCGTCGCGGCGTGCGGCCGGTCGCTGGGCGATGAGCCCGTCGGGAAGGTCGAAGTCGTAGGCGGCGAGGTCGAAATCAATCACGAGGAGAAGGTATTCCTGGTGTAGCGTGTCACGCCGCACAGGCGTGCGGGCTCCCCCGCGCTGCCGTCGAGGCGTTCGCGGCCGGCTCGCCCGGTCCGGCCACACGCTGGCGGGGCCAGCCGCCAGCGGCTCGCGGGTACCTTCGGGCCCCTCCCCTCTCCGCCCGTGAGCCGCCCGAAGCCTCCCTCCGCCAGCGTCTGCCGCATGAACGAGCTGGTGCTGCCCAACGACACCAACACGCTCGGCAACCTGATGGGCGGGCGGCTGCTCCACATCATGGACGTGTGTGCCGCCATCGCCGCCAAGCGCCACTCCAACCGGACCGTCGTCACCGCCAGCGTGGACTCGGTCGACTTCCGAGGCCCCGTCCACCTGGGCGAGGTCGTGGTGCTGGAGGCCACCGTCAACCGGGCGTTCACCACGTCGATGGAGGTCCAGATCGACGTCTGGGCCGAGGACACGTCCACGGGCACACAACGGCGGTGCAACCGGGCGTACTACACGTTCGTGGCGGTCGACCAGAGTGGGCGGCCGATCCCCGTCGCGGCGGTCGCGCCCGAGACCGCCGAGGAGCAGGAGCGGTACGGGGCCGCCGCGCGGCGCCGCGAGCTGCGGCTGGTCCTCTCCGGCCGGCTGGCGCTCGCCGACGCCGAGCAGATCCGGGCGCACCTCGCCGACGTCGCCGCCGACGATTGATCCCGCCCCCGGCGGTTCGGCCGCCGGATAACGAGGCTTCACGGCCCACTCACGCCCCGTGCGGAGCACCGGCCCACCCGGCGCGTTGACGGCACACGCCCCCCGCCCCCATGCGCCTCCTCTCAATCCTCGCCCTCCTGTTGCTCGCGCCCGCCGCCAGCGCCCAGCTCGCCATCGGCGGGCAAGTGGGCGACCCGACCGGGCTCTCGCTCAAGTTCGGCGCCGGCTCCGGCGCCCTCCTCCTCGGCGTCGGGTGGGACCTCGACGAGTCGGTCTCGGCCGAGGGCCACTACGTGCTGAGCGCCCGGCGCGTCAACGGGGCCCGCTCGGACGTCCGCCTGTTCTACGGGCCGGGCGCTTTCGTCCAGTCCTACGACGGCGTATACCCGAGTTCGGCGCCAGCCTCGGCGTCGGGCTGGAGGCCCTGCTCACGGACGACATCGAGGTCTACGGGCTCGTCTCGCCCCGCCTCCAACTCATCGAGGAGACCGACTTCGACCTGGGCGGCGGGATCGGCCTGCGCCTCCGGCTGTAGACTGTGGCCATGATCGCCTCCCGCCCCATCCGCGTTCTCATCGCCAAGGTCGGCCTCGACGGCCATGACCGGGGCGCGAAGGTCGTCGCCGCCGCGCTCCGCGACGCCGGGATGGAGGTGGTCTACACCGGCCTCCGCAAGACGCCCGAGGTCGTCGTCCGCGCGGCCGAGGAGGAGGACGTGGACGCCGTCGGCGTCTCGATCCTGTCCGGCGCGCACGGGACGGTGCTCCCCCGGCTCCGGGCGCTGCTGGACGAGGCCGGCCTCGACGACGTGCTGCTCGTCGCCGGCGGCACGATCCCCGACGACGACGCCCAGGCGTTGCTCGACCGCGGCGTCGTGGACCAGGTGTTCACGCCGGGCGCCTCGCTGGCGGACATCGCCGGGCGACTCCAGGAGGCCGTCGCCGAGCGGAGGGCGGGCTAGTGTTTCCCCCTCGCATCCTCGTCACCGGAGCCAACGGGCTCGTCGGGCAGGCGCTCGTGCGGGCCGCCAGCGCGTGGCGCGGCGCGGACCTCCTGGCGACCGGCCGCCAGCCGGACCTCGTGCTCCCCGCTGCGACGGGCGGCTACGCCACCCTCGACGTCACCGACGACGACGCCGTGGAGCGCATCATGGAGGACTTCGCGCCGGACGTGGTGCTCCACGCCGCCGGGATGGCCCAGGTGGAGCCGTGTGAGGCCGACAAGGAGGCGTGCTGGGCGCTCAACGTGGAGGCCGTCGCCACGATGGCCGCTGCCTGCCACCGCCACGGCGCCCGCCTCGTCCTCCCCTCCACCGACTTCGTCTTCGACGGGAAGGCGGGGCCGTACGCCGAGACCGACCGCCCCGCACCCATCAACGCGTACGGCCGGACCAAGCTGGCGGCCGAGAACTCGCTCGCCGGCTCCCGCCTCACCGACTGGGCCGTCGCCCGGACGACGCTCCTGTTCGGTGCCCCGGCCGGCGAGGCCTCGCGCCTCGACTTCGTCCGCTGGGTGGTCCGCGAGCTGGAGGCCGGCCGGCCGATCCGCGTCCCCCGCGACCAGCTCCGCACGCCGACCTACGACGTGGACTACGCCGAGGGCGTCCTCCGCATCGTCCGGTTCGGGAAGCGGGGCGTGTTCCACCTCGCCGGCCGTGAGGTCTGGACCATGCCCGAGGTGGCCCGCCACGTGGCCGCCTCGTTCGACCTCGACGCCGGCCTGATCGGGACGACGACGACGGCCGAGCTCCACCCCGGCGCCCCGCGCCCGCTCAAGGCCGGCCTCCTCATCCTCCGCGCCGAGAGCGAGGTCGGCTACCGCCCCCGCCCGCTGGCGGACGCCCTCGCCGACCTCCAGCGCCGCCTCGACGGCGTCCCCGAGACGCGCTGACGTCGGTCGCCAGCGGCGGCGGCCGGAGGGATCAGCCGTCGGCGGGGACGAGCAGGACCTGCGGTCCGGCCGTGCCGGCCTCGCCCATCGCGTCGAGCACGAGGTAGGCCCCGTCCCGGCGGAGGGTGAGCGGCCCGCTCAGGTAGCGCTCCAGCTCCACGTCGCCCGTCGGGCACGCCCTGCGCGTGCAGGCGAGCGGCTCGATCTCCAGCCGCTCGCCGCGCAGCCGGTAGCGCCCGTTGCAGGTGTTGCAGGACGAGACGTTGACCGAGCCGTCGGCCGCGAACGTGACGCGGTCGGCGTCGCCCCGGAGCACGCCGCCGTCCGGGAGCACGACGCGCTCCAGCGACCACGTCGTGCCGGGAATCTCGGCCGCCAGCCCGGTGGTCGGCGTGCGGCCTCCACAGCCGGCAGCCAGAACGAGACACGAGGCGAGGACGACGAGACGCACGAGACGGGAGGCTGGAGGGGGGCCGGAAGCTACGCGCACGACGACGCCCGTGAGCCCGATGGCCCCGTTCTGGGAACAGCCTCAGCCGGAGGCGGCTGGCGACCGGGAGTAGCTTTCCTCCCTCCTCTCCTTCCACGTCCGGCCTCCCATGATCGACCTCGACCTCGTCCGAACCGACCCCGACCGCGTCCGGGCCTCGATGGAGGCCAAGCGGATCGGCGACCCCGGCGCCGTCGACCGCCTGCTGGCGACCGACGTCGAGCGGCGCGAGGCCGTCACCGCGCTCGACGGGCTCCGCCAGGAGCAGGGCGACCTCGGCCGTCGGATCGGGCCGCTCATGAAGGCCGGCCAGCGTGACGAGGCGGCCCCGCTCCTGGAGCGCTCGAACGCGCTCAAGGCCGAGATTAAAGACCGCGAGGACGGCGTCCGCCAGCTCGACGAGCGGCTAAAGACGCTCCGTCTGGAAATCCCGAACACCCTCCACGAGAGCGTCCCGAAACCTGGCGCCCCTGTCCCAGAGGACGTCATCGAAGTCACGGACGAAGGGAACTGGGTGGTCTCTGAGTGGGGCCAAAAACCGTCGTTCGACTTCGAGCCGCTCCCCCACTGGGAGATCGCCGAGCGCTACGGCCTCATCGACTTCGAGCGCGGCGCGAAGGTGACGGGCGCCGGCTTCCCCTTCTACATCGGCCAGGGCGCACGTCTCCAACGGGCGCTCATCAACCTCTTTTTGGACCTCGCCGGAGAGGCCGGCTATACCGAGGTCGAGGCGCCCATCCTCGTCAACGAAGACAGCGGGGTCGGGACCGGCCAGCTCCCCGACAAGGAGGGGCAGATGTACGAGGTGCCGGCCGACGGCTTCTATCTCGTCCCCACCGCCGAGGTCCCGCTCACCAACCTCCACCGCGACGAGATCCTCGACGCCGACGCGCTCCCGATCCTCTACGCCGGCTACACGCCGTGCTTCCGCCGCGAGGCCGGGTCCTACGGGAAGGACGTGCGCGGGCTCAACCGGCTCCACCAGTTCGACAAGGTCGAGCTGGTCCGGTTCGTCCGGCCCGAGGAGAGCTACGACCACCTGGAGGCCCTGCTGGCAGACGCCGAACGGGCGGTGCAGACGCTCGGGCTCCCGTACCGCCGGCTCGTCCTGGCCTCCGGCGACCTCGGCGTGACGCAGGCCAAGACGTACGACTTGGAGGTGTGGAGCGCCGGGCAGAGCCGCTGGCTGGAGGTGTCGTCGGTGAGCAACTTCGAGGCGTATCAGGCGCGGCGGGCGAACGTCCGCTTCCGCCCAGAGCCTGAGGCGAAACCTGAGTTCGTGCACACGCTGAATGGAAGTGGGCTCGCGCTGCCCAGGATTGTTGCTGCGCTTTTGGAGCATGGACAGCAAGCCAATGGCTCAGTCCGTCTCCCTCCCGCCGTCGCGGAGCGCACCGGCTTCGATCACATCGGCGGGTAGCGGACAGACCGGGCGTCCACGGCACGGAGGTAGATGTCGGGAGGAGGCCAGCACTTCCGATGTGCCGGCCTCGCCCGAATAAGCGCTTTTACAGGTCGGCCCGCGCGGTTCTTGCTGGCGTTCCGTAGCGAGGACGCGGCCAGGTGCCCTCCGCGGAGAGTGAGATCCAGCGACGGAAAAGGTTGTGCCGTTATTCGGGCGCCTGGTGGCCGACGGAGCCGCCGAGCGGCGCCAAACCTTGCCCGTCACATCTTCCGCGTCTATTCTCATTCTCCTCACAGATCACAGCCTTCTCCCAACGGGGTGGGCGCCTCTGCGAGGATGCGCTGCTGACCGGGCTCTCTCCCTCGGTGCGTGGCGCGAGGAGAACGACGCCCCCTCCCCCAACCCACACACACCCATGAGAGGCCTTGGTTCACTGCGCTGGTACCTCCCCACCACGCTCGCCCTCCTGCTCGCTGTCCCCTTCCAAAGCAGCCACGCCCAAACCCCCACCGCCCTCAGCTCCACGTCTACGGCGGTCCAGGCCACGGAAGGCGTGATCCAGGTCAAGCTGACGGAGGCGGCCCAGCGCCGGGCTCGCGTGCGGACCGCTGGCGGTGCCGTCACCACGAGCCTCCCGGCGCTCGACCAGCTCAACACCCAGTTCAGCGCCTACAAGATGAACCGGCTGTTCCGGCCGGCCGGCCGGCACGAGGCCCGGCACCAGGCGTGGGGGCTCGACCGCTGGTACGTGATCGAGTTCGCCGGCCCGACGAGCGCCAGCGCGGCCCTCTCGGCCTACGCCGCCAGCCCGGACGTCGAGGTCGCGGAGCGGCGCTACGACAAGGAGCTCTACGGCGCCCGCCTCGACGCCTCGGCCATCCAGCAGATCCTCGAGGCCCCGCCGAACGACCCGCTCTACGACCAGCAGTGGAACTACGACAACGACGGGACGCTGACGCCCGGCGCCATCGCCGACGCCGACATCGACGCGCCGGAGGCGTGGGCGCTCGAGACCGGCCACCCGGACGTGATCGTCCAGATCATCGACTCCGGCATCGACACCGACCACCCCGACCTCGTGAACGCGCTCTGGGTGAACGCGGGCGAGGACATCAACGGCAACGGCGTCTTCGACAACGCGCCGGAGGCGGAGGGCGGCGACCTCAACGGGATCGACGACGACGACAACGGCTTCGTCGACGACATCATCGGCTACGACCACGCCGACGACTTGCCGATCCCAGAGGCCGGCCCGGACTCGGAGGGCGGCTCCGGGAGCCACGGCGTCCACACGGCCGGCACGATCGGCGCGCGGACCAACAACGGCACCGGCGTGGCCGGCGTCGCGGGCGGCGACGGCACGCCCGACAGCGGCGTCCGCCTCATGATCTCGAAGACGTTCGGGGACGTGAACGTCGACGGCTTCGCCGAGGCCACCGTCTACGCCGCCGACAACGGGGCCGTCATCTCGAGCAACAGCTGGGGCTACACGAGCCCCGGCGTGTTCGAGCAGGCCGTCCTCGACGCCATCGACTACTTCACGGCGAACGCCGGCAGCGACGGCGGCCCCGTCGACGGCGGCCTCTACGTGGCCGCCGCCGGCAACGACGGATCCGACGCCGAGCATTACCCCGGCTTCTACGAGCCGGCCCTCGCCGTCTCGTCGCTGGGCATCGCCTACCAGCGGTCCCTCTTCAACGCCACCGGGTCCTCCAACTTCGGCACCTGGGTGGACGTGGCCGCACCGGGCGGCGACTACCCGACCAACACCAACATCGAGGAGCTCATCCTGAGTACGGTGATCCAGGGCGAGGCCGTCAACACACAGCCCTTCGGCTTCCCCTACACCGACTACGACTGGTACCAGGGGACCTCGATGGCGACCCCGCACGTGGCTGGCATCGCGGCCCTCGTGGCCTCTTACGAGCACCGCCGAGGCAACACGCTCTCCGTGGCCGACCTCCGCGCCCGCGTCGCCAGCCCGAACACGACCAAGGAGATCGACTCCTACAACCCCGGGTACGAAGGCCAGCTCGGCGTCGGCCTCGCCAGTGCCTTCCTCGCCATCACCAACCCGGCTGGCGATGGGACCCCGCCGAATGCCGTCGACGACCTCACGGTGGACGACGTGATCGGCAACGCCGTCGTCCTCTCGTTTACCGTCCCCGAGGACTCGGAGGACCCGGCTGAGGAGGACGGCGTCGCGCTCATGCGCGTGAACGGGATCGACCTCCGCTACAGCACGGAGCCGATCACCGAGGAGAACTTCACCGACGGCACGCCGGTCGGGCTCGGCCTCGACGGGGCCGTCCCCGCCGCTGGCGAGGAGATCACGGTGACGCTCGAGAACCTCAGCTACAACACGGCCTACTACTTCGCCGTCAAGACCACGGACCGGTTCATGAACGTGAGCCCGCTCTCGAACGTGGCCGAGGCCACGACGGGCGACGCCCCGTTCTCGGTCGATCCGTCGTCGTTCGAGATCGCGCTCGACGCGGGCGACCAGACCTCCCGTGACCTCACGATCACCAACGAGAGTGCGCGCGACGTCGCATTCGACGTCGAGATCGTCGGCGCCGCCGCCGTCGAGGTCGAGTTCACGCCGTCCGGCATGGATGCCGAGAAGCTCGCCCGCTGGCAGGCCTCGAACGCACGGGCCTGGGCCGGGGACTACCCCCGCGGGAGCTACCCCGACGCTCCGTTCGAGGTGGACCCGAAGTCTCAGCAAGGGGCCTCGAACCAGCCCAGCATCGGCGGTCCGAGCCTGATGGCGACCCCGACCAACATCCCCGCCGCTTCCTACAACCTCTTTTCCGTAGAGGGGGGGTACGGGACCTTCGACCTCGGCACAGCGGGTGACTGGGACCTCCTCAACGCCTCCACGCCGACCATCTACGCCGCCGACTTCGTGCGCGGCGTGGACGACCGGATCTTCGCCTACCGCTTCGACGACGACGTCTTCGGGAGCATCGACGTGACGACCGGCGCGTTCACCGCCATCGGGGACGGCTGGGACTACGCAGGCTTCCCGCTCGACCTCGCCGGCGACCTCACCACGGGCGACCTCTACGCGCTGACCTCGGAGGCCGAGATCTACCGTGTGGATCGGTTTACGGGTGATGCGGAGTTCGTCGTCGCCGCCCCCGACGCCGACGGCGCCAACTCCTTCACCATCGACGACATGGGCGTCGTGTACGCTCACGACGTCGTAAACGACCAGATCGTCACGATCAGCCTCGACGACGGCAGCGTGGACGTCGTCGGACCGACCGGGTTCGACGCCAACTTCGTGCAGGGGATGGACTTCGACCCGACCACGGGCCGGCTCTACCTCGCCGCCTACAACGTGGGCAAGCCGTTCGGCGAGCGCGCCGAGCTCCGCATCGCCGACCGCCAGACGGGCAACACGGTCCTCGTCGAGCCCATCAACGACGTCGGCTACGGGGAGTACCCGTTCCTGGCCATCCCGGGCGAAGGGTTCGTCACGACCAACCTGATCGGGGTCACGCTCCGGCCGGGACGGAGCGTGGACGTGGACGTCACCTTCGACGCCTCGTTCCTGTTCGCCGGCGAGTACGACGCGGCGATCCGCGTCGTCGCGGACGACCTCCCCGGCGACCCGGCCGTCGACGTGCCGATCTCGCTCACGGTGGCCGGCGAACCGCAGGCGTTCGTGTCCCCGGACTCGCTCGTCTTCGACTCGCTCTTCGTCAACGACCGGGACGTGCTCTCCTTCGTGATCGACAACCAGGGCGTGGACGACCTCGACGTGACCGACATCGCCTCCGACAATGACGCCTTTACGGTGCTCGGCAACGGCGAGGGCGAGACCGCCTTCTCGCTGGAGCCTGGCGAAGAGGCCATGGTGTTCGTCGAGTTCATGCCCACCGACCTGGCCACGTACGAGGGAACGATCACCGTCACCACGAACGATCCGGAGAACCCGAACCCGACGGTCGCGGTGATCGGCACCGGCATACCGGCGCCGCGCATCGCCGTCGCACCGACCGAGTTCGACCTCCAGGCCTACTCCGGCCAGACCTACACCCGTGAGTTCACGATCTCCAACACCGGAGACGCCCCGCTCACCTACACCATCAGTGAGCAGGCCCAGGAGCCGGCGGTCTCGCAGCCGGTCCTCCTCTTCGGGGAGAAGTTCGAGGAGGGGTTCCCGGACGACTGGACCGTGGCGACGACCGGCGACCCCGACGTCCTCTGGCAACTCGCCAGCGACTACGGCTCGCCCATCGCGCCCAACTACGCCAGCACCGGTGACGCCGCGATGGCGAACAGCGACGCCGGCCAGTTCCTCGGTGGGCCGGGCTACGACACGGAGATGTGGACGCCCGAGATCACCCTCGACGGCCGGAACGACTACCAGCTCGAGTTCGCGCTCAACTTCAACGCGCTCAACTCGAACAACACGGAGTTCCTCGACGTCGACATCACGACCGACGGGGGCGCGACCTGGACCAACATGGTCCAGTACACCGCCGACGTCTGTGAGGGGAGCTGCTTCGACACGCCCAGTGGGCGGCTCGTGCAGCTCCCGGTGGAATCCTTCGCCGAGCCCGACGACACGTTCCAGGTCCGCTGGCACTACTACACCACCGACCCCACGTCGTGGGACTGGTGGGCCACCGTGGACGACGTCGCCATCGTGCGGAACGTCGAGTGGCTCACGGTCCAGCCGCAGAGCGGCCAGATCGAGCCGGGCGAGAGCCAGGACGTCACGCTCACCATCGACGCCGACCTCCCCGCCGGGGAATACAGCGCCGAGTTGCTCGTCGCCTCGAACGACCCGCTCAGCAACGGCGAGTTCGTGAGCGTCGACCTCACGGTGATCGAGTCGATCACGGTGACGCCGTCGCCGGGCGAGGACGACCTGGAGGTCAACCCGAACGAGGAGTTCCTCGTCCCCATCACGGTGGCGAGCCTGAACGACCTCGGCGTGGAGTCCTTCCAGTTCACGCTCGCCTTCGACGACGACCTCCTCGAACCGCTGGGGATCGTGACCGACGGGACCCTCAGCGAGGGGACCAGCACCGCCGTCAACACGACGGTGCCAGGCGAGGTCAGCGTGGCGGTGGCCGAGCAGGCCGGGGCTGGCGTCTCGTCGCCCGTCCTGTTCAACATCGTGCCGATGGACATCGACGGCGACAGCCCGGTCCTCCTCTACGTCCGTTTCCGGGCCGAGGAGATGCTGGGGTCGACGGACCTCACGTTCGACTCGTTTCAGTTCAACGAAGGCGAGCCGCCCGTCACGCCCGCCGTCGGGAGCGTCGAGGTGGTCCCGCTCTACGGCGACGCCTCGCTCAACGTGGAGGTCTCGGCCTTCGACGCCTCGCTCGTGCTCGACGCCGTGGTCGACGCGGTGGAGTTGAACGAGGCCGCCCAGGCCGCCGCCGACGTGACCGACAACGGTGAGGTCTCGGCCCTCGACGCCTCGCTCATCCTCCGCTTCGCGGCGGGCGACCCCGGGGTGCCGTGCTTCCCAGCCGAGGACTCGTGCGGCACCGACGCCGGCACGGAGGCCCGCCAGGTCTCCCAGTCCGAGGCGATGGTGAACGCCACGCTCGCCTGGGGCACGCCCGAGGCGGCCGGTGACGACGAGGCCCGGACCACCGGCGACCTCGTCCGCATCCCGCTCTCCTTCGAGTCGGCCGACGCCATCCGCTCGCTGGAGATCGAGGTGCCGGTCGACGCCGCGCTGGCGACGGTGGCGGCCGTTGAGCCGACCCTCCCCGAGGGCTGGCTGATGGCGCACCGCGTCCACGAGGGGGTCCTCCGGATCGCCCTCTCGGGGAGCACGCCGCTCACCAGCGGCGACATCGCCTCGGTGACGATCCAGCGGCTCCAGCCCGACGCGGCGGTGACGCTCGGCGGGACGGCCCGTCTCGACGAGGCCTCGACGGTCGCCGTCGCCAGCGTGTTGGCGGAGAAGCTCCCGGTCGCCTTCGGGCTCCGGGGGACGTACCCCAACCCGACGGCGGGCGTCGCGCAGATCGCCTTCGACCTCCCGGCCGACGCCGAGGTCCAGGTCGAGGTGTTCGACGCCATCGGGCGCCGCGTGGTCTCGGTGGACCAGGCCCTCAAGGCCGGGAGCCGACAGACGCTGACGCTCGACGCCTCGGCGCTCCCCGCTGGCGTGTACCACTACCGCGTCGTCGCCACGATGGAGAGCGGCACGGAAGCGGCAGCGGGCCGGATGACCATCGTCCGGTAGCCGTCTCTTGACGGTCGCGGGGGCGCCCGGCACGGACGCCGGGCGCCCCCGTTTTCGTGTTCTTGGAGCCGCACCGCTCTGCCCTCGGGCGCGTCGGTGCGGCTCTTCGTTGGTTATGCTCCCACCACGTTCATCTTCCCTTCCGTTCTCATGCGTCTGCTTTTGCCTGCCCTTGCCCTCGTGGCGTTCGGGAGCGCCGCCCACGCGCAGGACTTCATCCCCGTTTCCGTTCCCGACACGACGGTCTACGCCGAACCCGAGACCGTCAACGGAACGGCTGTTACGATCCCCATCGTCATCGACGCCGACGTCACGTCCCTGATGAACGCGAGCGCCGACATCGCTCTCACGTTCGACCCGGACGTGCTCGTCTTGACCGGCCACACGCTGGGAGACCTCGTCCCGAGCGGCTGCGCCAACTTCGGCTCGTCGAGTACCGGCCGAGTCAGCGTGACGATCGCCTGTGGCTCCAGCCGGCCGTTCGTCGGCGGGCCGGGCGTGCTCGTCACCTTCGAGGGGACGCTCGTCGGCGCCGGCACCTCTCCACTGACGATCAGCAGAGCGCTGTTCGACGATGGCAACGAGGCCTCCGTCACCAACGGGTCGGCGCTGGTCGTGACCGACCCCGACCCGGAACTCGCGCCTATCGGAACCCAGGAGGTCGAGGAAGACGGCAGCCTCACCGTCGAGCTGTCCGTGAGCGACATCGACACGCCGCTCGACTCCCTCTCGCTCAGCGCCACCGCCAGCGACCCGAGCTTGGTCGCGGCTAGCGGCTTCGCTACCGGGCCGTGTAGCGGCGAGGGCGCGGGCGACGACTGCCGGCTCCTGACCATCACGCCTGCTCCAGATGCCTCGGGGACCACCACCGTCACCGTCACCGTCTCCGACGGCGACGGCCGGAGCGAGGACACGAGCCAGTCGTTCTCCCTCACCGTCACGGCCGTGAACGACGCGCCAACCGTGGCCGCGCCCATCGCCGACCAGGAGACGACGGCCGGTTTCGAGCCCCTCACCCTCGACCTCTCGCCCGTCTTTGCCGACGTGGACGACGCCTCGCTGACCTACGCCGCGAGGTCGAGCGACCCCACGGTCGCCTCCGTGAGCGTGGAGGGCTCGGCCCTGACGGTGACGCCGCTGACGCCCGGCGACGTCGCGGTGACGGTGAGCGCGACGGACGCGGCGACCCTGACGGCGGAGGACGCCTTCGAGCTCAGCGTGCTGGTCAACGTGGCGGACGAGCCGGGCCTCTCCCCGACCACGTTCGCCGTGCTCGGCAACCGGCCCAACCCCGCCTCGGCCGGCACGCGCGTCCTCCTCGACCTCCCCGATCCGGCCCACGTCCGCGTCGAGGTGTTCGACGCCGCCGGGCGCCGCGTCCGCCTCTCTGCAGACGCCGACCTCTCGGCGGGCGCCGGCCACGCGATCTCGCTCGACACGGTCTCGCTCCCCGCCGGCGTGTACCTCTACCGCGTCACGGCGTCGCTGCCCGGTGGGACCGAGACGGCGTCGGGCCAGATGACCGTCGTACGCTGACCGTCCCGCCGCGCTGGCGGCCGGAGTTGGCGACGCCCGTCAGCGGCTCGACATGAAAAACGCCCGCCCCGGCCGAAGCCGAGGCGGGCGTCTCATTCACAGCTGGCGACGGAGATCGCCAGCGGATCAGCGTCGGCGCTTAGTTGCGACGACCGCGGCCCCGGCCGCGACCACCGCCGCCACCGCCGTTCTCGTTCGAGCGGGACTCGCGGCGCTTCTCCATCTCCGCCTTCTCCTCGTCCGTGGGCTCGGCGAGGAACGGCTTGCGGCTCACGCGGAGCTTGCCGCCGTCGCGGATCTCGATCAGCTGGACCTCCAGCTTGTCGCCGACCTGCATCTCGTCGGCCGGGTCGTTCACGTAGCCGTGGGCGATCTCGGAGACGTGGAGCATGGCCTCCTTGCCCGGCATGATCTCCATGATCGCGCCGAACGGGAGCAGGTTCTTGACCGTGCCGGTGTAGTTCTCACCGACCTCGGGCTGCGTCACGATGCCACGGATGATGTCCACGGCGGCGTGCGCCGAGTCCATGTTCGGGGCGGCGACGGTCACGTAGCCCTTGCCGTCGCGCTCGTCGATGTCGATCGAGGCGCCGGTGTCGGCCTGGATGCCCTTGATGATCTTGCCACCCGGCCCGATGATGGCGCCGATAAAGTCCTGGTCGATGACGACCTGGATGAGGCGCGGCGCGCTCGGGCTGATGTCCTCGCGGGGCTCCGAGATGGTCTCCGCCATCTTGTCGAGGATGTGCTCGCGGCCGGCCTTCGCCTGCTCGAGCGCCTCGCGCATGGTCGACATCTGGAGCCCGTCGATCTTGATGTCCATCTGGCAAGCCGTGATGCCATCACGGGTGCCGCAGAGCTTGAAGTCCATGTCGCCGAGGTGGTCCTCGGTGCCCAGGATGTCGCTCAGGACCGCGATCTTGTCGCCCTCGGCGATGAGGCCCATCGCGATGCCCGCGACCGGCTTCTCGACCGGGACGCCGGCCGCCATGAGCGCCATCGAGCCGCCGCAGACCGTCGCCATCGACGACGACCCGTTGGACTCGAGGACGTCCGAGATGATGCGGACGGTGTAGGGGAACTCCTGCTCGCCCGGCATCATCTTCGCCAGCGCGCGCTCCGCCAGCATCCCGTGCCCGATCTCACGACGGCTCGGGCCGCGGAGGAACCGCGTCTCACCGACGGAGAAGGGCGGGAAGTTGTAGTGGAGGTAGAACCGCTTGTCGACCTGGTCGAAGAGCTGGTCGACCGCCTGGACGTCCCGGCCGGTGCCGAGCGTCGCCATGACGAGCGCCTGCGTCTCGCCGCGCGTGAACACGGCCGAGCCGTGGACCTTCGGGAGGTAGTCCACCTCGGTCCAGATGTCGCGGATGTCGGTCGTCGAGCGGCCGTCGAGGCGGCGGCCGTCGTTGAGGATCATCTCGCGCATCACGCGGCTCTCGGCCGCCTTGAACGCCTCCTTGACGTCGCCGACGGTGTAGCCGTCGTCGGTCGTCTCGCGCATCGTGCGGGCGGGGGCGGCGCCGCCGGCCTCCACGTCCTGGACGTCGGCGTCGACCTCGACGTCCTCACCGAACATCTCGTCGATGAGCCGGTCGCGGATCTCCTTGACGCCGCCGTAGAAGCTGGCCTTGTCGTAGTCCTTGCGGAGGTGGGCGTCCACCTCGTCCTTGATCTTGCCGTAGACGGTCTCGACGAGGTCGTCGTTGGGGGCGACCGTCTCGTACTCGAGCGGCTCGGGCGCGCCGTTCTGCTCGTCACGCGCGGCGACCATCTCCTTGATGCCGGCGACGATGGTCTTGATGGCGTCGAAGCCGAACTCGAGCGCGGCGACCATGTCGTCCTCGCTCACCTCGCTCATCTCGCCCTCGACCATGGCGATCGCGTCGGCCTTGCCGGCCACGATCAGGTCGAAGTCGGACTCGGCCCGCTCGGAGACGGTCGGGAACAGGACGAACTCGCCGTCGATGCGGCCGACGCGGACGTGCGCGGTCGGGCCGTCGAAGGGCGAGCCGGAGAGGCTGAGCGCGGCCGACGAACCGATGCCGGCGATCACGTCGGCGTCGATCTCCTCGTCCGCGGAGAGGACGTAGTTGAGGACCTGGACCTCGTTCCGGAACCCGTCGGGGAAGAGCGGGCGGATGGTCCGGTCGATGAGCCGCGAGGTCAGCGTCTCCTTGTCGGTCGGCCGGCCTTCGCGCTTGAAGAAGCCGCCGGGGAAGGCGCCCTTGGCGCTGAAGCGCTCGCGGTAGTCGACGGTGAGCGGGAAAAAGTGCTGGCCCGGCTTGGCGCTCGGGTCCGTGACGGCGGTCGAGAGCGTGACGGTGTCGCCCATGCGGGTGACGACGGAGCCGTCGGCCTGCTTCGCGAGCTTGCCGGTTTCGAGCGTCAGCGTTTTGCCGCCGACCTCGATGGTCTGGGTGATGGCTTGGGGTGCTGCCATGTGATTGGGGTGGGGTGCGGAGCCAGGTCTGGTTCGGGCTCCAGATGGAGCGCGGTCGCGGCCGTCGCGTGTCCGGGAATCCGTTCTCCGGAGCGCTGGCGACGGCCGTGGGCCGGGGCGAGCGCCGGGGAGAACCGATTGCCGGGCGGCGGGCGGTTCCACGCGGGAAAAGCCGTCCCGGCCGGGTCCGCCAGCGTGGCGGTCGGTCCGAAACGGACGCGGCGGCGCCCCCGAGTGGGACGCCGCCGCGGTCTGTTATCGGCGCAGGCCGAGCTCTGTGATCAGGGCGCGGTAGCGCTCGATGTCGCGGTCGCGGAGGTACGCGAGGAGCCGGCGCCGCTTGCCGACGAGCTTGAGGAGGCCGAGACGCGAGGCGTGATCCTTCGTGTGCGTCTTGAGGTGCTCCGTCAGGTCGTTGATGCGGGCGGTAAAGATGGCGATCTGGACCTCCGGCTTCCCGGTGTCCTGGCCGTTGGCACCGTGCTGCTCGACGATGCTCTGCTTGTTGTCTTTCGTGATCATTCGATCCTCTGCCGATCTGCGATACGGGAGAAGACCGTCTCCCCGGTCGATCGGGCGTGGGGAGGACAGTCTGTGAGGACGCCGTGCGTCGGCGTCGGGTACACGTTAAAGGTAGATCGCGGGCCGCCTGTTCGGCCTGCCCAGGGTCTTCATGCGCGTCGCATCAGCCCGCCAGTACGGCGCGCGCAGCCTCCCGGTCCCGGCCGAGCTGGGCCACGAGCGCGTCCACGCCCTCGAACCGCCGCTCGTCGCGGAGCCGCGCGACGACGTCGACCGCCAGCGGGCGGCCGTAGAGGTCGGCGTCGACGTCGAACAGGTGGACCTCGAGGGTCGTCGCCCCGTCGGTCTCGAAGGTGGGCCGGCGGCCGACGTTCATCATCCCCCCCACCCGCTCGCCGTCCGGGAGCGTGGCGCGAACGGCGTAGACGCCGAGGCGCGGAACGAGCTTCCTCCCGTCGGCCGGGCGGACGTTCGCCGTCGGGACCCCGATCGTCCGCCCGCGCCCGTCGCCCCGCACGACGGTCCCGGTGATCCGATAGGGACGACCGAGGAGGGCGGCGGCGCGCGTGGCCTCCCCTTCGTCCAAGAGAAGACGCCGGATCTCGGTCGACGAGACCGTCACGTTGCCCTCGATCTGGGCGGGAATCACGTCCACCGAAAACCCGTGCTCGGGGGCGAGCGCCTCCAGCAGGGCCCGGTCGCCCCGCGCCTTCCGGCCGAAGCGGTGGTCGTAGCCGATCACGATCTCGCGCATCCCGACGTGGCCGACGAGCACGTCGGCCACGTAGTCTTCCGGCTCCAGGAGCGAGAGGTCGCGGGAGAACGGGAGGACCACGAACCGCTCGACGCCCAGCGCCTCGAGCAGGTCGGCCCGCTCGTCGAGCGTGGTGAGGAGCGGGACGGGCTGGCCGCGCAGGACCTCGCGCGGGTGCGGGTCAAAGGTCACGACGGTCGGCACGCCGCCGACCTCGCGAGCGCGGTCCACGAGGTAGCGCACGATGGCCTGGTGCCCGAGGTGGACGCCGTCGAACGTCCCCGTCGTCACGACGGACTGGCGGTTGGGGGTGACGGCGTCGCCGTGCTCGCGCGTCATGCCGTCTGGGCCGCCTCGACGAGGGCGTCGAGCGCGAACGCCTCGCCGACGCTGAACGGGCCGATGGCCTCCCGCCGCAACGCCACGAGGTGCCCTCCCACGCCGAGCGCCTGCCCCAGATCGTGCGCGAGCGAGCGGATGTAGGTCCCCTTCGAGCACGCCACGCGGACGTCCACGTCGTCGCCCCGGCGGTCCGGTGATCTCGAACGTGTAGACGGTTGTTGGGCGCGGCTCGATCTCGACCTCCTCGCCGCGTCGAGCCTTTTTGTACAGCCGCTCGCCGCCCTTCTTGATGGCCGAGTAGACGGGCGGGCGCTGCATGATCTCGCCCGTCAGGTCGGCGACGGCCGCCGCCAGCGCGTCGGCGGTGACGCCGGAGGCGTCGGCCTCGGCCTCGACCGGCGTCTCGGCGTCGTACGACGCCGTCGTCTGGCCCAGGCGGACGGTGCCGGTGTAGACCTTCGGGAGCCCCATGAAGCGGTCCTGCTGCCGCGTCGCGCCGCGGCCGACGAGGAGGATGAGCAGGCCCGTCGCCATCGGGTCGAGCGTGCCGGCGTGGCCCACCTTCTTGACGCCCAGCGCCCACCGGACCTTCTTCACGACGCCGAACGAGGTGATCCCGGGCGGCTTGTCGACGAGGAGCGCGCCGTCCTCGAACGGCTGGCGGACCTCGTCGGCGGACGTGACGATGCGGAGAGGTTCGTCGGTCATGGGTCCCCGATCACGGGTTCCTCACCGAAGACGATGGACGAGGCCCGAGCGATGAGTACCGAACCGCCCCCATCAATACTCGCCGCGCGAAGGCCTCCCGTTGTCCTCCGTCTCGTCGTCGGCTGGATCGCGCTCGTCGCGCTCGGAGGCGATCTGGGCGAACAGTTCGTCCATCCGAGCCGCCTTCTGCGGCCCCTCGTCCAGGAAGAACTTCAGCTCCGGGATGCGGCGGACCTGGTGCCGGATGCGCTGTGCGAGCGCGTGGCGGATCTCCGTCGTCTGCGCCTCGACGCGCCCGAAGGCGGCCTTCCGCGCCTCCGGCGTCCCGCCGAGGACCGAGAGGTCGACGTAGGCGATGCCGAGGTCGTCCGTCATGCGGACGCCGGTCACGGTCACGAGCGACTGGGTGGCCTCACCGAAGTCCTGCTGGAGGAGGTCGGCCACCTCGCGCTGAATCATGCGGCCGACGCGGTCGGTGCGAATGCTCATGGGTAGGGGGATGTGGCAAGAGACAAGGGGCGAAAGGCCTCATGCCCCTCGCCCCTTTACCCTCACTCTCTAAACGGCCAGCGTCCGCTTCTCCTCGGTGACGGTATAGGTCTCGAACTGGTCGCCGACCTTGATGTCGTTGTAGTTCTTGACCGTGACGCCGCACTCGTAGCCAGCGGCCACGTCCTTTACGTCGTCCTTGAAGCGGCGGAGCGTGTCGATCACGCCGGTGTAGATCACGACGCCGTCGCGGACGATGCGCACGCGGTCGTTGCGGCTCACCTTGCCCTCGACTACGTAGGACCCGGCGATCGTCCCGACGCGCGGGGCGCGGAAGGTGTCCCGCACCTCGATGGTGGCGGTGACGGTCTCCTTCTCCTCCGGCTCCAGGAGCCCTTCGAGCGCGTCGCGGACGTCCTCGATGGCGTCGTAGATGACGGAGTAGAGCTGGATGTCGATCTCCTCGCGCTCGGCGATGGATCGGACACCGGCCACGGGGCGGACCTGGAAGCCCAGGATCACCGCGTCCGAGGCCACCGCCAGCATCACGTCGGACTCGGTGATGGCGCCGACGCCCGAGTGGACGATCTGGACGGCCACCTCGTCGTTGGAGAGCTTGAGGAGGGCGTCGGAGAGCGCCTCGACGGAGCCGCCCACGTCGCCCTTGACGACGATGTTGAGGTTCGTGATCTCGCCCAGCGCCATGCGGCGGCTGAGGTCGGCGAGCGTCACGTGGCGGCGCTGGTGGAGCGTCTGCTCGCGGATGAGGTGCTGACGCTTGGACGCGATCTCGCGGGCGTCCCGCTCGTCGTCCATCACGATGAGCCGGTCGCCCACCTCCGGCGCCTCCGCCAGGCCGAGGACCTGGACCGGCGTCGCCGGCCCGGCCACCTTGACCCGCTCGTCGCGCTCGTTGAACATGGCCCGGACGCGGCCGGACGTGAGGCCGACGACGTAGGCGTCGCCCTCCTCCAGCGTCCCGTTCTCTACGAGGACCGTCGCGACGACGCCGCGCCCCTTGTCGAGGCGGGCCTCCACGACCGTCCCGACGGCGTTGCGGTCCGGGTTGGCCCGGAGCTCGAGGAGGTCGGCCTCGAGCTGGACCTTCTCGAGGAGCGAGTCCACGTTCGTCCCGTTGAGGGCCGAGATGAGCTCGCACTGGACCTTGCCGCCGTACTGCTCTACCTGGACGCCCTGCTCGGCGAGTTGGGCCATGATCTTGTCCGGATTGGCCGCTTCGCGGTCGATCTTGTTGATCGCGACGACCATCGGGACTTCGGCGGCGCGGCTGTGGTTGATGGCCTCGATGGTCTGGGGCATCACCTGGTCGTCGGCGGCGACGACCACGATCACGAGGTCCGTGACCTGGGCACCGCGGGCGCGCATGGCAGTGAACGCCTCGTGGCCCGGCGTGTCGAGGAACGTGATCTCGCGGCCCTCGTCGGTCTGGATCTGGTAAGCCCCGATGTGCTGGGTGATGCCGCCGGCCTCGCCCGCGACCACGTTCGCCTGGCGGATGTAATCCAGGAGCGACGTCTTGCCGTGGTCGACGTGGCCCATGATGGTCACGATGGGCGGGCGCGGCTCGAGGTCCTCCTCGGCGTCCTCGAAGTCGATGTCGAACTCGTCCTCGACCTCGTCCATGAACTCGACCTCGAAGTCGAACTCGTCGGCGAGGAGCGTGATGGCGTCGGCGTCGAGGCGCTGGTTGATGGAGACCATCATGCCCAGCCCGAATCCCTTCGAGATGACCTCGGTGACGGGCACGTTCATGGCCTCGGCGAGGTCCCCGGTGGAGATGAACTCCATGACGCGGAGGACGGAGGCCTGCTCCATCATCTCCTGCTCGCGGGCCTCGCGGATGGCGGCGCGCTCGTCGCGGCGGGCGCGGCGGCGCTTCTGGCGGGTCCGCTTGGTGCCGCCCGTGCCGGTGACCTTGTTGAGCGTCTCCTGGACGTTCTTCTCGACCTCGGACTGGTCCACCTCCCGGCGGCCCTTCTTCCCCTTCTTGCCGCCCGTCTTGCTCCGCGGCCCACCCGTGGCCGGTCCGGCGGACGCGGCCGGCTCGGTCTTCTGCTTGCGCTTGCGGCGCGAGCCGGAGTCGAGGCCGGACAGGTCGATCTTGCCGAGCACCTTCGTGCCGGTGAGGCCGTAGCGGTTGGCGCGGACCACGCCGCCCTGGTCCTCGGCCGGCGTCGGCTCGCTGGCGTCCATCGCGCCCTGCGGCTGACCCGCCTCCGCCGTGGCGTCGGCCGTCGCGGCCTCCGTCTCAGCGGGCGCCGCCTCTTGGGTCTCGGATGCCTCGGCGGTGGCCTCGGCGGGCGCCGGCTCGGGAGCCTCCTCCGGCTCGGACGCCTCGGCGGTGGGCTCGGACGCCGTCTCCGCGACGGGCGCCGGCGCCGCCTTGGGCTCCTCCGCGACAGGCTCCGGCGCGGGCGCCTCGTCGGTGTCGATCACCGGCTCGGCCGGGACGGCGGGGGCCTCCTCGGGCTCCGGCGTCTCCACGACGGGCTCGGCCGGGGCGACCGGCTCGGGCGTCGGCATCGGGGTCGGGACCGGTGCGGCGGGCGGCGCCGGCGCGGCCTCGGTCTCCGCCTCTTCGGCGGCGTCCGCCGCCGCGATCTGCTGGCGGCGCTCGCGGACGCGGGCCTTGGCGTCGGCGTCGTCGGAGTACGCCTCGATGAGGGCGTCGTACATGTCCTGCGTCAGCCGGGCGTTGGGGTCGCCGGCCGCCAGCTTGTCGTCGAGGTCGAACCCACGGTCTCGCAGCGCCGACACGATGGTGTCGGTCGCGATGTTGAGCTCGCGGGTGGCCTTGAAGAGCTGGGTCTTCTTCGGCTTGTTGGAGGGTCGCTTACGCGGGGTCGGCATGCAGGGGGGGATGCGGGGGGCGTCCGGAGGACGGGTCTTTTCTCGGGTCGGTCGGCGGCGCGGGGACTAGGCGGCGGTCTCCTCCGTCTCGTCGGTCTCAGGTTCGTCGGCGTCCACGGTCGCGGGCTCGTCATTGCCGGACGCCTCGGCCGTCGCCTCCGCCACCTCGGTGAACGTCTCGGCATCGGGGTCCGTGTCCTCGGCGTCGGCCGCGTCCGGCGAGGCGTCGCCCTCGGCGAGCACGTCGTCGGTGTCGCCGACGGAGGCTTCGAGGTCGGCCTCGACCGTCGCGTCGGCAGCCACGGCGGCCTCCTGCTGCTCGCGCTCGAACTCGGCCTCCATGAGCCAGGTGATCTTTTGGGCCGTCTCTTCAGGGAGCTCGGTGCGGCGCGCCAGCTCCGAGGGCTGGAGCTCGAGGACGGCCTTGGCCGTGTCGCAGCCGATGTCCTTGAGGCGCTGGATGATCTCGGGCGGGATGGCGTCCGAGAACTCGTCGATGTCGACGTCCTCCTCGTCGGACTTGATGTTGCGGTAGACGTCCAGCTCGTACCCGGAGATCATCGAGGCGAGGCGGATGTTCTGGCCGCCGCGGCCGATCGCCATCGAGACCTCGTCGGCCGGGACGGTGACGCGGGCGCGGGGCGGGTCGAGGTCGTCGTTCAGCTCGACGGCGGTGGGCTTGGCCGGCGCGAGGGAGCGCTTGATGAACTCGATGGTGTCGTCGGTCCACGGGACCACGTCGATGTTCTCGCCGCCCAGCTCGCGGACGACGGCGTGGATGCGCGAGCCCTTGACGCCGACGCAGGCGCCAACCGGGTCCACGCGCTCGTCGTGGCTGATGACGGCCATCTTGGCCCGCTCGCCGGGGAGCCGGACGATCCGCTTGATCTCGATGATGCCGTCGTAGATCTCCGGCACCTCCAGCTCGAACAGCCGCTCGATGAAGACGGGCGCCACGCGCGAGACGACGACCTGCGGCGACGAGCCGGCGTCGGGGTCCACGTTCACGACGACCGCCCGGAGCATGTCCCCCTTGCGGTAGCGGTCCTTCGGGATCTGCTCCGAGCGCGGCAGCACGAGCTCGGTCTTGTTGTGGAGGACGAGGACCTCGCGGCGGCGGGTCTGGTAGATCTCGCCGACCACGATCTCGTCGATCAGCTCGGAGTACTCGCGGAAGGTGTTCTCCTTCTCGATGTCGCGGATCCGCTGGCGAAAGGTCTGGAGCGCGGCCTGGACGGCGCGGCGCCCGAAGTCCTCGACGTGGATGGCCTCGGCCACCTCGTCCTCGATGTCGTACTCCTCGTCGATCTTGTAGGCCTCCGAGAACTCGATCTGGGAGACGGGGTCCTCGAGGTCGTAGTCCTCCACCACCTCGCGGACGTGGAGGATCTGGTAGTCCCCGTTGTCGGGGTTGAAGACGATCTGGAACGCCTCCGGGTCGTCGGCGCCGTAGCGCTTCTTGATCATCGCCCGGAACACGTCCTCGATGATGACCTGGAGCGTGTCGCGGTCGATGTCCTTCTCGCGCGCGATCTCGGCGAAGGAGGAGACGAGGACGGTGCTTTGCATGAATCGGGGTGCGTAGGGCGTGGGGCGCGGGGTCCTACCAGGGCAGGACGACGCGGGCCTCACGGATGGCGTCGAACGGGATGGGCGCCGTCTCGGCGGCGTCGAGCGTGAGGCCGTCGTCGGTGACGGCGAGCAGCTCGCCCTGGGCCGTCACGACCTGGTCGCCGTCGCGCTCGAACGTGACCGCCAGCGTGCGGCCGACGTGCTGCGGGAACTGGCGGCGGTCGGTGAGCGGTCGCTCGGCGCCCGGCGAGGACACGTCGAGCCGGTAGCGGCCTTTGACGAGGTCCTCGGTGTCGAGGAGGAACGAGAGCGAGCGGCTGAGCGCGGCGAGGTCGTCGGCCCCGGCGCCCTCTTCGGCGTCGGCGAAGACGGAGACGACGCGGCTCCCCTGGAACCCCCGGACCTCCACGTCGACGACGTAGAGGTCGGTATCGGCGGCTGCCTCCTCGGCAAGCGCGCGGACGCGGTCCGCCAGCGGGTCGGCGGGCGGCGCGGCGGGAGCGGGACGGGGGTCGGTGGACACGGGGCGGTCGGGAGAGACAGAAAACGCCCGTTCGGCGGAACGGGCGTCGCTCGGGCGGTCGGGCGGGGATGGACCCGCGCGAGGCGCCAAAAACAACGGGAGGCGGGGCACCCACCTCCCTTCGCACGCTCCGCAGGGGAGCGATTCAGAAGGTACGGCGGCCGAGGGCGCCTCGCAATCCGGTCAACGCCCCTAATGGCCCCCAGATCCACGTTTTGATGTGCAGAATCGGTGGGGTTCGGGGTCTGGCTCCCGCTCGCGGAGGCGGACCGCCAGCGGGACGGGTGGCTGCTGCCCGCCCCCCGTCCTCCTACACCGGCACCTCCCGGTAGACCGTGTCGTGCCGCTGGGCCGGGTCGCGCTCGGGGAAGTCGGCCATGAAGTGGAGGCCCCGGCTCTCGTGGCGGCGCCGGGCGCAGGCGACGATGAGGTGGGCGACGGCCGCGAGGTTGCGGAGCTCGCACAGCTCGGCCGAGAGCTTCGTCCGTTGATAGAACTCCTCCGTCTCACGGTGGATCAGGTCGATCCGGCGGGCGGCCCGCTCCAGGCGCAGCTCCGAGCGCACGATCCCGACGTAGCTCTGCATCACGCGGCGCAGCTCCTGACGGTTGTGGCTCACGAGGACCCACTCGGTCGGGTTCTCCGCGTTCGACTCGTCCCACTCTGGGATGCGGTCCTCCCAGTCGTGGGCGGCCGCGTACTGGCGGGCCGGCTCGACGGCGTTGTGGGCGTAGACCATGGCCTCCAGGAGCGAGTTGGAGGCGAGCCGGTTGGCGCCGTGGAGGCCCGAGCACGTCACCTCGCCACAGGCGAAGAGGCCGGCGATGGAGGTCCGAGCCTCCCTGTCGACGACGACGCCTCCGCAGGTGTAGTGCGCGGCCGGGACGACCGGGATCGGGTCGCGCGTCATGTCGATCCCGTAGCGGAGCAGCGTCTCCTGGATGTTCGGGAAGTGGGCGAGGACGGCGTCGGCGGGCTTGTGGCTGATGTCGAGCCAGACGTGGTCCTCGCCGCGCTTCTTCATCTGGTCGTCGATGGCGCGGGCCACCACGTCGCGCGGGGCCAGCTCCTCGCGCGCGTCGTAGGCCGGCATGAACCGCTCGCCGCCGAGGTTCGTCAGCAACCCGCCGTCCCCGCGGACGGCCTCGGTGATGAGGAACGAGCGGCCGTCGAAGTCGGCCCTGGGGAGGTACAGGCTCGTCGGGTGGAACTGGATGAACTCCATGTTGGCGACGACGGCGCGGGCGCGGTAGGCCATCGCGATCCCGTCGCCCGTGGCGACCGTCGGGTTCGTCGTGTGCTGGTAGACCTGCCCGGCGCCGCCGGCCGCCAGCAGCGTGGATTTGGCGAGGACGGTCTTCACCGTGCCCGTCTGGCTGTCGAGGACGTACGCGCCGTAGCAGTGGAGGCCGTCGCCGGACGCCGTCGGCGCGCCGAGCTGGTGCTCGGTGAGCAGGTTGACGGCGTAGTGGTACTCCAGAACGGTGATGTTCGGGCTGCGGCGGACGGCCGCCAGCAGGGCGCGCTCGACCTCGCGGCCCGTCATGTCCTCGGCGTGGACGATCCGGTGCGCCGAGTGGCCGCCCTCCCGGCCGAGGTGGAGGTCGCCGTCGGGGTCGCGGTCGAACCGAGCGCCGAGGTCGATGAGGTCGCGGACGCGCTCCGGCCCCTCCGTCACCACCATCCGCACCACGTCCTCGTGGCAGAGGCCGGCGCCGGCGACGAGCGTGTCCTCGATGTGGTCCTCCACGTCGTCGCCGGGGTGCATCACGGCGGCGATGCCGCCCTGGGCGTAGTTCGTGTTGCTCTCGGCCGACTCCTTCTTGGTGACGACGCAGACGGTCCCGGCCTCGGCGGCGCGGATGGCGAACGAGAGCCCGGCGACGCCGGAGCCGATGACGAGGAAGTCGTAGCGGTCGCGCATAGGGTCGTGGGGGAGGCCCCACGTTACCTACGCGCGACGCGAGCGTGCATCCGGCCGGCCCGCTGGCGGACGGCGCCGCCGCTACCGCGCGCCCTTCACCACACAGCGGCCGTCCACGAGGGCCGGCGCCGGCTCCAGACGCGCCATGCAGTCCGAGACGAGGTCGAAGGCGCGGTTGGCCTCCCTGTCCAGCGCGGTGATCTCGCCCGCCAGCGCCTCGACGGCGTCCGCGTCGCTGGCAGTGGCGGAGTAGACGAGGAAGGCCGCCGGCCCGCCGCACGCCTTCTCCCCCACCGCGACCACGCGGCACGCCGCGACGTCGGCGGCCTCGGCCGCCCCGATCATCTCGTCCAGGGCCGCCACCATCTCGGCGCGTTTTGCCCGGTACTCCTCTTCGGTTTCGACGTCGAAGGACGCGAGGGTCCGGCCCGCCGCCGGGTCGGTCTCCGAGAACGTCGAGCACCCGGCGGCGACGAGCGGGAGGCAGAACAGGGACAGGAAGAGGCAGCGCATGGCGAGGGCGGCAGAGACGGCCGGAGGGGGGTCAACGAGAGGGTACGTCCTGCCGGTGCGACTGGCGAGTCAGATCGGCGTCCTCAGAAAACGATCAGACGCCACGTCCGTGGCCAGAACGCGCTCGTCCGACGAACGACGGGACTGCACTCCTACTCGGGGGGCCGGTCCGCTCCCTTTCCCCGCGCCCGAGTCACAATGCCTCTCTTGTCCCGCGCGCGGCTCTACGCTTCGCCAGCCGCCCGGCCCGTTTCCTGGAGCAGGTACGCCTTGATGAACTCGTCCAGGTCGCCGTCCATGACGCCCTGCACGTCGGGGTCCTTGACCTCCGTGCGGTGGTCGTTGACCATCGTGTAGGGCTGGAAGACGTAGGAGCGGATCTGGCTGCCCCACTCGATCTTCTTCTTGCCGGCCTCCTCGGCGTTCTTGGCCGCCTCGCGGATCGCTTGTTCGAGCGCGTAGATCCGCGACTTCAGCATCTGCATGGCCCGGTCGCGGTTCTGGAGTTGGCTCCGCTGTTCGGTCGATTCCGCGACGACGCGTTCGTCCTGGCCGTTCGAGAGCGTCCCGGTCCACACGTAGCGGGCGCCGGTCTCGACCTTGTTCACGTTCTGGCCGCCCTTGCCGCCCGAGCGGAACGTCTGAAGCTCCAGGTCGGCCGGGTTGATCTCGACCTCGATGGCGTCGTCGATCTCGGGGTAGACGAAGACGGACGCGAACGAGGTCTGCCGCTTGTCGCCGGAGCCGAACGGGCTCATGCGGACGAGCCGGTGGACGCCGCTCTCGGCCCGGAGGTAGCCGTAGGCGTAGCGGCCGTCGACGCGGAGCGAGGCGCTCTTGATGCCGGCCTCTTCGGCCTCCTGGTACTCCAGGAGCGACGGCGTGTAGCCGTGGCGCTCGGCGTAGCGCGTGTACATCCGGAGCAGCATCTCGGCCCAGTCCTGGGCGTCCGTGCCGCCGGCGCCGGCGTTGATGGTGAGGATGGCCGTCCGGGCGTCGTCGGGGCCCGAGAGCATCCCGCGTAGCTCCATCGCCTCCAACTCGCGCGTGAGAGCGGCCTCCTCGCGCTCGATCTCGGCGCCGAGGTCGGCGTCGTCCTCCTCGGCCTGCATCTCGTGGAGCGTGGCGACGTCGTCGCGGCGCCGTTCGAGCGCGCCGAAGCTGTCGAGCCAGTCCTCCTCGGCGGAGATCTCCTGCTCGACGGCGGCGGCGGACTCGGGGTCGTCCCAGAAGCCGGGCTCGAGGCGCCGAGCCTGGAGGTCCGCCAGCCGCTGGCGGCGGCCGTCGATGTCGAGGTAGCGGCCGAGGGTGGCGACGCGGGCGGAGAGGTCGGACATGGGGGTGCGGGGGACGGCCCCAAGCTACCCACGCGTCGATGGCGTCTTAAAGACCGCCGACGCTCCCGGGGGACCCGACGTAGAGCGACTGAGCGTGGGCCAGAGGGGAGGAGACAAGAACGACGATCCGCACGACGACGTGCAGAATGCGCGGGGTCGCAACACGCTTGTCGAATCAACGAGGGAGGTCCGCATGAGCCGGGAACACAACTCCCGAGCCCACAGCCGGAGACGAGCGGGGGGCAAGCCGCTACCCCTCGTTCCGCACCTTGTCCGCGAAGCGCGTGATGCGGCGGACGGCCTCCTCGATCTGGGGCAGCGCCGTGGCGTACGAGCACCGGAGGTAGCCCTCGCCGCTCGGCCCGAACGCGCTGCCGGGCACGCACGCCACGTGCTCCTCCTGCAAGAGCCGCTGCGCGAAGTCCTCCGACGAGAGGCCCGTCGAGGTGATGTCCGGGAACGCATAGAAGGCGCCCTCCGGCTCGAAGGTCGGCAGGCCGGCCGCGTTGAGGCCGTCCACGATCACGCGGCGGCGGGCGTCGTAGGCCTCGCGCATCTCCTCGACGGCGCCCTGCGCCTCGCGGATGCCGGCGAGGGCCCCCACCTGGGCCATCGTCGGCGCGCTCATGACCACGTACTGGTGCGCCTTGTACATCTGGTCGAGGATCGGCTTCGGCGCCGCCGCGTAGCCGATCCGCCAGCCCGTCATGGCGTAGCCCTTCGAGAACCCGCTGACCAGGATCGTCCGCTCGTAGAGCCCGGGCAGCGTCGGGACCGAGACGTGGCCGCGCTCGAACGCGTCGCCGTAGACGAGCCGGTCGTAGATCTCGTCCGACAGCACGAACAGGTCGTGCTCGCGGACCACCTCGGCGATCTCCTCGAGCGTGTCGCGCCGGAGGACGGCGCCGGTCGGGTTGTTGGGGTAGCCGAGGAAGAGGAGCTTGGTCTTGTCCGTGATCCGCTGGCGGAGGTCGTCGGCGGTGACCTGGAAGTCGTTCTCGGCCCGCGTCGGGACCCAGACCACCTCGGCCCCGCAGAACTCGGCCGTCGGGCCGTAGCTCACGAAGCAGGGCTCGGGGATGAGGACCTCGTCGCCCGGGTCGAGCAGCGACAGGAGCGCGATCGTGATGGCCTCGCTCGCGCCGACCGTCACGATGATCTCGTTCTGGGGGTTGTACTGGAGGTCGTAGAGCCGGTCCAGCTCGCCCGCGATCGCCTCCCGGAGCTCGGCCAGCCCCAGGTTGGCCGTGTAGCTGGTCTTGCCGGCGTCGAGCCCGGCCTTGGCCGCGTCGATGATCGGCTGGGGCGAGACGAAGTCGGGCTCGCCGATGCCCAGCGAGATCACGTCGTCCATGGTCGCGGCGATCTCGAAGAAGCGGCGGATGCCGGAGGGCGGGACGGAGCGGATCCGCTCGGAGAGACGGCCGGCGAGGCGCTCGGCCTCGGCCGTGGGGTCGGGGGCGGTGACGGGCATGGGTTCGGGGAGGGACGGGGCGAAGTTAGCGTGTCGCTCCCTCGGACCCCGCACCGGAGACGCCATGCCGCTGCCGGCCTCGCTCCCGCCCGCCGCGCCTTCCGGCTCTTCCGGCTCGCCGCCGTCCTCATCCCGCTCGGCGTGGCGGCCAACGTGGTGTTCTCGCTCCTGACCACGGATCGAGAGCTCCTCGACGCGCTCTGGCAACTGCCGGCCCTCCCCTTCCTCGCCGCCGTGGCCCTGAGCGGGGTGCCGTGGGTCACGCAGAGCCTCCGGATCGTGATCTGGACGCGGTTCGTCGGGTTCCCGCTCTCGTTCCCCCAGGCGCTCAAGATCTACGCCGGCGGCGTCCTCGGCTCGGCCGTGACCCCGACGGCCGTGGCGGCGGGTCGATCCGGTGGGCGCTCGCGACGCGGACCGGCCTCCCCGTCCGCACGGCCGCGTCGCTCTTCTCGGTCGAGGGCGTCGAGGACACGCTGTTCTTCCTGATCGCGCTTCCGGTGGCGACCTCCCTCTCCGCGGCGTCCGAGGGCGACGCCGTGCGGCGGCTGTCGGCCGAGTACGTCTTCCGGCCGTCGTCGCCGACCGCGGTCGCGCTGGGCGCGGTCGTCGCCCTCGGGGGCCTCGTGTACGTCACCAGCCGCCTCGCGCTGCGGGGGCGGTTCGGGCCGAGGCCCCGGCGCACGGCGCGCCGGTGGGCCCTCCGGGTGCGGCGCCCGCTCCGGGCGATCTGGACGGACGTCCGGCGGGTCTTCGGGCTCGTGGTCCGGCGTGGGAAGAGCCGGTTCGCCCTCTCGTTCGGCCTCACCGTCGTGCAGTGGACGGCCCGCTACTCCGTGGCGACGATCGTGATCGCGATGCTGGGCGGCCCGCTCCGCCCCTACCTGTTCTGGGTGCTCGGGTGGCTGACCTACGCCATCGCCAGCCCGGTCCCGACGCCCGGAGCGGCCGTGGCCACCGAGGCCACGTTCCTCGTCCTCCACCAGCCGTTCGTGCCGTCCGAGATCCTCGGACTGGCGACCTCGGCGTGGCGGCTCGTCCTGTTCTACCTGCCGGCGATCGCGGCAGCGGTCCTCTTCCCGCTCCTCCGGGCGTCGCAGGGAACGCTCGCGCACGAACCTGCCGCAGAGAATCCGGACGGGCCGCCCGGCGACCCCGACGCCCGGTAGTTTCTCGGCCCCCGTTGTTGTCCCAACCCCCGATCATGGCAGACGCTCCGACCTTCCAGAACTACATCGGCGGCCAGTGGGTCGATGCCCAGAGCGGCCAGACCTTCGAGAGCCGCAACCCGGCCCGCCAGTCCGACCTCATCGGCCACTTCCCGGACTCGGGCGAGGCCGACGTCGCCGCGGCCGTGGCGGCGGCGAAGGAGGCGTTCGAGAGCTGGCGCCTCATGCCGGCCCCGAAGCGCGGCGAGATCCTCAAGCGCGTCGGCGACCTGATGACGGAGCGCAAGAGCGAGATCGCCCGCGCCATGACGCGCGAGATGGGCAAGCCGTTCTTCGAGACGAAGGGCGACGTCCAGGAAGCCATCGACACGGCCTACTACGCCATGACGATGGGCCGCCAGCTCTTCGGCCACACGGTCCCGTCGGAGATGAACAACAAGTTCAACATGACGGTCCGGCGCCCCATCGGCGTGTGCGGCCTCATCACGGCCTGGAACTTCCCCGTGGCCGTCCCGACGTGGAAGATGTTCCCCGCCATCCTGAGCGGCAACACGGTCGTGTTCAAGCCGTCCGAGGACGCGCCGCACTCGGGGATGCTCTTGGTGAAGGTGCTGGAGGACGCGGGCGTCCCGGCCGGCGTCGTCAACCTCGTGCAGGGCGCCGGGCCGACGGGCCGCGCCATCGTGGAGCACCCGGACGTGGCGGCCATCTCGTTTACGGGCTCCTCGGACACCGGCGCGACGATCGCGGCCGAGGCCGCGTCCCGGCACGCCCGCGTCTCGCTGGAGATGGGCGGGAAGAACCCGGCGATCGTGATGGAGGACGCCGACCTCGACCTGGCGATGGAGGGCCTGATCTGGGGCGCCTACGGCACGACGGGCCAGCGCTGCACGGCGACCTCGCGTCTCATCGTCCACGAGGACGTCCACGACGAGCTGGTCGAGCGGATCGTCGAGCGGGCGAGCAAGCTCCGCCTCGGCTACGGCAACGACGACGACACCGAGATGGGGCCGCTCATCAACCAGAAGGCCATGAGCAAGGTGACGAGCTACATGGACGTGGCCCGCGAGGACGGCGCCACGATCCGCATGGGCGGCACGCGCGCGAACGGCGGCGACCTCGACGACGGCTTCTTCTTCAACCCGACCCTCCTGACGGACGTGACCCGCGACATGCGCGTGGCCCGCGAGGAGATCTTCGGGCCGGTCCTTTCCGTCATCAAGGTGTCCTCGTTCGACGAGGCGCTCTCCGTCGCCAACGACGTGGCCTACGGGCTCTCGTCGGCCGTCTACACGAAAGACATCGCGCGCGCCTTCCAGGCCATCCGCGACCTCGACGCCGGCATCACCTACATCAACGGCCCGACGATCGGGGCCGAGGCGCACATGAGCTTCGGCGGCGTGAAGGCGACGGGCAACGGGCACCGCGAGGGCGGCTGGGAGGTCTACGACTTCTACACCGAGACCAAGACGGTCTACGTCGACTTCTCGGGTGGCCTCCAGCGCGCCCAGATCGACAACTACGACGACTGAGCCTCGTCGGACCGCCGGCCTCTCTCCCGCCCCGCTGGCCGTCGTCGCCAGCGGGGCGGGTTGCTTAGAGCCGCCGTGCTCGCCGCGCCTGATGCGTTTGCACCAGTCCGACCCGTCGGATCGGACTTGCTTGGACGTGCCCCGCCGGCTACCCTTCCGTCTCGCCCTCCACGGACGCATGCGGATCGTCGCGCTCCTGCTGGTTCTCTCCGTCACCACGGCCGGGTGCCTGGTCCTCTTCCAGAACGCGGACGCCGACCCCGTCGACCTCCAGGCGAGCGGCGAGCCGACGGCCGTCACGTCTCCGCTCCGCGTCCACCTCACCGACGGGTCGGTCGTCCTGTTCCCGAACGGCGCCGCCGTCGGGGCCGACAGCGTGGCCGGCGGCGGGGGCCGGCTCCTCCCCTTCCCCGACGGCCCGGAGCGCGCCGTGTCGGCGGTGGCGCTGGACCGCGTGGTCGGCGCCGAGGTCTACTCGACCGACTTCGAGCCGGTGACCTCCCTGATCGCCAGCGCGGGCGCGTCGGTGGTGGCGGCGTACGCGGCGGCCGGCGCGGCCGTCCTCATCTTCGGGTCGTGCCCGACGGTCTACTCGGCGACCGAGGCCGACACGCTCGCGCTCGAGGCCGAGCTGTTCTCGAACAGCATCGCCCCGCTCTTCGAGATGCGCGACCGCGACGTGCTCCGCCACGCGGCCCGCCAGCCCGACGGCGCGGTGCGGCTGGAGATCCGCAACGAGGCCCTCGAGACGCACTACCTCAACCACCTCGCGCTCGAGGCCGTCGCGCACGCCCCGGGCGCCCGCGCCGTCCCCGCCGACGACGGCCGCGCCCACGTCCTGAGCGACGAGGCCGCCCCCCTGGAGGCGCGCGACCGGACCGGCCGCGACGTGCTCCCCCCGCTCCTCGCGCTCGACGACGTCGCCTACGAGACCGCCCGCGAGGTCACGGCGTCCGTCCGCGAGGGCGACCTGACGGACACCGTCACGCTCACCTTCCCGCGCCCCGACGCCGACAGCGCGGCGGTGGCCCTGCGGTTCCGGAGCAGCCTGCTCATGACGGTCGTGCTCTACGAGCACATGCTGGCCGGGCAAGGCCCCGGCGCGCTCGACTGGATCGGCCAGGACATGGCCTCGATCGGGAGCGTCGCCCAGTTCGGCGAGTACTACCTCCGACGCCTGGGGCTGCGCGTCGAGGTGGAGGACGGCGGCGTGTTCCGCGAGGTCGCGCGGCTGGCCGAGGCCGGTCCCATCGCCTGGGCCGAACGGGCCGTCGTGGTGCCGGTCCCCGAGGGCGACGTGCTCCGCGTCCGGCTCCGGTTCCTCGCCGACGGCTGGCGGATCGACCGGGCCACGCTCGCGCGCGTCGAGACGGTCCCGACGGAGCCCGTTCCCCTGGTCCGCGCCGTGCTCGGCGACGGCTCGGACGCCCGCGCCCCCCTCGCTGAGCCCGACCGGAGCTACCTCGAACAAGGACCGGGGCGGCTGTTCCAGGCCGACTTCTCGCCCCCGGCGCCCGCGCCCGGCCAGGCGCAGACCCTGTTCGTCTCCGCCCAGGGCTACTACTCCGAGTGGATGCGGCCCGACTGGCTGCGCCGCCCCGCCGGTCCCCGGTTCCAGCCGACCGACGCCACGCTCGTCGACGCCATCGCCTCGTGGCGCGCGCTGCGCGAGACCTACGAGACGCACTTCGAAAAGGGCAAGCTCCCGGTCCGATGACTCGACGCCTCCTGCTCCTCACGCTCGTCGGGGCGCTCCCCGGATGCTTCTTCGGCACCAGCGGACGCGACGTGTACCAGGCCGAGGGCCTGACCCTCTGGATCGAGACCCTCGATGGCCCCACCCGCGCGACGCTCGTGGGCGAGCTGCTGGCCGTCGAAGCGGACGCCTACGTCCTCGACGCCTTCCAGACGCAGGGCGGCACGCGGACCGTCGTCCGCGTCCCCCTCTCCCAGATCGACTCGGGCCGGATCTACGCCCGCTCGGCCTCGTCGGGGACGGACACGGACCCGCTCGCGGGGTACGGACGGGTGGGGACGCTCAGGAGGTTCGGCCAGCCCAAAGGCCGGATGCCGCTCCAGCGCCTCAGCCGCTTCCCGTACGGCCTGGAGGGCGACGTGCTCGCCGCCCTCCTCGCGCGGCGCGGGCAGTCCGAGATCCTGCCGTACACCGAGGCGCACCGCCAGCCATGACGCTCCGCACGCCTCTCCTCGCCGCCCTGGTCCTCGCGGCACCGCTCGCGCACGCCCAGCACGTCCACCCGGCGAGGGCTCCGGCTGGCGAGAGCCAGGCCGAGGCGGAGGCCACGTTTCTCCGGGAGGTGCGCGACGCGATCCGGCCGTTCGCGGACCAGCGCGCCGCCAGTGCGGCGGGCTTCCGCCCGCTCGGGCCGGACATGCCGCACATGGGGCAGCACTGGGTCCACCCCGGCCGGGCGGTGAGCCGCGACTTCGACCCCGCCGCCCCCGCCATGCTGACCTACCTCGACGTCGACGGGGTGCCCGTGCTGACTGGCGCCGCGTTCACGGTCCCCGTTGCCGGGGGCGAAGCGCCTCCGGCGTTCCCCTACGAGGGCGCGTGGCACGCCCACGCCGGACGGCTGATGGACGAGGCGTTCGGGCTGGTCCCCCACGGCGTCCGCGACGAGGACCGGCCTCGCCTCGCCATGCTCCACGCCTGGACCGAGGCGGCCAACCCCGACGGCGTGTGGGCGGCCGACAACTGGGCGCTCCCGTTCGTCCGCCGTGGGCTCGTCGTCCCGGAGCACGTGCCGCCGGCGGCCGGCCGGGCCGTCGCCCTCGTGGCGGGCTACGCGGAGTTTTTCCGAGAGGCGATCCGCCGCGCCGCCGCGCCGACCGAGGACGAGTGGCGCCAGATCGACGACGCCTTCGCGAGGCACGGGGCGGCCATTGAGGCGCTCCTGAACGCCGGAACCGAGGGGGAGCCACCCGACGTCGAGGCGCTGACGCGCCAGTGGGCGGCCCTCTGGAGCGAGATTGAGCAGGGCGGGAGCGAGCGGCTGATCGGAGCGCTCAGACCGCTGTTCGGGGCCGACGGGCACACGGGCACGCACGGCATCGGTGGCGGCTAGGTCAGAGACGAGAGGGCGTGGGTGTCTGGAAGCGTGGGCTCGCCGTCCGTGAACCGCGCTCGCGTGCAGCCTCGCGGCGCCATCGGCCTCTCCCGCCCCACTGGCCGTCCCCGCCAGCGGGGCGGTGGCGTGTAGGCCTCCTCGGCACCTGCCGGAGGATGGGACACCCCAACTCCTTGATTCCCGCGGATGCATGGGCGGAAACCCGTACCATCCAAGACCCTTCATCTCCTTCAGGACCATGAACATCCAGCTGTCCGCCTCCGTCGGCCACGAGGGCACCAACAAGGAGTCGGACGTCGAGACCGTCCAGACCGCGCTGACGGCCGCCGCGCGCCTGACCCTCGACGACCTTCTCGACCCCGGCCCGGTCGACGGGATGTGCGGCGTGGGCACGGAAGGCGCCATCGCGCACTTCCAGCGACGCATCGGCATCCGGCGGCCGGACGCGCGCCTCGACCCCGGCGGCCACTCGCTCCTCCGTCTCAACGCGCTCCTCTCGATGGGCGACGTGTTCATCTCGTTCCCGTTCGAGCGGTCCTCGGCCACGCCGTACCACGGGGCGGGCGCCGGGATGCGGGCGTTCGGTGCCCGTCGCTCGGGCGGCGCGCGAGCCCACGCCGGGATCGACCTCTACTTCCCCGACTTTACGCCGCTCCTCGCCCTGGCCGACGGGACGGTCACGCGCGGCCCGTACCCGTTCTACCTCAGGACGCACGCCATCGAGATCGACCACGGAACGTTCATCGCGCGCTATGGGGAGGTCGCGCCCGAGGACACGCCGTTCGTCAAGAAGGGCCAACACGTCACGCGCGGCCAACAGATCGGCCGCGTCGGAATCTTGACCAAGGCCAACGGCCGGCGCCTCGGCGTTCCGTCGATGATGCTCCACCTGGAGCTGTACGACAAGACGGAGACGGGCGCGCTGACGCGGGCCACGGGCACCTCGGGGCGGCACCTCAACGGGGCCCCATTCATGCGACGGCGCGACCTCGTGGACCCGACGGGGTTCCTGGCGCGGGCTCCGCTCCCGTAGCCGTCCATCCGTCCGCGCGGGCGGAGGTCGCCAGCGCGGACGAGTGGACGGGGCGGACGCCCTCGCGAGAGAGACGGCGCGCTAGCTTGCGCCTCCTCTCCCTGGCACCATGGGTCTCTTTTCTCGCTCCGAGCCGCTCTCGCACTTCCCCGTCGTCAAAGGCGCCCGCCTCGACGGCACCGACGTGACGTTCCCGGCCGACCTCCCGGCCGACGCCACGCTCCTCGTCGTCGCCTTCCGCGACGACCTCGACCCGCTGGCGGACCAGTGGGCGCGCCTCGGCGACCGGCTCGCCGAGGCGCACGGCGACCGATTCGCCACGCTCGAACTCCCCGTCGTCAGCAGCAAGCTGAAGTGGTTCGGGGACCTCGCCACCATCGGCATCCGGGGGCAGGTAGACGGCGACGCCGAGCGCGCCCGGACCGTCCCCATCTTCGTCGACACGAAGGCGTTCCGCAAAAAGCTCGGCGTCAAGACCGGCGACGTGTACGCCTACCTCGTCGCCCGCGACGGCCGGATCGCGTGGACCGGCGAGGGCGACATCGACATGGAGGAGATCCAGAGCCTGGAGGCCGCCGTCGAGGAGGTGCTCGCCACGCCCGCCCCGCCGTCCCACCAGCACCCCGATCTCGACGCGCCCGGCGACGATTCGCCGGGCGACGATTCGCCAGGAGGCGACGCCGAGGAGGACGACCGGTAGACCGGCGCTCCGGCCCCGCCCCCTGAGGGCGGAGCCGGACGTGGAGCCCTCGCCATGCCCACTACCGGCGAGGTTCCGTCTAGACCTCCTCGACGGGTCCCTTCTTAAAGACGGACGCCGCGATGGCGCCACCGATGGCGCCCACGATGGCACCCACCAACAGACCGATGAGCAGCTCCCCGATGGGCGACGACATAAACGAGCCGCTCATGTCGGGCACGTCGGTCCCGCCGGCGCCGAACATCTCCGATGACCGGCGCGCCACTTCCTCGGCCGTCGGAAATACGCCGACGGCGCGGAGCACGAGCGTGACTGCCCAGCTCAACACGCTTCCGGCCACTCCTGTGATGGCGCCCAGACCGGCACCCGAGCCCGCCGGGAGCGTGAGATTGTGGGTGTTGGTGTAGTGCCAGACGGCAATGACGGGTCCGACGAACGCGGCCAGGCAGCCACCGCACCCGCCCACGACCATCCCGGCCATGCTGCCGGAGTAGGCGATGAACGCGAGAACGACCCCGAGGACGACGGAGACGAGGGCGCCGAGCAGGATGGATTGGTTTTTACTGGGCATCGGAGATCAGGGCAGAGGATGGGAACGAGGAGGCCCGTGCGGTGACGAGCAGGTTGCATGCGAGGACGACACCGGCGACGGCCCCGAACAAGGCGCCCGTCAACATCCTGGAGGCCGGGGTGTTGGTCCAGACCCCGAGCGCGCCGACGACCCAGTCCAGCGCCGTCGGGAGCACCGCGAGCGCGAGCCAGCGGGCCTGTGCCCCGCGCGCGATCCACTGGCGGAGGCGGGGGGCGAGCAGCGGAGCTGACGCGAGGCCGAGGGCGAAGCCCGAGGCGATCCCCAGGCAGCGGTGGCAGAGCGCGACCGGCGCCCCGTGGACGTGGAGCGACCGCTCGGGGAACTGGTGGCACACGAACGAGAACGCGCGGAACACGACGTCGCCCCCCTCGCCCTCGACCACGGCGGGCAGCACCGCCAGCCCCACGAGCGCGAAGGCACCCGCCGAGGCGACGGTCCAGCCGAGAGTGAGAGAGCGCGTGCGCGACATGAGGGCCCAACCTACGGCACCCGCCCCACCTCGGACACGCGCCGCCCCAAGCGGCTTGACCGCCTCTTAACGTGCCAGCCGGACCCGCTGGGCAGACGCCTCGTTTACGACACTAGCACTCTCCTCGCGAGAGTGCTAACCTCTGCCCGTGCGGCGCTCGCCGCCACCTTCAGCACTCACCTCCCAACCCCCATGGCAGCATCAATCAAGCCGCTCGGCGACCGCGTCGTCGTCAAGCCCCAGGACGCCGAGACCCAGACGGCCGGCGGCCTCTACATCCCTGACACCGCGAAGGAGAAGCCGCAGCGCGGCACCGTCTTGGCCGTCGGCCCGGGCAAGGTCGAGAACGGAACGAAGGTCGACATGACCGTCTCCGAGAACGACACCGTCCTCTACGGCAAGTACGCCGGCACCGAGATCCAGCTCGACGGCGAGGACGTGCTCATCATGCGCGAGTCCGACATCCTCGGCGTCGTCAACGGCTAGACGGCTCGGGGTTCACGGTTCGAGGGGTTTGATCCCCTCCCCTGCCGCCTGAGCCCCGCCCGATCCACCCCGGACCGCGCCAGCGTAGGCGCAGCCAACTCTGAACCCAGAACCACCCAACCCAACAATGGCAAAGCAAATCACATTCGACGCCGACGCCCGCAACCAGCTGAAGGAGGGCGTCGACGCGCTCGCCAACGCCGTGAAGGTGACGCTGGGGCCGAAGGGCCGCAACGTCATCATCGAGAAGAAGTTCGGCGCCCCGACCGTCACCAAGGACGGCGTGACCGTCGCCAAGGAGATCGAACTCGAGGACAAGATCGCCAACGTCGGCGCGCAGATGGTCAAGGAGGTCGCCTCCAAGACCTCCGACGTCGCCGGTGACGGCACCACGACGGCCACCGTTCTCGCCCAGGCGATCATGAACCAGGGCCTCCGCTCGGTCAACTCCGGCGCGAACCCGATGGACCTCAAGCGCGGCATCGACAAGGCTGTGACCCAGGTCGTCGCGAAGCTCAAGGAGCTCTCGCGCGAGGTGGGCGGCAAGGACGAGATCGCCCAGGTCGGCTCCATCTCGGCCAACAACGACGACGAGATCGGCGACCTCATCGCCGAGGCGATGGAGAAGGTCGGCAAGGACGGCGTCATCACCGTCGAGGAGGCCAAGGGCACGGACACGTCGCTCGACACCGTCGAGGGCATGCAGTTCGACCGCGGCTACCTCAGCCCGTACTTCGTGACGGACCCGGACAACATGGAGGTCGTCCTGGAGGACGCCCTCGTGCTCGTCCACGACAAGAAGATCTCGGCGATGAAGGACCTCCTCCCGGTCCTCGAGAAGGTGGCCCAGATGGGCTCGCCGCTCCTCCTCATCGCGGAGGACATCGACGGCGAGGCCCTCGCCACGCTCGTCGTGAACAAGCTCCGCGGGACGCTCCGCGTGGCCGCGGTCAAGGCGCCGGGCTTCGGCGACCGCCGCAAGGCCATGCTCGAGGACATCGCGGTCCTCACCGGCGGCACGGTCCTCTCTGAGGAGAAGGGCTTCAAGATGGAGAACGCCACGCTCGACACGCTCGGCCGCGTCCAGCGCGTCGTGATCACGAAGGACAACACGACCCTCGTGGACGGCGCCGGGGAGCAGGACCAGATCACGGGCCGGATCAACCAGATCAAGGCCCAGATGGAGTCCACGACCTCGGACTACGACCGCGAGAAGCTCCAGGAGCGCCTCGCCAAGCTGTCCGGCGGCGTCGCCGTCATCAAGATCGGCGCGGCGACCGAGCCCGAGATGAAGGAGAAGAAGGCCCGCGTCGAGGACGCGCTGCACGCGACCCGTGCCGCCGTCGAAGAGGGGATCGTCGCCGGCGGCGGCGTCGCCCTCGTGCGTGCCCTCTCGGCCCTCGACTCGGTCGACACCGAGAACGAGGACCAGGAGATCGGCGTCAAGATCGTCCGGCGCGCGCTCGAAGAGCCGCTCCGCCAGATCGTCAACAACGCCGGCCTGGAGGGCTCCGTCATCGTCCAGAAGGTCAAGGACGGGAAGGACGACTTCGGGTTCAACGCCCGGACCGAGGAGTACGGCAACCTCCTGAGCATGGGCGTCGTGGACCCGACCAAGGTCACGCGGACCGCGCTCGAGAACGCCGCCTCGGTGGCCGGCCTGCTGCTCACGACCCAGACGGTCGTGGTGGACAAGCCGGAGCCCGAGTCCGCCATGCCGGCCGGCGGCGGGATGGGCGGCATGGGCGGCGGGATGGACTTTTAGTCCCGCGCCTCGCGATCACGGCTGGCGGACGCGCTCCGCCAGCCTGGGGCGGCTCTCTTCGGAGGGCCGCCCTTTTTGTGCACCGGCTCCACGGGAGGTTCTTCGACGGCGGCAGGCTCCACGGCCCGACCCGTGCGTTGATTGGCGTATGGCACGTGCCCTCCTCGTCTGCTTCCTGCTCTCCGGCTGCGTGGCGGCGGTCCCGGTCGCGCCGCCAGCGCGCGTCGAGCGCCCGGAGCCTCCTCCGCCCCTCGACGCTCTCGAACGGCTCGTCCACACGGAGACGAATCGGACCCGACGGAGGGAGGCCCGGTCCGCCGTCGTCTGGTCGGACACGCTCGCCCAGATCGCCCGCCAGCACAGCGAGGACATGGCCCGGCGCGGCTACTTCGGCCACGTCTCGCCCGACGGACAGTCGCCGCACGACCGGGGCGACGCGGGGGGCGTCGCGTGCCGCCGAGACCTCGGAGGGGGGCACGGCCGCGTCGGGATCTCGGAGAACCTGTACCGGACCACACGCTACGAGCGGGTCGTGGAGCGCCTCGTCGGCGAGTCGGTCACGCGCCGCGTGGACTGGTTCACGGACCACGAGATCGCCGAGGCAACGGTCGGGAGTTGGCTCCAGAGCCCCCCCACCGGCGCGTCCTGCTCGATCTCGAGGTCGAGTCCGTCGGAATCGGCGTGGCCCTCGGGCGTCGCGACCTCGTCTACGTCACCCAAGTCTTCTGCTGATGGACCGCCGCCTCCCCACCGTCCGCCGCGTAGCCTGGGGCGTCCTGGGCTACACCGTCCTCGTGATCTTGTGGGGCGGGTTCGTGCGTGCTTCGGGCGCCGGCGCGGGCTGCGGCGCCCACTGGCCGCTCTGCAACGGCGAGGTCCTCCCGACGGCCCCGGCGCTCAACACGGTGGTCGAGTTCGGGCACCGGCTGACGAGCGGGCTGGCGCTGCCGGCGGTGCTCGCGTTGGCGTGGCTGGTGTTCCGGGCGTTCGAACGGGGCTCGCCCGTGCGGAAGGCGGCGGTGGCGAGCATCGTGTTCATGCTGCTGGAGGCGGCCATCGGCGCCGGACTGGTCCTGTTCGAGTACGTGGCCTACAACCCGTCGATCGCGCGGGCGGTGTGGATGGCGGCCCACCTCACCAACACGTTCCTCCTGCTCGCGTCGCTGACGCTGACGGCGTGGTGGGCCGAGGGCCGGGGCGTGCCGACGCCACGCGTCTCCGGGCCTCACTTCCTTGTCGGTCTCTCACTCGTCGCCACGCTGGTCCTCGGCGCGGGAGGCGCCGTGACGGCCTTGGGCGACACGCTCGTGCTGGGCGGCGGGCTCGACCCGGCCACGAATCCGGTCGTCGCCACGCTCATCGGCGCGCGCGTCTTCCACCCGACGATGGCGTTCGTGGTCCTGGCCGTCCTCGGCGCGACGGTCGTCGTCAACCGGCCCGCGGGGCCCCGCGTGACGGCGAAGGGGATGGCGCTCCTCGGCCTGTTCGTGGTCCAGATGTCGCTGGGCACGCTGAACGTGTGGCTCCAGGCGCCGGTCTGGATGCAGATCGTCCACCTGCTGATGACCGACCTGATCTGGATCGGGCTGGTGGTGTTCGCCTCCGAGGTGCTGGCGGCGCCGGCCCGCCAGCCGGCGGCGGAGCCGGCTGTGGCGGGCTGATGTGCCTCCTCCTCGTCGCCCTCGACGCGCACCCGCGCCATCCTCTCGTCGTCGCCGCCAACCGGGACGAGGTGTATGAGCGGCCGGCGGCCCCGCTGCACTGGTGGGACGACCACCCGGACGTGCTCGCCGGCCGCGACCTCCAGGCAGGCGGCACCTGGATGGGCGTCACGCGCGGCGGGCGCTGGGCCGCGCTCACGAACGTCCGCGACCCGAAAAACCCGCGCCCGTCGGAGCGATCGCGCGGCGCCCTCGTCGCCGACTTCTTGACCGGAGCACGGCTCCGCCGAGTCGTATGCGCGCAGAGTATTTACGGCGCGCGACGCCTACGACGGCTTCAACCTGATCATCGGCGACGACCGCTCCGTCTGGACCGTCTCGACGCGCCTCGACCACCCGACGATGCTCGGCCCCGGCGTCTACGGCCTGAGCAACGACCGCCTCGACACGCCGTGGCCGAAGGTGGTCCGGGGCCGGCGCCTCCTCCGCGCCGCGCTGGCGGCCGACGCCGTCGAGACCGACGCGCTCCTCGACCTCCTCGACGACGTCGGCCAGCCCCCCGACGCCGACCTGCCCGATACGGGCATCGGGATCGAGTGGGAGCGCCGCCTCGCCCCCCTGTTCATCGCCACGGACGGCTACGGGACGCGCGTCAGCACAGCCGTCGTGCAGGACGCGGACGGGCCGATGCGGGTGGCGGAGCGGACGTGGCGGCCGGGGCACCGCCGGGGCGAGTTGGTCGAGGTCGTCGCCTAGGCCGCGCTCATCAGCTCCGTCTTGAACCGCTCCGCCAGCGCGTCCGCCGCTTCCGGGCTGCCGGCCTCCGTGTAGACGCGCAGGATCGGCTCCGTGTTGGACTTGCGGACGTGCGCCCAGCCCTCGTCGAGGTCCACCTTCACGCCGTCCTCCGTCGAGACGCGGACGTCCTCGCGGCCGGCGTAGCGGTCCGCCAGCGCGGCGAGGAGCGCGTCGGCGTCGAGGTCGTCGGTGAGCCGGATTTTGTGCTTGGCGATGTGGTAGCTCGGGAGGCCGGCGCGGACCTCGGAGAGCGACTGGCCGGTTTCGGCGAGGTGCTGGAGGACGAGGGCCACGCCCACGAGCGCGTCGCGGCCGTAGTGGAGGTCCGGCAGGATCACGCCGCCGTTCCCCTCCCCGCCGATCACGGCGTCGTGGGCCTGCATCGCGCGGACCACGTGGATCTCCCCGACCGGCGAGCGGTGGACCGTCTGGCCGTGCCGCGCCGCCACGTCCTCGATGGCCCGGCTGGACGAGAGGTTCGTCGCCACCGCGCCCGCCTTCTTGCCCAGCAGAAAGTCCGCCGCGACGACCTGCGTCAGCTCCTCCCCGAAGAAGCGGCCGCCGTCCTCGACGAACGCCAGCCGGTCGGCGTCGGGGTCTACGACGATGCCGAGGTCGGCGCCCGTCTCGGCCACACGCTCGGTGATGCCGGTGATGTGCGCCGGGAGCGGCTCCGGGTCGTGGGCGAAGCGGCCCGTGACCTCCGCGTTCAGCACCTCCACCTGCTCGACGCCGAGCGCCTCCAGCATCGCCGGGATGGCGAACGCCCCGACCGAGTTGATCCCGTCGACCACGACCGAGAAGCCGCGCTGGCGGATCGCGTCGGCGTCGATGTACGGGAGGTCGAGGATCTTCTGGACGTGGGTCGCGAGCACCTCGTCGTCGGTGTCGTACGTCCCGAGGTCGTCGTAGCCAACGGTATGCGCGGCAACGCCGTCGTCGGCGAGCGCGAGCACCTCGGCGCCCTCGTCCGGGCCCAGGAACTCGCTGTTCCGGTCGAGCAGCTTGAGCGCGTTCCACTCGGCCGGGTTGTGGGAGGCCGAGAGGATGACGGCCCCGTCGGCGCTGTGCTTCAGGACGCCCATCGCCACGCTCGGCGTGGTCGCCAGCCCGACGTCGACCACGTCGCAGCCGGCGCTCTGGAGCGTGGCCGTGACGAGCCGGGCGCAGACCTCGCCCGTGACGCGCCCGTCGCGCCCCACGACGACCGTCGGCCGGCCATCGGCCTGCTGACGGAGCCACGCGCCGAAGGCGGCGGCGTACCGGGTGAGGACGGCCGGGTCGAGGCCGTCGCCGAAGACGCCGCGGATGCCGGAGACGGAAGCGATGAGAGGCATGGGGTTCGGGGGTGGAGGTGCGGCAAGATGCCCGGCGGGCGACGCTCTCCGCCAGCGGAACCGGCGGAAGATGCCCGGAACTTTCCCCCGGCCCCCCGGCCGTTCCCCGTTCCCCATCCTGTTCTGCCCCGCTTTTTGACGGAACGTGACGGCCCTCCGGCGTTTCCTTGAGGCACCAACCCCGGGCAGTCATGAGGCCTTCCGCCGTTTCGTCCCCGTTAATCGAGGCCCCCGCCGTCGACACGCTCTTTTCGGACTACAAGGAGCTGCTGAAGCCGGGGATCACAGCGTTCGTGGTGGTGATGGCGGCCTCCGGGTACGTGCTCGCCACGACGGGCTCCATCGACTGGGGCGTCCTCCTCGGCCTGATGCTGGGGACGGGCCTGACGGGTGGGGGCGCAGGCGCCCTCAACCAGGTCGTCGAGCGGGGCCACGACGCCCGGATGGCACGGACGGCGACCCGGCCGCTCCCCGCCGGACGTCTCGACGTTCGCCAGGCCACGCTCTACGGGCTCGGGTGCGTCGCCCTCGGCGCCGCCGCCCTGGCCGTCGCCACGAACCTCCTGACGATGGCGCTGGCGGTGCTCACGGTCGTCCTCTACGTCGCCGTCTACACGCCGCTGAAGCGGCGGACGGTCCACAACACGCTCATCGGGGCGATCCCTGGCGCCCTCCCTGCCCTCGGCGGCGCGGCGGCCGCGACGGGCACACTCGGGGCGACGGGCTGGTCGCTGTTCGCGATCCTCTACCTGTGGCAGCTCCCGCACTTTTTCGCGCTGGCCTGGATGTACCGCGAGGACTACCGCGAGGGCGGCTTCCGGATGCTCCCGTCGGTGCCGAACGGCGAGCGCCAGATGGGCTGGCTCGTGGCGGGGGCGGCGCTCCTGCTCGTGGTGGCCGGCGTGCTGCCGGCGGCCGTCGGGCAGGCCGGGTTCCTGTTTCTGATCGGGATGATCGCGCTGGGGACGCTGTTCACGATCCCCGCCTTCTCGTTCTTCTCGGAGCCCACCGACGAGCGCGCGCGGCGGCTTCTGCTGGCGTCGATCGCCTACGTGCCGGCGTTCTTCGTGCTCGTCGTCCTGGACTTCCTGATCCGGTAGGACCCCGCGCGGCGGGGGCGCGTAGGGCGGTCCCGATGACCGACTCGTGCCGCCGTCCCCCCTCGCCCCGCTGGCGGCCGTCGCGGCCGCGTGGTTCCCGAAGGCGTCGCTGGGCTGGCAGGCGCCGGCTGGGCTCGTCGCCTTCCACGAGTTCGAGCCCACGCTGGCCCGGCTTCTCACGCGTGAGGAGGACGCGGGGACGGCATGAGCCCGGCGCTGGCGGAGTGGGTGCAGGCGTACGGCGCGGTCGGACTGGGCGGAGCGGCCTTCGTGGGCGCGACGCTCGTGCCGATCTCGTCGGAGGCCGCGTTCGTGGCGGCCGTCGTGGCCGGCCTCTCCCCCACCACGGCCCTCGTCTGGGCGACGGCCGGCAACACGCTCGGCTGCCTCGTCAACTACGCCCTGGGCCGGTGGGGACGGGACGGGGCCGCCGACCGCCTCCGCCAGTCGCGCGGCGGCCGGACGGCGCTGGGGTGGCTGGAGCGGTTCGGGCTCCCGGCACTCTTGCTCTCGTGGCTCCCCGTCGTGGGCGACCCGCTGACGCTGGCGGCCGGTGTGGCGGGCGTCCGCTTGGGCCTGTTCCTGCCCGTCGTGGCCGGGCTCCGCTTCGCGCGCTACGCGGCGCTGCTGGCGGCGCTCTGACCGGGTGCCTACTCGCAGAACGGCTCGCGCTCCACCATGCCGGCCTGGGCCGTGTTGAGCCACGCCGCCGGCCGGTCCTCGCCGTGCTCGACGAGACGGACCCACAGCTCCGTCACCGGCCGGCGGACCACATCGACGCCGTCGCCGCCGTAGACGCCCGCTACGGTGCCGACGTAGACCCCGCTCCCGAACGCGAACGTGACCGACTCTTCCGGTCCGAGGGCCAGGATCTCCAACTCGTCGTTCATCGAGAGGCGGACGGTCTCCGTGCGGCGGGTGCCGAGGCGGTACGCATCGAACTGCAGAGGCCCGCGCGCACGCGCACGACCCGGCCGGAGCACGGCCGTCAGCGACTCCGAGTAGTCGTTGGCGTCCACGCGGCGCTCGGCGTCGACGGTCCGCGTGTGGCGGCTCTGGTCGGTGGGCGCGCTGAAGGCGCGGACGGCCGAGCGCGTGGCCCACTGAGCGTAGCACCCCTCCACTCCGGCCCCGCCGGGCAGCATCGTGACGGGCAGCGGGTCGGCCGGCGCCTGGGCGAGCGCGACGGCAGGGACGGCGAGGAAGAGGGCGAGAGCGCGCATGGGATCGAGGGGCATCGAGACCAACATAGCCGTCGGGGCCCGCGGAGATTCATCGGCCCGGCGTCTCGGTTTCACCGGCCGTTCCCCGTCACCCACGCGTTCCACACCCGTCGTACCGTTTCTTCTCGTATGGACCAGCCGCTCCCCGACCTCCTCGCCCTCGACGAGCCCGCGCTCGAAGCGCTGGCGGTGCGGATGGGCGAGCCGGCGTTCCGGGGCCGGCAGATCTTCAAGTGGGTCCACGAGAAGGGCGTCCAAGACGTGGCGGCCATGACCGACCTCCCGGCCGCCTTCCGCGAGACGCTGGCGGAGGCCGTCCGCGTGGGCTCGCTCGTCGAGGTCCGCCGCCAGCAGGCCACCGACCGGACGGTCAAGTGCCTGTTCCGGCTCCCCTCCGGCCGCCACATCGAGACCGTCCTCATCCCGGACTTCCACGACGACGGCCGCGCGCGGCGGCTGACCGTCTGCGTCTCGTCGCAGGTCGGCTGCGCGATGGGCTGCACGTTCTGCGCGACGGGCCTCATGGGGTTCCAGGAGAACCTGACGGCGGGCCAGATCGCCGAGCAGGTCCACGCGATGGACGCTGTGGCAAGGGAGTCGTTCGGGCGCGGCGTGACGAACGTGGTCTACATGGGCATGGGCGAGCCGCTCCAGAACTACGCCGCCGTCCGCCAGAGCGTGGACCTGATCTGCGACGGCCTCGGCCTCAGCCCCAAACGGATCACCGTCTCGACGGTCGGCCTCGCCCGCCGCATCCACCTCCTCGCCGACGAGCAGGCCGAGGGCACGGCACGGCCGTTCGGCCTCGCCATCAGCCTCCACGCCCCGACGGACCCGCAGCGGAGCGCGATCATGCCGGTCAACCGCTCGGAGAAGACGGACCTGAGCGCTCTCGGCGCCGCCGTCCGCCACTACTACGCGCAGACGGGCCGGCCCGTGACCTACGAGTACTGCCTGTTCGAGGGCGTCAACGACGGCCCGGAGGACGCCCGCAACCTCGCGCGCATCGCGAGCTGGGCGCCGTGCAAGGTCAACCTCATCATGTACAACCCGGTCGAGGGCACGCCCTTCCGGTCGTCCAGCGAGCCGAGGCTGGAGGCGTTCATCGGCGGGCTGGTGCAGCGCGGCGTGCGCGTGACCGTCCGCCGGAGCCGGGGGCAGGACATCGACGCGGCGTGCGGCCAGCTGGCGGTGGCCGAGGAGGCGTAGCAGCGGGGCAGGCCGGGACGCAGTAGACTCCGGTCCCTCCCCCCCGCTCGCATGGACCGGCGTCCGTTCCCCGTCTCCCCGCCCGACTCCGCGTGGCTCCGCATGGAGAGCCCCACCAACCCGATGACGATCACGGGCGTGCTCGGCCTCGGCAGCGCGTTCACGATGGACGACCTCCGGCGGTTCGTGGGCGAGCGGCTGTGCCGGTTCGATCGGTTCCAGATGCGGATCGACGGGCTCGGGTCGTCTCACCCGATGTGGGTGCCCGACGAGGCGTTCGACCTCGACCGCCACTTGTTCGAGGTGGACCTCCCGGCGCCGGGCGGCAAGGAAGGGCTGGAAGCGCTCGTGAGCCAGCTCATGAGCCAGCCGCTCTCCTTCGCCCACTCGCCCTGGACGTTCCACCTCGTCCGCCACGTGGACGCTCAGACGGGCGTGGACGGGAGCGCCCTCATCGGCCGGCTCCACCACGTCATCGGCGACGGGATCGCCATGATGCACGTGCTCATCCACGCCGTCGACGAGTACGTCGACCCGGAGAGCGAGACCGCCGCCCCGCCCAAGCGGCACCGCCGGCCCGTCCGCCAGCGCGTGGCGTCGACGCTCAAGGGGGCCGGGCACGAGGCGCTCGACCTCCTCACCAGCCCCTCGCACCTCGGCGAGCGGCTCAGCGCCATCGGCGCCGGGACGAAGGCGCTGGCCCACCTCCTCGCCATGCGCCCGGACTCCCAGACGGTGTTCAAGGACGAGGCCTCGGCCACCAAGCGCGCGGCCTGGACGCGGCCGATCCCGCTCGACCAGATCAAGGCCGTCGGCGCCGCGATGGACGCCAAGGTCAACGACGTGCTGATGTCGGCAGCGGGCGGGGCGCTCCGGCGCTACCTCGACGGACGGGGCGAGGCGGTGGAGGGCGTGTCGATGCGTGCCGCGGCGCCGTTCAACGTCCGGCCCCTGGAGCGGGCGCACGAACTGGGCAACTCGTTCGGCCTCGTGTTCGTGGAGCTCCCGGTCGGGGAGCCCACGGCCCGCGCACGCCTCGACGCCATGAAGCGGACGATGGACGCCGCCAAACGGTCGGCCGAGCCGATGGTGGTGTACGGCATCCTCCAGTCCATCGGCCGGACGCCGATGTGGGTCCACCGCCAGGTCGTCCAGATGTTCTCGCAGAAGGCGTCGGCGGTGATGACGAACGTGCCCGGCCCGCAGGAGCCGCTCCACATCCTCGGCGCGCCCCTCGACACGCTCATGTTCTGGGTGCCGCAGGCCGGCGACATCGGGCTCGGGCTGAGCATCCTGAGCCTGGACGGCGTCGTCCGGGTGGGCGTCTCCACCGACGCGGCGTTCGTGGACGACCCCGGCCTGCTGGCGGACGCCTTCGAGGAGGAGTTCGAGGCCCTCGCCACCGAGTTCCTCTCTGGCGACGAGCGCTGACGTCGCCTCGCTCCACGCGTTGTACCTGACGCACGTCGGTCTAAAGCGACCAGGCCGCGACGAGCTTCCGGGTCGGTTCTTCGGCCGTCATCCGTCCTGCCGGACGGAGAGCCCGAGGCACAGCCTGGGGCGCCTACGTGCCGTACGTGGTGACGTCCGCCACCGAGCCGTCCAGCTTGTGGACCGTCAACTCGCTGGGCCCGTGCGCCTTCGCCAGCGCGCGGCCTTCCTGGACGGCCTCTCTCTTGGTCCCGAGGACGGCCGAGGCTCGCTCGGCGCCCGCTTTCTGAACCGCCCACCCGTCAGGGTGCGGGCGCACCTCGTAGAACGCAACCAGCCCGCCCTCCCCCGCGACGGCGCCGAGGCGTGCATGGAGCGCGTCGATCTTCTGCCGGAGCGCCTCCACGTCGTCGCGCCCCGCCACGCCGAGCGAGCCGAGGGCCACTTCGACGACGGCCTCGAAGCGGTGCTGGAGATCGCCGGTGGCCTCGCCGGCCTGCGTGCGAGCGTCCTCCACGATCCGTGCGACGGCGGCTTCCACGTCACCGAGCGCCCCGCGTGCGGCCTTGCCGCCCTCCGCCGTTACGCGCTCGCCGCGCTGGACGAGGGCGTCGAACGTGTCGGCCCCCTTTTTCTGGGCCTGCCCGAGGGCGCCCAGGCCCGCCGCCAGCACGGCGTCTACGGACGAGGGGAACGCCCCCTTGCGGAGCGACTTGGGGAGCTTCTTCGCCTTCTTCTTTTCGGACTTTCCCATGAGACCAACGGTGGTGCGGGGGATGAACCACCCGCCCCCCCCATTTCGTTCCGGGCGCGCCGGACGCCCCGATGCGGGAAACGCAGCGGCGGCTGTCGAGTACGACCCGCCCCTCCCACACCACCTCATGGCCGGCTCCAACGCGACGACCCGCTCCCTCCTCGAAGTCACCCTCGGCTTCCTCGGCGCCCTCCTCATCGTCCCCCTCCTCCTCAAGACCGTCACCGGGCTCGTGAAAGCGATCTTCCGGCTGGGGACCACGCGCCGTCTCATCGGAGACCTCGTGATCGCGGGCCTGACGACGCTGCTCACGCGCGACGACGTGCTGGACTCGCTGTTCGGGAAAAAGGGCCGCAAGGGCGACGGCCTGCTCAAGCCCCCGGTCGAGTAGCCTCCCCCCGCCGGCCCGGGGGCGGGCCGGCCGCGGCGTTCTCCGCACTCACAGAGAGCGTGCGTGCCATTGCGAGCGCGTCTCCATGCGGGGTGCGGAGTAGATTCTTGGCATGGCCTCCGACCCCTCGATCCCCTTTATCGCCGCAGACCTCCTCTCGGCCCTGAGCACCGCCGCCGGCACGGCGCTCGACGCCAACGAGGCGTGGCGCTCGGTGTTCGGAACGGACGGGCTGTGGGAGCGGCTCCCCGCCGAGGACACCCGGTTCGCGCAGGAGTACACCGTCGAGGCCGCGCGTGGTGGCCCCGTGACGCACCAGGTGTTCCTGGTCGAGATCCCCGGCAACGACGTGCCCACGCCGGTGCTCCTCCACTTTCTCCCCCTCCGGCTCCCGAGCTACGAGGCCGGCCAGTTCCCCGTCTCGATCACGGGCGAGATCCTCCGGGAGCCGACGTCGTGGGCGGCCGAGCAGACGCGCCGCCGCCGCATGGAGATGCTCGGGCGGATGTCGATGGGGATCGCGCACGACTTCAACAACCTCCTCACGACGGTCCTCGGCCACGCCGAGCTGCTCCGCTCCGACCTCGTCCGCATCGAGGCCGACGCCGAGTCCCGGGCGCACCTGGGCTCGCTGGAGAACGCGGCCCAAGACGGTGCCGCCCTGGTCCGCAAGATCCAGCAGTACATCCGGAACGAGAAGCAGGAGCGGGCCGAGCCGGTCGCCCTCCAGCAGATCGCCGACGAGGTGCTCACGCTGACCCGGCCGTACTGGCACAACGAGCCCCGGCGGCGCGGGATCGCCATCCACGTCACGTCGGACCTCCAACCGGTCCCGCCCATCCTGGGGACCCCGACGGAGTTGCGCGAGGTGCTCGTCAACCTCGTTCTGAACGCGGTCCAGGCCATGCCCGCTGGGGGCACGCTCACCCTCCGCACCGGGCGCCGCGCCGAAGGCCGCGCCGCCTTCGTCCAGGTGGCCGACACAGGCGTCGGGATGACCGAGAGCGTGATGCGGCGCATCTTCGAGCCGCTCTACACCACCAAGGGGTCGAGCGGCTCGGGCATGGGCCTGACGATGAGCCAGGGGATCGTGCAGGAGCACAACGGCCAGATCGAGGTGGAGAGCGAGCCCGGCAAAGGGACCATGTTCTGCCTCGTGTTCCCGTTCGCCGCCCACACGCCGGCTCCGGAGCGCGTCCGGGGGGCTCCGGCCACGGTCGGCGCCGAGCCGGAGGGAGACCTCCACGTCCTCGTCGTCGACGACGAGCCGATGGTCCGGACCGTCACGGCCAAGCTGCTCCGGCTGCGCGGCCACCACGTCCGCGAGGCCGACGGCGGCCCCGCCGCCCTCGCCCTGCTGGCCGAGGCGACGTTCGACGTGGTCGTCTCGGACCTCTCGATGCCCGACATGACCGGCCGCGAGCTGGCGGCCGTGATCCGCCAGCGGCACGCCGGGCTCCCGGTCGTCCTGTTGACGGGCGACACCGACGCCGACGTCGAGAACGAAGACGTGTCGGCCGTGGTGAAAAAGCCGTTCCAGCTCGACGCGCTCGTCGGCGCCATCCGGGGCGCGATCTCGGAGGCGTCTACGGCCAACGGCGGGACATGAGGCTCCCGGTCGGCTCGGGCGAGGCCTCGTCGGGCGGCGTGAGGTTGTAGAAGGCGACGAGCGCCTCGAACAGCTCCGGGTGCCGCGCCCGGAGCCGGGCCGGCCGCTCGAAAAACTGCTCCGTCGCCACGGCGAACAGCTCGGCCGGCGCCGAGGCCGCGTACGCCCGGAGCACGCCGTCGCCGCGCTCGGCCCGGCGCATCTCCGAGCGGACGAGCGCGCGCCACGCCTCGGCCGAGCGCGGGTCCAGGAACGAGGGCGCCCCGTCGGCCTCCCAGCCCTCGAAGTCGAACACGTGGGCCAGTTCGTGGAGCACCACGTTGCTCCCGTCCTCGCGCGCCCACCCCCGCTCGACGGCGAGCGCCGAGAGCACGATGGGCCCCTGCGAATGGACCATCCCGTCGAACGCGCCGGGCTCCTCGTCGCCGTAGGCCTCGTCGAAGGTGTCGGGGACGAAGAGGACGGTCCGCTCCGTCGGCAGCTCCCAGTCCGGGTGGCCGTGGAGGAGGAGCGCCGCGCCGGCGGCGACCGCCAGCCGGAGCGCGTCGGTGGGCTGGGCCTCCGCCACGCCCTCGAAGGTGAGCCCGTCGGTGGCCCACGTCACGTCGCGCTCGAAGCGCTGGCGGCCGGCGGCGTCGAGCGCGGCGTAGAAGGCGACGTGCGACGCGAGCCACGTCCGGGAGGCCTCGGGGAAGGGCGCACGGACGAGGCGGAGCCGGCGGAGCGGCCGGCGGAGCGCGCGGAGCACGACCACCGCCCACACGCCGAGCCCGGCGAGGACGCCGCCTCCCGTGCTCCCCGTCCCCCGCCCCACCGTCAGTCCGACGATGAGGCCGGCGAGCCCGGCCCACAGGACGGGCACGGCGAGGTCGGACGGGCGGAGCGCGCGCATGAAAAGATCGTCGGCGGGCGGGACACCCGGAGGCGGAGTGGAGTTTACGGCGGACTGGCGTCCACCTCGGGAATCTCCCGAGCGACGGGAATCCGCTCGCGGTACGGCCTGGTCCCCTCCCGCCGATACTCCCTCTCCACGCCCTCTGGGCCGTCGAGCCGGATCGCGTCGCCCACCGGACCGCCTGCAATAACGGACAAAACGATTTATGCCTTCCCTCCCCCCCGCCGACTGGCGCCTCACCGACGACGACCCCGAGCAGTCGATCCCCCTCCTCACGCCCGACGAGGAGCGCCAGATGCACGAGGCCCGGCTCCCCGAGTCGCTTCCCGTCCTCACCCTCCGCAACACGGTCCTCTACCCCGGCGTCGTGCTCCCGATCACCGTCGGGCGCGACGCGAGCCTCACGCTCGTCAAGGACGCCTACGCCGGCGACCGGCTCGTGGCCGTCGTGGCCCAGAAGCAGGCGGAGGTCGAGAACCCCGGCCCGGACGACCTCTTCCGAACGGGCACGGCCGCCACCATCCTCAAGCTGATCAAGATGCCCGACGGCTCCGTCAGCATCGTGATCCAGGGCAAGCGGCGGATCGAGATCGAGGAGTACACCCAGCTCGACCCCTACCTCCAGGCCACCATCCGGCCCATCGACGAGGCCGACGCGGCGGAGGTGGACGCCGCCGAGCTGGACGCGCGCGTACGGAACATCAAGGAGCTGGCGGTCCAGATCGTCAACCTCTCGCCGAACCTGCCGAGCGAGGCGGCCTACGCAATCCAGAACATCGAGAGCCCCGGCTTCCTCGTCCACTTTATCGCCTCGAACCTCCAGATCGACGTCCAGAAAAAGCAGGAGCTCCTGGAGACGCGCCCGCTCCTCGACCGCTCGCAGCTCGTGCTGGACCACCTGGAGCAGGAGATCCGGGTCCTCGAGATCTCCGAGGAGATCCGCTCCAAGGTCAAGACCGACGTCGATCAGCAGCAGCGCGAGTTCTTCCTCCGCCAGCAGCTCAAGGCCATCCAGGACGAACTGGGCGAGACCGAGGGCTCCAGCCGCGACGCCGACGAGCTGCGCGAGAAGATGGCCGAGAAGCGCGCCGACCTCCCGGAGGCCGTGGTCGAGACGCTGGAGAAGGAGCTGACCAAGCTCACGCGCACGAACCCCGCCTCCCCCGAGTACGGCGTCGTCCGCAACTACGCCGAGACGATCCTCGACCTCCCCTGGGAGCACACCTCCGAGGACAAGCTGGACATCGCCCGCGCCGAGGACGTGCTGAACGAGGACCACTACGGCCTCGACGACGTCAAGAAGCGGATCCTGGAGTACCTCGCCGTGCTCAAGCTGAAGGGCGACATGAAGGCGCCCATTCTGTTGTTTTATGGGCCTCCCGGCGTCGGGAAAACCAGCCTGGGCAAGAGCATCGCGCGGGCGCTCGGGCGCGAGTTCCACCGGATCTCGCTCGGCGGCGTCCGCGACGAGGCCGAGATCCGGGGCCACCGCCGGACCTACATCGGCGCGCTCCCCGGCCGGATCATCCAGGGCCTCCGCCGCGCCGGCACCAGCAACCCGGTGTTCATGCTGGACGAGGTGGACAAGCTGGGGACCGACTTCCGGGGCGACCCGTCGAGCGCGCTCCTGGAAGTCCTCGACCCGGAGCAAAACGACACCTTCAACGACCACTACCTGGAGTTGGACTACGACCTCTCGAAGGTCCTCTTCATCGCCACGGCCAACTACCTCGAAACCATCCCGGCGCCCTTGCGCGACCGGATGGAGGTCATCGAGATCAACGGCTACACGCCGTCCGAGAAGCTGGCGATCGCCAAGCGCTACCTCGTCCCCCGCCAGCTCGAACGCAACGGGTTGAAGGAGGACCAGTTCTCGATCACCGACGACGCGCTCCTCCTCCTGATCGAGGGCTACACGCGCGAGTCCGGCGTCCGCCAGCTCGAACGGACCGTCGGCTCCGTCGTGCGGGGCGTGGCGAAGACGGTGGCCCTCGATGAGGCCGAGCGCGGCGACGTGACGGCCGACGACGTGCCCGACTATCTCGGCGCGCGCAAGTTCTACAACGACGTCTCGGAGCGGACCGAGGTGCCGGGCGTGGCGACTGGCCTCGCCTGGACGCCCGTCGGCGGCGACATTCTTTTTGTGGAGGCGAGCGTGAGCCGAGGCTCCGGGCGCATGACGCTGACGGGCAAGCTGGGCGACGTGATGCGCGAGAGCGCGCAGGCGGCGTCGTCGTGGGTGAAGGCCCACGCCGAGGACCTCGGCATCCCGCCCGACGCCTTCCGCTACTGGGACCTCCACGTCCACGTCCCCGCCGGGGCGATCCCGAAGGACGGCCCGAGCGCGGGCGTGGCGATGACGGCGGCGCTGGCGTCGATCTACACGCGCCGCCGCGTCCGCCACGACGTGGCGATGACGGGCGAGATCACGCTGCGCGGGCTCGTGCTGCCGGTCGGTGGGATCAAGGAGAAGGTGCTCGCCGCGCGCCGCGCTGGCATCTCGTGCGTCGTCCTGCCGGAGAAGAACCGGAGCGACGTGGAGGAGATCAAGGACGAGGCCGTCGAGGGACTGGAGGTGACGTACGTCAAGCGCATCCCGGAGGCGCTAGGCCACCTGCTCGAAGAGGAGCCCGTCGAGGACGCCCACGCGCTGTTCACGATCCCCGAGAGCGAGAAGCGCCACGCGGCGCCTCCGGGCAACGGCGCCCCCATCGTCGTCTCCGACGGCGACGCGGACGAGCCGGCGCCCGGCGAGCCGGTGATGAACCGGGACTAGAGCCTCGCCCCGCTGGCGGCCGTCGCCAGCGGGCGGGGCGAGCGATTCAAACCTCGTCCGCAAGCAGTCCGAGTGCACGAAGTTGCTTGCGCCCGTAGTCGGCACGGTCAACCGAGGGCGATTCGTCGAGCAGCACCTGGACCTCCTGCGGTGTGCAGTCCTGGCAGCCGACTTCCCCCCCGACAAACTCGATAGCGTGGGCTGCTGCTTGGTTGTAGAGCACCTCTTTGGCTTCGGAATCCCACGCCGCACCGTAGCGAGCGACAGCCCCAGCGACCAAGCTAGCCTCTGGGCTCCGGGCATCGAGAAGCATCTCTACATAGCGCCGAGCGATCTCGTCGTCGCCGTTGGATGTAGGCTGGTCGTCACGGAGCAGGACGTGGCGGAGCATGAACGTGCTCGCCGCCAAGCGGTGCCGGGCAGACCCATCTCCGCGAGATAGGGCACCCTGGACTTGGCGGTCTGCCTCCTCAGCACTCGTAGCCTCCAGGACGATCTTCTTGATCTCTCGTTCCTGTGCGACTCGCCGCTGGAGCCCCTCCAACCGAGCCTCACGTCCAACCTCGGTGGGAGGGCCAGGCTGGTACCATCGCAGGGCGAATCCCTGGTCCACCGCGACGGCCGGCGGATTGTCTAACCGATGAATCGGCTCGGGTCCTGTGGCAGTCTCCGAGTTGCACGCAGAAAGGGAGACGATTCCAAGTGCGAGGACGAGCGACAGCAAGTAATTCATAGCAGTGAAAGGTTATGCAGATCAACAGATAGGAATCAGTCGCACAGCTCGCTGACAACGTTTCCCGAGAACGACCCCGTGTACCCCCATTGACCGTTGGCATCGGGGCTGGTGCACCACGAGTCCCAGTACGTCGTGTCCTCCGACTCATCGTAATAAGCAACGATGTCACAGTCTGTACCCGTCTCGTCCGGCCCATCGTAACAGTTCTCGGGGAGAAGAAAGAGGCTTGCGAGGAGCAGGAGTATATCGGGTGGGGTATTGGTGCTCGCTACTTTAAAAAAAAACATAGCGGTGTCAAGATGCATCCGCGTAGGAACGCGATGCCGGGGAATGCCCCACGCCGTGCCCTCCGGCCGACGACGCGACCGTCGTGGTCTCGAACGGCGACGCGGACGAGCCGGCGCCCGGCGAGCCGGTGATGAACCGGGGTGACGCCCGGTAGAGACGCCCCTACCAGAGCGTCTTCGCGGTGGCCCCCGGCGTGGCGTCTCTACGCCGATCCCTGACGCGGCCCGAGCGCGGGGTGCCGGTGCGTGGCCGCCGCCGCCAGCACGCCCGCCAGCGCCACCATGCCCGGCGCCAGCAGCGGGTTGCCGCCGCTCAGGCCGTCCCACACAACCTCCCCGAGCCCGGCGTCCGGCTGGACCTCCAGGGCGAACGCCACGTTGCCTTTCACGTGGAGCCCGATTCCGACGAGGCTCCCGAACACGACGAGCGCGCCCACGCCCCGCAGCGCCGCGAGGGAGCGCCGCGACGGCGACGCCCACGCCCACGCGACGGCCGCCAGCCCGGCGACGATCAGGACGAACGGGATGATCTGCGCCGTATCGGCGTAGTGCTCCACCAGGACCAGCTCGACGGCAGCGGCGAGATACGTCGCCGCCGCCGTGGCGAGCAGGAACCGTCGGAGCTGGCGCTCGGCCGTCGCCGCCACTACTGGCCGAGGTAGACGCGCGCGGCGTCGGCGTCGCCCGCCGGGACGGCCTCGGCGTAGGCCGTCAGGAAGGCCTCGGCCGAGCCGTACGGACGGCCGGCGACGAGCGCGGCGGCCTCCTCCGCGCCGACGCCCGGAAGCTGCGCCAGCGTCGCCTCGTCGCTCGCGTCCGGGTCCACCGGCACGAACACGTAGGGCTCGTAAGCCGCCACCTGCTCCTCGTCCACGTACTTGCCGATCTCGCGTCGGAACTGCTGGATGCTGGTGTACGGCCGGTACTCCTCGAACTCGTGGACCATCCGGTCGCCGACGCCGGGGATCGTGGCGAACTCCTCGGAAGTGGCCGTGTTGAGGTTGAAGGGGCCGACCTCCGCGCTGGCGGCGGGGGAGACGGCGGCGGGTCCGGCCACGGCGTCGACCTCGGCTGTCGTAGTCAGTTCAGCCTCCGCCGGCGCCTCGGCGGGCTCGCAGGCGGCGAGGGTGAGCGTGAGGGCGGCGATGGGGAGAAAACGAGTCATGGGGATCGGGAGGGGTTAGGGAGCGTCTTGCTCCAGGAGCGACAGGATGAGCGGAAGCACGTCGAGCTGGGTCGGCGCGTCTCCCACGGCGTCGGTGAGGAGGGAGCGGAGGCGGGCGCCGGAGACGCCCTCGCGGGCGAGGACGAACGAGATGGCGCTCTCGCTGGCCGTCGCTCCGCCGTGGGCCGACTCCTGGGGCTCACCAAAGTAGAATCGCTCCTCGATGGGCCGCTGCTCGCCTGATTTTGCGAGAAGCAAGACGTCGCCTGCGCGGGCGCCGTACGGGCCGTCTGTGAGCCACCCCAGCCGGCGCTCCAGGTCCATCAAGTCCGGTCGCGGGTGCGCATCGAGGTAGTCCGCGACCGGGACGAGGCGGTCGCCGTCCAGCACGCGGAACGGGGGTGAGGTGCGCCCCGACGGGTCGGACGCGCGGACGAGGACGAGGTCGATGGCGCCGGAGAGCCCGCCGACGGCGTCGGTGTCGGCCTGCGCCGCATCGAGGACGCCACGTGCGAGCGGAAGCACGTCCGCCTCCAGGCGCGGCGGGCGCAGCCAGTCGCACACGTCGCCGTCGTCCGGGCACGTCGAGCGGTCGGCGAGCGAGAGCATGGCGGCGGCCTCGCTGTAGACCATCACCACATTCGCGTCCGACGTGTCGGCGCCGATCTCGAAATCGCGCAGGCGGTAGCCCAGCGAGTCGATGAGGGCCGGCGGCTCGTCGGGGCCGCCGATGTCGAGGCTGTGGCGGTCGTCGGCGAGCGTGCCCGCGTGGCCGTGGTCGGAGACGACGAGGACGTAGGTGTCCTTGAGCGCGCCCCGCTGGCGGTACAGGTCGAGGAGGTCGGCCACGTGGCCGTTCAGCTCGTCGCGGATGTAGGTTTGTTGCGCCTCGCCGCCCGACGCGTGCGCCACGAGGTCGACGCCGGGAAAGTAGACGATCTGGAGGTCGGGCAGCCCGTAGCGCTCGGCGCCCTGCCGGACGCCCTCGGCGGCGTCCTCGTCCAGCTCCTCGTACGCCTCGCCGCGCCCGCCGACCACGGCGTCGAGGGCGCCCTCCACCAGGTCCCCCACGTCGTCGAGGTCCGGCAGCGTGAGCAGGTCGGCGCCGCGGTACACGAACCCGAGCGAGACGTGCGCGCGGAGGCCGGCCCTCTCGAACAGCGTCGGCGTGGCGATCACCCGGCTGAACAGGCTGTCGGTGTAGATCGCCAGCGTCTGCTCGACGGTGCCCACCGAGAGCGGGACCGGCGCGAAGGTGGCGAGCGAGTCGCGGACGAACCACTCGTTCCCGGTCACGCCGCTCGCGGCCGGCGGCGTCCCGGTGTACACGGCGGCCCACCCCGCGGCCGTCTCGGACGGGAACACGGCCGGCACGTCGCGCGCGACGTACCCGTTCGTATACAGTCCGTCGCCCTCGGGCTCGCCGAGGAACGCCGCCAGCGCCGGGAAGGCGCCCGCGTCCAGGGCCTCCGTCAGCCTCGCCTCCCCTACCCCGTCGAGCGCGATCACGAGCACGCGCGTCGTCCCCCGGGTCGGCCGCATGGGCTCTCGGAGCACGCGCTCACCCCCCTCCGCGAACAGCTCACCGGCCTCGTCGAGCGTGCCGACGAGGCCGCCGCAGCCGCTGGCGACGAGAGCGAGCGAGAGGAGCAGGACGGCGCGGCGGATCAGCGGGACGGGGGTCGGGCGGAGCGCTCCCCAACGCCACCGGCGGCCCGCAGATCGCCCGTTCACGAGAAAATCCAGCGCGCTCGCCCATCCGACGCGACGGATCGACGCCTCTCTCGTATGCCCCCAAACCGTTTGCCGAGACCGTGCCTCCCACCGACCTCCGCGCCTACCGTCCCTCCTACCCCGGCGACCTGCTCGTGGCCCTGACGCGAAGCCAGATGTCGGCAATCCGCCGGCTGGAGGCCGTCGGCGGCGACCTCGTCCGCGCGGGGCTCGGGCGGCTCCCCGGCCTCTATCTCGTCCGTCACCCCGACCTCGTTCGGGAGCTGCTGATCGACCAGAACGACGCCGTCACGAAGGCGCGCGGCCTGCGGCTGGCGCGGCAGATCCTCGGGCGCGGGCTGCTGACCGAGGAGGTCCCCCGGCACACGCGGCAGCGGCGGCTCGTCCTGCCGGCGTTCCACCACGGCCGTCTCCGGTCCTACGCCCGCCAGATGGCCGAGGCGAGCGGCGACGAGGCCCACCGCTGGAGGTCCTCCGAGCCGTTCGACGTGTCGGAGGCGATGACGCGGCTGACGCTGACGATTGCCGGCCGGACGCTCTTCGGGGCCGATGTCCTGGCCTCGGCCGAGCGCGTGAGCGGGGCCGTCCGCGAGTCGCTCCGTGCCTTCGACGACGCTTTCTTCCCGCTCGCCGAGCACCTGCTGTGGCTCCCGCTCCCTGCCAACCGGCGCTCGAAACGCGCCCGCGCCGTGCTGGACGAGGTCGTGTACGGCTTGATCGAGGAGGGCCGCGCCGCGCACGGGGAGAGCGAAGACCTGCTCTCGATGCTCCTCGACGCGCAGGACGAGGACACCGGCGTCGGCATGACCGACGAGGAAGTCCGCGACGAGGTGATGACGCTCCTCCTGGCCGGCCACGAGACGACGGCTGCCGCCCTCACCTGGACGTGGGCGCTCCTCGCGGAGCACTCCGAGGTCGAGGCCCGGTTGCACGCCGAGGTCGACGCCCTCGACGCCCCGCCCACGCTCGACGACCTCGCGCGGCTGCCGTACACGCGGCAGGTCCTGGCCGAGTCGATGCGGCTCCGGCCGCCGGCGTGGGTCGTCGGGCGGGAGGCGGCGCGGGCCTTTCCGCTGGGCGACGTCGAGATCGAGCGCGGCGCGACGCTCCTGTTCTCGCCCTTCTTCCTCCACCGCGACGCGCGGTTCTGGCCCGACCCGCTCCGCGTCGACCCCGAGCGGTTCACGGCGGAGGCGAAGGCCGAGCGCCACAAGTTCGCCTACCTCCCGTTCAGCGCCGGCCGGCGCGGCTGCATCGGCGAGCAGTTCGCGTGGATGGAGGGCGTGCTCGTGCTGGCGACGCTCGCCCGCCAGTGGCGGCTCCGCCTCGACGCGCCGACGCCACCGCCGCACGGGTCGATCACCCTCCGGCCTGCGGGGCCAGTCCTGATGACGGCGACGCCCCGGTAGCTCGGCGCCGCGTCACGGGGTTGTCACCCCCCCGCGCGATCCTGGGAGCACACCGCCCCCCTCGGACCATGACGACGCCCCCGCCCCTGGCCAACACGCTCCCGTTCGCGGCCGACTTCGTGATCGAGGTCCTGGCCGCCGCCTCGCGCGCCCCGTTCGGGGAGGTCTCGTGGGTCGAGATCAACCGGCTCGCCGCCCGCTGGCTGCGCCCGCAGACCCAGGCCGACGCCGCTGACACGTCGCGGCTAGGGCACGCCGTCGTGCTGGAGATGTCCGAGCACGGCCTGTTGGAGACGGAGCTGACGACGGCGGCCGACGGGCGGCTCATGGTGCAGCGCGTGGCGCACCCCCGCTTTTTCGGCGTCCAGGCGGCCCGCCAGCTGGCGGCGTAGGGGGCACCTACGGCTCCCGTTCGTCGGTCTCCTCGAGGATGCGGGCGTCGGAGACGTTCGGGTCCAGCTCTTTCTGGAAGGCGTCCCGCGCCTCGACCGTGACGGAGGCGGCCCGCTCCAAGGCGCCGTCGATGGCGCGCGCCGCCAGCTTGACGGCGCCGCCGCCGAGCAGGCCCGCTCGCTCCAGCCAGCCGGCCCGCTCATAGCGTTCGATCCAGGACTCGCGGTTCACTCGACGTCGGGCGGTGGGGGCTTGGTCGTCTTGGTCCGTGGCTTCGGGGGAGCCTTTGGCGTGGGGGGCTTCGGCGGCGGGGGCGGCGGCGCCCCGAAGTCGGCCTCGGGACGCGGCGGCGGGCGGAACCAGTCGTCGATGTCGAGGTCGTCGATGGCGGTCGAGACGCGGCGGCCGGTCTCGGTGATGGCCTGGCCCAGCGTGTTGAACGTGGCCTCGAACACGAAGGCGGCTTTCTCCGACGTGCGGAGGTCGGAGAACGCCTCGCGGACGTCGTCGAAGGGGGTGCGGCGGTCGGAGGGGTCCATGAGGGCGGGGGGAGAGTGCGACGGGAGGAGCGGGTACGGACCGGAGCCTGTCCCCGCCGCCTGCGTTGGACGGAGGCCCCCACCCGGAGTTTCACCCGATGCCCGACGCCCCCAACCCGACCGCGCCTCCAGAGCCGGAGCACGAACGCGGCCTCGTCGTCCGCTCCACCGGGAGCTGGTACGACGTCCGCCTCGATTCCGGCGACGACGTCCGCGCGCGCATCCGGGGCCGCTTCCGCCTGGAGGCGCTGGAGATCGACGAGACCAACCCGCTCGCCGTGGGCGACCGCGTTCGGCTGCTCATGGGCGACGACGGGACCGGCATGATCATGGACATCGAACCGCGCGAGAACCAACTCAGCCGCCGCGCCGCTGGCCGGAAGGCGGCCGTGAGAGAGCACGTGATCGTGACGAACGTGGACCGCGCGTGGTGCGTCCAATCCACGTTCGGGCCGAAGGTGAACCCCGGCTTCGTCGACCGCTTCCTCGTCGCCGCTGAGGCCAGCCACATCCCCGCCGGCCTCCTCCTCAACAAGGCCGACCTCCTGGACGACGAGCCTCGCGCGCGGGAGGCGATGGACTTCTGGGTCGAGCTCTACAGCGGCCTCGGCTACCCCGTGCTCCTCACGAGCGCCGAGACCGGCCAGGGCGTCGAGGACTTCCGCCAGCGGCTGGCGGGCCGCGTGAGCGTGGTCTCCGGCCCGTCCGGCGTGGGCAAGTCCAGCCTGCTCAACGCCGTCGACCCCGACCTGGAACTGCCCACCTCGGAGGTCAGCGAGAAGACGCAGAAGGGCCGCCACACGACGACGTTCGCCACGCTCCTGGAGGTCGCCGGTGGCTGGGTAGCCGACACGCCCGGCATCCGCGAGTTCGGGATCTGGGACATGTCGCCCCAAGAGCTGGGCGGCTACTTCATCGAGTTCCAGCCGTTCATCCCCCACTGCCGCTTCCCCGACTGCACGCACGCCCACGAGCCCGGCTGCGCCGTCCAGGACGCCGTGGACGCGGGCGCGATCACGCCGGAGCGCTACGGGAGCTACCTCGGCATTCTGGAGACCGTCGAGTCCGAGTACGAGACGGCCGAGCGGATGCGCTGGCGCAAGGAGCGCCGCCCCGACGACCCGGACGAGCCGGTCCAGGAGATCGAGTAGCCGCGCGCTGGCGGAGGCGCCCCGCCAGGGCCTACCGCTTCCGCTCGATGGCGTACGACCGGAGCGCTCCGCACTCGGCGCACCGCCACGATTCGACCTCGTAGACGGCCCGTCCCCTCAGCGACGTCCCGGTCCAGATGCTCCGTTTGGGGACGCCCTCGGCCCACTGAGTCGGGATGCGCCCGCCTTGCGTCGCGTCGACGAGGAAGCCGCACTCCATCGGCGCGCCGCACTCGGGGCACGGGCGCGGCGGCGGGGTCGAGCGGTCCACCGCTAGGACGCCTTCTTCCGGCGGCCGCCCTTCTTCTTGCCTCCCTTCGCCGCCTTCGCGTCGACCAGCTCGACGGCCTGCTCCAGCGTGATCTCGTCCTTGTCCATGTCCTTCGGGATCGTCGCGTTCGTCTTCTCATGCTTGACGTACGGCCCGTAGCGGCCCTCGAACACGTCGATGGGCTTGCCCGAGGTCGGGTGCGCGCCGAGCGTCCGGAGCGGGGCGGCTCTTCTGGCGCTTCTGCGCGATCAGCTCCAGCGCGCGGTCCAGTTCGACGGTCAGCACGTCGTCGCCGTCGGCGGGCTTGAGGCTGGCGAAGGTCCGCTCGTGCTGGACGTAGGGGCCGTAGCGGCCGATGTTGGCCTTGATCGGGTTGCCCGTCTCCGGGTGGAGCCCGAGCGTGCGCGGGAGGTCGAGGAGTTGGATGGCGAGGTCGAGGTCCACGTCGCCGGGCTCGGTCCCCTTCGGGAGCGAGGTCCGCTTCGGCTTGGTCTCCTCGTCGTCGCCGAGCTGGACGTAGGGGCCGTAGGGGCCGGACTTCAGGAGGACCGGCATCTCGGCGGTCGGGTGGATGCCGAGCGGGCGCTCGTCCTCGTTCGCGTCGATGAGCGCCGCCAGCGTCTCCTCGGTCACGTCGGCCGGGGCGATCTCGGGGGGCATCGACGCCGTCTCGCCGCCCGGCGCGGCCGTGTACGGCCCGTAGCGCCCGACGCGGACCTCGTACTCGCCCCACTTCGGGTGGCGCATGGTCGAGATCTCGCGGGGGTCGATGGTCTCGACGCCCTGCTCCACCTTCTTTTCTAGCCCCTCGGGGCCGCTGAAGAAGCGCTCCAGGTACGGGCCGCGCTGCTCGTCGCCGGCCGCGATCTCGTCCAGTTCCTCCTCCATCCGCGCCGTGAAGTCCGTGTCGACGAGGCGGTCGAAGTTTTTGGCGAGGAGGTTGGTGGTGGCGAAGCCCGTGAACGTCGGAACGAGCTGGTTCCGGTCGCGGACGACGTAGCCGCGGTGGACGACCGTGTCGATGATGGAGGCGTAGGTCGAGGGGCGTCCGACGCCGGCTTTCTCCAGCGCCTGGACGAGCGAGGCGTCGGTGTAGCGGGCGGGCGGCTTGGTCTCGTGGCCCTGCGCCTCCACGTCGCGGCAGTCCGGCGTGTCGCCCTCGGCCAGCGGCGGGAGCGGATTGTCGCGGTCGTCGAGCGCGGCGGAGGGGTCGTCGGAGCCCTCGACGTAGGCGCGGAAGAAGCCCGGGAACTCGACCACCTGACCGTTCGAGCGGAACGTCGACTCGTCGTCGGTCCCCTCGGCGGCGAGGATGGTGGCGCGCGTGCGGAGCAAGCGGGCCTCGGCCATCTGGCTGGCGACGGTCCGCTTCCAGATGAGGTCGTAGAGCTTGGCCTCGTCGCCGGAGAGGCCGAGCTCCTTGCGCGTCTTCATCTGCGTGCCGGCCGGGCGGATGGCCTCGTGCGCCTCCTGCGCGTTGCGGACCTTCCCGGAGAACTGGCGGGGCTTGGGCGAGAGGAACTCCGCGCCGTAGCGCTGCTCGACGGCCCGGCGGGCGGCGTCGATGGCCTCCGTCGAGAGGATGGGCGAGTCGGTCCGCATGTAAGTGATGTGGCCCTGCTCGTACAGCTTCTGCGCCGTCTGCATCGTCCGGCGGGCGCTCATCCCGATCTTCCGGTTCGCCTCCTGCTGGAGCGTGGACGTGATGAACGGGGCGGCCGGGCTCCGGCGGGCTTTCTTCTGCTCGACCTCCGTGATCCGCCAGCCGGCCTCCTTGAGCCGCGCCGCCAGCCCGGTGGCCTGCTCCTCCCCGAGCACGAGCGCGTCGCTCTTGTCGGTCAGCTTGCCCGTCGTCTCGTCGAAGTCCTTGCCGGTGGCGAGGCGGTCGTCGCCGAGGTGCGTCATCTTGGCCTCGAACGGCGTCGAGCCCTTGGCGAGCGTGGCCGAGAGGTCGAAGTAGCTGGCCGAGACGAAGTCGAGCCGCTCCCACTCGCGCTCCACGAGCACGCGGACGGCGACGGACTGGACGCGCCCGGCGGAGAGCTTCGGGGCGATCTTTTTCCACAGGACCGGCGAGACGGAGTAGCCCACGAGCCGGTCGAGCACGCGGCGGGCCTCCTGGGCGTCCACGAGCCGAGTGTCCAGCTCGCGGGTCTGGTCGAGCGCCTTCAGGATGGCCTCCTTGGTGATCTCGTGGAACACCATGCGCCGGACGGGGACCGTCGGCTTGAGGACTTCGAGGAGGTGCCAGCCGATGGACTCGCCCTCTCGGTCCTCGTCCGTCGCCAGGTACAGCTCGTCGGCGTCCTTGAGCGCGTCCTTGAGCTGCTTGACCACCTTCTTCTTGTCGCTCGGGACGACGTAGAGCGGCTCGAAGCCTTCCTCGACGTTGACGCCCAGCCGCGCCCACTTCTCCTTCTTCATGGCCGCCGGGATCTCCTTCGCCGACGACGGGAGGTCGCGGACGTGCCCCATCGAGGCCTCGACCTGGTAGCCGGGCGGGAGGAACTTGCGGATGGTGCGGGCCTTGGTGGGGGACTCGACGACGACGAGGCGTTTCATAGAGGGGGGCTCTCCTAGCGGAATCGGCCGGGCAAGCTAGCATCGGAGGGTGTCGGCCCTCCGACACCCCGTGCCCGGCCCTGGGGAGGGACTACACGCGCCCGCCGTCTCGCCCGTTCCGCGAGCCCTCAGACGCCGACGGGCTGGCGCGGCCTGTCGCGGGCCGCCAGCGTGCCGTCCCAGATCTTCCGCCCCGCCGCCATCGGCACCGCCAGGTCGCCCACGCCGGAGACGTGGACGCGGAAGACGCCGCCGCCCGTGTCCACGTGCTGGATCTCGGCCCACGGCACCCGGCGGACCGCCGGCCGCTCCTCCTGGTCCAGCCGGACGAGCAGCCCGCCCTCCTCGATGGCGACGCGGCCCATCGGACCGGGCGGGGAGCGGAGCGCGTAGGCGTCGGCCGGGAGCTCCGTCGAGACCGCGCGGAAGCGGTGCGCGAACCGGCGGGCGAGCCCGAGGTGACGCCGGCGAGCCTGCTGCCGCTTCCACGCGACGTACCCCGCGCCGCCGACGAGCGAGAGGACGAGCAGAGACAGGAGAGCGGTCACAGCCGGAGCGGATGGAGCCTTTGTGAAGCTAGGGCACATCCACGCGCACTAGCAAGATCGGCCTGGCTTACAACCGGCTGAAAATCCGGCGCCTCGTCGCGGCGCCTACGAACAGGCTACGCCGTTTGTAGCGTTTTCAGTTCGCTGACGATGGCCTTCACCGTCTCCTTCGCGTCGCCGAACAGCATCTGGGTGTTGGGCTTGAAGAACAGCGGGTTCTCGATCCCCGCGTAGCCCGTCCGCATGGATCGCTTGAGGACGATCGTCTGCTGCGCCTCGTCCACGTTGATGACGGGCATCCCGTAGATCGGGCTCGCCGGGTCCTCCCGTGCGCCGGGGTTGACGACGTCGTTGGCGCCGACGACGAGCGCCACGTCCACCTGGGACAGCTCCGGGTTGATCTCGTCCATCTCGATGAGCTGGTCGTACGGGACGTTGGCCTCGGCGAGGAGCACGTTCATGTGGCCCGGCATCCGGCCCGCGACGGGGTGGATCGCGTACTCTACCTCGACGCCCTCCTTCTGGAGCAGGTCGGCCAGTTCGCGGACCTCGTGCTGGGCCTGCGCGACGGCCAGCCCGTAGCCGGGGACGATCACGACGCGCGCGGCGTAGGCCATCATCACCGCCGCGTCGTCGGGCGTGGTGGACCGGACGGGCGGCGTCTCGCCGTCCCCGCTGGCGGTGGCCGTCGTCGTGGCCTCGGCGCCGAAGCCGCCGAGCAGGACGTTGGCGAGCGAGCGGTTCATCGCCTCGCACATGATCCGCGTCAGGATCAGGCCGCTCGCGCCGACGAGCGCGCCGGACACGACGAGGGCGTAGTTGGAGAGCACGAAGCCGGTCGCCGCCGCCGCCAGCCCGGAGTACGAGTTGAGGAGGGCGACCACGACGGGCATGTCGGCCCCGCCGATGGGGAGCACGAGCAGCACGCCGAGGACCAGCGCGAGGGCTCCGAGCACGCCGAGGGCCGCGAGCCCCGGATCGCCCTCCGTCGCCGCGACGACGAGCCACGCCAGCGCCCCCACCGTCGCCAGCCCGACGGCGATGGACACCAGTCGCAGGCCGGGGAACCCGTTCGAGCGGACGCGGCCCGTCAGCTTGCCGACGGCCAGGAACGAGCCCGTCAGCGTGACGGCGCCGATGAGGACGGAGAGCCCGACGACGAGCGCCTCCAGCGGCCCGTACGACAGGCCGGCCACTTCGGCCACGCGCAGCGCCTCGGCCCCGGCCACCAAGGCGCTGGCGGCTCCGCCGAACCCGTTGAACGCCGCCACCAGCTCGGGCATCTCCGTCAGCGCCGTCCGCCGCGCCAGCACCACGCCGATGGCGCTCCCGATGAGCAGGCCACCGGCCAGCTCGGCCGGGTTCAGGATCCGCTCCGAGACGAGCGCCGCGACGACCCCGATCAGCATGCCGACCGCCGCCAGCCGGTTGCCGGCGCGCGCCGTGCGCGGCGACCCCAGACGCTTCAGCCCCAGGATGAACAGGGACGCCGCGACGAGGTAGGCGAGCGTGACGAGGCCGTCGAGCATCGAGCTTTGGGGAAGGAGGCGGTTCTAGGTCCCCTCCTGTCCAGGAGGGGAAGGGGGGATGGATCGCCCACCGCACCGCGCTGGCGGCGCGCCCCCGCCAGCCGGGCGGTCCGCTCGGGCTCCCCTCACCCCGGCCCTCTCCCTCAGGGAGAGGGGGCGTCGTCGGAGACGGTGGAGGGTAGCGATGGCCATCTCAGGACGTCGGTGCGCGGCCGTTGTCGCCCGGCGTGGGGGCTTGACGTGGCTTGAACATCTCCAGCATCCGGTCCGTGACGAGGAAGCCGCCGACGACGTTGACCGTGGCGAGGACGAGGGCCGCCACGCCGACCCACTTCGCCCACGGCGCCTCGACGGAGCCAGCGATGACGATGGCGCCGAGCACGGTGATGCCGCTGATCGCGTTGGACCCGGACATGAGCGGGGTGTGGAGCGTGGCCGGCACCTTCGAGATCACCTCGATCCCGACGAACGAGGCGAGCACGAACACGACGACGAAGGCGAGGCTCATGAGTCGGTGGGCTGGCGAGGAGCGGGCTCGGGCGTGAGGAGCGAACGGACGCGCTCGTGGACGACGGCGCCGCCGTGCGCGACGACGGCGCCGGACAGGATCTCGTCGTCCAGGTCGATCCAGAACGTGCCCTCATCCGTCAGGAACTCTTGGACGAGCGCGGCGACGGTGCGGGCGTACATCTCGCTGGCGTGGAGCGGCATCCCGGCCGCCAAGTCCAGCGGGCCGAGGATCGTGACGCCGGCGTGCGTCACCTCCTCGCCCGGCTGGGTGAGCGCGCAGTTGCCGCCGTTGGGCGCCGCGAGGTCCACGATGACGGAGCCCGGCTTCATCCCCTCGACGCCGGCCTCGGTGAGGAGCACGGGCGCCGGCCGGCCCGGAATCAAGGCCGTCGTGATGACGACCGTGTTCTCGGCGACGTGCGCCGCCAGCGCCTCCACCTGGCGGGCCTGCTGGTCGGCGTCGAGCGCCTTCGCGTAGCCGCCGGCGTCCTCGGCGCCGGCCGTGTCCAGGTCGAGCGTGACGAACGCGGCGCCGACGGACTCGACCTGCTCGCGGGCCGCCTCGCGCACGTCGTAGGCCGAGGTCACGGCGCCGAGGCGGCGGGCGGTGGCGAGCGCCTGGAGCCCGGCGACGCCGGCCCCGAGCACGAGCACGCGCGCCGGCCGGACGGTCCCGGCGGCCGTCGTCAAGAGCGGGAAGAACGCGGGCAGCCGCTGGGCGGCGAGCAGGACGGCGCGGTAGCCGGCGACGGTGCTCATGGCCGAGAGCGCGTCCATCTTCTGCGCCCGCGTGATTCGGGGCACCAGCTCCATCGCAATCGCCGTCGCGCCGCGCTCCGCGAGGCGCGCCACGCCCTCGGGATCGTCCAGCGGGCTCAGCAGCCCGACCACGACGGCGCCGTCCGCCAGTGCGCCCAGGTCGGCGTCGGGGAGCCCGCGCACCGTGGCGACGAGGTCGGCCGCCAGCGCCTCGGCACGAGGGGCGACGCGTGCGCCGGCGGCCTCGAATGCGGCGTCCGTGAGGAACGCCGTCTCCCCCGCCCCCCGCTCGACGATCACCTCCACGTCGCCCCGCTTGAGCCGCTTCACGGCGTCGGGCGAGAGGGCGACGCGCGTCTCGCCGGGGGAGGTCTCGCGGGGGACTCCAATCGTAAGCGGCACGGGCGCGGCGGCGGGGAAGCCCTACGGTACGGCGCGCGGCGCGTCCGCTGCAACGTCCCCGGAACAGAGGGGCTCTCTGGTCTCCTCGTTCCCCCCAGGGACGCCTCCCATTGGTCCGCCCCCGCCCCCCCCGGTTACGTCGGGGCTACCCGTTCGCCGCCTCGAACTGGCGCATGAAGCCGACGAGCGCGTCGACGGACTCGGGCGAGATGGCGTTGTAGATCGAGGCCCGGACGCCGCCCACGGAGCGGTGCCCCTTCAGCGCCAGCAGACCGGCGGCCTTCGCCTGCTCGATAAAGCGCGCCTCCAGGTCCTCGCTCGGTAGCCGGAACGTCACGTTCATCTGCGAGCGGCTGTCCTCGCGGACCGTCGGGCGGTAGAAGTCGCTCGCGTCGAGGGCGCTGTAGAGCGCCTCGGCTTTCTTCTGGTTGCGCGCTGCCATCCCGTCCAGCCCGCCGTTGGCCTCGATCCAGCCGAGCACCTTGTCGATGAGGTAGACGGCGAACACGGGCGGCGTGTTGAACAGCTTCCGGGTGTGGGTCCCGTAGTCCAGCATCGTCGGGAGGTCCGGCAGTCGGCGCTGGAGGAAGTCGTCGTGAATGAGGACGGCGGTGGCGCCGGCCGGGCCGATGTTCTTCTGCGCGCCGGCGTAGATGAGCCCATAGCGCTCGACGGCGAGCGGGCGGCTGAGGAAGTCCGAGGAGGCGTCGCAGACGAGCGGGACCTCGGCCTCCGGCTCGGTCTGGTACTGGGTCCCGTAGATCGTGTTGTTGCTCGTGAAGTGGAGGTAGGCCGCCTCCGGGTCGAGCCGCCAGTCGCCCTGTTCCGGGATGTAGGTGTAGTCCGCGTCCGCGCTGGAGGCGGCGACGTTCGTGGTGGCGTTGCGCCACGCGCCGACGATCTGGGCCTCTTCGATGGCCTTGGCGCTCCAGGCGCCCGTGTCGAGGTAGTCCGCCGATCCGTCCTCCGGCAAAAAGTTCAGCGGGACCTGGTGGAACTGCATCGAGGCGCCGCCCTGGAGGAAGACGACGTGCCAGTCGTCGCCCATGCCGAGGAGCGCCTTCATCCGGGCGCCGGCCCGCTCGTGGATCTCGGAGTAGGCCGGCGAGCGGTGGCTGATCTCCATGATGGAGGCGCCGACGCCGGGGTACACCGGCAGCTCGTCGCGGACCTCCTCCAACACCTCGGTCGGAAGCGTTCCGGGGCCGGCGGAGAAGTTGTGCTGACGCTGGTCGAGGTCGGCGGGGGCGTCCTCGTACTGGACGGGCTGCATCATGGGTCTGTGGAGTGGACGGGTGGACGGCGCGTAGGCCCACGTTCACTCCCTCACGCGCCCACTTGTTCGCGCGCTCCTACTCGCAGTCCCGTCGGCTCGTATCCGTGATCTGGACGATCCGCCACTCGTCGCCGTCGCGCGCCAGCTGCACGGCGTTGACGCCGCAGTGGCTGAGCAGGTCGCCGGCATAGAAACGGTACGGCATCCAGGCCGTCGCCAGCCCGTCGTCCACGCGGACCTCGACCTCGCCGACGCGCTCGTCCCACGTGATCTCGGACTGCCCGAGCGCGGCGACGAACGCGCCGATGGGCGTCTCGGCGAGGCGGTAGGCCCCGTTCTGCTGGAGCGAGCGCATGAGGCGGGCCTCGGGGTGGAAGACGGCTCGGACGGCGGCCGTATCGCGGGCGCGCATCCCGTCGAACAGGCGTGCGACGGTGGCGCGGACGGCGTCGACGGGCCGCTCGGCGGCGGGGCCGGTCTGGGCGACGGCCGGGCTGGCGGCGGTCGCCAGCAGGGCGAGAAGGAGAAGCGGGCGCATGGTGGATGGGGTCCGGTTGAAGGTCGTCGGGGGTCTCCCGAACTCGGGTTCAGGCGGGAGAATCGGGCATCGCCTCGGCGGCCTCGGCCGTCGGGCGCTCCGGCTCGACGGTCTCGTGCGTCGGCGCCGGTGTCCCTTCGGCGCGGGCCTCCAGTTCCTCCCTCACGAACCGCTGCATCCGCTCCATCGCCGTCCGCGCGAAGCGGAGCTGGAGGCGGCGCCCGAATAGCTTGAACCCGATCCGGTAGAACGGATTCCGGATGCGATCGGCCTTCGAGAAGGCGTCGATGTGGAACAGGACGCGGCCCGTCCGCTCCTCCTTGCGGACCTCGAACGTGATCTGGCCCATCTCGAAGTGGCCCTCCAGCGTGGCGTAGTCGAACCCGTAGGCGCGGACCGGGCCGGCGTCGGTCTCGCGGACGGTGTCGATCTCGTCGCCCACGCGGACGCCGAACCAGAACGTGAACCCGAGGAACCGAGCGCGCAGCAGCATCGGCCGGCCGGGGAGCGGGTCGTCCGGCGAGAAGATGCCGGTGATGAGCGCCGGGTCGGGGAAGGCGTAGTCGCGGACGAGGTCGCAGGCGATGGCCCACGAGGCGCGGGCGTCGTCGGGCGGGAGCGGCGGGCCGGGCGGCTCGGGGACCAGCTCGGCCTCGTGCGTGTCGAGGTGCCAGCCGGCGGCCTCGGTGAACTCGGAGCGTTTGTCGAGGTCGAGGTTGTAGCGGGCCTCGCGGATCGCGTCGAGCCGCTCGCGGTAGTCCCGCCAGTCGGGCCGGCCGGGGACGTAGCGAGCGGCGAAGGAGCCGGGGTCAGCCACGCTCGGCCTCACGCTCGGTGAGGACGCGGACCTCCCCCATTCGCTGCCCGCCGCAGTCGTCGGCCACGCGCTCGCAGAAGAAGGTCCACATGGCCTGCTGGGCCTTCTTGGCGAGGCCCAGCTCGTCGTACACGACGTCCACGACGCCGTCGCGGCTCCGCGCCCACGACTCGATGGCGAAGCGGAGGGCGCCGGGGGCCGTCGGGTGCTCCGTCGCCGCGAACCGGATCTGGCCGGCCTCGATGTGGCCCTCCAGCGTGGCGAGCGTGAACCGCGTCGGCTCAGCCTCGACCACCCGGACCGGCCCGTTCCACGGCGAGCGAATCTGGATGTCGAACTCGTCGTCGACGGCGAGGCGGCCCGGCTCGCCGATGACCTTCTCGAAGACGGCGATCTCGTCCGGCACGTAGGCCTGGATGTCGGCGCCGATGCTCGCGATGAGCGCCTCGGGCGTCTTGGTGGTCTCCCCCACGTCCACCTCGTAGCGGCGGTGGAAGCGGGGGCCGGCGCCGTCCTCCTCGCGCTGGAGCGGGGGGCGGCCGGGCGGCTCGGGCGCCGGGGCGGCGGGGGCGTCCGGCGCGTGCGCCACCTCGCGCTCGTCGGCGCGCACGGGGTAGCCCCACCGGCGCCACAGCCACGTGCCGAGGGCGGCGCCGAGGGCGAGCGCGAGCGGCGTGAGGAGGACGGGTCCGAGGCGGCGGCTCATGCGGTGCCTACGCCCCCCGGCCCGTGGGGCTCCCGCTGGCGGACGGTCTCCGCCAGCGGCGCGCGTCGAAACGAACGAGCGCCCCGCCCGGTGTGGGCGGGGCGCTCGGGCCGCTGGCGGCGCGGCACCGCCAGCGCGACGGGACGCGCGCGCTACCTGCGGCTCATGAAGAGGCGCAGGACGTACCAGAACATCAGCGCGACGGAGGCGAAGAGCTGGAGCGCCGCCGAGACGTAGCGGTCCTCGGGGTAGTTGTGGAGCACCTTCGAGGTGTCGTACAGGATGGCCGCGCCGGCGAGGCCGATCATCGCCACCGAGAACCACGTCCCGAGGTTGAACCCCGTCAGCACGCCGACGACGATGGCGACGAGCGCGAGGCCCATCCCCCACTTCACGATCCCGCCGAGGAACGAGAAGTCCTTGCCGGTGAAGATGACGATGGCCGTGAGGACCGAGAAGCCGAGGAGCGTGGTCCACGCCGCCGCCCCGATCACGCTCGGGCCGACGTTCATGGCCGCGAGGACCAGAAGCGGAACGAAGATGACGGCCTCGGCGAGCACGAACGCCGCCAGCGCCCCGTACTGCGCCGCCTTCGTCTCGGCCCGTGCCGCCGCGCTGCTGGCGAACCAGCTCACCACGACGAACCCGCCGAGCACGAGCAGCCAGTTGGTCCCGAGCATGGCCTCCGCCATCGGGATCGCGAGCCCAGAGGTGAAGAAGAAGATCTCGACGCCGGCGAACAGCAGGATCGCGCCGAGCAGGTGGGTGTAGGTCCGCACCAGGAAGGCGGCGCGGGCGTCGTCGCCGAGGGCGGCGACCGGGGTGCGAAGGAGGGTGTCCATGATGGGGTCGAGTGGGTCCGGGGGAGAAACGCCGAGGGGCGGGTCGAAGTCTACGCGCCGGAGCGCCTGCACGGGAAACAGACGCTCCGAACGAGCCGGGACCGGGCGGGCCCGCGAGACCGAAGGCGCCGACGTCTACGCCGCCACGTCAACGACGACGCGGCCGACGGTCTCACCCTCGACGATCTTCCGGCTCCACGCCGGCACGTCCTCCAGGCCGATCACCGTCTTCTGGACGTCCGCGAGGGCGCCCTTCTGGACCGCCTCGGCGAGCCGGCCCCACGCCTCCTCCCGGAGCGACGTCGGCGCCGTGTTGGAGTCGATCCCGGCCAGCGTCACGCCGCGCAGGATGAACGGGTAGACCGTGGTTTTGAGGCCGGCCCCGCCGGCGAGGCCGCACGCCGCGACGCACCCGTGACGCATCGTCGTGGCGAGGAGCGAGGCGAGCGTCGAGCCGCCGACGGAGTCGATGGCGCCGGCCCACACTCCTTTCCCGAGCGGCGCGTCGGGCGGCGTCGCCAGCGCGTCGCGGCCGAGGATCTCGGAGGCCCCGAGCGTTCGGAGGTAGCCGTGCGCGCTCTCGGTCCCCGTCACGGCGTGGACCGTGGTGCCGGCCGCCGCCAGCAGCGCCGTCGCCATCGAGCCGACCCCGCCGGAGGCGCCCGTCACGGCCACCGGCCCGTCGCCCGCGTCGACGCCGTGGTCTTCGAGGGCGAGGACGCCGAGCATGGCCGTGAAGCCGGCCGTCCCGATCCACATGGCGTCCTCGGCCGAGAGCGCGTCGGGGAGGGCCACGAGGTGGTCGGCGCTGGCGCGTGCCCGGCTGGCGAAGCCGCCCCAGCGGTCCTCGCCCGTGCCCCAGCCCGTCAGCACCACGCGGTCGCCCGGCGCCCAGTCGCCAGAGGCCGACTCCGCGACGGTCCCCGCCAGGTCGATGCCCGGCACGAAGGGGAACTCGCCCCGGACGATCTTGCCGCGCCCCGTCACCGCCAGCCCGTCCTTGTAGTTGAGGCTGGAGTGCGAGACGTCCACGAGCACGTCGCCGTCGGGCAGGCGGGCCTCGTCCACGTCCTGGACGGTGGGATCGGGGGCGTCGGCGGAGTCGAGGAGGAGAGCGCGCATGAGCGGAGGAGAAACGGAACGCGGCGCCCGAGCCAGAGGCCGGGGCGCCGCGAGAGCCAGGCAAAGAAGCCTAAAAGACGAACGCGAGCACGAACAGGATCACTGCCGCCACGAGGGCGATCTTGGCGAAGCTGGCCGACATCCCCGCGACGCCTCGGAACCCGAGGAGGGCCGCGATGAGGGCCACGACGGCCAGGACGATAAAGATGGTGAAGAGATCGCCAGTCATGGCAGACGGGTGCAGGTGAGAGGGATCCCTCTCACGCCGCACGAGCCAAGATGTTGCCGGTTTCGGAAGCGCTTCCGATATCCCGCTCTCTGTCCCTGACACCCGTAGCTTCCGGCCCCTCCCACCCGTCCCGATGGCCGCCGACACGCTCCAGACCACCCCGCTCCACGACCGCCACCTCGCGCTCGGCGCCAAGATGGCCCCGTTTGGCGGGTTCGACATGCCGATCCAGTACACCGGCATCCTCGACGAGCATCGGGCCGTCCGCGAGGACGCCGGCCTGTTCGACGTGAGCCACATGGGCGAGTTCAGGCTCCGCGGGCCCGACGCGCTCGCCCTCGCCCAGCGCCTCGTCACCAACGACGTCTCAGCGCTCGACGACGGCCGCGCGCTTTACGCCGTCCTCTGCCACGAGAGCGGCGGCGCCGTGGACGACCTCCTCGTCTACCGCCTCGCGGAGGACGACGTGATGCTCGTCGTCAACGCCTCGAACATCGCCAAGGACTGGGCGCACGTCACGTCCGTCGCCGACGCCGCCGGGCTCGACGTGGAGGTCACGGACGAGTCGGACCGGACGGCGCTGCTCGCGCTCCAGGGGCCACGCGCCTTCGAGGTCTTCGAGGCCGCGACGGGCCTCGACGCCTCGGGCATCCCCTACTACCACTTCCGCGTGGCCGAGCCCGGGACCGTCTTCGGCGCCGAGCGCGCGATCCTCTCGCACACCGGCTACACCGGCGAGCGCGGCCTGGAGCTGTACCTCGATCCCGAGGCCGCCGGCCGCGCCTGGGACGCGCTCGTGGCGGCCGGCGCCACGCCCGCCGGCCTCGGCGCCCGCGACACGCTCCGCCTGGAGGCCGGCTACTGCCTCTACGGCCACGAACTCACCGACGAGATCACGCCCCTGGAGGCCGGCCTCGGCTGGGTCGTCAAGCTGGACGCCGGCGACTTCGTGGGCCGCGACGCGCTGGCGGCGCAGAAGGACGCGGGCGTCGAGCGCAAGCTCGTCGGCCTCGTGACGGAGGGCCGGGGCCTCCCCCGCGCCGACTACGAGATCGTGGACCCGGACGGGACGCCGATCGGGCTCGTCACCAGCGGGAGCCAGTCGCCCGTTCTCGGGGCCGGCGTGGCGCTCGGCTACGTCCCCAACGACCCGGCGGTCACGGCGCCGGGCACCCGGCTCGGGATCGCCGTCCGGGGCCGCGTGCTGCCGGCGACGGTGACGAAGCCGCCGTTCCACAAGGGGGCCTAGCATGGACCTCCAGGTCGCCCTCAGCCCGCGCGCGCTCGACGCTGAGGCCCTCGCCGGCCGCGACGTGCTCGTGGTCGACGTCCTCCGGGCGTCGTCGACCATCGTGACGGCACTCGCCAACGGGGCGCGGGCCGTGATCCCCGTGGCCGAGCAGGGCGAGGCCGGGCGGCTGGCGGCCTCGCTCGACCCCGACGTGTCGCTCCTCGGCGGCGAGCGCGGCGGCCAGACGCTGGCCGGCTACGGCGCTGGCAACTCCCCCCTCGAGTACACCCGCGACCTCGTCGGGGGCCGCACCGTCGTGCTGACGACCTCGAACGGGACGCGGACCCTGGCGCTGGCGAAGCAGGCGCGGAACGTGGCCACGGGGTGCTTTCTGAACGCGAGCGCCGCAGCGGGCTTCGTCACGCGGGCGCTGGAGGCCGAGCGGCCCGTGACGATCCTCTGCGCCGGCTCCGACGGCCGCGTCGCGCTGGAGGACACGTTGTGCGCGGGGCTCTTGGTGAGCCGCGTCGCCTCGCCGGCCAGGGTCGCCAGCCTGGGCGACGGGGCGCAGATCGCCGCCGCCCTGTACCGGGGCAGCCAGGGCCACCTGGCTCGCGCCCTCTTCGGCGCCGAGCACACGCAACGGCTCATCGCCCTCGGCTTCGCCGACGACGTGACGTACTGCGCCCGCATCGACGCGCTCGACGGCTTGCCCGTCCTCCGCGACAACCGGCTCGTGCTCGACGGGGCGTGACGGGGCGTGTCGGAGGGAGGCGCGTGGGAGAACGGGCGGAGCCGTCCGTTCCACCCTCAGGCTCTCACCCCCTCGCACTCCCAGCCCGCCGGGCGCACCACGCGGCGCCGTATCTTCACGCCGTCTCGACGCCCACCGTCTCGTCCCCCCACCCCGGTGAGCCGATCCACAGCTCGTAGCAAAAAGCGGTCGTCCACGAAGAAAACGGACGCCGGAGGATTCTCACGTCAGCGCAAACAGGAGGTCCTGGGCATCCTCCTCATCGCCCTCGCGGTCCTCGCGGCGCTCGCCGTGGTGACGTACCACCCGGCCGACGACGTGCGGCTGGGAGCCGAGGACTGGGACAACCTCGCCGACCCCGGCGACAACCGCTTCGACAACCTGCTCGGGCTCGTCGGGGCGATCCTGGCGCGCGGGCTCGTCGCCAACCTCGTCGGGTACCCGATCCTGATGCCCGTCGGGGTGCTGCTGGCCTGGGGATGGGTGCTCCTGCGCCAGAAGACGCCCGTCTTCCTCCCGCTCCTCACCGGCCTCTCGCTGGCGGGCGCCCTGTTCCTGGCGTGCTTCCTGGGCTGGTTCGACACGCAGCTCGACGTGGACCTCTCGGCCTGGAGCGGCGCGCTCGGCCTCGGCGTCTCCGGCTGGCTGACGAGCCTGCTCAAGCCGGTCGGCTCGTTCATCGTGCTCCTGGTGTCCGTCGTGGTGACGGTCCTGCTCGTCTACGACCGCGACATCCAGACCTCGCTGGACCGGGCCGAGGGCGCCGTCACGAGCCTGAAGAGCGGCCTCACCGAGTCGTGGGCGACGTACCGGACCGGCGCGGCCGAGCGGAAGCAGCTCCGCGCGAAGGCCCGCGAGGAGGCCCAGAAAGAACGCGAGGCGCGGCGCGAGGAGGCCGAGGCGGCCAAGAAGGCCGCGGCCGACGCCCAGCAACCGACGCCCGCGAAGGCGCTGCCGCCCGCGCCCCCGCCCGTCGCGGCCCCGCCGCCAGCGCCCCGGCCCTCGCTCCCCGAGCCCGTCGCCCCCGACGCCGAGGAGGACGACCCCGACCTCGACGCGCTGGTCGACGCCGAGCGCGCGGCCTCGGCCGCCCCCGCCTTCCACGTCACCGGCCCGACCGAGGAGGCCGCCGTCGACCTCGACGCCGCCCCCGCCGCCACGCCCGAGGCCGCCGACCTCCCCTACCAGTTCCCCTCCATCGAGTTGCTGGAGCGCTCCGACTCCGATCAGGAGGTGAACTACGACGAGATCGAGGACAACAAGCAGATCCTCCTCGACAAGCTGGAGACCTACAACATCCAGATCGACGAGATCGAGGCCGTCGTCGGCCCGACCGTCACGCGCTACGAGCTGACCCCGGCGCCGGGCGTCAAGATCAGCCGGATCACGGCGCTGGAGGACGACCTCGCGATGGCCCTCGCCGCGCCCGGCATCCGCATCATCGCGCCGATCCCGGGCAAGTCGTCCATCGGCGTCGAGATCCCGAACCGGACGCGCGAGATGGTCCGCCTGCGGCAGCTCCTGTCCACGGCCACGTTCCGCGACGCCGCGCGCGCGGGCAAGATGGCCCTCCCGGTCCCCATCGGGAAGACCATCGAGGGCGGCGTCTTTATCGAGGACCTCGCCAAGATGCCGCACCTGCTCGTGGCCGGGGCGACGGGCTCGGGCAAGTCGGTCGGCGTCAACGCGCTCATCGTGGGGCTCCTCTACGCCAAGCACCCGTCCGACCTCAAGTTCGTGATGGTCGACCCGAAGAAGATCGAGCTCAACGGCTACGCCGCGCTCCACGAGCACTTCGTGGCGATGCCGGAGGACTCCGAGGAGCCCATCATCACCGACTTCTCGGAGGCCGCCGCCGTGCTCCGCTCCTGCGAGCGCGAGATGGAGATCCGCTACGACCTGCTGGCGGAGGCCGGCGTGCGCGGGATCGAGGAGTACAACAAGCGCCACGCCGAGGGCCGCCTCGCCGACCTCGGCGACCAGCACAAGCGGCTCCCCTACATCGTCGTGATCGTGGACGAGCTGGCGGACCTCATGATGACGAGCGCGAAGGAGGTCGAGGCGCCGATCGCGCGCCTCGCGCAGATGGCGCGCGCCGTCGGGATCCACCTCGTCCTCGCCACGCAGCGGCCGTCGGTCGACGTCATCACGGGGCTCATCAAGGCCAACTTCCCGTCGCGGATGGCCTACCAGACCTCGTCCAAGATCGACTCCCGGACGATCATCGACGGCGGCGGCGCGCAGCAGCTCGTCGGCAACGGCGACCTCCTCTACATGAACGGGAGCCGACTCACGCGCCTCCAGGGTCCGTTCGTGAGCGTGGAAGAGGTCGAGGCCGTGGCCGGGTTCGTCGCGGGCCAGGAGGGCGCCGGGGCCTACAAGCTCCCGCCGATGGAGCCGGACGGGAACGCGCCGCCCGGCGTCGCCGGCACCATCGACGGCGACGTGGACGAACTGTTCGAGGACGCCGCCAAGGTCATCGTCCGCTCGCAGCAGGGGTCGGTCTCCCTCCTCCAGCGCAAGCTCTCGGTCGGCTACACGCGGGCCGCGCGGCTCGTGGACCAGTTGGAAGATGCCGGCATCGTCGGGCCGTTCGAGGGCTCGAAGGCGCGCGAGGTGCTCGTCGCCGACGAGTTCCAGCTCGAGGAGCTGCTCAGCGGCTCCAGCGAGCCCGCCGCCGACGCCTGAGACCGTCCCGCTCGGGTCGCCCGGGGCCGACTGGATACGCGCGAGGCCGGGCGTCCCACCACAGGCACCCGGCCTCGCTCATCAGCACCCGAAGCGTGCCGGTGCCGGAGAATACTGATTTTATAGAGCCCTCTTTTTGTCGCGGGGACATTTCATTCTGGCCATCTACACAAGGCGCCGCACGCGGATCATTCACACGGCCTCCGGGCCGGCGACGCGGTCGGACCCGCAGGGCGAAGAATGACGGAAGGCCCATCCACCCGGCCCCACGGGCCTCGACCGCGCGTTACTTCGCCCCCATGACGGTGCTCATCGACTACGGAATCGGCAACCTCCGCTCGCTGGAAAAGGCGTTCGTCGCCGCCGGCGTGGCCGTCCTCCGCACGGACGACCCGGACGCCATCGCCGCCGCGGACCGGCTCGTGCTGCCGGGCGTCGGCGCCTTCGGCGCGTGCGCCGCCGAGCTTCGGCGCCGGGGCCTCGCCGACCTCGTGCGCCAGCGGGCCGGGGCCGGCGTCCCGCTCCTCGGCGTCTGCGTCGGGATGCAGCTCCTGTTCGACGGGTCGGAGGAGTTCGGCGAGCACGAGGGGCTGGGCCTCCTCCCCGGCCGCGTGGTCCGCATCGACGGCACGGCGCCGGAGGGCGAGCGGCCGCTGAAGGTGCCGCACATGGGCTGGAACCGGCTCCAGGCCCGCAGCCCCCACCCCGTCTTAGGGGACGAGACGCCCCTACCGTACGTCTACTTCGTCCACTCCTACCGCGCCGCGCCGGCCGAGGCGTCCGACGTGCTGGCGACGGTCGCCTACGGGGCCGAGATCCCGGCCGTCGTCGGACGCGGGAACGTCGTGGGCGTCCAGTTCCACCCCGAGAAGAGCGCGGGCGCGGGGCTGGCGATGCTCCGTAGGTTCGCCGCTTGGACCCCGGCCCCCGTCCCCGCCTGACTATGCTTTTGATCCCCGCCATCGACCTGCGCGACGGCCGGTGCGTCCGGCTCCGACAGGGGCGCTACGAGGACGAGACGGTCTACTTCGAGGACCCCGTCCGCATGGCCAAGCTGTGGCGCGTGATGAACGCCAAGGTCCTCCACCTCGTCGACCTCGACGCGGCCCGGACGACCGCCAGCGGGCAGGGCGACAACCTCGCCGTGATCGCCGAGATCGCTCGGACCCTCGACATCCCCGTCCAGGTGGGCGGCGGCATCCGGTCGCTGGACGACGTCCAGGCCATGCTCGACCTCGGCGTCTACCGGGTCGTCCTCGGCACGGCCGCCGTCCGGAACCCGGACCTCGTCTCGGAGGCCGTCGACCAGTTCGGGGCCGGCCGGATCGTGGTCGGCATCGACGCCAAGGACGGTGAGGTGCGGACCGAGGGCTGGGAGGCCGGCTCCGGCGTCGGCGCCGTCGAGCTGGCCGTCGACATGGAGGCGCGCGGCGTCCGCCGGTTCGTCTACACCGACATCAGCCGCGACGGGACGCTGGAGGGGCCGAACGTGGAGGCCTACCGCGAGATGGGCGCGGCCCTCTCGGCCGCCCGCATCACGGCCTCGGGCGGCGTCGGCGGCTACCGCGACCTCCTCGCGCTCCAGGCCCTCGAACCCGTCGGCGTCGACTCCGTCGTCGTCGGGCGGGCGCTCTACGAGAATCAGTTCCCGTGCCAGCAGTTCTGGTGCTGGCACCGCAAGAACGACGTGGACCTCGACCGCTTCTCGACGGCGCGTCTGGCGTTGCAAGGGAAGTAGGGCAACGGGGACCTGCGAATCGGCAGGCGGCCCTCCCCGACCCCCTGCTGCCATTTCCCTGCGTCCCATCCCCCCTCCCATGCTCGCCAAACGGATCATCCCCTGCCTCGACGTCCACGACGGGCGCGTCGTGAAGGGCGTCCAGTTCGTGGACCTCGTGGACGCGGGCGACCCCGTGGAGCAGGCCCGCACCTACGACGCCGCCGGCGCCGACGAGCTGGTCTTCCTCGACATCACGGCCACGCACGAGGGCCGCGCGACCATGCGCGACGTGGTCCGCCGGACGGCCGACCAGGTCTTTATCCCGCTCACCGTCGGCGGCGGGGTCCGGACGGTCGACGACGTGCGCGCGCATGCTGGAGGCCGGGGCCGACAAGGTCTCCGTCAACTCGGCCGCCCTCGCCGACCCCGACCTGCTGGCGCGCGGCGCCGACGCCTTCGGCGCGCAGTGCATCGTGCTCGCCCTCGACGCCAAGCGGACCGGCACGACGGAGAGCGGCTGGGAGGTGTTCACGCACGGAGGCCGCCAGCCGACCGGGCGCGATGCCGTCGCCTGGGCCGAGGAGGCGGTCGAGCGCGGCGCGGGCGAGCTGCTGGTGACGAGCATGGACCGCGACGGCACCCGGATCGGCTATGACCTCGACCTGCTCCGCGAACTGGACGCCCGGGTGTCGGTCCCGGTGATCGCCTCGGGCGGCGCCGGGACGCTGGAGCACCTGCGCGAAGGGCTCGTCGAGGGCCGCGCCGACGCCGTGCTCGCGGCCTCCATGTTCCACTTCCGCGAGACGACCGTCGCCGAGGCGAAAGCGTACCTCGCCGCCGCGGGCGTTCCGGTTCGTCTGCCCGAGCCCACGGCGGCATGAGCGGGCGCGACACCGGGCTCCGCCTCCTCCGTGCCGGCATCGGGGCCGTCGCGGCGTTCCTCGCCTTCGCCGGCGGCTGGCTGCTGTGGGCGGCGCTCGCGAATCCGGACGTCCGGCTCAAGCGCCCGCGCTGGGCGGACGCCGGGTTCGACCACTCGTACTGGCTCCCGGTGCTCGCCGTGACGCTGGGCGGGGCCGTCCTCGTCGGCGTCGTGCTGTGGACGGCGTACCGGCGCCTCGAGTCGGGCGAGGATCTCTACGAGGATCGGTTCGGGCGCGGCCTCCGCCGTCGCAGCGAGCGGTTCGTGGACGACTCGGATCGCACCTCCCCCTAGCCGACCACACTACGGACGCCCCGCCAGCCGGTCGAGAAGTCTCCCCAGCCACGCCGCGCTGGCGGCCCCGATGCCGGCCTCGTCGCTCTCGCGCGGCCCGGCCACGTTGAGGATGATCCGGTTGCTGGGAAGACTCGAAAGCCAGCCCGCCGCGCCGTCGGTTCCTGACACGAACGGATCCACGACGTAGACGGGCTTGCCGAACGCGACGGCCACTTCGTGCGTCAGGGCCGTTCCTCCCGCCAGTGGCAACGGCGACAGAATCAGCGTGGCGTCGCTGTCGTGGACGTTGCGACGCGTGCGGACGGCGGGGTCCGCCTCGGGCGTCTCGACGAGCGGGTAGCGATCGGGGATCGGGCCGTCCTCGGCCCACCGCCCCGCCGGGCACCAGCCGCCAGCGGGGAGGCCGCGCTCCTGCGCCACGTCGAGCGCCGCGCGGTCCGGGCCGGTCTGGCCGCCGGAGACGATGCGGGACAGGGACGCCATGGGGGACACGATTGCAGCCGGTCTGTCAAACGGGCGAGGGCGGCGGCGGTGCCCCGTCGGTGGATGGCGGCGCGGCTGTCAAGATGACTTCCAATAACGGAATGGTACGGACCTGGAATCCCCCTCGCAGGCACGCTCGACGTGCCTTCTTGTCTCTCCACCCTTTTGTGCCATGTCCACGCTCATTCGTCGCCGGTCCTCTGATCTCGACTCCCTTCGGAACGAGATGGACCGCCTCTTCAGCACCCTCCTCCCCGTCCGACTCTGACGAGGGCACCCCCACCTGGGCGCCGCGCACCGACGTCGTCGAGACCGACGACGCCTACCACCTCTCGATGGACCTCCCCGGCGTCGACCCCGCAACCGTCGAGGTGCACTACGACGACGGCACGCTGCGCGTCAGCGGGGTCCGTGAGGCGGAGGCGAACCACCGCGAGGGCCGGTTCCATCGCATCGAGCGGAGCTACGGCCGGTTCTTCCGTGCCTTCCGCCTGGGCTCCGACGTCAACCCCGAGGAGATCGACGCCGCGTACGATGCGGGCGTCCTCACGATCACGGTCCAGAAGACCGAGGCACGCAAGCCGCGCCAGATCTCGGTCCGCACGAACGCCTCTACGGGTGCCCGCGGGGACGCCAACGGCTCGGCGGACACGAGCGACGCGGAGGACACGGAGTAGCCCTCTCTCGGCTGGCGACCGCTGGGGGCGAGTCCGATGATGGGCTCGCCCCCATTCCGTTTGGCTCCGAGTGGCCCCATCGTGTGGCGGTCTCGTCGCGGTCCAGACGGCGGCATGGGGATTGAACGAATGGGCAGGGTCCCCCGTTTGTCGGACTCAACCGCCACCCCCATGACCCTCTCTACCCGTTTTCGCCCCTTCGCCCTCGCCGCGCTCGTCGCCGGCGTCCTCTTTGCTGGACAAGCTTCAGCCCAGACGAGCCCTGAGGCCGTCGCCCGCCAGCTCCAGGAGCGCTACGGCGCCATCGAGTCGCTCCGGGCCTCATTCGTCCAGACGGCCGGCGGCCAGCAGCTCCGGGGCACCCTCTCCGTCCGCGACGACGCGTTCCGGCTCGACCTCGGCAGCCAGGTGCTCGCCACCGACGGCGCCACGCTCTGGTCCTACTCCCGCGACGACGAGCAGGTGGTGGTCCAGGACTACGACCCGGCGCGCGTGGGCTTCTCCGTGGGCCAGCTCTTCACCGACTACCTCTCGGTGTTCCGCGTGACCGGCGCGGCGCGCGCCACCATCGACGGCGTGCGGCACCACGTGCTCACGCTCCGCCCGCGCCAGTCCGGCTCGACGGTCCGCGACGCGACGCTCTACGTCCGCGCCTCCGACGCCGTCCCGACGCGCGTCCGCGTCCACGACACGAACGGCGGCACGCTCGCCTTCGACCTCCGCGACGTGCAGCGCAACGTGGCCCTGCCGGCCTCGACGTTCCGGTTCGACGCGCCGCGCGGGACCGAGACGGTCGATCTCCGCTAGACCTCTACGAACCCCGCCGCTGAGCGTGGGTAGCTAGACGGGGGCCGCAACGCTGCGGCCCCCGTCTTCTTTGTGTGATGCCGCCCCGCCTCAAGTCCGCCCTCTCGCTGCTGGCCAGCCTCGCGCTCGCGGCGGGGCTGTTGTGGCTGGCGCTCCGGAAGGCCGACCTCGGCGCCATCGGCACGGCGCTGGCCGAGGGCGACTGGGCGTGGATGGTCCCCTTCGTCGCCGTCTCGCTGCTCTCCATCGTCGTGAGGGCGTGGCGGTGGGGGCTGCTCGTGAACGCGCTGCCTGAGATGCCGGACACCCGGCGCGCCAGCCTCGGCCTGCTGACGGGGTCCGTCTGCATCGGCTACCTCGTCAACTACGCGGCGCCCCGGCTGGGCGAGGTCGCGCGGACGGCGAACGTGGCGCGCCAGACAGAGGCGGGGTTCAGCAGCGTGCTCGGCACCGTCGTCGCGGAGCGGCTGCTCGACGTGCTCGCGCTCGGACTCGCGCTCCTGGGCGTGGCGTGGGCCTACGGCGACCGGCTGGCGTCGATCTGGGACGCCGTGGCCGAGGGGCTGGCGACCGCCGCCGCCAGCTTGCCGGCGTGGGCGCTGTGGGCCGGCGGGCTCGCCGTGCTCCTGCTCGTCGGGCTCGGCGTGGGCCTGTACCGCCGCCAGTCGGCCGAGACGTCGGGGCGGCTGGCGGGGCTCGCGGCCTCGTTCAAGGACGGGCTCGTCACCATCCTCCACACGCGGCGGACCGGCGCGCTCGTGGCCTCGACCGTCCTGCTCTGGGTCTGTTACGCCGTCATGTCCGACCTCCCGCTGCGGATTCTCGGGCTGAACGAGACGTACGGCATCTCGGTGTGGGACGCCTGGGCCGTGATGGCCGTCGGCGGCATCGGGATGGCGCTGCCGGCGCCGGGCGGCACCGGCTCGTTCCACTACGCGACGGTCCAGGTGCTGACGCTCTTGTTCGGCGTGGCGGCGACGCCGGCGGCGACGTACGCCGTCCTCGTCCACGCGGCGGGCGTGGTGTTCTACTGCGTGCTCGGCGTGGTCGCGCTCGTCGCCCAGGGGTCCTCGTTCGGGGAGGTGACGCAGGGCGCCCGCACGGCGGCGGGCGGAGCGTGAGCCGGCTGCGGTGGGCCGTCCTCGTCGGCGGCGTCCTGCTCGCCCTCGGCGCGCTGGCGGTCTACCTCGGCCGCGACACCGGGCTCGTGGCGTTCCCCGGCCGGCCGGCCGTTCTCCTGCCAGACCCCACGCCGGCCGCGCTCGACACCGTCGCCATCGACGGCCGGCGCGTCACGGCCGCGCTCGACGGCACCGTCCGCCAGATCGACACGGACGGGACGGTCTGGCTGGAGTGGGGCGGCGACGCCTTCCCGCTCCGCGAGGCCCCCTCGGACTCGGTCGCGGTCGAGGACCGAGCGCTCGTCGTCGGCCGCCTCCGGTCGTGGCGCGGACGCCGCTGGCTGGCCGTCGAGAGCTGGACGCCCGTGACGCCGTCCGTCCGTTAGCCCGGACCGGCACGGTTCAGCCGGGAAGCCGACCGTTCGGCGGCTGCTCGGGACCGTTCGGCCGTCCCTCTCCCCTTGACGGCGCAGACCTGAGTATCGTCTCTGCACACGCTGCTACAGAGTCCCCCGCAACCAGCGCTCACTAGCCATGGAGATCTCGTTCGACCAGAATCCGCTCGGCGACCTCGTCACGGCCGACATTTATCACCTCCTCGAAGAGCACAACTTGCTGAACGAGAAGGGCGTCCGCGATTACCAGATCCGGCAGCGGTTCCGGACGATGCGCGACCAGGACGTCCCGGCCTACGAGGCCATCGAGGAGCTTCGCGAGGATCATCCCTACCTCCAGTTCGACACGATCCGCAAGATCGTCTACGGCCTCCGGCGGCGCTCCTAGCCGCCCGGTCGGCGGGCCTCCCCTCGGCCCGCGCGACCGACAGAGCTTACCCAGGGTTGGGTGAGAATGGACGCTCCGCGTCCAGTCAGAGGGAGCGGCGGGGTGGCTTCGGCTACCCCGCCGTTTTTTACGCCCGCCCCGCTGGCAGAGCGTCCGTTCGGCCGCGGACGGCGGCGAACAGGGCGATCCCAGCCGCGACGGACGCGTTGAGCGACTCGGCCGGCCCGCGCATCGGGATCGAGACGAGCACGTCGCACGCGGCCTCGACGGAGTGGTGGAGCCCGCTCCCCTCGCTCCCGATCACGACGGCCACCGGCCGGTCCCAGTCGTAGTCCCAGACCGTCGTGCGCTCGACGGTGCCGGACGCGTCGCCGCTGTCTAACCCGACGACCCAGTAGCCGCGCTCCTTGAGCTGGTGAAGCGCGTCCGCCAGCCGGCCGGTGCGGGCGATGGGGATCTGGAGGGCCGTCCCCGCGCTCGCCTTGACGGCCACGGCCGAGAGCGGCGCCATCCGCCGGTCCGGCACGACGGCCGCGTCGGCGCCGGCGGCGACGGCGCTGCGCAAGATCGCGCCGAAGTTGCGCGGGTCCTCGATGCCGTCGAGCACCACGAGCACCGGCTTCCGTTCGCGGACGGTGTCGAGGTCCGGGGCGATCTCGGTGAGCAGGGCGTCGAGGTCGGCGTAGGCCACCGGCGCCACGACGGCCACGACGCCCTGGTGCGTGGCGTGGGGCGCGAGTCCGTCGATCTTGGGCTGCGGCACCATCTGGACCGGCACGCCGGCCTCGCGGGCAAACCTGCGGATCGCGTCGATGGCGCTCCCGTGGACGCCCTTCTGGAGCATCACCTTCTCGATGCGCCCGTCCGCACGCTCCAGCGCCTCGCGGACGGGGTTGCGGCCGGCGAGAACGTCGGTGCGGGAGTCGGTGCGGGCCATAGGGATCGGTGCGTCGGTGCGTCGGTGCGTCGGTGCGTCGGTGCGTCGGTGCGTCGGTGCGTCGGTGCAAAGTGCCGACTGGCGGGCGCCGTCGCCAGCGGGAAGCGCGGAAGATGCCCCGAACTTTCCCCCGCCCGCCCTCAGCCCTCCGTCGCCAACGCGTCCAGCCGATCCGCGAGCCAGCCCGTCCACGCTTCGTGCTCCGGCTTCATCAGGACGCTGCGGAGGACGCGGGCGTGCTCGGCGTCGACGGCGAGGTCTGGGAAGCGGCGACCGAGGCGGGCGGCGCCGAGGCGGTACAGGCTCAGGAAGACCGGGTCCTCCGGGTCGTTCATCCCTTCGTCGAAGATCCGCTGGCTGCGGGCGTCGATCTCGCTCAGCGACTCCGCCAGCGGCGCGTAGACGACGATGTCCGTCTCCGGCGCGAGCACCGGCGCGTAGAGGTCCGAGGCGTCGAGGCGGGCCGCCAACGCGCGGGCGGCGCGGAGGCCGGCGGCGAGGACCGGGCCGAGCCCGTCGTCGGCCTGGAGCGGGAGCACCCGGAGCGTCAGCCAGAGCGCGCCCGCCGCCGCGCCCGGCCGCGAGCACTCCAGGCTGATCTCGCCCAGGTGGAGGTCCGACGAGGTGAAGTAGGTGTAGGGCGAGTCGTGGCGGTAGTGGCGTCCGACGGACGGGTCGCGGAAGAGGACGGCGCCGCAGCCGTACGGCTGGAGCCCGTGCTTGTGCGGGTCGACGACGACGGAGTCGGCCTCCGAGATCGCGCGGAAGTGGCGGGCTGTCTCAGCGTCGAGCGGCGAGGCGCCGTGGGCGAGGAGGCGGAAAAAGCCGCCGTAGGCCGCGTCCACGTGGACGCGCGCGCCCCGCTGGCGGCAGAGGTCGACGGCGTCAGCGATGGGGTCGACGGCGCCCAGGCCCGTCGTGCCCGCCGTGAGGACGACCGTGCCGACGGCGCCCGCGTCCAGTACGTCCGCCAGCGCGTCGAGGTCGATCCGGCCGGCGTCGGTGGCCGGCACCGAGACCACGTCGAGGCCGAGGAGGCCGGCCATCCGAGCGTGCGTGTAGTGCGCCTCAGCGCTCACGGCGACGGCCCGGCCGCCGGTCTCCTCGCGGGCCACGAACAGCGCCTCCAGGTTCGCCATCGTCCCGCCGCCCGTGAGGTGGCCGAGCGCGTCTTCGGGGAAGCCGAACAGGGCGGCGAGGTCGCGGACGACCTCCTTCTCCATCTCGCTCGTCGGCGGGCCGCCGTCGAGGGCGTGGTTGTTCGGGTTGATGCGGGCGGCGGCGGCGTAGGCCGCCAGCGCAACCGGGTGCGGCGGCTTCAGCATCTGCCCGGCGTAGCGCGGGTGACCGAACGGGTACATCCCGGGGCTCGCCCCGCGCGGCGGCGCCGTCATCCGGCCGAGGTACTCGTCGAGCGCCTCCGCCAGCCGCTCGCCGTCCACGGCCATCGACGGCGCGGGCTCGACCGGGCCGAACGACCGCTCCCACGCCTCGATCCGCTCGAACGACTGGCGGACGAGGGCGAGCGGGTCGGGGACGGCCGGCACCGTTACGCCGTGACGGGCGCCGCCGGCGCCTCCGTCGTCCGCCGCGTGAGGACGGCCAGGCCGAACAGGCCGGCGCACACGAACACGACCGAGATGATCTGGGACTGCGAGAGCCCGCCGACCACCTCCGGGTTCACGCGGATCGTCTCGATCAGGAACCGCTCGACGCCCGCGAACACGGCGTAGAGCGAGATCAGCCAGCCGGCCTTGAACGGGTGCTTCCGGAGCATCCACAGGATGCCGGCCAGCACGGCGGCCATCGCGAACTCGTAGAGCATCGTCGGGTAGACGCCGTCGGGCGCGGGGAGCGGGCACACCTCGCCGCGCTGGAGGGCGTTGTACTGGACCGGATCGAACGGCTCGGGGCCGGTGTGGAGGAAGGCGCGCGGGAACGTCTCGCTCCAGAGGAAGGCCGGGACCCAGGCCGGCTTGTCGGCGAGGCTGGAGCACACGCCCCAGTCGCCGTCGCCCGAGAGGTAGCACCCGATCCGTCCGATCCCGTAGGCCAGCATGAGGCCCGGCGCGATCGCGTCCGAGAGGCGGCCGATGTTGACGCCCTTGTTGCGGGCGTACAAGGCGATGGCGATGCCGGCGCAGATGATGCCGCCGTAGATCGTCAGGCCGGAGCCGGAGAAGATCATGGCCGCCGGGTTCCGGACGAACTGGTCCCAGTAGTCGATGATGTGGAACAGCTTAGAGCCGGCCACGCCGAACCCGCCCGCCAGCAGCATCATGGTCCAGACGAGTGCGGAGGGGCTGGTCTGGACGGTCTTCTCGCGGCCCTTGTCGTCCGTCACCTTCGCCCGGACCGGCCCGACGAGCCCGCGCGCGTACATCCGGTCCAGCTCCAGCCGCGTCAGCCACGTCGCCGTGATGATGGCGACGGCGACCATCAGCCCGAACGAGTACAGCGGGAGCGGGAAGCGGAACCCAAACAGGTCCTGGAAGAGGTCGCTGATGCGGGGGTACATACGTCGGGGGAGGCGGGGTCGGAAGCTACACGAACGCGGCCCCGGCGGGACGTCGCGCGCTAGCGGCCGGCGAGCGTGAGCGCCAGCTGGTCGATGGGGACGGCCCGCTGGTCGCCGGTGTCGAGGTCGCGGAGCTGGGCCTCGCCAGCCGCCAGCTCGTCGTCGCCGAGGATGACGGTGCGGCGCGCGCCGGAGCGGTCGGCGGCCTTCATCTGGGCTTTCATGGAGCGTCCGCCGAGCGCGAAGTCGGCCGCGAGGCCGGCCTGGCGGAGCGTCTGAGTGAGGACGAATGCGGCCCGCTCGGCGGCGCCCCCGAGCGCGACGACGAACACGTCGGGCACGGGCGCCGCCGGGAGCTCGTAGCCGTCGGCCTCCAACGCCAGGAACAGCCGCTCGACCCCGGCCGCGTAGCCGACGGCCGGCACCGGCTTCTTGCTGCCCACGGCCTCCGCCAGCCCGTCGTAGCGCCCCCCGGCCGCGAGGGCGCTCTGCGCGCCGACGGCGTCGGACTCCAGCTCGAACACGGTCCGCGTGTAGTAGTCGAGGCCGCGCACGAGGAGGGGGTCCTCGACGTAGGGCACACCGAGGCCGTCGAGCAGGCCCTTGACCGTCTCGTAGTGCTCCCGCGCCTCGGCGCCGACGAAGTCGGGGAGGCGCGGCGCGTCGACGAGGAGCTTCTGCTCGTCCTCGTTCTTGGTGTCGAGGATGCGGAGCGGGTTGGCGTCGAGCCGCTGGCGGCTGGTCTCGGAGAGCGCGTCGGCGTGGGGCTCGAAGTACTGCCGGAGCGCGTCGCGGTAGGCCGGGCGGTCGAGGGCGTCGCCGAGCGTGTTGAGGCGGAGCCGCGTGCCGGTGATGCCGAAGGCGTCGTAGACGGCGCGGAGGTTGGCGATGGTCTCGACGTCGGCGCGGGGGTCGTCCGCGCCGATCAGCTCCGTCCCGAACTGGTGGAACTGACGGAAGCGGCCCTTCTGCGGGCGCTCCGCGCGGAAGCACGGGCCGAGGTAGTAGAGCCGCTGGGCGCCGCCGCGCTGGTCGAGGTGGTGCTCCAGGTAGGCGCGCATGACGGGCGCCGTGACCTCGGGCCGGAGCACGTACGTCTCCTTCGTCCGTTCGACGGTGAACATCTCCTTCTGCACGATGTCCGTCGTCCCGCCGACGCCGCGCGCGACGAGGTCGAGCGGCTCCAGGATCGGCGTCCGGATCTCCTCGAACGCGAACCGCTCCATCACGCCGCGCACGACGGCCTCGACGTGGCGCCACGCCGGCGTGCCGGGCACGGGCGAGCCGCTGGATTCGGAGGCGTCGGGCAGCACGTCGAAGGTGCCGCGGATGGATTGGAACGACATGGGGCGGGGCGTCTGCGGGTCGTCAAGGTGGCACGCCGGCGCTCCGGGTGCCGCGCGCACTCTGCAAAGAAGCGGGGACCGGGGCGAAAGCTGCCCGACGGGCGACCGTCGCCGCCAGCCGCCGAGGCCCGAGCCCCCCGGAGCGTTTCCACGGCCGCCCTCCCCCACTCCTACAGCAGCCGGCCCTCCGCCTCCCGGACCTCGTCCATCACCTCGCCCGCCGAGCGCGCCGCCGCCAGCCGCTCGCGGACGCCGTCGTCGCTCATCACGAGGGACACCCGGCTCAGGACGCGGACGTGCCGGCCACGCTCGTCCTCCGGCCCCGCCAGCAGCAGCACGAGCCGCACCGGCGCCCCGTCGAGGGCGCCGTAGGGGACGGGCCGCACCAGCGTAGCGAACGCGGCGACGGTCTCCGTCACGGCCGACGTCCGGGCGTGGGGGAGCGCGACCCCCTGCCCCACCCCCGTCGACATCCGGCGCTCGCGGTCCCAGATGGCCTCCCGGAGCGCCCCGGCGTTCTCCACCTCGGGCGACGTGGCCGCCAGCGCGGCGAGCGCGTCCAAGACCTCCTCCTTCGTCGCCACGTCGAGGCCGACTTGGATTCGGTCGGGGACGAGCAGCGACGAGAGCGTGAGCGGGGGCATGGGCGGGACGGAGGGGCGACGAAGATACCGGCCGCGCTACCGGCCCCCCTCCACGTCGCGGATGCGCTGGACGACCCACGCCATGTCGTCCGGGAGCGGCGCCTCGAAGTCCACCTCCTCGCCCGTCGTCGGGTGCGTGAAGCCGAGCGTGTGGGCGTGGAGCGCTTGATGCGGCAGCCGCTTGAACAGGTTGCCCACGAACGCCTTGCGGCTCCCGAGCGGCGAGCCGTAGACGATCCGGTCGCCGCCGTAGGTGGGGTCGCCGAAGATGGGGTGGCCGATGGACTGCGCGTGGACGCGGATCTGGTGCGTCCGCCCGGTCTCCAGCCGAAACTGGACGAGCGCGAAGTGGCCCAGCGGCTCGACGGTCTCGTAGTTGGTGGCGGCCCACTTGCCCTCGCCCTCGGGCCGGACCGAGACCTTTTTTCGGTCGCGCGGGCTCCGCCCGAGCCAGCCCTCGACGCGGCCGGCCGGCGGGTCCGGCTCGCCCCAGACGAGGGCGAGGTAGCGGCGGCGGATGGTCCGCTCGGCGAACTGGCGGCCGAGGTCGGCGGCCACGGCGTCCGACTTGGCGACCACCATGAGGCCCGTCGTGTCCTTGTCGAGCCGGTGGACGAGGCCGGGGCGGACGGTCGGGTCGCCGTCGTAGCGGGGGCCGGCGGTGGCCGTCGCCAGCCCCACGTCGTCGTCGTCCGCGTCCTCCACGTCGTCGGCGCTCATCGGCCCGGCCCCGACGTGGTGGAGGAGCGCGTTGACGAGCGTGCCGGAGCGGTGCCCGTAGGCCGGGTGGACCACCATGCCGGCCGCCTTGTTGACGACGAGGAGCGCGTCGTCCTCGTACACCACGTCGAGCGGGAGGTCTTCGGGGACGATGTCGATGGGCGGCGGCCGGAGCACGCGGCACACGATGTGGTCGCCGGGCTGGACCGGCGTCGAGACTTTCGTGACCGTCTCGCCGTTGACGTCCACGCGGCCGTCCTTGATGCCACGCTGGACCTTCGAGCGCGTCGCGTTCGCCGTCTTGTCGGTGACGTAGAGGTCCAGGCGGACCGGCGACTGGCCGGGCGGGACGTCCAGCTCGATCAGCGTCTCGATCTTGTCGGGTTCGGTGCTCACGTGGCGGGGACGGTTGTCTGTCCGAAGGTCGCCACGGCGTCGAGGGCACGGTCGAGGTCGGCGGGGCGCGTGTGGGCGTGCGGCGCGAAGCGGACGAGCCGGTTCCGCAGCGAGCACACCACGCCCCGCGCGGCGAGGTGGGCGTGGAGCCCCTCCGGGTCGTCCACCTCGACCGTCACGATGCCCGACTGGCGAGCGGGGTCGCCCGAGCCGACGCGACGGGCGCCGAGCCGCGCCAGCCCCTCCGCCAGCCGGCCGGCGTGATCGAGGACGGCGGCCTCGATGGTGTCCGGGCCGACGGCGAGGAGCAGGCCGAGCGCGGCGTCGAGGGCGTACACCTGGGCCGTCGGGAGCGTGCCGAGGCGGAACCGCGTCGCGTCCGGGTGGAGGTCGAGCGACGCCGCCTCCAGGTCGTCCCAGTCCACCGGCCCGTTGAGCCAGCCGCGCACGGGCCGGAGCCGGTCGAGCAGCGTGTCGGCGACCGCGACTACGCCCAGCCCCTGCATCGCGCAGAGCCACTTGTGCCCGCCGAAGGCGACGAGGTCGGGCCGGACCCCGGCCACGTCGAGCCGGACGGCCCCGACGCCCTGGATCGCGTCGACCGCCAGCAGCACGCCCCGCTGGCGGCAGAGGTCGGCGAGGCCCGCGAGGTCGCAGCGGAAGCCGGAGAGGAACTGGACGTAGGAGACGGCGACGAGCCGCGTCTGGGGCCGGAGCACCTGCTCCACGTCCTCGACGGTGAACGTGCCCTCGCGATGCGGCACGAGATCGACCTCCACGCCCTGAGCCTCGAGCCCCCGCCACGGCATCACGTTGGCCGGAAACTCGCAGGCCGGCACGGCCACGCGGTCACCAGGCCGCCAGTCGAGCCCCTGGGCGAGCAGGTTGAGGCCGTACGACGTGTTCGGGACCAGCTCGACGGTCCGGACGTCCGCGCCGATGAGGGCGGCGGCGCGGCTCCGGGCGCGGTCGATCCGCTCCAGGTCGGCGGGGAAGTTGTTCGGCGTACAGTCCGAACGGAGGCCGGCGCGGCCATCCAGAAAGTCCGCGGCGGCCTCGCGCACCGGGCGGCTCAACACGCCGGTCGCGGCGTGGTCCAAGTAGGCGGTCTCCTCGGGGAGATCGAACTGGGAGCGGTAGGCGTCGAGGGTCACAGCGGTCAGCGGTCAGCGGTCAGCGGTCAGCGGTCAGCGGTCAGCGGTCAGCGGTCAGCGAAAGGTGCCGGCTGGCGAGGGCGCGTCGCCAGCGGGACGAGAGGAAGTCGCGCGGAACTCTTGCGGGGTCGCACGCCCCTCCCCCGCGCGCAGCGCGCCTACACGTCCTCCTCCACCCGCTCCTCCTTCTCCTCGGCCGACTCCTCGGTCTTGAACGCGACGGCGTCCTCGACCATCTCGTCTGCCTGCTCCTGGTCGTCCCGCTCGGCGTCGGGCGAGTCCTGGAGCGGGCGCCGCGACGGGTCGACGGCCACCTCGATGAGGATGGGGAAGTGGTCGCTCCCGACGTTCCCGAGCCGCTGGAGGCCGACGAGCGTGAAGTCGTCGGAGTGGAACACGTGGTCCAGCGGGTAGCGGAGCCACCAGTGCTGGGCGTGGAAGGTGGCGAAGAGGCCCCGGCCGACGCGCGGGTCGAGGAGGTCGGCGAGGCGCTGGAAGAGCGTCGTGGTGTAGCTCCAGGCCACGTCGTTGAGGTCGCCGGCGACGATCACGGGGCGCTCGAAGGTGGCGATCTCGCGGGCCGCGAGCACCAGCTCGGCGTCGCGGAGCGTCGAGTCCTGCTGGATGTCCGGGCGCGGCGGGCGCGGGTGGAGGAACACCAGCCGGACGTCCTCGCCGGACGGCAGCTCGACGGTCAGGAACAGGCTCGGCACCTCCTTCTCGACGAGGTGCCGGACCTCCTGTCTTCTGGAACGGGAAGCGCGAGTAGACGCACATGCCGTAGGTGTCGTCCTGCGGGATCTCGACGGCGTGCGGGTGGGACGCCTTCAGCGTGCCCGCCGTCTCGGCCCACCACGAGTCCGTCTCGACAGCCACGACCACGTCGGGGTCGGCCTCTCGGACCGTCTCCAGCCACAGGTCGCCCTCGCGGTTCTCCATGAGGACGTTCGAGACGAGCAGCCGGAGGGTCCGGCCCTCGGCCACCACGTCCGCGTTGAGCGTCTGGACCGAGGCGAGCGGCGTGTACGGAGCCATCCGCCACGCCTGGTACGCGACGGCCACGGCGAGCGCCGCCAGCACCCACCCCTCCAGGGCCGAGGTCTCCCCGACGACCACCACGAGGACAGCGTACATCGCCAGGACGACGAGCCCGAGGGCGGCGATCTGCGCGCGTGGAAAGTCGAACATCCGCACCCACCAGTACGGGGTGCGGACGAGCGGGAGCACCGTCACCACGACGACGAGGGCCGCCAGCAGCAGCAGGGCGAACGAGAGAATGGGCATCTCGGCGTGAAAGGTCGATCCCGTACCCGCCCCTACGCCGTCTCGTTCCGTTGCCCCCACGCGGCCCTCGGGACTCGCCTCAGTCGAGGTAGGGAATCCAGCTGATGGCCGTCGCGCGCGTCGTCCCGTCGCGGTCCGCCGCGTATTCGACCTCCACGGTCGTCGGCGTCGGCTCGGGGCCGGTGAGGTACGCGGCCACGTTTCCGTCCTCTTGGAAGGGGATGCCGAGGATGGCCTCGATCTGGTCGCGCGTCTCGCCCACCGAGAGCCCTGAGGCCGTCCCATAGTCCCCGCCCGTCACGTCCACGCGCTGGATGAAGGCGCGCCCGTCCGCCACCTCATAGACCTCGATGCGGAGGTCGTCGTAGACGTACGTGCGGACGGTATCGACCTGCCCCTCAACGTACTCGTTGGGCGCCGGCTCGGCGTGCTGGGTCCGGGGCGCTTGGAGGCCGGCGAGGAACGCCGCGTCGTCCTCGCGCTCGGCGAGGAGGCGGTCCAACCCGACGCCGGGGCGGACCTCCATCGCCACCCGCTCGTCCTCGGCGGCCGGTGCCGGGGCTCGGGTCGAAGACCGGAACTCGCCGGCCGTGCTCACTGAAGGGTCCGCGTCGTCCGCGCAGCCGCCCGCGAGAGCGATGAGGAGAAGACCGAGGGAGAGGCGGAGCATGGGGGCCGGGGTCGGGGGAGGCTGTACGAGGGGCCGCGCCGCCGGTTCGCCCTGCTGGCGGCGACGGTCGCCAGCACGGACAGATTCTGCGGACGGTGCGACCGCGACGGGCACTCGGGGGTCTGTGGGGAGACCGCCCCGCCCGCATGACGCCCGACCCGGACGCCTTTCTCGCCGCCCTCCGCCCTCACCACACGACCCAGACCTTCTCGGTGGACGGCGTTCGGGAGCTGACGTACACGACCGACGACGGCTGGCGGAGCACGTCGGAGCGGTTCGACGCTACGCGCTGAGCCCGGCGGCCTGCTCGAACCGCTCGACCTCCGCCGCCAGCCGCGCGCGCATCGGGTCCAGCCGGGCGTCGTCGTGGCGGCGCGTGGCGTCGAGGACGGCGTGGAAGAACCACGCCTGGTCCGCCGGCCCGGCCGAGAGCGCGCGGCGGCCCGGCGCCGAGGTGAAGATGTCGATGCCGGCCTCCAGGCTCGACGCCATCGAGAAGGCGTTGTGGAGCTTGTCGGCGAGCGAGACGGCGGCGGCCTCGGGCGGGCCGTCGCGGAGCCGGTCGAGGTACGTCTCTTTGCGGACGCGCCACGGGAGCGGCCGGCCGTCGGCGCCGTCCTTCGGCTCGCTCACGGCCTCGACGATGCGGACGACGGCCTCGCCCACGAGCGCCGCCAGCGCCGCGCGCTCGAACGACTGGCGGTAGCGGTTGGCGTCCTCCAGCGCGTCGTGGAGGAAGGCGGCGGCCACGGCCTCGTCGCCCCAGCCCGCCCGCTGGACGACGAGCGCGACCGCCGTGACGTGCGCCATCGTCGGGACGGCGGACGGCCCGTCCTCGGGCGGGCGCACGCACGGAGCGCTCCAGCGGCCCTTCCGGTAGGTCCCGTCGTGCCACTCGGCGGCGATCTCGATGGCACGCTCGACGGCCGGCGAGAACAGAAGGGTCGGCTCGGTCACGGCTGGACGAGGTGGTGGACGGAGGCGTCGAGTGGGACGGCGGCGGCGAGGTCCCGGAGGGCGTATCGGCCCCGAGCCGCGACGAGTTGAAGGGGCGAGAGCGCGCGTTCCTGGAGCGACCCCGCCGGCCAGAGCGCGGCCTGCGCTCGCTCCAGCCGCTCGCGGATCGTCTCGTGGTGCCGCTTCTCGACGCGGACCGTTTTGGTCTCCAGCCGCCCGATCGCCTTCTCGACGGCCGCACGGGCCGCGCCGGCGGCGCCGTCCAGCGAGGCGTCCACGGCCGTGGCGATGGCCTCCAGGTCCGCTGCGAGCGTCGCCGCACGGGCGCGTGCCTCCGCGAACGCGCCGTCGAGGTCGAGGTCGGACTCCGCCAGCGAGAGGCGGCGCCAGAGCGGCTGGAGGTCGCCCGCGAGGTCCGCCACGCCGAGGCCGTAGCGGTCGAGCACTTTGGCGACGCCGGGCTCGACGACGGTCAGGCTCAGGCGCGGCTCGATGACCGGCATCGGCACACCGAACCGCTCGTAGACCGGGCCGAGCTGGGCGAAGTACGCCGCCTCGCCCGGACCGGCGACGTACGCCGCCGTCGGCAAGAGCACGTCTTGCATGAGCGGGCGCAGGACCACGTTCGGGCTGAATCGCTCGGGCTCGGCGTCGAGGCGCGCGAGCAGGTCGGCGGTCGCGATCTGGACGCCCGTCCCCCGAAGCTCGAACCGCTCGCCGGCCGGATCGCTCGGGTGCCCCGCCGGGTCGAGCGGGAGCCGCTGCCCGTCCTCGCCGATCCAGAACAGGTTGACGGGCGACGGGCCGATCTGGGCGTGGAAGCCGGCCGCTTCGAGCGCGCCGCTGCGCGCTTCGAGGTCGCCGTAGGTCCGCGCCCAGCCCTCGACCTCGCGCCGGAACAGAGGCGCCGCGAGCCGCTTGAGGCGCGCGTCGTCGGCCGACATCAGGACGAGACCGGGGGCGAGCGCCGCGAGCAGGTGCGCGAAGGCGTCGCGCATGGACCGGCCGGGGACGTAGGCCTCGTGCGCGAGACGGAGCGCGTCGGCGCGGTGCGGGCCGTCCGGCAGGGCCGCCTCGAGCTGGCGGAACGCCTCCGCCAGCGCGTCGGCGTCGAGCGAGAGACGGCCGACGGGGCCTCGGTTCGCGTCGGGCGGGCGCCCGTCCTCGTAGGCCACGAACCGGACGTCGGGGCCGTCGGAGAAGACGGCGCGGTGGATCTCCTCGAAGTCGTGGTCCTCGTCGGCCAACCAGAACACGGGGACGACGGGCCGGCCGGTCTCGGCCTCCAGCCGCTCCGCCAGCCGGACGGCCGTGAGCGCTTTGTAGACGGTGTAGAGCGGGCCGGCGAACAGCCCGAGCTGCTGCCCGGTGACGACGGCGACGGACTCGGGGAGGCGGAGGCGGTCCACGAGCGCGGCGTCGGCGGCGCCCCAGGCCGCGTTCTGCTCCGTCAGAACGTCGGCGACTGCGTCGCGGGGGCGGGCCCGCTCGGCGGCGACGCGCGCGGCGTCGGCACGGTCCTCGGCCTGCCACGGGTTCCAGCGGTAGAAGCGGAGGGCGTCGGGGTCGCCGGCGGCGTAGCCCCGGAACAGGGCCGAGGCGCCCAGCGCGGCGTGCGGGAGCGGACTCACGTCGCGCGCGGTCCAGCCGCTCATTCGTCGTCGCCGGACTCCGTCGCTACCGCGAGGCCCTCCGGCATCGGCGGGGCCTGCTGCACCGGGGCGTCGACGCCCCAGCGCGTGCCCGTCCACCGCGCCGCCGCGCTGCGGTGGCCGACCGGGCGCCCCGGCGAGCGGCACGCGGAGGGAAGAGAACGACGCGGGTCACGGGTCACTCATCGGAAACGGACGCCGTGGGGTGACACGGACGCTGGAGCCGGAACGACCAATAGGCAAGGGACCGACCACTAGTTGTCGTCCTTCATGCGCGCGATCTCGTCGCGCAGCTTGGCGGCCGTCTCGTAGTCCTCCTCGGCGATGGCCTTGTCGAGCTGGCTCTCCATGCGGTCGAGGCGGGACATGGCCTTCGAGGCCGTCTCCGTCACGTCGCTCTCGCTCAGCGGCTCGCCGGTGTCGTCGTCGCCGTCGTCGGCCGGGATGCCGGCCTCGTCGAGCACCTGGGCGGCCACGAAGATGGGCGCGTCGGTGCGGACCGCCAGCGCCACGGCGTCGGAGGGGCGCGCGTCGAGCGTGGCCTCCTCGTCCTCGTAGACGTAGCGGACCTTGGCGAAGAAGGTGCCCTCGCGGAGGTCGTCGATCACGATGTCCGTGACCTCGGCGCCGAAGGCGTCGAACAGGCCCCGCAGGAGGTCGTGCGTCATCGGCCGGGGAGGCTGGATCTTCTCCAGCTCCAGGGCGATGGCCTGGGCCTCGAAGGCGCCGATGATGATGGGGAGCCGGCGGTTGCCGCCGACCTCGCCGAGGACGAGCGCGTAGGCGCCGCCGGACGAGGGGCTCGTCGAGAGCCCGATAATGTCAACCTGGGTGTAGTCCATGCTGGAATCTGAGTCGGCCGGAAAAGATACGGAGCGCGCGGGGCGGTCTGAGGGTCCAGCGGCTACCGGGAAAGCCGGACGAGGGCGACCGACTTTTTCCCCTTCCGAAGCACCACCACCGAGCCGTCGATGGCGTCCTCGCCGGTGACGGACTGGCCGAGGTCCTCGACGCGCGCGTCGCCGACGCGGACGCCGCCGCCCTGGATGGCGCGTTTGGCCTCGCCGCGCGACGACGCCAGCCCGGCCTCCACCAAGAGGTCGATCACACTCGCGCCCTCGCCCTCGAACCGCGCCGCCGGAAGCTCGACCGACGGCGCCTCCTCGAACACTTCGTCCAGCTCCGCCGACGACAGCTCCGAGAGGTCGCCGCCGAAGAGGGCCTGGCCGGCGCGCTCGGCGGCCTCGGTGGCGTCGGCGCCGTGGACGAGCGTCGTGACGTGGCGGGCGAGCGCGCGCTGGGCGTCGCGGGCGCCCGGCCGCTCCTCCGCCGCCTCCGCCAGCGCGGCGACGCCGTCCGCGTCGAGGTCGGTGAACCACTTGAGGTAGTTGACCACGTCGCGGTCGTCGGTGCCGAGCCAGAACTGGTAGAAGCGGTACGGCGAGGTGCGCTCGGCGTCGAGCCAGACGGTCCCGGCCTCGGTCTTGCCAAACTTGGTCCCGGCCGCGTTCGTGACGAGCGGCTGGACGAGCCCGTGCGCCTTGCCGCCGGAGCGCCGCACGAGGTCCGTGCCGGCCGTGATGTTGCCCCACTGGTCGGACCCGCCGATCTGCACCGTGCAGCCTTCGCGCTCGTGGAGCACCTGGAAGTCGTACGCCTGGAGGAGCTGGTAGCTGAACTCCGTAAACGACAGTCCCACTTCGCTTTCGAGCCGCCGCTTGACGGACTCCCGCGCCGTCATCTGCTGGACGGTGAAGTGCTTGCCGACGTCGCGGAGGAAGTCGGTCAGCGAGATCTCGGTGAGCCAGTCGGCGTTGTTGGCCATGCGGGCACCGCGCGGCCCGTCGAAGTCGAGGAACCGTTCGAGCTGGCGGCGGATGCCGTCGGCGTTGGCCTCGACCTGCTCGCGCGTGAGGAGCTGCCGCTCGGCCTTTTTGCCCGAGGGGTCGCCGATGAGGCCCGTACCGCCGCCGACGAGCGCGATCGGCGTGTGCCCGTGCTGCTGGAAGCGGCGGAGCGCGAGGATCTGCAAGAACGAGCCCACGTGGAGGCTGTCCGCCGTCGGGTCGAACCCGATGTAGGCCGTGCGCGAGCCGCCGGCGAGGTGCTCTTCGAGGTCCGGCGTCGCGTCGTACACGAGGCCGCGCCAGCGGAGGTCGTCGAGGAAAGTCATGGCAGGTGAGGGGTGAAGGGCGAAGGGCGGAGAGTAGAAGGCCTCGGGGGTCCCGCCTCGGTCCCCCATCGCCTGTCACTCGTCACCCACCACGGCTCGGAGGGCCGCGCGGAACGCCTCGTTCTCGGCCGGGGTGCCGACGGAGACGCGGACCCAGCCGGGCCGGCCGTCGCGCGCCGCCAGCGCGGCGTAGCCGGAGACGTCGCGGACCAGGACGCCCTGTTCGGCCATGCGCTCTTGGAGGGCCGCCGCGCCGAGCGGGGTGCGAATCAGGAAAAAGTTGGCCTCGCCCCGGAGCACCTCGACGCCGTCCACGCCGTCGAGCCAGTCTTCGAGCGCCCGGCGCTCGGCCTTCAGCTCGGCCACGCGCTCGGCCACGCGCTCGGGGTGCTGGAGGATCTGGAGCCCGATCTCCTCACTCAGCCGGTCCACGAGGAACGGGACGCGGGACTTCTCGATCTCCTGGATCAGGTCCGGCGCGCCGACGAGGGTTCCGAGGCGGACGCCGGCGAGGCCGAGCGCCTTCGAGAAGGTCCGCATCACGAGCACGTTGTCGTGCGCCGCCAGGAGGTCCGTGGCGGTGGGGCCGTCGAGGAACTCGTGGTAGGCCTCGTCGACCACGAGGACGCCGGGGACGCCGGCCGCCAGCCGCTCCAGGTCCGCGTGGGCGATGGTCTGGCCGGTCGGGTTGTTGGGCGTGGTGACGACCGTGAGCGGCGCGTCCGAGCGGCGGGCGGCGTCGAGGATGGCGTCGACGTCGTACTGGAAGTCGGCGTCGGCCGGGACGTCGATCACGCGGGCGCCCTGCATCTGGAAGGCGCTCGTGTACAGCGCGAACATCGGGCTGGGCAGGACGACGGGCGTGCCGCGCTCCAGGAAGCACAGGGCCAGCGTGTGGGTCAGCTCGTTCGACCCGCGCCCGACGATGACGGACTCTTCGGGTACGCCGATCCGCTCCGCCAGCGCGGCGACGAGCCGGTGCGGGCGGTCGTCGGGGTAGCGGTTCCAGGGCGCCTCGGCGTAGGCGTCGAGCGCCGCCCGCTTGAGGTCGGCCGGGAGGTCGTACGGGCTCTCGTTCTGGTCGATCTTCGCCGCCGCCTCGATCGTCGTCGGCACGCGGTAGGCGTGCTGCGCGCGGACCTCGGGGCGGATCAGGTGGACGGGGGCCATTGGGTGAGGAGACATCAGGGGAAGGGCCGCTCAGGAGGGCGAGGCGGTCCCGGACACGGACTCTTCACCCGTCACCCCTTGCCCGTCCCCCAGCCGCACCCGGACGGCGAGGGCGTGGGCGTCGAGGCCCTCGGCCTCCGCGAAGCGGGCGATCGCCTCGCCCGACTGGCGGAGGCGGGCGTCGGAGTAGCGGACGACGGACTGCCGCCGCAAAAACACGCCGACGCCCAGCGCCGAGGCGAACCGGGCCGTGCCGCCCGTCGGGAGGACGTGGTTGGGGCCGGCGAAGTAGTCGCCGACGGGCTCGGGCGAGGCGTGGCCGAGGAAGACGGCGCCGGCGTGGCGGATGCGCCCCCACAGCGCGTCGGCGTCGTCGGAGAGGATCACGAGGTGCTCGGGCGCCAGCTCGTCCACGCACGCGACGGCCTCGTCCATCGTCTCGGTGACGAGGACGGCGCCGAAGGCGGGGAGCGAGGCGCGGAGCACGTCGGCGCGCGGGAGGGCCGGGACGAGCCGCTCGACCTCGGCCTGGACGGCCTCCGCGAGCGCCCGCGACGGCGTGACGAGGACCGCACTGGCCCGTTCGTCGTGCTCGGCCTGGGCCAGCAGGTCGGCCGCCGCGAACGTCGGGTCCGCGCTGTCGTCGGCCAGGACGACGACCTCGCTCGGCCCCGCCACCGAGTCGATCCCGACCTGCCCGACGACCAGCTTCTTGGCCGTCGCCACGTAGGCGTTGCCCGGCCCGACGACGACGTCCACGCGCGGGACGCTCTCGGTCCCGAACGCGAGCGCCGCGACCGCCTGCGCCCCACCGACGGCGTACACGTGCTCGACGCCGAGGAGCCGGGCCGTCGCCAGGACGAGGGGGTGGGGCCGGCCATCCGGTCCGGGCGGGCTGCACACGTGCAGTTCGTCCACGCCGGCCACGAGCGCCGGCACCGCGTTCATGACGACGCTCGACGGGAGCGGTGCCGTCCCGGCGGGCACGTAGAGCCCGGCCCGCTCGACGGGCGAGATCCGCTGCCCCAGCGTCACGCCGTCGCCGTCGTCGGTGGCCCACGAGCATGGCATCTCGGCCTCGTGGAACCGGCGGACGTTGGCGGCGGCCTCTTCCAGCGTCGCGCGCAGCTCCGGGTTGAGCGCGTCGAGGGCCGCGTCGAGCACGTCGATGGACACCGCCAGCGCGTCGGGGCGGACGCCGTCGAACCGCTCGGTGAGGTCCAGGAGCGCCGCGTCGCCGCGCTGGCGGACGTCGTCGAGGATGGCGCGGACGGACTGCTCGACGGCGTCGTCGAACACGGCCCGGCGGTCGAGGACGGCCGCCAGCCGGTCGCGGCGGTCGGCGTACGGGACGAGGGGGAGGAGCGCGGGCATGGAGGCCCAACCTACCCCGCCGCTCAACCCACGGTCCTCGGTTCACCCGTCATTCACCCTGCCCGGAGGCCTCAGCGGCTATCGCTCGGGCAGCGCCGCCGCGGCGACGATGGCGCGGACCCAGGCGGCGAGCCGATCGCGGACCTGGCGCCCCACCTCCAGCACGTCGGCGTGGTCGAGCGGGACGTCCTGGAGGCCGGCCGCGGGGTTGGTGATGGTCGAGATGCCGAGGACGGGCAGGCCCAGCGCCGCCGCCTGGATCGCCTCGGGGACCGTGCTCATGCCGACGGCGTCGGCGCCGGCGCGGGCGAAAAACCGGATCTCGGCCGGCGTCTCGTAGGACGGGCCGGAGGTCCACACGTACACGCCCTCGCGGTACGGGATCCGCTGTTCGAGCGCGACGGCCCGCGCCTGTTCCCGCCACGCCTCGTCGTACGGGTTCGAGAGGTCGGGGAACCGCGTCTCCCCCTCCCCCACCGGCCCCGCCAGCGGGTTGGCGAACGCGAGGTTGAGGTGGTCGGAGATGAGCATGAGCGTCCCCGGACCGAACGATGGGTTGATGCCGCCGGCCGCGTTCGTCAGCACGAGCCCGCGCACGCCCAGCGCGTGCGCCAGTCGGACGGGGAACGACACGTCGCGGGCGTCGTGGCCCTCGTAGAGATGCACGCGCCCCTGGATCACCAGGACGGCCCGGCCGGCGAGGTGGCCCAGCACGAGGCGCCCGGCGTGCCCTTCGACGGTCGATTGCGGGTAGTGCGGCACGTCGGCCGTCGAGAGCGTCACGGCGCCTTCCACCTCGTCGGCGAGGGCGCCGAGGCCGGAGCCGAGGACGAGGGCGAGGTCGGGCTGGAGGTCGGTGTGGGCGCGGACGGCGGCGACGGCGGCGGCGGTCTGCGCGGCGTCGGTGGCGGGATCGAAGGGCATCATCGGGTGCGGCGAGCGAGCCAGACGGCCCAGCCGGCGACGGCGGCCGCGGCCAGCTGGCGGAGGGGGACGAACGAGAGGGCGACGAGCGGCGCGGACGGCCGGGCGTCGGGGCGGAGCGCGGCGGCGTACAGGGCCGCGCCGAGCGCGAGGACCAACAGGGTACCCAGAAGCGCCGTCCACGTGGCGAGCCGGTGGCCGCCGGCGAGGCGGAGGCAGAGCACGAGGGCGGCCGTCGGCCCGGAGGCCCACCCCGCGCTCCGCAGGACGGACTCCAGAGTGAGCGGGACGGGTCCGGGCCGAAGGTGCTCCGCCGCAACGGGATACCCGGCTCCGGCGAGGAGCACGAGCGCGATCCCAACGGACGTCGCGAGGGTGAGGGCGCGCGTGCTCATCCTCCGCCCTCCTCGCCTCGGCCGCGGCCGCTGGCGGGCCGTGCGACCGCGCTCACGCCTCCCACGGCGCCTCGTCCCCGCCCTCCGACTCCGCCAGCCGGTCGACGGCCTCGCGGGCCACGTCGAACCCGAACCCGCGCCGGACGAGAAAGTCCATCGTCTTCTTCTTGCGCTTGCGAAGGTCCTCGTCGGCCGAGAGCGTCCGCCACTTTTTCTCGGCCTGCTGCCGCGCCTCGTCGCCCACGTCCTCGGCCTCGACCAGCTCCGCGAGCGCGTCGTCGATGACGGTCCGGGCGACGCCCTTGCGCATCAGGTCCTGGCGGAGCCGGGCCGGGCCGTATCCCCGGCTGGCGAACCGGCCCTGGACGAAGGCGCGCGCGTAGGCCGCGTCGTCCACGACGCCCATGCGCTCCAGGTCCGCGACGGTGTCTTCCACGATGGTCTCGGCGTAGCCCTTTTGGAGGAGCGACCGGCGGACCTCGTCGCTCGTCCGCGCGCGGTGCGAGATCCCGCTGAGCGCCGACGACTTGGCCGAGAACGACTCCTGGCGGACGAGGAGCGCGCGCTGCTCGGAGGCGGTGAGCGCCCGCCCCTTTTTCAGACCGGCCTCGACCACGAGGTCGACGGCGAGGCCGAACGCGAACGTGTCGTCGAGGAAGACGCTGACGCGGTCGAGGTCTTTCTTCTGCTGGGCGAGCCGCGTGATGGTGCCGTCTTGGAGGTCGAGGTCGGCGGGGTCGGGGCGCTCGCGGCGCTGGGTCTGGAAGGCCATGGGTCGTCAACGACGAGCGGTGGAGCGGGTTCGGCTCCTACCACCGCGCCGAGAGCGAGACGACGGGGATCGCTGGCAAGCCGCGAGCGTCGGCCGCCAGCGGGAAGCCCTCCTCCGGGACGCTCGGCGCCAGCCCACTCGCCCCGACGGGCCGGGCCGTCGCTTGCGCGAGGGCCGTCCACTGGACGCCCAGCAGGCGCGTGCTCGCCCCGACGGCCGCGCTCGCCCGGACCTCGACGCCCTCCCTCGATCCGTCCGGAAACGCCAGCCCCGATTCGACGTCGAGGCGGAGGGCGGCCGAGAACGGCCCGCCCCGGCGCTCCGCCAGCACGCCGAGCGTGAGCGGCCGGCTGTACCGCGACGGCCGCCAGCCCCCGACGCCGTCCTCCGGCCGAACGTCGGCCCGAGCGAGCGCCCCGCTCAGCCCGACCGTCCACTCGCCGCGCGTGTGCCGGGTGGCGACCTCGACGCCGGCGGCGCGGCCGTCGTGCGCGGGGTACTGGCGGAGGAGCGCGCCGGGCTCGACGCCGATGTCGTCCACCGACGGCGTGGCTTCCAGGAGGCCCGTCGAGGTACGCGCGTAGAGGTCCACGCTGAGCGCGGTCGTGGCCGACGGCGCCCACTCGGCCCCGACGCCGACCTGCCAGGACTGCGCCAGCGGGACGCTCTCGCTCGTCAGCAGCCAGCGCGAGGCGGCGAGGTCGTAGCGCCCGCCCGTCCGACCGCGCAGCCGGTGGACCGCTTGCGTCTGATGGCTCACGCCGCCGCGCACGACGAGCACGTCCTCGGACGGCGCCCAGCGTGCGAACAAGCGCGGGCTGAGGACCGCGTGCGCCGCCGCGCCGCCGTCGAAGAAGACCTCGGCGCGAAGCCCCGGCTGCACCTGCCACGCATCCGACGGCTTCCAGGTGTCCATGAGGTACGCCGCGACCTCCCCGCCCCGCTGGCGGCCGGTCTCGGCGTTCCGCGACGGCCCGGTCTGGTCCCCGTCCAGCGCGCGCGTGGCGACCTGAACGCCGCCGCGCACCTGATGCCGCAGCGACTGGAAGTGGTCCACGTCGAACGTCGCGCCGACTTCCGAGAGCGACTGGACGACGTGGAGCGGGAGCGTGTCGCCGGCGCGGCGGCGGTCCTCGCGGGCGTCGTGACCCGTCGTATAGAGGCCGGCGGTTACGAACGTGCGTGAGCCGCTGAGGCCCCGGTAGCGCGCCGAGAGGGTGCGCGTCTGCCAGCGGTAGTCCATCGCGCCGGTCGGGAAGGCGGGCGAGAACGCCGGGAGGTCCACGCGGACGCCGTCGCGGCCGAGCGTGCCCGCGATGTCGAGGCGGGCGTGCGTGGCGACCTTCGCGCTGAGCTTGAGGGCGGCGTCGTCGAACGAGACGTCCGGCTGGAGGGCGTCGTCGAAGCGGTGGCCGCCGGTGGGGTCGAGGACCCAGGCGCCGGCCTCGGGGCGGAGGCGCGGGGCGAGCAAGACGCCCAGCGTCGAGCGCCGCAGCCCGACGTGGACGCCGAGCCTCTCCCCCACCGGCACGTCGGCCACGAGACGACCGGCGACGGCGCCGAGCCCGGCCGTCCGCGCCGTGTCGCCGGCGAGGGCGTCGGTCGTCTCGATGTCGAGGACGGCCGCCAGCCCGCCGCCGAGCGGCGCCGGCAGCGAGCCCCGGTGGAACCGGACGCGGCCCATCGCCTCGGGCTGGAACGCCGAGAACAGTCCGAAGGCGTGCCACGGCTCGTAGAGCGGGACGCCGTCGCGGACGTAGCGCGTCTGGTGCGGGTCGGCGCCGCGCACGACGAGGGCGCCCGAGGCGCCGCCGGTCCGGCTCAGGCCGGGGAGCCACGAGAGCGTGGCGGCGAGGTCCGAGGCGCCGAGCGCGTAGGGGATGGCCGCGGCCTGCTTGGCGCCCAGGTCCGTCGTGCCGGGCACCGGGCCGGCCGGTTCCGGCCCCGCCAGCACGTCCGCGTCGGGCGACTCGATGGTCTCGGCCTGGAGCCGGATCGTGGGCGGCAGGCGCGGCGAGTCCGGGAACACGTCCAGCTCCAGCCGGACCGGCCGGTAGCCGACGTGCGAGACGCGGACGACGTACTCGCCGGTCGGGAGGTCGGGCACGGCGAAATCGCCCGTCTCGCTCACCACGTCGCCCAGGCCGAGGTCCACGAGCCAGACGTGGGCGCCCCAGAGTGGGAGGTCCGTCTCGGCGTCGACCACGCGGCCGTCGAGCGTGCCGGTGTACGCCTCCGGGCCGTCGTCCGGGCGGACGTTGAGGGGCTCGCGGATCAGGACGTACTGGCCCTGGCGGACGCGCTCGGCGCGGACGCCGGTGCCCCGGAGAAGGAGCCGGAGCGCGCGGTCGGGGTCGTCGGTCACGCGGTACTGGCCGCTCACGCGGACGTCGCGGACGAGGCGGAGCGCGAAGACGAGCTCCAGGCCCGTCGTCTCCGCCAGCTCGTAGAGCGCGTCGGCGAGCGGGGCGTCGTCCCAGACGACTTCCGGCCCGACCTGTGCGGCGGCGGGCCGCACCGCGCCCCCGGCCGCGAGCGCGGCGACGAGGAGGGCGGCGAGGACGGGGTGGCGCATTCGGCGGGGACGGGGCTTCGACAACGGCCCGGCACGCGCCGTCCGCATCCGCCAGCCCGGGCGGCTCCTACTCGACCACCCGGAACCCGTCGCCGTCGGCCTCGACCCGCGCGCCGAGCGTGGCCGCCAGCTTGTCGAGCGCGTCGCGGAGCCCGTCGGCGCCGTACTCGCCGTCGGAGACGCCCTCGGCCGCGAGGGCCGGACTGACCGTCACCGGGACGTCGAACAGGCGGCTGAGGAGCGACGCCAGCGAGCCGGCCGTGTCGCCGCTGGCGAAGACGGTCCCGGTCCACGCCAGCGCGGCGCCGACGTTGGCGGGCTCGGGCGCGGAGGGCGCGTCGAGGGCGAGGACGCGGCTCTGCTCGCCGGGCGCGAGGCGGACGGCCTGCGTCGGGCGTCGCACGGGGCGCCAGCGTCACGGCGCCGCTCACGAGGACGACCTCGGTCTCGACGTCCGTGGCCTCGACGGCGAACGTGGTCCCCAGCACCGTGACCTCGGCGTTGGGCGTCGTCACCTCGAACGGCTCGTCCGGGTTGCGGACGATCCGGAACAGGGCCTGCCCGCCGAGGAGCCGCGCCCGCCGGGCGTCGTCGGCGCCACCGTCGGGGATCATCAGGCGCGTGCCGGCGGCGAGACTGGCCGTCGAGCCGTCGGCGAACGTCACCGTCTGCGCCTCGGTCGCGGCGACGGTCTCCCACCCGGCGTCGCGCTGGAACAGCATGGTCAGGATCGTGGCGAAGGCGACGACGGCCCCTACGGCGGCGGCGCGCGCGATCCAACGCGTGGGTCGGGCGCGATGCGGAGCGGCGGCGGGCCGATCGGCGGCGCGGGGCGGACGGGCCGGCGCGGGGCGAGGCGCCTCGTCCGACGCGCTGGCGGCGTCCGCCCACGCCTGCTCGAAGGCGTCGCGGTCGGCCCGGATGCGGCGGACGGCGGCGGCGAGGCCGGGGTGCCGGGTGAGGGCCGCGTCGAGGTCGGTGCGGGCGGCCTCGACCGTCTCGCGCTCAGCGTCGCTCAGGAGGTCGTCGTCGGCGAGGGCGTAGAGGACGAGGAGCGCGCGGTCCGGCAAGTCGCGGGCGAGGTCGGCCCGGACCTCGGCCCGGAGCGACCGCCAGCGGGCGAAGGCCTCGGCGAGGGCCGGTCGATCGGCGAGGGCGGCGTCCAGGTCGGCCCGCTCGCTGGCGGAGAGGGCGTCGTAGAGGGCGAGGGAATCGAGGTCGCGCATGGCGCCGGTCGGCTAGAGGCCGGGAAGGAGGAGGGCCGCCAGGAGGACGGCGGCCCCGGTGAGCACGTCGCGGAGTTTTTCGAAGGCCCGCTTCACCTGCATCTTGACGGCCGCCTCCGTGGTGTCGAGCGCCTCGGCGATCTCGACGTAGGGGTAGCCCAGCTCGCGCATTTCGAGGATCGCACGGGCGTGTTCGGTGAGCGTGTCGAGCGCGCGTTCGAGGTCCACGCGGAGCGCCACGTCCTCGGCCTCGACGCGGCCCGGTGTGGGGAGGTCGGGGTTGAAGAGGGCCTCGCGGGACGTGTAGCGCCCTCGGTAGTAGTCCTGGAGTTCGAAGAGAGCGGCTTTCATGGCGAACGCCTTGAAGCGGTCGGCCCGCTGGAGGCTGTCGAGGCCGCGATGGACGCGGAGCAGCGCGTTCTGGACCAGGTCGTCGGCCTCGGGGGCCGATCCGATCCGGCTCCGAAAAAACGCGCGTAGCGGCGACGTGACGGCGGTGAGGAGCTGGTCGCGGGCCGAGGCGTCGCCCGCCTGGGCGCGGGCCACCGTCTGCGGGTCGAACGGGTTCATGGGCAGGAGCCCCGGTGTGGGGTCACGGGTCAGGCCGCCGCTCAGCCGTCCGGGGTCACAACCCGGCGGCACGCGGCGTCCCGGAAGGTGCCTTCGGCCGTGCCGTCGTGCAAGTCGGCCCCGGACCGGGGACGGCGGACCGGGGACGGCGGACCGGGGCGACGTCGACATGGCGCCAACCTACCTCACAGGAGCAACCGCTCCGCCTCGCTGGCGACCTTCGCCAGCGGTGCCTCGCCTGCCCCTACCGCGCGGCGGACGCTTCGCCGCCGGTCGCCAGCCAGCCCTGGTAGGCGCGCTCGTAGTCGGCCTGCGCCTCGGTCAGCACCGGGCTGTCCGGGAAGAGCGTCAGGAGCTGGTCGTAGATCTGGACGGCCTCCTGGTAGCGCGCGTTCTGGAGGCTCGGGATGCTCCCCTCGGCGTAGAGCGTCTGCGAGCGGACGGCCGACGCCAGGGCGTCGTCCACGTAGTCGCTCGTCGGATACTCCGCGAGCACGTCGCGGTAGGTGAGCGTGGCGGCCTCGTAGAGCTCGCGGCGCTCGTAGAGCCGCCCCGTCTCGTAGAGCTTGCGGGCCAGCTTCTCGCGGAGCGTGGACGCGATCAGGGCGGCGGCCTCCGCGTTCGGGCTCTGCGGATACTGCTGGAGGTAGAGCTGGACGTAGGCGATGGCCTGCCGGGTGTCCGTCTGGTCCAGCTCGTAGCGCGGGCTGAGGGCGGCGTACGCCTCGATCCGCTCGAACGCCGCCTGCTCGATGCGCGGGTCCCCCCGGTAGAACTCGATGAACCGGGTGAACTCGTTGCCCGCCAGCAGGTACTGGCGGTCGCCGGCGTAGGCGCGGGCGAGGTACAACTGGGCATCGTCGGCCAGCTCGCTGGTGCGGCCGAAGTCGAGCGCGGCGCGGAGGTACTCGATGGCGCGGTCGTAGCGCTCCCGCTCGAAGGCCTCCACGCCCCGGTCGTAGGCCGCCTGCGCGGAACTGAACGTCTCCGGGCCACCACTGCACCCGGCGAGGACGACGAAGGCGAGGAGGAGGCCGGAACGGAGAGGCATGGACGGGCAGCGGAGCGATGCGAACACCAACGGGGCCTGGGATGGCTTATTGCAACTCCGATGGTAGCACTGCACCCTCGTCGCGCGCCGACGAGAAGCGGCGAAGACAGGGGGTTCGGGGAGGGATCGGCCCCGCTGGCGATCGCCGCCGCCAGCGGGTCGGAGCGATTGGCCCTGCCAAACCGGACGTGTCCACCTAACGTTGACTCCTGGAAAGCCTACGCCTATTCCTCCTTGCGATGCGTCAGATCGTCCCCCTCCTCGTTCTGGCCCTCCTTTCCTCCGCCGCGTCGTCTCAGACGCCCGGCTCGTGCGTTCCCGGCCGGGCGACGGGGCAGCTCGACATCGGCGAGGTCGAAGCGACGGCGTACACGACGGGCACCCTGTTCTACGGTCCTGGCGGAGCGGAGCAGTACGTCGTGCCCAAATTGACGGGCATCCCGCCGATCTACAACGCCAGCCTCTGGGTTGGGGGCACAGTCGAAGGCACGCCACTCGTGTCCGGGGCGACGTACTACTCGCCAGAGTTCTGGCCCGGCCCCCTGGACCCAGGCGCCATGCTCCCAAACCCCGTCGACTGCTCGGCCTATGACCTCATCTGGGTCGTCTCCGTACAGGACGTGTCCGCCTACGAACGGGACGGCACGGCGACGACGGACCTTGCGGAGTGGCCCGTCGGACTGGGAGCTCCTGCCGTCGATGCTAGCGGCGCGCCGGTGGTCCCGACCTCGCGCGGCCAGACGCTCGGCCTCGCGGCCGGCGAGCGGCCGGACCTGCTCGGCCAGCAGTCGGCGTTTTGGGTGATGAACGACGTCGGCAACGTCCACCGCTCGCTCGGCTCAGCCCCGCTCGGCGTCGAGGTCCGGGTGCTGGCGGGGGCGTTCCTCAACCCCACGAGCCCCACGCTGACGCGCGCGACGGCGTGGCGCTTCGAGATCGTCAACCGGAGCCGCAAGACCATTGAGGACCTCCGCGCAAGCCTGTTCATCGGATGGCAACTCGGAAACGGAAGTGACGACTACGTCGGCGTCGACACGACTCGGAGCCTGTCGTTCGTCTACAACGCAGACAACCGGGACGGTGGCACATTAGGGTACGGACTCGCCCCCCCAGCCATCGGCTTCGACCTTCTCACTGGTGCCAGCAGTTCGATGTACTACATCGGGGGTGATGCGAACCGGAGCCCGCCCAGCGACGCCACCCAGGCCGATCGGCTGATGCGGGGGATCTGGAGAGACGGGACCCCTCTCACTCGAAGCGAGAGCGGGTACAACCGAGAGGGAACGCCGACGGTGTGGGCCTACCCTGCCCGGGCCGAGTACGGAGAGTTCTGGTCCGAAATGGACGCCTCGTCAACGCCTGGACTGCAACCGGCCGTACCGGGCCAACGAGACGTGCAGTTCACATCCCGGCCCGTTCTCTTGGAGGCGGGAGCCTTCCACGCCGTTGACGGGATAATGCTTTACGCACGAGGCAACGACCACCTCCGCTCTCTCGAGAACCTCCGGGACGCCAGCGACTTCGTCCAGGTCTGGTACGACGCCGGCCGGCTCTTCCCCGCCTTCCGGGCGCCGGTCGCCTCGGAGGCAAGCCTCGGCGCCGACCCGCTCGCGCTCCGCATCGGACCGAACCCGGTCACCCGCCGCACCACCGTCTCCTACGTCCTCCCGGTGCCCGCGACCGTCCGGCTGGCGGTGCTCGACGTGCTCGGCCGCGAGGTGGCGGTCCTCCACGCCGGCCCGCGCGCGGCCGGACCCCACGAGGCCACGCTCGACGCCTCCCCTCTCGCCCCCGGCGTCTACGCCGCCGTGCTCCAGACGGGAGCCGGACGTGCGGCGCGGCCCCTCACCGTCGCCCGCTGACGCCCGACGCGCTGGCGGGCGCCGTCGCCAGCGTCGAGCGGCCTATTCTAGAAGTACCGCCTCGCTGTCGCGGTAGCCCAGGATGAACAGGGCCTCGTTCACCTGCCCGCCCTGGAACTCGAAGCGGTGCGCGAGCCCGTCGAAGCGGGGCGCCTGGCGGATGGCGTCGGCGAGCGTGCCCTCGTCGGCGGCCTCAATCTGGGCGATGAGGAAGCGCGTGAGGTCGTAGCCGATGAGGGCGAGGCGGTCCGGGCCGAGGCCCGAGAGGTCGCGGTAGCGGGCGCCGAAGTCGTCGGCGGCGCCGGGGGCGACGAAGAAGTCCTGGGTGAAGACGGCGCCGAGGCGGCTGGCGCGGGCGCGGCTCGTGGCCAGCCCCTCCCACTCGGTGTTGCCGAGCGGGCGCGGCGACCGGTCGAGCGCGTCGAGGGCGCGGAGGGCGTCGGCGACGTAGCGCGGCGCGTCGCGGCCGGTGATGGGGAGGTATACGGCCTGGGCGCCCGAGAGCGTGGCGGCGCCCACCTCGCGGTCGAGGTCCTGCCACTGCTCCGGGCTCTGGAGCGACTCCTCGAACGAGACCGTCGCCCCGAGCCGCCGGGCCTCGGTGGCGAAGGCGCCCGCCATGTCGGCGCTGAGCGAGCCGCGCTCGGAGGCCGTCCCCACCCGGTTCAGGCGGAGCCGGCCGACGGCGTAGCGCGCCATCGCCCGGCCGCGCGCCGGGAACGTCGGGTTGGCCTGGAACACGAACCGTCGCCCCTGCCCCACGGCCTGGTCGGTCGCCAGCGGGGCGAGCAGGACCACGCCGGCCGCCTCGGCCGCCGCGCCCGCCGGCCCGGCCTCGCCGCTGAACATCGGCCCCACGACGGCCTCGGCCCCGGCCTCGACGACGGCCTCGACGGCTTGCTTGGCACCGTCGCCGCTCCCGCCCGAGTCGCGGAACACCATCCGCACCGGCCGCTGCGGCCCCGACTGGTTGGCTGCGCCGACCTGCCGGTTGTGCTCCTCGACGGCGATGCGGACGCCGTTGAACAGGGCCTGCCCCAGGTAGCCGTCCGCCCCTCCCACCGGGAGCACGATGCCGAGGTCGAACAGGCGCCCGCCGCCGCCCTGCTCGGCTTGCTCCACCACGCGCTGCGCCTCGGCCACGTAGCGGCTCCGGGGGTAGTCCTCCACGAACCGCGCGGCGATCTCGGCGGCCCGGTCGAAGGCAGCCTCGGCGTAGGCGGCCTTGGCAGCCATCAGCGTCGCCGCCGTGGTCCGCTCGTTGTAGCCGAAGCCGTCGGCAGCGCGCGTGAACAGACGCTCGGCGGCGCCGTAGTCGCCGAGGCGGTAGCTGGCGAGGCCCTCCTCGAAGGCGGCCTCGGCGGCGGGAATCCGGTCGGCCGTCGCCGGCTGCGCCGCGAGCGGGCTCGTGAAGGCGACCAGGAGGAGGCAGGACCAGAGGAGACGCATCGGAGACGGGGACCGGAGGAGAGGAGCGACGCTCGAAGTTGGGCACGCCCCCGGCTCCGCGCAAGGCGACGGGGTGAACAACCGGCTAGACGGCCGACCCGCCGAGGTGCCGCCCCAGCGCCAGCCCCAGCGCCACGAACGCGACGCCCACCGCCACGCTCCCAAGCGCGTTGCCCACGGCCAGCGCCGGCCGGCCGGCCTCCCACAAGAGCACCGTGTCGGCGCTGTAGGTCGAGAAGGTGGTGAACGAGCCGAGCGCGCCGACGACGAGCGCCAGCCGCGCGCGGTCGTCCGCGACGAGGGGCAGGGCGAGGCCGAGCAGGAGGCACCCGAGCGCGTTGACGATCCAGGTCGCCGCCGGCAGGCCGGCCTCCGCGAACCGCACGGACGCGACGCCCACCCCGTACCGCGCCACTGCGCCGACGGCCCCACCGAGGGCGACGAGGAGCAGGCGCATGGAGGGCGGAGAGGGGTGGCGGAGAAGTAACCTACTGCGCGCCTCGTCGCTCGCGCGGCGGTCGCCGCCAGCGTGATTCTGGCCGAGGCGCTCGGCGAGGCGACGCCTCAGCGAGGCGCCCCTACGGGTGCGGGTGGAGAGGCCTCGGTCGGTGGCGAGTCCGCGCCTTCGGGGTTCTCCGCGAGGTACTCGGCGCCGCGCCCCTTGATCTGCTCGTTCCACGTCTGCATCCACGTCGGCCCCTCCTCCGCGAGCCGTCGCCAGTCGAGGTCCATCGGGGTAAAGGCGCCCTCCCCCATCCAGGCCGGGAGGCGGTCGGCGGGGATGTCGGTGCGGGCCGGGATGCGGTGGAAGTCGTACGCCTGGCGCACGAGGGCGGCCGGCGTCGTCACGAACTCGACGAACTGGCGGGCCAGCTCGGGCTGGGGCGCGCCGGCCGGGATGGCGATGCCGTCCACCAAGACGGGCGTGCCGGAGGCCGGGGCCTCGAACCCGAACGGGTAGCTCTGCGCCTGGAGGTAGGTGTCCGGGAGGTTCCAGAGCGTGAGGTCGGCCTCGCCGCGCGCGATGCGGAGGTAGAGCTGCGTGGGGTCGGCGGCGTAGCCCTTCGTGTTCTGGTCGAGCCGGGCGAGCCAGCGGTAGCCGTCCTCCGTGCTCGGCTGGCGGAGGATCATGGCGCCCCAGATGGTCCGCATGGTGCCGCTCTCCAGCGGCGACCGGATGAGGAGGCGGTCGCGCCAGCGCGGGTCCAGCAGGTCGTCCCAGTCCTGCGGCACGTCGCCGTCGGGCACGGCGTCGGTGTTGAAGAGGACGCCCTCGGGCGTGAGGTACGTCCCGTACCAGCGGCCGGCGGAGTCCTTGGCGGCGGGCGGGAGCGTCGTCGCCCACGTCGGCGCGAACGGTTGGAGCAGGCCCTCGTCGGCCGCCTGCATGAAGAGCGTTTGCGGCGCGCCCCACCAGACGCTCGCCTGGGGGTTCTCGCGCTCGCTGCGGACCCGGTCGTAGGCCGTCTGGCTGCCCATGTCCAGCCACTGCACGTCGACCTCCGGGTACTCGGCCTCGAACGCCTCCTCGTAGGCCCGGAGCATCTCCTTGCCGTGGGGCGAGTAGACGAGGAGCGGGGTCCGGTCGTCGCCGGCGCAGGCGGCGAGCGTGGCGAGGGCGAGAAACAGGGCGAGGAGGCGCACGGGCACACGGAAGACGGGGGCCGTCGCGTATCGTCGGCGGCCGGTCCTCGTTCCCACCGCCGCTACGCCTGCCCGTGCGGCGCCGGGAACGCCCGCTGCACGCTGGCGAGGGCGGCGCGGACCTCGCCCTCGCGGCGGGCTTCGGCGACGGCCACCTCCACGAGCGCGTCCTGTACGAGGTCGCGGAGCCACTCGCGGTTCTCCCGGAGGGCCTCGGCGACGGCCTCTTTGAGGGCGGCCTGCGTGGTCGGGTCGAGCGTATCGGAAGCGGACATCTGGCGAGGGCGCTGGCAGAGCCGGAAGGTAGGGCCGCCCCGGAGGCCCGAGGGTCCACGACCGCGTGCCCCGCTGGCGGCGAGCGTGAGAGAGGAGACGCGGTCACCCCTCCCTCCGCTCTCAGCCTCAGGCGTCCGGGAGCTCCTGCGAGGGGACGGCCGCCGCGCCCTCCTCGCCCTCGACGAACTGCTTGTAGTGCTCGTACCGCTCCAGGATGATCGAGACGTAGTGGACCGGCTCCAGGCCGCGCGCGAACCCGTGGCGGACCTCCGGCCGGTTGTACACGTCGGGGTCCGACTTCCGGAGGAGCCAGAACGCGACGTCGTCCCACGAGGTCGGGTCGCCGCCCGCCGCCTCGGCCAGCCGCTGCGCGTCGAAGATGTGGCCGGGGCCGGCGTTGTAGCTGGCGAGGATGAACTTGACGCGCTCATCGGGGTCGGGGACTTTGTCGATCCAGTACTCGTCCTCGAGCCACTTGAGGTAGCGGGCGGCGGCCTCCACGTTCTGCTCCGGGTCGTAGGGATCGGCGAGGCCGAGGTCGCGGGCGGTGCCGGGCATGATCTGGAGCAGCCCCATGGCCCCGGCCCACGACCGGGCGCGCGGCTGGAACCGGCTCTCCTGGTACATCTGGCTCCCCAGGAGCCGCCAGTCCCACCCGATGGTCGGGGCGTAGCGCTTGAGGAGGTCGTCGTAGCCGCTGAGGTTGCCCGTCTCGCCGGTGAGGAAGCCGGTCTCGATCCGGTCGCGGTAGCCCCGGCGGTCCACGTAGTACTTGCGGTAGAGGCTGGCCCAGCGGCCGGTGTCGCGGTTGGCGAGGATCCACTCGTTCAGGGCCCTCTTGAGGGCGGGCGCGTTCTCGCGGACGGCCCAGGCCACGCCGTGCGGAGCGCCGATGGTGGGCGTGAGCAGGAGGTTCTCGAAGTAGCTCTCCTCCAGCTCGGCCACGTTCTCCTGGGCCACCGTCAGCTCGATGTTGCCCACGGCCACCTGGCGGATGAGGGACTCGCTGGTGGTGTCGACCTCGATGACCTCGATGGTGCCCGTGATCTCGTCCTCGACCTCTACGAGCCGGTCGATGTACGGGTCGCCGACGGGGAGGAACACGTCCTGCCCGGCGAGGTCCTGGGGCTGGCGGATCGGGCGGGCACGGATGCGGAGGGGCCGCGCCTGCTCGTCGCCGAGCCGCTCCCTCAGCCGCTCGGCGATCTCGTCGGGCACTTCCTCGATCACCTCGTCGACCACGGCCGACGAGTCGAAGGGGGCACTCTGCTGGACGACGACGGAGTTGGTCTGGTAGAGGGCGGCCGTGAACCCGAACGAGGCCGTGTCCTCCTCCGTCGGCTGGAGCCGGGCGGCGGCGACGTCGCCCCGGCCGGAGTTGAGGTAGTAGAGGATGCTATCGCGCGGGACCACCTCGATCTTGAACACGACCCCCTGCTCCTCGGCGAAGTCCTGGAGCAGCTCGTACTCGAACCCGAACGCCTGCCCCCGGTACAGGAAGTAGCTGGTGGACGTGTAGGACGTGAGGGCGACGAGCGTGTCGCGTTCCAGGATGGCCCCCAGGTCGCGCTCGATGGGATCGGGGATGGCGATCCCGGTGTCCGGGTTGGCCGCGAAGATGACGGACGTAGCGAGCAATCCGCCGACGATGAGAAGGGCGAGGAGAGCGGCAGTGCGCTTGAGCATGGACGGTCGGAAAGAGTCGGGTCTAATACGGGTCTAATACGGGCTCGCTCCGAGGGGGGTCCTACCGTCGCGAGAGGACGTCGAGGAGCGCGTCGATCATGCGGGCCTGGGCCGTGCGGTGCCCGCGCTCGGCCTCGACGTTGACGTACGGGACGCCCTGGCGGGCGGCCCACACCGAGAGCGAGCCGTCGTCGGTGGCGGCGGCGTTGTCCTGGAGCACGGCGTTGAAGCCGCGCGCGACGAGCGCCTCGTAGAGCGGCCGGTCGGTGACGAAGAAGAAGTCGTCGGGGTCGGCGCCGTCGTGGACCGTCACGGCGGCGGCGTCGGAGGCGTACTCGGCGCCGGGCTCGTACGACCTCGCCGAGTACCGCCCGTCCGTGTTGTTGTGGAGCGTGACGACGACGGCGGGCGGGACGGCGGAGTAGACGGCCAGGACCGCGTCGGCGAACGTCGCCAGCGCGGCACGAGCAGCGGGCGCGTCCTCGGAGAACGCGCCGAGCGTGCGGCGGCGGCCGGAGGGGGTGAACATCCGGTTCGGGTCGGCCTCGTAGGTCTGCCCGCCCACGCGGAACGTCACGGTCCGGCCCCCCGAGTGGACCAGCTCGACCACGCGCCCGCCCCGCTGGCGGACCACGTCGAGCGCGGCCTCGACCGACGTGTCCTCGTCGTCGTGGAGGTTGAGGGCGTTGAGCGGGAACGTCTCGAAGCCGGGGCTGGCCAGCGCGTCCGTGATCGGCGCGGTGTGGACGCGGACGGCGACGGTGCCGTCTCCGAGCGTGACGTCGGTGGAAGTCGTCGTGAGGCTGTCGGGCGCGACCGGCGCGGGCACGTTGGCGTCGGGAGCGTCGGGGACGACGATCACCGAGTCGGCGCGGCGCTGGCGGCCGTCGTCCACGGCGGCGGGCTTGTCGACGGACTGAGCGCAGGCCGGGACGGCGACGAGGACGGCGAGGAGGACGAGCGGGCGCATGGGCGTGGAAGAATCTCGGGGGCCAACGCTGGCACGGCCCTCGGTGTGCCCGTGGCCGCCGCAGAGACGCCCCGCCGAGCGCCTCTACCCGTCCTCCTCCTCCACTTCCGGCTCGGCGGTGGGGACGGCCGAGCGCGCGGCGTCGAGGACGGACTCGCGGAAGGCGTCCGCCCCGAGGTCCGGGTACCACCGGACCTGGCGGGTGCTGTCGGGGTGGAGGCGCATCCAGTTGGCCAGCATCCGCATCTCGTCCACGTCCGGGCGCAGGTGCGATTCGGGCGGGGCGAGGCCGGGGTCGAACGTCTCGTCGAGCGCGGCGGCGAGGTCGGCCACCTCGTCGGGGCCGGGCTCGGCCGGGAGGTCCACGCGGCCCGCCAGCCGGCCGTGGCGGATCAGGAACAGCTGGGCACCGCCGGCCTCGTGCCCCTCGTAGCCCGGCGCGAGCGGCTCGACGAGGACCGCGTCGTGCTCGTGCACCGCCGACGCGATCGTGCGCTGGCGGCCGAACGTCCGCTGGAGGCGGCGGAGCTGGTCGCGGTACCACCCGGCGGCCTCGTACTCGCGGGCGGCGGCGGCCTCCCGCATGGCCTCCTCCACCATGTCCACGGCCTCGGCGTCCTGGCCGGTGAGGAACCGGCGGACGCGCTCGACCTCCAGCTCGTACAGCTCGGCCCCCTCGCCGCCGGCGCACGGGGCGCCGCACCGGCCCATGTCGTGGTAGAGGCACGGGCGGCCGAGCGTGAACACGGGGTCGTCGCACTCCCTCAGCAGGAACATCCGCCCGATCAGCTCCACCAGCTCCTCGGCCTGTCCGCGCCGCCCGAGCGGGCCGTAGTACTCGGCGCCGTCGTGGGCGATGCGGGGGGTCCACGAGATCGTGGGGTAGGCGTGGGTCGTGTCGAGGCGGAGGAACGGGTAGTCGCGGTAGCGCCGCTGGGCGCGGTTGTAGACCGGGAGGTAGTTCTTGATCAGCTTGGACTCTTCGAGGAGGGCCGCCAGCTCGGTCCCCGTCTCGCGCCACGTCACGTCGCGGACGTCGCGGACCAGCTTCCGCGTCTTCGGCACGTGGTTCTCGACGCCCGTGAAGTAGCTGCGGACCCGGTTGCGCAGGCTCTTCGCCTTGCCGACGTAGATCACGCGGCCCTTCGAGTCGCGCATGAAGTAGACGCCGGGGCGGTCCGGGAGGAGCGGGAGCGTCTGCTCGCGGATCTTCTTGAGGTGGCTCGGCTCGCGCCGCGTGTCCTTGTAGCGGCGCCGCTGGAAGGCGAGCAGGTCCTCGACGGTCTCGACGTCGAACTCGATCCGCATCCGCTCCAGCAGGATCACGAGCAGCTCGGCGGTGGCGGCGGCGTCGCCGAGGGCGCGGTGGCGGCCCTTCACCTCGATCCCGAAGTGGCGCGTGAGGTTCGAGAGCCCCTTCGAGGGGAGCGACGACAAGAGCCGCCGGGCGAGGCGGAGCGTGTCGAGCGACGGGTTCTGGAGCGGCGGGAGCCCGGCCTCCGCCATCGCCACGTCCAGAAACCGGGCGTCGAACGGGAGGTTGTGGGCCACCAGGATCGCGTCGCCCAGGAACTCGACGAACCGGGGCATCACCTCCGCGGCCGAGGGCTGGCCGTAGACCATGGCCGTCGAGATCCCGGTCAGCCGCGTGATCCGGCGCGGGACGTGGCGGCCGGGGTCGATGAGCTGCTGGAAGGTGTCGACGATCTCGCCCCCGACGAGCCGGGCCGCGCCCACCTCGATCAGCCGGTCGTCGCCCGCCCGCGACCCGGTGGTCTCGGTGTCGACGATGACGAAGGTGGCCTGCTCGACGGTCATGGGGGAAAGATCAGCCAGAGTCGGGCCGGCCACTGACGCCCGGCGTGTCACGGGGTCCGCCGCCCGCTGGCGGTCGTCGCCAGCGGGATCGGAGGGGCGCTCCGGCGCGGCGCCTCAGGGGGTGGGGTCGCCCGGCGCCCGCCCGAGGGCGTCGAAGAGCGCGCGGCCGACGGCGTCGTTGGGCATCCGCCCGTGGAACCGCCTGGCCCCCGGCCCGAACGCGTAGAGGTTCACGTCGACGGCCGTGTGGCCGCCCGTCGTCCAGGCGATGCCGGCGGGCTCGGACTCCAGCGCCGTGACGAGGGCCGCGAACGCCGAGAGGTCGCCGCTCCCGATCCCTCGGGCGAGCGATTCGAGCGCGGCCGGCGACAGGACGGCGTCGCCGATGTCGTCGCGCCCGACGCCCTCCTGCACCACGCGCGCGGGGGCGTCCCCCGCGCGGACGCGCTCGGCCATCCGCTCCAGGCTGGCGGTGGCCGCGAGGAGCGGGGCGGGGTCCCAGGCGTAGATCCCGTCGCGGCCGAGCGTCATCCCGCCCGTCTCGTGGTCGGCCGTCGAGACGACGAGCGTGTTCCCGTCCTCGGCGGCCCAGGCGAGGACGGCGGCGACGGCCTCGTCGTAGGCCAGGATGTCGTGGAGGTGAGCGGCGGGGTCGTTGGCGTGGGCGGCGTGGTCGATCCGGCTGCCCTCGATCATGAGGAAGAAGCCGTTGTCGCGCCCGTCCTCGGAGGCCGCCAGCAGGTCGAGCGCCTTGCGCGCCATCTCGGCCAGCGACGGCTGATCGGTCTCGTCGCGGTCGATCTCGTAGGCGAGGTGGTCGGGGGCGAGGAGGGCCGCGGCCGGGAGCGCGTCGAGGGCGTCGTAGCCCGCGCGGTCCGTGGCGACGGTCCAGCCGTCGGCGGCCAGAACCTCGGTGAGCGAACGGAGATCGGCGGCCGGCGCGTCGCCGAGCGGGCGGTCCGTGAAGTACGACCGGCCTCCGCCGACGAGGAGGTCGACGCCGGACGCGGCCATCTGGCGCGCGATGTCGGCCTCCTGGCTCCGCTGCGGGACGTGGGCGGCGAAGGCGGCGGGCGTGGCGTGCGTGATCCGGCTCGTGGCGACGAGGCCGGTCGCCATGCCGCGCGCCTCGGCGGCTTCGAGGAGGGTCCGGCACGGGGCGCCGGTGGGGTCCACCGAGATGGCGCCGTTGTACGTCTTGATGCCACAGGCGTAGGCCGTCGCGCCGGCGGCCGAGTCGGTCACGCGGCTGTCCGCGGACGAGGTCTCGACGGACCCGACGAGCAGGCTGTCGAAGGCGAGCGGCGCGCCCTTCCCGGCGAGGCCGAGCGTGGCCGAGGCCGGGCCGAACCCGTCGGCGATCATGAGGACCACGTTGCGCGGGCGGTCCGCGCGCGTCGGCCCGGCGGTGTCGAGGGTGACGGGCCGGGCGGGCGGCGCGGGCGTCTGGGCCGTGGCGCTGGCGGCGGTCGCCAGCAGGGCGAGGGCGAGGAGGAGGCGCATGGGGAGCGGCGGCCGAGACGCCGGCGGGGCGTCTGCGGAGGGTGGCGGGAGAGCGGAGCGTACGGCCGGACAACGGCCGCCGAGGGCCAGGCCGTGCGGCGGCCCACGTCTTCGCCGTGAATCCGAGGCGCCGGAAGGGCTACCAGAGACGCCGCCGTCTATTCTGGACGAAGACCGAACGCCGGCGCCGCCGTCGCGTCCGTACCCCTCCCTCCAACCTCCCCTCCCAAGACATGAAGCTCACCGTGGTAGGCGCGGGCAACGTCGGCGCAACGGTCGCCGAGTGCGTCGCGCGCATGGACATCGTCCAGAACATCGCTCTCATCGACATCAACGAAGGCGTCGCCCAGGGCAAGGCGCTCGACCTCATGGAGGCCGCCCCCATCCACGGGTTCGACACCGTCATCGAGGGCGGCGCGGACTACGGGATCACCGAGGGCTCGGACGTCACCGTCATCACGGCCGGCCTCCCGCGCAAGCCCGGCATGAGCCGCGACGACCTCCTCAAGGTCAACTCCGACATCGTCTCGTCGGTCACGAACGCGGTCGTCGAGAAGAGCCCGGACACGATCCTCATCGTGGTCTCGAACCCGCTCGACGTCATGACCTACGTGGCCTACATGGAGTCCGGCTTCCCGAGCCAGCGGGTGATGGGCATGGCCGGCGTGCTCGACACGGCCCGCTACCGGGCCTTCCTGAAGATGGAGCTCGGCGTGTCCGTCCGCGACATCAACGCCATGCTGCTCGGCGGCCACGGCGACTCGATGACGCCGCTCCCCCGCTTCACGACGGTCGGCAGCCGCCCCGTCACCGAGATGATCGACGAGGCCCGCCTGGACGAGATCATCGAGCGGACCAAGAAGGGCGGCGGCGAGATCGTCGGCCTCATGGGCACGAGCGCGTGGTACGCGCCGGGCGCCGGCGCGGCCGAGATGGTCGAGGCCATCGTGAAGGACTCGAACCGCGTGCTCCCGGCCGCCGCCTGGGTCACGGGCCAGTACGGCCTGGAAGACCTGTTCATCGGCGTCCCGGTGAAGCTCGGGAAGGGCGGCATCAAGGAGATCGTCGAGCTGGACCTGAACGAGAAGGAGCAGTCCGACATGAGGGCCTCCGGCGACCACGTCCGCGAGGTGATCGAGGCGTACCAGAACCTCCCGAAGGGCGACGCCTAGCCTCTCCCGACTGGCGGCGCGCGTCGCCAGCCGGACGCTCCAGCGGGGCGGCTCCCACCGCGGGGCCGCCCCGCTCGCGTGTTGGGGCCGCTCGCGGCGGGCGCCGTCGGGGGAACCCCCAGGTGCGCGGCGCCCCGGATCTGGCGACCGGGCGGACGGTCTGACCCCGCCCTCCCTCCCCCCTCCCCATGGCCAACGACATCCCTCCCCAGCACCAGGACGACCAGCCGGGCCACGAGGCCCCGATGACCCCGGCGCCCGACTTCCGCCCGGAGTACCCCGGCGCCGGGAAGCTCGACGGCAAGGCCGCGCTCATCACCGGCGGCGACTCCGGGATCGGCCGCGCCGTGGCCGTCCTGTTCGCCCGTGAGGGCGCCGACGTCGCCGTCGTCTACCTCGACGAGTCCGGCGACGCCCAGACCACGAAGGAGGCCGTCGAGGCGGAGGGCGCCCGCTGCCTCCTGATCCAGGCCGACGTGCGCGACGAGGCCGCGTGCCGGCGGGCCGTCGAGGAGACGGTCGAGGCGTTCGGGCGGCTCGACGTGCTCGTCAACAACGCCGCCGTCCAGGTCCCCCAGAAGCGGATCGGCGACATCACGGCGGACCAGCTCGAGACCACGTTCCGGACCAACATCTTCGCCCACTTCTTCACCACGAAGGCGGCGATGGAGCACCTCTCGGAAGGCGGCGCCATCGTCAACACGTCCTCGGTGACGGCCTACCGCGGGAGCCCCGGCCTGCTCGACTACGCCTCCACGAAGGGGGCCATCATCGCGTTCACGCGCTCGCTGGCCCAGAACCAGGAGGTCCTCGACAAGAAGATCCGCGTGAACGCCGTGGCTCCGGGACCGATCTGGACGCCGCTGATCCCGGCCACGTTCGACGCGGACGAAGTGGACAAATTCGGGCAGGACGTCCCCATGGGGCGCCCCGGCCAGCCCAAGGAGGTCGCGCCGGCCTACCTGTACCTCGCCTCCTCGGACGGCTCGTACGTCACGGGCCAGACGATCCACGTCAACGGCGGCGACGTCGTGGGCGGGTGACGGAGGCGTCGCCCCGTTTCCGCGGGGTCGGACGGCCGGCGGCCCGTCGCGGGGTCCGGGCGAGGAGATCGGCGGCCGCCGTCCCTCCTCCCCCCGCGCCCATGCCCGACTCGGACGCCTCGTTCACGCCCGCCTCAGCCAGCTCATCACCGGCGCGACGGCCGGGGCGAACGGGCCGGCGCTCCGGACGACGGCGCGCGAGCGCCTCCGGTCCTAACATCCGCGACCACCGGATGGCCGCCTTCGCCGAGGCCCAGATCGTCTCCGATTTCACGAGTGGCGCGGTAGCCGTGGCGCAGTCGCATGGGATCGGGCGGCTGGAGGCCAACACGGTCCTCATGGGCTGGAGCGGGACGCCTGCGGGCCGACCCGCCCTCCTGACGGTGCTCGGGATGCAACGGCCCACCGAGGGCGACGACGCCTACGGCGAGAGACTCGACGCGCTGGCGGACGCCGTCGGGACCGTCCTCCTGGTCCACAACGGGCACCCGGAGGAGGTCGCCCTGTAGCGGTCCGCGCCGTCGGAAGTGAAGCCGCCGCGCGGGCGGCCGGCACCGCCAGCCGGACGGACGGAGATTGCGCCTGAGCTCTCCACCGCCACCCCCATGACTCGTCTCCCCCTCGTCTATCGCCTCCTGCGTGGCGTCGTGCGCGCGCTCGTGCGCGTGTTCTTCCGCGAGATCGTGGTCGAGGGCGAGGGGGCCGTCCCGTCCGGACGCGGCGGACTCCTCGTCGCGTGGCACCCCAACGGGATCGTCGACCCGGCCCTGATCCTCGCCACGTTCCCCGGCCAGGTCGTGTTCGGCGCGCGGCACGGGCTCCTGCGGTGGCCCGTCGTGGGGACGCTGATGCGGGGGCTGGGGACGGTCCCGATCTACCGCGCCCAGGACTCCGCCGCCGACGATCCCGAGGCCCGCCGCGCCGCCAACGACCGGAGCCTCGGCGCGCTCGCCGACGCCGTCGCCAGCGGGCGGTTCGCGGCGCTCTTCCCCGAGGGCGTCAGCCACGACGAGCCCTTCCTCCACGAGGTCAAGACGGGCGCCGCGCGGCTCTTTCTCCGCGCCCGCGCCGAGGCCGATCCGGAGCCCGTGATCGTGCCCGTCGGGCTCCACTACGACCGCAAGGACCTGTTCCGCTCAGATGTCGTCGTCGCCTTCCACCCGCCCATCGTACTCCCCGACGGCCTCGACGCACTGGCGGACGACGACGCCGAGGACCCCGCCCACCGCCTGACCGAGCGGATCGAGGCCGCGCTCGTCGAGGCCACGCGCCCGACGGCCGACTGGGAGACGCACCGGCTGATGCACCGGGCCTACGCGCTCATGCGCGCCGAGGACGACGTGCGCGAGGGCGTCCGCTCGGAGCCGGCCTCGGCGCACGACCGGGCCCGCGGCTTCCGCATGGTGTGGCACGGCTACCGCGCCCGCCGCGACTCGCACCCGGACGAGATCGCCGCCCTCCGCCGCGACACGGCCGACTACGACCGGCTCCTCCGCTCCGCCGGCCTCTCCGACGCCGACCTCGACCGACCGCCGCGCGTCGCGAATCCACTCCTGGGCGTCCTCTTCCTGATCCAGCTCCTGCTGCTGGCGGTCCTCCTGCCGCCGATCCTCGTGCTCGGGTTCGTCGTCAACGCGGCGCCGTGGTGGCTCTTGAAGGGGGCCGCGCGTCGGTTCTCGGCCGCGCAGAAGGACACGGCGACGGTCAAGATCCTGGGCGGCGTGGTGCTGTTCCCGCTCGCGTGGGCGCTGGCGGGCGGGCTCGCGGGCCTCGGTGCGGCGCGGCTCCACGACCTCTTCCCCGCCCTCCCCGACGCGCCGCTGGCAGCTGGACTCGCCGTGTTCGTGCTGAGCGCCGTCGGCGGCGCCCTCGCCCTCCGCTGGAAGGAGCTGATGGGGGAGACCGCCCGCGCCCTGCGCGTCCGCCTGCTCCGCCGCCGGCGGCGCGACGTGCTCGCCCGCCTCCAACTCCAGCGGACCGACCTCTACGAGCGGTTTTCTGCGTTGAAGGAGGGGCTGGATCTTCCCCAGACGGTGGCCTGAGGCTCCTGCCGGACGACGCGGGTCGCCGCCGTCGCCCCGACTGCCGTCACGCGGACGACGTAGAGGCCGGGCGCCCAGGCGCCCACGTCCTGCCCGCTGGCGGCCGTCGCCAGTAGGAGAAGGAGAGCCCGCGTCGCAGTGGGTTTCATGCCGGTCGGGGAGCCCCTCCAGTGTAGAATGAGCCGGAATGCCGCCGCGTGCCCGAGCGACCCACGGAGCGCGCGCCGGCGTCTCAGGTGATGCCTGAGGCGACCGTCTCGCTCGTCGAGGGATTCTTCGCACACCCACCCTCCACGCCCATGCTCCCCGACGACCGCGTGGTCCTCGTCGACGCCGACGACCGCGAGCTCGGCACCGCCGATAAGCTGTCCGTCCACCGAGACGGCCGGCTCCACCGCGCCGTCTCGGTGTTCCTGTTCGACGGCGAGGGCCGATGGCTCCTCCAGCGCCGCGCCGACGGGAAGTACCACTCGCCCGGCCTCTGGTCGAACACGGCCTGCACGCACCCGCGCCCCGGCGAGCGTCCCGCCGAGGCCGCCAGCCGGCGGCTGGCGGAGGAGATGGGCGTGCGCTGCCTGCTCCGCCCGGCGTTCGTCCGCGTCTACCGCGCGGAGCTCGACGGGCCGGAGCCGCTCGTGGAGCACGAGCTGGACCACGTGTTCGTGGGCGACTTCGTCGGGCAGCCGGCGCCCTCGCCGGTCGAGGTCTCGGATTGGACGTGGGCCCATCCCGACGCCCTCGTCGACGACCTCGACGCCCGACCGGAGCGTTACACGCCCTGGTTCCGGCTCCTCCGCGACGAGGCCCAGCAGGCGTACGGCGGCGCGTAACCCTCCGACGGCACGCGCGTAGGGCATGGGTCCTCTCTCCCACCCTGCCGTGTCTGCCTCTCGCTCCTCCGCCGTCACCGACGTCGTCGTCTACAACCTGAAGGTGTGGGTCGCTGGACTGGCGGCGGCCGTGTTCGTGCCGCTCTCGATCGTCGCCCTCGTCGTCGACGTCCTGTTCGGGTCGGCCTCCTCCCCCGACAAGCTTTCGCGCCGCGTGCTCCGCGCGAGCGCCCGCTTCGAGGCCGCCCTCGACATCCACGGCGACCTGACGGACGTCCGCGTGAGAGAAACGGCTTACGACGTGGGCACCGGGCGGGCGCTGCCGTCGAGCCCGTCGGCGTAGCCGGTCATCTCCAGGAAGCCGACGCCGGAGACCGACCCCGTCACGTCGACGGCGCCCTCCCAGTACCGGATCGTCGCGTCCAGCTCCTGGCCTTCGATGGCGGCCGTCACCTCCGCGTCGATCCCGGCGCTCGGCACGCGGACGCGCCAGCGGGTCGGATAGGCCCCGCCGTCCGGGCTCTCCCACGTCGCCAGCGGCTCCAGGGCGAAGTCGTCGGCGCCGAGGCGCGTCTTGGTCCCGTTCGGACCGACGAGCGAGCCCTCCGAGAGCGGGTCCTTCGTCCCGTCCCGCTGGCGGAGCTGGTAGAGCATGAGGTCGCGGCCGTCGTCGAGGTGGAGCGCGAACCAGTCCCACCCGACCTGCCCGTCCCCGAGCGCCGACGTGGACCACTCGCGGTCGAGCCACGTGAGCCCCGCGACGGGCACCGACTCGCCGTCGGGGAGCGTGACGGTGCCCGTCGTCGCCATGCGCGTCTGGGCGTAGTAGTAGCTCGCGTTGCCCGCGCCGACGCCCTTCTGGCTCAGCCCCCGGTCGCCCTGGAGCACGACGGGTTTGAGGGGCCGGGCGGTGAGGTCGAACGACGCGCCCTCGGCCGCGCCCTGGACCCGGAGCGGGACGGCCCCACCGGCCTCACCGGCCGCCGCCAGCCGGGCGGAGCCGAGGAACGCGGAGACGGGCTCGGCCGAGGCGCCCGCGAGGCCCGCCGCGCCACGCGCGAACTGCTCGTCGGAGTAAAAGCGTCCCGCGGCGATGTCCCCCAGGGCCACGTGGCTCATGTAGAGCTGGCGCGTCGCCCAGGCCGAGGCGCGGTCGCCGCGGGCGGAGTCGGGGGCGAGGGCCGAGCGGAAGACGGTGAACTGGACGCCGAACCGCCGGTCCGTCCCGTCGGTCGCGCGGAGGTTGCCGGTCACGTACCACCACTCGGCCTTGAACGCCGGGTGCGGCCCGTGGTCGGCGGGGAAGACGAAGTCGCGGACGCGGTCGGCGCGGGCGTAGCCCACGGTGTCGCCGGCCATCGCCTCGGCCACCGAGACGGTCGCGCGGACGGCGTCGGCGCGGTCGTCGCACGCGGCCAGGGCGAGGGCTCCGAGAGCGAGCAGGACGAGCGGGAGTCGGGCGGTAGACATGAGGGAGCCGGGAGGGAGCGGTTCCTACGTCGCACCGCCGTCCGTCGTCCCCACCCGCCGGCTCTTCGCAGGGGCGTTCGCCTCTCGTCGTAGGGACGCACCGCCGGTTCGTCCGGGCCGCTGGCGATGCGCACCGCCAGCGGGCCGAGGCTCAGCCGAACCAGCCCAGCAGCCACGCCAAGAGCGGCACCGCGAACAGCACCATCAGCGCGACGAACAGCCACGCGCTCATCCGCACGCCGGGCTTGACGACCGGGAACTCGTAGCCGCAGACCGGGCAGACCTCGGCGCCGGAGGGGACCTCCATCGCGCACGACGGGCACTCGCGCGTCTCGCTCACGGGAGCGTCGGGAGGGCCATGAACTCGTCGGCGTCCACGCCGCTGGCGGCCGGGGTCGTAGAGATCCAGCCGCCGGCGAGCACGTCGTCGCCGTCGTAGAAGACGGCGGCTTGGCCGGGCGCGACGGCCGTGCGCGGCTCGGCGAAGACGGCCTCCACGGCGTCCGGGCCGGTCTGGCGGACCACCGCTTCGGCGCCGGGGTCGCCGTGGCGAATGCGACCGACGACGCGGGTCTCGTCCTCGAACCCCGTCGCCTTTCCCCAGACGACGCCCTCGACGCGGAGCGCCCGCTCCGCCAGCGCCTCCCTTGGGCCGACGTACACCGTGTTCGTCGTCGGCTCGATGCGGACCACGTAGGTCGGCTCGCCGAGCGCGATCCCGAGGCCGCGCCGCTGCCCGACGGTGTAGAACGGGTAGCCCTCGTGCGTCCCGAGCACGTCGCCCGTCTCGACGTGGACGAGCGGCCCGCCCTCCAGCGCCGCCAGCCGGGGCGTCCGGCGCTTCAGGAAGCCGCGGTAGTCGTCGTCCGGGACGAAGCAGATCTCGTACGAGTCCGGCTTCTGGGCGACGTGCTCGAAGCCCATCTCGGCGGCGAGGCGCCGGATCTCGGTCTTGGCGAGGCCGCCGAGCGGGAAGAGCGTCCGCGCGAGGTGGGCCTGCGCGACGCCCCAGAGCACGTACGACTGGTCCTTGCTCGCGTCGAGGCCCCGGCTCACGACCCAGCGGCCGGCGTACTCGCGGACGCGGGCGTAGTGGCCCGTGGCGATGTGCTCACAGCCGAGGGCGTCGGCGCGCTTGAGGAGGGCGGCCCACTTGATGTGCGTGTTGCACAGGACGCACGGATTGGGCGTCCGGCCCGAGAGGTAGTCGCGCTCGAAGCGGTCGATCACCCAACCCCCGAACTCGTCCCGGATGTCGACGACGGTGTGGGCGGCGCCGAGGCGGACGGCCACGGCGCGGGCGTCGTTCATGTCGTCGAGCGAGCAGCAGCCGGACTGGCGGCCGGGGACGGCCGCGCGGCTGACGCCGGAGCCGCCGAGCGACGTCTCGTAGTCCCACGTCTTCATGGTCACGCCCACCACCTCGTAGCCGGCCTCGTGCAGGAGGCCGGCCGTGACCGAAGAATCGACGCCGCCGCTCATGGCGACGAGCACGCGTCCGTGGCGGCTCATGAGGAGGGAGGTTGCTGCGTTCCCAAGCTACCGAGGCCGCCTGGAGCGCCCCAGCGGTGGGCTAGAGTTTCCCCCATCTTCGCGTGCGCCCGAGGGCTCCCGGGGGATCTTTGAGCTCCGCGTCCCCCCTGCCATGACCCCGCGCCCTCCCTCCGACCGCCAGCGCATCAAGTCCGTCGGCGCCCCGATCCCCATCGGTCCGTACTGCTCCGGCCTCCTCGTCGGTGACACGCTCTACTGCTCGGGCCAGATCGCGCTCGACCCCGTGAGCGGCGAGATGATCGAGGGCGACGTGCAGGACGAGACGGCCCGCGTCCTCGACAACCTCGGCGCCGTGCTGAAGGCGGCCGACATGGACTTCGACCACGTCGTCCAGGTCACGCTCTTTCTGCGCGACATGGACGACTACGCGCCGGTCAACGAGGTGTACTCGCGCTACTTCAGCGGGACGACGCCAGCGCGGGAGGCGCTGGAGGTGGGGAAGCTGCCGCGCGGGGCCTGCGTCGAGATCAGCTGCATCGCCGTCCGGTAGAGCACCCGGCGGGTGGGGAAGGAGCACGCTCGGGATCGGGACCGTGCCGGAGATCCCGTCCCCACCTGCGCCCCCCGCTCTACTCGACCCTCAGCACCGCCTCCAGCGGGATGCCCTCGGGAAGCTGGCGGCGGCCGTCGAGGGCGACGATCTCCAGGGCCACGGACATGCCCACGACGGTTCCGGCTGCCTCGCGCACGAGCGCGCACGCCGCCGCCGCCGTCCCGCCCGTCGCGATCACGTCGTCGTGGACGAGGACGCGGGCGCCCTCGGGGAGGTCGTCGGCGTGGAGCTCCAAGGTGTCCTCGCCGTACTCCAGCGCGTAGCTCGCGCGGACGGTGTCGCCGGGGAGCTTGCCGGGCTTGCGGGCGGGGAGGAATCCGGCGCCGAGGCGGGCCGCCAGCGCGGCGCCGAACCAGAAGCCCCGCGCCTCGATCCCGACTACGTGCGTCACGCCGGCCTCGCTCCACGGTGCCGCCAGCCGGTCGAGCAGGACGCCGAACAGGGCCGGGTCGGCCAGGATCGGCGTGAGGTCCTTGAACTGGACCCCCGGCTCCGGAAAATCAGCGACGGTGCGGACGGCGGCGAGGAGATCGGGCACGATGGCTCTGGGGACGTGGGGGCGTAGACGAGGGTACGGGTGGCAACGCCCCGTCCGGGGGCGTTGCCCGTTCGCACTCAGTTCGCCGCGCCGGCCACGCGGAGGCCACGCTCGTAGGCCTCTTTGTAGCGAGCGACGGCGTTGAACACGGCCCGCGCCGTCTGCTCCTGTCCCTCGGCGGTCTTGAGCAGGCGGGCCTCATCCGGGTTCGTCACGAACCCGACCTCGATGAGCACGGCCGGCATCGACGCAGCCCAGAGCACCATGAAGTTGTCCTGCTTGACGCCCCGGCTGTGGCGGCCGACCGATCGGAACTCGCCCTCGATCAGCCGCGCGAGGTGCTGGCTCTCCTCCTGGTAGGCGCTCATCGCCAGCGACTGGAGGATGTTGTCCTCGTCGTGGAAGTCGGCGTAGAGCTCAGGGTTGCTCTCCAGCTCGATCACCGAGTTCTCGCGCTCCATCACGCTCCGGGCGTTGCCCTGGCCACGCGGCGCGAGGAAGAACGTCTCGGTGCCGTAGGCCGACGACGAGCCGGCGGAGTTGCCGTGGACCGAGATGAACAGCTTGCCGCCGGACCGATTGGCGATCCGGCCGCGCTCGCGGAGCTCGACGAAGGTGTCCGTCGTGCGGGTGTACACCACGTTGACGCCCAGCTCGCGCTCCAGCATCGGTCCCAGGCGGTTGACGACGGCGAAGGCCACGTCCCGGTCCGTCGTCCCGATCCCGACGCCGCCCGCGTCCCGGCCGCCGTGGCCGGCGTCGAGCACGATGGTGTCGAGGCGCCAGCGCGAGGCGGAGGCCGAGGGGATCGGGATCGGCGTCGGCTCGATCCTCGCGGGGGGCGTGGCTGGAGGCGCCGCGCTCGCCGTCGGGGCGCTGGCGGCCGGCGTGCGGGACACCGGGACTCGGGCGGGTGGCGCCGGGGTGATGGGCGCCGACGTGCGCGGCGCGAGACCGCCCCACGCCGACGGCGTGCGGGAGGCCGACGGCCCGCGGGGCTCCCCCGAGAACGAGAGGAGCAGGTCGTCCGAGTCCCGGTCCGGATAGGCCCGTGCGTTGACGGCGGGGTCCACCTGGAAGTGGAGCGTCACACGGTCCTCGCCCGCTTCGACACGGTAGGACTGGATCGGCCCCTGCGCGCTCTCGCGTTGGAGGCGGGGGTCCAGGCTCGCTCGGTAGAGGACCACCTCGAGGTCGGCCCCGTCCTGGTCGACGGTGTAGGCGCGGACGCGGCCGGACGTGTGGACGCGGGCGACGAGCGTGCGGCCGTCGCGGCTCCGGTCGAACGAGATCCGCTCGACGTTGATGTCGGCGTCGGCGGCCACAGCCGGCGCGGCGCCGATCAGGACCGCCAGGGCGGCGAGAGCGAGGCGGCGGAGCAAAACGATCATGGGAGGCAGGGTGACAGGGGAGCCCTCTGTGGAACGGACAAAACCGTGCCACCGGAGTGCTCCGAACGGGTCAGTCGGTCAGCCTCGGGGAAGGGGGGATCACCCGCGGGGGCGAGCACGGCGGTCTGGTTCCGGCCGCGCTCGCTGCGGGCTCTGCACAGCCAAGGTACGGCCTCGCAGGCCGATTCCACAGACGGACGCCCTCTCCACAAACGGTTCCTCGATTCCCCCAGCGCCAGCTACTCCTCCCCGACGAGCTGGCGGAGGCGCTGGTCCACGATCTCGCCGTGCTGCTCATCCCAGGCGTCGTGGCGGGCGCGGAGCACGTCGAGGCGCTCTTGCAGGAACAGGACCTCTTCCCGGAGGCTCTCTTGCTTGAGCGTGAGCAGGTCCGAGAGGCGTCCCTGAAGCTCGTCGCGGAGGGCGGCACGCTCGGGGCCGTCGGGGAGGCCGCGGATGCGCGTGGCGAGGTCGTACGCCTCCATCTCCATCTGCTGCTGGCGCCGCATCCGGTCGTAGAGCACTTGGTTCCGGGCCTCGACGTCGCGGAGGTAGGCCCCTTCCGCGACGGGCGTCATCCGCTCGGCGGCGGGGGCCACCGCGACCGGCGGGTCGATGGCGGGGAGGACGTAGACGCCCTGCCGCTTCGAGCGCTCGGAGTCGTCCAGGCGAATGAGCCGCTGGTCTTCGAACACGTACATCACGCCGTCCACGTCGAGCAGCGGGGCCACGTCGCCCGTGATCTCGATGAGGACCGACGTGAGGCCGGCGAGGTCGAGCCCATCGGGCACCGCGTCGGGGACGTACCGGCCGTCGAGGTACACCTCGCCGTTCCAGATCTGGAAGGTGTGGTCGGGCTCGGTCTGTGCCGTTCCGGCGGGCGCGAGGGCGAGCGCTAGCAGGGCGGCCAGAAGGAGGCGGAGGCTCATCGTTGGCGGGTAGAGTCGGGGCGGACGACGACGCGGGCCGGGGCGCCGGCTCGGACGGCCTGGACGCCCGGCGTGGCCGTGAAGGCCGTCCTGCTGGCGGGCTCGCCGAACGCCTCCGCGGGCTCGTCCCACAAGAGCCGTTGCGTCTCTCGGTCTAGCTTCTCCACGCGGAGGGCGAGGGTGGAGAGGTCCCGGTCGGCGTCCCATGCCGGAGCCACCGGCGTCTCGGTCGGCGAGGCGTCGGCGCGGCGCGGCTGGGCGCTCGCGCTCGGCGGCGGGAGCGCCGCAGAGGCTCGCCGAGCGGGGGATGCGACGGAGGCGGCAGCCGTCGCGGTGAGGACGGGCGGCTCCGGCGCTGACAGCTCGGGGGCGGGCGGGGCGGGCGCCTCGGCCTCGTCGCGCACGTCGGCCGCGATCTGCGGACCGTCTCCTTCGGCCGCCGCGACAGGCTCCCGCGCGTCCGCCACCGTGACGGCCTCGGGCGTCACCCCCGGGTCGGAGGCCGACGGGAACAGGACCACGGCGACGAGCGCCGCCAGCAGCAGCGCAGCGCCGCCGGCCCAGACGCTTACGGGCGCCCGACGCCGGGCCGGACGCCCGGCGGGGCGATCCGCGGCGCGTCGAGCGGCTGGACGAGCGGGAGCGCTGGCGAGCGCCGCCTGCGTCAGGATGGCCTCGAGGGTGGACGTCGCGGGCCGGTGCCGAGGGAGCCGGTCGAGCGCCTCGGCCGTCTGGGCCAGCAGGGCCGTCTCTCCCGACGGGACCTCACCGGCCCCCTCGTGCGGGAGCCCGAGCGCCGCCGCCAGCGGGGCGAGAGGGCCCGCCGGGACCGCCGCCTCCCCCACCGACGACGCCTCCGACGCCCGCGCCAGGACCGCACCGACGGCCGCCTCGTCTGGACGCGGCCGGGGGCGGGACGCGAGCGTGCGCTCGACGACCTCGCGGGACTGGCGGAGCACCTCGGCCTCGACGAACGATGGCGACTCAGGGACGACCGCCTCGGCCTCGCCGTACACGGACCGCACGGCGCGCAGCGCCTCGCCCGACGCCTCGGCGGCGTACGCGGTCACCCGGTCGAGCACCTGCGGGTCCGGCCGGTGCCGGGGGAGCCGGTCGAGCGCCTCGGCCGTCTGGGCCAGCAGGGCCGTCTCTCCCGACGGGGCCTCACCGGCCCCCTCGTGCGGGAGCCCGAGCGCCGCCGCCAGCGGGGCGAGAGGGCCCGCCGGGACCGCCGCCTCCCCCACCGACGACGCCTCCGACGCCCGCGCCAGGACCGCACCGACGACGGACGCATCGGGGCGATGAACCGTGCGGGTGTCGAGGGCAGCCCGCATCTGACGCAGCATCTCGTGCTCGACGCGCGCGGCCCCGGCCGACGCTGGCGGGGGACCGGCCGGCTCGACGCCATACGCATGGCGGAGCGGAGTGAGAGCGTCAGACATGGTCAGAGGGAGGGCGTAGCGAACGGGGGCGGTCGGCGCTCTGGTGTGTGAAGAGGTCGGGGCGGAGGCTCAGGCGGCGGACTTGGTCCCATCGGGGGGAGGCGTCGGGGCACCCGGCACGTCGGCCGTGTTCCCCTCGAACCACTCGGGCTCGAGAATCTTGCGGAGGTTGATGAGCGCGTAGCGCATTCGCCCGAGGGCCGTGTTGATCGAGACGTCGGTGAGCTCCGCGATCTCGCGGAAGGTGAGCTCCGACTGGTGCCGCATCAGGACCACCTCGCGCTGCTCCGGGGGGAGCTGGTCGATGGCCGCCTCCACCTCTTCCCAGAGGTCGGCGCGGCCGAGGAGCGACTGCGCGTCGGGGGCCTCATCCGGCAACCGATCCCAGAACGACGGACCCTCCTCCTCATTGCCGTACCCGTCCACATCGGAGAACTTCTTCCGGCTGCGGAGCCAGTCGAGCGCCGCGTTGCGGGCGATCCGCATGGTCCACGCCAGCCACCGGCCCTGGCTCTCGTACGAGCCGCGCCGCTTGTGCATGGCCTGGATGGCACGGTAGAGCGTGTCCTGGAAGAGGTCGTTGGCCACCTCGCGATCCTTCACCATCCCCACGAGATAGCCGAAGATGCGCTCCTGGTGGCGGGCGAGGAGTTGGGAGAACGCGCGCTGGTCCCCCTCGTCGAGGTAGGCAGTGACGAGCTCGGCGTCGGTCGGAGGAGGCATAAGACGGATCAGGCGCCGGCAGGGGCGGGACGGTCGGGCGGGGTCTCACGCGCGAACGCCGTCGCGGCTCCCCCGGCGGGGCCGGGCATCCCGGCGAGAAGCCCATACGCACCGGCGTAGAACGCGGGCACGGCGGGCGACGCCGCACGCAGCCGGCGCCACGCGCGGCCGACCGGCCGCCACGGCTCCACGTCGTCGAGAACGAGCAGCGCGCCGGGAGCGAGGTGGGGGCGGAGCGCCTCGACGTAGGCGAGGGCGGCCTCCTCCTCGTGGTGGCCGTCGATGAACACGAGGTCGAACGGCCCCTCGGCCTCGGCGGTCGGACCGAGCGTTTCAGCGAACGGCCCGACGACGACGCGCACGCGGTTCTCCGGCTCGGCCCCGACCGGGTGGCCGAGGCGGGCGAGCGACCCGGCCGCGCGGGCCGCGAGCGTGGGGGCCCCCTCCAACGTGACGAGCCGGCTGCCCCCGCCGCCCTCCTCGTCGTTGAGGCAGAGGGCCTGCGTGATGTGTGCCGCGCCGACGCCCAGGTTCGTCCCCAGCTCCAGCACGCGCCGAGGGCCGCGGGCCCGCACGAGCCCAAACAAGAAGCGGCCCCAGGCCGGCCCCGTCGCCGCCCGGCGGTAGACCTCGGACACGCGCCGGACGGGCGGGCGCTCTCCGCCGCGCGTTCCGGCACCGTAGTCGACCACCTCGACCGTGTCGGTGGACGCCGCCAGCCGCTGGCGGAGCGCATCGATGGCCGCCTCGGCCCGGCGCTCGGCCGGCGTGAGGTGGAGGCGCGCAGCGTGGGCCAAGACGGCGGCGTCGCGAGGGGGCAGCGCCGGCTGGGCCAGCCGCAGAAAGCGCAGGCCGAGGCGGAGCGGGACGACGGTGAGGGCGTGGGCCACAGGCCGGGTCGGGAGCCCGCCAAGCTACGAGGACGCGGACGGCCGACGTGGGGGTTTCCCTAGTCCGGATTGTGGGACGGAACGGGCCAGGAAAGGCAGGGTACCTCCCGCGCCCTTCTCTCTGGCCCACCTCCATCGTGCGGCGCCGGTGGCGTGGGCGTCCCGAGCTGGCTGCCTCGCAGCGGGTCTCACGCGGCGCTCCCCCTCTCCCGCCCCGACGCCCACTGGCCACCTCCAGGCCCGACCGTCATCTCTGGCGGCCGGGCCTTTCTCTCGGCACCGCGCTGGCGGCGGTCCCCGCGGGCGGTGCGATGCCGGGCACCGGCGGAAACGGGCGGGCCGCGATCGCCCCCGTCATCGGATGCCGCCGGTTCTAGCTTCCGGGTCCTCACCCCGGACCCGATGCGCCTCTCCTCTCTCCTCCTCCTCACCGCCCTCGTCGCCGGCTGCGCCGACTCGTCCGCACCGCCGGAGCCGGCCGCCAGTGGCGCGGCCTCCATCCCATTCCGCATCGACGGCACCCTCAGCTTCGTCCGCAACGACGACACGCTCCGAACCATCGACATCGAAGTCGCCGACACCGACTCGACCCGACAGCGCGGCCTCATGGAGCGGACCGACTTCCCGGCGGACACCGGGATGCTCTTCGTCTTCCCGCGCGCGCAGCCGCAGGCCTTCTACATGCTCAGCACGCCGCGCTCGCTCGACATCCAGTTCTACGCCGCCGACTCGACGCTGATCAACATCGCGGAGAACACGACGCCCTTCTCGACCGACAACGTGCTCTCCGAGGGTGAGGCGCAGTTCGTGGTCGAGGTGCCGGCGGGCTACTCCCGGCGGATCGGGCTGGTCCAGGGCGACCGGATCACGTGGTCGATCGACGGCGCCCCCGTGGCGTCTCCCGACCCGACCCTGGGGGACTCCCTGGGGGCGCCGTGAAGAGACGCCCAAGCGGGGCGCCGACGGCAACGAACCACCGCCGGGCTCGTTAGCCCGACCAAAGGTGACGACGTGCCGTCCCACGTCTCACCGTCTGAGCCCGCCGGCCCCGTAAGGCCGGCGGGCCTTTTTTTGTCCGTCGGCGCGACTCCCTGCGGGCCGCCGCGTCCTCAGTCGATCTCGCGGAGGTCGGCGCGGGCGATGTGCCAGCGGAGCTGCCACGGCTCGGCGCCCGGCACGTCGTTCACGCGTCGGAGCACGTACTCGCCCTCGAAGCGTTGGTCCGCTCCGCTGGCGGTCTGCGCCGTCACGTTGACCGGGACGGTGATGTAGACGGAGCCGGCGGCGCCCTCCGCGTCCGTCGGCGCCTCGACGGACGCGCGGACGGTCGTCGTCTCGGCGTAGCCGGCGGCGAACTGCTCGTAGGTCTGGTCCGGCGGCCCGTCCGGCCCCCACATCTCGAAGGCGCGGCGGGTTTCGCCCTGGGCGATGGCGCCGTAGTACTGGAGCACGAGGTCGACGGCCGCCTGCGGACTCGTCGGGTCGCCCACCTCCACGCCGCTGGCGGGCGCGGCCGGCGCCTCCAGGCCGGGACCGGGGTTCACCGTCGTCGGCGCAGCGGCGGGCTCCGGCTCGGGTTCCGGCGCGTTGCACGCGCCGACGGCGAGCGCCAGCGCGGCGAGGAGCACGGCACGCACTACAGGCTGAACGACTCGCCGCACGCGCACGTCCGGGTCGCCTGCGGGTTGTCGAAGTGGAAGCCCTTGCCCTCCAGGCCGTCCGAGAAGTCGAGCGTGGTGCCCTCCACGTAAAGCCGGCTCTTGAGGTCGAGCGCGACGCGGAGCCCGTCGAGGTCCACCACCTCGTCGCCCTCGCCGAGCGCCGTGTCCCAGCCGAGGTCGTACGTCAGCCCAGAGCAGCCGCCGGGGACGACGGCCACGCGGAGCCACGCCGAGCCGAGGTCCACGCCCTCCTGCACGGCGACGGCCGCCAGCCGCTGGCGCGCGCGCTCGGTGATGCCGAAGGGGGCGTCGGTCGTGGTCTCAGGCATGAGAAGGGGAGGCTTTGAGGGAGACTTCACCGCCACCAGGCGGCTCCTTAGATCGAGTCTGCATAACATCCTGGGAGCGGCCTGGTTTCGCCTCCGAGGCCGGTTCACGGGGGGTCCTCGTTCGCGCCGTCTTCGGGGAACAGCCCCCCCCCGCCCTGTTCGCCCTGTCACACTAGGGACTCCCATGCCGACCTACACTGAACACGATTTCTTCGAGGACGTCGCCGAGCAGGGCTACAAATACGGGTTCGTCACGGAGGTCGAGTCCGAGAAGGCGCCCAAGGGGCTCTCGGAGGACACCGTCCGCTACATCTCGGCGCAGAAGCAAGAGCCCGAGTGGCTTCTCGACGCTCGCCTCAAGGCGCTCCGGCACTTTTTCAAGCTCCTCGACGAGGGCCACGAGCCGAGTTGGGCGCACCTCAACGTCCCCAAGATCGACTACCAGAACGCCTACTACTTCTCGGCGCCCGGCAAGAAGGCCAAGTACGACTCCCTCGACGACGTGCCGCCGGAAATCCTGGCCGACTTCGAGAAGCTCGGCATCCCGCTCCGTGAGCAGGCCGCGCTGGCGGGCGTCGCCGTCGACGCCGTGATGGACTCGGTGAGCGTCGGGACGACGTTCAAGAAGGAGCTGGCGAAGGAGGGCATCATCTTCTGCTCGTTCTCGGAGGCCGTCCAGGAGCACCCCGAGCTGGTGCGCGCCAACATGGGCAAGGTGGTCCCCTACACGGACAACCTCTACGCCGCCCTCAACTCGGCCGTGTTCTCCGACGGCTCGTTCTGCTACATCCCAAAGGGCGTCCGCTGCCCGATGGAGCTGAGCACCTACTTCCGCATCAACGAGGCCAACACGGGCCAGTTCGAGCGGACGCTGATCATCTGCGAGGACGGCGGCTACGTCTCCTACATGGAGGGCTGCACGGCGCCCGATGCGCGAGGAGTACCAGCTCCACGCCGCCATCGTCGAGATCATCGCCCACGACGACGCCGAGGTGAAGTACTCGACGGTCCAGAACTGGTACCCCGGCTCGGCCGAGGGCAAGGGCGGCGTCTACAACTTCGTGACCAAGCGCGGCCTCTGCGCCGGGCGCAACTCGAAGATCACCTGGACGCAGCTGGAGACGGGCTCGGCCATCACCTGGAAGTACCCCTCGTGCATCCTCAAGGGCGACGGGTCCGTGGGCGAGTTCTACTCGGTGGCCTTCACGAAGGACTACCAGCAGGCCGACACGGGGACCAAGATGATCCACCTGGGCAAGAACACCCGGAGCACGATCATCTCGAAGGGCATCTCGGCCGGGCACTCGAACAACTCGTACCGCGGGCTCGTCCGGGTGAACAAGAAGGCCGAGGGCGCCCGCAACTTCAGCCAGTGCGACTCGCTCCTCATCGGCGACCAGTGCGGCGCCCACACGTTCCCGTACATCGAGATCCACAACGACACGGCCCAGGTCGAGCACGAGGCGACGACCTCGAAGGTCGGCGAGGACCAGCTCTTCTACTGCCAGGCCCGCGGGATCTCGGAGCAGGACGCGCTCAACCTCATCGTGAACGGCTACGCCAAGGAGATCCTGGCCAAGCTCCCGATGGAGTTCGCCGTCGAGGCCCAGAAGCTCCTCTCCGTCCAGCTCGAAGGCTCGGTCGGCTAGGCGCGCCCCGCTGGCGGCCCGCGTCGCCAGCTTCCCGTTTTTGACCTCTCTGACTTAGACGCCCCGACGGCGTCTCCCCCGACGACGACCCCCATGGCACTCCTCTCCATCCAGAACCTCCACGCCTCGGTCGAGGACCACGAGATCCTCAAGGGGCTCTCGCTCGACGTCAACCCCGGCGAGGTCCACGCGATCATGGGCCCGAACGGGTCCGGCAAGTCGACGCTCGCCGGCGTCCTCGCCGGCCGCGACGACTACGAGATCACGGAGGGTTCGGCCACGTTCGACGGCGAGGACCTCTTGGAGATGGCGCCGGAGGAGCGGACGCGCGAGGGCCTGTTCCTGGCCTTCCAGTACCCCGTCGAGCTTCCGGGCGTGAGCACGCACCAGTTCCTCCGCACGGCCGTCAACTCGGTCCGCGAGCACCGTGGCGAGCCGGAGATGTCCGTCTCGGACTTCCTCAAGCTCATGCGCGAGAAGGCCGCGTTCGTGAACCTCGACCCGGCGCTGACCAAGCGGTCGGTGAACGAGGGGTTCTCGGGCGGCGAGAAGAAGCGGGCCGAGATCTTCCAGATGGCCATGCTCGACCCGCGCGTGGCCATCCTCGACGAGACCGACTCGGGCCTCGACATCGACGCGCTCCGCATCGTCTCGGAGGGCATCAACAAGCTCCGCTCGGAGGACCGCGCCTTCGTGCTCATCACGCACTACCAGCGGCTGCTCAACTTCATCGAGCCCGACCGGGTCCACGTGCTCGTCGGCGGCCGGATCGTCCGCTCGGGCGGCCCGGAGCTGGCCGAGGAGCTGGAGGAGAGGGGCTACGACTGGCTCATCGACGAGACCGACGCCGTCGCCGCGTAGCGTCCGCCCCCTCCCGACCCGGCCCAGCCCCCCATGACCGACCTCGAACAGGCCCCCGCGTTCGTCCACCAGGCGCTCGAAGCGTTCGACCGCTCGTTCAGCGGCGACGGCGCCCCGGCCCCCTTCGCCACCCTCCGCACAGAACGCCCGCCAGTCGTTCGAGGCCCTCGGCCTCCCGACGAAGCGGGACGAGGCGTGGAAGTACACCGACCTCCGCCCCGCCCTCAAGCCGGACTACCAGGCCCCCGACGCCTCGGCCTCGCTGACGGCGTCCGAGGTGGCCGGCTATGCCATCGACGGGCTCGACGCCGCGCGCGTCGTGATCGTCAACGGGCACTACAAGGCCGATCTCTCGGACGTCTCCGGCCTCCCCGCGAGCGTCCAGATCGGGAGCCTCCGCGAGGCGGCGGCCGCGACCGACGGCACGCTGGCGGACTATTTCGGCCAGTACGTCGACGTCACGCGCGACGCGTTCGCGTCGCTCAACGCCTCGTTCGACCTCGACGGGCTGTTCCTGCTCGTCCCGCGTGCCGTGGCCGTCGAGCGGCCGATCCACGTGGTCCACGTCGTCACCGCGAACCAGCCGACGTTCGTGCAGAGCCGCCACCTGATGGTCCTGGGCGAGGTGGCCCAGGCGACGGTGGTCGAGACGTTCCACGTCCGGGGCGAGGCGGCCACGTTCCGCAACGAGCTGACGGAGATCGCCGCCGGCCCGCAGGCCCACGTCGAGCACGTCCGCGTGCAGGACGAGGGCGACGAGGCCAACGGCGTCTCCCTCGTCCAAGTGTACCAGGAGCGCGACTCGACGGTCGAGACGCTGGCGTTCACGTTCGCCAGCGGCACGCTCCGCAACAACGTCGTGATGGTGCCCGACGGCGAGGGCTGCCAGTCCACGCTCGGCGGCCTCTACATCTGCCGCGGCGAGCAGCACGTCGACACGTCCACGCTCGTGGACCACGTGGCGCCGGGCTGCCAGTCGAACGAGCTGTTCAAGGGCATCGTGTACGAGAAGAGCACGGGCGTCTTCAACGGGAAGGTGTTCGTGCGGCGCGAGGCGCAGCAGACGAACGCCTACCAGCAGAGCCAGGGCGTGGTCCTCTCGCCCGATGCCCACCACTACTCGAAGCCGGAACTCGAGATCTACGCCGACGACGTCAAGTGCTCGCACGGCTCGACGACCGGCTCCGTCGAGCCCGAGCACGTGTTCTACCTCCGCAGTCGCGGCGTCTCCGAGGCCGACGCCCGCGCCATGCTCCTCTACGCCTTCGCCCACGACGTGGTCGAGATGGTGAGCCTGGAGCCGGTCCGCGACTGGCTCGACGCGAAGATCGCCGCGCGCCTCCAGTAACCGACCGGCTGGCGGCGCGCGTCGCCAGCCGCACGACCATGACCCGAGACTTCCTCATCGACGGCCGCGACGCGGACGACCTCTCCGAGTTGGAGGAGGGCATGGTCCAGGTCATGCGGACGATCTACGACCCCGAGATCCCGGTCCCGATCTGGGACCTCGGGCTGATCTACGGCTGGGAGATCGAGGACGGCGACGACGGCCAGGACGTGACGGTCCGCATGACCCTGACGGCCCCGAACTGCCCGGCGGCGGAGACGCTCCCGGCCGAGGTGGAGCAGGGCGTCAACGCGCTGGAGGGCGTCGGGCGGGCGCAGATCGACCTCGTGTTCGTCCCGTCGTACTCGATGGAGATGCTGAGCGAGGAGGCTCGGCTCACGCTGGGCCTGATGTAGGCTTCGGGGCTGAGACGAGGCCCGAGACCGAGTGATTTAGGCGGCGAGATCCGAGCGGGATCGTTCCGAGTCGACCGTCTATTCAAGGCGGCGCGGTGGCGGCACAAGGACTGACGACGTTGGGTCTTTCCCCGGTCTCTCCGGGCTCACCCCTCGCTCTCGGTCGCCCCCCCATGGCCCTCACTGCCGCCGCGCTCGACTCTGCCTACCGCCAGGCCGAGCGCACTCTCCGAAAACCCAGCTCGGCCGTCTGGCTCCGCAGCGTGTGCGTCTGGACGACCCGGTTCGACGAGGCGCTCCACTTCTACGCCAGCACGCTGGGGCTCACGCTGGGCGACGTGGGCGTCCACCCGCTGACGACGCAGACGCGGGCCAAGCTCCTCGACGCCGAGGGGAACGAGGTGCTGGAGCTGGCCGAGGCTGAGGACGCCGCGCGCCGCGGCGTGCACGAGCTGGCGTTCGGGATGCCGCGGCGGACGCTCACGCTGCTCCGCTCCCGGCTCGACCTCCAGGGCGTTTCCTACACCGACACCGGCGGCGCACTGTTTTTCCGCGACGTGGACGGCACGCTGCTCCGCATCGAGGCGCTCTAGAGCCCGCCGCGCGCGCTGGCGATCGCCGCCAGCGCGCGGGGGCGGGACAGCTACCAGCTCCCCGACGCGCCGCCGCCGCCCGACGAGCCACCGCCCCCGCTGAAGCCGCCGCCCGACGAGCCGCTGGACCGAGCCGGCACCCGGTGCGATACGCCGTCGATCACGACCGTCTTGTCTCCGCGCGCTTGCGCCTCGCGGATCAGCTTGGCCCTGCGCCGACGCTCGCGGCGGGCCGGGCCGTACACGGGGTGGGCCTCCAGCCAGCGGTTGACGAGGACCAGGCCTACGGGAACGCCGACAACGCCGAGCAGGAACACCCACCCGTTCAGGAACAGGAACGCCAGGCCGAAGCCGGTAAAGAGGCCCACGAACGCCCCGGCGCAGCCGGCCCCGACATCGCCCCCCGTCCCCGTCCAAAGGATGGGACCGCCGATCGCGGCCAGCGGGACCAGCCCGAAGAGGGCTCCGATCATCAGCCGCATCCACCACGGCGCGTCCTCCGCGGGCTGATCGTTGATCTGGAACCCGCTGTCCGACGGCGTCTCGTAGGTCCCCTCGATGCTCCCGAGGATCGCGTCGACGCCCGCGAGGACGCCGCCGTCGAAGTCGCCGTCGCGGAAGCGGGGGACGATCTCGCGCCGGATGATGGTGCCGGAGGTGGCGTCCGTGAGGCTGCCTTCGAGGCCGTAGCCCACCTCGATGCGGAGCTCCCGGTCGTCGCGGGCGACGAGGAGGAGCACGCCGTTGTCTCGGTCGGCCTGCCCGAGCCCCCACGTCCGGAACACCTCCGTGGCGTAGGGCTCCAGGATGGCCCCGTCGAGGGCCGGGATCGTCAGCACGGCGACCTGATTTGAGGTCGAGTCCTCGTGGGCCGCCAGCCGCTCGGTGAGCGTCGCCTCGACGGCGGGCGACAGGATCTCGGCGGTGTCCACGACGCGGCCGGTGAGCGCGGGGACCGGGGGCTGCGCGCTGGCGACCGCCGCCAGCGCGAGCAAGAGCACGGCGGGCAGCGTCCTCATTCGTCCCGCACGCGGACGTCGTCGGGCAGCTCGTCGGTGTCGTCGGGGCGGAGGGCGACGCCGTGCCGGTGGAGCAGGTCACCGCACCGCTCGACGGCCGCGCAGAGCCCGCCGGCGAGGTCGCCGGAGCGGATCCCCGCGCGGACGAGGTCCACGACCTCGACCCACTCCTCTTGCTCCACCTTCACGTTGATCCCAGCGTCGCCGATGACCTCGATCCGGCGCTCGAAGAGAGAGACGAACAGCAAGATGCCGGTCCGGTCGCGGGTGTCGAACACCTCTTCGTCCACGAACGCCACGGCCGCGCGGCGGTGGACGCGCTCGTCGAGGCGGCCGGCCCCGGCCAGCACCCGGCGGACGGGATCCGTGAACCCCGCGACGACGGCGCCGAGCGCGCCGCCCGCCGTCATGACGAGCGCCATGGCCCAGGCCGAGTAGAGCCACGAGAGCCCCCAGCCGGCGTAGATCCACGCGAGGGCGAGCGAGAGAATGGCGGAGGCGAGGGCACCGACGGCGGCGGCGCGCCACACGGCCACCTGGTAGGTCCCGCTCTGCCGGACGACGTAGGGGACGATCTCGCCGGCCGTCCGGGTCTCGGCAGCGGCGACGGCCTCGCGGATGCGCTCGCGATCGGCGTCGGAGAAGAGAGGGGGGGCGGCCATGCGATCAGTCGGAGAGAAGGGTGGCGCGGGAGGGCGACTGGCGGAGCCGCGTGAGCAGCGCGTTGGCCGCCTCGGGCGAGACGGCGCCGATCCGGCGTCGGAGGCCGGCGATCTCGTGCGGGGGGCGAGCCGGGCGGTACGTGCCCTCCTCCCGATAGTGACGGGCGACGGCGTCGAGCCAGACCGCGGGGCGCGTCGTGTCCCCGTCCGTCGCCAGCGACTGGCGGCGCGCGCGGGCGACCTCGTCGGGCGAGAGCACGCGGAGGACGGCGTCGAGGTCCACGTCGGTGGGCGACTCGACGGTGATCTCAGCCACGCCGGAGCCGGGGTCGAGGCGCGAACGGACCGTGGCCTCGCCCAGACGCTCCGCCAGCGCGGCGGCGACGACGTCCAGCGCCGCCGCCTCGCGCACCTCGGCACGGACGCGGACCTGCTGCACGACGGGCGCGGACCCTCCCTGCGCGACCCGCCGGACGGGCCGGTCGAGACGAGCGAGGGGCTCGGCCTGCGGGTCCGCGAACAGCCCTCGCCGCGCCCGGATCACGCCGAGGAGCGCGCCCACGAGCGCCTCGGCCTCGTCGTCCGGCGCCTCCCCGACAACGACGAGCGTGAACGCCTCCGGTCGGTCGAACACCTCGCCGACGAGGTCCGCCAGCGCGTCGGGCGGGAGCATCGGTCCCGGATCGTCCCACGGACCGTCGGTCGCGTCGCGCCACGGCTGGGCGACCTCGGCGACGCGACGGCGGGCGGGTGAAGACGGCCGCCACGTCGTCCAGGAGAGCCTCGGAGGCCGAAGGCGGTCCCTTCCAGAACCCGCTCGGTCGCGTACGAGGCGGGCGCGGACGCTCCCCCACCGCACCTGCGCGACGGCACGGGTGAGCCGGGCCGGGTTGGACGCGAGCGAGCGGAAGCCGCCGGGCGCGTAGCCTCTTACGGAAGCAACTCCGGCCGACGCGTCCACCCCATCGGCCAGCCGCTTGTAGATCACCGTCATCCCGTTCGACAGCCGCCACTCCACCAGGCCGGGCGTGGGATAGGCCGACCGGCCCTCGATGCTGCCGCGCGGAGCCTCGACCGGCGGCGGCGGCGCAGGCGGCTCGGGCGTCGGGACGAGGCGCAACACGGGCTCCGCGACGGGCGCGTCCGTGACCGGCGGCGGCTCCGACACCACCAGCCGCTCCGGCGAGGCGCACGCCGCGAGCGTGCCGACGAGCAGGAGCAGGAGGACGATTCGCATAGCGCTGACGGGGGCCGTCAAGCTACGCCGAGCGCTCCGCCAGCCGGCCGAGGAGCCAGCGGTACACGCCCAGGCACACCGCCGACACCACGACGGCCGCGACCGCCAGCCGCAGCGACGCGGCTTCGCCACCGGCCTGATGGAGCCGCGCGAACAGGGCCAGCGGGAGCGTCTGCGTCCGGCCCGGGATGTTGCCGGCGACGACGATCGTCGCCCCGAACTCGCCGAGGGCGCGGGCAAAGTGGAGCGCCGCGCCCGCCGCCACCGCCGGACCGGCGAGCGGGACGGTCACGCGGCGGAGCACGCCCCACCGGCTGGCCCCGTCGATCCTCGCCGCCGCTTCCAGGTCCGGGTCCACGCTCTCGATCCCAACGCGGGCGATCTGGACGAGGAGCGGGAACCCGACGACGGCCGAGGCGAGCACGGCCGCGCCCCACGTGAACAGCACGCCGTGCGGCAGGACGAGCAGGAGCGCGTAGCCGGTCACGACGGGCGGGAGGACGAGCGGGAGCGAGACGACCAGTTCCAGCCCCGCCGTCCACGTCCCGCGCGCGCGGGCCAGCACGAGGGCCACGCCGAGGGCCGGGACGAGCGCGAGCGCCGTCGCCGCGAGGGCGACGCGGAGCGAGAGCGCGAGGGCCTCCCAGTCGGCCGGCGTCATGGGTCGAGGGGCTCGAACCCGAACCGCCGGAACGACGCCCGGCCCTCCCGGTCGGTGAGGGCGTCGAGGACGGGCCGTCCCCGCTCGGAGCCGAGGAGCACCGCCTCGTAGACGATGTCGCCCGTCGCCGCCTCATCGAAGGGGTAGACCACGCCCACCCGGTCCGCCACGACCGCGTCGGAGGCGTAGACGACCGCCCGCTCGACGGCGCCGCTCTCGACCGCCGCCAGCGCCGCGCGGACGTCGGCCTGGGGGACGAGCCGGCCCTCGACGCGCTCCCACGTTCCGGTCCGCTGCAACGCGCGCCGGGCGTAGACGCCGGCCGGAACGTGGGCCGGGTCTCCGACGGCGATCCGCCCCGCACCCCCCAGCGCCTCCTCCACGCTCGACGCCCCGGGCGTCCCACGCGGCCCGACGACGACGAGCCGACCCCGCGCGAGCTCTTGCACCTCGCGCACCGCGTCGGTCCGGTCGCGGACGTGGCGGATCCACGCCGGGTCGGCCGACAGGAACACGTCGGCCGGGGCGCCGCGCACGATCTGCCGCGCGAGGTCCGACGAGGCGCCGACGCTGACGACGACCGAGCGGCCGGTCTCGCGCTCGACGCGGGCGGCGGCGGCCTCGGCCACGTCCGTCAGGGAGGCCGCTGCGAAGACCACGATCTCGTCGTCCCCCCCGCCGCACCCGCCGACGAGAAGGGCCAGCAAGACGGCGGCGCGCGCGGTCATCCCCCGGCCGGGATCGCCGCGAGTGCCTCCTCGGCCCGCTGGCGGAGCGGGTCGCCGGGTTCGGTGAGAGCGACCACGCGCTCCAACGAGACCCGCGCGCTGTCGTAGCGGCCGATCATCAGCCGGCGCTCGCCCATCATCAGCGTCGCGCCGACGTGCTGGGGGTCGCGGGTGAGGACCGCCTGGAGCTCCTGGATGGGCCGCATGGGGTTCGACGGATCGAACGCGGCGGCCTCCGCGAGAGCGAACCGGACGTCCGCGTTCTCCTCCAGCTCCAGGCTTTGCTCGAAGTCCTGGATCGCGCGGCGCGCCCAGCGGACGCTCGACGTGGGGTCGGTCTGGCGTGCGTCGAAGGCCGCCGTGAGGTAGTACCGGCCGGACTCGTACCAGCCGGCCGGCGTGCCCTCCGCCGCGAACTGGTCGGCGGCGGCCTGGAGCGAGTCGGGAAGCGGCGGGGCACCCTCCGGGATCGCCTGGGCGGGCCCGACCGCCTGCTCGGCGGCGGGCGGCGGCACCTCGGCCTCGTTCCCACTCCACACCGTCAAGAAGTACAACCCGACGACGAGCCCGATGCCTACGGCCGCGACGGCGAAGGCGCGCCGCCCCACGTCGGACGGCGGGCGCTCGGCGCGAGGCGCCGAGGCCGGCCCGCTCTGGCCCCGGAGGTCCGTCCCGCAGCGGTTGCAGAACGCCGAGCCAGGCGGCGGAACGTGGCCGCAGCGCGGGCACTCCGCGCCGCTGGCGGCCGTCGCCAGCAGGGCGTCGTCGGGGTCGGGTGCACCGGCGGGCGTGCCACAGAGGTCGCAGGCGTCGGCGCCGGGGCGGAGGGCCGCGCCACACGAGGCGCAGGCAGCGTCAGGCATCGGTCAGGGGGAGGGGTCGCAGCGCTTCAGGACGGCCCGACGAGCCGGTCGGCGCCCTCCTCCTCCACGCGGCGGCGGAACTCCTGGGCCGGCTTGAAGACGGGCGCCATGCGGCGCGGCACGGGGACCGGCTCGTCCGTCCGGGGGTTCCGGGCCGTGCGCGGCGCCCGCTCGACGGACCGGAACGTCCCGAACCCGCGCAGCTCCACCCGGTCGCCCTCCGACACCGCATCGAGGACGGTGTGCATAAAGCCGTCGACGACGGCTTCCGTCTCCAGCTTGGTGAGGCCGGTGGCGTCAGCGATACGGTCGACGATCTGAGCTTTGGTCACGAGTCGGAGGCGGGGCGGGGGGCCATGATACGAGCCCGCTCCGGCTCGCGGTGGCACGGGGCGGCCGGGTGGAGTTAGTTTTCACGAGGTCAAATCGTGGTCCCTGCCCCCCTGCATTCGATGCGAGTCCTGTTCGTCGCCGGCGAGGTCGCCCCCTTCTCCGACACCACCGACACCGCGGCGCTCATGCGCACGCTCCCCGAGGCCCTCCAAGAGCACAAGGAGGTCGAGCCCCGCATCATGATGCCCCGCTACGGCGTGGTCTCGGAACGCCGGAACCGCCTCCACGAGGTCATCCGGCTCTCCGGCGCCGAGATCGCGGCCGGCGACACGTCCGACACGCTCAAGGTGAAGGTGGCCTCGATCCCCGGCATCCGGCTCCAGGTCTACTTCATGGACTCCGTCGCCTTCTTCAAGCGGAAGGGGCTGCACCAGGAGCGGAAGACGGAGAAGCGGTTCCCCGACAACCCGGCGCGCGCGCTGTTCTTCGCCCGCGCCGCTCTCTCGACGGCCCAGCAGCTCGGCTGGAGCCCGGAGGTGGTCCACGCGGCCGGCTGGATCTCCGCCTTCGTGCCGCACGTCCTGTCCGACGAGCTGGGCGACGAGGAGCTGTTCGCCGAGGCCCGCTCGGTCTACACGCCGGACGTGGTGGAGGGCTTCGCGCCCGAGCTCTCGGCCGAGGAGGCCGAGTCGCTGGGCCTCCCCGCCGACTGGGCCGGCCTCTCGCTCCGCCAGATCGGCCTCCAGACGGCCGACGCCGTGGCCTACGCCTCGGGCGACGAGGCCGCCAGCGGCGAGCCGGACGGCCCCGTCCTCGGGACCGAGCCCGAGCCGGCCGCCGACGAGGCCGCCGCGCTCTACGGGTCGCTCAGCCCCGCGAAGGCGGCCTGACGGGCGGGGTCCCCGGGTCAAGCGGCGCCGCTGGCGGTGGCCGTCGGCCGCCGGGGCGGCCGGAGATGTCCACCGTTCGGCGTCTCGGCGGAAGCCTGACGGCGGCCCCGCTGGGCGCCGCCCGTCTTTTTTGCACGAACGCCCAAGTCGCGGGCGCGAGGTGCGGCTAGCCTGACGCGATGGGAGGGCTCTTTCCCGGCCCCCCATGCGAATCCCCGCCTGGCGCCGTTGGAGCAGCGCCGCCCTTCAGGTTAGACCCCCGGACCCCTCGTGAGACCCTTTATCGTCCTCGGCATGGCCCTCGCCCTCGCCGCCTGCCAGGAGCCGGCCGGCGTCGGCCTCGGGCTCATCGACCAGGAAGGCGTGGACCCCGACGCGATCACCGTCGCCGCCGCCTCCGTCGACACGCTCGGCCAGTCGGCCACGGCCATCGGATTCGCCGACGCCAACGCGGACCTGTTCCAGTCCCGCGTGCTCGTCGGACGCGTGCAGGACGATCTCTTCGGCGACGCCGCGCCCGTCGCCTACCTCGACGCCGTCCAGCCGTCCATCGACTCGGACCTGGAGCCGTCGGACGTGACGGCCGTCTGGCTGGAGCTGCGCCGGACCTACGTCTACGGCGACACGACGGCCACGCTGCCCATCGCGCTGAGCGAGATCGAGGGCTCGTGGCAGGCCGACGCCTCCTACCCTGCCGACACGCTGTTCGGCTCCGGCGCCCCGCTCGTCACCGTGCAGGCCGCGCCGACCGACACGCTCGTCCGGTGGACCCTCCCGCAGAGCTGGGTGACGGCCAACGCCGCCACGCTCCTGGGAGACTCCTTCGGGAGCGACTTCGAGGGCGTCGCCCTGCGCGTGCCCGAGGGCGCGGGGCCGTCGCCGGGCGCCGTCGTCGGGTTCTCGACGCTGGCGTCCCAGGGGAGCGGGTTCCGCGTGGTCGCGGGCGGCGACACCCTGTTCTTCGCGCTCGCCGAGGTCTTCACGTCGGCACAGCGCGAGGCGCCCGTGGTCGCGCCGCCCGGCCTCCTCCCTTCGCGCGCCTTCTCGATGGCCGGCGTCCGGCTGGCGTTCGACCTGACCGGGATCGAGACGGCCCCCCTCGCGCGCGCGCTGCTCACCCTCCCCCTGGACCGCTCGACGCTCTCGTCGGGCACCTTCGTCCGGCCCGTCGCGACGCAGTCCAGCGTGTTCGGTGTGCGGGACGATGGGGCTGCGGACTACCTCGGCGAGTTGATCGCCGGCGACGGCGACGCCCGCGTGACGGCGTCGGCGGCGCTCACGCGTCGGCTCCAGGCGGTCGTGGTCGGGACGGCGGAGCCGTACGACCGGATCGAGGTGCGGACCGGGACGTCCGCCGTGTCGACGCGGCCGATCTCGCTGGACGTGCTGCCCGTCGCGCTCCGGCCCGGTGAGACCGGCGCCCGGCTCGTTCTCACCGTCGTCGGCGGCCAGTCGAGTGGCGGTCCCGACGGCGACCCGTCCTGACGATGAGCAACGTTTCCTTCCGCTCCGTGTCCGAGACCTTGATGCCCCGGTTCCCCCTCCGCCTGCTCGTCGCCGCGCTCGCCCTCCCGCTGCTGGCGACGGCCGCCCGCGCGCAGGGCCAGAACAACTACGGCTCCATCTACTCGCGCTACGGGCTCGGCGAGCGCGTCGGGCTGACGTCGTCGCAGGGCGCCATGCTCGGGCGCTCGGGCACCTCGCTGCGCTCGAACCTCACGAACCTGACCAACCCGGCGCTGTGGTCCGACCTCGGGGTCACGACGTTCTCGGCCGGCGCCAGCCTCACGACCGTCCGCGCCGAGGACGCCGCGACGCCCGACGCCAGCATGGCGTCGGCGGGCGACCTCAGCGGGCTCCACCTCGGCATCCCGATCCTGCCCAGCCGCCTCGGCGTGGTGGTCGCCTACGGCCCGTACAGCCGGGTCAACTACCGCTCGACGAGCCAGGACTCGCTCTCCGTCGAGGGCGACGTGGTCCCGTTCGAGATCAACCTCGAGGGGGCCGGCGGGCTCCAGCAGATCAGCGCGGGCCTCGGCGGGCGGATCGGGCGGGCGCTCCAGGTCGGCGCCAGCGCGGACGTGATCTTCGGGACGCAGGAGTCGCTCCAGCGGACGGCCTTCCAGGCGGCCAACTTCGTCGAGACGCGGGAGTCGAGGGCGACGCGCGCCCGCGGCATCACCGGGACGCTGGGCGCCGCCGTCACGGCGCGCGCACTGGCGGCCGACGACGACGCGCTCACCGTCGGCGCCGCGCTCACGCTCCCCACCCGCCTCTCGCTCACGCGGACCCGCACGCTCGGCCAGAGCCTCGACCGCGACACGCTCGAGACCAAGCTGGACGGCGACGCGACGCTCCCGCTCCTGCTGCGCGGCGGCGCCACCTACCTCGCCGGCCAGCGCTGGCTCGCCACCGTGGACGCGCTCTACGAGCCGTGGAGCACGTTCGACAGCACGCTCCCGTTCGGCGGCTACGACCCCTCCGGTGCCGACCTCCTGCGCGACCGCCTCCGCGTGGGCGGCGGGTTCGAAGTCACGCCCGCCGGGCGCGACCTCCGCGCCGGCATCCTGCGCCGCACGGCCTACCGCATCGGCGGCTACGCCGAGCGCGGGCTCTACGCCCCCACCGGCAGCGACGTCACCACGCTCGCCCTCACCGGTGGCCTCTCGGTGCCGAACCGGTTGACGGGCGCCCGCTTCGACCTCGGCGTCGAGGTCGGGACCCGGGGTTCCACCGACGGCGTACTCGTCCGTGACACGTTCCTCAAGGGGACGCTCACCCTCAACTTCGGAGAGCGCTGGTTCGTCCGGCGCCGGTTCAACTAACTCAGCCCAGGCCCTCTCTCGCTCATGCGACCGTATCGCCTCTTTCTCTTCGCCCTCGCCGGCGGCCTCGCTCTCACCGCCTGCACCCCGGCCGCCACCACCAACGGCCCGACGGCGTCCAACAACACCGGCCCGTACGTGCCCCCTGAGGCGCCGACCTACGGCCCCGGTGACTACTGCGCCGACACGTACGTCCTCATCCAGCCGGAGACGCGGGCCAACTTCAGCCTCGGCTCGGAGAACTACCGCAACGACGACTACTGTGCGGCCTACCCGTACATGAAGTGGCTGCTGGCGAACGACCCGCTCTTCACCGGCGAGGAGCCGGACGACCGGACGTTCCTCCGCATGGCCTCGATCTATGAGGACTTCGCGGCCAACGTGGACTCGACCAACCAGGCGGAGCGGAAGGCCTACCTCGACTCCGCGCTGGCGATCCGCGCCGAGGGCATCGCGGCGATGGAGGCGGAAGGGATCTCGTACGACCCGTACCTCCGCGACCTCCGCGAGGGCTTCTTCTACTACCAGAACGCCGACCTCTACGAGGACGCCGAGGAGAAGCAGTTCGCGGCCTTCCGCCGCGCCTTCGAGGCCCAGCCCGACAGCTTGGAGGACTGGTACCTCTCGCAGCTCTTCAACGCCTCCGCCGCCGAGTTCGGCAACGAGGTCCCGAACGCGCCGCGCGCCGACTTCGTGGGCAACCTCGCCCAGGTGGCCGACGCCAGCGACCTCCAGACGTTCTTCGGCGAGTACGAGACGTTCCTCCGCACCGAGCCGCAGGGCACCGTCGGGGTGGGGTCGGACGAGAACGTCGAGGCGCTCGTCGCGGACCTGGAGGCGGGCACGATCTCGGACGACGACGCGCTCACGCTGCTGGCCGTCATCCTCCAGCAGCCCGACCGCCTGGAGTCGCTCGGCGAGGACGTCACCGCGCTCCGGTCTCAGGTGCTCCAGCTCGAGGCCGTCACGAGCCAGGTCAACAACCCGCGCACGCTCGTGGCGCTGGCGTTCCAGCGGTTCCGCGACGGCGACACGGCGCAGGGCAACAGCCTCTTCCAGCGCGCCATCGAGAACGCCGAGTCGAACCTCCAGCGGGCCGACTTCTACTACGCCCGTGCGAATGCCGGATTCGGCAACGTCTCGTCGCTCATCAACGACGCGCTCCGGGTGTACCCGGCGCACGGCCCGAGCCTCTACCGCCGCGCCGGCCTGATCGCCAACTCAGTGGGGACGCAGCGCTCGCTCCGGGGCCGCTTCGCCTACTGGTGCCTCGCCGACGAGTACCGCAACGTGGCCGCCCGGACCACGGACTCGCGGATCGCCAGCCTCGCCCGCACGGCCGCCGCCCGCTACGAGCGCGCCGCGCCGACGCGCGAGCAGTACTTCCTCGAAGGCTACTCGCCGGGCCAGACGGTCTCGGCCAGCCTCGGGGCCTACGGCTCCTGCTCGACGCGCGTCCGCTAAGCCCCCTGCCCCATGACGCACGACGCCGGCCGTCTCCACCGAGGAGGCGGCCGGCGTTCGTTTTCTCCACGCCCATGACGCTCCGCCCCCTGGCCCTCGCCATCTGGCTCGCCCCGCTGGCGCACCCGCCGCCGCGCAGCAAACGCCGCTGGACTCCGTCTCCGTCAGGGCCTCGCACGATTCGATGCTCGTCGCGCGGCTCGACTCCGTCGCCCTCGCCGTCGGCCAGCCGACGTCTCTGATCGGGCGGTTCGCGTACTGGTGTCTCGCGGACGAGTACCACAACGTGGCCGAGCGGGTGGCCGACGACCGGCTCGCGCAGAACGCCCGACGCGCCGCGCAGCGATATGAGGAGGCAGCGCCGCGTCGGGAGGAGTTCGAGCCCGGGGGCTTCCAGCGGGGCCAGACGGTCTGGGCCAGTCTCCGGGCCTACGGCTCCTGCTCGACGGTCGTCCGCTAAGCGCTGCCCGGTTTTGTCGCCAGTCGGCCATTCCTTTCGGGGCGGCCGGCTTTTTTGTTCGAGCCCTCACCTCCCCTAATGTTGAGCACGAACTCACGTTCGAGGCCATGAACACGCGCTCATTCCTCGTCGCCCCCTGCCTCCTGCTGGCCGCCTGCGCCACGGCGCCGCGCCCGGCGCTCGACGCGACGCGGACCGTCGGAAACCTGAGCGAGTCCGCGAGCGCGGCGCAGCGGGAGGCCGCGTCGCGGGCGGCGTTCTGGTGCCAGGCCGACTTGTACCGCTCCATCGCCGAGGCGACGTCGGACGAGCGGATCGCTCGACGGGCGGAAGGCGCCGCCGCCCGCTACGAGCGCGCCGCGCCGACGCCCCAGCAGCGGGACATGGCCGGCTGGCGGCCCGGCGAGCGCATCGTCGTCGGGCTCGACGGCGGCGCCACCTGCACCACGACCGTGCGGTAGGCAGGTGGGACATTCGGGCGTGCCGGGCGCGAGGCGGCCGGTATCTTGGGGCACGCCCCCTCCCCTCCGCCATGTCCTTCATCGCCTCCGTCCACGCCCGCCAGATCCTCGACAGCCGAGGCAACCCGACCGTCGAGGTCGACGTGATCACCGACGACGGGGCCGTGGGGCGGGCCGCCGTCCCCTCCGGCGCCTCCACCGGCGAGTACGAGGCCGTCGAGCTGCGCGACGGCGACGACGAGGTCTACCTCGGCAAAGGCGTCCTGGGCGCCGTCGAGAACGTGAACGAGGAGATCGCGCCTGAAGTCCTCGGCCTCGACGCCTTCGACCAGGCCCACCTCGACCGCATCCTGGTCGACCTCGATGGGACCGACAACAAGCAGAAGCTGGGGGCCAACGCCCTCCTCGGCGTCTCGCTGGCGACGGCCCGCGCGGCGGCCATCTCCGCCGGCCTCCCGCTCTACGCCTACCTCGGCGGCGCGAACGCCCGGCGGCTCCCGGTCCCGATGATGAACATCATCAACGGCGGCCAGCACGCCGACAACTCGGTGGACTTGCAGGAGTTCATGGTGATGCCCGTCGGGGCCGAGACGTTCTCGGAGGGCCTCCGGATGGGCGTCGAGACGTTCCACCACCTCAAGCGGGTGCTCAAGAAAAAGGGCTACTCGACGGCCGTCGGCGACGAGGGCGGGTTCGCGCCCAACCTCAAGAGCAACGAGGAGGCCATCGAGGTGATCTTGGAGGCCATCGACGCGGCCGGCTACACGGCCGGCGAGGACCTCTTCATCGCGCTCGACCCGGCCGCCAGCGAGATGTACCAGGACGGGGAGTACGTCTTCTACAAGTCCGACCCCGACCGGCGGCTCTCGTCCGAGGAGATGGTCGAGTTCTGGGCCGGGTGGGCCGAGGAGTACCCCATCATCTCCATCGAGGACGCGATGGACGAGAACGACTGGGACGGCTGGGCCTCCCTCACCGAGCGGATCGGCGAGACGGTCCAGCTCGTCGGCGACGACCTGTTCGTGACCAACACGACGCGGCTCCAGCGCGGGATCGACGAGGACGTGGCCAACGCCATCCTCATCAAGCCCAACCAGATCGGCACGCTCACGGAGACGCTGGAGGCCGTCGAGCTGGCGCACCGCTACGCCTACGCCTCGATCCTCAGCCACCGCTCCGGCGAGACCGAGGACACGACCATCGCCGACATCGCCGTCGCCACGGGCTGCGGCCAGATCAAGACGGGCTCGGCCTCGCGCAGCGACCGCCTCGCCAAGTACAACCAGCTCCTCCGCATCGAGGAGCTGCTGGGTGAGGACGCCGTCTACCCCGGCATGGAGGCGTTTCGGTTCTAGTTGGTCAGGCTGACGCGCTGGCGGGTGCCGTCGCCAGTCGGACGGGCGTGGGGTGTCCAAGACATGTCGACGACCGCCACGGCTGACGACTGATTCCTGGCCCCTCTGCCCTATCTTCCCCCGTCCCCCCTCGCCCGCCATGCCCAAGCGTCTCCGCCGTCGCCTGCTCCTGGCCGGAGCCCTCGGGCTCGTCCTGTGGGTGGCTCTGTTCGACAGCCACAGCCTCTGGCGCCGGGCCTCCTACGCCCGCCAGCTCGACCGGCTAACGGAGGAGAACGCGGTGCTGACGACCGAGAACGCGGCGCTGGCGGCTCAGATCGCGCACGGCCTGGACGCCGAGACCGTCGAGCGCGTGGCGCGGGAGCAGTACGGGATGCGACGCCCCGGCGAGCGAGTCTACCGCGTGGAATCGACGGAGGCTGAGTAGATGGCCGAGGCCGCACCCGCATACGCCGTCGGCGTGGACCTCGGCGGGACCAACATCAAGGTCGCGCTCGTCGAGCGGACCCAAGGGATCGTGCGGAAGGCGACGCTGGAGTCGGAGGCGCTCCAGGGTCCGCATCGCGTGCTGGACCGGATCGTGGAGGGGATCGGTCGGGTGGCCAACGCGCTCCCCGAACGGCCGACGCTCCAGGGCATCGGCCTCGGCGCGCCGGGCGTGGTCTCGATGGACCGCACCACCGTCACCAAGCCGCCCAACTTCCCCGGCTGGGACGTGGTCCACCTCCCCAACCAGATCGGCCGCCGGCTCGACAAGCTGGGCCTGAGCGTCGACGGCCCGACGATCGTCGAGAACGACGCGAACGTGGCCGGGCTGGGGTCGGCGTTCTACGGCGCCGGCCGGCCGTTCCACTCGTTCCTGATGGTGACGCTGGGCACCGGCGTGGGCGGCGCGATCATCGTCAACGACCGGCTGTTCCGAGGTGCGACGGGCGCGGCCGGCGAGATCGGCCACATGTCCATCGACTACGAGGGGCCGTACGACCGGGCCGGCGTGGCCGGCGCCATCGAGGCGTACCTCGGCCAGCGGTTCCTCTCGCACCACGCGCGCTACCAGCTCCTCGCGCGCGAGACGAACCTCCACGAGACCGCCGGCCACGACCTCTGCGACGTCACGCCGCACCGTCTCTACACGGCCGCCGTCGCGGGCGACCCGGCGGCGCAGGAGGTGCTGGCCTGGGCCGGCCACAAGCTGGGCGTCGTCCTCGGCTCGGCCATCAACCTGCTCGACATCCGGAAGGTCGTCGTCGGCGGCGGCGTCTCGAACGCGGACCACTTCCTCCTCGACCCGGCGCGCGCGACGGTCAAGCGGTTCGTGATGTCGGGGATGGCCGAGGGCGTCGAGATCGTCCGCGAGACGGCCGGCAACGACGTGGCGCTCCTGGGCGCCGCGCGCCTCGTCTTCGAGCACTACGAGGACCGCGCCTAGCGCACGAACCGGCGCCGCGCGCCGTTCGGTTTTCCCCTGCCCCGGCGCCTCCCCCGTGCTGCGACTCGCCTCCGTCGCCCTCCTGCTCCTCGCCGCCAGCGCGTCGGCCCAGGACGTGCCGGCCGACTCGCTCCGTGCCGGAGCGCCGATCCCGATGGACACGCTGGGGCTCTCGCAGGACCTGGACGGCGGGCTCGGCCTGGACGCCAGCCCCCCGCTCGACCTGGGGGTCCCGGTGGCGCCGGCGGCCGAGGGCGGCCTCGAGGCGCCCGTCGCGTTCACCGCCCGCGACTCGCTCCGCGTCGTGTTCGCCCCCCGCGACTCGTCCGCTGCCGCTGGCGACGTGATCGCGCTCTTCGGGCAGGCCCAGGCCACGTACGAGTCCGCGACGATCACGGCCGGGCGCCTCGAGTACCGATCGGCCGCCGAGGCCCTGTTCGCCGAGGCGCTGGCGAGCGACTCCGGCGCGGTCGGGCGGCCGCAGTTCGCGGGCGAGGGCCAAGAGGTTACGGGCGAGCGCTTCGAATACAACCTGACCACGCGCCGAGGCCGCGTCGTCCGCGCGCGGACGCAGATCGAGGACGGCTACCTGCTCGGCGGTATCCTCAAGCAGCAGGACGAGCACGTCGTGTTCGGGAAAGACGTGGCCTACACGACGTGCAGCCTCGACCACCCCCACTACTCGCTGGTGGCGAGCCGCGTGAAGGTGGTCGATGGCGAGAAAGTGTTCACGGGGCCGATCCAGCTCCGGCTGCTCGGCATCCCGATGCCGCTCATCCTCCCGTTCGGGTACATCCCGACGGCGGAGGGCCGGCGGAGCGGGCCGCTGGCGGTCGGCTACGGCCAGGAGTCCGGGTTCGGGCTGTTCCTGGAGAACGTGGGCTGGTACTGGGCCATCAGCGACTACCTCGACGCGCAGGTGGCGGGAAAGCTGGGGACGCAGGGGTCGTTCCAGGTCCGCGCCCTCACCAACTACGCCCGGCGCTACGCCTACACCGGCGCGCTCTCGCTCAGCCTCGGGCGGCTCCGCTCGGGCGAGTCCACGGACCCCGGCTTCGCCCCGGTCATCCCGTTCGGGGTCAACTGGCGGCACAACCAGACCTTCGCCGGCGGCCAGCGCCTGACGGGCAGCGTGGACTTCCAGTCGCGCAGCCAGCGGCTCGTGACGACGAACCTGGGCGACGAGCTCAAGCAATCGACCACCTCGACGGTCGCCTACAGCCAGTCGTGGAACGGCGTCGGCCGCTCGCTCAACGCCTCGCTCCGGGCCTACCAGGACCTCACCGGCGGCGCCCTCACGCTCAACCTCCCGACCCTCAGCTTCTCGCAGCAGCGGAAGTTTCCGTTCCGCCGGGGCCGCGACGACCAGTGGTACGAGAAGATCAGCGTCGCCTATACCAACCAGACCACGAACACCTACCAGTTCACGCCGCTCTCCGACTCGACGGGCGTCTCGGGCATCGAGGCGCTCTTCAACCCGACGCTCTTCCAGCAGGCCACCGGCGACGACCAGCGGTTCAGCTACCAGGTGCAGCAGAACGTCCCGATCCAGGCCGCCTTCTCGGTGCCGCGCTACAACCTCACGCTCTCGCCCAACCTGACGTACGCCGAGACGTGGACGGGCGAGTCCACGCGCCAGACGTACGACCCGGGGACGAGGCGGATCTCGACGGAGCAGGTGCCGGGCTTCACGGCCGTCCGCCGGTTCCAGGCGTCGCTGAGCGCCTCGACGGAGCTGTACGGGACGTTCCCGGTCCGCGTCGGGAGCCTCGACGGGATCCGCCACACCGTCCGCCCGTCGCTCAGCCTCCAGTACGAGCCCAACTACGACGCCTTCGGCTTCGTCCGCGAGGTGCAGGTGGACAGCACCGGCCGGACGCGCCCGTACGCCATCAACCCGACGATCCCGCTCGGCCCGACGCAGGCGCTCTCGTTCGGCATCGACAACGCCTTCCTCTCGCGCACGGCCCGGACGGACTCGACGGGCGAAGTGACGCGCACCACCAACCAGTTCCTCTCCGTCAGCGTCAACGGCGGGTACAACTTCGCGGCGGAGGAGCGGCCGGTCCGCGACCTCGGCGTCTCGTTCAACAGCCAGTTCCTGGGCGCGCGCGCGTCGGGGAGCGCGGGCTACTCGTTCTACGCCATCGACACGACGGGGACGATCCTCGGCACGTCGTACCTGAACACCGACGGGCGCCCGCTCCGGCTGACGCGCGCGAGCGCCCGGATCGGCCGCTCGTTCCAGTCCGGGCGCCGCTCCGGCCCCGCCGACGTCCGCGCCGTGACGACGGGCCTGGTGCCGGGCGTGGACTACGACCCCTCGGCGTTCGCGCCGCAGAGCGCCGTCGTGGGCTACGTGGACTACGCGGCGCCGTGGTCGTTCTCGCTCGACCTCACGGCGGCCTACAACCCGAGCCCGACGGCCCGGGACCCGTGGACGGCGGCGCTCTCGCTGACGTCGTTCAACGCCCGCCTCAGCCCGAAGTGGGCCGTCACCGGGAGCACCGGCCTCGACCTCATCACGCTGGAGCCGACGACCACGCGGCTCGGCCTCCGCCGCGACCTCCACTGCTGGGAGATGGCGATCAACTGGAGCCCCATCGGCCAGGTGAAGGGCTTCAGCGTCTCGCTGTTCGTCAAGAGCGGCTACCTCCGCGACTTCCTGCGACTCGACGTGCCGCGGTCGGTGGTCCGTGCGGTCCCGCTCAACCTCCCGGGCGTGGGGCTGTAGCCGCTCCGGCGGCCCGCTCCAGGCGGCGACGTGCGTATCGTGCGTGCCCGACGGGCTCGTTGGATGGGCGCCGGCACGGCCCTTGCACGCGTCGAGATCTCGACGCTCGGCAGGGTCCCGCTGGCGGCGGGACCTCACGGTCCACGACGAGCATGCTGCCTCCACCCAGTGACCCGGTACCGGACGTGATCCCCCCGAAGATCCTCCCCCCGCCCTCCGCGACCTCCTCGACCGCCGCCAGCGGACGCGCGCCAAGACGGCGGCCGACCGCTCGATGGCCCAGCGCCTCCGCGACACCGTCCGCCAGTCGGGCATCGACGAGACCGGCATCGCGTTCTACGTCCACGACGGGGCCGTCTCGATCTACGGCACGGTCCCCGACGAGGCCGCTCGCGAGGCGCTGCTGGCGGTGATGACGCGGCAGCCGGGCGTCCGCCGGATCGTGGACCACCTGCGGATCGGGGAGGCGTAAGACCCCCGGACGCTACGCGCCGACCAGCTGCTCCAGGTCCGCCAGGGCGTCGCGGAGGTCGCGTGTGGTGACGGTGGACGGGAGCACGGGCCGGCCGGCGACGAACCCGACGCTGGCCCAGACGTCGTGCTGCGGGCGCGCGAGCACGTCCTCGCGGAGCCGGATGCCGTGGCGCTCCAGGACGGGGCCGATCTCGTCGGCGCGGGCGCGGAGCTGCGCCAGCGTCGAGCGATAGGCGTGCTCGACGACCTCCTTGCGCGAGGCGAACGAGAACACGTTTGTGAAGAACATCCGGTAGTCGTCCTTGCGGGGCTCGAAGAGGACGAGGTCGGCGCCCCGGTACCGCTCCTGGTAGGCCGCCATGCCCGTCCCCATCCGGCTGTGGATGAGGGTCCGGAACGTCTGGCTCATCACGCCCGGCATCCCGCGGTCGGTGAGACGCCCGCGCCGCATCGCGCCCGAGTCGACGGCCCGCGCCGTATCGACCGGCACGATGGGGTTGACGCAGATGACGAGCCCGGCGCCCCGGTCGAAGGCGACCGAGGCGTGGACCGTCTTGTTGAGGACGCCGTCCACGTAGTGCCGCCCATCGATCTCGACCGGCGGGTAGAGGCCGGGGAGCGCCGTCGAGGCCTGGACGGCGAGCGAGATGGGCACGTCGTCCCAGCCCGGCGTCCCGAACACGACCGACTCGCTGGAGTCGAGGTCGGTGGCGACCACGTACAGCTCGGTGCGGAGGAGGCGGAAGTCGTCGGTGCGCCCTTTGACGCTGAAGACGGCCCGGAGGTACTCGCGCAGCGGCGCGTTGTCGAACACGCCCACCGGGACCGCGCGGCTGAGACGGTCGACGAGCGTCGAGACGAGGCCGCTGGAGCTCTTGGGGTGGAGGACCGCTGTCCGCACGGCGTCGGCGAGGAGCCCGGGGACGCGGAGGCCCCGCCGGACGTACTCGCCGAGGGCCGGCGTCAGGAACAGCTCCGGCCGGAACGGATGCGCGCCCGGCTCCTCCCCCACCACCGACCGCACGAGTTGGGCCGTGCTGATCCCGTTCGCCAGCGAGGCGCCGACGAACGCGCCGGCCGAGACGCCCACCGTGACCGGCACGCGGTTCAGGTCGAGCCCCTCGCAGGCGTCGTCAAGGGCGCGGATGACGCCGATCTCGTAGACGGCGCCCTCGGGGCCGCCGCCTGCCAGGGCGAGCCCGACGGTGCCGGTGCGGTGGTGGTCGGCGACTTGCATGGTGAAAGCGCTTTCGGGGGACGGCAGTATAACGGCCGGTCGATGAGCGAAGTGCCCGCGTCTGAGCGCCGCGCGGGGCGGCCAGACACGGGTCGGGCGAGCGCGGTCCGTGCCACGCTCGCCCGACTGGCGACTCGACTCCGCGGAGCCGAGACGTCAGAGCGCTAGGCCCGCTGCTCCTGGACCCGGATGAGCGCCTGCTCGGCGTCCTCCTTGCCCTGGACCTTCTCGACGACCACGTCGCCGATACGGATCTCGTACCAGCCGCCGCCGACGGCCTCCATCGTCAGCTCGGTGGAGGCGGTGCGCTCCTCCTTCAGCCGCTCGATGTGCGTCGTGAGCCGCTCGACGCTGGCCGTGAGCTCGGAGATCTCCTCGCGGGTCGGGACGCCGAGCCGCTTCATCACGGTGGCGACCGTCTCCTGGATGCGGTCCTCGGCCTTATCGGCGGTGTCGTCCGCCGCCTTCTTGGCGCCGTTCATGCGGCCCTTGACGGTGCCCGTCGCCTTATCGGTGGCGCCGTTGATCTGCGCGCGGATCGCCTTGACGCGCTCGCCGCCGAGGCCCGGCAGTTCCGTCTTCTCGCCCTTCTTGACGAGCGTCTTGAACATCTTCGAGCCCTCCTCCTCGGCGACGACGAGCGCCCCGAGGCCGGCGAGGAACACCTTGTTGACGGCGTCCTTCACGTCGCCAGCCGCGTCGTTGAGGTCCTTCTGGACGCCACCGACGGTGGTCTTCGCGTAGTCGACAGCGTCGGTGGCCGTCTTGGTGATCTCCTTCTGGAGGTTCTTGGTGCTCTTGGTCTTGGTAGCCATTGGAATCAGGGGTGGGGTGGGTGGCGCGGAGCGCCGGGAGAGAGAGGCGGCAGATGCCGCCGTGCGTCACGCCGTGTCGGACGGGTCGTCGAGGGTGTCCAGCGTCCGCTCCAGCCCTTCGAGGCGGGCGCGGAGCCGGTCCATCTCGTCGCGGACCTCGGCGATAGGTCCGCCGGGGCGCATCTTGTCGACGGCCCGGCGCGTGAGGTCGTCGACGCCGCGGCGGGCCTGTGAGAAGCCGGCCTCGACCACGCCCTCGCTCGCCTTCAGCGCGCGCTCGCCGACGCGGAGCAGGTCGTGCAAAAACCCGGTCGAGAGCAGGCTCTTGCCGTTGCGGCCTTCCTCCGAGAGGATCTGAGTGAGGATGGCCGCCGTGACGTCGTCGCCCGTCTTGTTCTCGACCACCTGGACTTGCTGGCCGTCGCGGACGAACCCGGCGACCTCCTCCAGGCTCACGTACCGGCTCTCCGAGGTGTCGTAGAGCTTCCGGCTTCCGTAGCGTTTGATGATGCGGGGCATGGCGGGGTGTGAGTTCACCCCTTATGACGCAGTGCGTCAAGACGTGTTTCCGCACCGCGTCATTCCCCGCTCGCATTCACCGCGCCCTCACGAACGGTCCTTCCGCCCAGAGATCGAGATGGGCGGCGGACGCGTCGTCCGTCTCTCTCCGCCGCTGGCGGCCGCCCGTGGCACGTCGGCGTACCGTCCCGAGAGGGATCAGAGCCCTTTGACGAGGTCGAGGTAGAGCACCACGAGCGGCACCGCCACGACCGCCGCGTCGATCCGGTCGAGGAGGCCGCCGTGGCCGGGCAGCCACGTCGCGGAGTCCTTGACGCTCACGGACCGCTTGAAGTGACTTTCGACGAGGTCGCCGAACTGGCTGGCGACGCCGCATGCGAAGCCGACCACGGCCACGTCGGCCCAGGTCAGCGCCTCGTGGAGAACGACGAGTTTGAATCCGGCCATCACCAGGAACGCCCCGACACCGCCGCCGATGGCGCCTTCCCAGGTCTTCTTGGGCGAGACGCGCGGGAAGAGCGGGTGTTTGCCGAAGGCGCGGCCCGAAAAGTAGGCGAACGTGTCGGCGCCCCAGATGCAGAACAGGACGGCCGTGGTGAGCCAGAAGGCGTCGTCCCCGATCATCCAGGGCGCTTCGGAGAGTCGGAGCGTGAGGATCGTGCCTGCGAGCGCGGCCGGGTAGGCCACGCCGAAGAGCGTCCCGGCCGCGTCCAGGAGGGGCGTGTCCTTCCGCCGGTACAGCGCGCCGACGAGGACGGCCAGCCCGCCGAGCGTGAGCAGCGGGACGGCGTGCTCGAACAGCGGCCGGAGCACGGCGAGCAGCCCCAGCCCCAGCCCGATGGGGGCGAACGGCCGCGTGCCCGCCTTGCGGAGCAGCCCGTACACCTCCCACTGCGCGCCGAGCGCGACGGCCGTCATCAACGCCGCGAACGTCCACCCCCCGATCCACACCGCACCGATGGCGACCGTGGCGGCGACGAGCGCCGTCAGCGTGCGTTGGGCGAGGTTGGACACGGGGACGTGAGGCGAGCGGAGTCTGGACGGAGCGGGCGGGGAGGTTGGGAGAGGAGACGTGTTCCTCCCCCCTTCCCGGATTGCGGTTACTCCTCCTCCAAGTCGTCGTCCGGCACGTCGAGGCTGATCTCCTCGATCCCCGAGTCCAGGCGCGCCTCCGAGATCGGGTCGTGCGCGTCGGGCGCCATGACGTCCGCCGCCATCGCCGCCTCCTCCAGCTCCTCGTCGGTGAACGAGACGTCGCTGATCACGTCGCGCGCCTCGCGTTCCTGCTCGGGCTGGACCATTACGTGGACCGGCGAGAGGTCGCCCACGTTGAGGTTGAAGCTGTGGTCCCGTTGGGTGAGCACGACGGCGGCGACGCCGGCCTCGTCGAGCCGGTCGCGTACGAGGTCGGCCTCGAAGTCGGTGGAGCACTCGAAGACGGAGACCCACCCTTCGTAGGTCCGCGACTGGCGGCTCTCACCGTCGTCGTGCTGGGGGGTACCGGAGGGCTCTTTCATCGGAGGACGGGGGAGGGGGAGAGGGGAAAGGTGGGACGGGTGCGCGCGTCGAGGACCGCGTCGGGCTGGTCGTCGACGACGGCGCGGCGGCGGCGGTAGAGCGCCACGGCCACGCCTGCGGCGAGCGCCAGCCCGGCCACGCCAAAGTACCACGGCATCGACATGGCCTCTAGGGACTCCGTGGTGACGGGAGCGCCCTCCTGGGCGGCCCCAGCGCGCGCGACGCTCGACAGGACCACCACGAACCCGTTGTTGAGCAGGTGAACGAGCACGCCGGACCACAGGCTCCCCGTCGCCCACACCACGTAGCCCAAGTAGACGCCGAGCAGCGAGAGCGGGATCAGCTGGCTCGCCCGCAGGTGGTACGCGCCGAAGATGACGCCGATCGCCACGATGGCGACGGCCGATCCGAACCGGCGCTCCACGCCGCGCAGGAGGTAGCCCCGAAAGAGCAGCTCCTCGCAGATCGCCGGCGTCAGCGCGAGCGCGACGAACTGGGCCACCGTGCTCAGCTCCCCTCCCACCAGGAGCCCCTCGATCAGGTCCGTCTGCATCGTCTCCCAGTCCTTCAGGAACTCGGGGAGGGGGATCATCTCGTTGAGCTGGCCGGTCCACGCGATGGCCGGCACGAGCACCAGCCAGCCCACGGCGGCCAGCGCAAACCCTGGCCCGTCGGGACGGCGGAGCCGGAGGTAGCTCGCGGCCTGCGGCGTGTGGCGGCGCGCCGCGAACCACGCGAACAGGCCGAACCCGAGGATCTGCCCCACCGTGTTCGCCGTCATCAGCAGGGGCGCGTCTTGCTGGACCTGCTGGAGCATCTCGGCGACGCCGGGCGCCTCCGTTGCCCCCGACTGCGCCGCTCGGATCGCGATCCCGATCGCCAGCACGATGGGAGCGACGACGACCTGGAACAGGAGGAAGGCGAGGACGAGCACGACGAGCGCCGTCCAGACCGGGGTGAACCCGTTGCGCTCCAGCCACCCGGTGAGGGGCATCGGGACGGCCCAGGGCCAGGCGTCCCGCAACGTCGGCGGGGCGCTGGCGGACACCGTGGCGGGCGAGGAGTCGGTCAGCGTCGGGGAAGCGAGGTCGGTCACAGGGTCGGAGAGAGACGTCGGGCGGGCCTGAACGAGACCCGCGCCGGCGGGGATTCACCGGACCGTTTGGTGCCCCGCTCCGTCACGCATCGTACCGCAGGAACCTACGCGCGGACCGCCGAGCCGTCCGCGACGCGCTCCACCAGGCCCGTCCAGTCGCCGTCGAACACGACGACGGGGACGCCGCCGAGGGCGCGGCTGAGGTCGTCGGGCGTCATCTGGCCCGGCCGGTTGTCCAGGAACAGCCCCTCGAAGTTGACCGAGTCGGGCGGGAGCACCACGAGGTCGCCCAGGGCGCCGCGCTCGGCGAGCGGGCCGAGGGCGGCCACGAAGCTCTTGAAGTTGAGGAGCCCGCTGACCGTCACGGAGTCCCCGAACAGGAGGTTCTCGCACGCCACCACGTCGGCCGCCAGCCCGTCGATCCGCTCCAGCATGGGCCGGACGTGGGCGTCGAGGAGCGGGGCCGTGAGCGTCCCCGAGACGAGGGTGATCCGGCGCGGCGCGGGCAGCGCCTCGGGGAGGTCCTCGGCCTGGAAGGCCAGCTCGTTCAGGAAGTCCCGGCTCATCCCGACGCCGTTCTCCATCAGCGGGTAGCCGTCGTAGTCGTCCTCGTCGGGGAAGTCGACGCCGGCCAGGAGGTAGACCTCGTCGGAGAGGTAGACGAAGCCGCGCCCGATGGCCTCGCGGAACGTCCGCTGCCACCGCGCCACGAGCCGGACGAGCTGGCGGGCCTCGGCGGGCGAGACGAGGCGGAGGTCGGTGAGCCCGCGCCGGTGCCGCGTGAGGCCGGCCGGGACGACGCTGACGGAGTAGAGCTGCTCGTGGAGGTCGTAGAGGTCGAGGATGGTCTCGACCAGCTTGCCGGCGTCGTTGAAGCCGGGGACGAGGACGATCTGGGCGTGCAGTTCGATGCCGTGCGCGGCGAGGTACCGGAGCTTCTCGCCCTGGCGGTCCTTCGTCCGGTGCCCCATCATGGCCGCGCGGACGTCGTCGTCGGTGCAGTGGACGGAGACGTAGAGCGGGCTCAGGCGCTGCTCCACGATCCGCTCCAGGTCGCGCTCGCGGAGGTTGGTGACGGTGATGTAGTTGCCGTAGAGGAACGACATCCGGAAGTCGCCGTCGCGGAAGTAGAGCGTGTCGCGGAGCCCGACCGGGTTCTGATCGACGAAGCAAAACACGCAGTCGTCGCCGCAGGTCTTGATGCGGAACTCCTCGAAGCTGGCCCCGAGCGGCTCGTCGGGCTCCTTCTCGACGGCGTGGTCCACGAGCGTGCCGCCCTGGCGGACGCGGAGCGCCAGCGTCTCCTCGGACGTCTTGAACCGGACGTCCAGCTCGTCCTCGACGGCCTCACCGTTGACGGCGAGGATCTGGTCGCCGGGCGCCCAGCCGAGCGTGTCGGCGAGCGAGCCGGGCTCGACGGAGGCGATGCGGACGGGCATGGGGCGGCGCGGGGGTGCCTGGAAGAACGGGCGACGCCCGAGAAGGATCGTGCACGGCCGCGTGAAGGGTTGGCGGGTTCCGGGCGCCGTGGCGTGACACGGCGCCGCGCTCGCCCTATCTTGGGACCCGCTCGCGCCCGTAGCTCAGCTGGATAGAGCGTTGGTTTCCGGTACCAAAGGTCAGAGGTTCGAATCCTCTCGGGCGTACACGATGCTGGACCGAAGCCCCTAAGCCACGATGGTTTGGGGGCTTCTCGTTTGTGGAGTACAACCCCCAGGGACGGACCGCCGCTGTTCCCTGTTTACCCTTCAGGCGTGGCCCTCGGGCCGGCCTCCGCCCGGTCCGCGACATCGTCCGAGACCGCCGAAACGTCGTGCGCCCCGTCGAGCGCCCGCCAGACGGACGCCGCGCCCGCCGTGCTCCCGCACGCCGCCAGCACCGCCGCCAGCCGCGCCGCGTCCCGGGGGCGATCCCACTGTGCTGGCGGGTCCTCCAGGGATTCGCCGGCCGTCACCGGGCAGTTCACCGTTTGGTCGTGTCTGCCGCCTCGGCCGACAGCTCGCCCACGATCGTCCGCACGATGGCGGCCGTCTGCGGCGACCCGCTCGCGGCGAGATCGTCGGCGAGCTGTCGGAGACGCTCGGGATCGAGGGGCGGCCCGCTCGGCGGGTGCGGGGCCGGACGGGGCGGACGAACAGAGAAGGGGGTCACAGGGGTCGGGGGCCAGGGACCTAACGAACGACCGGGCGGTCCGGGCGTTGCCTCCATGGCCCCCGAGCGAGACCCCCGGAAATCCCTTACCGCTTGTCATGGTTCGCACCCTTCGGTCCACCCCTCAGAAACGGCCGCCGGTCCCGCACACGGGGCCGCGAGGAGCCCGCCGGACTGGCGGAGAAAGCCGCCACGCCCCAGGGCTCAGCGAGCCACGGTGACCGGGATCGTCACGAGCGCGCCAGCGCCCTCGACCACTACGAAGTAGACGCCCGCTGCGAGGCTCCGCGCCTCGACCGTCACCGTGCTCGGCCGGCTGGCGACGAGCGCCGTCGTGCCGGCGTCGAGCACGCGACGGCCCAGCACGTCGAAGACGGCCACGCGGACGAGGCGCGGCACGTCGGACCGGAGGCGGAGCGTCGTGCGGGTCCGCACCGGGTTCGGCCCGAGGCGCTCGACCGCCAGGCCGGCGGCGGGCGGGGTCGGGGTGCCGACGAGGCGGGCGCACTCCCCCGCCAGTTCCCACCCGAGGTCGCCGAGCGCGGCGCAGACGACGGCGCCCGGCGCCTCGACGGTTTCGGAGCGGCCGATGAACGGCGTCATCAGGCCGTCGGGCGTGCCCGGCGCGAACGCGTCCTCGTCGAGGTGCGAGTACGACCCGCCGCCCACCCAGCGGTCGGGAGCGTAGAGCGGGACGGGCTCCACGGACGCCCGGCGCAGGCGCGGGCCGGCGAGGTGGACCTCGGACTGGAGCGCTTCGGCGAGCGCGACGGACCCGTCGGGATAGCGTTGGTTATCGAGGAGCGCCACGCCGGCCGCGTCTTCCGCGAGGAGATCGTACACGAACGGCCCCTCCGGGTCGGTCCCGACGATCCCCCTCCCCTCCTCCACCTCCATCGCCCCGATCAGCCCGAGCCCGTGGCCGATCTCGTGCAGCACGACGGTGTAGAGGTCGTACGTCCCGTCCGGCGGCGTGTCGAGGGCGAGGTGCCAGCTGCCGAAGGCGCTGTTGAAGGAGGCCTCGATGTCGGCGGTGGCGTCGCCCAGGTCACGACCGGCGAGCGCGTCCGCCAGCGCGGCCGGGTACCACACGTCCCGGCTCGGGGCCCCCTCGAAGTTGCGGACGAGGAACGGGCCGGCCGTGCCGAGCGTGGCTCCGCCGAGCCGCGTCCACGAGGCGTCGATGCGGATCGGTTGACCGGACCGGACGCGGCAGGCCCACGTGTCGACGGCGGCCTGGAAGGCGGCCTCGGCGTCGGGCGGGAAGTCGGTGTAGGCGACCTCGAACGTGGCGGTCCGCTCGCTGGCGGGGCACGGCGCCGGACGCGCCGCCCGTCGCGCCGCCCCCCCGTGTGGGACCTGGGCCGAGACCGGGAGGCGGCAGACGCTCCGCACGCCGCCGCTCTCCGGCTGTGCCGCTGGCGCCGCCGCGAGGCCGAGAAGGACCGCCGTCAGAAAGACGTGTCTCACTCCACGCGCGTCAGCGTCGCCGTGGACGTGGCCGTCTCGCCGCGCGCCCGGAGCACGTAGACGCCCGGCGCGAGGCCGGCGCCCTCGACCACGAGCGGCAGGTCGCCGGCCGGCGCCGTGCCGGCGAACAGCGTCGAGACGCGGCGGCCGAGGACGTCCACGAGATCCACCCGGACCGTCTGCGGCGTGCCCACCACGAGGCGGACGACGGACTGGCGGGCGAACGGGTTCGGCCCGACGGGGCCGTAGTCGGTGCCGGAGACGACCAGTTCGAGGTCGGCGCGGGCGGTCGAGGGCGGACGGCTCGGAGGCGACGATGGCGGAGCAGCCGGCGCCGAGCGGCCACCCCATGTCCTGGAAGAACGCGCACGTGATGGAGCCGGGGTCGTCGTACTGCTCGCCGGGGCTGATGGCCGGCGTCATGAGGGCGGCCGAGGTGCCCCGCGTGATCAGGATCTCGTCCCAGTGCGAGAACGACGAGCCGCCCTCGAAGGCGGCGGGCGCCCAGATCGGCGGGCGCTCCCCTCCATAGACAGCGCGCACCGTCGGCGCGTCCACGAACAGGTCCTCGCTCTGGAGGAGGTCGCCGAGGACCACGGAGTTGTTGGGGTACGCGACCCCGTTCAGGAACGCCGTCCCATCGCCGGCCTCGATGAAGCGGTCGAAGATGAGCGGGTACGGCACACCGTCGCCCCCCGCAATCCCTTTGCATCCGTGGCCGTCGATGCCATCGCACTCCTGGAAGTTGCTGTCGTCGGCGTCGATGACCCCGTCGTCCACGTCGCCGGAGCCGATGAACCCGAGGCCGTGCCCGAGCTCGTGGAGGACGATGGTGGTGAAGTCGAACAGATTGGTAGGGGGGGTCCCCGTCTGGAAGTAGAAGCGGTCGAACCCGCTGTTGAAGACGGCCTGGATGTCCGCGCTCGCACCGTCGTCGTCTGGTGGGAAGAGGTCCCGGCCCGCGAGCGCGTCCGCCAGCGCGAACGGGTACCACGTCCCGGCGCGTGGCGCCGTGCCGCCCCAGTCCCGCACGAGCCTCGGACCGGCCGACCCGAGCACGCACGGCAGGCCCTGCGCACATCCACCCAGATCACCGAACGTGGCCTCCACCCGGATCGGGACGGACGACGTGAGGTGGTCGGCCCAGATGTCGACGGCCCGCTGGAAGGCGGCCTGCGCCTCGGGCGTGAACCCCGTGTACGTCACCTGGAACGTCGCCGCGAGCCCCTGCGAGACGACCGTTTCGGAGGCTGCACCGCGTCGCGCCTGCACGGAGGCCGGCGCGATCTCCGGGCCGGGCCGGGCCACGCCGCCCGCGTCGTAGAGGGTGCAGATTCCACCCGGCGCGTGGGTATGAACGGCGGGCTGGGCGTGGACGGCGCCAGCGGCGGCAACGAACAAGAGGGCGGCTACGAGTCTCACGGGGAGCGGGGAAGGGTGACGGACGGTACGACGAGACGGGAGCCGGGGCGAGGCGGTCCGATGTGGCCCCTACCGCGAAATGCGTTCCAACGCCGTGCGGGTGCGTTGTTCGAGCGCCTTGTGATAGTCGAACTCGTCCTCGTTGTCGAGCACGCGCTCGTACGACTGGCGGGCGTCGCCGAGGCGGCCGGCGGCCTCGTGGACCTCGCCGACGTGGTAGACGCTCCACGGCCCCCACTTGGCGAGCGGGTCGCCGGGGCGGTCGATGGCGAGCTGGAAGTGGCGGAGCGCCTCGGGGCCGTTCCCGAGCGCCTGGTAGGCCCGGCCGGTCCGGTACGCCGCCTCGGCGCGCTGGGCCGGGGCGAGCGCGCCGTCGGTGACGACCGGCTGGAGCGTCGCGATGGCGGTCTCGTAGCGCCCGCTGTCGTAGGCGTTGGCGCCCAGGAGCAGGCGGCGGTCGGCCTCGGACATCGGGGCCTCCAGCCGCTGCTCGGCCTCGCGCTCGGCCGAGAGGTCGGAGTCGTAGTCGCGGACGGCGCGGACGCGGCGGTACAGGCTCTCGGCCCGCCGCCGGTCGCCCATCATCTCGTAGGCCAGCCCGGCGTGGAGCGTCGACTGCGCCACGAGCCCCTCACCCCGGAACGTCCGCGCGAACGACTCGAGGAGCGGGGCGGCCTCCTCGAAGCGGTCGAGGCGGAAGAGGGCCAGCCCGAGGTGGGCGTCCAGGAACGGGACGGGCTGGACGCCCTCGCCGTCCAGCGCGGCCTCGCCCCGGCGGAACGCCGCGACGGCCTCTTCGGCACGACGGTCCAGGAGCAGGTGGTAGCCCTCCAGGTAGGCCAGGAACGGGCTCTCGGGGACCGACCGGGCGACGGCGGCCAGGAGGTCCACGCTCCCGGCGCGGCGCTCGTTGAGCGTGGCGTCCGAGATCGCCAGCGCGACGACGGACTCGACCACGAACGCGGCGTCGGCCTGGGCGGCGGCCTCCAGCTTCTCCATCCCGCTCGCCACGCTCCCGGTGAACCCGAAGAGCCGGGCCAGCCAGCGGTACTTGCGCGGCACCGCCCCGGCGGCCACCTCGCACACGCCGAGCCCGAAGAGCGCGTCCGGCGGCGCGTCGGCCTGGGCCGCGAGGTCGCGGAACTGCCCACAGGCGCTCTTGAACGACGACCCGGCGCGGGCGTAGCGCTCCTGCCGGCCCATCGCCAGCGCCCGGTGCAGCGAGCCGGTCGCCCGGGCGAGGTCGGCCGCGCGGGACGGCGGGAGCGCCTCGGCGAGCGACACGAGGGAGTCGTTGAGCGCGTAGAATCGGTCGAAGTCGTCGTCCGCCTCGGTCATCAGCGCGCGGAACAGCGCGGCGGACTCGAGGCCGTAGGCGCTCGCGGGCGAGAGCGGCGCGGCCTCGCCGAGCTGGCGGAACGGGACCTCGGCGGCGTCGAGGCGGAAGGCGAGCGTGGCGGCGCGGCCGGCAGCGTAGAGCGCGGCCTCGGCGTCCGTCTCGATCCCGAGCGCGTCGCGGGCCTCGGCGGAGAGCGCCGGGGCGGGCACGACCGGCCGCTCGGCCGACGACTGCGCGGCGGCGCCGGGCGCCGCGAGCCCGACCGCCAGCGTGGCGAGGAGGACGAGGCGGCTCACGCGAGGACCGGCTCCGGCGGCGTCGAGACGACCCGGTCCGAGTCCTCCGACAGGTTCGGCGGGCCGAGCTGCCCCTCGCTGGCGGCGATCACCGTGGCGACCGTCGCGTCGCCCGTCACGTTCGTGACCGTCCGGCACATGTCGAGGATGCGGTCCACGCCCAGGATCAGCGCGATCCCGGCGGCCGGGACGCCCACGGCCTCCAGGATGATGACGAGCATGATGATGCCCGCGCCCGGCACCGCCGCCGTCCCGATGCTCGCCAGCACGGCCGTCAGCACGATCGTCACCTGCGCCCCGAGCCCGAGGTCGAGGCTGAACGCCTGCGCGATAAAGAGGGTGGCGACGGCCTGGTAGAGCGCCGTCCCGTCCATGTTGATCGTCGCGCCCAGCGGGAGCACGAAGCTCGACACCTCCTCGCTCACGCCCAGCTTCTCCTCGCACCGCTCCATCGTGACGGGCAGCGTCGCGCCGGACGACGACGTCGAGAACGCCACGAGCTGGGCCGGGCCGATCCCCTGGAAAAACGTCTTCAGGTCGAGCGGCGTGAACAGCTTCAGGAGCACCGGGTAGACCACGGCGGTGTGGATGGCGAGGCCGCCGAGGACCACGGCCATGTAGACGCCCAGGCCGGAGAGCAAGCTCAGGATGCGCGTCGGGTCGTCGCCGGCCACGCTGACGATGGTGTCCGCCAGCAGGGCGAACACGCCGATGGGCGCCAGCAGCATCACGATGTCCACGAGCCGGATCACGATGTCGTTGAGGCCCTCGAAAAAGGCGAGCACCGGCGCGCCCTTCTCCTTCGGCACCTGCACCAGCCCGATCCCCAGGAGCAGCGCCACGACGACGACCTGGAGCATGTTGCCGTTGTCCGCGAAGGCGGCGAACACGTTCTCGGGCACGGCGTCGACGAGGAACTGGAGCGGCCCCCGGTCGCCCACGGCGACGGCGGCCTCGACGCGCCCGGCGGTGTCGCTCCCGAAGGCCGTCACGAGGTCGTCGCGGAGCGAGGGCGAGAACGTGGCGCCGGGCTGGACGAGGTCGGCCAGGAGCACGCCGATCGTCACGGCGATGGCCGTCGTCACGAGGTAGATGCCGATGGTCTTGCCGCCGATGCGCGAGAGCTTCCGCAGGTCCGAGAGGCTGGCGACGCCCGTGATGAGGCTGGCGAGGACGAGCGGGACGGCGATCAGCTTGAGCGCCGTGATGAAGATGGTCCCGAACGGCCGGACCCAGGCGTCGACGAAGCCGCCCCACCCGTTCGAGGCCGACAGCACCCCGAAGGCGAGGCCGAGCAGGAGCCCGAGGATGATCTGCCAGTGGAGCTTGCGGTACCAGGCCATGCGCGCGTCGGTGGGAGCGGGTCAAGCTACGGACAGCGCTGCCGCGCCCGAGTAGGCGCACAACGCGAGAGGGCGTCCCGGCCGTGCCTGGCCGGCCGAGGCCTCCCTCACCCGGCGAGCCACGCCGCCAGCCCGGCGCCGGCGAGCGTGCAAACGAGGTTGACGCCGTCGTTGCCGAGCCAGCGGACGCCGGCGGCGAGCGGGAGCGTCCTCTCCCCCACCCGCTCGCGCTCCGTCAGCGTGCCGTCCGGGGCGCGGAAGCGGGCCTGGAGCGTGGCGCCGAGCACGCTGTCGACGACGGCCGCCGCCGCTCCCGACGCGACGACGGCGCCCGCGAAGACGCCGAGCCCGGCCCCGCTGGCGAACGCCCCGGCGAACGGGACCGCCGACGCCGCCACGACGGCCGCGCCCGCCAGCGCCCCGAGGGTGCCCGCCGCCGACATCCCGCCCGAGGTCCCCGGCGGCACGCGCGACCCGACCCCGAGGCGCCGCGTCGGCCCGCCGACGAGCGTCCCGATCTCGGTGCCCCAGGTGTCGGCCGCCGCCGCCGCGAACGCGCCGACGAAGCCCCCGTAGAGCGCCGGCTCGGGGAAAAACACGAACGCCGCCAGCAGCGCTGCCCCGACGCCCCCGTTCGCCACCACCTGACCCGCGTCGCGGCGGCTCCCCTTGGCGGCCCGCGCCTCGGCGTCCCGCTTCCGCCGACGGCCGAGGCGCGACAGCAGGCTCGACAGGACGAAGAAGGCGACGGCCGGCACGGCCCACGCCAGACCGCCGAGTGCCACCACCATCCAGGCCAGGATCGACGCGGCGAGCGTGCCGCTCAGATCCAGGAACCGCGCCCGGTACGAGGCCACGCCGAACGCGACCGCCAGCGCCAGGGCGGCGAGGTGGAGACCCGCCGCCTCCGGGTGCCCGTCGAGGTGCGCCAGCGGCACGACGACGGCCAGCACGATCCACAGGTTGTCCCACCCGTTCCGCCCCAGCGCCTCCGCCGCTGCGCCGACGCACGCGACGACGAGCGCGCCGGCTCCGATCTGCCACGCCCCGAACGTCGGCGGGGCGGCGAGGGCCAGCACCGCCGCCGACGTGGCGCTGGCGACGACGACGAACGCGAGCGAGCCGGCCACCGACTTCGTCGCCCCGGCCACGACGTACGGCCGGGGGTTCGTCGCCCGCGTCCCGACGAGCGAGGCGGCGGGGTCGGCGAGGGCGAGGACGGCGAACGCAGTCTGGAGCACGAACACGCGCCCGCCGTCGAGGGACCAGCACAGCCCCAGCGCCACGATCAGCGCGAGCGGGAACGTGACGGTGCCCCAGCTCCGCCGCGCGATCCCGTGCATGCCCGGCAGGTACCGCCGCCGGACCGCCAGAAGGTTGACCCCGACGAACGCGACCGCCAGCCCGTACACGCCGCCCGGCGACTCGATCCACACCGGGCACGCGGCCGTCGCCAGCCCGACGCCCACGTGCACCGCCCGCCGCGACGACTCCGGCCGCCAGCCCGCGTAGGCCCGGAGGCCCTCGCCCATCGCCACGCACGCCCCGAGCAGGGCCGCGAAGACCGCCACGGCCAGGGCGTCGGAGGCGAGGAGGTGGAGGATGGGACCGGGAATGAGGGGCGTGGGCGACGGAACGCCTCGACGCGGGCGTCCTGTTTCCGAGCCCGCCCCGCGCGGCGAGCGGCAGGCGCCCCTTACTCCGCCGTCGGCGGCCCTCCCCGCTGCCCGGCCGCCTCCACCAAGAAGCGGTAGAGCGGCCACAGCTCCTCCTGCGCGTCGATGGCGGCGGCGACGAGGGCCGGGCCGAGCGCCTGCGCCTCCTCGCGCGAGATCCGCCGCATCAGCCAGATCCCTTTGGCCCGCCCGAGTTCGTCGGGGAGCGCGTCGATCGGGTCGGAGATCTCGGGGCGCCCCTCCGGCTTGGTTACGTGGGGCGCCCAGGCGAGGCGGTAGCCGCGCTCGATGAGCCCGTTCAGGATCGGGAGCGACACCTCGGGCTGCGCCATCAGCCGCTCGCGGGCGGGCGCGAACAGCCCCTTCGCGTAGTCGCCGACGTAGACCCCCCACCGGAAGGCGTCGGCGTGGACGGCGTGGCTGAGTTGGACGTCGGTGAGCCGCTTCCGGGGCGACCGGTAGAAGCTCATCCAGAGGTGGCTGTGCGAGCCGCCAGCGCCAAAGTCGTTCTTGAGGATGCGCGAGAACACGTTCCGCTCGGTCTCGAAGGGGAGCCCGTTGGGGAGCACCCAGTTCACGGCGAGGTCGTCACGGTAGCGCTTGAACGGGCCGGTGACGGCGCGGTCCAGGACCTCTTTCTCCTCGCGATAGCGGCCGATGTGGGGCTCGGCGCGGAGGCGGGCGAGCGCCTCGAACCCCTCATCCGGGAACCCCTCGAAGGTCAGGTCCAGCGGGTCCGGGCGGACGAACGGCAGGCGGGCGGCGGGGACGGGCGGGAGGTCCGGGGTCACGGGCGCGGAGGGCAGTCGGTCGTCAGGTACCGGCGTCCGTCGCCGCTGTTCGCGCCCGTCCTCCAGCCCGCCGCCGGCTGGCGACGGCCGCCAGCGGGGCGTCCGATCCGTCCGGGGCGGCCCCTACAGGAAGATGGAGACGCCGGCCTCCGCCCCGACGCCCGTGTTGTCTCCGTCGGTCCGCACGAACACGTCGGCGACGAGCGCACCGCCGGGGAGGAAGAAGAACTTGGCCCCTCCCCGCCCGCCGAACACGAGGTCCGAGTCGTCGGTGATGCTCGTCCCGAGGTTGGCCTCGATGAACGGCACCGTGGTCTGGCCCGGACGCGCGAAGTGGTAGGCGCCGAAGACGAGGAGGGCGCCGTTGCCGTCCAACCCCTCGATCTTTCGGTACCGCAGCCGGACGCCAGCTTCCAGCGCGTCGGTGAGGAAGTACCCGACGGCGGGGTTGAACTGGAAGGTCGTGTTCCCGTCGACGGACTCGAACGAGGCCGTCCCTCCCAGCTCGATCAGCCCCTGGCGGACCTGGGCGTGGGGGGCGGCGGCGAGGAGGACGGCGGCGAGGGCAAGAAGGGCAAGGCGCATGGCGAACGGGGGAGGGAGAAGAGCCATCCCTACCGTTTCACTCTCCCGGCGATCCCCGCCCGGCGTGAGGATTGCCTCGTTCGCCCTGAGGATTCCGTGAGGCCGAGACGGCCCGCCCGCCGTCGGTCCCGCTGGCGGTCGTCGCCAGCGGGGCGTGCCCGTCTCTAGTCCCGGCTCGTCCGCTCGCCGGCGAGGAAGGCGCAGGCGTCGGCCACCATCACGGGGCTCCCGATGTAGACGGGCGTCCGGTCGTGGAGGGCCCGCGGCTCCACGTCGAGGATCGGCCCGGCGCCCGTCTCCGCCCGCCCGCCGGCCTGCTCCACGATGAACGCCATCGGGTTGGCCTCGTACATCAGCCGGAGCTTGCCCTGCGGGTTCCGCGCGTTGGCGGGGTAGATGTAGACGCCGCCCTTCATCAGGTTGCGGTGGAAGTCGGCCACGAACGAGCCGATGTAGCGCGTGGTGTAGGGGCGGTCCGTCGCGGCGTCCTCCATCTGCATCCACTTCACGTACTCCTTGAGCCCGGGCTCCCACGAGTTGTAGTTCCCCTCGTTGACCGAGTACATCCGCCCGTTCTCGGGCGTCCGGATCCCGGGGTGCGAGAGGAGGAACTCGCCGATGGACGGGTCGAGCGTGAACCCGTTGACCCCGCTCCCGGTCGTGTAGACGAGCATCGTGGAGGAGCCGTAGACGACGTAGCCCGCCGCCACCTGCTGGCGCCCGCACTGGAGCGCGCTCTCGATGGACACGTGGCCGACGTGGTCGTCGGGGATCCGGTAGATCGAGAAGATGGTCCCGATGGAGACGTTGACGTCGATGTTCGAGGACCCGTCGAGCGGGTCGAACAGGACGACGTACTTCCCCTGGCACTCCTCGAAGAGCAGGGGGATGGCCTCGGCGTGCTCCTCGGACCCGATGAGGCAGACCTCGCCGCCGCGCCGGAGCGCGCGGACGAACTCCTCGTGGGCCAGGAGGTCGAGCTTCTTCTGGACCTCGCCCTGGACGTTGATGTCGCCCGTCTCACCGTAGAGGTCCACGAGCCCCGCCTTGCGCACGTCGCGGTCCACGATCTTGGCGGCGACGACGATGTCGCGGAGGAGGCGCGAGAACTGGCCCTTCGAGCCCGGCGCCTCGGCCTCGCGCTCGATGATGAACTGCTCGAGCGTCTCGAGCGCGCCGCCGCCCGAGGAAAGGGAGGCGGCGTGTCCGTTCGGGGCGAGGGTCGGGTCCATGTCGTTGAGGGAGAACGGCGGGCAGCGAAGATTCGCCAAGCTACGCCGGGGCGGGCGCTCGGCCGCGTCAGGCTTTGGCGGACGCGAGGGCGCCGAGGGCGCGCGCCGTGCGTGGGCCGACGTCGGCGCCGGCCCGCCACTCGCCGACCAGCCGGCGGAGGGCGTCGGCGTCGTCGACGTCGTAGTGCGCCGGGAGCACGACGGGCGTGAGGTCGGCCTCCATCACGCGCTCGAGGGTGTCCTCGAACACGTCGGGGTGGCTGTAGGCCATGTCGAACAGGTCCGAGACGACCTCGTTGAGCCCGAGGAGGTAGTAGCCGCCGTCGTCGCTCGGCCCGAGCACGGCCGTGAGCGGGTCCGCGAGCGCCTCGACGGCGAGCGCGACGTACGCCAGCGGCAGCGTCGGGTGGTCGGTGCCGACGATCACGGCCCGGTCGTGGCCGGCCGCGAACGTCTCGACGAGGGCGCGGAGCATCCGCTCGCCCAGGCCCCGGCCCCGCTGGCGGAACGCCCCGACGCCGGGAGGCACGAGGTCGGCCGGGGCCCGGTCGGCGGCGCCGAGGTAGAGCCGGACGGCCGGGCCGCCGGGCTCGGCGGCGAGCGCGGCGTAGCGGTCGAGGGCATCGCGGAGGAAGGCGTCGTAGAGCGCGGCGGCCTCGTCCGGCGTCAGCGGCGGGCACAGGCGCGTCTTGACGCGGCCGGCCTCGGGGACCTTGGCGAACACGACGAGGGCCGGCCCGGCCGTCACGCCGTGCCCCCGTCGCCGAACGGGAATAGCTCCTCGCGGACCGGGAGCGCCTCGGCATCCACGACGTCCAGGAACGTGACCGTGAAGGAGTCCTCGTCGGGGACGGCCGAGGCGACGACGCGGAACGAGGTCTCGAACCCGTCGAACGCGTACGGGACGACCGTCTGGAACGTCTCGCCGGTGTCGACGACGCGGGCGTAGGCGTCGAAGAGGCCGGCGTCACGGTTGCCGGGGAACACGTCGAGGAGCCGCTCGCCCACGAGGTCGGCCGCCGGGTGCCCGACGATCTCCTCGGCGCGCGGGTTGACGAGGAGCCACACGAAGTCGGCCACGGCGCCGGCCTCGTCGCGGACGGCGCGGAACGCCATCACGCCGTCGGGCGAGGCCGCCAGCACGGCGCGGAGCAAGGCCCCGGTCCGCTCGGCGGCGAGCTTGGCCTCGTGCAGGTCGGTGACCTCTTCGAACGACACGACGACCACCTCGGGCACGCCGTCCCGGTCCTGGTCGATGGGCGTCGCGTTGACGCGGTACCACCGGGTCGGCTGTCCAGGCGGGACGATGCCCTGGAAGTGGCCGCGAACGGGCTCGCCGGTCCGGAGCACCTCGCGCTCGGGGAGGTCGGCGGCCAGGATGCGCTGGCCCTCGGCGTCGACGACGGGCCAGCGTGCCGGGAGGTTGTCGGTCTCGCGCTCGGCGTCGTCGGCGTCGAGGCCGATCAGCTCGCGGGCCGAGGGGTTCGACATCAGGATCTGGGCGTCGGCGTCGACCACGAGGACGCCGGCCTCGACCGTCTCGACGATGGTGCGGTAGCGCTCCTGGGCCTCGGCCTCGGCCGTCTCGATGCGGTCCAGCGTGAGGCGGCGAGCGACGGCGTCGGCCATGACCTCGACCAGCTCCTTCTCGGAGGCCGAGAACCCGTCGCGGCGCGGCTCGGGCGAGACGAAGTTGAGCGTGCCCACGGTCTCGCCCTCGATCACGATGGGCGTCCCGATGAAGGCCCGGAGGCCGCGCCCGACGCAGGCCGGGTGGTCCGGGGTCTCCTCGGCGGCGTCGGCGTAGACCACGGTCTCGCCGCGGGCGATCACGGCGTCGCAGAAGGCCTCCGAGAGCGGCATCGTCAGGCCGGCCTGGATCTCGGGGTCCGGCGCGACGACGGCCTCGAGACGGTACAGCTCCTCGCCGGTCTGGCGGTCGGTGGGCGTGGACGAGAGGATGCCGATGGGGAGGTCGAACATCTCGCACCCGGCCTGGAGGTAGGCGTGGTAGCGGGCCTCGGGCGTGGGGTGGAGCGCGGTCGTGATGGAGTGGAGGATCTTGAGGTCCTCGGCGAACCCCTCGAGCTGGGCGGTCCGCTCGGCGACGGCGCGTTCGAGCTTATGGTTGTCGCGCGAGAGGGCGCGGCGGAACTGGCGGCGCTCGGTGTCGTCGCGGCAGAGGGCGAGCACGCAGAGGCGTCCGTCGTACTCGATGAGGCGGGCGCTCGTCGACATGGGGATGCGCCGGCCGTCTTTGGCGACGTGGAGCGAGTCGAACGTCGCCCGCCGGGTCCGGCGCAGCTCCGAGAGCGCGGCCTCCACGTCGAGCCGGTTCGGCGCGACGAGGTCCTCGGCGGTCATGGTGTGCAGCTCGTCGCGCGTGTAGCCGTAGGTCCCGATGGCCGCCTCGTTGACGAGGAGGAACGGCTCCGGCCCGTCCGGCCCGAGCGGGTACACCAACACCACGTCGCCGATGGCGTCGAAGAGCGTCCCGAACCGGCTCTCGCTGGCCGCCAGCTCGGCGGCGGCCGCCGACTGCTCCTCGACGTCGGTGTGGACGCCGACCCACTCGACGACCTCGCCGGCCTCGTCGCGCACGGGCGTGGCGCGGGCGGCCATGCGGCGGTAGGTGCCGTCGGCGTGGCGGAGCCGGTGCTCCACCTCGTAGGCCCCGGCCCCCTCGACGGCCCGGCGCCACGCGGCGGCCGTCGCGTCCCGATCCTCGGGGTGGACGACGTCGAGCCAGCCCCGCCCGCTGGCCTCGTCGCGCGTCTGGCCGGTGATGGCGAGCCACCGCTCCGGGACGTCGACGAACTCGCCGGACGTCGGGGTCGTCCAGACGATGGCGGCGGCGGCCTCGACGAGCGAGCGGTAACGGGCCTCCTCGCGGACGAGCTCGGTCTGGGTCGCCCGCAGCGCCGTCAGCTCGGACCGCTCGGTGACGTCCTCGAACACGACCCCGACGGTCGGGCCGGACAGCGGGTGCGCGTGGACCTCGAAGGTCCGCTCCTCGATCCGTTCGTCCCCATACCGCACGAGGCCGAGGCCCGCCGGCTTCCCCGTGCGGACGACCTCAGCGTACCGCTCCAGCACGTCCGTCTGGGCGATCTCCGGGAGCACGTCCACGAGGAGCCGGCCGACCTCGTCCTGGACGCGCAGGCCGGTCATCCGGGCGCTCGCGGCGTTGCTGTAGACGAGCCGGAAGGAAGTGGGGTCGCCCGGTTCGTCGAGCCGGTAGACCGAGACGCCGAGGGGGATCTGGTCGAGGAGGTCGGGTGCGAAACGGTCGGTGTCGTCGGTCTTGGAAAAGAAGCCCATTCGGAGGATGATCTGCAGGCGGGGCCCGCAGGGACGCGGGAGGGGCGGGCGAGCGGCGGCACCATAATCTCGCCACCATCGTCGGGCCGGGGACAGAGAGAACTCCGTGCCACGGATGGCGCCGGGCGGTTTCAGTCGGTCCGTGGGCTGGGATCGTGCCGCCAGCCGTCGAGGAGGGGCCCGAGCGGACCGACGGCGGCGCCGTCGCGGAGCGCCCGTCCAATCGACTGGTCGAGGGCGTGCAGCCGCTCGCGCCACGCCGGCCCCTCCCCCATGTCGTTGTGCCAGAGGACGACGGCGCATCCGCCGGACTGGCGGGCCGCGTCGAGGACCGCGCGCAGGGCGTCCGCCAGCGCGTCGAGGCCGAGCGCCCGGTGCTCGGAGAGCGTCGTGTCCATCACCGCCAGCGGGACCTCCCAGAGGTCGGCCACGTGGTCGGCGGGCACGTCGTAGAGGCGGAACGGGAGGGCCGTCCCACGCCGGAAGCCCTCGTGATGCGAGAAGCCGAGCGTGCTGTCGATCTCGACGCCGTGGGCGCGGAGCAGGCGCGGCGTGGTCGGCTCGGCCCAGCGCAGAAAGTGGGTCCGCGCGAGGCGGGGCGCGTGGCCCAGCGCGTGCGCCAGCCGGTCGCGCTCGACGGCGAGGCGGCCGGCGTGGTCGTGGGCGCCGTAGCCGGGGTGCCAGCCGACCTCGTGTCCGTCGGCTTCCAGCTGGCGGAGGAATGTGCAATAGCGGTCGTCGAGACGGTGCGCCACGTCCTCCGGCGCCCACGCCCCCGGCTTCACGAACCACGTCGACCGGACGCCGTGGCGGTCCGCCAGTGCGCGGAGGTCGAGGACGCTCCGCCACCGGACGTCCTCCCCCACCGCCCGGCGCAGCGCGGCGACGGGGTGGCCGCGCGCGGTGTCCCCCACGAACGAGCGGAGCCGGCGCGTGCGGACGGCGTCGAGGTCGTGGGTGAGGGCGACGGCCCACGGCTTCCCCTTCCACGTCCGCTCGGCCACGGCCTCACCCAGGGGGCGGAGCGCGCTGGCGAGCAGGCGGCGGTAGGCGTCGACGGCCGGGCGGAGCGGTCCGCCGGGCGCGCGGCCGAAGCGGGCCTGGAGCGAGGCGGCGTACGGGAAGCGCCCGTGCCGGTCGCGCTCGGCCGTGGCGTGCTCTTGGAGGCCGGCCAGCCACCACGCCGCCGCGGCGATCACGTCGCCGACCTGCGTCCCGCCGACCGGCAGCGGCCAGCGTTCGCCCTCGACCTCGACCCAGCCCAGAGCACGGACGTCCGGGACCGCCGGGGAGAGCAGGCCGTCGAGGGCGGCGTCGGAGACGGGGAGCACCAGGGGCACGGTAGCGTCTCCTTCTCCCAGCGGAGGCCCACCGCTGGCGGTCGCCGTCGGCGCGGCGGACGCCCTCCCCTCCCCCCCGCCCACCACCGCCAGCCGGGCGGCGTCGCGGCGCGTCCACTGGGGGGTCAGGCCGAGTCCGCGCAGCAGCTCCGTCAGCCCGTAGCGGACGAGGCCGGCCGCCTCGGGCGGGACGTCGACGCAGCACGGGAGGGGGACGGCGGGCACGGGCGGGCACATCGGCGGGCGTGGAGGGTAGACCGGCGACGCCCCCCGCCGCAAGTCCCGCCCGTGCCGAGCCGGTTCACGCTCTTCAACGACCCCGTCCACGGCTTCGTCTCGGTCCCGAAAGGGCTGGTCCTGAGTCTCGTCGAGACGCCGGAGGTCCAGCGGCTCCGGCGGATCCGGCAGCTCGGGCTCGGCTTCCTCGTCTTCCCCGGCGCCGTCCACACGCGGTTCGAGCACGGGCTCGGCGCGATGGCGCTGATGCAGGAGGCGCTCGACACGCTCCGCGAGACCGGGACCGTGATGGACGTGGACGAGGTGGACGGCGCGCTCGCGGCGGCGCTGCTCCACGACGTCGGGCACGGGCCGTTCTCGCACACCCTGGAGCACCAGCTCCTCCCGCCGGGGCCGTCGGGGCGGCCGTACCACCACGAGCGGATGAGCCGCGCGCTCATGGCCCGCATCGACCGGCGCCTGGACGGCCGGCTGGCGACGGCCCTCGCCATCTTCGACGGCACCTACCGCCGCCCGTTCTTCCACAGCCTCGTCGCCAGCCAGCTCGACATGGACCGGCTGGACTACCTCCGCCGCGACTCGTTCTACACCGGCGTGGCCGAGGGCGTGGTGGGCGTCGAGCGGATCCTCAAGACGATGCGCGTGGAGCCGCCGCAGGGCGGGCCGGACAGCCGGATCGTGATCGAGTCGAAGGGCGGCTACGCCGTCGAGAACGTGCTGCTCAGCCGGCGGCTCATGTACTGGCAGGTGTACCTCCACAAGACCGTGATCGCGGCCGACCACGTGCTCCGCGCCGCCTTCGAGCGCGCCCGCGACCGCTGGGGCTCGGACCCGGCCCTGGACGAGACGGCCCCGTCGCTCGCCTTCTTCCTCGCGGGCCGCGCGACGGCCGACACGCTCGACGACCCCGAGACGGCCGGGCACGAGGCGCTCCTCGACGCCTTCACCGCCCTCGACGACCCCGACGTGCTCTACAGCCTCAAGCGCTGGACCGAGTCGCCGGACCGCGTCCTGGCCGACCTCGCGCGCCGGTTCGTGGACCGCGACCTGTTCCGCACGACGCCGCTCGACGCGCCGCCCACCGACGAGCAACTCGCCGACTGGCGGGAGCGCACGGCGGCGTGGCTCGTCCGCGAAGGGTTCTCGACGCCGGACGACGCGCTGGGCGACGCGGCCCTCTACGTCGCCACGGGCGTGGCGCGCGTGGCGGCCTACTCCTCCAACCGCGAGCCGATCTCGATCCTGGAGCGCGACGGGCGCATCCGGGAGCTGAGTGAGGCGGCCGGCGCGCCGACCGCCGGCGCGCTCGAAAACACGCGCGAGCAGGCCTACGTCTGCCTCCCCAAAGCCGTCGCCCCGTGACCCTTTTCTCTCTCCTGGACGGTCACGAGGGTCACGCCGAGCCGGGCCACCCGGAGCGCCCGGCCCGGCTCCACGCCGTCCGCCGCGCCATCGAGCACGACCCGAGGCTCGACGCGCTCGTCGCGGTCTCGGGCCGCCCCGCCCCGCGCGAGGCGCTGGAGCGCGTCCACCCGCCGGCCTACCTCGACGGGATCGAGGCGTTCTGCGCCTCGGGCGGCGGGATGCTCGACGCGGACACCTACGCCACGCCGGCGTCCTTCGACGTCGCTCGCCAGTCGTGCGGCAACCTGCTGGCGGTCGTGGACGGCGTGATGCGTGGAACGGCCGAGCGCGGCTTCGCCGTCGGCCGCCCGCCCGGCCACCACACGCGCCCCGCGCAGGCGATGGGCTTCGGCGTCCTCTCCAACGCGGCCGTCGCCGCGCGCCACGCCCAGGCCCAGCACGGCGCCGAGCGGGTGCTGATCGTGGACGTCGACGTCCACCACGGCAACGGAACGCAGGATGCGTTCTACGACGACGCCAGCGTCCTTTTCGTCTCGTCGCACCAGGCCGGGCTGTTTCCGGGAACGGGCGGGCTGGGTGAGACGGGCGCCGGGGTAGGCGAGGGCGCCACCGTGAACGTCCCCCTCCCCGCCGGCACCGGCGACACGCTCGTCGATCTCTACCGCGAGATCCTCCCCCCGCTCGCCGCGCGGTTCCGCCCCGACCTCGTCCTCGTCTCGGCCGGCTACGACGCCCACCGCCTCGACCCGCTCGGCGGCCTCACGCTCAGCACAGGGGGCCTCGTCGACCTCGTCGGCGTCTGCCACGAGGTCGCCGACCAGCACGCGGCCGGCCGGCTCGTGCTGACGCTGGAGGGCGGCTACCACCCGGACGTCCTCGCGGCGTGCGTCGTCGGGACGCTCCGTCGGCTCCTGGACCCGACGGCCGAGGTCGAGGACCCGTTCGGCCCGTCGCGCCTGGCGCCGCCGGACCTCGCCCCGCTGGCGGCGGCCGTCCGCCAGCGGCACGGGCTGTGACGGCGCGGCCCTACACCTCCGTCAGCCGGAGGTCCATCGGGAGCTCGCTCAAGCCGAGAACGCCGAGCGCCTCGTCGAGCGTCTCGAACACCTCCGCCGGCCGGCCGCGCGCCCGCGTCCGCATGGCGTAGAGTTGGAGGACCAGAGAGCGGGACTCCCGGCTCGACACCACGATGTCATTCCCGGTCTGCCCGCTCGTCTGGGCGTCGACCATCTCCTCCAAGCCCTCCGGCGTGATGTCGAAGATGGTGATGTCCCGCTCGTCCCAGATCACGTCGAACGAGTCGCGCCACGCGGGGTCATTTCGGAGCCTGCCGACGCACGACGCGATAAACGAGCCCTCGACACGACCGTAGAGCTTGACGTAGGCGAGGCCGCGCTCCGCATCGATCAGGTGACGACACGACGCGTTTTCGGGGGATGACATTCGGGGGATGGAGGTGCGTCCGGGGGAGGACCCAAGCTACAGAGCCCCGCGGAGCTTCTCCGTCGTCACGACGCGCTCGATGGCGAGCGCGAAGGCGGCCTCCCGCATCGAGCTGTCCAGCGTGCGCCGGCGCTCGACCACGTCGTCGTAGGCCTTCAGGAGAATCCGCTCCAGGCGCGCGTTGACGTCCTCGACGCTCCAGCGGTACTGCTGGAAGTTCTGGCTCCACTCGAAGTAGCTCACGATCACGCCGCCCGCGTTCGCCAGGATGTCCGGCACGACGAGGACGCCGCGCTCCTGGAGCCGCCGGTCGGCCTTCGGCGTAACGGGGAGGTTGGCCCCCTCGACGACCAGCTCGGCCTGGACCGAGTCGACGTTGTCCTCGTGGATCGCGCTCTCGATGGCGGCTGGGATCAGCACGTCGCAGTCGACGCCCATGAAGTCGGCGTGGGAGACGGGCTCGGCGCCGGCGTAGCCCTTCAGCGAGCCGTCGCCGTCCTCGCGCCGGACGTAGGCGGCCATCTCGTCGAGGTCGAGCCCGCCGGCACGGTAGAAGCCGCCCGTGTGGTCGCTCACGCCGACGACCGTGCAGCCCTGCTCGGCGAGGAGGAGCGCCGCGTTCATCCCCACGTTCCCGAACCCCTGGACGGCCACGCGGAGGTCCGCCGGCCCTTTGCCGAGGTAGTCCTTCGCCGCCGCCAGCGTGACGAGCATCACGCCCCGGCCCGTCGCCTGCTCGCGGCCGGGGCTCCCGCCCAGCTCCAGCGGCTTGCCCGTGACCACGGCCGGGTTGTAGCCGTGCTGGCGGCCGTACTGGTCCACGATCCAGGCCATCGTCTGGGCGTTGGTGCCCATGTCCGGGGCCGGCACGTCACGGTTGGGGCCCAGGATCAGGTGGATGCGCGAGATGTAGCGCCGGGTCACGTGCTCCAACTCGCGCTGGGTGAGGTCCGGCGGGTTCACGTTCACGCCGCCCTTGCCGCCCCCGAACGGGATGTCCACGAGGGCCGTCTTGTAGGTCATCGTCTCGGCCAGCGCCCGGACCTCCTGCTCGTCGACGAGCGGCGAGTACCGGATGCCGCCCTTGAACGGCCCGCGCGACCCGTTGTGCTGGACGCGGTAGCCGATGAACGTCGTGAACGAGCCGTCGTCGCGGTAGAGCGGGACCTCCACCTTCATCTCGCGGAACGGAGTCCGGATGAGCGTCCGCCACTCGGGGCTGAGGTCGAGGAGGTCGGCGGCGCGCTCGAAGTTGACGGTGGCGATCTCGTAGGCGGTGACTTTCGGGGCGTCGACGACGGAGGCAGGCATGGGAGAGGTGGGGGTGGAGAGGGCCGCAGAGTCGGAAGCGCTTTCGAGAAAGGCGAGCGGCGCCGCGAGGTTCCATCTCAAGCGGGGTCGTGGCCGGGGCCCCTCCTCGGAGCCCCGCCCGCAAAGAGAGATCTTTTCGCCTCCGTCTCATCCCGAAGGCGAGATCGCCACCGCTACCGTCCCCACGTAACTCATCCCGCTCAGGGAAAGGCTACAAGGTGTTCACACTCCTTCATCTGACAAATAGGACGTGTCTATGATATTATATTACAGTGTGACGCGCTAGGAGTGAGCCGGTGAAAGTCGCCAACGCCCATGTCCGTGCGGCTGGCAGCGACCGCAGGGGAGCGAGTGATCATCAGGTCCGCTCGGAATGACCAACTCACTTCTGCCGCGTAGCGCTGTATGCGTCTATATTAGTGCCAACTAATCAAACTATGAAAGCTCTGCGCCTCCTTCTTAGCATCCGTTGCTCTCCTCGCGCTGTGGATCGCGCCCGGAGAAGCCATCGCCGAAGATCTGGACTGCCACTACACGGATTCCAACGGGTGCCAAACCAGTTATGTCACCGTGATTGAGTATGGGGAGACCAGAACCAGATGGGTCCAGACCTGCGACGGCGAGTCCATCTCCGGGTACGCTCCGGGACCGACCAGCGAGTACTGCCCGTGATTCGCCAGACGTCCGTTAGCACTAGAACTCTATCTCCCATCCCGTGACATACTTCAGACTCACTCCCCTCCTCCTCGCTTTCACCCTGGTCGCCTGTGTCGAGCAGGAATCCTCCGTCGCCAACCCCGCTGCCTTGACTCCCTTCCCCACCGAGGAGGTCTCCAGGTACGAGGTTCCTGAGGGCGTCGACCCCAGAGAAGCTCACATGGGGTTCGTCGAGGCCGAGAAGGCCACATCCGAGATCGTGTACCGGGACCGGGCGGATATGTGGGAGGACGTTCACGCCCGGATGTCGGCGTACTTAGCGAGCCTCCCGGAGGAGAGCCGTTACTACGTCCAAGCCGTCGCCGCACCGAAGGTTCTCAAGACTCATCTCCTCCCCGGCAAAGTAACCCCGGAGAAGGCCGCTGCCGCTGCGGACTACCTCGACATGATGGTGGCGACCAGTAGCCCCGACGCCGAACTGGTCTTGGATGTCGTCGAGCGCTTCGAGAGTCAATGGAGCCCAGCATACGTCCGAGACGTGGCCCGACAGGCGTCCACGGCGGCGTTCGCTTCCATCGCCAAGCGAGACAACTGTGTCGACTGTGCGAGCCCGCCCGCCGCACTCCCCAATCCGCCAGACGTGAGTACTTCGGACGACCGAACGCAGAGTGCTGCGGATGAACTCCGACGGATCGCGGATCGATAGAAGCCCTCCAAACGGTTCCGTGCGTGAGCGGGCGTCTCCACTTGCGGGGCGCCCGCTCGTGCGATGTGCTCCTTTATCGCTCGGTCTGTAAAGTTTGCTCTAGCAACGAGAGGGCCGCGTAGCTTGGCCCCATGCCTTCCCGCGCGCTCATCACCGAACGGACGGTCCTCGACGCCGCCGACGCCGGCCACGCCCGGCTGGCGGTCCCCGAGGGCGCGCTCGTGACGGCCCTCGCCCGCGACGCCGCCCGCGACCGGGGCGTCGAGTTGGTCGCTTCCGAAGACGCCCCCCCCGACGCGTCCAGTCCGACGCCCTCGGCGCCCGCCGCCAGCGCGCCGGCCCAGACGCTCGCCGTCGGGTGCGACCACGCCGGCTTCGACCTCAAGGACGCCCTCGCCGAGCACGCCCGCTCCCTCGGCTGGACGGTCGTGGACCTGGGCACGAACAGCGCCGAGAGCGTCGACTACCCGGACTTCGCCTACGCCGTCGGCCGGTCGGTCCACCTCGGACGAACGCAGCTCGGGCTGATGATCGACGGCGTGGGCGTGGGCTCGGCGATGGTGGCGAACAAGCTGCCGGGCGTCCGTGCGGCGCTCTGCCCGGACACGTTCAGCGCCTTCAACGCCCGCGCGCACAACGACGCCAACGTGCTCACGCTGGGGAGCCGGACGATGGGCGTCGAGGTCTGCAAGCGCGTCTTGGCCGAGTTCCTGGCGACGCCGTTCGAGGGCGGGCGCCACGCCCGGCGCGTCCAGAAGATCCTGGACGTGGAGGCCCGGTTCCTCCCCGGCGCGTCCGGCTGACGGTGCGCCCCGACGCGATCCCCGTCCGCCCCGTCGGCTCGCGCGCCGTGCTGCCGCCGGCGGCCGTCGCCGCGCTGTTCGGCGCGGGCACGACGCTCCGAGGGACCGAGCGGGTCCAGGTCGTCCGCCTGGGCCGAGTCGTGGCGACGGTCCGCGCCGAGGTGGGGGCGGACCTCGCCCTCCACCTGGACCGCCTGGACCTCGACGCGCTGGCGGACGCCGAGGGCGTGCGCCTCCAGGGGCCGGTCAGCACGGTGTCCCCTCCTCTGCCCGTCCCGGTCCGCTCGTGCCTCGCACTCCCGGACGCCCTGCGCCGGGCCTGGAACGTGGGCGAGACGGCCGCCCTCGCGCTCGGCAGCGTCGCCGTCGAGGTGCCCGTCGCGGGAGGTCCCGAGGCCCTCGCCGAGGTCGAGCGGGCGCTGTGGCTCGGCGCGGGCCGCCCGAGCGCCGCGCGCTGGCTGCCAGCGCTCACCCTCGCCCCGCCCGATCCGCCGGCTCTCGCCGACCGCGTCCGCGTAGTTCCGCGCCGCGTCGTGACGGAGACCGACGTGCGGCAGGCGCGGCTCCGCCACCAGCGGATTCGCGTCGAGCCCGGGCAGGTGGTCACCCCGGCCGCCCGGAGCCTCGGCCGCGAGTGGGACGTGTTCGAGGGTTGAACGGGCCGGTGACTAGCGGCCCCGCTGGCGACGGCCACCGCCAGCGGGACGGGCGCGCGTTGCCCGGATCGCCCTCCACCTTCCACTCTATCTTCCGTCGCCTCCTCCCTCTCCCGATGGCCCTTCGCTTCCCGCTCGCCGCGCTGGCGGCCCTCCTCCTCGTCCTCCCCGCCCGCGCCCAGGGCGTCAGCGAGGACACCCCGCTCCGGCCCGTCACCGGCGCCGTGGCGCTCACGAACGCCCGCGTCGTCGTCGCGCCCGGCCGCGTGCTGGACCGCGCGACGGTCGTCGTCCGCGACGGGCGGATCGTGGCCGTCGCCGAAGGCGCCGAGGTCCCGTTCGACGCGCGCGTGGTCGAGGCCGACTCGCTGACGGTCTACGCCGGCTTCGTCGACGCCTTCGGCTACGAGGGCGTGCCGGAGCCGGAGGACCCCGAGCGGTACGAGGGCGACCGGGGCGACCCACCGCGCGACCTCGCCGGGATCCTCCCCGACCGCGACGTGCGGACGCTCTTCGACCCATCGCAGGCCACCATCGCGCAGTTCCGGAACGTCGGCTTCACGGCCGCCCACGTGGCCCCGCGCGACGGGCTGTTCTCCGGGCAAGGGACCGTCGTGCTGCTCCGCGAGTTGGGCCGCGGCGAGCACACCGAAGCGCTCGTCCTGACCGGCCCCATCAGCGCCGTCGCCCGCATCGACACGGCGCCGGGCGTCTACCCGAGCACGCCGATGGGCGTCCTGGCGGTGATGCGGGAGACGGTCGAGAACGCGCGGCGGCGGCGCGAGAGCCGGACGGCCTACGACGAGGCCCGGGAGGGCGCCTCCCGCCCCCGCTACGACCCCACGCTCGACGGCCTGGACCCGCTCCTCGACGGCGACCGCCAGCTCGTGTTCGTCGCCGACGGCTGGCTCGACGCCTTCCGCGCGCTGCGCGTGAGCGAGGAGATGGAGCTGAGCCCGGTCCTCGCCGGCGTCCCCGACGCCCTCCCGCTCGTCGACCGGCTCCGCCAGTCCGGCGTGCCCGTCTTCGCCCCGCTCGCGCTCCCGGACACGATCGAGGCCGACAGCGCGGCCCAGGCCATCGAGCGGCCGACGACCACGCCCGGCGGCGTCGCGTTCATCTCCAACCGCCGGACCTTCTCCTACGAGGACACCGAGGCCGAGGGCGCCGCGCTCACCGGCCAGCGCCTCGCCGCCATCCGGCGGACCGAGCAGAACCCGAGCGTGCTCGCCCAGAACCAGATCCCGTTCGCCTTCGGCACCTTCGACGTGAAGCCGGGCGACGTCCGCAAGAACCTACGCCGGATGATCGCGGCCGGCCTCCGCGCCGACGACGCGCTCGCCGCGCTCACCACGGCGCCCGCCGAGCTCTTGGGCCTCGGGCGCGAGCTGGGGACCGTCGAGCGCGGCAAGCTGGCGAACCTCGTCGTGACGACGGGCGACCTGTTCTCGGACTCGACCGAGATCCGGCACGTGTTCGTCGAGGGCGTCGGGTACGAGATCGAGGGCGGCAAGGACGGCAAGGTCGTCTCCGACTCGGCGGCGGCCGTCGCCGTCGGGACGTGGTCGTTCGTGGCGACGACGCCGGAGGGCGAGATCCGCGGCACGTTCGTCGTCACCCAGGAGGGCGGCCGCCTCGGCGGCTCCCTCACCCAGGGCGGCACCACGGACGCCTTCGACACCGTCTCGCTGGACGGGTCCACGCTCACGGCCACCTTCACCTCCGACCAGTACGGCGAGGTCACGCTCTCCGGCACGATCACGGGGGACGAGTTCGAGGGCGTCGCCGAGATTGCGGGCACGGGCTCGTTCGGCCTCACCGCCACCCGCCAGCCTGAATAGCGACCCTCGGGCGCGGTACTCGGTACGCGCCCGCCTGACCGACCCCCCATGATCTCCGTCCCCCGTCCCCTGTACCTCGTACCCCTCCTCGCCCTGCTGGCGACGGCCGCCAGCGCGCAGACGCCGCTCGACCTCCCGCCGGCCTCCGCGCGCGGCAGCGTGCTCCTCCGCGGCGGCACCGTCCACACCGTCACGGACGGGACGCTCGACAACACGGACGTGCTCGTGCGCGATGGCAAGATCGAGCGGATCGGCCAGGGCCTGAGCGCCCCGAGCGGCGTCCGCGTGCTCGACGTCTCGGGCCGGCACGTGACGCCGGGGATCATCGACGCGCACAGCCACATCGCGCTCTCGTCGGTGAACGAGGCGTCGAACCCCGTCGTGGCGGAGGTCCAGATGCGCGACGCCCTGGACCCGGCGGACATCGGGATCTACCGCGCCCTCGCGGGCGGCGTGACCACGATCCACACGCTCCACGGCTCGGCCAACCCCATCGGCGGCGAGAGCGAGACGATCAAGCTCCGCTGGGGCACGCTCGACCCCGACGGGCTGCTCTTCGACGGCGCCCCGCGCACGATCAAGTTCGCCCTCGGCGAGAACCCGACGCGGGTCCACGGGCGCGGGCGTGGCGTCCGGCCGGCGACGCGGATGGGGATCGAGCAGGTCTACCGCGAGGCGTTCACCGAGGCCCGCGCCTACGCCGCCGCCCAGGCCGACGCCCGGCGCGAGGGCCGCCCGCTCCCGCCCGTCGACCGCCGCCTCCAGACGCTCGCCGACATCCTCTCCGGCGACGTGCTCGTCCACTGCCACAGCTACCGGGCCGACGAGATCCTGATGCTGATGGACGTCTTCGAAGACTTCGGGATCGAGCGGCTCACGTTCCAGCACGCCAACGAGGCGTTCAAGGTGGCCCCCGAGCTGGCGGCCTTCGGCGCCGGCGCGAGCGTGTTCTCGGACTGGGGCTCGTACAAGTTCGAGGTCTACTACTCGACGGCCTACAACGCGGCCATCCTCACGCGCAACGGCGTCCGCACCTCGATCAACTCGGACGACGCCGAGCTCCTGCGCCACCTCTACCACGAGGCCGCCAAGACCCAGCGCTACGGCGACCTGACCGACGACGAGGCGCTCGCGCTCGTCACGATCAACCCGGCGTGGCAGCTCGGCATCGACGACCGCGTGGGCTCCATCGAGGTCGGCAAGGACGCGGACCTCGCGGTGTTCTCCGAGCCCCCGCTCTCGATCTACACCCGCGTCGACCTCACGCTCGTCGACGGCGTCGTCCGCTTCGACCGCCAGCGCGACGGCGACGACCAGCGCCTCTACGTGGACCCCGAGGCCGAGATCGCGGAGGTCCTCCTGGAGCACGACGACGAGCGCTGCATGGCCGGCGTGAGCCTGTTCGAGCTGGCCGCCGGCGAGTGATCCCATGACGGCCTCCCTTCCACCCGCACCGGTGCAGACGACGCCTCCCCTCTCCCCAGCGCGGGGAGGCCGGGAAAGGGGCGGGCCCCGCTGGCGATGCGCCTCCGCCAGCGGGCACGACGGCGTGCTCGGCCGGTCCACCCCCTCTGGCCCCTCCTGTCCAGGAGGGGAACCGCTCCTCTTGCGCCACCCGTGGCCTGACGCCATGCGCCTCTGTCTCCTCGCCCTCGCCCTGCTGGCGGCCGTCCCCGCACTGGCCCAGGGGCCGCAGTACCGCGCGCGCGCCGGCGCGTTCGCCCTCACCGACTGCCGCATCGAGACCGTCACGCGCGGCGTGATCGAGCGCGGCACCGTCGTGATCGAGGACGGGCGGATCACGGCCGTCGGCGACGCCCCGGCCCCGGCCGGCGCCCGCGTCGTCCCGTGCGACGGCGGGACGGTCTACCCCGGCATGATCGACGCCGGGACGGTGATCGGGCTCCAGGAGGTCGGGTCGCTGAGCGAGACCGAGGACTCCGACGAGATCGGCAACATCTCGCCCCAGATGCGCGCGCTGACGGCCGTCAACCCGTCCACGATCCACGTCCCGATCACGCGGCTGGCGGGCGTGACCACGGCGCTGGCGGTGCCTCAGGGCGGCGCGATGCCCGGCACGGCCGCGCTCGTGAACCTCCACGGCTACACGCCGGACCAGATGGCGGCCGGCTTCGAGGGCGTCGTCCTCAACTTCCCCGCCTCCGGCCGGCGCGGCAGCTACGACCGGCGCCCGGATGAGGCCATCGAGAAGGCGTACAAGGAGGCCGTCGGGGCCATCGACGAGGTGTGGGAGAACGCCCGGACCTACGCCCGGATCGACTCGGCGCGCGCCGCCAGTGGGACGGGCGCGATGCCGTACCAGCCGGAGATGGCCGCCCTCCTGCCGGTCGTCCGGGGCGAGCGGGTCCTGCTCGTGGAGGTCAACGCGGCGGCGGACATCGAGAAGGCGCTCAAATGGCTGGAGGACAAGGACGTCTCGGCCGTGCTGACGGGCGTCGCCGAGGGCTGGCGCGTGGCGGACCAGATCGTCGAGGCCGGCCTTCCCGTCATCGTCGGTCCCGTCCTGGGGCTGCCGACGCGCAGCTCGGACCGCTACGACCGGACGTACCAGAACGCGGCCCTCCTCGCCCGCGCCGGCGTCCCCGTCTCGCTCCGCACGATGGACGGGATGCAGAACTACCGCAACCTCCCGTTCCACGCCGGCTTCGCCGTGGCCTACGGCCAGGAGGTCGGGTTCGACCGGCAGGCGGCGCTGGAGGCCGTCACCATCAACCCCGCCCGCGTCTTCGGCGTGGACGACCAGATGGGCTCGGTCGAGGTCGGCAAGGACGCCACGCTGTTCATCGCCGACGGCGACCCGTTCGAGCCGGCGACGGAGGTCACGGCCGTGTTCGTCGGCGGCTATCAGGTCCCGCTCGTGAGCCGCCAGACGGAGCTGTACGAGGAGTACCTCAACCGGACGCCCGGCCTCACGGTGGAGTCGCAGCCGGAGGAGTAGGTCGAACGGGCAGGGGCTGTCGCCCGTGACGCGAGCGGACGCGGCCCGGCGATCCGCTCGCCCGGGCCGCGCCGACGCGGAGCGCCTACATCTGCACCGAGATTCGGGTGTAGAGGTAGCGCCCGAAGAACCCGAACGGCGAGAACCCGCTGTACGGGAAGATCCCGTTGAACGAGGTCGCCTTGATCTGGCGCTCGGGATAGACGTCCAGCAGGTTGTTGCCGCCGATGGCGAACCGGACGCCGCGCGGGAGAGTCGCCGCGACTTCGGCGTCGAGGAGCCACCGGGCGCCGAACGTCTGGTCCGTCACCTCCGTCGACCCGATGGCCGTCACCTGGCCGTAGCGGTTGGTGCGGACGAGCGCGCCCCACGTCGGCATGTCGTAGTTGAACTGGAGGAGGAGCTTGGAGTCCGGCTGGGCCACCTCAAAGTCGCCGACGCGCTGGCGGCCGATGAGGGCCGCCTGGCCGAGCGCCTGGAGCTCGGCCGGGGCCGGGACGATCCCGTCGGCATTCACGTTCGTGACCTCGGTGCTGTTGTAGTTGAACCCCAGCGTGAGCCGCCCGGTGGCGTCGCCGAGCGGGCGGCCGTAGCGGCCGATCACGTCGAGCCCGACGGTCTCGGTGTCGAGGGCGTTCGTGAAGAACCGGCCGCCGGTGGCGTTGATGCCGCGCGCCTGGAGGAAGTCGGCCACCTGCGTCCCGGTAAAGTTCTCCGTGAACGTGATCCGGTCGTCGATCCGGATCCAGTAGCCGTCGACCGTGAGGGCGACGCTGGGCGTGTTGAAGGTGACGCCGGCCGAGAGGTTCTGGCTCTTCTCCGGGTCGAGCTGCGTCGCCCCGAGCGCGACCGCGACCGGGCTCTCGACCGGGAACGTGCCGACCTCGAACGGGACGCCGTTGATGAAGTTGGTCGCGATGGAGGTGAACCACGCCTGGGCCAGCGACGGGGCGCGGAACCCCGTGCTCGCCGCGCCGCGGAGGGCGAGGCCCGGGGCCAGCTCGACCCGCGTCGCCAGCTTGCCGGTCGCCGTCGTCCCGAAGTCGCTGTAGCTCTCGAACCGGCCGGCCAGGCTCACCAGCCACTGCGGGACCACGTTCGCCTCCATATCCACGTAGGCGCCGACGTTCGTCCGCGTCTGGTCCTGCGAGCTCTCGGGCTGGAACCCGGGGAAGCACTGCGAGCCCGGGGCCGTCGAGCCGCCGGCGCCCGGGCCGTCGGCCACCGTCTGGCCGCCGTTGAGGTACGAGGACTCCTCGCCGGGGTCGATCTGGTAGTTCTCCCACCGGAACTCGCCGCCGGCCGCGACCGAGAGCGGCGAGGCGAGGCCGACGCCGAAGGCCCGCCGGAGGTCGGCGTTCGTCGTCGCCTGGGTGAACCCGAGCGTCCCGGCGTCGAACTCCGTCTGCCCGTCCGACATCGAGGCGTTGTGGGAGTCCCGGATGTTGAACGTGAACCCGTCGGTCCCGACCGTCTGGCTGGCGTCGAAGAACCACCCGCTCGCGCCGACCGGCCCCCGGAGCCCGGCCGAGACCGAGGCGTCGTTGACGACCCCGTTGATCTTGGGCAGGAACCCGTCGGGGTAGATCGACCGGTTGGTCCGGTCGTCCAGCGACCGGCGGTAGAAGCAGCCCGACTCGCCGGACCGCGTGCTGGCGCCGCCGAAGGCGTAGGCCGTGAGCCCGGCGTCGCTGAGCGGCACGTCGCCGTTGGCGAACAGGCTGTACTCCTGGAACGACCCGTTCCCGTAGCGGTGGTTGAGCCGGTCGGCGGTGGCCTCGGTCGCCTCCGGGTCGAACGCCGGGTCGTCTTGGAAGCCGTCGTAGTACTGGGTGCGGGGGTCGAGGCCGGCCCGGTTCGCCTCCTCCCGGAGCCGGGCCTGCCCGCTCACGAACACCGAGCCCTGGCCCAGCGGGATGCCGTAGCCGAGGTGCGCGTTGAGCGTCTTCCCGTCGGTGTAGGTCACGGACTCTGGCGCACCGATCCGCTCGAAGCCCGTCTCACCGGGCGCGTCGAAGCTGTAGGCGTCGGCGCCCTCGCCGGGGACCAGCCCCTCGTCGGCGGCGTAGCCCCGTGTCGGGGCGCTGAGGTACTGGCCGTACGAGACGGCCGCGTCGAGGCCGGGGTCGTCCTTCAGGATGATGTTGATGACGCCCGCGATGGCGTCCGAGCCGTACTGGGCCGCGGCCCCGTCGCGGAGCACCTCGATCCGCTCGATGGCCCCGGCCGGGATCGCGTTGAGGTCGGCGCCGGTCGAGCCGCGCCCGACCGAGCCGTTGACGTGGACGAGCGCACTCGTGTGCCGCCGCTTCCCGTTGACGAGGACGAGCACCTGGTCCGGGCCGAGGCCCCGCAGCGTCGCCGGGCGGACGTGGTCGGAGCCGTCGGTGATCGAGGCCTGGGGCGCGTTGTACGACGGGACGATGAGCTGGAGCACCTGCTGCGTCTCCGTAAACCCGCTCGACCGCAGCTCCAGGGGCGTGATAACGTCGATGGGGACCGGCGAGTTGACGACGGACCGGTCCCCGCCCCGCCCGCCGAGCACGACGACCTCGCCCGACCCGACGTAGTCGTCGCCCAGGGAGAAGTCCTGCGTGACCGTGTCGTTGGCGCGGACCGTGACCGTGACCCGCTCTGTGGCGTAGCCGACGAAGCTGGCCCGGACCTCGTAGCTCCCGGCCGGAGCGCGGAACGAGTACCGGCCGTCGGCGCCCGTGGTGGCGCCCAGCGAGAGCGAGACGACGGCGACGTTGGCGCCCGGGAGCGCTTGGCCGTCCGTATCGGTGACGCGCCCGGTGAGGGTCCCGAGGGCCGTCTGGGCGTTGGCCCCGACGGCCGCGCCGATGAGGACGAGGGCCGCGAGGAGAGTACGAAGGCGCATGGAAGCGGGTGGAGGGTGATAAGGCAAGGTGCGTCACCGCACATTCCCGTACAAGAGCGCCGAGCGGCGGCCCAGAAAGTGGTCCCTCGGCCGTCTGGGCGGCGTAAGCTGGGGCATCCATCCCCGACCCCCATGCCCCGCCGCCTCCTCCCCGTCCTGCTGGCGGTCGTCCTCGTCGCCTGCGAGTCGCAGCCGGCGGGCGCCCAGGTCTCCGCCACGCCCGACCCCGTCCGTGCCGAGCACGGGATGGTGGTCTCGGCCGACGTGCTCGCCAGCGAGGCCGGCGTCGAGGTGATGCGCGCCGGCGGCAACGCCGTCGACGCGGCCGTCGCCACCGGCTTCGCGCTCGCCGTCACGTTCCCCGTGGCCGGCAACATCGGCGGCGGCGGGTTCATGGTGATCCGGTTCCCCGACGGCAGGGCGACGACCCTCGACTACCGCGAGACGGCCCCGGCCGCCGCCACGCGCGACATGTTCCTCGACTCGACGGGCACGTTCGTCCCGGAGCGGAGCCAGCTCGGCTACCTCGCCTCCGGCACGCCGGGCTCCGTCGCCGGCCTCCTCGCCGCGCACGAGCGCTACGGCCGGCTTCCCCTGGCCGACGTCCTGGCGCCGGCCATCCGCCTCGCCCGCGAGGGCTACCCGCTCGGCCGCGACCAGGCCGAGCGGTTCAACGGCTTCCGGTCGCGCTTCGAGGGGTTCGAGAGCACGGCCCGCTACTTCACCAAGCCCGACGGCGCCCGCTTCGAGCCCGGCGAGACGTTCCGCCAGCCCGACCTGGCCGACGTCCTCGACCGGATCGCCGCGCGCGGGCGCGACGGGTTCTACCGCGGGCGCACGGCCGACCTCATCGTGGCCGCGATGGAGCGCGGCGGCGGCCTCATCACGCACGCCGACCTCGCCGGGTACGAGGCCGTCGAGCGCGAGCCCGTGATCGGGACGTACCGGGGCCACCGGGTGATCTCGATGCCGCCCCCATCGTCCGGCGGCGTGGCGCTGATCCAGCTCCTGAACATGGTCGAGCCGTACGACGTGGCGGGGCTCGGCCTCAACAGCAGCGCGACCGTCCACCTCCAGGCAGAGGCCAGCCGCCGCGTCTACGCCGACCGCGCGCAGTGGCTCGGCGACCCGGACTTTACGCCGGTCCCGGTCTCGGAGCTGACCGACCCGGACTACGCGCGCCGCCGGATGGCCAGCTTCAACCCGTACCGCGCCGACACGAGCCGGACGGTGACGTACGGCGACCCGCTCGCGTTCGAGTCGACCGAGACGACGCACTACTCCGTCGTCGACGCCGGGGGGCTGGCGGTGAGCACGACGACGACGATCAACGGGGCCTACGGCAGCGACGTCGTGGTGGACGGGGCCGGGTTCTTCCTCAACAACGAGATGGACGACTTCGCGGCGGCGCCCGGCGTGCCCAACATGTTCGGGCTCGTCGGGGCCGAGGCGAACGCGGTAGGCCCCGGCAAGCGGATGCTCTCGTCCATGACGCCGGCGATCGTGGAGGACCCCGAGGGCCGGCTGTTCCTGGTGATCGGGTCGCCCGGCGGCGCGCGCATCATCACGACCGTCTTCCAGGTGGTGATGAACGTGATCGACCACGACCTCGACGTCCAGGCCGCCGTCGCGGCGCCGCGCGTCCACCACCAGTGGCTCCCGGACGTCTTGTTCGCCGAGACCCACGCCCTCCCCGCCGACGTGGTGACGGCCCTCGAACAGCGCGGCTGGACCGTCGCCGAGTCCGACGGGCGGTGGAGCCGCGCCGACGGCATCCGGGTGGTGTACCAGGAGGCCGACCTCGACATCGACCCGTCCGGGCTGGAGCGCACCGAGACGGTCCGCTCGGGCCGCATCCTCCTCGGCGGCGCCGACCCGCGCGGCCAGGACGCCGCCGTGGGGTACTGACGGGGGAGGAAGGGACGGGGAATCCGTAGGGCCACACGGCCGGGGTGGCCCTGGCGACCGCCGAGCCTCCTGGCTCACGGACACAGAACCCGCGCGGTCGAGCCCGACCCGCTGGCGGGTGCGCTCCGCCAGCGGCCGCCGTGAACCCGACGCCCCCGCTCGCCCGTTGATGGCCCATGCCCGCCCCCGTCCTCCTGCTCCACGGCCTCGGCCGCACGGGCCTCTCGATGCTCCCGATGCGGCGCGCGCTGCGGGCGGCCGGCTTCGAGCCGCACGTCGTGGACTACCCCTCGCGCAAGCGGTCCATCGAGGACCTCGTCGACACCGTCGTCGCGCCCCGCGTGGACGCCCTTTTGGACGGCGGCGCCGAGCGCGTCCACTTCGTGACGCACTCGCTGGGCGGCATCCTCGTCCGCGCCCTCGCCGCCCAGCGCCTCGACGCGGGGCGGCGGCTCCCCGACGGCTCGCGGGCGGTCATGCTGGCCCCGCCCCACGCGGGCTCCGAGGTCGCCGACGCGCTCCGCCACCGCCAGCCGTTCCGGTCCGTGCTCGGCCCGACGCTCCAGCAGCTCGGCACGGGCGACGCCAGCGTCCCGAAGCAGCTCGGCCCGGTCCGGGGCGTCGAGGCCGGCGTGATCGCTGGGACGCGCCGGCTCCTCCCGTTCGGGGGCCTGTTCGAGGGGCCCCACGACGGGCTCGTCTCCGTCGCCAGCGCCCACGCGCCCGACGGGCTGGCGGACCAGGCGGTCGTGGCGCGCTCGCACGCGCTCGTCATGGTCTCACCGGGCGTGATCCGCCTCACGGTCCGGTTCCTCCAGACGGGCTCCTTCGCGGACGAGGCGCCCGGCGGCTAGCTTTGCGTCGAAACCGCTTCCTCCAGCGGCCCGTCCTTTTTGACTGACCGACCCTCCACGCTATGTCCAGGAAATACGCCTCGCTCGTTGGCTGGGGCCACTACGCCCCCGAGAACGTCCTCACCAACGAGGACATGGCCCAGTTCGTGGATACCACCGACGAGTGGATCCGATCACGGTCGGGGATCGAGCGGCGGCACTTCGTGAGCGAGGACCAGGCCACGAGCGACCTCTGCATCGAGGCCGGGCGGCGCGCGCTCGACCGGGCCGGCGTCGACGGCCCCGACGTCGACCTCGTGATCGTCGCCACCTCCAGCCCGGACTACCTCACGCCGCCGGTCTCCAGCCAGGTCCAGCACGGCCTCGGCTGCACGAACGCCGGCGCGATGACGCTGATGGTGGGGTGCACCGGGTTCGTCTACAGCCTCGTCACCGCCGACCAGTTTATCCAGACGGGCGCCTACCGGACGATCCTCGTCGTCGGCGCCGAGGTGATCTCCAAGAACCTCGACATGACCGACCGGTCGACGTGCGTCCTGTTCGGGGACGGCGCGGGGGCCGTGGTGCTCCGGGCCGTCGACGAGCCGTGCGGCGTCCGGTCGTTCGAGCTGGGCAGCGACGGGTCGAAGGCGGAGGCCCTCATCGCCCCCTGCCCCGGCACGCGCAACCCGGTGAGCCAGGAGGCCATCGACAACCGGACGCACTTTCTCCGCATGGACGGCCGGGCCGTGTTCCGGTTCGCCACGCGCACGATGGGTGAGTCGCTCCAGCGGGTGATGGCGAAGGCGGGCATGGACGTGGCCGACATCGACCTCTTCGTCCCCCACCAGGCCAACGCGCGGATCATCGAGTACGCGGCCAAGCAGTTCGACCTGCCACCCGAGAAGGTGGTGATGAACGTGGCCGACTACGGCAACACGTCGGCCGCGACGATCCCGATCGCGCTGAGCGAGGCGCTCGACGCCGGCCGCGCCGAGCCCGGCGACACGCTCGCCCTCGTCGGGTTCGGCGCCGGGCTGACGTGGGCGGCGTGCCTGTTCGACCTCGGCCCGCTGGCGCTCGACGCCGCCGAGCGCCAGTCGGACGAGGTCCGCGCGGACCGTCCCGAAGGCCGGACGTCTGACACCGTCATCACCGACCGTGGCGTCGTAGAGGGCCTGATCGCGTAGCGCGGGGGTGGATTCGAGACCGCCCGCGTGACGGGCACGTTCTGTGCAGCGGCTCTTCCTTCCTCCTCTCTCCCCTCCCTCCATGCGTTCGCTCTGCTTCCTCGTTCTCGGTGCCGGCCTGCTCGTCGGCTGCTCCTCCTCTCGCTACGACCGGCAGTCCCGCTCCTACCCCGCCTCGGCACGCGTGGAGAGCGACGGCGGCCAGAACCGCTACGTCGTCTGTCACAAGGGCAAGAACACGCGGACGCTGCCCGAGCCGGCCGTCCGCGCCCACCTCAACCACGGTGACCGATTCGGCTCGTGCGACCGCGACCGGCGGAGAGACGACCGGCGGGAGGACCGCCGGAACCGCCGGAGTCGTAGAAACGGCCGGAACTAGCGCCGGGCCCGGTCCGGCAGCGTGCACGGGACGGGAGGCGGGCGTAGCCTCCAGACTCACTCCCCACCCTCCCGTGCTCCGCGACCAGACCCTCGCCGTCCTCGGCGCCGGCAACATCGGCCGCGCCCTCGTCGGCGGCCTCCTCCGGGGTGGCGACCTCCCCGCCGGCCAGATCCGGGCCACCCGCCGCAACGAGTTCGCCCTCGACGAGCTCCGCGAGCGGCTCCCCGGCGTCGCCGTCTCGACCGACAACGCGGCGGCCGTGCGCGGGGCGAGCGTCGTCCTCGTCACGGTGAAGCCCCAGAACGCGGCCGTGCTCCTGGAGGAGGTCCGCGACCACGTGGCCCCCGGCACGCTCGTCCTCTCGACGCTGGCCGGCGTGACGACCGGGGCGCTGGCGACGGCGCTCGGCCAGGACCTGCCGATCGTCCGCGCGATGCCGAACACGCCGGCGCTCGTGGACGAGGCCGCGACGGCCATCGCTCCGGGCGCCCATGCGGGCGAGGCCCACCTGGAGATGGCTCGCGAGATGTTCCAGGCCGTCGGCCACGTCGAGATCGTCCCGGAGTACCTGATGGACGCCGTGACCGGCCTCTCGGGCAGCGGCCCGGCCTACGTGTTCATGGTGATCGAGGCGCTGACCGACGCCGGCGTAAAGCAAGGGATGCCCCGCGCCACCGCCCTCAAGCTCTCGGCACAGACGGTCCTGGGCGCGGCCCGCCTCGTGCTGGAGACCGGCAAGCACCCGGCCATCTTGCGCGATGAGGTGACGACGCCCGGCGGGACGACCATCACGGCCGTCGCGGAGCTGGAGAAGCACGGCCTCCGCACCATGCTCATCGACGCCGTGGCGATGGCCACCGAGCGGAGCCGCCAGCTCAGCGAGATCGCGCGGGACGAGTAGAGCCCGCACCCCTCAGCCGGTAACGAGCCGCCCCTCTTGTCTATCCTGCCTCTTTTCCCGTGACTCTCGGCATCCTCGGCGGCGGCCAGCTCGGCCGCATGACGGCGCTCGCCGCCGCCCGCCTCGGCATCCCCGTCCGCATCCTCGCCCCGAAACCGTCCGGCCCGGCCGCCCCGTTCGCCGACGTGACCGTGGCCGATTGGACCGACCCGTTCGTCCTCCGCGACTGGGCCGAGGAGTGCAGCGTGGTGACGGTCGAGAGCGAGTGGGCGCCGGCCGACCGCCTCCGCGACGTGCTCCCGGCCGACGTCGCGCTGCGCCCGTCCGTTGCGACGCTCGTGACCGTTCGACACAAGGGCCGCCAGCGCGCGCGCTACGCCGAGGCCGGCCTGCCGCAGCCCCGCTACGCGCTCACGGCGACGCTCGACGAGGCGCTGGAGGCGTTCGAGAGGTTCGGGGGGGAGGTCGTCTGTAAGCAGTTCGAGGGCTCGTACGACGGCTACGGCAACGCCACGTGCCGCACCGAGGACGACGTCCGCCGGGCGTGGGCCGACCTCGCCGCGGACGACGGGCTGCTCGTCGAGGCGTTCGTCCCGTTCGAGGCGGAGGCGGCCGTCACCGTCGCGCGCCGCGAGGACGGTGAGACCGCCGTCTACCCGGTCGTGCGGAGCGAGCACCGAGATCATCGTCTCCACGCGGCGACGGTCGCCAGCCGGCTTCCGCGCCGAGGTGGAGGACGAGGCGCGGCGCGTGGCGCGGGCCACGGTCGAGGCGCTCGGCGCCGTCGGCGTGGCGACGGTCGAGGTGTTCGTGACGCCCGAGGGCCGCGTGCTCATCAACGAGGTCGCCCCGCGTCCGCACAACACGGCGCACCTCACCCTCGACGCCTCGCACACGTCGCAGTTCGAGAACCACGTCCGCGCCGTGCTCGGGCTCCCGCTCGGCGACCCCGGCCTCCGCGTGCCGGCGGCCTGCATGGTGAACGTGCTGGGCGAGCGGGAGGGCGCGGCGCGCCCGGACCTCCGCGCCGCGCTGGCGGTGCCCGGCGCGAGCCTCCACCTCTACGGCAAGGCCGACGTGCGCCGCGCGCGCAAGATGGGCCACGTGACCGTCACCGCCGACACCGTGGACGACGCCCGCCAGCGGGCCGAGCAGGCCGCCGCCGCCGTCCGGCTGTAGCGTTCGGGTGGGAGCTGCACGGCTGGCGGGTGCCGTCGCGAGGGGCCGGGGCGCCCGCACTTTTCCGCACTCAGCCCGGCATTCCTTCCCCATTTTTCCCCTCTCCCTCTTCCCGTCCCTATGCCCTCCCCCCTCGTCGGCCTCGCCATGGGCTCCGAGTCTGATTGGCCCACGATGGAGGCCGCCGCCGACGTGCTCCACGAGTTCGGCGTCCCGTTCGAGGCCCGCGTCCTCTCGGCCCACCGCACGCCCGACGCGATGGCGGACTACGCCCGGACGGCGGCCGAGCGCGGCCTCAAAGCGATCGTCGCCGGGGCCGGCGGGGCGGCCCACCTGCCCGGCATGATCGCCGCCTCCACCGTCCTCCCCGTCATCGGCGTGCCCGTCGCCACCCGAGACCTGAAGGGGCTCGACTCCCTCCTCTCCATCGTCCAGATGCCGGGCGGCGTGCCCGTCGCCACGGTCGCCATCGGGGGCGCGAAGAACGCCGGGCTGCTGGCCGTCCAGATCCTGGCCACCGCCGACGCCGCGCTGGCGGAGCGCCTCCGCCAGTACAAGGAGGGCCTGAAGGCGCTCGTCGCCGAGATGGACGCGTCCGTCTCCGAGCGCGCCCGGCGCCCCGGCGGCTGACGCTACTCCAGGAGCAGGTCCGTCTCCTCGTCCACGGTCCGGCCGGTGACGTTGTCGCGGACCGTGACGGTGAGCGTGTACAGGCCGGGCTCCTGGTCGGCCGCGTCGAGGATGAGGTACTCGGCCGCCGTCGACTCCGCGCCCTGGTACTCGACGCCCGTCGCCACGCCGCGGTCCCGGCCGCCGAAGATGCGGCGGGCGACGCGGGCCAGCCCGCGCGAGTCGTCCTTCGGGACGAGCCGGGCCTCGACCTCGTAGTCGGTGCGGTCGCCGGAGAGGCCGAGGTTGTAGACCTCGAAGAAGAGGTAGATCGGGTCGCCGACCCCGAAGACGCCCCACGGCGCGGGCTGGACCGAGAGGCCGTCGCGGAAGATCCGCCCCGGCTGCTCGCCGTCGGCCTCCTCCACGTAGTAGGCCAGCAAGATGTCGGAGAGCTGGAGGGCGTCGCCCGAGAGGTCGCGCACGTCGAGCGCCCGGCGCTGGACGGCGCTGGTGCCGCCCGAGGCCGTCTCGAACTCGAGCGAGACCTCGTGCGGGCCGGGCTCCGTCGTCATGGCCTCCGTGCTCGTCCAGAGGTCGGCCTCGTCGAACGAGACGATCTGGGCGCCCCGGAGGCCGTAGATCGTCCGCCGCCGCTCGACGAGGAGGTCGCGGTCGCCACCGATGAGGAAGGCGCCGGTGCGGATCACGAGGTCCACGTCGTCGCGCGTCTCGGTCCCCGCCCCCGGCTGGCGGTCGAGCGGGATGCCGTAGTTGACGTAGAGGTCGGTCCGGCCCTCCTCCCCCCGGAACGCCGCCACACGGTACGGGAGCTGCACCTTGCGGCCGGGGCTCTCGAAGGTGTAACGCTCCGGCTCCTCGCGGACCCGCTCCTCGGCCCGCTCGACGTAGTCCATGTCGTAGACCTGGCTCCCGGCCGTGGCGAGGCTGTAGAGGTCGGCGGGCGGGCTGTAGAGGACGAACTCGCCGTTCCGGTTGGGGTCCTCGAACACGAGCCGGAAGTCCCCGTAGTCCCACACGTTGAAGCGGTTGGCGACGTCGGCCTGCGCGTTGACGTAGGCCTGATTCCGGTCGCCGAACTGCTCCAGGATGGCGCCGAAACCGCTCACGATGAGCACGTCGCGCTGCGGGAGCCCGTAGCGGACGTGGAGCCGGCCGCGGTCGGTGTCCCAGCCGGGGAGGTCGAGGTCCTCAGAGCGGTAGAGGAGGTCGGCGGTGACGAGGCGGGCGTAGTGCTCGCTCCGGCGCTCGTTGACCGTGTTGAGGAACCGGGGGTCGCGGCTGGTCCAGTAGCGCTGAGCGAAGGCGGCCGAATCGGCCCGGTAGGCGGCGCGCTCGTCGGGCGGGAGGATCATCGAGAGGTCCGTGAACGCCCGGCGCTCCTCCGGCCCCATCCGCTCGATGGCGTTGCGGAAGGCGACGTCGGCGGCGTCGTACTGGCCGAGCCGCTGGTTCGCCATGCCGAGGTAGAGCCACATCCCGGGGTCGTCCGGGAACTGGACGTACATCTCGTTGAGGTCCGGCACGAACGCGCCGTAGTCGCCCGAGAGCACGGCCAGCCGCGCGAGGTGGTCGTAGACGGCCCGGCGGCGGGGGTCGGCCTCGAGCGACTGGCGGAGGTGGCCGATGGCGGCCTCGTAGGCCGCGTTCGCGCGCTCGCCGTAGCGGCGGACCGCCACGCCCTCGTTCCGCTCCAGCTCGTCGACGTCGAAGCGGTCGCCCACGAGGACCTCGCCCGCCTGCCGCATGAAGTCGTCCGTGAGGCCGCTCTCCATGATCGGGTCGGGCTCCAGGCCCGGCGTCCCCTGTTCGCTGCCCTCCGAGGACCCCTGCTCAAAATCCCGTTGCTGAGCCTCCGCGCTCTCGCCTTCCTGGACGCCGCCACGGGCGTTCAGCGACGGCGAACTGAAGGCGAGCCGGGGAAACGAGATCGCGTTGCGGTAGGTGTAGAAGTCCGCCACCGCCTGGACGCCCAGCTCCTCGTGCGCGTGCGCGTTGTCGGGGTCGAGGGTGAGGAGCTTCTGGGCGAGCTCGCGGCGCTGGCGGCGGCGGAGCTGCTCCTCGAAGAAGTTCCACGTGTCGCCCCGGAGCTGCTCCAGCCGGGCCGTCAGGTAGAGGACGTTGTCCGGGTCGAGCGCGATGGCCTCGTTGATCTCGCGGCCCGCACGGCCCTCGTCGCTGGCCGGGTTGTTGGTGTCGAAGAGGATGCGGGCGAGGAGGTAGTGGGCCTCGGCGTCGTCCGGGTTCGCCGCCAGCTGGGCTTCCAGCAGGCCCACGGCCTCGGCAAAGCGGCCGTCGCCGTAGGCCTCGGTGGCCGGCTCGATGGCGGACTGCGCGCGCGCGCCGACGGCGGACGCGGCGAGCAGGAGGAGGAGCGAGAGTCGAAGGGTCATGGCATCAGGCGTCGGTCGGGAGCAGCCCTCCCTGAACGTGGAGGCCCGGACAACGTTGCCCCAGAAGGCCCCCGGACGGCAACTCCCGGACGGGCTCAACTTCCCGCGTGCGGCGCCGGCCGTCAAGGCAACTGGCGGTCCCTGCGCAGGTCGGCTCAGTGGGATTTCAGGACCCGCTCCAGCCGGCGCTTCGACTCGCGCTCGGCGATCGTCTGGCGCTTGTCGACGGTCCGCTTCCCCTTGCCGAGGGCGATCTCGACCTTGGCCCGCCCCCCCTTGAAGTAGAGCCGGGTGGGGACGATGGTGTAGCCCTTCTGCTCGGTCCCCTTGCGGAGCTTGTCGATCTCGGCCTTGTGGAGGAGGAGCCGCCGGGGCTGCGAGGGCTCGTGGTTCGCGTAGCCGCCCATCTCGTACGGGGCGATGTAGCAGTTCATCAGGTCCACGCCGTCCTTGCGGACGATCACGAAGGCGTCCTGGAGGTTGGCCTTCGCCCCGCGCAGCGACTTGACCTCGGAGCCGGTGAGCACCATGCCGGCCTCGAAGCGGTCGCTCAGCTCGAAGTCGTACCGCGCGCGGCGGTTGGTGACGATGGTCTTGGTTCCGTCGGCCATGAGAGGGCGTGGGGTCGGGGATCGGGGGCCCGATCCTACGCGCTACTCCTCCTCGTCGTTCGCGTCGTTCGTGTCCGGGACCTGGACGAACGGGACGGCGGGGACCTCGCCGAGCGTGCCGGTCTGGAACAGGTACTCGGCGAGCTGGTCGAGCCCGTCGGCGGCGTAGCCGTCGAGCGTGAGCTGGTAGACGCCGACGCCGTCGACGAACAGGTCGTCGCTGACGGCGGCCTCCTGAACGGCGGCGCGGAGGCGGCGGACCGTCTCGACGTCGAGCGCGCCCTCGGCGGTGGCCAGGAGGCCCCAGACCATCGGGCGGAGCGTGAGGTCGGTCCACTCCTGGCCGGGGTCGAGCACGAAGGCGCCCTCGGGCACGTCGTCGGCGTAGCCCACGAGCGCGGCCGACTGCTGGCCGAGGACGTCCGCCAGCGCGGCGGCGTCGGGGACCTGGAACGTCGGGTGGGCGCCGTAGTGCTCGCGGAGCACGAGCTGCGAGAGGATCGCCTCCTGCGCGTCGTGCGGATCGAAGGCGATGGTCTCGATCTGGTCCAGGGCCGAGCCCACGACGAGGCGGCGGCGCGGGCTCCGCTCGCCGGCGAGGGCCACGCCGGGGATCACCGAGAGCCCGGTGTGCGCGCGGAGCACCTCCAGCGTCGGGAGGAGCACGAGGTCGGCGCGGCCCGTGTCGAGCGCGGCGCGTGCCTCGTGCGGCTCGACCTCCACCACCTCGGTCACGAGGTCGCCGAGCGCGCGGGCCAGGGCGCGGGCGGGGAGGACGGGCCAGACGGCGAGACGCATGGGAGGGGTCGGGGGTGGGGGTGGAGGCCCAGGGCCTGTAGGCGGACCCCCTCTCCCGCCCCTCGCCCTCCGGCCGCCGGGCTAGCTCGTGCGCTGGCGCTCCTGGATGCGGGCGGCCTTGCCCCGCAGCCCGCGGAGGTAGTACAGCTTGGCGCGGCGCACGCGCCCCTGGCGGACGACCTCGACGGTGGCGATGCGCGGGCTGGCGAACGGGAAGATCCGCTCCACGCCGACGCCGTTCGAGATCTTCCGAACGGTGAAGGACTCGGCCGTGCCGCCGTTCTGGATGCCGATCACGACGCCCTCGAAGATCTGGACGCGCTCCTTGTCGCCCTCGATCACGCGGACGTGAACGCGGACGGTGTCGCCGGGGTCGAAGTCGGGGAGGTCGTCGCGGTGCTGGGTGGCCTCCACGAGGCTCATGAGGTCGGTCGCCATGTCAGGGGTGGGCTGGGTGGGGGCCAGGGCGTCCCCGGCACGAACAAGAAAGCTACGGAGGGGCGGCGCCCGATCGGCCGCGCGGGGCGGTCTACAGGGATTCTTCGCCGGAGGGGCCGGGGCCGTCGAGGAGGTCCGGGCGGCGCTGGCGGGTCCGGTCGAGCCGCTGGCGCTCCCGCCAGTCGCGGATGGCCCCGTGGTCGCCGGAGCGGAGCACGTCGGGGACGGGCATCCCCCGGAACTCGGCCGGGCGCGTGTACGAGGGGGCGTCGAGCAAGCCGTCCTGGAACGAGTCGCTGAGGGCCGAGCCGGCGTCGCCGAGCACGTCCGGCACGAGCCGCGCCACGGCGTCGATGAGGACGAGCGCGGGCAGCTCCCCCCCGAGAGCACGTAGTCCCCGACGGAGATCTCCCGCGTCACGAGGACGTCGCGGACCCGCTGGTCGACGTTCTTGTAGTGCCCCGCGATCAGGAGCAGACGGCCCCGCAGAGAGAGCGCGTTGGCGAGGGGCTGGTCGAGCGTCTCGCCGTCCGGCGTCAGGAAGATGACCTCGTCATACGGCCCGTGCTCAGCCTGGAGGTGCTCGATGCAGGCGAAGAGCGGCTCGGGCTTGAGCACCATCCCGCCCATCCCGCCGTACGGGATGTCGTCGATCTGGCGGTGCTTGCCGGGCGCGTAGTCGCGGAGGTCGTGGACCTCGACCTCGACGAGCCCCTTGTCCTGCGCCCGCTTCAGGATCGAGTGCTCCAGCGGGCTCCGGACGAGGTCCGGCAGGGCGGTGACGAGGTCGAAGCGGAGCATAGAGGAGGGATCGAGGGATCGAGGGATCGAGGGAGGGGATCGGCTCATCCCTCCTCCCTCTCTCATCCCCTACCCCTCGTCGTCGAACAGCCCTTCCGGCGGGCGGACGTAGAGGCGCCGGGCCTCCAGGTCCACGCGGTCGACGAACTCGTCCACGTCGGGGAGGAGCGCGTCGGGCTTGCCGGGGCGGGCGATGGCGAAGAGGAGTTGGGCGCCGTCGTAGAGGTCGTGGACCGTCCCGATGGGCTCGCCGACCGGCTCGCCGCCCTCGTCCACCACGACGACCTCCAGGCCGATGAGGTCGTGCAAGAACGCCTCGCCCTCCTCCAGCGCCGGGAGGTCGTCGGAGTCGGCGTAGAGGTTGGCGCCGCGGATCTCCTCGACGGCCTCCACCGACTCGACGCCGGCGAGCGCCAGCAGCACGACGGTCCGCCCCTTCGGGTACTGGAACCGGACGGACTCGACCTCGACGGGCCGGACGTTCTTCTCCGTCTCGCCGATGTAGAGGCGGTCCAGGAGGGCGAACCGCTGGGGGTCGTCGGTCTCGGGCGTCACCTTGATCTCGCCGCGCACGCCGTGCGGGCGGCCGAGGCGGCCCATGAGGAGGAGTCGGTCGGGGTCGACGGGCATGGCGGAGACGCGAGGGCGGGGCCAGCGACGTGCGCCGACCCCGCCCGGAGCGTGCGGTCTCGGTTACGCGTTCTTGAGCGTCTCGACGTAGGCGTCGTGCCCGGCCGTGTCGCCAGCGGCGAGGAGGCGGGCCTGCTCCGGCCACGTCTCCTCGTTGCCGGCCGTCGACGAGCCGGCGTCCGTGATGGCGGCCTGGAGCTGCTCGACCGACGCCTCGGCGACGGCGGCGTAGGTCGTCATGCCGGCGCCCGTGAGGATCTCGGCGTACGTCGGACCGACGCCGTGGATGGTGGTGAGGTCGTCGGCCTCCGCCGTCTCGGGGGCTCCCTCGGCCTCCTGTACGTCGGCGGCGGGAGCGGCGACGCCCAGGTCGGCACCGGCCTGCGTCTCCTCCGCGTTCTGCTCCTGGACCGCCTCCGTCGCCGCCTCGACCGAGTCGGTCTGGGTGGCCGGCTGGTCTTCGGCCGACGTGGGCCCGCTCTCGGGCACGTCGGCCGCGCCCGCCTCGGCGACAGCGGCGTCGCCGTCGGCGGCCTCGGCAGCCGCGGTCTCGGCCGCGGTCGTAGCCGCTTCGCTGCCGGTGGCCTCGGCCTGCGACGAGGTGTTCTCGACGGGCTCGCCGGCGCTGGCGGTCTCGGCCGCCTCGCCCGAGGCCTCGGCCTCCGGCGCGTTGGTGGCCTCCGTCATCGCCTCGCTGTCGGCGGCGGCGGCGGCGGCCTCGGCGCGGGCCTCCTCGGCGGCGGCGCGCTCGGCGGCCTCGGCCTCCTCGCGCTGCTTCCGAAGCTCGGCCTCGCGCTCCTGGCGCTCCTTCTCGATCTCCGCCGCGCGCTCCTTGGCCACCTTGCGCTCGGCCTCCAGGGCCTCGGCGCGGCGCTCGGCGCGCGTCTTCTTGGCCGGTGCCTTCTCGCCCTGACGCTCCTTGAACTCAGCGACGGCCTGCTCGATCTCGTCGGCCTCCTTGCCCTGGCGCGTCAGCGCCCAGCGGTAGAGGACCCCCTCCTTCTGGAGCAGGTTGCGGACGGTGTCGGACGGCTGGGCGCCCTGGCTGAGCCAGTAGACGATGCGCTCGGCGTCGAGCGTGACGACGGACGGCTCGGCGACGGGCTCGTAGCGGCCGAGGTCTTCGATAAAGCGGCCGTCGCGGGGCGAGCGGCTGTCGGTGGCGACGAGGCCGAACACGGGCAGCTTGCGGCGGCCCATACGGCGGAAACGGAGCTTGACGGACATAGGGTTGGGAGAGCGGGTTGGGCCGGTTCTGCGGGGTGGGCAGGGTCGGCAGAAACGATCGGAGGGTGAGCGCCGCCAGTCAGCGGCGGGAGATCCCGCGGGACCGCCCGTTGGGCGGAACCCGCGAAGCGGTCTAGCGGCCTGGGAGGAGCTGGCTGGGGTCGACGGCGCGGCCCTTGCCCTGGAGCTTGGACATCGTCTTCATCATCTTCTTCATCTCGCGGAACTGCTTCAGGAGCGCGTTGACGTCCTGGACTTCCAGGCCGGAGCCGTTGGCGATCCGGCGGCGGCGCGAGCCGTTGAGCTGCTCCGGGTTGGCCCGCTCGAACGGCGTCATCGACTGGATGAGCGCCTCGATGTGGCGGAACGCGTCGTCGTCGACGTCGATCTCCTTGATCGCCTTGCCGACGCCGGGGATCATGCCCAGGAGGTCCTTCAGCGACCCCATGTTCTTGATCTTCTGGAGCTGGTCGTAGAAGTCCTGGAGGTCGAAGTCCTGCGTGCGGAACTTGCGCTGGAGCTTCTCGGCCTCCTCGGCGTCGAACTGCTCCTGGGCCTTCTCCACGAACGAGACCACGTCGCCCATCCCGAGGATGCGCTGGGCCATCCGGTCCGGGTAGAACTCGGTGAGCGCGTCGAGCTTCTCGCCGGTGGACGCGAACTTGATCGGCTTCTGGACGACGGACCGGATCGAGAGGGCGGCGCCGCCGCGCGTGTCGCCGTCGAGCTTGGTGAGGACGACGCCGTCGATGTCGAGGCGGTCGTTGAACTCCTTGGCCGTGTTGACGGCGTCCTGGCCCGTCATCGAGTCGACGACGAACAGGATCTCGTCGGGCTCCGTGGCCTGCTTGATGGCGACGACCTCCTGCATCATCGCCTCGTCCACGTGGAGGCGGCCGGCGGTGTCGATGATGATCGTGTCGCGGCCGGTCCGCTTCGCCTCGGCGACGGCCTCGGTGGCCACGCGGACGGCGTCCCGGACGGGCACGCCGTCGTCGCCCCGGATCGAGAAGACGGGGACGTTGACCTGCGCCGCCAGCGTCTCGAGCTGGTCGACGGCCGCCGGGCGGTACACGTCGGCGGCGGCGACCATCGGGCTCCGGCCCTTCGAGCGGAGGTAGTGCGCCAGCTTGCCGACGAACGTGGTCTTGCCGGCGCCCTGGAGGCCGGCCACCAGGATCACCGTCGGCGGGCGCTTGGCCTGGTTGAGGTCCACGTGGACGTCGCCCAGCAGGTACACCAGCTCGTCGTGGATGGCCTTGACGAACTGCTGACCGGGGTTGACGGACTGGAGGACCTTCTCCGCGTCGACCGCCTCTTTCACCTTGTTGGTGAAGTCCTTGGCGACCCCGTAGTTGACGTCGGCGTCGAGGAGCGCGCGGCGGACCTCGCGCATCGTCTCGGCGATGTTGAGCTCGTTGATGCGGCCCTCGCCCTTGACGTTTTTGAGGGCGACGTCGAGCTTGTCGGATAGCGTGTCGAACATTCGGAGGTGCCGGGTGGGACGGGGTGGATGCAGCGAGCGCCAGTAGCTGGCGAGCCGCACGGGCGGGGCGGGGTCGCGGGGGGTGCCGAAGACCTCCACCCGGTGCGGCCGTAGCCCTGCCCGGGTGTCCGGGACGAGGCGACGCCAAAGGTAGCGCGCGCCCGGCGGGAGACGGGTGAAGGAAAAGTGAGTCCGGCGACCTCGGGGGAGGACGTGCTGGCCGCGCTGGCGGAGGCGTGTCGCCAGCGGGCCGTGTGTACCTTCGGCCCCCTGCGAACGTGGTGGAATGGTAGACACGCCAGACTTAGGATCTGGTGGGGTAACACCCGTGGGGGTTCGAGTCCCCCCGTTCGCACCCGCCGGCCCGTCGGCCGGCCCCCCCACACCCCGCCCCGTGCGCCTGTCCCCCGCCCTGCTGGCGCTCGCCGCCAGCGTCCTCGTCGCCGGCTGCGCCGCCACGGACCGCGCCGCCACGTCGGCCGCCCCGCCGGCCGACCCGTACGGCCGCTCCTCCGACGGGCTCCTGCACCGCCCGGACCTCCAGGCCCTCGTGGACCTCCAGATCCGGCGCGACGCGGGCGGACTGGTCGAGGCGCTCGCCAGTCCGGACAGCCTGGTCCGTGCCCGGGCCGCGTTCGCCCTCGGGTCGGTCCAGGCGGAGGAGGCGGTCCCCGCCCTGCGACGGCTCCTCTCCGACCCCGTGCCGGCCGTCCGCGCCGACGCGGCCTTCGCGCTCGGACAGACGGCCGACTCGACGGCCGGCGTCGCGCTCGTCGTCGCGCTCCGCACCGAGGCCACGCCGGCCGTCCTCACCGAGGTCCTCGACGCGCTCGGCAAGACCGGCGGGCGGGCCGACCTCGCCGCCCTCCTCGCCGCGTCCCTCCCGGACCACCTGGAGCCGGCCCGCGCCCTCGCCCTGGCGCGGATGGGAATGCGCGGCATCACGTCGCCGGCGTGGTCCGACTGGCTCACGAGCCGTCTCCAGGCGTCCGACCCGGACCTCCGCCGTACGGCGGCGTACGCCCTCACGCGCGCCCCGGTGGACGCCTGGCGAAGCGACGCCGGGCGCGTCCGCGCCGCGTTCGACGCCCTTCCCGGCGACCCGGCTCGTGGCAGCCTCACGCGTGCTCTCGACCGCCTGGACGACCCGCAGGACACGGATCGCCTCGTGGCGGCGCTCACGTCCGACCCCGACTGGCGGACCCGCGTCGGCGCCGCCCGCGCCCTTCAGGGCCGAGCGGGCGACGACGCCACCGGCGCGCTGGCGGCGGCCACGACCGACCTCGACGACCACGTCGCGCAGACGGCGATGACCAGTCTCGCAGACGGCGAGACGCCGACGGACCTCCAGGTCGCCCTCGCGCTCGACCACATCGGGACGGACCGGCCGTGGCCGGTCCAGGCCGCCGCGCTCCCGCTCCTCGCCCGCACGGGCCACGCCGACCTCGTCCTCGCCTGGGCCGACCGCCAGCCGGACCCGTTCGCCCAGGCCGCCGCGCTCCGCGCCCTCGGCGCCTCCGACGACGGGGCCGCCCTCACGCGCCTCTTCACCGCCGCCCGCGCCGACGACGTCCGCCTCGCCGCCGCCGCGCTCGACGCCCTCGTCGCGCGTTGGGAGACGGGCACCTATGGGTCGCGGCGCTTTTTCGACGCCTTCGCCCACGGCCTCCGCCGCGGCGACCTCGCCACGACCACGATCTCGGCGCCCGTCCTGGCGGACTCGGCGTTCTGGGCCTTCAGTCCAGGGCCGATCCTCCGCGAGGCGTACGCCGGCCTCGACGCGCCGGAGGACGTCGAGCCGATGGCCGCCATCATCGGCGCCGTCGGGCGCGTGCGCGACGGGTCCGAGGTGGACTTCCTGGTCGGCATCGCGCTCGGCGACGGCCCGCCCGTCCTCCGCGAAGCGGCCCGCGACGCGCTCAACGACCGGCTCTCCGAGGGCGTCGACGTCGAGATCTCCGGCGGCAGCACGAGCGGGACCACCTCCATCGACTGGACGCACCTCGCCCGCGTCGGGCGCCACCCGCGCCTCGTCCTGGAGACCGACCGGGGGCGCGTGACCATCGAGATGGACACGGAAGCGGCGCCGCAGACGGTCCAGCTTCTCACCACGACGGCCGCGAACGACCTCTACGACGGCGTCCCCTTCCACCGGGTCGTCCCCGACTTCGTGGTCCAGGGCGGCGACTACTTCCGGCGCGACGGATACGGCGGGCCGGAGACGCCCATCCGGAGCGAGTTCACCCGCATCCGCTACGCGACCGGGACGGCGGGGATGGCGAGTTCGGGGAAGGACACCGAGGGCGTCCAGTTCTTCCTCACCCACAGCCCGCAACCGCACCTCGACGGCCGCTACACCGCCTTCGGCCGCGTGGTCGAGGGGCAGGACGTCGTGGACCGGCTCCTCCAGGGCGACCTCATCCGCCGCGCCCGCGTGGTCCCCGACCGCCAGCGCCCGGCGCGCAGGTAGCGCGGCTCGGAGCGGTTCTCGGTTCGACGCGGACGCACTGGCGACGACGGTCGCCAGCCGAACGGGCGGGAGCCGTCTGCGCTCGCGTGCCTCGGTTGAGAACCTGACCGCTGACGGCTCGGCTACCGCGAGTTGACGAGCGCGTCGTACGCCCCGAGGTGGGCCGCGTCCATCTCCGAGAGGAGCGCGTACGCCTGGTTGCGCTCCGGCGCGTCCTGCAAGAAGGAGACCAGTTCCTGGTACCGCGCCCCGTAGAACGCGTCGGTCGCGTAGCGGCGCCGGTTGAACTGCTGGTACATCTCGTGGAGCTCCTGGAGCATCACGAGGGCCTCGGCCCGCGCCACCTGCGGCTCGATCACGAAGTGGTCCAGGACGGTGTAGTGGTACGTGAAGTGCGCCCGGCGGAGCGGCTCGAACTGCGGGTCGAGGATCTGCTCGACGAGGGTGTGCCGGGACCGCTCCTCGGTCTGGTCCTGGCCCCAACCGGGGGCCGCCGAGATGGGCTGGCTCCGGCCGAGGTCCGCGATGAGGCGCGCCTGCTCGTAGAACTCGGTCCCCCCCAGCTCCGAGAACGAGTCGTAGTCCACGCCGAGGATGATGTTGGCGTAGAAGTCGAGGACGGAGGTGAGGCCGTCGAACCGGTTGGGGTCGTGGATCAGGCTCTGCCCGCGCGTGTAGTTGAAGGCCCAGGCGTCGTCGCGGAGGAGCAGCGAGGTCGAGCGCTGGGCGGTCCCGTAGATGGGCCGGTACGCCTGGACCACGATCTGTCCCCGGAACGACGAGAGCGACGGGGCGTCCGTGAGCGTGATCTGGAGGGAGCAGTCGATCCGCTCGCGGTCCGAGTACACGTCGTCGGTCCACGCGCGGTTGTTGAGGTAGCGGAAGACGGCGTCCTCCATCTCGTCGAGGAAGGTGTACTCGTTGCCGCTGAGGGCGGCCCGGTTGATGGAGACCTGGCAGGCCAGCTCCTGGGCGGAGGCGGGGCGGGCGACGGCCGCCAGCAGGACGACGAGGAAGGCGAGATGACGCACGGGGACGCTCGGAGCAGACGACGGGGACGAGCCTCGCGCCCGTATGTTCGGGGCGCTTCCCCAACATACCGACCGCGAGCGGCCTCCTAACGCGAACCGATGGCAATTATGCGTCCCCTCCGGCTCCCCCTCGCCCTGCTGGCGGCCGGCCTCGTGCTGTGCGTGCCGGCCCAGGCGCAATACGCCGAGGGCGGCGCGCGCGTGCTCGGGTTAGGGCGGGCCGGCGTCGCGCTCGGCGCCGAGGCGTGGGGGCACACCAACCCGGCGGCGTGGGCGAGCCTCGAAGCGCCTCGCGCGGGCGTCCAAGCGAGCCGTGCGTTCGGCCTCGGCGAGCTCCAGCTGGCCTCGCTCGCCGCCGCCGTGCCGACGCCCGCCGGCGCGCTCGGGCTCGGCGCCCGGACCTACGGCTTCGACGAGCACCGCGAGACGCGCGTCACGGTGGGGATCGGCCGGGGCGTCCGCCTCGGCGCCTCCCGCCAGCTCGACGTGGGCGTGGCCGTCGGCTACGAGGCGCTCTCGACCGAGCGGTTCGGGAGCGTCGGGGACGTGCTGCTCGGGGCCGGCATCCAGGGCGAGCTGGTGCCGGGGCTGCGGCTGGGCCTCGCGGGGCGCAACCTGCTCGCCCTCGGCCGCGGCATGGAGGCCGACCTCCGGCGCTCGGCGGCGACGGTCCCCGGCCTCACCGTCGGCCTCGCCTTCTCGCCGTCGGACCGCGCGACCCTCGTGCTCGACGCCGACCAGGACCTCGACTTCGGCCTCTCGGTGCGGGCCGGCGCCGAGGTGTACGCCGTCGAGGCGCTGGCGCTGCGCGTGGGCGTCTCGTCCGAGCCCGTCCGGTTCACGGCGGGGGCGGGCGTCCGCGCCGGCCCGCTCCGCGCCGACATCGCCGTCGAGGCGCACGAGTCGCTGGGGCTGACGCCGGCCTTCGGCGTCGAGGTCGGTTTTTGAAGTGGCAGCGGCCCGTTTTCAGTCACCGAGTAGCCCTGGGAGACCTGCGTCACCGGCCGCAGGCTCTCCGCCACCGGCCCTCGTGATGCGGCTCGTCCTCCTCGCCTCGCTCGCCCTGCTGGCGGCGTCCGCCAGCGCGCAGGTCCCGGCCGACACCACCGGCGTGCCGGCCGACACGCTCGACGCGTCCGACGTCGGCGCCCGCCTCGAAGCGCTCGCCGAGGAGGACCTCGAGGGCGACCCGACGGAGCTGCTGGAGCTGATCGAGTCCCTCCGCGATGACCCGCTCGACGTGAACGCGGCGACGGCCGAGGAGCTGGCCCAGGTCCCGGCGTTCTCGCCGCTCGTGGCGGCGGCCATCGTGATGTACCGGAACGCGAACGGCCCCTTCGCCTCGCTCCCCCTGCTCCGCACCGTCGAGGGCGTCACGGCCGACGTGTACCTCGCCGCGCGCCCGTTCCTCTACGCCGGGCCGAACGTCCAGGCCGCCGGCCGCCGGCCCGCCCGCTTCCCCGCCGCCCCGTCGCTCTCGACCGTCCTCGACGGGCTCCGCTACACCGCCATCCAGCGCGTCCAGCGCCGGCTCGACCTCGGGGAGGGCTACCTCGGGCCGGACTCGACGCAGGCCTACCTCGGCTCGCCGGAGCGGATCTACACGCGCTTTCAGGCCACGTACCGCCGGCAGGTCAGCGTGAACGTGACGATGGAGAAGGACCCCGGCGAGGTGTTCCGCTACGACGCCGCGACCCACACCTACGGCTACGACTACCTCAGCGGCCACGCCGCCGTCCTCGACGTCGGCCGCATCGACGCGCTCGTCGTGGGCGACTACGTGGCCGAGTTCGGGCAGGGCGTGGCGCTCTGGCGCGCGTCGGGATTCGGGAAGGGGCCGGCCGCCGTGCAGGGGCCGATCCGCAGCGGGCGCGGCATCCGCCCCTACGGCTCCGTCGACGAGAACAACTTTTTCCGGGGCGCCGCGCTCACGCTCGCCGTCGTCCCCGGCGTCTACGCCTCGGGCTTCGCCAGCCGGCGCACGCTCGACGCGAGCGTGTTCACGCCCGACTCGACGGACTTCGGAGATCCCGACCTGCCGGACATCCTCGACGGCACCCTCGTCACCAGCCTCAACGCCACCGGCCTCCACCGCACCGACCGCGAGCTGGCGCGCAAGGACGTGTTGAGCGAGACGCTGGCGGGCGGCGGCGTCGAGTACCGGGTCTCGAACGGGCGGCTCCAGGGCCGGGCCGGCGTCGTCGGCACGTGGTCGCGGTTCGGGACGCCCCTCGCGGCGGGCTCCCGGCCGGACGAGCGGTTCGAGTTCGCGGGCGACGAGGCCGCCGTCGTCAGCGTCTACGCCGACGCCAAGACGCGGGCGGGGCAGGTGTTCGGGGAGGCCGTGCGCGGCGCCGGCGGCGGGCTCGGCGGCGTGGCCGGCGTCCTGGCCGACCTCGGCGGCAGCGCCGACCTCCTCGTCGTGGGGCGCCACTACGAGCCCGAGTTCACGAGCTTCCACGGCTACGCCTTCGGCGAGCGGAACGGGGCCGGCACCAACGAGACCGGCCTCTACACGGGCGTCCAGATCCAACCGTCGCGGGCGTGGATCGTGGACGCCTACTTCGACCAGTACCGCTTCCCGTTCCTCCGCTTCAACGTGCCGCGTCCGAGCGTGGGGCGCGAGGCCCTCTTCCGCGTCGAGCACCGTCCGCGCCGCTACCTCCGCGCCTACCTCCAGGCCCGGACCGAGACGCGCGAGGTGGGCATCGACGTGCCCAACGTCGTCCCCGGCTCCGTCGTCGGCGGGCTGGCGACGGAGACCCGCCAGACGCTCCGGCTCCACGGCGAGTGGGAGGCCGATCGGGACCTCCGCTTTCGCGCCCGCATCGAAGGCTCGCGGTACCTCGACCCGGACTCGTCGGCCGGCGCGCAGTACGGCTCGTTGATCTACCAGGACGTGCGCTGGCAGGCCACGCGCCGCGTCCGGGCCGACCTCCGCCTGACGCTGTTCGACACCGACGGCTACGACGCCCGCCTCTACGCCTTCGAGAACGACCTGACGGGCGTCTTCTCCATCCCGGCGCTCGCGGGGCGCGGCGTCCGGGCCTACGTGCTCGTCGCGGCCGAGCCGGTCGAGGGCCTCGTGCTCCAGGCCAAGCTGGCGACGACGTGGCTGCGGAACGTCCGGCGGATCGGGTCGGGCGCCAACGAGGTCGAGGGCCACCGCGTCAGCGACCTCGGCGTGCAGGTCCGCTACCGGCTGTAACCGCTGGCGGCCGCCGCCGGCCCGGCGCTACTCGCTCGGGACGTCGATCAGCAGGAGGCCCTTCGCGCCCTCGACGTGCCGGACGCGGAGGCCGAGCCCCTCGCCGCGTAGGACGTCCGCCAGTCGGACGGCGTCGCCGTCCGCCGCCCGCTGGACGGCGTCGTGGACGCACGCGCCGTCGCCGCTGGGAACCGGCAGGAGGGCTTCGAGCGGGCGGCCGACGGCCTCCTCCCGCGACAGCCCGAGCAGCCGGAGCAACGGGGGGTTCGCGTCGATCACGGTGCCCGCCGGGTGGAGGACGCCGAGGGGCTCCGCGACGCTCTCGAACACGGCGCGGAAGAGGGCACCGCTCCGGGCGAGCGTGTCCCAGAGCGCGTCGGTCTCGGCCTGGGTGCGGATGCGCGTGGCGATCTGGCCCATCGCCACCTCGGCGAGCCCGTCCATCACCTCGCGGTCCGCGTCGGTCCACGCCCGGGGCACGCTGTCGATGGCACAGAGCGAGCCGAGGACCTCGCCGCCCGGCGCGCGGAGAGGGACGCCGAGGTAGGCCACGACGCCCATCTCCCGGATGGCGAGGTTGTCCCGGACCGTCGGGTGCTCCCGCGCGTCCTCGACCACGAGCGGCGCGTCGAGGGCGACCACGTGCTTGCAGAACGAGTGCGAGAGCGGCGTCTCGCCCACGGAGCACCAGGGCTCCGCGAGCCCCTGCTGGCTGACGAACACCTGCCGCACGTCGTCGACGAGGGAGACGAGCGCCACGGGGACCCGGAGGCACCGCCGGACGAGCCGCGTCAGGCGGTCGAGCGCGGCGTCGGGAGGGCCGCCCACGAGGGCCGTCGCGTCGAGGGCGTCGAGGCGTTCGGGGTCGGAGAGCAGACGGTCTACCCCGAGCGGGTCGAGAGGAACGTTGGGCACGGGACGGTCAGGCACACGGACGGCTGCCGAAGGTACTGCGCGCACCGCGTCGTGCCGGCTACCGGACCACGACCACCCGCCGAGAGGCCGTCTCCCCTCCCGCACTCGCCCTGAGCACGTAGACTCCGGGGGCTACGTTCGGCATCGACCACCGGAACTCGCTTGGCCCTGCCGGAAGGGGGGCACCCACAGCGAGTCGGGCCACCTCGCGCCCCGTCACACTGTAGACGGTCAGCGTCAGCACGGCCGGCGTCGGGAGTCGCACCCGGACCGCCCCCTCGCCACGGATGGGGTGCGGCGTTGGCAGGAGCACCTCCAGCCTCGACGCGTCGGGCGCGGGCTCGCCGCCGGTGGCGTGCACGACCACGCCGGTGTACGTCTGCGTGAGGTAGGGGCTGCTTCGGAGTGCTCCCGGTGGGGTGAGCGCGGCCCCGTCGTTGTCGGCAGAGCTCCCGACTGACACGATGTGGTAGAAATACGGGACGCCGACGTCGACGTCTCGGTCCTCGAAAGCCGTCGTCGCGGGGCCGGTGGCCAGGATCTGAGTGTAGGTGGTGTCGGCCCGGCCCGCCGCGCGGTAGATCTCGAACCCGGCCAGCCGGTCCGCCTGCTCCGGAGGCGTCCATGCCAGGCGGACGCCCTCTCCGGTCCCGACGACGTCGAAAGACGAGGGAGCCCCCGGAGGACGCGGGGCGGCGTAGCCTGCCTCGACGTTCGCGATGGCGCGCCGGAAGGTCTGGAAGAGCGAGTCGCGGCCGGTGAAGATCCACTCGTTCTTGGTCTTCCGTTCCCCGGCGTACACCAGCTCCGCATCAGCGTCGTTGCCCGACCTCTTGAACGCTCGTCCGATCTGGGTGTTGGCCTCGCGGCTCAGCCCGTTGGCGGCCTCGGCGATGACAACTCGAACGCTCTCTCCCGGCGCGAGGGTGTACGGCCCGTAGCCGTTTCCGAACGAATGCCCCCCGGGCGTGCCGAGCGACGGGTCGTTCGCGGGGTCAAGGAAGCCCGTGAGCCCCGCCGGCTCCACGGTCGTCGCGTGGCGATCCCGGTGGCCGCTCGTCATGAGCGCGTATTCGGCCGCCATCTTCGTCCGGTTGGACGCATCGTTGTTCGACAAGAGCGGATCGTCGGAGCTGAACCACGTGGTCGTCGTAGGCTGAGCTGGGTCGTCGGACTCAGAGGTCGCAGACGCGTCCGCGTGGATCGTGACGACGCCAGCGAACTGGCTGGCCGTGAGGCGCCCCACCGTGTCGGCCGGGGCGATGAGGATCGTGGACGCCTGCGCCGAGGCGCCGAGGTTGTCGTAGGGGAGGGACGAATCCACGCTCAGCCCGTGCCACGAGTACTGGGCTCGGAACGACTCGTCGGTGGCGTCGGATGCCGTTCCGTCCCCTCGGGCGTCGTTCATCGTGTTCTTCCCCCACCCCGTCGAGTTCGCAACCACGTACCGGCCTTCGCGGGCGATCGCGAGCCGGTCCATCAAGAAGAGGGTGAGCCCCTCGACCGTCTGGTCTGGCCGCTCGACCTCCTCGTCGTCGTCCGTGTTGCCCGTGTTCGTCAGGGTGTACTCGATGAGGTGGTAGTCGTCGTGGTGCTCTTGGGCAAACTGCAGGACCCGCCGCGTCACCGACACGCCGAGGAGCGTGTTCATCTCGCTCGTCAGGACCACGTCGGCCGGCAGCGTCGGGTCCACGACATCGGGGGTCATGAGGGCCTCCGGGACGCTAGGACGGCCCTCGACGGTAACCGACGGGATGGGGAAGCGCGTCGCCAGTTCAAACCGAGTCGGGAAGACCTCCCCGCCCCCCCGCACGCGCGGTCCGACGTGGACGACGCGGACGTCGTAATCACCGCCTCCCTTGTCGTCCGGGACGTTCTGTGCCCCCAACCAGAGCCCCTTCGACACCTGCAGGTCGGCGTACGGATTGAGCCCCGGCCACCGCCAGCCGTACTGCTGCGCGTTCACGAGGCAGGCCTCGCACTCCGCTCCCACCGACGCGTACCCGTTGTGCAGGTCGCCGATCGCGACCCACCGCGTGTCGAGGCGTTGCGCTGCGGCGCCGGACGCGATGCTCCCGAGAAGAGCGAGACAGAGAGCGCGTGAGCTGAACCGAGAGCGGCGCATGCGTGAGCGTGGGGACGGTTGACGACGTCGGGCGCGCAAGATCGCCGGCCGGCATGAGGATGTCGAGGGGAATTGCGTGGACTCCACCTCCCGCGAACCCCGGTCCATAGCCGAGACGTTCCGCCCGCATGAGCACGCCCAACCCTCCGGCGGAGACCGCGCCGACAGAGACCGCCGCCAGCGGCCCGCGCCCGTCGCTCGCCGCCACGCTCCGGCGCATCCTCCGCTTCGCCCGGCCCTACCGCTCGCGCCTCACGGTCGCCGTGGTGCTCACCCTGCTGGCGACGTCGGTCGGGCTCGTCGTGCCGCTCGGGCTCAAGTGGCTGCTCGACGCCGTGTTCGGAGCCGGCGACGCCCGCCTGCTCGACACCATCACGCTCGTCCTGTTCGGGCTGTTCGCGCTCCAGGCCGGCCTCGGCTTCGCGGGGACGTACCTCATGGAGTGGACCGGCGAGCGCGTCGTGGCCGACCTCCGGCAGACGGTCTACGGGCACCTCCACCGCCTCGGCCTCCGCTTTTTCTCGGACAACCGGACGGGCGAGATCACGAGCCGCCTCACCAACGACGTCTCGAAGGTCCAGTCCGTCGCCACGAGCGACTTGGCCGAGGTGCTCCGCCTGACGCTCATGCTCGTCGGGTCGGTGGCGCTGATGCTGGTCCTGAACTGGAAGCTCTCGCTCGTCATCTTCGCCGTCGTCGTGCCGATCGCCGGCGGCGTCCGGTGGGTGGGCCAGAAGGTGCGGGGCCTCTCGCGGTCGATCCAGGACCGGCTGGCGGACACGACGGCCATCGCCGAGGAGGCCATCGGGGCGGTCCGCGTGGTGAAGGCGTTCGCGCGCGAGCCCCACGAGGTGGGGCGCTACCACACGGCCATCGAGGGGCTCTTCCAGGAGTCGCGGCGGCGGGCCTGGATCGTGGCCGGCTTCTGGAACACCGTCGCCTTCGTGATCACGTCCGCGCTCGTCGTCATCTTCTGGTTCGGCGGGCGCGAGGTGCTGGCCGGGCGGCTGACGGCGGGCGACCTCGTCGCGTTCATCGTCTACGCGCTCAACATCGCGCGGACCGTCGGCGGCGCGGGCCGGCTCTACACGTCGTTCAACGCGGCGGCCGGCGCTTCGGAGCGGCTGTTCGACCTGCTCGACACCGCGCCCGACGTGGCCGACGCGCCCGACGCGCGGCCGCTGCCGACGCCCGTCCAGGGCGCCGTCGCGTTCGACGGCGTCGCGTTCGGGTACGACGCGGGCGACCCGATCCTGTCGGACGTGACGCTGGAGGCGGCGCCGGGCGAGACGGTCGCGCTCGTGGGTCCGAGCGGCGCCGGCAAGACGACGCTCCTCAACCTCATCCCCCGTTTTTACGACGTCGACGCCGGGGCCATCCGCATCGACGGGCACGACGTCCGCGACCTGACGGTCCAGAGCGTGCGCGAGTCGGTGTCCGTCGTCGCCCAGGACGTGCAGCTCTTCGGCGCCTCGATCCTGGAGAACATCCGCTACGGCCGGCTCGACGCGACGCCCGACGAGGTGGAGGCGGCGGCGCGGGCGGCCCACGCCCACGACTTTATCCTCGACCTCCCGAACGGGTACGAGACCGAGGTCGGCGAGCGCGGCGTGAAGCTCTCCGGCGGGCAGCGCCAGCGGGTGGCGATCGCGCGGGCGCTCCTGAAGGACCCCCCGATCCTGCTCCTCGACGAGGCCACGAGCGCCCTCGACTCGGAGTCCGAGGCCGCCGTGCAGGACGCGCTGGCGGTGCTCATGCGCGGGCGGACGACGTTCGTCATCGCCCACCGGCTCGCCACCGTCCGCGACGCCGACCGCATCCTGGTGCTCGACCGGGGCCGGATCGTCGAGCGCGGCACGCACGCCAGCCTCGTGGCCGAGGGCGGCCTCTACGCCCGCCTCGCCGAGCGCCAGTTCGACCTGGAGCGCGCGGCCTCGGACCTGTTCGCCGGGTAGCTTTCCGGCCCGACTCGCCCGCGGCGCGGCGAACACCGCGCGCCGCGCGTCGTTGCCTCCTCCCCTCTCACCCTCCCCCAGTCCCCCGATGGCCAAGACCTACAGCGCACCCCCCGAGATGCAGATCGACACGGACAAGACGTACCGTGCGACGATCTCGACCAACCGGGGCGACATCGTGCTCGACCTCCAGCCGGAACACGCGCCCAAGACCGTCAACAACTTCGTGTCGCTGGCGCGCGACGGGTTCTACGACGGCCTCACGTTCCACCGCGTGATCCCCAACTTCATGATCCAGGGCGGCGACCCGAACGGGACCGGCACCGGCGGCCCCGGCTACAAGTTCGAGGACGAGGTCCGCGACAACCCGCTCACGCACGAGGCCGGCGTGATCTCGATGGCGAACGCCGGCCCCAACACGAACGGGAGCCAGTTCTTCATCACGCACAGCCCGCAGCCCCACCTCAACGGCCGCCACACCGTCTTCGGCACCGTCGTCGAGGGCCAGGACGTGGTGGACGCGATCAAGCAGGGCGACACGATGGAGTCCGTCTCCATCGAGGAGCAGTAGAACTTCCCCGCTGGCGCCGGCCGCCAGCGAGCCGAACGGCACGCGCGCCCGTCTCAGGCCTGAGGCGGGCGCGCGGTGCGTGCGGGGCGGGCGGTCAGCCCTCGGAGCCGTCGCCCTCAGAGCCGTCGCCCTCGGCCGCGTCGTCGGCGGGCACCACCTGGAAGTTTTTGACCTTGAGGACGGGCTTGAAAAGGAAGCCCTGGAAGTCCTGCGACCCCGGGTTGCCGCGCGTCACGAACGACTCCTCCACGTTGAAGTCGATGAGGACGTCGATCTCGCCGTCGGCCTCGCCCACCTCGTAGTCGGGGAGCGTGACCTTGATGCCGGACTGCTGGGCGCTCGGGAGCTTGAGGGCGTACCGGCTCCCGTCCGAGAACACGACGTGAGCGTCCTCGCCGACGTAGAACCGGAGCCGGTTGTACGAGCCGTCGGCCGGGATCGTGGCCCCGTTCACGAGGAGCGTGTCGACGCCGTCGCGGAGGTCGAGCAGGTTGAGCGCGACCGGCGCGCCGTCGTAGAGAACGATCCGGTCGACGGAGGCCTCGGCGGCCGTGGCCTCGGCGGCTGCGGAGTCCTCGTCGTCGTCCTCGTTCGCCAGCAGCTCGATCCGAGTGATGGTGACGTTGGCCGACTCTGCGAGGTCGAACGGGAACGGGGCGTCGGTGAGGCGGACCGTGAGGCGAGCCTGCTGGGCGTCGGGGCCGGCGGCGTCGCACGCGGCGAGGCTGGCGGCGAGCCCGGCGATGAGGAGGGCGAGGGACAGCGTGCGCATCGGGAAAGCGGTGGTGGGGAGCGGGAAAACTACCGGAGGTACCGGCACAGGCTCCCCCTCGCCGTATCACCCGCCCGATCCGTCACGCCGCCGCACCCGTCCGCTGGCCCCGCTACGGCAGCACGAACTCCAGCGCCAGCGGGAGCACGTAGAACAGGCCGATGAGGTACACCACGGCGTAGAGCCGGTTCTTGAACGCCAGCTCGCCGACCCACTCGGACATCCGGATCGGCACCTCGCGGATCAGGCGGACCGGGTAGATGAGGAGGATCCCGTACACGTTGAAGAGCGTGTGGCAGAACGCGACCGTGAGGCCCGCCACCGCCGCCGGCTCGCCGCCGGTGACGGCCACGAGCGCGGCCAGCACGGCCGTTGCCGTCGTGCCGACGTTGGCGCCGAGCATGTAGGGGAACACGCGGCGGACGCTCAGGATGCCGGCGCCGATGAGCGGGACGACGAGGCTCGTCGTCACCGAGGACGACTGGACGAGGAACGTGAGCACGCAGCCGAAGGCCATCGCCTTGAGCGGGTTGCCGAACACGTACCTGTCCAGCACCCCCTCCGTCCGCCCCAGCACGAACCCCTTGAGGAGCACCACGAGGTAGCGGAGCGCGACGAACAGGAGCCCCAGCCCGACGAGCGCCATCAGCCACGGGATCTCGCCCAGGAGCGACGCCAGCAGCCCGGACGCGGCCTCGAACGGCGTGTCGCCCAGGCCCCCGCTTTCGACGCCCGGGACCGCCCCGGCCAGCACCGCCGCCGGCCCCGAGATCACCCCGAACGCCAGCTCGAGCGGGAGCAGGACCAGCACGCTCAGCCAGTTGAAGAAGTCGTGGACGGTGGCGCCGGCCATCGCGCGCCGGAACTCGTCGGGGCGCGTGATGTGGCCCATCGAGACGATCGTGTTCGTCACGGTCGTGCCGATGTTGGCGCCCATGATGACCGGGATCGCGCCCCCCAGCGAGAGCGTGCCCGTCGCCACGAGCGTGACCACGAGGCTCGTCGTGGTGGACGACGACTGGACGATGCTCGTCACCAGGATGCCGGTGATGAGGGCGAGCAGCGGGCTGTGCGTCGCGCGGGCCAGGAACCCCTCGAGGTCGAACGTCCCCTGCCCGAGCGCCTTGATCCCGTCGCCCATCAACTCCAGGGCCACGACGAACAGGAACAGGACGGCGAACAGCGCCAGCACCCGGCTCCACAGTGGGAGGTGCCTCGGCGTCGTGGGGTCCTGGTCCAGGTCCTCCTCCTCAATCGGGGGCATCCCCGTCGCTACGTCGAGAGAGAAGTGGTCGTCGGCAGGCGTCGGCATACGGGGGCTCCGGCGCACGCCGGGACGGGGGAGGTCAGGCGTTGATGTCCCAGGTCGGCGCGTTGCGGACCTGATCGAAGGGGAGGGCGACGGCCGAGATGATGTTGGAGAGGTGCGACGAGGTCCGCCCGATCATGCGCGAGCCGACCGCCAGCACGACGGCCGCGTTGGCGCTGACGCCGTCGTCGGAGGCGAGGTCGTGGAGGAAGTGGGCCACGTCGTCCTTGGTCTGCGCGTGCTCCTCCATCACCGTCCGCGCCGCCCGCGCGTTGCCGTCGATAAAGGCCTGCCGGGTGCGGGGGAACGCCGACTGGACCCGGTCGCGGATCGGCCGGAGCGCCTCGACGTGCCGCCCCATGCGGGGGGCGGACGCCAGCTCAGACGCCTTGGCGATGCTCTTGGCGAGGTCGCCGCACCGCTCCGCGTCCTGGACGATGGACACGAGGAGGAGGCTGAACGAGGTCTCGGCCCGAGGGTCGGAGACGATGTGCTCCAGGACAGCCCGCCGGATCAGCTGCTCGTTCTCGTTGATCTTGTCGTCGAGTGCCGAGAGGTCGACGTCGATCGACTGGTTGTCGAGCAAGCAGTCCGTGGACGCCGTGAACATCTCGGCGCTCGTCTCGAGCATCGTCCCGAGACGCCGGACGCTTTGCTCGATGAGGGGAGGTTTGGCTCCGGTGAGGAAGCTGAAGAACTGCATGGGTCCGGGGGAGAGGGGGCCGAGAGGCCGGTGAGAAGGTGCCGACCGCATGTTTCCTGAGTGTTACGACATGGGCCGGAGCGCTCCATTCTGACGCGCCCGCACCGGTTTCGGTCCGATCTTCGCAAGACGGGTAGGCAGTAGATGCTCGGCTGGCGGGCGTCGTCGCCCTCCGTCTTTGGGGGGGTGCAGGCAACGGGAGAGGCTGGAGGGGCCCCCCACCTCTCTACCATCCGCCGACACTCGTGCGCCCACCGGCCCCATCGCTCGCCCCCTCGTCTCCCCCTCAGAAAATCGCCGAGAGCTGGAGGCGGACCGTCTGGACGACGGGCGCCTCGGCCGGGGCGCGGCCGTCGTAGGCGAGCGTCGCGCGGAGTTGGTCGGTCAGGCCGAGCTGGCCGTCGAGCCCCCAGAGGTAGGCGGTGCCGGCGCCGCGCCCCTCGGTCAGCTCGAAGAGCGCCAGCCCGCCGGTCCCCTGGCCGCGGAGCCGGACGTCGGAGCGCTCGACGCGGGCGGCGACCGAGAAGCGTCCGGCGCGCGTCCACCGCACCTCGACGGGGACGCGGACCACGAACGCACCCGAGGCCCTCAACGTCGGCGCGAGCGCGTCCGTCCGGTCCGAGACGACGGGCGCCAGCGTGACGGCGAGCGTCGGCGCGGGCGTCCACGTGAGCGACGGCTCCAGCGTCAGGCTGCGGAGGTCGTACGTGCGGGAGGCGAACGTCTCACTGAGCGTCTGCCGCCTTCCGGCCGAGACCTCGACGCGGGCGGCGACGGTGGCGCCGAGCGGCCCGTGGGCCTCGGCGCGGAGCGCCTGGACGAGCCGTGTTTCCAGACCGGCCGCGAGGCGCGTCGTCGTCCGCGCGTGCTCGCCCGAGAGGCGACCGCCGAGCCGGGGCCGGTCTGGAAAAAGAACCACCTCCTGCTCGACGCGGAACCGCCCGTTCACCGTCCCCGCTGCCGGGTCGCCGGTCTGCTGGAGGACGCCGGGGTCGAGGACGAGCACGCGGAGCACGTCGCGCTCGCGTGTCTGCTCGCGCACGTCGAGGACGGTCCGCAGCTCGACGGCCCGGAGCGCCTGGGCGAGCGCGCCCTCGCCCGCCGCCAGCCGGCCGGGACGGAGGCCGAGCCGGAGCCCGACGCCGACGCCGACGGTGGGGACGAGGTCCTGGCTGGGGACGAACGTGCGGAGGTAGGTCCCTTCGAGCGGCGTCGTCTCGGGGAAGAACTCGTCCACCTGCGCCACGCCGTCGGGCTCGCCGGGGCGCGGCTCCCCTTGCCCGTCGCGCCAGACGAACTCCCCGAAGTCTTGCCCCACAAGCACGTAGGTCTCTTGGAGGATCGGAGAGCGCTCGGTGAGGGCGTCGTAGACGAGGCGCGTGTCGAGGGCGCCGCCGAGGGGGGTCGCGCGCGTCGAAAGACGGAGGGCGACGGACTCGGCGTCTTGTCGGCCGAGGCGTCGGAAGTCGTCGCCGTAGCGCTTGCGGCGGTACGCGATCCGGGCGTCGGCCTGGGCGGTGCTGCCGGGCCGGAGGCTGGCGGTCGTCTCGACGGTCAGCGCGCGGGCGGCGTCGGCGAGCGGGGCCTCCTGGCCGAGCGGCCCCAGCGGCTCGCTCTCGCGCCGCCACTCGACGGTCGTCTCGGACGTCAGCCCGCGCAGGTCGAGCGCGAGGCCGGGCCGGACCGCCAGGAACGCGTAGCTCGCCGAGAGCAGCGAGTCCTGCGCCAGCGCCCCCCCTCCTGCTCGCGCCGCTCGCGCTCGAGCGCCAGCGACGGCGTCGCCACGCCGAGGGGCCGCGCCAGCAGGGCCCGCTGGCGGACGAACGCGCCGGTCCCGAGTTGGTCCGCGACGGGGCCGCTCCCCGACGTACGCGTGGCGTCCAGCGCGAGCGTGAGCGTGGGGAGGCCGAGCGGGCCGACCGCCCCGGGCGGACCGAGTTGGACCCCGGCGCCGACCCGGTCGGAGCGGAAGCCGCCGAGCGTGAGACGGCCGCCCTCGACGCTCGCGGCGGTCGCTTCGTCCAGCGCCCAGCGGAGCGCGCCCTCCGTCACGTCCTCGCCGAGCGTGTCGAGGACGGACCCGAAGGGCGTCCCCGCGCGGGCGAGGTTCCAGCGACGGTTGAACTCGACGTCCCGAACCCGGTCCAGCGGACGGAAGCGGTCGGCCCGCACGCGGCGGACGACCTCGCCGCTCAGCGTGCCCACGCCACCGACCGCCTGCGGCCGGAGCCTCAGGGCCAGCTGCCCCGCCCCGGCCCCGTCGTCCCCGTCCCCCACCGACGAGAGCGTGTTGCCGTCGTCCACGGACCGCGCCCACTCGCCCTCCACCACGAGCCCCGCCAGCGGCTCGGCGGCGCCCGTCAGGTCCACGAGCGTTCGCGCCGCCGGGCGCGGCAAGATGCGGAACGGGATGGCGTCGCCGCGTCCCGGCCCGACGTACTCGTAGAGGATGCCGTTGCGGGCCTGCCCCGCGCGGCGGTAGCTGCCGTCGCCGAGCGGGACGCGCGTAAAGCGGACGCGGAAGACCTCGGCGCTGGCGGGCGTGGCGGGGACGAAGATCGAGACCGGCTGGCCGCCGGCGGTCGTGTCGCGGCGGGTGTAGAGGACGAACGGGCTCTCGGCGTCGAACGGGACCGGCTGGGCGCCCGGAACGAGCACGTCCGCATCGCCGGCGGCGGCGATGGCGTCGAGGTCGTCGTCGCTCAGCCCGAGGTCGAGGGCGAACGAGGCGGCGTCGGCCTCGCGGAAGACGCGCGCGCCGAGGCGGACGCGCGGGCCGCCGTCGGTGGGCCAGAGGCCGAGGTCGGCGCCACCCGCCAGGAGCGTCCGCGTGAAGCCGCCCGAGGTGTACTCGAAGTCGACCGTGATCCGCCGCTCGGCGGTGATGAGGTGGCTCGGGGTGAAGGTGACCTCGCCGGTCCCGTAGTCGATGGTGTAGCCGCCGCTCTCGCCGCGCCGGAGAAGCTGGCCGTCGAGGTAGACGCGCTCGCTGCCCGGCACGACGACGACGAACGACTCGCCGGACCGCCCTTCCAGCCGGTACGGCCCCTGCACGCCTTCGAGCGCCACGAGGTCCTGGCTCCGAAACCGCCCGCGCGTGGCCGAGGCCGACCCGACGACGCGCCCGCCGGCCACGACGCCACCGGCCGGAATCGCGGCCTCGACGAGCGCGCCTTGCACCTGGCGCGTGAGCGGCGCGAAGGCCGTCCCCGGAAGCCGCAGGTCCACGTCGCCGAGGCGCGCGCTCACGCCCGGCCCGTCCACCTCCACGTACACCCGGTCGAGGTCGCTGAGCTGCTGCGTGGTGCCCTCGGGCAAGATCGGCGTGTTCTCGTCGGTGAGGGCCGCCCGGAGCGTGACGCCCGGCGCCACGTCGCCCGCGACGGAGAGCCGCAGGCCCGACGTGACCGAGACGTCCCGGTTGCTCCCGGCGACGACGCCGCGCGTGATGGACCCGCGCGTCTGGAGGGCCGGCGGCGCGCGCCCGGGGTCCACGCTTTGCCGGGGCCGGCGCGTCCGCGAGGTGTCCGGGGCGTAGAGCGCACGGAGCGAGTCGGCCGACGGGAGCCTCGCCCGGATCGTCCCCAAGGAGGCGAACGATCGGTACGCCACGACCACGATCACGACGCTGTCGGCGGGCGTCGCCAGTCGGAAGAGGCCGTCGGCGTCGACCTCGTAGAGCGGATCGAGGGAGTGGGACGAACGCCGTGTCGCGCAACGCCTCCGCCGCCTCCGAGCCTGGGATCGGACGTCCGGTGAGCTGCGCCGTCGTCTGGCCGGGCGCGAGGGCGAACGTGTCGCGCCGGGCGCCGAGGCCGGGGCCGTCCTGCGCGTCGGCGGACGCCGCGAGGGCGACCCCGAGGAGGGCGAGTACGGCGATGCGAGACCTCATCCAGAGACAGCCCTGGGCGGCGAGACGGCGGACGAGGTAGCGGAGGGCGGGCGGCGCAGCGGCGGGGGCCGGGAACGTAACGCGAGCAGCCCGGCGCCGACAACGCACGCGCCGACGCCCTACCCGTCTGCCAGCGCGACGAGCCGCGTCCGCGTGAGCACGAACAGACCGGACGGCGAGAGCACGGCATCGACCAGCGGCTCCCCCACGTCGACGGCCACGACCCGCTGGCGGCGCCCGTCGGCGGTGTGGACGGCCACGGACGAGGGGGTCACGACGACCAGCGAGTCGCCCGCGACGCTCACGGCGACGGGCGCGCCCTCGACCGGAATCGCGGCCCCCGGCGCCCCGAAGGCGTCGAACGGCTGGACCACGCGCCGCCCTCGGTCCGCCACGAACAGCACGCCGTCGCGCCCGAGGGCGAGCCCAACCGGCTGGGCCAGCGCACCGGCGCCCGACCCGCCCAGCACCCGCTCGACCGACCGCTGCCCGTTGAGCCGGAGCACGACGCCGCGCTCGGCCTCGACCACGTAGAGCGACCCGTCGGTCCCGGCGGCCACGGCGAGCGGCCGACCGCGCGGCGCTTCGCTCGGGACCGGCCCCACGGCCCGCGCCGCTCGCGACGCCTCCACCTCGGGCACGGCCACGGTTTCGGCCGCCCGGCCCTCGATGGTAAAGTGCGTGACGGTTCCCGCCTCGTCGGCCACGAACACGGCCTGACCGTTCGTCGGGTCCACGTCCACCGGGTCGAGGAGGGCACCATCGCCCGTGCCGGCGCCGCCGAAGACGGCTGGCCCCTCCCCCACGCCGAGCCGGTAGACGACGGAGGCGCCGGCGTCGACCACGTAGAGCGTCCCGTCGGGCGTGGCGGCAAGGGCGCGGGCGTCCTCGAACCGGGCGAGCACGATGCCGCCGCCGTCTGGGAACGCGGCCGGCGGGCCGGCGCACGCCGCCAGCGCGAGGGCGGCCGCAACGAGTCCTCTGCCCGCGGGGCCGTACGGCGGCGGGCGCCGCCTCATGCCTCGTTCAGGTGCCGAAGCCCCTTCTGGCCGATGTCGCGGCGGAGCGTCTTGCCTTCGAAGTCGATGGTGTCGGCCGCGTCGTAGGCAGCGCCGAGGGCGTCCTGGAGCGTGGCGCCGAGGCCGGTCACGCCGAGCACGCGCCCGCCGGCCGTGACCACGTTGCCCTCGGGTGAGCGGGCCGTCCCGGCGTGGAACACGAGGGCGTCCGAGCGGGCCGGGCCGAGCCCCCGAATCAGTCTCCCCTTTTCGTAGCCCCCCGGATACCCCTCCGACGCCAGGACGACGCACGCGGCCGCGCCGCCGCGCGTCTCGACGGCCACGTCCGCCAGCCGGCCGTGCGCGACGGCCTCGCACAGCTCCACGAGGTCGGTCTGGAGCAGCGGGAGGACGGCCTGCGCCTCGGGGTCGCCGAAGCGGCAGTTGAACTCGATCACCTTCGGCCCCTCGTCCGTGATCATGAGGCCGACGTAGAGGACGCCCCGGTACGGCGTCCCGGCCGCGCGCATCCCGTCGAGCACCGGCCGGACGATCTCGGCCTCGACGCGCGCCAGCACCCCGGGGGTGACGACCGGCGCCGGGGCGTAGGCCCCCATGCCGCCCGTGTTGGGGCCGGTGTCGCCCTCGCCGATCCGCTTGTGGTCCTGGGCCGGCGGGAGGACCGCGTAGCTCTCGCCGTCGGTGAGGACGAACACGCTGGCCTCCTCGCCCTCCAAAAAATCCTCCACGACGACCGTCGAGCCGGCGGCGCCGAACGCGCCGTCTTCCAGCATCTCGCCCAACGCCTCGCGCGCCGCCTCGCGCGTCTCGGCCACGACGACGCCCTTGCCGGCCGCCAGCCCGTCGGCCTTGAGGACGACGGGAAGCGGCTGCGCCTCGACGTAGGCCCGCGCCTCGTCCACGGTCCCGAGCCCGAACGTGCGGCTGGCGGCCGTCGGCACGCCGCACCGGGCCATCACGTCCTTGGCGAACGCCTTCGAGCCCTCGAGCTGAGCCGCCGCCTTCGACGGCCCGACGACGGCGATTCCGGCCTCGTCCAGCCGGTCCGCCAGCCCGGCCACGAGCGGCACCTCCGGCCCGACCACCACGAGGTCGACGGCGCGCGTCTGGGCGAGGGCCACGAGCCCCTCCACGTCGGCGGCGTCCACGGCGACGTTCTCGGCCCAGGCGGCGGTGCCGGCGTTGCCCGGCGCGCAGAGCAGGACGGGCTGGCGGGGGCTCTGGGCGAGGGCGTGGACGAGCGCGTGCTCGCGCCCGCCGCCGCCGACGACGAGGATCGTCATGGTGGGCGTGGGGATGGAGCGAAAAGATACCGGCCGCGTATAGACGAGGGCCGTCAGCACTCGGGCACCCGTACCGTGCCCTCTCCGTCCTGCCTCCCCCTCCCGCTCGTGCTCTCGCTCCTCGCGCTCGCGCTCCTCGCCGCCCCCCTCCAGACCGCTCCGCAGCCGGTCCCCGCGCCCGCCGACACGACCGAGGTGCCCGCCGAGGAGGCCGCCGCCGTCAGCGACGCGATCTCCAGCGAGGCCCGCTACGACGAGGCCGACGACGACGACTCCAACCCGGGCATCCAGTTCCGGCCGCGCGTGGCGCCCTCGGCCCTCTACTCCTCCAGCCGGGGCTTCGGAATCGGCGGTGGCGTCGGGGTCCGCAACATAGGGTGGACCGGGAGCGACCTCGTGGTCGACCTCCGCCTCCAGCAGAGCTACCAGGCCGCCAGCGCGACGCTCTTTACCGGCGATCCGTACGACACGCTCGTCCACGGCCTCGTGAGTGTGGGCGGCTCGACCACGGACCGGCGCCGGTACTACGGGCTCGGGCCGTACACGCTCTCCGACAACCAGGTCGACCTCTACCACGATGCGGCCCAGGCGGAGATCCGGCTCGGCGCCTACCCGCTCGGCACGACGGCCCTCCTGCTCCAGCCGGGCGTCCGCTACCTGTACGACCGGTCGGGCGGGGTGAACGAGGAGGCCAGCCCCGGCAGCTTCTCCGCCCTCGACGAGGTCTCGCAGAGGGCCGTCAGGCTGGCCGAGGGCGACCCCCGCCACGCGCTCTCGGTCGGGTTCGAGGTGGCGACCGACCTCCGGGACTGGCCTTCGTACCCGACCTCGGGCTCGTTCTTCACCGCCGAGGCCCGCCGCCAGTTCGCCCTCGACGACCACGAGCTGACGCTCGACCGCTACTCGGCCTCGGCCATCGGTTACCTCCCCATCCGGGGGCGCACGACGTTCATCGTCCGCACCGTCGGCGTGCTCACGCGGAGCGCGGACTCGGACGGCGACGGCGAGGGCGACGACATCCCATTCTACTACCTCCCCACCCTCGACGACCGCGTGGCCGCGCCCTTCAAGCAGGAGCGGCTCACCGGGCGCGACATCATCGCCGCCGGCGCCGGCGTCCGCTTCCCCGTGGTCGACTTTATCGGGGTCTACGGGATCGACGCGCTCGTGATGGGCTACCTCGGGAACGCCTACGACAACGTGTTCGAGCAGTTCAGGCTGGACGTGTCGTTCCGCGAGTCGGCGATGCCGGGGCCGGGGGGGCGGCGCCGCTCCGGCCGGCGCTGGGGCTCGGGCTCGGGATCGTCAACCTGGACAAGGAGCGCGTGGTGGTGGGCGGCCTGCTGGGCGTGGGGCCGGGCGGGATCACGCTGGCCACGCTCCGCATCGCCTACGACCTCCGCGACGCGCGGCCGCTGTTCCGGTAGGCCCTCGGTTCGGCGCCGCCCGGCTGGCGACCGTCGCCGCCCGTCGGAGCGGCCGGAGTCGCCGGCACTGGCTCCCCGCTCGCTGCCTGGTTCTCTGCGGCCTTTTCAGCCGGGTCGAGATGGGAGCCGCCTACTTTCGGGCTCCCCCTCCCGGACCCACCTGCCCGTGCCCCTCGCCCCCCGCTGGCTGTACGCCGTCAAAGCCGCGCTGGCGGCCGTCGCCGTGGTGGTGCTCGTGCGGCTGGCGCACCCGAGGGAGGTCTGGGCGGCGGTGCTCCATGCCGAGCCGGCCTGGGCGCTGGCGGCGCTCGCGCTCGTGCCCGTGAACATCGGGCTGGAGGCGTATCGGTGGGGGCGGCTGGTGCGGCGCCTGGCGCCCCACGTTCGCCACCGCGACGCGCTCCGGGCCGTCGTGGGCGCCTACCCCCTCGGGCTCCTCACGCCCGGCCGCGTGGGCGACTACGTGGGCCGGGCCGTCTACCTCCGCGCGATCCCCGCCGGCGCCTCGGCCGCGCTGACGTTCGGCGAGCGGATGGCGACGTTGGCGGCGTGCCTCGTTTTCGGCCTGGTGGCAACGGTCCCGTTCCTCGCCGCCCAGGCCGACCCGTCGCCGCTGTGGCCGGCCGTCATCGGGGTGGGGTCGATCGGGGCGGGCGCGCTGCTCCTGGCGATCCTGTTTCCGAGCGTGGGCCGCGCGGCGCTCTCGGCGGTGCTCCCGTTCGAGCGCGTCCGCCAGTCGCTCCGGGCCTTCGACCGGATCCCGCCCGACGAGGCCTGGACGCTCCTCGCGCTCTCGGCCGTCCGCTACCTCGTGTTCTCGACCCAGTTCGTGCTGCTCGTTCAGGCGTTCGCGCCGGGGACGCCGTGGGGGACGGCGGCGGCGGGCGTGGCCCTCGTTTTCTTCGCCAAGAGCGCCGTGCCGCAGGTGACGCTCGGCGACCTCGGCGTGCGCGAGGGCGCGGCGGTGTTCTTCTTCGGCGCCTACGGCGTCGCGCCGGCCGCCGCGCTCGACGCCTCGCTCTCGCTGTTCGCCCTGAACCTCGTCCTGCCGGCCCTGATCGGGACGCCCCTCCTGCTCCGCCTCCGCCTCCCTCGGCCGGACGCCGCCCCATCCGAGGTGCCGGCGTGACCACGCTCTGGGGCCTCGTCCTGCTCGGCACGAGCGCCGCCTACTCGTGGCGGCTCGCCGGCTGGGCGCGCGGCTTCGCCCGGACGGTCCGCCAGTCGGACGCGCTCGCGCCCCTCGCCGACGACGCCCTCCCGACGATCACCGTGATCGTCCCGGCGCGCAACGAGGAGGCCAGCATCGGCCCCTGCGTCGACTCGATCCTGGCGACGGACTACCCCGCCGCGAAGCTGGACGTGATCGTCGTCGACGACGACAGCGCGGACCGGACGGCGGCCGTCGTGCGGGCGCGGATGGCCGGGGCGCTGGCGGTGGCCGGCGGCGGGGCCGAGAACGATGAGATCGAGGGCGACGGGCGGCTCCGGCTCGTCCAGATCCCGGAGAACCGGCGGCGCCAGCGGGCGCACAAAAAGCGGGCGATCGAGAAGGCCATCGGCCACGCGCGCGGCGAGGTCATCCTCACGACGGACGCGGACTGCCTCGTGCCGGCCGGCTGGCCTCGCGCGATGGCGGCGCAGTTCGAGGGGCCGGAGGTCGCCTTCGTCTCCGGGCCGGTCCGCTACTCCGTCGAGCCCGGCGCCGGCTTGTTCGCGCGCTTCCAGGCCCTCGACTTTTTCGGCCTGATGATCTGCGGCGCGGGCGGCATCGGGTCCGGCCGGCCGAACCTGGCGAACGGCGCCAACGTGGGCTACCGGCGGGACGCGTTCCTCGCGCTCGGCGGCTTCTCGGGGATCGACCACGTGACGAGCGGCGACGACGAGCTGCTGATGCAGAAGGTCGCCTACGGCACCCCCCTCGACGTCCGGTTCTGCGCCGACCCGTCGGCCGTAGTGGTGACGGAGCCGGTCGGCACGGTCCGCGCGTTCGTCCACCAGCGGAAGCGGTGGGCGTCGAAGCCGGCCCACTACCCGAGGCGGCTCCAGCGGTCGCTCGTCGGCGTCGTCGGCTTTTTCGGCGCGATGACGGGCTCGCTGCTCGCCCTGCCGCTCGTCCCAGCCCTGTGGCCCTGGGTAGGGAGCGCGTTCGGCGTCAAGGCCCTCGGAGACGCGGCGCTCCTCCTCCCCGCAACGCGCCGCTTTCGGCAGCGCGGCCTGCTCGCCGTGTACCCGCTCCACGCCGTCCTCCACGCGCCGCAGTCCGCGCTCGTCGCCGTCCTGGGTCCGTTCGGCGGCTTCGAGTGGAAGGACCGGCGGCTGGACCAGTAGGTCGGTGCGCGGGCGGACGCGGCCCGACTGGCGACCGCTGCCGCCAGCGAGGCGCGATGTTGCTGAATGTGACGACGGGACAACGTCTACGGCTCTCTTTCCTTTTCCCCTTGACCCTCCAGCGCCTCCGCGATTCCCACCTCCCTCGCCTCCTCGGGCCGCTCGTGCCCGGCGCCGTCGTGCGCGGACCGGCGCGTGACGCCGACGGCCGACCCCTCCTCTACGTCACCGTGGACGACGGGCCGGACCCGGCCGGGACGCCGCGCTGGCTCGACGCGCTGGCGAGGCACGGCGCCGGCGCGGTCGGCTTCTTCTCGGCCGGGGCGGCGGAGGCGCATCCCCACCTCGTCCGCCAGTGGGTCGGGGCCGGGCACCGCGTCGGCAACCACGGCGACCGGCACGTCAGCGCGTGGCGGACGCGGCCGGGCGTGGTCCGAGCGGAGGTGGAGCGGGCCGAGCGCGTGCTCGGTGAGCGGGCTGGCGCGCCGGTACTGGACGTCCGGCCGCCGTACGGGCGCGTCACGCCCGGCCTCGTCCGCTGGTGCCGGGCGGGCCGCCGTCGGCTCGTGCTGTGGGACCTCATGCCCGGCGACTACCTTCCCTCCATCTCGGTCCACCGGCTCGCCCGAGAGATCGTCTCGCTCGCCCGGCCGGGCTCGATCCTGGTCCTCCACGACGGGCCGCCCGCTGGCCGCGCCGTCGCCGCGCTCGACCTGGCCCTGCCCCGGCTCCGCGCCGCCGGCTGGCGCTTTCCCGCCCTTCCCCCCCCGGCATGACCGTCGCCCTCGCCGTCGTCGTCGGAGGGTACGTGGCGTTCGTGCTAGCGCTGGCGTGGCAGAACGCGCGCCCGCTCCCGCCGCTCCCCGACGGCCTGGACCTCCCGACGGTGGCCGTGGTCGTGGCCGCGCGCGACGAGGAGGCGTGTCTCGGCCGCTGCCTCGACGCCCTCCTCGCCCAGGACTACCCGGCCGACCGGCTCCAGATCATCGTCGCGGACGACCACTCGACGGACGGGACGGCGGCCGTCGTGCGCCGGTACGTCCGGGCAGAGCAGCCCGTGCTGGCGGGGGGCGAGGGCGAGCCCGAGGGCGGGAGCGGCCCGGAGGTCTGCTACCTCCGCGTGCCTGACCCCCAGGGCGGCCTCCGAGGCAAGGCCCAGGCGCTCCACGTCGCCATCGAGTCCACCGACGCCGAGGTCGTCCTCATCACCGACGCCGACTGTGCGCCGGTCCCGACGTGGGCGCGGACGATGGCGGCCCGGTTCGTCGGGACCGATACGGGCCTCGTGTGCGGCCTCGCCCGCATTGAGGTCCGCGAGGGGCGGCCTCTCGACCGCGTCCAGGCGCTCGACTGGTCGTTCATGCTGGGCGCCGTGAGCGCGCTCGCCGAGGCCGGCGTCCCGGCCACCGGGATGGGCAACAACATGGCCCTCCGCCGTGCCGCGTACGACGAGACCGGCGGCTACCCCGTCCTCCCCGTCTCCCTCACGGAGGACTTCACGCTCGTCCGCGCCGTCGCCGAGCGGACCGGCTGGCGGGTCCGGTTCCCGCTCGACGCTCGGGCGGCGGTCTGGACGCTCCCGGCGCCGACCTTCGCCGAGGCGTACGACCAGCGGCGGCGGTGGGCGCGGGGTGGGCTCGAAGGCGACCGCCGCGTGCTGGCCCTCTACGCCGGCCTGTTCGCGGCCCACGCGCTCCCGCTCGTCGGGCTGGCGGTGGCGCCGGGCGCCGCGCTCGTGGCGCTGGCGGCGAAGGCCGGCGCCCACGCGCTCCTGCTGCGGTCCGTCCTCCGGCGCCTCGGCGAGCCGGTGCGCGCCCTCGACCTCGCCCGGTTCGAGGGCTTCATCACCGGCTACCTCGTCACGCTCCCGGCCGTCCTCGCGCTCCGGCCCCGCATCCACTGGAAGGGCCGGCAGCACTGACGGATCTAGAACGGGCGCCCGCCCGTCTGTACGGTCCACCCTCAGACTCCCTCTCCATGGCCACCTCCGCCAGCGGCGCGGCCCGCCACGCCAAGCGTCACCCCCTCGAAACCCTCGGCCGCGTCGGGTACGCCGTGAAGGGCGTCGTCTACGCCGTCATCGGCGTCCTCGCGTTCGACGCGGCGCGGGGATCGGGCGACCCGGAGGGGCAGCAGGGGGCCTTCGAAGCCATCGCCTCGACCTCCTACGGGACCGTGCTCCTCTGGATCGTCGTCGTGGGATTGGCGGCCTACGCGCTCTGGCGCATCCTGCTCGCCGTCTTCGACCCCGAGGGTAAGGGCGACGACCTGGAGGGCGGCCTCAAGCGAGCCTTCTACGTCGTCTCCGGCGTCATCTACGGAGGGCTCGCGTACTCCGCCTACCAGACGCTCTCGGGCGGCGGGAGCGGCGGCGGCAACGAGACCGAAGAGCGCACGCAGACCGTCCTCGGGCTCCCCGGCGGACGGTGGATCGTCGGGGCTGTCGCGCTCGGCATCCTCATCTACGGGGGGGTGCAGTTTTGGCGGGCCTATCAGGCGTCGTTCATGGAGAAGTTCGACCTGGAAGGCGTCGCCGCTCAGAACCGGACCTGGGTCAAACGGGTCGGGCAAGGAGGGCTGGCCGCGCGCGGCGTCGTTTACCTCATCGTGGCCGGCTTCCTCGGCCAAGCCGCCCTCCAGTCGGACGCCGATGAGGCCGGCGGCCTGGACCAGGCGCTGGCGGCGCTCCAGCGGCAGTCGTTCGGGCCGTGGCTGCTGGGGCTCGTTGGCATCGGCCTCGTTCTGTACGGCGTCTACTGCTGGGTGAACGCGGCGTATCGGAGGTACGAGGGCGTGCAGTAAGCTGAGCGATCTCAGCGTGACCATCGAGGCGCCCGCTTCACCAACCCCATCGAAACAAAGGACTAGGGGCTTGCGTCAGGACTCGCCAGTCGGGATTTTCCTGAAGCCCCCCCCTTCCACGACCACCGCCGGAGCCATGCCCCGCGCCAAAGGCGTCATCCGCATCGATTCAGAGTCCACCCACGGCTGGCAGGTCCGTGTCTACCGGCATGGGAAGACGTATTCCCGGCTGTTCTCGGACCGCAAGCTGGGAGGGCGCGAGAAGACGTTCGAGGCGGCTCTCGCCTACCGCAAACAGCTCGAGCAGGAGGTCGCCCAGATGCCCGAGGCCGCCCCGCGCCGCCGGCTCGTCCGCTACAACAGGAGCAACACCTCGGGCGTGGTCGGCGTCTCGCGGACGTACAAGCGGGACCGCCGGGGCGTCCGCCACGAGGTGTACGCCGTCTCGTGGAACCCAGAGCCAGGCGTGGCACGCGGCACGTCCTTCTCGATCAAGCGTTACGGCGAGGACGAGGCGTTCGAGCGGGCCTGCAAGCTCCGTTGGGAGAAGATGAAGGAGATCTACGGCGACCGCTACGACGTGCCGAGCTACCGGACGCTCTACCGCCAGAAGGCGGCCGTCGACGAGCGGGCCGAGAGGCGCGGGACGCCGGAGAGCGAGTAGGCCCCGTGGGTCGGGGCGTTCAGGTCGTCGCCGGTGGCCCGCCGTCTTCCCACTCGCGCCGCTCCGGCTGGATGGGACTACTGCCCGATCCGCCCGCGCACCTCTCGGACGAGGGCCGCCAGCGGCCGGGTGCCGTCGAGGTGCACGGCGTCCGAGGGGGCTTCGAGCGTCGCGATCTGGCTGGGCAAGAGGCCCGGCCCGACGGCGTGGCCCTCCCGAGTCCCGAGCCGCTCGCGGAGGACCTCGGCGGGCACGTCCAGCCAGACCACCGCGACCTGGGGATGGCGGGCGCCGAGCGCCTCCCGATAGGACGCCTTCAAGGCCGAGCACGCGAGGACGGTCGGCGGTCCGCTCTCGACCCGCTGGCGGACGAGGCGGGCCAGCCGGCGGAGCCACGGCGCGCGGTCGGCGTCGGTCAGGGCGTGGCCGGCAGCCATCGCCCGCATGGCCGCCTCGGCGTGGTAGTCGTCGGCGTCCTCGAAGGCCCAGCCGAGCGCGTCGGCCAGCGCGCGGCCGAGCGTCGTCTTGCCGGCCCCCGCGACGCCCATCACGAGGAGGACGCGAGGAGGCAGAGGTCACGGGAGTTTCGGGAGCGCTGGGCATCGTCGGTCGTACTCTCGCCCTCCCCCGCTGGTCCCGCCCCATGACTCCCCGACGTCTCCTCCGGCTCGCCCTGTTCTTCACGCTCGGCCTCATCGCCGCGCTCGTCCTCACCGACGTGCTGGGGCTCCGGGAGTCCGACACCGGCGTCGTCTCGCCGAAGGGGTACGTCGGCATCTCGCACGGGAGCCACACGCACTACGTCCCGAACGGCTGGGACGGCTCGGTCTCGATCTCGGACTTCCCGACCAGCCCGCCGCCCGAGGGCATGGCGGTAGCGCCGGACGGCCGCGTGGTGCCAGCGGAGTAAACCCCGTGGCCGGTCTGGCGCGCTGCCCGCGGTCCTGAGCACCCTCGCCCCGGGCGTGTGGGTACGCTGGGCCGTAGCGCCTCTAAACGAGGGCGTGTTTGCGCCTCGAGCCCGCACAAAAAAGCGGGGGAGCCACCGTGGACTCCCCCGCCAACAGTCCCGGACGCTGGGCGTCAAGCGTCGTCCGCGCCGTCCGTGGACGGCGCCACGAGCGACGGCGGCGCGCCGTCCCCGGTCAAGGACGACGACGGCCCGGCCGTGTTCGTCGTGAGGCGTTGGGCGAGCGCGGCGAGGTCCACCCCCGCGATGCTCTTGACCAGCTCCGGCGTCGTCGCCATGAGTTGGGCGACCGTGTTGGTGACGCGGCCCGCGCCCATGCCGGAGCCCGTGTCTACGACCGTCAGGCGATCGATGGAGGCCAGTGGCTTGGCGACCTCGCGGGCCAGCTCGGGCATCATCTTCGCCAGCAGGTCGAGCACGGCGGCCTCGCCGAACTTCTCGAACGCCTCGGCCAGCTTCTCCTTCGCCTCCGCCTCGGCGAGCCCGCGCTGGCGGATCACCTCGGCCTCCGCGAGGCCCTCGGCGCGAGCGGCGTCGCCGGTGGCCTGGCCGTCGAGGCGCTTGGCCTCGGCGTTCGCCTTGGCCTCGGCCTCGATCTCGAACTGCCGTGCTTCCGCGCGCCGCATCTGCTGGAGCTTCGAGGCCTCGGCGGCCTGCTCGACGGCGTAGCGGTCGGCGTCGGCCTTTTTCTTGACCTCGGAGTCGTACTGCTTCTCGCGGCGCTCGATCTCGAGCTTCTCCAGGTCCACCTCGCGCTGCTTGCGGACCAGCTCGACCTGCATCTGCTCCTCGACGACGGCCCGCTGCGACGACGCCTCCTGGACGGCGTACGCGAGGTCGGCAGCGGCCTTCGCCGTGTCCTCGTCCTTCTTGAACGCGGCCACCTTCAGCTCGCGGTCGCGCGTGGCCTCGGCCACGTTCGTGTCGCGGACGAGCTCGGCCTTCTGGCCCTCCTCGTCGGCGTTGGCCTTTTTGATGCGGCTATCGCGCAGGGCCTCGGCCTCGGCGATGTCGGCGTCGCGCTTGATGGCGGCGATCCGTGGCCGGCCAAGCGCCTCCAGATAGCCGTTCTTGTCGCGGACGTCCTTGATGGTGAAGCTCACGATCTGGAGCCCCATCTTCCGCAGGTCGCGCGCGGCGACGGACTGGACCTCCTGGGCGAACTTGTCCCGGTTTCGGTAGACCTCCTCGACGGTGAGCGTGCCGAGGATGGCCCGGAGGTGGCCCTCCAGTACCTCACGCGCCTCGGCGCGGAGCTCCTCGTCGGGCTTGCCGAGAAACTGCTCGGCGGCCGTCGCCACGTCCTCCACGGACGAGCCGACCTTGATCACGGCCACGCCGTCGGTCATGACCGGGACGCCCTCGGCGGTGTACACCTCCGGCGTCATCACGTCGAGCTTGTGCGAGAGCAGGCTGAGGTGCTCGCGCTGCTGCACGATGGGCACGATGAAGGCGCCGCCGCCCCGGACGATCTTCACCTTCCGGGCGCTCTCGTCGGTGAGCACGTTCTTGCCCCCGAGCGCGGCGCCGGTGATGATCATGGCCTCGTCGGGCGAGACGGTCTTGTAGCGGCTGGCGACGAGCATGACCAGCGCGACGAACGCGACGATCACGACGATGGCGACGACGCCTCCGACTCCGAGAAGCTCTAGCATGGGACTGGGGGGTGAGGGTTCAGGGTCCGGGGTCAAGGATTGAGAGCTCGGGGGAGAGCCCCCACGCCAGACCCCCGGCCCGAGGCTACGCGCGCGTCTGGAGGCGCGGGGGGATCGGCTGCTGCGCCGGCGAAGGCGCCACATCGTCCAGGTTGAGCGGGGCGACGCGGAGCACGCCGTCGGCGTCCACCTCGACGACCACGACGGCTGTGCCGGAGGGGATCGGGTCGCCCGAGAACGAGGCGGCCGTCTGGAACGTGGTCGAGGCCCCCATCCGGACGACGACCTCGCCGAAGCCCGAGGCGGGCACGCCCGTCGCCAGCTCGCCCGTCTTGCCGGCGTACTCGCGGACCGAGAACCCGGTCGAGTTCTCGCTCGCCTTCATGGGCTTGATGTAGACGACGTGGAGCAGCACGGCCGCCACCACGCCGACGGCCGCGGCCGTCACGACCTGAGGCGTCGTGCCGAGAGCCGTGTACGTGTCGAGCAACAGGCCCGCCCCGCCGAAGAGCGTAACGCCGAAGATGGCGGAGAGCGGGTCGAAGACGCCGTCCAGGTCGAGGGCGTCGAGGGCCCCATCGAGGGTGTCCATCGCCGCCTCCAGCACGTCGCCCAGGAGCACCAGCAGCAACGAGATGGCGAAGCCGCCCCCGAGGCAATACCAGTAGACCGTCGTCATGGCCGAGTGCGTGTGTGTGTTCGGGGTACGGCCGGTAGTTCGCAGGGTTACGTGTCCCCGCACGGCCGTCGACGGGGAAGATAGCGGGCGGCCCTTCCCCGTACTCCGTCCATGCCGCGTCCCTCCATGTCTCGGGGATCGTCGGATCTCGTGCGAGTGCGCGGGGACCTCTCCCCTGCCAGCGGGGGACCTCATCCCCTGCCAGCGATCGTCGCCCGTGGTCCTCGCCTGCCTTTTTTGCTGGTTCGGCTCCTCCGCTGGCGGGCGCGCCCACCGGCGGCCGGCCTAGCTGTAGACGCGGTCGAGGATCGAGGGCCGCGGAGCCGGCGCCGTCTTGACGAGGAGGACCGACGAGGCCAGGCACGCGATCCCAAGGGCGGCCAGCAAACGGAGTCGAGGAGTCGTCATGTGCGGGAGGTCGGGGACGGAGGTGGAACCGCCCCCAAAGGTCACGCCGACCCCGCATCTCGATGAATGTCAACTCCATGAGCCGCCTGATTCATTCCCTGAACCGGCGCTATCTGGCTCTGAACAGCGCCCCGAATGACGGCGAGACGGACTCGTCGCATCCGCCCACGTGCTCTGGACGGGTCGAAATCACCCGGCGTTGGGACCAGACTCGACCGTGCGCTGATCGGTGTAGAACGGGTTGGCGGCGCCGTCGCCGTCGGCGGTCGTCGCCGGGGCAGCCTCGCCCCGGTACATCGCCGCCATTCGGACGTAGTGCGCGGCGTTGGCCCGGTTCCGCTCGACCTCCTCGTCGGTGAGCGGGCGGACGACGCGGGCGGGGGCGCCGAGGACGAGCGAGCGAGGCGGTACGACCGTGTTCATCGTGACGAGGGCGGAGGCGCCGACGATCGAGCCCGCCCCGATCACCGCACCGTCCAACACGACGGCGCCCATCCCGATCAGCACGTCGTCCTCGACGGTGCAGCCGTGGACGACGGCGTTGTGCCCGACCGTCACGCGCTCGCCGATCCGGCACGGGTGGGTCCCCCGCGAGACGTGGACGGTCGCGTTGTCCTGGACGTTCGAGCCGGCGCCGACCTCGATCCAATGGACGTCGCCGCGCAGGGAGGCCCCGAACCAGACGCTCGCGCCGTCGCCCAGCGTCACGTCGCCGATGACGGCCGCGGTGCTGGCGACGTACACGTCGCGCCCGAGGCGGGGCGACTGTCCGAGGAAGGGCTCGATCATGGAGGCACGGGGTGGAGACGACCGGAAGATCCGAGCCACTGGCGGTCGCCGCCAGTCCGGCGGACGGGCTGGCGCTCGAGAGCGGTTGGGGAGAACCCCGAGCCGGCAGAGACGAACCCGTCCGACGCCGGCCGCGTACCCGGCGTCCACGCCCACGCCTCCCGTGCCCGCCATCGACATCACCCGCTCCCACTCGCTCGGCCTCGACGGCGCCCGCCGCGCGGCGGACGACGTGGCCGCCCGCCTCCAGCGCGAGTTCGGCGTGGCGACGCGCTGGGAGGGCGACTCGGTCCTCGTCGAAGGGCGGGGGATCACCGGCCGGCTCGACGCCCAGCCCGGCGCCGTCCGCGTGACGGCCCGGCTCGGGCTCGCCGCGCGCCCCTTCCGCCGTGCCCTCCAGCGCGAGATCGAGCGAGAGCTCGACCGCGAGCTGGGCCCCTCCTGACCCCCTCCCCATGTCTGCCACCGCCACCGTCCGCCGGTTCGTCCTCGACCGCCTGTACCCCACCGTCCTCGACGGCGTGCCCGGCCTCGGCACGCCGATGGCCCTCGCCGCCGAGGTCCGCCAGCAGGGCGGGACCATCGACGAGCAGGTGGACCGGCTCGTCCGCCGCCACATCGTCGCCTCGTCGGGCGCCGGGTTCCTGAGCGGGCTCGGGGGCTGGCTGACGCTGCCCATCTCGATCCCCGCTAACCTCGCGGCCGTGGCCAGCCTCCAGCTCCACATGGCCGCCTCGGTAGCCGCGCTCGCCGGGCACGACCCGCGCCAGGCCGGCACGCGGGAGCGCGTGCTCGGCTGCCTCATCGGCTCCGGCCCGGCGGACCCCGCGCGCGACGCCGAGCAGGAGACGCTCGACCGCTTCGGCCTCAAGCTGGCCGAGCGCGGGCTCAACCTCGTCGTCTCGCACGCGGTCGGCGCTGCCAAGTGGGGCGCCAAAAAGGTGGTCTCGGGCCAGATCAAGCGGAAGGCGCTGCGGGGGATCCCCCTCGTCGGCGGCTTCATCGGCGCCGCGTCCGACGGCTACGTCACCACGAAGGTGGCCCAGGCCGCCCGCGACGAGTTCATCGGCGGTATTCCCGAACGGGACGGCTCCGACTTTCCCCCCTCCTCCGGCGACGGCCTCCCCGCCGGCGTCACCCCTCTCCCCTCCGAGCCCTCGGAAGCCTAGCCCCTCTCCCCCATGCACACGATTCCCAACGAAACCGAAGCCGCCGAAGTCGGCGCCCTCGTCGACGACCTCGAACAGGGCCTCACCCAGTTCCCTCTCTCCAAGGCCATCAACCGCATCGACGATTGGAAGCGGAAGATCGAGGAGACCGAGCGCGAGGACCTGCTCCCCATCGCCGCCGGCCTCGGCGAGCTCCACCAGTCGCTCGTCGGCGAGGGCGTCGACGGCGTCCGCATCGGCGCGATCCTCGTCCGCCTGGGCGAGCAGACCGAGGCCGCTGCCGACGACACGGAGCCGCCGACCACCGGCGACACGGTCGAGGGCCTCCAGAACAACCTGAGGCGCCTCGGCTCGCTCCTCCGCCACGCGGGCAGCGCCCTGAGCAGCGGACGCGCTCCCTCCACCGACGACACCGACTGACCCATGCAAGGCTCCACTCCCGGCACCGACGCCGTCACCCTCGCCGATACCGAGGCCGCCCTCGACGGCCCCCTCACCAGCCTCACCCCGTCCACCGCGCGCCGCATCGTGGACCACTGGCGGACGGCGTGCCTCGACGCGACGGACCTCGACCTCAGCGAGGTGTCCGGCGGCCTGAGCACGCTCCGCGACCTCCTCACGGGCGACTCGCTCGACGGACGCGCCATCGCCAACACGCTCGCCGGACTGGCGGAGTCCACGCGCGCCGCGGCCGCCCAGGCCACCGACGAGCGCGTCGGCCCGCGGCTGGAGCGGATCGCGACCAACCTCGACCGCGGCGCGACGGCCCTGGGCGCGTGACGCCCTCGTAGCCCCGTCTTTCCGGCACTCGGCGCCGCTCTCTCCCCTCTCACCTAATCGTCTTTATGTCTACCGACCCGACCCGTCCGACCGAGGACGGCATCTCCATCTCCAGCACGCTCGACGCCTTCTCGAGCGGCCTCACCTCCACGCTCTCCCGCTCCGCCGCGGCCGACGTGTGCCGGGGCTGGGCCGACAAGATCGAGGCCGCCGGCCGTCCCGACCTGAACGGGATCCGCGACGGCCTCGTGACGCTCGTCCGCCAGCTCACCGACCAGCAGGCCGAAGGCACGGCCTCGGCCGCCGACGTCGGCAAGACCATGCAGGCCCTCGGCGCCCACACGGCCGAGGCCGCCGACACGCTCGCGGAAGAGCACCTCCAGGACCCGCTCCGGCGGCTCGGCGGCTACCTCAAGGCGGCCGGCATCGCCCTCGCCGGCGGCACGCGCCCGGACGAGATCGAGGGCATCTCGACCGACCTCGGCGCCACCCCAGGCGACCCCGAGCTGCGGACCGTCAACGCCGCCCCGGACCTCACGGACGACGCACCCGACGCGACCGTCACGGGCGACGTGCTGGCGACGCCCGGCGACGAGACGCCGGGCACCAAGCTGAACCCGAGCTAGCCGTACGAGATCGAGACGACCGTGAGGCGTTCGGTCCCTCGGGGCGTCTCGAGCTCTACGGTATCCCCGACTGCGTGGGTGAGGAGCGCTCGGGCGATGGGCGCGGTGAACGCCACCTTCCCGTCCTCCGCGACCGCCTCGTCCACGCCGACGATCTGGAACGAGCGGCGGCCTCCGTCCTCCCCCCGAACCCCGACGGCCGCACCGAAGCGGACGCGCGACGGGTCCACCTTTGTCGGGTCGACGAGCTGGGCCGACGCGATCCGTTCGACCAAGCCCTTCAAGTGCCCGGTGATCCGCTCGCGCTCGCGGGCGCTCCCGTCCTGCGTGTCGAGGGCGGTCCGCTCGGCCTCCAGCGCTCGCTTCTCGGCGCGGAGCGCCGCCAGCCCGGCGGGCGTGACGTAGTTCGGGACGCCGGCCGGCAGGGGCGGGCGCGGCGGGATGACGAGGGGCGTCTCGGGGGCGCCCTCCTTGACGAAGGCTCGGCTCATGCGTCCTCTACGCCGGGGCGCGCGTGTGGTGCCTTCCGACGGGCGACCGCGCCGGGGAGCTCGGCGTCCGCGGCAGCCCCGGGCTCCCCGACGGCGGAGCCATAAAAAAGGGGCGCCTCCGGAGAGAACGCCCCACGAGGCCGTGACGGAGCGGGTCCGTTACATGGTCAGGCTCTCCTCGTAGACGCCGTACTCGTCGTCGTTGAGGAAGCCGTCGGCGTCGGTGTCGTACGTGCCGAAGTTGTCGTCGCCGATGCCCGTGTTGTACTCGTCCTCCGAGAGCATGCCGTCGGCGTCGGTGTCGTACGTGGTCAGGCCGTCGCCGAGGACGCCGGCGTCGGGCTCGGTGGGCTCGTCGAAGACTTCGCCGTCGCCGATGACGTCTTCGCGGTCGCCGACGGGGGCGCCCTCTTCGTAGGCCTCCTCCGTGGCGTCGTCGGCGCAGGCCGTGAGGCCGACGGTGAAGGTGAGGGCGAGGGCAAGAATGAATGCGCGCATGGTAGCGTGGGGGTGGGTGAGAGAACGCGCAGCGCACGCGGGGAGCGATACCCGACAGGCTGCACGACCCCGAAGGTACGGACCGCGGGTCCGTTTCCAATCGGGGAGGTCCGTCGAAAAACGTGGGGCGCCTCCGGAGAGACGCCCCACGAGGCCGTGACGGAGCGGGTCCGTTACATGGTCAGGCTCTCCTCGTAGACGCCGTACTCGTCGTCGTTGAGGAAGCCGTCGGCGTCGGTGTCGTACGTGCCGAAGTTGTCGTCGCCGATGCCCGTGTTGTACTCGTCCTCCGAGAGCATGCCGTCGGCGTCGGTGTCGTAGACGCCGAAGTTGTCGGTCTCAACGCCCAGCTCCTGCTGGACCTCTTCTTCGATGGGGCCTCCGACCTCCTCCTGAATGTCCTCGCCGACTTCGGTCTGCTCGGGCTCGGCGTTGCAGGCGGCGAGGCCAATGGGGAGGGCGAAGGCGAGGGTAAGGGTAAGTGCGCGCATTGCGTTGTTCGGGTGGGTGAGAGAACGTTGCCCAGAACGAGCGATACCTCTCCGGGCGCCCCTCTTACAGACAGGGCTCGTGAGAGTTCGGCGCCACTGCACGCCGAACGTGAAGTGAGGCGACGCCCTAGAGCTCGTCAAGGACCTATCGCCGTCCGGACTGGAACCGGCGGCCGGGCCGTCCGACTCCCTCCCGGACCCCGATCCGGGGCGGAGAACCCGAGTCCGTGACAAGCTCTGGAGGAGGAGCGCCTCGACGCGCTCGGCAGACGTGGACCCTACTGGCCGAGCGCGTCCGCGTCCGGCTCGCCCTCCTCGTCGAAGACCTCGCCGTCGCCGATGACGTCCTCGCGGTCGCCGACCGGGGCGCCGTCTTCGACGGCCTCGTCGACCTGGTCGGCCGCTTCGTCGTACTGCTCCTCGATGGCGTCGCCCCGCTCCTCGTAGGCTTCGTCGATGGCCTCGCCGCGGTCTTCGATGGCGTCGGCCTGCTCGGACTGGCAGGCGGCGAGGCCGAACGGGAGGGCCAGGGCGAGGGAAAGGATGAATGCGCGCATGGGTGGATGCGGGGGGTGAGGGATCGGCCCCGTACCTCCTCACGCTCCGGCTGTTCCACTCCCCTGCGCGGTTCGCTTCAGCTCCGCGAGCGCCATGAGCGCCTCGATGGGCGTCATCCGGTCGGGCTCCAGGGCCGCCAGCCGGTCGAGGAGCTCCACGGCGACGGGGTCGGGCGCGGCGAGGGCCACGGGCGCCGCGGCCTCGGGGAGCGCCCCGACCGACGGCCGCGCCGGAGCCGGCATCCCGTCGCCGCTGGCGGCACGCGGCGGCGCGCCGTCGACGCCCACCTCGGCCGCCACGTCGTTGGCTTCGAGGTGCCGGAGGACCGCCTTCGCACGCGCGACGACGGACGCCGGCAGGCCGGCCATCCGGGCCACCTCGATCCCATAGCTGTGGTCGGCGCCGCCGGGCACGAGCGTGCGGAGAAAGACCACCTTCCCGTCGTGCTCCTGCACGCGGACGCTGTAGCTCTTCACGCGCGGCAGCCGCTCGCTCAGGGCGTCCAGCTCGTGGTAGTGCGTGGCGAAGAGCGTCCGCGCTGCGACGCCGTCCGTCTCGTGGAGGTGCTCCACGATGGCCCACGCCAGCGAGAGCCCGTCGAACGTGGACGTCCCCCGCCCCACCTCGTCGAGCAGGATGAGCGAGCGGTCGGTGGCGTTGTTGAGGATGTTGGCCGTCTCGTTCATCTCGACGAGGAACGTCGACTCGCCGGCGGCGAGGTTGTCCGAGGCCCCGACGCGCGTGAACAGGGCGTCCACGACGCCGACGCGCGCCCGGCGGGCGGGGACGAACGCGCCGACCTGGGCGAGCAGCACGATCAGCGCCGTCTGCCGCAGCACGACACTCTTGCCGGCCATGTTCGGCCCGGTGATGAGCAGGATCTGCCCGGCGTCCTCGGCCACGCCGGCGCCCTCGCCCACGGGCGCCGCCAGCCGGACGGAGTTGGGGATGAACGCCTCGCCCGCCGGCAGCGCCCGCTCCACGACCGGGTGCCGCCCGTCGACGATGTCGAGCACCGCCGAGCCGTCCACCTCGGGGCGGACGTAGCCGTTGCGCTCGGCGGTCTCGGCGAAGCCGGCCAGCACGTCGAGCGCCGCGAGCGCCCGCGCGTTCGTCTGGACCGGCTCGACGGCCTCGGCCACGCGCTCGCGGAGCGCGTCGAACAGGCGCGCTTCCAGCTCCCCGATCTTCTCCTGGGCCGTCAGGATCTTCTCCTCGTACTCCTTCAGCTCCGGGGTCACGTAGCGCTCGGCGTTGACGAGCGTCTGCTTGCGGATCCACTCCTCGGGCGCCTTGTCTTTGTGGGCGTTGGTCACCTCGAGGTAGTAGCCGAACACCTTGTTGTACCCGACCTTGAGGCTCGGGATGCCCGTCCGCTTGGCCTCGCGGGCCTGGAGCTGCGTGAGGTACGCCTTGCCGCTGCCGGCCAGCGCCCGCAGGTCGTCCAGCTCCTCGGAAAACCCAGCGCGGATGGCGCCGCCCGCCCCGATCTGCGCCGGCGGCTCGTCGGCGAGCGTGGACGCGATGGCCTCGACCGTGCTCTCGCACGGCGAGAGGCGGCCCCGGAGACGCGCGAGGAGCCCGTCGGGCTCGTCCGCCAGCAGGGCGGAGACGGGCGGGACGCGCTGGAGCGTGGCCCCGAGCTGGGCGAGGTCGCGCGGCGTGGCCCGGCCGGTGCACACCTTGCCCGCCAGCCGCTCCAGGTCGCCCACGTGCCGCAGCTCCTCGCGGACCGCCCGGCGCAGGCGCGGCGACGTGAACAGCGCGTCGACGGCGTCGAGGCGGGCCGTGATGCGCTCGACGTCGCGGAGCGGGCGCACGAGCCACTGGCGGAGCAGGCGCCCGCCCATCGGCGTGAGCGTGGCGTCGAGGACGCCGACGAGCGAGCCGTCGCGCCGGCCGTCCTGCATGGACGCCACCAGCTCGAGGTTCCGCTTCGTGGCCGGGTCGAGGGCGATGTGGTCCTCGGAGCGGTAGCGCTGGAGCCGGCGGACGTGCGGGATGCGGCCCTTCTGCGTCTCGCCCAGGTAGTACAGCGCCGCGCCCGCCGCCGTCACGCCCGCCGAGAGGCCGTCGACGCCGAACCCCTTCAGGCTGTGCGTCTGGAAGTGCCGGAGGAGCGTCTCGGTGGCGAAGTCGAACCCGAAGACCCAGTCCTCTTCTTTGGTGATGGCGAACGGCGGCTCGCCGCCCTGCACGGCCCGGACCGCCTCGCGCAGCCGGTCCGTCTGCCGCTTGTCGACCACGACCTCGGCCGGGGCGACGGTCTGGAGGAGCGAGCCGAGCCGGTCCTCGGGCGCCTCCGTCAGGTAGAACTCGCCCGTCGAGGCGTCGGCGAAGGCGAGGCCGACGGTGCCGGCGTCTCGCCCTTCTCCCCACGCGACGGCCGCGAGGTACGTCGAGTGCTTCGACTGCAACAGCGGGTCGCGGAAGGCGACGCCCGGCGTCACCACTTCCACCACGCCGCGCTTGACGATTTTGCGCGCGTACTTGGGGTCCTCCAGCTGCTCGCACACGGCGACGCGGTGGCCGGCCTGGACGAGCTTCGGGAGGTGCTGGTCGAGCGCGTGGTGCGGGAAGCCGGCGAGCGGCGTGTCCTCGGCGGCGCCGTTCCCGCGCTTGGTGAGCGTGATCCCGAGCACGTCCGCGACGACGACGGCGTCGTCCTCGAAGGTCTCGTAGAAGTCGCCCATGCGGAAGAGGAGGAGCGCGCCGGGGTGGCGGTCCTTGATCTTCCAGTACTGCCGCATGAGCGGCGTCTGCTTCTGGCGCTTCCGCTCTCGGTCGTTCAAGAAGAGGTCGTTCTGCTCGGCCACGGGTGTTCTCGGTTGCCCTCGGCCCAAAATAGGAGCGCCCGCCGCCAGGGGTGTGGCAGCGGGCGCGGGACGGGCGATCTCTTCCGCCAGCGGGTCCGGCGTCTACCTCCGGGCCTCGATCACGCCGCAGCCCTGGGGCGTCCCGGCGCCGCCGGCCGGGTCGGTCTCGAGGTCGTCGCGGCCGGAGTGGACCACGAGCGCGTGCCCGGAGACCGGGTACGTGCCGGGCTCGAAGCCCTCGACGGTGACCGTGGTCTCGACGGTCCCGTCGCGACCGACCATGATGTTGCCGAGGTCGCCGAGGTGTTTGGCGTCGTCCTCCTCGGTCGGGGCGCCGTGGTCGTTCGTCGAGAGCGGGTCCCAGTGGCCGCCGGAGGCGCCGGCCGGGGCCGGCTGTCCGTTGCTGGTGGTGGCGTTGCAGTTCGGGTACTGATGGATGTGCATCCCGTGGGCGCCGGGCGCGAGGCCGCGCAGGCTCACGTCGGCCACGAGGTCGTCGCCGTCGTAGCGGAAGCGGACGGTGCCCTCAGCGCTGGCGCCGGGGTCCGTCGTCGGGCGGACGAGGGCGGCGGCGGCGGCGTCCGGATCGTCGTCGAAGAGGTCGGTCGTCGCGTTCCAGACAGTGCCGGCCGCGTCGGTCACGGCGCCGGCGGCGGCCGTCGCGACGTTGGCGGTCGTGTTGGCCACGTCCGTGGCGACGTCCGCCGTGGTGTCGGCGGCGTCCTCGGCCGTCTGCTCCGCGGACGAGCACGCCGGGAGGACGAGGGCAAGGAGTAACAAGAGAGGGAGTCGGCGCATGAGAGAGGTGGTAGGTGGGCCTCTCCATACTGCGCCCGGCCCGAAAGGATCGCGGCGGGCGCCGGGGTCAGGCGTTCGAGGAGACCACGCCGGTGCCATTCCCCACCCCCGCCGACCTCCGCGAGGGTCAGGACTCCGAGACCGCATCGGGGTCGTTGCTCGGCGCCGCCTCGCCCGGCGCCCCCTCCCGGACAACGCCACAGCCGACGCGCGCGCCGGCGTCGCCGCTCGGCTGGCTCGTCAGGTCGTCGCGCCCGGCGTGGACGACGACGGCGTGGCCGATGGCGGACGTCGGGCCGGTGAGCGTGAGGACCGAGTCGACGACGACGCCGGTCGCGACGCCCTCAGCGTTGGCGGTGACGTTGCCGAGGTCGCCGGCGTGACGGTCGGGGGGCGGCGCGCTGGGCGCCCCGTGCGGGCTGGCGAGCGGGTTGAAGTGGCCGCCGGCCGCGCCGCCGGCCGTCCCCGTCGAGTCCGGCCCGCACGACTCGCCCTCGTGGACGTGGAACCCGTGCTCGCCCGGCGCCAGCCCGTCCAGCGCGATTCGGACGCGCACCGCGCCGTCGGCCTCACGGAACACGGCGGTCCCGGAGACGCCGGACCCGTCGAGCCCTGCGATCACGGCCGAGGCGACGCCGTCGGCGGCGATCACACTCTCAGGACCGGCGTTGGCCGTAAACGCGTCGGACGCGGGCGGCGGGGTGGTCGGCTCGTCGGCGCAGGCGGCGAGGGAGAGGACGAGGATCAAGAGGAACGAGCGCATCGGCGGAGGTGACGGGAAGGGGTCCGGCAACGCGCGGCGTCTGCGCTCAGTTCGCGCCGTCGGAGCCGGCCGCCAGCCGGTCGCGCTCGCGGCGCGGCAGGCCGCCCACGACGAGGGCGTACGAGTGGTCCACCAGCTCGCGGAGTAGCGCGCCGGGGACGTCCCCCCGGAGCCCGACCGTGTTCCAGTGCCGCTTGTTCATGTGGTAGCCCGGGCGGACGTCCTCGTGCCGCTCGCGGAGGTCGAGCGCCCGCTCGGGGTCGCACTTCAGGGTGACGGTGGGCGGGAGCCGCTCCAGACTGGCGAGCGCGAACATCTTGCCGGCCACCTTGAATACCAGCGCGTCGTCTCCGAACGGGAACCCCTCGGTGGCGCCGGGCTTGGCGAGGCAGTGGTCACGGAGGTCGTCGAGGTGCATGAGATCAGGGGTCAGGCGAGTTGCCTCGCTGGCGACGCTCTCCGCCAGCGGGACGGGCGGTTGCTCGGACCTTTTCAACGGCCGCCCCGCCACTCCCGCTCCCCTCACTCATCGTCCTCCCCCTCCACTACCGAGGAGTCGATGCCCAGGGCACGTGAGATGGCTGTGAGCGGCGTCACGACCCCCATGCCCTCCTGACGCGGGAGCATCTCCTGAAGGGTCGCTCGGCGCAGCCGCTCGGACTCGTCGGCGGTGACTTCGAGGCTGTCGAGCGGGAGCACGCTCCGGCCCACGCGGTAGACCTCGGCGCCGCCGTAGACGCCGCGCGGGCTCCGGTACCGGCGGCCCAGCCCCGTGGCCTGGCCGGGGATTCCGGGGACCGCGAGGTCGAGCACGCTCGACTGGCGGAAGCGGACGCGGGGGACCCGGTAGCCCGGCAGATTCGCCGTCACGAAGCCCTCTCGGTAGAACGTGTGGGGGAGCCAGAGCGAATCCCCCAAGCCGTCGGCCCAGGCCGGCTCGTAGGTCCAGGAGTAGGTCGCCTCGAAGTCGTCCACGGCGCCGCCGCGCGGGCCGGGGTCGGCGCGCAGCTCGGCCTCGGCGATCACCAGGAGCGTGTCGACGACGCGGATGCGCCCGCTGAGCAAGCCGCCGCGGCGCGGGATCACGGCGAGGTCGAGGTAGCGCCGGCCGTCCATCTCGACGGTCTCGCCGAGGCGGAAGGCGTAGTCGCGGAGCGCGTCGGGCCGCGTGGGCGATGGGATCGCGCGGCCGTCCAGCAGCAAGGTGTTCTCGAAGTAGAGGTCCGGCACCGGCCCCATCCGCGCCCACTTGAACGGGCCGCCGTCCGGCCTCCGCCGCCGCGCGACGACCTCCTCGCGCAGCCCGGCGCCCCGGCTCCACGAGAGGTTCGAGAGCGTCTCCTCCAGCCCGATCGGGACCGGCCGCACGTCGGTCACGCCGTCGCGGACGAGGAGGAGCCGGCTGTACCCCTCGGCCGCGTAGACGCCGAGCCGCCCGGCGAGGGCCTGCCGCCGCGCGAGGAGACGGCGCCAGAGCACTTCGCCCGGCGGCTCGTCGGTCACGGTCACCTCGCCGAGGACGTACGGCGCGGACGAGAGGCGGACCGTCCGCCGCGCGACGCCGTCCTGCACGTCGGCCATCGTCACCACCACCTGAGAGGGCGCGTAGCCCACGAACCGGACGAGCACGGTATCAGGAACGCTGGGCAGCATCAGGTCGAGCCGCCCGTCGGGGCCGGCGGTGGCCCCACCCGTCTCGCCCCTCACCTGGGCCGTCGCGCCGGGGAGCGGCTGCCCCGTCTCGGCGTCGACCACGACCGCCGTCAGCCGGACGGGCTGGGCGCTGGCGGCGGTCGCCAGCAGGACGAGGGCGAGGGGGACGAGGCGGGGCACGACCCCCGAACGGCGAGGCGCGTGGCCTGGTGCCCGTCGCCGAACGGCCGCGTGATCCCGACCCCGACGATCCCGCCGGGGCCGTCGGTGAACCGCTGTGGATGACGAACTCGAGGTCTGAGAAATCGCCAGTCTGGAGTCGCTATCGAGGTTCGTCGCGGTCCCCCGACTCGCCCCTCCACCTGGACCGTCGGGAACGTCAGGCCTCGCCGGTGCGGGCATCGGGGACGCGCCCGGAAACGGCTGCGTGGGCGGTGGAGACGATCGCCACGAGGGCGAGACGCGTCGCGGCGGAGACCGTCAAGCCGCCGGCTCGTCTCGCGCCGTCACGGTGAGGGACGGGAGGTTCGTGCCCGTCGCTTCCAGTCGGTCGCCGTCGCGGACCGGACCGACGCCCTCCGGCGTGCCGGTGTAGATCAGGTCGCCCGGCTCTAGCGTGAACACGGACGAGAGGAACGAGACGATCCGCGCCACGGAGTAGACCATGTGGTCGGTCGTGCCGCGCTGGCGCTCCTCGCCGTTGACGGAGAGCGCGATCTCGATCGCCTGCGGGTCGCCCACGTCGGCCGCCGCCGCCAGCGGACCGAGCGGGGCGAACGTGTCGAACCCCTTGGCGATGCTCCATGGCCCCTTGCTCGCTTTGGCCTGGGCCTGGAGGTCCCGCGCCGTGAGGTCGAGCCCGAGCGCGTAGGCGGCCACGTGGTCGAGGGCGTCGGCCTCGGCGATGTGCCGGCCCTCCGTCCCGACGACGGCCACCAGCTCCAGCTCGTGGTGGACCTCGTCGGACTGGCGGGGGAGCACGACGGCGCCGCCGTCCGAGACGAGCGCGGTCGTGGGCTTGAGGAAGACGACGGGGTCGGCCTCGGCCACGTCGCCCATCTCCTGGACGTGGGCGACGTAGTTGCGGCCGATGCAGAGGACCTTGCCGGGTCGCACGTCGCGGCCGTCGGGGAGGGTGAGGGTCATGGGAGTCGGGAGTCGGGAGTCGGGAGTCGGGAGTCGGGAGTCGGGAGTCGGGAGTCGGGAGTCGGGAGTGAAGATGCCAGACTGGCGACCGCTGCCGCCAGCGGGATGGGCCGGAGGTGCCCGAAAGTTGTCCACGGCCGCCGGTCCTCCCGCGCGCAGCATGCCGCTCGCCGCCCTACGTCTCCCACGCCGGCCAGAGGGCCCGCGCGAGCGCCCAGTCCGAGGGCCGCGTGAGCTTGACGTTCCGGGCATCGCCCTCGACGATCCGCACCGGGTGGCCGGCCCGCTGGAGCAGCCCGACCTCGTCGGTGGCGACGTGGCCGGCCGCGTTCGCGGCGGCACGCTCCAGCCAGTCGCGGCGGGCGGCCTGGGGCGTCTGCATGGCCCAGAGGCCCTCGCGCGGGACCGTCTCGCCGAAGAGAGGGCCGTCGCCGCCCTGGCGGAGCGTGTCGGCCACGCGGACGGCCGCCGCCGCCGCGCCGCCGTGGCGGGCGGCCCCGATCACGCGCGCGATCACGTCGGCGGAGACGAACGGGCGCACGGCGTCGTGGACGAGGACGAGGTCCACCGCCGGCGGCAGCGCGCGGACGCCGTTCGCCACCGACGCCTGCCGCGTCGGCCCACCGGTCACGACCTCGGCGTCGAGGCCAAACGTCGCCAGCCGCTCGGCCGTCGCCGCCTCCTCTCCGGCCGGCACCACCACCACCGCCGCGCCGACCTCCGGGTGCCGCGCGAAGGCCCGGAGCGTCTGCACGAGGACGGGCGCCCCGCCGAGGTCGCGGAACTGTTTGGCCTGGCCGCCCCCCATCCGCGAGCCCGAGCCCCCGGCCGGCAGCACCACGCCGACGTGTGCGTCAGCCAAGCCCTCCTCCCGACGGGCGGCACGCCTCGCCAGCGGCTCGCCCTTCCTCTCTCGCCCCCCCATCCGTCTACAGAATCAGCATCGCGTCGCCGTACGAGAACAGGCGGTACTCCTCCTGGACCGCCTCCTCGTAGGCGTGGCGCATCAGCTCGAAGCCCGTGAACGCCGCCACCATCATGAGCAGCGTCGACTTCGGGCGGTGGAAGTTGGTCAGGAGCCGCTCGGCGATGTGGAACTCGTAGTTGGGGTAGATGAACTTGTCCGTCCAGCCCGAGTCGGCCTTGAGCGTCTTTTCCGCGGAGAGCGTGGACTCCATGGCGCGGACGACCGTCGTGCCGCAGGCCGTCACGCAGCAGTCGCCGCTCGTGAGCGCGCGGTTGACGCAGTCGGCGGCCTCGTCGGAGACGTGGAAGCACTCGGAGTCCATCCGGTGCTTCGAGAGGTCCTCCACCTCGACCGGCTTGAACGACCCGAGGCCGGCGTGGAGCGTGACGGTCGCCACCTCGACGCCGCACGCCGCCAGACGGTCGAGGAGGTCGGGCGTAAAGTGGAGCCCGGCCGTCGGCGCGGCGACGGCGCCCCGGTGCTTGGCGAAGACGGTCTGGTAGCGGGTCCGGTCGGAGGGCTCGACGGGCCGGCGGAGGTAGGGCGGGATGGGCGTCTCGCCGACCCGGTCGATGGCGTCGTACAGTTCGTCGGGCGTCCCGTCGAAGATGAACCGGAGCGTCCGGCCCCGGCTCGTCGTGTTGTCGATGACCTCGGCGGCGAGGTCGTCGCTGAAGACCAGCTTGTTGCCGACACGGACCTTGCGGGCGGGGTCCACGATGGCGTCCCAGAGCCGGTGCTCGGCGTTCAGCTCGCGGAGCAGGAAGGCCTCGACCTTGGCCTCCGTCTTCTCCTTGGTCCCCCAGAGGCGGGCCGGGAACACCTTCGTGTCGTTGGCGACGAGGACGTCGCCCTCGGAGAAGTAGTCGGGCAGGTCGCGGACGGTCCGGTGCTCGACGGTGCCGGACTGGCGGTCGACGACCATCAGGCGGGCCGCGTCGCGGGGCTCGGCGGGGTAGAGCGCGACGAGGCCGCGGGGGAACTCGTAGGCGAAGTCGCTCAGCCGGAGCGTGTGGTGCAGGAAGGGGGAGTGGACGACTTGCATACGGCGCGGGGATCCGTCTCGGCGCGGAGCCACGGCGGACGAGCGCGTCGCCGCCGGGGAGTGAGCACGGGGGCGCGCGGACGGCCTCCGAGTACGACCGAAGATAGGTCCTCCTGGCCGCCATGTGGAGCGGTCGTGAAGCGGTTACTCGTCGTCTCCTAACGAGTTGACGATCCGGCCCTCGACCGTCCCGAAATCGACGCGGCGCCCGTCGTGCTCGGCCGCGCCGGCCAGCACCACGCGGTCGCCGTCTTCCAGGAACGTCCGCGTTTCGCCGCCGGGCAGCGCCAGCGGCTCGCTCCCCCGCCACGTCAGCTCCAGGAACGAGCCGTAGGTCCCCTTCGACTCGCCCGAGATCGTCCCGCTCGCCATGAGGTCGCCGGGCCGCGCGTTGCACCCGTTGACGGTGTGGTGGGCGAGTTGCTGCTCGGGGCTCCAGTAGAGGTAGCGCGCGTTGGTCTGGGCGACGGTCGCCGGCGCGGCGCTCTCGGCCCGCATGGCCTCGGTCTGGAGGCGGACCTCCAGGGCCACGTCGAGCGCGCGCGGCTCCGACTGGCGGAGGTACGGGAGCGGCTCCGGGTTGCCGGCGCGGGCGTCCTGCGGCTCTCCCGGGATGCGGAACGGGTCCAGCGCCTCGGTCGGGACCACCCACGGGCTCACGCTGGTGGCGAAGCTCTTGCCCAGGAACGGCCCCAGCGGGACGTACTCCCACGACTGGATGTCGCGCGCGCTCCAGTCGTTGACGAGGACGAACCCGAAGATGTGCTGCTTGGCCTCCTCGATGGGGATCGGCCGGCCGAGGTCGTTTCCGCCCCCCACGAAAAACCCCAGCTCCATCTCGATGTCGAGCAACTTGGACGGTCCGAAGACCGGCGGCGCGTCGGCGTCGGGCCGCTGCTGGCCGCGCGGGCGGACCACGTCGGTCCCGCTCACGATCACCGACGAGGCGCGGCCGTGGTAGCCGACGGGGAGGTGGAGCCAGTTGGGCTTGAGCGCGTTCTCGGGCCCCCGGAACATGGTCCCCACGTTCGTCGCGTGCTGGCGCGACGAGTAGAAGTCGGTGTAGTCGCCGATGCGGGCCGGCAGGTGCATCGTGACCTCGGCCAGCGGGACGACGGCATTTTCGATGACGGTCTCGGAGGTCCGGAGGGCGGGGTCGCCGCCCCTACTCAGGAGGTCCTGGAGCCGCCCGCGCACGGCCGACCAGGAGTCCGGCCCGAGCGCCATGAACGCGTTGAGCGCCGGCTGGCCGAACACGGGCTGGCGCCCGCCGCCCGCCGCCGCCAGCAGCCCGTGCCGCTCCAGCGCGCTCAGGTCCAGGACGCTCTCCCCCACGCGGACGCCCACGCGGGGCGTCTCGCCGGGGGGCGAGAACACGCCGTACGGGAGGTTCTGGAGGCCGAAGCCAGAGCCGGCGGGGATATCGAGGAAGGAGGTCATTCCGGTGGGGCGATGAGTCGGTGGGGCGGCGAGCCGGCAGGGTGGGCGCGGGCGGACCTCGCCGTGGACCCTGACCTACTGATCTACCGACGCACTGATCCACCGTCCCTACAGCCACCCGTGCTCGCGGAGGTCGTCGCGGGGCTCGTCGAACGAGCACGAGCCGACGCTGAGGGCGAACTGCCGGCGGGCATCGGCGGTCTCGGCGGGCGAGGTGCGAAGCGAGGTCCACGCCAGGCCGTCGTCGTCGAGGGACCAGTGCGCCGGGTCGGCGTCGTCGAGGATCCCGGCGAGGTCGTCGGCGCCGAGACCGTGGACGCGGGCGAGGGCGGCCCCGCCGAACACGCCCAGAAAGCCCAGCATCCGCGCGCCGACGGCCTCGTCCCAGTTCGGGAGCGGGTGGTGCAGCCCGGCGGTCGCCTTGAACGGGGCGCCCGCGTCGCGGGCCGTGACGACGGCGCGGGCGACGGCCTCGACGCCCGGCACGAGGTCGGGCGTGACGCCGCCGCACCGGAGCTTGAGCGCGAAGGCCGGCCGGTCGGCCCGCCCGTTCGCGTCGGCCACGGCCTGCGCGGCCGGGCCGACGGTCTCGGGATGATCGAGGAACGGGACCTCCAGAGCCGCGCGGGGGCCGTCGTCTCCCCCCTCTCGGTACGCCGCGTCGAGGTCGCCGAGCGCCTCCGCCAGCGCGTCGGGCTGGCGGGCGAGGTCGGCCGGCACCTTCAGCTCGAACTGGTCGCACGCCACGCGGCCGTCGTGGCGCCGCTCAGCGGCGCGGGCGGCGTCGAGCGTCTGCCGAGCCGCGTCGAGCCAGTCGTCAGCGGGGCCGGCCGGCAGGCCGAGGACGGAGAAGGGGACCGGCGGCGCCTCTCGGAACAGGTCTGCGAAGGTGTCCAGCGCGTCCAGGCGGCCGGCAGGGACCACGAACGGGCCGAGCATCCAGGCGTCCAGGCCGGTCCGGTAGCGGACGTAGGCGGGGAGGGCCGCGTCGAGGTCGAGGTCGGCGGGGGGAAACAGGCCGGCGTAGTCGATGAGGCCGGCGAGGAGAGCGCGAGAGCCGCGGGACATTGGCGTGGGGATCGGATCGAAGAGCCCGGGAGGACCGTTGGACCCCGGACCCATCGCAGTAGATTCGGCGTGGAAGGGATTCGAGGCCCTGCTTTCTCAGGCCGACGAGCCCTCTCCCCCCTCTCTAGTACGTCCGACTCGCTCCCCACCCCCATGCGATCCCACCTCTTCTCCCTCACCGTCGCCCTCGCCGTCGCCGTTCTGGTGGGCGGCGCCGACGGCTGCTCCAGCGACCCGAACGTCGAGGGCGCCAAGCTCAACCTCCGCAACCAGGAGTACGACAACGCCATCGAGAACCTCGACACGGCGCTCGAGACCAACCCGGACAACGTCGAGGCCCTCACGCTCCGCGCTGAGGTCCGTCGCGCACAGGCCGAGAAGGCTCAGGGCGCCCAGCGGATGACCTACCTCGACGACATGGTCGAGACCATCCGCCGCGCGCAGGCGCTCGCCCCCGACGACCCGGCCGTGCAGACCTCCGCCCTCGGCGCGTGGGCGCTCGCCGTGAACTCGGGCAACGACGCCCTCCGCAACGCCGACGCCGATCCCATGGACGCGTCCAACCTGTTCCAGACCTCGATCGACCTCCAGCCGGACTCGATGCAGGGCTACTTCGGCCTCGGCCTCGCTGAGCTCCGCGCCGGCAACGCCTCCGAGGCCGTCGCCCCGCTCCGCCGGGCCGTCGAGATCGACCCGACCGACGCGACGGCGTCCGTCTACCTCGGCCGGGCGCTCCTCCTCTCCGACCAGAACAGTGAGGCCGTGACCGTCTTGGAAGAGGCGGCCGGACGGTTCCCGGATGACGCCGACATCCAGACCTCGCTCCTCAACGCCTACGCCCGCTCCGGCGACACCGACCGTGCGCTGGAGCAGTACGAGCGCTCCATCCAGGGCGCCGGCGCCGAGGACCCCGTGGTCCGCTACAACTACGGCGCGCTGCTCCTCAACGCCGGCCGCTTCGACGAGGCCATCGAGCAACTCAACGAGGCCGTCCGGCTCAACCCGGAGAACCCCGACGCCTACTACAACCTCGGCGCGTCGTACCAGAACAAGGCCTCGGCGCTGAACGACCAGGCCAACGAGGCCGAGGACAACGCGGAGGCCTCCCGGCTCACCGCCGAGCGCGACGAGAACCTGGAGGCGTCGCTCCCCTATCTCCAGCGCGCCCGCGAGCTCTCGGCCGCCCAGGGCGACGAGTCCAGCGTGTGCCTCGCGCTCTTCCGCGTCTACACCCAGCTCGGCCAGGTGGACAACGCCGAGCGCGTGGCCGAGTGCGCCGGCGTCTCGATGAACTAGACGCTCCGCTCTGTCTTTCCTCCCGGCGGGGGCACGGCGCGTCCGTGCCCCCGCCGCCGTTCTTCCCCCGCCCCTCATGTCTCTCCCCGACGACTCCGGCTTCGCCACGCGCGCCGTCCACGCCGGCCAAGCGCCCGACCCTACGACGGGCGCCATCATGACGCCGGTGTACCAGACCAGCACCTACGTCCAGGCCGCGCCCAACGAGCACCAGGGCTACGACTACGCCCGCGTCTCGAACCCCACGCGGACGGCGCTGGAGGAGAACCTGGCGTCGCTCGAAGGGGCTGCCCACGGGATCGCCTTCTCGTCCGGCGTGGCGGCCATCGACGCCGTGCTCCGGCGGCTCCGCCCCGGCGACCACGTCGTCTCCACGAACGACCTCTACGGCGGCACCTACCGGCTCATGCGGCAGGTCCACGAGCCGATGGGGATCGACTTCACGTTCGCGGATCTCAGCGCACCGGACGCCCTCGACGAGGCCATGACCGACGCCACCCGGCTGGTCTGGATCGAGACGCCCACGAACCCGCTCCTCCGCATCTACGACGTCGCCGCGCTGGCGGAGGCGGCCCGCCAGCAGGGCGCGGCTGTGGCCGTGGACAACACGTTCGCCAGCCCGTACCTCCAGCAGCCGCTGGCCCTCGGCGCCGACCTCGCCGTCCACTCGACCACCAAGTACCTCGGCGGCCACTCGGACCTCGTCGGCGGCGCCGTGCTCACCTCGGACGACGGCTGGGCCGAGCACCTCCGGTTCCAGATCAAGGCCGTCGGGGCGGCGCCGGGGCCGATGGACTGCTTCCTGCTGCTCCGGTCGACGAAGACGCTCCCGCTCCGCATGGAGAAGCACTGCGCGAACGCCCGCGCCGTGGCCCACTTTCTCCGCGACCACGAGAAGGTGGCGCGCGCCATCTGGCCCGGCTTCGACGACCATCCGGGCCACGAGGTCGCCAAGAAACAGATGCGCGACATGGGCGGGATGGTCTCGGTCGTGCTCGAGGACGACCGCCTGGAGACGGCCATTCGGCTGATGCAGGGGACACGGATCTTCGCGCTGGCAGAGAGCCTCGGCGGCGTCGAGAGCCTGATCTCGCACCCGGCCTCGATGACGCACGGCTCGATTCCCGAGGACGTGCGCCGCGCCGCCGGCCTCCCCGACAGCCTCGTCCGCCTCTCCGTCGGCGTCGAGGACGAGGAGGATCTGATCGCGGACCTGGATCGTGCCCTGGCGTCGATCTAGTCCTCCTGCCCCAGGCCGTCCCGCCGGGTGGTCGTTACGTTCCGACACCGTCTCCCCACGCCGTCGTGCCTGCCTCGCCCCCCGCCCCTCCGCAGACCGCACCGCCGGACGCCACGCCGCGGCCGGTCGCCAAGCAGCGGATCAACGACATCGCGCTGGCGCGCTTCGAGCGCTGGGCGCTCCCGAGGATGGCGCAGCGCCTGCCCGCCTGGGTCACGCCGGACACGCTCACCGGGATCGCCATCGCCGGCGCCGGGCTCTCGGCCGTGGCCTACTACCTCGCCGCCGAGTCGCGGGGGTGGCTGTGGGTGGCCTCGTTCGGGCTCGTGGTCCACTGGTGGGGCGACAGCCTCGACGGCACGCTCGCCCGCGTCCGCCAGATCCGCCGCGAGCGGTACGGGTTCTTCATCGACCACCAGTGCGACGCGATCTCGGCCGTGACGCTGTTCGCCGGCCTCGGCCTGGGCGGCCTCATGCGCCTGGAGCTGGCGCTCGCCATGGCCGTCGGGTTCTTGCTGATGATGAACCTCGTGACGATGGTGACGATCGCCCGCGACGTGTTCAAGATCTCGTTCGCCGGCGGCGGCCCGACCGAGCTGCGCCTCATGCTGATCGGCGTCAACACGGCCGCGTGGGCACTCGGCCCGTGGACGCTCTCGTTCGCGGGCGCCGAGTGGACGCCGTTCGACCTGTTCGGCGTCGTCGGCGCCGTCGGGCTGCTCGCGCTCTACCTGTTCTTCGGAGCGCGCGAGACGGTCCTGATCGGGAAGCTGGACCCGCCCCCGCCGCCCGGCCACGACGGCCAAACCTTCGACCCGACCGGCCTGGGCCTGGAGGCCGACGGTGCGCGTGGCGACGGGATCTCGAACACGCAGGGCGACGGGGTGTAGCTGGCTGGTGGCTGGTGGCTGGTGGCAAGCTGCCGACCGCCGCCGCCAGAGGGAAAAACGGGGCGCCTCGCCATTGTGCATCGAGGTCTCGGGAGGGGCAACATGGCGCATCCGCCTGATAGTACGGGACCTACGGGAACATGGTCATCTATTTTTCATACAAATATGGTTCTTTACCTGTCTGACCTTGCCTGACCGATCATGTATCACCGCGTTCTCACCGCATCCCTAGCTGCTCTTTTTATCCTCCCAATCAGTCCAACAGCGATCAGTCAGAACAGCCAGTCAGCCGCCCTCCAAGAGATTTTCGTCGAGAACTATTTGTCGTACGATACGGTGAGAATGACGGTTAAGAGGACAGATGGTCTCACTGTGTGCGCAGTGGATATTCTTCCTGGCGAAAACCAGGGCGTGGACACGAACGAAGGCAGCGCTCCCAATGGATGCGCTCTCCTCCCTGTAGAGGAAGGTGAAGAATTCGTGTCCGTTCAACTGAAACCAAAGAATCCGAATCCAGTTGCCGATTTCACAGAAGTAACATATCTTTACTTTCCCTACACAGGACAATCTGTATACACAGACATAAATTTTTACCATCCTTACCCACCTGCCTTCGGCTCCCCCGATGTCTCTATCAGAATCAACGAGTCGCACATCGTTCTATCAGGTGATACGCTCTACACCGGACGAGTAGAAGCCTTTGAAGATGCATTTGCTCCTCCCAGCGGACCTCTCCTTTCATTCGAAGACGTGCTCGGGTCCAAGTACGTCATCCCATACGACCTGAGCGCGTATTGCTCTGAGACCGGAAACTGCCCTCCTAACACCAGTGCGACATTCTTCCTGGCTCGAGTGAGCCAACGCCCCGTGATCACAGACGGTGGCCTCGTCATTGCACCTAGGATTTTCCAGTTCGCGTCCGTCCCCCCTACTGATAATTCCAGCGGCAACGTACCGCCTGTGAGAATTGAGAGTTCATGGGATACGGAATGGGACTTGCCCGGAAATACGACCGTCGTCGTTCCCGCTCTCCGGTCGTTCGTCGTCGACGGCACGCTCGACGTGAACAGAACGAGGTTCACGTTCGCGCCCAACGAGACTTTGACCGTCAACGGTGAGATGAACTCAAGCTATGGGACCTTTACGGCGACCGATCCGGCGCAGGGCTGGGACGGCGTCCACTACGCGGCAGGTGCGTCCGGTGACTTCTACGACTCACGAATCTTCAACGTAGGAAACGACGAACCGATCATCGTCACCACAGACGGGCTCAGGCCCCCTGGCTTCACATCAACGATCTCGGGTCCTGGCGTAAACGTGGAGGTCGCGCTGTCGAACGTCGCCACGGTCCCGGCCTCCAGCGACTGGCGATTCTCGGGAATTCGGGTCGAGGGCGCCTACAACGTAGGGCTCGATGTCGAGGGTGACCTTCAGGCGGAGGAGACGACGTTCACCGCCAGTAACCCGGCACAGGGCTGGGACGGCATCCATTTCAAGTCTGGCTCCTCCGGCATCATCGAAAGCGGTTTCGTCGAGTACGCGAAGACGCGGTACTGGCACCCCGGCCACGGGATCACCATCACCGACGCCTCCTCTCCCTATCACAGCATCACGATCAAGAACGTGAAGATTCGGGAAAACTCGAATGCGGTCTACGTCACCGGTGTCGCGCAGGGGATGCCGCTCATCAAGGAGAACCAGATCTACGACAACGGCGGCGGCATCATCCTCGCCAATCAAGCACGAGCGGAGATCGTCCGCAACACGGTCTACAACAACTCAGGCGATGCCTTCGCCGCCGGGTACCTCACCTACCCGTACCTCTACGAAAACGTACTCCTAAACAACACAGGGGAGGGGGTCGAGGCGGTGAGCGCCGCCCGCACCTGGCTCGGCCGCTACTACAACAGCGACACCGGATACAACGTGGTGCAGAACAACGACGGCGGCGGGGTCAGTGCGGATGGGAATGCGTCCGTCCGCGCCGGAACCAGCATTGGCAACGGTCAGAACTCTTTTCTCAACAACGGGAGCACGCAGGCCGCCTCGCGGTGGCACGACGGAATCGGCCCTGACGCGCTCGCCACCCTGTCCGGGGTCGCCTACGCCAGATCGAACTGGTGGGGCCGGCCGGCCGACCCCGATACCACGACGTGCCTCCTCTCGTCCCCCTGTGGAGCGGGCCAATACTCCGGCGTGCTCTACGTCGATCCGATGCTCACGGCTGTCCCTAGCGGACCGAGTAGCAGCGCGTCCGGCGGTCCCAACGTGGCTGTACTCGGCGCAGCCCGCGTGACGACGGGAGAGGGCTCTCCTGCCGAGGCGCCCCGGACGATGCGGGACCGCCTGCTCGCGGCGGTGTCGGCCGCGGAGCGACCGGCAGACGCCCTTTCGGACTTCCAAGCCATCGTGGCCTCCACGCCAGACCACCGGCTCGCAGCCGTCGCGCTCGCGGAGGCCGCCCGGCTCGCAGACCCCGAGGGCGAGCCCGTCGGCCTCCGGCCGTTTCTCACCGCGTCGGCTGCCGTCCCTGACGCTCGCCGCCAGGCGTGGGGACGCCGGGCGCTCGTCGTCTACCACGAACTCCGTGACGAGGCCGACGCCGCGCTCGCCCACGCCACGGCGCTTGCCGAACAGACTGGGGCAGGCGAGGCCGCGTGGTTCGGCCACGAGGCCCGCGTCTACCTCCTGGCGGACGCTGGGCGGCTCGACGAGGCCGTATCCGCGCTCGCGGCGCTCGAGGCCGGACCGCCTGACCGGGCGGGGACGGCGCACGCCCGGCAGTACCTCGCGTTTCTCGGGGCCGTGCCCGCGTCCGGGAGTCCTGAGCGTGTGGAGGGGCGAACCGTTGCCGCCCAGGCCGAGAGCGACGGGTCGGCTTTCGAGCACGCGCTCGGGGCCGCCTACCCGAACCCGGTCGGTGCGAACGCTGTGACGGTCCCGTTCGAGGTGGCCGACGGCGCCCGCGTCCGGCTCGCGCTCTACGACGCACTGGGCCGGGAGGTCGCGGCCGTGGCCGAGGGGCACTACGGCGGCGGTGTCCACGAGGCCGGCGTCGAGGTGGGCCGCCTCCCCGGCGGGGCGTACCTCATCCGGGCAGTGTTCGAGGGCGACGACGGGCAGCGCCACGTCGAGACTCGCCGGCTCACGGTGGTCCGATGAAATGCTCCTTCCCCAACTGTTCTGCGGTGCTCGCGCTCGCATTTCTCGTGGCGCTCCTCTCGGGAAGCGCCGCCGCGCAGGACGAGCCGCCCCCCTCGAGCGTGCCCCCGCCGGCCGTGGCGTGGGAGCCGATGGGGCTCGACTCGTTCGAGGTCAGAATGCTCCTCTTCGCAGAGGGGCCGGCGCCCGACGGATCGCTTGATACGCTCTACACGACCGACCACGGCGGCCCCCGCCCCGACATCGCCGGTCCCCACCGGCTCCCACCCGGCGGCGAGTGGAGCGTCCTCGTGTGCGTCTTCTACCCAGCGAAAGAGGGCTGCGGCCCCGAGATCATCGCGCAGACAGCCTCCGGCGTAATCCTCATCGGTAGCAGTGCGGGGCCGATTCGCGTCCGCCGCTCGGCCGACAGCGGAGAGACATGGGAGAAAGACGTACTCGACGAGCACGTCGGTTGCCTCTACGCCGCCTCCGAGGCCTTTGACCGCGCCGCGTTCGCCTGCGAGTGGACCGGGACGATCTGGCGGAGCGACCACGACGGGGCTGCCGGGACGTGGGAACAGCTCGGGTTCCCCGACCCAGAGGGGCGCGGGTTCGGGGCGTTCGCGCTCGCCGAGGCCCTCCCCGGCCCGGCCCTCCCCGCCCCCCGCCTCATCGCCGCCGTCGCCGGCGGGATGTCGTACTCCGACGACGGGGGTGAGACCTGGACCCGCTCCGCGCTCTGGCAGGGGTTCCGGTACTGGTCCGACGGCGGGATCGCCCGGCACGCCATCGACGGCCACCCGTACGGCGGCGTCCTCTACGTCGGCATCCGCGACGGCGGGTTCGGCTGGCCCACGGTCTACGCGAGCGAGGACGGGGGCGAGACGTGGGCGCTCCGCTCGGGCGGGCCGGACATGACCGAGACCCGGTTCAACCGGGGCGTCGTGGCCGCTGACAGCAGCGGGGGCGTGTGGGTCGGGACGAGTTGGGGATCGCTCATCTCCGGGACGTCGTGGGGAACCGTGGTGTGGTCGGGGGACGGGGCCAGGACGTGGGCGGACGTGGGGGCGGGGCTGCCGGAAGTGTCCGTGAACCACCTCCTGTTCGGCCGCGACGGACGGCTCTACGCCGCGACGGACAAGGGCGTGTGGCGAACGACAAACGCTGTCGCTGCCGTGGCGGACGAGGACGGCCTGGAGGCGCCGTCGAGCAATCTTGGCCTCCGCGTCTTCCCCAACCCGACGGGCGGCGCGGCGACGGTCGCGCTCCGGCTGGCGGCGCCCGAGCGCGTGCGCGTGTCGGTGGTCGACATGCAGGGCCGGGAGGTCGCCCGCGTTCACGACGGCCCGGCGGCGGACGGGCAGCGGGTCGTCATCGAGACGGCGGACCTCCCGGCCGGCTCGTACCTCGTCCGCGCGACGACTGCCAGTGGGGCCGCGGCCACGGCCGGGCTCACTGTGGCGCGGTAGATCCGGCGGACGCGCGACCGAACGGTCCTACGCCACGCGGACCTCGTCGCCCGGCCGAACGGTGCCCTCGCTCAGCACCCGCGCGTACCACCGCGTCTGGTCCGGCACGCGGTCCGGGTGGATGCGCCGGAACCCGCCGTCGGCGAACGAGGCGCCGATCACGTTGCAGGGATCGACGCGCTGGGTGAGCTGGAGGCGGACGCTCTCCCCCACCGTCAGCACGGCGTCGGTCTCCAGCGCCGGCCAGTCGAGCCCCGCGACGGTCAGGTTCTCGCCCACGGAGCCGGGGAAGATGGGGTGCCCCTCGTCCTGAAGCTCGCGGATCAGGTCGAGCGAGAACAGGCACACGGCGCGCTCCGGTCCGCCGTGGACTTTGGGGTGGTTGACGGCGTCGCCCGCCAGCCCCTCGCGCCCGACGTGGGCGGAGGCGACGGCGCGCTTCGGGACGCCGCCGGACGACACGTTGACCTGGAGGACGCGAGCGGACATGGACAGACGGGGAACCGGAGGATGCGGACTGGGCGACGCGCACCGCCAGCCGGACGACGGAAGCTAGGCGCGGACTCCTCCACAGCCTGCCTTCTACCGCCGATTGACGGCCCAGTCGTAGGCGAAGCGGACGGACCGGCTCCGGCGGAGGTCGGCGGCGGACTGGCCCGCGAGGCGCTGGCGGATCGCGTCGGCGTCCGGGCGGCGGTCGCTCATGGCGTCGAGGATCACGTCTCCGACGGGGCGGCCTCCCGCTTCGAAGTCGTCCGCGAACCAGTCGAAGAGGGACGAGAGGACGAGCCGGCGGCCGTCGAGGCGAGCCGCACGCGGCGAGTTGACGAACGACGCGGAAGACGGCGTCGAGGTCGCGGTCCAGCGAGGCCGCCCGGAACGCGCGGCGCTGGAGCGGCGGGCACGAGACGGCCGCGCAGTTGACGGCGGCATGGATGCGCGGATCGACGCGACTCGGGCGGAGCACACGGAGGGCGCGGGGGAGGGCCGCCCCATCCACCCGGTCCTGACGGCGGAGCAGGCCGTTCTCGAGCTGGTTCAGCGTCATCCGGCGGCCGGCGACGGCGACCGGCGTCTCGAACAGCTCGTCGAACAGGCCCTGCCGCTCCAGGTCCGTCGCGTCGTGCGCCAGGACGAGCCGGAGGACGTGGGCGTTGTAGGCGTTGACGAGGAAGGCCGTCCGCTGCGCGTCCGAGCGGAGCGAGGCGGGGTCGAGGCGGGCGACGGCGTCGAGCGCGTCGTCCAGGTCGCCGGCGTGCTGGCGGTCGAGGCGGTCGTAGTCCACGCGCCCGTCCGGGCCGACGACGGCACCGAGCACGCGGCTGAGAGGCGCCTCGACGGAGGGCTGCGCCAGGACCGGCGCGCCACACAAAATGCTGAGGCAGAGGAGTCGGATCATGCCTCCAGAACGCCGTCGGCCGTGCCGTCTTACTCTCCGCCGTCCGGCAGCGCGCGCGGCCTCCCGATCCGCCCCTCCACCCAGAGCCGCGTGGTCGCCTGCCCCGGCTCGGTGGTGTAGACGGTCAGCTCGACGGCGAACGCGCCCGACGGACCCGCGAAGGGGGCGGGGTCCTCGACGGTCACGAACAGCCCCCGGATGTCGTCCGTGAACACAGGCCGGTCGGGGAGCGCCACCTCGACGCCCGGCGGCGCCACCACGCGCGTGATGCGGATCGGCTGCGCGCCGGTGTTGGCGAACCGGAACGAGGTCTGCGCCGCCTCCCCGGCCGGCACCTCCCCGACGTCGGCGCGGACGCGGTCGAAGGCGAGCGCGCCCCGGCGTTCCCCCGTCCGCGCGAGCGCGGGCTCGACGACGCCCGTGATGCGGAGCGTGGCGGCCCCGGCGTCTCCCGCGACCACGTAGACGGCCTTCTCGAACGGCCCCGGCCGGCCGTCCGAGTCGTACGCGACCTGGACCTCGCCTCCGGCACCGGGCGGGACCGGACCGGCGCTGTACGACGGCGTCGTGCAGCCGCAGGCGGCCTCGACGCTCTGGAGCGTCAGCGGGGCGTCGCCGGCGTTCGTGAACCGGAACGTGACCGAGGGCTCCGCGCCCTCCGCGATCCGCCCGAGGTCGATCCGTGCGTCGTCGAACACCAGGACGCCCTGCGCGCTGGCGACCGGCGCCGCCAGCAGGAGGAGGGCGAGGAGAAACGGTCGCATCGGTTAAAACGCGAGGAGGCCGCGGGCGGCGTCGAGCACGTCGGCGTCCTGGGGGAGCACCTCCTTTTCGAGCACGTCGGCGTAGGGGATCGAGGAGAACGCGCCGGCCACGCGCTTGACGGGCGCGTCGAGATAGCCGAAGGCGCGGTCGCTGATCTGGGCGGCGATCTCGGCCCCGAAGCCCATGAACTCGTGGTCCTCGTAGGCCACGAGCACGCGGCCCGTCTTCTTCGCCGAGGCCAGGATGGTCTCGGTGTCGAGCGGGAGGATCGAGCGGACGTCGATCACCTCGACGCTCACGCCCTCCTTCTCCAGCGCCTTCGCCACGTTGAGGGCGCGGTAGACGATGGCGCCCCACGTCACGATGGTCAGGTCCGTCCCCTCGCGGGCGACGCGGGCCGTGCCGAAGGGGACGAGCCAGTCGGCGTGCGGCTCGGGCGAGCGGGCCGGCCCCTGGCGGTAGAGCGCCTTGTGTTCGAGGAAGATGACCGGGTCCTCGCCCCGGATGGCTGTCTTGAGCAGCCCCTTCGCGTCCGCCGCGTTCGACGGCATCACCACCTGGAGGCCGGGCCAGTGGCCGAACAGCGCCTCGACGTTCTGGCTGTGGCAGAGGCCCCCGTGGATGTAGCCGCCGCACGGCACGCGCAGGACCACCGGGCAGGCCCAGGCGCCGTTCGAGCGGTAGCGCATGGACGCCACCTGGTTGCGGAGCGGCTGCATCCCCGGCCAGATGTAGTCCGCGAACTGGATCTCGACGACGGGCTTGTAGCCGGCCGCCGCCAGCCCGACGGCGCTCCCGATGATCGAGTGCTCGGCGAGCGGGCTGTTGAAGCAGCGATCGCGCCCGTGCCTGGCGGTGAGGCCGCGCGTGGCCGTGAACACGCCCCCCTTGCCGCCGCCGACGTCCTCGCCGTAGACGAGCACGCGTTCGTCGCGCTCCATCTCCTCGTCGAGCGCGTGGTTGATGGCGTCCACCATCACGACGAGGTCGCCGGTCTCGCCGTCGGCCTCGTACTGGCGGGTGTCCTCGCCCTCGAAGTAGACGTGGGCCGTGGCCGTGGCCGGGTCGGGGTCCGCCTCCTTCGCGATCTCCTTCGCCAGTCGGTCGACCTCGGCCGAGACCTCGGCGCGCATCGCGTCGACGTCGTCGTCGGTCATCACGCCGGCCTCGACGAGGCGGGCGGCGAGGGCCGGGATCGGGTCGCGGGCGAGGTCGGCGTCGAGGGCCTCGGCCTCGCGGTACTTGCGGTGGTCGTCGGAGGACGAGTGCGGGAGCAGCCGGACGACGTCGGCGTGGAGGGCGACCGGACCGCGCCCGGCGCGGACGTGCGCGAGGGTCGCGCGGGCGACCGAGGCCGAGGCGAAAAAGTCGGTCCCGTCGTAGCGGGCGCGCTTGAGGCCGGTGTAGCCCTCGAAGAGCGGCCAGATCGAGCCCCCCGCCGTCTGCTCCGCGACGGGGACCGAGATGGCGAACTTGTTGTCCTGGATGTGGAAGACGACCGGAAGCGCTTCGCGCGCGGCCCAGTTCAACGCCTCGTGGAACGCCCCCTGGCTGGTCGAGCCCTCGCCGCCGGAGGCGTAGACGGCCTTGCCCGCGCCGGCCTCGCCCTCGCGCTGGATCGCCAGCCCGAACCCGACGGCCGGCAGGTACTGCGCCCCCACCGACGACGACGTCGAGAGCACGTTGAGGTCGCGGTGGCCGAAGTGCTCGGGCATCTGGCGGCCCCCGCCGAACGGGTCGGCGGCCTTGCCGAAGTGGGCGCGGAGCACCTCGGCCGGCGTGATGCCGACGGCGAGGGCCGTCCCGAGGTCGCGGTAGTAGAAGCAGAACCAGTCGTGGCCGCCCCGGAACTCGCGGCCGAGCGCCACCTGCGAGGCCTCGTGGCCGGACGAGCCGATGTGGAAGTAGCCCTTCCCCTGCTTCAGCAGCGTCAGCATCTTCTCGTCGAGCCGGCGCGAGGTCATCATCGTGCGGAGGACCTCCCGGAGCTCCTCGGGCTCGAAGTCCTCGGGGCCGAGGGGCGTCACGTCGAGGTCGCCCTCGATGCCCTCGACCGCCGCCGGCTTGTCCACGCTGGACTCCTCGTCGAAGGCGGCGTCGACGGCCTCCGTCGCCGTCTCGCCGGTCTCGGCCGCGACGGGCTCCTCTTCGGGGGCCGGCTCGGCGTCTGCGTGCGTCTCGGGCGCCTGGGCGGCGTACGTATCGAACTCGTCGTCCCCGAGAGCCGTCTCCCCCGGCCCACCGGCGACTGCGTCGCCCGGCCAGATCATGTCCGAGACCGGGGCCGTCTGGGGCGTGTCGAAGCCGAAGGGGTCGGCAGCAGACCCGGCGTCGGGCGTGTCCGCCGCGTCGGGCGGGAACGGGTCGGAGGCGTCCATCGCCAGCGGGGCGTCGGCGGCCGCAGGGGTCCAATCGTTCCGCTCCGGGGTTTCGGTTTCAACGGCCGCGTCCGGCGCCGACTCCGAGGCTCCGTCTCCCGCCTCTGCGAGGTCCTCGTCCGGCATCAGGTAGGTCCGCGTCCTGAATCGCGGGGCGGAGGCGTCGGGGCGGTCGGGACGGTTGTCGGAAGCCATCGTCGGGGGGAAGGGAGAACAGGACAGGTCACGACGCGCAGCGTTCGTCGGCCCCTGTGGCGGGGCCTGCCAAGATACGCGGAGCCCACCCGGAGGCTCCCCGAGGCTTCGCGGAAGACGGGGGGAGAGCCCGTAGATTTCGGCGTCCCCGTCCGCCGTATGTCCCCCGCCCGACTCGCGGCCGGCGCGCTGGCCCTGCTCACCGCGCCCCTCGCCGCCCAGCCCTCCGCCGTCGCGCGCCTCGCGCCCGAGGCGCCGCGCGTCCTCTTCGCCAGCCTCGACTCGGTCAAGACCGACGACGGGCGCCACGCCCTCGTCCGCACCGTCCTCCGCTACGACCCGGCGGCGGGGACGTACACGCACCGGATCGAAGATGCCGAGGGCCAGACGCTCGCGGAACGTGTGACGACGACGACCCTGGCCGCGCCGACCGTGGCCGAGGAGGCCGCCGCCCAGGCGCTTATCGCGGCTCACCCCGACCTCCGGCGCCGCGTCGGATCGGCCGAGTACCCCGTCGAGGTCCGGGGCGGCTTCCCGCTCGTCCGCGAGGCCGGCGCGGCGTGCGGGCCGGGCTCGCGCTGCCTCAGCTACGACGTGATCGAGCAGACGCCCGGCGGCCCGCGCCGGCTCCGCTACGTCGTCGTCGACCTCCGCGACCCGCGCGTCGTCTCGGCCGACGCCGACCCCGTGGCCGACGGCAACCTCGCGCACCCCGAGGCCCGCCGCCAGTCGCGGACGTACTGAGGTCCTGCCAGGAGCCATTCGTCCCCTGTAAACAAGCCAGCGACGAGCTCGAACGAGACGCCGAACCCCATGACGAGCGACAAGCAACGGGGCGTGCGCGCTCTCCTCCTCGTCGCGCTGGCGGCGTCCGCGCTGGCGGCGTCCGCGTCGGCGCAGGTCGCGCTCTCGGAGATCTCGTGCGCCACGAACGGCAGCTACTCGGGCGGCCTGCCCGCCCCCACCGTCGCCAACGGACACATCGCGTGGCCCGCCGCCGCGCCCGTCTGGGAGTTCGACTTCTACCGCGCCGCCAACCGGACCACGCTCAACGGCTCTGGGCTGGAGCTGCGGGACGTCCGGTTCCGAGGGCGCACGGTGTTCGAGCGCGCCGGCATCCCGGTGATGAACGTCGAGTACGACCCCGGCGCCGGCTGCTCGTGCTTCCGCGACTGGCAGCACAGCGAGGCGCCCGTCGAGATCGGCGGCGCCACGCAGAGGGTCTCCTGCTACGCCGAGGCCGCGCCGGGCGCCGTCTCGAGCACCTGCGAGACGGGCGCCAGCGGCGACGTGGGCGACTTCTACGGCGTGGCCGTCGAGGACTACGGGACCGAACTGGTGCTCACCGCCCACGTCGAGGCCGGGTGGTACCGCTACCGCATGAAGTGGCACCTCTACGCCGACGGGCGCATCTGGCCCGAGATCTCGTTCACGTCCGTCCGCGCCGTCTGCACCGAGGCCGACCACCGCCACCACGCCTACTGGCGGTTCGACTTCGACATCGACGGGACGCCCCGCAACGACGTGATCCGCGAGCACGCCGGCGGCGAGAGCCGGCGCTACGACGCCGAGGTCTCGCGCGTCCTCCCGGCCACCGACCCGGGCGTCTATTGGACCGTCACGGACGCCGACACCGGCGACGGCTACGAGATCGTCCCCGGCGAGGCCGACCGCCGCCTCCCCGCCGATGCCTACTCGAAGACCGACGCGCTCGCGCTTCGCTACAAGCTGGCCGAGATCGACGACGGGCTCACGTTCCAGACCGGCTGCGCCTTCGCCTTCGAGCCGTTCGTCGATGGCGAGTCGCTCGACGGCGAGGACGTCGTGTTCTGGTACCGCTCCGGCGCGCTCCACGAGGGCCGCCAGCCGTTCGCCTGCGACCTCGTCGGGCCGATGCTCCGGCCCATCGGGTTCGTTTCGGCGCCCCTGCCCGGAACCGTCGGCGTCGAGATCGAGGCGCCCCGGCCGAACCCGTTCGCCGAGCGGACGCGCGTCCGCTTCCGCGTCGAGGAGGACCAGCCCGTGACGGTCGCCCTCTACGACGCCGTCGGCCGCCGCGTGCGAGCGCTCTTCGACGGCCCGGCGACCGCCGACCGGCCGATCACGCTCCAGATCGACGCCGCCGGACTCCCGGCCGGCACCTACGTCGTCCGCCTCACCGGGCCGCGCGCCGCAGGCATCGCACAGGTCGTCCTCGCCCGCTAGGGATTTCGTCCACGGGAGGTCTTCAGGGTCAGCAGCAACTCTTGCGCTCGGCCTCGGTCTACTATATAATTAGTACTACCCAACAGCACGCCCCGATGAGAAACCCCCTCACCCCGCTCGGGGGAACCGAAATGGAAGTCCTCCGCGAGGTCTGGTCGCTCGGGAGCGCCACCGCCCGCGATGTCCACGACCGGATCAACGCCCGCCGCCGCCTCGCCTACACCACCGTGATGACGGTGATGAAGAACCTCGCGGAGAAGGGCTACCTCACGTACGAGGCCGAGGGCACGGCCTACCTCTACACGGCGGCGCGGGCGCCCGTGGAGGTCCAGGGGTCGGTCCTCTCGGGGATCTTGGAGAAGGTGTTCGGCGGCTCGGCGACGGGGCTCGTCCAGGCGCTCGTCCAGCGCGAGACGCTGAGCGAGGCCGACCGGGCCGAGATCCACCGCCTGATCGACGGGATGGAGGCCGACGGCGAGGGCTCCAAATGACGGACCTCCTCTCCGCGCTCGCCGACCTCGGCCGCCCGTCGGTTGCGGCGCTCTGGGTGCCGGTCGCTCTGTGGACCGCGCTGGCACTCGCCGCCGAGGCCGCCCTCCGGCTGTCCCGCGCGAATGCGGCCCTCGGGCTTCCCTTGCGGGGGGCCGTCCTCGCCGCGCTGCCGGTGTCGGTCGGGCTGAGCGCCATTGTCCGCTCGCTCGCACCCGGCGCCGCGTCGGCGGTGGCGGCCATGGCTCCCATCGCCCGCCTGCCCGAGATCGTCGTCGGCGCGCCGCCCGCTCCCATCGCCGCCGCCAGCGGCCCGCCGCTGGTCGACGCCCTCGTCGGCGTCGCCGTGCTGCTGGCGGCCGTCGGCGGCGGGATCGGTCTGGTGCGGCTGGCGGCCGAGGCGGTCCGGCTCCGCCGGCTGCGCCGCGCGCTGCCTCCGGCGCCGCCCGACGCGCAGGACTGCCTGGACCGGGCGCGCACCCGGCTCGGCATCGGGCGCCCCATCGGGGCCGTCGCGGCGCCGCCTGGCGTGGCCCCGTTTACGGTCGGCTGGCGGCGCCCCGTCGTAGCGATCCCTCTGGACCTCGACGCCTCGGCGCTCGACGCCGTCCTGACGCACGAGCTGGCGCACGTGGCCCGTGGCGACTTCGCGTGGCACGTGGCCCAGCGCGCCGTCGTGTCCGTGTTCGCGGCTCATCCGCTCGTCCACGTTGTGGGCCGGGGCCTCGACCTCGACCGCGAGCGCGCGGCCGACGCCGCCGTGCTCACGGCCCACCCCGGTGCCCGACGCGCCTACGCCGACCTCTTGCTCTCGTACGCCTCGCTGCCGCCGCCGCCGTTCGCGCTCGGCGCGGCACCCGGCGCCTCCTCCCTCAAATCCCGCATCGACGCCATGACACGCCCCCTCCCCCCCGCCCGCCTCCGCCAGTTCCTCCGCCTCGGTCGCGCCGTCGGCGCCGCCGCGCTCGTCCTCGTGACCGGACTCGCCGTCGCTGCCGCTGCGCCGACCGCCAGCGTGGCCCCGTCCTCCACCGTCGCTTCTGCCGAGCGCGTCGTCGAGGGGACGGTCGTCGACGCCGACTCGCGCGCGCCGATCGTCGGCGCCAGCGTCCAGGTCGTCGGGACGGACATCGGAGCTGCGACGGATCGGGAAGGCCGCTACCGCCTCGACGCTCCCACCGGAGAGCAGACGATCCAGGTCTCGGTCGCCGGGTATGAGACCCAGTACGTGGGCATCGAGGACGGGCAGACGGAGCTAAACGTCGCCCTGACGATCCGGAACGTCCCGCCGCCGACCCCGGACGCCCCCGCTCCCCCGCCGCCGCCGCCGCCGGAGCCCGAGCCGACCGAGCCGGACATCTTTGAGGTGGCCGAGGTGCAGCCCGAGCTGATCGGCGGGCTCGAAGGGCTCCAGGGCCGCGTCTTCTACCCGCCGGACGCGCGGGCGGCGAACGTCCAGGGCCAGGTCGTCCTCCAGTTCGTCGTGAACGAGCAGGGCGCGGTCGAGGACGCCCGCGTGCTCCGCTCGCCCGACGACCGGCTCTCGGAGGCGGCGCTGGCGGCCGTCCGCGCGTCCCGCTTCACGCCCGGCCGCCAGCGCGGCGAGCCGGTGAAGGTCCGGTTCGCGGTGCCGGTCACGTTCCGCCTGCCGTCCGACCAGTAGCGGACGCGCCCCGCTGGCGGCGATCGCCAGCGGGGCGGGACGGTGGTACGTTGACGCCGGAAGCCAGGGGTGCCGCCCGAAGCGCGCGGCTGAGACAGTCCCTCCGAACCTGATCCGGGTCACGCCGGCGTAGGGAGAGCTTCCGGGCCACTGGCGACGTCCGCCAGCGCGGCGCGCCCGGCTTCCAGACCCCTCCCCTTCTGGACAGCCCCATGACGCGCCTCCGCCTCGGCCTCGAGTGGTTCCTCAACCCGGACCACGCCCCCCTCCTCCTCGCCCAAGACCGGGGCTGGTTTAAAGACGCCGGCCTGGAGGTCGAGCTGATCGAGCCCGAGGAGCACCTCGACGCCGTCGAGGCCATCGAGCGCGGCGACATGGACTGCGCCGTGACCGAGCCGCTCCACCTCGTCGAGGACCGCGCCAAGGGCGAGCTGTGCGTCGGCTTCGCCCGCTTCCTCCACACCAACGGCGGCGTCATGGCGACCGCCGGCATCGAGCGCCCGCGCGACATGGTCGGCAGGCGCATCCAGTACCCTGGCGCGCCGGGGCACTGGCGGCCCGCCGATCGTGGCGACGATGGTCGAGGCCGACGGCGGTCCGGCGGGCACCGAGAGCGGGTACGGCCGCGTCAACAACTCGTTCTACCACACCGACGCGCTCGCGGACGACAAGGCGGACGTGGCGACCCTCGTGTTCCACAACTTCGAGGTCGTCGAGGCGCGGCAGCGTGGGCTCGACGTGCGGATGTTCGCGCTCAAGGACTGGGGCGTCCCCGACTTCTGCCAGCTCGTGCTCATCACGCACCCGGACAAGCTGGAGGCCGAGCGCGACACGTTCGACAAGCTGGTGACGGTGCTCCGCCGCGGCATCGACGCGGTCAAGCAGGAGCCCGAGGCCGCCCGCGAGGCGTACTTCCGCCTGACCGGCTCCGACCCCGAGGACGCCCTCACGCGGGCGATCTACGACGCGACGGTCCCGTGCTTCACGCACGACTTCTCGATGTCGGCCGACTACTACCGCCAGCTCGAAGGCTGGATGGCCGCGCGCGGGCTGATCTCCGAGACACCCGGCCCCGACGTGTACTGGACCAACGACCTCGCGCTCTAGCCGCCCCGCTGGCGGAGCCGGTCCGCCAGCACGGCGCCCCCTTCCCTCTCCTCCTCCCGAACGCATGGAGATGCCCACGACCGCCGCTGCCAAGCGGGCCGCCGACGCCGCCACCCACGCCCGCATCGAGAAGCTCTCGGACGAGGTCCGGCGCCCGCTCCCCGGCTCGCGCAAGGTCTACGTCGAGGGCTCGCGCCCCGACCTCCGCGTGCCGATGCGGCTCATCGAGCAGTCGCCGACGACGGGGTCGTTTGGGGACGAGCCGAATCCGGCGTTCCCGGTCTACGACACGTCCGGCCCGTACACCGACCCGGAAGCCCCCATCGACCTCCGCGCGGGCCTGCCGTCGGTGCGCGGGGCGTGGATCGAGGAGCGCGGCGACACCGAGGTATTGGATGGGCCAACCTCCGCGTTCGGCCACGAGCGACTGGCGGACGCCGCCGCCGAGCACCTCCGCTTCGAGCACGTCCGCCAGCCGCGGCGAGCGACGGCCGGCCAGACCGTGACGCAGCTCCACTATGCGCGCCAGGGCATCGTGACGCCGGAGATGGAGTACGTCGCCATCCGTGAGACGCAGCGGCTCGACGCGCTCCGCCAGTCGGACCCGGGCCTGTTCCAGCAGCACACGGGCAATGCCTTCGGGGCCGCGATCCCGACGGAGATCACGCCCGAGTGGGTCCGCGACGAGATCGCGCGGGGCCGGGCCATCCTCCCGGCCAACGTCAACCACCCGGAGCTGGAGCCGATGGCGATCGGCCGGAACTTCCTGGTCAAGATCAACGCCAACATGGGCAACTCGGCGGTGACCTCGTCCATCGCCGAGGAGGTCGAGAAGCTGACGTGGGCCATCCGCTGGGGCGCGGACACGGTCATGGACCTCTCGACGGGCACGCACATCCACGAGACGCGCGAGTGGATCCTGCGGAACTCGCCGGTACCCATCGGGACGGTCCCGATCTACCAGGCCCTCGAGAAGGTCGGCGGGACGCCCGAGGACCTGACGTGGGGCCTGTTCCGCGACACGCTCGTCGAGCAAGCGGAACAAGGCGTCGACTATTTCACGATCCACGCGGGCGTCCTCCTCCGGTTCGTGCCGCTCACGGCGAAGCGCCGAACGGGGATCGTCTCGCGCGGCGGCTCGATCATGGCCAAGTGGTGCCTGGCGCATCACCGGGAGAACTTCCTCTACACGCACTGGGACGAGATCTGCGAGATCTGCGCCGCCTACGACGTCTCTTTTTCGATCGGCGACGGCCTCCGCCCCGGCTCCATCGAGGACGCCAACGACGACGCCCAGTTCGCCGAGCTCTACGTCCAGGGCGAGCTCACCCAGAAGGCGTGGGCGCACGACGTCCAGGTGATGAACGAGGGGCCGGGCCACGTCCCCATGCACCTGATCCAGGAGAACATGCAGAAGCAGCTCGACTGGTGCGGCGAGGCCCCGTTCTACACGCTCGGACCGCTCACGACCGACATCGCGCCGGGCTACGACCACATCACGTCGGGCATCGGCGCGGCGATGATCGGGTGGTTCGGCTGCGCGATGTTGTGTTACGTGACGCCCGAAGGAGCACCTCGGGCTGCCCAACCGCGACGACGTGCGCGAGGGCGTGATCACGTACAAGATCGCGGCGCACGCGGCCGACCTCGCCAAGGGCCACCCCGGCGCGCAGGCCCGCGACAACGCGCTCTCGAAGGCCCGCTTCGAGTTCCGCTGGGAGGACCAGTTCAACCTCGGGCTCGACCCCGAGCGCGCGTGCGCCATGCACGACGAGACGCTCCCGAAGGAGTCGGCGAAGGTGGCCCACTTCTGCTCGATGTGCGGGCCGAAGTTCTGCTCGATGAAGATCACCCAGGACGTGAGGGACTACGCGGCCGAGCACGGGGTCGACGTGGAGGCGGCGATCCCGGAGGGGATGCGCGAGAAGTCGAGGCAGTTCGGGGCGCTCGGCGGCGAGATCTACCACGAGGCGCTTCCCGACGCCTGAACGCCCGCCCCGCTGGCGACCGGTGCCGCCAGCGGCGAGCAACGATTGCGACGGTCCCGAGTCTCCCCGGCAGCGCGCCCGGCCGAGGGCGCATCCACACACCGCCCCCAGCTGCCCATGCTCGCCGCCCGTCCCGCCCGCTCGCTCTGTCTCCTGCTAGCGGTCGTCGCCCTCGCCGCCGCGCCCGCCGCGCAAGACCTCGCGGAGGGGCTCGACGCTGTCGTCGTGGCCTACCACGAGGCCAGACTCTTCGACGGGACGGTGCTCGTGGCCGACCGGGGCGAGGTGATCTACGAGCGGGGGGTCGGCGTGGCGGACCGGGCGTGGGGCGTCCCGAACGCGCCCGACACGCGGTTCCGCATCGCGTCGCTCACGAAGCAGTTCACGGCGGCCCTCGTGCTCCAGCTGGTCGAGGCCAGCGAGGTCGCGCTCGACGCGCCCGTCACGCGCTACCTCCCGGACTATCCGGCCGCACAGGGGGACCGCGTGACGGTGCACCACCTCCTCTCCCAGACGTCGGGGATCCCCGAGCACCTCGGGCTCCCCGCGTTCGACGAGATCATGCGCGACCCCGTGGAGCCCGACTCGTTCCTGGCCCTCTTCTCCGGGCTCCCGCTCGACTTCGAGCCCGGCAGCCAGTTCGCCTACAGCAACTCCAACTACTACCTGCTGGGCGTCCTGATCGAGCACGTCACCGGCCAGCCGTATGCCGACGCGCTGCGTGACCGGCTGCTGGACCCGCTCGCCCTCCAGGACACTGGCTACGACGACGGCGCGACGGTGGTCGAGCGGATGGCCCACGGCTACCAGCGCGTCGGGGCGGACTTCGAGCACGCGGCCTACGTCGATCCCAGCGTCCCCTACGCCGCGGGCATGATGTACTCGACCGCCCGCGATCTCTTTGTGTGGACGGAGGCGCTCCACCAGGGAGCACCCTTCGAGTCCGCTGAGACGCTGGAGCGGATGACGACGCCGGTCCTGGCGGAGTATGCCTACGGACTGGGCGTCTCGATGCTGCCTCTCGGCCCGTCGCCGGTGCGGGTCATCGGCCACGACGGGGGCATCTTCGGGTTTTCGAGCTTCCTGCTCCACGTGCCCGCCGACGACCGGACGGTGGTCGTCCTCTCCAACACGGAAGGTAGTGCCCGCCCGCTCGCCCTCTCCCTGGCGCGGGTGCTCTACGGCCAGCCCGTCGACCTCCCCGCGCCGCCCGTCGGGCCGGTCGTCGGGGCCGTTATCGAGGCGCAGGGCGTCGAGGCGGGGGTCGCGCGCTACCGGCAGATCCGCCGCGCGGAGGCCGATGGGTACGACCTCGGCGAGGACCAGCTCAACGCCCTCGGCTACCTCTACCTCGAGCGTGGAGACGTAGACGCGGCGATCCGGCTCTTCGAACTCAACGTCGAGATGTTCCCGGATGCGTGGAACCCGTACGACAGCCTCGGTGAAGCCTACCTCGCGGCGGGCGACCGCGACCGCGCCGTGGCGAGCTACCAGCGGGCCCTCGCGCTCAACCCCGCCAGCGAAAGCCCGCGCGACGCCTTGGAGCAACTCGGCGCCGACCCGGACGACCCGGCCGTGCAGGTACCCCGGGACGTTCTGGAGCGCTACGTCGGGCGGTACGCGCTGCAGCCCGGCGTCGTGGTCGACGTCACGGTAGAGGACGGGCGGCTCTTCGCCGAGGCCACGGGCCAGCCCCGGTTCGAGCTCGTTCCGATCTCCGAGACGCAGTTCGTCGTCCCGGCCGTCGGGGCTCGGGTCTCCTTCGGACGCGGCGCGTCCGGGCCTGCAGAGAGCCTGACACTGAACCTCGGCGCCGGCGACCAGACGGCCCGGCGCGTCGAGTAGCCGCTGGCGACGCGCGCCGCCAGCGGGCAGGGATTAGTGCGTCCGGCGCCAGACCTGCGTCCGCCCCAGCGCCCGGATGCCGACGAACCCGCGCACGCGCAGCTCGTCCGGCCCGTCGAGCCGCATCACGGCCCCATAGCTCTTGCCCGTCGTCGGGTCCGTGATCCGGCCGCCGGCGAGCTCGTCGCCCTGCCACTCCATGCCCTCGATGAGCGGGACCGTCCGAAGGTCGTCGCCCTCGTAGTGGCCGTGGCAGTCGTCGCAGCGGAACTCCGGCTCGGGGTGTCGCTCCGTCGGCAGCAGACGGACGATGCGGCCCCGCACCACGCCGCCTTCTTCCGAGAGCAAGATGACGGCCTGGGCTTCGCGCCCGTCGTCGCCGTACGTGGTCCACTCGCCGAGGTACGCCTGGGCCTCGGCAGGCAGACGCTGGGCGTGGGCAGGTGCCACCGACAGGAGGACGAGAGCAGCGGAGAACGCGAGACGACGCATACAGGCCGAACAGAGGCGGGGATCGTCGGCCGATCTGGCCGCTTCAAGTGAGGCCGTTACGCCGGAACGCCGCCGTCGCGGAGCGCCGGGTCTCCCTCCCGGGCGAGGAACCGGTTCCACCCGCCCACGAGGATGCCCGAGACGACGGCCCCGATGGCCGCCATGCCGGCGAGGCTGAACGTGAGGAGCCACGTCCCCCGGCGGTGCGACGCGATCACGATCTGGTCCGTCTCGTCGGAGACGACGAGGGGGAGCGTGAGCGTCTGGCCCTCGGGCGTCGCGTCGAGGTCCGCCTCGATCTCTTTGAGGAAGATGATGGGCAGCTCCACCGAGCGCTCGACCGGCGCGGCGGCGCCCGGCGGCGTGTAGCGGAGGCCCACCTGTCCGTGCGTGATCTCGCTCCGCTCGCGGAGGTCCAGGCCCGTCACCTCGGCCTCGACGATCTGGCCGCTGGCGTCGACGGACCGCTGGGCGAAGCCGGCCCGCGTCGTCGCCACGGCGATCACGACGAGCAGGAGCGGGAGCGCCCACAGCAGCCGGGCGACGATGGGGTTGGAGAGGAAGTTCATGGCGGGGGCGGAGGCTCCCGCGACAACGGCCCGACACGTCAGCGGTTGCCCGCCGCGCTCAACTTGACGGGGAGCGCACGGGTCGGCGCGAGTTGAGCGGCTGGCGACGGTGCCCGCCAGCGGGACGGGCGGGAGTGGCCCGGACCGGGAAGCGACGGCGCAGCCAGCGTTTCCACCGCCCCTCGTCCTCCCCGTCCCCCCTTCGGCGCGAGCCTCCCCTACGCTGCGAACAGGTACGGCTTCCACGACTCCTCCCCCGTTCCGATCAGGTCCCGCATGTACATCACGTGGCTCGGGCGGAACGGGCGCGTGCGGAGCGTGAAGCCGGCCTCGTCCGGCGTCCGGTTGCCCTTGCGGTTGTTGCACGGCGTGCACGCCGCGACGAGGTTCTCCCAGGTGTCCGGCCCCCCGCGCGACTTCGGGAGCACGTGGTCGATGGTGAGCCGCTCCGCGGAGCCGCAGTAGGCGCAGCAGTGGCGGTCGCGTCGGATCACGTTGCGCCGCGTGAGGAGCACCTTCCGGTACGGCACGCGCACGTACCGCTTCAGCCGGACCACGCTGGGCCAGGGGTACGCCGCCCGCGCCGACCGCAGCTCGCAGTCCGACCGGCACTCGACCATCTCGGCCTTGTGGAGAAACACGAGCCCGACGGCCCGCTCGACGCTGCACACCGAGAGGGCCTGGTAGTCCTGGTTCAGCACCAGGACGTGTCCGGCGAGCGCGCTCATCGGTCTCCCGCCGGGGAACGGCGGGCGCGCTCAGCGAGAGGGGCGAAAGGGGACGACGGTGGGAAGGCGGTCTCGGCGGCTAGGGCCGGCGCCGGTGCCGGCTCGTCCGAGTATACGACGACGCCCCCCGGCCACGAGCGCGGCGGGGGGCGTCACAGAGGGGTAATACCGACGCCCTAGAGGCGTCCTGGCCCTACTCGCAGTTCGAGGCCGGCGCGCGGCGCCACTCCTGCGAGCGGCCGAGGGCGCGGATGCCGACGAAGCCACGGAGGTAGAGGCGGTTACCGTTGGAGCCCTCCTGGATCTTCATCACGCTCTTGTAGGTCCGGCCCGACTTCGGATCGACGATCCGGCCACCCGTGTACTCATCGCCGTCCTGGGTGTAATCGGTCATGATGCGCTCGTTGCGGAGGATGCGGCCGTCGTAGCGGTCCGCACACTCCTCGCAGCGCCCGCCGTTGGCCGTGAGCCGGACGATGTCGCCGACGAGTTGGTTGCCCTCGGGGTAGATCTTGACGTACGACTTGACCGTGCCGTCCTCGTCGTCGATGGTTTGCCAGCAGCCGACGGGCGTGGACTGGGCGAAGGCGGGTGCGGCGGCGACGAAGAGGGCGAGCGCGCCGAAAGCGAGGGAGAGTCGGGTCATCGTGGGCGGGTGGTAGGTCAGGGGTCAGGCCGCCGACGTGGCGGCGAGAGAACGCTCTGTCAAGAGCCGTTCCAAACTAGGACCGGGGGGACGGGGCATCAACGCCTCGCGGAAGCGGTTCCGTGCCCTCCGCTCAGAAGCCGACCGCCGTCGCCACCGCCAGCGCGACGAGGCCGAGGGCGAAGAGGCCGACCTGGAGCGGGAGCACCCACCGCGCCCACGTGGTCCACGGCACGCGCGCGAGCGACAGCACGCCCATCAGGACGGCGCTGGTGGGGATGATCATGTTGGTGAACCCGTCGCCCATCTGGAACGCGAGCACGGCCGTCTGGCGGCTCACGCCGACGAGGTCGGAGAGCGGGGCCATCAGCGGCATCGTGAGCGCGGCCTGCCCGCTCCCGGAGGGGACGAAAAAGTTGATCGCCGTCTGCGTGGCGAACATCGCCATCGCCGCCACCGCCGAGCCCGTATCGGCCAACGCGCTGGACAGGGCGTAGAGGATGGTGTCCACCGTCTGCCCGTCCTCCAGCACCACCAGGATGCCCCGTGCCAGGCCGATGATGAGCGCCGTGGGGGCGAGGTCGCGGACGCCCTCCATGAACGCGCGCGCCGTCGCGTTGCCGCCCAGCCCGCCGACGAGCCCCATCGCCACACCGAGCGCCACGAACAGGGCGGCGATCTCGACGATGTACCACTGGAACGTCAGGACGCCGGCCACGAGCACCGCCAGCCCCCCGAAGAACACGGCCAGCACGAGCCCCTGGCGGCCCGTGAACCCCGCGTCGGTCTCGCCGAGGTGGAGGCCGCGCGCTCGGGCTTCGTCGTCGAGGACGCGTGTCGGGCTCCGGCCCGGGTCGCGCCGGACGCGCCGGGCGTGCCACACCACGAACAGGACGACCGCGGCGGTCACGGTCACCCACAGGACGACCCGGAACCCCCGGCCGCTGAACAGCGGGACGCCCGCGATCCCCTGCGCCACGCCGACCGTGAACGGGTTGAGGAACGCGGCGGCGAACCCGGCCGCCGAGCCGAGGAACGGGATGGCCGCCCCGGTCAGCGAGTCGTAGCCGAGGGCGAGCGCGAGCGGGACGAAGATGAGCACGAAGGGGATGGTCTCCTCGGACATCCCGAACACGGCGCCGCCCAGCGAGAACAGCGTCATGAACAGCGGGATGAGGAGGAGGTCGAGCGCGGCCGAGCCCTCCGCCGCGCGGACGATCCGGCGCAGCCCGGCGTCCACGGCGCCCGTCGCCGTGAGCACCGCGAAGGCGCCCCCGACGAGGAGCACGAACGCGATGATCGGCGCCGCGTCGGGGTCCACGAACCCCAGGATCGGCGCCTGGAACACGACGCCGACGGTGTGCGCCAGCCGGCCGCCGACGCTCGCCTCCGGCCGCTCGATCCGCTCGTACGAGCCCGGCTCCACCACCTCGCGCGTCCCCACGCCCGCGACCTCGATCTCGCTCCGCTCGTAGGCGCCCGGCGGGACGACCCACGTCAGCACCGCCGCCACGACGATGATGAGGAAGATGATGAGCGTGGTGTCGGGAGCCTTGAAACGGGACTCGACCGGGGGGAGGGCGTCAGGCATGGAGAGCGCACGAACCGGCTCGAATCTAGCGTTGGCCGCGTGGTCGCCCATCCCGCCGTGCGATCTTGCCCCATGCGCGCTCTCCTCCCCGCCCTCCTGCTCCTCGCCGCCCCGCTGGCGGCCCAGCCCGGAGGCGACGCCGCCGCGCGCCGCGCCTACGCCGAGGGCCGGTTCGTCGCCGCGCTCACCGCCCACGGCCTCGGCGACGACTCGACCGCCGCGCGCCTGTTGGACGAGGTCCTCGACCTCCGCCCCGACGACCCGGCCGTCCTCGACGCCCGCGCCGAGGTGGCCCTGGACCACGACGGCCCGGCCGCCGCGCTCTTCTTCGCCCAGCGCGCCGCCGAGCTGGCCTCGGACCGCCCGGAGGTCCACGTGCGGCTGGCGGAGGCGCTGCGCCAGGCGGGCCGGCCGGACGACGCGGCCCGCGTGCTCGAAACGGCGCTCGACCTGGACGCCGAGAGCGTGGACGTGCTCGTCCTCCTCGCGGATCTCTACGCCGAGACCGGCCAGACGGAGCGGGAGCGCGAGACGCTGGAGGCGCTCCTCCGCGTGGGCGACACCGTCGCGGCGCGGCTCCGGCTCTCGGCGCTCTACGAAGCCGCCGGCGACCGAGACCGCGCCCGCACCTCGGCCCAGGCTGCCGCGCGACTCTCGCCCACCGAGCCGGCCGTCCGCCGTCGGCTCGTGGAGCTGGCGGACGAGGCGGCGCCCGAACCTCCGCCCACCCCGACGACGGGAGCGTCCGGGGACGATCTCTACGCCGCCGGCCGCTACGCCGAGGCCGCCGACGCCCTCCTCGACCGCCTCGCCGACGATCCGCGGGACCTCGACGCCTGGACGCTTGCCCTCGACGCGCTCGCCCGCACTGCCGACCCGCGAGCCGGCGCCACGGCCGACGACGCCCTCCTCCTCTTCCCCACCACCCCGTCGATCCTCGCCCCGGCCGCGGAGGCGTACGCCGCCGCAGGACGCGCCGCCGACGCGGAGGCCACGGCCCGGCGTGGCCTCACCGCCCTCGACGCGCTCGGCCCCGACGCCGCGGACGCCGACGCGCTCCGCGCCCGCTTCCAGCGCGTCCTCACCGGCTGACCCTCCCCCATGCGCCTTTTCTCCCTCCTCGCCGTCGCCCTCGTCGTCGGCTCCGGCTGTGCCCATGGCCCCCTCGTCCGCGACGCGCCGGACGCCCGGACGCCAACCGGCTACCCTGAGCACTCCGTCGACCAGATCCTGGCGGCCGTCGAGGCGTCCGTGGCGCCCGTCCTCGCTGTGGCCGCCGACGGCGACCTCGACCTGGAGTCGGACGCGGCGACCCAGGACGCGACGTTCAGCCTCCGCGCGCGGCTGGCGGACTCGCTGACCGTGGTCGTGCGGGGGCCGCTCGGGATCGAGGGCGGGCGCGGGCTCGTCACGCCGGACTCGTTCTTCGCCGCCGACCGGATCAACCGCCAGTTCCTCGTCGGTCCCGTCGAGGCCGCCGGCCGCTACGTGCCGGGCGCGGGCTCCTCGGAGCGCGTCGCGCGGGCCGTGCTCGGCCTCCTCGTCCCCGAGCGCGACGTGGACTGGACGCGGACGCCGGACGGCGGGCTCTACCGGCTCCTCGGGCGGCTCCCCGGCGGCGGCAGCCGCGAGTACACCGTCGACCCGGCGCTCTGGCGCGTGGTCCGCGCGCGCGAGTTCGACGCCGACGGGCGCTCCGTTGGGACCCAGACGGCCGAGGCGTTCGACACCGTCGACGGCGTCGTCCTGCCGCGCCGCGTGACGCTGGAGGGCGCCGGCACGACGGTTCGACTCGAGCACCGCCGACTCGTCGTCAACCCGGCCGACCTCCGGCTCCGGTTCTCCCCCCCCGACGGCTACGAGACGGTCCGCATCCAGTAGCCGCCTGTAGATTCCACCCCCCGCTGGTGATACGACCTCTTATGCGACTCGGTGCTCTCCTCCTGCTGGCGGCCGTCGTGGCCGCGCCGTCCGTGGCCCAGGACCGCGCGGCCACGGAACGCCGTCTCGCCGGGCTCCGCGACCAGATCAGCGGCGTCGAGCAGCAGGTCCGCCGCACGCGCGGGCAAGAGCGGTCGGCGCTCCAGGCCGTCGAGGGCCTCGACGCCGAGATCCAGCTCCGCGAGCAGCTCGTGACGGACTACCGGACGCAGGTCGGGACGATCCGCCAGGAGACCCAGACGCTCCAGCGGTCCATCGGGCGGCTGGAGGCCGAGATCGAGGAGGCCAAGGAGTCGTACCGGGCGCGGGCGCGGCACGCCTACATCCACGGCCGCCGCAACAGCCTCGCCCTCATCCTCGCCGCCGGCTCCATCAACCAGATGATCGTCCGGGCGCGCTACCTCCAGCAGTTCGCCAGCCGCCGCCGCCAGCAGGTCGAGCGGATCGACCAGAAGACGGCCGAGCTCCGGACGCGCGAGCAGGCCGTGCGGTCCTCGTTGGAGGAGACGCAGCGGCTCCTGGCGCAGGGACAGGCCGAGCAGGGGCGCCTCAGCGAGCGCCGCCGCGAGCGGTCCCAGCTCGTCACGCAGCTCCGCACCCAGCGCGGCCGGCTCGAACGAGAGCTGGACCAGCGGCGGACCGACGCGGCCCAGCTCGAAGGGCTCGTCCGGGACCTCGTGGCCCAGGAGCGCCGGCGCGCCGAGGAGGAGCGCCAGCGGCGCGAGGCGGCCCAGCGGGCCGAGGCCGCCCGCCAGGCGGAGGCCGCGCGTCAGGCCGAGATCGAGCGCCGAGCCGAGGAAGCGGCCGAGCGCGCTCGCCGCGCCGAGGCCATCCGCCGCACGCCCGAGCCTCGGGCGGAGGCCTCCGAGACCAGTCCACCGGTGGCCGTGGCCACGCCGGAACCCGCCCCCCCCACGCCCCGCGCCGACGCTCCGGCGCCCCGCGCCGAGGCCCCCGCCGCGCTCCCGCCCGCTGAGGACCGCCCGGTAGACCTGACGGGCTCGTTCCGCCAAAACAAGGGCCGCCTCCCCTGGCCCGTCGACGGCACCGTCACCGGCCAGTACGGGACCCGGACCGACCCCGTGACGGGCACCACGACGCCCTCGGACGGGGTCGACATCACGACGCGCCCTGGGGCGCCGGTGCGGGCCGTCTACGAGGGCACGATCCAGCGCATCGACGTGATCCCGACGTTCGGGACCTACGTGATGGTGACGCACGGCGAGTTCGTGACCCTCTACGCCAACCTCTCGCAGGTCGTCGTGAGCCGGGGCCAGCAGATCCGAGCCGGCCAGGTCCTCGGGCGGGCCGGGACGGCGAATGAGCGCCGAGGGACGGGGCTCTTCTTCGCCCTCTACCAGGGCGGCTCGGCCGTCAACCCCGTCGGCTGGCTGCGGGGGCGGTAGCCGCTCCGCCGACGGCGGCTCTCTCCCCCAGGTCCCGAGCGGACGCCGCTACCTGCGCTTCTCGTCGGCGGGCGCGCTCGGATCGAGATCGAGAGCGACCGAGTTGATGCAATAGCGGAGCCCCGTCGCGTCGCGTGGGCCGTCGTCGAACAGGTGCCCGAGGTGGCCGCCGCACGTCGCGCACGTCACCTCGATCCGGTGCATTCCGTGGGAGCGGTCGTCGTGGAGCGCCACGGTCTCCTGCGCCACGACGTCGGTGAAGCTGGGCCAGCCGCTCCCGCTCTCGAACTTGTCCGCGCTGGAGAAAAGGGCGGTCCCGCACGCGGCACATCGGTACACGCCGTCGGACTGGGTGTGGACGTAGGCGCCTGTGAACGCCCGCTCGGTCCCCTTCTCCCGGAGGACGCGGTACTGCTCGGGCGTGAGGCGCTGGCGCCAGTCGGCGTCGGTCATGAGGTTGGGAGTGAGGGAAGAAGACGCTCGGCGGGCGGAGAGAGGCGCTCGCCGGGCAGGCCCGAGTTGCCTGAAGCTTTTCCAAGACTGCGCCCCATCCCTCAGTACCTCAGCAGCGCCGCGATACCGCCGACCTCCGTGAGCGCGTCGAACGGGTCAGCGAAGTCGACCTCGGCGCCGGTACGGGCGGCCTGCTCCGTCATGGCCTCGATGAGGTCCAGGCGGAACACGTCCTTCGATCCGCACACGCCGCACGTGTTCGGCGTGCCGTGGGCGACGCTTTCGCAGTCGCGGCACTTGGTCCCCTCCGCCTCGTGCTCGCGGTCGATCAGGAGCGCCTCGACGCGGGCGGCCTCCAGGGCCTCCCACACCGTCGTCGCGCCGAAGGCGGCGAGGCCCGGCCCCATGCCCTGCTCGCGGATGGCCTCCCAGAGCTTCTGCTCGGCGGCACGCTCGCCGTCTTCCGCGAGGTGGGCGGCGACCTCCAGGACCTCCTGGTCGGAGGCGTTGCCGTCGAGCGACTGCGTGCCGGCGAGCCGGTCGGCCAGGTCCGTGCGGAGCGCCTCGCGGACGGCCTGGACCGGCTCGTCGGAGCCGAGGAGGACGAGCCGGGCGAACGGGCGCTCGGCGTCGAGGTCCGCCAGTCCCTCGGCGATCTCGGTGGCGTAGCTCTCGATCTGCTTGTCGCGGCGGCGCGCGTAGCGCTTCTGGCTCCACCCGCCCTTCTTGACCCGGTTCTTGACGTCGCCCCGGACTCGCCCCTCCTCGTCCACCTCGTCGGCGGTGACGAGGTAGATCTGGGTGCTCGTGTTGTCGACGACGGCTACCGCGAACGTCTCGTTTTCGTCCAGCAGTTCGTACGCCGGCCGGACGTAGGGCGCGTCCCCCATCCACACGCGCGTCCCGACGGGCTCGGGAAGCTCGAAGGCGCGGGCCAGGTCGGTGGCCCAGCCGGTGAAGACGGCCAGCGCCCCGCCCGCTGGCGGCTCGTGCTCCGCCAGCAGGCCGCGGACGAGGGCCAGGTTCTGCTCGAAGTGCTCGGTCTCCTCCGGCTGGTCGGCCAGGAGCGCGCGGATGCGCTCGAACCGGGACTCCAGGACGGAGGGGTCGTCGCCGTGGTCGAGGTAGACGGTGAGAAAGGCGCGCTCGGGGCCGACGAGGTCGGCGAGGGCGCGGAGGGTGGGGGCGTCGAGCATGTGCGGGGTGTGAGGGCCTGCTCCAACGTGTTCGCGCCGGGCGGGCTCCCTCGCCGCCAGCGGGACGGACACAAAAAAGGGCGGCGGCCTCCGAAGAAGCCGCCGCCCTGACTTGTGCGAGACCTAGGAGGGGCTACTCCTTCTCGTCGGTCGCCTCGTCGAGGTCGCCCTCGACGTGCGCGGACGCCTGGCCCAGCTCGGTGTCGGGCTGGGGGCCGTCGTCCTCGGACCCGAGGGCCTCGTCGACGACCTCGCCGGCCGGCTTCGAGAGCACCTCCGGGACGTCGACGTCGTCGGTCGAGTCCACGCCGGGTCCCTCGGTGTCGAGGGGCGTCGTGGGCACCTTCTGGTTCGGCGTCTCGTCCTCGACGGCGGCCTCGGCCTGTCCAGCGAGTCCCTCGGTCTGGAGACCACCCGACTTGAGGGTGGCCTGGTTCTTCTCGGCGGGCGGGAAGTCCCCCCCCTCCTCGAGGCGCTGCGAGCGGTCCTGAGGCGGGTTCTGGCCCGACCGCGTGTCGCCGTCGGGGTTGACGGTCTCGTCCGGGTCGGTCCCGAGCGGGCCCCGGTTCTTGATCCCGACGGCCCCCTCCATGTCGGAGGACGCGCCGCCGACGGTCCGGGGCGGGTTCTGCTCCTCGGGCTGCGCGGCCTCGACGGCCTTCGACTGCGCCTCGGAGGCGTCCTCCCCGACCGGCTCGTCCGGGGCGTCGGCCTCGGCGTCGGCCATCTGCTGGCGGAGCGCGGCGAGCCCGGAGAGCTCTCCGAGCGTGGCCGGGCCGGACTGACGGCTCCCGTAGGACTCGACCTGCTGGCGCTCCTCCCGCTTCTGAGCCCGCTCCTGGCGGTACTCCTGGTCGCGCTCGGCGCGCTCGGCGGACCGGACCTTCGCGGTCTCGGACATCACCAGCTCGCGGTCCTCGCGGTCCATCCGGATCGTCTGGAGCTCCAGCTCGTCGCCGATCTGGTAGGCGTCGGCCGGGCGGCCGGGGCGCTGGAGGTGCGAGGCCGGGACGAACGCTTCCACGTCGAGCGGAAGGTCCACCACGAGGCCGCCGTCGTTGATCTCGGCGACGATCCCGGTGGCGTCGGAGCCCTCGGAATACACCTCCGCGACCTTCGACCACGGGTCGGTCGAGACCTGCTTGTGGCCCAGCGAGATCCGGCGCTGCGCGATGTCGATGTCCAGGACGATGACGTCCAGGTCCATCCCCTTCCGAACGACCTCGGACGGGTGCTTGACCCGCTTCGTCCACGAGAGGTCGCTGACGTGGACGAGGCCGTCGATGCCGGGCTCGACCTCGACGAAGGCGCCGAACGTGGTGATGTTGCGGACCTTGCCTCGGGTGATGGTGCCCACCGGGAACCGCTCCAGGAGCCCCTCCCACGGGTCGGGCTCGAGCTGCTTCATCCCGAGGGAGATCTTCTTCGAGTCGGAGTCCACCTTGAGGACCTTGACGGGGACCGTCTGGCCGAGCTGCACCTTCTGGGTGGGGTGCTTCACGTGCTCCGTCCAAGACATCTCGGAGATGTGGACGAGGCCCTCGATGCCGGCCTCGACCTCGACGAAGGCGCCGTAGTCCGTGATCGAGACCACGCGGCCCTCGATCTCCATGCCCTCGACGATCCGCTGGGCGAGGTCGTCCCACGGGTGCTTCTGGAGTTGCTTGTAGCCCAGCGAGATCCGCTGGCGCTCCTTGTCGTAGTCGAGGACGACGACGTTGATCTGCTGGTCGAGCTCCAGGGCCTCGCTCGGGTGGCCGACCCGGCCCCACGAGATGTCGGTGATGTGGAGGAGCCCGTCGACGCCGCCGAGGTCGACGAAGGCGCCGAAGTTGACGATGTTCTTGACCTGGCCCTCGAGCACCTGGCCCACCTCGAGCGAGTCGAGGATGTGCTTCCGCTGCTCCTGGAGGTCCTTCTCAATGAGTGCCTTGTGGGAGATCACGACGTTCCCGTTGCCCGGGTTCGTCTTGACCACCTTGAACTCCATCGTCTTGCCGATGTAGACGTCGAAGTCGCGGACGGGGCGGACGTCCACCTGCGAGCCGGGGAGGAAGGCCTCCGAGCCGAGCAGGTTGACGATCATGCCGCCCTTGATGCGCTTGACGATCTCGCCCTCGATCACGCCGCCGCTCTCGAGCGCGTCGTCGATGATGTTCCAGCGGAGCTTGTCGATGGCCTTGGTGTAGCTCAGCGTGAGCTGCCCGCGGCGGTCCTCGAGCCGGTCCACGTAGACGTCGATCTCGTCGCCGACCTCGGGGACCTCCCCGAACTCGTTCTTGGCGACGACGCCGTCGGACTTGAAGCCGATGTCGACGACGACTTCCTTCTCGGTCAGCCCGACGATCTTGCCGGTCACGATCTGGTCGGCCTCGACGGCCGACATCGAGTTGGCGTAGAGGTCCTCCATCTCGTCGGGCGCCGTGCCGCGCTCCATGACCTGGGCCGAGGCGCCGATGCCGGAGACGCCGGCGTTGTGGGCGTCGGCGGCGTTGAGGTCGTCGATGGAGATGGTCCGGCCGATCGCTTTGCCGGTGTAGCCGAGGGAGGCCTCCTGGGTCTGCCCGTCGCCGGAGATCGCGTCGGCGACGCCGTCGGCGACGTCTTCGGCGTCCTCCACGACGTCGGTGACGGCGTCCGCCACGGCGTCGGCGGCCGTCTTGACGGCACCAGCGGCTGCGCTGGCGGCATCGGCGACGGTGTCCACGACGGCGTCGAGGAGCCCTTCGCTCTCGTCCTCAGACGTGGGCTCGGTGGGTGCCGGTTCGCCTTCGCCTGAGGCGGGGCCGTCTTCGCCGCCAGCGGCTGCGGCGTCTCCGTCGTCAGGAGTGGTTCCGGTGAGGGGCGCGGCGCCCGTGGGCTCGGTGCCCTCGGCGGGCTGCGTGATCACGTCCTCCTCGGACGCGTCGGTCGGTTGCTGATTGTCAGCCATAAAGAAAGAAGTCGGCGTCGGCCGCCCGGTCGGGGCGTGAGGCGTGGTCGAGCGCCAGAGGGGTTGGGGTTGAACAAGCGTCCCGGATGCGCAGCCTCGCCGGACGAGCCGGGGCGCAGCGGGAGAGAGTGAGGCGGAAGCCTCGGGAGTGAAACGTCGGGGCGCTAGGGAGCGCGGCGGACCGCGTCGAGGACGCGTTCGACCTGCTGGTCGATGGTGAGCGCCGTCGTGTCGAGCGTCTGGGCGTCCGGCGCGGGGCGGAGGGGCGAGAGGTCGCGGCTCCGGTCGCGGCGGTCGCGCGCGTCGATCTCGGCGCGGACCTGATCCAACGCCGCCGCGGACCCATCGGGTCCCGCCTCGTCCGCCAGTCGGCGGCGGGCGCGGGCGTCGAGGTCGGCCACGAGAAAGAACTTGACGTCGGCGTCGGGGAAGACGACGGTGCCGATGTCGCGCCCCTCGACCACCACGCCGCTGCCGGTCGCCTCCTGCTCGCGGGCCACGCGCCGCTGGAGGGCGACCATGGCCTCGCGGACCGGGGCGAGCTTGCTGACGCGCGAGGCGTCGTCGCTCGCTTCCGGGGTCCGGATCCGGTCGGTCACGTCGTCGCCGTCGAGGGCGACGCGGACGCGGTCGGCGTCGGGCTGGAGACGGACGTCGAGGCCGGGCAGGAGGCGGGCGGCGGCGGCGTCGGTGAACGGGAGGCCCTGGTCGCGGAAGGCGAGCCCGACGGCGCGGTACATCGCGCCCGTGTCGAGGTAGAGCCACCCGAGCCGGTCGGCCACGCGCCGCGCCGTCGTGCTTTTGCCGGACCCGGCCGGGCCGTCGATGGCGACTATCACGATGCGGTGCTCAGGGGAGCCCGTCAGTATAGGACGCCGGACGGGACGGGCGGAAGGGCCGCGCTGTGAGGAAGCGGTGAGTCCGCTGCCATGAGTCGCTGTGCCGGGGACGGGACTCGAACCCGTACGGGGCGAGCGCCTCGCCCGGACGTGGGGACGGCGGGACTCGAACCCGCAAGCCGTGTGAGGCGACGAGGCTTAAGCTCGTTGTGTCTTCCAGTTCCACCACGCCCCCGGAGAGATGGCGTCGAAAAGGTACACCGACGAGCAGTTCATCGCCGCCGTCCAAGTCTCCGTGAGCATATCCGGCGTCCTCCGCCGAATCGGCCTCCGGCCTGTCGGCGGCAACTACGCGACGGCCAAGCGGACCATTCAGCGACTCGGTCTCGACACATCTCACTTTACGGGCAGCGCGTGGAGTAAGGGCGACCGCCAGAAAGACTGGTCCGACTACACCCGCGCCGTCAATCTGAAACCCCATCTGATTCACGATCGGGGATCGACCTGCCAGCGGTGCGAGCGCGACACGTGGCAGGGAGAGACGATGCCGCTCGAAATCCACCACCGCGACGGCGACCGGACGAACAACACCCTCCAGAATCTCGTGTTGCTGTGTCCCAACTGTCACGCACTCACGGACACGTGGCGAAACCGGAAGCGGCGCTCGCGCTCCTGAACCTGCCCCGCCAGTCCGCCGGGGCACGGTGGTAAGCTACGCCCCCGCCGCGCCCGCCCATGACCGACCGCCTCCGCGCCCTCGCCCTCGCCGCCGCCGACCGCTCGCACGCGCCGTACTCCGGCGACCCGGTCGGCGCCGTGGCCCTGCTGGCGGACGGGCGGTGGACGTCCGCGCCCCGTCTCGAGAACGCCTCGTTCCCGCTGACGATCTCGGCCCTCCAGGGCGCCCTCAATCGGGCCATGTTGAGCGGCCAGCGTCCCGTCGCCGTCGCCCTCAGCCGGCCGCTGGCGGCCGCCGAGGTCGCCCTGCTGGAGGCGTGGACGAACAGCGCGTGGCGCCTCGACACGCCCGACGTGGCCCTGGTGGAGGGTGCCCCTCTGCCCGCTCTCGGAGACGCCGTGCCCGTGGTGATGGAGAACCCAGCGCCCCCCGATGCCGCCAGCCTCGCCATGGAGGCGCTCGCCGCCGCCGAGCGGGCCGTCGTCCCGGCGTCGGGGTTCCGCGTCGGCGCCGTCGTGGAGGACGCCGAGGGACGCCTCGTGACGGGGGCGAACGTGGAGCACGAGCCCGATTGGTCGCGCGGCTTGTGCGCCGAGCGGACCGCCCTCGTCGGCGCCGTCGCTGCCGGGCTCGGGCCGATCCGGCGCCTCGCCGTCGCGTGCCCCACGGCCCCCGGCGGGACGCCCTGCGGCGGCTGCCGCCAGGTGATCGCCGAGCTGGCGCCGGACGCCGAAGTCGTGATCTGGCGCGGCGACGACCCGCCCGACGTCACGACGCCCGCGGCGCTTCTCCCCGGCGCGTTCCGGGGTTCCAGCCTCGAGCGCTGACCCTCGCCCCGGCGCAATCCCGCCCCGCACCCGGCGTTGACGCCGCCTCTCCGCCCCGCCCGCCGGTCTGCCCGTGGATCTCTCGCTCGCCTACTCGCCCGTCCTGCTGGCGCTCTGCGCCGTCGCGGCCGGCGGGCTCACGGCATGGGGCTACGGGCGGAGCACGCCGGCGGTCCACGGCTGGCGGCGGGGCGTGCTGAGCGCGCTCCGGTTCGCCGCGCTCTTCCTCGTCCTGCTCCTCCTGTTCGACCCGGTGTGGCGGCGCGTCACGCGGACCGGCGAGCCGCCGCTGCTGGCCGTCCTCGTGGACGACAGCGAGAGCCTGACGCTCGGAACGACGGGCACGACGCCCTCGGACCGCGTCCGCGCCGCCGTCGACGCGCTCCCGGACGACGCGGCGCTCCGCTTCTACCGGTTCTCGGCCGAGGCCGAGCCGGCGGGGCACCGGCTCGCGGGCGACAGCCTCGCCTTCGGCGGCGAGCGAACGGACGTGGCCGGCGCGCTCGCCCGCGTCGAGGCCGACTTTGCCGGGCGCAACCTGCGAGGCGTCGTCCTCATCTCGGACGGACGCGTGACGGACGGCCGCAACCCGGCCTACCTCGCGGAGCGGTTTCCCGTCCCCATCTACGCGTCCGTGGCCGGCGACAGCCTGTCCAGCCGGGACCTCCGCCTCGCACGGGCGATCACGAACGAGGTCGCCTACGCCGGGAGCCCGCTCCCCATCCAGGTCGGCGTCCGCGCCGTGGGCTACGCCGGGCAGACGGCGCCGGTGACGGTCTCCGAGAACGGACGCGTCGTGGCCCGCCAGTCGGTCGAGGTGCCGGCAGACGGGGCCGAAGCGACCGTCGACCTCACCGTCACGCCGACGGCGCCGGGCCTCCGGCGCTACACCGTCGCCGTCGGGCCGCTGGCGGGCGAGGCGACCACGCGCAACAACACGCGCACGCTCCCGGTCCGCGTCCTCGACGACACGCGGCGCCTGCTCCTCCTCGCCGCCGCCCCGAGCCCCGACCTCGCCGCCCTCCGCGCCACGCTCGACGCCGACGAATCGCTCGACGTGACCGTCCGCACGCAGCGGGCGCCGGGCCAGTTCTACGAAGGAGCGCTCCCCGACGCCCTCGGCGCCTTCGACCTGCTCGTCCTCGCCGGCTACCCCGGCGACGCCGCCGACGCCGCTACGCTCCAGCGCGTCCGCGACGCCACCGAGGCCGGCTTGCCCGTCCTCTTTCTCCAGACGCGCCAGACGGACCTCGGCCGGCTGGCGAACGCCCTGGGCGACGTGCTGCCTGTCACACCGGAGGCCGTGCGCGGCGGGTTCGTCGAGGCCAGCCTCGAACCGACCGCCGCCGGCGAGGCGCACCCGGTCCTCGACGGGCTCGGCGCCCCGCCGTCGCGGCTCCGCACGCTCCCCCCGCTCGCCGTCAGCCCGACGCGGTGGGCGCTCCAGCCGGGCACGCGCGTGCTCGCCACCGTCCGCCGGGGCGGCGCGATCCTCGACACCCCGCTCCTGGCCATCCGCCAGAACGGCGACGTCCGCTCGGCGGCGCTCCTCGGCACCGGCACGTGGCGCTGGCGGACGCTCCCCGACGACCTGGGCGACCTCCGGGGCGTCTACGGCTCGCTCCTCGACCACCTCGTCCGCTGGACGACGGCCACGCAGGACCGCCGGCCCGTCCGCGTCCGCCCGGACCGGGCGCTGTTCGGGGAGCGCGACCGGGTCACGTTTACGGGCCAGGTCTACGGCGAGAGCCTCGTGCCCATCGACGACGCCCGCCTCACGCTGGCGGTCCGCGCGCCCGACGGCACCGTCACGCGCGAGACGATGCGGCCGGTCGGGAACGGGCGCTACGTCGCGGACCTGGGCGTCCGGCCGCCCGGCACGTACACGTTCACGGCCGAGGCCACGCGCGGCGGCGCGAGTCTCGGCGACGACCGCGGCACGTTCGGCGTCGGCCGGCTGGCGGCCGAGTTCCGCGAGCCCGGCGCCGACCCGGCCCTGATGCGCCAGGTGGCCCTCCGCTCCGGCGGCCAGTTCGTCGGGCTCGACTCGCTCGGCGCCTTCGTCCAGTCGCTCCGCCAGCGCGGCGCGCTCGACGACCGGCCCCTCGTGCGCGAGGACGAGACGCCGCTCCTCTCGATGCCCTGGCTGCTCGGCCTCGCCGTCGCCCTGCTCGCCGCCGAGTGGGTCTTCCGCAAGCGCCTCGGGATGGTCTGAGCGGGTTCGGCGGGGTCCGCACGGTGGGCGGGCTCACCCACGGCGGACCTGCGGAACCCGCTCATCCCCCGACGCCCTTCCCGATGTGCCGCCAGCGGGGGGCGCCGGCCTCGTCGTCCCACGAGAAGTAGATGAGGACGGCCTTGCCGATGAGGTGGTCGCGCGGGACGAAGCCCCACGTCCGGCTGTCGGCCGAGTCGTCGCGGTTGTCGCCGAGGACGAAGTAGTAGTCCTGGGCGAACGTGTAGGTCTCGGCCGGGCGGCCGTCGAGCAGGAAGCCGGCGGCGGTGCGCTCGGCCGTGTGCCCCTCGAACCGCTCGATCACCGTCCGCACGACGGGCCACGAGCGGTCGGTGAGAGCGACCGTCTGGCCGCGCTTCGGGACCACGACCGGGCCGTAGTTGTCGAGGCTGAAGCGTCGGGCGGCGGGGAACGACGCGCTCCCGTCGCCGAGCGGTCGGACGAGCGGCGTCACCGCGATCACCCCGTCGAGCTGGCGGAGCCGCTCGGCCTGCGTGGCCGTCGCCTCGACGAGCCACGACCCGCGCCCCAACGCCTCCACCCGGCCCGTCAGGCCGACCGCGCGGAGGGAGTCGAGCGCGAGCGTCCGGCCACGCTCCAGCTCCCAGTACTGGCGCCCCTCCCGGGGCAGCGCCAGCGGCCGCGTCCCGATGAACACCTCCTTTTCGAAGAGCGAGACGGTGTCGCCCGGCAGCCCGACGACGCGCTTGATGTAGGGCGTGCGCCGTTCCAGCGGCTCCTCTAGGCCCGGCGGATAGTGGAAGACCGCCACGTCGCTCCGGTCCACGTCGTCGAAGCCGGGCCAGCGCCGGCCGAAGAGGCGCGGGCCGTAGTGGAGCTTCGAGACCAGCACGAAGTCGCCCACGAGGAGCGTGTTCTCCATCGAGGTCGAGGGGATCCGGTACGCCTCGAAGGCGCACGCCCGCAGCACGAGCGCGAACACGATGGCGCCGCCCAGCACGCGGATCCAGGCCCACAGCTCGGCCCGGTCGTCCGCCGCCATCCGGTCGGGCTCGTCCGTGGAGAGCCCGGCGACCTCGGCGGCCGGAGCGGGCTCGGAAGAAGGCGGACGCACGGCGTCGGGCACGGGCAAAGAAGACACCGAGTCCCAACGCGGCCCCCGCGTGCGCTCGTGCCGCAGACAGGAGCCGCTACGGGATCGGTCGGAAAAAGCGGCTGAAGCGCGGGATCGGCGGCAGGTACGACTCGAACGAGAGGAACGTGAACGTCGCCTTGCCCACGAGGTGCGTCTTGGGGACGAACCCCCAGTAGCGGCTGTCCACCGAGTTGTCGCGGAAGTCGCCCATCGCGAAGTAGTAGTCCTGCGCGAACGTGTACGAGGAGGCCGTCACCCCGTCGATCAGGACGCGGTCGCCCTCGATGCGGAGGTCGTGGCCCTCGTAGCGACGGATGGCCTCGGCGTACTGCGGGAGCGTCCGGGCGTTGAGCGGGACCGTGATCCCCTCGCCCGGAATCAGCACCGGCGGGACGTGGTGCGGGTTGATGCCGTACGTCCCGTCGCGGTAGCCCTCATCGAGGATGAACGGCTCCACGCGCGCCACGTCGTCGCGGGCCTGGAGCGCGCGCATCTGGACGGGCGTGCCGGTCACGTAGTACTCGCGGGGCTCGACGAACGCGCCGCCCTCGACGCGGTCGCCGTCGAACCCCACGCCCATCTCCTCGAGCTGGCGGGCGTTGGGCCGCGTGCTCGCCGCCGACGTGACGAGCCAGCGGCGCTTCATGGTCGGGGCGAGCGGGACCGGCGAGCCGTTGATGTGGAGCACGGCGTCGTAGACCGCCAGCGTGTCGCCGGGGACGCCCATGATCCGCTTGATGTAGGGCGCCCGGCGCTCGACGGGCAGGGCCTCGGGGATCCTCCCCCGCTCGACGTCCACCGACGCCGGGTAGTTGAACACGGCCACGTCGCCGCGGTGAGGCTCGGTGAAGCCGGGCAGCCGCGTCTGCGGGAGCGTGAGGCCGGGCACGTGGATGGGCGTAAACGGGATGCCGATCGTGCTCGGCGTGCGCGGCCCCCAGTGGAGCTTCGAGACGATGAGGAAGTCGCCCACGAGGAGCGTGTTCTCCATCGACTCCGAGGGGATCCGGTACGGCTCGAAGATGAACGCGCGCAAGATGAGGATGACGGCGAGGGCCTTCACCCAGAACCACACGTTCTCCCGGAACGTGGGCTTCGTCGGAGCCGCGTCGCCGCGCCGCGTGCGGGCCGCACCCGTGCGGCGTCGGTTGGGGCGAGAGATGGTCGTCGGCACGGGCAGAGAGGAAGAGCCGGAAGCTACGGGCAAGCGGGACCGGGGGTGCAGGCGGGCCTAGCGGTGGATGATCCAGCGGTCGGCGTCGGCCCGGCCGCTCCAACGCGGCGCGCGGATCTCGCGTGTGAAGGCGTCGGTCCCGTTGTAGCCCGTCCGGTACCACGCCTGCCGGTCGTACGAGTGGTAGTAGTCGACCCACGGGTCCGGGCGGCGCTCGGCGAGGAGCTGGCGGGAGAGGTCGCGCTTGAGGTCGCCCAGAAGCTGGGCGTGGTCCTCGCTGCCGGCCACCAAGAGCCCGCGCCCGAACGGCCCGTCGAGGTCGAGGGCGAGCACCGGGATCGAGTCGTTGACGATGAACCAGTACTCGAACTGGACGAACGCGGAGCCGCCGTAGCCGTAGCGGCGCTTGGCGTCGGCGTTGCGCGTGGGGTCCCCGAAGGCGGCCTGGAGGCGCCCCCGGAGCGCGGCGGTCCCGACGGTGTCGATGGCGACGCCGGGCCGGGGGTTGGCCGCCTGCCAGTAGGTCTCGCGGTAGCGGTCCAGGAAGTCGCCCTGCTCGTCGGGGTCCACCTTCTGCCACCGGAGCGTGGCGAGACGGGCGGCCCAGATCAAGCTGTCGGCCGCCCGCTGGTCGGCGCGGACGAGGCTGTCGCGTACGGCCTGCCGCCGGGCCTGCACCGCGAGGAACGAGCGGATGACCGGGTCGTCCGGCTCGGCCACGAGCGACGGCCGGGCCGGCACGCGGTCGCCGACCTCCGCCATCACCTCCTGCACGCGGGCGTCGCGCCGCTGGCGGACGAGCACGTCGACGACGGTTTGGGCAGAAGGGGAAATGGGAAAGAGGCAAGAGGCGAGGGGCAGCAACAGGAGCCACGCTCTACGCCACTCCCAGCGATGCACTCGGCGTCCGTCCGTTCCCCAGTTCCCAGTTCCCATTTTCCCGCCCCCCTACTCCATCGAGAGGACGGCGAGGAACGCCTCCTGCGGGACCTCCACGGCGCCGACCTGCTTCATCCGCTTTTTCCCCTCCTTCTGCTTCTCGAGCAGCTTCCGCTTCCGGCTGATGTCGCCGCCGTAGCACTTGGCCGTCACGTCCTTGCGGAGCGCCTTGACGGTCTCGCGCGCGATGACCTTGTTGCCGAGCGCCGCCTGGATCGCCACGTCGAACATCTGGCGCGGGATGAGCTCGCGGAGCTTGCTGGAGAGCTTCCGGCCCATGTCGTACGCCTTCTCCCGGTGGACGATGGTCGAGAGCGCGTCGACGGTGTCGCCGTTGAGCATCACGTCGAGCTTGACCAGCTTCGAGGCCCGCTCGTCGATGAACTCGTAGTCGAACGAGGCGTAGCCGCGGCTCACCGACTTCAGCTTGTCGTAGAAGTCGAAGACGATCTCGGCGAGGGGCAGCTCGTACTTCAGGTTCACGCGGTCGGTCGTGAGGTACTCCTGCGTGAGGTACGTCCCGCGCCGCTCCTGGCACAGCCCCATCAGCGCGCCGACGTACTCGGCCGGCGTGATGATTTCGGCCCGGACGTACGGCTCGCGGACCTCGTGGATGTCGCCCGGCGAGGGCATCTCGGACGGGTTCTCGACCTCCGTCGTCTCGCCGCCCGCCAGCTCCACGGTGTAGCGGACGTTGGGCATCGTGGTCACGATGTCGAGCCCGAACTCGCGGTCCAGCCGCTCCTGGACCACCTCCATGTGGAGCATCCCGAGGAACCCCACGCGGAACCCGAACCCGAGCGCGGCGCTCGTCTCGGGCTCGTAGGTGAGCGCGGCATCGTTGAGCTGGAGCTTCTCGAGGGCAGCCCGGAGGTCCTCGAAGTCGCCGGAGTCCGTCGGGTAGATCCCCGAGAACACCATCGGCTTGACGTCGCGGTAGCCGGGGAGCTGTCCGGAGGCCGGCCGTTTCGAGCTGGTCACGGTGTCGCCGACGCGCGTGTCGGCCACGTCCTTCACGGACCCGATGAGGTAGCCGACCTCGCCCGGCCCCAGCTCGGGCACCGGCGCCATCTTGAGCTTGAGGTGCCCGATCTCCTCGGCGTTGTAGCGCGCGCCCGTCGCCATGAACTCGATGGGGTCGCCCTTGCGGAGCGTCCCCTCCTTCACGCGGACGTAGACGACGGAGCCCCGGTAGGTGTCGAACGTCGAGTCGAAGATGAGCGCCTGAAGCGGCGCCTCGGGGTCGCCCGTGGGCGGCGGCACGCGCTCGACGATCCGCTCGAGCACCTTGTCGACGCCCTGCCCGGTCTTCGCGCTCACGTGGAGCACGTCGTCGGGGTCGCCGCCGATCAGGTCGGTGATGGACTGGGCGACGATCTCGGGCTGGGCGGAGGGCAAGTCCACCTTGTTCAGGACCGGGATGATCTCGAGGTCTTGCCCGACGGCCTGGTAGAGGTTCGCGATCGTCTGCGCCTCGATCCCCTGCGCGGCGTCGACCACGAGGATGGCGCCCTCGCAGGCGTTGAGCGCGCGGCTCACCTCGTAGCTGAAGTCGACGTGGCCGGGCGTGTCGATGAGGTTGAGGACGTACGTCTCCCCGTCGTCGGCCCGGTAGTTCATCCGGATCGCGTGGCTCTTGATCGTGATCCCGCGCTCGCGCTCGAGGTCCATCGAGTCGAGGACCTGGGCCTGCATCTCGCGGCTCGTCAGCGTGCCCGTGGCCTCCAGGAGCCGGTCGGCCAGGGTGGACTTCCCGTGGTCGATGTGGGCGATGATGCAGAAGTTCCGGATCCGGCTTTGGTCCACGTGGGGGGTCTCAGGGGAGAGGAGGGCGACAACGCGAAGCTAGCGCCGCGCGTGCACTGCTCGGCCGAATTCCCGGTGAGCCCGCCGTGCCGGCGGCGGCCGTCCGCGCACGCCGTCGAACCCCGGCACGGCCCCAGGAGTGAAACGGCCGCTCCCTCTCTGAACCCACACGTCCCCATGCCGAGCCCGACGCACCACGACATCTACGCCCGAACCCCCGATGGAGGCGTCCAGCTCGCCGCTGGCACCGACCGCTGGCTCCTCTACGACGACCACGTCCACCTCGCGCCCGACCTCCGGGGCGAGACCCCGCTCTACCGCTTCGATGCCGAGCTCGTGCCCTTCGTGGACGCGCTCGACCGGGGGGCGCTGGTCGTCATCGACATGCAGAACGACTTCTGCTCGCCGGGCGGGTGGACCGATGCTTCTGGTCTCGACTACGAGGGGTGCCGGGAGGCCATCCCCGGCGTGCAGCGGGCCCTCGAGGCGGCGCGCGACCACGGGATGTGGGTGCTGTGGGTCTACTGGTCCAACCGGCCCGACCTCCGCAACCTCGGCGCCCCCACCCTCTACTCGTTCAAGCACACGCCGGACCAGCAGGGGATCGGGGAGCCGCTCGCCGACGGGCGCGTGCTTACCACGGACACGTGGAACAACGCGATGGTGGACGAGCTCCAGCCGCTCATCCGGGACGAGGACGTGCGGATCGAGAAGGTGCGGATGAACGGGTTCATCGGGACCGAGCTCGACCAGGTGCTCCGCACCCAGGGCATCAACACGCTCTACTTCGCCGGCGTCAACGTGGACCAGTGCGTCGCGACGACGATGGAGGAGGCGTACTTCCGCGACTACAACTGCGTCCTGCTCGAGGACGCCTCCGCCACGTCCAGCCCCGATTACTGCAAGAAGAGCGTCGTGTTCAACGCGAAGCACTGCTGGGGCTTCTCGACGACGACGGACAAGTTCGCGGCTCCCCAGCCGGTCTAGCCGGCTGCCGGCTCAGCCGTCCCGTTCGACCCGCCCGTCCGCGTCCGCCAGCGGGACGGCGAGACCCGTGGCGAGGCGCCTGGCTACAGCCGAACGCGGACGCCGACTCGGCCTCCCGCCCAGGTGTGCGACGTCGTCGTCGCGCCGTGGAGGCTGAGGCCGAGCCCGACCGACGGGACCGGGTACACGTCCAGCACACCCACCTCGGCTCCGACGCCGCCACCGACCCGTACGTCGTCGCCGTTGAGGGTGGCGACGGAGAGGACCGGGCCGGCCGCGACCTGCATCGACGCCCACGGCCCCTTCAGACGGACGCCGCCGTAGGCGTTGAGCGCCGTCCAGCTCGTGACGTACGACGGGACCGTGAAGAACCCGGGGTCGATGTCCGCCCCGCCACCGGGCGCGTAGTGGACGCTGAAGGCCGCCGTCGCCCGCGCGACGCCCGCGCTGACGACGAGCGGCCCGGCGAGTTGGGTGACGGCCGCGACCGACACTTCTTGATAGGTCTCGTCCGGGCCAGTCAGGGCGAGGCCGAGGTCGAGGCGCAGCGCGGGCTGGGCGGCTGCGAGCGCCGGGGTGAGCAGAACAAGGGCCAGGACGAAACGCATGGCGGTGACGGTGAGGAGACGCGCAGGGTAGGTGTCCGGGCCCACACGCGCAGATCCCATTCGGCGTCTCTTACTGCGCGACGCGGACGCGCAGCCCGAGTTCGGCCATCGAGATGTCCGCAGGTCCCTCCATCAGAGCCGCACGCACGTCGGCACCCAGCCCAACGCCGGGGAGCAGGTACAGGTCGAGTCCGATCCCTCCAACGAGGTAGGGACGGACTCCCGAGAAGGAGCCCCCGGTATCGAGGCACCCCTCGAACTCTGGCTCGCAGCCGAGCCCGCCGGAGGCGTAGTCCAGCACCGCCAGCCCGAGACCTGCGTTCGCGCGGAGGTCGATCCACCGATCTCGTGTGCCGACAGAGGCGAGCGCTTCTCCTCCGCCGCCGCTCAACGATGGCCCGTCGTCCACGAACCCGTGGTCGAGAGTCGCCCAGGCCCGTCCTCCCAGCGAGAGCGGCCCGCGCCACGTTCGGTCGGCGCGAAGGGAGAGGACCGTGGCGAACCCGCCACCGGCGAGGCCGACGCTCGGGGCGACGCGCCAGTGCGGACCTGCCGTCGGAGGGGCTGCCTCGGGAAACAAAACGGGCTGAGCCGCTACGGGCGCGGCGAGGACCACGATCAGAAGGGCGGCGCGCATGAGACGAGAGCGGTGAACGTGCGTCAAGATCCCGTCTGGCTCCACCGCTCGGCAAGCCCCTTTCCCGACGCCCTACGGCCCCGCGTCTTCCCGCCTCCCTCGGACCACCTCGACGGCCAGGACCGCCAGCCCGACGGCCATCAGCACGCCCGAGAGCGCCGGCCGCCACGCGCTCGCGCCCCGCCCCAGCGCCCACATCACGACGTTGGCGAGCGCGAGGCCGATGCCGCCCGCCAGCAGGCCGAGGCCGATCCGTTCGCGCCGCGTCATCTCCCCGGCCCCCGTTGCGCACGATGGCGCCCACGCGATGGGCGACGCACCCCGGCCCGGAGAGGACGACCTGAAACGGCCATCCGAAGGGCTCGGCCCGTCGTCCGTGGTCCACGGCCCGCGGTCCCAAACGTCCCGTCCCGCTGGCGGTCGCCGGGCTCAGACATCGAGGTCGTCCACCTCGGCGGCGTGGGCCATGATGAACTCGAAGCGCGGCGCCGCGTCCTTCCCCATGAGGTCCGAGATCGCCAGCTCCGTCGCCACGCGGGCGTCGTCGGGGATCGAGACCTGAAGGAGCCGGCGCCGCTCCGGGTCGAGCGTCGTCTCGTGGAGCGTCTGAGGCATCATCTCGCCGAGCCCCTTGAAGCGCTGCACCTCGACGGTCGTGCGGGGGTTCTTCTTCCGAATGCGCTTGATGATCCTGTCGCGGTCCGCCTCGTCGAGCGCCCAGTGCGTCTCCTTCAGCGCGTCGACGCGGAAGAGCGGCGGCTGGGCGATGTAGACGTAGCCGCCGTCGATGAGCGGCTTCATGTAGCGGTAGAGGAAGGTGAGGAGCAGCGTGGCGATGTGGAGCCCGTCGGCGTCGGCGTCCATGAGCAGGATCACCTTGTGGTAGCGGAGGGTCGAGAGGTCGAGGTCCTCGCCGAGCCCGCAGCCGAGCGCGTCGACGATGTTCGAGAGCTCCTTGTTGGCGAGCACCTTCGACCGCGACGCCTGCTCGGCGTTGAGCACCTTGCCGCGGAGCGGGAGGATGGCCTGCGTCTTCCGGTCCCGCCCCTGCTTGGCCGAGCCGCCGGCCGAGTCGCCCTCGACCACGAACAACTCGGACTCCGTCGGGTCGGTCGAGGCGCAGTCGGAGAGCTTGCCCGGCAGGTTCAGGCGGTGGCTGACGGCGCTCTTGCGGCGGACGTTCTGGACGGCCGCGCGGCTCGCCTGCCGCGCCTTGGCCGCCTGGATGATCCGGGCCACGATGGCCTCGGCCATCGTCGGGTGGCCGTTGAGGAACTGCTCGAACTCCGTACGGAAGGCGCCGCTCACGGCCGACCGCGCCTCGGGGTTGTTCAGCTTCTCCTTGGTCTGCCCCTGGAACTGCGGGTCGACGTGGTAGAGGTTGACGACGGCGATCATGCCCTCGCGGATGTCGTCGGCGGTGAGGTCGAGCTTGCGCTGGCCGAGGTCGTGGGTCTCGATGTAGTTGCGGATGGCCTTCGTGATCCCGTCCTTCAACCCCTGCTCGTGCGTCCCGCCGTCGCGCGTGGGGATGCCGTTGACGAACGAGGTGATCGACTCGCGGGGCGCCTCGGTCCAGACGAAGCACAGCTCCGCCCGGAGGCCGTCCACCAGCTCCTCCTGGCGGATCACGAACGGGTCCGGGTGGACGCGCCGCGTGCCGATCTCGCCGACGAGGTGGTCCAGGTACTCGACGATGCCGCCCTCGTGGTGGTACTCGGCGCGCTCGCCCTTGGCCTCGTCCTTGAACACGATCCGGAGCGCCCCGTTGAGGTACGTCTTGACCTCCAGGTTCTGCTTGATCGTGTCGGCGTCGAGGTCCGTCTGGTCGAAGATCTCGTCGTCCGGCGTGAACGTGATCGTCGTGCCCGTCCCGCGGACGTTCGAGCGGACCTTCTTGAGCTTCGTCGTCGGGACGCCACGCGCGTACCGCTGCTCGTAGAGGTTCCCGTCGCGCTTGACCTGCGCCACCAGCTCCGAGGAGAGCGCGTTGACGACGGACGAGCCGACGCCGTGGAGCCCGCCGGAGGTGACGTAGCTGGACCCGTCGAACTTGCCGCCGGCGTGGAGCGTGGTGAGGATCACCTGGAGCGCCGGCACCTTCTTGGTCGGGTGCTTGTCCACCGGGATGCCGCGCCCGTTGTCGATCACCGAGACGGTCTTGCCGTCCTTGTGGAGCACGACCTCGATCTGGCTGGCGTAGCCGTTGGTGGCCTCGTCGACGGCGTTGTCGACGATCTCCCAGACGAGGTGGTGGAGCCCGGCCTTGCCGGTGCCGCCGATGTACATCCCGGGGCGCTTGCGGACGGGCTCCAGCCCTTCGAGGACCTGGATGTCGGCGCCGGTGTACGCCTGCGGAGGGGAGGTCAGAGTGGACATTGGGAACGCGGGGGGACGTTGACGGACTATGGTAACGCCACCCGGTGACACCCGCACGGCACCGCCCCCGGCCGGAACGTCAGGTTCTCCCCCCAGTCGCCAAGACTACCTTTCCGACCCGGGTGGAAGACGGGGGTCTCTCCCACCCCAGCCCCCATCCAGACGAGCCCACCCGCTCCCTCATGACCACCGAGATCGTCGTCCTGCCCACGCCCGCCGCCGTCGCCGAGGCGCTGGCGGACCGGACCGCCGCCGCCCTCCGGGCCGCCCTCGCCAGCGAGCCGCGCGTCACGCTCTGCCTCACCGGCGGCTCGACGCCCGTGCCCGCCTACGAGCGCCTCGCCCACGCCGACGGCGTCGAGTGGGACCGCGTCCACGTGTTCTGGGGCGACGAGCGCTCGGTGCCGCCGGACCACCCGGAGAGCAACTACGGCATGGCGGCACGGACCCTCCTCGTCCCAGCCGGCATCCCGGACTCCAACGTGCACCGGATGCCCGGCGAGTGCGAGAACGAGAAGGGCGCGGCGGTCTACGAGCAGGCCCTGGAGCAATTTTTCGGGGACCGCCTCCGGTTCGACGTGCTCCACCTCGGCATGGGCGACGACGGACACACGGCCTCGCTCTTCCCAGGCAGTCCGGCCCTCGACGTGGCCGACCGCCGGGTGGTGCCGACCGAGGCGCCGCCGTCCGAGTCCGTCCGGGAGCGGGTCTCGCTTACGTTCCCGGCGCTCGCGCAGGCGCGCTTGTGCCTCGTCGCAGCAGCCGGAGACCAAAAGCGAGACGCCTTCGGGGCCGTCCTCGACGCCTACGACGGGGAGCATGCCGGGCCGCCCGCCGCGCGCGTCGAGCCGGAAGGAGACCTCGTGTGGCTCGTGGACCGCGCGCTGGCCCAGGGCCTCACGGGCGACGAGAGTTAGACGAGTCTCGGCGGCCGGTCTATCTCGGGGATCTCCTCCCCCGCGATGCACGCTGAGACACCGACCGTCCACGAGCCGCTCCTCCACGAACCCCTCGCCTCCACCCCCCTAGCGGTCGCCGGGCGCGTGCCCGAGGCCGCGATCCAGGACGCCTGGGTCCGCGGCCGGTTCGACGGCGCCGACCTTCGGACCACCGAGGGCCAGCCGGTTCGTGTGCTCGCCGCCGGCCGCCTCAACCGCGACTCCGGCCCCGACGTCACCGACGTGCGCCTCGACCTCGACGGCCTGACCTGGGCCGGCGACGTCGAGATCCACCGCACCAGTAGCGACTGGGAGGCCCACGGCCACCACCGCGACTCGGCCTACGACCGCGTGGTGCTCCACGTGGTCCTCTCCGCCGACCGCCGCACCGGGACCCTCCGCCGCGCCGACGGGACGGCGCTCCCGGAGCTGGTGCTGCTCCCGCACCTGGATCGGTCGCTCCGCGCGCTCCTTCATGACTTCTGCCGCGAGCCGCGCGAGGCCCCGTACTGCGCGCCCCGCTGGCGCGAGGTCCCTCCGGAGGACGCTCGGGCCTGGGTCCGACGGCTCGGCACGGAGCGCCTGCGGTCACGCGCGCAGGCGCTCGGGACGGCCTACACCCGCCGCCCCGACCTCGACCGGCTGCTCGTCGGGCGCGTGTTTCGGGCGCTCGGCTACGCCGCCAACGCGGACGCCATGGAGGAACTGCTCCGCCGGTCGCCGCTCGTCGCCCTCCGCCAGCTTCGGGGGCCCGACGTCCGCGCCGTGCTCCTCGGCGTCGCGGGGCTCCTCGACGATGAGCGGACGGAAGACGACGGAGCCGGCCGCCGCTTCGCGGACCTCGCCACGCCGCTCGAGCTGACGACGATGCCCCGAGGATCGTGGCGACGAGGGGGACGGCCCGCCAACGCCCCACGCGTGCGGGTCGCGCAGGCCGCCGCCCTGCTCGCTCCCGGTGGCGTCCTCCGGTCCGACCCGGTCGCCTGCTTGTCCGACGCGCTCGCCAGCGGCACCGACGCGCTGATCGACGCGCTCCGCGCCGACCCGCTGGCGGACGCGCCGCGCCTCGGCCACCCGCGTGCCGAGCGGCTCCTGGCGGACGCGGTCCTGCCGGTCCTGTTTCTGGAGGCCGAGCAGCGGGAAGACCCGGCCCTGGAGGTCGCCGTGGGCGAGGCGTACGACGCGCTCGCCGCCCCGTCCGACCGGATCGTTCGGTCGTTCGAGGCGGCCGGATACGAGCCGGCCTCGGCGTTGGAGGCGCAGGGGCTGCACCAGCTCGCCCGCACGTTTTGCGACGAGGGGCGGTGCGCACGATGTGCGGTCGGGGCGGCCTTGTACCCCGGCCTCGCGGGCGCTCCATGAAATCGGCCGGAGGGCGAGCCGGTGCAACCCAGGCGAGGTCCGGGAGTACGATCTTTCAGTCGCGACTGAAAGTTTCCTGATGGACGTCCTCCCTCCCCCGCCCTCTCCCCCGCTGGCCGAGACCGCACCCGTCGGGCTCAAAGCGCTCCGCGCTCCGGTCGCCGAGCCGCTCAAGGAGTTCCGGCGCCAGTTCCGCGAGGCCATGCGGTCGCGCGTGTGGCTGCTCGACACCGTCGTGCAGTACCTCCTGCGGCGCAAGGGGAAGCAGATCCGGCCGACGCTCGTCCTGCTCTCGGCCGAGCTGGCGGGCGGCATCACCACGCGGACCTACCGTGCGGCCACGCTCGTGGAGCTGCTCCACACGGCCACGCTCGTCCACGACGACGTGGTGGACGAGTCGGACTCGCGGCGCGGCGTGCCGTCGGTCAACGCGCTCTGGAAGAACAAGGTGGGCGTGCTCCTCGGCGACTACCTCCTCTCGCGCGGCCTCCTCCTCGCCCTCGACGACGGCGACTACGACCTGCTCCACGTCGTCTCCGACGCGGTCCGGCGGATGTCCGAGGGCGAACTGCTCCAGATCGAGAAGGCCCGGACGCTCGACATCACCGAGGAGAGCTACTTCCAGATCATCTCCGACAAGACGGCCTCGCTCCTCGCGGCCTGCATGGCCTCGGGTGCCGCCTCCGCCGGCGCCGACGACGAGACCGTGGCCCGCGCCAAGGCCATCGGCGAGACGCTCGGCCTCGCCTTCCAGATCCGCGACGACCTCTTCGACTACGACGCCGTCGACGTGGGCAAGCCCGTCGGGCTCGACCTCCAGGAGCGCAAGATGACGCTCCCGCTCATCCTCGCCCTCGGCCGGACCGAGCCCGGCGAGCGCAAGCGGATCCGCCGGATCGTGAGGAAGCGCAAGAAGAGCCGCGCCGACGTCGCCGAGGTGCTCCGGTTCGTGGAGGCCTCCGGCGGACTGGCGGCGGCCCGCGAGCGGATGGAGTCGCTCGCCGCCGACGCCGCCGATGCGCTCCGGGCGTTCCCGCCCTCCGAGGCGCGGGAGGCGCTCGTCGGGCTCTGCGCCTACGTGGTGGCCCGGTCCCGGTAGCGGGCACAGCGGAAGGTGCGAGCGGCTGGGCGATCGCCGCCAGCCCGTCGGGCGAGCGTTGCCCCGGCGCCGCTCGCCGGACGCCGCGCCGTCGCTATCCTCTGGTGCCCCCTCGCCCACTCGATGATCGTCCACCTCCTCGGCACCGGATCGGCCAACGCCGGCCCGTCTCGCACCACCACGATGCTCGCCGTCGAGCACCGCGACCAGACGGTGCTGATCGACTGCGGTGGCGACGCCGCGCTCCGCCTCCAGCTCGCCGGCCTGGACCCGGCCGCCCTGGACGCCATCATCCTGACCCACGAGCACCCGGACCACATCTCCGGCTACCCGCTCCTGCTGGAAAAGCTCTGGCTGATGGGCCGCCGGGACCCCATCCCGATCCACGGGCCTGCCCCGACGCTGGAGAAGGCGCACCGGCTGTTCACCACGTTCAACATCGAGAACTGGCACGGCTTCCCCGGGCGCGAGCGCCACGCCGTGCCGATGGAGGCCGGCGTCTCCGTCCTCGACCTCGACGGCCTCTCCGTGACTGCCACGCCTGTGGACCACCCGGTGCCCACGATCGGGCTTCGCTTCGACGCCGACGGCGTCAGCGCTGCCTACTCGTGCGACACGGCCCCCTCCGAGTCCGTCGTCGCGCTCGCGCGGGGGGCCGACCTTCTCCTTCACGAAGGGACGGGCTCGCTTCCCGGCGTCCACAGCTCGCCGGTGGAGGCGGCCCGCATCGCGGCCGAGGCCGGCGTCGGGCAACTCGTGCTGGTCCACGCCCCCCTCGTCACCGACGACGAGTCGCTGGGCGAGGCGCGAGCCATCTTCCCCGAGACGAGATGGGGCTGCGACGGCGACCGGATCGAGCTGTAGCGCCGACGCGAGAGCGACTCGCTACTCCACCACCGTCACGGCATCCGAGACGAGGAAGGCGTCGGGAAACCGCTGGCGGACGAGGGCGAGGGCCCGGTCGGCCTCGGCGCGCGTCCCAAACCCGCCCATCCGGACGCGGTAGTAGGGCTGCTGGTACGCGATGACCACGTCCATCGCGCGAGGCGCACCCGGCTCCGAGCGGACGGCACGCCACCAGTCCGTCGCGTCGCCCCGAACCCGCTCGGCGGCGTCCCGGCTGGCCGTGTTGAAGATCTGGACGCGGTAGCCGTCCACCTGCCGCGCCGTGGGCGCCTCGGGCTCCGTCGCCGGGGCGGCGACGCCCTGATTGGGGACCACCACGCGGCCCTCCATCACCCGAGCCGGAACGTCGTGGACGACGGTCGCCGGGGCGGTCGGCTCGGCGTCGTAGCCGGCCGGGTCGAACAGTTCGTAGTCGGGCCGGGCCTCCTCCGACGGACCGGCGTCCGCGACGGGGCCGCGTGGGCTGGTCCCGGAGCAGGCCGCCAGCGCGAGGCTGGCGGAGAGGATCGCGGCGGTGTAGAGGGGGAGGCGCATGGCGAGGGGGGCCGTGCCCCGAAGTCAGTACGAGGCGTCGGACGTGAGGCCTTTCAAAATAGCGACGCCCGCGCTCGCGCCGAGCCGCGTGGCGCCGGCCTCGACCATCGCGTAGGCGTCCTCCGCCGAGCGAACGCCGCCCGACGCCTTCACGCCCATCGAGTCGCCCACGACGCGGCGCATCAGGGCCACGTCCTGGGGGTTGGCGCCGGACTGCGCGAAGCCCGTCGAGGTCTTGACGAAGTCGGCGCCGGCGTTCTGGGCGAGCACGCAGGCGATCACCTTCTCCTCGTCCGTCAGGAGCGCCGTCTCCAGGATCACCTTGACGGTCCGCCCCTGCGCGGCCTCTACGACCGCTCGGATGTCGGCCTCCACGTCGGCGTAGCGCTCGCTCTTGAGGAGCGCGATGGCGAGCACCATGTCGATCTCGTCGGCCCCGTCGCGGACGGCCCGCTCGGTCTCGAAGGCCTTCACCGCCGAGCGGTTGGCCCCATGCGGAAAACCGACGACGGTGCACACGAGCGGCGTCGTGCCCGCGAGTTCCTCGGCGGCCACGGGCACCCAGACCGGGCTCACGCAGACGCTCGCGAAGCAGTACTCGCGGGCCTCGGCGCAGAGGTCCCGGATCTGGGTCTCCGTCGTGTCCGGCTTGAGCACCGTGTGGTCGATGAGGCGCGCGAGCGGCGGCGCGAGCGCGCAGGCGTCGCCCGGCCCGGCGTCGTCGGCGCGGAGGCCGAAGCGGTCGGCCCCGGCGCCGAGCATCCGTTCCAGGGCCATCGTGAGGTCGCCGTTCGAGGTCGGGCGCGGACGGCCCGGGCTCGGGCCGCTGGCGGCGCCAGTCGCCAGTCGGTCGGCGAGGGCGGCTTTCTGCAGGTCGGTCATGGGGGCGTTCAGAGGGGCGAGGTGGGAGAAAACTCCCCGCTCTCCACTCGCTAGGCGGTCATCTCCTCGATCTCCTCGTCGAGGTTGTAGCGCTTGCGCTTTTCCCAGAGCGTCTTTTTCGAGATGCCCAGGAGCTTGGCGACGTCGGCGTAGGACGAGGAGCGGTTGTTGGCGAGCGTGTGCTTGATGTACTCGTACTCGAGGTCCTCGAGCGTGGCGCCGGCCCGGAACCGGAACGTGTCCGCGTCGGAATCGGCGCCGTCGAACAGGTCCGTCTTGAGGAGGACGAGGTCGCTGGCGTCCAGCGTCGGGGTCTTGGTAAAGATCAGGGCCCGCTCCAGGACGTTCCGCAGCTCGCGGACGTTGCCGGGCCACTCGTGCGCCAGCAGCTTCTCCTCGGCGGCCTCGGTGAACCCGTCGAACGGCTTCCCGAACTCGTCGGCGAAGCCCTGGGCCACCTTGTGGGCGATCTCGAGCGCGTCGCGGCCCATCCGGCGGAGCGGCGGGAGTTGGAGCGCGACCACGTTGATCCGGAACAGGAGGTCCTTCCGGAACTCCTTCTCGGCCACCTTCTCCTGGAGGTTCGCGTTCGTCGCGCACACGATGCGCGTGGTCACTTTGATCTCGTCGGTGCCGCCGAGCCGGCGGAACTGGCGGCTCTCCAGGAACGAGAGGAGCTTGGCCTGGAGGCTGAGGCTCATCGAGTCGATCTCGTCGAGGAAGAGGGTCCCGCCGTCGGCCACCTCCAGCAGGCCGGGCTTGGCGGCGCGGGCGTCGGTGAAGGCGCCCTTCTCGTAGCCGAACAGCTCGGACTCGAGGAGGTTGTCCGGGAGCGCGGCGCAGTTGATCTCCATGAACCGCCCGCCGGACCACTTCGAGGCGTAGTGGAGCGTCTGGGCGACGAGATTCTTGCCCGTCCCGGTCTCGCCACGCACCAAGACCGTCGTGTTGGGGATGTCCTTGAGCGTCTCGATCGTGTCGCGGACGGCCTCCACCTCGTCGCTCGTCCCGATGATCTTGCCGACGGAGTGCTGCTTCTTGCGCGTCTTCTTGATCTCCTGGAGCTCCTTCTTGTCTTCGTAGAGGTCGAGCGCCTTCGCCAGCAGCGTCCGCATCTCCTCCAGGTTCACCGGCTTCTGGAGGTAGTGGAACGCCCCCAGCCGCATGGCCTCGACGGCCGTCTGCACCGACGAGTGCGCCGTCATCACGATGATGGGGATCGTCAGGCCGCGTTCGCGGAGGGCCTCGATCAGTTCCATGCCCGAGACGTCGGGCATCATGAGGTCGGTCAGGACGAGGTCCGGGGCCTCGCCCTCGTCGATGGCGTCGAGGAGCGGGGTGGCGGCGGCGAACCCCTGCGTGGCGTAGCCATCGCGGTCGAGGACGCGCGCGAACAGCTCACCGATCTTCGGGTCGTCGTCGACGATGTAGATGCGCTTTTTGCTCATGTCCGATGGTGTGGAGCGACGGCCTGGAGAGCCGGATGTTACGAGTTGTAACGAGGTACGGGTAGGGGCGGCCGAGGATCGGCGCACCGGGCGGGCCGCCAACCGGGCCGCCAGCCGGGCGTGGTTCTCGAGGGTTCGCGAACTCCCGCCACCGACCCGCGTTAGCGCCGGACGGATCGTTACGCCCTGTGCCCCCCTCCCCCCACATCGACGTCCCCGGCTGGGCGTGGCTCGCGCTCAACGCGTACATCGTCGCTCTCCTGCTCGTCGACCTTCTTCTGTTCAACAAGAAGGCGCACAAGATCGAGTGGAAGGAGGCCGCGTGGCTCTCGGCGTTCTTCGTCGCCGCGTCGCTCCTGGTGAACGTGGCCGTCTGGATCGGGTTCGGGCACGACCCCGCGCTCACGTTCTTCACGGCCTACATCGTCGAGAAGTCCCTCTCGGTCGACAACCTGTTCGTGATCGCGGTGCTCTTCGGGTACTTCGGGGTGCCGGCCCAGTACCAGCACCGGGTCCTGTTCTGGGGGATCTTCGGAGCGATCGTGATGCGGGCGGTCATGATCTTCCTGGGCGTCGCGCTGATCGACCGCTTCCACTGGCTGCTCTACGTGTTCGGGGCGTTCCTCGTGCTCACCGGGCTCAAGATGTTCCGGGAGACCGACGAGACGGAGGACATCTCGCAGAACCGGATCCTGGCGTTCCTCCGCCGCGTGATGCCCGTCACGCGGTCGTACCAGGGGGAGCACTTCTTCATCCGGAAGATGGGCCGGATCTGGGCGACGCCGCTGTTCCTGGTGCTCGTGATGATCGAGCTGACCGACGTGGTGTTCGCCGTCGACTCGATCCCGGCCATCCTCGGCATCACGACGGACCCGTTCATCGCCTACAGCTCCAACATCATGGCCGTGGTCGGGCTGCGGGCGCTGTACTTCCTGCTGGCGGGGATCATCGAGCGCGTGCGGTACCTCCACTACGGGCTCGGGTTCGTGCTGGTCTTCATCGGCTGCAAGATGCTGCTCGAGCCGTTCCTGGACGCCCGGGGCCTCCACGTCCCGACGTGGCTCTCGCTCTCGGTGATCGCCCTCAGCATCGGGACCGCCTCGGTCGTCTCGTGGATCGCCACGAAGCGGGAGGAGCGGCAGGCCATCGTGCCGCCGCCGGGCGTCCCCACGCCGCCGGACGAGCCGGACGTCCCCGACGTGGGCCGTTCGGGCGACGGCGCGGCGGCCGAACCGCCGACGGTCTCCGCCCGCTAGCCCCCCTCCCCGACCCGGAGGACGAAGACGTGGGAGAGGTGGCCGGGGCGCGTCGAGATGTGGCACCGGCCGCTGGCGGAGCGCCCGGTCGGGAGGTCGGTCGAGATCGCGGTGCGGCCGGGCGTGGGCGCCGGGGCCGTCGTGACGTGGCGGGTCTGTCCGGGCGCATTCGGGTCGTACACCTCGATCGTCGCCGCCAGCGGGCCGCGCCGCTCGATCCCGAACGCGACGACCTGGTGGTTGGCGAACGGGTCGGGCGAATCGCCGACGAGGCCCAGGAGGACGGGCCGGCCAGCGCCGAGCGTCCGCTCGACGGCGTCCAGTTCACGGCGGAGGTCGTCCGCGAACGGGGCGTGGGGCGTGTTGGAGGGGACGAACCGGACGCGCGCCCAGTACCGCGCGAACGTGCCGAGCGAGGTGCGGAGCGTCGCCTCCTGGCGTCGGCGGAGGAGCGCGCGCATCGGCCCGGCCGGCAGGTCGGCCGTGGCGACGCGCCCGCGCTGGGGCCACCGCTCGATGGCCGCCAGCGCCATGCCGCCGCAGAGCCCGAACGTCGGCCAGCGGCGGGCGACGGCCTGCACGATCCCGTCGCCCGCGCCGGCCCGCGCCAGCCCGAGGCCCGCCGCGCCCGCGACGAGCGCTCCCTTGGTCCGCCCCCCGACGCGCCCGCCCAACGCCGCGCTGGCGACGATCGGCAGCCCCGAGATCGGCCGGAGGGCTCCCGCCAGAACGTCGAGGTCGCCAGGCGTCCAACGGAACGAGTTCGGGAACGAGAACCCGTCGCGAGAAGGCTCGAAGTCGAGTCGGATCGTCCGAGGCCGGACAGGCGAAACGGGCGGCGTGGGCATGGAAATGGACGGGGGCGAGGGGTGTCGCGTCAACCTATCTCCAAATCCAAACGAATGGGATTGACGGCAGGCACCGGAGTGCGGACCCTTCGCGTTCTTCCGCGCGTCCACGTCCCCTTTCCCGGCCCATTGTGACTGTCCCTCCCGCCCTCCTGTCCGTCGCCCTGTCCGCCCTCCTGGGCTGGGGGCTCTGGGGGTCCTGGTTCGGGGAGGAGCCCGAGGACGTCCAGCCGCCCGATGCGTCCGCCGTCGCCGAGGCGCTGCGCTCGGACCTCCGTCACCACGCGTCGAACCGGGTGCCCCACCTCCACCCGGACACGCCCTCGATCTACGCCGCCGACGCCCCGGCGCTGCTGTGGCGCTCGGCGGCCGCGCGGGACCAGCTCGCCGCCCTGCTCGTGGACGCGCCCTCCGACGGAGTGAGCGCCTCGGACATCCGGACCGACCGCGTCGACGCCCTGCGTCGCCAGCTGGCGACGGCGGCCGGGGCGTGGCGCGCGCTCGACGCCGAGGCCCGCGACACCCTCGCGGACCCGCGCCCCGAGCGGGTGGCCCGGCTCGACCTCGCCCTCACCGACGCCGTGCTCCGGTTCGGCGACGCGCTCCGGGGGTCCCGCGCGGACCCGCGCCGCCTCTACCCCGGCACGTGGTTCCCGACCGACCGCGACTCGACGGGCGCGGCGTGGGACGCGCTACTCGCCGCCGTCCGGGATGGAGACCCGGCCCAGGTCGGTCAGGCCCTCGACGCGCTCCGCCCCCAGCAGGACGGCTACCGCCGGCTCCGCCAGCGGCTCGCGGCGCTGCAGCAAGAGCTCGCCCCGATCCCCGAGGGCGCCGTCCTCCGCACCGGACAGCGGTCGGTCCGCGTGCCGCACCTCCGCGACCGGCTGACGGCCTTCGGGTACCTCCCGGCCGACTCGCTCGACGCGTGGCACCGGCCGGAGCCGTACGCCTTCGACTCGACGCTCGCCGCCGCGCTCGGCCGCTTCGAGGACGCCAACGGGCTCCCGCGCGACAGCGTCCTCGACGCCGCCGACACCGACCGCCTCAACGCCGACCCCGCCGCGCTCCGCCAGCGGCTCGCCCTCAACCTGGAGCGCTGGCGCTGGCTCCCCGACGACCTCGGCGAGCGGTTCGTGTGGGTCAACCTGCCGGCGTTCGAGCTGCGCGTGCTGGAGCGCTCGGACAGCCTCGGCGGCGCCTACGCCGAGCGCCTCCGGATGCCCGCCAACATCGGCAACGCGCTGACGACGGGCTGGACGACGCCCGTCCTCACCGACTCCATCCACACCCTCGAGTTCCAGCCGGCGTGGTACGTGCCCCGCTCGCTCGCGGCCTCCAACATCTTCCCGATGGCCCAGCGCGACAGCCTCGCGCTCTGGCGTCAGGGGATCGAGGCGTTCCGCAACGGGTCGCCGGTGGACACGCGGCTCGTGCCGTGGGATTCGGTGTCCGTGGGTGAGTTCCGGTTCGTGCAGCGGCCCGGCCCGGCGAATCCGCTGGGGCGCGTCAAGTTCATGATGCACAACCCGTACGCCATCCTCATCCACGACACCAACAAGCGGTACACGTTCTCCGACGGCTCGGGCTCGTCGATGTCGAGCGGGTGCGTCCAGGCCGGCGCGCCGGACCGGCTGGCGGAGTACCTGATGACGACGACGAACGGGTGGAGCGCGGGGGCGGCGGCGGCGGCGTGGCGGGGCGGCCCGAGGCGGGGCGTCCGGCTGGAGCGGCCCGTGCGGACGCACTTCACCTACTTCACGGCCTGGGCCGAGGCCGACGGGGCGCTCCGTCTCTACGGCGACCCCTACGGCTACGACGCGCCGCTCGCCGCCGCCCTCGGCCTCGACGCGCCCGCCTCCTGACGGTCGCCATGCGGTTCCTGGTCATCTCTTCTCTTCTGGCGCTCACCGCCCCTGCGGCCGGCGCGCAGGTCGGGGTGCCGGACTCGGCCGGCGCGGCCGCCAGCAGCCCCCGGACGGGCGGCCCCGGCTTCCGGGTTGCCCCACGCGGCGAACGCCCGTAGCTTGGCCCCGTGACGCATCGCACGCCCCATACCGTCTGGCCCTGGTGGCACCCCACGAACCCAGTGGGCGGACGGCCTGTGGCCTGACGCGAACGCGACTCCCGACGCGAGCCCACTGTTCAGCCGAGCAGGGGGCTTTTTTCATTTCGTGACCCACCGTCCGCTCTCAGCGTTCAGTCAGAACACGCCGACCTTCCGCCTGCATCCTCCGACCCGCCGACGCGGGCTCTGACAACGAACGGAACGCTGACGGCGAACGACTCCCCCCGATGACCCTCACCGAGTTCGAGACGACGATCCGCGAGCAGCTCCCGGCCGACGGCCGGCGGCTGGCGGTGCCCGTCTACGTCCGCCGCTCGGCCGACCTGCTCACGCCGGTCTCCGCCTTCCTCGCCCTCCGCGAGCCGGGCCAGTTCGGGTTCTTGCTGGAGAGCGTCGAGGGCGGCGAGCGGCTGGGGCGGTACTCGTTCCTCGGGCGGAGCCCGTACCTCGTGCTGGAGTCGCGCGGCGGGCGCGTGCTCGTCCACCGGCCCGCCGGCGGCTACGCCGGCGACGGCGCCCCGCACGACGTCGAGAGCCGTCCGGGGAGCGTGTTCGACGTGCTCGGCGAGGTCCTGTCCGAGACCGAGCAGGCCGTCGTCCCGGACCTCCCGCGCCTGACCTCCGGCGCCGTCGGCTTCGTCGGCTACGACGCCGTCCGCCAGCTCGAGACGCTCCCGCCCGGCCCGCCCGACCTTCTCGGCCTGCCCGACGCCGTGTGGTCGTTCTACGACACCCTGGCCGCCTTCGACCACGTCCGCCGCCAGCTCGTGCTCATGGCGACCGTCTTCGTGGACGCGGACACCGACCTGGAGGCCGCCTACGTCGAGGCGACCTCGCGGCTGGTCGAGTTGGAGGACGACCTGCTCCAGGGAGGGATTCCGGGGGAGCCGGTCCGCCTGCTCGCCACCGAGCCGGCCTCGTCGGTCGAGCGCGAGGCGTACGAGGCGGCCGTCCGGCGCGGCAAGGAGCACATCGTCGAGGGCGACGTGTTCCAGGTGGTCCTCTCGCAACGGTTCTCGATGCCGTTCGAGGGCGACCGCTTCAACCTCTACCGCGCGCTCCGCCAGGTCAACCCGAGCCCGTACCTGTTCTACCTCGACGTGGACGGCCTGGGGTCGCCGGACGGTGAGTTCTCGCTCGTCGGCTCCTCGCCGGAGGTCCTGACCCGCGTCGACCCGCGCGGGCCGGACCGTCGCGCGCTCGTCCTCCCCATCGCCGGCACGCGCCGCCGCGGTGCCACGCCGGCCGAAGACGCCGACCACGAGGCCGACCTGCTGGCGGACCCGAAGGAGCGGGCCGAGCACCTCATGCTGGTGGACCTCGGCCGCAACGACCTCGGCCGCGTCTCCGACGTCGGGACCGTCTCGGTGGACCGCTTCGCGGAGGTCGAGCGGTTCAGCCACGTGATGCACCTCGTCTCGTCGGTGAGCGGCGCCGTCGCCGACCGCCAGGCGACCGACGTGCTGGCGGCCTGCTTCCCCGCCGGCACCGTCAGCGGCGCCCCGAAGGTCCGCGCGATGGAGATCATCGACGAGCTGGAGCCCATCCGGCGCGGGCCGTACGCCGGGGCCGTCGGCTACGCCGGCTTCGACGGCGCGCTCGACACCTGCATCGCCATCCGCACCATGATCGTGAAAGACGACGTGGCCTACGTCCAGGCCGGCGCCGGCGTCGTCGCCGACTCGGACCCGGCCGCCGAGTTCGAGGAGACGAAGGCCAAGGCCGCCGCCCTGTTCGCCGCCATGCGCTCCGCCACGTCCGATCTCTTGTGAGTGGACCGTCGTGAGCTGAGAGGCCCCCTGTCCTTACCTCACCCCGGAACTCACCCCCTCCAACCTCCCCGCCCCATGTTCCCCGCCCTCCGCCCCATCCTCAACAAAGGCGGCGCCGGCCGCTACATCTCGCGCGAGATGAGCGTCGAGCGCCTCCGCCCGCTCTCGGACCGCCACCTCGACCTCCTCCAGGTCTACGACCGCGAGCTGGCGGCGCTCCCCGCCGGCCCGGCCACGGAGCGGGTGACGGCCATGATGCCCTACCTCCGCACCGAGACGGCCAAGATGTCCGAGACCATCCTGAGCCTCGGCGGCGCCACCAGCACCGGCGCCGGCCGCGAGCCGCTCGCGCCCGTGCCCGGCCGCTCCGTCCGCCAGCGCGTCGAGGGCCTGCTCGACGCCGAGCGCGACTTCGGCACGGCGCTCCGCGACGAGGTCGACGCGGTCCACCACCAGGAGCGCACGCGGGCCATCCTCACCCACAACGCCGAGGCCTCCGACACCCGCCTCGACCTGCTCCGCGGCATCCTCGCCGACCTCCCGCGCTGACGCACTGGCGGCCCTCCCGTACGCGTCCCGCAAGACGCCCCGCCGAGGCGCCGTCCCCCCGTTTCATGACCACCGAGACCCCCCGCACCGCTTCGCCCACAGCGGCCGTCCGCAGCGCACCCGGAGAGGCCCTGCCCGTCGTCGTCTCCGGCATCCAGCCGTCGGGGACGCTCCACCTCGGCAACTACTTCGGAGCGCTGCGGCAGAACGTCGCCCTGGCGAACGACCCGGCGCGGCGCGCAGACGCGTTCCTGTTCATCGTCGACTACCACGCCCTCACGTCGCTCCGCGACGCCGAGGCGCTCCGGCGGTACTCGTTCGACGCCGCGCTCGACTACCTCGCCCTCGGGTTCGACCCCGACCAGTCCCACCTCTTCCTCCAGTCGGACGTGCCCCAGCTCGGCGAGCTGACGTGGATCTTCCTCTGCCTCACGCCGACGTCGCTCCTCGAAAAGGGCGTCTCGTACAAGGACAAGGTGGCGCAGGGCCTGAGCGCGAACGGCGGGCTCCTCACCTACCCGATCCTCCAGGCCGCCGACATCCTCGCCTACAGCGCGCCCGGACGCGGCCTGCTCGTCCCGGTCGGGGCGGACCAGAAGCAGAACCTGGAGATCAGCCGCGACACGGCCGCCCGCTTCAACGCCGCGTTCCGCGCCGACGACGACCCGCTCTTCGCGCTCCCCGAGCCGCTCATCCTCGACGAGGTCGCCGTGATCCCAGGGCTCGACGGCCGCAAGATGTCGAAGAGCTACGACAACACCATCGGCATCTTCGACGAGGGCAAGGCGCTCAAGAAGAAGGTGATGTCCATCGTCACCGACTCGACGCCGCTGGAGGAGCCCAAGGACCCCGACGCCGACGCCGTGTTCGCGCTCATCCGCCACGTCGCCTCGGACGAGCAGCGCGAGGAGATCGCCGCCGCCTACCGCGCCGGCGGCTACGGCTACGGCCACGCCAAGAAGGCGCTGCTCGGGCTCCTCACCGAGTATTTCGCCGAGGCCCGCGACCGGCGCCGCCAGCTCGCAGAGCGCCCCGGCTACGTCCGCGACGTGCTGGCGGCCGGCGCCGACGCGGCCCGCGCCCGCGCCTCCGAGGTGATGCGCGAGGTCCGCGAGTCCGTCGGCTTTTTGAATGCCTAGCGCCATGATCCTCGTCATCGACAACTACGACTCGTTCACGTACAACCTCGTCCACCTCGTGGGCTCGGTGACGGACGAGGTCCGCGTGGTCCGCAACGACCAGATCACCCTGAGCGAGATCGAGGACCTGGACCCGGCCGGCGTCCTCATCTCGCCCGGCCCCGGCCGCCCCGACGAGGCCGGTGTGAGCGAGGCGGTCATCGAACGGTTCGGAGAGACGACGCCGATCCTGGGCGTCTGCCTCGGCCACCAGGCCATCGGCGAGGTGTTCGGCGGCCGCGTCGTCCACGCGCCGACGCTGATGCACGGCAAGACGAGCCGCGTCCACCACGACGGCCAGACGGTGTTCGAGGGCGTCGAGCAGGACTTCGTGGCCACCCGCTACCACTCGCTCGTCGTCGACCGCGCCTCGCTCCCGGACGTGCTGGAGGTCAGCGCCGAGACCGACGACGGCGTGGTCATGGGCTTCCGGCACCGCCAGCGCCCCATCGAGGGCGTCCAGTTCCACCCGGAGAGCGTGCTGACGACGGAGGGGCCGCGGCTCGTCCGCAACTGGGTCCGCACGGCGCTCGGCGAGCGCCCCCCGTTTCCACCACCCACGAGACCACGACGTGAAGCCGATCCTCCAACTCATCGCCGACGGCGAGACGCTGACCCAACCCCAGGCCGAGTCCGCGATGCACGTGATGCTGAGCGGCGAGGCCCGCGAGGCCGAGATCGCCGGGCTCCTGATGGGCCTCCGCTCGCGCGGCGAGACGCTCGACGAGCTGACCGGCTTCACGAGAGTGATGCGCGAGTACGCCGTGCCCGTCGAGACCGGCGACCTCGACCCCATCGACCTCTGCGGGACCGGCGGCGACCACTCCGGCTCGTTCAACATCTCGACGGCCGCCAGCTTCGTCGCCGCCGGCGCCGGCGTGCCCGTCGCCAAGCACGGCAACAAGGGCGTCTCGTCGTCGTCCGGCTCGGCCGACGTGCTGGCGGCGCTCGGCGTCCGGTCCGACCTCGACGCGGCGGGCGTCGAGCGGTGCCTCCAGGAGACCGGCATCGCGTTCCTGTTCGCGCCCCAGTTCCACCCCGCCCTCCGGCACGTCGGGCCGGTGCGGCGCGCGCTCGGCGTGCGGACGTTCTTCAACATCCTCGGGCCCCTCTGCAACCCGGCCGGCGTCAAGCGCCAGCTCGTCGGGGCGTTCTCGGACGAGGTGGCGAAGATGATGGCGCAGATCCTGCTCCGCCTCGGGAGCGAGCACGTCGTCGTCGTCTACGCCCACGACGGGCTCGACGAGCTCTCGACCACGAGCCCGACGACGATCTACCAGACCGGCAGCCACGCCTACGACGGCGGCCTCTTGGAGCAAGAGGTCGTCCCGGAGCGGTTCGGGCTCGCGCGCGTCTCGGCGGCGGCGCTCCAGGGCGGCACGCCGGACGAGAACGCCGAGATCGTGCGCGGCGTGCTCGGCGGCGAGGGCGGGCCGCAGACCGACATCGTGCTCCTCAACGCGGCCTACGCGCTCCTGGCGTCGGGCGAGTACGACGCGCTCGACGACTGCCTGGAGGCAGCCCGCGAGAGCGTCGCCAGCGGCGCGGCGCTCGCCAAGCTGGACGCGCTCGTGGAGGTCTCGAACGAGTTGGCCGAGGCGGCCTGATGGCGACCATCCTCGACCAGATCCTCGACGACACGCGCGCCCTCGTGGCCGACCGGAAGGCCGTCACGCCGGCCGCCGCGCTCAGGACGCGCTCGGCGTTCCACGCCCCGACGCTCTCGCTCCCCCGCGCCCTCCGCCGCCCCGACGGACCGGCGTACATCGCGGAGTGCAAGCGGGCGAGCCCGAGCGAGGGCACGATCCGCCCCGAGTACGACCCGGCCCGGATCGCCCGCGCCTACAAGCAGGCCGCCGCCGCTGCGCTCTCGGTCCTCACCGAGCCGACGCACTTCCAGGGCTCCCTCGATCACCTCGCCGCCGTCCGCCACGCCGTCGACCTCCCGGTCCTGCGGAAGGACTTCGTGGTCGACGAGTACCAGCTCGTCGAGGCCCGCGCCTTCGGCGCCGACGCCGTGCTCCTGATCGTGGCCGCGCTCGACCGTGTCCTGCTGGCGGACCTGCTCGACGCGGCGCGCGACCTCGGCCTCGGCGTGCTCGTCGAGGTCCACGCCGACGAGGAACTGGACGCCGTGGACCTCGACCGCGTCGACGTGCTCGGCGTCAACAGCCGCGACCTCGCCACCTTCGACGTGGACCTCGGACGGGCCGCGCGCGTGTTCCGCCAGCTCCCCGACCGGATCGTCCGCGTGGCCGAGAGCGGCATCCGGACGGCCGAGGACGCCGCCCGCCTCCGCGCCTCCGGCGCCGACGCCTTCCTCGTCGGCACGCACCTCATGCGCCAGCCGGACCCCGGCCGCGCCCTCGCCGCCCTCCGCCGCGAGACGGCCCTCGCCCTCGCCGAGCGCCGGCATGCTCCCGCCGCCCCATGACCAAGGTCAAGATCTGCGGGATCACCCGCCTCCACGACGCCCGCACCGCCGCCGCCGCCGGGGCCGACTTTCTCGGCTTCATCCAGCACGAGACCAGCCCGAGGTTCATCCGGCCGGACGTGGCGAAGGAGATCATCGAGTGGGTCGTCGGGCCGGAGCCGGTCGGCGTGTTCGTGAACCGCGACGCGGACGAGATCAACGCCGTGTGCGAGCGGGTCGGGTTTCGGCTGGCGCAGCTCCACGGGCACGAGTCGCCCGAGACGTGCGCGGCCGTCGGGGTGCCCGTCATCAAGGCGATCCAGGTCCAGCACGACGCCTCCTCGGAGCAGGTCCGCGCGCTCGTCGCGCCCTACCTCGACGTGGTCGACTTCGTCCTGTTGGACACGCACCACACGAGCCTGTGGGGAGGCACCGGCGAGAGCTTCAACTGGCGCGTCGCCCGCGAGTTGTCCAACGACGTCGACCTGTTCCTCGCCGGCGGCATCTCGGCCGAGAACGTGGCCGAGGCCATCCAGACGATGCGGCCGTACGCCGTCGACCTGTCGTCGTCCGTCGAGGAGTCGCCCGGCGTGAAGGACCTCGACAAGCTGGCGGGGTTCTTCGACGCCTTCCACGCCGCCACCGCCGACGCCTGACGCGTCCCCATCCAGACGACACCGCGCGTGGCGTCTCTCCCTCCGCTCCGATGCCTGACACCGCCACCCAGACCCTCCCCGACGCGCGCGGGCGCTTCGGCGCCTTCGGCGGCGCGTTCGTGCCGGAGATCCTCCACCCGGTCCTCGACGACCTCAAAACCGCCTGGGCGGAGGCGCAGGCGGACGACGCGTTTTGGGCCGAGTACCGCCGCCTCTTGCGCGACTACGTCGGCCGCCCGACGCCGCTCACGCGCTGCGACCGACTGGGCGAGCGCCTCGGGGCGACGATCTACGCCAAGCGCGAGGACCTCTGCCACACCGGCGCGCACAAGATCAACAACGCGCTCGGGCAGGTGTTGCTCGCGCGGCGGATGGGCAAGGAGCGGATCATCGCCGAGACCGGCGCCGGCCAGCACGGCGTCGCCACGGCCACGGCGTGCGCCCTGTTCGGCGTCGAGTGCGTCGTCTACATGGGCTCCGAGGACATCGAGCGCCAGCACCTCAACGTGCAGCGGATGCGGCTGCTCGGGGCGGAGGTCCGCGCCGCCGAGAGCGGGAGCCGGACGCTCAAGGACGCCACCAACGAGGCCTTCCGCGACTGGGTCTCGAACCCGACGACGACCTACTACATCATCGGCTCGGCCATCGGGCCGCACCCGTACCCGGCCCTCGTCCGCGACCTCCACCGCGTCATCGGTGAGGAGACGCGCCGCCAGTTGCGGGAGCAGACGGGCTCCGAGACGCCCGACGCCATCGTGGCGTGCGTCGGCGGCGGGTCGAACGCCATCGGCATCTGGGCGCCGTTCGTGGACGACGCGGGCGTCCGGCTCGTCGGCGTGGAGGCCGCCGGCGAGGGGCTGGACGGACGCCACGCGGCGACCCTCTCGAAGGGCGAGCCGGCCGTCTTCCACGGCACGCTGACCTACCTCTTGCAGGACGCCGACGGGCAGGTCGAGATCGCCCACTCGATCTCGGCGGGGCTCGACTACCCCGGCGTCGGGCCGGAGCACGCCTATCTCAAGAAGGCCGGGCGCGTCGAGGTCCGGTCGGCCACGGACGCCGAGGCGCTCGACGGCGTCCAGCTGCTGAGCGAGACGGAGGGGATCATCCCGGCGCTGGAGACGGCCCACGCCGTCGCCGCGCTGCCCGCGCTGGCGGACGAGATGGGCGAGGAGGCCGTGATCGTGTTCAACTGCTCCGGCCGCGGCGATAAGGACATGGCGACCATCGTGGCGCACCTCGACGGATGACCTGGACCCGCGACGGCTACGAGGTCTCCGACGACCGCGACCGCCTCGACTTCGAGGCAGTCCACGCAACTCTCACGCGCTCCTACTGGTCGCCGGGCGTGCCGCGCGAGATCGTCGAGCGAGCTGCGGCGAACTCGATCCCGTTCGGACTCTACGCCCCCGATGGCGCCCAGGTCGGCTACGCCCGCGTGACGTCCGACCGGACCACGTTCGCCTACGTCGCCGACGTCTACGTGGTGGAGGAGCACCAGGGACGGGGCCTCGGCCGCTGGCTGATGGAGTGCGTCCTCGCCCACCCCGACCTCCGGGGGCTCCGCCGGTGGCTCCTCACCACGCAGGACGCCCACGGCCTCTACGAGAAAGTCGGCTTCGTCCGCGCCCCGTTCCCCGAGCGGTTCATGACCATCGACCGCCCCCGCCTTTACGCATGACGCGCCTCCGCGCCCACCTCGACGGCCTCCGCCAGCGAGGCGAGATGGCCATGGGCCTCTTCCTCACGAGCGGCTTCCCCGATCCGGACGCCACGCTCCCGATCCTCCAGGCCGTCGACGCCGCAGGCGCCGACTTTATCGAGTTGGGGATGCCGTTCTCGGACCCCGTCGCCGAGGGGCTCCCGATCCAGATGGCGAGCGAGCGGGCGCTCCGGCAGGGCGCGACGATGGCCGGCACGTTCGAGACGGCCGCCGCCTTCCGCCGCCAGTCGGAGACGCCGCTCGTGCTCATGGGCTACGCCAACCCCGTGATGCGCTACGGCGTGGGCGACTTTTGCGCCGACGCCGCGTCTTCGGGCGTAGACGGTCTCATCCTCCCCGACCTCCCCCCCGAAGAGTCCGAGGAGCTAGAGGCCGCCGCCCGCATCCACGGGCTCTCCGTCACCCACCTTATCGCGCCCAACACCTCCCCTGCCCGCGTCCGCCTCGTCGACCAGCGCTCGACCGGGTTCGTCTACGCCGTGAGCGTGACGGGCCTGACGGGCTCCGGGCTCGGCGCCGCGGACGCCACCGACGCCTACCTCGCTCGCGCCCGCGCACTCGTCGGGCAGCCGCTCCTCGTCGGCTTCGGGATCTCGACCGGCGCCGACGCCGCCCGGCTGGCGGCGCACACCGACGGGTTCATCGTCGGGAGCGCCCTCATCCGGCTCGTCGAGTCGCTCTGGGACGACCGGGATCTCACCGATTCCGCACGCCTTGAGCGCGTCCGCGAGTGGGCGGCCACGTTGAAGGAGGGCGCCACAGCCTCCGCCCCATGATCCGCGCCAGCGCCGCCCTCCTCGTCCTCACGTCGTTCGTCCTCGCCGCCTGCGAGAGCGGGATCGTCGGCCGCGCCAGCGCCCGAGGCGACGCCGAGGAGATCGTCGTCCTCTCCGACAGCGCTACGTGGGAAGGCCCCGCCGGCGACGCCATCCGCGCCGAGCTGGCGGCGCCCATCCCCACGCTCTCCGGCAGCCAGGGCGCCTTCAAGCTCCGGCTCCAGGCGCTCAACCCGCGCCTGTTCGACCAGCTCAAGCTCCAGCCCAACCTCGTCTTCGCCGCGCCCATCGACGCGCCCGGCCCCATCGGCGACTTTATCCGCGCCCGCGTCGGCGAGGGCAACGTCGAGGCCATCCGCCAGGGCCGCGCGACCGGCGTCACGCTCCGCGAGGACCTCTGGGCCAACGGCCAGCGCGTCGTGATCGCCACGGCCGCCACCGACTCGGCCCTGGCCCGCGCTTTCCTCCAGCGCGGCGACGAGCTGCGCGAGTCGTTCAACACGCTCGCCCGCGAGCGGACCACGGGGGAGATGTTCGCCCGGCTCCGCCAGGAGGACCTGGAGCAGGAGATGCTCGACGCCCACGGCTTCCGCGTCCAGGTCCAGCACGATTACGTGAAGGTCCAGGACACGACCACGACGGCCGCCGGCCGCACCGGCACCTTCGTCCGCTACCGCCGCGTCCTCTCGGACACCTGGCGCGACTTCTTCGTCTTTCAGCAAGAGGGCGTCTCCGATCTTCCGTCCCGTGAGGAGTTGGACGAGCTGACGGACGCGCTCCTGGAGGAGTTCGCGCGTGGCAGCTACGACAGCTCCTACGTGGAGTTGGACGCGCGCCGGCCCACGTCCTCGGACACCGTCGAGATCGGCGGCCGACGGGCACTGGAGACGCGCGGGTTCTGGCGGATGACGCAGGACGTGATGGGCGGCAGCTACGTCCGCGAGGCCCTCGTCGACCGCGAGACGAACACGCTCTACGTCTACTACGGGATGATCTTCGCCCCCGACCGTCGCCTCGACAAACGCAAGTTCCTCCGCCAGATGGAGGCCGTCGGTTACACGCTCCGCACCCGCAGCGACCTCGCCGACCTGGAGCGCGAGTCGTAGAGCGGAGATTCCTCCGCTCCCGATCACCGTCGCCTCCCCTCTCCCCCCCGCTCTACGCATCATGTCCACCCAGACCGAACCCGCCGCCACCCCCACCGACGACGGCGAGACGCAGACGCTCCGCCTCGGCCTCCCGAAAGGGAGCCTCCAGGAGTCCACGTTTGACCTGCTCGACAAGGCCGGCTACTCCTTCTCCGTCCGCTCGCGGAGCTACTTCCCCTCCATCGACGACGACGAGCTGAGCGCCATGCTCGTCCGCGCCCAGGAGATGGGCAAGTACGTCCAGGACGGCGTGTTCGACGCCGGCATCACCGGGCTCGACTGGATCGCCGAGACCGGCGCCGACGTCCACGTGGTCGCCGACCTCGTGTACTCGAAGGCGTCGATGCGGCCGGTGCGCTGGGTGCTGGCAGTCCCGGAGGACAGCGAGATCCAGTCGGTGAAGGACCTCCAGGGCAAGCGGATCGCCACCGAGGTGGTCGGCCTGACGAAGCGGTGGCTCGCCGAGAACGGCGTCGAGGCCGACGTCGAGTTCTCGTGGGGCGCCACCGAAGTCAAGGCCCCCGACCTCGTGGACGCCATCGTGGAGGTGACGGAGACGGGGAGTTCGCTGCGCGCGAACAAGCTCCGCATCGTCGAGGTTCTCTTGTCCTCGAACACCCAACTCGTCGCCAACAAAGAGGCGTGGGAGGACCCGTGGAAGCGGGAGAAGATCGAGAACCTCGCGCTGCTCTTGGAAGGCGCCATCCGGGCCGAGGGCAAGGTGGGCCTCAAGCTCAACGTCCGCCGCGACGAGCTCCAACGCGTCGTCGAGACGCTCCCGGCGCTCCGCAACCCGACCATCTCGCCGCTCTTTTCGGAGGAGTGGGTGGCCGTCGAGACGATCATCGAGGAGCGGCAGGTCCGCCGGCTCATCCCGGAGCTGAAGCGGCTCGGCGCCGAGGGCATCATCGAGTACCCGCTCAACAAGATGATCCCCTGACCGGGCAGAGGGATACGGGAAGAGGCAAAGGGAGCTCCCCGTCGCGATCTTCCCTGTCCCTTGCCTCTTGCCCCCTCCCCATGCCCCGCCTTTTGGATCTCTGCTTCGGCCGCTCCGGCGACAAGGGCGACGCCGTCAACGTCGGCCTCATCGCGCGCGACCCCGCCCACTTCGACTGGCTCCGCCAGACGGTCACGGCCGAGCGCGTGAAGGCGCACTTCGGGCCGCGCGTCGACGGCGAGGTCGAGCGGTTCGAGCTCCCCAACCTCTCGGCGCTCAACTTCCTGCTCCACGGCGCGCTCGGCGGCGGCGGGACGGTCTCGCTCAAGCTCGACGCGCAGGGCAAGACCTACGCCGCGCACCTGCTCCGCATGGACGTGGACGGCCCGGACGCCGCATGACCCGGCCGGCGCTCGCGCTCATCGCGCTCGTCGCGCTGGCGGCGTGCGCGGGCGAGCCCGACGCCGATGCCGACGCGGTCCCCGTCGACTCGCTCTTCGTGGACGCCCTCGTCGACCTCCAGCTCGCCGACGCCCGCGCGGCGCTCGCCCCGGACTCGCTCGGCCGCCCCGCGCTCGCGGACAGCCTCCGCCGCGCCGCCCTCGCCGCCCACGGCCTCGACGCCGACGCCCTCGACCGCCAGCTCGACGCCCTCGCCGACGCGCCCGCCCGCGCCCGCGCCACCTACGACGCTGTCGAGGACCGCCTCGCGGACGAACAGCGCAGCCGCACCTACTGACCCCATGCACCTCCAGGTCTTCACCACCGGCGGGACCATCGACAAGGTCTACTTCGATGCCAAGAGCGCGTTCGAGGTGGGGGAGCCCCAGATCGGCCTCCTCCTCCGCGAGGCCGGCGTTTCGTTCACGTACGACGTCGAGGTTCTCTTTCAGAAGGACAGCCTCGACCTCGATGACGCCGACCGCACCCTCGTCGCCCAGCGCGTCCTCGCCTGCGCGCACGGCCGTATCCTCGTCACGCACGGCACCGACACGATGGCCGAGACGGCCCGGACCGTCGCCGAGGCGCTGGCCGAGGCGGACGACCGCAAGACCGTCGTCGTATTCGTCGGCTCGCTGGCGCCGGCCCGCTTCAAAGCCACCGACGCCGGGTTCAACGTCGGCTTCGCGGCGGCGGCAGTCCAGGCCCTCGGCCCCGGCGTCTACGTCGCCATGAACGGCCGCGTGTTCGACCCCTTCCACGTTCGCAAGGATCGCAACCACAACCGATTCGAGGCCGTCTCACTCGACGTACCATCGGCGTAGCCCTCCCGTTTCTCATCCACACCCCTCCCTTCCCGATGCCCCGCTTGTCCCTCCTCAGCGCCCTCCTCTTGGCGGGCGCCCTCGTCTCCGGCTGCGCCACCACGGCCACCGTGGACCCGGTGCCCGCCCCTTCCCCGACTCCTGACGAGTCGATGGACGTGGGGATGGCGAACCAGACCATCACCTGCACCGATGGCACCGTCACCCTCCCCAACGACGACCCGAACGACGAGGGCGACGGACCCTTCGAGTGCTCGAACGTCGATCTCCTCGGTCATATGTCCCTCGCGGACCTGGACCCGGAGGCCCACAGCGGCAACGACATCTGGGGCTGGACCGACCCCGAGACCGAGAAGGAGTACGCGCTCGTCGGCCTCGACAACGGGACCGCCTTCGTCGACATCTCGGACCCGACGGCGCCCGTCCACCTCGGCACGCTCCCGACGGCGACCAGCGCGACCGTCTGGCGCGACATCAAGACGTACCAGAACTACGCCTTCATCGTGAGCGAGGCGCGCGGCCACGGGATGCAGGTCTTCGACCTGACCCACCTCCGGGGCCTCTCTTCCGACCCGGCCCGCCGCTTCGAGGCCGACGCCATGTACGATGGCGTCACCAACGTCCACAACCTCGTCCTCAACGAGGACTCCGGGTTCGCCTACGCCGTCGGCTACGGCACGCGCAGCGGGATGGACTTCCCGCCGGAGTGCGGCGCCCCCGGCTTCCACGCCATCAACATCCAGGACCCGCTCAACCCGACCTTCGCCGGCTGCTTCTCGGACGCCTCCAAGGACACGAGCCCCGTCTCGGCGCCGGGCTACACCCACGACGGCCAGTGCGTGATGTACGACGGCCCGGACACGGACTACACCGGCCGCGAGATCTGCGTCGGCTCCAACGAGGACGTGGTGACGTTCTTCGACGTGACCGACAAGGAGAACGTCCGCGTGATCTCCATCGCCGCCTACCCCGGCGACGCCTACACGCACCAGAACTGGTTCACGGAGGACCAGCGGTACGTCCTCGCCAACGACGAGCTGGACGAGCAGAACGGGAACGTCCCCACGCAGCGGACGCTCCTCTTCGACGCCACGAACCTCGACGAGCCCGAGTACATCGGCGCCTACGACTCGGGGATCACGACGATCGACCACAACCTGTACGTGAAGGGCAACCTGAACTACCAGAGCAACTACGAGTCCGGCCTCCGCATCCGGGACCACAGCCGCATCGGCGAGGGCATCCTCACCGAGGTCGCCTTCTTCGACACCTACCCGCAGTCGACGGAGATCGCCTTCAACGGGCAGTGGAGCAACTACCCGTACTTCGGGAGCGGCGTCGTCGTCGCCAACGACGGCGAAAACGGCCTCTTCATCCTGATGCCGCGCGTGGACAGCTAGGCTCGCCGCCGGCCACGCTCGACGAGCGGGGGACCTGGAATCGCCCGGGTCCCCCGCTTTTTTGAATGCCGCAGTTGAGAGCCGCACCACGGCTCCGCGTCCGCGAGGATGACGGCATTGGGGGAATCCGTCAGCGGCGCAGCTCGTCTTCGGGACAACCCCCGGCACGGTGCAGCGTTCACGCCTTCCCCCGCCCACGCAGATGTCTCTCCGCCCCTCCCTCTTCCTCGTCGCCCTGCTGGCGACCGCTGCCGCCAGCGCGCAGGCGCCCATCGCGCCGTGCGTCGGAGGCGTCGCCGCGCTCCCCGACGTCGGCGCGTTCCCGTGCGACGGCGTCGACCTCGTGGGGTACCTCTCGGTCTCGTCGTTTTCGACGCCGGGCTCGCCCGCGGCCAACGGAAACAACGACATCTGGGGCTGGACCGACCCCGTGACGGGGACTGAGTACGCGCTCGTGGGGACGTACAACGGGGTCGGCTTCGTAGACCTCTCGAACCCGGCGTTCCCCCGGCTCGTCGGGAAGCTCCCGACCTCCAACGAGCTCGCGCCCGTCTGGCGCGACGTCAAGGTCTACGCCGACCACGCCTTCGTCGTGGCCGACAACGCCCGCGATCACGGGGTCCAGGTGTTCGACCTCACCCGGCTTCGGGGCGTCGAGGGCGCTCCCGTCACGTTCGACGCCGACGCGGTGTACCAGGGGATTCGGTCCGCCCACAACATCGTGATCAACGAGGAGACCGGCGTCGCCTACGCCGTCGGCTTCCGGTACCCTCAGGGTCAGCGGGAGGCGCTCGGGCTCCCGCCGTCCTGCGACGCGCCGGGCTTCCACGCCATCAACGTCCAGGACCCCAAGAACCCGACGTTCGCCGGGTGCTTCTCGGACGTGACCTACGAGGTCGGCTCCGGAACGCCGGGCTACACCCACGACGCGCAATGCGTGACGTACAACGGCCCGGACACGGACTACACCGGCCGCAATATCTGCATCGCCGCCAATGAGGACGCCGTGACAGTCTTCGACGTGACCGACCTGAACGAGGTCCGGGTGGTCTCGCAGGCGGCCTACCCCGCCTTCGCGTACACGCACCAGGGCTGGCTCACCGAGGACCAGCGCTACTTCCTGGCCGACGACGAGTTGGACGAGCAGTACGGGCTCGTCCCGACGCAGCGGACGCTGGTGTTTGACCTCTCGGACCTCGACGACCCGGAGTTTGCCTTTCCCTACGACTCGGGCCTCCCGACCATCGACCACAACCTGTACGTCCGGGGCCGCTACGCCTTCGAGAGCAACTACGCATCGGGGCTCCGCATCCTCGACCTCGGAGAGATTGGGGAGGGCACGCTCACTGAAGTCGGGTTCTTCGACACGTACCCGCCCGACACCTCGGTCTCGTTCGACGGGCAGTGGAGCAACTACCCGTACTTCGAGAGCGGCCTCGTGGTCGCCAACGACGGGGCCTACGGCCTGTTCGTGCTCCGCCCGACGGTCCTCCAGGCGACGGCCTGCGAGGCGTGCGAGGCGCTCCCAGCCGGGTTCACGCTCTCCGAGCCGGCCCCCAACCCGACCCGCGCCGGCGCCCGCCTGACGCTGCGCGTCGGGTCGCCGCAGACGGTTCGGGCCGACCTGTACGACGTGGCCGGACGGGCCGTCGCGCCCGTGTTCGACGGCCGGGTGTCCGCGGGCGCCACCGTCGAGCTGGCGGTGCCAGGCGACGGGCTGCCAGCCGGCGTCTACGTCGTCCGCGTCGTGGGCGAGCGGTTCGAGGCATCGCGTCGCGTCGTGATCACGCCGTGACGCGCTCGATGTGGCGCTGCCCGCGCGGCGTCAGCTCGAAGCGGACCGCCAGCGGGTCCGCGAGGCGGAGGAGCCCCTCGTTCACGAGCCAGTCGGCCAGCTCACGCTCGCGGCGCGGGGCGTCGGGGCCGGCCGGGCGCTCGCCCCGCTCGACGGCCCGCAGGATGGCGAGCAGGTCCGCCTCGTCCGACGGCTCCACCACCGCCGGTCGGTGCCGTCCCAGACACACGTCGCAGCGACCGCAGCGGTCGGGCGACGGTTCGCCGAAGTAGGCCAGCAGGAACTGCCGGCGGCACCCGACGGAGGTCGCGTACTGGACGACGTCCTCGAAGCGGACTCGGGTGTGCGTCCGCGCGCGGTCGAGCGCGGTGGCGTCGACCTGGGCGCGGCGGCTGCGGGGCATGAGCCACTGGAGCGTCAGCCCATCGTCCGCGCGGCGGAGGTCGAGGAGCCCCCGCCCTTCCAGGTAGTCGAGCCCGGCCTGAAGGCGCTCCGTCGGCATCCCGACGGTCTGGGCGAGCCGGTCGGACGAAGCCGCCACCCACTCCGAGGGCGAGGCCGGCGGGAGCGCCCGCAGGAGGCGCTCGACGAACGCGCGCACCCCGGGCGCCTCCGGCCCGGCCGCCGCCATCAGCCGGTCGCGCCCCACCGGAACCCGGAGCTCGACCTCTCCTTCTCGCCTCCGAACGACCGACCACGCGCCCGCCTCGGCGAGCCGCTCGACGGCGGCCGTCACCGTCGCGGCGGGCTGGCCGGCGACGCTCGCCAGCCGGCCGAGGTCGAGCGTGACGGGGTCCTGGGGGTGCGCGCCGATGGCGATCTGCGCGAGGCTCCCGGCCGCCTGGTACACGGCCTGCACGTCGTCGGCGGTGGGGTGGCCGAGGTCGAGCAGCGCGCGCGGTACGCGCTCGGCGTCGGGGCCGAGGACGAGGGCGGCATAGGCCCGGTCGCCGTCGCGCCCGGCCCGGCCCGCCTCCTGGTAGTACGCCTCGACGGTCAGCGGGAGCGTCACGTGGACCACGGCGCGCACGTCGGGCTTGTCGATCCCCATGCCGAACGCGCTCGTCGCCGCGATCACGCGCGTCTCGCCGGCCAGCCACCGCCGCTGGACGGCGGTGCGCTCGTCGTGAGGTCGCCCCGCGTGGTAGGCCTCCGCGGAGATCCCGTCGCGCGACAGCCGCGCGGCCCACGACTCCGTCGCGCGGCGCGTGCCGGCGTACAGGAGCCCCGAGCCGGGCACGGCCCGGAACACGTCGAGCACCTGCCGCATCGGGTCCTGGACGTGGTGGACGCTCCAAACGAGCCCTGCCCGGTCGAAGCCGCGCACCACGACGGCCGCGTCGCGCAGGTCGAGCTGCTCGGCAATGTCCCGCCGGACGCGCGGCGTCGCCGTCGCCGTGACCGCCACGACGGGCGAGGGCCGGCCGTCGGCGTCGGTGAGGAACGGCCGGGCCTCGGCGATGCGGCGGTACGCCGGCCGGAAATCGTGGCCCCACTCGGAGATGCAGTGGGCCTCGTCGACCGCCAGCAGGACGACGTCGAGGCGCGGCGCCCGGGCACGGAACAGGTCGGTCTCCAGGCGCTCGGGCGTGAGGTAGAGGAGCCGGTAGAGACCGTGCTCGGCGTCCGTCCACGCCTGGTCGATGGCACGGTGGGACAGGCCGGAGTGGAGGGCGGCGGCGCGCACGCCTCGGCGCTGGAGCGCGTCCACCTGATCGCGCATGAGGGCGACGAGCGGAGAGACGACGAGCGCGAGCCCGCCCGAGGCGACGGCGGGGACCTGGTAGATCAGCGACTTCCCGCCGCCCGTCGGCAGCACCGCCAGCGTGTCCCGCCGGTCCATCACGGCCGAGACCGCCGCCTCCTGCCCGGGCCGAAAGGCGTCGTACCCCCAGACCTCGCGGAGCGCACGGAGCGCGGCGGGCGGCACCGAAGGATCAGACATGAGGAAAGATAGGCGTCGGCGGCGCCCGACTTTTGGCCTCACGGTTATTCGGAGACGGGTAGCGTGTCTAGCCAGTGTAACCGTGACGTGTGCCGCCACCACTGGCGCACACTCAGGTGGTGACCGGCGCGGCCCGGACCTGTGGTGGGGTCGATGGGGCCGCGCCGGTCGTGTGTCCAGCCTCTCCGCTGGTCGTCGCGCTCCCTTCGCAGCAGGGCCACGCTCCCGGCGGCAGGGCCGTCTCTAAGTTGAGGCCGTCCTCCGCCACGCCTCGTGTCCCGCCCGCGCGTCTCCGTCATCATCGTCACCTGGAACGGGCGCAGCCTGCTGGAGCGGTTCCTCCCGTCCGTACTGGCGACGGCGTACCCCGAGTTCGAAGTCGTCGTGGCGGACAACGCCTCGACGGACGGGACGGCCGCGTGGCTGGCCGAGGCGCACCCGGAGGCCGTCGTGGCCCGGCACCCGGAGAACTGGCTGTTCGCGAAGGGCAACAACGCGGCCGTGCCCCACACCTCGGGCGACGTCCTGTGCTTCCTCAACAACGACGTCGAGGTCTCGCCGGACTGGCTGGGGCCGCTCGTGGACGCACTCCACGATCCCGGCGTCGTCGCCGTACAGCCGAAGCTGCTCCAGCACGGCGACCGCCAGCGGTTCGAGTACGCCGGGGCCTCGGGCGGCTTCCTGGACGCGCTCGGCTACCCGTTCACCCGGGGCCGCCTGTTCGACACGCTGGAGCCGGACGTGGGCCAGTATGACGACGCCCGCGACGTGTTCTGGGCGACGGGCGCGGCGCTCGTGGTCCGGCGCGCTGCCTTCGAGGCCGCCGGCGGGTTCGACGAGTCGTTCGGGATGCACATGGAGGAGATCGACCTGTGCTGGCGGCTCCAGCGGGCGGGCGGGCGGATCCGCGTCGAGCCAGCCTCGGAGGTCTACCACCTGGGCGGGGCGTCGCTGCCGCAGGGCGACCCGCGCAAGGCCTACTACAACTTTCGGAACGGGATCGTGATGCTGGCCAAGAACCTGCCGGCGTCCGAGCGCCGCCGCGTGCTCCGCGCCCGCCGCGTCCTCGACCGGGTCGCCGCCGCGCGTGCCCGTCTCTCCGGCCGGCCCGACGAGGCGGACGCCATCGCACGAGCGTGGGCCGACGCGCGGCGCCTCCTCCCGTCCGTCCCCCCCCGCCGCCGGACGAGCGACTCGTCCTCCCTCCTTATCGAGGTCACGTCGTGGTGGACTACTTCGTGCGCGGGCGCCGTCGGTTCTCGGACCTCCCGGCGGGTCGGTTCACGCCGCTCGGCGGCCGGTGACGACGGCCGCGATCGACGCCAGCACCACGACGATTCCGACCGTCGCCATGGCCGTCGGCTGCTCGCCGAACCAGACCATAGCGATGACGGTTGCAATAACGGGCTCCGCGAGCGAGAGCAACCCCATCAACGCCGCCGGCAGGTAGCGGAGCGCGACCGCAAACGACCCGTGCCCGAGGAGGCCGGGGCCGACGCCCATCAGGAACGCCAGCGCCAAAACGGGCGCCGGCAGGCCGAGCGGCACCTCCATCACCACGCACCCGACGACGCACGTGACGGCAGCGACGGCGTTGAGCGGGGCGAAGTAGGCCAGGAACGACCGTGTCTGCCGTACGGCCCGCCCGATCAACAGGTACACCGAGACGAGGACGGCGGCGCCCAGGGCGAGGCTGTTGCCGAGCGCCGGATCCGGGTACACGCCCCCGCTCCGCTCGCTGAGGCCGATCAGGACGGCCCCGACGACCGCTACCGCGATGGCGGCCATCGTCCGGCGCTCCGGGCGCTCCTGCAAAAACACGACGCCCAGCACGGCGATGAACAACGGGCTCGTCGTCACCAGCACCGCCGCGCTGGCGACGCTCGTGAGCTGGACCGACTCGATCCACGCCATAAAGTGGAGCCCGAGCAGCACGCCCGCCGCCACGATCAGCAGGATCTCCCGCCGCGAGAGCGCGACGATCTCGTCGCGCGCCTTGATCAGCGCCAGCGGCACGAGGAGCGCCGAGACGAACAGGGTCCGCCACGCGGCCAGCGCCAGGGCCGGCGCCTCACTCCCGGCCAGCCGAATCAGGATGGGCGACGCGCCCAGCGCGATCAGCCCGGCGCCGACGAGCCCCCAGACGGCGGCGGGCGCTCGGTTCATCGTGTTACCGGAGCCGGTCCATCGACCGCACCATCTCGATGTCCGCCGTCACCCGCTGCCGGGCGAGGCGGAGCAGCACGTAGGCCGCGACGGGCTGGATGGCCACGAGGTACAGCCCTACCGGGGCCGTCGCCGCGTCCGAGTCCGTCGAGAGGTAGAGGCCGGCGAGGACGATCACGACCAGGCCGAGGTCCAGCCACTGGGCCGCATAGATCATGCTCCTCTGGAGCGCCCGGTTTTTGTAGAGGGCCACTGCGACGAGGGCGACCACGGCCGTCAGGATCGCCAGCCCGTAGCCGAGCCATCCCAGCCACGCCTGCTCGGTGGCGATCTGGCCCGCCCACGAGTCTCCGAGGGCCACGAACAGGGCGAGCAGCACGGCGCCCGCGACGAGGTACAAAGTCTGAATCCGCTGAATCATTGTCTGGGGTGCGTGGGTCGTGCGCGTCGGGCCGACGGGGAGCGCGAGGCGCTTCGGGGCGAAGGGGCGGTGCTCAACGGTTTACGCCCCAGAAACGATCTCCCGGACGCGGGCCGCCACCGTCTCGCCAAACACGTCGGTGGAGGCGGTCCCGCCGAGGTCGCGGGTGAGCGTGGACGGGTCCGAGTACGTGTCGTGGAGGGCCTGCCGGATCGCCTCGGCGGCCGCCGTCTCGTTGAGGTAGCGGAGCATCATCTCGCCCGACCGGATGAGGGCCGTCGGGTTGGCGATGCCCTGGCCGGCGATGTCGGGGGCCGAGCCGTGGACGGCCTCGAACACGGCGCAGTCGTCGCCGATGTTGGCCGAGCCGGTCACGCCGAGCCCACCGACGAGGCCAGCCATGAGGTCCGAGAGGATGTCCCCGAACATGTTCGTCGTGACGATCGAGTCGTACTCGCCGGGACGGATGACCAGTTGCATCGCCATGTTGTCGATGATCCGGTCGTCGAAGGCGATGTCCGGGAACTCAGCCGCGATCTCCTTCCCGATGGCCAGGAACATGCCGCCGGTCTCCTTCAGGATGTTCGCCTTGTGGACGAGCGTGAGCCGCTTGCGGCCGCGGCGCGTGACGTCCTCGAACGCGTACCGGATGATCCGCTCCGAGCCCACCCGCGAGATCCGGTTGATCGAGTCGGCGATCTGGTTCCGCTCGTCGAAGTACTCGATGCCGGCGTAGAGGCCCTCCGTGTTCTCCCGGTAGAGCATCAGGTCGACCCCCTCGAACGGCCCCCGCGTGTTCGGCAGCGTCTCGCACGGCCGGACGTTCGCGTACAGGTCGAAGTGCTGGCGGATTCGGACGTTGATGCTCCGAAAGCCGCTCCCGACGGGCGTCGTCAGCGGTCCTTTGAAGGCGAGCCGCGTCCGCTCGATGGAATCGAGGGTCGCCTGCGGGAGCGGGTCGCCGTCGTCCTCGAAGGCGTCCATCCCGGCCTGCTGCTCGTCCCACTCGAACGCCACGCCCGTCGCTTCGAGGACGCGGACGGCGGCGCCCGTCACCTCGGGTCCGATGCCGTCGCCGGGGATGAGGGTTGCGGAGTAGGCCATGGACACGAGCGAAGGAGGGAGCGGAAGCTAGCCGGGTCCCCTGGCCTCGCGACGTGGAGTCCGCGCTAAAGCGCGGGGGACCAAACGAGACCGGGGCGCCCCGAACAGGGCGCCCCGGCAGACGGACGGCTGGCGACACGAATCGCCAGTGGGTCGGCCGCTACTCGGCCTCGCGGGAGGTGGAGTAGTTGACGCGGAGCGCCTCGGCCTCGCGCAGCTCCTGCTGCACGTCGTAGAGGAGCCCCGTCTCGACGTCGCGGTCCACGCGCATCGAGACGATGGTGCGCGGCTCCTCGACGAGGCGGCGGTACATGGCCTGGCGGATCTCGTTGAAGTCGCGGACGATCCCGTCGTTGATCTGGACGGCCGGGTCTCCCAGCCCGCCCCCGTCGAGGCGTTCCGGGCCGACGTAGACGTACTGGATCAGGCGCTTCTGATCGATCTTCTCGACGGCCTCAGCTTGCGGGATCGACACGTTGACGAGCAGCTCCGTCTCGCGGAGCACCGTCGTCACCATGAAGAAGATCAGCAGCATGAAGATGATGTCCGGCAGCGAGGCTGTCGGGATCTCCTGCTTGGTGTTGGCGCTCTTCTTGGAGAAGTGAGCGGACATGAAGGCGAAGGCTAGGGTGGGAACCCAGGAGGGGGAGCGGCGGCAGCGGGCGGGCGCGGATCAGTTCGGGTCCGGCTCCGCGAGCGAGATCTTGACCGGGTACTTCTCGGCGATCACGTCCTGCTCTTTCTCGCCCGTACTCTCGTCCTCCGTGAGTCGGGATCGGTACTCGCCATACGTCATGCCGAACTCGCGGCGGGCCTCCTCGTCGCGAAGCTCGTTGTACGCCGACTTCAGCTCGTCGAGGACGCCGATGTAGTTCTCGTACGAGAGCCCACGCTTGGTCTTGAACGACACCACGGCCTTCTCGGGCGACACCGAGAACTGGGGCTCGCGCCCGTTGTTGGTGACGTGGCGCTTGACGATGTCCCGGATGGACGAGATGTTCGTGACCTCGTTGTCGATGAGCACCTGGCCGTCGGCGGCGACGAGGACGTTGAGGAGGTTGCGCTGGTTGATCTCCGGCGGCTCCTGCTCGTCGAGCTTCGGCGGGAGCTGCATGTAGATCCCCTTGTCCGCGTCGATGGTCGTCGTGACGAGGAAGAAGATGAGCAGCAGGAACGCGATGTCGGCCATCGAGGACGACGGGATCTCGGCGTCGCGCTTGACGCGTTTCTTCAGGAGCGGCATATCGGTGGGGAGACTGGTCGGAGGGAGAGAACGAGCCACGGGGCTCGGCCGTGTCCGATCAGGTGAAGAGGCTCTTGGCGCCCGAGATGACGAGGGCGACGAAGCCGGAGAGGGTCATCGCCAGGGCCGTCGCGACGGCGGCGCCGGTCCACGTCCCGTCGATGGCGTAGGCCACCACGAAGATGAGGAGCGGGAGCGCGAACGCGGCGAGCACCATCTTGCTCTCGCGGGCAATCGTGGTGCCGGCGTTCTTCAGCCCGAACCCGACCATCATGAGGAGCGAGATCGCGATGATGGCGAGGCAGAGGTAGACGAGGATCAGGACGATATCCATCGGGAGGGGCGGTTGGGGGGAGGGCTCCCCCGAGGAGCGGCCTCGGGGAAGTCGATCTCGTCGGCCGGCTTAAGAGAGGTCGACGTTCTTGACGTCGTCGCCAGTGCCCAGCTCAGCGCTCGGGCGCGGGAGGGTGCCGGTGGTCCGGGCGCCGAGGGCGGGGCGGCCCATCGACATCATCGCCAGCGAGTCGATCAGCTCGACCGAGGCCTCCTCCATGTCGGCCGTGATCCGGTCGATCTTGCTCACGCAGTAGTTGTAGAACACCTGGAGGATGATGGCCGCGATGAGGCCGAAGACGGTCGTGAGGAGCGCCACCTTGATGCCGCCGGCCACGAGCGACGGCGAGATGTCGCCGGCCGCCTCGATGGCGTCGAACGCCTCGACCATGCCGACGACGGTCCCGAGGAACCCGAACATCGGGGCCAGCGAGATGAAGAGGGAGAGCCAGACGAGGCCGCGCTCGAGGAAGCTCATCTCGATGGAGCCGTAGGACACGACCGCCTTCTCGACGGCGTCCATGCCCTCGTCGTACCGCGTGAGGCCGGCCTGGACCACGCTGGCGACCGGACCCCGCGTGTTGGCGCAGACGTCCTCGGCGGCCGAGACGCCGCCGTTGTCGAGGGCCTCCTTGACGCGGCTCAGGAACTTGGGCGCGTTGATGTCGGCCCGGTTGAGGGACAGAATCCGCTCGAAAGCGATGGCGAGGCCGATAATGAGCGTGATGAGAACGGGCCACATGTAGGGGCCGCCCTCGTTGAAGCGGTAGACGAGACCGTTGGCGAAGCCGGCGTCGGCGGCGGCCTCCTGCATCAGGAGCAGAGCGGAGAGCATCATGGGTGATATCCCGTGGGGGAGCGCTGAGGGTGGGGTCGGGGAACGACGGGGCGACCAGGAACAGGCCCCTGACGTGCGAGAGGGAGTGGCGAAGCGACGCCAGACGTGCGGGGTCAATATCCCTACCGCTGTCTGGATTGTCAACGTGCCGCGAAGGCGGGGTGTTCGTCAGAGGCAGGGGCTGGAGCCCGTCTGTCCTACAGACACCGTTCTGTCAAAAGAGTTGCCCGGCCACGCGGAGCGCAGCCGGGCAGGGCTCAAGAGTTACGGGGCGAAACGGCTACCGCGCGGAGGCTAGGTCACGCGCGTCCATCCACAGCTGGGTGGCCTGCTGGAGCGCGGGGTCGATGCCTCCGATCACCGGATAGAAGGCCTCGGCGCCAAAGATGCGGCGGGCCATGAACGCCTTGATCCGCGTCGCGATCTCGTCGCGGGCGTCGTCGGCCTCGCTCCGCACCAGGATCGGCGTCTCGCCCTTTTCGTCGGGACGCTCGGCCACGACCGACACGCCATGCGCGTCGACGTAGCTCAGGAAGCGGTTGAACGTGGCGTCGTCGACGGTGTACTGGCGGGCGAAGGCGCGCGGGCCGCTGCCCTCCCACCGCTGGCGGAAGTCGTCGCCGAGCCGCTCCAGCTCCACGCGGGCGAACTCGTTGTCGAGCTGGCGCCCGGCGACGGTCTGGAAGGCGACCGAGGCCGTGTCGAACGGGACGATAAAGTCCGGCAGGATGCCGCCGCCGCCGTAGACCGTCCGGCCGCCGTCGGTGCGGAAGACGAGCGAGTCCGGGACGTTGGACCCGAAGGCGCCCGCGTCGACGCGCCCGCCGCTGGGGGCGAGCTGTCCTTCGACGGCGTCGCGGAGGGCGACCTTCGACTCGTAGTACTCCTCGTCGCTGTGGCCGACCACGTAGGGCGTCTGGATGAGGCGGCCGGCCGGCGTGAAGTAGCGGCTGACGGTCATCTGGAGCACGCTCCCGTCGGTCATGGGGAACTGCTGCTGGACGAGCCCCTTCCCGAACGTCCGGCGCCCGACGAGGAGCGCGCGGTCGTGGTCCTGGAGCGCGCCGGCGACGATCTCCGAGGCCGAGGCCGAGTTCTCGTCCACGAGGACGATCAGCGGGCCGTCCTCGTAGGAGCCCCCGGCCGTGGCCCGGTACTGGCGGCGGTTCGAGGGGTGGCGGCTCTCGGTGTAGACGATCATGTCGCCGGCGCCGAGGAACTCGTCGGCGATGGCGTAGGCCTGGTCGAGCAGGCCGCCCGCGTTGCCTCGGAGGTCGAGGATGAGGCGCTCCATGCCCTGGCCCTTCAACGTCTGGATGGCGTCCCGGACCTCCTCGTGGCTCGTCCGCGCAAAGCGCTGGAGCTTGATGAGGCCCGTCTCGTCGTCCACCATGTAGGAGGAGTCGACGGTGTTGAGCGGGATCTTGTCGCGCGTGATCGTGAAGTCGAGCGACTCGCGGTAGCCGGGGCGCTTCACCACGAGGTCGACCGTCGTGCCGCGCGGGCCTTTCAGCGTCCGCTGCACGTCGGCGGTCTCGAACCCGACGGCGCTCTCGCCATCGACCTGGACGATCCGGTCGCCGGCCTGGAGCCCGGCCTCGTCGCTCGGCCCGCCGGTGATGGGCATGAGGACCACGAGCGTGTCGGCCTCCTGGCGCCCCTCGACGAACTCGAACCAGATGCCGATGCCGTCGAAGCTGGCGTCGAAGCTCTCGCGGACGCTCCGCATCTCCTCGGACGAGATGTAGATCGAGTGCGGGTCGAGCCCGGCGAGCATCCCCTCGATGGCGTCTTCCGCCAGCTGGGCCGAGTCCACCTGCTCGACGTAGGCGCGCGTGATGTACTCGTAGGCCTCCTCGATCTTGCGGAGTTGCTCCACGTCGTCGGAGGCGGAGACGGCATCCTGGACCTGGACGCCGACGAGGAGACCGACGGCGAGCAGGGCGGCGCCGACGAGGGGGAGGTAGCGGGAGCGGGGCATGAAGGTGTAGCGTGTGAATCGGCCGTCCCAACGTGGCGGGCGGAACCGTTGGTGTGGGTACGACGATGGTACCGTCCAGTTCAAGGAAAGTAGTCCGCCCGTCCCCCGCCCCTCCGTCGATGACCAACAAAGCCGTCGCCCGTCACCTCTCGCTCACCGCCGACCTCGTGGAGCTCACGGGCGGCAACCCGTTCCGGGCGCGCGCCTTCGCCTCCGGCGCGCGCGCCGTCGAGCGGCTGGAGGAGCCGGTCGAGGCGCTGGCCGCGGGTGGAACGCTGGTGGAGGTCCAGGGCATCGGGAAGGGGCTGGCGGCCGAGATCGCCGAGCTGATCGAGACGGGGACGATGGCCGTTACCGAGAGCCTGCTCCAGTCGCTCCCGCCGGGCCTCCCGGAAGTGCTGCGCGTCAAGGGGCTCGGCGTCAAGAAGGTGCGGACGCTGTGGCAGGACGCCGGCGTCACGTCCATCGAGGACCTGGAGGCGGCAGCGGTGGCCGGTCGGCTGGCGGAGCTTCCTGGCTTCGGCGCCAAGACGGTCCAGAACATCCTCGCGGCCGTCGAGCAGCTGAAGGCGTACCGGGGCAAGGCCCACCTCCGCGACGCGCTCCCCGAGGCCCTCGTCGTGCGCGACGCCCTCCGCTCCGCCGGCCTCCGCGCCGATCTCGCCGGTCCCGTCCGCCGCCAGTGCAACGTGGTCGACCGGGCCGACCTCGTGGCGACGGGCACACCCGACGCCGTCGCCGCCGCGCTGGCGGACGTGCTCGGGCGGATCGAAACCCACGACGGCCGCGTCGAGGCGCGGCTGCCGCTGGGGCTCCCCCTCACGGTCTGGCGGGCCGAGGAGGACGCCTACGGCCGCGTGCTGTGGGAGCGGACGGGGCCGGACGCCCACGTCGAGGCGTTCGCCCAGGCGCACGGGAGGCCGGACGACGTGGCGGAAGAAAACGCGGTCTACGAAGCCGCCGGGCTCTCGCCCGTCCCGCCCCCGCTCCGCGACGACCCGCACTGGCTCGCCGTCGCCGCCAGCGGGGCGCCGCTCCCCACGCTCGTCCGCACGGCCGACCTCCAGGGGACGATCCACAACCACACGACGGCCTCCGACGGGGCGCACTCGCTCCGCGAGATGTGCGACGCGGCGCGCGCGCGCGGGCTGGGCTACTTCGGCGTGTGCGACCACAGCCGGAGCTTGCAGATCGCGCACGGCCTGAGCATCGCCGAACTCGAGGAGCAGATCCGGGCCGTCGACCAGCTCAACGAGGACTACCGCGCCGAGGGCGTCGACTTCCGCGTGTTCTCCGGCTCCGAGGTGGACATCCTCTCGGACGGCTCGATGGACTTTCCCGACGAGATCCTCGAACGGCTCGACGTGGTCGTGGCGAGCGTCCACCAGGGGTTCCGGATGACCGAGGCCGAGGCCACGGCGCGCGTCGTCCGGGCGGTCTCGAACCCGCACGTCGACGTGCTGGGCCACCCGACGGGCCGCCTCCTGCTCCGTCGCGAGGGCTACCCCCTCGACCACGAGGCCGTGCTCGACGCCTGCGCCGAGCACGGCGTGGCCGTGGAGCTGAACGCGAACCCGTGGCGGCTCGACGTCGACTGGCGATGGGTGCGGGCGGCGACGGAGCGCGGCGTGCTCGTCTCGATCAACCCGGACGCCCACTCGACCGACGGGCTCGACGACACGCGCTGGGGCGTGGCCTCGGCGCAGAAGGGCGGCCTCACCGCCCGCCAGTCGCTCACGGCCAAGCGCGCCGACGAGCTGGCGGAGTGGCTGGCCAGGAAGTAGGGCAACGGGGACATGGAGGACTCGCCATCGATGTCCGACGCGCTCTGCGCCCACTGCTGGTCCCACTTCCTGTTTCCCACCTCCTCCGCTCGGTAGCTTTCCCTCCCCCCTCCCCCCGCCGTGGCTCGCTTCCTCATTCCCCTGGGCATCGTGCTCGTGCTGCTCGTGGCCCTCGCCGCGACGGCCGGCGTCCTGGCCTACGGCACCGAGCCGACGCGCGACGGAGAGATCGACCTCGCGGGGCTGAGCGCGCCGGTCGCGGTGGCGTGGAGCGACAGCGGCTACGTCGTGGTCGAGGCGCAGACGGAGGCGGACCTCGCCGCCGGCCTCGGCTACGCCCACGCCGCCGACCACGCCTGGGCGATGGCCCTCTGGCGCCAGGCCGCCACCGGCACCCTCGCCGAATGGTTCGGGGACGACGCGCGCGCCCTCGACCTCCACGCCCGCTCGCTCGGCTTCGCCCAGCTCGCCCGCCAGACCTACGAGGCTCTCGGCCCCGACGACCGGGCCGTGCTCGACGCCTACGCGCGCGGCGCCAACCTCGCCCTCGCGGAGCCGGGCGTGGCCCAGGGCGACGCCTTCCTCGTGGCGGACGTGGAGCCGGACCGGTGGGAGCCGTGGGACGCGCTCGCCGTGGAGCGGCTGCACCTCTACCTCCACGCGCCCGCACTGTCCCGGGACTCGTCGTGGAGCCGCGCCGCGGGTGACTCGACGCTCGCCGCCTTCGTCCGCGCCGATTCGACGTTCCGGGCGTTCCTCGGAATGGGCGGCGGGGGCTACGACCGCGTCTACGCCGTCGGGAGCGGGCCGGAGGCCGTCCTGAGCCGCCAGGTCTCGGCGGGGGCGTCGGCCGTTCCGCTGTTCGCCCCGGTCGTGCTGCGGCTGGCGGACCGCGAGGCCGTGGTGACGACGGTTCCGGGCACGCTGATGGCGCCGGGCGGGTGGAGCGACGGGCTCGGGTGGGGCCTCCTCCTCGGCGCGCCGCTCACCCTGGACCGGACCGTCGGGGAGGCCCCGCCGCCCGTCTACGACCGGATCGTCGAGCGCGACGGGGACGAGACGCTCGTGCGCGTGGCCCGCGATTCGAGCGGCCTCGTGCTCCGGCCCGGCCGCGCCGACTCGGCGCCGCCGGCCGCCGACACCGTAGCGACCGAGCCGGTCGCCCCCGACTCAACGCGGGCGCCCGGCACGGGCCTCCGCGTCCGCTGGCGGGGCTTCCGCGTGGGCACGGACCTGGGCGCCTTCCGGGCGCTCCGCGCCGGCCGGGTCCCCGCGTCGTTCGTCCTCCTCGACGGGGCCGGCCTCGCCGCCACGGCCCGCCAGTCGCGCGTGATCGGGCGGCCCCGCGTGGCCGTCCAGGGCCAGGGCTACACCCTCGTCGCCCGCGACACGCTCGCGCGGTACGCGGCCCGGCGGCTCGACCCGGCGTGGGGCCTCCCGGACTCCCTCGTCGTCGACTCCACCCTGGTACGTCCGTCGCCCGCCGCGCTCGCTCAGGACGCCGTGAGCCCGTGGGCCGTGGACCGACTCGTCCCCCTCCTGGCCGCCCTCGGCGCGCGGGACTCGCTCGCGGACGTGCTCCAGGTCCCGTACTCGTACCTCCGGAGTTGGGACGGGGCCTACGCCGCCGACGGCATCGCCCCGTCGATCTTCGAGTGGTGGCTGGTCTCCCACCGCGAGTTCACGGGCCACCTCCCTGACCCCGCCGACTCGCTCGACGCCGCGCTCCTCCCGTACACGCTCCGCATCGCCCGCGCCGAGCTTCGGGACCGCTACGGCACGCTCCCCTCGGCCTGGCGATGGGGCGCGCTCCAGGGGACCCCCTCGTACCCTCTCCTCGGCAGGCGGCGGAGCGCCGCCGCGCGCCGGTTCCGGACGCCGCTCGGTCCGCCCGGAGGGCATCCCACGGCTCTGCGCCCCGGCCCCTCGCTCGTATTCGAGCAGGACCGTCCCGGCCTCGCCGTGTGGTCCGTGTGGACGCGGCTGGCCGACGGGGTGACGTCAGTCCGCTCTCCTGGAACGCGGCCCCTGCCCTCGGGCGTCGTTGAAATGGGAGACGACGACGGCGGAGCCCCCCTTGCCCTCCGACCGTCCGAGCCCCTCCCCGAGCGGCGCCTCGTGCTCCTCCCCTCGTCTTGATCTCCCGTATGCCCTCCCCCCTCTTTATCGGCCTCGACGCCGGCGGCACCAAGACCGCGGCCCTCGCCTCGGACGGCGGCGAGCCCAGAGCGTTCAGCGGCCCGAGCGCCCAGGTGCTCCGCGACGGCGCCGTGCCCGCAGCCGAGGCGCTGGCGGCGCTCGTCGCCGAGGCCCGCGCGGCGTTCGACGGGGCGCCCCTGGGCGGCGTGGCGGTCGGGATCGCCGGCGCCGGACGCGCCGACGCGCAGGAGGCCATCGCCAGCGCCCTCGCCCCCCACATCGACGGCGCCCCGCTCCGCGTCACCCACGACGCCGAGATCGCGCTCCAGGCCGCGTGGGGGAGCGACAGCGGCGCGCTCCTCCTCGCCGGCACCGGCTCGCTGGTCTACGCGCGCACGACCGGGGGCGACCCGCTCCGTGCCGGCGGCTGGGGCGACGCGCTCGGCGACGACGGGAGCGGCCACGACCTCGGCCGCGCCGCCCTCCGCGCCCTCCTCGCCGCCTTCGACGGCGGCTCCCCGACGGCCCTCACGGAGCACGCCGCCGAGGCCGCCGGCCTCCACTCGGCCGACGACGTGATCCGGGCCGTCTACGCCGACCGCCAGCCGCTGGCCTCGTTCGCGCCGCTCCTGCTCGCCGCCGCCGGGGCCGACGACTGGGTGGCCTCCTCCATCCTCGTCCGGCAGACCAACGCGCTCGCGCAGCAGGCCGGCTGGCTCGCCACCCGCGCGGGCGACGACGTGGAGCACCGCCTCGCCTACACGGGCGGGCTCTCGAACGAGGCCGTCTACCGCACCGCGCTCGACGCGGCCCTGGAGCGCCACCTCCCCGGCTGGGACATCCAGCCGTGCGCCGCCGAGCCCGTCGTCGGCGCGCTGGCGATGGCGCGGGCGCTGGCGAGCGAGCCGGCGTAGGCCGCCCTACGAGATCTCGTCGGGCGGGTAATCGGCCGGGTCGAAGTCCGGCGCGGGGTACTGCGGGTCCATCGCCTCCAGCGTGTCCACCACGATCTGGCTGACGACGAGGTCGCGGAACCACCGCGTCTCGGCCGGGACCACGTACCACGGCGCCTGTTCGGTGCTCGTCCGCTCGATGGCGATCTCGAAGGCGCGCATGTAGTCGTCCCACAGCTCCCGCTCGTCCAGGTCGTCGGGGTTGAACTTCCAGTGCTTGTCCGGGCGCCTCAGCCGCCGGCGGAAGCGCTCGAGCTGGTAGTCCTTCGAGATGTGGAGCATCACCTTCACGATGCGCGTCCGGGCATCCGCGAGGAGCGACTCGAAGTGGCGGATGTGGTCGTAGCGCCGCTCGATCACGTCCGGGTCGGCCCAGCCGTGGACGCGCACGATCAGCACGTCCTCGTAGTGCGACCGGTTGAACACCTTGATCAGCCCGTGCGGCGGCGCCTGGGCGTGGACGCGCCACAGGAAGTCGTGCCGCTGCTCCAGCGCCGTCGGCGTCTTGAACGAGGCCACGTTGACGCCTTGCGGGTTGAGCGGCCCGAGCACGTGCTTGGTGGTCGAGTCCTTGCCCCCGGCGTCCATCGCCTGGAACACGACCAGGAGCGCCTGCTCGCTCTCCGCGTAGAGCCGCTCCTGGAGGTCCTGGGCGCGGTCGATGTTGTCGTCCGTGAGGTCCTCGGCGGCGTCCTCCTCGAAGCCCTGGTCCTCGTCCGTCGGCCGCTCCGCCAGTCGGACGGTGGCGCCGGGGGCGATGCGGTAGCGGTCGGTGTCGAGAGGCATCAGCAAAGAGGAGTGAGGAGGGAGCCGAGCGGGATCGTGGGACGGAGGCTCTGCTCCGCCCCTCGCCCCTCACCGGCCGAACAGCTTGCCCATGGCGGCCTTGCCGGCCGACGCGAGGAGGTCGTTCGTCGGGTCGCCGTCGCCGTCCTGGTCGAGGAAGCCGGAGAGGGCGCCGAGGACGCCGGACGGGGCCGCCTTCCGGGCGCGCGTGGCGTCGGCGCCGAGGATGCCGGAGAGGCCCGCTTCATCGAGCCCGGACTGGCGCTTCCGCTTGCCGAGCGCCGCCATCACGATGGGCGCGAGGATCGGGAGCAGCTTCGAGACCTGGCTCATGTCGAGCCCGGAGGCCTGGGCCACGCCCCGCTCCACCTGCTGGCGCTGCCCACCGAGGACGTGCCCGAGGATGCCGCCGCCGTCGGCCTGCTTGCCGCCGACCTGCCCGGAGAGGAACCCGCCGAGGTGGTCCAGGAGCGAGCCGTCGTGGTCGCGCTCCAGCGCTGCCGCCAGGTTGCCGGCGCCGCCCGTGGAGTTGGTGTTCCGGTTGAGGGCCGTGAGGATGGCCGGGAGCGCAGCGGACACGGCCGTCTGCGTCTGCTGTCGGTCGGCGCCGATGGCGGAGGCGATCTGGCCGATGTTGTCGCCGCCGATGTGGTCGGCGAGAAGGTCCAGAATGCTGTTCATGGGAGTCAGGAGAAGGAGGTACATGTACCTCTCGCCCCCGCGAGGGTTCGGCGCCGGCCGCTCACCCCACCACCTCGACGCGCATCCAGCCGCGGAGCGCGTTCGAGAGGTAGACCGCCTCGGCCGCCGCGAGGTCGTCCGGCGCGACGACGGCCTCTCCAGCGTCCGGCCGGGTCGCCAGGACGTGGGCGCGCATCACGCCCGCCAGCCCGCCCGACGCGAGCGGTGGCGTCCACAGCCGGCCGTCGCGCTCGACCCAAACGTTCGTGCGCGTGCCCTCCGTCACCTCGCCCCGGTCGTTGACGAGGATCGCCTCGTCGGCCCCGCGCTGCGCGGCCCGCTCGTGCCGCTGGCGGTAGTGGTCGCGGCGGGTGGTCTTGTGGATGCAGAGCGGGCCGCCGGCCTCCGGCAGCGGCTCCAGGTCGAGCGCGGCCATCCGAAACGGCGGGCTCGTCAGGGGGGAGGCGACGATCTCGACGTCGCCGCGTGCGCCGAGCGTGAGGCGGACCCCGAGCACGCCGCTCGTCCCGTCGAGGGCGTCCGCCAGCCGCGCGCGCACCGACGCCGGGTCGACCGGGTAGCCGAGACGGGCGGCGCTCGTCGCCAGCCGGCCGAGGTGGCGGTCGAGGAGCGCGATCCGGCCCCTGTCGGCGCGCATCGTCTCGAGCAGGCGGAGCGGTGCGATCACCGGGCCAGGTCCGTCAGCACGCGCGCCTTGAGCCGGCACTCGGCGTATTCGGAGGCCGCGTCCGAGTCCCACACGACCCCGCTCCCGACGCCGTAGCGCCCCCGGCCCTCGGCGACCTCGGCCGTCCGAATGGCGACGTTGAAGGTGGCCGTGCCGTCGGGGGCGGCGCACCCGATGGCGCCGCAATAGACGCCGCGCGGACGGTCCTCCAGCGCGCGGATGATCTGCATGGCGCGGACCTTCGGGGCGCCGGTGATCGAGCCGCACGGGAACAGGGCGCGCATCGTATCGCTCAGGCGGACGTCCGGGCGGAGGTGGGCCTGGACCGTCGAGGTCATCTGCGTGACGGTGTCGTAGCGCTCGGTCTCGAACAGCTCCATCACCCAGACGGTGCCGGGGTCCGAGATGCGCGCGAGGTCGTTGCGGAGCAGGTCCACGATCATCAGGTTCTCGGCGCGGTCCTTCGGGCTGGCGCGGAGCGCCTCTTCGAGCTGGTCGTCGGCCTCGGGCGTGGCGCCGCGTGGGGCGGTCCCCTTCATCGGCCGCGCCGTGATGGTGCGGCCGTCGGCGCCCGGGTCGATCCGGAAGAACAGCTCGGGCGAGACCGACGCGAGGGCGGCGCGCCCGGTCTCGACGAAGGCCCCGTACGCCACCGGCTGGCGGCGGCGGAGCGCGGCGTAGAGGGCGAGCGGCTCCCCCCGGAGCGAGAACTGGTACGGCGCCGTGAGGTTGACCTGGTAGACGTCGCCCTCCCGGATGTGGTGCTTTACGCGGTCGATGCGCCGGGCGTAGGCCGGCTCGTCGAGGGAGAACTGGAGGTCGCGGAGGGCCGCCTCGCTGGTCCCCTCCCAGCGCCTCGGCCACGGCCTCCGCCTCGACGGCCTCGTGCCCGCCGTACACGCCGAACCACGCGAGCGGCACGGTCCGGTCCGTCTCGATCTCGCCGGCGAAGCTCCCGCGCTCCAGCGCGTAGCCGGCCTCGTAGCTCAGGAATCCGGCCACGTGCTCGCCGTCCGCCAGCGCGGCGTCGAGCGCGTCGAGCAGGGGGCCGACCTCGTCCAGCGTGTCCGCCTCCAGCACTCGGCGCGGACCGGCGAACAGCCGGGCGCCCCGACGGCCGGTGTGGGCATCGGGGCGCGAGGCGTCGAGGAGGACCGTGCCGGGCTGGCGGAGCGCGTCGGCGAGGGCAGAGGGGAGCACGGAGAGACCGGGAGGAGCGGGTCCAACGTCGGTCGCACCCCGCCGATCCGCTACCGCCCGTCGCCCGAGGGGCCGTCGTAGGGCGGCCCGTCGTAGGTCGTGTCGGTCTGGTCCGGGCCGAGGTCGCCGTGCGTGAGGTTGGCGAGGGCCGGGCCGAGCGCGGCGCGGAAGTCGTTCGCGCGCATCCGCTCCAGCACGTCGCCCCGGCCGGCGCAGTAGCCGAGCAGCGCGTGCGGGCGCTGCATGTGCTGGAGCCCCTCTCGGACGATCCACATGTGCCACGACCGGAAGTCGCCGTCGAAGGGGCCGATCAGGCGGGCGTAGAGCCGGTTCGCCGCGCGCTCCACCTCGTCCTCGGACGTCAGCTCGCCCATCTCGAGGAGCCGCTGGAGGCCGCCCCAGATGTAGCCCGCCAGGAAGTCGTGCTGGCCGTCGGTGAGGGCGAGGCCCGAGCTGGGGCCGCGGTAGCCGAGGTCCGCCAGCGGCGTTCGGATGCAGGCCTCGACGTGGGCCACGGCCTCTCGGATCATGGACTCGACGTAGGCGGAGGACTTGCTGGAGCGCGAACGGGGCATGGGTGCGGAGACGGTGTGAACGTGCCCGGCGTCCTGCAACTCCGCCCGCCAGGACGGAGCGGGCCGAGTTCACCGGCCTCCGATGTCGCCCCCTGGCTCCAGCGATCTCGCCTGTTTCAGTGTGTGTCTCTCGCCGTCCTCGGCGTGTGTCAGGGTGAGATCCCGTGGCGGGGGCGTCACGGCAACGTCGGTCGCCGTCCACGCATGACGCCGATCAGGATCTCATCTCTCGGAGCGGCGGAGCCCGGGCCTCACATGTTCCGCCGGTACTGCCCGCCGACCTCGAAGAGGGCGCCCGTGATCTGCCCCAGCGACGCCACGCGGACCGTCTCCAACAGCTCCTCGAACACGTTGCCGCCGCTGCGCGCCACGCGCTGGAGCTCCGCCAGCGCGGCGGGGGCCTCGGCGGCGTGGCGCCGGTGGAACCGCTCGAGCCCGTCGAGCTGGCGACGCTTCTCGGCGTCCGTCCCGCGCATGAGCTCGACCTCGGGGGCGGCCCCGCCGCCGTCGGCGAGGAACGTGTTGACGCCGACGACCGGGAGCTCGCCCGTGTGCTTCCGGTGCTCGTAGAGCATGGACTCCTCCTGGATCTTGCCCCGCTGGTACATGCTCTCCATCGCGCCGAGGACGCCGCCGCGGTCCGAGATCCGCTCGAACTCCGCGAGGACGGCCTCCTCCACCAAGTCCGTCAACTCGTCGATGATGTAGGCGCCCTGGATGGGATTCTCGTTCTGGGCCAGCCCGAGCTCGCGGTTGATGATGAGCTGGATGGCCATCGCCCGGCGGACGCTCTCTTCCGTCGGCGTCGTGATCGCCTCGTCGTAGGCGTTCGTGTGGAGCGAGTTCGCGTTGTCGTAGATCGCCAGCAGCGCCTGGAGCGTCGTCCGGATGTCGTTGAACTGGATCTCCTGGGCGTGGAGGCTCCGGCCGGACGTCTGGACGTGGTACTTCAGCTTCTGCGCCCGCTCGCTCGCCCCGTAGCGTTCGCGCATCGCGACCGCCCAGATGCGCCGGGCGACCCGGCCGATCACGGCGTACTCGGCGTCCATCCCGTTCGAGAAGAAGAACGAGAGGTTCGGGGCGAAGTCGTCGACGGCCATCCCACGCGCGAGGTAGGCCTCGACGTAGGTGAACCCGTTGGCGAGCGTGAACGCCAGCTGGCTGATCGGGTTGGCGCCGGCCTCGGCGATGTGGTAGCCCGAGATGCTCACCGAGTAGAAGTTGCGGACGCCCTCGTCGATGAACGCCTCCTGCACGTCGGCCATGCAGCGGAGCGAGAACTCGGTCGAGAAGATGCAGGTGTTCTGGGCCTGGTCTTCCTTGAGGATGTCGGCCTGGACCGTCCCGCGGACCGACTGCAGCGCGCGCTGGCGGATGTCTTTGTATTCGTCCTCGGAGAGCAGCCCCCACGTCACCAGCTCGGCGCCGGACGTGCCGAGGAGGCCGAGGCCGGTGCCGTCGTGGCCCTCCGGCAGCCCGTCGCTCTCGAACGGGACGTAGCGTGGGCGGTCGGCGCCCAGTTCCTCCGCGATCCGCGCCTCGGCCTCGTCCCACCGGCCCTCCGCCTTCAGGAACCGCTCGACCTGTTGGTCGACGGCCGTGTTGAAGAACATGGCCAGGATCGCCGGGGCCGGCCCGTTGATCGTCATCGAGACGGACGTCTTGGGGCTGCACAGGTCGAACCCGGAGTACAGCTTCTTCATGTCGTCCAGCGTCGCGATGCTCACGCCGCTCGTGCCGACCTTGCCGTAGATGTCGGGGCGCGGGTCGGGGTCGCGGCCGTAGAGCGTGACGCTGTCGAAGGCCGTCGAGAGCCGCTTGGCCGGCATCCCGAGGCTGACGAGGTGGAACCGCTTGTTCGTCCGCTCGGGCGTCCCCTCGCCGGCGAACATCCGCGTCGGGTCCTCGCCCTCGCGCTTGAGCGGGAAGACGCCGGCCGTGAAGGGGAAGTGGCCCGGCAGGTTCTCGAGGAGCGCGTAGCGGAGCCGCTCGCCGGGGTCCTCGGTGCGCGGGAGCGCCACGCGCGGCACCCTCGTGCCGGAGAGCGTCTCGCGCGTGAGCGGCTGGCGGACCTCGCGGCCGCGGACGGTGTAGACGAGCTCGTCGCCCCGGTACTGCTCGGCGAGGGCGTCCCAGTTCTCCAAGATCGAGCGCGAGCGGGGGTCGAGGCGGCTCCACCAGTGCGTGGCCATCTCATCGAGACGGCCCGCCAGCGCGTCCCGGTCCTCGGGCGCCCACCGCTCCACCTGCGCCCGGGCGCCGGCGGCCTGGCCCCACTTCCGGGCCGTCTCGGCCTCGGCCTCGGCCCACTGGCGGTAGTCCCGGGCCGCGTCGGCGATCTCGGCGAGGTAGCGCTGGCGGGCCGGCGGGATGACCGCCAGCTCGGACGGGTCCAGCTCCGGGAGCGCCTCGGCGTCGAACAGCGACGACGCCCGGTCGAACCCGTGCTCGCGGAGCTTGTGGAGGAGCGCGAGGTAGAGCCGAGAGACGCCGGGGTCGTTGAACTGGGCCGCCATCGTCGGGTAGACCGGCATCGTGTCCGGACTCTCGGAGAAGGCGCCCCGGTTGCGCTGGACCTGCTTTTTGACGTCGCGCAGGGCGTCCTCGGCGCCCCGCTTCTCGAACTTGTTGAGGGCCACGAGGTCGGCCACGTCGAGCATCCCGATTTTTTCGAGCTGCGTCGGCGCGCCGAAGTCGGACGTCATGACGTAGAGCGAGACGTCGACGAGCTCCGCCACCTCGGTGTCCGACTGGCCGATCCCGGCCGTCTCGACGATCACGAGGTCGAAGCCCGCCGCGCGGCACACGTCGACGGCCTCGCGGAGCGCCTGGCTCGTGGCCCGGTGCGCCTGGCGCGTGGCGAACGAGCGCATGTAGACGCGGCCGGCGTGCTCGCCGTAGAGCGAGTTCATCCGGATCCGGTCGCCGAGGAGGGCCCCGCCCGTCCGCCGCCGCGTCGGGTCGACGCTGAGGACGGCGACGGTGACGTCGTCGAAGTCGTTGAGGAAGCGGCGGACGAGCTCGTCGGTCAGCGTCGACTTGCCGGCGCCGCCGGTGCCGGTGATGCCGACGACGGGCGCCGTGCCGGTCCGGCGGGCGGACGATGCCGGCGTGGGCACCGGAGCGCCGTCGCCCGAGGGCCCGGCCGCGCGCTGCTCGACGGCCGTGAGCGCCCGCGCGACGGTCTGCACCTCGCTCGCCGTGGCCACCTCCACCTCAGGCCCGTCGCCGCCTCCCCACCCGTCGCCGCTCACCGCCAGCGGGTCGAAGTCGCAGGCCCGGACCATCGACTCGATCATCCCCTCCAGCCCCATCCGCATCCCGTCCTCGGGCGAGAAGATCTTGGCGACGCCGTACGCTTCCAGCTCGGCGATCTCCTCGGGGACGATCACGCCGCCGCCGCCGCCGAACACTTTCACGTGGCCGGCGCCCCGCTCGCGGAGCAGGTCGACCATGTATTTGAAGTACTCCACGTGGCCGCCCTGGTAACTGCTCACGGCGATGCCCTGGGCGTCCTCCTCGATCGCCGTCCGCACCACGTCGTCGACGGACCGGTCGTGCCCGAGGTGGACGACCTCGACGCCCTGGGCCTGGAGGATCCGTCGCATGATGTTGATCGCAGCGTCGTGCCCGTCGAACAGGCTGGCGGCGGTGACGAAGCGGACGGGGTGCTCGGGCGTGTACGGCATCGGACGGATGGAAGCGGTTCCGAAAGGGGTGGGAGCATCGGCGGACGGATTGAACGCCGGACGAATCGAGGCGTTCGGTAAGGTCGCCCCGTCGCGGCTCGTCTGAGGTTCCCCCACCCCCTCCCCATGCGCCTCCCCCTGCTCGCCCTACTCCTCGCCGCGCTGGCGGGCTGCGCCGAGCCCTCGTCCCCCGACAGCCCGGACGCCGAGGTGCCCGTCACCACGGTCTCGGCCGAGGAGGCGGCCGGCGGCGCGCTCGGCGTCGGCGACCGGGCGCCTGACTTCGCGCTGCCCGACGCGATGGGCGACCGCGTCCGCCTCTCGGACCTGCTGGCGGACGGGCCGGTGGTGCTCACGTTCTACCGGGGCGCGTGGTGCCCCTACTGCAACACCCAGCTCCGCGACTACCAGCAGACGCTCGGCGCGATCGAGGACGCCGGCGCCACGCTCATCGCCGTCTCGCCCCAGACCCCCGATGGATCGATGACCATGCAGGAGCGGAACGGCCTCACGTTCCCCGTCCTCTCCGATGTCGGGAACCGGGTCTCGCGCGACTACGGCCTCGTCTACCAGGTCGACGACGAGACTCGCCAGCGGTACGAGGCTGTCGGGATCGACCTGGCCGAGGTCAACGGGACCGACACCTGGGAGCTCCCGGTGCCGGCGACCTACGTGATCGACCCGGAGGGCGTCATCCGGTTCGCCTTCGTCGAGGAGGACTACACGCAGCGGGCCACGACCGGCGACGTGCTCGGCGCCCTGGAGCGCCTCGACTGATCCCCCGGCCGTGAAAGGCGCGTGGTGGGAAACAGCGGGGGGACGGGTTGGTTGTTGGAACAAACACCCTCCCTCTCCATGCTCCTCTCCCCGTTCGACCTCGGCCCCCTCACGCTCCCCAACCGCGTCGTGCTGGCGCCGCTCACGCGGAGCCGCCACGAGGACCAGATCCCGACGGCGCTCGCCCCGACGTACTACGCCCAGCGGGCCTCGGCCGGCCTGATCGTCGCCGAGGCCACGCAAGTGACGCCGCGCGGCCAGGGCTACCCGGACACGCCCGGCATCTACACCGCCGAGCAGGTCGAGGCGTGGCAGCCCGTGACCGACCTCGTCCACGCCGTCGGCGGGCGGATCGTGCTCCAGCTCTGGCACGTCGGGCGCGTGTCGCACTCGGCCTACCACGACGGCGACCTGCCCGTGGCGCCGTCGGCCCTCCCGGCCACCGGCAAGGCCATGACGCCGGACTTCCAGATGGTCGAGTTCGAGACGCCGCACGCGCTGACCTCCAGCGAGATCGCCGAGACGGTCCGCCAGTACGGCCACGGCGCGCGGCTGGCACGGCAGGCCGGCTTCGACGGCGTCGAGATCCACGCGGCCAACGGGTACCTCATCGAGCAGTTCTTGGCCTCCGGCTCCAACCAGCGGACCGACGCCTACGGCGGGTCGGTCGAGAACCGGCTCCGCTTTCTGCGCGAGGTGACAGACGCCGTGCTGGCGGAGTGGCCGGCCGAGCGCGTCGGCGCGCGGCTCTCGTTCGGGACCGGCGCGAGCGGGGTCCACGACGCGAACCCGGAGGAGACGTTCGGGGCCGCCGCCGAGATGCTGGGCCAGAAAGGGCTCGTCTACCTCCACGGCATCCGCCCGAACACGCACATGGGCACGATGGGCGCCGCCGGCGACCTCGACGCGATCCGCCTGCTCCGCGACCACTTCCCCGGCGCGGTGATCGCCAACGCCGGCTTCGACCGGGAGGAGGGCGAGGCGATCCTGGAGGCCGGCACCGCCGACCTCGTCGCCTACGGGCGCCCGTTCCTCGCCAACCCGGACCTCCCGATCCGCTTCGCGGCGCAGGAGGCCGGCCTCGACGCGCCGCTCAACGAGCCCGACCCGTCCACGTTCTACGGCGGCGGCGCGGAGGGCTACACGGACTACCCGGCCTGGGACGGCCAGCCCGCCGCGGTCGAGGCGTAAGCCAGGAGAGCCGGCGGCGGCCGTCGGCCCCGCTGGCGAGCGCCGCCGGCGGGGCGGCGCGCTACCCCTCGTACTCGCCCCAGACCTCGCGGAGGCGCCCGGCGACCTCGCCGACCGTCGCCTCGGCCTCGACGGCCTCGAGCACGCGCGGGACCACGTTCTCGTCGCCGCGCGCGGCGGCCTCGACGGCGTCCATCGCCGCCGCCCAGCGCTCGGCGTCGCGGCGCTGGCGGAGCGCGCGGAGCCGGTCGACCTGCTCTTCGCGGATGGCGTCCGAGACGCGGAGCAGCTCGACCTCCGCCTCGTCGCCCTCCGTCTGGAACGTGTTGACCCCCACGACGACGGCCTCGCCCGACTCGACCGCCAGTTGGGCGCGGTACGCCGACTGCGCGATCCGGTCCTGGTAGAACCCGTCCTCGATGGCCGCGACCGCGCCGCCCAGCGCGTCGATCTCCTCGATCAGGTGCGTCGCCTCGGCCTCGATCTCGGCCGTCAGCCGCTCGACGTGGTAGGAGCCCGCGAGCGGGTCGACGGTCTCCGTCACGCCGCTCTCGAACCCGATCACCTGCTGCGTCCGGAGCGCGAGCGTGGCGGCCTGCTCCGTGGGAAGCGCGAGGGCCTCGTCGTAGCCGTTCGTGTGGAGCGACTGCGTGCCGCCGAGGACGGCCGCGAGCGCCTGGAGCGTCGTCCGCGCCACGTTGGTCATCGGCTGCTGGGCCGTCAGCGTCGAGCCGGCCGTCTGCGTGTGGAACCGGAGCATCTGCGCCTTCGGGTCCGTCGCGCCGAACCGGTCGCGCATGAGGTGGGCCCACATCCGCCGCGCGGCCCGGAACTTGGCGACCTCCTCGAAGAAGTCGTTGTGCGCGTTGAAGAAGAAGCTCAGCCGCTTGCCGAACGAGTCCACGTCGAGCCCGGCGTCGAGGGCGGCCTCGACGTAGGCGATGCCGTCGGCGAGGGTGAACGCCAGCTCTTCGGCGGCCGTCGCGCCGGCCTCGCGGATGTGGTAGCCCGAGATCGAGATCGTATTCCAGCGCGGCGTCTCTTGGGCGCACCACGCGAACGTGTCGGTGATGAACCGCATCGACGGGCGCGGCGGGTAGATGTAGGTCCCGCGCGCGGCGTACTCCTTGAGGATGTCGTTCTGGATGGTCCCGCCCAGCTTTTTCGGGTCCGCCCCCTGCTCCTTCGCCACGGCCACGTAGAGCGCGAGCAGGATGGGCGCCGTGGCGTTGATGGTCATCGACGTCGTGACGCGCTCCAGCTCGATCCCGTCGAACAAGCGGCGCATGTCGTCGATGGAGCAGACGGAGACGCCCACCTTGCCGACCTCGCCCTCGGCGATGGGGTCGTCGGCGTCGTAGCCGATCTGGGTCGGCAGGTCGAACGCGACGCTGAGGCCGCGCGCGCCGGCCGCCAGCAGGGCGTGGTAGCGCGCGTTGGAGGCCTCGGCCGTCGAGAAGCCGGCGTACTGGCGCATCGTCCAGAGCCGGCTCCGGTACATCTCGGGGTAGATGCCACGCGTGTACGGGAACTGGCCGGGCTCGCCGAGGCGCTCCGCCAGTCGGTCGGGGAGGTCGGCGGCGGTGGCCACGGCGGGAACGGGGAGGCCGGACGTGGTCTCGGCGGGCGGGGTCTCAGTCATGCCGTGCCAACGCCCGAGGCGCGGCCGGGTGCCGCAGCGAGCGCCCCGTCGCGGGGACGAATCGCAAGGGCGAACGTTGGACTCCCTCTCCCCTGCCTGCCATGCCCACACCTCCCACCGGCCTCGACCCGGACCCCCGCCTCCGCCACGAGCTCGTCGCCCTGCTGCGCGGCGGCCAAGCCCACACGGGCCTCCGCGCCCTCGACGGCGTCCCCCCCGACCGCGTCAACGACCGCGTCGACGGCTTCCCGCACTCGCTCTGGGACCTGCTGGAGCACCTCCGGTTTTCCCAGGCCGACATCCTGGAGTTCGTCCAGGGCGACTACCACCAAAAGGACTGGCCGGACGACTACTGGCCCGGCGCCCCCGCCTCCACCGACGACTGGCGCCAGTCGCGCGCGGCATTCCACCAGGACCTCGACGCCCTCGTGGATCTGGCCGAGACGGCCGACCTGACGGCCGAGCTGGCCCACGCGCCGGGCTACACCGTCCTGCGCCAGATCCTGCTCGCGGCCGACCACAACAGCCACCACCTGGGGCAGGTGATCGCGCTCCGCAAGCAGCTGGAGCTGTGGCCGCCGCCGAAGCGCTGAGGCGTGCCGCTACGAGTCCCCGTCCCCCAGGCCCGTGAGGAACCGGACGCGGCCCGTGCGGACATCGTACATCGCCCCGACGACGCCCGGCTTGCCGGCGTCCACGAGGTCGCGGATCACGGCGCTCTCACCCACCATCTGGTCGGCCATGCGGATCACGTGGGCCTCGGCGACGGCGTCCACGAAGGCCGCGTTCTGGGACGAGCGGTCGGCATCGCACCGCGTGGCTTGGACGGCCGGCCGGATCTTGCCGAGCAGGCCCATCAGGTGGCCCAGCTCGACGCCGTCGCACGCGCCCTTGACGGCCCCGAAGCCCGTGTGTCCCAGCACGACCACCAGCCGCACGCCGGCCACGGCCGAGGCGAACTCGAGCGAGCCCAGCACGTCGTCGCTGATGACGTTGCCGGCGACGCGGGCGCTGAAGGCCTGGCCGATGGTGAGGTCGAACACGGTCTCGACCAAGACCCGGCTGTCGATGCAGCTGATCATGGCCGCGTACGGGCTCTGGCGCTCGGCCGTCGACCGGACGGTGTCGGGGGGAGCGCTCGGCCAGCGTGCCGGCCACGAACCGAGCGTTCCCGTCGCGAAGGCGTTGGAGCGCGGCGGCGGGCGTCGGCATCGCGGTCGCTCAGGCTCCCTGGTTGTGAGGCGCGTACTTGCTGCCGCGGAGGACCTCGACGTCCTGGAGGTAGACGATCACCGAGTGGTGCGCGAAGTAGCGCTCGGCCACGTGCGCCGCGATCTGGTCGGCGACGGGCGCGGTCACGACGGTCTCGATCTTGACGCTCGGCCCGCCCCGCGCCGCGCGCACGCCCCTCGACCCTTCGCCCTGAACGTCCGAGATCGTGTGCCCCGTCGCGCCCAGCGCGTGGACGGCGTCCAGGAGCCGGTCGCGGAGGACCCGCTCGGCGATGATCGTCACCAGGCGGTGGGAAACGGTCTGCATGGCGGGGTCAGGCGAGCCACCCCGACAGCGCGAGGTAGAGCGGGATGCCGATCGTGAGGTTGAACGGGAAGGTGATGCCGAGCGCCGCCGTGAGGTAGTACGCCGGATTCGCCTCGGGGAGCCCGACGCGGATGGCCGCCGGCGCCGCGATGTACGACGCGCTGGCGACCATCGCGCCCAGCACGGCCGCGCCGCCCACCGACAGCCCCACCGCGTGCCCCACCCAGACGCCCAGCGCCCCGTGGAGGATGGGCATCACGATGCCGAAGGCGACCAAGAACGGCCCGACCGTCCTCAGGTCGCGCAGCCGCCTCGCCGCCGTCATGCCCATGTCGAGCAGGAACAGCAAGAGCGCCCCCTGGAACCCGGCTACGAAAAACGGAGCGATGGACGCCGTCCCGTCCTCGCCTGCGACCCAGCCGATCGTCATGCCGCCGAGGAGCAGCACGATGCTCCGCCCCGTCGCCACCTCGCGCAGCGCCTCGCGCCACGACCCGGCGCGGCTGCCCCGCGCGTACGCGATCATCAGCCCGACGATGATGGCCGGCACCTCCAGCACGGCGACGAGGGCGGGCATGAACCCCTCCGAGGGCGTCCCGGCAAACGCCGCGACCGACTGGGCGGCGATGAACGTGACCGCCGAGACCGAGCCGTAGTGGGCCGCGAGCGCCGCCGCGTTCGTCCGGTCGATGCGTCCCAGCCGGCGCAGCACGGCGTAGGCCGTGAGCGGCGTCCCCACGCCCAGCGCGAACGTCCCCAGGACGGGGCCGGCCACCTCGGCCAGCGGCGTCTTGCTCAGCGCCACGCCGCCCTTGAGCCCGATCGCCAGCAGGAGGTAGATCGAGAGCGCCTGGTACAGCGGCTCCGGAATCTCCAGATCGCTCTTGACGGCCACCGCCAGCGCCCCCAGCACGAACGCCAGCACGACCGGGGACAGCAGGCTGGCGAGCAGGATCTCGAGCATAGGCGGGGGCGCACGTAAGGGGCACGTGCCCCAAAACTACCGCGCCCCGGCTCGGGACGCCGGACGGGCGGCCGCGGCCGGGCTCCGTCCAGGCGTCGTGCTCGGTACGGGCCGGGGGTGCGGGCCGGCTGCCCGCGCTACTCGCCCTGCGCCAGCGAGTACGCCCGCTGCCCGTCGAACGTGTACAGGTTCTCCGTCTTGATCACGTCGAACCCGGCCTCGACCAGCCGGCCCTGGAGCGCGACCACCTGGGCCGGCGTCACCGTCTCGTCGGTCGCCACGAACCGGCACCGCCAGTGGTCGGTCCAGAACGTCTCGGGCAGGCCGTCGGGGTAGACCTTGACGCCGCGGTTGGTGATCAGCTTGAGGCGCAGGCCGTCGCCGTCCTGCTCCGTGAGGCGCCCGCCGAGCACGTCCGGCTGGCGGCCGTCCTCGTCCCAGTCCAGGAAGACGTCGACGCCCACGAGCGCCTTGTCGACGCGCGGCGACGGTTGGACCTCGACCGAGACGCCGGCGCCGGTGTACTCGACCGGCTTGAGGTGCCTCGGCTTGTCGCCCAACCGCTCGATCACGGCGTCGGTGAACTGCTCGGTCGAGACCTGACGCTCGCTCACCGTGGGCCGGTAGATGTCGGGCGTGTGGATGCCGGCCTCCAGCGTCGCCAGCCAGGCGTTCTTGATGGTCTCGGCCACGCGCGGCTGCCCCAGGTGCACCAGCATCATCACGGCCCCGTTGAGCAGGCCCGAGGGGTTCGCCACGCCGCGCCCGGCGATGTCCGGCGCCGAGCCGTGGATGGCCTCGAACATGGCGAACTCGCTGCCCACGTTCGCCGAGCCGGCCACGCCGACCGAGCCCGAGACCTCGGCGGCGATGTCGGAGATGATGTCGCCGTAGAGGTTCGGCGCCACGACCACGTCCAAGACGTCGGGCCGGGCGGCCACGATGGCCGCGCCGATGTCGATGATCCGGTGCTCGGCCTCGATCTCGGGGTACTCCGGCGCGATCTCGTCGAACACGCGGTGGAACAGCCCGTCGGTCAGCTTCATGATGTTGTCCTTCGACATGCACGTCACCTTGTGGCGCCCGTGCGCCCGTGCGTACTCGAAGGCGTAGCGGACGATGGCCTCGGACCCGGGCCGGGTGATGAGCTTGAGCGTCTGGTAGACCTCGGTCGTCTGGCGGTGCTCGATGCCGGCGTAGGTGTCCTCCTCGTTCTCGCGGATGATGACGAGGTTCATGCTCGGCTGCGCGCTCGCCACGAACGGCGCGTAGCTCTTGTTCGGCCGGACGTTGGCGAACATGCCGAGCGACTTGCGCAGCGTCACGTTGAGGCTCTTGTAGCCGCCGCCCTGCGGCGTCGTGATCGGCCCCTTGAGCAGCACGCGGTGCTGGCGGATCGCGTCCCACGTCTCGGGCGCGATGCCGGACGAGTGGCCGGAGAGGTACACGCTCTCGCCCACCTCGACGGGGTCGATTCGGAGCGGCGCCTCGGCCGCCTCCAGGATGCGGAGCGTGGCCTCCATGATCTCGGGCCCGATCCCGTCGCCGGTTGCCACGGCGATGGGGATGGGCTCGGTGGCGGTCGTCGTAGCGGTCTCGGACATGCGGGGGTGGAAGTGGTGCGGTCTCCATCGTACGCGGAGAGACCGCCCTGGAGCCACCCGGCTCGCGAGCGTCTGGTGAATCGTCGGCGCTGGGCGCTGGGCGCTGGCGGGCGCCGTCGCCAGCCGCACGGGGAGCCGGGCGTCGCAGACGCAGCGCGGCCCGGAGCACGCGCTCCGGGCCGCAGAAGACCTCGTCGGCGTAGAGCTAGCCGTCGATGGTATCGGCGGTGATCATCGAGTCCTCGAAGAACGCGACCTCGCCGGTCGCCACGTCGTGCATGGCCCCGACCACGATCAGCTTCCCCTCCTCCACGAGCCCGCGCATCACCGGGCTCCGCTCGACCATGTTGCGGACGGTCATCTCGACGTTCTCGTGGGCCACGGCCTGCACGTACTCCTTGTTCGTCGACGACCGCTCGCCCGGCACCGCGTCGCCGACGGCGTAGACGGCCGGGGCGATGTTGGCCAGCGTCGAGGTCAGGTTCCCCAGTTCGACGTGGTCGCAGGCGCCCTTGACCGCCCCGCACTCGGTGTGCCCGAGCACGACGACGACCTTGGAGCCGGCCACGGCCGTCGCGAACTCGAGCGAGCCCAGGATGTCGGTGTTGACGAAGTTGCCGGCCACGCGAGCCGAGAACACGTCGCCGACGCCCTTGTCGAAGACGATCTCGTGGGGCACGCGGCTGTCGATGCAGCCGAGGATGGCGGCCATCGGGTACTGCCCGCCGGCCGTCTGGCGAACCTGGCCCATAAAGTCGCGCTCGACGGCCCGGCCGTTGACGAACCGATCGTTCCCGTCTTTGAGGCGCTGGATCACCTGCATCGGGGTGAGCGCGGCCTGCGTCTCGGCCGTCAAGGCGACCGTCGGGTCGTAGACGTAGGTCTGGGCCTGGGCCGTCGTGCTCGCGACGAGGACGAGGGCGGAAAAAGCGAAAAGGCGGAGGGCGTTCATGTCAGTGGAGAATGCGCGGGACGAGCCCGGCGAGTGAGTCAGGGCCGGACGTCCGGTCCCTGGGCATCGAATCGGACGGCGCGCGCTCGCCTGTCGAGCGCGCGGACGGTCGCCAACGACGGTCGTCAACGACCGTCCAGAACCGGGGGCGAGAGTTACCGCCTCGGGGGCCGCGTCGGCGGCGACGCCAATGGGGCGTCGGCCACGGCTCGGCCCTCGTGCACCCGAGCGCCCGGCCCTGCGTCCTGGGACGGACGCGACTCGGCGGAGACCGCCTCCTCTTCGGCAGGCGTCTCAGGAGACCCATCGACCGAGACGGGCACCCCCACGTGCTCGCCGTCCGCCAGCGGGGCCGACGCGACGCCGCTCCCCAGGGAGAGCAGCACGCCGAAGAGCAGGACGGTCCAGCGAAGCATGGCCCCCGTATCGAGAACCAGAGGGACGTGTTCCCCCGTCGGATCACGGGCGCGGCGCCGCGCGATCTGCGCCGAGTCTCGGGGGCGGGCGCCGGGCAGCGGGCGGCGCTAGGTTTTGGGACGCCTCCCTCCCTCCCGTGACCCCTCCGCCTCCCCACCGTCTCGCTCTCGTCGCCCTTCTGGCCCTCGCCGCGCTGGCGAGCGCGCCCGGCGCGTCGGCCCAGCCCGCCGTCCCCCTCGCCCTCGACTACGCCGTCGACGGCGTGACGTCGTACGACGCGGCGATCCCGACCCCGGACGAGGTGCTGGGCTATACCATCGGCGAGCGGCACACGCGGCCCGAGGAGGTCGTCCGCTACGTCGAGGCCGTCGCGGCGGCGTCGCCACGCGTGGCGATGGGCGTCCACGGCGAGACGTACGAGGGGCGCCGGCTGGTCCACGCCATCGTCACGTCGCCCGAGAACCACGCGCGGCTGGGCGAGATCCAGGCCGCCAACGTGCGCCTGAGCGAGTCGCCCGCGTCGGTCTCCGACGCCGCGCTGGCGGCGATGCCGGCCGTGCTGTTCCAGGGGTATTCGGTCCACGGGAACGAGGCGAGCGGCACCGAGGCCGCGCTCGTCTACCTCTACCACCTCGCCGCCGGGCGCGGGCCGGCCGTCGAGGACGCGCTCCGCCAGACGGTCGTGCTCCTCGTCCCGATGCTCAACCCCGACGGCCGCGACCGCTTCGTGGACTGGGCCAACGGCTGGCGCGGCGCCGCCCCCGTGGCCGACCCGCAGGACCTGGAGCACGACGAGCCGTGGCCCGGCGGGCGGACCAACCACTACCTCTTCGACCTCAACCGCGACTGGCTCCCCACCGAGCTCCGGGAGAGCCGGGGCCGGATGGACCTCTGGCACGCCTGGCGCCCCCAGGTCACGACGGACCACCACGAGATGGGGGCCGAGGCCACGTTCTTCTTCCAGCCCGGCATCCCGTCCCGCAACAACCCGAACACGCCGGCCGCCACGTTCGACCTGACGGGCCAGATCGCGAGCTACCACGCCGACGAGTTGGACCGGATCGGGAGCCTCTACTACTCCGAGGAGAGCTTCGACGACTTCTACTACGGCAAGGGCTCGACCTACCCCGACATCAACGGCGGCGTCGGCATCCTGTTCGAGCAGGCGTCGTCGCGCGCGCTCGTCGTGGACACGGACGAGAACGGGCGGCTGAGCTACCCCTTCACGATCCGCAACCAGGTCGCCACGTCGATCTCGACGCTCCGGGCCGTCGCCGCCATGCGCGAGGCGCTGCTCCGCCACCAGCGCGACTTCTACGCCGCCGACAAACCGGCCGGGGCCTACGTGATCGGGCTGGACGAGCACCGGACGCGCGGGCAGGCGCTCGCCCAGGCGCTCCGCCGGAGCCGCGTCCGCGTCTACGATCTCGCGCGGGACCTCGAGGCCGACGGGCGGCGGTTCCGTGCGGGCCAGGCGTACGTCGTCCCGCTCGACCAGCCCCAGGGCCGGCTCGTCAAGGCCGCGATGGAGCGGACGCTGGCCTACGGCGACTCGCTGTTCTACGACGTCTCGGCCTGGACCTTCCCCCTCGCCTACGGCGCCACCGTGGCCGAGGTCACGCGCGCCGACGGGCTGGCGGGCGCCGAGGTCGAGCCGGACTTCGACGGTGGGCGCCTCGTCGGCGGCCGGGCGCGCGTGGCCTACCTCGTCCGGTGGGACCGCTACTTCGCGCCGCGTACGCTGCGGCGTCTCCAGGAGGCCGGCGTCCGCGTGCGCCTCGCCACGAGCCCGTTCTCGGCGTCGGTCGGCGGAGCAGCCGAGCCGTTCGAGCGCGGGACGCTCGTCGTCCCGGTCCGCCAGCCGGGCGTGGCGGAGGACTCGGTCCATGCCGTCGTCCAACGGGCCGTGGATCAGGACCACGTCGAGGCGTTCGCCCTGGCCTCCGGCCTGACGCCGACGGGCAACGACCTCGGGAGCCGAGCCTGGCCCGTGCTCACGGCGCCGCGCGTGGCGATCCTCGCCGGCGAGGGCGCCAGCTCGTACGCCGTGGGCGAGGTGTGGTACCTGCTGAGCGAGCGGTTCGGGCAGCCCGTCTCCCTCCTCCCGCCCGAGGCCGTCCGCTCCGGGCTCGACGGCTACACGACGCTCGTGATGCCCGACGGCTCCTACGGGTCCCTCGACTCCGTCGCCACGGCGCGGCTGGCGGCGTGGGTCCGCGGCGGCGGCGTCCTGATCGCCACCGAGGGCGGAGCGCGGTGGGCGGCCCGTGCCGGCCTCCTCGACGCCGAGACGCGCCCCTCCCCGACCGACTCGACGGCCCGCCCCTACAGCCAGCGCGACGAGGCGCGCGGCGCGCAGGCCATCGGCGGCTCCATCTTCGAGGTCGCCCTCGACGCCTCGCACCCGCTGGCCTACGGCTACGGCGACCGCGTGCCGGTCTTCAAGTCGGGCGCCGGCCTGTTCGAGCCCTCCGCGCCCCAGAGAGGCGTGGACGTGGGCGTCTATGCCGCCGAGCCCGTCCTGAGCGGCTACCTCTCGTCCGAGAACCTGGAGCGGCTGCCGGGCGCCGCCGCCCTCAAGGCCGCCCGCCTCGGCCGGGGCCGCGTGATCGGGATGGACTTCGACCCGACGTTCCGCGCCTTCTGGTGGGGCACGGACGGGCTCCTCCTCAACGCCGTCTACCTCGGCAGCACCTTCTAACGATGACCCGCTCCACTCCCCTCGTCGTCCTGCTGGCGGCCCTCCTCGCCGGGTGCGGGGCGCAGGGCGCCCTCGTCCAGACGCCCGTCCAGCGCTCGGATCTCGCCTTCGGGGTGATGTACGACCACACGGCGCTCCACGTGGCCGACCTCGACCGGAGCGTCCGGTTCTACGAGGACGTCTTCGGCGCTCCCGAGATCGCCACGCCCGGCGACCCCGCCGTGATCCGCTGGCTCTCGCTCGGCGGCGACGACCAGCTCCACCTGATCGCCTTCGACGGCGACGTGCCCCCGACCACCAAGGCCGTCCACCTCGCCGTGGCCGTGACCGACCTGGACGCCTTCGTCGCCCACCTCGACGCGCTCGGGATGGCCTACTCCGACTGGCCCGGCGCCCCGGCCACGATCAGCGTGCGCGGCGACGGCGTGCGGCAGGTCTACGTCCAGGACCCCGACGGCTACTGGATTGAGGTGAACACGGCGCGGGCCGCCCGATGAGGCGCCGCCCGCCCCCTCTCGCCGCACTGGCGACGCGCGGGCGCTCGACCACTCGGCGTTGAGCGTGGCGAGGGGCAACGATACAGGCCGCCCGGCGTACGACCCGCTCACCTGCCCGGCCCCGTCATGACGCGCGTCTACAGCCACCCCGACCCCGCCATCACGCACCTCGTCCGCAACGCGCTGGAGCAGATCGGCGTGACGGCCATCGTCCGAGGCGAGCGGAACGGCGCGGCGATGGGCGAGGTCCCGCCGGTCGCCGCGTGGTCCGAGGTCTGGGTGCCGGACGACGCGCGCCTGGACGAGGTCCAAGCCGTCGTGGACGAGGCGACGGCCGAGGTCCCGACGGACGCCGAGCCGTGGACGTGCCCGGCATGCGGGGAGGAGGTCGGGGGCCAGTTCGCCGTCTGCTGGGCGTGCGGGACGCCGTCGCCGGAGATGGCCTAGCGGGTCGCCGCCCGCCCATCGCGCTCCGTCGTCAGACTCGGACTCGGGCCGACCGTTTCGGACGAGTGAGCGACGGCACACGACCCCCGACGATCTACTGGCCGCCGAAGTCGGCCGCCAGCAGGCCGAGCATCACGCTGTCCTTCCAGGAGCCGAACGTGAACCAGCGCTCCCGGAGCCGCCCCTCTTCCCGGAACCCGAGGCGCTGCAAGAGACGCAGCGACGCCTCGTTCTCCGGGTCCACGTCGGCCTCGACGCGGTGGAGGTCCATCGCCTCGAACGCGAACCGGAGCGCGGCGCGGACGGCGTCGGAGGCGAGCCCGCGCCGCCAGCGGCTCGGGTGGAGGATGAACCCGATCTCGGCGCGGCGGTGGCTCCGGTCCCAGTCCACGAGCGTGACGGTCCCGATCAGCCGGTCCTCGTCGGGCTCGGTCACGGCCCACTGGAACAGCGAGCGGTCGCGGAGGCCGGTGTCGATCCCCTCGAAGTAAGTCCGCGCGGCGGCGAGGTCCTGGAGCGGCCCGTGGCTCCAGTAGCGCAGCGTCTCCTCGTCGGCGAAGACCGCCAGCAGGTCGGCCAGGTCGTCCTCGCGCGGCGGGCGGAGGCGGACGCGCGCGCCGTCGAGCGTGGGCAGGCCGTCGGTGAACGGGTCGGGGTCGATGGGAGGCTCGAGGCCGCGTCCGCGCATCGGGTTCGGGAGAGGGCTCCGTCGAGGAACGTGTCGGCGTAGCATAGCACCTCTCCCCTCCACGCCCCCATGCGCCTCCTCCTCTGCCTCGCCGTCTTTTCGCTCGCCGCCTGCGCCGACCCCGCGCCCGAGACGGAGCCCGACGTGACGGGAACCGTCGAGGCCGGCGGCGCCTCCACCGACGGCACGCTCGACTCGGACCCCGTGGACCCGACGACGGGCGGCCTCGACGCGGACGCCCCCGACGCCGACCCGGCCCTCGCCGTCCCCGACGACTCGGTCCACGCCGGGATCTGAGCGACCGGGCGGACCCCGAACGGCGGACCGCTGGCGATGCCAGGCCCCCAGAATCGTCGTCCTTCACCGCCGCCTGCGGCCCGTCGTCCCCCGCCGGGACTTTCCTAGCCGTCTCCACGGTCGCCCGGCGCGGCGGGCCGCCCGTCGGCGTTACCGTGGGGCCTCCAGAGCCCGCCCCGCGCCGTGGACCGACCGACCGACCGCCCCAAGTCCAACTTCATCCGCGACCTCGTCGCCGCCGACGTGGCGGCCGGCGTCCACGGCGGGCGCGTCGTGACGCGCTTCCCGCCCGAGCCGAACGGGTACCCCCACATCGGGCACGCCCAGAGCATCTGCCTCAACTTCGGGCTGGCGGAGGCGTTCGGCGGCGTCACCAACCTCCGCTACGACGACACCAACCCGGAGGCCGAGAGCCTGGAGTTCGTCGAGGCGCTGGAGGACGCCGTGCGCTGGCTCGGCTTCGACCCGGCCGAGATCCGCTTCGCCTCGGACTACTTCGAGCAGCTCTACGCCTGGGCCGTCGTCCTGGTCGAGAAGGGGCTCGCCTACGTCGACAGCCAGTCGGAGGAGGAGATCCGGGCCGGGCGCGGGACCGTGACCGAGCCCGGCACGCCGTCGCCCTTACCGCGACCGGCCCGTCGAAGAAAACCTGCGGCTCCTGGACGAGATGCGGCGCGGCGAGCACCCGGACGGCGCGTCACGTGCTCCGGGCGAAGATCGACATGGCGAGCCCGAACATGAAGCTCCGGGACCCGATCATGTACCGGATCCGCCGCGACGCCCACCACTACCGGCGCGGCGACGCCTGGGCCATCTACCCGCTCTACGACTGGGCCCACGGCCAGGGCGACGCCATCGAGGGCGTCACCCACTCCGTCTGCACCCTCGAGTTCGACGTCAACCGGCCGCTCTACGACTGGTACCTCGACGCCATCGGCGTCCCGGAGCCCCGCAATCACCAGGTCGAGTTCGCCCGGTTCAACCTCGAAACCACCGTCACGAGCAAGCGGAAGCTCCGCCAGCTCGTCGAGGAGGGCCACGTCGCGGGCTGGGACGACCCCCGGCTGCCGACGATCGCCGGGCTCCGGCGTCGGGGCGTGCGGCCCGAGGCGCTCCGGCGCTTTTTCGACGACCTCGGCGTGACGAAGGTGAACGGGAGCGTCGAGCTCCAGCAGTTCGAGTACGCCCTCCGCGACGACCTCAACGAGGTCGCCCCGCGCGTCCTCGCCGTCACCGATCCGGTCAAGATGACGATCGAGGGCGTGGACGGGACGACGTGGAGCGAGGCCCCGTACTGGCCGCACGACGTGACGCCGCCGGAGGGCGCGCCCCAGACGCGCCGCCTCCCGCTCGGCCCCGAGGTCTGGATCGAGCGCGACGACTACGCCGACGAGCCGCCGAAGGGCTGGAAGCGGCTCACGCCCGGCGCCCGCGTCCGCCTCCGGCACGGGCCGGTGGTCGAGTGCCTCGGCGCCGAGCACGACGCCGACGGCGAGGTGACGACCGTCCGCGCCCGGCTGGCGGAGGACGAGGGCAAGGTGTCGGGCGTCGTCCACTGGGTCGACGCCGAGCACGCACGGCCGGCCACGTTCCGCCTCTACGACCGCCTGTTTACGGTCCCCGACCCGGCCGCCGCCGTGGACTTCGTCGCCACGCTCAACCCGGACTCGCTCGTCGAGACACAGGGCTGGATCGAGCCGTCCGTCGCCGACGACGCGGCCGACACGCGGTACCAGTTCGAGCGCCTGGGCTACTTCTGGCAAGATCCGGAGGACAGCGCGCCCGGACGCGCTCGTGTTCAACCGGATCGTCGCGCTCCAGGACCGCTGGGGCAAGAAGGAGTCGCCGCCCGCGCCGGCAGCCCCCGCGACCAAGCCGACCCCGGTTCCGCCGGCCGGCCCCCGCGATCCGGCCGCCGGTCTCGACGACCGCCAGCGGGAGCGGTTCGACGCGCTCGTCGCGCGCGGTGCCGGCGAGGAGGAGGCCGCCGTGCTCGCCGGCGACGACGCGCTCGCCGCGCTCTACGAGGCCGTCGTCGCCGCGTTCGACCGGCCCGCCGAGGCCGCCGCGCTCCTCGTCCACGACCTCCGCCGCGCGCTCGCGGACCGCCCCGTCGAGGCGTCGAAGGCGGCGCCCGAGGCGCTGGCGGACGTGCTCCGCCGGGTCGAGGGGGGGACGCTCACGCGGAACGCGGCCAGCGCGGCCGTCGCCGCGCTTGTGAACGAGGGCGGCACCGCCGAGGAAGTCGTCCAGTCGCACGGGCTCGCGGCCGTCCGCGACGCCGACGCGCTCGCCCCGGCCCTCGACGCGGCCCTCGACGCGAACCCGGAGGAGGTCGCGCGCTACCGCGCCGGCGAGCAGCGGCTGTTCGGCTTCTTCGTCGGGCAGGCGATGCGGCGCGCCGGCAAGGGCGCCGACCCGACGCAGGTGCAAGCGCTCCTCCGCGAGCGCCTGGACGGGTAGCGGACGGACCTCGAAGGCACGCCTTCGGTGAGGGAGGAGAACGACCGCGCCGACGGCGAACGATGCCGGGCGCGCCCCGTACCTCTTCTTCCCTCTCCCCCCTACCGTCATGGCCACCGAATCCAAAGCCCTCCTCGCCCGCCTCCACGCCAAGCCCGGCAAAGCCGGCGAGGTCGCCGAGTTCCTCAAGGGCGCCCTCCCCCTCGCCCGCCAGGAGGACGGCACCCTCAAGTGGTACGCGCTCCAGCTCGACGACACCACCTTCGGCATCTTCGACACCTTCGCCGACGACGACGGCCGCCAGGCCCACCTCGACGGCGACATCGCCGCCGCGCTCATGGACAAGGCGGACGAGCTGCTCACCCAGCCACCCCAGATCGAGCAGGTGGACCTGCTGGCGGTGAAGTAGCCCACGCCGACCGACTCGTTCCGCCGGCTCTGAGCGGCCTCGGGGCGGGCGGACTACCTCTGCCGCCGACGCTGGACGACGCGCCAGACGTAGACGCCCACGTTCAGGACGACGAAGAACAGGAACAGGAGGACGGCCGCCAGCCGCACGGCGCGCATCTCAGCCGAGGCGCTCGGCCGCCTGCCGGAGGCGCCGGATCGTGGCCTCGCGCCCGATCGCCACGAGCGTCTCGAACATCCCGGCCCCGACCGTCGTGCCGGTCGTCGCCAGCCGGACGGGGTGGACGATGCGGCCGAAGCCGACGTCCTCGTCCTCGGCGAGCTGGCGCATCGCGGCCTCGGTGCTCTCCTCGGTGAACGTGCCGTCCGCCTCCAGGCGGTCGGCGTAGCGCGCGACGAGGCGGGGGCTGTCGTCCTTCCAGCGTTTTTTGAGGCCGGCGGGGTCGTAGGACTCGGGGTCCTCGAACAGGTACGCCGCGTCGGCGAGGTCGTGGGCGAACGCGAGCCGCTCGCGGAGCAGGGCCGCGGCCTCCGCCAGCCGCTCGTCCGGCACCTCCCCGACGCGGGCCTCGACGGCCGGCCGCGCGCGCCGCGCGATCTCCTCCGTCGGGAGGTCGCGGAGGACCTGGCCGTTGAGCCACGCCAGCTTGTCGAGGTCGAACTTCGCCCCGGCCTTGTGGACGCGGTCGAGGGAGAACGCGTCCACCAGCTCGCTCAGGGTGAACAGCTCGCGGTCGTCGCCGGGGTTCCAGCCGAGGAGGGCGAGGTAGCCCACGAGCGCCTCCGGCTCGTACCCGGCCTCGCGGTACTGGCGGACGCTGACGGGGATGCCGTTTTTCTCCGCGTTCCGCTTCGAGAGCTTGCCGCCGGTCGGGCTGAGGAGGAGCGGGAGGTGCGCGAACTGGGGCGGCTCCCAGCCGAGGGCCTCGTAGAGCAGGAGGTGCTTCGGCGTCGACGGCAGCCACTCCTCGCCCCGGACCACGTGCGAGATCTGCATGGCGTGGTCGTCCACGACGTTGGCGAGGTGGTAGGTCGGGAGCCCGTCGCTCTTGACGAGCACCTGATCGTCCACGTCGTCTGTGCGGAACGAGACCTCGCCGCGCACGCGGTCGGTGAACGAGAGCGGGCGCCCCGGCTCCACCTTCAGCCGGACGACGTGCGGCTCGCCCGCCTCGACCCGGCGCTGGACCTCGTCGGCCCCGAGCGTGAGGCCGTTGGTCATCTCGCCGCGCGTCGAGGCGTCGTAGGCCGGCGTCGGATTCGCGTCCGAGCGGAGGCGCTGACGCATGGCCTCGATCTCGTCGGGCGTGTCGAACGCGTAATAAGCGCGGCCGTCCTCGACGAGCTGGCGGGCGGCGTCGGCGTAGAGCTGGGTCCGCTCGCTCTGGTGGTACGGCATGTGCGGCCCGCCCGTCTGCGCGCCCTCGTCTACCGCCAGCCCGGCCCAGGCGAGGCTGTCGAGGATGTCCTGCTCGGCCTCCGCGACGAACCGCGCCTGATCGGTGTCCTCGATGCGGAGGACGAACGTGCCGCCGGTCTGCCGCGCCAGCAGGTAGTTGTAGAGGGCCGTGCGGAGGCCGCCGATGTGGAGGAGGCCGGTGGGCGAGGGCGCGAAGCGGACGCGGACCGGGGCGTCGGACATGGGGAGCGAGGGGCGTCGGGAGGAGCCCGCAAGCTACCCCGGCGGGCGCGGCCCTCGCCTTGACGCCCCCTTCGCGGCGCTACCGGCGGCGGCCTCCGCCGCCGTCTGTGCGCGTGGCCTCGACCGTGATGCCGGGGTCGATGAGGTAGAGCGCCCCGTCGCGCAGGACCGTCTCCACGACGCGCTCCGGCGGCGCGGCCGGCTCCGGCGGCGGCGTGAGCACGCTCCCGATCACGATCGCCAGTCCGGCGACGGCCAGCATGGCGCCCACCGAGACGCGGCGGCGGAGGGCGCCACCGAGCGGCGCGCGGTCGGCGCGGCGGTCGGGCGTGCGGCGGGTCGTGCGGCGCGTGCGGTCGAGGCGGGCGAAGAGCGCGGCGTCGGCCGTCGCCGGCACGGGGAGGGGCTCCTGGCGGGCGGCGAGCCGGAACGCGAGCATGGCGTCGAACTGGGCGCGGCAGTCGGCGCAGGCGGCGAGGTGGCCGAACAGGTCCGGCTGGCGGACGGGGTCCAACTCGCCGTCGAGGTACTCGTTGAGGAGCATCTCGGCGTCCTCGTCGGTGCAGGAGGGGGCGAACGTCATCACAAGGGTCGGTGGCGAGTCACGCGGTACGGGCGGCCCCAGCGGGCGTTGCGCGAGGGTCGGCGGTCCCCGCCTGCGCGGGGACGGGCTCAGGATGGAGCCACGGCCGGAGCGCCTCGCCGATCTTGCGCCGCGCCTTGAACAGCCGGCTCTTGACCGACGAGACGGTCGTCTTCGTGACGGCCGCGATCTCGTCGTAGCTCAGGTTCTGGTACTCCCGGAGCACGATCACCTCGCGGTAGGACGGCGAGAGCGTCTCCAGCGTCCGGTTGACGAGGTCGGCCTGCTCGCTCTTGAGGAGGTTGGTGAACGGCGTGGCCCCGTGCGCCGGCGGCTCGGGCGCCTCCGGCGCGAACGGGACCTCGCGGCCCCGCTTGCGGAGCGCGTTGAGGCACTGGTTCCGGGCGATGGTGAAGAGCCACGCCTTGAACGAGGTCGAGTTGAGGAGCCGGTCGCGGTGCTCGTAGGCGCGGGCGAACGTCTCCTGGAGCATGTCCTCCGCCGCCGAGCGGTCGAGCAGCATCTTGGCGCAGTAGGCGTAGACGGCCCCCTTGTAGCGGTCGTAGAGCGTGACGAAGGCGAACTCGTCGCCCTGGCGGAACGCGTCGATGAGGGCGGGGTCGTCGGGCGGCATGGGCGACGGGGTGGGCTCGTACGGTACGCAGGACACGCGGCGGAGCGGATCGTTGCTCTCCCACCCCATTTTTCTTCGGGTGACGGGCGAGAGGATGCCCCGCTGGCGGCCGTCACCGCCAGCGGGTCGGGGCGAGCGGGAGGGCGCACACGCGCGGCCCGCGTCGTCCGTTTTCGCGTCCCCTTGAACGCCCCGCCCAGGCGTCCGGTTAGCTTCGCTCCCCTGGGGAAACCCCGATGCGGACCGGCCGCCTCCCCCCACGATCCCGACGGTCAGACTCCCAACGCTCCTGATGCGCCTCCTCTTCTCTGCCCTCCTCCTGCTCACCGCCGCCGGATGCAGCGGCTCCCGCTCGGCCGCCGACCGCGCCCCGGCCCTGGACGGCGACGGCACGCCCGTCGTCGCGCGCTGGACCGCCGACACGCTCTCGCTGGCCGAGTTCGACGAGGCCTACCTCGCCACCGACGGCGCCATCGCCGACACCACGCAGACGCCGCTGGCGCGCCGGCTCGATTTTCTGGAGCGCTACGTCGACTTCCGGCTCAAGGTGCTCGACGCCCGCCGCCTCGGCTACGACCGAGACTCGAGCTACGCCGCCGAGGTCGAGGCCTACCGCGACCAGCTCGCCGGGCCGTACTTCACCGACAAGCAGGTGATGGACGCCATCGTCCGCGACATCTACGACAAGCAGGCCGAGGAGCTGGACGTCTCGCACATCCTGCTCCTCCTCAGCCCGGCCGCTCCGGCCGCCGACACCGCCGCCGCGTTCGCCCGTGCCGAGGCGCTAAAGGACTCGATCCAGGCCGGCCTCATCACGTTCGAGGACGCCGCCCGGCGCTACTCCGAGGACCCCTCGGCCCAGCAGAACGGCGGCGACATCGGCACCATCACCGGCGGCCGGACCATCCTCCCCTTCGAGGACGCGGCCTACGCCACGCCCGTCGGCGAGATCGGCGGGCCGGTGCGGACCCGGTTCGGCGTCCACCTCCTCACCGTCACCGACCGGCGGCCGGCGGCCGGCGAGATCGGCGCCCGCCACATCCTGATCCGCCCCGCCGCCGACGGCTCGCTCGACTCGGCCCGCGCCGTCGTCGAGAGCCTGAAGGCCCGCGTCGAGGCCGGCGAGGACTTCGCCGCGCTCGCCCGCGAGTACTCGGCCGACACGGGCTCGGGCGCGCAGGGCGGCGACCTCGGGACGTTCGGACGCGGACGCATGGTGCCCCCGTTCGAGGACGCCGCCTTCGCCCTCCAGAACGTCGGCGACCTCTCGGAGCCGGTCGAGTCCCGGTTCGGCGTCCACCTGATCCAGCTCACTTCGAAGCCGCCGCGCCCGTCGTTCGAGGAGTCGTACGAAGGAATTCGCCGGCAGGCCGAGCGGCTCCCGCGCACGGCGCTCCGCCGTCAGGCCATCGGCCGGGAGTACTTCGACGCCAACGGCGGCACCTACGACGAGGCCCTCGTCCGCGAGGCCATCGCCCAGGTCCCCGCCGACTCGGTCCAGCTCCTCCTCCAGAACGGGTTCGGGGACTACTCGGACCGCACGTTCGCCACGCTCGGCGACTCGACGTACGCCATCGGCCGGCTCCTCCCCACGCTCCGCCGCACGCGCTACGGCCCGCACCCGGCCGGCGAGATGGTCGAGATCGCCCGCCAGTGGGTCGACGAGCAGGCCGTCGAGGCGGCCGTCCGCAGCCTGGAGGACCGCGACCCCGAGTTCGCCCGCGTCTTCCGCAGCTACGCCGACGGCGTGCTCCTCTTCCGCGTCGCCGAGGACAGCGTCTGGACGCCGGCCAAGGAGGACTCGGTCGGGCTCCGACGGTACTTCGACGCCCGCCAGGGCCAGTTCCGGTGGCCCGAGCGCCGCCGCGTGCTCGCGTTCCGGTCGGCGTCCGACTCGCTCCTCCGCGCCGTCTCCGCCCGACTGGCGGCCGGCGTCGAGCCCGCCACGGCCCTCGAAGGCGCCGAGGGCGTCCGGATGGACACGGTCTACCTCGCCGACTCGACGCGGACGGAGCTGGACGCCGTCCTGGGCCTGGGCGTCGGCGAGACGACGGGCGTGCTGGCCGACCGCCGGGGGCGCGTCGTCTACCAGTTGGACGGGATCGAGGCGCCACGCGCCAAGACGTTCGACGAGGCGCGCGCCGAGCTGGTGACGGGCTACCAGGAGGAGTTGGAGACCGACTGGGAAGCCCGCCTCCGCGACCGCTACGACGCCGAGACGTTCCCGACCCGCGTCCCCCCGACCGCGACGACGACGCCCGCCAGCGCCGCATCGAAGCCGATGGAAGGGGCCAGCGAGCGCTGACGGCGACGGCGGAGTCGGCGGGCCCGCACGTCCGCACCGACCCGTTGATCGACCGTCCAACGCCTTCTATGCCCGCGCGCCTCCTCGCTCTCGCCCTGACCCTCGCGCTCGCCGCGTGCGGCTCGGGCGGCTCGACGCCCCCCGACGATGTCGTCGCGCGCGTCGGCGACGTGGCGTTCACCGAGGCCGACCTCGCGGACGCGCTCGGCGACGTCCCCGCCGGCCTCGACAGCGTGACGGCGCGCGAGCAGGTCGTCGAGCAGTGGGTGCAGCGGGAGCTGCTGGTCCAGGAGGCCCACCGGCAGGGGCTCGCGGAGTCGCCGGAGGTCCGGCGCCTGCTGGCCGAGAGCGAGCGCTCGACGCTGGAGGCGGCGGCGCTGGAGCAGTTTTTCGCCTCGAACCCCGCCGAGCCCGACGAGCACGCGCTCCGCACGTACTACGACGAGCACCGCGACGCCCTCGCCCTCCGCGAGCCGTACGTCCGCCTCCGCCACCTCCGCACGGGGCCCCGTGAGCGGGCCGTCCAGGCGCAGCAGGCGCTGGCGCGCGCGCTCCTCACGCCCGCCCCCGACTCCCTGTTCGCCCTCGTCGCCCGCGAGTTCGCCGACGACCCGGACGGCGCCACCGCCCTCGCCGACGAGTACGTGCCGGAGAGCCGCCTGGAGGGGGTGGACCCGGCGCTGGCCGAGCGCGTCGCCGCCTTGCCGGCCGGAGCGCAGGTGGCCGTCGTCCCCAGCGGGCAAGGTTTTCACGTGGTCCAGGTCGTCGACCGGGTGCCAGCGGGCACCGTGCCGCCGTTCTCCCTCGTGCGCGCCGAGCTGGCCGAGCGGCTCGCCGTCCAGATGCGCCGCGAGATGGAGGCCCGCCTCCTCCGCCAGCTCCGCTCCGAGGCCCGCGCGAGCGGTCGCCTCGACATCCGCTAGGGCGTGGGGCCTGGAGCGCAGGCACGCTCGGCCCGCATCGCCCGTTCTCAGCCCACGTTCCACGGCCCACGCCTCCCGTCCCCCATGCGTCTTCTCCTCCTCGCCCTCGCCCTCGGGGCGACCGCCGCCCACGCGCAGCCCGTCGCGCCCGGCACCCCGCTCGACGGGATCGCCGCCGTCGTCGGCGACCAGATCATCCTCACCTCCGAGGTGGACGCGCTCGCCCAGCAGGCCACGCAGGGCCAGCAGCAGGTGACGCCCGACCTGTGGAGCCGCGCGCTCGACCGGCTCGTGGACCAGCGCGTGGTGATCGCCCAGGCCCGCCAGGACACCACGCTCCAGGTGACGGAGGACATCGTGGACAGCCAGCTCGACCGCCAGGTGGCCCAGCTCGCGGCCCAGCTCGGCGGCGAGTCCCAGCTCATGGCCGCCTACGGACGCTCCATCGAGGAGATCCGGCGGTCGCTCCGCGACGACGTGCGCGACGAGATCCTCCTCCAGCAGTACCAGTCCCGCCGCTTCCGCGACATGACCATCACGCCCGGCGAGGTCCGCGCGTGGTTCGGCAAGATCCCGGCCGAGCAGCGGCCGACGGTGCCCGAGTTGGTCCGCGTGGCCCACATCGTCCGCGTGCCGGCGCCGAACCAGGAGGCCAAGGCGACGGTCCGCGCCACGGCCCAGGCCCTCCGCGACTCCATCGTCTCGGGGCAGGCGACCATCGAGGAGCTGGCGGACCGCTACTCCGTGGACCCCGGCAACACCAACCGCGACGGCTCCAAAAACGGCGGGCGCTACGACGGCTTCCAGCTGGGCGACCTCGTGGCCGAGTTCCGCGCCGCCGCTGCCGCCATCGAACCCGGCGCCGTCTCGCAGGTGTTCGAGTCGCCCTTCGGGTACCACGTGCTCCGCGTCAATGAGCGCGTGGGCGACCGGGTCTCGTTCAACCACATCCTCCTCGACGTGCCGACGGGCGGGGCCGAGGTGGAGCAGGCCCGAGCGTACCTCGCGGCGGTCCGCGACTCCGTCGAGGCGGGCGTCCCCTTCGAGGCCCTCGCGCGGCGCCATTCCGAGGACCCGTACAGCGCCCAGCGCGGCGGCTTCGTCTCGGACCCCCAGACGGGCACGCGCGACCTCAGCGCGGAGGGCCTCGGGGCGCAGTGGAAGGCGACGCTGGACACGCTGGCCGTCGGAGACCTCAGCGAGCCGGCGGAGGTCGCCCTCCTCGACGGCACCGAGGCCGTCCACCTCGTCCTGCTCCAGAAGCGGACGCCCGCGCACACCCTCTCCATCGCCGACGACTACGCGCTCCTGAGCCAGTACGCGCTCCAGGAAAAGCGCCAGCGCGAGACGCAGGGCTGGATCGCCGACCTCCGGCGCGACGTCTACGTCGACATCCGGGCGGACCGCTACCAGCCGAGGGCGGAGAGCTGAGCGGGCCTCGGCGGGTTCAGCGGGACGGTTTCGTCTGCCACGAACGCTCGCCCCTCGCGTAACCTCTCGGTCCCTCGCCCTCCCAGCCCATGATCGACCCGACCGACCCCTCCGCCGTCGCCGCGCTGGCGGACGCCTACCGCCAGCTCCGCCGCGAGGTCGGCCGCGTCGTCGTCGGGCAAGAGGAGGCGGTCCAGGGGCTCGTCGTGGCGCTCCTCGCGCGCGGGCACACCCTCCTCGTGGGCGTGCCGGGCCTCGCCAAGACGCTCCTCATCCGCACGCTCGCCGACGCGCTCGACCTCTCGTTCAGCCGCGTCCAGTTCACGCCGGACCTGATGCCGGGCGACATCACCGGCACGGAGGTCGTGGAGGAGGACGTCGAGACGGGCCGGCGCAGCTTCCGCTTCGTCAAGGGGCCCCTGTTCGCCCACGTCGTCCTCGCCGACGAGATCAACCGGACGCCGCCGAAAACGCAGGCGGCGCTCCTGGAGGCGATGCAGGAGGGGCACGTGACGGCCGCCGGACAGACGTTCGACCTGCCCTCGCCCTTTTTCGTCCTCGCCACGCAGAACCCGATCGAGCAGGAGGGGACGTACCCGCTCCCCGAGGCCCAGCTCGACCGGTTCATGCTCAACCTGTGGCTCGACTACCCCTCGTTCTCGGAGGAGGTGGCCGTCGTCAAGAGCACGACCGGCGCCGCGCTGCCGACCCTGGAGCCCGTGATCTCGGCCGAGGACCTGGCGGCCTACCAGGCCCTCGTCCGCAACGCGCCCGTCGCCGACCACGTCGTCGAGCACGCCGTCCGCCTCGCCTCGCGCACGCGCCCCGGACGCGAGGGCGCCCCGGACTTCGTGACGCAGTACCTCTCGTACGGCGCCGGCCCGCGCGCCAGCCAGTACCTCGTGCTCGGGGCCAAGGCGCTCGCGCTCCTCGACGGCCGCGTCACACCCCTCGCCGAGGACGTGGACCGGATCGCCGTCTCGGTCCTCCGCCACCGGATCGTGACCAACTTCAACGCCGAGGCCGAGGGCGTCTCCGGCGTGGACGTGATCGGGCGTCTGATCGACGCGGGCCCGTGAACGAGGGGACGGAGGGCCGCACGCTGGCGATGACGGTCGCCAGTCGGACTGGACCCGCCCGTCCCCTCGCCTCCCCGCTTCCCCGCCCCCGATGAACCTCTCGTCCCACTTCGTCGTCCCGCCGCCGCCCGCCGTCGAACTGCGCGCGTTCACGCACGGGCTGATGCCGCGGACGGTGCCCGCCCTGATGCAGGCGTTCTGCGAGGACTGGGCCGAGCGCGGCGTCGACGCCTGGAACCGTGTGCCGGACCGCTGGGACCTGGGGCACGCGCCCGGCTGGTGGTCTCTCCCCGAGGACCTGGGCGACCGCTGGGTGGCCCCGCTCCTCTCGGCCGCACCGGGCACGTGCATTCTCCAGCCGAACGTGCACTGGACGGTCCAGGCGCTGCTCTCGTGCGACGAGCCGTTCGCGGGCGGACGCACCGACGTGGTCCTGACCGACGCCGAGTTCCCGTCGGTGCGGCACTCGGTCCACCGCTGGCGGGGGCTCCGCGACCTGCGGCCGGTCGAGGTCGCCAGCGGGGCGGACGGGTTCGTGGACGTGGACGCGGTGCTGGATGCAATCACGGACCATACGGCCTGGGTCGTCGTCTCCCACGTCGGCTTCGCCTCGGGCGAGAAGCTCCCCGACGACGCCCTCCGCGCCATCGCCCGTCGCGCCCGCCGCCACGGCGCGCACGTCGCCATCGACGGCTACCACGCGACCGCCTCCGTCCCGGTCGACGCCGAGGCGCTCGGCGCGGACGTCTACTTCGGCGGGCTCTTGAAGGAGGCGTGCGGGTCGAGCGGGAACGCCTACCTCTGGGTCCGCCCCGGCCTCGACCTCCGTCCGCGACTGGCGGGCTGGTTCGCCGACGCCGACCCGTTCGCGTTCGCCCCCTCCCCCGCCGATCACCCGACGGTGCGGCGCCGGTTCCTGGCCGGCACGACGGCCGTGGCCTCGATGTACCACGCCGTCGAGGGCCTGCGCGTCTTGCTCGACGCCGGCCTCGACGCCGTCCGCGCCGACACGCTGGCGAAAGGCACGCGTGCGCTCGAACGCGCCCAGACCGCCGGCCTCACGGTCCGGTCCCCCATCGAGGACGAGCGGCGGGGCGCCATGATCGTTCTGGAGGTGGACGACGCCGACCGCCTCGTGGCGTGGCTCAAGTCGCGCGACGTGTTCGCGGACAGCCGGCGGGGTCGCTACCTCCGGTTCTCGCCCTTCGTCTGGAACACGGACGCCGACGTGGACCGGCTGTTCGACGAGGTCGAGCAAGCGCTGGCGACCGGCGCCCACCTCCGGTTCGAGCCTCCCGCCGAGGGCGGCCCCGTCACCTAGGGAGGAAGGTTCGTACCGCGCGACGCCGGATTCTACCGGCGCGGTATGATTTCGTACCGCCGCCGGCGGTTGTTTTGCCGACGCCGCACGCCCGCCGATATCCAGGCGGTCCGCTCTGCAACCGGCTGTTCATCCGTGGAACGGCGCGGCGCCGTTCCCAAAGCGGAGGGCAAAGCGTCGGACCCGTGCGGGACCACGGGTCCCAAGGGGGGGCACGGGCAGAGTGGCACCGGCCTTGCGTGAGGGGGAATCGTCTCGCCTCCCACCCTCCGACGCCCGGCCCTCTCATGACCTCTTCGCTCCAAGACGCCGTCGAACGCTACGCCGCCGAACGAGACGCCGACGGCCCGCTCATGGACGAGTACAGCCGGGCCGTGGCCGTGGCCGCCCTCCCGCTCGTCCGCTCGCTCGCCCGCCGGATCACGCTCCCCGACCACCCGCTGGCGACGTACCGTGACCTCGAAAACGCCGGGATGCTCGGGATGGTCCAGGCGCTCCAGAGCTACGACCCCTCGCGGGGGACGCCCTTCGCGTCGTTCGCGTTCGGCCGCATCCGCGGCGCCCTCGTCGACTTCCTCCGCACCATCGACTGCCTCAGCCGGGACCGCCGCCGCCGCGTGGCCGAGGCCTCCCGCACCGCCGAGACGCTCCAGCAGGAGCTGGGCGCCGAGCCCCGCGACGCCCAGGTGGCCGACCGGCTCGGCGTGAGCGTCCGGTCCTACAACCGCCTCCGCCACGACGCCCAGCAGCGGTTCACGCTCTCGCTCTTCGACTCGCACGGCGACGACGGCCCGACGCCCATCGAGACCCTCCCCGCTCCCGACGCCGAGCCCGCCGACGCCGACGCCGAGCGCCAGTCGCTCTACGGGTTCGTCGGGGCGCTCGTCGGGCGGCTCACCGAGCGCGAGCAGCGGATCGTCCACCTCTACTACTACGAGGACCTCACGCTCCGCGAGATCGCCGAGCAGTTCCAGCTGACCGAGGCGCGCATCTCGCAGATCCTCTCCAAGACGCTCCGGACGCTCCGGGGCCGCATGGAGACCCACCGCGTCGCCGCCTGACATCCGCCGCCCGCGCGGCACCGAGTCCCCCCGAGGGAGAGAGGGAGACGGGCTGAGGCCCCGGGTTCGCCCGGCCTCGGCCCGTCTTTTTTGGGCCCGCCCCGCTGGCGGGCGCCGTCGCCAGCGCGACGCCTCGGCGGCCTGGGCCGAGTCCCGGAGCACGTCCCTCCCCCGCTCCACCTCGGCGGACTTGTCGAAAAAGCGGTCGGCGCCAGCGGCGAGGCACGCCGCGCGGTACGGGTCGCCGGCGTGGTCGGTGAGGACGATGACGTACGGCGGCGACGGCTCGTCGAACAGCGCGCGCAGCGCCTCCAGCCGTCGCGCGCCTCCGCGATCACCTCCACCCCTCGGTGGCCGAGCGGAGGTGCCGCCGGAGCACCGGCGAGTCGTCGACCAGCAGAACGCGGGGGACGAGGGCCGGACGACGGGAGCCCCGAGGCGAGCGCCCCCTCCCCGGCCGGACGACTTCCTACACGAGCGCCGCCCCGCCCGGCTGGCGGGCCACCGGCGGGCGCGCCTCTACGCGACGAGGTCGTTTTCCAGCGCGTACCGCGTCAGCTCCGAGTTGTTGCTCATCCCCATCTTCTGGAGCAGGCGCGTCCGGTAGGTCGAGATCGTCTTGACGCTGAGCGAGAGGCGCTCGGCGATGCCGCCGACGGTCATGCCCGAAGCGAGGAGCCGAAGCACCTGGTACTCGCGGTCCGAGAGGGCCGCGTGCGGCATCCCGTCCGGGTCGAAGTCGAGGGCGTCGAGCAGCGACTCGGCCAGCGTCCGCGTGAGGAATCGCTTCCCCTGTGCCACGCGGCGGATGGCGTCCACGAGGTCCGCCTCGGCGCTCTCCTTCGTGAGGTAGCCGAGGGCTCCGGCCCGGACCACGCGGACGGCGTACTGGTCCTCCGGGTGGGCCGAGAGCACGAGGAGCGGGAGCGACGGGAACTCGGCCTTGAGCGACTTGACGAGGTCGAGCCCGCCCGGCCCCGGCATGTTCATGTCCATCACCACCACGTCGACGCGGTGGTCGCGGACGTAGGCGAGCAGTTCGTCTCCGGAGGCCACCTGTCCGACCACCTCCAGGCCCGGAGTTTCGCGGACCACTTCGGAAAACCCTCGGCGGACGAGGGCGTGGTCGTCGGCGATCACGACGCGGATCATAGAGCGGAGGAAGGAGACGGATCGGACGGCTGGAGCGGGAACGTACACTCAACGGCGGTCCCCTCGCCCGGGGTGCTGGTGATCTCCAGGGTCCCTCCCAGCGCCCGCGCGCGCTCGGTCATGCCGAGCAGCCCGAGCGTCCGGTGGTGGAGGGCCTGGTCGGGGTCGATCCCCCGGCCGTCGTCCTCGATCACGAGCCGAACGGCATCGGCCTCGAGGCTGAGCGTGACGGCCACGGACGTGGCCTCGGCGTGGCGGGCGACGTTCGTGAGCGCTTCCTGGAGCACCCGGAAGGCGGCCGTCGCCACGTCCGCACCGGGCGCGTGCTCGCACGCGAGGTGGACCTGGCAGGAAACGCCTGTGCGCGCCTCGAACCGCTCGGCCTCCCACTCGACGGCCGTCTGGAGGCCGAAGTCGTCGAGGACGCCGGGGCGGAGGTCGGTGGCGATCTCGCGGACATGGCGGATGGTCTCGTCGATGGTCTCGCGGATGCCGGCGAGCCGGCTCTGGATGGGCTCCTCGTCCGGGTAGTGGCGCCCGAACCATCCGACGCCGAGACGGATGGCCGTGAGCTGCTGCCCGAGCACGTCGTGGACCTCCCGCGACAGCCGCGTCCGCTCGTCCTCGCGGACCTCTTGCAGGTGCGTCGCCAGCGCGCGGAGCTCGGCCCGCGACTCTTCCAGCGCGGTCTGGTTCTCGCGGAGGTCGGTCACGTCGCGGATCATGGAGAGGATCTCGGCGTCGCCGAACGGGGCCATCCGAACCTCCCGGTGCTTCACGGTCCGCCCCACCGTCACCTGATAGTCGTAGGCGACGGGCTCGCCGGTCGCGTCCATCTCTTGGGCCGCGTCGAGAAACTTCTGGGCCAGGTCGTCGGGGATCACCTCGGGGAGCGTGCGGCCGATCATGGAGGCCGCCGGGAACTCGGTCTCGAAGGCGGCGGGCACGTGGAAGTCGAGGACGTGCCCGTCGGGGCCGAGCCGCGAGATCACGTCGGGCAGCGCGCGGACGACGGTCCGGTAGCGGGCCTCGGAGGCGAGGAGCCGGTCCTCCGTCTGCTTGCGCTCGGTGACGTCGCGGGCGGTGAGCACCCCGTACGAGTCCCCGTCCACTCCGGCGACGACGCGTCCGACGCCCTCCATGTAGCGGGCCTCGCCGTCGGGGGTCTGGATGCGGAAGCGGAGCGAGCGGACCGTGCCCGGCGCGTCGAGGCCGGCCGCGAACTCCTCCGCGACGGCCTCCCTGTCGTCGGGGTGGAGCCGGTCGAGCACGGACGTGCCGATCAGTTCGTCGGGCGGGTACCCGGTCTGCTCCTCGGCCGCCGGACTGACATAGACGTAGCGCCAGGACGAATCGACGAGGGCGGTGAGGTAGGGCGAGCTGTCGGCCATCAGCCGGTACCGCTCCATGTCCCGGAAGGACGCCGCGTGGCGGGCCCTGGCCCGGCGGACTGCTCGGAGGGCCGCGTCGGCGTCGGCGTCGAGCAGGAGCGCCTCGTCGGCCCCGGCTCGGAGCGCGGCGACCTCGCCCTCCTCGGACCCCACCAGCACCACGACGGCCGGACGGCGGCGCGTCTGCCGCATCCAGTCGGACAGGGCCGACACGTACTGCCCCTCGACCACCGCCAGCCCGGCCTCGGCACCCTCCGCCCTCAGGGCGTCCGGGTCGTCCACCTCGTGGATGGGGCCGTCGAGGGCGCACGCCCACTCCGCGAGACGGCCGAGCCAGAGGACGGGGTCAGAGTCTGGCATAGTCCGTCGATGTCGGTCCGTGGTCCGAGGCGTTCCAGACCGGGCATTCCAGGCCGAGCGAGGTCGGGAAGTGCGGAAACGCCGGCACGTCGTCTCAGGTCCCTCCCGCCGCGTCCATGCGGCGGACGACGCGCGCCAGGGCGTCGGCGGCCTGGGCGACGTCGGCGGCCGTGGTCTCTCGCCCGAGGGAAAAGCGGACGGTGGCGCCGGCCGTCTCGCGGGGGACGCCCAGCGCCAGGAGCACGTGGCTCGGCTCCAGGGCGCCGCTGGTGCAGGCGCTCCCCGCCGAGGCGTGGACGCCCTCCAGGTCGAGCGCCATCAGGAGCATCTCGCCGTCGAGGGGTCCGGACTCGCTCGGGCGGAACGAGAGGCTCAGGACGTGCGGCGCGGCGTCGGGCGGCGTGTGGACGACGGCCCGGTCCCCGAACGACTGGCGGACGCGGGCGGCGAGGTCGCGCTGGAGCGTGCGGAGGCGGGCCGCGTGCGCCTCGCGCTCGGCCTCGGCGAGGGTGAGCGCCTCGGCGAAGCCGACGATGGCGGCCACGTTCTCGGTGCCGCCCCGACGTCGGCGCTCCTGCGCGCCGCCCGTCTGAACCGCCGCGAAGGGCGTCCCGGCCCGCACGAACAGCGCGCCGCCCCCCTTCGGCCCGCCGACCTTGTGGCCGGAGAGCGAGAGGAGATCGACGCCGAGCGCGTCTACCGCCAGCGGGAGGAGGCCGGCCGCCTGGACGGCGTCCGTGTGGACGAGGGCGCCCCCGGCGCGGGCGACCTCCGCGATCTCCGCGACCGCGTTGACGGCCCCGGTCTCGTTGTTGACGAGCATGGCCGAGACGAGCCCGGTGCCGTCGGTGAGGGCGGCTTCGACGGCGGACGGGGTGAGGCGGCCGTGCTCGTCAGGAGACAGGACGGCCACCGGGTGCCCCTCGGCCTCCAGCGCGCGCGCCGTGTGGAGCACCGCCTCGTGCTCGACGGCCGACACGACCAGGCCGGGCCGCCCGGTCTCCCGGCGGGCGGTGCCGGTGAGCACGCCGCGCAGGGCGAGGTTGTCCGCCTCCGTCCCGCCGCTCGTGAACACGACCTCGCCCGGCTCCGCCCCGAGCACGGACGCCACGCGCTCCCGCGCCGCCTCGACGGCCACGCGCGCGCGCCGCCCCGGCCCGTGCAGCGACGACGGGTTGCCGAACTGCTCGCGGAGGTACGGGAGCATGGCCTCCAGGACCTCCTCGCGGAGTGGAGTCGTGGCGGCGTGGTCGAGGTACGGCACGATGGGCGGCGGGCGGCGACACCGCCCCGCTGGCGGAGGCGCATCGCCAGCGGGGCGGGCGGGAACGGCGTGGGTCTCTCAGGTCGTGACCGGACGCGGAACGTCGCTACAGCCCGAACCAGTAGCTGGCCTTGATGAGGAACACGTTCGTGACGTCGGCCCCGAACACGTTGCCGAAGTCGCCCAGGACGTCGAGGCTCTGGAACACGTCGTACTCGTCGCGGACCTGCTGCCAGACGGCGTAGACCGTCGAGCCGGGGCGCCACTCCCAGCGGAGCACGGCGTTGCCCCGGAGCGAAAGGAGCGTGTAGTCGGCCACGCCGTCGCCGCCGAGCGGGACGAAGTCGTAGGAGCCGGCCTCGGCGAGCGCGCGGACGCTCCCGAACTCCAGCGCGTCCACCTTCGGGACGGCGACGAGTTGGAGCGTGAGGTCGGGCGTGAAGGCCCAGTCGGCGCGGAGGCCCAGGCCGAGGCTCTCCAGCCGGTAGTCCTGGAAGGCGTTGAGCGCGCCGCCGATCTCGCCCGGGGCCCCGGCCTCCGCCGCCGCGCGGTAGATGAAGAAGTCCGTGTTGTAGAGTCGCGTCCACTCCGGCTCGAACGAGAGCGCGAGCGCGTCCGTCGGGCGGTACGAGATCCGCGGGCGGACGAGGACCGTCCACTCGTTCCCGACGCCCGCGTAGCTGTGGGGGAGCTCCCGCCGGCCGGCGAGCGTGAGCGTGCCCGAGAGCCGCCGCGCGCTGTTCGAGGCGAGGTAGAGCGAGAGCGACCCGTCCGGCGGGCGCTCCGTCAGCGGCCCGCCGCGCGTGACCCGGTCGTTCTTGTAGGCGGGCCGGCCCGTGGCGATCACCTGCGCGCCCCACAGGTTCGAGAACTGGACGTAGGTGCCGAGATTGAAGTTCTGCAGCACGTGGTCGCGGCCGTAGTTGACCCCCTGGGCGCCGTAGGCGAAGACCTGCGCATAGTTGAGGAACGAAGCGCCGGGCCTCGGCTCGTTGTAGCTCACATTCCAGTCGGCCGAGAGGATGTCGGCGCGCTCCTGGTAGCCGAGGTCGTTGACCTCGAAGCCGGGGCTGGTGGCGCCGAGCGTGAGCGAGCCCCGCCAGTGGGGCCCGCCGCCGGTCTTGGCGAGGGCCGTCTCGACGCGGTATCCCCGGAGCGACTCGGCGTCGGGGTCGACGGTGAGGTAGCCCGTGTTCGGGCGCTGGTAGTACCGCTGCGGCGCCCGCTGGAGCGCCGTGATGGCGTCGGCGTCGCCCGTGACGACGCTGCCGGCGGCGACGGCGCTGAGCGTCCACGCCCGGCTGGCGGTGGCCGTCTCCAGGTCCACGCCGCCGACGGTGGCCGTGGCGGCGAGGAGCGGGCCGAACGCCTCGGTCCGCGTGTCGCGGATCACGGACGAGAGGAAGCCGCCGACGACGGTCCGGCCGCCGCGCCCGTTCCGCTGCGCCCGCCCGACGAGGTAGTTCGCCAGCGGGGCCACGGGCAGGCGCGACCGGAACCCGCCCTCGGTCACGAACTCGGCGTCCTCGTCCGTCGTCACGGCCTCCAGCAGCCCGACCGTCCAGGGGCCGGCCTGGCCGCTCAGTTTGGCCGCGCCCGCGATCGTCGTCTGCTCCGGCACGTCGGTCCAGAACACGCGGTCGCGGACGGGGTCGCCGTCCGGCCCGTCGGCCGAGACCGAGTCGCCGTAGACGGCCCGGAACGACGACGGCTGGCCGCCGATGCGGCGGCTGTAGAAGAACGTCGGCCGCTCGGCGGCGGCCCGTCCGCGCGTGCCGCCGAAGGAGAACACCTCGGTCCCCTCCACGAAGAACGGCCGGCGCTCGGCGAAGAACGTCTCGAACTGGCTGAGGTTGACGACGGCCGGATCGGCCTCCACCTGCCCGAAGTCCGGGTTGATGGTCGCCGTCAGCGTGAGGCCGGACGTGACGCCGATCTGGGCGTCGAGGCCGACGCGCGGGCTCAGGGCGTTCTCGTCGTAGAACGGGTCGTCCACGGAGCCCGGCTCGCGCGTCAGGCGCGTGGCGACGTACGGGAGGACCTCGGCGCGACGCGGCGCCTGAAGCCCTTCCAGGCCCGTCAACACGCCGAACTGGCTCACGTACCCGTCGGCCTCGGGCGAGATCGGCGACCAGTACGCGACCTCGCCCGTCGCCCCGACGTCGCGCTGCACGTTGAACTGCCACGGGCGCCCGTTGGACGGGTCGAAGCGGAGTTGCGAGAACGGGATGCGGACCTCGACGACGTAGCCGCCGGTGCCGTCGACGTCGGAGAACGGCCGGACGGCGCTGTCCCAGACCCCGTCCCACGTCGCGTCGCCGTCGTTCTGGTCATTGGCCAGGACCACGTCCTGCTGGGCGCCGGCGAGGTTGACGCCGAACGAGAAGGCCGTCCGCCCATCCGCCGGACTGCCGACCTCGATGTAGACCCGGTCCGAGAGGTCGCCGAAGCCGTCGCGCCGGACGAGCCGCCGGACCAGCGTCGACGGGTCGCGGGCGTACGCCCTCACGCCGACGTACAGCGCGTCGTCGTCGTAGAGGACGGCGACCTCCGTCGGCTCCGTCGACGGCGCGCCCGGCGTCGGGGCCGACTGGACGAAGCCGGTCGCGCGAGGGGCCGCCCCCCACGCCGCCTCGTCCATCCGCCCGTCGACGCGGACGCGCTCGTCGCCCGCCAGCCGGTGGGCGCGGACCGAGCGAGGCGCGGGCGCTTGCGCCTCCGCGTCAGCGGTGAACAGGCCGAGGGCGACGACGGCGAGAAGCCAGCGGGACATAGGCGTGGGAGGGTCTGGGCCGACGGGACCGGGCGTCGGCGGCCCCGGCAAGATCGTACCCGCCGGACCACGCGGCGTCACAAAAGCGTCCCCCTTCGAACGAAGGGACACGCTCACACACATGCACAGAGGCGGAGCCGCCCTCTGGGAACGGCTCCGCCTCACGCCCTCCGCTCGACTCAGATCGACTCGTCCTCGCTGGCGGGGTCTTCCGACACGACCGCGCCGGTCCACGTGGTCGCCCCGGAGTTTTCGAGGGCCGCGCTCCCGAAGCCGACGGCCCCGACGGGCGGCGCCCCGTCGCCGCTGGCGGCGCCGTCGCCGGAGGCGGGGTCTCCGGAGCGACGGCGCTCGCGAAGTACTCCTCCGTCGTGAAGTCGTCGACCTGGATGGCGTCGTTGCGGGCCTCCTCGGCACGCCGGAGCAGGTCGGCCTCGGCGGGCGTCAGCACGCCGATCTCGACGGCCTTCTGGACCAGCGCCACCGGGTGAGCGCGCGGCAGCTCGCCGCGCTTGATGGCCGCCCTCACCTTGCCGAAGACGCCCTCGGCCTCGTAGGCGAGGCGCATGGTGCTCTCGTAGCGCCCGATGGCGTGCTCGGCGTCGTCCGGGACGAACGTGCCGGCGAACATCCGGTCGCGCTGCTCGCCCGGCACCTGCATCGCCGCCGCCACCCTGTGGCCGACCGTGTCGGACGGCGGGGCCGAGATCCGGTTGAACCGGCTCCAGGCGGCGACCGGTCCTCGGAAGAGCCACGTCGCGCCGGGGACGCGGAGGTTGGCGAACAGGCCGTCGAAGGCGTCCTGGATCTGCGCGAAGGCGTACTGCATGGACCAGTGGAGGAACGGCTCGTCCTCCGCGCGGCGGCCCTCGGCCTCGAAGCGGCGGAGCGCGGCGGACCCGAAGTACATCCACATGAAGATGTCCGCGAAGCGGCCCGTCAGCTTCTCCTTCCGCTTGAGGTCGCCGCCGAGCGTGCCCATCGCCAGGTCCGCCAGGAACGCGAACGTCGCCGAGGTCCACGCCATCTTCCGCCAGTAGGGCGCGGCGGCGCCGGAGACGGGCGAGCTGGCGAGGAGTCCGCGCGAGACGCTGAGCCCGACGGCCCGGAACCCGTTGCGGACGACGTGGCCGATGTGCGGCCAGAAGGCCCGGTCGAACGCCTTCACGTCCCAGGCCATCAGCGCCTGCATCTCTTGGAGGGCGTACGGGTGGCACCGGATCGCGCCCTGCCCGAACACCATGAGCGTCCGCGTGAGGATGTTGGCGCCCTCGACGGTGATGGACACGGGGATGCCGATGTAGGCCGCCGCGAGCGGGTTGCGCGGGCCGCGCGAGATGGCGTTGCCGCCCAAGATGTCCATGGCGTCGTTGATGGCCTTCCGGAACAGCTCGGTGGTGTTGTACTTCATCATGGCCGTGACGACGGCCGGGGCGGCGCCCTGGTCGAGGCCGCCGTTCGTGTAGCGGCGGGCGGCCTCCATGAGGTAGGCCCAGCCGCCGATCCGCGCGAGCGGCTCCTCGATCCCCTCGAACTTGCCGATCGACAGGCCGAACTGCTTGCGGACGAGCGCGTGCGCGCTGGCGACGCGCCCGGCCTGCTTCACGCCGGCCGTGGCCGAGGCCGGGAGCGAGATGCCGCGCCCGGCGGCGAGGCTCTGCATGAGCATCCGCCAGCCGCGCCCGGCCCCGGCGGCCCCGCCGATCACGGCGTCCTCCAGCTTCACCACCACGTCGTGGCCTTCGGTGGGGCAGTTCCAGAACGGGACGCCGAGCGGGTCGTGCCGCTTGCCGAGGACGACGCCCTCGGTGTCGGTCGGGATGAGGGCGCAGGTGATGCCCAGCTTCCGGCCCTTGCCGAGCAGCTCGTCGGGGTCCTCCAGCTTGAAGGCCAGCCCGAGCACGTCGGAGATGGCCGCGAGCGTGATGTAGCGCTTGCGCCAGTTGAGCCGGAGGTACAGGTCGCCGTCGTCGCCCCGGAACACGGTGCCGTGCGACGAGATGGCGCCGGCGTCGGAGCCCGCGCCGGGCTCGGTGAGCGCGAACGCGGGGATGGCCTCGCCGCTCGCCAGCTTGGGCAGCCAGTGGTCCTTCTGCGCCTCGGTGCCGAAGTGGGCCAGCAGTTCGGCCGGCCCGAGCGAGTTGGGCACCATCACGGTGATCCCGAGTGTGCTCGACGCCGACGACGCCTTCGCCACGACGGCACTGTTGAGCGAGGGGCTGAACCCGTGCCCGCCGTACGCCTTCGGGACGATGAGGCCGAAGAACCGGTCGTCCTTCAGTTTCTGCCACACCTCCGGGGCGAGGTCGCGCCGCTGCCACACGTCCCAGTCGTCGGTCATCTGGCACAGCTCCTCGACGGGGCCGTCGAGGAACGCCTGCTCCTCCTCCGTCAGCCCGGCGTAGGGCTGCGCCAGCATCCGGTCGAAGTCGGGCTTGCCGGAGAACAGCTCGCCCTCCACCCAGACCGTCCCCGCGTCGATGGCCTCCTGCTCCGTCTCGGAGATGACCGGGAGGAAGTTGAGGGCCTTCATCGCCTTCATCACGCCGAGCGAGAGCATCCGACGCACGGGCGGGATCAGGAACATCGCCGCCAGCACGACGAACGCGACGACGAGCCACACCGGCGCGCCGAAGCCGACCAGGGCGACGAGCCCCGCCAGCGCCCACGCCCACAGGGGGGCGCCGGTGAAGCCGAGCACGAACAGGACGAGGAGCACGCCAACGGTGGCGGCCCAGGCCGGTGTCCCGGCGAAAAGGTGGAGAGCGTCCATCAGAGTCAGGGTCCGGGGGAACGGGATCGGAGGCGTCCGGAGGCCTCCGATGAACGGGGCTAGCGAAACGCTTCGTGAGTACTTAACAGTGTAAACCTTTGATCCCCGGCGTGCAACCGTTTCGTCCCACTCGCCGACGGGCTCCTGCTCGCAACACGGGCCGCCCGGCCGCCGTCCAGACAGCGTGCCGTCCCCTGAAGCGTTCCCGCCAGCCGGCCGAGGCGTGTCCTCACAGCCCCCTCCTCTCCCCCTCCTCCGATGAAGCTCCTCCTCCGCTGGCTGGCGAGCGCCGCCGCCCTGTTCCTCGTCGCGTACCTCGTCCCTGGCGTCACGGCCGAGGGGGCGGGGACAGCTCTCCTCGCCGCGCTCGCCATCGGGCTCGTGAACGCCACGATCGGGGCCCTCGTGCGGCTCATCACGCTCCCCGTGCGCTGGCTCACGCTGGGCCTGTTCACGCTCGTCATCAACGCGGCCATGTTCGCCCTGGCGGCCTTTTTCGTGGACGGGTTCGGCGTGGAGTCGGCGACGGCGGCCTTCGTCGGCGCCCTCGCGTATGGTATCCTCGCCTGGGTCATCCAGAGCGTCGTGGGCGTCCGCGACTAACCGATCTCGTTGTGGCTAAGGCCCTCGGCCTCCTCCTGCTCAGCCTCGTCGTCTACGGCGTCTTCGTCGAGCCGCGGCTGCTCCTGGACGACGAGGCGTTTGAGGCCGAGCTCCCCGACCTCCCGTCCGGCTGGGACGGCCGGACGGTCGCGCTCCTCGCCGACTTCCAGGTCGGGATGTGGCTCGACAACCCGGGCATGGCGTCCGAGGCCATCGAGGATGCCATCGAGGACTCGGTCTCGCTCATGCTCATCGCCGGCGACTTCGTCTACAAGCCGGACTCGTCCCGCGTCCGAGAGGCCGTCGACATCGTCCGCCCGCTCGTCGAGGCCGGCATCCCGACCGTCGCGGTCCTCGGCAACCACGACTACTCGCTGATGAAGAAGGACAGCGACCGCCGGCCGCCGATGGCCGAGTACCTGGCGGCCCAGCTGCGCGAGATGGGCGTCACGGTCCTCGAGAACGACGCGGCGCCCATCGCCGCGCCGAACGGGGACACCTTGTGGGTGGCCGGGGTCGGGTCCGTGTGGGCCGGGGCCTCGCGGCCCGCCGCCGCCCGCGCGGCCCTGCCGGCCGGGGCGCCCCGCCTGTGGCTCATGCACAACCCGGAGTCGTTCCGCGAGATCGGGGCCGGAGAAGCCCCGCTCGCCCTCGCTGGGCACACGCACGGGGGCCAGATCCGGATCGTCCCCGGCGAGCGGAACTCGTGGCTCGACATCGTCCGCAAGGGGGAGGTGGTGGCCGACGGGTGGGCCGCCAGCGACGTCGGGGCCTCGGGCAACCGGCTCTACGTCAACCGCGGGATCGGCTTCTCCACGGTCCCCATCCGGATCAACTGCCGGCCGGAGCTGACCGAGGTGACGCTCCGAGCGGCCGAGGGGGACGTCCGGCGTCGGGCGCCCACGCGCGTTACGGATTTCTAGGGTTACCCAGAGCCCCTCCCCCCTCTGTCTCGGTGAACGCGCCGGGCCAGCTGAACGAGAGCGGGCGCGGAATACGAGCTCCGCGCCTGTGTCTTCTTGAATCCGACCCGACCGTCAGCCGCCGACTATGACATCCTCGCGCGTGTTGACTCAGGTCCTGCCTCCCTCTGATGGAGCAGGGCAGTGTCGTCGATCCGCTCGGAGAGCCCACGATCGCCTCCTGAGCAGTCGACGGCGGTAGCAATGGAGACGGAGCCCTCTTCGTCCACGCCGTCGGGGCGCCCGGCTCCACCCACGCTCTCACGGAGGCCGACGAAACCGATGGGGCCGCGCCAGAAGACGCCGGGCCCGGCATGCGGGCCCGACATCGAAGAAGAGGCACCCCCACTGGCGGGGGTGCCTCTCGAGGTCGAGCTACACGTCCGACTCGGGTTACATCTCCTGAGACGGAGCCGCACCTTCGGTCATGACCTCGGTGTCATCCGACGCAGCCTCGACATCTTGGGCGTTGATGTAGATGCCGCTCCGCATGGCTCGGTCGCGGTCTGCAGCTGTCATGTCCGCATAGTCTGGGACGGACTCGTCGAAGGCCGCAATCACGCCCTCAACGTCTACCATGTCGCCCTCGTCTACGTTGTACCGACCGTCCGCCCCCTCAGGCCCTGTTGCGTAAGTCTCACTCTCTCCGAGGTTCTCGAGCACGACCAGCGCCCCATCCTCAGCCCCAGGACTGGACCCGATGAAGAACGAGCTGTCCCCGGTCACGGTGATGACTCGGACGTTGTCGAGGTTGACTTGACGGCCGATGGAGGTACGGCCCTCGGCGAGACCGGCGATACTGGTGATCGCGTCGGCTCCGGTGGTCTCGACGGGCTCCGCCACTACGGTAGTGGGCTCGTCGACCACACCGACAGGGTCTTCGGCGACGTAGTCGTCATCGTCGTCACCGACGAGTTCGGCGATGAACCAGATGAGACCGATGAGCAGGAGGAGTCCGAGGAGCCAGACCCACCAGGGGGTGCCGGTGCTGGTTCGTTCGACAGGGATGTTGGCCATGGGTGAGGAGGGCTAGAGGGGAGGGGGTAAACGTGGGGGTCCAAACAGCGGCGAGGCAGGAGATAGAATCTCTCTGCCTCACCGGAGGACTGGCGGCGCCAGTCCGAGTTCGGGGGAGCTAGACTGCGGCGCGGGCCTTCTGGTAGCCGTGGCGGACGGCGTCCTTCATGTCGTCCCACACGCTGTCCTCGTGGCGGCTCTCGTAGTCCGTCCGGAGGTCGTTCTCCACGTCGGCGTAGTCGCGGTCCTTGTAGGTCTGGCCGGCGGCGTAGCCGTACTGGTAGGCGGGCTCGTAGGTGTCGTAGCCGTCCCCGGTGGAGGCGTAGGTCGTGTCGTAGTGCTGGCGGAAGGCGGGCTCGGCCTTGGCCAGCACCGTCTCGTCCAGCTGCTCGACCTCGACGCGGGTCCGGCGGACCTCGCCGCCGACGGTCTCCTCGCGGACGTTCACGTCCTTCCCGACGGCGACCTCACCGGTCACGCGGGCCTCCTTCTCGACGACGGCCTCTTCGTCGCGCTCGACGAGCTCGATCGTCTTGTCCTCGAAGGCGGCGTCCGCCTCGTCGGCCGTGAGGGCCCGGTTGACGTTGGTCCGGTCCACGTGGACCTCCTCGTCACGGAGCCGGAGGGTCTCCTCCTCGACGTCCGTCTCGACGTACTGGTGGACGCGGACGCCGCCTCGGACGACCTCGCGCTTGCCGATCTTGAGGTGCTCCTCGATCTCTTCGAGGCGCTGCTGCTGCTGCTCCGCGAACCGGCTGCGGTTCTCGTTGATCTGGTCTTCGGTGTAGGCCTCGGTGCCGTCGGTGTCGGTGAGGTACGCCTCCTTGCGGTCCTCGAAGCGGACGGGGTTGTGGCGGGCCATGATGTCGACGGCGCGGTCGACGTCCTGGTCGTGGACCCGGGCGATCACGATGGAGCCGCCGCGGCGGACGCCCTCGGAGTAGAACCGGGACTCCTCGTCGCCGACGCCGTACCGCCCGAGGGCGTCGGGCGTCGTGTCCGTCTTGGGGTCGATGTCGTAGTCCGTCGCCTCGCCTCGTTCGTTGGACGCGAAGCGGAGGTGGTCCTCGCCGAAGCCGGCGGATTCGAGGTCGTCGAGAACGTTGTGGGCGGTGGTTCGGTCGTCGTAGAGACCGACAATAGTCTTGGCCATGATAGGATGTTGGTAAGGGAAGGGAGGGAGAGGGACGGTCGAGGGGCCAGCGCGGACGCTAGCCGTCCGTGTCGCCAGCGGCAGGCGGCGGGAGCCGCTCGACCTCGACCTGCTGGCGGCGGAGAGTGACGCGTTCCGGACCCGGCAGGGGCTCGCGGCGCGTCGTGAGGCGGACCTCCTCGCGGAGGACCAGCTTCTTCTGAACGACGAGGACTTCTTCGTAGACCGGGACCACCGTCACGCCCCCGTCCTCGCGGGGGGCTCGACGGCGTCGACCTCGCGGCCGACGGGGACGCGCTCGACGTGGACCGTCTCGCGCCAGCCGGCGGCGTCCACCGGCTCCTCACGGGTCGAGGTGGTGACGCGGGCCACCACCCGTCCCGTCTCGCGGACACGCGGCTCGATCCGGACGTGCTCCTCGATCTCTCGGAGGACGGTCCGCGGGCCGCCGTCCAGCGTCGCGAAGAGGATGTCGGCGCGGTAGCTCCCGTCGGGCTGGACCTCGACGAGATCCCGAGGGAGCTCGACGAGGGTGCCCGACGGGAGCCGCACGCGGGCCACGTGGGAGTCCACCGTCTCGACCGTTCCAGGCTGTCCGTCCCGGTCAACGACAGTGGGCGTGGTGCTCATCGGGTCGAGTGCTGGGCGCGCGTGTAGCCGTACCGGACGGCGTCGCGGTCGGTGTCGTAGTCGCGGTCCGGGTACCGGGCGAGGTAGTTGCTCTGGAGGTCGTCGTCCGCATCGATGAACGAGCGGTTGCGATAGTCGTCCTCGTAGGCGGTCTCGTAGCCGTAGCGGTAGGCCGGCTCGTAGTCCTCGTACGTGCCACCCGAGTCGCCGTACGTAGACCCGTAGTGGGTCCGGAAGGCGTCCACGTGGGCGTCGTAGTCCGGGTCCTCGACGCGTTCGCGCCGGATGACGTTGCCGGAGTCGCCGTAGACGCGGACTTCGCCGTCCACGTGGTCGGCGTCCGCGTTGACGGTGGTGAGGTAGACGACGCCGTCACCGATGGAGAGGTCGGCGGCCGGGTACTCGGTGCCGTCCCGGAGGAGGATCGCGTCGACGCGCTCCTCGTTGGTGTTGACGATCATGGTGTCGACGACGCCGACGTCATTGCCGTCTTCGTCGAGGGCACGGTAGCCGCGAATGTCCTGGTCGTCGGGGAACTCGAGCTTCCAGTCGCCAGAGTCAGAGAGAGAGATGCGAGACATGAGTGGGGAGGGGGAAGAGAGGGAAAAGAGAGGGCTATCGGAGTCGATCAGGTGCCGACCTCGACGTCGCCGACGCCCATCGGGGCCTCGAGGATTTCGACGTCGCCACCGTCGGCGCGGATCACCTCCGTGTCCGGGGTCATCATGTTGGCTTCGGCGTCGGAGAGGCCCATGCCGGCGAGGTCGGTGTCGCCCAGCGGGCCGAGCTCCCCGTCGATGGAGATGCGCTGGCCGGGGTTGATGTCCACCTGGCCTTCGATGCCCGCCACGTCGGGGGACATATTCTGGTCGAGAAGCACGAGCGTCTCCGTGCCCGACTCGGACTCACTGGGGGCCACGTAGAACGTCCGGTCGCCGACGACGCGCGTCACGTAGAGGTTGGAGAGGTCCAGCGTGCTGGCTTCGGCCACGACGGGCGGGACGGTCTCTTCGACCACCGGGGCGTCGACTGCGACGACGTCGTCGTCATCGCCGAGAGCGGAGACCAGGAACCAGATGAGGCCGATGAGCAGGAGGAGTCCGAGGAGCCAGAGCCACCAAGGGGTGCCAGTGCTGGTTCGTTCGACAGGAATGTTTGCCATGATGAAGAGAGGGAGGGTGAGAGGGGCAAGGCAAGTGCCTTGGCAGGTACAGAGCTTGTCGGGCTTGTCCTACATAACGTGTACCCAGACTGGGTGTCGAGGGTCCGCCAAAGGGGCCTCTAGGGGCCAAAAGCGGCGTTACTAGGGCATTTCCCCATGCCCCTCCCAAACCTTTCCCCACCTGCTCCAGAGCAGCCCCACGGCCGCTCCTTCCCGACCCTCCGGCCGCCTCCTCCCTCAGCCCCGTGCGCCGAGAGTCGCCAGTGCGCCACGGACCTCCCGGAGCGTCTCGGCCGAGCCCTCTCGATAGGACGATGCCCTCTCGGTCGGCTTCGCCAGGAGGCGGGCGGCCCTTTGGAGAGCGGCGCGAGCGGCGCCGGGGTCACGCCCGGCGAGCCCGAGGCCGAGCTGGCTGAGCGCCTGCGCGGCGAGCGGCTCGGATCCGGTGGCCTCGGCGATCGCGAGCGAGCGGCGGGCGGCCCTCTCCGCCGCCTCGTGATCGCCGAACTGGTTGTGGGCGCGAGCGAGCGCCTGGAGCCACCACCCGATGTCCTGGTGGTCGGCGCCGATGATGGGTGCGGTGATCGCGATGGCCGAGTCCAAGAGCATGGCGGCGGCCTGGGGCTGGCCAGCGCGGAGCTTTGCCACGCCGAGGTAGGCCATGGGGTACCCGATCCGGTTCGCGCCGTACCGCCGGGCGTGGAAATCCATGGCAGCCCGGAGCGCCTCCTCGGCGCCCCCGACGTCCCCCGCCTCGCCGCGCACCTGGCCGAGGCTGGTCAGGGCATCGGAGGTCCGGCCGCTCTCCCGGCCGAACGTCGCCACGCTCATTCGGACGGCTTCCTCCAGGTAGGGGAGCGCTTGTTCGGCGTGCCCGCCGAACGCCAGGGCCTCCCCCAGCTGGCTCTCAGCGCGGACCCTCTTCTCGGCAGGTCCGCCGCGCACGGCGTCGCGGGCTCTCCGCGCCGACGCGACGGCTTGCCGGTGGCGGCCGAGAGCGGAGTAGGCCCGCGACATCCAGAAGAGAGGCGTCACGACGTCGTCGGGGTCGTCTTGCTGGAGGCGGCGCGCGAGCGCGAGCACCCGCTCGGGGTTGGAGAGCGCGTCCTGCGTGGCGAGGAGCTGGCGCCGGATGAGGGTGGCCTCCTCGTTCGTGGCGTCCTCCTCGTGGATCGAGAGGGCCTCCCACAGGAGCGAGTCGGCCGTGACGGGCTCGCCGAGCCGGACGTAGGTCTCGCCGAGGACGCGGAGGAGGTAGGCGCGGAGCGGGTCGGACTGGACGCGGCGGACGCGCGCGACGCCTTGCTCGACGGCCTCCGCGACCGTCACCGTCCGGCCCTCGTCGTAGTCGGGATCGGCCGTGCGGAGGATGCCGGCGAGGAGGTCGGCGGCCTCCGTCGCCCGCCGCGCCTGGACCTCCGACTCGGCTCGCGCCTCGCGCTCGTGGCTGAGCGAGACGAGCGCCGTCCCCAGCCCGCCGATGAGCGCCGCCAGCGCGACGACGCCCGCCGCCACCGCCGCCCGGTGTCGCCGCACGAACCGACCGACCACGTAGCCCAGCGAGTCCGGCCGGGCCTCGACGGGCCTCCCGTCGAGGAACCGCTGGAGGTCGTCCGCGAGGTCGGCGGCGCGCTCGTAGCGGCGGGCCGGGTCGGGGTGGAGCGCCTGGAGGCAGATCACGTCGAGGTCGCCGCTGAGCTGGCGGCTCCGCCGCGCCGGGTCGAACGCGCCGCCGCTCGCCGTCACGACGCGGGAGGGCCGGGTCGGCTCGGTCGTGGGCGGGCCGGGGCGGTCGGGCGCGTCGTCGTGGGGGCGGTGCCCGGTGAGCAGTTCGTAGAGGAGCGCTCCGAGGCCGTACACGTCGGCCGCCGTCGTGACCGTCGCCGTCGGCTCGTACAGCTCGGGCGCGGCGTAGGCCGGTGTGAGCAGCCGCATCCCGGTCCGCGTGAGGGGGAACGCCGCCGAGCCCGCGTCCTCAGCCTCGTCCAAGAGCTTGGCGATCCCGAAGTCGAGGACCACGGGGCGGGGCGCGCCGTCGGCCTCGGTCACGAGCACGTTCGAGGGCTTGAGGTCGCGGTGGACCACGAACCGGCGGTGGGCGTGGTCCACGGCCCGCGCCACCTCGGCCATGAGCCGGACCCGCTGGCGGACGCCGAGCCCCTGGGCTGTGGCCCACTGCGTGATCGGGGCGCCGTCAACGAACTCGGTGACGAGGTACGGGACGCCGTCGTCGGTCTCACCGCCGTCGAGGAGCCGCGCGATGCCGGGGTGGTCGAGCGTGGCGAGCAGGTCGCGCTCGCGGCGGAGCCGGGCGGCCACGTCCGCGCCCGCGAGCGCCAGCGACTGGCGGACGACCTTGAGCGCCACGGTCCGGTCGAACGCCCCGTCGGCCCGGCGGGCGCGGTAGACGCGGCCCATCCCGCCCTCCCCGACGAGTTGCTCGATCCGGTACGGCCCGACGCGGACGCCTTCGGCCACGCGGGCGGCGCCGTCGGCCGCGCCGTCGGCGGCCAGCGAGGCGAGCACGGCGCGGGGGTGGTCCAGGAGGGTGTCCTCGCGGAGCGCGTCGCGGAGGAGCGGGAAGAGCGCGGCGCGCGTGGCGCTATCCAGCGACGCGACGTAGGCGTCGCGGTCGGGGCCGTCGAGGTCGAGGGCCGCGTCGAGGGCGGCGTCGAGCGTGGCCCAATCGGGGGCGTGGGAAGGGGCCGGGTCAGTCATGGGCGGGCTCGTCGAGGAGGACGCGGAGGTGGGCCTTCGCCCGCGCCCAGCGGCGGGCGGCCGTGCGGACGGAGACGCCCTGGACCTCGGCGGCCTCGTCCACGTCGAGGCCGCCGAAAAAGCGGAGCTCGACGATCTGGGCGAGGTCGCGGTCGTGGAGGGCCAGCCGGTCGAGGGCGTCGTCGATGGCGAGCACGTGGTCCTCGACGGCCTCGTCGCCCACGAGGTCGGCGCGGAGCGTGATGGGGCGGGCGCTCCCGCCCCGCTTGTCGGCCGTCCGGGCGCGGGCGCGGTCGATCAGGATGCCGCGCATGGCGCGCGCGGCGACGGCCATGAAGTGCGCGCGGTCCGCCCAGTCCCCGTCCCCGACCATCCGGAGGTAGGCGTCGTGGACGAGCCCCGTCGCCGAGATCGTGACGACCCCGGGCTCGGCGCTAAGCCGGCTCTGGGCGATCCGGCGCAGCTCGGCGTAGACCGCCGAGAACAGGCGGTCGGCCGCGCGCTCGTCCCCGCTTCGGACAGCGGCCAGCAGGACGGTGGTGTCGTGGGAGCTCAACGACCTTTGGAAAAAGAGGAAGGTAACGGCGTTAACCACCAGCATCGCGCGCCGCTTGACGTGGGGTCGAGCGCGTCCACTCGCCTGCGATCCCTGGCCCGTCCTCTCCGCCCGACGGATCGAACGCGACGGATGACGCGCAGAGGGCCGGTCCGGCTGTTCTGATCGGCTCGTCGGCGTGGCGGGCATCGTTTGGGCACGTGTGGCAGTCGGCGCCGCCTCGTTCCGCTATAGGGGGAGCCCCCCGCTTCCACCATGGCCCGACCCTCCCTCTCCGCCCGCCCGCTCCACGCGGACCGCGCCGGCCTCGCCCCTTCCCGGCACACGCCCGTGCCGGAGCCCGTGCCACGGGAGGAGGAAGACCGGCCCCTGGTGCTCGTCGTGGGCGAAAGCAAGGCGCTCCGCGCCGAGCTTCGCGCGCGGATCGAGTGGACGTACCGCGTCGCGGAGGCGGAGAGCGGGCCGGAGGGAATCGCCCGCGCCCTGGAGCTCGTCCCCGACCTGGTGGTGAGCGACGTGACGGTACCCGACCTCGACGGCGTGGCCCTGCTCGCCACGCTCCGCGAGGACCCGCGGACGGCGCACGTCCCGGTGGTCCTCTTGTGCGCGGGCCAGGCGACGGCGCCGCCGGACGCCCTCGCGCTGGCGGCCGGCGTGGCCCGGCTGGTCTCCGACTGGGAGCCGCTCCTCCAGAACGCGCCGACGTCCGACGTCCCCGAAGCACTCGATCCTACAGACACCACTTTTCTAGACGGTGTCCACGCGGTCGTCCGCGAGCGGATGCAGTCGGTGCAGTTCGGGGCGAGCGCGCTCGCCGAGGCCGTCGGGCTCAGCCCGCGCCAGCTCCGCCGCCGGCTCGCCACGCTCACCGGGGAGTCGCCGGCCGAGTACATCCGGCGGGTGCGCATCGAGGAGGCCGCGCGGATGCTCGGCGAGGGCACGCAGAGCGTCAAGCGGGTGGCCTACGAGACCGGGTTCGCCAGCGGCTCCGGCTTCCGGGCCGCGTTCCAGGACGCCCACGGCGTCTCGCCCTCGGCCTACCCCCGCGACGACCCCGACGGCCCCGCCTAGTCTCCGAGGGGCGTCGGCGCCAGCATTTGTTCTTCACATGTCCGCTCAGCGGCGCTGAATGTCCGCTCAGCGGCGCTGTTTTTTCGGTCGAGCGATGCACGATGCCGGAGGTTGTCCCTCGACCCTGGCCCCACCGCTCCTGCGGACCGCCCCCGGCGCCGCGCCCGCCTACCCAACCTTACTGACATGACACGACTTCTACTCTCGGCGCGCCTAGCGGCCGTCACGATCTCGCTCGTTCTCCTGGCCGCCAGCCCGGCCGGCGCCCAGGACTGCCCCCAGCCGAACTACGTCCTCTCGTCCCAGGCGCAGGTCAATGCCTTCCCCTCGACCTGCTCGACGGTCACAGGCTCCCTCATCATACAGGGAATTGACATCAATGACCTCACCCCGCTCGGCGCGATCACCTCCGTCGGGTGGAACCTCTCCATCGGGGGCAACGCCGCGCTGACGACGCTCGACGGGCTCGGCGCGATCACCTCCGTCGGGGGGACCCTCTCCATCGGGGGCAACGCCGCGCTGACGACGCTCGACGGGCTCGGCGCGATCACCTCCGTCGGGGGGACCCTCTCCATCGGGGGCAACGCCGCGCTGACGACGCTCGACGGGCTCGGCGCGATCACCTCCGTCAGGGGGAACCTCGTCATCCAGTCCAACGCCGCGCTGACGACGCTCGACGGGCTCGGCGCGATCACCTCCGTCGGGGGGACCCTCTTCATCGGGGGCAACGCCGCGCTGACGACGCTCGACGGGCTCGGCGCGATCACCTCCGTCGGGGGGACCCTCACCATCCAGTCCAACGCCGCGCTGACGACGCTCGACGGGCTCGGCGCGATCACCTCCGTCGGGGGGACCCTCACCATCCAGTCCAACGCCGCGCTGACGACGCTCGACGGGCTCGGCGCGATCGCCTCCGTCGGGGGGACCCTCACCATCCAGTCCAACGCCGCGCTGACGACGCTCGACGGGCTCGGCGCGATCACCTCCGTCGGGGGGCTCTCCATCCAGTCCAACGCCGCGCTGACGACGCTCGACGGGCTCGGCGCGATCACCTCCGTCGGGGGGCTCTCCGTCTTCAACAACGCCGCGCTGACGACGCTCGACGGGCTCGGCGCGATCACCTCCGTCGGGGTGAGCCTCGCCATCGGGGGCAACGCCGCGCTGACGACGCTCGACGGGCTCGGCGCGATCACCTCCGTCGGGGGGACCCTCTCCATCGGGGGCAACGCCGCGCTGACGACGCTCGACGGGCTCGGCGCGCTCACCTCCGTCGGGGGGGGCCTCTTCATCCTGTCCAACGCCACGCTGGCCGAGTGCGCCGCCGGGCTCGACGGGCTCATCTCGGGCGACCCCCCGGCCTTCACCGGTGCGAGAACCGTGTTCATCCGCGGCAACGCCCCCGGCGGGAGGTGCAACTCGCCCCAGCAGGTCCTCGACGCCTCGGAGAGCGAGCCCGAGCCCGTCGCCTGCACGACGGACGCCCCGCTGTCCTTCGACTTCGACGGCACCGGCGGCCCCGCTGGCGTCTCCGCCGACGACTTCGACTCCATCGACGGCGGCGACGGCGAGTTCGCCGGCCTCCGCAACGAGTCCTCGGACGACTCCATCGCCCTCGCCGGCTGCTCGTTCGTCTCGTTCGACCCGTTCACCGAGAAGGTCACCTTCGCCGCCGAGGCCACGGCCACGGCCGTCGTCGACCCCGACGGCACCTACGTCTTCGCCACGACCGGCGGCGACCAGCCGTTCGGCCAGGCCGACGTGCTCGCCGACAGCCCTGGCGCCTTCGCCCTCGTGGTCGGCCCGGCCGCCGAAGGCGACGACGTGCTCTCGTTCGTGACGCCCGTCCGCCGCATCGTCGCCGCGGTGGTCTACGACCTCACCCGCGACCCCGACCTCGTCGCCTCGATCGGCGGCAACGCCACCCAGGAGGAACTCGCCGAGTTCGCCGCCGCGCTCGGGTCCGCCTTCGGCGGGGCCACGGCCGGCGAGGCCAGCCCCAGCGCCGCACTCGGGCTCGCCGTCTGGCCCAACCCGTCGGCCGGCCGCGCCCGCGTCGCCTTCGGGCTGGCCGAGGCCGGCGAGGCCCGGGTCGCCGTCTACGACGCGCTGGGACGCGAGGTCGTCGTCGTGGCCGAGGGCTCGTTCGGCCCCGGCCGCCACGAGGCCGCCGTCGACGCCTCGGCGCTGCCGGCCGGCGTCTACGTCGTCCGCTCCACGAGCGCCAGCGGCGTGCAGGCGGCCCGGCTCACCGTCGCCCGATGACCGGCCGCCTCCCGACGCCGCCCTCCTCCTCCTCCGTCCCCGATTCCATGACCGACTCCACGCCAACGCCCGCTCCCACCGACGCCCCCCTCCCCTACGAACCGCCGACGATGATCCTGCTCGGCGCCGTCGAGGCCCTGACGGCCGGGCCGGTCGCCAACGGCGGCGACATCGACATGCTCGTCGGGCTCTCCGGCGGGTTCGGGACCGGCGACGGGACCTCGTAGCCGATCTCGGCCGGCGGACGTCGCCGGCGGACGGACAAGGCGCGGGCGGCCCCTGTGGTGGGAGGCCGCCCGCGCTCTCGTTTGGTCCGGGTCTCCGCCAGCGGCGGGCGGCCTACCGCTGGAGGTTCTCGAAGACGGCCGAGGCGCCCATCCCGCCGCCGATGCACATCGTCACGATGCCGTAGCGGGAGCCGCGCCGCTTCATCTCGTGGAGGAGCGTCGCCGTCAGCTTGGCGCCGGTGCAGCCGAGCGGGTGGCCGAGGGCGATCGCCCCGCCGTTGACGTTCACCTTGTCCTGCGGAATATCGAGCTCGCGGAGGATAGCGAGCGACTGGCTGGCGAACGCCTCGTTCAGCTCGATCAGGTCGATGTCCTTCAGATCCATCCCGACCTGCTTGAGCACCTTCGGGATCGACTCCATCGGCCCGATGCCCATGATCTCGGGGGCCACGCCGGTCACCGTGAACCCGAGCATCCGCGCCATCGGCTCCGCCTCGAGCTCGTCCACGAGCGCCTTCGACAGGATGACCGTGGCGGCGGCGCCGTCGTTGGTCTGCGACGAGTTGCCGGCCGTCACGCTGCCGCCCTGCTTGAAGACGGGGCGGAGGCGGGCGAGCGCCTCCAGGCTCGTGTCCGGGCGCGGCCCCTCGTCCACGGAGTGCGTGAACTGACGGGCCGTGGACTCGCGCGTCTCCGGGTCGTAAACGACTTCGTGGACTTGGACGGGGACGATCTCGTCTTGGAAGCGGCCCGCCTCAATGGCCTCGGAGGCGCGCTGGTGGCTCTGGAGCGCGAACGCGTCCTGCGCCTCCCGCTCGACGTCGAACTGCTCGGCCACGTTCTCCGCCGTGATCCCCATCGACGTGTAGAACTCCGGATCGCTCGACGTGAGTTCAGGGTCCGGGGCAAAGTAGAACCCGCCCATCGGGACGGACGACATGGACTCGACCCCGCCGGCGACGATGCAGTCGGCCTGCCCCACAGCGACGGCGTTGTACGCCTGGGCGATCGTCTGGAGGCCCGATGAACAGAACCGGTTGACGGTGACGCCGGGGACGGAGTCCGGCATCTTGGCGACCTGGGCGATGGCCCGAGCCATGTTGTTGCCCTGGGGCCCCTCTGGGTACGCGCACCCGATGATCAGGTCATCGACGCGAGCGTGCTCCAGGCCTTTGATGCGCTCGATGGCGCCGGTGACGGCCGTCGCGCCGAGGTGCTCGGGGCGAACGTCCTTGAGTGCGCCCTTCTTCGCCTTCCCCACCGGAGTGCGGACCGAGGACACGATGTAAGCTTCGTTTAACTGCATGGTTGAGGAGAATGAAAGGTCGTGGGTGGAGGGGCGAGGGGCGGCGGGCGATTCTCGGCCCACGCCGTCTCCCTCACCCCGTCTCCCTCTCTAGTTGCGGAGCGGCTTGTTGGTCGTGAGGATGCTCTGGATGCGGGCCTGCGTCTTCTCCTCCCCGAGGAGCGAGAGGAACACCTCGCGCTCGAGTTCGAGGAGGTAGTCCTCGTGGACCTCGGCAGGGGCCGTGAGGTCGCCGCCGGTCATGACCCACGCGAGCCGGTGCGCGAGGTAGTTGTCGTACTCCGAGATGTAGTTGCCCTCCTGGAACTGGTGGAGCGCCACGTCGAACTGCGCACGGCCGGGGGCGCCGAGCACCATGATGTTCGTTCGCACCGGCGGCGGGAGGTAGCCCTGCTCACTGAGCCGCACGACCTCCTGCTTGGCGACGTGGAACCGCCGGGCGTCGTTCATCACGATGACCGCGTTGTCGTCCACGTAGTTCATCTCGCGGGCCTGGTGCGCGCTCTCGGCCACCTTCGCCATCGCGATCTGCTCGAAGTGCTGGCGGAGCCACGGCTGCACCTCGGACGGGAAGTCCGCGTCGGTAGCCAGCTCCGCGGCCCGCGCCGTCATCATGGTCGTACCGCCGCCGGCCGGGATTAGGCCCACGCCGAGTTCGACCAGGCCCATGTACGTCTCGGCGGCGAGGACCGGGTGCGGGCACGCGATCGTCATCTCGCAGCCCCCGCCCAGCACGCGCTGGTGCGTGGCGACCACGACCGGCTTGGTGGCGTAGCGGATCCGGAAGACGGCGTCCTGGAACGACTGGAGAAACGGCTCCAGCTCGTCGACCTGGCCCATCGCGAGGGCCATGGCGACCTCCCCGAGGTTGGCGCCGACGGAGAAGTTCGAGCCCTCGTTGCCGACGACCATGCCCCGGAGGTCCCGGTCGTTTTCCACCTTGTCGATGGCCTCCATGAGGCCGGAGATCACCTCCTGGCCGAGGCTGTTGGACTTCGAGCGGAACTCGAAGAGGGCGACGCCATCGCCCACGTCGAGCAGGGCCGCCTCGTCGTTCTGCCAGAGCGTGTTGTTCGGGTTCTCCTTGATGTAGGTGAGCCCCCACTCGTCGGCCGGCCGTGGGTCGGGCTGGTAGCCGCCCGTCGGGGGCGTCCAGACCTCCGGGATGCCGGACTCGGTGTCGCGGTAGAACCCTTCGGTGGGCACGTCGGCCACCCAGGCGGGGACCCCGATGCCGGCGTCCGCCAGCGCCTGGCGGACCGTGTCGACGCCGAGCACGTCCCAGATCTCGAACGGCCCCATCTCCCACCCGAAGCCCCACTTGAGGGCGCGGTCGGTGTTCGCGGGCGAGTCGGAGATCTCGGGCGTCCGGCGGGCGGTGTAGCCGATGAGGTCGAGCGTGGTGTCGCGGAAGAACTGGCCCGCGCGGCCGTCGTCTTCCCAGAGCGCGCGGAGCCGGGCCGGCAGGTCGCCCGCCTTCTTGAAGTCCCGGACGTCGAAGCTCATCTCGCCGGGCTCTTCGTACTCGCCGGTCTCCGGGTTGAAGCTCTTGATCGTCTTGCCCTCCTTCTTGTAGAACCCGGCCTTCGACTTGGCCCCGAGGTTCTTGAGGTCCACGAGCCGCTGGAGCACGTTCGGCACCGTAAAGCGCTCGCGGGACTCGTCCTCAGGGATCGCGTCGTAGAGGTTAGCCGTGACGTGGCGGAGCGTGTCGAGCCCGACGACGTCGGCGGTGCGGAACGTGGCGCTCTTGGCGTGGCCGATGAGCGTCCCCGTCAGCGCGTCGATCTCCTCGATCGAGAAGTTGCCTTGCTCGAACTGCTCGACGGCGCCGAGCATGGCGTACGTCCCGATCCGGTTGCCGATAAAGTTGGGCGTGTCCTTCGCCATGACGATCCCCTTGCCCAGGTGGACGCGGGCGAAGGCGGCGACGCGGGCGACGACCTCGGGGTCGGTGTCCGGCGTCGGGATCACCTCGAACAGCTTGAGGTAGCGCGGCGGGTTGAAAAAGTGGGTCCCCAGAAAGCGCGACCGGAACGACTCGCCGAGGTCGGCCGACATCTCCGCGATGGGCAGCCCCGACGTGTTGGACGAGACGACGGCCGTGTCGGAGGCGGCCTCCTCGATCCGAGCGAGCACGTCCTTTTTGATGTCCATCCGCTCGACGACGACCTCGATCACCCAGTCGGCGTCGCCGATCTTGTCGAAGTCGTCGTCGAAGTTGCCGAGCGTGATCCGCTCCTGGGCCTCGGCCGTGAAGAACGGGTCCGGCTTCATCTTCGCCGCCGCCTTGAAGGCGCCCTCGACGATGGAGTTTTTGGGCCCCTCCTTCCCGATGCTCTCGGGCGTCACGTCGAGGAGGAGCACGTCGAGGCCGGCGTTGGCGAGGTGGGCGGCGATCTGGCTGCCCATGACGCCGGCGCCGACGACGGCGGCCGTGCGGAACGGTCGGTAGGCCCACGCGGGGGTCTCGCCGCGGGCGGTGTCGGCGGAGGCGCCGTTGGAGGTCAGGGTCGGGGTTTCCATCGGGTCAAGGGAGAGGAGTCGAAAGAGTCGAACAGCTGGCGACACACGCCGCCAGCCACGAAGGCTAGACGAACGCGCCGAGGCCGGTCACGTCGCGGCCGACGATGAGCGAGTTGATCTCGTTGGTGCCCTCGTAGGAATAAATGGCTTCGGTGTCGCAGAAGTAGCGGGCCACGTGGTTCTCCAGGAGGATGCCGTTGCCGCCGTGGAGGTCGCGCGCCAGCGCCACGACCTCGCGGCAACGGGCGGCCGTGAACACCTTCGCCAGCGACGCCTGGGCGTCGGACATCCGGCCGGCGTCCTGGAGCTGGCTCAGGCGGAGGCACATCGTCTGGAGCGCCGTCACGTTGCCGAGCATGTGGACCAGCTTGTCCTGGATGAGTTGGAACTGGGCGATGGGCCGGCCGAACTGGAGGCGCGTGGTGGCGTAGCGCTGGCTCCGCTCGTAGGCGCCCATCGCGCAGCCGACGGCCTGCCACGCCACGCCCGCCCGCGTGAGCTTGAGGACCTCGGCGACCTGGGCGAACGACTCGGCCTTCTGGAGACGGTCGGACTCCGGCACGCGGCAGTCGGTGAGCGTGATCAGCCCGTTCTCGACGGCCCGGAGCGCCACCTTGCCCCGGATCTTCTCGACTGCGTAGCCCTCGTTCTCCTTCGGCCGGACGATGAAGCCCTTCACGTGGCCGTCCGCCTCGTCACGCGCCCAGATCACCACGAGGTCGGCGAAGGTGGCGTTTCCGATCCACTTTTTCTGCCCGTTCAGGACCCACTCGTCGCCGTCGCGACGGGCCGTCGTCGTCACGCCGCCGGCGATGGCGCTGCCCACCTCGGGCTCGGTGAGGCCGAAGGCGCCGATCTTGTCCATGCTCCGCATCGGCGGCAGCCACTCGGCCTTCTGCTCCTCACTCCCGCACACCAGCAGCGACTGCATCGCCAGCCCGGAGTGGACGCCGAAGAAGGTGGCCGTCGAGACGTCCACGCGCGCGATCTCCATCGTGATGAGGCCCTCCAGCACCGAGCCGTTGTCGGTGCGGGTGCTGAGGTCCTCGCCGTAGATCAGCGTGAGGAGGTCGAGGTCGCGGAGCCCGTCGCGGAGGACGTCGACGGGCGTCGTGTCGCGGAGCCAGTAGTCGTTGATGACCGGCTCGATCTGCTCCTCCATGAAGGAGCGGATGCGGCGCATGGCGTCTCGCTCCTCGTCGGTCAGGAGCCCCTCGATGTCGAAGAAGTCGCCGTTGGACGGGGGCGGCTCGTACGGCTGGCGGGCGCGGCCGGCGCGGTCGAGCGCCTTCTGCGAGGCGGCGACCGTCGCCTCGTCCATCTGGCCGAACGCCGCCGCCAGCCGGCCGACGTCGACGCCGGCGGCCTCCAGCGCGGCGAGCCGGTCGTCGTCGGTCGCCGTTCCGTTCGAGGCCGTCGCGGCAGAGGTCGTCGTCATCGGTCTGGGGCCTGGGGTCGGAGCTGCGAGGGTTAACACCGTTAAGCCGTCGGGGTTCACGCCACGGTGCCGCCCCTGCTTGGATGCCGGCCGCGCCGCGGCGTTCCAACGCGCGCCCAGAACGGCGCGCGGCCTCTCCCCCTCCTGGGAGAGGCCGCGGCCTCGAACGGGCCCGCCGCTAGGAGACGGCGGCGACGCCGTGATCCGTCTTCCCGACCGACGCCTTGTACATCCGGTCGATGTCGTCGGTGTACCGCTTGTTCACGTCGGACCGCTTCACCTTCATGGTGGGCGTCAGGAGCTCGTTCTCGACCGTCATCAGTTGGGGCACGAGGCGGAAGCGCTGGACCTGGCTCCAGTGGTCCATCCCCTCGTTGGCCTCGGCCACGAGCCGCTCGAACTCGGCCTGAACGGCCGGGTCCTTCAGGAGGTCCTCGCCCTGCGCCGTCACGTCGTGGTGCTTGGCCCAGACGGGCAGCGCCTCCATGTTCGGGAAGATGAGGGCGGTGCAGTACTTCTGGCTGTTGCCCACGACGACGGCCTGCTCGATGAGCGGGCTCTCGGTGAGCGCGTTCTCGATGGGCTGCGGGATGACGTACTTGCCCGTCGAGAGCTTGAAGAGGGCCTTTTTGCGGTCCGTGATCTTGAGGAACCCGTCCGGCGTGAACTCGCCGATGTCGCCGGTATGGAACCAGCCCTCGGCGTCGATCACCTCGTCGGTCTTGTCCGGCGCCTTGTAGTAGCCGGTCATCACGTGGGGGCCGCGCGTCAGGATCTCGCCATCCGCGGCGATGGCGACCTCGACGCCCGCGACGGGCGGCCCGACGGTGCCGGCCTTGTTGAAGCCAGGCCCATTGGTCGTGATGACCGGGCTCGTCTCGGTGAGCCCGTAGCCCTGGAAGGTCGGGATGCCGAAGGCGTTGAAGGCGCTGGCGAGGTCCTGGCGGAGCGCGGCGCCGCCGACGGAGAGGGCCTTGACGCGCGTGAAGCCGAGCCGCTCGCGGAGCTTCGAGTAGACCAGCTTGTCGGCGAGGCCGTGCTTGAGGCTGTCGATCCCGGAGGGCGGACGCTGGAGGTCGTAGTCCTGCGCGAGGCCGAGGGCCCAGGCGCCGATCTTCCCCTTCGCGCCCTCGGCCTCCTCGATGCCCAGGAGCACCTTGTCGAACACCTTTTCCAGCACGCGCGGGACCGTCGCCATCACCGTCGGGCGGATCTCGGGGAGGTGACCCACGAGCGCGTCGGGGTCCGAGTAGTAGATCGTGTGCCCCCACGCGACGCTAGCGAACGAGAGCATCCGCGCGTAGATGTGGGTCATGGGGAGGAACGTGAGGTAGACCTCCTCCTGATGGCCGATCGTGGAGAGGCCGGTGAACGCGGCGTAGCTGTTGGACGAGATGTTCTCGTGCGTCAGCATGACGCCCTTCGGCTGGCCCGTCGTGCCGGAGGTGTAGATGAGCGTGGCGAGGTCCCCCGCTTCGATCAGGTCGCGCAGTTCGTCGGGACGGTTGGGCGTCTCGGAGCGGACGCGGCGGCCCTCCTCACGGAGCGCGTCGAGCGTCATCAGTCGGACTCCCTCCGGGAGCGACACGCCCTCGCCGGAGCCCTCGGCCACGATCATGAGCGTCACGTCGGGGACCTGGTCCGCCCAGCCGGCGACGTTCGCCAGCATCTCCCGGTTCGAGACGAACATGGCCTTGGCCTCGCCGTGCGTGGTCACGTAGACCAAGTTCTCGGGCGCGTAGGTCGTGTAGAGCGGGACGTTGACGACGCCCGCGATGAGCGTCCCGAAGTCCGCCATGGCGAAGTACAGGTCGCTCTCCATGAAGAAGGCAACGTGATCGCCCCGTTCCAGGCCGCTGGCGAGCAGGCCGAGGGCGATCTCGTCGGCAGCGTCGCGGAAGGCGCCGTTCGAGAGCGTCGTCCAGCCCCCTCCTTCGGTGGGCTGGTTGAACCCGGTCGGGTTCGGGTAGCGCTCGACGGCCTCGTCGAGCAGCATGGGCAGCGTCTTGCCCAGGACGACCTCGCCGTCGGAGGTGGGCGGTGCGGTGTGGATCTGGAGGGCCATGGGAGCGTGGAGGAGGTCCGGGAGGCGGCAGGGCGTCGGGTCCGTCTTCCGGTGAAGATAGCGGAAGGGACGTGCGGTTCCGCCGCGAGAGCGGCTACCGCGGCGCAAACGCCGCCAGCGCCTGGCGGACGGCGGCGTCGATGAAGTCCTCACCGGCCACACGCACGTCGACGCGCTCGGCGAGGTGGAGCGAGACGAGCCCGTGCAGGGCCGTCCAGAACACGGCCGAGGCCACCTCCGAGGAGGTCGGCACAAAGAGGGCCCCCGCCTCGTCGCCGTCCGAGAGCGCCTCCCCGAACAGCTCGATGTTCCGGCGCGCGCGGCGGTAGTCCTCGGCCGGGTAGCGGGCCATCCGCTCTGGGTGGAGCTGGAACATGACCTGGTAGTACTCGGGGTTGTCGAGCCCGAAGCGGACGTAGGCGCGGCCGAGCGCGTCGAGGCGGGCCGCGGGGTCCGGGTGCGCCTCGGCGACGGCCGAGAGCTCGGCGTAGAGCCTTCGCATCCCCTCGTCGATCAGCGCGTGCGTGAGCGCGTCTTTGCTCTCGAAGTGGAGGTAGATGCTCGTCGCGCTGCACCCTACGCTCCGGGCGATCTTGCGCATCGAGAACGCCTCGTAGCCGTCCGAGATCAGGAGGTGGCGGGCGTGATCGAGGATGAGCTGGCGGAGATCGGCGTCGGTCTCGGAGCGGTGAGCGGGGGGGGCGCCAGCGTCGGCCACGGAGCGGAGGGCGGAATGAGCGGGAAAGGTAGCAACGCCCAGGAGCCGTCCCGACCTCGACCGTCTGCACGTCCCGAGCCACGGTCTGCGCCGGATCTCCTCGGCGCGCACCGAGTCCGAAGGGCCCTCCTCCTCCGCCTCCATGCGCTCCGTGCCCACGTCCGGCGTCCCCGCTCGCTCGGTTCCCGACCTCCCGCCCGTCGTCCGCCGTTTCTGCCGGTACGTCCAGATCGACACGACCTCGGACCCAGACTCGGACACGTTCCCGTCGACGGATCGCCAGAAAGACTTGGGCCGCGTGCTCGTGGACGACCTCCGCGAGGTCGGCGCGCTCGACGCTGAGATGGACGCGCACGGCTACGTGTTCGCCACGCTCCCCTCTCCCCTGCCGGACGCCGGGGGCCTGCCGACGCTCGCGCTCGTCGCCCACGTCGACACGTCGCCTGACGCGCCCGGCGCCGAGGTCCGCCCGCACGTCCACCGCGCCTACGAGGGCGGGCCGATCGCGCTCCCCGGCGACCCGTCCGTGGTCCTCGACCCGGACCGCCAGCCGGCGCTCCGGGAGGCCGTCGGCCACGACCTCCTCACGAGCGACGGGACCACGCTGCTCGGCTCCGACGACAAGGCCGGCGTGGCCGTCCTGGTCCAGCTGGCGGCCGACCTGCTCCGGGCCGACGCCGACGCCCGCCAGCGGGGCGAGCGGCCGGCGCCGCGCCCGACGATCCGCCTGCTGTTCACGCCGGACGAGGAGGTCGGGCGCGGCACCGACAAGCTGGACCTCGACCGCCTCGGCGCCGACGTCGCCTACACGCTCGACGGGAGCGGCACGGACCGGCTCAACGTCGAGACGTTCAACGCGGCCGAGGCGCGGCTGACGGTCCAGGGAGTCGGCGTCCACCCCGGCTACGCGAAGGGCGTGATGGTGAACGCGCTCCGCGTCGCGGCGGCGTTCGTGGAGGGCTTGCCTCGCGACGAGGCGCCGGAGACGACGGAGGGCCGCGAGGGCTACCTCCACCCGCACACGCTCGAGGGCACCGCCGAACGGGCGACGCTCCGCGTGCTCCTCCGCGACTTCTCGGACGAAGCCATGGAGGCGAAGCGCCAGTTCGTCCGCGATCTCGCCGACCGGCTGGGGGACGAGTGGCCCGGTGCGACCGTCGATCTGGAGATCGTCGAGAGCTACCGCAACATGAGATCGTACATCGAGGAGATCGACCCGCGCGCGATCTCGGTGGCCGTCGACGCCGCCCGCGCGATGGGATTCGAGCCGGAGCTGGAGCCGATCCGAGGCGGCACGGACGGCGCGCGCCTCAGCGAGAAGGGCCTCCCCACGCCCAACGTGTTCACCGGCGGGCACGACTTCCACAGCCGGTTCGAGTGGAACACGGTCCAGAACATCGAGCGCTCGCTCGCCTACACGCACCGGCTCGTCGAGACGTGGGGCCGCCAGAGCGGAGACGGAGGCTCGTGAGTGGGGAGGCGGGCTGCCGCGGGTCGGGAAACCGGGCACCCGCCCACTCGTCCACCCACTCGCTCTCCCCCCGACGTCGTGCCGCTGTCTCGCGTTCAATCCCGCCGATTCGTGCTCCTCTTCGTCGCGTTCATGCTCGGCCTCGCCGTGCTGGCGACGGTCCTCATCACGCGCGGCTGGGGCAACCAGAAGCTTCAGGACCAGGTCTCGGACCTGGAGAACGAGCGGCGCTCGCAGATGCCACGCCTGGACGAGTAGCCGCCCGCTGGCGCCCCCCGCCGCCAGCGGGACGCACACGGAAACGCCCCGGCCGCGCGTGGCGGCCGGGGCGTCCGGTCGATCCAGCCGGCCTGAGGGTTAGCCCAGGCGGCGGTTGATCTCGGCGAGCGTCTCGTCGTCCGCCGCCGTGGTCGGCGCGCCGAGCACGTCGCCGTCGCCGGAGGCGAGGCCGCGGTCGAGCGCCTCGTTGGCGGCCTGGAGCGTCTCGAGCTCCTGACGGCTCCCGACGACCACGTCCTGGTAGTGCCGGAGGCCGGTCCCGGCCGGGACGAGGTGGCCGACGAGCACGTTCTCCTTGAGCCCGAGCAGGTTGTCCACCCTGGCCGAGATGGCCGCGTCGGTGAGCACCTTGGTGGTCTCCTGGAACGAGGCCGCCGAGAGGAACGAGTCCGTCGCGAGGGCGGCTTGGGTGATCCCCAGGAGCACCGGCTCGGCGACCGCCAGCTCGGCGTCCCGAACCTCGATCTCCCGCTTGGCCTCCCGCTTCATCGCCGAGTTGGCGTCGCGGAGTTGGCGCCGCGTGATGGCCTCGCCGATCCGGAGGTCCGAGTCGCCCGCGTCGGTCACGACGAACGTGTCGTACAGCTCGTCGTTGGTCTTCTCCAGCTGGAGCCGGTCCACGAGGTCGTCCTCCAGGAACGGCGTGTCGCCGGGGTCGGAGATCCGGACCTTCTGCATCATCTGGCGGACCACCACCTCGATGTGCTTGTCGTTGATGCCGACGCCCTGGAGCCGGTACACCTCCTGGACCTCGTTGACGAGGTACTCCTGGACCGCCGTCGGCCCGAGGATCGAGAGGATGTCTTGGGGCGAGATCTGGCCGTCGGAGAGCGCCTCGCCTGCACGGACGAAGTCGTTCTCGTGGACGAGCAGGTGCTTCGAGAGCGACACGAGGTAGGTCTTCTCCGTCTCGCCGTCGCGCGACGTGACGATCACCTCCTGCGAGCCACGCTTCCGGCCGCCGAACGAGACCACGCCGTCGATCTCGGTCACGACCGCCGGGTCGCTGGGCGACCGCGCCTCGAACAGCTCGATCACGCGCGGCAGGCCGCCCGTGATGTCGCGGGTCCCGGCCGACTGGCGGGGGAGCTTCGCCAGCACCTGGCCCGCCTCGATCGTGTCCCCCACGTTGACCTGGAGGCGGGCGCGGACCGGCATCGTGTACTCCCGGCCGCCCTCGCCCTCGATCACGAGGGCCGGCGTCAGCGAGCGCTCGCGCGTCTCGGTGATCACCTTCTCGCGGAACCCCGTCTGCTCGTCGGACTCCTCGCGGTAGGTCGTCCCCTCGATGATGTCCTGGAAGCGGAGCGTGCCCGCCGTCTCGGCCACGATGACCGAGTTGTACGGGTCCCAAGAGGCGATCACGTCGCCCTTCGTCACCGAGGCCCCTTCCTTGACGGCCACGTCGGCGCCGTACGGGATGGTGTACGAGATCCGCTGCTTCCCGTCCTTGTCGAGGATGCGGACCTCGCCGGAGCGCCCGAGGGCGACCGTCTTGGTGTCGTCGCCCTTGCCGGCCGTGACCGTGCGGAGGTTCTCGAAGGCGATGGTGCCGTCGAACTTGGCCTCGATGGTGGACTCGGCCGCGATGCGCGAGGCCGTGCCGCCGATGTGGAAGGTCCGGAGCGTGAGCTGCGTGCCCGGCTCGCCGATCGACTGCGCCGCGATGACGCCGACGGCCTCGCCCGTCTGCACGAGCCGGCCGTTGGCGAGGTCGCGCCCGTAGCACAGGGCGCACACGCCGCGCTCGGCCTCGCACGCCAGCACCGAGCGGATCTCGACCGTCTCGAGGGAGGTGGCCTCGATCTGGTCGGCGATCTCGTCCGTGATCTGCTCGTCCCGCTGGACGATCATCTCGTTGGTCTCCGGGTCGCGGACGTTGTGGACCGACACGCGGCCCACGATCCGGTCGCGGAGCGACTCGACGATGTCCTCGTTGTCCTTGAGCGCCTCCATGCGCACGCCGCGGAGCGTCCCGCAGTCGTGCTCCTGGATCGAGACGTCCTGGCTCACGTCCACCAGCCGGCGCGTGAGGTAACCGGCGTCGGCCGTCTTGAGCGCCGTATCGGCCAGGCCCTTCCGCGCGCCGTGCGTCGAGATAAAGTACTCGGCGACGGACAGGCCCTCCTTGAAGTTGGACTTGATCGGGTTCTCGATGATGGCGCCCGCCGAGCCGGCCTGCGACTTCTGCGGCTTGGCCATGAGCCCGCGCATCCCGCCGAGCTGGCGGATCTGCTCGCGCGAGCCACGGGCCCCCGAGTCCGCCATCATGTAGATGGCGTTGAACCCCTCGTCGTCGTTCTGGAGCGTGTCGTAGAGGACGTTCGAGATCTCGTTGTTCGTCGAGGTCCAGACGTCGATGACCTGGTTGTACCGCTCGGCCTCTGTGATGAACCCCATCTCGTAGTTCGAGCGGATCTCCTGGACGCGCTCGTCGGCCTCGTCGAGCAGCGTCCGCTTCGCGTCCGGGACCACGATGTCCGAGAGCGAGAACGAGAGGCCGCCGAGCATGGCCTGGCCGAAGCCGAGGTCCTTCACCTCGTCCAAGAACTTGGCCGTGCGCGGGAAGTCGGTGGCCTTGAAGACGCCCGAGATGATGCCCCGGAGGTTCTTCTTGGTCAGGACCTGGTTGATGTAGCCGACGCCAGCCGGCACGATGTCGTTGAAGAGCGCGCGGCCGACGGCCGTGTCGATCGTTTCGCCGGCCTGGTGGGCGCCGTCGAACGAGGGCTCCTGGAGCTTCAGCTTGATCCGGCTGTGGAGCGCCACGCGGCCCTGGTCGAACGCCTGGCGGACCTCGCGGGTCGAGCCGAAGGTCATCCCCTCGCCCTTCTCGCCGGCCCGGTCCTTCGTCATGTAGTACATGCCGAGGACCATGTCCTGCGACGGGACCGCGATCGGGCCGCCGTGCGCCGGGCTCATGATGTTGTGCGAGGCCAGCATGAGGATGCTCGCCTCCAGGATGGCGTCGTGCGAGAGCGGCACGTGGACGGCCATCTGGTCGCCGTCGAAGTCGGCGTTGAACGCCGTCGTCGCCAGCGGGTGCAGGCGGATCGCCTTGCCCTCGATGAGGACCGGCTGGAACGCCTGGATGCCGAGCCGGTGGAGCGTCGGGGCCCGGTTGAGCATCACCGGGTGCCCGTCGATTACCTTCTCCAGGATGTCGAACACGTCGGCCGTCCGGCGGTCGACCACCTTCTTGGCGCTCTTGACCGTCTTGACGATCCCGCGCTCGATGAGCTTCCGGATGATGAACGGCTTGAACAGCTCGACGGCCATCTCCTTGGGCAGGCCGCACTGGTGGAGCTGGAGCTCCGGGCCGACGACGATCACCGACCGGCCCGAGTAGTCGACGCGCTTGCCGAGGAGGTTCTGGCGGAACCGGCCCTGCTTGCCCTTGAGCATGTCGCTCAGCGACTTCAGCGCGCGGTTCGAGTCGGAGCGGACGGCGTTGGCCTTCCGCGAGTTGTCGAACAGCGAGTCGACGGCCTCCTGGAGCATCCGCTTCTCGTTGCGGAGGATGACCTCCGGCGCCTTGATGTCGATCAGGCGCTTGAGCCGGTTGTTCCGGATGATGACGCGCCGGTAGAGGTCGTTGAGGTCGCTCGTGGCGAACCGGCCGCCCTCGAGCGGGACGAGCGGGCGGAGCTCCGGCGGGATCACCGGGATCACCTTCATCACCATCCACTCCGGCTTGTTCTCGAGCCGGGAGTTGGCGTCGCGGAAGCTCTCGACGATGCCGAGCCGCTTGAGCGCCTCGGCCTTGCGCGCCTGGCTGGTCTCGGTGCGGGCCTGGAAGCGGAGCTCCGTCGCCAGCATCTCGAGGTCCATCCGCTTGAGCAACTCCTCGACGGCCTCGCCGCCGATCATGGCGACGAACTTCTCGGGGTCCTCGTCGGGGAGGCGGTTGTTGTCCTCGCGGATCTGGTAGAGCACGTCGAAGTACTCGTTCTCCGTGAGCAGCGTCCCCTGCTCGATGCCGAGGGCCGTCGCCCCGCCCGGCTGGATGACGACGTAGCTCTCGTAGTAGATGACCTTGTCGAGGTCCTTCGACTTGAGCCCGAGCAGCGCCGCGATCTTGTTCGGCAGGCTCTTGAAGTACCAGATGTGGACGACGGGCACGCTCAGCGTGATGTGCCCCATCCGCTCGCGGCGGACCGACTTCTGCGTCACCTCGACGCCGCAGCGGTCGCAGATGATGCCCTTGTAGCGGATCCGCTTGTACTTGCCGCAGTGGCACTCCCAGTCCTTGACCGGGCCGAAGATCTTCTCGCAGAAGAGGCCGTCCTTCTCCGGCTTGAACGAGCGGTAGTTGATCGTCTCCGGCTTGAGCACCTCACCAAACGACCGCTCCAGAATCGTCTCCGGAGAGGACAGGCTGACGGTGATCGAGTTGTAATACTTCTTCTGGGCCGGTTGGGCCGGCTGGATGCCGAATGCCATAGTTGAGCGTAGAGGGATGAGAGGGATACGGGATGGAGGGATGTGGGCGGAAGGGGTCCCTCCATCCCACATCCCTTACCCCTCTATTCAGTCGATTCTGACTTCGAGGCCGAGCCCCTGCATCTCGCGGAGCAGGACGTTGAACGACTCGGGGACGCTGGGCTCGGGCAGGTTGTCGCCCTTGACGATGGCCTCGTAGGCCTTCGAGCGGCCCTGGACGTCGTCGGACTTGACGGTCAGCAGCTCCCGCAGGACGTTCGAGGCCCCGTAGGCGTAGAGCGCCCACACCTCCATCTCGCCAAACCGCTGGCCGCCGAACTGGGCCTTGCCACCGAGCGGCTGCTGCGTGATCAGGCTGTAGGGCCCAATCGAGCGGGCGTGGATCTTGTCGTCGACGAGGTGGGAGAGCTTGAGCATGTAGATCTGCCCGACCGTCGTCTTCTGGTCGAACGCCTCGCCGCTCTGCCCGTCGTAGAGCTGGATGCGGCCGTCGTCGGGGAGACCGGCCTCCCGGAGCTTGGCGGCGATGTCGTCCATGGACGCGCCGTCGAAGGCGGGCGTGGCGTAGGTCTCGCCGAGCTTGGAGCCGGCCCACCCGAGGAGGGTCTCGAAGATCTGCCCGAGGTTCATGCGCGACGGCACGCCCAGCGGGTTGAGGCAGATGTCGACCGGCGTGCCGTCCTCGAGGAACGGCATGTCCTCTTCGGGGACGATCTTGGCGACGACGCCCTTGTTGCCGTGGCGCCCGGCCATCTTGTCGCCGACCTGGAGCTTCCGCTTCTTGGCGATGTAGACCTTCGCCAGCTGGACGATGCCCGGGGGCAGCTCGTCGCCCATCTGGATCCGGTACTCCTCCTGCTCGGCCGCGCCCGTCACCTCCTGGTGGCGGCGCTGGTAGTTAGCGAGCAGCTTCCAGGCCGCGCGGTTGGTCTCCTCGTCGTTGGTGTACGGCTGGCGGATCTTGAGGTCGGCCGGCTCGATGTCCTTGAACGCCGTCTTGGTCAGCTTGGCCCCCTCGCTCACGATCACGGTGCCGTCGCGGAGCTCGACGGCGGCGCCGGCCTTTTTGGAGCCGATGAGCGAGAAGAAGCGCTCGTAGAACGAGGTCTGGAGCACGTCCACCTCCCGATCGAGCTGGCGCTTGATCTCCTCGAGCCGCTTCTCCTCCGCCTTCTTGGTGATGGCGTCGGTCTTGCGGCGCGAGAACAGCATCGTGTCGATCACGACGCCGCTCATGCCCGGCTTGGCCTTGAGCGAGGCGTCCTTGACGTCGCCGGCCTTGTCGCCGAAGATGGCCCGGAGCAGCTTCTCCTCGGGCGTCGGGTCGGTCTCGCCCTTCGGCGTGATCTTGCCGACGATGATGTCGCCGGGGTTGACCTCGGCGCCGATGCGGACGATCCCGCGCTCGTCGAGGTCCTTCGTCGCCTCCTCGGAGACGTTCGGGATCTCGCGCGTCAGCTCCTCCTCGCCGCGCTTCGTGTCGCGGACCTGGTGGTCGAACTCCTCGATGTGAACCGAGGTGAAGATGTCCTCCTTGACCACCCTCTCCGAGATGACGATGGCGTCCTCGAAGTTGTAGCCCTTCCACGGCATGAACGCGACGAGCACGTTCTTGCCCAAGGCGAGCTCGCCCTTCTCGGTGCTCGCGCCGTCCGCCAGCAGGTCGCCCTTCTTCACCTTCATGCCGGCCTGCACGGTCGGCTTCTGGGTGATGGACGTGTCCTGGTTGGTCCGGCGGAACTTGACGAGGTGGTAGGTCCGGACGGGCTCCTCGAACGCCGCGTCGGCGTCCTCGGGCGTCTCGTCGTAGCGGACGGTGATCTTCGTCGCGTCGACGTACTCGACGGTCCCGGCTCCCTCGGCGACGAGGATCGCGCGGCTGTCGCGGGCGATGCGGCCCTCCAGCCCGGTGCCGACGTACGGCGCCGACGGGCGGAGCAACGGCACGGCCTGACGCTGCATGTTCGAGCCCATGAGGGCCCGGTTGGCGTCGTCGTGCTCGAGGAACGGGATGAGCGAGGCGGCCGGGCTAATGATCTGGTTCGGCGCCACGTCCATGTAGTCGATCTCCTCCGGGGAGACGAGCGGGACGTCGCCGCCGATCCGGGCGCGGACGAGGTCGTTGGCGTAGGTGCCGTCGTCGTTGAGCGGCGCGTTGGCCTGGGCGATCGTGTAGCGGTCCTCGTCCTCGGCCGAGAGGTACTCGATCTGCTTGGTGACCTTCCCGTTCTTGACCTTCCGGTACGGCGTCTCGATGAAGCCGAACTGGTTCACGACGCCGTGCGTGCAGAGCGACGAGATGAGGCCGATGTTCGGCCCCTCCGGCGTCTCGATCGGGCAGAGCCGGCCGTAGTGCGTGTAGTGGACGTCGCGGACCTCGAACCCGGCCCGCTCGCGCGTCAGGCCGCCCGGCCCGAGGGCGGACATCCGACGCTTGTGCGTCAGCTCCGCCAGCGGGTTGGTCTGGTCCATGAACTGCGAGAGCTGGTTCGTCCCGAAGAACGTGTTGATGACGCTCGACACGGTGCGAGCGTTGACCAGGTCCTGCGGCGTGAACTTGTCGGCGTCCCGCTGGTTCATCCGCTCCTTAATGGTGCGGGCCATGCGGGCGAGGCCGAGCGAGAACTGCTGGCCGAGCTGCTCCCCGACGGTTCGGACGCGCCGGTTCCCGAGGTGGTCGATGTCGTCGACGGTGCTCTTGCCGTTCTGGAGCTTGACCAGCTCCGTGATGATGGCCACGATGTCCTCCTTGGACAGCGTGACGGTGTTGGTCTCCGGCGGGAGGCCGAGCCGCTTGTTCATCCGGTAGCGGCCGACGTCGCCGAGGTCGTAGCGCTTGTCGGAGAAGAAGAGCCGGTCGAGGAGCGCGCGGGCCGCGTCCACGTCCGGCGGCTCGGCGCTGCGGAGGGTCTCGTAGAGGTGCCGGAGCGCCTCGTCGGAGGAGTGAGTGGGGTCCTTCTTCAGCGTGTTGAGCAGCGTCGACATGTCGAGGCTGTCGTCGTCCTCGCTCGTCTCGCGGCGGAGGATGACCGTCTCGACGCCCGCGTCCTTGAGCGTGCCGTAGTCGTCCTCGTCGAGGACGTGCTCGGCCGGGAGGACCACCTCGCGCTCAGACGTCTCCTGGAGCACCTCGCCGGTGTCCTCGTCGATCACCTCGTGCTTCACCTCCACGGTGACGGACGCCGCCAGCGTGCGGCCGACGACGGCCTTGAAGGCCTTCTTGGTCGTCACCTTCTCCTCGTCGGCGAGGTCGAAGAGCGAGACGATCTCGGAATCGGAGGAGTAGTCGAGCGCGCGGAGGAGCGTCGTGACCGGGAGCTTCTTCTTCCGGTCGATGTAGGCCCACATCACGTTCGCGACATCGGTCGAGAACTCGATCCACGAGCCCCGGAAGGGGATCACGCGGGCGCTGTAGAGGTCGGTCCCGTTGGGGTGGACCGACTGGCTGAAGAACACGCCCGGGCTCCGGTGGAGCTGGCTGACGATGACCCGCTCGGCGCCGTTGACGACGAACGTGCCCTTGTCCGTCATGACGGGCAGGTTGCCGAGATAGACGTCCTGCTGGATCGCCTCCTCGGGCTCGTCCTCGTCCTCGTCCTCCTTGGCGCTGAGGCGGAGCTTCGCCTTCATCGGGAGGGCGAAGGTCAGGCCCTGGGCGAGACACTCCTCGATCGAGTGCTTGGGCGCCTCCAGCGTAAAGTGGAGGTACTCGAGCGTGTAGCGCTCGCGCGTATCGGTGATGGGGAAGTGCTCCTGGAAGACCGACTCCAGACCCTTCGTCAGGTCCCGCTCCTCGGGGGCCAGTTCGGCCTGGAGGAAGTCGTGGTAGGAGCGGAGCTGGATCTCGAGAAAGTCCGGAAAGTCGAGGACCGGCGCGATATCCGCGAACGACTGACGCGTGGACTCGCCGCTCGGTGCCGGCGCTGCCGCGCTCTTGCTGTTGCTCAAGGCGTACCCCTGGGGTTTGGTGACCGCTGATGCGAAAGGCCGTCTGAGCCGAAGCTCGTCGGGCAGCGCCGTCCGAGGGTGGGCTCGGCGGCGCGGGCATCCGTGCCCGGCGCGCACGGGGCGGCGGGGCAACGGAGCCGAACGCGACCCGAACCCGAGGGTTCCGGCCGGTTCTCCCGCGTCGACCGGCAAGCGATCGGGGTGCGGGGACGGGTGTTAACGCCGGAAGGGCGTCACCCGTGCCGGCAGACGTGCGAAGAGCGCGTGTGCCGGATGCCGCGAACGCCCGCCCCCCGCTCGGCGGATGCCGGGGGGAGCGGGCGGGCCGCAGCGCCGCTGGCGGCTCGGCGAGGCCGGGCGCCAGCGGGAAAGGAGCTACTTGAGCTCGACGGTGGCGCCGGCGCCTTCGAGCTTGCCCTTGACCTCCTCGGCCTCCTCCTTCGAGACGGCCTCCTTGATCGGGGACGGGGCGTTGTCGACGAGCTCCTTGGCCTCCTTGAGGCCCAGCCCGGTGATGCCGCGGACCTCCTTGATGACGGCGATCTTGTTGCCGCCGATGCCAGCGAGGATCACGTCGAACTCGGTCTGCTCCTCCGCGGCGGCGGCGCCGTCGCCACCGGCCGGGCCGGCCATGACGGCGGCGGCGGCGGCGGGCTCGATGCCGTACTCGTCCTTGAGGACCGTGAGCAGGTCGTTGGCCTCCTTGATGGTGAGGTTGACGAGGCTCTCGGCGATGCTGTTGATGTCTGCCATGGGTGTGGGATGTTCCTGCGGCGGTCTCGGCCCGGACGGGCTGCGCCGCTGTTATGGAGGGATGGGAAGGGAGACGAAGCGGCGGGCTCAGCACCCGCCCCTCGACGCCCATTACGCAGCAGCTTCCTCCTTCTCGGAGATCTGCTGGATGACGCTGGCGAGGCCAGAGCCCTGCGCGCCGAGGGCCGACGCGACGTTGGTGATGGGCGCCATGAGGAGCCCCAGGATGTCGGCGAGCAGCTCGTCCTTGTTCTTGAGCTTAGCGAGCGTGTCGAGTTGGTCGCCGCCGTAGATGGCGCCGTCGATGTAGGCCCCCTTGAACCGGGGGATCTCGATGTCGCGGTCCTCCAGGAACTTCTTGAGCACCTTGGCCGGGCCGGCCGGGTCGTTCGTGAAGGCGACGGCCGTGGGGCCGTTGAGCTGGTCCAAGAGGTCCTCGAACCCGCCCTTCTCCTGCATGACGCGGCGGAGGAGCGTGTTCTTGAGGACCTTGTACTGGACGTCGGCCTCGCGGAAGGAGCGCCGGAGCTCCGTCGCCTGCTCGACGGTGAGGCCCTGGTAATCGGTGAGGTAGACGGTGTTGGCGCCCTCGAACTGATCGGCGATGGCACCGAGCGCCTCCTGCTTCTGCTCTTTGGTGAGCGGCATGATTCTGTGTGGCTGGGTGCGCGGGTTAACGGGTGGCGACGACGGCGGCGGAGCGCTCCACCGGAACGGCCGGCCCCATCGTCGTCGACAGCGTGACGCTCCGGACGTAGAGGCCCTTGGCAGCGGCCGGTCGGAGACGGAGGATCTCTTTCAGGAAGGCGTCCGCGTTGTCGCGGATCTGGTCCTCCGAGAAGGTGGACTTGCCGATCGAGGTGTGGATGATGCCGGCCTTGTCGACGCGGAAGTCGATCCGCCCTGCCTTGACGGCTTCGACCGCCTCGGCGAGGTCGTTCGTGACCGTCCCCGACTTCGGGTTCGGCATCAGGCCGCGGGGGCCGAGCACGCGGCCGAGCCGGCCGACCTGCGGCATCACGTCGGGCGACGCGATGAGCACGTCGAAGTCGGTGAAGCCCTCGTTCTGGATCTTGTCGACGTACTCGTCGAGGCCGACCATGTCGGCGCCGGCGGCCGTCGCCTCGGCCTGCTTGCCCTCGTTCGTGAGCACGAGCACGCGGACCGTCTTGCCCGTCCCGTGTGGGAGGGCGACCGAGCCGCGGACCATCTGGTCGGCGTGGCGGGGGTCGACGCCGAGGCGGATGTCGATGTCGACGGACTCTTCGAACTTGGCGCGGCCCGTCTCCTTGACCAGCCTGGCGGCCTGGTCGAGCGGGAGCGCGCCGCCGGCCTCCTCGGTCGCTGCCGCGACGAGCTCGGCCGCCTGGCGATAGCGCTTGCCTTTCTTAGCCATGTGCGTTGGGGGTGTGCGGTGCAATCGCCAGCGTGCTGGCTCCCGCGGTGTACGTTGAAGGTTGTACGGTCGAAGGTGGAGCGCGGGCGCCCGGCCGAGCCGGCCGTTCAACCCTCCACGTTCACGCGCTCAACCGCTAGGCGATCGGAGCGCCGCTGACGGTGAGACCCATCGACCGGGCCGTGCCGGCGATCATGCGGGCCGCGTTGTCGAGGTCCGTCGCGTTGAGGTCCTCGAGCTTCTGCTGGGCGATGTCCCGGCACTGGTCCCACGTCACCTTCCCGACCTTATCTCGGAGGGGGTCGCCAGCGCCCTTCTGGATCTTCGCGGCCTGCTTCAGCAGGACGGCGGCCGGCGGGCTCTTCGTGACGAACGTGAAGCTCTTGTCGCCGAAGACCGTGATGACGACCGGGATCACGAGGCCCATCTTGTCCTGCGTGGCGGCGTTGAACGCCTTGCAGAACTCCATGATGTTGACGCCCTTCTGGCCGAGCGCGGGGCCGATCGGCGGGGCCGGACTCGCCTGACCCGCCTTGATTTGCAGCTTGATGTAGCCGTCGACTTTCTTTGCCATTCCTGGGGGCGGTGCAAACGCCGGGGTCTCCGGCTCCCGCGAGTGGTGAGGCCGCCGCACAGGTCGATCCCACACGGCGAACAGGGAAACTACCGAGCGCCCCGGGCGATATGGGCGCCCCCGGAAGGCTTCGAGAGCCTTTCACTGCGGGCGGCGCGCGTCGCCCCCGATCCGCTACCCCTCGTGCTCCACCTGGAGGTAGTCCAGCTCGAGGGGCGTCTTGCGGCCGAAGATGGAGACCATCACGCGGACCTTCATCTTGTCCGGGTAGACCTCCTCGACGAAGCCGGTGAACGTGTTGAACGGGCCGTCGACCACCTTCACCGGGTCGCCCGTCTTGAACGGGATCTCGGGCTGCTCCGGCTTGTCCTCGTCCATCATGCCGAGGATGCGGTTGACCTCGTCGGGACGGAGCGGGACCGGCTCGCCGTTGGCGCCCAGGAACCCGATGGTGGAGGGCGCCCCGTTGATGACCTCTCGGAGGTACGGGTCCACGATGGCCTCCAGCAGGATGTAGCCCGGGAACGACGTCTTCTCGCGCGTCCGCTTCTTGCCCGACCGCATCTCGAACACCGTCTCGGTCGGGATGACGATCTGGTTCAGCTTGTCCTCGTAGCCGAGGCGCTCGACTTCGCCTTCGAGGTACTCCTTCACCTTCTTCTCGTGCCCCGAGAAGGTGCGGAGGACGTACCACTTGCGGACGGATGTGCGGAGGGCCATGAGGGGCGTCGTGGACGAGGGGGCGGGGGCCGGCGGCCTAGCTGCCGTAGATGATCGAGAGCACCCAGCTGATAAGCTGGTCCGCGCCGAAGATGAAGATCGAGGCGGCGAGCGCGGAGACGAGCGTCAGCGTGGTGTTGCTGATGAGCTCCTGGCGCTTCGGCCAGTTCACCTTGCGCATCTCCTTGCGGACCTCGACGAGGTAGTTGCCGAGCGCCCCACCAGGGGCCTTCGTTTGCGTTTGCGTCGCCATGTTGTGAGCCGCGCGTGCGGCGGAGGTCTTCGGGGATCGGCACGGGCGGCAGGACTCGAACCTGCAACCGTCGGTTTTGGAGACCGATGCGCTACCAATTGCGCCACGCCCGTGAAGCGGACCGCCGGTGCCCCGAAGGACACCGGCGGTCGCATCAATCTACGAACCGACGGGGACTCGGTTCTTGCGCTGGCGATGGAGACCGCCAGCGGCTCGGCCCGTTTGTGATCAGTCGAGGATCTTGGAGACGACGCCGGCCCCGACCGTCCGGCCCCCCTCGCGGATCGCGAACCGGAGCCCCTCCTCCATCGCCACCGGCACGATGAGGTCGACCGTGAACTGGGTGTTGTCCCCCGGCATCACCATCTCGACCCCCTCGGCCAGCTCGATGTCCCCCGTCACGTCCGTCGTCCGGAAGTAGAACTGGGGCCGGTACCCCTTGAAGAACGGGGTGTGCCGGCCCCCCTCCTCCTTGCTCAAGATGTACACCTCGCACTCGAACCGCTTGTGCGGCGTGACCGAGCCCGGCTTGCACACGACCATCCCCCGCTCGATCGCCTCCTTGTCGATCCCCCGCAGGAGGACCCCCGCGTTGTCGCCGGCCTGGGCCGAGTCGAGGAGCTTCCTGAACATCTCGACCCCCGTCACCGTGCTCTGCATCTTCTCCTCCTGCATCCCGATGATCTCGACCGGCTCGCCGACCTTGATCTGGCCCCGCTCGACCCGCCCCGTCACGACCGTCCCCCGGCCCGTGATCGAGAACACGTCCTCGACCGGCATGAGGAACGGGCGGTCGACGGCCCGCTCCGGCGTCGGGATGTAGTCGTCGACGGCCGACATGAGCTCCTCCACCTTCGCCACCCACTCGTCCTCCCCGTTGAGCGCCCCGAGCGCCGACCCCTGCACGACGGGGAGGTCGTCGCCCGGGAACTCGTACGAGCTCAGGAGCTCGCGGACCTCCATCTCGACGAGCTCGAGGAGCTCCTCGTCGTCGACGAGGTCGGCCTTGTTCATGAACACGACGATGTAGGGGACGCCGACCTGGCGCGCGAGCAGGATGTGCTCCCGCGTCTGCGGCATCGGCCCGTCGGTCGCGGCGACGACGAGGATGGCCCCGTCCATCTGGGCCGCCCCCGTCACCATGTTCTTGACGTAGTCCGCGTGGCCCGGGCAGTCGACGTGGGCGTAGTGCCGCTCGGCCGTCTCGTACTCGACGTGGGCCGTCGCGATCGTGATCCCCCGCTCCCGCTCCTCCGGCGCGTTGTCGATGTCCTCGAAGTTCATCGCGGCCCCCCCCGACTTCTCGGCCAGCACCTTCGTGATCGCCGCCGTCAGCGTCGTCTTCCCGTGGTCGACGTGGCCGATCGTCCCGACGTTGACGTGGGGCTTCGTCCGCTGAAATTGCTCCTTCGCCATGGTTTTGAGGTGTCTGTGCGCGTGGGCGCGAGGGGTTGAGAGAGTCGAGGGGTGAGCGCCGCCGACGACCGCCGGGGCGCGGAGCCTCCTCCCGGACTTGAACCGGGGACCCCTTCCTTACCATGGAAGTGCTCTACCGCTGAGCTAAGGAGGCGAGAAAGAGAGAGTGAAAATGCGAGAGTAAGCTTTCGATGCCGGTGCGCCGTTCTGACTTCGATTCTGCATTCTCGACTCTGCGGAGCGGGAGACGGGATTCGAACCCGCGACCCTCAGCTTGGAAGGCTGATGCTCTACCAACTGAGCTACTCCCGCATTGCGAGCGGTCAGCCATGAGCGGTCAGCACGGGGAGAGAGCTGATCGCTGAGAGCTACACGCTGACAGCTTTAAACGTGGGCAGGGAAGGATTCGAACCTCCGTACTCGTGAGAGAACAGATTTACAGTCTGTCGCCTTTAACCACTCGGCCACCTGCCCGGAGAAAGAACGCGCGACGTCGTCCGCAGGATTCGGTAGCGGAGCTGGCGGAGGGACTCGAACCCACGACCTGCTGATTACAAATCAGCTGCTCTACCAACTGAGCTACGCCAGCGGCGCGTGCATCGCGAAGGGCGAAGCTAGCCCGTCCCGGCGCCCGGCGTCAACCGGCAGACGGGCGGCGGGACGGGGCGGGGGGCCTCTTCTCGGTTTCTTTCCGCTCCCGCCGCCCGTGCCGCCAGCGGCGGACGAGCACCCCGACCGCGACGAGCGCCAGGATGCCCGTCATCACGCGGCCGTACGTCCGCAGCCACCCGAGCACCCGCTCCCACTCGCTGCCGAGGACGCTCCCGCCCCACACGAGGAGCAGGCTCCACGCCACGGCGCTGACCGTCGCCAAGAGCACCGTCGGTCCCCAGCGCAGCGACGACGCGCCGGCCAGCAGGCTGATCACCGAGCGCCCCCCCGCCAGGAACCGGTTGGCCGCGACGACGCCGTAGCCCCACCGGCTCAGCCAGCGCTCGGCCCGCGCAATCGGCCCGCGTGGAATCCAGCGGAGCCGGCTCGGGTCGTGGATGGCCGACCCGAGGCGTCGGCCGAGGGCGAACATGGTCAGGAAGCCGAGGCTGCCGCCGAGCGCCGAGAGCGCGACGGTCGGGCCGAAGTCGAGCAGGCCGAGCCCGACGAACGAGCCGCAGAGGACGATCACGGTGTCCCCCCAGATGGGCGGGATCAGGTTCTCGCCGTAGGCGATCGCCAGCAGCACGGCGTAGATGCCGTTTGGTGGCAGCGCCTCGAGCCACGCGATAAAGTCGTGGACGGCCTCCGTCACCGTGCCTCCGACTCGTGGAGCAGGCACACGGCGTAGGCCGCCGCGCCCTCGCCCGTCCCGACGAACCCCATCCCCTCCCCCGTCGTCGCTTTGACCGAGACCCGGTTCACGTTGCAGCGCAGCGCCCGCGCGATCTCGGTCCGCATCGCGTCGATGTGCGTGCGGAGCTTGGGACGCTGGAGCACGACGGTGGCGTCGATGTTGCCGACGGCGAGGCGGGCGTCGGAGAGCTGGCGATGGACGAACCGGAGCAAGTCCATGCTGTCGGCGCCCTTCCAGCGGTCGTCCGTGTCGGGAAAGTGGGTCCCGATGTCGCCGAGGGCGGCGGCCCCGAGGAGCGCGTCGATGATGGCGTGCGTGAGCACGTCGGCGTCAGAGTGCCCGTCGAGGCCGACGTCGGACGGGACCGTCACGCCGCCCAAGATGAGCGGCCGGCCCGTCGTGAGGCGGTGGACGTCGTAGCCGTGGCCGATGCGCATAAGGTTCGGGATTCGAGGTGGAGGAAGATGGGCCGCGCTGGCGGCAGACGCCAGTGGGTCGGGCGTTTGGTCACCCGAGCCGGGCGAGGAGCAGGGCCACGACGCCGGCCACCATGGCTCCCTTCAGCCACGCTCGTGCCCGACCAGCCGACCGCCGCGTCTCGGCCCGCGATCCGGCCATGCCGGTCCCCAGAACCCAGGCGGCCGTGAGCAGGCACACGGCGGCCCCCAACCCGTACGCGAGAAACGCACGGCCGAGGCCCCAGAGCGTCGGGAGCGGGACGAGCGCAATGGTGAGCACGATGACGCAGAGCGCGACGGCAGCGGCCGGCCGCTCTCCCCAGCGGACCGCCATCGTCCGTGCGCCTCCGGCCGCGTCGCCCACGGCGTCCTCCACGTCTTTTGTGATCTCGCGCGCGAGCGTCAACAAGAACGTCAGGCCGACGGCGGCCCACACGGACGGCGCCAGTTCCTCGACGGCGAGGGCTCCGAACAGGGGCGCCGCCGCGACGACGGCGGCGACGGTCACGTTGCCGGGCCCGGGCGTGCCTTTCAGCCACCGATTGTAGACCCACAGCAACCCGACGGACACCGCCGCGAGTAGACCCACAGGGGCCGATACGAGCGCCGCCACCCCGATCCCAGCGACCGACAGCGTGCCGCCGACTCGGACGGCCGTCTCCGGCCGGACCTCTCCCGACGCGACGGGCCGGTCGGGCCGGTTGAGCCGGTCGATCTCCGCATCGATGGCGTCGTTGAAGGCGTTCGCGCCACTCCCGACGAGTGCCGCCGCCAGCATCGCCAGCGCGACGTTCACGCCGTGCACCGGCCCGAAGGCCGCGCTCCCGACGGCGAGCGCGGCGCCCAGCGCCACGACGGCGAACGAGAGCACGAAGTTACCGGGCCGGAGCAGTCGCAGCAGGGGCGGCACGCCGCTTACTCGTCCGTCTCCAGCGTCATCAGGTAGTCCTCCACGCTCCCGACGCTGACGCGCGTTTCGCCCTTGATCTTCCGCGCCTTGATGCTGCCCTGGCGGATCAGCTTCTGAACCTGGTTCCGGTCGATGAGCTTGAGGAGCCGGCGGGCCTCCGTCCGGCTGACGGTGTCCTCGCGGTACTCGCCGGCGAACCCTTCGAGGAAGTCGCGCGTGGACTGGTTGATCTGGATGAGCCGGAGCTCCTCGTTCGCGTCCGAGACGCCCCAGTCGAGGTCGGCGTCGATCAGGCCCCGGTCCGTCCAGCGGACGAGCGTCTGGCGGGAGATGCGGAGGGCCTCGGAGAGCTCGTCGAGCCGGAGGGTCTGAGAGTCGGTGGTCGTCGCCATGGGGAGTGAGCCGTGGGGTTGGGTGAGAGCGCTGTTTGTTCCGACAGCCTTCTACACCGCCCCGCCCGTTTTGCTCCCTGCGCGCGCTGCGTTCTTCGGTCTTTAGCGGAATGCCCGATCCGTCAGCTCGTCCAGTTCCTCGGCGGTGAGCACGCGCCACTGCGGCGCCCCGAGCGTCCCGCTCGACGAGCGCCGGAAGGTGGCCCGGAGGAGGAGCGTCTTGCCCCCGTCGCGGGCGCCCTCGGCGAACGAGGCCGGCGTGTACCGGAACACGAACGTCGCCTCGGTGGGGTCGAAGCCGAGCTGGCGGCCGACGAGGTCGGCCACGAACGAGGCCTCGTCGGTGATGGCGCCGCCGTTGGACGCCAGGTCGTCCACGACGACGGTGCGGGGCCGCCGCTCGTCCTCAGTGGCATAGACGCGGACACGGGCCGCGCGCGTCGCGGCGTAGGTCCGCCATGAAACCTGTTCGTCGTGGAGCGGGCCGCTCTGAGCGGCTACGTCAGCGGCGATGAGGAGGGCTGCGCCAGCCAGTACCAGTCGGAGCATCGATCGTCGGGGGCAGGGCTGGGGGGCGACGGGCGGCTAGACACCTGGCGCTCCCTCCGTCTAACCGGCGCTCCGCTACGACCGGGCGAGGTCCACGGCTCGCCAGAGGTACCACGCCGCCACGCTCCGCCAGGGCCGGTACGTCTCGCCCGCGTCTTCGAGTTCGCGGGGCGTCGGGCGCGCGTCGAGCCCGGCGACGAGCCGATACCCCTCCCGCACGCCGAGGTCCGTCGTCGGCCACACGTCGGGCCGTCCGAGGTTGAAGAGCAGGATCATCTGGGCCGTCCACCGGCCGACGCCTCGGACGGCCGTGAGTGCGTCGACGACCTCGTCGTCGTCCATGCCGAGGAGAGCGGTCCGCGTCGGGAGCGAGCCGTCGAGGTGGCGGCCGACGAGGTCGCGCACGGCGGCCGTCTTGGCGCGCGAGAGGCCGCACGCCCGGAGCGCCTCGTCCTCGGCCGTCGCCAGCGCGGCGGGGTCGAGTACGCCCCCGGTGCCGAACGCCTCCAGCACTCGCCCGTGGATCGTCCCCGCCGCCTTCCCGGAAAGCTGCTGGTAGACGACGCTGCGGACCAGCGCGGGCAGCGTCTCGGCGGCGCGGACCTCGAAGGTGGGCGGCCCGACGCGGGCGATCACGTCGCCCAGCCGGGGGTCCGCCCGTGCCAGTGCCTGGGAGGCGTCGACGGGGTCGTACGGGAGGTCAGGAGGCATGGCAGCAGACAGTGGACGGCGCCCTGCTGGCGACGGTCGCCAGCGGGACGGGCGGGAGGTGCCCGTCCCATTTAAATGCGCCCCCTTCCTACTCCTCGTCCCCGTAGATCAGCGTCGTCACGACGCCGCTGCGGGTGATGGTCCCCCGGTACATCCCCTCCGTGTTGAACGGCATCGACGCCCGGCCCTGCGCGTCGAGGGCGATCACGCCGCCCGTCCCGCCGGCCTCCGAGAGCGTGGTCCCGATCACGTGGCTCGCAGCGGTGTCGACGTCTTCCCCGAGGTAGGCCATCCGCGCGGCGATGTCGCGGGCGACGCCGAGGCGGATAAAGTACTCGCCATGGCCGGTCGCGCTGACGCCGCACGTGGCGTCGTCGGCGTAGGTGCCGGCGCCGATGATGGGGCTGTCGCCGATGCGCCCCCAGCGCTTGTTGGTCATGCCGCCGGTCGAGGTCCCGGCCGCGAGGTGGCCCGTGGCCGAGAGCGCGACGGCGCCGACGGTCCCGTGCATCTGCCACGCCTCGGGCGGGGCGAGCGCGCCGGAGGCGTCCCGCTCGCGGGCCTGCACGTTCAGGAGCGACTGGCGGCGGCGCTCGGTGTGGAAGAACGTGTTGGGCACCATCTCCAGGCCCTGCGCCAGCGCGAACTCTTCGGCGCCCTCCTCCGCCAGCAGCACGTGCGGCGAGGCCTCCATCACGCTCCGGGCGAGCCGGATCGGGTGGCGGACGTGCATCGTCCCGGTCGAGGCGCCGGCCTGGCCCGTCGCGCCGTCCATGATCGAGGCGTCGTGGCGGACCGTCCCGTCGGCGGCGAAGACGCCGCCGCGGCCAGCGTTGAAGTGGGGGTCGTCCTCCAGGATGGAGAGCGCTGCCGTCACGGCGTCGAGCGCGTCGGCGCCGGCCACCACCTGGGCGTGACCGGCCCGGAGCGCATCGGTGAGGGCGGCCCGGATCGCCGCGTCGGCCTCGTCGGTCATGGCGGCGCGCGTGATCGTGCCGGCGCCGCCGTGGATCACGAGGACGACCGGGTCCCCGTCGAGATCGGGAAGGACGGCGTCTTGGGCATGGACGGACAGCAGGACGCCGGGGGCGATGACGAGGAGGAGACCGAGGAGACGGGACATGGCGGAGGCGGTCGGGCGGTGGGAGGACAAGATAGATGGCCCCCCCGTCCCTGAGCAGAGCGGAGGCCCTCAGCACCGTCGCGTCCTTCCTGCTCCCACTGGCGGCCGTCGCCAGCGCGCCGCGCGGCCGCTCGGCCGCTCGGAGATGAAGGCAAGGGTCGGCAGCCTCGAATCCCTCTGAGCCTCACGCTCACCGCATCGGCCTTGTGCGAGCCTTTCAGCCTGGACCCCACGGCGCGGCCCCGTCGTTGTCCCCTTCCACCCTCTCGCTTCCCGATGTCTCTCCGCCTTTTCGCCCCCCTGCTCCTTCTCGCTCTGCTCGCCGGCTGCACCTGGGAAGGCCGGCCCGACGGCGCCGACGCCGTCCACACGGCCAGCGACGGCTACTTCGACGACGGCATCGACCCCACGGAGACGCCGCTGGGCGACGGCGGTATCCAACCCCTCGCCCCGGTCGACGCCGAGATCATCGAGCCCCCCGGCGACGCGTCGGCGCCCGGCGCCGCCCCGGTCCCGATGGGCCAGCCGGCTCCCACCTCGGGCACGATCGACAACACCTCGGAAGTTGAAGAAGCCCTCACCCCTGGTTCCGAACAATAGGATGACTCGCCTCACGCTCGCCCTCGCCGCCGCCCTCGCCCTCGCCGGCTGTCAGTTCGACGCCGATGCCGCTCCCGACGCCCCGGCGGACGCCGCACCCGTCGAGACAGCGAGCGCTCGCCCCGAGCCCGGCCCCGACGCCCCGCTCCTCACCGTCTACAAAAGCCCGACCTGCGGGTGCTGCTCGATGTGGGTCCGCCACATGGAGGAGGCCGGCTTCCGCGTGGAAGCCGTCGACCGCATGGACATGGGCGCCGTAAAGGACAGCCTCGGCGTGCCCGGCGACCTCGCCTCGTGCCACACCGGCGTCGTCCAGTCGGCCGACGGATCGGCCCGCTACGTCGTGGAGGGCCACGTGCCGGCCGAGCAGGTCGCGCGGCTCCTCGACGAGAAGCCCGACGCGCTCGGTCTCACGGTGCCCGGGATGCCGGTCGGCTCGCCCGGCATGGAGCAGGGCGACCTCCGCCAGCCGTACGACGTCCTGATCGTGGGCGAGGGCGGCGAGGCGTCGGTGTACGAGCACGTCGAAGGCAACACGGCACCGTAGAGGCCGAGCGCGCCGCTGGCGGCCGCCGTGCCCTCCCGACTCGGGGAGCCTGGGGTGCGGCGAGGAACGACACACTCCCCGCCCCCGCCCCACCATGATGCCCGACTACACCTTCACCCGCACCCTCGACGCCGACCTCCCCGCCGCCGAGGAGCGCGTCCGCGCCGCTCTCCAGGACGAGGGCTTCGGCGTGCTCACCGAGATCGACGTCCAGGCCACGCTCAAAAAGAAGATCGACGTGGACGTGCCGGGCTACAGGATCCTCGGCGCCTGCAACCCGCCGCTCGCGCACAAGGCGATCCAGGCGGAACCGCGCATCGGCGCGATGCTCCCCTGCAACGTGGTCCTCCGCGACCTGGGCGGCGGCCGGACCGAGGTGGCCGCCATCGACCCGGTCGCCAGCATGGCCGCCGTCGAGAACGACGGGCTGGCCGAGGTCGCCGAGGAGGTCCGCCAGCGGCTCCGCCGCGTCGTCGACGGGCTCTAAGCCTCGGGCGAGGCCTCGGTGAACACGCGCGTCACCTCGGCGTGGGTCTCTCGGATCGCCGTCTCGATCCGGACCGACGCGGCGGCCACCTCCGCCGCCGAGAGGTCGGGGTGGAACGCCAGTTCCACGTTCACCAGCACCTCGTTCGGCCCGAGGTGCATCGTGAGCGGGACGGCCGCGCGCTCGACGGCCGGATCGGCCTCGGCCAGGCGGCGGACCGACGCGACGACCTCCGGGGACGCGGCCTGGCCCGTGAGCAGGCTCCGCCCCGTCCGCACCAGCGACAGCGAGACGCCAACCAGGAGCACGCCGATGGCGATGGACGCGAGGCCGTCCCACATCGGATCGCCCGTCAGGTGGCCGAGCGCGATGCCCGCCGCCGCCAGCGCGATCCCGACGAGGTCGGCGGTGTCTTCGGCGAGGACGGTGTAGACGGCCGGGTCCCTGCTGGTCCGGAACGCGCGCCACGGGCTCAGGCCGGGGTGGTCGCGCCGAAGCTCGCGGAGCGCCAGCAGCCACGAGCTCCCGTCGAGGGCGAAGGCGATCCCGAGCACGACGTAGTTCCACGTCGGGTCCGAGACGGGCGTCGGGTGCTGGAGGTGCGAGACGCCCTCGTAGAAGGCGAGCCCGCCGCCGATCCCGAACAGGGCGACGGCCACGAGCAGCCCCCAGACGTACAGCTCGGAGCCGTGCCCGAAGGGGTGCGCCGCGTCCGCCGGACGCCGAGACCGACGGACGCCGACGAGCAAGAGCCCCTGGTTCGCCGTGTCGACGACCGAGTGGACGCCCTCGGAGAACATGGCCGACGACCCGGTCGCGGCCGCCGCCACGAACTTGGTGACGGCGATGGCGAGGTTCGCCGCCAGTGCACCGTAGACGGCAATCGGCTTCTCGCCATGGGCCATGAGACACGCGGCCGTGGTGAGGGGTCGCCGCGTCCCTCGAACGACGGAGGCCCGCGCCGGCTCCGCCGGAGCTGAGCAGACAAACGTTTCACGAGGGACGCGGGAATCGTTCAGTCCGCGGTGCGTTGACCGTCTATGCCCGAGACCCTCTCCCCCGACGCCCGCACCGTCACTCTCCGCGTGGAGGGCATGGAGTGCGCCTCGTGCTCCGCCCGGATCGAGCGCGTGCTGAGCCGGATGGAGGGCGTCGAGGCGGTCGGCGTGAACCTGGCGACGGAGCGGGCGACGATCCAGGCCCGGCCGGACCTCACGCCCGAGGTGCTGGCGGAGGCCGTCCGCCGCGCCGGCTTCGGGGCCGAGGAGGAGACCGCCGAGCGCGAGCGTCCCGATACGTCCGACGACCGCGACCGCCAGCGGCAGCGCGTGTGGTGGGCCGTCGTCCTCACGCTCCCGATCTGGCTCCTGGAGATGGGGCCGATGCTCGTGCCGCCGCTCCACGACTGGCTGATGGGAACCGTCGGGCAGCAGCCGGTTCGGTGGGCGCTCCTCGCGCTCGGGACGGCCGTCCAGTTCGGGCCGGGCCGGCACTTTATCCGCGCCGGGTGGGCCGCGCTGCGGACCGGCGCCCCGTCGATGGACACGCTCGTCCTGCTCGGGACGGGCGCGGCGTACGGCTACTCCGTCGTCGCCACGCTCGCGCCGGGCGTGCTCCCGGCCGGCGCCGACCACGTCTACTTCGAGGCCGCCGCGACCATCATCACCCTGATCCTGACGGGCCGCTACCTCGAGACCGTGGCGAAGGGCCGCGCGGGCGCCGCCATCCGTGCCCTCCTCGACCTCCAGCCGCCGACGGCCCTCGTCCTCCGCGACGGCCAGCCCGTCGAGGTGGCGCTGGCGGAGGTGTCCGTGGGCGACCGCGTGCTCGTGCGGCCCGGCGCCCGCCTCCCCGTCGATGGGGAGGTCGTGGAGGGCCGTTCGTTCGTGGACGAGTCCGCGATGACGGGCGAGCCGGTCCCCGTCGAGAAGGAGCCCGGCGCGGCCGTCGCGGCCGGGACCGTCAACGGGACCGGCGCGCTGACGGTCGAGGCGTCGGCGGTAGGCGGGCAGACGGCCCTCGCCCGGATCGTCCGGATGGTGGAGGACGCGCAGGGCTCGAAGCCGCCCATCCAGGCGCTCGCCGACCGCGTGGTCCGCGTCTTCGTGCCCGCCGTGCTGGCGGCGGCGGCCGTCACGTTCGGGGCGTGGATGCTGATCGGCCCGAGCCCGGCGCTGACGTACGCCCTCGTGGCCTCCGTCTCGGTCCTCATCATCGCCTGCCCGTGCGCGATGGGTATCGCCACGCCGATCTCGGTCCTCGTCGGGACCGGCCGGGCCGCCGAGTTGGGCGCGTTCGTGCGCGAGGGCGCCGGCCTCCAGGCGCTCGCCGAGGCCGACACCGTCGTGTTCGACAAGACCGGGACGCTGACGATGGGCCGCCCCGCCGTCACCGACGTCGTCGCGCTCGGGGAGACCGACGCCGACGAGGCCGTCCGGCTCGCGGCGGCCGTCGAGCGGTCGAGCGAGCACCCCATCGCCCGCGCGCTCGTGGAGCACGCCGGGCCCGACGCCCCCGACGCCGCCGACGTGGAGGCCGTCCCCGGCTTCGGCGTGCGGGGGACGGTGGCGGGCCGGCGCGTCGAGGTCGGCGCGGCCCGCTTCCTCGACCAACTCGGCGTCCCGCTCCCCGACGACCTCCGCCAGCGGAGCGAGACGCTGGCGAGCGAGGGCAAAACGCCCCTCTGGGTCGTGGTGGACGGGGCGCCGGCCGCCCTCGTCGCCGTCTCCGACCCGATCAAGCCCGGCGCCCGCGCGGCGCTCGACGCGCTCCGCGCCCAGGGCGTCTCGCTCGCCCTCGTCACCGGCGACGCCGAGGCCACGGCCCGAGCCGTCGCCAAGACGTTGGGCATCGAGACGGTCCGCGCCGAGGTCTTGCCCGGCGACAAGGCGGACGTCGTGGCGGCGCTCCAGGCCGAGGGCCGGCGCGTGGCCTTCGTCGGCGACGGGATCAACGACGCCCCCGCCCTCGCGCGCGCCGACGCCGGGCTGGCGATGGGCACGGGCACGGACGTCGCCATCGAAGCGGGCGACGTGGTGCTCGTCGGCGGCGACGTGGAGGCCGTCGGGCGGGCGCTGCGCGTGGCCCGCGCCACGCTCCGCAACATCCGCCAGAACCTGTTCTGGGCCTTCGCCTACAACGTGATCCTGATCCCGGTCGCGGCCGGCGTGCTCTACCCGGCCCTCGGCGTGCTCCTCTCGCCCATGCTCGCCGCGCTGGCGATGGTGTTCTCCGACCTGTTCGTGATCGGCAACGCGCTCCGTCTCCGGTCGGCCTGACGGATCAGGGAGGACGACCGACTGGCGGGCGCCGTCGCCAGCGGGAGGGGCGGAGTCATCCACACCTTCGGCGTCTCGACAGACACCAGGTTCCTCCCGCCTATTCCTCTCAGTCCACGAACGGCGAGGCGAGGTCGTAGAACGCCGTCCGCCCGTCGGGGCGGCGGACGCGGAGGAGCGCGGGCCGGTCGCGGCGGGCTTGGCGGGCGAGCGCGGCGCGGGCCTCCTCGGCCGTCGCCACGGGTCGGTTCTCGACCTCCACGACGACGGTCCCGGCCGGGAGGCCGTCCAGCTCGGCCGCGCTGCCCGGCTCGATGGCCTCGACGAACGCCCCGTTCTCGAACTGCCGCCGCTCGCCCCGGTTGAGGTCCCGGAAGCGGACGCCCCAGTCCGGCGCCTCGGTCCGGTTGATGTCCTCCGGCGTCTCGGGGCGCACGTCGCCGGGCGCCGGGGCCACCGGCGGGCGGCTGGCGAACCACTCCTCCAGCTGCGGGTCGCGCGGATCGGCGAGGACGGCCCGCAGCTCCCGGCGCTCGCCGTCGCGCCAGACGGTCAGGCCGACGGGCTCGGAGGGCCGGCTCATGGCGAGCCGGCTCTGGAACTGGTTGGTCTCGTTGACGGGCCGCCCGCCGACTTCGAGGAGCACGTCGCCGCGCCGGAGGCCGGCGCGCTCGGCCGGCCCCGAGCCGACCACGCCGATGACGAGGACGCCCTCCACCGACTCCATCCCGCGCTCGCGGGCGTCGGCCGCCGACACCGACAGGACCTCCACGCCGAGGTAGCCACGCCGGACCTCCCCGTACTGGATCAGGTCCTCGGCCACGCGCCGCGCCAGGTTGATGGGGACGGCGAACCCGTACCCCTCGTAGTACCCGCTCTGCGACGCGATCGCTGTCACGACCCCGACCACCTGGCCCTGGAGGTTGACGAGCGCGCCGCCCGAGTTGCCCTGGTTGATGGCCGCGTCGGTCTGGATAAAGTCCTCGATGGCGAACTCGCTGTCGATGGCGTCGAGCCCGCCGCGCCCGACGGCCGAGACGATCCCGGACGTGACCGTGTTGGTGAGGCGGAACGGGCTGCCGAGGGCGAACACCCACTCGCCCGGCTGGAGGTCGTCCGAGTCTCCGAGCGACGCCACCGGCAGCGGCGGGTCCGTCCCCACGCCGACCTCCAGCAGGCGGAGCACGGCGATGTCCGTCGTGAGGTCGCGCCCGACGACCTCGGCGCGGTACTCCCGCTTGTCGCTGGGCAGGAAGACCGTCACGTCGCCAGCGCGGGCGATCACGTGGGCGTTCGTGATCACGTAGCCGGCGGGCGAGATGATGATGCCGCTGCCGGTCTCCATGTTGGCGCGCCCGTAGGCGTCCGTCGGGCCGTAGTCCACGCGGACGTAGACGACGGTCGGGTCCACCGCCTGGATCACCTCGGTCGTCTGGCGGCTCACGTCGGCGATGTCGGGGACGTCGATGGGCCGCGCCGGCGGCGGCCCCTCGGCGCCGATCTGGACCGTCTCCATCACCGTCGGGGCGGTCCCGGAGACGACCGAGGGCGGGGACGGGCTCACCGGCGCGTCCGGCTGGAGCAGCCGCAGCATGGGCAGCCCGACGAGGACGACGACCGCGAGCGCGGCCAGCGCGAACAGGAAACGGCGGAGGGTCACGGGGGGAGGTGGGTGGACCGGACGGGGAGCCTCGTGCACGCCACGGTCGCCCCTGACCGACAGGGCTAACATACGTTTGAGTGCCGCTTTTCGTCCTCTCTCGCCTGTCTGCGGAGCCGACTTCATCTCCCCTCACCGACCGTGCGCCCCGCCTCCGCCCGCCTCGTGTTCGCGCTCCTCGGAGACCCGACCGGCTCGTCGCGCGCGCTCCGCCAGCTCCGTGCCCTGAGCGAAGAGGTCGGGTCGATCCGCGTGGTCGGCTTCGGGACGTCCCGGCAGCCGAACGCGCTCCCGGACGGCGTGGACCTCACCATGCTCCCGATGCCGGAGGCGCGCGGGCCGCGCCTGTTCTGGGAGGCCCACCGCGCGCTCGCACGGGCGCTCGCCACCGAGCCCGCCGACGTGGTCCACGCGAGCGACCTCCACGTGCTCCCGGCCGTCGCGGAGACGGCCCGCCAGCGGGGCGCGCGCCTCGTCTACGACGCCCGCGAGTGGTACGCCGGGCTCGACGCCGCGCACCGGCGCCCGTGGGTCGGGTGGCTGTGGGGCGCCGTCGAGGGCCGAGTCGCCCCACGCTGCGACCTCGTGCTGACCGTCAACGACGCCATCGCCGACCGCCTCGCCGCCGAGCGTGGGATCGTGCGCCCGACGGTCGTCCGCAACGTGGCCGGGCACGCCCGGATGGAGCCGACCGGCGCCCTCCGCGCACGCCTGAACCTCCCGGCCGACCGGCCGCTCGCGCTCTACCAGGGCCTCTTCCGCCCCGGACGCGGCCTCCGCCCGCTCGTCGACGCCTTCGCCGACGTGCCCGAGGCCGACCTCGTCCTGATCGGTGAGGGGAGCGAGGAGGACGCCCTCCGCGCGCTCGCCGCCCGTGCACCGGGCCGCGTCCACATCGTCCCGTTCACCCCGCCCGACGCGCTGGCGGCGCTCACGCCCGACGCCGACCTGGGCGTGATCGTGGCCGAGCCGCTCACCGAGAGCCTCCGGCTCGGGCTCCCGAACAAGCTGTTCGAGTACGCGGCGGCCGGGCTGCCCGTCCTCGCCGGGAGCGGGATCGAACCGCTGGCGGCCATCGTGGAGCGGACGGGCGCGGGCGAGACCGTCGACCCCTCCGACCGGGCGGCGCTCGTGGCCGCCCTTCGCCGGATGCTCCTGGACGAGGCCGCGCGGGCGCGGTATCGTGACGGCCTCGCCCGCCTCCGGGCCGAGTTCACGCCGGAGCGCGAAACCGCCACCTTTCTCGATGCCTACCGCCCCCTCCTCTCCGTCCGTCCAAACGGCGCTCGACGTGGTCGGGACGATGGAGGGCGTCCGTGAGACCAACGCGGGGCCCGACCCGGACGCGTCGTTGACCGGCGCCACCCCCGACCGCGACGCCGAGCCAGGGCACGTCGCCTGGATCTCCCCGGCCGCGCTGGCCGCCGAGCCGGAGCGCGCGGGCTCGTTCAGAGGGACGTTTCTCGTTCTTCCCGACGGGGCTTCCGCCCGTCCGCCGTGTGCGTTCGCCGTGGTCGAGGACCCGCGCCTCGCGTTCAGCCAGCTCGTCGCGGCCCTGTTTCCCGAGCGCGTCCAGACGCAGTGGCCGCACGCGCCCGCTTCCGTCGCGGACGACGCCGAGATCGCCGACGACGCGCGACTCGGGCCGGGCGTCGTCGTGGGGGAGGGCGTCCAGATCGGGGCCGGCACGGAGGTCGGGCCGAACACGGTGCTCGCGCACTGCACGCTGGCGGCCGACGTCCGCGTCGGGCCGAACTGCACGATCGGGACGGACGGGTTCGGCTACACGCGCGACGCGGGCGGCATCCTCGTCCCCTTTCCGCACCTCGGCCGTGTCGTGATCGAGGCCGGCGCCACAATCGGCGCCAACACGTGCATCGACCGGGGCGCGCTCGGCGAGACCCGCATCGGCGCTCGAACACGGATCGACAACCTCGTCCACATCGCCCACAACGTCCGCATCGGGGCCGACTGCGCGGTCATCGCGCACGCCATGATCGCCGGCGGCGTCGTGATCGGGGACGGCGCCTGGATCGCGCCCTCGGCGGCCGTCCTCAACCAGAAGGCCGTGGGCGCCGGCGCGCTCGTCGGGCTCGGGGCCGTCGTGATCCGCGACGTGGAGGCCGGGCAGACCGTCGCCGGCAACCCGGCCCGTCCGCTCTCACGGTGACGGCCGCGCCCCGCTGGCGACGCGGCTCCGCCAGCGGGACGAGGTCTGCCTCCCCTCTCCTCTCGCTCCGATGGCCCTGATCGACAGCTTCCGCCGCGCCCTCGTCCTCTGCGCCCACACCGACGACGAGTTCGGGTGCGCCGGGACGATCCTCCGCCTCGTCGAGGCGGGGGCCGAGGTGCGCTACCTCGCGCTCAGCGCGTGCGAGGCGTCCGTCCCGGACGGGCTCCCGCCCGACGTGCTCGTCCACGAGTGCCGCGCGTGCACGGAGGCCCTGGGCATCCCGCCCGAGCACGTCGAGATCGGCTCGTTCCCGGTCCGCTACTTCCCGCGCGACCGGCAGGCCATCCTGGAGCGGCTCGTCGTGCTCGCCCGCGAGTACGCGCCCGACCTCGTGCTCCTGCCCTCGTCGCTCGACACGCACCAGGACCACGCCGTCGTGGCGCAGGAGGGGTTCCGCGCGTTCAAGCGCTCCACGGTGCTCGGCTTCGAGCTGCCCCAGAACCTCGTCACGTTCGAGAACTCGGCGTTCGTCGCGCTCGACGGGGACACTCTCGACCGGAAGATCGAGGCGCTGGCCGCGTATCGCTCGCAGGGTTTCCGGCCGTACGCCACCGACGCATTCATCCGGGGCCTAGCGACCGTCCGGGGCGTCCAGTCCGGGGCGGACTACGCCGAGGCGTTCGAGGTGGTCCGCCTGATCGTGCCGTAGATCGTCCGCCGGAACGGGGCGACTGGGGGACGGAGCGACCGGGGGCGAGTAGCTTCCACGTCGTCCGCACGCCATTTCTATCCGGTGCCGCACGCGGACGGACCCCGCGCCTCCGTTCGCAGCTTTCCCTCTGCCCCCGCGCCCATGCTCCGACTCGCCCTCCTCGCCCTCGCCCTCCCCCTCGCCGCCCAGGCCCAGGTCGACGCGTCGGTGATCCCCGACGACGCGCCGGAGTGGCTCCCGATGGGCGAGGCCGTCGAGCGGGCCCAGGCCGAGGACAAGCTGATCGTCGTCCACGGCTACGCCTCGTGGTGCGGGTGGTGCGCCAAGATGGATCAGGACGTCTACACCGACGACGCGGTCCAGGCGTACCTCGCCGAGAACTTTACCGCGACGCGGCTCAACCTGGAGGACGACTCGCCCGTCCGCTTTTTCGACGCCGACGTGACCTACGCCCAGCTCGGGCAGGCCATGGGCATCTCCGGCACCCCGACGACCGTGTTCGTCGCCACCGACGGCTCGCTCATCACGAAGCTGCCGAGCTACGTCAACGCCTCGACGTACCTGCTCGCGCTCCGCTACGTCCGCGAGGAGGCGTACGAGACGATGGGGTTCGACGCCTTCGTCGAGGCCAACCGGCCCCACATGGAGCAGTCCGTGGGCGATCTGGTGGCCCCCACCGGCGGCCAGTAAACCGGCCCGACGCGCCCTCCCCGTCCGTGCGCGTCTCGTACCACGAGGACTACGTCGTCCCGCTCCCCGAGCGGCACGCCTTCCCGATGCGGAAGTTCTCGGCGCTGCGCGACCTCCTGCTCGAGGAGCGCGTGATCCGGCCGGACGAGATCGTCGCGCCCCGCGAGGCCGACTGGGGCGACCTCCTGCTCGTCCACACGCAGCGCTACCTCGACGCGCTGGCGGCAGGGACGATGAGCCGTGCTGAGGAGCGTCGGATGGGGCTGCCGTGGAGCGAGGCGCTCGTTCGTCGCAGCCGGCTGGCCGTCCAGGGCACGATCAACGCCTGCTGGATGGCGCTCCACGACGGGCTGGCGGGCAACCTCGCCGGCGGCACGCACCACGCCCTGCCCGACGGGGCCGAGGGGTTCTGCGTGCTCAACGACGTGGCCGTCGCGCTCCGGGTCCTCCAGCGGTCCGGCTGGCTCCGCCGCGCACTCGTCGTCGACCTCGACGTGCATCAGGGGAACGGGACGGCGGCCTTCTTCGGGGGCGACCGCCAGTGGCCCGGAGGCGGCGTCTACACCCTCTCGATCCACGGCGCCAACAACTTCCCGTTCCGCAAGCCGCCGTCCACGCGCGACGTGGGGCTCCCGGACGGGACCGGCGACGCGGCCTACCTCGACGCGCTGGCGGCGCACCTCCCGGCGGTTCTGGACGAGGCCGAGCCCGACCTCGTGGTGTACCTCGGCGGCGTGGACGTGGTGGCGGGCGACCGCTTCGGCCGGCTGGCGCTCACGCGGGACGGGCTGGCGGCGCGCGACCGCCTCGTGTGCGAGACGATCCGCCCCTCGGGCGCACCGCTGTGCCTCCTGCTCTCCGGCGGCTACGCCGCGCGCCGGACGCCGGGCGAGGCGCCCGAGACGCTCGCCGCCGACACCGCCGACCTCCACGCGACGATGTACCGCGAGGCCGTGCGCGTCTACGGCGACCGGGGCAATCCCTGACCGATGGGCCGGGGCGCCGCCGACGACACGGGGGTGGCAGGGGCGTCCACGATCTTGGCGTCTCTCCTTCCCCAAGACGCTTTATGTCGACCCCCCAAGACCAGAACACGACCGACTCGAACACCGAGAAAAATCCGGACGCCTGGACCACCGGCGACGAGCCGATGACGGGCGCCCAGCGCTCCTACCTCCACACGCTCGCTCAGGAGGCCGGCGAGGACCCGAGCCAGTACGACGACCTTTCCAAGGCCGACGCGTCCAAGCACATCGACGCGCTCCAGGAGCAGACCGGCCGGGGCACGCAGAGCGACACCTGACCCACGTCGTTTCCCGCACGGCTGGCGGTTCTGGACCGCAGACCACGGGCGACGGCTGGAGCGATCGGAGCTGACGGTCCGGACCGTCGGCTCCGGTCCGTCCTTCCTCCTGCTGGACATCGCGGCACACAACGCCGGGGCGGCCTCACGCAGCCTCGCTCGTCTCCTGCATGGCGTCGGGCGTTCCGATCCCGAGGTAGACGAGCGCGGCGATCGCCAGGGGCGCGTAGAACAGGATGAGCCGCCATCCGGCCGTGGCGAGGCCCAGCACCTCTGTGGGCACGAAGGGGCTGTAGAGCACCGCAAAGACCGCCTCCGCGCCCCCCGCGGCGCCCGGCGTCGGGATCGCGTTCATGAGCGTGAACGTGGCCCACTGGAGCGCCCACGACAGGACGGCCGAGATGGGCACGCCGAGAAACGCCAGCAGCGCCGTGGCGACGGAGTAGCGGGCGGTCCATTGGATGCCCGCGAGCGTGACGCCGAGGGCGAGGCGCCCCTTGCCGTGCGTCGCCACGAGCGCGCCCACGCGCCGCGCGTCGCGGACCGGCCGCCGGGCGCGGGCGCGGACGCGGGCGACGAGGCGGCGAGCGCCGCGCCCCAGGACGCCCCTGGCGGCGACCCACGCCAGCGTCCCCAGCGCCCCCAGTACGGCGGCGGCGGAGAGCACGACCGGGGCCACGCCGCCGGCGGCCGTCACGACGGCCTCTCGGAGCCCCGGCACCTCAGACGCGGCCGTTACCACGAGCGCCAGCGGCAGGGCGACGGCCATGAACACGGCGTTCTCGACGGCCTCGACGAGCAGGAGCGTCCCGGCCGCGCCCGCGGGCACGCCCTGACGAGCGAGCAGCGCCCACTTGAGGGCGCCACCGCCGGAGGCCGTCGGCGTCACGGCCGAGCCGAGGAGGCCGCCGAGGTAGATCCGTAGCCCGTCCACAAACCCGATGGGGTGCCCCACGAACGACGCCCAGAGCTGGAGTCGGAACGTGTTCATCGCCCACGGCACGAGCGCGAGCGCGAGCGCCACCGCCAGCGGCCCGAGCGGGAGCGTTGCCGTGGCCTCCAGGATGTGCCGGTCCGTGGTGAGCAGCGTCAGGGCCACGTTGCCCGCCACGCCGAGCGGGACGAGCAGCGCAGCGAGACGGAAGAGGCCCCTCGCGGAGCGAAGCGAGGGCCGCGTCACGCCGGAACGAGCGGGGACGTCTGGGACGGCCGTTGAGGCCTCGTGTCGAGCGGGATGGTGACGTGCGTCCCGCGGTAGTGCGAGAGGGTGCGCTCGTACAGCGAGAGGAGCCGGGTAAAGGTGGCGTCCCACGAGAAGTGGGCCTCGACGTGCGCGCGCGCCCGCGCGCCCATGGCCGCGGCGCCCTGGCGGAGGACGTCTCCGATGTGTGCGGCCATCGCGGCGGGGTCCCCGACGGGTCCGAGCCGGCCCAACTCGGGCGGCACCCGGTTCGGCATGGCCCCCGACCGGACCCCGACGACCGGCAGGCCCGAGGCCTGTGCCTCGACGATGGAGATGCCGAACGTTTCGTGGGGCATGGCCGAGACGTACACGTCGGCCGAGGCCAACAGGCGCGCGTACCGCTCGCGGTCGGACACGAAGCCGAAGACGTGAACTCGCTCGCCGCCGAGGGCCTCCAGCTCCGTGCGCTGCGGGCCGTCGCCCACGAGTGCGAGGTGCGCGCCGAGACCGGCCGGGAGCCTCTGGAAGGCCTCGACCACCTCCAGAGGTCGCTTTTCCGCGTCCAGACGCCCGGCATAGACGAGGAGCGGGGCGCCTCCGACGACGCCGAGTTCTGCACGGAGCGCGGGGTCGCGGTGCCGCGGGTGGAACTGGCGGAGGTCGACGCCAAGCGGGAGAAGCTCGGCGTCGACCCCGAGGCCGTCGAGGAGGTCGACGAACGTGGGCGACAGGGCGTAGACGGCGTCGAAGCGCGAGTAGAGCCGCGCGACGTACCGATACGCGAGCGCCTTCGCGCGCGCGCCGGCCCACGACCCGAACACGGCCGAGACGAGAGGCCCGGTGTAGGCCGACGGAAAATCGGTGCGGTAGCCCGCGAGGACGGCGCAGGACGGGTCCACCTCACGCTGATGCCGGAGCGCGGCCCAGGGCAGATTGTACGCGCAGAGGGTCTCGATCGCGTCGGGGCGTTCGGCGGCGAGGATCTCGCGGACGCGGCGGTTACGGAGGAGGAGGCGGTAGACCGTCGATCCTGGGACGTGCGGCGAGGCGATGAAGTAGGTCACGTGGCGACCGTCGCGCTCGACCGCGTCCTCCTCCCCCGGGACGATGAGGACGTGGCGGACGTCTGTGTGCCGGTCCAGCCAGTCCCGTTTGGCGTGGAGGTAGGTGCGGATGCCTCCCCCGTGTGCGGCGTAAGACTGCGTGAGGTCGCAGAGGGTCATGGGGGCGACGAGGCCTGGAGAGGGTCCCGAAAGATGCGGGACGGCGGAGGAGGTGTCTATAGTGGACCGCCCCGCTGGCGGGTGGTGAGGTGCACCAGGTCAGACCCCCGAGGCTGGCATTCCCCCTCGTCCACGACGGCGACGACCGGCATGGGCCGCGCGAGGACGACCCCGTGGAGGACACGCCCGCGATGCCCCCGGCGGCGGCGAGCAGGCGGGCGGGCTACGTGCCCACGTCGCCGCAACCCGGCGTGGAGAACGTATTGACGCGGAGGCCAAGGTAGACCGCGACGGCCCGCGCACAACGGCTGATGCTACGAGAGAATCTGTGAGTTGGAGGCGTCGCCGTCGTGGGCACTCGGCCAGGATCGACGACGGCAGCCCGTCCACACGCACGCGAACGTGGTGCAACGGGCGAACGCCCCTGACCTCAGATCGCCCTGGGCCGATGGCCGAGCGGCTCCCATCGAGCGCTAGATGGTCGTCGGCCTCGAGAAGTGAGAGACGGACTCTGAATAGCGAGTGGAGCGTCGGTGTGGCTCCGGCGTCCTGACCGACACGAGCCGCAAGCCCTACGCGACCGACCTAATCGACGAGCCGTGAGCCCTCGTCGGCCCGCTCCGCCGCCGCCAGGGAGTGTCAGGAGTCTCGTGTATCCGGCCGTCTCCGACGGAGTCGTAGGACATCTCTCGCCAAATGACCTCCGACGCGGCGTCAGTCGGAGTCCGCCCCCTTGCGGGCCACGGCGATCCGGTCGCGGCCGGCGAGGTCGGGTAGAATCTCGGCGTCCTCGAAGCCCACGTTCGCCCAGAGGGCACGGACGGCGGCGCCGTGGTCGGCGTGCGTCTCGGCCACGAGCCAGCCGCCGGGACGAAGCAGCCGCTCGGCATGCCCCGCCAGCGCGCGGTAGAACACCAGCGGGTCGTCGTCGGGGACGAACAGCGCCATCGACGGCTCGTGCTCGCGCACCTCGACCTGGAGCTCGGCCCTCTCCCCTTCCGGCACGTACGGCGGGTTCGAGATGATCAAGTCGAACGTCGGCGGGACGTCGGCGGTGAAGGCGGGGCGCAGCGCGTTGGCGCCGATGAACGCCACGTCGAGCCCGAGCCGCGAGGCGTTGCTCGCGGCTACCGCCAGCGCCTCGTGCGAGCGGTCCACGGCGAACACCTCAGCGTCGGGCCGCTCGTGGGCGATGGCGAGGGCGATGGCCCCGCTGCCCGTCCCGACGTCGAGCACCCACGGCGCCTCGAACGGGCGGACGCGCCGGAGCGCCTCCTCCACGACCGACTCGGTCTCGGGGCGCGGCACGAGCACGGCCGGCGACACGCAGAGGCGGAGCCCATAAAAATCGGCGTGGCCGAGGACGTACTGGATCGGCTCGCCGGTCGCGCGGCGCTCGACCATGCCGGCGACGCGGGCCACCTCATCCGGCGTGGCCGCGTCGTCCGGGCGGGCGCACAACTCGGCGCGCGAGGCGCCGGTCACATCTTCCACGATCCACTCGGCGGTGCGGCGGGCGTCCTCGACCTCGGCGTCTCGCAGCTGGCGGGTGGCGTCGTCGAGGAGGGCGCGGCGGGTCATCGGCGGGTGGCAAGGACGCAGGTAGGATAGGGCACCCGGCCGGCCGGCGCACCCCGTAGTCGGGTATAGCTCCGTCAGAACGCTACGGAAAAGACGCTGAACTCACCGGAGGCGTCGCCCCACTCGGCCTCGACCGTCTCCACCTCAGCCGTCGGCGGACCGCCCCAGAGCAGGCGCGCCAGTCGGTCGAGCGCGTCGGGCTCGCCCTCGGCCACCACGCGGACCGTCCCGTCGGGCTCGTTCCGCACCCAGCCCGTGAGCGCCAGCTTCCGTGCCCAGCCGCGCACGTAGCGCCGGAACCCGACGCCCTGCACGCGGCCGGACACGACGGCCGTCAGCGCGGCCTGCCCTCGCGGAGGCGGGGGGCGGCCGTCGCCGCCAGCCGGCTCAGGCATCGGCGGGGAGCAGGCCGCGGCTGTCGGCCCACTGGCGGAAGTCGGTCTCGAGCTGCTCGAACGAGTCGAGCACGAACAGGAGCGGCTGGAGGTGCCACACGTCGTAATCCTGGTGGATCACGCGCTCGACGTCGAACGGGACCTTCTCGACCTGGTCGGACAGCGCGTGCTGGACCTCGTCCTTCGAGGACAGGATGCCGGCGCCGAAGATGCGCTCGCCCTCGTCCTGGCGGATCAGCCCGAACTCGACGGTGAACCAGTGGAGCCGCTCGAGCGACTGGCGGTCGACGCCCTCGGCGTGGAGCGCGCTCTGGCCGAAGAGGTGGTAGAAGTCGGCGAAGGCCGGCTCCGTGAGCATCGGCATGTGGCCGAACATGTCGTGGAAGCAGTCCGGCGCCGGCGTGTAGTCCAGCTCGTCCTTGCGGCGGATGTAGTCCGTGGAGGGGAAGACCCGGTTGGCGAGCAGGTTGAAAAAGTCGCGCTCGTGGAGGAGGCCGGGGATCCGGGCGATCTGCCAGCCGGCCGCCTCCTCCATGCGGCGGCTGAGGTCGCGGAGGTGCGGGATCTCACGGGCCGTCATGCCGAGCGTGTCGACGCCGTCGAGGTAGGCCTCGCCGGCGCGGCCGGGGAGCATGGCCATCTGCCGCTTGAACAGGAACCGCCAGTTGTCCTGGCTCTCCTCGTCGTACGCCGGCGGGACGATCTCGTCGCCGACCGGCGGCGGGCCGTCGAGCTCCTGGGGGACGCAGCGGGGGTCCACGTCGCCGTCGGCGGGCGGCTTCTCGTAGGCCGAGACGGGGGCGTCGGTGGAGTCGTTGATCGTCGGGTCGGTCATGAGTGAATGGGAATCGGAAGGGCTTCCAGAAGGTACGCGGGCCGGCGGCTAGCGGTCCGGCCCGAGCGCGTCGTCGCGGACGTGGGCGCCGTCGTCCGTCTTCGCGCGCGTGAACAGGCCGACCGCCACGCCGACCACGACGGCGGCGCCGATCGTCCAGAGCCAGTTGACGCCGCCGTCGTCGGCGTAGCGGGGCGTGACCACGGCGACGACGAGGCCGGCCATGAGCGCGGCGACGAGGGCCGTCACCCAGCGGTAGTTGGTTCCAGAAGTCATGGGGGTGGAGGAGGGTCGTTGAGGTTTCGGGCGGCGCGAAGCACGAGGGCGAGGAGGACGGTCCCGCCGAGCACGACGGCGGCCCGGACCGAGGCGACGCTCGTCCACCCCAGCCCGAGGCGGACGGCCTCGACGGTCCAGTAGAGGTAGGCCGCGGCGGCGATCCCGCACCCGAAGGCAAGAACGAGGCGCTCGGTGGGAAGGTCCACGGCTCAGACGGGGGCCGCCGCGCTCACCGCCCCGCCAGCCGCTCGATCACGGCCGTCTGGGACGCCGGCACGTCGCTGTAGGTGACGAGGGCGGCCTCGCAGGCGTCGTAGCCCCGGAGCCCGCGCTGGTCGCCGAGGACGACGAACGTGGTCGGGTGGGCCTCCATCAGCCGCTGTACGAACCGGCGCTCGCGGGCCTCCAGGCCGAAGGTGTGCCACGCCGCCGGCCGCGCGACGGTGGCGATCACCAAGCGTTCGGCGTCGTTCGCCTCCAGCCGAATCCGGTCGAAGTCCTCGTCCTGGTCCTCGTGGGTCGGCTCCAGCTCGCGGTAGACGGCGCCGGGGAGGAGGCGGCCGACGGCCTGGCCGAGCGGCATCGTCTCGGGCTCGCCCGGCAGCGGCGCGCGCTTGACGAACACGACGAGCGTTCCCGTCCCGTCGCCCAGGTCCGGGAGCGGCTGGCGGACGACCTCGACGGCGTCGCGGGCGACGCGCATCGCCAGCGCCTCGTGCTCGGGGGCGGCCACGGTCGAGGTCGGCAGCGGCGGCGTGCCGAAGGCGTCGGGGCCGAAGCGGGCGCGGAACCGCTCGCGGAGGCGGTCGGCGCGGGCGAGGGCACGGTCGAGGAGCGCCTCGTCCAGCCGCCCGCGCTCGACGGCCTCGGCCAGCCCGGCGATGAGCGCCTCCGGGTCCACGGCGTCGACGAACAGGTCCACGCCGGCTTCCAGCAGCTCGACGGCGACCTCGGCCTCCGTCTTGTGTGCGTCTTTGGCCCCGGCCATTTGCAGGCTGTCCGTCACCACGAGGCCCTCGAAGCCGAGCTCCTCGCGGAGCAGGTCGTGGAGGATCGCACGCGACCGCGTGGCCGGCAGGCCGGACGGGTCGAGCGCGGGGACGACGACGTGGGCCGTCATCACGAGGTCGACGCCGGCCGCGATGACGGCGCGGAACGGGATGAGGTCGGTCGCCTCCAACGTCGCCCGGTCGTCGTCGACGGTCGGGATCTCGGCGTGCGAGTCGCCCTCGGTGCCGCCGTGGCCGGGGAAGTGCTTCGCCGTGGCGAACTGGCCGGCCGCGTGGACGCCCTCGACGAACGCCGCCGCCAGCCGCCCGGCCTCCTCGGGGTCGCTGCTGAAGGCGCGCGCGCCGATGATCGGGTTGGCCTCGTTGCGGTCCACGTCCGCGACGGGCGAGTACGTCACGTGGATGCCGCAGGCCAGGGCCTCTTCGCTCGCCTGCTGTGCGAAGAGGCGGACGGCCTCGGCGGGGTCGGGCGTGTGGGCGAAGGCGGCGGCGTGGGGGTAGACGGTCCCTCCCGCCACCTGCTGCCCGAACCCGCGCTCCATGTCGGTCGTGACGATCAGGCCGCGGTCGGAGCGGGCCTGGAGACGCCCCAGCGTGTCCCGCGTCTGGGGCCAGCGCCCGTTGAACAAGATGAGGCCGCCGACGGGGTGGCGGTCGAGGAGCGCGGCGACCTCGTCCTCCTGCTCGCTGGCGGTCTTGGCCGGCGGGAGGTTGTTGCCGAGGCGGACGACGAGCAGGCCGGCGGCCTTTTCTGCGGGGGTGAGGGGCACGGGCGAAATCGGAGATGGGGCTCGTCCTACGAGCCGTCGCCTCCGCCGATCCCTGGATCGTAGGACGTGGGACGTGGGCCGTCGGGGGACCCTCCCCGGTAGAGCCTTCTCGCCTCAATGACCTCGCGCACGGCGTCCGGCACGAGGTACCGGACGGTCCGGCCCTCCGCGATCCGGCGCCGGAGCTCCGTGCTGGAGACGTCCAGGAGCGGCCCCTCCACGATCCCGGCCCGCGCCCGGACCCACGGCGGGACGGCGCCGAGGTCCGCCCCCGGCCGCGCGTACACCACGAGCCGCGCGAGGCCGAGGAGGGCCCGGGGCTCCCGCCACGACGCGAGGGCCGCCGCGCTGTCCCCGCCGATGATCAGCGCGAGGGCGGCGTCCGGCCGCTCGCGGCGGAGCTGGCGGAGCGTGTCGACGGTGTAGCTGACGCCCTCGCGCGCGATCTCCAGGTCGGACACCTCGAAGCGCGGGTTGTCCTCGGTCGCGGCCCGAGCCATCGCCAGTCGGTCGGCGGCGGGCGCGAGCGTCGGGTCGTCTTGCTTGTGCGGCGGCGTGGCGGCCGGCATCCACAGCACGCGGTCGAGCCCGGCGCCCTCGGCGCACGCCTCCGCGACGGCAAGGTGGCCGACGTGCGGGGGGTTGAACGATCCGCCGAAGAGGCCGAGAGTCATGAGAGACGGGGAATGGGGAACGGAAGATGCCGCGCCGGCGACCGTCGCCGCCAGTCGGGGAGGGCAGACGTGCCCGGCCCCTTCCACAGCCCTGCCTCTGCCCTCTTCACTGAGTCTCGGCGCGCCCGTGGTTGTCGGATCTCTTCCATCGGCCCGTATATTCGTCGCCCGGCCGTCCCTGGCCGTTCGGGTCGAGTAGCTCAGTTGGTAGAGCAACGGACTGAAAATCCGTGTGTCGGCGGTTCAAGTCCGCCCTCGACCACCCCGTCGGAGACCGGCCGCGCAGCGGTTGAAGATCCGGCGGAGCGTCCACCTCGGTGGGTCGCCCCCAGCGACCGGCCGTAGATTGGGCACATCGGCTCGGCCCGGTAGTTCAGTTGGTTAGAACGCCTGCCTGTCACGCAGGAGGTCGCGAGTTCAAGTCTCGTCCGGGTCGCCAGGCGCCCCCGCTTCTCACGAGGCGGGGGCGTTTTTGGTGAGAGGCGGCCGGGTTACTCGGGAAGTCCCCAGTCCGCGCGGAGCCGGTCGGCCTCCGCCTCGGGCAACTGGACGAGCACCGGGTCGGCGTCGGCGTCCAGCCACGCGAGGACGCGTTGGAGGGCGGGATCCGGCATGGCCGTGCACCCGGCCGTCGTGGAGCCCGGCCCGCGCCACACGTGGAGGAAGATGCACGACCCGCCGCCTGCCACCGGCGCCGCGTCCGTCCGCACGGCCTCGCCCGGCAGGAGCGAGGGGCTCACGCCCGGCCCGTTGTGCGCCACGATCACGCCGATCCGGTACAGCCCGTCGCGGCGGCGCATCTCCTCGTGGCTCCGCCAGTCGGCCGAGGCTCCGGCGCGGTCGAGGACGAGGTTGTAGGCGTCCGAGCGCCGGTCGTCGACGCACTGGAGCGAGGGGCCAGCCTGCACGTAAGGCAGCCCCGTGTCCTCGGAGGCGGCGTACCCGAACGCGGCCGAGAGCCGGAACGCCCCGGCCGGCGCCCGCCCGTCGCCCTCCTCCTTGACCGGCTCGCCCTCCGGCGGCGGCCCGTGGAGGCCCCGCCCCCACCCGAGCCCGCTCCGCCCCACCACCACGTCGACGGCTTCCCCCACCGATCGCCACCCCGTCCCGTTCCGCTCGTAGCGGCGGAGCGTGCCGGCGGTCGCCTCCCAGGTCGGCGTCGTCACCACGACGAGCTGGCGGCTCGCCGCCGGGATGGGCGAGTCCGGGCCGCGCGAGGGAGCCGGCGTAACGAGGAGGCTGAGGAGCGCGAGCAGGAGAGCGAGGATGAGCGGCATGGGCACGAAACGGTGACGACCGGGAAGCTACCGCCCCCTCCAGGCGTTCCCCGTTGCTCGGACCGAGCCGCACGCTGTACCCTTCCGCCGAGGTCCGGCCCCGCTTCCCGTCTCTCTCCTCCCTCTCTCTCAGGCGGAGCCAGACCTTCCCTTTCCCGCGATTCCCTCCCCGGCGGGCGGCCCTACTCCGACAGCGGGGCCTCCACCCAGAGCACGGCGCGCTGCATGAACTCGGCCGCCTTGTCCACGCCCAGCTTCCGCTTGATGTTGGACCGGTGCGACTCGATGGTCTTGAGGCTCAGGCCCATCATCTCGGCCACCTCGCGCGTGGTCTTGCCGTGGCCGAAGTTCTCGAACACCTCCAGCTCGCGGTCGGTGAGCGCGCCGAGCGACGGGCCGTCGCCCTGGCGGAGGCCGAAGCGGTCGTTGAGGAACCGGTTGCGGAGCGACTCGCTGAGGTAGAGCTCGCCCCCGAGCACTTTGCGGACGGCCTCGACGAACTTCTGGGCCGACTCGTACTTCATGAGGTAGCCGCGGGCGCCGGCGCGGAGGACACGCTCGGCGTAGAGCGCCTCGTCGTGGGCCGAGACGACGAGGACCTGCGCGTCGGGGTCGGTGGCGAGCAGGCGCTTGATCAGCTCGACCCCGTTGACGCCGGGGAGCGAGAGGTCCACGATGGCGATGTCGTACTCGACGACCTCGGCCCGGTCGAACGCCTCCTCGGCCGAGGCGGCTTCCGCGCAGACCTGGAGATCCTTCTCCGCGTTGATGAGACTGGCGTAACCCTCCCGCATCACGGGGTGGTCCTCGACGATAAACACTCGGTAGGCCATGAGTTCGGGCACCACAGCCCTATAATTTGCACATGAACAGATTAGCGCGGAATCGCTCTTAGGCAACATAGGGTAAAACCCCGTCTCTCCGCTCATGCGCAGGTGGCTGTGTCGGAAGAGGATGCGGAAGGGAGCGCGGGTCGGAGTCGGCCCGCCTCCCCCTCCGGACCCGCCCGGCGGCGCGCTACCGTCGGCCTAGCTGCTCGGGCACCAAGTCCGCCAGCACCCGGCCGCCGACGAGGCCCAACGTGAGGTCCAGCTCGGCGAGCACGTTCCGGACGGTCTCGCGCACGCCCGTCTCGCCGGCCACGGCGAGGCCGTACACGTAGGGCCGGCCGAGGAGCACGGCCCGGGCGCCGAGCGCGATCGCCAGCGCGACGTCGGCTCCGCTGCGGACGCCGCTGTCGAACCACACCTCCAGGTCGTCCCCGGCCGCCTCGGCGACGGCCGGGAGCGCGTCGAGCGCGGCGACGGACGCGTCCGTCTGGCGCCCGCCGTGGTTGGAGACGACGACGGCGTCGACGCCGCGCCGGGCGGCCTCGCGGGCGTCGTCCGGGTGGAGCACGCCCTTGAGCACGACGGGGAGGTCGGTCATCTCGCGGAGCTGGCTCACCTGCTCCCACCCGAGCGAGGGGCGCGAGTAGGTACCCACGAAGCGTTGGACGGCCTTTCGGGCGCGCCCGCTGGCGAGCGCGGCGGCCGTGGCGACGGGGAACCGCCGGGCCTGCCCGAGCCCGGTACGGACGGTGGCGAGCGTGACGGGCGGGTCGGGGGCTGGGTCGGCGAGCGGCTCGTCGAGCTTGGAGAGGAAGACGGGGTCCGAGGTGTACTGCGCGATCCCCTTGCCGTGGAGGAACGGGAGCGAGGCGAGGTCGAGGTCGCGTGGGCGCCACCCGAGCAGGGTCGTGTCGAGCGTGAGCACGATGGCGCCGCACCCACACGCCTCCGCGCGGCGGACGAAGCTGCCCACGAGGTCGTCGTCGGTGGACCAGTAGAGCTGGAACAGCCGGGGCGCCCCAGGCCGGACGGCGTCCATGGCCTCGGCGCACGCCTCCATCGTCCGGCTCGCCTGGCTCGAGAACACGAACGGGACGCCCTCGGCGGCGGCCGCGCGAGCCACGGCGAGGTCGGCCTCCTCGTGCGCCTCCTCCAGCACGCCGATGGGCGCCAGCATCAGCGGCGACGGGAGCGCTCGGCCGAGGATCTCCGTTCGCAAGCTCCGCTCGGCCGTTCCGGTGAGCGGGCGGGGGACGAAGGCCCGGCGCTCGAAGGCCGCCCGGTTGGCCGCCGCCGTCCGCTCCATGCCAGCGCTCCCGGCGACGTAGGCCCAGGCGGCCGGCGACATCGCCCGGCGTGCCGCCTCCGCGAGCGCGTCCGGGGCCACGGGCACGGCGGGGCGCTTCCCCGCCACGCCGCCGACGAACACCTCGCGCTGGCGGCGCGGGCCGGCGCCCTGGTGGAGGTCGGGGTCGAGGGCCATGGGGACGGAGGAGGAGACGGGACGATGGACAGCTGCGAGCGCCCCCGCTAGCCCGTGAGGCCCAAGCCGCTCAAAACTTTACCGATGGCCGCCCCCTCACCGCGCCTCGATTCCGAACACCTCCTCTTTGAGCGTCGAGAAGTCGATGGGCTTGGTGAGGTAGCCGCGCGCGCCGCTCTCGAGGGCCATCGTCTTGAGCTGGCCGTCGTCGTAGGCCGTGACCATGTAGACCTGGAGGTCGGGGAACTCCTCCTGGATGGCCGCCAGCAGGTCGAGCCCGCTCATGCCCGGCATGTTGATGTCCGAGAGGACTACGATGACGTCGGCCGCCTCGCCGGACCGGAGCTTCTCGAGCGCCTCCTCGCCGCTCGTCGCGAACACGAACTCCAGCTCTCCTTTCCGGACCTCTCGGCGGAATTTCTGGGTGAACAGGAACTGGACGTCGCTCTCATCATCGACGACGAGCGCGCGGACGGTTTTGGGGGCCATTGGTAGAGACAGGACACGGGGAAGGGCGGCGGGCGTACAGAGTACGTCCGAACCGTCCGGCCGGCGTTCGTGGAAACCCCGAACCTGGCGTGGAGACGCGATCTTGGCCCGCCCTCCAAACGCCATGCCTCCCTCCCCCGTCGGCCGGCTCCACGTCCTGACCGACTTCCACTTTCAGCAGCGGCTCCCGCATGCCGAGGTCGCGCGGCAGGCCGTGGCGGGCGGCGCCGAGACCATCCAGTTCCGGCAGAAGTCCGGGACGGTCCGGGACCGGTGGGCCAACCTCGTGCCGACGGTCGCGGCGTGCCGGGCCGCCGGCGTCCCGTGCCTCGTGGACGACCACCTCGACCTCGCGCTGGCGGCCCGCGCCGACGGCGTCCACCTCGGCGCGCTCGACCTCCCCGTGTCCGCCGCGCGCGCGGTCCTCGACCGGCAGGGCGGCGGCATCGTCGGCGCGACGGCGACGACGGCGGAGGCCGCGCGTCGGGCCGAGGCCGACGGGGCCGACTACGTCGGCTTTGGCCCCGTCTTCCCGACCGGCTCGAAGGCGGCCCCGGCGAGCGTGAAGGGCCTCGCCGGGCTCGAGGCGGCGTGCCGCGCCGTCTCGGTCCCGGTGATCGCCATCGCCGGGATCACGCCCGAGCGCGTGGCGCCGTGCCTCGACGCCGGCGCCTGGGGCGTCGCCGTGATGACGGCCGTGACGACGGCGCCCGACGTGGCGGCCGCCGCCGCCCGGTTCCGCGAGGAGATCGACCGCTGGCGATAGCCGCGCTGGCGACCGCCGCCGCCAGCGGGACGGGCAGAGGGCGTCCGAGCGTCTCCACGGCCGCCGTTCGCCCCTCGCTACTCGCCGGAGGGCGGATCCAGGTGCTCGTCGAAGAACGCCGTCGTGCGCGCCCAGGCGTCCTCGGCGGCCTCGGCGTCGTAGGCCTGGCCGGAGGGGTTGGCGAAGGCGTGCGCGGCGCCGGGGTAGACCTCCACCTCGTGCGCGACGCCGGCCTCGGTGAGCGCCGCGTCGAAGGCCGCGACGGTGTCCTGGGGGATCGACTCGTCCGCGCCGCCGAAGAACGCGAGGACGGGCATCGAGAGCGCCGCCAGCTGGTCGGCATCGGTGACGGGACGGCCGTAGTAGATCACGGTCGCGTCGATGCCGTCGGGCAGGGCGAGCGCCGTCCGCAGCGACCACATCCCGCCAAAGCACCACCCGATCACGCCGACGCGCGGGGCGCCGAGCTCGTCTGTGAGGTAGTCGTACGCCTGGCGGAGGTTCGCCGTCAGCTCGTCCTCCCGGCCCATCGCGCTCTGCATGGCGGCCATCGCCCCGTCGGGCGTCGTGGCGACCTCGCCGTCGTAGAGGTCGACGGCGAGGGCGACGTAGCCCTGGGCCGCGAGGCGGCGGGCCATCGCCTCGATGTTGTCGTTCAGCCCCCACCACTCCTGGATCACGATGACGCCGGGGAGGCCGGCCTCGACGCCCTCAGGGCGGGCGAGGTAGCCCGTCGTCGGCTCGCCGTCGGCCATGGCGTACGCGACGCGCTCGCCGACCACGCCCGACGTATCGGCGTCGGTGGCGCCGGTCGCCGTCGGCGTGTCGCCGTCGTGCTGCTCGCGCATCTCCGAGGCGTAGTCGCCGGTGGAGTCGGACGTGCAGGCGGCGACGAGGAGCATCGGCATCAGGAGAAGGAACAGGCGCATGGGAACGGGGGGGGCGAGAGCCGACGGAACGGCGCTGCGGGCCGCGTAAGTTCCGGCCGTGAGCGACCACGCCCCCGTCCTCCCCTACCGCGTCGAGCTTCAGCGCAAGGCGATCCACCTCGGCGCCCTCGTGCTGCCGCTGGCGATCCTCGCGTTCCCGCGCCCCGTCGTGCTCTGGGGCCTCGGCGTGCTGGCGGTCTTCGCCGTCGCGCTCGACGTGGCGCGGCAGCGGGTCCCCGCCGTCCGGCGGCTCCTCGTGGACCGCGTGTTCGGGTGGATGATGCGGCCCGAGGAGATCCCGCCGGTGGGCGGACCGATCGTCCTGAACGGGGCGGCCTGGATGTGCGTCTCGGCCGCGTTCTGCGCGTGGCTGTTCCCGCCCGGCATGGCCGCCGCCGCGCTCGCCATGCTGATGGTGGGCGACGGCGCCGCCGCCGTCGTCGGCCGGCGCTTCGGGCGGACCAAGTGGCCGGGCTCGCCGAAGTCGGTCGAGGGCAGCGCGGCCTACGCCGTCACCGCCTTTCTCATGGGGCTGGCCGTGACACTGTGGCCGGGCGTCGGCCTGACGGCCGGGGTGTGCACGGTGGGCGCCCTCGTAGGCGCCGCCGTCGAGGCCGTCCCCGTCCCCCTCAACGACAACGTCCGCGTGCCCTTCCTGAGCGGGCTGGCGATGCTCGTCGCCAGCGGCCTGGGCTGACGGGAGGCCCCGTCCGCGGGTCCGGCGGGAGCTATGTTCGCGCCGTCGCTCCAGAACCGCCGCCCGATGCCGTCGTCCACCGCGTCTCTCCCCGGCACACGCCCTGCCGAGCCCCCGTCGCGGTGGCCGCGCGCCCTCGACCACCGCGTGCCGCAGGTCCTCGACCCGTACGTCGGCGGCGCCACGTCGGCCGGGCGCTCCACCGACTCCCTCGTCGGCCGGTACGCGCTCTCGCCGTCCCCCCCGACGCCCTCCGGCGACGCCCGGGGGCCAGCTAGTGGCCGGCGAGCGTCCGTGGACCGCGCGCCTCGGCCGTCGCGCGGAGGCCGTCGCGCGACGGGCCGTCGAGCTGGAGCCGATGCCCCAGCCGCCCCTCCGCCCGACGCGCCACCCCGTGATCCTGATGCACGGGTTCGGCGCGCTGGCGAACCTGATGCAGGGCGGCGTGCTCCACAACGAGGCCATGCACCTGCGGACGCGCGGCGTCGCGGCCTACGCCCCGCACGTCAACCCCTACGACACGATCTCGGTGCGCGCCGAGGCGTGGGCCGACCGGCTCCGACGGGTGCTCGACGAGACCGGCGCCGAGCGCGTCAACCTCGTCGGCTTCTCGTCGGCCGGGCTCGACGCGCGCTGGCTCGCCCGCGACCCGGCGTGGGACGGCCGGATCGCCAGCCTCGTCACCGTCTCGACGCCGCACCGGGGAACGCCACTCGTCTCCGTCGTCTTGGACCGCCCGGACCGGCTCCGGCCCTGGGCGGTCGGCGTGATGGACTTCGTGGGGCGCGCGGCCTACGAGTCGGCCCCGCCCCACACCGAGGAGGCCCTCGCAGAGCTGACGCCGGCCGCCGTCGCGGCCCGCTTCCCGGAGGGCGAGACGGTCCCCGGCGCGTGGTGCGCCTCGTTCGCCAGCCGCGCGGGCAAAGGCACGAACGCCCCGATGTACCCGCCGCTCGTGCTCCCCAACCGCATCCTCTACGGGCTGGCGGGCACGAACGACGGGATCGTCCCGACCGCCTCGATGGGCTGGGGCGAGCCGCTCGGCGTGATCGAGGCCGACCACGCCCGACAGGTCGGGCTCGGCCTCACGCCGAGCGCCTTCGACTCGTGCGCGTTCTACGAGGGGATCTGCCAGCGGCTGCGGGACCGGAACCTGTAGGGGGAGGTGGACGGGAAGACGGCGGCTCGCAGCCCACGGGGAGTCCCGTTCGAACCGCTCCGCCAGACGTCGGCTGAACCCTTCTCCCAGGCCGACGTTGCACCGGACGGCCCGTCCCCCCGCTCATGCACCCCGCCCCCGGCGTCCTCCTCATTGCCGAGCCCCCGATGGCCGACCCCAACTTCCGTCGGACCGTCATCCTGCTCTGCGAGCACACGACGGAGGGGTCGTTCGGGCTCGTGCTGAACCGCCCGACCGGCCTCTCGCTCGCGCAGGCGGCCCTCGAGCCGCTCCCGTTCGACGCCGACCTCTGGATGGGCGGGCCGGTGCAGCCCGACACGCTCCACTACCTCCACCCCTACAGCGACCTCGACGGGGCGCTGCCGGTCCACGACGACGTGTTCTGGGGCGGCTCCTTCGACGAGGTCCAGGCCGGCGTGGCGAAGGGCTGGCTCCGCCCCGAGCGGTTCCGCTTTTTCGTCGGGTACTCCGGCTGGGGCGCCGGCCAGCTCGACGACGAGGTGGACGGGGGCGATTGGATCGTCCTCAACGGCTCCGCCGAGACCGTCTTCGCCGACGGCGACGACGCGCTCTGGCGGCAGGTGCTCCGCCAGCTCGGCGGCGAGTACGCCCTCCTCTCGACGTTCCCGGACAACCCGCGGATGAACTGAGGGGCCGGGGCGACCGCGGCCCCACTGGCGACCGTCACCGCCAGCCGGAGAGGTCGGAGTGGGGCGGACCGCGAAGCGACGGCGCCGGCGCTCCCCGTCCCCCGATCCTCCCATTTTTCCCTGAAGGCAGGCCCCGTGGCCGCCGTATCTTCTGTGCTCTGGCCGAGCCGGTGCCCATCGCGCCGGCTCGCGTCGCATCCGCCCCGGACTTCGCGGGCGATGCGGCCCCACCCAGCATCCTAAGAGAGCAGTAGCACCGCCACGGGCGGACGACGACATGGGAGTGATGAACAGCATTCGGGAGCGCGCCGGCGGCGTCATGATCGGCGTCCTGGTGGTCGCCTTCGGCGGCCTGTGGGCGCTCCAGGACTCCGGCGCGTTCGACGCCGTCGGCCGGGGCGCCGACGGACGGACCATCGGGACCGTCGACGGCGTGGCCATCGAGGCCGAGCTCTTCAACCGCGCGCTCCAGCAGCAGCTCGACGTGTACCAGCAGCAGGGCGTGCCGGTCTCGTCCGCGCTCCAGCGCCAGCTCGAGGACCAGGTGTTCGACGGGCTCGTCGACAACGCGCTCGTCGAGCGCGAGATGGACCGGCTCGGCGTCGAAGTGACCGACGACGAGGTGTTCCAGCTCATCACCGGCCCCACCCCGGACCCGCTCATCGCCCAGGTCTTCCCCAACGGCCAGGGCGGCGTGGACCGCGCCGCGCTCCAGCAGGTCGTCGAAGATCCGCAGTACGCGCCGCAGCTCCAGGCCATCGAGGAGCAGGTCCGCCGGAACCGTCGGAACGCCAAGCTGGCGGCGCTCGTCGGCGCGTCGGCGCGCGTCAGCGAGGCCGAGGTGACGGAGGAGTTCGTGCGCCAGACCCGCCGGGCCAACGCCGACCTCGTCGCCCTCCGCTACGCGGCCGTCCCCGACGGCGAGGTCGAGGTCACGGACAGCGACCTCCGCGCCTACTACCGCGACCACCGCGACGACTACGAGCGCCCGGCCACCTACGCCGTCGAGTACGTCGGCTTCGACAAGGCCCCGACGGCGGCCGACTCGGCCCGCGCGACGACCGAGCTCCAGGGCCTCGCGCAGGAGTTCCGCACTGCACCCGACCCCGTCGCGTTCGCCCGCCGCAACTCGTTCGGCGGCGCCGTCGAGGCCGAGTACGTGAGCCCGAGCGACCTCCCCCCCGCCCTCGCCAGCGCCGTCTTCCAGAACCCCGCCGAGGGCCGCGTGGTCGGGCCCGTCGTGGCCGGCGACCGGGCCGTGCTCGCGCGCATCACCGGCGTCCGCACGAGCGACGACGAGGCCATCAAGGCCCGGCACATCCTGTTCCCGGCGGGCCAGGAGGACCGCGCCCGCCAGGTCCAGCAGCGCATCCAGAACGGCGAGATCAGCTTCGCCCAGGCCGCCCGCCAGTACTCCGTGGACGAGAGCAACAAGGCCCAGGGCGGCGAACTCGGCTGGTTCGGCCGGGGCCGCATGGTCGGCGAATTCGAGGAGGCCGCCTTCGCCGCCCCCGAGGGCCGCGTGGTCGGGCCGGTCGTGACCCAGTTCGGCGTCCACCTCCTCGAAGTCCAGGACCGGACGGACCAGGAGGTCGAGCTGGTCGAGATCGCGCGCCCCGTCGAGGGCGACTACGACCGCGTGATGGAGCAGGCCCAGGACTTCGTCGCGTTCCTGGAGCTGGAGGGCCAGGACTTTACCGAGTCGGCCCAGGAGCAGGGTATCGCCCCGACGCGCCTGGAGGTGCAGGAGGATCAGGCCATGATCCCCGGCCTCGATGTGGGCCGCGAGTTCGCGCGGTTCCTCCGCCGCGCCAACGAGGGCGACGTCTCGGAGCCGATCGACGCGGGCGATAGCTTCGTCGTCGTCCGGCTGCTGGAGGCGCGCGAGGAGGGCGTGGCCCCGTTCGAGGAGGTCCGCCCGCAGATCGAGTCGGCTGTGCTCCTGGAGAAGAAGAAGGAGGTCCAGCTCGCCCGGCTCCGCGACGCCATGACCGGCGCCACCAGCTTCCGCTCGATCGCGGCGGCGGCCGGCACCCAGGTGGAGCCCGTGACGGACCTCTCGCTGGCGGCCGGCACGATCCCCGGCTACGGCGCCGAGCCGCGCGCCGTCGGCGCCGCCTTCGGCCTCCGTCCGGGCCAGCAGAGCGGCGTCATCGCCGGCGACCAGGCCGCCTTCGTCGTCCGCACGACCTCGCTCGTGGGCGGCACCGAGGGCGAGCTGACCGCCGAGGCGCGGACGCAGCTCCGCCAGGAGCTCCTCCAGCGCAAGCGCCAGCGGATTCTCCAGGCGTGGCTCCAGGGCCTCCGCGATCAGGCCGACGTCGAGGACTTCCGCAACGACCTCCTGTAGGGCAGGGGGATGAGGAAGGGGGCAGAAGGCCTCACCCTCCCTCTGTCCCTTGACCCGTCCCTCTCTGCAGGGCCTCGGCCCGCAGCGCCGGGCGGTCCGGTTTCATGCCGCCGGCCCCGCCCCAGGTGTAGAACGCGACGGGCACCTGGAAGCCCGCGAGCCGCTGGCGGAGCGCCGCCGCCAGCGCGGCGGGATCGAGCGGGGCGCCGGAGGCGGGGCGGACAAAAGCGACCGGCCGCGCTCCGAACTCGGCGTCCGGGACGGGCACGACGACGGCCTCGGCGACGGCGCCGAGCGCCAGCAGCGCCGCCTCGACGGCCTCCGGCTGGACGTTCTCGCCACCCGACACGAACTGCAAGTCCCGCCGCCCCGTCACGACGAGCCGGCCGCGCGCGTCGAGGTGGCCCAGGTCGCCGGTCGGGTGCCAGGTGGGCGCGGGCTCGAACCCGTCGGGCGTGGCGGTGCCGGCGAAGCGCGTCGGGCCGGACACTTCGATCTCGCCCTCCGGGCCGATCCGGAGGGCGCGGTGCAGGAGGACCGTGCCGGACGTATCGAGCGCCTCGCGGTCCGCGCCGGGCGCCGTCGCCGTGACCGTCGAGGTCATCTCGGTCATTCCGTACGACGTGGCGAGGGGCAGGCCGCGCCGAACGGCCGCGTCGAGAAGCTCGGCTGGGACGGCGCTGCCGCCGAGCAGGACGGCCCGCAAGCTGGCAAAGTCCGCGTCGGCGGCGTCCGTCAGCAGACGCCGGAGTTGGGTGGCGACGAGCGAGGCGTGCGTCGGACGAAGCCGGCGGACGGACTCGGCCACGGGAGCCCCGCGCTCGGGGACCGCCAGCGCCGCGCCCGCGAGCGCGCACCGGACGACCACGCCGAGCCCGCCGACGTGGTACAGCGGGAGGTCGAGCAGCCAGCGGTCGCCGCGCTGGAGGCCCATCCGTTCGATCACCCCGCGCGCGCTCCACACGTGGTTGCCGACGGTGTGGAGAATCGGCTTGGGCACGCCCGTCGAACCGGACGTGTGGACGATGGTGAACGGCCGGTCGGGGTCGAGCGAGACCGGCGGCGACGCCCGTACGGCAGGCTCTGCGAGCGCGCCGAGATCGGACGGGACGAGCACGTCGGGCAGACCGAGCCCGTCGCGGGCCGCGGCCGCCGTGGCCTCGGGCCAGCGCGTCGAGAGAGGGACCACGGTCCGGCCACTGCGGAGGCACGCGAGGACGAGGACGACGAGGGCCGGCGAGGTCTCCGCACGGACGGCGACCCGCTCGCCCTCCAGCCGCGCCGCGCAGCCATCGACGCGGGCGTCGAGATCGGCCCACGTCCACGTCTCGGACGGCGTGACGAGCGCGGGCGCCTCTGGCGTCGCCTCGGCCCACGGGCGGACGGGGTCGGCGAGCGTCACGGCCGGTGGATCTCGATGGGACGAGCGAAGAGCGCGGGCACGTCCACACGCGGCCGGTCGAACGGGAGCGGGCCGAGGACGTCGGCGCCGAGCCAGCGGTACGTGTCGAGGCCGGCGGCCTCCCCGCCCGTCGCCGCCGCGCCCGCCGCGACGCCCCGGAGCCCGACGCCGCTCTCGAACGCCGCGCTCCACACCGGCCGGACCCCGACGGCGCGGGCCGACGTCGCCAGCCGGAGCGCCGCCATCAGCCCGCCGACGAGCGTCGGCTTGAGGACGACCGCCGCCGCCCAGCCGCGCACCTCGACGCCCGGCACCTGGACGGACTCGTCCAGGGCGACCGGCAGGCCGGTGTCGAGCCAGAGCGCCGGCAGCCCGGCCGGGTCCCGCAGCGGCTCCTCGACGTAGGCCACGCCCGCGTCCGCGACGCCCACCGCAAACCGGGCCGCCTCGTCCACAGTCCACGCCCGGTTGGCGTCGAGGCGAAGCTCCACGTCGGGTCCGATCGCCGCACGGACGGCACGGACGGTCTCGGCTTCTGCGACGACCGACGCGCGGCCGACCTTCAGCTTGAGCGCGCGGTAGCCCTCCTCCACCCGCTCTGTCGCTTGCTCGATCCTCTCGTCCCCCATGAGCAGCGCGTTGAGCGGCAGCACGACGGCCGGGTCCGGGTGGAGCGCCTGCGGGAGCGTCCGGCCGAGCCGCTGGCGGGCGAGGTCAGCGAGGGCGAGGTCGAGGGCAAACCGCGCCGACGATGGAAGCCCGGCGGCATCGAGCGCCGTGTGGAACGGCCCGTCCGGGCGGAGCACGTCGGCCGCGTCCAGGTCGCGGCCCGAGACGACGGGCCGGACGGCCGCCAGCGCCGCGCGCGCCTCGTCCAGCGTCTCGCGGCTGAAGCCGGGCAACGGCGCCGCGTCGCCCCAGCCGACGGCGCCGGCCTCGTCCTCCAGACGGAGAAGCAGGCCCTCCCGCGTCTCGCAGCGCTCGCCGTTCCACGTCACCGGCTCCACCAGCGGGAGCCGGTACGGAACGAGGTCGAAGGCGGCGAGGGTCATGGCGTCGGCGCGTTGGGGGGGCACCCGCCGGCGACGGGCGCCTCTCCCCTGCTCAGTTTTAGCTCCCCATTTCCCATATCCGCGCAGCGAGCCCTACGTCAGCGCCCAGCCGAGGGCGAACGCGACCGAGTACACGAAAAGAAGGCCGGCGGTCTTGCCGAGGAGCGGGTTGAGGACGGCCGGGTCCCTCGTCGTCGCCAGCGTCCGCGCGAGGCGTCGGCCGACGACGGCTGCTAGGGCCGAGGCCGCCAGCACGCCCACGTGGTCGCGCGCGACGAGCGCCAGCGACGCCGGCACCACGACGGCCCCCGAGACGCACGCGCTGTAGAGCCGCACGCCCGCCGCACGCCCGAACCTCACGACCAGCGTCCGCTTGTCGGCCACGCGGTCCTCCTCCACGTCGCGGACGTTGTTGGCGAGCAGGATGGCCGTCGCCAGGAATCCCGGCCCGAGGCCGGCGATCGGGACCCACGAGGGCAGGCTCAGCGCCTGCACGTAGTACGTCCCCCCGACCGCCACCGGCCCGAAGAAGACGAGCACGAACAGGTCCGCGAGCCCGGTGTACGCCAACGCGTAGCGCCCGACGGTGTAGGCGATGCCCGAGGCGATGCAGACGAGCCCGAGCGCGAGGATCGGCCACCCGCCGCGCACGATGAGGTAGAGCCCCGCCACGAACGCGAGGCCGAACGCGACGCCCGCCGCCGCCCGCATCTGCCCCGCCGTGACGAGCCCCGCCGCCGTCGCCCGCAGCGGCCCCTTCCGCGCCTCGGTGTCGGCCCCGCGCACGTGGTCCTCGGCGTCGTTCGAGTAGTTCGTGCCGATCTGGATAAAGACGGCCCCGAGCAAGCGCGCAGAGGGCGGCGCCCGCGTGGAACCGGCCGGCCTCGACCGCCAGCCCGACGCCGACGAGGACCGGCGCGACGGCGGCGGGGAGCGTTTTGGGGCGGGCGGCGGCGAGCCAGACGCCCGGCGCACTGGCGGCGGTCGGGGTCACGTCGTCACCCACATCTCGAGGCGGTCGAGGAGTTGGGCGAGGTCGCGGCGGTGGGCACGCTTCACCTTCAGGCACAGCTCGCCGTCGTCCGAGCCGGGGATCTCGGTCACGCGCTCCATCGGCCGCGTGCGGAGCGTGACCTTGTCGGCGAGCCACCCGCGCTTGTGGCGGATCTCCTCCAGGTCCGTCATGTCGAAGCGGTAGGTCCGGGGCGCCCGCTTGATGAGGTTGAGGAACGAGACCTGAAGCTCGATCACGACCTCGTCGCCCTCCATGCAGATCGTGCCGCGGCCTTCGGAAAAGCCGCCGTGGACGTCGCCGGTCGAGAAGGGGACGGAGCGCATGGCGTCGTGCGTGGAGCGTCGGACGTAGAACCTACGCCCCACGTCCCGCGCCCTACGGGCGGTAGCCGTCGGCGTCGAAGTTGGGCGGGCGGCGCTCGAGGTAGGCGTTCTTGCCCTCCTGGCCCTCCTCGGTCATGTAGAACAGCATCGTCGCGTGGCCGGCCAGCTCCTGGAGGCCGGCGGCGCCGTCCTCGTCCGCGTTCGCGGCGGCCTTGATCATGCGGATGGCGAGGTTCGAGTTGGCCAGGATCTCGCGGCTCCACTGGACCGTCTCGCGCTCGAGCTCCGCCAGCGGCACGACGGTGTTGACGAGGCCCATCTCCAGCGCCTCCTGCGCCGAGTACGGGCGACAGAGGAACCAGATCTCGCGCGCCTTCTTCTGCCCGACGAGCCGGGCGAGGTGCGACGTGCCGTAGCCGGCATCGAACGACCCCACCTTCGGGCCGGTCTGCATAAAACGCGCGTTGTCGCTGGCGATCGTCAGGTCGCAGACGACGTGGAGCACGTGCCCCCCGCCGACGGCCCACCCGTTCACGCTCGCGATCACCGGCTTCGGCATCTTGCGGATGCGCGTCTGGAAGTCGAGCACGTTGAGCCGCTGCGTGCCGGTCTCCTCGCCGCCGGCCATCTCCTTGTAGCCGTGGTCGCCCCGGATGCGCTGGTCGCCGCCGGAGCAGAACGCCTGGTCGCCGGCGCCGGTGAGGACGAACACGCCGACCGAGGGGTCGTCGCGGGCGTCGTCGATGGCCCGGATCATCTCCGTGACCGTCGTCGGGCGGAAGGCGTTGCGGACCTCCGGCCGGTTGATGGTGACGCGCGCGATGCCGGCCGTGTCCGTCCCGCCGACGCCCTTTTCGTACACGATGTCCTCGAACTCGCCGACGGCCTCCCACTCGAAGGGGCCGGAGACGGTGGGGCGGTCGGTGGTGTGGTGCGTCGTCTTCGTGGGCATGGGGGGCGGTCAGGAGGCGGTGGACGGGGGGAACGCGACCTCGCGGGCGTTGCTCCCGAGCAAGGGGCGGAGTACAGCGGCGACGGCGCACGGCGCCTCGTCGAGCAGCGCGTGCCCGGCTCCCGGAATCACGACGGCCTCGACGGCGGGACTCTGCGCCATGCGGCGCGCGATCTGGCGGTATTTCTCATCGCGCTCTCCGGCAAGTGCCCACGTCGGGCAGGCCAGCGTGTCGAGGTCGTGCCAGTGACTCGGCTGCGCGCCCGTCCCCATCCCGGCGAGCGACGCCGCCAGCCCGGCGGGATCGTTGGCGAGACGACGCCGGACGAGCCGCTGGCGGAGGCCGTCGGTGAGGGCGCCCCAGAGCGGGGCGCGGTACCAGGCGTCGAGGAAGGCCGGGAAGTCGGTGGCGATGGCGGCGGCGCGCTCGGCGTCGAGGCGGCGGCGCGCGGCGCGCTCGGACGCGGTGCGGAGGCCGGGCGAGGCGGAGACGAGGACAAGCGCCGCGACGCGCTCGGGGTGGCGGAGGGCGAGGTGGAGCGCCAGCCTCCCCCCCATCGAGTAGCCCGCGACGACGGCGGGCTCGTCGAGCGTGTCTGCGAGCCGGTGGGCCACGCGGTCCATCGCGTACTCCTCCTCGGGCCGTTGCACGGCGTCGCCGTGGCCGGGGAGGTCGGGCGCGAGTACGCGGGCGGCGGCGTCGAGATCGTCCGCCAGCAGAACACGAACACCGTCCCAGTCGGCGCCGGTGCCCATAAAGCCGTGGAGCAGCAGGAGGGTCACGCGAGCGCGGCGTCGACGGCCGACGCGGCGGCGGCCTCGATGCGGGCGCGGAGCGCGGCCTGCTCGGCCCGGTCCGTCCGCACCTCAATGAGCGCCGAGGCGCCCGACTGGCGGGCCTCGTCGGTGGCGGCCTCGAACGCCGCCCGCGTCGTGGGTGCGTGGTACGCGAGGCCGACCTGACGCGCGGCGTCCCCGAACGTCAGCCCGTGGGGCGTCCCGAACATCCGCTCGAACGTGGCGGAGTCGACGGCGCCCGGCCCGCCCGCGACGGGGAGCCGGTGGAAGATGCCGCCCCCGTCGTTGTTGACGACGACGACGACGAGGGGTGGCCCGTGGCGCAGGAGGGCGAGGCTGGTCTGGTCGTGCAAGAGCGCGAGGTCGCCGATCAGGAGCGTCGTTCGTCGTCCGAGGCCGCGCGCGACGCCGTGCGCCGTGGCGACCGTCCCGTCGATCCCGCTCGCGCCCCGGTTGGCCGCGACGAACACCTGGGGGCCGTCGGCTGCGCCGTAGGCGTCGAGGTCACGGACCGGCATCGAGGCGGCGACGACAAGCGCCTCCCCCGGGAGAACGCGCCGCGAGAGCGCCCGCGCGACGGCGGGCTCGCTCAGGTCCCCCACCTCGGCGTCGAGCACGCCGCCGACCGCCGCCGACGCCGAGCGCCAGCGCGCGCGCCAGTCGGCAGAGCCGTCGCCCCCCGCGCCCACGAAGGCCGCCGCCCCATCCGCCGGCGTCATGCGGAGCCAGTCTGTGACGAGGCTGGTCGGGTCGATCCGCGCCGGCCCCTCGCCCACGTGCACGTACGTCGAGGGCCGGGCCGAGGCGAGAAGCTGCCCCAGGCGCTTCGAGACGAGCCGGCCTCCCAGGTGGACCACGGCGTCCGGCGGCACGTCGCGGAGGCGGGCGCTCGTGAGCGCGAGGTCGGCGTAGGGCACCGCGATGTCGGGGGCGCCGAGCCGGAGCGACGAGCGGAGGTCGGGGACGAGCGGCCAGCCCAACTCGCGCGCGAGACGGACCGCGTGCGGCGCCGCGTGCAGCGCCCCGGCGCCCAGGTCCCCGACCACGACGAGCCCTCGCTCGGCTCGTGCGACGCGGTCGACGAGGTCCGGCGGCAGCTCGCCCGAACCGACGCGCTCCGCGGGGCGGTCAGGCGCTGCACGGCTCGAAAACGGACTCCCCGACTCGACCCACCGCTCGACGTCCGCGAGGATCGCCGCCGCATCGGTCCCGTCCGGCGTCGCCGCCAGCGGCTCGCGGAACGGGAGGTTGAGGTGGACGGGCCCGGCCGGCTGGCGGCTCCGGTGCACGGCGTGGGCCGCCGTCGAGAGCACCCACCGCGCCGGCACGTCCGTCGTCGGGACGGGCCAGTCGAGCGACCACCGCGCGACGTCTGAAAAAACGGGCGGCTGGCGGACGGTCTGGTTGGCGCCGGTCTCGCGCAGCTCCGGCGGCCGGTCGGCCGTGAGGAGGAGGAGCGGCACGCCGTCGGCGTCGGCCTCGACGGCGGCCGGGAGCAGGTTGGCGACGGCCGTCCCGCTGGTGGTCACGACGGCGGCCGGCCGGCCCGTCGCCCGTCCCCACCCCAACGCGACGAACGCCGACGCCCGCTCGTCCCAGTGCACGAGCGCCTCGGCGCGCGAGTTCTGCGCCACGGCCACCGCCAGCGGCGTGCTCCGGCTCCCCGGACACACCACGAACAGCCCGACGCCCTGCCGCACCAGCTCCTCCACCAGGAGCGCCGCCCACAGGTGGTTGACGTTGGGCGCGGAGGCGAGGTGCGGGGGCACAGACACGAGCGGAGCCTATGCCGAGGCGCGGTCCGTGAGCCCGAGCACACGCGCGAAGTCCCCGATTTTCAGCTCGATCTCGGCCCACTCCGCCGCCGGGTCGGAGCCGGCCACGATGCCGGCCCCAGAGTAGAGCGAGAGCGCCCGCCCATCGACGAGCCCGGAGCGGATCCCGACGGCCACGTCGGCCGCCAGCGCGCCGGCCCCGTCGCGCCCGATCCAGCCGACGGGGCCGGCGTAGAGGCCGCGGTCGAACGGCTCCAGCCGGTCGATGGCGTCGATGGCCCTGGCCGCCGGCGTGCCCCCGACGGCGGGCGTCGGGTGGAGCGCCGTTAGCAGATCGAGCGGGCCGACGCCCTCGGCCACGCGCCCGGAGATGCCGGTGCGGAGGTGGCGGCCCCGCGCGAGCGTCAGCGCCGACGCCTGGCGGTCCACGTCGAGCGTGTCGGTGAGCGACGCCAGCGCCTCGGCGATGGCGTCGCGGACGTAGGCGTGCTCGCGGCGGTCCTTCTCGCTGTCGAGGAGCGCGTCGCGGAGCCGGTCGTCGGCGTCGTCGGCCTCGGCGCGGGCGCCCGTCCCGGCCACGGCCTCGGTCCAGAGGCACCGGCCGTCGAGGCGGAACAGGCGCTCGGGCGTGGCGGTCAGGAACGTGCGGTCGCCGGCCTCGACGAGCGCGTGGAAGCAGCGGGGCGTCGCGGCCTCCAGGCGCCGCAGCAGGGCCACCGGATCGACCGCCTCCTCGAACAGGAACCGCGCGCGACGGGCCAGCACCACTTTGTCGAGCGTCCTGGCCTCGAAGGCGCCGAGCGCCCAGCGGAGCATCCGGCCCCACTCGGCGCGGTCGGGGTCGTCGCGGCGCATGTACGGCAGGCCGAGAGAGTCCGAACCGGCCGTCGGTACAGGCCGGAGCGCCTCGACGGCCGCCAGCGCTTCGGCGAGCGACTCCCCCGGGACCACGTGGACGGCGACGGAGGCCGTCCGTCCGTCCGTCCGGTATTCGATGCGGGGGAGCGTGAACCGTGCGGCCCCGAACGCGGCCCACTCGGCTCCGACCTCGGCGTGCGCGTCGAACCGGGCCGTCGTCCAGAGGCGAGCGTCGGCGGGAAGCCGATCGAGGACAGGGCGGACCTCGGCCACGGCGTCGAGGCCGTCGGCGTCGAGAGTCCGAGCCGTGCCGAGGGCGGCGCGGGCCTCGGCGTCGTCGCGGCCTCGCCAGTAGGCCCGCGGCCCGAGCGTCTGCGCCGCCAGCCACGCGAGCGGGTCGAGGACCGTCGCCGGCACCTCCACGCGAAGCGCCGAGCCTCCGTCCCAACGCCGCGCGGCGGATTCCAGCGCGCGGGTCAGGCGGGAGGGCTCAGGGACGAGCGGCGACGGGGCGAGGGCGGAGGTCGACACGTGCAGGGGAGGAACGGCGGAAACTACGGGGCCGGAGGTACCGGACGCGCGGCCGGCAGGTTTCAGAAAATAGTGAAAGCAAGGTGTGTTCCACTCTTCCGGGCACCCCGGCAGGGACGGCTCGGTACGTTCGTCGTCCACCCGCCCCGACACCGCCGTCTACCGGCCCGCCGCCATGACCAAGCCCCCCATCGGCCAAGCCCCCGGCAAGCGCCAGCAGGTCGAGGCCATGTTCGACGAGATCGCCCCGCGCTACGACCTCCTCAACCGGGTCCTCTCGTTCGGGATCGACGTGGTGTGGCGGAAGCGGGCCGTCGCGCTGCTGAGAGCGGCGCTGGACGGGCCGCCGGGCCGGCTCCTCGACGTGGCGACGGGCACGGGCGACCTCGCCATCGAGGCGGCACGGCTCGGCGGCGAGGTCGTCGGCGTCGACATCTCGGAGGGGATGCTCGAGGGCGGGCGCCGCAAGCTGGCGGACCAACACCTCGGCGACCGGATCACGCTCGTCCAGGGCGACGCCGCCGACCTCCCCTTCGAGGACGGGTCGTTCGACGGGGCGTTCGTGGCGTTCGGCGTCCGCAACTTCGAGGACTTGCAGGCCGGGCTGGCGGGGATCCGGCGCGTGCTCCGGCCTGGCGCGCCGCTCGTGGTGCTGGAGACCAGCCAGCCGACGGCGTTCCCGTTCAAGCAGGGCTATCAGCTCTACGCGCGGCACGTCATGCCGCGCATCGGCCGGGCCGTGAGTGGCAACACCGAGGCGTACGAGTACCTCCCGGAGTCGGCGCGGCAGTTCCCGTATGGCGAGGCGTTCCTGCGCGAGCTGCGCGCGGCCGGCTTCTCCGACTGCCTGGCGAGGCCACAGACGTTCGGCGTCGCGAGCCTCTACCGCGGGCTGGCCTGACGGGGCGGCGGCGATCCGCGCGGCTGGCGAGCGTCACCGCCAGCCGGACGGGCGGACGTGACGCCGGCCTACCCGAGCCACTCCAGCGTCCCGGCGTAGACGGTCTCCGCCGGGCCGGACAGCGTGAGGTCGTCCGGCTCACCGCCGTCGCCCCGCGTGAACGCGACCGTCAGCGTGCCCCCCGGCATCTCGACGGCGACCGACGGGCGGCCGTCCCCGCCGACGCGGCCGGTCCGCCGCGCGACGAGGGCCGAGGCGACGGCGCCGGTCCCGCACGCCAGCGTCTCGGCCTCGACGCCCTTCTCGAACGTCCGCACGCGGACCCGCGCCGGCTCCTCCCCAGACACCTCGACGAAGTCGACGTTGGTGCCCGTCGGCTGGAAGGCGTCGTGGTGACGGAGGTGGGGGCCGACGCCGGTCACGTCCGCGTCGTCCACCGAGTCCACGAAGAGGACCGCGTGCTCGGTCCCGGTCCAGATGCGGTAGACCTCGCCCTCGACGTCGGCCCGGCCGAAGTCGCGTGCGGGCGGGACGTGGAGCGTGACCTCGCCCGAGGCCGTGCCCGGATCGGGGACCTCGGCGCGGTAGCGCCCGCCGTCCGTCTCGAACAGGAGCGCGGCGCGGGCCTCGTCGCGGTCGCCCAGGCCGGCGCGAGCGGCGAAGCGGGCGAGGCAGCGCGCGCCGTTGCCGCACATCGTCCCCAGCGAGCCGTCGGCGTTGCGGTAGCGCATTCGGAAGTGGGCCTCGCCATCGGTGTCCTCCAGCGCGAGGAGCCCGTCGGCGCCGACGCCGGTCCGGCGCGGGCAGACGCGCCGCGCCATCTCCGCCAGCTCGTCGACGTCGAAGTGGAGGAACCGGTTGTCGAGGACGACGAAGTCGTTGCCGGCGCCGTTCATCTTGGTGAACGGGACGACGAGCGGCGTGCGCGGGATCGGGGACGACATGCGGGCGGTACGCTCTCTGGCCTCTCCCGATCCCCGAGCCACCTTGACACACGGCTGGCACCGGCGCCGGTAGCTTGCCCTCTCCTGACCCACAAAACCCCCAATCGTTTGGCCGAGACCCCCGAGATCGTCGAGCAGACCGTGACCGTGAGCGGCGCCGAGCCGCTGCTCCTGTTCGGGTTCAACGACGTGTACCTCCGCAAGATCGAGTCCGCGTTCGCGGACACCCGCATGGTGGCCCGTGGCGACCAGCTCAAGCTGCGCGGCCCGGCCGATCAGGTCGAGCGCATCGAGCGCGTGATCGGCGAGCTCTCGCTGATCCTGAACCGGAACGGCAACCTCACCGAGAACGACGTCGACACCGTGCTCGACCTCGCGCGCGTGGGCACCGGCCTCCGGCGCTCCGGCGGCCAGGACGCCATCCTGTTCACGCCGCACGGCGGGACGATCCAGGCCAAGACGCCCGGCCAGGCCCGCCTCGTCGAGGCCGCCCGCCAGTCGGACATCGCGTTCGCGGTCGGGCCGGCGGGCACGGGCAAGACCTACACGGCCGTCGCGCTGGCGGTGAGCGCGCTCAAGAGCCGGCAGGTCAAGAAGATCGTCCTCACGCGGCCGGCCGTCGAGGCGGGCGAGAGCCTCGGCTTCCTCCCCGGCACCTTCCGCGACAAGGTGGACCCCTACCTCCGCCCGCTCTACGACGCGCTGGAGGACATGATCGAGGGCGAGAAGCTCCGGTCGTACCTCGAGCGGAGCATCGTCGAGATCGTGCCGCTGGCGTACATGCGGGGCCGGACGCTCAACACGTCGTTCGTCATCCTGGACGAGGCGCAGAACGCGACCGGCGGCCAGATGAAGATGTTCCTGACGCGGCTCGGCGCCGGCAGCCGCGCCATCGTCACCGGCGACGCGACGCAGACGGACCTCCCCTCGCGCGCGCAGTCGGGGCTCGTCCAGGCGCGGAGCATCCTGGAAGGGGTCGACGGCATCTCGTTCGTCGACTTCGCCAAGGAGGACGTCGTCCGGCACAAGCTGGTCAAGGACATCATCGAGGCCTACGAGCGGGCGGGCGACGAGTGACCTACGGCGACCTGGAGATCCTGGCGCTCCCCGAGGGGCGCTTTACCGTCGGCCTGGACAAGCGGTTCGTGCCCCACACGGAGGGCGAGCCGGCCCGGCCGGGGACCCTGTTCATCTCCGTCACGCCGTTCCTGGTCCGGTCGCCGGAGGAGACGCTCCTGATCGACACCGGGCTGGGGAGTTGGGCCGAGGGGCGCGGGACCGAGTTCCTCCTCGACGGGCTGGCGGCGCGCGGCGTCGCGCCCGAGGCCGTCGACCGCGTGGTCCTCTCGCACCTCCACTTCGACCACGCCGGCGGGGCCATCTCGCCGGTCGGGCCGGGTGCGTGGCGGCCCACGTTCCCCGACGCCGACTACGTCGTCCAGCGGGCCGAGATCGACGCGGCCGGCTACGCGGGCGAGTCGGAGCGGGCGCGCGACCTCGTGGTCGAGACGCTCGACCGGGAGGGCCAGCTCGCGCTCGTGGACGGCGACGCGGAGGTCGGGCGCGTGGCGCTGGAGGTGACGGGCGGCCACACCGGCGCGCACCAGATCGTCCGCCTCCGTGCCGGCGGCCTCCAGGCCGTCTTCACCGGCGACGTGATGGGCACGCCGGGCCAGGTCACGCGCCGCTTCCAGGCCAAGTACGACGTGGACGGCGCGCGTTCGCAGGCGTGGCGCGACCGGCTGGCGGCCGAGGCCGCCGAGGCCGGGCACCTCCTGTTGTTCTACCACTCCACCGACGAGCCGGCCGCGTTCGTGGCCGACGGTCCGAAGGGCCAGCGCGTCGTCGAGCCGGTCAGTCTGTGAGAGCGGCGGCCGCGTCCGCCAGCACGGCCGCGAACTCGGCCAGCATCATGGCCGTCGCGCCCCACACCTCGTAGCCGCCGAGGTCGAAGTACGGCACGTCGAACGGACCCAGCGGCGCGGCGCGCATCGACGACTGGCGGACGGCGGGGTCGAGGAGCGCCGAGGCGCGGACCTCGATGAGCGCCGCCACCTCGGCCTCCTGCGGCCTGAACGACGGCCGCTCGCGCACGGCCGCCACGACGGGCCAGACCGAGAACCGCGACGGCGGGATGTAGAGCGGCGTCAGCCGGCCGAGCAGGTCGGGCGCGTGGCGGTCCACGCCGACCTCCTCCCACGCCTCGCGGCGGGCGGCGTCCTCGGGCGTCTCGCCCGCTTCCAGACTCCCGCCGGGCAGCGAGACCTGCCCGCTGTGCGCCTTCAGCGACGGCTGGCGGAGGGTGAGCACGACGCCGGCCTCGCCGTCGTCGGTCGGGTACAGCAGGACGAGCGTGGCCGCCGGCCGCCCCTCGTTCTGCTCGATCGAGAGCGTCTCGACGGTCGCCCGCGCCGGGAACGGCGCCATCTCGGCGTGGGCGGCGTGGCCGGGCAGCGGCTCCGCCAGCCGGGCGCGGAGGACGGGGACGAGCGCGTCGAGCGGGAGCGGCATCGGAGCGCTACAGGCCCTGCGCCTCGTCGCCGCGCGCGATCATCGTGTAGCCGGACTGCACGCGCGGCGTCAGCAGCAACTCCTGCACGTTGACGCGCTCCGGCGCGTGGGCGCAGTAGACGATGGCGTCGGCGACGTCCTCGGCCGTGAGCGCGTTCGTGTCGTTGTACACGGCGTCGGCGCGCTCGGCGTCGCCGTCGAAGCGGACGAGCGAGAACTCGGTCTCGACGATGCCCGGCGAGACGGTCGAGACGCGGACGGGCGTGCCGTGGAGGTCCACCTTCAGCCCGTTCATGAGCGCGAGGAGCGCGTGCTTCGTCGCGCAGTAGACCACGCCGCCGGGGTAGACCGTGTGCGCGGCCGTCGAGCCGATCCCGATCACGTGGCCGCGCCCGCGCGCCAGCATCCCCGGCACGACCGCCCGGACCCCGTTGACGACGCCCTTGATGTTGACGTCCACCATGAGGTCCACGTCCTCGGGCGTGTTCTCCCAGAGCGGGTCGAGCGCCTTCGAGAGCCCGGCGTTGAGGACCGCCACGTCGATCTCGCGCCACTCCTCCGGCAAGTCGCCGATGGCCTGCTGATGTGCGGCGGCGTCGGTGACGTCGAGCGGGACGACGAGGGCCTCGCCGCCGTCCCGCCTCGATCTCGTCCGCCAGCTGGCGGAGGCGGTCGGTGGAGCGGGCGGCGAGGATCACGCGGTCGCCGCGCTGGGCGAAGAGGCGGGCGCTGGCGGCGCCGATGCCGGCCGAGGCGCCGGTGACGAGGACGGTGAGGGGCGAGTCGGGCATGGTCGGGAGGGAGTCTCGCCCGACGAACCCGCCCGCGCCGACGCCGATCCCGCCCTACGCCGAGTAGTCGTAGAACCCCCGGCCGGACTTCCGGCCGAGGCGCCCGGCGGCGACCATCTTCCGCAGCAGCGGGCACGGGCGGTACTTGTCCTCGCCCAGCTCGCGGTGCAGCACCTCCAGGATGCTCAGGCACACGTCGAGCCCGATAAAGTCCGCCAGCGTGAGCGGCCCCATCGGGTGCGCCATGCCCAGCTTCATCACGGTATCGACGGCCTCGGGCGTGGCGACGCCCTCGTGGACGCAAAAGATGGCCTCGTTGATCATCGGCATCAGCACGCGGTTCGAGACGAACCCGGCCGCGTCGTTGACCTCGACGGGCGTCTTGCCCAGGTCCTCGGAGAGCTGGCGGACCGTCTCGAACGTCTCGTCGCTCGTCGCCAGCCCGCGCACGACCTCGACGAGCGTCATGACCGGGACCGGGTTGAAAAAGTGCATCCCGATCACCTGCTCTGGCCGCTCGGTGGCCGCCGCGATCTGGGTGATCGAGATGGACGACGTGTTGGAGGCCAGGATGGCGCTCGCGGGCGCGTTCTCGTCGATCTGCTCGAAGATGCGGGCCTTGAGGTCCGCGTTCTCCGTCGCCGCCTCCACCACGAGGTCGGCCTCCGAGACGCCCCGGACGAGGTCGGTCTCGACCGTGATTCGGCCCACGGTCTCGCGCCGCTCGTCCTCCGTGATCTTTTCCTTCTGGACCTGCCGGCCGAGGTTCTTGTCGATGGTGGCGAGCGCGGCGTCGAGCCGGCCCTGGTCGAGGTCGACGAGGGTGACGGCGTGGCCGGACTGGGCGAACACGTGGGCGATGCCGTTGCCCATGGTGCCGGCGCCGATGACGGTGATGTTCATGGAGGGATCAGTTGGAGATGAGGGGGGAGACCGTCCGCCCCTCGCGGTCGATGTAGTGCGAGCCGGTCGCGTCGGTGACGTAGGCGAGCGCGCCGCGGAAGGCCTGTGCGGCGCGGAACGTCGGCTCGATGACGACCTCGCCCGCCGGGTCGATGTAGCCCCACTGGCCCTCGACCTCGACGGCCGCCAGCCCCTCCGAGAACGAGCCGGCCTGGCGGAACCGAGGCTCGATGGCGAGCGCGCCCGAGACGTCCAGGTAGCCCCAGCGGTCGCCGACGAGGACGGCCGCGCGCCCCTCGCTGAACGGCTGCGCGACGTCGTACGTCTCGTCGGTGACGAGCTGGCCGGAGGGGTCGATGAACCCGATCTCGCCGCCCTGCGCCACGCGCGCCCGGCCGTCGGAGAACCGGAACGCGCCGCGCCGGAACGTGGCCGGGATGGCGACGGACCCGTCGGGGCCGACGTAGCCCCAGCGCCCGCTGGAGAGGAACGTGGGGTCCGAGAACGGCGCCAGCCCCTCGGAGAACGAGGCGGACTCGCCGGGCACGAAGAACACGACTTCGCCGTCGAGGTCGATGAAGCCCAGCGACTCGTCGCGCAACGACCCGAAGATCCGTTCGACCCACGTCAGGTCGCGGTCGCGGAAGCGGACGAGCGCGCGGCCCTCGCTGTAGCTGTACGCCAGCGGCAGAATCAGCGGGACGACGACGGCCCCCGCCGGGTCGATGAACCCGTAGCGCCGCCGGTCCTCCGGCCCCTCCGTCACGAGCGCGCGGCCCTGCACGTACGCCTCCGCCGACGAGAACTGCGCCGGCACCACGAGGTCGCCCGTCGGATCGACGTAGCCGTACCCCTCCCCCACTCGGACGACGGCGCGGCCCTCGCTGAACGGCTCGGCCGAGTCGTACGCCGGCTCCAGCACGACGCGGCCCGTAGCGTCCATGTACCCCCACCGGCCGGCCGGACCGGGGAACGGGTACAGCCCGCCGCCCGCCTCGACCTCGGAGGCCGAGACCTCGGCCCGCGTCGGGTTCGGGTCGAACGTGAGGCGAGACGGCGCGCACCCCGCCGCGAGGACGAGCACGAGGGCGAGAGCGACGAGGCGACAGCGCATGTAGGGGGCCCGATGTGGGCGCGCGGAACGGAGCGACGCGGCGCTGGCGGCCGTCGCCGACGAGGACGAGGCGGCACGCCGAGATTCATCCTCCGCTCAGGGGGACGGCCGCCTGGAGACCGCGCTAGTCGCGCTGGACGATGATCGCCGTCGCCTCACCGCCGCCGATGCAGATGGCGGCGAGGCCCGTCTTGGCGTCGCGCGCCACCATCTCGTGGAGGAGCGTCGTGAGGATCCGGGCGCCGGAGGCGCCGATGGGGTGGCCGACCGCCACCGAGCCGCCGCGCACGTTGAGTTTTTCGGTCGGGATGCCGAGGGCGTCCTGCGCCGCCAGCGCCACGACGGCGAACGCCTCGTTCACCTCAAAGAGGTCCACGTCGTCCATCGCCAGCCCGGCCTTGTCGAGCACCTTGCGGACCGCTTCGACGGGCGCCGTGGTGAACTCCATGGGCGCCTGGCTGTGCTGCGACGAGGCGACGATGCGCGCCATCACCTCCTTGCCGTTCGCCTCGGCCCACTCGCTGCTGGCGACGACGAGGGCCGCGGCGCCGTCGTTGATCGTGCTCGCGTTGGCGGCCGTGACCGTCCCCTCCTTCGAGAACACGGGCCGGAGCTGCGGGATCTTGTCGAAGTTGGTCCGCGCCGGCTCCTCGTCGGTCTCGACCACCGTGTCGCCCTTGCGGCCTGAGACCGTCACCGGGACGATCTCCTCGGCGAAGGCGCCGTTCTCGACCGACGCCTGCGCCCGGCGGTAGCTCTCGACCGAGAACGCGTCCTGCCGCTCGCGCGGGACGTTGCACGACACGCCGCACTGGTCGGCCGCGACCCCCATCGCCACGTCGTCGTAGGCGTCGCGGAGGCCGTCGTGGAACAGGCCGTCGATCACCTCGCCGTTGCCGTAGCCGTAGCCGTAGCGCGCCTTCGGGAGGTAGAACGGGGCCTGGCTCATGTTCTCCATGCCGCCGGCCACGATCACCTCGGCGTCGCCGGCGCGGATGGCCTGGTCGGCCAGCATGACGGCCTTCATGCCGCTCCCGCACACCTTGTTGATGGTCATGCAGTGGACGCTCTCGGGGAGCCCGGCGCCGAGCGCGGCCTGCCGGGCCGGCGCCTGCCCCTCCCCCGCCGTGACGACGTTGCCGAGGATCACCTCGTTCACCTGATCCTTCGCGACGCCGGCGCGCTCCAGGGCGCCCTCGATGGCGGTGGCGCCGAGCTGGGGCGCGGGAACGGAGGCGAGGGCGCCGCCGAACGAGCCGACAGGCGTGCGAGCAGCGGAGAGGATGACGGAGGGCATAAGAGCAGGTGTGGAAGCGGTTCCGTCCAAGCTATCGGGACGGGCCGGGGCGAGCGGTGAAGAGCAGGGGGAACGCGCGGTCGGCCGAGTACGAACGGAGTCTGGACGTGTGGGAGAGCGTCCTCCCGCCCCCTCCTACGCCGACGTGGGGCTGGCGGCCGTCGCCAGCGGGAGCGGGGGACGCCGGCGTCACCCGCGCGCCCACGGCGGATCGGTCTTGTCGAGGAAGGCGGCGACGCCGGCGCGGCAGTCGTCGGTGGCGCGGGCGAGGGCGTTGAGGCGGGCGGCGTAGCTCAGTCCCTCGGAGAGCCCCATCGCCGGCACGTCGGCGAGGAGTTGCTTGGTGAGGGCGACGGCCGACGCGCTCGTCTCGGTCGCCAGCTGGCGGCAGAGCGCGTCGGTCTCGGCGTCGAGCCGGTCGGCGGGGACGGCCCGCGTGACGAGGCCGATCCGGGCCGCCTCGTCGGCGTCGATCAGCCGGCCGGTCAGGAGCAGGTCGCGCGCCGCCGCCTCCCCCAGCTTGCGGACGACGAACACGCTCACCAGCGCCGGTACGAACCCGATGCGCGTCTCGGTAAAGCCGAGCTTCGCGCCCTCGGCCACGAGCGACACGTCGCAGACGGCCGCCAGCCCGCAGCCGCCGGCGATGGCGTGCCCCTGCACCTTCGCCACGACCGGCTTCGGGAGCGTGTAGATCGTCTCGAAGAGCCGGCCCAGGTGCTCGGAGTCGCGCAGGTTGGCCTCGGCGCTGGCGGACTGGAGGGCGCGGAGCGCGCTCAGGTCGGCGCCCGCCGAGAACGCCCGTCCGGCGCCGGTCAGCACCACCACGCGGACGCCCTCGTCGCGGCCGGCCGCCGCCAGCGCCTCGGTCAGCCGCCCCACCAGCTCGGCCGAGAGCGCGTTTCGGACCTCCGGCCGGTCGAGCGTGAGCGTGAGGACGGCGCCGGACTGGGAGGACTGGAGCATGGCTGGGGGCTGGGGGTGGGAGACAAGATGCCTCCGACGCGGCTCCTCGTCCTCTGGCCCCGTCCCCACTGCCGAAGGGCCGCAAACAAGGCGACGGACCGCGAACGGGAAACGGCGGCCGGACGATGCGGGCCCGGGTCGTCTCGTCGTCTGCGGTCCGTCGTCGGAGATCCAGAGCGGGGCTCGCCTCTCTACTGCGGGATGTTGAGCAGGAGCGAGAACCGGAGCTGGTCGGCGAGGGGCGAGTTCTCTTCCAGGGCGTAGATGTACGAGATGTCCACGCCGACGAGGCTGTAGCGGAGGCCCGTCCCGAACGTGATGAACTGGCGGTTGCCGTTGGCGGGGTCCTCGTAGAAGTAGCCGCCGCGCAGCGCCAGCAGGTCGTTGTACCAGTACTCCAGGCCGAGACCCAGCGTGAGCGAGCTGAGCGCGCTGACCGACTTGCACGGCGTGACGGTCTCGTCGTCGGGGTTGACGGCGAGGGCCTCGTCGCGCTCGGTGCAGTTGCGGCCCTCCGGGTCCGAGCGCGTCGCCACCTGCCGGGTTTTCCAGGACGAGAAGATGGCCTCGTAGAACGGGTCGTAGCGGGTCTCGCCCGTGGTCGAGTCGCGGCGGGGGTTGACGAGGACCTTGTTGAGGTCGAGGGCCACCTGGACCCGGTTGAACTCGTCGAGCTGGGTGTCGAGGGCGCCGCCGAAGCGGAGCGTGGTCGGGATGGCATCGGGGAAGTCGTTCTCCTGCGTGTAGGAGATGCCCGGCCCCATGTTGGCGAGGTTGAACCCCAGCTTGGGCCGCGACGAGAGGCCGAGGCCGAGGTCCGGCCCGGTGTACTGCATCCCGAGGTCGAGCCCGAACGAGACGCCCGCGTTGGTCGGCGTGTCTTCGCCGATCTCCGTCCCGCCCGTCAGGTTGGAGAAGATGAACCGGGCGCCGGTGCCCACCTTCAGGTTCTCCGTGACGGGGTAACCGTAGGAGACCCCCGCCGCGATCTCGTACGACGAGAACTCGTTGAGCGGCGTCCCGTCCTCGCGCGTCGCCTGCTGCGTGCCGAGGTCGAAGTAGGTGACGTGGCCGCCGAGGGTGCCGAGCGAGCCCAGGCCGTGCTTGGCGGTCAGGTGCTCGTACGAGAGGTCAGCGCCGAGGGCCGGCAGCCAGGGGGCGTGCGTGAACGAGACCTCGGTGCCGGTCTGGCCCGCCAGCCCGGCGGGGTTCCAGAACGGGGCGTAGGCGTTGTCCGCGATGGCGACGCCGGTCATGCCCATGCCGGCGGCCCGGCTGTCGGGCTCGATCTGGAGGAACGGGACGGCCGTCGTGAGGACGACCTCCTGGGCGAGGGCGGAGCCGCTGGCGACCGCCGCGAGGACGAGCGCGCCGAGGGCGGCCAGGGTGCGATGCGATGTCATGGGAGTACCGGGGAAGGGTCGGTTGCGTTGGGAGTCGGAGCGTGTCCGCACGCGACGTGCGGTACGGAGCGACGGTTCGGGCGGCGAGCGCTTTCGATGAGGGGTTCGTGGTGCGTGACTCTCGTCGGGAACGGTCACGCACCTCTGATCTCCAACTCGGCAGGGCCGGTGGACGGCGGCACTAGCGGATGATGGCGAGGCGCTCGACGCGCTCGGCCACGCGCGAGCCGCCGGCGGGGTCGGGCACCTCCAGGCGGAGGCGGAACAGGTAGACGCCGCTCGCCAGTCGGTCGAGGTCGTCGTCGAGCCCGTCCCACGGGATCTGGACGGTCCGGGACGGGAGCACGCCGTCGGGCAACGCCTCGGCACCGTCGATGGTGCGGATGGGGCGGCCGGCGAGCGTGTAGATCCGGAGCTGGGCCGTGGCCGGGGTGCCGGGCGGCTGGTTGTGGTCGAAGGTGAACCGCGTCGGGCCGGCCGTCGGGTTCGGGTACGGGAACAGGTTCTCGACGAGCAGGCCCTCGTCGATCACCACGAACCGGAGCTCGGCCGTGGACGAGTTGTTGAGCGCGTCCCAGACCGTCAGCCGGAGCGTGTGCTCGCCCGGCGCCAGCTCGGGGAGCGGCACGCGGACCTCGCCGGAGCGGTACGTGTTGAGGTCGCCGCTGTAGAACGGCCCCACGTCGATGGCCGAGGCCGCGTCGCCGTCGAACGTCAGGAGCAGCTCGTGGCCCACGCCCGCCCCGACGGTGTTGATCCCGCTCTCGTCCCGGAGCCGCGCCACGACGACGCCGCCGGGCACCGTCGTCCCGCCGTCCACGAACGTCGAGTCGTTGAGGAACAGGCGGATCTCAGGGCCGGCGGCGTCATTCGGTCGGGCGCCGGCCTGGGCCGAGACGATCACGTCCTGCGTCTGCCCGACCCCGTCGAGGCCGCCGCTGGCGGTGGCGTAGGCGACGACCTTGGCGGCCTCGCCGGAGTACGACACGTCCTGCGGCACGCGGAAGGTGGTCGAGAAGGTGCCGCCGGAGACCGACGCGCGGCCGGAGTAGATCCGGTCGGTCCGGTCGGTGTAGTCGCCCCGGCCGTCGTTGTCGTCGTCGGTGTAGCAGCAGGCACCCTCCTCCAGCGTGATCTCGCGCTGCGCGTCGAACACGGTCACGTCCACCTCGCCGGCGAACGTCGGGTCCGGCCGGCCGTCGGCGCCGAGGACCTGCCCGGAGACGGTCGCCTCCTCGAAGGCCGTGAGCGTGGGCGAGGCCGTCACCTCCAGGCGGCGCTGCGGGAGCCCGAGCCGCATGGCCGGGTCGCCGAGGAGGTTGAACTTCCGGTTGTTGAAGCTGAGGCCCTGCGGCGTGTTCTTGGTGTCGCGCAGGATGTCGCCGAGCCGGCGCGGGCGTCCCTCCAGCCCGCCGCCCTCGCGGACGAGCATGTTCCGCATGAGCTGGATGTTGAGCCCGAAGTTGTTGTCGGCCTCGGGCGAGCTCCCGGTGTAGACGAGGCGGACCGTCGTGAACATGGCGACGCCGCCGCCCGAGGGCCGGAGGAAGAGCTGCTCGGCGAGGCTCTGGTCGTCCGGGATGTCGTACTTCCCGAACGAGCACGTGGCGGTGATGAAGATGGGGAGCCGGTCCGGGTTGTTGAGCGACTGCGCCAGCTCGGGCGTCATGTAGCCCTCGGCGCCCAGCCCGTCCGGTCCGCCGTGGCCGCTGTAGTTCCAGATCAGCGTGCCCTCGTTGATGGACTGGCGGACGGCCTCCGTCACCTGGGGCCGCTGCCGCCCGCGCGCCGTGATGACGAGCGGGTAGGCCGGCCCGAAGATCTTGCGGATGGAGACGGTCGGGTCCTGGTCCAGCGTCCGGTTGGCCGTCTCGTCCGAGTTGAACGTGTGGAGGTCGCGGTCCCAGGAGTTCGGGTACTGGTCGTCGCCGACGAACGTGAACCGGGAGCGCCAGTCGCCCAGGGTGGCGGGGTCCTCGTAGCGGAAGATCTTCGAGACGACGGCCGAGGCGTCCTGCGGCGTCCGCGCCGGGATCCGCCCGATCCCGACGTCGACGCGCTCCTCGCGGGTCGAGATGGCCCACTCGCCCTCGTCGTCGTCGAGGAGCCCGAAGTAGTCGTCGGAGGTGTACGAGAACGTCTCGGAGAACATGTTCTCGGACTCGTAGGGCGGGACGAAGTTGGGGACGGCCGAGGTGATGTTGCGGTAGTCGTAGTGGCCGTCGCCGAAGAGCAAGAGGTAGCGGGGCCGCTCGCCGTCGGCCGCGGCGCGGTCGTAGAGGAACTTCATGTAGTCCCGGACCGCCCGCATGTCGGGGGCGCCCGAGGCGAACTCGTTGTAGACCTGCTGCGTGGTGACGACGACCGGCGCGAGCCCGTCGCGCTGGCGGCGGTAGTCGGCGAGGCGCTGGGCCTGCGCGAGGAACAGCGGGTGCGCCACGATCACGTAGTCCGGGAAGCCGGCGAGGCCGTGGAGGTTCTGGGTCGGGACGCGCTCGCCGGCGCGGGGCCGCCGCACGGCCGGGCCGGCCGGGTCGAAGGCGACGACCTCGCGCGGGCGGAGCGAGTCGGCGGCCTCGACCTGGACGCGGAAGGCGTCTCCGGCCGCCTGCACGCCGAGGCGGCGGATGGTGCCCGGCTCGGTCACGTCCCACACCTCGGGCGCGGCCGAGAAGCCGGCGAGGGAGACCTCGAACCGGCCGCGCTCGCCGCCGGGCGTCGGGAAGGAGACGTAGCGGCGCGGGCCGGCCACGGCCGGGTGCTCGGCCACGGCCTCCACCCAGTCGAGCCACGAGAGCGCGCCGTTGTTGCCGCCCGCCGAGCGGAACGAGACGGCGAGCGTGCTCTGCCCGGTCCGCTCGGCGGACGCCTCGGCATCGTTGATGAGGTTGCCGTTGTTGGACGACGAGAGCGAGACGGCCGGCGGGCTCAGGGTCGCAACCGCCTGCCCGCCCTGCGACATCGTGATCGTGACGCGGGGGTTGGCCCGGGCGCCCACGCGCGTGCGGTAGCGGACCGGCGTCGAGGCCGTGAAGCCGGGCGGGATCGTGTCCAGCACCGTGACCGCGCTCCCACTTTGCGTGAGCTGCGGGCCGAGCCAGTCGAGGCCGGAGCCGCTCCCAGAGCGGTCGAAGTTGAGGAGGTCGCGCTCGTAGAAGTGACGGTCCTCGATGGCCGCCAGCGGCCGGGCGTCGGGCCAGCCGGGGAAGGCGGCGTCGCCGAGCCGCTTCGGCGCGGGCGCGTCCACGCGGACGAAGTAGTACGAGACCTTCGAGAACGGGCTGATGTCGTGGCTCCAGTAGCCCTCGCGGTTCCCCGCACCCGGAACCCAGTCCCACCACTCGGGGGCCTCCGCGAAGAACAGGAGCGCATCGCCCTGCACGCGCGTCGGCACCTCGGTGAGGTCGGCGGGGCGCGGGGCCGCGTTCGGCGCCGGCAGGATGCGCCCGCCGTTGCCGTACACCTGGACGGACTGGAGCGAGACGCCCTCGACCTCCAGCGAGTCGCGGAGGTAGGCCGCGTCGATGCGGTAGACGCCCGTCTCGGAGATCGGGATCTTGAACCACGTCCCGTCGGCGAGCACGCTCCGCTCGACGGCCACCTGGGCGTTCGCGCCGCCGCGCGCCGCCAGCCGCGCGCTCACGACGGGCCGGGGCACCCGCACCACCACGCGCCGCGCCCGGACCAGCCGGTCGCCCTCGACGCGGACGAGCCGGACGACGAGGCTCCCGACGAGCTGGCGGCGGCTGACGCCGGCGTCCACGACCTCCGCGAGCGGGCGGTCGAGCGCTGCCAGCGCCTCCGCCGACGCGCCGGACAGGGCCACCTCCTCGCCCTCGAACGCGACGACCGCCACGGCCGGCGGCACCGACGACTGGAGCGCGACCGTCGCGTACGTCTCGGGGAGGCCGGCGCCGGCGATCTGGCCGAGCAGGACCGGGTCCCCTCCGCTCTGCGCGAGCGCGTCCGCCAGCGGGACGGACCAGTCCGTCGTCACCTCGTAGGTCTGCGAGCGGGCGTCCTCCGCGACGAGCCGGATCGCCGGCCCGACCGACCGGGCCGAGGTGTAGCGGACCTCCTGGGCGCTCAGGCCCTGGGCCAGGAGAGCGACGACGGCGCAGACGAATGCGAGACGCGGCATGGAGGCGTGCGGGCCAGTCGGGACTGGAGATCCTGAGGATGCGCAGGACGGTCCTGCACAGGCGTAGCACGAGCTCGTATAAGCCGGGTCGGTCGGTTAGAGCGCGAAGATACGGGCGCTCCCAGAGTGCGGACAAGGCGCCGGGGGATGCCCCGGCGCCTTCTCCTACGTTCCACGGGTCGCGTGCCCTGCGGCCGGGCCGCGGGTTGCTCTAGCTGTTGATGTTGCGGTGGATGGCCTGCCGCGTCAGCCCGATCCGCTCGCCGAGCTGGGAGCGGTTGTCGATGCCCGGAATCCCGACGAACCCGTTGACGAGGCTCGTGAGGTACTCCTGGCGGAGCCGGTTGATCGGGATGGGGCCGAGGATCTTGGCGAGGTCGAGCTCGGCCAGCTCACGCTGGGCCGCAGCGGCGTCCTCCTCGACGCGCTCCAGGAGCGAGGGCCACACGGGCACCTGCGCCAGCACGTCGCGGGTCTGCTGGTAGTACTCGAGGGCGAGGCCGTAGAACTTGAAGTCGTAGTGGTAGACCTGGGCGAGCTGGTGGAGCGCGAGGCCCTGCTCGGCCGTCAGCTCGTTGCGGGTCGCCAGCTCGAACGCCTTCTGGAGCGCCTCCTCGCCGGCGCTGTGCCGCTCCAGCTTGATCAGCGCGTAGCCCTTGTACATCAGCGACTTCGGGATGTACTCCACGAGCCCGTTGCGGCGGCTGAGGTTGTAGACGCGCGTGCACGTCTCGATCCCCTGCTCGTAGGACCCCTGCGCCATCAGCGTCGTCGCCTTCTGGAGAAGCGCGGCGATCTCCCAGGCGCGGCTCCCGAGCCGGCGGGCCTCCTCGCAGACGCGGTCGAAGTACTGGACCGCCGCGGCCAGGCTCATCAGCCGGTGCCGCATGAGCCAGCCGAGCCGGTAGTCGAGGACGACCGTCTGGTAGGCGTCCTGCGGGTCGATCAGCGCCATCTCGGTCTTGACCCGCTCGACGGGTGCGTCGCGGAGGCAGCGGACGGCCTGGAGCTGGACGTGGGTCCGGACCGTCGCGTCGAGGGGCGACTTCAGGAGCTCGTTGAACTCCAGGAAGGCGTCGTAGACGCGGGCTTCGCGGAAGTGGTCGAGCGCCCGATCCCACCGCTGGCGGATCGCATCGGGCTGCGCCTCGAGGGCGGCGGCGACACGCTCGATGTGCTCGAGCTCGTGCGCCGGGATCATCGGGGCGGACGGCATGGACGGGGGGCGGCTTGGGGAAGGCGGCGGGAGTGCCGGCGTACCCCAGGTATCGACGCCCCAAAGAGTCTCTTAAGCGCCCGTTCTGGCAAATGTGTGCGATACGCCGTCGCCTCCCGTCACGCCCGCGCCTCCTTCGCCCAAAGTATGTGTGCGCCGGCTTACGCCGCCGAGCCGAGCAGCCGGTCGATCCGCGTGCGGAGTGCGGACACGTCGGCGAAGAGCGCCTCTAGCGACCCCGCCGCCTCGGCGATGCTCCGCAGCGACTCCACGATGGCCTCGTCCGTCTCCAGCGCGTTCGCCAGTTCGAGGCCGAGTTGGGCGTTGCCGGTGATCACGGCCAGCGGGTTGTTGAGCGCGTGGACGACGCGCCCGATCTCCCCTTTCAGCCCGTCGAGCGCAGCCCGCGTCGGCTCGTCGAGCGTCGGCCCGTCTCCGATTCCGGCGAGCCGGTCCCGGACGTCGGCGAGGGTGCCGACGGTCTCGATGGGGAGCGCGAGGCCGAGCACGTCGCGGAGCGCCACGAGCGCGTCGGACGGCCCGGCCGAGGCCTGGACGTAGGCCACGTCGAAGGCGGTCCCGGCGAGGTAGGCGCGGGCCTCGACGATGGTCTCGGCCCCCGTCGCGTGGACGCCGTCGAGGGCGGCGGCCCACGCGGCCGCGTCCGGGCCAACGAGGAGGACGGAATCGGTCGGCATGGCGTGGGGAGAGCGTCCGGCCCAACATACCGCTCCCCTCGATCCCGGTAGGGCCGCTCGACTTACGCGGGAATCGGAAGGCCGCGGGCGCGTCCGTCGCCCGTCGCCAGCACGTCGAGGTAGGCCGGGACCTCGACCCCGACGAGCGTCCGCAGGTCCGAGCGCCCCGCCATGTCGGCGTCGACGCGCTGCCAGATGAACTGGCGCACGCGCGTGGCCCCGTCCGCCCCGACGACGCCGTGGCGCGCGACGAACGGGTCCGAGGCCGGGCTCCAGAACCAGCGCGTAAAGGCCGTCCGCTCGGTCGGGCTGAGGCCGAGGACGGCCGAGGCGGCGGCAAAGTGCGGGACGCTGGCGGCCGGCTTGCCCGTGAGCGAGCGGGCGCCCCCGTTCCACCGGCTCGTCGCGCCGCCGGCGTCGAAGGAAGCGATGGCGACGCCGGCCGTGTCGAGGATCTTGGTGAGCGCCTGCTGTCCCGACGTGAGCTGCTGCACGCGCTGGTCCACCATGAGGTCGAGCGTGTCGGTAAAGGCGGCGACGCGGCGCTCCAGCGTTTTGGCGTGGGCCACGTCGGTGGCCTGGATCAGGACCATCCGCTCGCCGGCCAGCGAGAACGCGCGGAGCGAGACCTCGACGGGCCGCGTCTCGTCGTCGCGGTTGATGAGGCCGTACTCCAGGCCCGAGATGGCGCTCCCCTCCGTCAGGCTCCGCTCGGCCAGGTCCATGAGCGGCTCGATGGGGAACGTCTCGCGGAGCGCCTCGATGCGCCCCCCCCGCACGGCCTGGATGGGCAGGCCCGTGGCCGCGTAGAACGCCGGGTTGGCCTCCACCACGTGCCCGTCGAACGAGCACAGGACGACGTAGTGCGGGTTGATCTGGTAGAGCGCGGCCACGTGGTCGCGGGTGTCGGCCGCCTCGGCGCCCATCTGGCGGATCTTGCCGACGACCGGCTCGAAGGCGTCGGCGAGCGGGCCGAGCCAGATGCCCGCGTGGCGGACGAGGGCCGAGCCGTCGGTGTCGCCCTGGGCGATCCGTTCTCCGAGCAGGGCGAGCTGCGTGGCCGTCTGGGGGCCGGTGTACCACGCCACCACGAGGAGCAGCACCGCGAGCGCCCCCCAGAGCGCGAGCGCCCCGCACACCGTCTCGACGAGGGTCCGGGTGGGAAGGCCGGGCACGGGCGCGAGGGCGGCCACGAGCAGACCGGGCGCGCCGACCTGGGCCACGGCCACCCCGTACGGCTGCGCGCCGACAGAAACGATTCGGGCTCCCTCAGGCCCCAGTCCCGCGAGAGCGGCCCAGTCGACTTCTTGGGGGACCGTCTCGCCGGTGAACGCGAGGATGGCGCCGGCCGCGTCCATGAGCACGATCTGGGCCGGCCCGCCGAGGCTCCGGTACCGCGCGACGGCCTGTCGGAGCGACCGAGGGGTCGGGTCGAGCGGGGCGAACGTCGCCGCCAGCGTGGCGGCGTGGGTTCGGAGCACCTGGGCCTGCGCCTGCCGCGCGTCGCGCTGCGCCGACCGGAGGTGGAGCCCGGCGCCCGCCACCGCGACGACCGTCACGACGATCAGGCCCAGGACGGCGGCGCGGACGGCGGGGGTTGGGGAGAGCATGGGCACGGGCCGCCGGTTACGGGACTACCCGGCCCGACACGAAACGCGCCGGGGGCGCCGTGCGGGACGGGAGTAAGGGCTTGGAATCGCGGGACAACCTTCCGCGACAAACCGCGTGCCGCCTCAGCTCGGCAGCCCTGGCGCCTCGTCCACCGTCTCGAACCCCCGCTCCGTCGCCCGGACGCGGGCCGTCGCCACCACCGGGTCGTGCTCGAACACGAGCGTCCAGTCGCCCTCGGCGGCCTCGGCCAGCACGCGCCGTTTCTCGGCCAGCGTCGCCAGCGGCTCCACGTCGTAGGCCATGATCCAGAGCGGCGGCACGTGCGCGGCCGTCGGGACGAGGTCGGCGGCGAACAGGAGCGACTGGCGCTCGTCGTGGACCCGGACGAGCTGCTGCGCGCGCGTATGGCCGTTCACGACGTGGAGGCGGAGGCCCGGCGCCGGCGGCTCGTCGCCGTCGAGCAGGGCGAGCTGGCCGGCGGCCTCCAGCGGGTCCATGTTCTCGGGGAGGAACGAGGCCGCCTCGCGCTCGCTCTCGTGCGCCCAGGCCCAGTGCGCCCGCTGGACGTGGTACGTGGCCTCGGGGAACGTCGGCCGGAGCGTCCCGTCGGGGTCGCGCGTGGTGGCGCCGCCGGCGTGGTCGAAGTGGAGGTGCGTGAGGACCACGTCCGTCACGTCCTCGGCCGCGACGCCGAGCGCCGCCAGCGAGCCGAGCAGCGTCGAGTGCTCGTGGTCGACGGCGTAGATCGACTCGAACTTGTCGCTCTCTTTACGACCGACACCGGTGTCGACGAGGAGCACGCGGCCGTGGCCGCGCAGGAGCAGGCACCGCATGGCGAGCGGAATCCGGTTCCGGTCGTCGGGCGGGATGCGCTTCTCCCAGAGGGGCTTCGGGACGATCCCGAACATGGCGCCCCCGTCGAGGCCGAGCCGCCCGGCGTCCACGAGGTCGATCTGGTAGCCGGCGAGGGTCATGGGGAACGGGGAACGGGGAACGGGGAACGGGGAACGGGGAACGGGGAACGGGGAACGGGGAACGGGGAAGGGGATGCGCCGCTGGCGACCGTCGCCGCCAGCGGGGCGGCCGGGAATGGCCCGAACCCGTTCCACGGCCGCCGCCCCTACTCGTCCCCGAGCTCTTCGTCGAACTCGTCTCCGAGGTCAGGGAACCCACCCGCGTAGCCGTCGCCCCGAGCGAGGTCGCGGATCTCGCGGGCCTTCTGGAGGCGGACCAGCATCTCTTCCAGGTGGTCGGCGAGGAACTGGAGCCGGGACGCCTCGCTGTCCATCTCCAGGAGCTGCTGCTTGGCCCGGAGGTCCAGGCCGGCGCTGCGGCCGATGACGAACGAGACGGGCCCCTCGCGGCCGTAGCGGCTGGGCCGAGGCGTCTTGCCGGCGAGCTCCAGCAGCTTCATGTGCCGGGCGATGGCCTGCTGGCGGGCCGCGACGTCGTCCTCGTGAGCAGCGTCCCCGACGGGCCGAGTGTCGGCCGTGAGGAACGAGCGGTCGCGGTGGATCTCCTCGATGGCGAACCGTTCCTCCCCCACGGCCACGATGTCGAGGCGGCCGTCGTCGTAGCGGGCCGCTACCTTGCGAATGCGAGCCGTGCAGCCGACCGTGGCGAGGGCGGCTTCGGAGGCGTAGAGGATGCCGAAGGGCTGGTCCGCGTCCAGGCAGACCTGGACCATCTCGCGGTAGCGGGGCTCGAAGATGTGGAGCGGGATGGGCTCGCCTGGAAGCAAGACCACGCCGAGCGGGAACAGGGGGAGTCGGGAGTCGGGCATATCGGGCGCTGTGCCTCCTCCCTACCCAGGCTCGCGCGTGAGGTTCTGCGACGGCCAGGCATGTGCGGGAGATGCTGTCGCGCGTCCGGGGTAGCTTCGCGGACCGCCCCGTCCCGACCCGTGCGCCGCGTCCTCGTCCTCGCCCTCCTGCTCCCTGGCCTCGCGCTCGCGCAGCCCGTCGCGTTCGGCTCCGCCGACGATCCGCTGGAGCTGGGGAGCGGCGGGCGCCCCGGCCGTCGGCTGGCGGGCGCCGTCCTCGCGGGTCCGGCCTACCTCCCCGACACTTGGCGCACGGGCGTGCGCGCCGAGATCGAGGTGCAGCGGGGCCTGTGGAGTGCCGCGCTCGGGCAGACGGTCCACCCCGGCGCGGGCGGGCTCTACGGCCCCGAGGCCGACGAGGCGTACGACGCCCTCCGCGCGGTCCGCTACGTCCGCCTCAACCCCGTCGGCGGTCGCGGCCTCTACGCCCGCCTCGGCCCGACGGACCGGATGACGCTCGGGAGCGGCGCGCTCGTCCGCCAGTACCGCACGACGACGGCGTGGGACGAGCGGCGCCTCGGGCTGGAGGCCGCGCTCGTCGAACGGCGCGCGCGCGTCGGCGCCTTCACCGACGACGTGTTGCTGACGGGCGTCGTGGGGGGCGAGGTGGCGGTCGGGCTGCCGGGACGGATCGGACCGGTCGGCACCCTGCGGCTCGTGGCGGCGGCCGTCCACGACCTCGGCGCCCCGGGCCTCACCGGCGACTCGTCGCTGACGGGCGTCGAGGTGACGGCCAAGGGGACGTGGCTGCGCGAGAGCCCGATCCCCGTCGTCCCGTTCGTGACGCACGCGCGCTACCTCGGGCACGGGAGCACGCTGGGCGGCGGCGTCGAGGTGGGCGCGAGCAACCTCGCCGACGCCCTCCGCGCGACGGGCCGCCTCGCGCTCTTCGCCTCGACGCGGGACTTCGTGCCAGGCCACGTGGGGCCGTTCTACGCCGTCAGCAACTCCGTGGAGCGGATCGTCGACGACGGCTCCTTCTTCGACGCCACGCCCGGCGTCGAGACGGTCGGGACGCCGCTCGACAGCCTCGGCGCCGCGCTCGACCTCGTCCTCGACCTCCGGCTCGTCGCGTTCGGGCGGTTCGAGATCTCGCAGCACGCGCGGCGGCATTTCGGCCCCGACCGCGCGAGCGCCTACGGCGTCCGGCTGGCGGGGCGGCTCCCCGGCGGCGGGCACCTCGCGTTCGGCCTGGAGCGGCAGGGGTTCCGGGGCCTCTTCGACCTGATCGGCAGCCTGGGCGACGAGAACGCCCTCCTCCTCGACGTGGCCGTACCGGTCGGGGACCGGGGCCGCGTGTTCGTCCGGTCGCGCTACGGCTACCGCGTGCTCACCCCTGCCGACGGCGAGGCGTTCGGAGAGGGCGCGTCGTACCTGGTCGAGCGACGGTTCGAGCCCCTCGTCGGGCTCCGGCTGGTCGTGGAGTGAGCCGCTACGCGAGGACGGCCGCCTCGACGCGTGCGAGGAGCCCCTCCAGCAGGTCGATCATCACGCCGGTGTCCAGCGGCGTGGCCGTCTGCCCGAAGAAGCCTCGCTCGGCCAGCTCGGCATCGGAGAGCGGCGCCCCGCCGACGCGGAGCACCGGCGCGCCCTCGTAGCCGGGGATCGAGCGGAGCAGGGCCATCCACTTGCGCTCCCGGCCCGCGTCGGAGGCGGCCAGAAGGACGACGTCGTAGGCGGTCCTCCGGGCCTCCCGGACCGCGCGGCCGATCGTGCCCACGCCGCGCACCTCGCCGTGCGGCTCGATCCACGACCGGAGCGTCGCCAGCGTGGCGTCGTCGAGGCCCATGCCGAGGACGTGCGCCCCATCCAGCGCCGGCCGGGCCGGCGCCTCGACGTCGGCGCTCGGCGCGGCGGCCCCCGCCCACGCGCGTGGCACGACCACGGTGATCGCCGTCCCGCGCCCGACCTCGCTCTCGACGGTCGCCCGCCCGCCCACGAGGTCCAGCACGCGCGAGACGATGGCCAGCCCGAGGCCCGTCCCCTCGTGCGTCCGGCCGAACCCGCTCGACGCCTGCTCGAACGGCTCGAAGATGCGGGCTACGTCCGCCTCCGCGATGCCGATGCCGGTGTCGCGGACGACGACACGGAGGTCCTCGCCAGACCCACCTACGGAGACGGCCACGCGCCCGCTCGCCGTGAACTTGATCGCGTTGGCGACGAGGTTGGTGACGACGCGGTCCAGGAGGTCGGGGTCGATGTGGGACGGGAGCGCCTCCCGCTCGGCGACCACATGGAGGTCCAGCCCCTTCGCCGCCGCGAGCGGCTGGAGCAGCGCCACGCTCTCACGCACCGCCCCGACCACCTCCACGTCGCGGACCTCGACAGGCATGGTGCCGGACTGGAGCTTGAACATGTCGAGCAACCCGTTGACCGTGCCGAGCAGCCGCTGGCCGCCCCGCTGGATGCCCTCGGCGAGGAACCGCGACTCGCCGTCGGCCTCGTCGAGGAGCATCTCCGAAAAGCCGAGGATGGCCGTCAGCGGCGTCCGCAGTTCGTGGCTCGTGTTGGCGAGGAGGTCGTCCTTGAGGCGGTCGGCCTGGCGGAGGCGGGCGTTCGTCTTTTCGAGACGGGTGGAGAGGCGCTGGAGGCGCGCGCTCTGGACCCGCTGCATCGCCAGCTTCCGGCGGTTCTCGCGGAGGCGCCACGTGCTGATCCCCCACACGACCGCGACCAGTGCGAGCACGTAGAGCGCGTACGCCCACCACGTCCGGTACCACGGAGGGAGCACGCGGAACGAGAACGCGGCCTCCTCGCTGATCTTCCCGTGGATGTCGCGCGCTCGGACGCGGAGCGTGTAGTCCCCCTCCCAGAGGTTGGTGAAGCCGGTTACGCGCTCTGGCCCCCACGCGCTCCAGTCGGAGTCCCACCCGTCGAGGCGGAACTGGTACTCGGTGGCGTCGGGCCGCTCGAAGAACGCGGCGGCGGCCTCGAAGCGCAGCTCGCTGTTGCCGCCGTACGGGACCACGAGCGAGCCGTCGCGCCGCGCGCCGCCGTAGAGCGTCTCCCGCTGGCGGTCGGTGACGCGCCGGACGAAGGCGGGGTACGAGGTCTCGCCCACCCCGACCCGCGGGTCGTAGCGGAGCAGGCCGTCGGCCGTCGCCACCCACGTCACTCCACTCGCGTCGCGCCGGACGTCACTCACCTGGACGTCGCGGATCTCGAACGCGCCACGCCCCGCCTCGCCGCCGAGCGGGTGGAGCACACCGTCCTGGAAGATCCAGACCTCCCCGCCCACCGTGTAGAGGGCGTACACACCCGCGACACCGTCGAGTCGGGGCACCGGCGTCGTCACGAGCCGGGACTGGCGGTCGAGCGAGAGCCGGACCACGCCCTCGCGCGGCGTCATCCAGACCTCGTCGCCCACGCGGACGAGCGGCCCGGCCGCGTGATCGAACCCGGCGCCCGGCGCGAACTCTCGGACGCGAAGGTGGCCGGACGCGACGCCGGAGATCACGTACACGCTCCCGTTCGTCTGGGAGACCCACACGCGGCCGTCCGCGTCCTCCACCATCGACCGGGAGTCGCCCTCGATCCCATCCACCCGCCCCTGATCCGTCCAGACCCCGTCGCGGAGCACGAGGAGCCCAACGCCGTCCTTCCGCCCGACGAACCGCCAGTCCGGCCGGGCGGACGGGCCGAGAAACGAGAACGCCGGCTCGGACTGGCTCACCCGGCGGAGTCGGCCGCCTCGCACCACCTGCACGCCGCTGTTCGACGCGACGAGCAGCCCGGCCGGCGTCGCGTCGAGGTCCCACATCTGCTCCATGGCGTCGAACCCGGGGACCGGGACGAACGCCGCATACGCTGGCCCCTCTCCCTCCGAGCGCCCGAGCCGCCCCGGCCGGAGCCGGTACACACCGGCGGCCGTGGCGGCGTAGAGGTCCCCCTCCCACCGCTGCGTCGCCTGGACGCTCCCGAGCAGCCCGACCGTCTCGTCGAACCACGTGTAGCGGCTGAACAGGTCGATCCGCACGATCCCGTTCGTCAGCGCCGCCCACAGCCCGCCCTGACCGTCGGGCTCCAGGCCGACCACGAAGTCCTCCTCGGTCATCCCCACGTCTTCGCGATACACGCGGACCAGCCGGCCGGACGCGTCGATGATGGCGACCCCGCCCTGGATCGTCGCGACGGCGTAGAGGGGCGGGCCGCCGCCGTAGAGGTCCGGCACGGCGACGGCCGTGTACGGACGGTACGCCCGGAGGTACGCCGACCCGGTTCCCTCGATGGGCTCCACCCCTCTCTCCCCGATCCGGACGAGCCCCTCGTCGCGAACGATGGCGAGCAAGCCCTCTCGATGAGGCAACAGGGCGTCCACCTTCTTGTCCGCGAAGGCTGCTCCGTGGCGGATCGTTTGGAGGTCACCGTCCCGGATTTCGCGCAGACCGACGCCATCCTCGGTGACGATCACGCGGCCGTCGACCTCGAACGAGGTCCGAAAGCGCGTCGACGTTCCCCACGACTGCATCCGCCGGCCGTCCCACAGAAAGAGCCGCTCCGCGGTCTGGAACACGACGCCCTGAGAAGCCGCGTGCGTCTTCCAGACATCCGCGAACGAGCGTTCGCTGGGAGCGATGTGCTCCTTCAAACTGACGTACCTCAGGGTCCCCAGGGAATCCGAAACGAGCCGCCCAAAGTCACCGACGCCAGAAGCGTACACGTTCCCCGACCCGTCTACATCGACCGACATGATCGTGGGGTACTCGCTGAATGGGGTAGGCCGAAAGCGCCAGTCGGCGCCGTCGAACTCGAGCAAGCCATTCTGGTTGGCGACGTACACCAGCCCGCTCGGTGCCTGCGCCACGTCCCAGTTCTGGGTCCCCGCCCCGTACTCCCTCCACGACCATTTCTGGCTTAAAGAGGACCGCCCTTCCGACACGGACGGGAGGCTCTGAGCGACTGGATCAGACGCTAGACAGAAGGAGACGAGAGCGAGAAACACCCAGCGGATCATTCGCGGAGGGCTGGAGGGGAGGGCAGTATCGCCCTCGACGCCGATTCCTATAGCCGGCTCGCAATTTCCTCCGGCTTGAACTGGAGCGCCAACCGGAACGCGCAGGAGCTTTGTCAGCGCCTGAGGGTACCATGTTTTTCCCTATTTCGTGGATATACTCCGTCTCCTCGGTACCCCACCACCCTCACCCATGAAGGCTCTCCTCTCTGCCCTCGCTCTCGGACTCGTCCTCGCCACGGCCGGCGGCACCGGCGGCGGCTCGAACGCCCCCGAGCGCCCCATCCTCGACTTCGCCACGGCCGGCGGCACCGGCGGCGGCTCGAACGCCCCCGAGCGCCCCATCCTCGACTTCGCCACGGCCGGCGGCACCGGCGGCGGATCGAACGCCCCCGAGCGCCCCGTCCTCGACTTCGCCTGAGCGAACCGTCGCCTCCGGGTGACCGATCCCAAAACCGCCAGTGGCTTCGGCCGCTGGCGGTTTCTCTATGTCTAGGGCTTTGCCCTACTTAACGCCGGCGCTCATCTCCAACATCCGCTCGATGGGACGGAGCGCGCGGAGCCGGATCTCCTCGTCCATCACCAGCTCCGGCTGGCGGTGGAGGAGGCAGAGGTAGAGCTTCTCGAGCGTGTTGAGCTTCATGTGCGGGCAGTCGTTGCAGGCGCACCCGTTGTCCGGCGGAGCGGCGATGAACGTCTTCCCCGGGTTGTCCTTTTGCATCTGGTGGAGGATGCCGGACTCGGTCGCGACGATGAACTCGGTGGCCTCCGACTCGGCCGCGAACTGCCGGATCGACGACGTGCTGCCGACGTGATCCGCCAGCCGGAGGACCGGCGCCTCACACTCTGGGTGGGCCAGCACGGGTGCGTTAGGGTGCCTCGCACGGAGCCGAACGAGCTTTTTCTCGGAGAAGATCTCGTGAACGATACAGGCCCCCTCCCACAGCACCATGTCCCGCCCGGTCTCCTTGATAAGCCACCGCCCGAGGTTCCGGTCGGGGGCGAACAGGATGGGCTGGTCCTCCGGGATCTGCCGGATAATGTGCTCTGCGTTCGACGAGGTGCAGATAATGTCCGTCTGCGCCTTGATGGCCGCCGAGCAGTTGATGTAGCTGACGACGAGGTGGTCCGGGTGCTGGGCGCGGAAGGCGGCGAACTCGTCGGGCGGGCAGGAGTCGGCGAGGGAGCAGCCGGCGTGGAGATCCGGGAGGAGAACCGTCTTGTCCGGATTTAAGATTTTCGCCGTCTCCGCCATGAAGTGGACGCCGGCGAACACGATGACCTCGGCGTCGGTGGCAGCGGCCTCGCGGGCGAGGCCCAGCGAGTCGCCGATGTAGTCGGCCACGTCCTGGATGTCGGGCTCCTGGTAGTAGTGGGCCAGGAGGACCGCGTTGCGCTCGTGCTTGAGCCGGTCGATCTCCTCGTACAGGTCGAGTGCCGGATCGACCGGCTCGCGGACGAAGCCGACGCGGGCGATCTCGACGGGGTCGAGCGTGGGGAGGTCGAGGATCTCAGACATGGCGATCAGGAGCGGGGGTGCGTTAACGACTCCGCCCCCGGACCGGATTCGGAGGGGAGGTCAAGAGCGCGGGCAGCGGAAGGTGCGTCCCGCTGGCGACGGTCGCCAGCGGAGCGCCGTTGCGTCCAACGTCGGAGCAGTCCACACCGCTCGCAGGACGTCGCTCGCCGGCTACTGCTCGACGAGCCGCCCGCCCTCCAGGTGCAGCACACGGTCGGCGAGAGCGGCGAGGGCCGGGTTGTGGGTCACGACCACGAACGCCTGGTCGGCCGCGCGCGTGAGGCGGAGCAGCTCCTCATGGAGCGCGTCGGCGGTCTTCGTGTCGAGGTTGCCCGAGGGCTCGTCCATGAGCACGAGGCCGGGCTGGTTCATCAGCGCCCGTGCCACGGCCACGCGCTGCTGCTCGCCGCCGGAGAGCTGGCTGGGCCGGTGGTCGAGCCGCTCGCCCAGGCCGAGCGACCGGAGCAGCCCTTCGGCGCGGGGCCGCGCTGCGTCCATCGAGGAGCCCGCGATGAGGGCCGGCATCTCGACGTTCTCGATGGCCGTGAACTCGGGCAGCAGGTGGTGGAACTGGAAGACGAACCCGATGGCCCGGTTGCGGAACGCCGCCAGCGCCTCGTCGCCCTTGTCGAACACGTCCTCGCCCCGGTAGCGGACGGTCCCCTCGGTGGGTCGGTCGAGGGCGCCGAGCAGGTGGAGGAGCGTGCTCTTGCCCGTCCCGCTCTCGCCCACGACGGCGACCAGCTCGCCCGGCACGATGTCCACATCGAGGCCGTCGAGCACCCGGAGGGCGCCCGTCGCCGTCGGGTAGCTCTTTCCAAGGCCCCGAGCCGAGAGGATCGACGTCGACGAACGGCGGGCGGGGGTCGGCGAACGGGGCGCATCTGCGAGAGGCGGTTCTCCGCCCCCCTCCTCCGCCGCTACCCGATCGCCGTTCGACGCCTCCATCACTCCGGCCGTGAGATCTCGTACTTCTCCAGCTTGTTGTAGAGGTGCGAGCGCTGGATGCCGATGGTCTCGGCCGTCTGCGACACGTTCCACCCGTGCGCCTCCAGCTTCCGCTCGATGAACAGCTTCTCGGCCATGTCGCGGAAGTCGGAGAACGAGTCGAAGCGGTCGATGAGGCCGAGCGCCGGGTCGCCGCCGCGCCCGCCGGGGACCACGTAGCTCTCGACGTCGTCGTCCGAGATCGTGTCGCCGTCGGAGAGGATGAGCAGGCGCTCGACCACGTTGCGAAGCTCGCGGACGTTGCCGCGCCAGTCGAGCCGCTGGAGCCCATCGAGCGCGGCGTCGGAGAAGTCCTTGCCCGACATCCCGTTGCGCCGCATGACCTGATCCAGGATGAACCGGGCGATGGCCGGGATGTCGCCGCGGCGCTGGCGGAGCGGCGGCACGTGGATGAGGATGACCGAGAGCCGGTGGTAGAGGTCTTCGCGGAACCGCCGCTCGTCCACCTGCGCCAGCAGGTCGCGGTTGGTGGCGGCGACGACGCGGACGTCGACCGCGATGGAGCGGTCGCCGCCGACGCGCGTGATCCGGCTCTCCTGGAGCGCGCGCAAGACCTTCGCCTGCGCGTCGAGGCTCATGTCCCCGATCTCGTCGAGGAAGAGCGTCCCGCCGTCGGCCTGCTCGAACTTGCCGATCCGTTGCTTGGTGGCGCCGGTGAAGGACCCCTTCTCGTGGCCGAACAGCTCGGACTCGATCAGCTCCGACGGGATCGCGGCGCAGTTGACCTCGACCAGCGGGCCGTCGGCGCGGGAGCTCTGGGCGTGAAGGTGGCGGGCCACCAGCTCCTTGCCGGTCCCCGGCTCGCCGGTGATGAGGACGCGCGCCTCACTCGGCGCCACGCGCGCGATGGTCTGCTGGATGCGCGCGATCGCCGGGCTGTCGCCGACGATGGGCGTGAGGTCCGAGGTGCCGGTCGCGTCGCGGACGGTCTGCTTGAGCCGCTTGTTCTCGGTCTGGAGCTGGCCGATCGAGAGCGCGTTGCGGACCGTGACGAGCACGTCGTTCAGCTCCGGCGGCTTCGGCAGGAAGTTGACGGCCCCCAGCTTCATCGCCTCGACCGCCGTCTCGACGGTCCCGTGCCCCGAGATCATCACGACCGGGACGGCGGACTCGGCGTCGTGGAGCCCCTGGAGCACTTCCATCCCGTCCCGCTTCGGCATCTTGATGTCGAGCAGGAGGAGGTCGACGCCGCCGGCCCGCGCCTTCTCGAACGCCTCGTCGCCGTCGGCGGCCTCCTGAATGTCGTAGCCCTCGAATTCGAGGATCTCACGGAGCGACCGCCGGATGGCGGGCTCGTCGTCGGCGAGGAGGATGGTGGGCATGGGCGCGGGGAAAGCGGGCGAGCGAAGCTAACGCGCCGCCTCTGGCACAGTGCCGGCCCCGGCGGCCGGCCCCACGCGCTGGCGACGGCCGCCAGCGGGACGCGGGACCGTCAGCGGGCCGCGGCGGCGCTCCCGTTGGGGGACGCGCCTTTAGTTGCCCGCCGCCGTGCTGTCGCCCGTCGTCTCGACGGTCACGACCGGCGCCGGCTGGACGTCGCCGGTGGCCGTGCCCGTGGCCGTCGCCCTGGCCTCGACGATTCCCAGCTCCGTCTGCGCCGTCCGCGCCTCCGGCGTGTCGGCCCAGTCGTCGAGGACGGTCTGGTAGGCCTCCTGCGCGGCGTCCGTCTCGCCCGCGGCGGCGTAGGCGCGCCCGGCGTCGAGGAGGTACCCCGGCGTCGAGGCCGGGGAGTCGAAGGCGCGCGCGGCGCGCTCGTAGAGGCCGGCGGCGCGCTCGGCGTCGCCCGTCTGCTCGTAGATGGCGCCCTGGCCGGCGAGGGCGCTCGCCTCAAGGAGCCCCTCGCCGTCGTAGTCCTCGAACATCGCCAGCGCCTCGTCGGTGCGGCCGAGCTGGAACAGGGCGTCGGCGGCGAAGAACGTGGCTTGCTCGCCCGTGGCCGTCGAGCCGTACTGGTCGGCGATCTCGAGGAGGCCGGGCGTCGTGTCGGTGCCGTCGAGGGCGGCCTGCCAGTTGCCCGCGTTGTACTCGTTGAGGATGGCGCCGAGGTAGACCTGCGCCTCGTCGGAGCGCTGGCTCTGCCAGTACCGCCAGCCGAACACGGCCACCGCCAGCACTACGATCCCCGTGATCACGCCGATGACGAGGGTCCGGTGCTCGTCGAAGAACATCGAGGACTGCGCGTAGGCGGTCGTGAGGTTGTCCTCCCGGAGGTCGTCCGGACGGGACGAGGTGAGGGGCTTGGGCGGGTTGATCTGGGCCATCGGGCGCGCGGGGGGAGAGGCCGGAGAACGCGGACTGCGGCCGGCGGAGACGAATCCCGGAAAGGTAGGCCCGGCGGTAGCTGGCCGCCAACGCGCCGCGCGGCCCACCGCCCGCGCAGGACCCCCAGAGGCGCCTATTGGGGCCGTTTTCATCGAAGCCCGCCGGTGCCCTTCCGGGCGGACCTCTACCATGACTCGTGGCGTTGCCGCCTTATACCCTCCCTCTCCTCCACTCTTCCAGCTTCCCATGCCCATCAAGATCGGGATCAACGGCTTCGGCCGCATCGGCCGCCTCGTCTTCCGCTCCATCCTCGAGCGCGGCGGCGACGACTTCGACGTGGTCGCGGTGAACGACCTCACCGACGCCGAGACGCTCGCCCACCTCTTCAAGTACGACTCCGTCCACGGCGTCTTCCCCGGCGACGTGACGGCCGAGGGCGACGAGCTGGTCGTCAACGGCGACCGCTTCAAGGTGCTCTCCGAGAAGGACCCGGCCCAGCTCCCGTGGGGCGACCTCGGCTGCGAGGTGGTCGTCGAGTCGACGGGCCGCTTTACCGACGCCGAGAGCGCGGGCAAGCACCTGGAGGGCGGCGCCCAGAAGGTGGTCATCTCGGCCCCGGCCAAGGGCGGCGTCAAGACGGTCGTGCTCGGCGTCAACGACGACACGCTGACGGGCGACGAGACCATCGTCTCGAACGCGAGCTGCACCACGAACTGTCTCGCCCCGATGGTGAAGGTGCTCGACGACGCGTTCGGCGTCGAGAAGGGCATGATGACGACGGTCCACGCCTACACGGCCGACCAGAACATCCAGGACGCCCCGCACCGCGACCTCCGCCGCGCCCGCGCTGCCGCCCTCTCGATCATCCCGACCACGACCGGCGCCGCGAAGGCCGTCGGCCTCGTGCTCCCCGAGCTGGCGGGCAAGCTGGACGGGTTCGCCCTCCGCGTCCCCACGCCGGACGGCTCGCTGACGGACTTCACGGCCCTCGTCAAGCGCGAGGTCTCGGTCGAGGAGGTGAACGACGCCTTCAAGACGGCCGCCAGCGGCGCGCTCGCCGGCATCCTCGAATACTCGACGGCGCCCATCGTGTCGATGGACATCGTCCACAACCCGCACTCCTGCATCCTCGACGCGCCCTCGACCATGACCGACGGGACGATGGTGAAGGTCGTCGGGTGGTACGACAACGAGTGGGGCTACGCCAACCGGACCGTCGACCTCGTCCAGAAGCTGATGGCGTAGAGGGGCGAGGGGCGCGCGGGACGAGGCGAGGGACCCCGCCCTCCTCCCCTACGGGCCCCTTTCCTCTTGCCCCTTGCCCATGAACTCCCTCTCCGACCTCCGCCTCTCCGGCCGCCGCGTGCTCGTCCGCGTGGACTTCAACGTCCCGATGGACGGCGGCCGCATCACCGACGACACGCGCGTCCGGGCCGCGCTCCCGACGATCCGGGCCATTCTGGACGCCGGCGGCACGCCGGTCCTGATGTCGCACCTCGGTCGGCCCAAGAACGGCCCCGATCCGGAGTTCTCGCTCCGGCCCGTCGCCGAGCACCTCGACGGGCTGCTCGACGCGCCCGTCGTGTTCTGCGACGAGACCGTGGGCGCGGCGGCCGAGGCGTGCGTCGCCGGCGCCCCCACCGGCGCCGTCGTGCTCCTCGAAAACACGCGGTTCCTGCCGGGCGAGACGAAGAACGACGCCGAGACGGCCCGCCAGCTGGCGGCGCTCGGCGACGTGTTCGTCTCCGACGCCTTCGGCTCGGTCCACCGCGCCCACGCCTCGACGGAGGGCGTCGCCCACCAGGTGGACGAGACGGCCGCCGGCCTGCTCCTCCAGCGCGAGGTCGAGTTTCTCACCCAGGCGCTCGACCATCCGAAGCGCCCGTTCGTCGCCATCCTCGGCGGCGCGAAGGTCTCCGACAAGATCGGCGTGATCGAGGCGCTGGCGCCGAAGGTGGACGCGCTCCTCATCGGCGGAGCGATGGCCTACACGTTCCTCGCCGGCCTCGGCCACCAGACCGGCACCTCGCTCGTCGAGGACGACCGGACGGACGACGCCTTCCGGCTCTACGAGCGCTACAAGGACACGATCCTGCTGCCGCAGGACCACGTCGTTGCCGACCGATTCGCGGCCGACGCCGAGACCCGCGTCGTCAAGGGGGAGATCCCGGACGGGTTTATGGGCCTCGACATCGGGCCGAAGACGCGCGAGCACTACGCCCACACCATCGACGGCGCCGCGACGGTGATCTGGAACGGGCCGATGGGCGTGTTCGAGATGGCGCCGTTCGCCCAGGGAACGCTCGCCGTCGCCAAGGCCCTGGCCGACGCCACGGAGGCGAACGGCGCGCTGACGGTCGTCGGCGGCGGTGATTCCGTGGCGGCCCTCAACGAGGCCGGGCTGGCGGACGCCGTCACCCACGTCTCGACGGGGGGCGGCGCGATGCTCGAGTTCATGGAGGGGAAGACGCTCCCCGGCCTCGCCGCCCTCGACGCCTAGCCCCTCCTCTCTCTCCTCCGAGCCGCGGGCGACGCGCGTCCGCGAGCGGCTCGTCCGCATCGTCCCGCGATCATGCAGTTCGTCCCCCCGTCCCCGTCGGCTCCCGACACCGTCGTCGTCGACACCTCGGCCGTCGGCCCGTCGCTCGACGACGCCCGCGCGCTCGGCGAGGCCGTCCTCTCCGAACAGTTCTGGCTGGGCCTCGGCGCGACGGCCCTCCGCGTCGCCGTCACGGTCGGGCTCGCGCTGCTGGCGATCGCCGTCGTCACCCGGATCAAAAACCGGTGGGTCGCCTCCGTCCGGGACGATCCGACCACCGACAAGCACCGCCAGCGGGTCCTGACCACGGCCGACCTGCTCGGGTCCGTGGCCCGCTACGTGATCTGGGCCATCACCATCGTCACCGTCCTCGGGCTCGTCGGGTTCGACATCCGGGCGCTCCTGGCCGGCGCCGGCATCGCCGGGCTCGCCATCGGCTTCGGCGCGCAGACGCTCGTCAAGGACGTGATCTCCGGCTTCTTCCTCCTCTTCGACGACACGCTCGGCAACGGCGACCTCATCCGGATCGGCGACGACGTCGGGACGGTCGAGTACGTCGGCCTCCGGCTCATCAAGGTCCGCAAGTTCGACGGCGAGCTCTTGATGGTGCCGGCCGGCGAGCTGCGGACGTTCGGGAACAAGTCGGTCGGGTTCGCGCGGGCCATCGTGACCGTCGGCCTGAGCTACGAGCAGGACGCGGCCGAGGCGCTGGCGGTGCTGGAGGACGTGGCGCGCGAGTGGGCCGAGACCGAGCACGCCCAGGAGGTGATGGTCGAGGAGGCCCCGCAGGTCCAGGCGCTCCTCGACCTCGGCGACTCGGCGGTCACGGCCCGGATCATCGTGCAGGTCCGGCCGGGCGAGCAGTTCCCGGCCGAGCGCGACCTCCGCCGCCTCGTCAAGCAGCGGTTCGACGAGCGCGGCGTCGAGATCCCGTTCCCGCGCCGGACCGTCTACGTGAAGACGGAGGGCGGCAAGACCGACGGCGACGCGGGCCCTCTCGCGGCGGCCGGGGCGTGAGGCCGGGCCCGCGTCGGCCGCGCAACCGTTCGGCGTAGCTGCCGTAGCCGGCCCCATGTCCGACTTCGCGATCCACACCACCGGCCTCGCCAAGACCTACGGCGGGCGCCCACCCGTCGAGGCGCTCCGGCCGCTCGACCTCCGCGTGGGGCCGGGCGAGACGTTCGGGCTCCTCGGCCCCAACGGCGCCGGCAAGACGACGCTCGTCAAGCTCCTGCTCGGGCTCGTCCGCCCGACGGCCGGCAGCGCCCGGCTCCTCGGCACGCCCATCGCCGACGAGGCGGCCCGGCGCCGCGTGGGCTACCTCCCGGAGGGCCACCGCTTCCCGCCGTTCCTCACGGCCCGCCAGGCGCTCGACCTGTTCGCGCGCATGGCCGGCGTCGAGGAGGCCGACCGCCAGCGCCGCGCGCCCGAGCTGCTCGACCTCGTCCGGCTCGAAGGCGCCGCCGACCGGAAGGTGGGGGCGTTCTCGAAAGGGATGCTCCAGCGCCTCGGGATCGCCCAGGCGCTCATGAACGCCCCGCGCCTCGTGATCCTCGACGAGCCGACGGACGGCGTGGACCCCGTCGGCCGCCGCGAGATCCGCGACCTCATCGAGAGGCTCCGCGACGACGGCGTGACGGTCTTCCTCAACTCGCACCTCCTGAGCGAGGTCGAGCGCGTCTGCACGCGCGTCGCCATCATGAAGGAGGGCGTCCTGGTGCGCGACGGGACGGTCGAGGACCTGACCCGCCTGGGCCGCGCGTGGCACGTGACGGCCACGCCGCTCCCGCCCGACGTGGCCGCCGCGCTGGCGGACGCCCTCGGCGAGCCGACCGAGCGCCCCGACGGCCTCCTCCGCCGGACCCTCACGCTCCCCGACCGCGCCGCGCTCAACCACGCGCTCGACCGGATGCGCGGGGCCGGCGTCGAGGTCGAGGCCGTCGAGCCCGCCCGCCAGTCGCTCGAAGACCTGTTCGTGGAGGTGGTGACGGAGGAGCCCGTAGCCGGTAGCCGCTAGCCCAACAGCGTCGGCGTTCTCGAAGCCCCCTCCCCTCCTACATCCCCACCCCCTCCGTGACTGGCATCCTGCTTCTCACGCTCCGCGAGCTGAGCGCCCGCAAGGTCATCGTCGGCCTGTTCGTCGTGGCGACGGTCGTCTGGCTCGCCCTCGCGCTCGCGCTCCAGCTCGACGTGATCGACGGGTCGCTCGCCGGCGCCCGCATCCTCGGCGAAGACGCCCTCGACGGCGAGGTCTACAACGACGACGGGCTTCTCCTCGACGACGAGGGCAACGTGGTCCTCGACGACGACGGCGAGCCCAAGACGCTCCAGGACGAGTTCCCCTTTGGAGACACCCTCCTGGAGAGCTTCGTGTTCGGGGCACAAGCGTTCGTCTCGGGCGCGGCCTACTGGGTCGGCATCCTGCTCGCCCTCTTCGCCACCGGCGGGCTCGTCGCCTCGCTGACGGAGCGGGGCCAGGTGGACGTGCTGCTCACCAAGCCGCTCTCGCGGAGCAGCGTGCTGGCCGGCCGGCTGGCCGGCATCGGGGTCGTGATGCTCGCCCTCCTGGCCTACCTGTTCGGCGCCGTCTGGCTCGTGATGTCGGTCAAGTCGGGGGTCTGGAACCCCCGGTTCCTGCTCGCGATCCCGGTCGTGTTCGGGATGTTCGCCGTGATGTACGGGGTCGTCACGCTCGCGGGGGTCTGGAGCGGAAGCGGTCCGCTCTCGATGATCGCGGTGCTCGGGCTCCTGTTCGTGACCCTCGTCCTCGCCATCCCCGAGCTCCCCGAGCAGATCAACCGAACGTGGCGCCCGCTCGTCCGGGGCGTCTACCACCTCCTGCCCAAGTTCGTCGGCGTGGGGGGCGGGACCGTCCCGCAACTCGCCACCGGGCAGCCCGTAGAGAGCCTCTACCCCCTGGCATCGTCGCTGGCTTTCGGAGCCGTCTGCTACGCCGCCGCCTTCGCCCTCTTCTCCCGAAAAGACTACTAGCCATGATCCCCCTCCCTCGCTCTGGCCCGGTTCGCACCGTCCTCCTCATCGCTGTCGCGTCGCTCCTCGTGGCGGGCGTCGGGATGCTCCTCGCTGGATGTAGCGACTCGATGGGCGCGCCCGGCGTCGGCAGCTCGGCCCAGACCACCGACGCGCTCGCGCTCCTCCCGCCCGACGCCCAGATGGTCGGGATGATGAACCTCCAGGCCGCCCGCGAGAGCGACGCGCTCGACGCCGTGACGGGCGGGGCCGGCCTCGGGATGGTCAGCGGCGAGGGCTCCGAGGACTTCGACGAGTTCGTCCGGATGACGGGCTTCGACCCCGCCGAGGACCTCGACCGCGTCTACGTGGCCGGGACCGACGGCCCGGGCACCTCGAGCCGGATGGCGTTCGTGGCCTACGGCCGGTTCGACCGCGACCGGATCGAGCAGTACCTCGCCGCCCAGCCCGACGTCGAGCTCGACGTCACCCAGGTCGACGGCCTCCCGGTCTACACCATGACCGAGGAGGACGGCACGCGCGGCGGTTTCGCCCTCGTCAACGACCAGATGGTGATCGCGGGCGACGAGGCGACGCTCACGGCCATGCTCGGCCGCCTCGGCACGCAGGGCACGACGCCCGGCGCCGACCTCCAGGCCCTCCTCGACCGCGTGGCCCACCCCGACGGCGCGTGGTTCGTCGCCCGCGGCCTCGCCGACAAAGCCGGCGAGATCCCCGACGACGCCCCGCCCTCCGCGCTGGCGATGCGCGCCGCCGAGGGCATGGTGGTCTCGATGGACTTCCAGCCCGACGGCGTCCCCGTCACCGCCTTCGTCCTGGCCCGCGACGGCACCGACACCGACGACATGGCCGACGTGGTGCGCGGCGGGTTCTCCGCCGCCAAGCTCGGCCTGAAGGACCAGCCGGCCGCCTTCGACGTGATCGACCGTGTGGAGGTCGATTCCCAGCGCGACGGCGTCCGGATCGAGGGCTTCCTCACGCCCGACTTTCTCGCCTCGGTTCACCAGGAGGCCGCGCACCTGGAGATGGAATGAGTCCGACGGAGTGGGCCGTTCGTCGGACGAGGGGATCCGGCTCGGCCTACGTCCGACGGCCCACGCCCTGGAGCGCCGCCGCTGGAGTCGTCCGGCGGCGGCGCTCGTCGTTGGGGCCGGCCAGGAGGGTAGGTAGCTTCGGACGGCTTCCCTCCCCGCTGCATGACGCCCTCCACCCTCTCCGTCGACGCGCTCCCCGCCATCCCCCGACCGGGGCGCGTGCTCCTCACCACGCCCGACCACTTCGAGGTCGCCTACGTCATCAACCCCCACATGGCGGGGAACGTCGGCGACGTGGACCGCGCCCGCGCGCGGCGCCAGTGGGAGGCGCTCCGCGACGCCTACGAGCGGCTGGGCGTCGAGGTGAGCGTGGTCGAGGGCGCCGAGGGCCTGCCGGACATGGTGTTCTGCGCCAACCAGACGCTCCCCTACCTCACGCCGGGCGGTGAGAAGGGCGCCGTGATGAGCCGGATGCACGCGCCCCAGCGCAAGCCGGAGGTGGATCGCTACGAGCGCTTTTTCCAGGACCAGGGCTACGAGACGACGGGCCTCGACCCCGACCTGCCGGGCGACTTCGAGGGGATGGGCGACGCGATCTGGCACCCCGGCCGCTACCTCCTCTGGGGCGGCTACGGCTACCGCACCGACCGCCAGGTGTACGAGCGCCTCGGGAGCGCGCTCGGCTTCCCCGTCCTCCCGCTCGCCCTCGAAGACCCCGACTTCTACCACCTCGACACCTGCCTCTGCCCGCTCGACGAGGAGACGGTCCTGCTCTATCCGGGAGCCTTCGACGCCGAGGGTGTGGAGACGATTCGCGCTCACTTTCCCCGCGTCATCGAGGCGCCGGAGGACGAGGCCCGCGGCCTCTTCGCCTGCAACGCCCACTGCCCCGACGGCGAGCACGTCCTGATCCAGAAGGGCTGTGAGCGGACGAACGAGCTCCTCCGGGCCGGCGGCTACACGGTCGTCGAGCTAGAGACCGACGAGTTCCTGAAGTCGGGGGGGTCCGTGTTCTGCATGAAGCTGATGTTCTGGTAGCCGATGCCATCGGGCTCCCCCGAGCGCGCCCGCGTCACCGTCGTCGTCCCCACGCTCGACGAGGCTCGGCACATCGCCGCCACGCTGGCGGCCGTCGAGCGCCAGTCCGGCCCGGTCGAGGTCGTGGTGTCCGACGGCGGATCGGCGGATGGGACCCTCAGCGTCGTCAGGCGGGCGGCGCCGGAGGCCGAGGTCGTGGCGGGCACGCGCGGGCGGGCGGCGCAGATGAACCGGGGCGCCTCGAGGGCGACGGGCGACGTCCTCCTCTTCCTCCACGCCGACACGCGGCTCCCCGACGGCGCGCTCGACGCCGTCCGCTCGGCGCTGCGCGCGCCGTCCACCGTCGCCGGCTGCTTCCAGACGACGTTCGACCTGGGCGGGGACCGGGCCTTCGGGCCGGTCGGCCGGCTGGCGATGAGGCTCTGGGAGGCCCGGCTGTGGATGCGGTGGCACCGCCTCGCCTTCGGCGACCGCGCTCTGTTCGTCCGCCGCACGGCGTTCGAGGCCGTCGGCGGCTTCCCGGACCAGCCCCTCTTCGAGGACCTCGACCTCGTCCGGGCGCTCCGCCGCCAGGGCCCGTTCGTGTTTCTCGACGCGTCCGTCGTGACGTCGGCCCGACGGTTCCGGCGGCACGGCGCGGTCCGCCAGCAGCTCCGCAACCTCGCCCTGTGGACGGGCTGGCTCGTGGGCGTCCCGCCCGCCCGTCTCAAACGGTTCTACGGCGACCGGCCCAGCGAGCGGGGCTAACGAGGCGCTGGCGACCGCCGCCCGCGAACGCGCCTACTCGTCCTCGTCGTCCAGGATGTAGATGGCCCGGAGGTTCCGCGCGAGCTGGCCGTAGTCGAGGCCGTAGCCGATCACGAACAGGTTGTCGATGTCGAACCCGACGTAGTCCACCGGCACCTCGACCTTGGCGGCGTCCGGCTTGCGGAGGAGCGTGGCAGCGCGGAGCGAGGCCGGGTTCCGCTGCTCGATCTGGTCGATGACGTACTTCATGGAAAGGCCCGTGTCCACGATGTCCTCGACCACGATCACGTGGCGCCCTTCGAGCTTGGCGTCCACGTTCTTCAGCTCCGTCACCTGGCCGCTCGACACCTTGCTCTCGCCGTAGCTGGAGAGCTTGTAGAAGTCGATCTCGCAGTCGCCGGGGATGGCTCGCATGAGGTCGGCCACGAACATGAACGCGCCGTTCAGGACCGCGATGAGGATGGGCGGGCCGAGGGCGGCGTAGTCGGCGGCGATCTGCTCGCCCAGCTCGCGGACCCGGTTCTGGATGGTCTCCTCGTCGAGGTAGAGGCGGAACCGCTCACCACGGCACGTGACGACATCGGGGGCGGCGAGGGACTCCATCGGGTCAACGGGTGGGGAGCCGAAAGCTACCCCGCGTCCCCAGCGTCGGCAATCGAAGCGGGCGTCCACCCCAGCCGGACGGCCCGGACGTCCCGCGGCCGGAGGGCCGCGTGCGCCGCCAGCCGGTGCCCGACGACCCACACGACCCGGCCGTCCTCGCCGCAGAGCACGAGCTGGCGGGCGCGCTCGGAGGGCGGGACGCGGCGCTCGGTGAGGAGGTCGGAGACGAGCTTCGTCCCGTCCAGCCCGATGGGCCGGAGCCGATCGCCGGCCCGCCACGGCCGGAGCGTGACCGCCGCGCCGAGCGCTCCGGCCGTGGCGTGCTCCTCGTTCCGATCCGAGCCGAAGGCGTCGGGGACGTCGGCCCCGGGGTCGAGCGTCAGCGTGCCGGTCTCGGTCACGAGCGCGACGGCCGACCTCGCCAGCGGCGCGGTGGCGTCCTCGATCTCGGCCGCTTCTCCCGTGTCGAAGCGGATCGCGTCCCGCTCGCGCCAGACCACGAGACCGGGCAAGACCACCTGGCCGCCCGGCTCCCGGTCCACGAGTGCGTCGATGGCCGCAAGCACCTCCGCCCGGACCGGGGCGCCGGGCCCCCACGTCCCGAGCGCCATGCGCCACAGGGCTCTGCGGCCGTCTTTCCTTCCGACCAGCTCGGGGGGGAGCAGGACGTGCCCCCCCCGCCCGTCGGCCTCGGCGTACTCCGCGAACAGGCGCCGCGCATCCTCTCCGAGCGACTGGCGGACGATCTCGGCCGTGCGCGCGATGCGCTGGACCGTCTCAGGCCCCCCCTCAGCCTCCAGGAGCGGGAGCACGTGCCGACGGAGCCGGTTGCGGCGGTACCGGTCCGTCGCGTTCGACGAGTCCTCGCGCCACGCCCAGCCGCGCGCCCGCGCCTCGGCCTCGACCTGCTGCCGCGAGGCCCAGAGGAACGGCCGAACGAGGTGGACGCCGGTCGCTAGAGGGCGCGACGGTGCCATCCCCGCCAGCCCGCGCAGGCCGGCCCCCCGGACGAGGTGCAGCAAGAGAGTCTCGGCCTGATCGGTCGCCGTGTGCGCGACGGCGACGAGTCCGCTCCCGACGCGGGCCGCCAGCGCCCCGAGTGCCTCGTATCGCGCCGTTCGTGCCTCCGCCTGAACGTTCCCTTCGGCGACCTCGACGGGCAGGACCTCGTACGGTGCGCCGAGGTACCGGGCCAGCGCCTCGACGAAGGCAGCGTCGTCGGCGCTGTCGGGCCGGAGCCGGTGGTCCACGTGCGCGACGACGATCTCGGCGCCGAGCGCCGCCAGCGACCGCGCCAGCACGACGGAGTCCACCCCGCCGCTGACGCCGACGACGACCGGCCCGGCCTCGACGCCGAGGCCCTCCAGCTCGTCGCGGAGTCGGGAGCGGAAGTCCATCATGGCGGACGTCGTCGGAGTAGAGGCGTCCGTGGTCCCGGCGTCCCGCCGCTGGCGGAGCGCCTCCGCCCGTGGCTACCGCTGGAACCGGCGGTCCAGCTCGTCGCTGGAGAGGCGCGTCATGGTGGGCCGGCCGGCGGGGTCGGAGAACGGGTCGGCGCAGGCGAAGAGCTGGTCCACGAGCGAGCGCGCCTCGTCCGGGCCGAGCGTGTGGCCGGGGCGGATGGCGCTGCGGGCGGCCATGCTGCGGGCGAGGTTCTCGCGGGCGTCGAGGTGGAGCCGCTGGCGGTTGCGGCGGAAGTGCGCGATGAGGTCGTCCAGCACGTCGCGCTCGTGGCCCAGCGTCACGTCCGTCGGCACGCCCCGCACGACGACGGCGCCCGTCTTCGGGACGTCCATCTCGAACCCGAGCGCCCGCAGCTCCGGCAGGATCTCGTCCAGCAGCTCGCGGTCGGCCGCAGGAAGCGCGACGGTGAACGGGAACAGGAGCTGCTGGCTGGACGCCATCCCGCCCTCCATCGTCGTCCGCGCGCGCTCGTAGAGGATCCGCTCGTGCGCCCGCCGCTGGTCGACGACGAGAAGGCCAGAGCGGACGGGTGACAGGAGGTAGCGACCGTGGAGCTGCCAGAGCGTCCGCGCCTCGGGCTCCTCCAGGTCCAACGTCTCGGCCGCGTCGGGCTCCTCGGGGACCGGGCCGAGGCCGGACGGGATCGGCCCGGTCACGCTCCCCGGCACGACGGGCGGCAGCGCGGGTGGCCGCGGGCCGACGTCGGACGGCGTCCGCGTGGCCGACGACGGGATCGAGACGGCGCGTGACGGGACGGGCCGTGCGCTGGCGAACGCCGGGAGGCTGGGCGGCCCGGCGGACCCGTCGCCCAGGGGTGCGTCCAGGTCCGGGTCGGGCAGGTCCGGGCCGGGCGGCGGAGGCTCGACGGGGGCCGCCTCGGCGTCGAAGGTGAGCCCGAGCCCGTCCTCCGCGAGGGCTCGCTTGGTGACGGCCTTGACGAAGCTGTAGACGCCCCGGTCGTCGTCGAACTTCACCTCCGTCTTGGTCGGGTGGACGTTGACGTCCACGTGGCGGGGGTCGACGTCGAGGAACAGGGCGAACAGCGGGTGGCGCCCCTCGGGCAAGAGCGCGCCGTACGCCTGGGCGACGGCGTGGTCGAGCGACCGACTCTTGACGTAGCGGCCGTTCACGAACAGGTACTGGTCGCCCCGGCTGCGGCGCGCGCGGTCCGGCGCGGCGGCGACGCCTCGGATCGAGAGGTAGCTCGTCGTCTCCTCCACGCGGACGAGTTCGTCGGCGTCGAGGCCGCCGCTGAGGTCGGACAGTCGGCGGACGAGGGCGGCGTCTTCCCCGCCGGCGGCGGGCGCCAGCCGCCACACCTCGGTGTCGTCGTGGACGAGCGAGAACCCGACGGACGGGTGCGAGAGCGCCAGCGACTGGAACGTCTCGACGAGGTGCTTGAACTCGGTGGCCGGCGTCTTGAGGAAGGCCCGCCGCGCCGGCACGTTGTAGAACAGGTTGCGGACCGAGACGCAGGTCCCGTCCGGCGCCGCGCACGGCCCCTGCGCCTTCAGCTCGCCGCCGTCCACGCGGACGCAGGTGGCGGCCTCGTCCTGGCGGCGCTTCGTCTTCAGCTCCACCTGGGCCACGGACGCGATCGACGCCAGCGCCTCGCCCCGGAAGCCGAGCGTCCGGAGCCGCTCCAGGTCCTCGAAGAGGCGGAGCTTGCTGGTGGCGTGGCGGCCGAAGGCGGCGGCGGCGTCGACGGGACCCATGCCGCACCCGTCGTCGCTTACCTGGATCAGCTCACTCCCGGCGCGCTTCAGCGTCACGTCCACACGCGAGGCGCCGGCGTCGAGGGCGTTCTCGATCAGCTCCTTGAGCGCGTTGGCCGGGCGTTGGACCACCTCGCCCGCGGCGATCTTGCTCGCGAGGGCGTCGGGGAGGGGCCGGACGAGGCCGTCGGTGGCCTGGTCGTCCTCGGGGGTGACGTCGGGGTCCGCCATCGGGCGTGCTCGGGCGATGTCGCTAGCCCCCGAAAAACCAACCGCCGAAGCCGGACACCTGCTCGGCGATCGACCCGATGTTGAGGTACAGGTAGAACGCGAGGGCGAGGGCGAGCCCGACGGCGACGAACTGCGGCTGCTTCGTCTTGTACGACCGCCGCTCGCTCGGGCGGGTAAACCGGAGCTGGCGCTTCCGGCGCTCCTCGGCCTCGGGATCGTAGAACCGGGGCTCGTAGGAGAACCCGCGGGGGCGGGCCGTGCGGCCGCTTTTGAGACCCAACATGGTATACGGGGGATGGACGGGAAGATAACGACGGGCGGACGCCATTCGTCCCCCACCCCATCGGCACACCGAGCTGTACACCGTTGCTAGGCCCCGGCGCGCCCGAGCCCGTACCCACCGGGGCGGCCCTCTGCTCACAAGCACGGGACCCGTCGCGGAGCGGGTGCCGAGTTCCCCCCTCACTTGGGGCAAGCCCCCAGACTCGAGACACCCGCAGCGAGACATCCCTCAGGTCCGTCCTCGCCAGTCCCTCACCCAGCCCTCCGCGTCCCGCCGTGCCCGCTGCCCGGTGGGACGAGACGCCTAGCGTCCCCGCAGGCCACCCACGGAGAACGACAGCGCGGGCGGCCTCCCACCACAGGGACCGCCCGCGCTGACGGCCCCCGCCGCTGGCGGCGGGGGCAGACCTGCGACGGACTACGAGGTGTGGTCGCTCGTCGCGTTGAACCCGCCGGTCATCCCGACGAGCGCGTCGATGTTGCCGCCGTCGGCGATCGGACCCGCCGTCACCGCCACGACCAAGCCGAGCGACATGATCGAGGGGGGGACGTACGAGGCCTGGTCGGCCGGAAGGACGGAGAGGTAATCGGTCACGGATTCGGTGTTCATGGTCGGATCGAGTTCGAGGAAGACGTTCGGGGAGGTTAAGGGCGGTCAGCGGGCGACGGTGAGCCGGGTCGTCTGGACTGCCCCGCCCGAGGCGACCCGGACTACGTAGACCCCGGCTGGGAGCGACGAGCCGTCGAGGGAGGCCGTCGTGCCGGCCCGGCCCGCGCGGGCCCTCGGCGAGGACGGCCACCTCGCGCCCGAGCGCGTCGACCACGCTCACCCGGACCTCGGCGGCCTCGGCCACCCCGTACCCGACGGTCGCGGCCCCCGACGACGGGTTCGGCCACGCGGAGATGGAGAGGTCGACGGCCCCGGACGCCTCGCCCGCCGTGGCCCCCCCGAACAGCGCGGCCATCGCGCCCGCCACGGCCGCCCCGCCCTCCGGCGTGTTGCAGGGGCTCACGCCGGGGCCGTTCCCGCACGCCCCGAGCGTCCCGTCGGAGGCCACGTACGTCGTGCCGTTGGCGTCGTAGACGACGGCGGCGACGACGGACCCGACGGCGTCGAGGACCCCGGCGCGGAGCCCGAACGGGCCCTCGACGACGACGACGGCGCCGGGCCGCCCGGCCGGGAGCGCGAGGCCGTACTCGTGCGAGGCGCTGGCGAAGAGGTCGTCCTCGGCCACGGCGACATCCACGGCCTCCTCGGTGTACCCGTCGAACGCGACGGCCGTGCACCCGGGGAGCCCGACGCGCTCGGTGGCCGAGGCGTTCTGGACGGCGACGGCGCCGGACGCGACGGACGAGAGGTAGAGCGGGGCCCCCGTCGTGCAGGCGACGTAGTTGTCCCAGAACATGACGGGGAGGACCGTGTCGGCGGCCGGGAGCGTGAGGAGCCGGTTGGCGTAACTGTCCCCGTTGACGTCAATGCCGACGTCGCCCTCGAACTCGATCCCGTCGCCCGTAGAGGGCGGGTCGATCCCCGAGTCGTGGTGGACGAACTTGTACTCGAGCGTGGCCCCGGCGAGGGCCGCGTCGAAGGCGACCGTCCCGGTGTACACGTTGTCGTTGTCGTCGTCGGAGAGGAGGGTCGTGCTCTCCCACCCGAGCGGCTCGATGGAGCCCCGGAGGCCGACGACCTCGCCGGGCGCGAGCGTCTCGTGCGTCATGTCGACGGCGAACGCCACCGTCGTGCTGGCAGTGGAGGGCGTGTAGCGCCAAAGTCCATACTCGGTGCCGTCATGCGCCATGAAGTAGAGGGAGCCGTCCAGCGCCGTCAGGTAATCCGTCCACGAACTGCTCCCCCCAGGGGAGATGTCGGCGACCTGCTCTGCTTGGGAGGAGCCGACGTCGTACGCCCACGGCTCGTAGCCCGTCTCGGGGGTGTACCCTGAGAAGTAGAGGCTTCCGTTGAGCGGCGTCATCTTCGACCCCACTTGGACGTTGGCGAGAACTGAGACGTCGCCAGACGTGGGGTCGAACCGCATCAGCCGGTCGCCGTCGCCCGGGTTCGCGCCGAAGTAGAGTTGACCGTTGTACGCGGTCAGGCGCCTTGGATAGGACGATGTGAATCCCGATAGGATGTCGCTGACGAGGACCGCCCCGGCGGATCGGCTGTAGCGGACCAGCTCGATCCCAGCCTCGACCGTGTTCGCCGCGAAATAGAGATAGTCGTCGAGTGATTCCAAGTACGACGGAGAGGAGCCGCCTCCGCCTGGAACGATGTCGGCTGCAAGGGTGAGCAGACCTGTCGCCGTCTCGTACCGCCAGAGCTCAGTTCCAGAGCCCGCCGCCGTGGCGCTAAAGTAGATGCCTCCGTCGAACAGGGCGAAGGACGAGGGATTCGAGTTGTTGGGGCGTTGCTCTGTGACCGTTCGCCGGCATGTAGAGAAACCGCACGAGTAATACCTGTAGTACGAGTAGGTGTACGTGCCGGGGTAGATCTCCGGGAGAGCAACGACCTGTCCGGTGGACGAGTCGTATTTCCACAGCTCGGTGCCCCGCGCATCGTCGCGCCCCGAGATCAAGAGGCTCCCGCCCACCTCCACCATGGAGTAGATGCTGAGGCTTCCCACCCCTGGAATCCCCTCCGCTACCAGCATCGCTTGGCCGGTAGCCGGGTCGTACCGGAACAACTCGTACCCCGTCGCGGGCGTGTAGGCTGAGAAGTACAGGACGTCGCCGACCCGCGTGATCTGGGACGGCGACGAACTTCCACTGCCCGAATTGATGTCGGCTGCAAGGACGACCCCGGATCCCGCCGGGTCGTACCGGAACAGCTCAGACCCCGTCTCGGGCGTATAGCCACGGAAATAAATCGAACCGCCCAGTTCAACGGCAAAAAAGCCGTCTCCGCCGGAGCTCGCTGTGAGTACCGTGAGCGTGCCCGTCGCCGAGGTCGCCCCTGTCTCCGCTGTCAGGGCGGCGCGGATCGAGGCAGTGGCGGAGCTGGCCGCTCCCTGGGCGACTATCGCTGAGGCTACCCGGGGATACTCCCCCCTCTGCCCACTCACAGTGAACTGGGGAACGTTCCCGGAGGCAACGGAGGCCGAGTCCACCAGCGCCGTCAGAAGGTAATCGCCGACCCCGTCGCCGTCGCGGTCTTCCACGCGCTCCACCGTGTAATGCACCGGAGCGTCTAGCTGGACGGCCTCCATAGGCGCATTGTCCTCGGGCGATTCCGGAATCAACAAAAACTCCTGTGCGTGCGCGGTCGCCGGGCTCAAGAGCGCGAGCGCTGCGATCAAGAGAGCGGCGCCGAGGCCCCGAGCGTCAGAGGGGAACGCCATCGGGGCGGGCCGGGAAGTCTGTGAAGGCGTGGGAGACGATGGAGCGAGGGCGGCCAGCCTGAACCGGCTAGGGCTGTATCGGTGAGCCATAGGGGCTATCTGTGTCGTGATGTAAGGGGGCGGTCGCGCCGCCGGATTCGAAAAGAGGCCGGAGGATCAGGCGCCGGCCGCGTGGGGAGAGGTGCCGCCAGTCATGCCCGCTCGCTTCTTCTAGGACGTTCCAGCGGCGACGAGGGCAGGGAGCGCCAGGGGCCGCCACCATGCAGCCCCCCGCGGCACCGGCTACGAGATCGGGTCGGTCGTCGCGTTGAACCCGCCGGTCATCCCGACGAGCGCGTCGATGTTGCCGCCGTCGGCGATCGGCCCGGCCGTCATCGCCTCGACGGTGCCGAGGGGAACGAGAGAGGGGGGCTCGTAGGAGGGCGGGGCGAGCGGCACCGGCGGTGGTGTGGGGGTGGAATCAGTCACGGGGTGCGGTTCAAGATGAGGGGAAGGGGGTCAGCGGGCGACGGTGAGTCGGGCCGTCCGGACCTCGGCCCCGACGGCGACCCGGACCACGTACACCCCGGCCGGGAGCGCCGAGCCGTCGAGCGCGGCGGCGTGGCGGCCCGGCCCGCGCGGGCCCTCGGCGAGGACGGCCACCTCGCGCCCGAGCGCGTCGACCACGCTCACCCGGACCTCGGCGGCCTCGGCCACCCCGTACCCGACGGTCGCCGATCCCGACGACGGGTTCGGCCGCGCAGTCACCGAGAGGTCGACCTCCCCGGAGCCCTCGCCGGCCGTGGCCCCACCGAAGAGCGCGGCAAACGCGGCGCTCATCCGGGCCTGGCCCTCGGCGCTGGTGCAAGAAGCGACGCCCGGCCCGTTCCCGCACGCGCCGAGGTCACCCTCGGGGGTCTGATAGACCGAGCCGTCCCTGTCGTAGACGACAGCGGCGACGACTCGTCCGAGCACGTCGTCCACGTCGGTCCCGGCTCCGAACGATCCCTCGACGAACGCGACGGCCCCAGGCCCGTCGGGCATGGCGAGAGACAGGCGGGCCGTGGCCCCCGGCGTGACCACCCCGCCTGTCTCCGCGTCGACGGCGGTCTCAGAGGTCGCGCTGAACGCGAGCGCCGTGCACCCCGAGAGGTCGACGGCCTCGGCGGACGAGCCGTTGGCCACCTCAACCGAGCCGGCGCCACCGGGGGTGAAATCCGCGAGGGAGAGCGGGGCCGTCGTGGTGCAGGCGAGGGGGCCGGGCAGAGCGGCCCCGTACCCCGAGAAGCTCGAGATTCCCGCCGTGATTGTGTTGGCTTCCGGGTCGACGGTCGCCGGCTCTATCACCGCGTAGGTGCCCGTCGCCTCGTCGAACCGAACGAGCCGGAGGTCAGCCTCGGCAACGCCAGGGGGAAGCGTGGCCTCGTCGTAAGGGACCGTAAGGGTCACAGGCACGGCGAACTGGGTGCCGGGCGGGCCGAGGTAGACGAGGGGGCCGGCGAGCGTGGCCCCCATCGGCGGCGCGTCGAACGTCCCCACAATGAGCGGGAGCGGGGCGGAGAGGGCGGCGCTCGGGATGTCGAGCCCGCCGCCTGTCTGGAGCGGGAGGGTCCCACCCGACGTGGGAATCGTCGTCTGCTGTGCGACCGTGACGGCCGGGGCGGACGGCGCGGTCGTACGGACGAACGTCAGCGTCTGGTCGGCATCGAGGGCGGAGAGCGCCAGCGTGTCGGGGAGAAACGCGGCCCCGCTGGCGGCGACGGAGACCACGAGCGGGGTCCCTGCCGGGACCGTGAGGGTGGCCCGCCCGTCGGCATCGGCCACGGCGGCCGAGCTGCCAGCCGGGGCCGTGGTGACGGTGACGGTGGCGCCGGCGAACGGTCCGGCGCCATCGCGGACGAGGGCGGTGACGCGGTAGCTCTGGGCCTGCGCGCCGTACCGGACGAGGAGCGAGCGGACGCCACTACCGTCCTCTGCGTAGCCGACGGCCACGAGCCGGCCGTCGGGCTGGAGCGCGAGCCCGTAGGCGAGGTCGTTGTCCCCGGCCACGTCCGTTGTGACCACCCCGCCCGTCCCGAACTCTGGATCAGGCGACCCATCGGCGAGGTAGCGGACGAGCGCGACGTCGCTGATGCTGTCGGTGTCGTCGTAGCCGGCGGCGACGGCGCGGCCGTCCGGAAGCAGGACGAGGTCGCGCGGGGCGTCGCTCGGCGTGCCGAAGGGCGTCAGCACGAGGCCGCCCTCCCCGAACTCCACGTCGAGCGCGCCATCCGGGAGGTACTGGAGGAGCGCGAACGGGCCGGACGCCGCGTTGCCGGCCTGAGCCGCGACGAGGAGCCGGCCGTCGGGCCGAGCACGGACAGCGTAGCCCACGCTGAAGTCGAGGAGCGCGCGTCGTGACGCGCCCGCCGGTCCCGAACGAGCCGTCGAGGGCCCCGTTCGCGAGGTAACGGGCGACCGACACCTCGAATCGGGGCGCCTCATTGGTCCCCGTGTTGAGGGCACCGACGACAGTGAACCGGCCGTCGGGCAGGACGGCGAGGTCGTTCCACTCGTCGCGCGTGCCGAGCCCGGCGTCGGCGGCCACGATCCCACCGGCCCCAAACGAGCCGTCGAGCGTGCCGTCGGGACGGTAGCGGGCGACGAGCCCGTTCGTAGAGCCCGCGACGAACGCGGTCCCCACGACGACAACCTGGCCGTCCGGCAGGGCGGCCATCTCGCGCGCAACGTCCGCACCGCCGGCGACGTCGGTCGTCACGATCCCGCCAGCCCCGAACGAGCCGTCGAGCGTGCCGTCGGGACGGAACCGGACGAGCACGACGTCGACGCCGGTTGCCGTGGTCGCTTGGCCCGCACCGACGACGGCCCCGTCCGCGAGCACGACGAGTGCCTGGAGGCCGTCGTACCCGCCGGCCACGTCGAGGACGACCCGTCCGCCCTCGCCGAACGAGACGTCCGGCGTGCCGTCGGGCAGGAACCGAGCCGCGACGAGGTCGGAGGCGGGGCCGTTGGCGCTCCGCCCAACGGCGACGATCCGGCCGTCGAGTTGGACGGCCACATCTTCGAAGGTGTTGAAGCTCCCCGTCGTCGAGAACGGCCCGAAGGGCGCGGCGATGACGATGCCACCGTCCCCGAATGTCGGGTCGAGCGCGGCCGGTTGCGCAACGGCGCCTCCGGCGAAGGAGAGCGCGAGGGAGAGCGCGGCCAGTCTGAGCCGGTCAAGGATGTATCGGTGAGCCATGCGAGTCGAGGGGGTGAGCGCCGGGTCGGAGACGCCGGCCGGAGAATCGTGATGGAGGAGCGGTCGCTCCGCCCGGTTCGAGAGCGCCCGAGGATCAGGCGCTCGCCGTTTGGCCGGTAGTGTCAGATGTCATGTGCGCCGTTCTTTCTCGGATCGCCCACCCCCTGTGCGCCGGACCGCTCGTCCCCGACGAGCCCATGGCGCCAGGCCCACGCGACGGCCTCGGCCCGCGTGGCCACGCCGAGCGCGGCGTAGACGGCCGAGAGGTAGTTCCGGACGGTGCCCGGGGCGAGCCCGAGGTCGGCGACGATGCGGGCGTTCGAGTGCCCGAGGGAGGCCCGCCTGACCACCTCCCGCTCCCGGGGGGTCAGCCCGACCGCCTCGCCCTCGTCGACCCGGCGGCCCGAGGGAGGCCAGCCGCTCCGCGATGCGTGGGCTCAGGTAGACCTCCCCGCCCTGCGCCAGCACCTGCACCGCCTCGGCCAGCGCCTCGGCCCCGTCGGCGTCGGAGAGGACCCCACGCACGCCGGCCCGCAGCAGGGCCCAGACGCGGCCGGGGCCCGGCTCCGACACCCGATCCCGCAGGACCACGGCCAGGACGGCGGGGCCGCGGTCGTCCGGATCGTCGGGGAGTCCGGCCTCCGCGAGCACGCGATCGTCGGCGAGGACGATGTCGGGGCGGCGTGCTCTGACCACCTGGCGGAGGTCTGCCGCCGAGGCCGCCGTCTCCACGTGGTCCACTCCAGGAATCGCGCGGAGCATGTGCGCCAGCCCGTCGCGGAGGAGCGCGGGCGTCGTGGCGGTGACGACGCGGAGCGAGCGGGGGGCGGTCATGCGGAGGCCGAGGTGGAGACGAGCGTCCTCTCCGCCGGCTCGGTCCCCAGGCCCTGCACCGCCACGCAGACGGGGGAGGCGGGATGGACGAGGAGCACGCGGAGCGGGGCGGGCATAGACGAATCGGTGGGGGGCGCTTTCGGCGCCAACGGCCGGTCGTGTCGCCCGAGGGCGAGGGTCCACGGGAGGCGTGCGCTGGTGCGCAAGTTTGCGTGCCCCCAGGGGCGCCCCATAGGTCAATGTGACCTATTTTCGCCGCCTTCTTCGCGTTACCCCCTAACGCCCCTCATGCTGGCCTCTATCAACGGCACGACCCTCTACTACACCGTGTGCGGCGACGGACCTCCCATGCTCGTCCTCCACGGCGGCCTGGGGCTGGACCAGGCCACCCTCCGGCCCTGGCTCGACGGCCTCGGCCGGCACGCGCAGCTGGTGTTCCTCGACGTCCGCGGGTGCGGCCGCTCCGCCCCCCTCCCCGAGGGCGACGGCACCACGCACGAGACGTGGGTCGACGACGCCGACGCGCTCCGGGCCCACCTCGGGGTCGAGAGCTGGACGGTGTTCGGGCACTCCTACGGCAGCTTCCTCGCCCTCGAGTACGCGCTCCGCCACCCCGCCCGCGTGGACGGCCTCGTCCTGTGCGCCTCGGCCCCGGCCTTCGACCACGCCGGCGCCGCCGTGGCGCAGGCACGCGGCCGGGCCTCGCCCGCCGCCCGGGCCGCTCTCGACGCCGCCCTCAGCGGTCCGCTCCCCTCCGACGAGGCCTGGGCGTCGACGTGGCAGGCCCTCGCCCCGCTCTACCTCTACCGGCCCGGGCCGGACCCGCTGGCGGCGATCACGGAGGGGGTCCGGTACCGGGCCGGCGCGTTCAACGCCTCCCAGGGCCGATGCATCGCCACGTACGACGTCCGTGACCGGCTGGGCGAGATCGACGTCCCCACCCTCGTCGTCAGCGGCCGGCACGACTGGATCTGCCCACCGGCGCACGGGGCGCTCCCCCTCGCCGAGGGGATCCCGGACGCGGAGCTCGTGGTGCTCGAGGAGAGCGGGCACTTTCCCTTCATCGAGGAGTCCGCGGCGTTCGAGACGGCGGTGGGGGCGTGGCTGGCCGCCCGTGCATGACCCCGCTGCACCTGTCGCACGACGACCAGCGACGGCTCGCGGCGGCGACGGAGGCGCTGCTCTCCCCGCTCGCCTACCCCGATACAAACGCGTGGCGCCGGGCCGTGTGCGGCCGCGTCCGCGACCTCCTGGGGGCGGCGAAGGTCGGGTTCATCCTCCCCACCCCCGATGGCCCCGACGTGTTCACCGAGGACTTCGACGCGGCGATCGCGCGGTACTCCGACGAGCTCGAGCCGGTCGCCGCCTCGTTCGACATGTTCGCCCGGCTCCGCACCCTCGGCGCCGCGGATCGTCGGACGCTTTGGGGCGACCACCTCGACGCGTACCTCCGGACCCCCTACTGGAACGAGTTCCTCCGCCCGCTGGGAGCCTACGACAGCCTCACGCTCAGCGTGGCCGTGGGGCCCGCGTCGACCCTCGCCGACCACGTCCAGATCGGCGTCAACCACGACCACCCGTGCTGTGAGCCGTTCGGGGACCGCGGCATCGCGATCGGGCGCCTGTTGCTCCCGGCCCTCCAGGCGGGTGCGATGGCGTGGCTCCGGCTGGGGACGGCGCGCCACGCCCTCGCGGCGCTCGTCGACACGCTCGGCGTCGGCGCCCTCGTCTTCGATGCCGACGGCCGGGAGCTCCACCGGAACCCGCCCGCCGTGGCCTTCCTGGCCTCTAGCGCCGGGGACGGCCTCGCCCCCCTCGCAGGACAGATGGCCCGAGGACTGGCAGGGCCCCTCATCGCCGACGCGGCCTCGGGGGCCCCGCCGCCCGCCGTGGTCCCCGCTGGTCGCGCCGTCCTTCGTGCGACGCGACTCGGGCCCGACGTGGCCGGGCGAGAGGGCGCCGTGCTGGTGACGGTCGAGGCTGCGGAGGCGGCGCCCGCCGACCCCGCGGCGGCCGAGGCACTCCGAGGACGGTTCGGCCTGACGCGGCAGCAGGCCCGCGTGGCGCTGCTCCTGGCCGCGCGCCGCTCGACGGCAGAGATCGCCCGGGCCCTCTGCATCAGCCCCCACACGGTGCGCCGCCACGTGGAGCAGGTGCTGGAGCGGCTGGACGTCCGCTCCCGCCTCGACGTCGCCGAGGTCATCGGCGGAGCGCAGGACGACGGCGTCCTCTGACGGGCTGGCGGCGGCGGCCGGCCAAGCCGGACCTCGTCGCCGCGCTACGCCTCCGCCAGTTCGGCGCGCTGGGCCGTCAGCTCCTCCTGCACGTGGCGCGGCATCGGGTCGTAGTGGCTGTGGCGCGTCCGGTGGAGGCCGCGGCCCTGCGTCATCGAGCGGAGCGCCGTCGAGTAGCGGTACAGCTCGGCCTCCGGGACGTGCGCGGTGATCTTCTGGAACACGCCCTCCGTGTCCATGCCCTGGATGCGGGCGCGGCGCGTGTTGAGGTCGCTCAGCACGTCGCCCATGTGGGACTCCGGGACGAGCACCTCCAGCTCCACGACCGGCTCCAGGACGGCCGGGCGCGCCTCGCGGAACCCGTCGCGGAAGGCCATCTTCGCGGCCGTCTTGAAGGCGTTCTCGTTCGAGTCGACGGAGTGCATCCCGCCGTCGTAGACCACCACGCGGACGTCGCCGACGGGGTAGCCCGCCACCGGCCCCTCGCGCAGCAGCTCGGCCACGCCCTTCTGGATCGCCCCGAAGAACCGCTGCATGTCGATCACGCCGCCGACGATGGCGTCGACGAAGTGGACGCGGCTGCCCCAGTCCGTCTCGAGCGTCGCCTCGCCGCGCTGCTTCATGGCGTCGGGCGGGACGAAGTCGCCGTCGAGGGGCTCGACGAGGAGCGAGATCTCGGCGAACTGGCCGGCGCCGCCCGTCTGCTTTTTGTGGCGGTACTGCGCGCGCGCGCGGCCCTGGACCGTCTCGCGGTAGCCGATCTTGGGCCGGTCGAAGGCGACCTCGACGCCGTGCCGGTGGTCCAGCCGGTAGCGTGCGATGTCGAGGTGCATCTCGCCCTGCCCGGCGAGCGTGACCTGCCCGAGGTGCGCGTCGTGCTCGACCACGAGCGACGGGTCCTCCTTGACGATCTGGCTGAGGCCCTGCGCCAGCTTGTCCTCCTCGCCCTGTCGGACGGCGCGGACGGCGAGGCGCATCCGGGGCTCGGGGTACTCGATGGGCGAGACGACGGCGTCCGAGCCCCGCTGGCGGAGCGTGTCGCCGGTCCCCGTGTGCTTCAGCTTGACCGTCGCGCCGACGTCGCCGGCGACGAGCTGGGGGACGGTCTCGCGGTCGCTGCCGTTGACGGCGTAGAGCGTCCCGAGCCGTTCCATCGAGCCGTCCGAGGCGTTCTCCACGTCCTGCCCGGCCGTCAGCATCCCGTCGTAGACCTTGAGGTAGCTGAACTCGCCGACGTGCTCCTCGGCCATCGTCCGGAACACGAACGCGACGGGCTCGGCCTGGGCATCGACGTGAACCTCGCCGGACTCCATGTGCGGCGGCGGCATCTCGGCCGGGCTCGGGCACACGTTGTCGATAAAGCTCATCAATCGCGAGACGCCCACGTTCTCGCTCGCCACGGTGAGAAACACGGGGAAGAGCTGGCGGCGGAGCATGGCCGTGTGGAGCCCTTCCCGCATCTCGTCCTCCGTCAGCTCCCCCTTCTCGAAGTACAGCTCCATGAGGCCCTCGTCGTTCTCGGCGATGCTCTCGACCAGCTCGTTGTGGAGCGACGCGGCCCGCTCGGCGAAGTCTTCCCCGATGGGCTCGAAGTGGGCCTGGCCCTCGTCGTCGAACCGGATCTGCTTCATGAGGAGCACGTCGACGATCGTTCGCGTGCCGGAGCCCCCGGGGAGTTGGACGGGGATGGCGGCGCGGCCGTAGCGCTCCTGGATCTTCGCGAGCGAGGTCTCGAAGTCCGAGCCGGCCGCGTCCAGCTTGTTCATCACGAACAGGGCCGGCGTCCCCGTCCGCTGGGCGTAGGTCCACGCCAGTTCGGTCCCCACCTGGACGCCCTCGTCGGCGTCGACCACGAAGATGGCCGTGTCGGCCACTTTCAGAGCCGTGATCGTCTCGGCGGAGAAGTCGAGGTAGCCGGGCGTGTCGAGCACGTTGATCTTGTGGCCCTCCCACTCGGCATGGAGGAGCGACGTGAAGACGGACATCCCGCGCTCGTGCTCGGAGGCGTGGTGGTCGCTGGCCGTCGAGCGGTCCGCGACGGTGCCCATGCGCGGGACCGCACCGGCGCTGTAGAGCATGGCCTCGGCGAGCGTCGTCTTCCCGGTCCCCTGGTGGCCCACGAGGGCGACGTTGCGGATGTGGTCGGCGTCGTAGACGGTCATGGCACGAGGGGCTGGAGGATGGGACCGGAACCCGTCCGGGAGCGCCAAGATGCCTGCTCATGAAGGAAGAGTCAAGGCGCGCCCTACGCGCCGGCGGCCACCGCCAGCGGGGCGGGCCATCGCCCGCTGCCGTGACGGACGGAGCAGCGGGGCGGGGTAGAACCCGGCCGACGGCCCGGCCGTTCGTCCGGCCTCCCTCCCACCCGCCATGCTCACGCTCGGCATCGAGACCGCCACCGACGTCTGCGCCGCCGCCCTGCTCGACGGCGAGGCCGTCGTGTTCGAGGCGTCGATCCGCGTGCCCCGCTCGCACGGCCGCCGGCTGGCGCCTCTGGTCGAGCAGGCGTTCGCCCACGTCGGACGAGCGCCGGGCGACCTCGGGCTCGTGGCCGTCTCGGCGGGTCCGGGCTCCTACACCGGCCTGCGGATCGGGATGAGCCTGGCCAAAGGGCTGGCGCTCGCGACGGGCGCCCGGCTCGCGGCCGTCCCCACGCTCGACGCGCTCGCCTCGACGGCGCCGGACCGGCCCGTCGTCGTCGTGCTCCCCTCGCGGCGGGGCGAGGTGTACGCGGCCGTCGTCGGCGACGCCGACACGGCCCGTCCGGTGGCGGCCCTCGTCCTGTCCGACGCCGACGGCTGGCTCCCCGCCGGCCCGCTCGCCGTCGGCGGCCCGGCGGCCGACGCCCTCGTCGACGCCGCGCCGGGCCGGGACTGGCGGCGCCTCGACCTCGTGCCGACGGCCGTCGCCGTCGCGCGCCTCGGCCGACAGCGCGTCGGGAGCGGGCCGGGCGACGACCCGGCCACCGTCGAGCCGTCCTACCTCAAGCCCGTCGCGGCGTCGCGGCCTCGGGCTATCTTCGGGGCCTGACTCTTCGTGTTGGCCCCACAGGTCCCCCGTATGGCATGGTTTAAACGGCAGTCCGCCGGCATTCAGACGAACAGCCAGGACCGCAACGAGACGCCCGAGGGCTACTGGCTCAAGTGCCCCGAGTGCGGCACGATCACGAGCCAGCGCGAGCTGGAGGAGAACCTCCTCGTGTGCCCCTCGTGCGGCCACCACTACCCGATGGCGGGGCTCGGCTACCTCCGGCTCCTCTTCGACGACGGCGCCTTCACGCGCCACGACGCCGACCTCCACTCCGTCGACCCGCTCGAGTTCGTCGACACCAAGAGCTACCCGACGCGGACCGAGGCGGCCGACCAAAAGACGGGCCTCAACGACGCCGCCGTGAGCGGGACCGGCACCGTCGGCGGGCACCCGATGTCGATCGCGGCCATGGACTTCACCTACATCGGCGGCTCGATGGGGTCCGTCGTGGGCGAGATCCTGACGCGGGCCGTCCGGCGAGCCGTGGACGAGGACCGGGCGTGCCTCATCATCAGCCAGTCCGGCGGGGCCCGGATGATGGAGGGCGCGCTCTCGCTGATGCAGATGGCCAAGACGAGCGCCAACCTCGCCGTGCTGGCGGAACGTGGGCTCCCGTTCGTCTCGCTCCTCACGCACCCCACGACCGGCGGCGTGACGGCCTCGTTCGCCATGCTCGGCGACCTCAACCTCGCCGAGCCCGGCGCCCTCATCGGGTTCGCCGGCCCGCGCGTGATCCGCGAGACCATCGGCCGCGACCTCCCGCCGGATTTCCAGACGGCCGAGTTCCTCCAGGAAAAGGGGTTCGTGGACCGGATCGTGCCCCGCCCCGAGCTGCGGCCGACGCTCACGCACCTGCTCGACCTGCTCCGCGAGGACGAGACGACCCCCACGCCCGCCGACCGGGGCGCCGACGGTCAGGCCGTCGCCTCCTGACGCTCGGCGCGGCCGGCCAGCCATAGCAGGAGCGGCACGGCGAGGCTCACGGCCTCCGTCATGTACGTCCGCGAAAACGTGTAGAGCGAGAACGCGGGCGCGAACCACCCCAGCCCGATCCCGAACACGACTCCCGCGACGGCGCCCAGCACGAGGTGGTACGCCAGCAGGTAGAGCCAGTACGGCCGGGTCGGGAAGGCGTAGACGAGGAACAACGCGGGCAGCACGAACAGCACGCCGACCGGCGCCGCCCACAGCGCCGCGCCCTCGGACGCCGGCCCCTCCCCTCTCGGAGCCGCCGCGACGGCCGTCGCCTGCCGCTGCGGCCGGGCCACGTCGAACGATCGGGCGCGCGGCGTGTCGATGGACGCGAAGAGCGGGAGCGCGACCTCGGCCGCCAGCCACGCCCGCGCCGGACGCACGGCCGCCACGTAGGCCACGAGCAGGAGCGCCGCGAAGACGAGGCCCCACAGCCGGGGGTGCCGCTCGACGCGCGCGCGCACCCCGCTCACGCCACGCGGACGGCGGGCGCCGGCTCCCCCTCGGCCACGTTCGCCCAGAGGACCCACAGGCCGAAGATCACGACGTAGAACACGAACAGCGCGTGGAAGCCGTGGACGGAGTCGAACGCCTCGGGCCACCACGCCGCGACGGCGAGCAGCGACGCGCACCGGAGCACGTTCGTGAGCACGATGGCCGCCAGCCCGGCGGGGACGAAGAGCGCGCGCCGCGCCCACCTCCCCGGGTACGCCAGCACGAACCCGACGAACAGGCTGAGCGCCGAGAGCCCGTTGCAGCCGTCCTCGATCACGATGCCCGAGCGGCCCAGCCACACCTCGCGCCCCCGCGCCGCCACGCCGTCGAACCCGAGGCGGAGGAGGCCGGCCGTCCACCCGGCGACGGCCTCGGAGAGCCGGGCGTCGAGGCGGCCGTCGGGCAGGAGCCAGAGGTCGTACACCACGAACCAGACGGCGTAGGCCGCGACCATCTTGGCCAGGAAGATCGCCAGCGTCCGGTTGTTCTGGAGGACGCGCTGTGCCTCGTTCATACGTCGCTCGTCGGAGACGGAAAGGTAGGCACGCCCGCCGCGCTGGCGGCCGTCGCCAGAGCGTGCGCACGCTCTGGCAGCACCCCTCGCTCGTCGCGCCATCGCGTCGCTCGACGGGCGCCCGGGGGTCCGCCAGCGCCTCAGAACGACGGCCGCCCCGCTCCCGAGGGAACAGGGCGGCCGGAGCGAGCGATGAGAGCGCTATGCCGAGGCGGGCGCGGCCTCCGCCGAGGCGCCGTCGCCGGCCGGGAGCGCGCCCTCGCGCTCCAGCTTGGCGCGGAGCTGGTCCTCGATCCAGGCGTAGGTCCGGGCGACGCCCTCTTCGAGCGGGATCCTGGGCTCCCAGCCGAGCACCTCGCGGAGCTTCGAGTTGTCCGAGTTGCGTCCGCGGACGCCCATCGGGCCGTCGATGTGCTCGTGGGTCACGTCGATGCCCGCGGCGTCGGCGGCGATGTCGCAGAGCTGGTTGATCGTGACCATCCGGTCGCGGCCCAGGTTCAGCGGCTCCTTGTAGTCCGACATCATGAGGCGGTAGACGCCCTCCACGCAGTCGTCGACGTGCATGAACGAGCGCGTCTGCTCGCCGTCGCCCCAGATCTCGACGGTCGGCTCGCCGCCGGGGGCGCCCTCCTTGCCGCCGAGGAGCTTGGCGTAGGCCGTCTTGCGCATCATGGCCGCCGGCGCCTTTTCGCGCCCGCCCTCCCAGGTGCCCAGCTCGCCGTAGACGTTGTGGAAGCGGACGGTCCGCGTCTCCATCCCGTAGTCGCCCTGGTAGTAGTGGCAGAGGAGCTCGGTGAACAGCTTCTCCCAGCCGTAGGCGTCCTGGGGCGCGGCCGGGTAGGCGTCGTCCTCCTTGAGCGCCGCCGCGTCCGTCGTCGTCTGGAGGTGCTCCGGGTAGACGCACGCCGAGGACGTGTAGAAGTAGCGGCTCACGCCGGCCTTCCGCGCCGCCTCCAGGGTGTGCGTGTTGATGAGGACGTTGTTGTGGAGGATGAGGCTGTGGTTGGCCGAGATGAACCCCATCCCGCCCATGTCGGCCGCCAGCGCGTACACGTGGTCGATGGCCTGCCCGTCGGGCGTGGGGCGGACGGCCTCCAGGCAGGCGTCCCACCGGCGGAGGTCGAGGAGGTCGAACTCGTCGGCCGCCGTCTCTTCGAACTCCGGCTTCTTGATGTCGACGCCGCGGACCCAGTGGCCGCGCTCTTTGAGGTACTTGACGAGGTGGTGGCCGATGAACCCACCGGCGCCGGTGACGAGAACGCGAGTCTGCATGAGAATGGGAATCGTGGAGTCGAGGAGGGGCCGGAAAGGTAGGGTCCCCCTCGAAGAGATCGGTGAAAGTCTGGGTCGGCTTTACGCCTCGACGCCGGGGGACGGGTGGGCCGGCCGGGCGGGCTCTGGCTCCCCGACGGGGACCGGCCAGCGCTTGTGCGTCGGGGACACCGGGAGCACTTCGACGACGTCGGCCTCGGCAACATCGGCTTCCACAGCGCCGGCCTCCGGGCGGGCGGGGCGCTGCCCCGGAGCGAGGAGGTCCCAGAGGACCTCGGCCCACTGGTCGCAGGCGACCTCGGCCTCGTAGCGGGCCAGGAAGGCGGCGCGGGCGCGGCGGCCCATCTGTGCGCACGCCTCGGGATCGGCGGCGAGGCCGAGGATGGTCTCCTCCAGCCGGTCGGCCAGCGTGGCCTCGTCCGTCTGCGTGTCGATCACGTGGCCGACGCGCTCGTCGAGCGTCGTCTCGGCCGGCTCGGAGCGGCCCGGCCCGACGACCACGATGGGCCGGCCGGCGGCCATCACGCCGTAGAGCTTGCCCGGCACCGCCACGCCCGCGGCCTCGTTCCGGAGCGTGAGGAGGTGGACGCTGCCCAGCGAGAGCGACTGGTCGAGCTGCTCGCGCGGGAAGTAGTCGAGGTAGCGGGCGTTGGTCAGCTCCTCCCGCTCGATGACGGCCTCGATCTCGGCCCGGCGCGGGCCGCCGCCGACGAACAGGAACGCGATGTCGTCGCGGTCGCGGAGCCGCGTCATCACCTCCGTCACCTCGCCGAAGCGGTGGACGATGCCGGCGTTGCCGGAGTACATCACGACGAACTTGCCCCGCAGCCCCAGCTCGTCCACCAGCGGGTTGTCCTCGCGGGCGACCGGCGTGATCTCCTCCTTCTTGCTCCACACCACGACGGTCTGGAGCCGGTCCGGCCGGACGCCCTTCTGGATCAGGCGGTCCTTCATGAACCGCCCCAGGTCCACCACGAGATCGGCGTTGCGGTAGCCGACGTTGTTGAGGCCGTGGAGGGTGCGGCCGAGGAGGCTCCCCCGCCGGACCATCCCGACGGCCTCCTCGGCGTCCGGGTGGAGGTCCATCGACCAGATCGCGTAGCGCTGGCCGCGCACGGCCCTCGCCAGCGCGCAGGCCACGCCGAGCAGCGGCGGCGTCGTGAGCCCCACCACGAGGTCGACCTTCGGCCCGGTGAACAGGGCGACGAGCACCTGGAGGTAGAAGCTGGCGTAGTCCAGAATCCGCCCGAGGTGCGTCCCCCGCCCGAACGAGGTCGTCGGCACGCGCTGGATCGAGACGCCGTTGTGGACCTCCTGCCTCGGCGACTCCAGCGTGCCGGAGAGGTAGCGCGCCGAGGCGCACAGCACGTTCACCTCGAACCCGTCCTCCACGAGGTGCTCCGCCAGGTCGGTCAGGTGCTGCCCGGTCGACGCGACGTCCGGGTAGTAGTGCTGGTTGATGAAGAGGAGCGACGGGGCGCTGTCTCGCTTCGTCATGAGGGGGGCCGATCGGAGAGGAGGACGCAGGGTGAACGTACGGCCCTGCGGAGCGCGGCACGGGGCGTGGACCGTAGGGGTTCGGTACCGGACGCGGTGCGCCTTTCACGCAGAGAGGGGCGTCAGGCCGGGCGGCTCGGGGACCGCCTCGGGGGCCGACGTGGGGGTCCAATGCCAATCAGCGTCCCATCCGGGATGAACGGGGCGTATCCGCCATTCTCGTCACCCTATCGTGACGCAGGTGCTCGCCAAAGCGGATTTCGAGCGAAGCCGCTCGCCGGACCGCCCCCGGCGGCCGTCGCAGGGGGCCAGCGCCCGGGCACGGCGCCGGGCGGGGCTAGCTTCGGCGTCCAGCAGCCCCCGGTCCCCTGCCTCTCCCCCGCTCTGCGCACGCTCCCGCCCGCTGGCGGCTCCCACGGGCGCCCGTGTTGCTCGCGCTACTCCTCGCTGGCGGCGCCCACGCGCAGCAGACGGGCGTGGGTCTCATCGAGAGCGACGTGGAGCACTTCCTGCTCCGGCAGCACGCGCTCGGGCGCCTCCCCGATCTCGACACGGGCGCGCTCCCGCTCTCGGCCGTCGAGACGCAGCAGGCGCTGGACTCGCTCCGCCAGCGGGACGGGCTGACGGCGACCGACCGCGCGCTCCTCCGCCAGTTCGCCGGCGAGACGACGGGCGGACTCTTCGGCCCGGCCGTCCGGGACCGGACGCCGTTCTACGGCAACGGCCGGGCCGTGCTCTCGGCCTCGGGTGAGGGCTACGTGCTGGAGGTCTCTCCTCTCGTCGGGTTTTCGGCGGGGCCGGCCTACGTCCGGCGGACGAGCGACGTGACGGAGTGGACGGCGCCGGTCCAGAACACGCGGGGCGTCCGCGTGGGGGGACGGGTCGGGCGGTTCTTCGTGGAGTCGCGGATCACCGAGAACCAGGTGACGGTCCCGCTCGGCCCGACCGTCTTCCGAACGGCGCCGCGCCTCGGCTACGTCAAGACGACCGGATCGCCCGACCCGACATACGACTTTCTCGCCTCGACCGGGATCGTCGGCTACCGCGACCGCTTCGTGGAGGTCCGCGCCGGGCGGGACCGGAACCGTCTCGGGTTCGCGCGCGGCAGCCTCCTCCTGAGCAACTACGCCTCCGAGTACGACCACGTCCAGGTCCGGCTGAGCGTGGGGCCGGTCTCGTTCCAGAGCCTCTACGCCCGCTTTCTCGACCCGCGCGCGCGGGGCGAGAGCGATGGCGACGGCGTCGTGAACGGCCGCTACGGAGCGTTCCACCGCGCGGCGGTCCGCGTCGGCGGCGGGGTCGAGCTGGAGGCGTTCGAGTCGGTGGTGCTGGGCGTGCGGGAGGGGTCGCCGTCGTTCGAGCTGTCGTACCTCGTCCCGTTCGCGCTGTACCGGGCCGTCGAGCGGGACCTGGGGAGCCCGGACAACGTGCTCCTCGGAGCGGGCGCCGCGTGGCGCCTCCGCCCCGGCACCCGCGTCTACGCCCAGGGCCTGCTCGACGAGCTGACGGCCGGCCGCTTTTTCGAGGACGCCTGGACCAACAAGTGGGGGTTCGTCCTCGGCGTCCAACTCTCCGACCCCGCCGTCCCCGGCCTGGGCCGGCTCCGCGACACCGACCTCCGCGTCGAATACGCCCGCATCCGGCCCTACGTCTACTCCCACCGGGACTCGTCGACGGCGGCCGTCCACTACCTCGACGTGCTGGGCCACCCGGCCGGCCCGAACGCGAGCGACCTCTCGCTCCGCCTCGCGCACCGCCCCCACCCCGACGTCGAGGTGAGCCTGGACGCCTTCTGGACCGTCCGGGGTCGCAACACGGACTCGCTGAACGTCGGGTCCGACCCGGTCCGCCCGTACACCGACCGCGTGCCCGAGCCCAACCCGACGCTCCAGGGCGTCCGCCAGCGGGTGTACTCGGCGGACCTGCGGGTGGGCGTCCGCGTGCTCCCGGACGCCACGCTGGGGCTGGCGGTCGAGGGCCGCGCGGTGCGCGACGCCCGGCTCGGGACGGAGGCCGTCCTCAGCCCCCGTGCGTTCCTGCGGTGGGGGCTGCCGGCGGCGAGCCCGCGCTACTAGCCCGCTGGCGGCACGCGCGCGCCGTCGAGGACGGCCCGGACGACGGCGCGCTCGAAGGCGTCCGGCGCGAACGCCTCGCGGACGTGGGCGGCGCCGGCCCGTCCGAGCCGCTCGGCGTCGTCCAGCGCCTCGTCCAGCGCCGCCGCGAAGGCGGCGGGGTCGGTGCGGGAGAGGAGGCGGCCATCGGCCCCGTCGCGCACCATCTCGCCGAGCCCGGCGTGGTCGAGGGCGACGACGGCGCATCCGGCGGCCTTCGCCTCCAGCACCGCCAGCGGCAGCGACTCGTGCGGGTACGTCGAGGGGAACGCGAACACGGAGGCCTCGCGGAACAGGGCGCGCGTCTGCGCCTCGTCGACGGCGCCGAGGACGCGGGCGTCGAGGCCGAGGTCCCGGAGCCGCCGCTCGAACGCGGTGCGCGAGCGGGCATCGGCCCAGGCCCCGGCGAACACGAGGTCCGCGTCGTGGCGGAGCCTCGCGCCCGCCTCTGCCAGCAGGCCGTAGCCCTTCGACGGGATCATGTTCGAGAGGAACAGGACGACGGGCCGCCGACGCCGACGGTCCTCCCAGGCCGCGTGGACCTCCTCCGGCGTGAACCGGAGCCCCGGCCGCACCGCGTTCGGGACGACGACGGGGTCGAGGCCCGGCATGGCCCGACGGATCCGCGCGGCGGCGTAGGCGCTCGGCGTGAGCGTCCGCCGGAACCGCCGGGCGACGGCGCGCGCGAGCGGTCCCCACGGTCCGCCGAGGAGGCGCCCGTAGTCGCCCGCGTGGACGTGGGCCACGAGGGGGACGCCCGCCGGGATCGCCGCCACCGTGAGGAGGTCGCGGAGGAGCCCGAGCGGGCTGCTCGCCGGCGTCAGATACACCCCGTCGAACGGATGCGCGCGGACGAGCTGGCGGAGCCGCCGGGCGAGGCCGAGCCAGCGGATGACGCGCCGGCCGGGCAGCGCCCACGGGCGCCGCCACGCGTGCGCGCGGTCCGCGGTGTCCACGCGGAGGACGTCGGCCCTGCTCGCCAGCGCGTCGGCGGCCATGTCGGTCACGAGGCTCTGCCCCGTCGCGGGCGGCGGGAACGGGGCGACGACGAGGACGCGCGGCCTCATGCCTCGACCCAGGTGCCGAGCCCGGCCCCGTCGAGCTGGCGGTGCGCCCAGGCGACGTCGGCCGCGTCGAAGTAGCCGAGCCCGTTCCCCGCTGGCTGGTCGGACGCGAAGGCCGCGCCCGGCGCGGCGCGGTCGGGGCCGGCGACGCCGCCCGTCGTCTCCACCGCCCGGACGGCACGGGCGTCGGACCGGCGCACGGCCTCGGCCAGCCGGTCGGGGTCCACCCCCCGCCCGAGCAGCGCGAGCACGCGCGCGGCCACGCCCGCCGGGTCCGCCCGGAGCTCCGCGTAGCGGACCGAGAGGTCGGCGCGGGGCTGCCAGGAGCGCGTGTGGCGAATCCAGCGGGGCAGGCCGCGCCGTCGGTCGCGGAGGAACGCGCCGGGATCGACGCGGCCGCCGTCCACGCGGGCGGTCCAATAGCGGTGGTACGAGGCGAGCGCGTCGAGCGGCTGGCGGACGAGGTGGACGGCGCGGGGGCGTCCGAGGAGCGGCGCGTACGGCCGGTGCGTCTTGACGAGCCGAGGTCCTCGGCGTCCCCGCCACAAGGCCGACGCGCCCAGCTCCGGGGCCAGCCCGTTGAGCCGCTCGAACGGCACCTCCCCCTCGTCGCCGGCCGCCGCCAGCGCGTCGTGCACCACGACGAACCGGAGCCACGTGCTCCCGGACCGGGGGAACGAGGCCAGCAGCACGTCCGACCGCCGCAGCGACGCGACGCCGACGGCGTACCGGAGCGCGAGACCCGGGCGCGGCGGCGTCACCTCGCGCCGGGGCTGGCGCGCGATCACGCCACGAGCCGGGCCGGGGCGAGCGCGCCGTCGCCGCTCCTGGCCCCGTCGCCGCCCGCCGGGCGGACGTCCCGGCCGCTGCCGGTCGGCGCCGCCGCCTGCGGGCTGTAGCTCGGCACGAGGCGCTGGAACGCCGCCCGGATGGCGTCGCCGTCGTTGGTGTGGGCCGCCTCGAAGAGCGCGTCGAGGCCGGAGGCGAGGCCGGCCGAGGGGGCCGCTTTCTTGGCGACGAAGATCTTCTCGTGGCACGAGGCGTCGGTCCCCTCCTCCGCCGTCAGCAGCTCCTCGAACAGCTTCTCGCCGGGACGCGCGCCCGAGAACTTGATCTCGACGTCGCGGCCCGGCTCCAGGCCCGAGAGCAGGACGAGGTCGCGGGCCAGATCCGCGATGCGGACCGGGTTGCCCATGTCGAGCACGTAGACCCGGCCGGTTTCGGAGAACGACCCGGCCTGGAGCACGAGCTGCGCGGCCTCCGGGATCGTCATGAAGTAGCGGACCATGTCGGGGTGCGTGACCGTGATCGGCCCGCCGCGCCGGATCTGCTCGCGGAAGAGCGGGACCACGCTGCCCCGGCTCCCGAGCACGTTCCCGAACCGGACCGAGACCATCGTGCAGCCGTCGGTGCACCGCGTCGAGGCGTCCGAGACCACCATCTCGGCGACGCGCTTCGAGGCGCCCATCACGTTCGTCGGGTTGACGGCCTTGTCCGTCGAGATGTTGACGAGCCGCTCCACGCCGTACTCGACCGCCAGCGAGGCGAGGTTCCGCGTGCCGCCGACGTTGTTGAACACCGACTGCGCCGGGTTCCCCTCCATCAGCGGGACGTGCTTGTGCGCCGCCGCGTGGAACACGACCTCCGGCCGGTGCTCGGCGAACACCTCCTCCAGCGACGAGCGGTCCCGGACGTCGCAGATGACGGCGTGGCGGCGCAGGTGCGGCCACCGGCGGGCCACCTCGCGGTCGATGAGGTACACGCTGTGCTCGCCGCGCCCGAGCAGGACGATCCGGGACGGACCGAACGGGGCGATCTGGCGCACGATCTCGGACCCGATGGAGCCGCCGGCCCCGGTCACGAGCACGCACCGCCCGTGGACGTAGCTCTCGATGGGGCCGGTCTGCAGCCGCACCGGGTCGCGCCGCAGGAGGTCCTCCAGGTCCACCTCGCGGATCTGCGACATCTCGATCCGCCCGCTGACGAGGTCGTAGAGCGGCGGGAGCGTCCGGCTCTGGACGCCCGCGTTGCGCGCCGCCGTCACCACGCGGCGGACCGTGTCGCCGCTCGCCGAGGGGATGGCGATGAGAACCTCCTCGACGTCGTGGACGCGGACGAGGGTCTCCAGCTCTCCCAGCGTGCCCAGCACGGGCCGCCCGGCGATCTTCTGCTTCCGCTTGGCCGGGTTGTCGTCGAGGAAGCCGATGGGAACCAGGTGGCTCTCGGGGTGGCGGAGCATCTCGCGCACCACCATCGCCCCCGCGTTCCCGGCCCCGACGATGAGGACCCGCCGCCCGTCCTCTTTGACGCGCTGGCGGCCCCGGCTCTCGTGCCAGACCCGCATCGCCAGCCGCATCCCCCCGAGCGCGACGATGGCGAGGGCGCCTTCGATCAGCGGGACGCTCCGGGGAATCGGGAAGACGGGGTGGACGACCGCCACGCCCACCATCATGGCGAACGTGACGATCCCGACGGCCGTGAGGACCGCCAGCAGGTCGGAGACGCCGATCCAGCGCCACGCCCGGCGCGGCAGGCGGAACAGGCCCTCGGCCGCGATCTTCAGGACGGCCCCGCCCAGCGTGAGCGCGACGAGCGCCTCGGGGTAGCGGAAGACGTCCCCTTCGAGGCGGAGGGCGAAGGCCAGCGGCGTGAGCGCCGTCCAGACGGCCACGTCGAGGGCGTACTTGGCGAGGCCTCGCGGAGAGATCGAGGGAAGAATCGTCACGCTAGCGTTACCGAAAGAAAGAGGCCAACCGTCTGGGGCGCGTGTCGGGCACGCCGCATCCCCCTCCCCCCTCCTCGCACAGAGCGTACCAAGCTAGAGGAGCCGCGAGACCAAGCTAGGGGGTTCCCTGGGGTGCCGCCGCCGCGCGGGCCACAGTCCGCACGATTTCCACGACGCGGGCCACGTCGTCGGGCGTCATCGCGGAGCCGGACGGGAGACACAGGCCGCGCTCGAACACGTCCTCTCCGATCGCACCGCCGAGCACCTCGAAGCCGTCGTAGGCGGGCTGGAGGTGCATCGGCTTCCAGACGGGCCGCGCCTCGACGTTCTCGGCTTCCAGCGCCAGGCGGACGTCCTCCCGCGTCGCCCCGAACGCCTCCGGATCGATCGTCAGGCACGTGAGCCACCGCGTGTGGCGGCCCCACGGGGCCTCCGGCATGAACGTGAGGCCGGGCAGATCGCCGAGCGCGTCCTGGTACGCCTCGAAGACGGCCCGCCGCGCCTGCACCCGCGCGTCGAGCTGGCGGAGCTGGCCGCGCCCGATCCCGGCGAGCACGTTGCTCATCCGGTAGTTGAAGCCGACCTCCGAGTGCTCGTAGTGCGGGGCGTCGTCGCGGGCCTGCGTGGCCAGCTTCTTCGCGTGCGCCGCCAGCGCCCCGTCGTCGGTGACGAGCATGCCGCCGCCGGACGTGGTGATGATCTTGTTGCCGTTGAACGAGAAGATCCCGGCCTTCCCGAACGTCCCCGGCGACCGCCCCTTGTACGTCGCGCCGAGCGCCTCGGCGGCGTCCTCCACCATCGTCACCCCGTACCGCTCACACAGCTCGACCAGCGGGTCGAGGTCGGCCGTCTGGCCGTAGAGATGGACGGCCACGAGCGCCTTCGCCTGCCGGCCGCTGGCGGCGCGCGCCTTCAGCGCGTCCTCGACGAGGTTCGGGTCGAGGTTCCACGACACGCGCTCGCTGTCGACGAAGACGGGGACGCCGCCCTCGTAGAGGATCGGGTTGACGCTGGCGCAGAACGTGAGGTCGGAGACGAGCACCTCGTCGCCGCGCTCGACGCCCGCCAGCCGGAGCGCGAGGTGGAGCGCAGCCGTCCCGGACGACACGGCGACGGCGTGCTTCGAGCCGACGTGCTCGGCGAACTCGCGCTCGAAGGCGTCGACGTGGGGGCCGATGGGCGCGACCCAGTTGGTCTCGAAGGCCTCGGTGACGAACGCCAGTTCGTCGGGGCCGATGTGGGGGGGCGAGAGGTAGAGGCGGTCAGGCATTCTAGAGGGAGTCGTCCGGGGCCTGGGCGTCGAGCCAGCGCCGGGCGGCCATGGCGCACGACTCGGCCAGCGCGGCGAGCCGCTCGGCCAGCGCCCTGTCGACCTCGACGAGGTCGTCCGGGTAGCGCGGAGCCACGGCGAAATGGGTGAGCTCGACCTGCTCGCCGAGCGTGAGCCCGACGTCGGCGTCTGCCGGGAGCATCCGGACGACGGTCGGGAGGTGGTGCGTCTTGGGGAACGGGCGCCCACTCGCGGTGAGGAGCGCCTTGACCGCCTTCTCGGCGGCCTGCTGGGCGTGGAAGCAGATGGCTTCGAGGGGCGCGCCGTCGGCCGCGAGCAGGATGCGGCACGCCTGGAGGTCGGAGGCGACCTTCTCCATCCACCGCTCCGCCGCGAAGAACGCGTCAGGCTTCATAGATCACGACGCCTTCCTGGTCGGCCGGGTATGCGACGGTGCCAGGGACGCCCCGCCAGCGCTCCCACTCGTCGGGGCGGAGCACGACGGCGTCGGTGGGGACGGGGAGGTCCGCCAGCGCCAGGAGGATGGCGAGGGCCACGCGGCTCCGGGACCCCTCGAATGCCGAGACCACGAGGAGGTCGAGGTCACTGTCCGGCCCGGCCTCTCCGCGCGCCCACGACCCGAACAGCACCACGCGCTCGGGCCGCACGACCGACAGCGTACGGTCGAGGGCCTCGGCGAGGAACGGGACGTCGGAGGGGATCATGGGGTCAGGATAGGGCTGGGGGTGCGGACGATGCCCGGTTATCGATGGGAGGGTCCGGCGGCCGATCCCGCAGGTTCGTGCCGGAACGCCGACGGCGATGGCGTGAGGAGGGACGCCCCGACCTCCTCCGCGAACTCGTGCTCGAAGGCGTCGACGTGGGGCCGATGGGCGCGATCCAGTTGGTCTCGAAGGCCTCCGTGACGAGCGCCAGTTCGTCGGGGCCGATGTGGGGGGGGAGAGGTAGAGGCGGCCGGGCGTTTGCACAGGATTGGGGAGGACATAACCCTCCAGGATGTTCTCTTTGGATCAGTGACGTGCGCCCGCGGCCAGCTGATATGGAGCCGCCTGATGGAAACGCGGAGTCAGAGTCCGGCTAGATCAAATGCCGTGCCTACCCTTGAAAATAGCGCCAAGTGCCGATCGGAGTTCGGCTACTGAGCGGACCTCTTGATCAGCCGCGAACCGCTCGCTCGGGGGCTCTACGTTGTGCCGGAGTTGGTGGGGATGCCGGAGCCGGATCGTCCTCCACCCGAGCTCGCGGGCGGTGACGAAGTCCTTTCCGGGATTGTCCCCGATGTAGACGAGGGCCTCAGCCGGGAGGCCCAGACCGTCCATGACGGTCTCGTACGGGCGCCGGTGTGGCTTCCAGTACGCCTCCCCCCACATGCCAGTGAGCACGAGCACCTCGAACACGTCCGCGAGCCCAAGCACGGTCACCTTCGCCTGCTGACTGGCGAGCGGTCCGTCCGTAATGAGGGCGAGTCGAACCTGGGACCGAAGCTCATCAAGGAGCGATCGGACGTCGGGCGTGAGCGAGAGCGTCGGCTTGTGCTCTCGGTAGCGCGCGACGAGGTCCGGCACGGTCACGTCGTCGAGTGAGTAGGCCTCAAGGAGTTGATCGAACAGGTCTCCTCGCGCGCCCTGCTCAAACCGGCCCCACAGCAGACCGAACGCTTCTTCCTCGGAGCACACCGCGCCCGCAACCGATTGGGCGACGGCGCGGAACCCGCTACGGACGTAGTCCCGCTCCCACACGAGCGTATCGTCAAGATCGAAGACAACGCCGTACTCCGTTACCATGCTGGCTCCCGGGTAAAGTGCTCGGCGTAGTACCGCGTCATGTAGAGACCGTCCTCATACTCGCCGAGGCGGGGTGATACGTCCTCGCCCGCTACCAGGGCTAGAAGCCACTCTGGGTAGCGTGCCCCGGCCGCATAGCCGAGCGGGAAGCCGCCCCCGAACCGAGGGTTCACCTCGAGGAGGAGGAACTGCCCATCGGTGTCGAACGCCTGGGCCGTTACCGGCCCGCGCGCGCCCAGCGCCCCGAGCCGCCTGAGCACGTCCTCAAGCCACCCGTTCAGGCGCTCGTCTCGGAGCGTCACGCCCTGGATCGACTCGCCGCCCACTGTCCGCACGCGGCGGCGGGGGACGAAGTGGAGGAGCCGGCCTTCAAAGTCGAAGAGTGCGTCGATCGTGACCTCATCCCCTCCAATCCTCTCTTGGATAATCGGGCGAGGGACGCGGGCCAGGACACTGGAGAGGGTCTCGCGACTGGCGGTGTAGGTGTGCTGGCTCGCGCTCCCATTCCGGGGCTTGACGAAGAGGGCCTCGGGGAGGGACTCGTCTTCGAGCGCGTCCGGGAGCCACGACCGCATCGTCGCGATCCCCGCGCGCTGCGCTGCCTCGTAGGTCGCCCACTTGTCGCCCGAGATCTGGACGAGGTCGGCGGTCGAGGTGGCGAGCTGGCAGCCCCGGGCCTCAAACTCGTCGTGGGCGCCCGCTAACGTGGGAAGTTCCGTGTCGATCGTCGGCACGACGAGCCGGATCGCGTACCGCTCGACGAGGTCGAGCAGGGCGGGGAGGTAGTCACCCTCTGTCACTCGTGGGAGCCGGACGGCCTCGTCGGCGAAGAAAAGGGCCGGGGCCAATCCGTCGAGGTCTCCGGCCCAGACGCGCCCGCCCCTTGCATGCGCAGCCTTCCTGAATGCCTCGAGCAGGCTCGTTCGGCGCCCCGCGCTGGTCAGGAGGACGTTCATGACAGAGAGGGACGAGAAGCACGGCTGGAGGAGCCGAAGAATTCAGCCATCGTGGCCTCTCCGGCAGCAGAGATCCCCTCGCGCCGGACCACCTTGAGGACCGTCCGGGCCAGGATCTTCAGGTCGAGCCCGAGCGACTGATGGTCCACGTACCACACGTCGAGGGCGAACTTGTCGTCCCATGAGAGCGCGTTCCGGCCGCTGGTCTGCGCGAGACCGGTGATCCCCGGGCGCACCTCGTGGCGGCGGGCCTGCTCCGGCGTGTACCGGTCGAGGTAGCGCATGAGGAGCGGCCGCGGGCCGACGAGGCTCATGTCGCCCTTCAGGACGTTCCATAGCTCGGGGAGTTCGTCGAGGCTGCTGCTGCGGAGGAAGCGGCCGAACGGCGTGAGGCGGTCGGCGTCTGGGAGCAGCTGGCCCTCCGTCTCCCGCGCGTCCGTCATCGTCCGGAACTTGACCATCTCGAACGGCCGCCCACTGGAGCCCCGGCCGCGTCTGGCGGAACAGGACGGGGCTCCCGAGCCGCCGGCGGACGGTGAGCGCGAGCGCGCCGAGCACGGGCGACAGGACAAGGAGCCCGAGCCCGGCAGCGACTCGATCGAGGGCTTCCTTTCCGCCACGGCTGTAGAGTGAAGCCATAGCTGAACTACGCGGTGCGGGCCTGGTCGGCGGCCCGGATCGCCCAGCGGGACACCTCCAGCAGTTCACCAAGAGGGATCGGCGCGGGCCCGCCCGAACGGACGGCCTCCATCCAGAGCTCGACCTCCGAGGCGTGTCCCTTGTCCACGCCTCGCGGGCGGTCGAACCGCCTCCCCCCGGACAGCCCGTACCGCCGGAGTCGGCGCCAGTTGTCGATGGCGAAGACCCCTCCGTCGAAGAACCCCTCAATGCGCTCCTTGGGGAACGCACTCGACCCTGTGGCGAGGTAATGAACGATGGCCGTCGACCCATCCTCGAACCGCATGGCGATGTGGGCGACGTCGTCGATGGGCTGGCCCGAACGGTCCCGGGCCGCCGTCACGTCCACCTCGGCGATGGGTGCGCCCACGAGGGACCGGGCCAGGTCCATCCAGTGGCAGGCTTCTCCGACGATGCGCCCCCCCCCGACGGTTGGGTCCTGCGTCCAGTGATTCGGGGGGATCGCACCGGCGTTGACCGTCGCGATCAGAGAGAGCGGCCCGGCACGCCCCGCCAGAAGCGAGCGGGCCTCCACCGCCAGCGGGGCGAACCGGCGGTTGAACCCAACCATGACCATCCGGTCCGAGGCCTGGGCAGCGGCCTCGATCTGGTCGAGTTCCGCCTCGTTCATGGCCAGCGGCTTCTCGACGAACACGTGCTTTCCCGCCTGGAGGGCTCGCAGCACGAAGGAGGCGTGCGTGTCGTGGCGGGTGAGGGCGAAGACGGTGTCGATGGCATCCTCGCCGAAGAGCACCTCGGCATCGGTCGTCGTCTGCGCGAACCCGAACTTCTGGGCCGCGACGGCCCCGCTCGTGCCCCCGCTGGACGCGATGGTGTGGAGCCGGGCGTGATCCTTGAGCTCCGGCAGCAGCGTCCGGACGGCGAAGTTGCCGGCCCCGATCACGCCGACCCTACCCCGCGCGGGCGGCCCCGTGCGCGTGGCGTACGTCTGGACGCGGTCGGCGCTCCAATCGCCCTCCCCTCGCGGTCGGGGTACGTCAACACCACGCCGAGGCTGGGCTCCTCGCTGCTCAGCAGGTCGTAGGCGTCCCGCGCGTGCTCGAAGGCGAAGCGGTGCGTGATCAGGGGCGTCGGATCGATGCGGCCGTCCGCCATGAGGCCCAGCACCGCCTCCAAGTTGCGCTGCTCGGTCCAGCGGACGAACGGCAGCGGGTAGTCCTGGCCGCCCTCCTCGTAGGCGGGGTCGTAGCGGCCGGGGCCGTAGCTGCACGACACCTGAAGCTCAGCTCCTTCTCGTAGAAGTCCTCCCGGCGCAGATCCAGGCCGGTGACGCCGACCAGGACGAGCCGTCCCCGCTTGCGGCTCATCTCGGCGGCCTGGTGGACCGGCTCGTCGGAAGACGCGGCCAGCGTCAGGAGGACGGCGTCCGCCCCGACGCCCGCCGTGAGCGCAGCACCTGACGGGGACGAGTCGCGGCTTCGATCGCCGTGGCGCCGAACGCCTCGGCGAGCGCCGGCGTCGTGGGGTCGGGGTCGATGCCGAGCACGCGACACCCCTGGCACGGAGCAGTTGGACGGTCAGCAGCCCGATGAGGCCCAGGCCGATGACGACGACCGCTCCCCCAGCGTCGGCTCGGCCAGGCGGATCCCCTGGAGGCCGATGGCTGCGACCGGGACGAACGCTGCAGCCTCGTCGCTCACGCCGTCGGGGATGCGGGCCGCGAGGGTGTGGGGCACCCGGACGTACTCGGCGTGGGGCCCGTTCGTGACCACGCGGTCCCCGACGGCGAACCCGTCGGCTCGCGGTCCGGCCTCGACGACGACGCCGGCCTGGCAGTAGCCGAGCGGGATGGGGGCCCCAGCTTGGAGCGGACGGCGTCGAGCGTGGTGGCTACCCCCTCCGTCTTCATCTTGTCGAGGACCTGTCGCACTTTGTCCGGCTGTTTCCGGGCCTTTTCGAGCAGGTTGGCGCGGCCAAAGTCCACGAGCATCCGCTCCGTCCCCGCCGAGATGAGGGTCGCCCGTGTCTCCACGAGGAGACGGTGCCCGGACGCCGATGGCACGGGGACGTCGACGAGGGTGGTCTCCCCGGTATCGAGGCGCTGCAGCAGTTGCTTCATGAATGGACGGACGCGGTCGGAGGATGAATGACTGTAACGATAGGAGTGTCTGGGTCGGCGGGGGCCTCGACGACGACGGATTGCCCGGGAATCCGTTGGCCGTAGTGGGGCGAAATCCAACCGATAACGTCGCCGCCGAGAGCGGGCCGTACGCCCCCCCCCTCCACCTCGACGGCCGCCTCGTCGACATCGGGCGGTAGGGTCCAGGTCAACGACAGAGTCTGTGCCTGAGGGTCGAGCACTCGGTCCTCGACCGTGACCTGATCCTGACTCACACGAACCGTCCTCCGGACAGCTCCCGCCCGCTCCCCCTGAAGGACCGCCACGTCTCCCTCCATTCGGGCGCTCGTGATCTCGGCGCTCGGCCAGAGATACCAGAGGAATCGGGGGCCCCGGACACCGGGCTCCTGCCCATCGAGCAGCGGCCCATTGTGCACGCCGGCTCCGGCCAGGCCGTTCTTCCACGGTATGAGCGCGTTGTATGCGTACGTGCCGGGGTCTACCACGACAGAGTGTCCCCCGATGCGGACGTCGAGGTGGAGGGGGTCGATATGGCCGGGGCGCGACGTGTAGCGGCCGGCACGGAGGAACGCTACCGTCTCCCCTACCCGCGCGACGGCCCACCCCGATGGCCCCGAGTGGACCCCGTCGCTGCGACGCGGTGCTCGGGGCGGAGGCGGAAGCCTCATCCACGCGAGCCGCTCTGCGTCGATGGAGACGTCCGCCGGGAGGGGCATCTCCCACCGGGCGGCGACGGCCGTCACCACAGGGCGGAAGTCCCGGAAGGGGGCCAGCGTGGTCGGCCAGACGAACGCGCCGTCGTTGGGGCCGTGGTTCGGGACGTCCCCCGTCGCCGCGTCCGCCAAGTGCAGCAGGAGCCTCGCCCCCGCCTGCACCCGCTCGGCCGCCTCGTCGCTCAGCCTCTGCCCGGCTGCCCGCAGGGCCTGCTCCGCGAGGACGCACTGTTCGAGGGCGAGCCGGGCGTACACGAACGAATGTTGGATGTACCAGCCGTCGGGGGCGAACTGCTCTCGGATCAGCGTCTCCATCCACTGCCGTCCGTCGCGCAGCCAGCGCGAGGCCTCCGGGTGCCCCTCCCCCAGGCGGACGCCGAGGAGCACCAGCCCGGCGGCTTCTGAGAGCGCGTGGTTGTTCCGCTGCGACACGGCGTAGCCGATCGCGTCCGCGATCCGCTCGCCCGAAGCGCCGAGGAGCCGGACCACGCGGCGGCGCGTCTCGTCGTCCCAGGCCTCGGCGAGAACGGCCTCGGCATGGAGAAGGGCAGTCGCGCGGATCGCCGTTTCCTGGCCGCACGACCAGTGAACCCCCTCGAAGGCCGGGCAGGAAGCGTCCCAGTCAGCGATCCGCCGCGCGGCCCCGTCGGCGTACTGGCGGTCCCCGGTGAGGACGTAGGCCCGGGCGAGATCGTAGAGCCACCCGAACCGGGCGGGCTCCCACACGTCCTTGATGTCGCTCCCCGCCGTCGCGAGGTGCGCGACGTGCCACCACGGGCCGGCCGTGGCGAACCGGTGGCCCGTGGCCGCGTGAGTCCCCCACGCCTCCCGTCCCTCGGGGAGGGGGCGCCAGTCGTGTCGGTACGCCTGGTGCTCCCCACCGAGAACCCGGTCGGCCCGCGCGAGCGCCTGGTCTCGGTCGACGGCGTCGGCCATGGCCCCCGCATCCGGCCGGAGCCAGTGCGCGGGGTTACCCGGTGCGACGGGATGGCGAGGGGCCTCGCGGAACCGGCCGAGCCGGCGCCGGAGCTCATGCGTCAGGCGCAGGCGGAACCCGCGGGCCCCGAACGTCCGCGCCAGCGTGACGGCGGCCTCGGGCCACCGCGACGGCGACAGCGTCATTCCACCAGGTCCCGCAGGATCTCGTCCAGCCGCTCGGCCAAGACGGTCCGCCCGTGCTCCCGCGCCACCCACGCGCGACCGGCAGCCCCCTTAGCCGCACGCTGGGCTGGGGGTGTGTCCGCGATCCGCTCCATGGCCGTGGCGAGGGCTTCTCCGGAGCCCGGCGCGGCCTGGAAACCAGCCCCGGCCGACGCGACCATGCCCTCCACCTCTCCGGGCACGTTGCAGACGACCGGGAGGGACGCGCCCATGTAGTCGAACAGCTTGTTTGGGCTGACGCCGAACGCGAACAGGGGCGTCTGGCGGAGCACCATCAGCCCTGCGTCCGCGGCGGCGAGGACGCCGGGCATGGCGGCCTTGGGGACGGGGTCGGCGAACTCCACGTTCGTCAGGCCCCGACGGGCCGCGTCCGCCTGGAGATCGGCTTTCGCGGGACCATCCCCGACCAGCTGGATCCGGATGTCGTCCCGCCCCTGCAGCCGCTCGGCGGCGTCGAGGACCACGTCGAGCCCGTTGGCGGGGCCGTGGGCTCCAGCGTAGACGAAGGTCGTGGGCCCCGTGCTGTCGCGGTCCACGGGAGGAAATGCCTCGGGGTCGACGCCGTTGGGGACGAAGGCGAGCCGGTCACGGGGCACGCTCCTCTCGCGCTCCAGGTAGTCCATGGTGCCGCGGGCGAGGCAGACGATCCGGTCCGAGTGCGCGTAGAGCCAGCGGGCGATCCGGTCGAACCCGGTGTACACGACGCCCTTCGAGCCGCCGGCGGCCGTCATGCTCTCGGGCCAGAGGTCGCGGACCTCGAACACGAATGGGACGCCCCACTGGCGGGCGCGCAGCCAACCGGCCAGGGCGGCGAACAGGTGGGGAGACGACCCGATCACCACGTCCGGCCGCCCGCCATCCGGTGTCCACCGCAGGAGCTCGCGGGCGAATGATATCCAGTTCCAGGCGCGCCGCCAGTCGTTCCGCTCGTAAGGGGCAGACCAGAGGTACCGGAACCTGACGCCGTCGAGGTCCTCGTGGATCACGCGGCGGTCTGCGGCTCCGTCCCGACGGGTGTACGTGCGGGACTGCAGGTGCACGTCGGAGGCTGCGACGGTCACGTCCCACCCGCGCCGGACGAGCTCGCGGCTCATCTCGAAGTGGCGCGTGCCGCCCCCCTCTCCGGGGACGACGGCGAAGTGGTTGATCCACAGCAGGCGCTTTTCAGGCTCCGTCACGCCGCCACCCCGCTCTCGACTCCCGCCCACTCGACTACGATCTGTGCGATTCGGTCCCCTGCCCCGCCGTCCCACAGGTCCGGGCGGCCGCCCGTTCGAGCGTTTCCGTCTAGCACGCGCTCCACCTCCTTCTGAAGCCGGGCCATGTCCTGGCCGATGAGGACGTTCGTGCCCTCGGTGATGGTGACCGGACGCTCCGTGTTCTCCCGCACGGTGATGCACGGCACGCCGAGGTAGGTGGTCTCCTCCTGCACGCCGCCGGAGTCCGTGACCACGACTTTCGCGTGCCGCTGGAGCGCGAGGAAGTCGAGGTAGCCGATGGGCTCCACCATCCGGATGTTCGGGTGCTCAACGGCGAGGCCGAGGTCGGCCATCCGTTTCCGCGTCCGGGGGTGGACCGGGAAGACCAGCGGGAGCCGCTCGGCGAGCGCCTCGAGCGTCTGCACGAGGTCCGCCAGCGCCTCCGGGTCGTCCACATTCGACGGACGATGCAGCGTGACGAGCCCGTAGCCCCCCCTCTTCCATCCGGAGCTCCTCACGAAGCCGGGGCCACTCGGCATTTGCCTGCGGGAGCAGCCGCACGAGGGTGTCGATCATCACGTTCCCCACGAAGTGCACCTTCGCAGCGTCCACACCCTCGCGGGCCAGGTTCTCATTCCCGTCGAGTGAGGGCGTGAAGAGCAGGTCAGCCAGTTGGTCCGTCACGAGGCGGTTGACCTCCTCCGGCATCGTCCGGTCGAAAGACCGCAGACCCGCTTCGACGTGGCCGACCGGGATGTGGAGCTTGGCACAGACGAGGGCCGCCGCGGCCGTCGGGTTTACGTCCCCATAGACGAGGACGAGGTCCGGCCGATCGGCCAGGAACTGCTCTTCGAGCTGCACCATCGCCTGCGCCGTCTGGACCGCGTGGGTGCCGGAGCCGACGCCGAGGTTGACATCGGGCTCGGGGAGGCCCAGCTGATGGAAGAACACGTCGGACATGTTCGGGTCGTAGTGCTGGCCTGTATGGACGAGCCGCTGCGCCACCCCTTCGCGCTGGGCGAGGGCAGCGAGCACTGGCGCGGCTTTCATAAAGTTGGGCCGGGCACTAACGATGTGGATGATCTGCATAGATTTTTGTATGATTATGAATTTTGACCCGCAGAGGCTCTGTTACCCATTTCGCTTTTCACCGCCTTAAACTTTCCTGTTCGGTCTCGGTATCTCTGTCACATATTCAAAATCAACGCGTAACGAGGGACTGATCCATTCCGCCACATCGGTGACAATTGCGGCTCGACATCGAGGTGTAACCCGGCCGCCTTACAATCCTCAATAGGATGCGCTCCTGCTCCGCTGTATCACCTGCGCCTCCTCGATCATCTGAGTGTCCTTGAACAGGTAATCGAACCGCATCACCCTGTGGCCCTCGGGTGCGATACCGAAGTCGTCGACGCGCCCCTCGATCCGGGCATCTACACTCGAGTCCCGGCCGCATGGGCACCGGTACGATCCGGCGCCCAGACCCCTACGTCCCCCACTTCGTAGCGGATGAATGGGTACTCAGCGTTCCGAAACCCGTGCACACGATCTTACCTCGGACGCCGCCATCCGGGAGCGGCTCAGGGTCGACGCATTCCATCACTCCGAACTCGAAGTCCTCGTGGTAGACGCCTTCTTCGCACTTGGACGCATTGCCACAGCACTCCGCGAAGCCGTAGTGATCGGTGACCACCGCACCGGTGAACGCCTCCATCGCGGCACGCTGGTACTCATACGTGTTCTCAGCCCCGAGGGTGATCGCACGAGGGGGGTTCGAGAGTGCAAGCCCCTGCTCCGTCGCCTGCTGGATCAGAGAGTAGACAAACGAAGGATACCCGCTCCAGAACACAAAGGGCTGCTCGTCCAGGAACTTGACGATAGCCTCAATGCACTCTGGGCGGATCTCCCGCATGCCAATGAGCGCCTGATTCAGCGGCTTGTTCCACCGCCGGTCGGGCGGCCGGATCGTTCCTGGTGGGATGAGACGTTGTCCTGAAAAGTTTGCGTGGAGGTCGCCGAACTTGAGGCCGAACCGGTTGCGGAGCCGCCACCACACTGCCCACTGCAGCTCGTTCGCCTCAGGCGACACGTAGAAATGGAGCGCCTTCCCCGTCGTCCCGCTCGTGTGGCGGTGTTGGAGCTGGCGCGGCGACACCCCGTCGGCCATGAGCCCGCGGCCGGCCGCCCGTACCTGCTCCTTCGTCAGGATTGGGAGCTTGTCCAAGTCCTCCCGCCTGCGAATATCCTTCGGGCTGAGGTCTAACGACTGCATCAGCTGGCGGTAGTACGGAACACGCTCGTAAGACTCCGCGACGATGCGGCCCACGCGCTCGTCCAAGAATGTGTCGATCTGCGGCCGCTTCCACCACTCCGACTCAGGCGGCTTCTTCGACGTAGGCGCGGAACCTGTGCCCGAAGCGGGCGCGGCGGGCGTACAGGCCGTAGGTGCTTACGGCTGCGTTTTGTAGCGGCGTCGGCAGGCGGTAGTAGAGATCGAGCACGCTCATGTGTTCTCTCGATTATGAACAGCCCTCAGGCTCTCACGTGAGCCAGGAGACGGACGAGGCGCCCGCGACCGGCTACGAAGGCCGCCTTCGCAGCGTTCAAACGCTCAGTGTTCGTAACGGCGGAACACCGGAAGGAGCTTCTTCTGGACTCGGTTCGTGGCGAAGAACGCCTCGTACTCAGCGGCGCTCATACCAGCGAACGGGGTTAGCTCTCTGACGCGCTCGGATTCCGCTGCGTGTTCGCTGTTCGTGTACGTAACCGTATGCCCCTCCGAGTTGTAGCGGAACCAGTGGCAGGTTACGCCCTCCGCTCCCGGCGTCCATTCCGCGGCCAGTTGCTCGTTAGAGAAGGCGGGGTAACGTACCCGCCTCCCCCAGTAGACTCCTTGGGCGAAGAACCAATTGCCCAGCCCATACACGATCGGCACGCCGTGGTGGAATTCGATGCCCTGCACGCGGTGGCTGTGGCAGCCAATCACGGCATCTACCCCCATCTCTGCGAGACGGTAGGCTAGCTGGCGATGCATCGGCTGGGGGTAGAGCTCCAGCCTCGTAATCCCAATGCATCAGGCATACGAGTGCAGCGCCCGGGTGCCGCTCGCGAGCAGCGCGCACCGACGCGATCACGTGCGACGGCCGTAGCGGGTTCACGCCGGCCGCACCGGCCGTAGCGGCTCGGCACTCGATGACCTCCCAGCCGAACGCCAAGAACACGACCTGCCGCCCGTCGACGTCGGCCGCGATAGGGGGCGGCCGCCTCGTCCGCAGACGTGCCGGCCCCAACCGATCGGATCCCCGCCGCCGCCAGCTTGTCGATCGTTTGAGACGCGGCGAAGCGTGCACGTCCAGGATGTGGTTGTTTGCGAGGGAGACCACGCCGACGTTCCAAGCGGCGAGGGCCTCCAGGACGTTGGGGGCGTTGAACACCTGGCGCGCTGCGAGCGTCGCTTCGCCGGTCTCCACGACGTCGCCCTCGAGGTTCGCTACGGCCACCGACGAGCCGAGGACGTGCTCCCCGCCGACCACGCGGGGCCGGATCCCCGGAGGGCACGCTATGTCACCTAGAAACAACATATCTCTTCAATATCCGACGTTGCGACTACCGCAGAGGCTGCTCATGCGTTCACGTTCTAGCTGTCGCACCTAAGCTACGGCCAGCTCCACGTCCGCACCGCTCAACGCGCGCTCGTACATTGATGCGATCGTCGACGTGCAGGCTTTCCGCGCCGCCCGCTCCTCGATGAGTCGCGCGTTCTGTTCGGCGACGTCGGCGAGGCGGGTACGGTCGCCGTGGGCCTCCAAGATGTACCGGGCGAGGGAGGCGTGATCGGAGGGGTCGAACAGGTCCCCGTTGACGCCCGACGTGATCCACTCGCGGATGGACTCGATGTCCCCCGCGATGGGGTAGAGCCCGGCCGACATGGCCTCGATCAGCGAGTTCGGCGTCCCGTCGTGCTCGGACGGAGAGACGACGACGTCCCCGAGGGCGTAGAGCGCCGCAAGCTGCTCGTGCGGGAGTGTGGGAGGAAGCGTGAGAGCCGAGCGGAGGCCACGCGACTCGATGAAGTCGATGACGGAAGGCACGCCCTCCAGCCCGATGGCGACAAAGTGGATGTCGGGCTCTACCCGGTGTACTGCCTCGACCGCTTTCAGGAAGGTGTCGACCCGTATGTACCCCCGCCACCCGCGAGGGTTGATGACCACGAAGTCCGCTGCCGCCACAGTGTCAATATATTTCTCTAAACGCACGGAGCTATCTCCGTTGAACAAGTCCGTGTTCACGCCTTTCCATTACCTGGAAACACATATGTTGGCTTTGCTTCGTCATAGCCGAGTTGGACGGCGAGCCTGTGGTCCCGGAAGCAGTCCGGATGGAGCGCGCTCGTCCGCGCGAGCACCCTCTTCGTGAGAAGCTTGATCGGGTAAAGTCGTTGCCCCACACCGACGTCACGAGGGGCACCTCCAGATTCATGACAGCCTCGGCGGCAATTATCCCCTCGAACGGGATCCGCAACGCGTGAACAACGTCGGGCTGGAGGGCAGCGATGTGGGCACGAGCCGCCCGGATCTGGACGGGGAGTGAGGCGAGTTGCACCCCGCGCTTCACGCGCTGCAGCAGCGTAGACGCAGCCTTCGGACGACTCGCAGCCACGGGCTTGGTCGCGGGCTCCTTGCGCTTCACTGCTGGTTTTTCCGGAGCAGCGAAGAGGGAAGGAAGCACGTCCAAGGACTCGATGGCATGTGAGCGCTCTGTCTCCCGCGTCGAGAGCACGTGGACGACAGCGCCCGCGGATTGAATCCGCTCCGCATATGCACGTGCAATTGGACTACGAAAATCACATATTAGGCAAACACGCGTCATATTGAGAAATGTAATTGACATTGTAGGCAGATCAAAAATCTCAACTTGGCCTAATCCAGCCTTATAGGCCGCCTCCGCGAATACCAACGTATGCAGCCTTAGCTAGCTTGAGCACATCTGATGGAGTGAGGTACGGTAGGATGTCAAGCCGCTCACTTATAGCGTCCAAACCTTGCCGCCATCGACCTTCGCGCAGCGCCGCTTCCGTTACTATCCTCCGGCGCGAAGCTCGAAATCTGCGTGCCGCCTCCGGTCCCAGCCGCTCAGAGATGAGAGCGGTGTGAGCATCGAACTCTGCAACGACAGAGTGAAATGCTTCATAATGTCCCACACGTACCTCGAGATGGAACTCGAACAAAACTTCGTCAATAGCGATGTAGCCGGAGCGCGCAAGCAGACGGAGCATAAGCTCAACGTCCTGATTTCTTCGCATCCGTTCGACGAATGGCCCTACAGACTGCAGTGCTTTACGTCCAACAATAAGTCCAGAAGTCTGAAAACTCATATCCTCCTTGATGAGGGCTTCAAATGGCTCAGCTTCCCACTTCTTGTCTGGACGCCACTCGACCGTATCGCTACGAAGCCCTGACTTGACTATCCGACATCCACATTGACAGACAGCACGGGAAGTATCTGCAGCTGCGAAGGCTGTCAACTGACGTTCCAGTTTCTTAGGGTACCACAAGTCGTCGCTGTCAAGAAAAGCTATATAATCGCCTTTCGCAGCATTAATGGCCATATTGCGAGCTGCTGCAGATCCCCGATTGACATCGGCCCGCAGGTGGATGACGTTCGCGTGCTGACGCGCATAGGCGGCAGCCGCGTCGGTCGCGCCATCAGTCGATCCGTCATCCGAGAGTAGGATTTCGGTCCGTGGATGGCTCTGTGCTAGAGCCGATTCGACGGCACGCGGAAGCACCTCAGCGCGATTGTAGAACGGGATGACGACGGAAACCAGCGGCGTATGCATCACAAGACCACGCGGGGAAGGAAGGACTGAAGCTGGGCACGCGCGAGTACGTTCTGACGGCGTCGGCGCCCGACGTAGACGGTATCGGCCGCCAGCACAAGACCGCAGCCCCACCACAGGATCACCATCCGTGAGATGTCGAGGGCCGTCATCGACACGCCCAGCCCATAGACGAAGAACGCGGCGTAGAGGAGAATGTCAGAGCCGTTCTGGGCCGTCATCTGCGTGCGGAGCCGGACGGCTCCGAGCCACCAAGTAGAGCAGCCCCAGAGCCGGCGCCAGCCCGACAGCACCCAACTCGACGGTGAACTCGAGAATCAGGTTGTGAGGGTAGAGCGGAGCGCCTTCGGCACGCCCGAGGGAGTAGACTGGCAGGTAGGGAAGCAAAAGTTCGCGGTAACCGCCCGCCCCGACGCCGAACCATGGGCGGGTGAGAAAACCCTGGATGGCCACGGCAAGTTCAGAGCCCGGCCGCCTTGGTCGTCTCCACTGGTGAGTTGCTGAAGAGCGCGTTGTAACTGGCATACCGGCGCAGAATGTCCTCGGATACGACGGTAGAGGCCACTGCGTAGGCGCCGACAAGCAACACGAAAGCTACTAGGGAGTAGCTCAATGCGCGGAGCACGTCAGCACGTAGATGACGTTGCACCCACACACGGCCGTACCACAACAAAAATCCCAGCGTGCCCAGAAGCGCCACGAACGGAGCGCGCGTCCCCGTCCGAATCATGAGCACTAATGCGGTGCCTGCGAGCGCCACCAGCACCAGACGCGTAGCTAAGCGCAAGGACCTGTCTAGCGCCCTGACAATGAGCACCAGCGCTGCGAGCCCCAGGAACTGCCCGGCCGCTGTCACGTCCATCAGCGCTGAGATTCGCCCGTTGACCTCCTGCGCGCTGCCGGACAGCGCCAGGCTCGTCACGACGTAGACGACGAGGGTAATGAGCAGTACGCGCGAGGCCGTATGCAGCGCTGCTGGCGAACGCAGCACCGAGGGCAGTGCAACCACGAGCGGTACTACCATGCCGCAGAAGAGGAGCGCTTTACTGGCTCCATAACTCGGCGAGAGTGAGTAGCGCACACTGAGGGCGAGCGCCACCCCCATGATGAACATCAGTACCTCGGCCGCACCGAGCCGGAGCCGCGGCTCGCGGATAAGGCTGCCGAGGAGGGCACAAATTGGCAGCGCCGCCGCCGCCGCCGAAACCGAGACCGGAATGAATGGCTTAAGCTGGCCCAGGAAGAGATAGGCCGGCAGCGTAGCGACGAGGCACAGCACAGGGCGCCACACCGCGAAGGCGAGGAGACCCACCCCCACGATGCCGAGGACGAGCGCGCTCTCGAGGCTGAGGTACGACGGCACGGGCTCAGGTGGTGGTCGAGCGGGACGGCGGGGCGTTGAGAGGGCAGCGCTCGATTTCATCGAGCACTCGGCTCCAGCGCGCGCGCCAGCGTTCGAGCGAAACGCTTCGCGGGCGGTCTCGCGCCCGCGCCGCCAGGCGCTGGCGCAGCGGGCGGTCGATGATGAGCTCACGGAGGACGACCGCTAGCGCCTCCGCCTGAGGCTCGACGAGACGGCCGTTGTAGCCGTCAATGACCATATTGGTCATCCCACCCACCCCGCTGGCAATCACCGCGCAGCCGGTGCCCGTACCCTCCGCCAGCGACAGCGACGTGCCCTCCGAGGCCAGCGACGGCACGACGGCGATGTGGTGCTGGCCGTGCACGGCCAGCGACTCGTCCGGCAGGAACCGTGTGAACGTGACGCGCGAGTCGTCGCCCAGCGCTGTGCGCATCCACGCCTCCTCGGGTCCCTCACCGGCGAAGCAGAACGCTACCCGATCGAGTGTGCGGAGGAGTGATTGCGCCGCCTCAACCATAACTCGCGTGCCGCGATACTCGACGAAGCGTCGCGCGAAGAGCACAGAGACCGTCTCACTCTCGTGGCGGACGAGATCGGGCTCGTAGCCTTCCGGCAGATCAACGAAGTTGGGGATCGTCCAGGTGCGGCCCGTGTCGTCAGCGTTGGCCTGAGTCGGTACCAGTTGGGGAAGTTGTAGTCGACGCACACGCGGTTGGGGCAGTGCTCGAAGTATCGGCGGCTGCGCCAAGCGACGTAGCGCTTGCTGTGCGCCTGTGAGACGCCTGGCAGCCGGCTGACGCCGTTGGTATAGAAGCGTGCAGGAAGATCCCAGCCGATGCCGTGCTGGATGGAGACCGCCCGGGGATAGGCGGCGGGGACGCTAGCGTGGTCGGCCCCGAAAATTATAGTACCCCCGTCACCGGCGACGAGCGCACGGGCTCGGCGATAGAGGTCAGCGTGAAGGGTCGAGCGGCCGAAGCGACGTCCTGGCACGAGGCCCACGACGGTCAAGTGCTCGACCTGCCGCTGGAACGGTCGACTTGCAGCTTGGAGCAGCACTGGCGTGCCGCCGCGATCGCGGATGAGCCGCGAGAGCTGCCAGAGATAGGTCTCCACGCCCCCGATGCGGCGTTCGGAGCCGTCGGGAGTGAGAAAATTGGGGTAGATGATCGCCGTCTTCATTTTAGCTCACCCTATCTGCGGCGCCGCTTACTTGACGGCTGCTTCTACCTGACTGGAAAATTGAATAGAACGAGTACGTAATCACCAAGACAGAAATCAGGAAGGCCAATACTCTCCATCCTAAAGCGATCCCCACCGGTGTCAGCACTCCCAAAGTCCCAACCGTTGCCCAAATGGAGAAGGCATGACGCGACAGTAATGTTTTGCTCGGTACGAGCTGACGCCGACTATATAAAGGCACAAACACCAGAGTATTTAAAACGTATGCCATCAAAACAGACCCTGCCAAACCTGCGGCTCCATAGCGCACCATGAACACAGCTAGTCCTACAGTAGCGAACGCCCATACGATGTTATCAGCCACTCCCCACCATAGCAGGCTGCGCGCCGCCAGCACGCGTGCGAGGCCTGCTTTGTACGTCATCACCGCCGTGGTGAGCACCACCAGCACCGTCGTCACTCGGAACGCGTGGCCCGAGTAGCCCTCGCCGAAGACGAGTTCAGCAAGCTCAGGGAAGGCCAGCAGCGGCAGAGCGGCATAGATGCCCAGCGTCCAACTAGCGAGCATGTTGACCACTGGCAGCGTCGAGCCGCTGGCCGCAGCCGCGGCGGTCTCACCCGCCGGGGCGCCGGGCGGGCCGGCAACCGTCGCGCCGGAAATCATCGACAGCAGCGGCGCCGAGAGAGCGCCGCTGACGAACAGCACCAACGCCTGAAACGACAGCGCGGCCGTAAACACGCCCAGGGCGGCATACCCACCGGGTTCCTGGATGAGCAAGGTTCGCCCGATCCAAAGGGCTGGCGCAATCAGTAGCCCGTTGACTGCCGAGGGCAGGCTGAAGTGGAACAAGATCTGGCGTTCGGCGGCAGCGAAGCGCGTTGAGAAGGGCACGCCGGCTGCCTGCGCCTCGCGTCGCAGCATGACATGGTTGAGGCACCAGTGGAGGGCAAGGTTGATCGCTAGTGCCCAGACGACGCCCGGCAGCCCTCCTAAAAACGCTCCTGCCAGCAGGATCGGGAACGAGGCAACGCCAACAATCACGTTGACGCGGGCGATCACTCGGAAGGCTTCGAAGCCTGCCAGCGCGCCCGTCTGGGCGCCATTGAGCGCACTGAAAAAGAGCACGAGCGCGCCGACGCGCAGCGGCCCACTCAGGTGAGGCGCTTCGAGCGTCTCCGCAGCCAGCCACGGCGCGAGCCCGAGCAGCAGCGCCGCCATGATGCCTCCGCTTACCACCGCCACCGTCGTTGAGAGGCCGAGGATGCGGCCAGCACGGAGGGGGTCGGTATAGCGGAACTCGGCGACGTGCTTGGTGGCCGTCAGCCCAAGTCCAAAGCCTGCGAACACACCCAGCATCCCGACAGTCGACTGGATCATGCCCAGCTCGCCAAACTCGGCCGTGCCCAGCACACGTGCCACGATGACGGTCGCCGCCAGCACCAAGCCGCGCGAAATCGCCGTCCCGGCGAAGGACCAGAACACGCCGCGGGCCAGCCGCGCGCCAGTCGATGACGACGCGACGCGCTCAGCGAGTAGGCGCACTCGCTTTAGCACGGTTTCTACCCGCCACTGCCGAAGTACCACCCAAGTCATTCCGATGTAGCCAACATGTCGGCGATCGCAGTCACGATCCGGCCGCTCGCCCGCCCGTCGCCATAGGGGTTCACCGCCTTGGCCATGGCGTCGTATGCACTTGGGTTGGTCAGCAGCTCCGATGTTTCACGAATGATCACGTCCGAGTCCGTTCCGACCAATCGAACCGTTCCCATTTCCACAGCCTCAGGCCTCTCGGTGGTGTCGCGCATGACGAGAACCGGTTTGCCTAGGCTGGGTGCTTCCTCCTGAACCCCCCCGGAATCGGTTAACACGAGGACTGATCGGTCCATGAGCCATACGAATGGGAGGTAATCCAGCGGCGGGATTAGATGCACGTTGTCCAGAGAGCCTTCGTCTCCATGCCCCCCAAGGAGCCGATAGACAGGCTCACGCACGTTCGGGTTGAGGTGCACCGGGTAAACAAACTGCGTCTGAGGAAAGCGTCGGGCTAGATCGCCAATCGCTAAGCAGATGTTTTCGAAGCCGGATCCGAAGTTCTCGCGCCGGTGTCCCGTGATCAGCACGACAGGCGTATCGCCAGACTTCTCGAGCAGATCCAGTGGCAACCCAGGAATTACGGGTGGCTGGCAACGCACCCGCTCGACCGCAACCAAGAGCGCATCGATGACTGTGTTACCAGTTACTAAGATCTGATCCGCTGATACTCCCTCGGCTAAGAGGTTGCTGCGTGATGTCTTAGTTGGTGCGAAGTGCAGGTCTGCGAGGCGCGACGCGAGGACACGGTTGGCCTCTTCTGGGAAGGGTGACTGCATGTCGCCTGTCCTAAGGCCTGCCTCAACATGAGCTACAGGGATCTTGTGATAGAACGCGCACAGGGCCGCACAGAAAACCGTGGTCGTGTCTCCTTGAACCACCACTACATCGGGCTGGTGCTGTCGCAAGAAGTCATCGATCGCTGCGATAGCGCGCGCCGTTAGACTGCCCAGTGTCTGGTTCGGACGCATAAGGTCGAGGTCGACGTGCGGCACAATGCCGAACACCTCTAGCACCTGGTCCAGCATCTCGCGGTGCTGACCCGTCACACAGACAAGAGACTCCAGCCTCTCATGCCCACCCATGGCCAAAATGACCGGGCTCAGCTTGATGGCCTCAGGCCGTGTGCCGAAAATGAAGGCAACCCTTTTTTTCATCGGTGTCTTTACCCGTCACGAACACGCTTAGTGGTTCTCTGCAAGCTCTTATAACTAGCTGCAAGGGCCGCACTCGCCTCTGACTCACAGCCGTTGGTTAGGCCACCCTAGCAGCTACAGGTTCCGCAGTGCGGAGTAGCACACGTCGTAGGTGGTGTCAGAGCTCAAGGCAAGCGCGGCTCCTCACGCGGTGACAGGATCAAGCGGCGTCGCGACCTCGTGGCCAGAGAGGCCTATTATTCGAGCCCGCCCGCTAACTACCTTCCGCATCACGCCACGCGTGTCCACCACGAGCGGCGCATGCTCCGCCACCCTTCATAGTCCACGCCTGAGTGGTCGGTGACGACGACGACGGCGTCGGTCCAAGCGAGAAGCTCGGCCGAGATGGCTGGCTGTGGAGCGGGAGGTCGCGAATGAGGGTGTGCCCGTCGTCCGCGATCTCGGGGCAGTACGGGTCGTGGTACTGACACGTCGGCCCCCTTCTCCTGGAGGAGCCGGATGATCTCGAGGGCCGGGCTCTCCCGGAGGTCGTCGATGTCCCTCTTGTAGGCGATCCCGAGGACGAGGACGCGGCTCCCGCGGACGGCCTTGGCCTCGTCGTTCAGCGCGTCGGCCACCTTCCGCACGACGAACGCCGGCATCTCCGCGTTGATCTCGCTCGCGAGCTCGATCATCCGCGTCTTGTACGCGAGCGTCCGCATCTTCCACGAGAGGTAGTGCGGGTCGAGCGGGATGCAGTGGCCGCCGAGGCCCGGGCCCGGCGTGAACTTCATGAACCCGAACGGCTTCGTCGCCGCCGCCTCGATCACGTCCCACACGTTCACGTCGAGCCGGTCGCACGCCTGCGCCAGCTCGTTCGCGAGCGCGATGTTGATCATCCGGAACGTGTTCTCGTACACCTTCACGAGCTCGGCCGCCCGCGCGCTCTCGACCGGCACCATCGTGTCGAAGATCGCGCTCGTAGAGGGCGAGCCCCGCCTCGGCGCAGGCCGCCGTCACGCCGCCGAGCACCTTCGGGGTGTTCTTCGTGTGCCAGACGGCGTTGCCGGGGTCCACGCGCTCCGGCGAGAAGCAGAGGAAGAAGTCCTCGCCCACCGTCGAGCCCCGCCTCCTCCAGGAGCGGCAGCATCACCTCGTCGCGTCGTCCCCGGGTACGTCGTGCTCTCCAGGATCACGAGCTGGCCCGGCCGGAGGGACTGGCGGATCGTCTCCGTCGCGCTGAGCACGTACGAGAGGTCCGGGTCCTTGATCTTGTTGAGCGGCGTCGGGACGCAGATCGAGATCGCGTCGCACTCGGCGAGGCGGGACATGTCCGTCGTGGCCGTGATCCGGCCGTCCTCCGTGAGCGGCGCCAGCTCCGACGACGGCACGTCGCCGATGTGGCTGTCGCCCGCGTTCACGCGCTCGGCGACGGACGCGCTCACCTCGAACCCGAGCACGCGGATACCCGGCCCTGGCGACCTCGACGGCCAGCGGGAGGCCGACGTACCCGAGCCCGATCACGCCGACGACGGCGTCGCGGCTCTCGATCCGGTCCAGAAGGGATTGCAGGGGGGACATGCCTGTGGGTGGGGTATGGGTTCCGCGTGCGCGCAAAGGTATCGGCTCGCCCGCCGGGGGAGCGAGAAGATCTCGTCTCCGCTCCGTGCCAGTGGCCTCGGCGGGCGTCGGATGCGTGTATCGGTGGGCGGTCCGGGACATTAAACGTGACGCGACGCTTTTCTAAACCTCCACGGATGTGCCCGCACATGTCTCCGCCCCCAGGCGCCGGAGGCGTCCCTGCAGCCCCCGCCGGGGCAGGTCCGTCAGGCCCCGGGGGGATCCCAGCGCTACGCCGGGAGCCTCACCTCCGCCTCCCCTTCGCCGGGCCGGTCGAACGCGCGAGCCGTCACCCGGACCGTCGTCCCGGCGGGCACGGCGGTCTGGGCCGTGTAGACCCAGCGCCAGCCGTCGAGAGCGGCGTCGCCGGACTCCCGCACGGCGCCGTCCGCCAGCGAGACCTCCACGCGGACCACACCGACGTCGTCCGTGGCCCCGACCGCGCTCGGATCGCCGACGGCCCCGGCGTAGTTGGAAAGGACAGGCCTCGGCCACACGGGCTTCAAGTCCTGCGAACACCCGGGTTACTGTCAGGCCACCCCAGGTTCTGAAGGCCCCGAGGAGATAAATCCCCGACAATCCGGTCCCGGGGCGTATGAAACGCGCCCAGCAGCCGAGCGCCCTCCCCGATCGCCCCGTTCCCCGAGCGGGCCCCCACGGCTGGAGCCGACGCAGGCCCTCCTCTCCGGCTTCCATCGCACGCTCCGGCGGTGCCACCGTCTCGTCCCGATGCCTGGATGGCTGGGTCTCCGAACGCCGCGGGTCCCGAATCACCTCTCGTTTGCCTTCGGGCTAGCCAGGGGAGCTATAGGGGAGCTATAGGGGAGCTATAGGGGAGCTATAGGGGAGCTATAGGGGAGCACCCCGGGGCTCTCATCCCGCCCCCGGACCGTTAGGGAAGAGCGTGCGCGGCCGGCGCCATCGCTCCTCCCCTCCTCTCCCCCGCGAGCGCGCGAAAGCACGACGAGGTCCGCGCCCCGTCCTCGGCGACGGCGACCGCCCGGTCGGCGCCGAGGGCTTCGGCGACCGCCGGGCGGGGCCTTGTCCGGCGCGCGCGGCGGGCGCACTGGCGGCCGCCGCCTACACCCGTGCCAGCACCTCGCGCACGAGCCCCGGCGCCCGCGGGTCCACGGCCGGCCCCATCGGCAGGCTGAGCACCTCGTCCGCCAGCGCCTCGGCGACCGGCAGCGGCGGGTACCCGGCGCCCGCGTAGACCGGCAGCCGGTGGACCGGGACCGGGTAGTACACCATCGTCTGGACGCCCCGCTGGCGGAGCGCCTCGGCCGCCGCGTCGCGCCGCCCGCCGAGCACGCGGACCGTGTACTGGTGGAACACGTGCCCCTCGGTCACCTCCGGGACGACGACGCCAGGGAGGTCCGCGAGCGCCTCGGCGTAGCGGCGGGCCGTCGCCCGGCGGGCCGCGTTCGCGGCGTCGACGTGGGGGAGCTTGACGCGGAGCAGGGCCGCCTGGAGGGCGTCGAGGCGCGAGTTGTAGCCCAGCGTCTCGTTGTGGTACTTGTGCCTCCCGCCGTGCGCGCGGAGAATCCGGGCCGCCTCCGCGACGGCGTCGCTGTCCGTCGCCAGCAGGCCGGCGTCCCCGAACGCCCCGAGGTTCTTGGACGGGAAAAACGAGAAGGTGCCGGCGTCCCCGATCGTCCCCGTGGCCTGCCCGTCGACGGTCGCCCCGAACGACTGGGCGCAGTCCTCCACCACGTGGAGCCCGTGCCGCTCGGCCGTCGCCAGGACCTCCGCCATCGGCGCCGGCCGGCCGAACAGGTGGACCGGGAGGATCGCCCGCGTCCGCTCCGTGACGGCGGCCTCCAAGAGCGTCGGGTCCAGGTTGTACGTCTGCGCGTCCACGTCCACGAAAACGGGCGTCGCGCCGAGGAGCGAGACGGCCTCGGCGGTCGCAAAAAACGTGAACGGCGTCGTGACGACCTCGTCGCCCGGCCCGATCCCGAGGGCGCGGAGGGCGATCACGAGCGCGTCCGTCCCCGAGTTCAGCCCGACGGCGTGGCGGGCCCCGAGGTACGCAGCGGCCTCCGCCTCGAACGCCGCCACCTCCGGCCCCCCGATAAACTGGCCCGACCGGAGGACGCGCCCGAACGCCTCGTGGAAGGCGTCCCAATGCGCTTCGACCTCTGGGCCGAGGTCGAGGACGGAGATGGGCACGGTCTGCGTTGGCGGAGGCACGGGATCAGGAGGAGAAGTCGGGGTGATGGCGAGAAGCCCGTAGGAACGGGGGCATCCCCACCGGCTGGGCGGGCTGGAGACGATTCCGCAGAGTCTACCCCGAGAAGAGCCGCGAGGCTCGCAGCGCAGGGCTCCACCGAGCCGTTGGCGTCGAGGCCTCCTCCCTCCAGCGAGCTCCCCCGAAGCGGCCACAGGGCGGGACGTCGAGGCGGAGGGCCGAGCACGGACCCCCTCCCTCGAGGGAGGCGGCCCAGAGGGCCGGAGGGTGGTTGGGGCCAGCGCGGCGCTCCGGGCCTCCGGGGTGGACACCCCCACCCGCTGCGCGGGAGCCCCCTCCAGGGGGCAGTGGATCCGGGCCGGCCGTCGGCCGCGAGCGGTCAGCGGTCCCGGAAGCTGTCGTAGTCGCGGGCGCCGACGGCGAGGTGGTCCGGGAGTGGGGCGTCCTCGTCGAGGTCGAGGCACCGGAGGCGCCCGTCTGCGAGCGCGTAGCGGAGGCCGGACTCCGGGCAGGCGCCCTCGCCGGCCGCGTCGAGGCGGAGCGGGTGCCCGTGGCGGCTCATCCAGCCCCGCTGGCGGGCCGGGTTGCCGACGACGAGCGCGTAGTCCGGCACGTCCTTCGTCACCACGCTCCCGGCGGCGACGAACGAGTAGCGCCCGAGCGTCACGCCGGGGACGACGGTCGCGTTCGCCCCGACGGTCGCGCCGCGCCGGAACCGCGTCGTCTCGTAGAGCGCGCGGCGGGTCACCTCGCTGCGGGGGTTCGTCACGTTCGTGAGCACGCAGCTCGGGCCGAGGAACACGTCGTCCTCGACCACGCAGCCGGTGTAGACGGCCACGTTGTTCTGGATCTTGACGCGGTCCCCGATCTCGACGTCGGCGCCGACGTTCACGTTCTGCCCGAGCACGCAGTCGCGCCCGACGCGAGCGCCGGCCTGGACGTGGACGAAGTGCCAGATCTTGGTCCCCGCCCCGATCTCGCACGGCGCGTCGACGTAGGCGCTCTCGTGGATGAGGACGCCGGGGAGCGTGCGGATGCGGTCACTCATCGGTCGGGTCCCCCGGGTCGACGAACGAGAGCAGGGCGTCGGCGTACGCCGGGTAGTCGCGGAGGCAGCGGCCAATCGACTCGAAGAGAATGAGGTGCTCGACGTCGTTGTACTCGTGGACTAGGATGTTGCGGAGCCCGGCGCTCGGCGCCACGGCCTCGGCGACTTCCCGCGGCACGACGCCGAGGCGTCGGCAGCTGGAGGAACGACTCCTTGTACGTGAGGCGCGAGGGCGACGTGAGCGCGCCGGGCGCTAGCGACGCGATCAGGTGGAGGTTCACGTCGACGGCCCGCATCACGATCCGTTCGAGCACCCGCTCGACGGCCGCCAGCCGGACCGGGTCCTCCACGAGCTCCTCGTAGCGGACGTCCCGGAAGCGCTCGAGCAGCTCCAGGTCCCCGGTGATGAGGTACACCTTCCGGCGGACGAAGTCAGGTCGCAGCATGGCGGAGGCGCTGAATGGACCGACGGGCGAGAACGGTCTCGGTCGCCCGAAGGTCGTCGGATTCGACGAAGGCCCGGTAGGCGTGGACGACCGACGCGGCGTGCAGGTCGGGGTCGCCCCAGAGCCGGTCCCCTGCGCAGAGGGCCTCGTAGCAGATCAGAGGCTCGGCGTCGTTCAGGATCACGAGGTCCAGGTCGACGCCCGGAAACGCGGGCGCCAGCGCTCGATACGCGTCGAGGACCGACATCGAGGGCTCGCCCGCGAGCAGCGCGAGATCCAGGTCGCTCTCCGGCGCGGGGCGGAGGTCCGACCGACGGGCGCGTGACCCGAACCGGACCACGAGGCGGAGCCCGAGGCGCCGCGCGGCCCGGTCGAGGGCGTCGGGGTCGAACGCCTCGGGCGCTGGAACGTGCGGCGTCATCGGGCCGGCTCCTCGATGTGCCTCGACGCACTCGTCACGAACGGGTGCGGCTCCATCGTCGGGGCGACGGGCCGGGCAGTGCGGATGCCGTGGACGAGCTCGATGCTGGGCCGCGCGTCGGCGATGCCGAAGCCGCGTCCGGCCAACGTCTCCTCGTACACGCGGGTGTGGAGGTCGCGGAAGCCGCCCGAGAACTCGACCTCCTCGCCATCGACGGTGATCGACCGGTACGTCGGCTGGACGTCGCGGACGTGCGCCGGCAGGTCGGCCGGGTCGAGCGAGAGGAACCACTCGACGTCCGCGCGCTCCAGCGCCAGCGCCCCGCCGATCCGGTCGGGCTCCGAGACGTGGACCTCGCTCCGCTGGACGCCGCCGAACAGCCACATCAGCAGGTCGAAAAAGTGGACGCCGATGTTCGTCGCCACGCCGCCCGAGCGGTCCGGATCGCCCTTCCAGGAGTAGCGGTACCACGTGCCCCGGCTCGTCACGTAGGTGAGGCGGACCCTGTGGCGGACGTCGGGCTGGGCGTCGAGGGCCTCTTTGAGCGCGACCAGGGCCGGGTGGACCCGGAGCTGGAGGACGGTCCAGACGCGCTGCCCGTGCTCGGCCTCCAGCTCTTCGAGCTGGTCGAGGTTCCAGGGATTCAGGACCAGCGGCTTCTCGCAGAGCGCGTCGGCGCCGACGCGGAGCGCCAGCCGGACGTGGGCGTCGTGGAGGTGGTTCGGCGAGCACACCGAGACGAGGTGGACCCGCTCGGCCTCCGGCCCTCGCCGGAGCAGCTCCAGGTGCCGGTCGAACCGCTCGAACTCGGTAAAGAACGCGGCGTCTGGGAAGTACGAGTCGATCACGCCGACCGAGTCGTGGGGGTCCATCGCGGCGACGAGCCGGTGGCCGGTCTCCTGGATCGCCCGGAGGTGCCGGGGCGCGATGTAACCGGCGAGTCCGGTGAGGGCGACGTTGATCATGGGACGGGAAGCCGGTCGTCGAGAGGCACGGAGGACGAGGGGACGTCGTCGGCCCAACTTACTCCGCCCCCGAGGGGCCCCTCGGGGACAACGACGGCCTACGCCTCCGAGCCGCTGGCGGACTCGGTCGCCAGCCGGACGAGGTACTGGCCGTAGTCGTTGTGGTCGAGCGCGCGGCCGAGGGCCAGAAGCTCCTCGCGCGAGATGAACCCCTTCCGGAAGGCGATCTCCTCCGGGCACGACACCATCAGCCCCTGCCGCGCCTGCACGCTGCGGACGAAGTGGGCCGCGTCGAGGAGCGACTCGTGCGTGCCGGCGTCGAGCCACGCGACGCCGCGCCCGAACACGGTCACGGCGAGCTGGCCGGCGTCGAGGTAGTGGCGGTTGACGTCGGTGATCTCCAGCTCGCCGCGCGACGAGGGCGTGAGGCCGGCGGCGACGTCCACGACGTCGGGACCGTAGAAGTAGAGCCCGGCCACGGCGAGGTTCGAGGCCGGGCGCTCCGGCTTTTCCTCGATGCCGGTGGGCACGCCCGCGTCGTCCAGCGTCACCACGCCGTAGCGCTCGGGGTCGCGGACGGGGTAGGCGAACACGCGCGCGCCCTCGGTCAGGCTGGCGGCTTCCGCGAGTTGGCCGGAGAGGCCGCTCCCGTAGAACACGTTGTCGCCGAGGATGAGGGCCACGGGCTCGTCGCCGACGAACGCTTTGCCGATGCGGAAGGCGTCCGCCAGCCCGCGCGGCTCGTCCTGCTCGGCGTAGCGCAGCCGCATCCCCCACCGCTCGCCCGTGCCGAGGAGCGTCCTGAACGACGGGAGCGCCTCGGGCGTCGAGATCAGGAGCACGTCCCGGATGCCCGCCAGCATCAGCGTGCTGAGGGGGTAGTAGACGAGCGGCTTGTCGTAGACCGGCAGGAGCTGCTTGCTCACCGCCTGCGTGAGGGGGTGGAGCCGCGTCCCGTGGCCGCCGGCGAGGACGATCCCTTTCATGCCGGTGCCCCGGGGGCCTCCCTCCTCTCCCGCTCCTCACGGACGGCGTCGAGCCACGCCCCATTGGCGAGGTACCACGCGACGGTCTCCTCCAGCCCTTCCGCCAGCGAGTGCGCCGGCGCCCACCCCAGCTCCGACCGGATGCGGCCGACGTCGACGGCGTAGCGGCGGTCGTGGCCTGGCCGATCCGTCACGGACGTGACGAGCGAACCGTGGGGGACCGGCCCCCGGTCCGGCGCCAGCCGGTCGAGGAGGGCGCAGAGCCGGGCGACGAGGTCGCGGTTCTCGACCTCCGCCTCGCCGCCGACGTTGTAGGTGCGGCCGGGCGTGCCGGCTTCGAGCACGCGCCAGACGGCCGCGCAGTGGTCGTCCACGTGGAGCCAGTCGCGGACCTGGCGTCCGTCGCCGTAGACCGGAATCGGCCGGCCGGCGAGCGCGCTCGTGATGACGACCGGGATCAGCTTCTCGGGGTACTGGCGGGGGCCGTAGTTGTTGGAGCAGTTGGTGATCGTGACGGGCAGCCCGAACGTCCGGTGCGCCGCCCGCGCGAGGTGGTCGCTCGCCGCCTTCGAGGCCGCGTACGGCGACGACGGCGCGTAGGGCGTCTCCTCGGTGAAGGCGGGCGCGTCGGGAGCGAGGTCGCCGTAGACCTCGTCCGTCGAGACGTGGTGGAACCGGACGTCCTGGCGGTCGCCCCAGACGGCGCGCGCGGCGTCGAGGAGGACCTGCGTTCCGAGCACGTTCGTCTCGACGAACGCCTGCGGCCCGAGGATCGAGCGGTCGACGTGGCTCTCGGCCGCGAAGTGCACGAGCGTATCCACGTCGTGCTCGCGGAGAATCCGCTCCACGAGCGCCTGGTCTCGAATGTCCCCCTCGACGAGCGTGTGTCGGCCCGGACCCCGAAGGCCGCGGAGGTTGGCGCGGAGGCCGGCGTACGTGAAGGCGTCCAGCGTCACCACGTCGGCGCCCGCCGCCAGCGCCCAGCGCACGAACGCGGACCCGATGAACCCGGCGCCGCCCGTGACGAGAAGGGTGGTGGGCGTTCTCACGACCGGCGGGCGGTTAGTTCAGCCGGTAGAAGATCAGCGCGACCGCCGAGGCCACGCCGGCCACGGAGCCCACGACGCCCAGCGCGTCGCGGAACGTGAACCCCCGCTTGAGCCGGACCTCCACCTCGATCACGTCGCCCGTGGCGGGCATCGGGAGCGACGCGCGCGACTGGACGAAGGCGTCGAGGCTGCCCTCGAACAGCTGGCGGTCGCCTCGGGCGTAGACCACCGTCACCTCGCGGGAGTCGTTGTCCTGGAGCTGCGGGAGGAGCGGGCCGCCGGCCAGCGAGAGCACGGCCGGCGCGTCGAACCCCGGCCCCACCTCGTAGAGCCCCGGCACGCGGACGGCCCCCCACACGTTCACGCGCGCCTCGGGCTCCAGCCCGACCGTCATCACGTCGCCCTCGCGGAGGGCGGGGTGCGCGGCGGGGTCGGTGGCGAAGGCGTCGAGGGCCGCCCGGTAGACGGGCTCGCTCCCGGTCCCGGGCCGGTACACGCTCACGTAGACCTCGGGGTCGCCCGGGTCCCGCTCGCTCTCGACGGGGAGCCCCGCCAGGGAGAGGACGGACTGGAGGTCGAACCCCTCCCCCACCTCGTACACGCCGGGCGCGCGGACGCTCCCCCACACGTAGACGCGCGTCGTCGGCTCGCCGGGGCGGGCGTTGACGTAGTAGCCGCTGCCGGGCGTCGCCTGCCGGCCCTCGACGCGGCCCACGACCTGGGCGCTGGCGGGGCCGACGAACAGGAAGACGGCGACGAGGGCGAGAAGGAACGAGCGGAGCGACACGGCGTCAGGCAGAGGGCGAGCCGTAGGCGTAGTCACTCCCGTAGCGGTAGGCATACTTGTACTTGTATCCGTACGATTTGGAAACGTCGAACCCGTTCAGGACCGTCCCGATCACGCTCGCCCCGACGCTCCCGAGCGCCTCCAGCGCCGACTGGACTTCGTAGTCGCGGGTCTGGCCGGCGCGGGCGACGAGGAGCGTGGCGTCGGCCTGGGTGGAGAGGAGGACGGCGTCGGTGGCGGCGAGGACCGGGGGCGCGTCGAAGATGACGATGTCGAACTCGTCGCGCATCCGCTCGATCAGGTCGCGCATCCGCTTCGAGCCGAGCAGCTCCGACGGGTTCGGGACGATCCGCCCGGCCGTGAGGACGTAGCAGTCGTCGGCGATCTGGGGGAGCGCGTCGAGGTCCGTCGGGGCCTCCTCGAACAGCATCTGGACGAGGCCCGGCTCGCGGGGCACGCCCAGCTTTTTGTGGACCGTCGGCTTGCGGAGGTCGCCGTCGACGAGGAGGACGCGGCGGCCGGCCTGGGCCATCACGAGGGCGAGGTTGGCCGCCGTCGTGCTCTTGCCCTCCGAGGGGTTCGCGCTCGTCATCAGGATGGTCTTCACCATCACGTCCGGCCGGCTAAACTGGACGCTCGTCCGGAGGCCGCGGTACGCCTCGCTGGCGGCGGCCATCGGGTTGAGGAGCGTCACGAGGTGGGCGTCCACGTCGCGGCCGTCGACGGTCACGTGGGCCTGGCCGCCGAAGTCGCGCTCGATCAGTTCGTCCGTGTTGGGGACGGTGGCGATGAGCGGAGCCGAGAACGACTTGAGGTCGTCGGGCCGGTTGAGGCGGTGGTCGAGGCGGACGCGGCCGATCGCCAGCGCCCCGCCCAGCATGAGGCCGAGGAGCCCGCCGAGCACGAGGTTGCGGAGCCGGCTCGGCGCGAACGGGACCGGCGAGACGAACGCCGGGCGGATCACCTCGGCATAGCCGAGCTGCGACTGCTCGGCCACGCGGGCCTCCTGGAGGTTCGATTCGAGCGCCCCGTAGAGCCGCTCCCGCGCCAGCCGGTTGCGCTGGAGCTGGGCCAGCTCGATGGACTGCGCCGGGATGCGCTGGAGGTCGCGCTCGTACTCGCCGAGGCGCTGCGAGAGCTGGTCGCGCTGGGCCACGAGGCCGTCCAGGGCCACGCGCTCGTCGGCGAGGCGGGCGCGCAGCTCGGCGGCGCGGAGGAAGCCGGACTGCTGGTCGCCGGGGCCGCTGCCGGCCGCGAGCGACTGGTCGGTGAGCTGGCGGGAGATGGTGGCGATCCGGTCGCGCGTCTGCTGCTGCTCGCGGCGGAGCGTCGCGACGCGGGCGGGGACCTCCGTGGCCTCGCGGAGCTGCGGGTTCTGCTCGTAGAACACGTTGAGCTGCGCCTGGACCTCGACGAGCCGGTCCTGCGCCGCCGCCAGCTCGGCGTCGAGGCCGGACCCGAGCCGCTCCGAGAGGCGCGACTCGAGCCGGCGCAGCTCCGTCTGGAGCGCGTCGATGGAGGCCCGGCGCATCCCGATCCCGACGGTCGCCTGGTCGCGCTGGCTCTGGAGGTCGGCGATGCGCTGGACGATCTGGCTCGACTCCTCGTCGAGCGCCACGGCGTCCTCGCGCTGCATGAACGAGCGGACCTGCTCGTCGAGGTCCTCCAGCGCGGCCTCCTGCGTCCCGACCTGCTCCTCCAGGAACTCGCGCGAGGCCGACACCCCCTCCCGGCTGGACTCCTGGGTGCGGTCCTCGAAGGCCCGCGCGTAGAGGTTCGAGATGAAGGCGGCCTCCTCCGGGACCGTGCTCTGGGCCGTGATCCGCACGGCGTCGGCCTCGGTCCCCTCCAGCGACGGCGTGACGTACTCGCTCTGGAGCCGGAACGCGACGTCGGTCGTCGTCAGCGGCTCGCCGTCGTCGCGGTCGCGCAGGATGGTGAGCGGGCGGTCCGTGCCGGGGACGACCTCCAGCTCCATGAGCTGCTCGGCCACGCTCATCGCCAGCGGGTAGGACTGCCGGAGCACGAGGAGCTCGTTGCTGAGATTCCGCTCGTTGCGAAAAAAGGCCGCGCTGGGGTCCGTGGGCAGGACCGAGGCGAGGTCGGTGTCCTGCTTCTCGACCAGCAGGAGCGAATACGACGCGTACTGCGACGGCGTGAGGAGCCCGTGGAGCCCGGCCAGCAGCATCCCGACCGCCAGCCCGCCGAGGATAAACTTCTTGCCCCGGATCAGGATGTCGAGCAGCTCGCGGAGATCGATGCCCTCCTCGACGCGGCTGTAGAAGGGCTCCTCCACCGGAGCCGGTCCGGCGCCTCGCTCCAGGTCGGCGGGTTCGATTCGCATGGGGGTAAACGGAACGGGTGCCATCAGGGAGAGAGAGAAATATAGGAGCCGCTCCGTGGAGCCCCCCGCACACGCCGTGCCAAGAAGCCGTGCGGATCGCGACCCCTCGTTTACGGCCCCGCAGTGTTCAGGGCGCGCGCGATCTTACCCGGCCATTCCCCGGTTCGCCCCGTGCTCGTCGCCGTCCTCTCCGACATCCACGCCAACTACCAGGCGCTCCGAGCCGCCGTGGACCTCGCCGAAGCGCGGGGCGCCGAGCGGCTCGTGAACCTGGGCGACGTCGTGGGGTATGGGCCGGACCCGAGCGCCTGCCTCGACCTCGTCCGGGCGGAGTTCGAGATCAGCGTGCTCGGCAACCACGACGAGGCCGTCGCCAGCGGCGACGGGCTGGCGGTCCTCCCCCGCGACGGCCAGGAGGCGGCCCGCGTTCATCAGCGCCTGCTCTCCGAGGAACAACTCGCGTGGCTCCGGGGGCTGCCCCTCGTCGCCACGGCCCACGACGCGACGTTCGTCCACGCGGCCCCGCTGGAGCCGGAGCGCTGGCCTCGCCTCTCGTCGTTCGGCCACGTCCGCGCCCAGTTCGGCGCCTTCGAGACGCCCATCTGCTTCGTCGGCCACTCCCACAAGCCGGCCGTCGTCTCGGACTCCATCGGCGTCCTCCGCGTCCGGCCGGGCCACCGGTTCCTGGTCGACGTGGGGAGCGTGGGCCAGCCCCGCGACCGCGACGCACGGATCTCGTTCGCCCTGTACGACCCCGAGGCGTTCACGGTCGAGATGGTCCGCGCCCACTACGACCACGTGCGGACGGCGGTCCGGGTGCGGGAGCTCGGCCTGCCCGACTCCCTGGGAGACCGCCTGCGGCGCGGCGTCTGACTCGTTCACGAGACCCCCTTCCTGCGCGACCCGGCAGCGGCGAGCGCGGGAATCCCTTTGTACCCGGAGCGGGGGTAGAATCTTCTCGGCGTGCCCGACGGCGCCGCTGGCGATCGCCGCCAGCCCGGCACGACCGGACGACGGGCACGAGGGTCTCCGTGCCCGCCGCCCGCCGCCGGCGCCGCTCTACCGCGTCACCACGAGCCGGCGCGTCTCGACGAACGATGCCCCCTGAATGCGGAGGACGTAGGTGCCCGGCGCCAGACCGGACACGTCCACCGGAATCCCGACGGCGGCCCCCGCCGCGATGTCCGTCACGACCGACGCCGCCACCGTCCGCCCGAGCATGTCGATCACCGTCAGCGTCACGCGCTGCGACTCGGCCACGCGCACGTCGAGGGTGGCCGACCGCACGGCCGGGTTCGGGCGCGGGAGGCCGATCGAGGCCGAGCCGTCCGGCCGATCTTCGGCGGCGACCGAGGTCTCCGAGGCGAGCACGAGCTCGAACCGATCCGTCCAGTCCGAGGCGTCGGCCTCAAAGGCGTAGACCGCGCCGGACCCGACGTCGACCGACTCGCCGGTGACGAGGTCCACGAGCCGGGCCGCCCAGCCGTCGGGGATCGCCTCGACGCCGTCGAACGAGAGCGTGAACGAGCCCGTCCCCGTCGCCAGGAACGCGACCGGGACGGTCAGCGGGCCGTCGAGCTCCTGCGGGAGCGACATCGTGCGCTGGCGGCGCGGCGCCCCGTCCCGCTCCCCGACGAGCGCCACGAGCGCGTACTCCGCCAGCGGCGGCAAGAGCTTCGACCCGTCGTGGACGTCCCACGCCACCTGGGCATCGGCCAGGAAACGGACCGTGGCCGCGTGGTCCGTGACGGCCGCGCCGCTCGCCAGCGCGCCCTCCAACCGGAGCCCGAAGCCGGTCGCCACCGGCGACGCCACCCGGCCGACGAAGTTCGACGCCGACGCGCTGGCGGCCGGGTCCACGAAGGCCGACGTGGTCCGGACGTCGAACGACGCGCCAGACGTGCCGGTGACCTCGGCGACCGCGCCGTTCCACACCGGCAGGGCGTCGCCGGCAAACGGGTCGGCGAAGTCGGCCGTGCGGTCCTCGTAGGTGCCGAGCGTCGGATTCCAGACCGCGAAGGCGCTCTGGAGCGTGCCGTCCGAGACGGACATCCCGCCCAGCCGGAACGCGTAGGCGTAGGGGTTGCCGACGAGGTAGAAGCCGTCGGCCGTCGCGTCCACGGGCCACGTGTAGGACCCGCCCGTCACGACGTCGTCGAGCGGGACGCCCGTGAGGGCGAGCGCGAACGCCTCGTTCGAGAGGTCGTAGCTGACGCTCGTGCCGCCGCCGAAGGCGCCGTCGTTCGGGTCGATGTCCTGGTCGAACCAGTACCAGAAGAAGCCGTCGCCGGGCGCCAGGGCCTCGTCCGTGCTCGCCGGGCCGGTGAAGGCACCGTCGCCGCCGCCCGTGTACGTCGTGAACAGGTTGACGTCGGCCTCGGGGTACTGCGCCGGGTTCGTGCCGCCCTCGACGCCCTGGACGAGGTTGATCGCCGCCACGTCGTCCACGTCCTTCGGCACGCCGATGGCGTCGAGCACCGGCACGGACACGAGCCGGTAGCCCGCCACGTCGTTGACGCTCGCCGTCTGGTCGACGGTCAGCGTGGCCGGGTTCGCGGCGCCCGGCGTGGGCTCCGCAGGATAGAGGAGGCCCGACGGCATGCCGTCTGAGAGGGCGAGCCGCTGGACCGACGTCGTGTCGGCATCGTCGTACTGGACGGTTTCGCCGAGGGCCGCCAGCAGCCCGACGTCGCGGCTGTCGTTCGTCCCGTACACGATCAGCGTCCACGAGATTCGTGGACGAGGCCGCCGTCCCGTTCGGGAAGTCCGCCGCGTCGCCGACGTAAAGGGCGACGGCGTCCGCACCGTTCTGGATCGAGGTGAACACGTCCTGGTCGCACGTCGTCACGACCGTGGCGTCCTCGCAGAGAACGATCAGTCCGTCGGCGTCGGTCGTGTAGCCGTCGAGGTCGACCGCCCGATACGACGTACCGCTGCTCCCATTGACGAGCACGAGCACGAGCCCGTCGAGCGCCGTGTTGGGGTCCGTGGTCCGAAGCTCGACGAACTCGGCCGTGTCCGTCCCCGGCGTGTCCGGGTCGATCTCGTTGATGACGACGTTCGTCGGGATCGGCGTGTCGTCGTCGTTGATCGTGAGCGTGATAGGTCGTGTTGCCCCGAGCGTCGCGTCGGGATCGCCCGAGAGGTTCTGGAGGACGAACTGCGCCGTCTCGGCCGGCTCGACGTCGCTGTCGTCGGTGACCGTCACCGTCACGGTCTGCGTCGTGGCGCCTCCCGAGGTGAAGGTGACCGTCTCGCTCGCGAACCCGTCGAGGTCCGAGGTCGTCGCCGTCGAGCTGCCCGTGTCGAAGACGACGTCCACGGTCGTGTCGGTCGTCGGCGCCACCGAGATCGTGACGTCCACCGCCACCGTCCCGACGCTTTCCGAGACGGACGCAGAGGTCGCGGGAACTGGATGACCGGCGCTGCTTCCGCCGCGCAGGTCCCGTCGTAGCCGCCGAGCCCGTCGAAGTGCCGTCGGGGAAGCCGTCGTAGTCAGTGGCCGGGTCGAAGGCGTCCGTCGCGTCCGTGTCGCCCGTGCAGCTGGCGGCCATCCGGCGGATCGTGTGATCCTTCGTCGTCCTGTCGACCGGTCCCCCATCCGTTCCTGGGTCGACTCCCGAGCCTGCCCGATCACGTCGAGGACTGGTGCCGCCAATTATCAGTACGTGTCCCCGGAAATCAGGACGAGCGCGTCGTTGCCATTGAAGCTAGCGAAGCCATTCGCCACGTCTGCCTCCGACCAATTCGCCGCTCAGTCGACAAGTTGGCGATGACGTAAACGAAGTCCCCGGTCGCAATCGTGCCCGCCAGTTGGAGACGTGAACCCGGGCCGTCGGGCCCCGACCCGTTGTTGTACCGAGCCAATCCGTAGACGGCGTTTGCGTCGAGATCGTACGGCCCGTCCGTCGTATTGTAGGATCTCAACTGGCTTTGTTGCTCCCAGCGAGCGGCTCCTTCGATGTACCCGGAGAACAGGAGGTCACTCTGCGCGTGCACGGACGTGGCAGCCGAGGACGGCGAGGAGGGGCAGGTAATGCAAGAGCCGCATGGGGTCGGGAGGAGTCTGGAAAGGAAGAGGCGGAGGCCGTCGGCGCGACGGGCAAGGAAAGAACGGGGCTTCCGGCACAGCCGGCAAGGGGGAAGATGCGACTCGAGAGCCCACCGCTGGAGACGGCGAGGCACAAACGTGGGCGGCGCCCCGAGAGGCGCCGCCCAGAGAAAGCCGTCGTCGGGACGCGCTACGAAGTTGTCTCGCTCTGGTTGAAGCCACCCGCCAGCCCGACGAGTTGGTCGAGGTTGCCACCGTTGGCTATGGGGCCGGCCGTCACGGACTCCACCGTCCCCAGGGAGATGAGCGAGGGCGGATCGTACGGGCGCGGCGGCGGGGCGTCGAGGGGCAGCGTGTTGGGAGGAGTCGTCATCGGATCAGGGGTATGGAGCGTGAAAGAAGGGGACGAGGGCGCCGTCATCGGACGACGGTCACGGTGGCCGTCCGGGCCTCGGCCCCGACGACGGCCCGGACTATGTACACGCCGGCCGTCAGCGCCGAGCCGTCGAGCGTCGCCGCGTGGACGCCGGCCCCCCTTGGTCCCTGGGCCAGCACGGCCACCTCCCGGCCGAGCGCGTCGAACACCGAGACGCGGACGTCGGCCGGCTGGCCGACCCCGTACGTCACGCGCGACGCCGAGCGGACCGGGTTCGGGCCGACCGCGACGCCCAGCGACAGCGCGCCGGGCTCCTCGGCCCCGGTTGCGCCGCCGAACACGGCGCCGAGTGCGTTCACAAAGTTGGCCGCGCCCTCGGCCGAGGAGCACGACCGCTGGCCGCCCCCGTTGCCGCACTCGCCGCGTGCCCCGCCGGAGACGTAGACGGCGCCGGTCGCGTCGAAGACGACGCCGGTGACGACGGTCGTGCCCTCGGTGGTCACGGCGTCGGAGACCCTGTCGTCGACCTCGAGGTCGGCCGTCGAGAGGACGACGGCACCGGGGCGGCCGGCCTCGATGGCGGGCGCGTAGACGTAGGAGCTCTGCGGGGCGAGCGGCGTCGGGTCCGGGGCGGTCTCGGTGTCCTCCACCAACTCGTCGAACCCGTCGTAGACGGCGAGCGTGCAGCCGGACAGCTCGACGGTGTCGCCGCTGGCGGCGTCGCTGTTGGTGACGGTGACCTGGCCGGGGTCGCCAGCGCTGAAGGCCGAGATGTAGAGCGGAGACGAGGTGGTGCATTCTTCAGACGGCTGGATGCGGAACGGGTTGATATTTCCGAAAGTTGGTTCCGTCGTAGGATCAGAACTGAAGTCCGATGCCAGGACTTCGTTGCCAGCCGTGTCGTAGGCCACCTCATCTCCTAACTCGTTGACCGCGTAGAGGTCGCCTGTCGAGCCGGAGCGGAAGATCAGTTCTGGCTCGGCGCCGGTGAAGGCGAAGTCGGTCCCCCCAACGTCGGCACCGTAGAGGCTCGCTACGTCTCCGATTTCATCAGGCACACCAATAGCGTCGAGGATCGTACCGAAGGCTGAGAGGTCGTCGACCGTACCGTCGTCGTCCACGTCAATGTCGTCGCCTACCGAGCCGGTGAAACTGTCAGTCAGAATCACTGTGAAGGAGGGGTTCTCCAAGTCAGGCACGCTAACGACCAGAAGACCGTCAGCGTTGAACGTGCCCGAAACCTGAGACGCGCGATCCACACGGCCGTCGGCCCCGTCGTTCTCCACGCTTACAATAGCCCCCGAGAAAGGCGTGCCCGGTGTCCCACTGATCTCGAAGGTTTGGGTCCCTGGGTCAGCCCCTGGCGGGTTGGACTGGAATTCCGAGAAGACCTGCGCGCTGGCGGAGGCCGCGAGCAGGGAGACCGCCAGTAGGACAGAGAGGGATGTAGCCCCGGCGAGGGCACGGCGAGCCAGGGAGCGCGCAGCAGTAGAAACGGTCATGGGGAGCGTGGGGAGAGGGAGAGCAGCGGCCCAGCGGTGGACGCGGCGTTGCCACGTCCTGACGACGCACCGTGTTGGGCCAGGAGTCCCACACGATGCGAGAGTCGACCGCCCGTCGACGGTGAGCCGGCGGCGTGAGCGTGGCTGCACACTAGGAACGCGTCCGTTCCCAATCAACCTGTTGTTGAACCGTCCGTCGGCACAGACGCGGCTCCGTAGGCGCGCAAACGCTCCTACGAAGTCCCAAACCCGCATCCTGACGTAGTATCACTGAAACAACCCACCTTTCCCTTACGGCAAAATGCGCCATACCTCCCATCCCCTCGTACATCCACAGCCTGCAGGCGCAGTGTGACGTCATAAAGAAGGCAGGGAGCTTCCGCACGAGAACGAGACGGGCGTGTTCGCCTGAGCCGACCCGCTGGCGGGGCTGCTACACCGCGGGCTCCGACGAGCCGCCGACCGAAGACGGCACGGGCTCGGGCGAGAGGTCGGCCGGGTCACCCTCGAGAACGGCGGCCGTGGCCGGGAGGTCGCCGGGGACGTCCATGTCGTCGTCGACGGGGCCGAACTCTTCGGCGAAGATCTCCCAGACGGTCAGGAACAGGCCGGCCACGATGGGGCCGATCACGAGCCCCGAGAACCCGAACGTCGCCAGCCCACCCAGCGTCGAGAGCAGAATCATGTAGTCCGGCATCCCCGCGTCTCGCCCGACGAGGACCGGCCGGAGCGCGTTGTCGACGGTGCCCATCACGCCGGCCCCGACGCCGACCAGGATCAGGGCTTTCACCCAGGCTCCGGTGAGGAGCAGGTACACGGCCGCCGGCACCCAGACGATGGCCCCCCCTACGGCCGGGAGGAGGGAGAACACCGCCATCACCACCCCCCACAGCAGCGGCGAGCCGAGCCCGAGCAGCGCGAAGGCCACGCCCCCGATGGCGCCCTGCACCGCCGCGATCACGAACGTGCCCTTGACCGTCGCCCGCGTGACGGCGGCGAACTTGGTGAAGAGACGGCGCTCGCGGGGGTCGCCCAGGGGAAGCGCCCGGATCAACAGACTCCGCAGTCGCTCGCCGTCGCGGACGAAGAAGAACAGGACGTACAGCGTCACCGCGAGCATCAGCGTGAACTGGAGCGCCTGCTGCCCCACCCCGAGCAGGCTCGACGCCACCGTCTGGCTGATGGCGAGGGCCGACGTCGACACGTTCTCCCGGATCTGCTCGAAGTCGACGCCCAACTCCTCGGCGCGGCGCCCGAGGCGCGGGAGCATCTCCTCGACCGCGTGGACCGGCTCGGTGAGGTCGATCTCGCCCGAGGCCACCCGCTGATAGACCCCGACGGCCTCTTGCGTCACGACGCCCCCGAGCACCACGAGCGGGACCACCACCACGAACAGGACCGTCAGGAGCGTGCCGAGGGCCGCGACCGAGCGGTACCCCCGCAACCGCCGCTCGTACCACTTGAACAGCGGCGTGAACAAGACCGCCAGCACGACGGCCCAGAACACCGGCATCAGGAACCCCCCCAGCGTCCACGCGAAGGCGACGGTGACGATGGCGAGCAGGGCCAGGAACGCGCGGTTCTCGAGCGACGGGAAGGGCATCGACAGCGTGGACGGGAGCGAGGCGGCGGGCGTGCAATATCGACCTCCGACGCCGGGGATCGCCCGATCCTTCATCGGAATTGCATGCCCCCCTTGACGCGGCGCCTTCTGGTCCCTATCGTTCACGTATCGAGTGAGGTCGAGCCTGGCGATCTGTCCGGGGGGACGACAACCGGCCCGACCCGCCCGCACCCCCCGACCGGCCTTCGTGCCGGTCGGGGTTTTTGTTGCATCGCCCTGAGACCAAGGCACGATGCCACGAGACCGGTGACGGACAGGGGTACCTCGTTGGCTGCCAAGCAGATACCGGCCCTACCTGAACCTCAGTCGGCACCCTCCCCGACCGTCAACGGCGGCTCAGGCCGTACCCGAACGCCACCAGGAGCGCGGCCACGCCGACCGCCAGCGCGGGGCGCGAGAAGACCGCGTCGCGCCAGGACCCGTGCGGCGCGGGGAGCTGGTCGAACGTGTGGACCGTCTCGATCTGCCCCGAGTCCGAGTGGACGACGACGCGCCCGGCCCCGAGCTTTCGGACGTAGCCGGAGGCATGCTCGACGGCGTCGTCGCGGCTATCGGACTCGGTCGAGAGGGTGGGAGAGCCTTCGAGGCGGACGCCCCAGCGGTCTTCGTGGGGGACGACGTGGTAGACGTTGCGAGTGGGCATGGATGCAGGAGAGGTGAAGGACCGACGACTTCCTACGCCACGTTGGTTACTTACGGTCCCCCCTGACGCCGGCCTCATGCGTGCTCTGAAACTCTCCGTCGCTCTCCTGGTCCTCCTCGTGATCCTCGGGGCCGTCGGGATCTGGACGACGGTCCGGGCGAGTCTCCCCGACCTCGACGGCGAACGGGCGGTGGCCGGTCTCTCCGGGTCGGTCACCGTCGAGCGCGACCGCGCGGGGGTCCCGACGATCACGGGCGAGAGCCGGGAGGACGTGGCGCGGGCGCTCGGCTACGTCCACGCCCAGGAGCGGTGGTTCCAGATGGACCTCCTCCGCCGCGCCGCCGCCGGCGAGCTCTCCGCCCTCCTCGGCGACGCCACGTGGAGCACCGACTCGACGCTCCGCCCGCACCGCTTCCGCGCCCGCGCGCGGCAGGTCGTCGCGGCCCTCCCCGTCCGCCAGCGGCGCGTGCTGGACGCCTACGTCGAGGGCGCCAACGCCGGGCTCGATGCGCTCGGCGCGCGGCCGTTCGAGTACCTCGCACTCCGCCAGGAGCCCGAGCCGTGGCGGCCCGAGGACTCCATCCTCGCCGCCTACGCCATGTACCTCGACCTCCAGTTCGACGGCGGCTACGGGCTGGAGCTTCAGCGGCAGGCGGTGGACCGCGCGCTGCCGGCGCCGCTCGCCCGCTTTCTGCTCGCGTCCGGCGACGGCTGGGACGCGCCGATTCAGGGCGAGGCCGCCGCGCCTCCGACCGTCCCCACGCCCGAGGAACTGGCGGACGCCGAGGCCGGCGGCACGGCCCCGCTCACGCCCGAGCCGGAGATCCGGGGCTCGAACAACTGGGCCGTGGCGGGCGGCCTGTCGGAGACGGGGAGCGCCATCGTGGCGAACGACATGCACCTGGGCATCCGGTTGCCCCACATCTGGTTCCGCGCGTCCCTTGTCTATCCAGGCGAGGTGGGACTGCGCCATGTCACGGGGGCGACGCTGCCCGGCACGCCGCTCGTGATCGTCGGAAGCAACGGCGACGTGGCGTGGGGCTTCACGAACTCCTACGGCGACTACGTCGACTTCGTCCGCCTCGTGCCCGACCCCGCGCGGCCGGGCTGGGTGCTCACCGACTCGTCCTCCGTCCCGCTCGACACGCTGGCGGAGGCGGTGCGCGTCGGCGGCGAGACGCGCCAGCTTCGGGTGCTGGAAACGCCGTGGGGGCCGGTGACGGCGCGCGATGCAGACGGCACGATGTACGCGATGCAGTGGGGCGCACACCGGCCGGAGGCGACCAACCTCGCGCTGTTGGACATGGAGGCCGCGACGACGCTGGACGAGGCGCTCGACGTCGCCAACCGCTCCGGCATCCCGGCCCAGAACGTCGTCGCCGGCGACCGCGCCGGACGGATCGGCTGGACCATCGGCGGACAGATCCCCCACCGCGTCGGCCGCGACGGCGCGCGGCCGGTCGACTCCACCGATCCCAACGCACGGTGGGACCGCTTCCTCTCCCCCGCTGAGGTCCCCCGCGTCGTGGACCCCGCGGACGGGCGGCTGTGGACGGCGAACGCGCGCGTGGTCGGCGGCGAGGCGCTGGCCGTCATCGGCGACGGCAACTACGCGCACGGCGCCCGCGCCCACCAGATCCGCGACGCCCTTCGCGCCCTGAGCGCGCCCATCGACGAGCGCGACCTGCTGGCGATCGCCCTCGACGACCGCGCCGTGTTCTACGAGCGCTGGCGCCGGCTCCTCCTCGGAACCCTCGACGACGCCGAGACGACGCCCGCTCGCGCCGAGCTTCGCCAGCTCGTCGAGGGCTGGACGGGACGGGCGGCGCCCGAGGACGCCGGGCTACCGGCTCCTCCGCGAGTGGCGCTCGGAGGTCTCCGACCGCGCCCTCTCCCCGCTCCTCGCTCCGGTCCGCCGCCAGTCGCCGCAGGTCGGCGGCCTGCCCGGCCGCGACGAGGCGCCGCTCTGGCAGCTCGTCTCGGAGCAGCCGGCGCACCTGCTCCCGCCCGGCGCGGCGTCCTGGGACGCGCTCCTGCTCGGCGCCGCCGACGACGTGGCGAGCCGCTACGACGACCTCGCCGCCGCGACCTGGGGCGCCTCCAACACGGCCGACATCGCGCACCCGATGGCCGACGTGCTCCCCGGCCTCGGTGACCGGCTGCGGATGCCCGCCTATCCGCAGGCCGGCGACGACCGGATGCCGCGCGTGGCCCGGCCGTCGTCGGGCGCGTCCGAGCGGATGGTGGTCTCGCCCGGCCACGAGGAGCGTGGGATCTTCCACATGCCCGGCGGCCAGGCGGGCCACCCGCTCTCGCCGTACTGGGGCGCCGGCCACGACGACTGGGCCTTCGGCCGCCCGAGCCCGTTCCTCCCCGGCCCGACGCGCTGGACCCTCACCCTCGTCCCCGCCACTCCGTAGCCCTCTCCCCTCATGAAACGCCTCCTCCTCTGCCTCCCCCTCGTCCTGCTGGCGGCCTGCGCCGGCGACGGCGCCGGCACCCCCGAGCCCGCGCCGTTCGACGCCGCCCAAGCGCCGAACGCACCCGACGCCGCGCTCGCCTCCATCGACTCGACCGACCTCCGGGCGCACATCGCGGCGCTCGCCTCGGACGCGTTCGAGGGGCGCGGAACCGGGACGCCCGGCGAGCAGCGCGCCGTCGAGTACATCGTCGAGCAGTTCCGGTCGATGGGCCTGGAGGGCGGGATGCCGGACGGCTCGTTCACCCAGGACGTGCCCCTGCGGAGCGTCCGCGTGACGGAGGCGTCGCCGCTCACGTTCCGGCCGGACACCGGCGAGCCGGCCTCGTTCGACTTCGTCGACGACGCCGCGCTCACGACCGACACCGGCGCGGACGCCGCGAGCCTCGACGGCGCCGACCTCGTGTTCGTCGGCTACGGCATCACGGCCGAGGGCTACGACTGGGACGACTACAAGGACCTCGACCCGACCGGCAAGGTCCTCGTCTCCTTCGTCAACGACCCGCCGGCGACGGCCGAGGAGCCGGCGCTCTTCCAGGCCGACACGCTCACCTACAACGGTCGCTGGACCTACAAGTACGAGGAGGCCCGGCGGCGCGGCGCACGCGGGATGCTCCTCATCCACACCGACGAGATGGCCGGCTACCCGTTCGGCGTCGTCGCCAGCGACGCGTTCGGCGCCCACCCGTCCGGTGCCGAGCCGCCCGAGGGCGCCCTGGAGGTGCGCGGGTGGATCAGCCAGGACGCCGCCGAGGCGCTCGCCCAGATGTCCGGCTCGTCGCTCGACGCGTGGAAGGAGCTGGCCGCCCGGCGCGACTTCCGGCCCGTCGAGCTGCCCGTCGTCGCCGACGTGTCGATGGAGGTCGAGCAGTCGGCCGACCTCGTCGGGCAGAACGTGGTCGCCAAGATCCCCGGGCGCGTGCGGCCGGACGAGGCCGTCGTCTTCGGCGCCCACCACGACCACCTCGGCATCGACGCGGAGAAGGAGGCGGCCGGCCAGGACGGGATCTACAACGGCGCCATCGACAACGCCTCGGGCGTGGCCATGATGCTGGAGATCGCGCAGGCGTTCGCGGCGCTCCCCGAGGCGCCCGAGCGCTCGGTCTACTTCGTGACGTTCACGGCCGAGGAGGCCGGGCTCCTGGGCTCGGCCTACTTCGCCGCGCACCCGCCGGTCCCGCTCGGCCAGGTGGTGGCGAACGTGAACGTGGACAGCGGCAACCTCTTCGGCGAGACCGACGACATCGTCGGCATCGGGTCGGAGCGGAGCGACCTGCGCGCCCTGCTGGCGGCCGCCGCCGAGGCCGAGGGGATGACCGTCTCGCCGGACAACGCGCCCAACCAGGGCCTCTTCTACCGCTCCGACCAGCTCGCCTTCGCGCGCGGCGGCGTCCCGGCCGTCTTCATCGAGACCGGCGACCGCTACCGCGACCGCCCCGCCGACTACGGCCAGACCGTCCGCGACGCCTATCGCGCCGACCGCTACCACCAACCGGCCGACGAGTTGACCGCCGACCTCACGTTCGGCGGGATCGTCCAGCAGACGCGGGTCGCCTTCCGCCTCGGCTACGCCCTCGCCGCGAGCGACCTGGCCCCGCAGTGGCGCCCCAGCGAGGCGTTCGCCGAGACGCGCCGCCAGTCGCAGGCGTCGGAGGCCGACGAGCGGTAGCCTTCAACCTCGGCGCGCGCGTCCCGTATGACGCGCCGCGTCTCCTTCCCCCGGCCCATGCGCTTCTTCCTTCTCGCCTCGCTCCTCCTCGCCGCCGGCTGCGCCCCGGAGCCGGACGAGGTCGCTCCCGACCCCTCCGCCCGGACCGAGGCCGGCGTAGATCTCGACGGCGAGGCGCCTCCGGGCGTCGAGCAGATCGTCATCACGACGCGGGGCGGCGAGGCCGACCTCGGCCTGACCGACGAGGTCCTCTTTTTCCGCCTCTCGGAGAAGAAGCGGGCCGAGGTCGAGAGCGACATGGCCCAGGAGACCGAGGACCTGAACGGCCTCGGCGGCTCGATCGCCCGCGCCGTGACGGGCGCCGTCGCCGACGCCCTCGACTTCACGGTCCGCGTCCCCATCGAGGAGGTCGAATCGGTCCGCTACGAGGACGGCCAGCTCCGCGTCGAGACCTCCGGCGACGACTCGTTCACGTTCGACGACGAGGACGGCGACCGCTCGCTCGACCGCCAGTTCGACCCCGACGACGCCCGCCGCTTCGTCGATACGTTCGAGCGCCTCAAAGCAGGGCGGTAGCTTTCTCCCTCTCCCTCCAGACGGTCGCTCTCTCTCGTCCCATGCGCCTTTCCGTTTCCGCCCTCTGTCTCTCGGCCGCCGTCCTTCTCGGCGGCTGCGACGCGGGCAACGATCAGCCGGAGGTCGTCGCCACGAACGACACGGCCCAGACGAGTCCGGGCCAGGCCGTGACGATCCACGTGCTCGCCAACGACACGGGCAGCGACCTCGCCATCGAGTCGTTCCAAGAGCGGGCGGTCCGAGGCGGGAGGATCACCCGGACGGAGGGCGACGCGCTGTCGTACCGGCCCGGCGCCGGCTTCCTAGGCACGGACTCGTTCACCTACGTCGCCCGAGACGGCGCGGGCGTGACCTCGAAGAATGCCATCGTCACGGTGGTCGTTCAGTAACCCCGCCTGGGAGGGAGAGGCCCGGTGACCTGGACACTCTCGACCGCCCTGTCGCCCCGGGCGACGACCGCCCCTTCGTGGATGTCGGGGAGCGCCTGAGGCGGATCGGCAGGCCCGCGCCCGCCTCGGGAGAAGCCTCCGGCTCGTCCGGGAGCGGCCGACGACGAAGGGCGGCTGAGGGCGCCGTTGAGACGCCACGAAACCGTCCGGTACGGGGCGTCCGCGTGGGGCGACGCGAGTAGGCTAGGGCGATGAGCCTCTCCCCCGCCCCAGCCGCTGTGCCCCGGCCCCTCTCACCGCCGCCCGGCGCGGCCGTCTTCGGAGGCCGGCCGCGATGACTCTTCGCGTCCCCTCCTGGCTCCCGGACGTTCGGATGTCGGCAGACGACGAGGCCGTTCCCTCCGAGACCGAGCAGTACTTCCACATCCGGCAGGAGCGGAAGAAACTGTTCCCCCGGGCTGCCCTCGTCGGGATCGCGGCTGGAGCGCTGGCCATCTCGTTCCGCATCGCCCTGGCGGCGGCGCACGGCGCCCGAAACGCGCTCGTGGACTGGGCGCACCAGTTCCCCGACGTGGGGTGGGCACTGCCCGTCCTGTTCGGTGCTGCCGGCGCCGGCGCCTCGGTGTGGATCGTGCGCCGGCTGGCGCCGGAGGCGGCCGGGAGCGGGATCCCTCACATCGAGGGCGTTCTCCACCGCCTCCGCGATCTGAAGCCGGGGCGGCTGATCCCGGTCAAGTTCGTCGGCGGGCTGCTCGCGCTGGGGAGCGGCCTCGCCCTGGGCCGGGAGGGGCCGAGCGTCCAACTCGGGGGAGCGGTCGGGGCGGTCGTGGGCGACCGGATCGGGCGCGGCCCCCGCGACCGCCAGACGCTCATCGCCGCCGGGGCCGGGGCCGGGCTGGCCGCCGCGTTCAACGCCCCGCTGGCCGGCCTGATCTTCGTCCTGGAGGAGGTCCAGCGGGACTTCCGCCCGCTCATCTTCGGCGCCACCTTCATCGCGGCGGCCATCGCGACGGCCCTCTCGCAGTCCGTGTCGGGGCCGTTCCCGGTGTTCGAGGTGGCCAGCTACCCCGTGCCGCCGGTCTCCCTCCTCGGCGCGTTCGCCCTCGTCGGGCTGCTGTGCGGCGGGCTGGGGTCGCTGTTCAACCGGGCGCTCGTGGGGGGCCTCGACCTCGCCGAGCGCCTCGCGCCGACGACCGGGCGGGCCGTCGCGCTGGCGGCGGTCGTCGGCGGGGGGATCGGGCTCGTCGCGTGGTTCGCCCCCGAGATCGTGGGCGGCGGCCACGACATGTCCGAGACCATCCTCGACGGAGACGTCGCGCTCCTGGCCATCCCGCTGCTCTTCGGGCTCCGCTTCGTGTTCACCGTGTGCAGCTACGGGACGGGCGCGCCGGGCGGCATCTTCGCCCCGCTCCTCGTGCTGGGCGCCCTGGTCGGGATCGCCGTCGGGAAAGGGGCCGTGCTTCTGTTCCCGACGACGGTGGCCGTGCCGGGCGCCTTCGCCGTGGTGGGGATGGCCGGGTTCTTCGCCGCCGTCGTCCGCGCGCCCCTGACCGGGCTGGTGCTCATCGTCGAAATGACGGGGAGCTACGCGCTGATGCTGCCGCTCCTCACGGCCTGCTTCTGCGCGTACATCCTGGCCGAAGCGCTCCAGACGCCGCCGATCTACGAGGTGCTCCTCGAGCGCGATCTGACGCGGCGGGGGATCGCCCCGCCGTCGGTCCCGATGGTCGTCGAGTACGAGGTCTCCCCGGGCGCCCCGTTCGCCGGGAAGACCGTCCGCGAGTTGGGGCTCCCGCGCGGCTGCGTGATCGTGACGCTCCGCGACGGCACGCGCGAGATCATTCCCCAGGCCGACACCCGTCTGCTCCCCTACTACCGCGTGACGGCGGTGATCGCGCCCGAGGCCGACGGGGCGCACGAGCAACTCCGCACCGGGCTCACCGCGACGTCCGCTCGCCCTCCGGCCCCTCGGCCGGCGGGCCCGTCCCGCGTGTGACGGCGCGCGGCGGCGGCCGTCACGGCGCCTTCTTGCGCGCCCGGCTGCGCGGCGGCGGCGCGGCCTCGACCACCAGCGGCGCCGCCTCCGTCTCCCCCGCCAGCGACACCTCGACGGTGTACGTGCCGGGGACGAGGTAGAAGGCCCCCGTGTCCTCGCCCGCCTCCTGGTCGTCGTCGAGGGCTCGGTCCGCGCGGAGGTCGTAGGTGAGGAGGTTGAGGCCCGGCTCGGCCGCGTCGTCCCACTGGCGGACGGCGTCGCCGGCGGCGTCGAGGACGCGGACGCGGGCGGTGCCGCCGGCCGTGGTCGTGTAGGCGAGGTCGAGCGACGGCTCGGGCGGGTCGGACCACGTGGTGCCGCGCGTGCCCCAACTCGACCGGTGCGTGAGCGTGTCGGGCGCGAACACGTGGAGCGCGGCGCCGAGCACGTCGGGCGTGAGCTGCTGGACGAGGTCGAGGTCGGCGATCCAGAGCGACCGCCCGTGCGTGCCGACGACGAGGTCGGCCTCGCGCGCCTGCACCACGAGGTCGTGGACCGGGACGTACGGGAGCGTCGGGCTCTCCCCGGCGTTCGGCCCGACGCCGGGTGCGGGCGGCGCGGCGCGCTGGCCGTGGAACGCCGTGAACGTCTGGCCCCGGTCGAGCGAGACGTAGAGGCCCCCGTCGGTCCCGACGTAGAGGAGGTCGGGGTTCCGGGGGTCCTCCTTCGCCACGTTGACCGGCTCCGCCGGGAGGTCCTGGCCGATGCGGCGCCACGTCCGCCCCAGGTCGTCGGACAGGAAGACGTAGGCGTCGAAGTGGTCCCAGCGGTAGCCGTTGAGCGCCACCATCAGCCGCTGGCGGTCGTGGCCGGAGAGCTCGACGCGGGACACCCAGAGGCCCGCCGGGAGCCCGGCCGCGCGGTCCTGCCACGTCCGGCCCCCGTCCTCCGTCACCCAGACGTGGCCGTCGTCGGTGCCGGCCGCCAGCAGGCCGAACTCGAGCGGCGACTCGTGGAGGCTCGTGAGCGTCCCGTACGGCACGTCGCCGGGATAGCCGCCGTCCGTCAGGTCGTCCGTCAGCGTCTGCCAGTCCTCGCCTTTGTGGAGCGAACGATGGACCTTGTTCGAGCCCAGGTAGAGCACGTCCGGGAGGTGCCGGCTCAGCCAGATCGGCGTCTGCCAGTTGAACCGGAGCGGCCGCTCGCCGAGCTCGTGCTGCGGGACGATCCGCGCGGCCTGGCCCTCGCCGCTCCGGTTCGTTCGAAAGTAGTTGCCGAACTGGAAGCCGGTGTAGACGGTCCCGTCGCGGTCGTCCACCTGCACCTGCATCCCGTCGCCGCCGAGGAGCCGGCGGTACGGGTACGCGCCCTCGGCCCGCCACTCCGGCGAGGCCTCGTAGCGGCTCGGCCCGACCCAGACGCCGTTGTCCTGGAGCCCGCCGTAGACGTTGTACGGCTCGGCGTCGTCCACCTGGACGCTGTAGAACTGGCCGACGGCCGGCGTGTTGAGCTTGGTCCACGTCGCGCCGCCGTCGTAGCTCGTGTTGACGCCGCCGTCGTTGCCGGAGATCAGGAAGCCGGGCGTCTCGGGGTCGAGCCAGAGGTCGTGGTGGTCGGGGTGGACGTGCTCGGCGTCGGCGCGCTCCCAGGTGGCGCCGCCGTCGGCGGACGTGACGAGCGGGACGCCGAGGAGGTAGAGCCGGTCGGGGTCGTCGGGCGCCACGCGGACGATGGCGAAGTAGTAGCCGTAGGAGTAGAAGAGGTCGTCGAGGAAGCCCTCGTGCGTCCGCGTCCACGTGCGTCCCTGGTCGTCGGAGCGGTACACCTCGGCGCCGACGACGGGCGTGTCGAACAGCTGGGCGTTGGCGTCCTCCAGGAAGGCCACGAGGTCGGCCGGCGTGATCCGCCCCTCGCGCACCATCTCCAGGATCGACTCGGCGGTGTAGCTGTAGGGGACGTTGTTGGCGTCGAGGAAGGCGTTGAGGTCCTCCTCGGCCAGCGCCAGGAACGCCTCGCGCGAGATCTCGCGGAGCAGGTCGCGCGTGACGACGGGCTCGTCCTCGCCAGGCGCCTCGTCCGGGCGCCGCGCCTGGTTGTCGACGGTCGCGAAGAGGACGCCGGACGGGTGGACGTCGAGGCCGATCCGCCCGACGTCGGCGCCGGTGGGGAAGCCGGAGCCCTCCGTGCTGAGGCGGGTCCACGTGCGGCCGCCGTCCTCGCTGCCCCAGATCGCCGAGCCCGCCCCCCCCTCGCGGAAGTCCCACGCGCGGCGGCTGCGCGTCCACGTCGCCGCCCACAGGCGGTCCGGGTCGGCGGGGTCGATCACGAGGTCGATGGCCCCCGTGTCGTCGTCGACGAACAGCACGCGCTCCCAGGTGGCGCCGCCGTCGTCGGTGCGGTAGACGCCGCGCTCGGGGTTGGGCGAGTAGAGGTGCCCGACGGCCGCCACCCACGCCGTCTCGGGGTCGTCGGGGTGGAGCACGATCCGGCCGACGTGCTGGGTCTCGGCGAGGCCGAGGTGCGCCCACGTCGCGCCCCCGTCGGGGCTCCGGTAGACGCCCGTGCCGGCGTACGACGAGCGCGACGCGTTGGCCTCGCCGGTCCCCACCCAGACCGTCGGCCCGTCGCCCTCGGGGTCCCGCCAGTCCACCGCGAGGTCGCCGATGGTGATCGTCGGCATGGCGTCGAAGAGCGGCGTGAACGAGGTGCCGGCGTTCTCGGTCCGCCAGAGGCCGCCCGAGGCGTAGGCGACGTAGAACTGGCGGGGGTCGCCGGGCTTCCCTTCGACGGCCGCCACGCGCCCGCTCATCACGGTCGGCCCGACGGAGCGGAAGGGGACCTCGGCCACGGGCGAGGCCGCCGCCAGCGACTGGCGGTGCCGGGCGGCGTCGAGCCGGGCCTCGGCCGGCGTCGCGGCCACGGGGTTCGGGCCGGGCGCGACGGGGTCCACGTTGGCTGCGCCGTCCCCTACGGGGGTCTGCGCCGCCGCCAGCGGGGCGAGGACGAGCGGGACGACGAAGAGGGCGAAACGGGCGAGGCGGCGCATCGGGCGGGGCGAGGGGACGGCGGAAGGTACCCGGGCGCGGCGCGGGCAACCCGTCCGGCCGGCCGTCGTAGGTTGCCGTGCCCCACCGCCGCCGCCTGTGTCCAAGTCCGACCGCCAGACCGCCCGCCGTGGCCTCCGCCTCGTCCAGGGGGACGCCGAGGAGCTCGCGGACAACCCCAACCGGCTCCGCGCCATCATCCGCCGGGCGCAGTCCCAGCTCCGCGACGACCGGAGCCGGATCGGCTCGCTCCGCGACGACGTCCCCCGCCTCGTCCGCCTCGGCGGCGCCATCGCACGCGGCCAGTACCGGAAGGTGCCGTGGAAGACGGTCTTCTTCGTCGCCGCCGGGCTCCTCTACTTCGTCACCCCGGCCGACCTCATCCCGGACTTCATCCTCGGCACGGGATTCCTCGACGACGCCGTGGTCGTGGCCTACATCATGAAGGCGATCCGCGACGACCTCGCCTCGTTCGAGGACTGGGAGCTGGCGAACGAGCCCGCCGACCCGGACACGCTGAACCCGCCGTATTGAGGCCGCTGCGCAAGCCGCTCTCCGTCGAAGCTGTATTTATTACGCCTCATGCCTCAGAATGCTGGATGGTCTGCTGAGCTTGTATGCTGGGGTGATCGTGCTTGCGGTGATCACCATCCCAGTAGCTCTGATGGTTGAGAAGGCGTTTGTGGCGGAGGGCTGGCAAAGGAGCGCCACGGGACTTGCTGCGTTCGCCGCCGTCATTCTCGTAGGGTCTGCCATTTACTCCGGCATCAGTGTGTCATTCTCTGAGAACGGGATATGGGGATATGCGCAAGTGGCAGCAGTAGCGCTGCTATTTTGGATTGGTCGCACTTGGCTCGAACACAGAGACAAAAATGACGGCGTATACAGCGCTACGAGGCAGAAATGAGCCGGTCATTCCAAGGGGTCCGGAGGATCAGTCGCTCCCGCTACGGCGCTGTCAGCCGCACGGACGTGGGCATTGGCGACTTTCACCGGCTCACTCCTAACGATCCGCTCGGTCTCTGCGAGGTCGGCCGTGAGTTGCCGGAGATAGGTCTGCTCTCGGACCGCGTCGCTCCGGGCCTGCCCCCAGGCCGTGACCTGAAAGCCGATCACGACGCCGGTGACGACGATGAGGAAGTCGGTCCCGATGGCCGTCCAGTTCTGGTCCTTCACGTGCTGGGCGACGCGGCGGAGGATCATGGCGACGTGGGGGCGACGCGGGCGATCAGCGCCTCGGCAGCGTCCCGATTGACGGGCAAGACGACGGCGATAATGCCGAGCGTCGAGGCCCAGTAGCGAAGGTCCTCCGCCAGCCCGGGCGCGGCGCGATAGCGATCGAGAAGAGCCCCGGCCTCGGTATCGGAGATCGGCGCGTCGCAATCGGTCAGGAGCTGGTCGAAGCCCCGGAGCTCGATGCAGGACGCTAAGAGGTAGCACTGGACCTGGAGCGACGTCAGCCCGCGGACGCGCTCCCGGTACGCCGGCAGGTTCCGGAAGAGCCAGCCGCCCTGCGAGATCTCGCTGTCGTTGTAGTGGCGCCCAGCTCGGCGCGAAGCGCCGCGTCGCCGACGAGCCGGAGGTCGCCCGCCTCCCGCATCTCGTCGAAGGTGCGCCGCGTCGAGGCGTAGGGGAAGGATCTGCGAGGCGTGGTAGTACGCCACCACGGTCGCCCAGGGCGAGCCGTCTCGGAGCGCGCCCGTCTCGGCGTGCGCGACGGCCGCCTCGGCGTAGCCCGTCACGCGGGCGTAGTACGCGATCCGCGCGTCGAGGGCCTCGGTGTCGGCGAGGAGGTCTTCGTGGATGCGCTCGAGGTAGCCCTGCTCCCGGGCCTGGTCGGCGCGGGCTTGCCCCCAGGCCGTCACCTGGAAACCGATCACCACGCCCACGATGACGACGCACACCTCAAGCGCCACGGCGAACCAGTTCTGCTCACGGACGGCCGCCGCCAGCCGGCCAGAATGGTGTGGGCGTGCCTCGAACTGGTGGGCGTTGGCGACGGGGGCGGCGGCGTGTCGCTCATGAGTCGAGGTAGGCGTCGATCTGCTCGCGGAGCGCCACCGACGACTCCCGCCAGTACCGGCGCGAAGCGCGCATGAGCCGTAGCGATTGGTGGATCGTATTCAGGGCGTTGTACACCTCCCGGTCTCGGACCATCTCTCTGGGGTCGAAGGGGAACGCCGCGCGCTGCCCGGAGGCCAAGACGCTGAGTGGGTCCGCCGCGGCAAGGGAGTCGAGCTGCTGCGGCGACATCGACCATCGGAGGATTTCCCGGTCGTCAAACCGCTCGCCGATCCGGGCGTCCGCCTGGACCCTCCGCTCGGACGCATCGCGGTACTGGCGGAGCCAGTACTGGGAACCGCCCAGGTGGTCCACGAGCGCAATCCGAAGCGCGTCGTTCCGAAGCAGGGCGCGGTCGTCGCCCGTGAGCAGAGCCTCGATGCTCTCGAGTGTAGGTCCCACGCCGAAGAATCCCCAGGAGTCCATCCTCCACTGCAGGACGGAGTCCGCGGGGGGCACCTCCTCGGTGTAGAAGGCCTGGAGGAGGCGGACGGCCGTCCGCTCGTGGACCACGGAGGCGGAGTCCCCCAGCAGCATCGTCGCTTCCGTCTCTTCGAGATCGACGACGATCTGGCGCAGCAGGGCCTTCTCTCGGGCCGCGTCGCTCCGGGCCTGCCCCCAGGCGGTGACCTGAAAGCCGATCACGACGCCGACGATCACGATGAACACTTCGAGGACGACGGCGAACCAGTTCTGCTCGCGGACGGCGTGCGAGAGCCGCCCGAGGATGGTCCTGGCCGGCTTAGAGGGATCTTTCGGAGCGGTAGCCTCCTCGTTATCGGCCATTTACCAAGGTGCGAGAGCCGCAGAACAAATGGCCGCTTAGCCGCCGGGGCTGACGGCACAGCGGGTGGACGAGCGAAAGTAGGCGCTGGCGCCCGGACGAGCGCCGACACCCCCCGTCGGGCTACAGCGGCGGGCTCAGCGGCTACTCTAACGGCGCCCCCGCTTCTGCCCAGGCCGGGATGGCGTCGGCCCCCTTCAATTCGACGAGGTAACGTGGATCGCTCGCCTCCACGGCCTCGCCGAACGACACCTCCTGCTCGTACACGAGCACGCTCGGGAGCCCGACCACGCGGTCCTCTACTCCTTCTGACCGCCAGAGGTGGGCCAGGGAGGCCGAGTTGAGCCAGTTCCGCCCGACGACGATCTCGTCGAACCGGCCCGAGGACGCCAAGAACTCGACCCCCTCCTCGACGACGTAGTCGAGCGCGACCCCCGCGGCGACGAACGTCTTCCCCTCGCGCTCGGCCCGCTCCGCCAGCGCGACCTTCGCCGCCTCCAGGGCCGACTTCAACTCCGGCGAGTGGCAGGGGCCGCAGCTGGTCGCTCCGACGTAGACCATCACGAGTTCGGTCCCGCTCTCGACGCCGTAGTAGTCCGGGTCGTCGTAGGGGGGCGTGTACTCCTGTGCCGCGGCCGGGACGGCGGCGGCGACGGCGAGAGCGAGGACGACGCGATGGATCATGGCGCAATGCGGTTACAGGGTTTCCGCCCGACAGTGGACCGCTCAGCCGAAACGGGCAGCGGGCGGAAACGGTTGAGCGAGCAACGTAGACGCCGAGGTCTGGACGAAGCAAGAGCGCGGACGTCTGTTGTCGGCCTGCGGCCGCGGGTTCTGCGGCCGAGGGCCCCTACCCTACCGGCAGGGGAGGGCCCAGCATCGTCATCCCGTGCGAGGCGAAGAGCGAGGCCATGACCTCCGGTGCTGGGGCGCTCCCCATCTCCGCCAGCGCGCCCAAGAACGACTCCATCTGCCCGGCCGGCTGGAAGGCGATGATCAGCCGTCCCTCTCCCTCGCTGACGTGCGCCCACACGTGCGGGACCTCGCGCGGGGCGAAGACGGAATCCCCTGGGCCAACGTCGAACCGCTCCTCGCCGACGTCTATGCGGTAGTGTCATGACGTGTTGCTCGCAAGCCGGTACCCGCAGTGCCGGACCCATCGCTTCACGGTCTCGACGCGCACCGCCGCCAGCGCTTCAGCGATGCCCGCTCGCAGCGCCTCGCGTGTGCGAGCGGCTACCCCGCGCAGTCGCGCCTTCACCACGGCCCAGCACAACTCGATCGGGTTGGACTCCGGCGAGTACCGCGGCAGGTAGAGCACTCCCACTCCGGCCTCGTCGAAGGCGACCCGCACCGCCTTCGTCTTGTGGGCCGAGAGGTTGTCCATGACGACCACGGCGCCGGGCGCCAGCGCGGGGATCAGCGCCTCGACTACGAAGGCCAGGAACCGGTCGCCGGTCATCGCCCCGTCCATCGCGCGCCACGCCACCAGACCTCCAGTCGCGGAGATGGCGCCGACGACCGTGAGGTTCTTGCCCCGGTTGAGCGGGACCGATCCGTAGACGGGGGATCCACACTTCGAACGGGCGTACCGCCGCGTCATCGTCACGTTCGAGCCGGTCTCGTCGAGGAACACCAGCCGACGCGCGTCGAGCGACAGCTGGGCCTCGGCGAAGGCCGCCCGCTCTTCCGCTACGTCCGGGCGGTCCCGTTCGTCGGCTCGGATCGTCTTTTTTTGAGCGTCAGCCCTCCGGCGATGAGCACGCCGTTGACGGTCGAGCGGGCGACCTCGACGCCGCGCTCGACCCGCATACGGTCCGCCAACTCGGCACACGTCGCATCGGAGCCGTCGGCCCATGCCACGAGAGCCGCGCGGTCGTCGTCGGAGAGCTTGGCCGGTGCGCCACCGCGATGGCCGACCGGTTCGGCGGTCCCGTGGGCGCGCCAGCGGCGCTTGAGCTTCTGGACGAGCGAGCGGCTGACGCCGAAGCGCTCGGCGATGGCGGTCTCGGGTGCGGCATCCTGGGCGAGTGCTGCGTCGAGGATGCGGCGTCGGAGATCGAGCGAGAGGGCGGCCATGCGGTCACGGGCTGAATGTCGTCAGCTTACGACCAATCCATCGACACACTAGCGCGTCACGCTGTAACCCGTGGTGCACGCCGACACAGGGCTCCAGCGCTCTCAGCCGCTCCGAACGCCGCCACGTCCATAGCTTCCGCCAGTCCACCACGCCCTCAGCCCTGTGCGGCTGAGCTGCAAACTGTTCGACTCACTCGGGAGTCAGAGTGAGGAGGCCATCACGGGATGGTCCCCCCGCACACACAGCCCGCTCCGTGTCGGAACGCTGCACGCGACCTTCGGCGACGCGGCAGACCACCGCGGCATGAGCAAGGGCGGCCTGATCCGGGTACCGTCGGGACACTCGGCGTGGCCACGAGGGCTCTACCGCCCGCGTCTCGCCTCCGCCCGCCGCTCCTTGTCCGGCCACACGCACAGATCGAACACCGGGCACCGCCCGCAGGCCGGGTTTTTCCAGACGCAGCATTTCTGGCCGTGCAGCATGAGCGCTTCGTGGTCGTCGTAGACCGTCTGCGCGTCCCAGTCGTCCGGGAGGAGCGCCGCGAGGGCGTCGTGCGACGGACCGACGGCCATCGACGTCGGGATGAGCCCGAGCCGCTGCGCCACGCGGTGGTGGTGGCTATCGACCGGCAGCGCCGGGATGCGGAGCCGGCTGAACAAGAGGACGGCCGCGCTCGTCTTCGGCCCGACGCCCTTGAGCGCCTGGAGCCAGCGCCGCGCCTCGCTGGCGGGCCACTCCGCCAGCGCGTCGAGCGAGAGCCCGTCGGTCTCCGGCGCGTCGGTGATGGACCGGAGGACGGCCTGAAGGCGCGGCGCCTTCTGCTCCGGCCACGTGCACGGCGCAATCGCCGCCTCGACCTCGGCGGCGGGCGCGTCGCGGACGGCCTCCCACGTCGGGAAGCGATCCCGTAGCCGGCGGTAGGCGCGGGCGCTGTCGGCGTTCTTGGTGCGGTGCGAGAGGAGCGCCGAGACCAGCTCGCTCAGCGGGTCCTTGTCCGAGAAGAACGGGACGGGACAGCCGTACGCCGCGCAGAGCCGGTCGTGGACGGCGAGCGCCTTCCGGCGGAGCGCGTCCATCGCGTCGGGGCCGTCCAGGCGGGCGGTGTCGAAGAGGTCCATGGGCGTCCCACCCCAGCGGCCGGCGGGAGGTCCGCTCGGGAGCACGATTCGGGAACGGCCTGAGCGTGGAGGAGCCCCCGAGGGGGGCCTACCTTTCGGCGTCCCGCCCGGACGCTCCCCCTGCCCCGTCTCCGTCCTGCGCTCGTCGCGCTCGCCCTCGGCGCCGACGGAGTCCGCCGCCGCCTCACGCGCGCCCGCTAGACCGATGCCCGTCGTCCGCCGCGTCCCCGCCGCCGTCGTCCGCCCGCTCCGCACGGCCGTGCTCCGCCCCGGCTGGACCGACCGGCTGGCGACGTACCCCGAGGACGAGACCGTGGCCGTCCACGTCGCCGCCTTCCGCGACGGCGTCGACACGCCCGACGGCGTGGGCACGGTCTACGCCGAGGCGCCGCCCGACGCCCACCGCGGCGAGATCCCGGAGGCCGCCTACGCACCGGGCGCGAGCTGGCGGCTCCGCGGCATGGCGACCTCGGACGAGGCGCGCGGGACCGGGCTGGGGCGCGTCGTGCTGGAGGCGTGCTTCGCCGTCGTCCGCCAGTCGGGCGGGCAGGTCCTGTGGTGCAACGCGCGGCTCGTGGCCGTCCCGTTCTACGAGCGCCTCGGGATGGCCGCCGTCGGCCCCGAGTTCGACATCCCCGGGATCGGCCCCCACTACGTGATGTGGAGCCGGGTGTGAGGTCTGGTTTCGGGGACGAGAGAGGCCCGGCTGGCGAGCGTCGTCCCCAGCGAGACCGGCGGGCGTGGCCCCCGCCGTTTTCGCGGCCGCGCGTCCCCCTCCCCCTCCTGCCGCACCGTGTCAAGACCGGGACGGACGTTCGCGGTACCATGGAGGCCCCGCTTACGACGCTGCCATGAAGATCCCCTCGCTCGTCCTCCGCCAGCTCTACACCAACGGCAGCCTCACGCCCACCGACGACGGCGTCGCCTTCAGCCTCAAGAACCGGCTGACCGACGCCAAGCTCACCGGCCTCCAGAGCGTCTCCATCGACGGCACCGAGGTCTCGGCCGATCGCCTCGCGCTCTCGCTCGGGAGCGCCCGCATTCGCGCCTCCGACATCTCGTCTTCCAACCCCGTCGACTTCCCGCTGCGGAAGGTGGTCACGGTCCACGTGCCGGGCGTCGAGGCCAGCGAGGGCGTCCACGAGATCCGGCTCCGGTTCGCCATCGAGGGCATGGGCGACCTCTCGTTCAAGGTGAAGGACTCCGTCCAGCCGGAGCGCCCGAACCGCGTGACGGTCCCCCGCGACGACGAGGACGACTATGCCGAGGCCGCCATCGAGGCCCGCCAGCGGTTCGTGGAGGAGTACTCCGGCGAGCCGTTCGAGCACGTCAAGCACTACTCGTTCGACCCGCACGTGGCGGCCGGCAACGTGGAGAGCTTTATCGGCGTGGCCCAGGTGCCGATCGGGATCGCCGGGCCGCTGAAGGTCAACGGGGAGCACGCGCAGGGCGAGTTCCTCGTCCCGCTGGCGACGGCCGAGGGCACGCTCGTGGCGAGCTACAACCGGGGCATGAAGGTGCTCAACCTGTCCGGCGGCGTGATGTGCACGGTCAGCGAGGACGCCATGCAGCGCGCGCCCGTCTTCATCTTCGAGAACGCCCGCGACGCCCGCGACTTCAAGGGCTGGCTGAAGGAGCACCACGACGAGATCGCCCGCCGGGCCGAGGCCACGACCTCCATCGGCAAGCTCCAGTACATCGACACGTACCTCTCGAACCACTTCGCCTTCTGCCGCTTCAACTTCTCGACCGGCGACGCGGCCGGGCAGAACATGGTCGGGCGGGCCACCTTCGCCGCGTGCTCCTGGATCTTGGAGACGAACGACACGATCCGCCGCTTCTACCTCGAGTCCAACTTCGCGACCGACAAGAAGGCGTCGATGGTCAACATCATGAAGACGCGCGGCAAGCGCGTGACGGCCGAGTGCCTCATCAAGGGCGACGTGCTCCGCGAGGTGATGCGCGTCGAGCCCAAGGGGCTGGCCTATCACTGGGGCGTCGCGGCCGGCGTCGGGTCGGTCCTCTCGGGCGCCAACAACAACGGGCTCCACAGCCCCAACGGCATCACGGCCATGTTCATCGCGACGGGCCAGGACGTGGCCAACGTCTCGGAGTCCTCGGCGGCCATCCTCTACGCCGAGCACACCGACGACGACGACCTCCTCCTCTCGATCACGATCCCGTCGCTCATCGTGGCCACCTACGGCGGCGGCACCGGGCTGGCGACCCAGAAGGAGTGCCTCCAGATGCTCGGCTGCTACGGCCGCGACAAGGTGCGGAAGCTGGCGGAGATCATCGCCGGCGTGGTGCTGGCGGGCGAGATCAGCCTGGCCTCCGCCATCTCGGCCAACGACTGGGTGAGCAGCCACGAAAAGTTCGGCCGGAACCGCTAGCTCGGTCGAGGCGCCCGGTTCGCCGGCGGCCGGCACGCGGGCCGGGGGAGCCATCCGGGCCGCCGGCGGTACCATACGCCGTGCTCCCGCCCCCCCATCGCCCCGACCCCGACGCCCCCGACCGGGCGGCCGACACCCCCGCAGGGGACGCCGACGACCTCGTGCCCGTCTCCGAGATCCGACCGGAGACGCACCCGCCCGACGCCGCCGCCAGCGCGGAGCGGTTCGAGGGCGACGGGGCGCCGGACCTCGTCGACGTGGCCGACGACGACCCCTCCATCACCGAGGCCAGGCGCGAGGCCGACGAGGACGGCGACGCCCGCCCGCCCGGCCCCGACGGCGACAACGCCACGGCCACCGTCCACGCCGAGGCCGCCCCCGGCCCCGTCCGCGCCGCCCCGACGGACGCGCCCGTCCGCGACTCGCACCACGAGAGCGAGCACGCCGTCGCCGCCGAGCTGTCGCGCCTCGCCCGCCTCCGCCGCCGCGTCGGCACCGACGTCGTGCCGCCGCTCGACGCGGGCACGGCCGTCGCCCGCGACGCCGGCTTCGAGGTCATGGACGTCGGCGCGCCGCCGTCGCTCGTCCGCCGCTACTTCACCACGCTCCGCCACGCCATCGGGCTCGTCTACGGGAGCGCCGTCGCCGTCGCCCGCGACCGCGAGCAGTTCTCGTGGGTGAAGGGCTTCCCGCTGTTCCTCATCAAGCTGGCGGCGTTCTTCGTCAAGCCGCTCGTCCGGCGCGACCTGCGGGGGCTCCCGATCCAGGTCCAGCTCCGGCGCCGGCTGGAGCTGCTCGGGCCGACCTACATCAAGCTCGGCCAGGTCCTCGCGCTCCGGGAGGACCTCCTCCCGCCGTCGATCACCGAGGAGCTGAAGAACCTGCTCGACCGGCTCCCGGTCATGCCGTTCCCCGAGTACCTCGACCGCGTGGCGAAAGGGCTCGGCCGGCCCGTGGACGAGATGTTCTCGCACGTCGATCCGAAGCCGCTCGGGAGCGCGTCCATCGGCCAGATCCACCCGGCGACGACCGTCGGGGGCGACGACGTGATCCTGAAGGTCGTCAAGCCGCACATCTACGTGATCCTGAAGCGGGACGCGCGGCTCCTCGGCTTTTTCGGCTCGTTCCTCCAGGTCTTCTTCGCCCGCTACCAGCCCAAGAAGGTCCTCGACGAGTTCGCCGAGTACACGCTCCGCGAGGTGGACCTGCGGCGCGAGGCGGACAACGCCGAGCAGCTGGCGCTCAACTTCGCCGACGTGCCGGGCGTCCGCTTCCCGACGATCTACCGGGAGTACTCGAGCCGCCTCGTGCTCACGCAAGAGCGGTTCCGGGGCATCCGGCCGGACACCGAGGCCAGCCGCCAGCTCCCCCTGGAGGCCCGCGAGCGGCTCGTGGACCTCGGCGCGCTCGCCATCATCCGGATGCTCTACCAGGACGGCTTCTTCCACGCCGACCTCCACCCGGGCAACATGTTCCTCCTGGACACCGAGCCCGACGAGCACGGCCACGTCCGCCCCACGATCGGCTTCATCGACCTCGGCATGGTCGGCTACTTCGACGGCGACCTCCGGCGGACGCTCCTCTACTACTACTTCTCGCTCGTCACCGGCGACGCCGAGAACGCGGCGCGCTACCTCGCCTCCGTCAGCGAGGCCGGCAAGAAGGCGGACCCGCGCGGCTTCCAGCGGGCCGTCGCCGAGCTGTGCCGGCGGTTCTACCGGGCGCAGCGCTACGGCGAGGTCAACGTCGGCCAGCTCATCATGGAGTCGGTCGGGCTGGCGGGCCAGTACCGGATGTACTTCCCGGTCGAGATGGTGCTGATGACGAAGGCGCTGGTGACGTTCGAGGGCGTCGGGCAGACGCTCCTGCCGGGGTTCGACGTGGCCGAGGTGAGCCGGAAGCACGTCAACAAGCTGTTCCTGAGCCAGTTCAACCCGGTGGCCCTGCTGAAGGAGAGCTTCCGCGGCGCGCCCGAGCTAGTGGACCTCATCGTCAAGAGCCCGACGCTGCTCTCGGAGGGCATCCGGTTCTTGGAGACCCGGCTCCGCCAGCCGTCCGACTCCCCGCTCGCGGGCCTGCGGACGGCGCTGCTCTCGGGGGCCAGCCTCGTGGCCGCCACGCTGGCGGTCTCGACCGGCGGGCCGTGGTTCCTGTGGGCGCCGCTGTTCGCCCTGGCGGCCGGCTTCGCGCTGAAGCGGTCGTAGCCGGCGGCGTCCGCCACCCCCTCCGCGAGGGCAGCCAGCGGCACCGACGCGCCGGCTTTCCGTATGATGGACGGTATCCCTGCCGGTTTCCGCCATGCGACCCCTCTTGTTCTTCGTCGGCCTCCTCCTCGCCAGCGGGCTGGCGGTCGCCCAGGAGCCGGACACGCTCGACCCGCGCGGATACTTCCCCCTCGCCGTCGGGAACGAGTGGGAGTACCGATACGACCTCTACCGGCCGGCCTCGCCGTACCGGGAGCGGGACGAGTCGCGGACGGAGTACTACCGCGTCCGGATCATCGACGGCGGCCTCGGCCCCGACGGCGACCAGTTCGCCATCGTCGAGGAGCGGCTCTCGGGGAGCACCGTCCCCTACAGCCGAGACACGGTCCTCGTCTGGTATGACCAAGAGACGGCGAGCGTCCTGATGCAAGAGACGTACGACAACGGAGTGGTCCTTGTGAGTCCATTCTTCGGAGCAGCCGACACCCGATCTCTGCGTTCGACGGTGGAGATTTTGGCGACTGTGGTCTCGACCTTTCGCAGTCGACTCGGCCGAGATCGCCTGCCAGTTCGCCGCCGCTCTTCGGACGACAACTCACCGAGACCGGCTCGAAAGTCGTCGGCTTCGCCATGATCGTCGCCACGACCGCCCACGGCTTCGGATTATCGTACCGCGGCAGTCTGCGATGCCGGACGGTTGCCGGTCGGCGCTCTGCGACTCGGAGACGTGGAGGTGACCTACGCTGTGTGGACGGCCAGACTTACGGCGCGACGGCGGTCGGGACGGACGAGCCGCCTCCAGGCGTCGGCCCGGCGTCTCTCACCGTCTACCCCAACCCGACGCGAGGCCGCGTCACTCTGCAAGCCGCGTCGTCCGGTCCGTCGGTCCGTGTGGCGGAGGTATACGACGTGACCGGCCGCCTCGTCGGGTCGTCCCGCCTGTCGCCGGACGGCTCGGGCCGTGCCGATCTGGGCCGGCTGCCCGACGGTCTGTACCTAATCCGCGCGGGCGATCAGGTCGGAACCGCCGTCGTCCGGCGGCAGCGGCTCTTTAAAGCCCCCGCTGGCGGTCTCGCTCGACGCGCTCCGCCAGCGCCTCGAACGTGTCGCCGCCGTAGCGCTCCAGCAGGGCCACGGCGATCTCCCACGCGACGGTCGCCTCGGCGACGGTGCTCGCGGCCGGGACGCTCGTCACGTCGCTCCGCTCGTAGCGCGTCGGCTGGGCCTCGCCGGACTCCAGGTCGGCCGTGCCGAGCGGCTTGATGAGCGTCGGGATCGGCTTCATGGTGCCGCGCACGAGGATTGGCTGGCCGTTCGAGATGCCGCCCTCGACGCCGCCCGCGTGGTTCGAGGTACGGCCCCAGCGGGCCACGCCGTCGGTCTCCTCGCGCGTGATCGGGTCGTGGATCTCGGAGCCGGGACGTCGGCCGGCGGCCCACCCGTCACCCACCTCGACCGCCTTCTGCGCCTGGATCGACAGGATCGCCTGCGCGAGCCGCCCGTCGAGGCGTCGGTCGCCCTGGGCGTAGCTCCCGAGCCCGACCGGCACGCCTGTGACCACGACCTCGTAGACGCCCCCGAGCGTGTCGCCCGCTTTCTTGGTCGCCTGGATGTGCTCGACGGCACGGTCCGAGAGGTCCTCGTCCAGCATCCGAACCGGCGAGACGTCGGCGGCCTCGTAGAGCGCGCGCGCGCCGCCGGCCGCCAGCAGCGCGTCGCGGGCCTCGGCCCACTCGGTCGGGTCGTCCATCCCGACCTCGCCGAGGCGGACGACGTGACTCCCGACCTCGATGCCGAGCGCGCGGAGCATCTGCCGCGCGACGGAGCAGCACGCCACGCGCATGGCCGTCTCGCGCGCCGACGAGCGGTCGATGACGGGCCGCACGTCCGGTCCGCGCGGCTCGCGGTCGAAGCCGTATTTCTGCGCGCCCACGAGGTCGGCATGGCCGGGGCGCGGCAGCGTGATGGGCTCGACGCCAGCGCCGTCGCCCGTGACGGCCATCTTCTCGGGCCAGCCGGTCCGGTCCTTCTCGTAGGCCGCGTTCGGGAGCAGGAGCGCGACGGGGCTGCCCATCGTGTGCGAGAACCGGACGCCGCCGAGCACGCGCACCTGGTCGGTCTCGACCTTCGCGCGCCCGCCGCGCCCGTAGCCGAGCCACCGGCGGCCGAGGTGCTCGTCGAGGTCCGCCGGGACGAGCGGGACGCCGGCGGGCATCCCCTCGACGATCCCGACGAGGGCTTCGCCGTGGGACTCGCCGGCAGTGAGGGAGCGGAGGGGCATAAGCGGTCAGCGGTCAGCGGTCAGCGGTCAGCAAGATCGCCTCACGAACCAAACGGCGCCCGACGGGCGGCACCGTCGCCCGCGCGGCTACGGGAAACGACCGGACGCGAAGCAAAGCCGCAGAGCCTGCCCCGGATCCGATCCGGGGGCGCAGCCGACTTTCCGTCGCCCCCTCCTCAGTCCACGAACACCAGCGGGTAGTCCGTCTCGCAGTCACCGCGGGCGATGGCCTTCAGGCGGCGCTGGAGGAGCCGGCGGCGGAGCGGCGAGAGGTGGTCGAGGTAGAGGACGCCGTCGAGGTGGTCGAACTCGTGCTGGAGCACGCGCGCGAGTTGGCCCTCGGCCTCTAGCTCGTGGCGGACGAACTGGCGGTCGAGGTAGGTGATGCGGAGCGCGTCGGGGCGCCGGACCGTCTCGCGGAGGTCGGGGATCGAGAGGCAGCCCTCCTCGACGTCCACCTCGTCGGACTCGTCATCGAGAACGATCTCCGGGTTGACGAAGACGAGCGGACCGGCGGCGTAGTCCGGCACCACGCCGTCGTTCTCGTCGGCGAGGTCCTCGGCGTAGGGCGAGAGGTCGGCCACGAACAGGCGGAGCCCACGCCCGACCTGCGGCGCCGCCAGCCCGACGCCGTGGGCGCCGTGCATGGTCTCGATCATGTCGTCGATGAGGGCCTGGAGTTCGGGGCTGTCGCCCTCGATCTCGGCCGCGCGCTCGCGGAGGACCGGCTGGCCGTAGGCGTAGATCGGGAGGATCACGGGGGGATGCGGAAAGCGGGAGACAGAAGATGGGCGCGATGGGCGGCGCCTTCAAGCGCATCAGGCGCAGGATTGGGGAAAGTCCGATCCAGAACGCTGTCTGCCCGTCCCCCCTACCCCTCCCGTTCGTCGAGCCAGTCCTGGAGGATCACGCAGGCGGCGGCGGCGTCGAGCGTGCCCCGCTGGCGGCGGCGCGCGCGCGAGACGTCGGCGGCCACGAGGTCCTCCATCGCCCGCCGCGACGACAGCGTCTCGTCCTGGACCTCCACCCGGACCCCCGGGATCGACTTCTTGAGCCGGCCCACGAACGGGCGGATCCGGTCGACGGCGGCGCCCTCGCGGCCGTCCGCGTCGAGCGGCCAGCCGACGACGACGGCCTCGACGCCCTCGTCCTCGTGGAGCCGGGCCAGCACCGCCAGCGCCTCGCCCGGCGCGTACGTGCCGAGCGGGCGGGCGAACAGCCGGAGCGGGTCGGCGAGCGCGATCCCGACGCGCCGGGCGCCGTAGTCCACGCCGACGAGTCGGGGGGGAGTCATGGCCTCAAGCTACGCGCCCCCCGCTCGCCTCCTCGGAGACGGACGGGGGGCGCGCGCAACGGGCGACGAGGGCCGCCAGCGGGGCGGGCTAGGCCGCCCGCTTCTGGCGCGACGGGTGGTCGGCGCTGCCCTCGGGGATCTCGTAGCCCAGCTCCTCGAGCGGCTGCTGGAGCTCCTCGCGGAGCCGCTTGCCCGGCTTGAAGTGGGTCTTGCGGCGGGACGGGATGAACACCGTCTCGTTCGTCTTCGGGTTGCGGGCCTTCGGCTTGGCCTTCGTCTTCTTGACCTCGAACACGCCGAACTCGCGAAGCTCAATGCGGACCTCGGGGTCGGCCTCGGCCATCATGTCGCGGATGGCTTCGATGGTGGCCTGGACCCACGGCTCGCATTTGTACAGGGGTTCGCCGACGGTGTCGGAGACTCGGCGGGCGACGTCTTTTTTGGTGAGCGTGGGTGTGCGTTCTGTGGTGGAATCCATGTGTGGTGGGATGGGCACTGAACCGGCAACGGAAAGGACCGCCGGAGTCCAGCAGCGAAAAAGAGCACGACCCGGAATCCCCCGCACAGGGTCATCCGGGAAGGAGAAGCGTCGCAGCGCTATCTCAAAAGTACGGCGACTAACGACCTAACGTGTCCGCGTGGTCCCCGTTCGTCGTCCCCACCTGGAAAAACGAACAGTCTTCGCACACGTGTTGCCAAGACCGGGGATTCCCCCATCAGTCGTCTCGGTACACCCCGTAGATCCCGTCCAGGCGTCCGAGGCGCTTCATGATGCGGCGGAGCTGCTTCACGTCGCTGACGTAGAGCACGATGGTCCCCTCGAACATCCCGTCCTCGCTCGTGACGGTGATGGACCGGATGTTGGTCTTGAGGCTCTTCGAGATCACGGCCGTCATGTCGCTCACGATCCCGACGCGGTCCTCGCCGACGAGCCGGAGCGTGGAGGCGAACTGGACGTCTTTCTGGCGGCTCCACTCGACGGGGGTGACGCGCTCGGAGTGGTCCTGGAACAGGTGCGGGGCGTTCTTGCAGCTCTTGCGGTGGATCTTGACGACGCCGGTCTTGGAGAGGAACCCGAACACGTCGTCGCCGGGGATGGGGCCGCAGCAGGCGGCGTACTCGACGGCGAGGTCCGTGTGGCGCTCGCCCTCGATGACGAGGGCGGTCCGGCCGCCGCCGGCGTCGCGGGCCACCTCGCGCGAGAGGGCCGCCGCCTCGTCCACCTCCAGGAGCGCGGGCGACTGGCCGTCGGCGGGCGCCTCCGGTTCGGAGGGGAGCCCGTTGCGGAGGGCCTCCACGAAGTCGACCGGGTCGAAGAGGCCGGCGCCGATCTCGAAGAAGAGCTGCTGGGCCGACGTGAACCGGAGCTTCCCGGCCACCTTGTTGATCTCCTGCTCGTCGGGCGCCAGCTTGGCGCGGGCCAGCTTCTTGTCGAGCAGGTCGCGGCCGTGGGCGACGGCCTTCCGGCGGCGCTCGTTGATCCAGTGGCGGATCCGGCTCTGCGCCTTGTGCGTGACGACGAACGAGGCCCAGTCCGGGTTGGGCGTCTGCTTCTTGGACGTCAGGATCTCGACCTGCTCGCCACTCTGGAGCCGGTAGCTCAGCGGGACCATCTTGCCGTCGGCCTTGGCCCCGATGCAGTGGAACCCGACCTCGGTGTGGATCTGGAAGGCGAAGTCGACCGGCGTGGCGCCGCGGGGGAGCGTCACGAGGTCGCCGCCGGGCGTGAAGACGTAGATCTCCTCGTCGTAGAGGTTCAGCTCGAACTCGCGGACGAACTCGCCGGCGTCGTCGGACGACGGGTTTTCGAGGAGGTCGCGGACCCAGGCGTACATCTCGTCGATGCGGGCGTCTTTGGCCCCGGCCGGGGCCGCGCCGTCGCCGCCGGCCGCGGTGGGGCCGCCCTCCTTGTACTTCCAGTGGGCCGCCACGCCGCGCTCGGCGATCTCGTGCATCTCGGCCGTGCGGATCTGGATCTCGACCGGCCGCCCCTCCGGGCCGATCACCGTCGTGTGGAGGCTCTGGTAGCCGTTCGACTTGGGGACCGAGATGAAGTCGCGGAAGCGGTCGGCGATGGGCGGGTAGAGCGCCGTGAGCGTGGAGTAGACGCGCCAGCAGTCCTCGCGGCCCTGCTTGCCGGTCGTGTGGAGGATGACGCGGATGGCGAACAGGTCGTAGACCTCGTCGAGCGTCACGCCCTGCCGCTCCATCTTGTGGTGGATGGAGGTGATGCTCTTGGGGCGGCCGTAGATCTCGAACTGGAACCCGCCCTCCTCCAGCTCCGCCTGGATGGGCTCGATAAACTTCTCGACGTAGCGCTCGCGCTGGCGGCGCTTGGCGTTGAGGCCCTGGGCGATCTCGCGGTAGGCCTCCGGCTGGAGGTACTTCAGCGAGAGGTCCTCCAGCTCCGTCTTGACCTCGTGGAGCCCGAAGCGGTGCGCCAGCGGGGCGAACAGCTCCTGCGTCTCGGCGGCGATGCGGAGCTGCTTCTCGGGCGCGACGGCCCCGAGCGTCCGCATGTTGTGGAGCCGGTCGGCGAACTTGACCAGGATCACGCGCACGTCGGAGGCCATGCTCAGCATGAGCTTGCGGACGTTCTCGGCGCGGCTCAGGCGGCGGTCCGCGAACACGTGCCCGATCTTGGTGACGCCGTCGGTGATGGCGGCCACCTCGTCGCCGAACTCGCTGCGGAGGAGGTCGAGCGAGAGGTCGGTGTCCTCGACGGTGTCGTGGAGGAGGGCCGCCGCCACGGTCACGTCGTCGGCGCGGATGTCTTTGGCCGCGATGAGGGCCACCTCGAGGGGGTGCGAGATGTAGAGCTCGCCGCTCGCGCGGCGGTCGTCGCGGTGCGCCCAGTAGGCCACGCGGAACGCGCGGCGGATGAGGCCCTCGTCGACGGACGGGAGCGACCGGCGGGCGTGTTCCAGCAGGACGCGCAGGCGCCGCTCGTACTCGGGGATGACGACGAGGCCGTCGAGCTGCTGGTGGAGGTGGGCGGAGGCCTGGATCATCGGGGGCGGGGCGTCCCTGTCAACGCCCGAGCGGCGGACGTGGGGCGTGGCAATCTAGGAAGACGCCGTGCGGCCGGCGGCCCTCGCCGCTACCGCGCCACCGTCAGCCCGGCCGTCGCGCTCGCCCCGCTGGCGGCCGTCAGGCGGACCCGGTAGGCGCCCGGCGCCAGTCGCGCGGTCTCGACCGAAAACCGCGCCCCGTCCGCCGCCGGGCCGTCGTGGACGCGGGCGACCTCGCGGCCGAGCGCGTCGACCACCGTCACGCGGACGCGCTCGGGCGCCGCCAGCGCGACGGCGACGGTGACGGACCGGCTCGCGGGGTTCGGCCACGCCTGCACCGAGACCGTCGGGGAGTCGGGAGCGCCCTCGGACGCCGTGGGGAACCGGGAGACGCCGTGCTCCTCGCCTCCGACTTTGTAGTACGTGAGGGCTTGGTACCCCCCTTCACCCTCCGTGAGGGCGAGGCCGACATCGGCGGCGTACCGGGTATCGAATCCGGTCCGGGTGTAGTAGAACTTCACGGAAGTCCGGACCGTGTCCGTCCCCGTCCCTGGTGCCTCGCCCCCGAAGACGAGGACCCCGTCGGCTTGGCCCGACACAAACACCAGTCCCCCCTCGCTCTCGCCGAACGGCGCGTCGAGCGGGTAGGAGACCGGGTATTCGTTCGAGACGTCCCCGAGCGCCAGGACCGTGGCCGTCGTCGTGTCGTAGCGGAGAGCGGTGCGTCCGCCGCCACTCTCTAGGGGCCCTTCCCCCTCGTAGAAACCCTGGACTCGCACGATGAAATACCGCTGGTCGAGCGCGGTCGTGTCACCCGTGATAGTCTCCCTTTTGATGAGGCCGCCATTGTACTCGTACTCCCACACGTTCCCGATGGCGAGCGGGTAGTACCGCCACGGGGCCGTCGTGTCGGGCACCGGGTCGGCGCTCGCCGCCAGCCCGGCCGCCGGGCCGCTGGCGGAGCCCGGTGCCGGCGGCGCGTTGGCGGCCCCCGGAGCTTGGGCAGAGGCCGGACCGGCGAGGACAAAGAGAACCGAGGCGATCAGAGCACGCATCAGTGTCAAGAAAACGAGTGGGGTCCAAGGATAACGGCGTCGGCCGCGCTACGACGGCACCGCCCGGCCGTGCGCCGTCGCCGCCCCGTCGCCGCTGGCGGGCGCCGCCAGCGGGAGGCGGACGGTGAACGTGGTCCCCTCGCCTTCCGCCGTCTCGAACGAGATCGCCCCGCCGGCCGCCTCGACGGCCCGCTTCGAGATCGCCAGCCCGAGGCCCATCCCGCTCGTCTTGGTCGAGAAGCTGGGCTGGAACACGTCGGGCTGCACGTCGGGCGGGATGCCCGTGCCGTCGTCGGAGACGCGGGCCTCGGCCCAGCCGTCGTCGGCGCGCGTGGCGAGGGCGATGCGGCCCGGCTTGGGTCCGCCCGGGATGGCCTGGAGCGCGTTCGTGAGCAGGTTGACGAGCACGCGGCGGATCTCCTCGCGGTCGGCGACGACGCGGAGCGGGGTCTCGGACGTGTCGAGGACGAACTCGGCGCGCCCGCTCTCCGCCAGCGGCCCGTCGAACAGCGCGGCGGCCTCTTCGGCGACCTCGTTGAGGTCGAGGCTTTCCGGGTTGCGCATGGGCATCCGGGCGAAGGTCGAGAAGTCCGAGGCGATGCGGTTGAGCGTCTCGATCTGGTCGATGAGCATGTCCGTCGTCCGCTCGAACTGGCGGGCGAAGCGGACGTCCTCGGGCGGCGCCTCCTCGCCGGGCGTCTGGAAGACGCGCTGGAGGTGCTGCACCGAGAGCTTCATCGGCATCAGCGGGTTCTTGATCTCGTGGGCCACCTGGCGCGCCATCGTGCTCCAGGCCACCTCGCGCTCCTGCTCGGCCAGCTTGCGGCGGCTCTGGACGAGCGCCGCCTGCATGGCGTTGAACGTCTCGACCAGCTCGCCCACCTCGTCGCGCGTCTCGACCGGGATCGGCTCCTCGGCCTCGCCCGCGCCGACGGCCTGCAGCCCCTGCCGGAGCCGCCCGAACGGCCGCGTGAGCTGGCCCGCCAGGACGACGGCCACGACGAGGATCGCCGCCAGCAGCGCGAGCAGCCCGCCGAACAGGTAGGCCACCATCCGCGCCTGCCCGGCCTCGATCGACGCCTGCTCCGAGAGCGTCGGGATGGCGATGGCGCCCGGCGGGGCGGCCGGCCGAGTCGGGGAGGACCTTGTAGCCGGTCGTGTACGAGAACGTCCCGATGCGGTCCTGGGCGAAGGCGTAGGGCTCGTCTTCGAGGAACAGGTCGCGGTAGACCGTGCCGGGCAGGCGCGGCTCGATGAGGCGCTGGCGGACGAGCTGGCGGCGGCTGGACGTTTCGAGCTGGGCGCCGCTGTAGAGGTGGACGTCCACGCCGAGCGCGGCGGCGACGGCGTCGAGGCGGGCGCTCGCGGGCGCCGTGGTCGGCGCGTCGGCGAGGGCGGCCTCGGCACGGGCCAGCCGCTGGCGGAGCGCGTCGCGGACCGACTGGCGGTTCTGCTCCACGATCACCTGCCGCCCCACGACGCCCGTCAGCGCGACGCTCGCCAGCCCGACGACGAGGAACCGGTTGAGGACGCGGTCGCGGAACCGCGTCCGCTCGGCGGGGAGCAGCCCGGCCCGGTAGCGCACGTACAGCCCGACGGCGAACACGAGCGCGCCGGCCGCCAGCCCGGCGAGGCACAGCCGGAGCAGGATGAACAGCACGTCGAGCCGGTCCTCGGCCGGCGCCCGGACGGCCACCACGTCGCGGGCGCCCTCGCCCTGGCGCTCGTAGTAGACCACCATCGGGCGCCCGCCGAGCGTGTCGCGGGTGCGGTAGGAGCGGGCGCGGTCGGCGAGGGCGGCGTAGACCGTCGGGTCGAGGCGGAGCGGGGCCTCGCCGCGGCTGCGGACGCGGGCGCCGTCGTCGTACTCGGCGTAGCTGAGGTCCTCGTCGTCGAGGCCGAACAGGCCGGCCGGGGCGAGGACGCGCGGGAACGGGGTCTCGCTGGCGTAGCGCGTGGCGCGCGGCGTCGTGCGGAGGTAGACCCACGCGACGGGCTCGCCGTCGTCGGCGAGGAGCGGGCCGATGGCGGCCTCGTTCTCCAGGATGGCGCCGGTCCCCCCGCGCTCCTCGTAGGCCCGCCGCATGGCGTCGAAGCTACGGGGGTCCTCCGGGCCGAGGAGCGGGGCCGCGCCGCCCTCGACGTAGCTCCCGAGCGTGTCGCCGGCCGGCCCGACGAGCCGTAGCTCGGTCGCGACGTCGGCCAGGGAGCCGAGGAGCGAGGTGGTGACGAGGCCCTGAGTGAGCGCGTCGAGCGCCTGGCGGGTCGAGTCGGTCGGGGTGGCGCCGGCGAGGCGCGCGGAGTCGGCCTCGGCGACGGCGCTGAGCAGGAAGGGCCGGAGGGCGTCGTCGGCGCGGGCCTCCCCGAGCACCTGCTCCACGGCGAAGTCGACGCGGCGGTCGCGGGCGTCGGCGAAGGCGAAGGCGGCGTCGGTGAGGAGCGTCGCCGTCCGCTCCGCCAGCGGCTCGCGCATGAGGCCGTAGAGGACCGGCGCCAGAGCGAGCGCGCCGATCAGGACGCCCCGGAACGTGAGCGGCCACATCCACCGTTCGGTCCGGCCCGAGAGGGCGACGGCGAGGGCACCTGCGAGCACGGCCAGCGCGAGGGCCGGCCCCAGAGGCGTCGTCGGAGCGAGAGCGGCCGCGCCTCCCGCCGATCCGACCGCGACCCCGATGGGGAGGACCCAGCCGGGCACGCCGCGCCGTCCCGTCGCCGCCCGCGCCATCAGCACGGCCGCGGCGATCCCGAAGAGGACCGCCGCCAGCACGGCCACGAGCCCGCCGAGCACGGCCAGCGTCGGGCCGTCGAGGAGCGGGCTGCCCCGGTCGGTGTACGAGATGGTCGCGTCGAGGACCGACTGGCGGACCCAGAGGGCGGCGCCGTAGGTCGTCGCCGACGCGGCCGCTGCGACGCCGAGGAGGCCGAGCGCCAGGCGGACGGGTCCTCGCGGCGTGTCTCGTGCAGCGGCGGCGTAGCGGAGGGCGTACAGGAGCCCCGCGCCCGCCACGACGAGCACGACGGCGGCCGAGAGCGCGAGGTCGCCCGGCGAGCGGAGGGCGCCCCAGCCGAGCCCCGAGGCCAGGAGGGCCGGGTCGAACAGGGCTGCCGGCCGCCGCGCCGTGTCCAGCCAGCGGACGGGCACGTCCATCGCCAGCAGCCCGTAGCGCGAGGCGACGAGCCCGGCGGACACGCCGACGAGGGCGAGGGCGCCCCGGAGCCACGCCCGCCGCGTCCGGCGCCTCTCCGCCCGCCGAACCTCGGCGATGAACCACACGGCGAGCCCCGCCACCAGCCAGCCCAGCAGCAGCACGGCCCAGAACGCCATCACGCCCTGCGTCGCGCGGCGCACGCCGGCGGCGAGGCTCCGGACCGACGGCTCCCCCACCTCAACACGCCCGAGCACACTCCCGTCGGGCCCTCGGAGCGTGGTCCTCCCCTCCCCCCGGTCCGCGTGAACCGGACCGTGAACGGCTCGGCGATCGAGCTCCGCCACTCGTCGGCCACGTCGTAGTCCTGGAGGTAGCGGTTGCTGACGGGGACCCGCGCCTGCACCAGCCGGACCACGCGGACGGCCCCGACGGCCTCCCCGCCCACCTCCACCGGCCGCCACAGCGTCACCGCCCGGCGGCCCTCGTCGAACACGACGCGCGTGCGGAGCGTGTCCGGCGTCCGCCCACCGGGAAGCGGGAACGCCGGTCCGTCCCAGGCCACGACCTCCCCCGACGGCGAGACGACCTCGACCGTCATGCGTCCGGGCGTCCCCAGGGTGGCCACCGCCTCGATGGCGGCGGCGTCGACCGCGCCCGAGTCTCGGCCACTGGCGAGGGCGGCGCGCACCTCGGGGAGCACGGCGGTCGCGTCCGCCAGCTCGCGCATCTCACGGAGCATGCCGCCCAGCGCGGCCCGAACCTCGTCCACGGTCTGCTCTTGGGCCCGAACGCCAGCGGACGCCCCGAGGCGGGCCAGCGCCCAGGTCTCGATCCCCCACGTCGCGGCGAGGAGGGCGGCGAGGACGAGCGCGCCGGCGACGAGGACGGCGCTGCGGCGGGACAGGAGGCGCCTACGGGTCACGAGGGGGGCGGAACGGCGGTCGAAGCTAGCACGCCGCCCACGCGTCCCTGGCCTACCGTCTGTCGGCGCGGACCGTGGAGCGCTGGTCGATCCGGATCGAGACCAACTCCCAGGTCTCGTCTTCTTCCCGGTGAACCACACGCACGCTGAGCGGCGCTCCGCCCTCTTCCGACTCGTACTGGCCCGTCGCCGCCAGCCCCTCGTAGCTGGACGACCGCTCCGCCCCGAACGAGACGCGCGAGGGCGGGTAGCGACGGAAAAAGTCGCGGAGGACGTGCCCCGCCTGTGCCCTCCGGTACATCCCGCCCTGCCCGAACAGCACCACCTCGACGCGGGCCGCCGCATCGACGAGGACGGCGTCGGGGTCGGCCTCCCGCAGCCCGGTCTCGACGCGGGCGACGGCGTCGTCCTGCGTCGGCGGAGGCATCGCCCCGAGCACCAGCACGAAGGCGGCCAGGAGCACGGCGCGCGGAAGGGCCGGAGGGGGGAGGCGCATGGGGGAGACGGTCGAGGGCGAAGCCGAAAGGCAGCCGAGCGGCAAAAGGTAGGCCGCTCTCCAGTGAGACCGCAATCCGGCGGGCAGGGTCCCGGGCCTCGGCGGCGGTGACGCCAAAACGAGACAGCCCGTCCCATCGTCTAGCCACCTCGCCGGGCGGCCCTACGCCAGCTCGACGACCGTCACGCCGTCGCCGCCCTGGTCGGGTGGAGCGACGGCGAACGCGGCGACGTCGGGGCGCCCCGCCAGCTGCTCGTGGATGGCCTGGCGGAGCGCGCCGGTCCCCTTCCCGTGCAGGATCTCGACCGTCGGGACGCCGCCGACGAGGGCCTCGTCCACGAACCGCTGCACCCTGGACAGCGCCTCGTCCACGCGGGCGCCGCGGAGGTCGATGCGGGCCTGGGCCGTCGAGACCGCCAGGGTCCCGGCGTCCTCGCCCTGGCGCACGGGGCCGGGCGGGCGGACGCTCCGTTGGCGCTGCGGACGGCCCGGCCCGCCCACCTTCGTGACGCGGCTCAGCTTGACGCGGCTGGTGAGCGCGCCGAGCGCGAGGACGGCCTCGTTCCCGCTCAACTCGATCACCTCCCCGATGGCGTCGGCGCTGTCGAGGCGGACGCGGTCGCCGACGGCGATGGGGCCGTCGGCCTCCGGCGTCGGCGGCTTGGCCGAGACGGCGGCGTTCCGCTTCGTCTGCCGCCGGTCCACCTTCGTCTTGCGGCGCTCGACGCGCTGGCGGGCCTCGTCGAGCTTCTCGCGCGCGAGCTGGGTCGCCTCGCGCTCGGCCTCGGCCTCCTTGATCTGGCGGACCGTGTTCTCGACGGTCGCGTTGGCCTCGGCCAGGATCTTTTCGGCTTCCGCGAGCGCCTGCTGGCGGCGGTGGTCGGCGTCGGCGCGGAGGCGCTCCAGCCGCCCTTCGTAGTCCTTTTGGACGCGCTCGGCCTCGCGCCGCCGCTCCTCCGCCTCCGCCAGCAGGCGGGCCGACTCGGCGGAGCGCTCCTCGAACTCCGCGATGAGGTCTTCGAGCCGGCCCTTCCCCTCGCCCACCAGCCGCCGCGCGTCCGTTACGACGGGCCGGTCCAGCCCCACGCGGTCGGCGATCTCGAAGGCGTAGGACGAGCCGGGGACGCCGGCGCGGAAGCGGTACGTGGGCCGGAGCGAGGCGCGGTCGAACTCCATCGACCCGTTCTCGACGTCGGGCGTGTCGTGGGCGAACGCCTTGAGCGCGCCGATGTGGGTCGTGGCGACGGTCAGCGTGCCCCGCTTGGTGAGGCGGTGCAGGAACGCCTCGGCCAGCGCGCCGCCCTCGGCCGGGTCGGTCCCGGTGCCCGCCTCGTCGACGAGGCAGAGCGAGCGGTCGTCGGCCTCCTCCAGCATCCGGCGGACGTTGGTGAGGTGGCTCGTGAAGGTCGAGAGGTCGTCCTGGATCGACTGCTGGTCGCCGAGATCGACGAAGACGCGCGTAAAGAGCGGGACGCGCGTGCCGGGGTCGGCGGGGATCGGGAGGCCGTGCGCCGCCATGAGGCTCAGGAGCCCGACCGTCTTGAGCGCGACCGACTTGCCGCCCGCGTTCGGGCCGGTGATGACGAGCGTGTGGGACTCGGACCCGAGGACGAGGTCGAGCGGGACCACCTCGTCCGGGACGCTCGCCAGCCGCTCGGACGCAGGCGCCTGGGCGGCCTCCCGCACGCGGAGCACCAGGACCGGGTGCCGCGCGCGGACGAGCCGGAGCGGGCCGCCCTCCCCCACCTCGGGCACGAGCGCCTTCAGTTCGGCCGCCAGTCGCCCGGCGGCGGCGAGCGCGTCGAGGTGGCCGACGGCGTCGAGCGTCCGCTCGATGTCGCGCCGGTGGTGGCGGACGTGCCCGCTGACGAGTTGCAGGACGCGCCGGACCTCGCGTCCGCGCTCCAGCTCGATCTCGCGGATCTCGTTGTTGAGGTCGAGCACGGAGGCCGGCTCGATGTAGACCGTCTGGCCCGTGGCCGAGACGTCGTGGACGAACCCCTGCACCTTCCGCTTGGCCTCGGCGCGGACCGGGATCACGGCCCGGCCGCCGCGGATCGTCGGCTGCTCCTCGGTGGCGTAGCCCTTCGAGACGGCGTCGCGGAGGGCGGCGAGGAGCGTCTCGCGGAGCTGGCCCTGCCGCGCCGCGAGCTGGCGGCTGATGCGGAGGAGCTCCGGGCTCGCGTCGTCGCGGACGCGCCCGTCGTCGCCGACCGTCTGCTCGATCCGGTCCTCCAGCGCCTTGAGCACCACGATGCGCTGGGCGATCTCCCAGAGCGCCGGCGCCGCCTCGCGCCGCCGGTGGTGGTAGTCGTGGAGGAGCCGGCCGGCCTCCAGCACGCGGCGGACGGCGAGCAGGTCGTCGCCGCTGGCGGCGGCGTCCTTCGGCTGGACGCGCCGGAGCACGGCCTCCAGCCGGTCGACCTCGCGGAGCGGCGGCCCGTCGCCGGAGCGGACGAGGTCGGCCATCTCGCCCGCACGGGCGAGCCGGCCCCGGACGAGGTCGGCGTCGGCGGAGGGCGCGAGCGACGCGAGCCGGTCGCGGCCGTAGGGCGTGCGCGCGAGGCCGAGAAGGCGCTCGCGGATGGTGTCGAAGCCGAGCCGGCGGTCGGCGTCGGCGGGGTACAGGGTTACGTCGGGCATCGGGCGTCCAACGCGCGAGCGCCGGCGGGCGTCCCGCCGTCCGGCGAAGTCACTCCGAAACTGCCCCGCCCCGCTGGCGGCCCGCGCCGCCAGCGAGGCCGCAACTCGTCCTCGGCCCGTGGCCTCCGTCCGCCGGCCTTACTCTTCGGGTCCGACCGTGGCGTGGTCGCCGATGTTGAGCGTCCCGGCGAAGCCGCGGACCTCCGCGTGGTGGCCGACCAGCGAGTCGTCGAGCGCGGAGCTGTCGATGGAGGCGTCGCCGAACACGATGGTGTTGCGGACGGCCGACTCGACGACGGTCGCGCCGCCGTGGACCGCCGCGTACGGCCCGACGACCGAGTCGCGGACGGTCGCGCCCTCCCCGATAAACACGGGCTCGATGATCTGGCTGTTCTCGACCGTCCCCTCCTTTCGGTTCTCGCCGTCCTTGCCGAGCACGATCTGCGACGTCTCTTTGATGGCCGGGATCGTGCCGCAGTCGAGCCACTCGGTCACGCGGGCCGTCTTGAAGGTGGCCCCGTCCTTGAGCATCCGGTCGAGCGCGTCGGTGAGCTGGAACTCGTCGCCCTTGCCGCGGACGTCGTGGTCCATGAGGTACTGGATCTCGCGGCCCAGCCGCTCGCCCTCCTTGACGTAGTAGATGCCGACGATGGCCTCGTTCGAGATCGGCCTGTCCGGCTTCTCGACGAAGTCGGTGATCCGGTCGCCGTCTTTGACGACGACGCCGAAGCGGGAGGGGTCCTCGACCTCCATCACCCAGACCACGGCGTCGGCGTCGAGGTCGGGGGCCTGGTCCATCACGAAGAGCGTGTCCGCGAAGACGAGGACGCACTCGCCGTCGAGCTTGTCGCCGGCCTGGGCGATGGCGTGGGCCGTGCCCTGGGCCGTCTCCTGGACGCCGAACGAGGCCTCGATCCCGAACCGGCCGCAGATCTCGGCGAGCTGCTGGCGGACCTCGTCGCCAAAGTCGGGGCCGAGGACGAACACGGCCTCCTCGAAGTCGCCGATGGCCTCGGCGAACGTCTCGACGATCCGCTCGACCATCGTCCGCCCGACGACGGGGAGCAGCGGCTTGGGGGTGACGTGAGTGTGGGGGCGGAGCCGCGTGCCGCGGCCGGCCATCGGAACGATGAGCTTCATGTCGGAAGGTGGGGTCAGAGGGGACGATCAACCTAACTCCGAGGCTCCGCCAGCGAGGATCAGATTCGAGCCTCCGCGGGCGGGGTCTCGCCTGGGAACGGGCCGCACTCCTGCCACGGCGAGCGGCGGGCCGGCCAGGGAGTGCCTACCCACCATGACGTGCCTGTCTAGCGTACCGGGCGGCATGAGGCCTCATGCCGCCGTTTTGCCCCGTCCCAGGCGTCCGGCATGGAACTTGGCAAGCCCCTGAGGCTGTATGAGCACCTTCGTCGTGCACACCTCGTCCCCCACCCCCTTATCCTCATGAACACCTTCCGCATTCACTACGCCGCGCTCCCGCTGGCGCTCGTGCTCGTCCTCGGGATGAGCCAGACCGGCTGCTCCAGCATGAACCGCACCGGCAAGGGCGCCGTCGCAGGTGGCGCCGCCGGCGCCGTCGTCGGCGGCGTCATCGGCCGGGCCACGGGCTCGACCGCCCGCGGCGCCATCATCGGCGCGGCCGTCGGCGGCACCGCCGGCGCCGTCATCGGCCGCCAGATGGACAAGCAGGCCGAGGAGCTGGACAACGATCTCGAGAACGCCCAGGTCACGCCCATCGAGGGCGAGGATGGTGAGACGGCCGGCATCGCCGTCCGCTTCGACAACGACCTCCTCTTCGACCTCGGGCAGTCCACGCTCCGACCGGGCGTCCAGGCCGACCTCCGGGACCTCGCCTCCAGCCTCCGTAACTACCCCAACCACGACGCCGTGATCGTCGGCCACGCCTCGACGGACGGCTCGACGGCCCTCAACCAGTCGCTCTCGGCCCGCCGCGCGCAGGCCGTGCAGGACTTCCTGATCGGCCAGGGCGTCCCCGCCTCCAGCCTCGACGCCTTTGGAAAGGGCGAGTCGGAGCCGCTGGCAGGTGTCCCCGGCGAGTCGCCGCTGAACCGCCGCGTCGAGATCGCCATCTACCCGAGCGACTCGTACCGCCAGCAGGTCCAGAGCGAGTACAACTAGGCCAGCTCGCAGCGCCTCGGCGCTAGCTTCTGCGGCCCCCGGCTCTTCGGAGTCGGGGGCCGCCCCATTTTCCCCTCCCCCATGCCCGAGTCCACCCCCACCGCGACGCCTTTCGAGGCCAAGAAGGAGATGACGCCGCGCGAGATGCTGCTCTGGCAGCAGGAGCGCGTAAAGGACACGTGGCGCGTGTTCCGCATCATGGGCGAGTTCGTCGAGGGGTTCGAGCGGATGGCGAACTGCGGCCCGAGCGTCTCCGTCTTCGGCTCGGCCCGGACCCCGCCGGGGACGCCGCACTACGAGCTGGGCGTGGCCGTCGGCCGGACGCTGGCGGAGCACGGCTACGCCGTCATCACCGGCGGCGGACCGGGCATCATGGAGGCCGCCAACAAAGGAGCGCAGGAGGCCGGCGGCGTCTCGGTCGGGCTCAACATCGCCCTCCCCCACGAGCAGGGGACGAACCCGTACGTCGACCCCGACCACGACCTCCGCTTCGAGTTCTTCTTCGCTCGGAAGACGATGTTCGTGAAGTACGCCCAGGGGTATGTGGTCCTCCCCGGTGGGTTCGGAACGATGGACGAGCTGTTCGAGAGCCTCACCCTGATTCAGACCCGCAAGACGGCCCGCTTCCCCGTCGTCCTCATGGGGACGGATTACTGGGCCGGCCTGCTCGACTGGATCCGCGGGACGCTTCTGGAGGGCGGCTTCGTCTCGCCCGACGACCCCGACCTCGTGGCCCTCACCGACGATCCCGAGGAGGCCGTCGCCATCATCGAAGCATTCAGTTCCGAGGCCGGGATCGCGCCTAACTTTTAGCGCCCGCCGTCCCAGACGGCAGTGTCCGCCCTCATGGACACGCCGGGCGCACGAAACGGCCCTGAAACGCCGTTCCCCTCCCCGGCACGACCTCTGTAGTTTCCGTTTGCCAGCCGCCACCACCCGCCTCCTTCACCTAGGATGATCCGCTTTTCTGCCCTCTGCCTCCTCGCCCTCGGGCTTGCAGGACTCCCCGCCAGCGCTCAGGAGATGTCTGCCGACTCCACCGACGCCGATTCGGTCGCGGTGATCGAGGCGGACCCCGAGCGCGCTCGGGAGCTGTACGACGAAGGCCGCGAGGCCCTCCAGGCCTCCGACTTCGAGGCCGCTCTCGCCAAGTTCGACGAGGCCATGGCCTACAACGACACTTACGCCGCCGCCTCGCTCGGCCGCGCCCAGGCGCTCGCACAGCTCCGCCGCTTCTCCGACTCCCGCACGGCCGCCGAGACCACTGTCGCGCTCGCCGAAGCCTCCGACGCCTCAAACGCCGGGACCATCAAGGGGGCCGCCGAGCGCCTGCTCGAGCAAGTCACGCAGGTCCTCGACGCGCAGGCTCAATCGCAGGCCGCAGAGGCTGAGCAGGCCATGGCCAACAAGGTCAGCGAAGCCGTCGAGATGCTCAACCCGTTCGAAGTAGACGAGGCCACGGCCATGGAAGCCTACGCGCTCTTGGAGCAGGCCCGCATGGAGGGCTACGACCCCGACCTGGTCGCCTTCTTCTACGCCAAGGCCCTCAACGCCATGGATCGCGGCGCCGACGCCGTTCCGTACGCCGAGACGGCCCTCGCCTCCAGCGAAGGCCAGGCCGACCGCTCGCCGTACTACTACCAGCTCGGCCTCGCCCACATGAGCGCCGGCAACACGGCCGAGGCTCGGGCCGCCTTCGAGGCCATCGGCGAGGGCAACTCGCTCCACGGCTGGGCGCAGCACCAGATCGGTCAGCTCGACGCTGGCAGCAACTAGGCCCCCCGCCCCGTCTAGACGCGGAGAGCGCCGCGCCGGGAGTCTCCGGCGCGGCGCTCTCCGTTTGTCGATCCGCTCCCGCTGGCGACCGCCGCCAGCGTGCGAGGAGGCAGCGCCTGTGCCCAGAGCAGGAAGGCCCTGGGGAGCACGGCCCAGCTCACGTCAGACGGTGTTCCGGCTTCCGATCCACCAGACCAGGGCGAGGACGACGATCGGGACGAGGAAACTGAGGTAGACGAGCCATTCGAGGCCGACGCCGTACCCCTCAGGAGTGGGAGCCAGGAGGAGAGCAGACATTGCAGGAGAGGGAGGACTCCCGGAAGCTACGCCCTCGTCCGAGCCCCGATCCTCCGCACGTCCGACGCGCGGTGCTCCCTGAAAGGTCACCAGGCTGGGCCCGCCCGCGACCCTGCCCGGACGGGCGCCCGCGTGAGCCCGCTACCGCTCGGGTCCTGCGGCCGGATAAAACCGCTCGTCCGAGATGCGCCCCGCCCGCCCCGGTGCCCTCTCGGGCCGTCCAGCCAGAACCTCGCGGATGCGCCGACGCCGCTCGACGAACCGACGGGCCTGCTCCGGGGTCGGGAGGTACTGGACGTAGCAGAGAAACGCGTAGACGGCGGCGGTGCCGACCCCAAAAACCACCACGGCCACGGCGGGCGTCACGGCCGCCATCCAGAGGGCGCCGAGCGCGAGAAACACTCCGAAGCCGTAGAGCACGAGGGCGGCCTGGTGCGTTGGCATCTGCGCTTGGAGACGGTGGTGGATGTGGTCGCGGTCGGGGTAAAACAGGGGCTTCCCCGTCACCTTGCGGCGGACCATCGAGACGATCGTGTCGAGCACGGGGATGCCCATGATCACGGCCGGGATGACCAGGGCCAGGACGGGGTTCGCGTGCGACGTCCCCCGGAGCGCGTAGGACGCGAGCGTGTACCCGAGGAAGAGGCTTCCGCTATCGCCCATGAAGATGGTCGCTGGCGCGAAGTTGTACCGCAAGAAGCCCAGGAGCGCCCCCCCGATGGACGCCGCCAGCAAGAGTGATCCGACGTCGCCGCCGATCCCATGCGCGCAGGCGAGCGCCGCGAACGCGATGGCTACGACGCCCGCCGCGAGCCCGTCCATCCCGTCGATCAGGTTGACGGCGTTCATCAGGCCCACCATCCATACGGTGGTGAGAACGGCAGAGACAGCGAGGGCCAAGGCCCCGTCACCGAGGGCGGCATCGAACACCTGGATGCGTGCCCCGCCCAGAAACGCGAGCGCCGTGACGGCGAGCTGCGCCGCGAACTTCGCTCTGTGGCTGACCTCCCGGAGATCGTCCACGAACCCGACCCCGGCGATCGCCAGCGCGCCGAGCAGGACGAGCGGCGAGGGCAGCGCCAGGGACGCCGTGAGGTGCCCCGGCAGCCCGAGGGCTACGACGGCCACCACTGCGACACCGACGCCCGCCGCGCCCACGATGGCGATGCCCCCGACGTTTGGGGTAGCCCCCGCGTGCCGCTTTCGGTCCCCGTCCGGCGCGTCGACCCATCCGAAGCGGAGCGCTAGACGCCGGACGAGCGGCACCATCAGGAGGGCAGCGGACAGGCTCACGAGGAGCCCGAGGGCCAGCGGGAGGATCGGCATAAAAGGCAGGGCAGACGTGGGGCGCCTGCCCCAAGGAAAAGGGGCGCATCACACGGACTAGGTACTCCTGTGCCGCGCGGCCTTTCCCCTCAGACACCAGGCCTTCCCTGTCAGCGCAGTGATCCAATGGAGACTCTTATTGTCGCCTCCCGCCCCGCTCCGCGCGCCACTCCCGAACCGTTTGCACGACGCCCTCCTTCCACCGGATCTCTCCTAACCCCAGCGATTTCAGCGACGGAATCGATTCCAACTCGACCCGCTGCGGACGGGCGGCATCGGTTGGGTAGCCCGAGGTCGGGATGGGGACAACCCCTACTCCACGGACGATCCCCTGTGACGTGGCCTCCTGGACGATGGCCGAGGCCAGACCGTGCCACGTCGTGAGTGGAGACCCGGCGACGTGGAGCGTCCCCCACGGCCCCGCCCCACGGGCGGCTCCGGCGGCGGCGGCGAGCGCGGCCCGCGCCACGTCGCCCGCCCACGTCGGGTGGCCCCACTGGTCGGCGACCACGGAGAGCTGGTCGCGCTCCGTCGCCAGCTGGAGCATCGTCCGAGCGAAGTTGTGGCCGTGCGCGCTGAACACCCACGCCGTCCGCAGGATCACGTGGGGATCCAGTCTCTCCCGGACCGCCTCTTCTCCGGCCGCCTTGCTCGCGCCGTAGACGTTGATCGGGGTGGGCGGATCGTCCGTCGTGTACGGCGTCCCCTTCGTCCCGTCGAACACGTAATCGGTCGAGAGGTGGACGAGCGGGATGCCGGACCGGGCGCACGCCTCCGCGACGTGGGCCGCACCGTCCCGGTTGACGGCGTACGCGAGGGCCGGCTCGGACTCCGCGCGGTCCACGGCCGTGTACGCGGCGGCGTGGACGACGGCGTCGGGGCGGTGCCGTGCGACCGCCTGCCGGACGGCCTCGGCGTCCGTCACGTCCAGCTCCGCCCGCCCCAGCCCGACGGCCTCGACGCCCGCCTCGGCGGCCCGCCGGAGCGTCTCGACCCCGACCTGCCCGCCGGCGCCGGTGACGAGGACCTTCATGACGTGACGCGTGGCAGGCGGTCCGGCCCGAGGTCCGCTAGCCGGGGGAGCGCGCGGTCCTTGTCGGAGAGGAGCACCGTCTCCAGAGCCGGCCAGTCGATGGCGAGATCGGGGTCGTCCCAGGCGATGCCGCCCTCGTCATCCGGCCGGTACACGTCGGTGCACTTGTAGAGCACGTCGGCCTCGTCGGAGAGGACGCAGAAGCCGTGGGCGAACCCGACCGGCACCCAGAGCTGGCGGTGCGCCTCGTCGTCCAGATCGAACCCTTCCCACTGCCCGAACGTCGGCGAGCCGCGTCGGAGATCGACGACTACGTCCCAGATCTGTCCGCGCGCGACCTCGACCAGCTTGCCCTGCGGGTGGCGCCGCTGGAAGTGGAGCCCCCGCAGCGTGCCCCGCCGGCTCCGGCTGTGGTTGTCCTGAACGAACGCTCCGATCCCGGCCTCGGCGTAGCGCTCGGCGTGGTATCGCTCCAGGAAGAAACCGCGCGCGTCCCCAAACACGCGCGGCTCAACGAGGAGCACGCCGGGAAGCGTTGTGGGGCGGACCGTCATGGACGGAGACTATCCCCGTTGCGCCGGCCCCGCCACGAAGGATTGCGACAGACGCCGGCCGCGCCTGTCCGGAGCGGTCCGCCAGCAGCGGTCCGTCTCCTCGTCAACGGCCGACGTGCTCGCCCCTCACGCCTCCGCCTCGACTCGGTTGCGGAAGTAGTCGAGGGTCCGGCGGAGGCCGTCGGCGCGGTCCACGCGGGGCTCCCAGCCGAGCACCTCGCGCGCCCGTGAGATGTCGGGCTGGCGGACCTTGGGGTCGTCCGCGGGGAGCGGCTCGTAGGTGATCGTGGAGGGCGAGCCGGTGAGGGCGACGACCTCCTCGGCGAACTCCTTGATCGAGACCTCGTCCGGGTTGCCGATGTTGACGGGGTCCGTCTCGCCCGAGTGGAGGAGCCGCCAGATGCCCTCCACCAGGTCGTCCACGTACTGGAAGGAGCGCGTCTGGGAGCCGTCGCCGAAGACGGTGATCGGCTCGCCGCGGAGGGCCTGGCCCATGAACGCCGGGAGCGCGCGGCCGTCGTCGAGCCGCATCCGGGGGCCGTAGGTGTTGAAGATGCGGAGGATGCGCGTGTCGACGCCGTGGTAGCGGTGGTAGGCCATCGTCATGGCCTCGGCGAAGCGCTTGGCCTCGTCGTAGACCCCGCGCGAGCCGACCGGGTTGACGTGGCCCCAGTAGGTCTCCGGCTGCGGGTGGATCTGCGGGTCGCCGTAGACCTCGCTCGTCGAGGCGATGAGATAGCGGGCGCCCTTGGCCTTCGCCAGCCCGAGCGTGTTGTGGGTCCCCAGCGAGCCCACCTTCAGCGTCTGGATGGGGAGCTTGAGGTAGTCGATGGGGCTCGCCGGCGACGCAAAGTGGAGCACGTTGTCCACCGGCCCGGCGACGTAGACGAAGTCCGAGACGTCGTGCTTGACGAACTCGAACTGCTCGTGCCCGATGAGGTGCGCGATGTTGTCCGGGTTGCCGGTGATGAGGTTGTCCATGCAGACGACCTCGTGGCCCTCGGCCAGGAAGCGGTCGCAGAGGTGGGAGCCGAGAAAGCCGGCGCCTCCGGTGATCAGCGTGCGGGGCATGTGTTGGGGGCGTAGCGCGTGGAGCGCGGGGGTCCCCACGCTCCACGCACGTCGCATTAGGCGGTGGTCTCGCGGTCCGCGACCTCCTGGGCGGGGTGCGACGGGCGACCGACCGAGCGGTACGTGAACCCGTTCTCGGCCATGTGCTTCGGATCGAACACGTTGCGGCCGTCGAACACGAACGGGGCGCCGTCGCCGGCCATCGACTGGCGGACGCGGGCGAGGTCCGGGCGGCGGAACTCCGGCCACTCGGTCGCCACCACCAGCGCGTCGGCGCCGTCGGCGGCCTCGTAGACGCTCTCGGCGTAGCGGAGCGCGCCCGGCCCGCTGAGCGGCTCGCGCTCGAACGTGTCCTTCGTGGTCGCGACGGCCTCGGGATCGAAGGCGACCACGTCGGCGCCGAGCGCCGCCAGCTCGCGGATGAGCACGTGGGCCGGCGCCTCGCGCACGTCGTCGGTGTGCGGCTTGAAGGCGAGGCCCCACAGGGCGATGGTTTTACCGCGGAGGCTCCCGTCGCCGTCGCCGAGGGCGTCGACGATGTGGGGGACCATCGACTTGCGCTGCTCGTCGTTGACGCGGAGGACGGCGTCGAGGATCTCGAAGCTGTAGCCCTCCTCGCGGGCGGTCCGGTGGAGGGCCTGGACGTCCTTCGGGAAGCACGAGCCGCCGAACCCGATGCCGGCGTAGAGGAACTTGGGGCCGATCCGGGAATCCGTCCCGATCCCGCGCCGGACCTCGTCCACATCGGCGCCGACGAGGTCGCACAGGTTGGCGATCTCGTTCATGAACGTGATCTTGGTGGCGAGCAGCGAGTTGGCCGCGTACTTCGTCATCTCGGCCGAGGCCTCGTCCATCACGATGATGGGGTTGCCGGAGCGGACGAACGGCTCGTAGAGCCGGGTCATGATCTCGGCGGCCTTCTTCGAACCCGTCCCGACGACGACGCGCTCGGGCTTCATGAAGTCGTCCACCGCGACGCCCTCGCGCAGAAATTCGGGGTTCGAGACCACGTCGAAGTGCTCGCCGGCGGAGAGCCCGTGGGCCTCGACGGCGTCGGTGACGCGCTGGGCCGTCCCGACCGGGACCGTGCTCTTGTCGACGAGCACCTTGTAGCCCCAGTCCGGGTGCGCCGCCAGCAGGCCGCCGATGTCGTCGGCCACGCCGAGGACGTACTGGAGGTCGGCGGAGCCGTCCTCGGCGGGCGGCGTCGGGAGGGCGAGGAACACGACCTCGGCCTCTTCGAGCGCCTCGGCGAGGTCGGTCGTAAAGTGGAGGCGGTTCTCGCGGCGGCCACGGTCGAAGTAGACCTCGAGGCCGGGCTCGTAGATGGTGAGGCGGCCGTCCTGGAGGGACGCGACCTTGGACTCGTCGATGTCGACGCAGGTGACGTCGTTGCCCATCTCGGCGAAGCAGGTGCCAGAGACGAGGCCGACGTATCCGGTGCCGACGACTGCGATGTTCATGGGGTGGGGTGTCTGAGAGCGTGGGGAGGAGGATAGGTCTGTCACATTGCCCATCGTCGCGCCGTGACAGAGCGAGACGGATCTTCTCAGGCGGAAGGTCGCGCAGGGTGGACGCTCGGACGGACCGAACCGGACAGGGTCTCCGGAGCGTCCGCATCTTTGCGCGCGCTCCACACGGCCCCGTTGCCCCCGGCTCGCGCGAGAGCCTACCTTGGTCGCCCTGCCTGCTGGTGCCGGGAACGGTGGCCTCTCGGGCGCCGACTCCGTAGCTCAGTTGGCAGAGCAGCTGGCTTTTAACCAGCGGGTCGTAGGTTCGAGCCCTACCGGAGTCACCGGCCCTCGGCCTCCTGGCGGTGCTCGCCCACGCAAGCCGCCAGCCGTTCTTTTCAGTCGCCTTCGGGCGCGCCCTGCCCGGGTGGTGAAATTGGTAGACACGCACGCTTGAGGGGCGTGTGGCTTAACCGCCGTGCTGGTTCGAGTCCAGTCCCGGGCACCCTGAGTCCCCACGAGGCATCCGCTTCGTGGGGACTTTTTTGTCTACCCGCCGCACCGCTGGCGGCTACTCCCCCGCCGGTGCGCCCAGCACGTCCTCGACCGTCTGCACGCGGACCGGCCCGAGGTCGAGCCCCCGCACGTCGGCCTCGATGGTCTCCCGGTCGCCGACGACGATGACGGCCACGCGCTCCGGGTCGAGGTACTGGCGGGCGACGCGCGCGAGGTCGGCGGCGGTGACGGACCGGACGCCGGCCGAGTAGCGGGCGTAGGTGTCGGGCGGGAGGTCCGAGAGGAACAGGTCGCCGATCATGGCCGCCGTGCCACGGACCGTCTCGAACGGCGCCGGGAACGAGAGGGCGAGGTAGTCGCGCGCCTTCGCCAGCTCGTCGGCGGGGACGGCCTCATGGATCCCCTCCAGCTCGCGGAAGAACTCGGCGAGCGCGGGTCCGGTGACGTCCGTCTGCACGTCGGCGGAGGCCAGGAATGGGCCGGCGACGGGGCGGAAGCTGAACGACGAGCGGGCGCCGTAGGTGTAGCCGTTCCGCTCGCGGAGGTTCTGGTTGAGCCGGCTCGTGAAGCTGCCGCCCAGGATCGTGTTGAGCACCTCAAGGGCGTAGTAGTCCGGCGTCGAGCGGGCCGCCCCGACCCGCCCGATCCGCACCACCGATTGCGCCGCGCCCGGCTTGTCGACGAGCGTGACCGTCCGGCGGGCGACCTGCGCCGGCTCCGGGACGACGGTCGGCGCCGCCGCCTCGCCCCGCGCCCACGGCGCGCCGAACAGGGCCTCCAGACGCGGCCGGATCTCGCCCTCCGTCACGTCCCCGACCACGACGAGCGCCGACCGGCTGGGCCGGACCACGGCCTCGTGGAACGCCTCCAGGTCCTCCCGCGAGAAGCTGGCGACGGACGCGGGCGAGCCCTCGGACGGGCGGCCGTACGGGTGGTCCGGGAAGAGCGTCTGGTCGAAGACCACGCTCGCAATGGCGCGTGGCTCGTCGCGCCGCTGCTCCAGCGACGTGAGGAGGCTGGTCCGCACGCGCTCCAGGTCGCCCTCCGGGAACGTCGGGCGGAGCGCGACGGCGGCCATGAGCGGCAGCGCCTCGTCGAGCGTGGCGACGGGCGTGTGGAGCGAGACCTGGAGGTTGTGGAGCGAGGCGCCCGTCCGCAGGTCGATCCCGAGGAAGTCGATGGCGTCGGCCAGTTCGAGGGCCGAGTAGTCGCCGGCGCCCTCGTCCATCATGTCGGCCATGAGGTCCGCGAGGCCCTCCTCCCCCACCGGGTCGTCCACGGAGCCCGCCTTCACCAGCAGGTTGATCTGGACGAGCGGGACGCCCGGCTTTTCCACGAACAGGACCGGCAGCCCGTTCGACAGCTCGAACCGCTGGACGGCCGGCGGCGTGAAGGCGGGCGGCGGCGCGAGGCCCGGCCGCGTGTCCCAGTCGGGCTGGGCGCTGGCGGCGGCCGTCGCCAGCAGGACGAGGGCGAGGAGCGGGAGGCGACGGAGCATGCGCATCTAAAACTTGGGCTCGGCGGGGGTGGAGCCGTCCAGGGCAAGGCCGGTCTGCCCCTCGGGGACGACGGAGAGGGCCACGCGGTCGGCGGTGAGGAAGGAGAGCGCGGCGTCGCTGAGGTCGCGCGGGGCGAGGGCGCGGTAGCGGCTCAGGTCCTCCTCGAAAAAGTCCGGCGTGCCGGTGAAGGTGAGGTAGGCGTTGAGTTGGTCGGCCTTGCCGCCCACCCCTTCGAGCGCGTCCAGGAACGACGCCTCGATCCCGTTGACGACGCGCTGAAGCTCGCGGGCGTCCGGCGCCTCGCGCTGCACGCGGGCGACCTCGGCGTCGATCTCGGCCTCGATCCGGTCGAGGTCCACGCCCGGCCGAGCGGTGGCGATCACGTAGAAGGCGCCGCCCAGCTGGTTGCCATCCTGGAAGGCCGCGACGTCCTGGGCGATCTCGAGGTCGTAGACGAGCCGTTTGTAGAGCCGGCTGTTCTTGCCGCCCGCGAGCACCTGCGCCAGCGCGTTCATGGCGGCGTCGGCGGGGCCGTAGCGGGCCGGCGCGTGCCACGCGAGGTAGAGGCGCGGGAGCTGCACGGCGTCCTCCAGGACGAGCCGCGTCTCGCCCTCCAGCCGGGGCAGCGCCACGGGCTGGGGTGGCGGCTCCGGCCCGCGCGGGATCGCCCCGTACCACTTCTCCACGAGCCGCCGCGCCTCCTCGGTATCGATGTCGCCCGCGACCACGAGGCTGGCGTTGTTGGGCGTGTAGTAGGTCTCGAAAAACTGGACCACGTCGTCGTAGCTGGCGGCCGAGAGGTCGTCCATCGACCCGATCACGGGCCAGTGGTAGGGGTGGCCGGCGGGGTAGAGCGTCTGGCCGAGGACCGAGAAGGCGAGCCCGTAGGGGCGGTTCTCGTACGACTGGCGGCGCTCGTTCTTGACCACGTCGCGCTGGCCGTCCACGCTCTCGGGGCTCATGGCGTCGAGGAGCGAGGCCATGCGGTCGGCGTCGAGGTAGAGGGCCAGCTCCAGGCCGTTGGCGGCGGCGTCGGTGGTGTAGTTGGTGCGGTCCGTCGTCGTAGAGCCGTTGGCGCCGCCGCCGGCCTCCTCCAGCCACGTGTCGATGGCGCCCTCGGGAACGTGGCCGGACCCCTCGAACATGAGGTGCTCGAAGAGGTGCGCGAAGCCGGTCCGCCCCGGCGCCTCGCGCGCGCTCCCGACGTGGTACCACGTGTTCACGGTGACGACGGGGACCGTCGGGTCGCGGTGGAGGATCACGTCGAGCCCGTTGTCGAGCCGGAACCGCTCGTACTCGACGGTGATGGGCGGGGCCTGCTGGGCGCTGGCGGGGAGCGCCGCCAGCAGGACGAGGGCGGCGCAGAGACGGGAAAGACGCATGGGCGGGAGGCGGGGTCTCGTCGAAGATCGCACCCTTCCCGAGTTTCGGCTATCGGAGGTACGGCGGTTCCAGAGCCGTCGCCTCCGAGGGTGCGACAGCTTTGGGTCGAGGCGTCTGTTCTTTCCTCCGTTCCCCGCCTCCCATGCCCAGCGCTGAGGGCACGGCTCGCCCTTCCACGCCACCGCATCGGGCGCTCCGCTACAACCCGAGGCGGCGCAGCGTGCTGTCGTCCACCTCCCACACGTAGTCGAAGGGGTAGGCGGCCCCGAGGAAGCCGTACCCGTTCTGAACGTTCGAGACGGTCCCGGGCTGGATCAGGAGGTTTCGCGAGAACTCGAACGGGTACGGAGCGGCCCACTCCTCGTTAGCGACGAACCCTTGCACCCGCACCCCCTCGGCCCGGATGCTCCGGATGCCGCGCTGGAGGAACCGGCTCCGCAGCAACTCCACCTGCGAGGTGAAGTCCACCGCCACTTCCCAGCCGAAGTCGATGGAGGTGACGTCCGAATCCTCGACGTCCACGGTCTCCGCGAAATCGTCCAACTCCGCGCGGATGTCGTAGGCCACGCGCGCGCCGACCACGCGAGGGGCGCCGGGGAGGACGAGGTCCACCGTGCTGCTGGCGCCGATCCGCAGGTCGGTAAAGAAGCCGACCACGCGCGGGGGGACGCGGACGCGGGCCGACGTCGCCACCTCGCCGTCCTGGAGCACGCGGAACTCGACGTGGCTCCCGAAGGCCGGCGTGACGTCGGCCAGGAAGACGTGGCCCACGGACCCGTCCGCGAACGTGACCACCGAATCGCGCCACGCGGTCTGCTCGCCGGTCTCCAGGTCCACGGAGACGACGGTCGCGTCGAGCGCGTCGCCGCCGTCGATGGTGGTCGAGATCGGCTCCACGCGGACGGCCTGCCAGGCCGCCGTCGGGTCGAGCCGCCCCCAGAGCGTGAACACGGCCCCATCGGAGGCCGCCGGCGGCACCTCCGTGCTGCACCCGGCCAGGAGCGCGAGGCTGGCGATGGCCACCGCCAGCGCGGCGGTGCGGAGAATGGGCATTGAGGGGCGGATCATTTCGTGGCCAGCTTCAGCCCGACGACCGGGAACAGCGGGAGCTGGTCGGTCCGGCGGAGCGTGAAGACGTCGAAGGCGAGCAGGTTGCGCCGGTCGTAGGCGTTGATGAGGCCGACCTGCCCGGTCAGGGTGGCGGCGCCGAGGTCGAACTCGCGGTCCACGCTGACGTCGAAGCGGTGGTAGTCCGGGAGCCGGGCCGCGAAGGGCTGGCCGTAGATCACGCGCGTCTCGCCGGGGTCCGCGAGCGGGTCCACGGGGCCGTCGCCGATGTAGAGGAAGCGGTCGAACCCGAGCGCCTGGCTGAACGCGAGGCCCGAGCCGTACTGCCAGCGGGCCGTGACGTTGAACCCGGCGATCTCGGTGCCCCCGAACACGCTCGCCTGGTGGCGCCGGTCGTGTCCGGGGTGGTAGGCCAGCTCCTCGTATCCGTAGGTGACCTCGTAGTTCGGGCTGCTCGTCTGGTAGCGGACCGAGGAGAGGGCGTAGGTGGCCGAGAGAGAGCCGAGCCGGCCGACCAGCTCCAGCCGGACGTCGGCGCCGGCAGCGGCCCCGTTGGCCTCCCGGAGCTGCGTCGTGAACGACGGCGTGGACGAGAACTCCCCGACGGACAGGTTGTCGAACGTCTTGTAGAACCCCTCCACGGCGACGGTCGCCCCGAAAAAGGGCCGGAGCCGGTAGCCCGCGATCAGGTGCGCGCCCGTCGGCGTCCGGCCCACGGGCGAGGAGGTCCAGGCCGTGAACAGGCTGGTGGCGTCGCGGCGGTCGTTGAGCCCCACGAGCGACTGGTGGTAGAGCCCGGCGGCGGCGCTGATCTCCTGGACGCCGAGGTCCAGGACGACGCGCCCGCGCGGCTCCACGAACACGGCCCGCTCGCTGGGCGCCGTCGTCACACGGATGCCCGTGCGCAGCCGGAGCGGCCCGACCACGAAGTCGGGCTCCAGGAAAGCGGCGGCCTCGGTGATCGTCTGCCGGTCGGCCGTGAAGTTGGAGAAGAGCCCGTCGAGGGAGGCGTCCAGCTCGAACGCTTCGAGTTGCCCGCCGAAGGCGATCTCGGCGTAGCGCGTGCTGTGGGTAAGCTGGAACTCGGCGCCGAAGCGGTCGATGCTCGCGCGGCGAGCGAGCCGGCCCTCCCCCTGTTCCATCCGGTGCTGGCTGTACGAGACGACCACGTCGGCCGCCAAGTCGAACATGTCCGGGAGGTAGAAGAGCCGGAGGCCCGCGCCGCTGTTGGTCCATTGGAGCCGGGCCGTGGCCGGCGAGAGCGGGTCGCCCACCACGCCGTCGTCGGTGGTGTGGATGGCCGTAACCGAGAGCTGGCTGGCGTCGCTGACCTTGGCGTGGAGCTTCGCGAACACGTCCGAGAACTCGTACGGGAGGTCCCGGCCGATGACCTCCGATCCCACCGGGTCCACGACGGACCGCCGGCCGCTCACCATCAGCGAGAGGTAGTCCTGCACGAGCGGCCCCTCGGCCCCGAACGAGACGAGGAACGGCGATGCCGCCCCGTTCGACTCGAAGCCCCGCTTGTTCCCCGTCCGCGCCGTGACGTCGAGCACGGACGAGAGGAAGCCGCCGTAGCGCGCCCCGTACCCGCCCGCGCTAAAGTCGACGCTCGAGACGATGTCGGAGGGGAACGCCGAGTAAAACCCGAGCAGGTGGAACGGCTGGTAGATCGGGATGCCGTCGAGGCGGACCTGGTTCTGGCTCGGCTCGCCGCCCCGGATGAAGAGCTGGCCGCCCTGGTCGCCCGTCGTCACGACGCTGGGGAGCGTGGTGAGGTAGTTGGCGAGGTCGCCGGAGACGTCCGGGGCCGGGACCAGCTCGATGTCCTGGGCCTGGATGCGCTGGAGGCCGGCCGTGACGTTGGCCGCGCCGCCGGGTCGGTCGGCCGAGACGTCCACGGTGCCCAGCTCGGCCCCCGCTTCGAGCGCGTAGGACCGGAGCTGCGTGCCCTCGGCTACCTGGAGCGTGTCGTAGACGGTCTGGTAGCCCACGTACGTCACGCGCAGGACGTACGTCCCCGAGCGGAGGTCCGGGATGGTGTAGAGCCCGTCCACGTCGGTGGCCGAGCCGCGCCCCTCGCCGGCCTCGTTCGTCGCCAGCACGTTGACGCCGATGAGCGGCTGCCCATCGGTGGCATCGGTGATGAAGCCCCGGACGGTCCCGGTCTGGGCCGACGCCCCGGCCGACGCGAGGGCGGCGAGGAGGACGAGGGAGCGGGCGATCCGGGACACGGGGAAGGCGGGATGGGAGCGACGAAGCTAGCGAGGTCCGTGGCCCAGCACCGGGGAGAACGGATAGCACCGCGCTCGGCAAACGCGCCCCGTAGCTTCCGTCCCCTCCTCTCGTCTGCCCCCGTGCTCCGCTCCGTCCCCGCGTCCCTCGTCGTCCTCGCCGCCCTCCTCGTCGGGCTCGCCGCCTGCGACGCGGTAGGACCGGTGAACGAACCGCCGCCGGAGCCTCCCGCGGAGCCGGCCGCTCTCTCCGCGCTCCTCGCGGACGACGGCAACTTTGAGACCCTCGCTGGCCTCGCCCCCGGCCGGCTCGCACCCGGTGGCGACGCCACCCTCTTCGCCCCCGACGACGAGGCGTTCGCGCTCCTCAGCCCCGCCACGCTCGCCGGCCTCACCCGCCAGCCCGGCGTGCTCGACCGGACGCTGGCGCACCACGTCGTCACCGCCCGCGTGGACCTCGACGATCTCGCCGACGGCGACCTGCTCCCCACCCGCGAGGGGACCCCGCTCCGCGTCCGCATCGACGACCAGGGGACCGTCTTCGTGGGCGACGCCCGCGTCGAGGGCCGCATCGGGTCGACGCCGGACGGGCCGGTCTACCGGGTCTCGCGCGTGCTCCTCGACCACCTCACCGTCCGGGAGCGGCTGGCGGCGAGCTCGCTCCTCTCGCGCTCGCTGGCGTATTTCGAGGCGGCCGGGATCGACCTCACCCAGCCGGGCACCTACTTCGTCCCGCTCAACGGGAGCTACGACGCGGCACCGGGCGGGGCCGCCGCCTACACCACGGCCGGAAACGAAGCGCTCGCTCGGAAAACGCTCCGCGCCCTCGTCGTCCCCGGAGAGGCGCTCTCCGAGGCCGAACTGCGCGAGCGGGGCTCGGTGGAGACGGCCGGCGGCACGACGCTCGACGTCCGCGCCGACGGCGGGTTCACCGTGCTCGGGCAGGACGAGAGCCGGGTGCTCGTGGCCGACCTCGCCGCCCGCGGCGCCACCGTCCACCTGATCGGGCCGCCCCCCCAGGGGCACCTCTCGCTCATCGAGCGGGTCCGGTTCCTCCCCTCGGCGGCGCCGTTCGCCCAGATGCTCGACCAGGCCGGGCTGGCGGAGACGCTCGACGCGCCCGGCTCCTACACCGTCTTCACCCCGTCGGCGGCGGCGTTCGACTCCATCGGCACGCGCGGCCGGACCGTCCTGCTGACCGAGCCCGACCTCGGGCGCTTGCTCGCCCGCTTCCACGTCTCCCCGGAGATCGTCCCGTCGTCCGACCTCGTCGTTGGAGCCGACATTCCTAGCCTGGCGGGCGAGGACATCCGGGTCCGGCCCAACCTGATCACGGGCAACAACGCGGCCATCGCACAGGCGTCACTGGGCGCGTTCGTGGACCTCCCGGCCTCGAACGGCCGGCTCCACCTCGTCGAGAGCTTCCTGAACCCTGCGCTCTCCCCGTACGACCAGCTCATCCTGTCTGGAATGGCCGACTTCCGAGCAGCCGTCCGCATCGCGGGGTACCAGGAGCTCTACGAGAGCAACGAGACGCTGACGGTGATCGGCCCCGCCTCCATCGACTCGCAGTTTCTCCGGCCTGGGTTCGAGTGTCGCGCACGGGAGTTGGTCGGGGACCATACGGCGCGGGGGGCCTTTCCCTACACGCCGATGGCCCCCGGCTTCACCGCCCTCTCGGACGCGGAAAACACCCGGTTCGTCGTCCGGTACAACAGCCCCACTCCGTTCACGCTGCAGGCGCACGTCCAGTCGGCCATCGACGTGACGGTCACGCAGATCGGCGGCTCGCGCGCGCTCTACCTCAACGCACCGCTCCCGAACGGGGGCATCCTCCACGCGGTGGAACGGCGGATGCGGTGGTACGCGACCGGCCTCGGCGGCGGCGGCCACACCCTGAACCTCCCCCCCTGCTAACGCACCGGCTCCGTCGCGGACGACGGCCGCGAGGTGCCTGCGGCTCCAGCGGTGTCCGGCGCCTCGGCCGGGAGCGTCACCACGAACGTGGTCCCCTCGCCCTCGGCCGTCTCCACGTCGAGCGTGCCGCCGTGGCCGTGGACGACGATCTCGTAGGTGAGCGAGAGGCCGAGGCCGGTGCCCTCCCCCGTCGGTTTGGTGGTGAAGAACGGCTCGAAGATCCGCTCGCGGACCTCGTCGGGGATGCCGTTCCCGTTGTCGGCGATCCGAACCTCGGCGCCCCCGTCGGGCCGGGCCGCCGTGCGGACCGTGAGGCGCGGCACGTAGCCGTCGCCCTCCGAGGCGGCCCGTGCGCGGACGGCCTGGAGCGCGTTGTCGAGGAGGTTGAGAAACGCGCGGCCCATCTCCTCGGGCACCATCGGGATCTGCCCGACCTCGGGGTCGAGGTCCTTCGTGACGTCCACGTAGAACCCGGTGTGCTCGGCGCGCATCCCGTGGTAGGCCAGCCCGACGTACTCCTCGAGGAGGCTGTTGAGCGGGGCCGGGCGGTGCGGGCCGGGCTGGGCGCGGCTGTGGGCCAGCATGCTCCGAATGATGCCGTCGGCCCGGCGGCCGTGCTCGCGGATCTTGGTGGCGTTGGCGCGGAGGTCCGTCAGCAAGTCGCCGGAGTGCTCCAGGGCCTCGGAGACCGGGCGGGAGGGGTCCTCCCGGAGCTCGTCCTCGAAGTCGTCGAGCAGCTCGACGGAGAGCTGGGCGAAGTTGTTGACGAAGTTGAGCGGGTTCTTGAGCTCGTGGGCCACGCCGGCCGTGAGTTGTCCCAGCGACGCCATCTTCTCCTGCTGGACGAGCTGGCTCTGGGCCTTGGAGAGTCTCCCGAGCGAGGCCTCGAGCTGTTCCTGCTGCGCCTCCATCTCGCGCCCGCGCGCCTCCAGCAGTTCGCCCCGGCGCTCCAGCCGGTCGCGGAGGCGGGAGAGCCGGACGGTCACGCGGTACTGGGCGTAGCGGCCGGCGTAGAGCGCGCCGCTCATGGCCGTCGCCAGGAACGTGGCCAGCAGGAGGTACGCCAGCCGCCGGACGGACTCGCCGAGGTCGAGCCCGCCCTCCAGGGCCAGCAGCATCGCCACGGTGGTATGGAGGACCGTCACGACGACCCCCAGCACGAGGGTCTGGATCGGCTGGAAGGGGACGGCCCCAACGGTGAGGAGCAGGAGGAGCGCGAGCCAGGCCGCCAGGAACTCGACGTCCAGCCGCGTCACGTCGTCGGCGACGAGGAAGCCGGCGGCGACGAGCACGTAGGCCGCCACGAGCCACCGGCCGACCACGAGGCCGGGCCGGAACCGGGCGACCACGAGGAAGCCGGCGGCCGCGGCCAGCACGTTGAGCTTGTCCGAGAGGGCCGCCGTGATCCGGCTCGCCGACGTCATCACGCCGTCGCCGGCCAGCACGCTCGTGACCATCACGGCCACGACGGCTCCGACCAGCGCGACGACGCCGAACAGACCGGCCACGCGCATTCCGATGACGGTCGCCGTGTCGAGGACGGCCCGGAAGCCGGGGTCGTGTTCGAGGCGCGTCGGGGCGACGTAGCGCTCCCAGAGGACGCGGAGACGGCGGCTGAGGGTCATCGGGTGGGGTTCGGACGGCCTTCCTACTCGGGATGGTCGGGTTTGTCCCCCGAGGGCCGCACGGGCGACCGCCAACGCCAGCGGGACGGGCAGAGGTCGCCCCGAGCTTCCCCACGGCTGTCTGGCGCGCCGCTCGGCGGGCGGAACATTTCCGCGGCGGTCTCCCCTTCATCCCCCATCCCCCATCCCCCATCCCCCATCCCCCATCCCCCATCCCCCATCCCCCATCGCACTCCCCGGCCCCCCGCTCCCCGTCGACGCCGTCCTGCCCGACCTCGTCGCCGCGCTGGCGGAGGCGCCGGCGGCCGTCCTCCAGGCCCCGCCCGGCGCGGGCAAGACGACGCGCGTCCCGCTCGCGCTCCTCGACGCGCGCTGGCTCGGCGACCGCGACGTGGTCATGCTGGAGCCGCGCCGGATCGCGGCTCGCGCCTCGGCCCGTCGGCTCGCCCAGCAGCTCCGCCAGCGCGTCGGTGAGACCGTCGGGCTCCGCGTGCGGGGCGAGACGCGGGTGAGCCGGAGCACGCGCGTCGAGGTGGTCACCGAGGGCGTCCTCACGCGGCGCCTCCTCTCGGACCCGTCGCTGGAGGACGGCCCGCGCCCGGTGGGCGTGGTCGTGTTCGACGAGTACCACGAGCGGAGCCTCCAGGCCGACCTCGGCCTCGCGCTCGCGCTCCAGGCCCAGGCCCTCCTCCGCCCCGACCTCAAGATTCTGGTGATGAGCGCGACGCTCGACGGCGCCCGCGTGGCCTCGCTCCTCGGCCCCGAGACGCCGGTCGTCGCCAGCGAGGGACGGACGTACTCCGTCGAGACGCACCACCTCGGCGGCCCGCGCGCGCAGGCCGGCGGGCGGGCGCCGCGCATCGAAGACGCCGTGGCCGACGCCGTCCGCCGCGCGCTGGCGGAGGAGCCGGGCAGCGTGCTCGCCTTTCTCCCCGGCGGCGGCGAGATCCGCCGCACCGCCGACCGCCTCGACGGCACGCTCCCGCCCGACGTGACGCTCGCCCCGCTCTACGGCGACCTCGGCGCCCGCGAGCAGGACGCCGCCGTGGCGCCGGCGCCCGACGGCACGCGCAAGGTGGTCCTCGCGACGAGCATCGCCGAGACGAGCCTGACCATCGAGGGCGTCCGCGTGGTGGTGGATTCCGGGCTCGCGCGGCGGCCTCGGTTCGACCCCGGCAGCGGGATGTCGCGGCTGGAGACGGTCCGCGTGAGCCGCGCCGAGGCGGACCAGCGGCGCGGGCGCGCGGGGCGGACGCAGCCCGGCGTCTGCTACCGACTCTGGAGCCAGGTGGAGCAGGCCGCGCTCCAGCCGTTCGCCCCCGCCGAGATCCTCAGCGCCGACCTCGCCCCGCTCGCCCTCGACCTCGCCGCCTGGGGCGCCACGCCCGACGACCTCCGCTGGCTCGACGCCCCGCCCGAGGCCGCCTACCGCCAGTCGCGCGCGCTGCTGGCGGAGCTCGACGCGCTCGACGCCGACGGCGCGCTCACCGAGCACGGCCGCGCCGTGTCCGCCCTCCCGATGCACCCGCGCCTCGGGCACATGGCGCTGCGCGCGAAGGAGCTCGGCCGCGCCGCCCTCGCTGCCGACCTCGTGGGCCTGCTCGCCGAGCGCGACCCGTTCCGCTTCGAGACCCGCGTGCCGGACGTGGACGCCCGCCTCCGCATCGAGGCCATCCGCCGCAGCGACACGCTCCAGTTCCGAGGCTTCCGGCTCGACCAGGGCGCACTCCACCGCATCCGCCAGGAGGCCGGCCGCTGGCGACGCGCCTGGAGCGCGCACGACCGCCCCGACGACCTCGACTGGGTCGGCCGGCTCCTCGCCCTCGCCTACCCCGACCGCGTGGCGCAGCGCGTGGCCGAGTCCGCCGAGGGCGTCCGGTACCGGCTCCGCGAAGGCCGCGCCGCGCGGCTCGACCCCGACCAGAGCCTCGCCGACCATCCGTTCCTCGCCGTCGGCGACCTGGACGACCGAGCGGGCGGCGCCCGCGTCTTCCTCGCCGCCCCACTCACCGCCGACGACGTCGAGGCTCTGTTCCTCGACCAGGTCGTGACGGAGGACGACGTCGCGTGGGACGCCGAGGCCGGCCGCGTCCGCGCGGAGCGCGTCACCCGGCTCGGGGCCGTCGTGCTCCAGACGGCGCCGATCCGACGTCCGCCGCCGCCCCTCGTCGCCGCCGGCCTCGTCGAGGGCGTCCGCCAGTCGGGGCTCGGCGCGCTGCCGTGGTCGAAGGAGACGGCCCGCCTCCGCGAGCGGCTCGTGTTCGTCCGCCACCACGAGGGCGAGCCGTGGCCGGACGTCTCGGACGAGGCCCTCCTCGACTCGCTCGACGACTGGCTCCGCCCCTACCTCGCCGGCCTGACGCGCCTGAGCGACCTCGCGCGGCTCGACCTCGGGCAGATCCTCCTCGCCCTCGCCCCGCCCGGCGCGCGGTCCGGCCTCGACCGGCTGGCGCCCTCGCACGTCACCGTCCCCAGCGGCTCCGTCCGCCCGCTCGACTACGCGGACCCCGAGGCGCCCGTGCTGGCGGTCCGCTTGCAGGAGGTGTTCGGGCTGGAGGCGACGCCGCGCGTGCTCGGCGGTCGGCTGCCCGTCGTGATGCACCTGCTCAGCCCGGCCGGGCGCCCGGCCCAGATCACGACCGACCTCGCCTCGTTCTGGCGCGACGCCTACTTCGACGTGCGGAAGGACCTGCGCGGGCGCTACCCGAAGCACCACTGGCCCGAGGACCCGCTGGAGGCCACCCCGACGGCCCGCGCCAAGCGCCGGCGTTAGGAGGAGGGAACGGCGGCCTTGTCGGACCAGGGGGCGATGAGGATGCCCTCGCCCAGGTCGAGCGGCGGCAGCTTGATCGGCTCGGCCTCTTTCGTGGCGAGGGTCTTCCCGTAGAACGAGACCGTGCCCGTGGCCTCGCACGAGCCCGGCGCCACCTTCTTGACGCGGGCGTCCTGGACGGTCAGCACCAACCCCTTGAGGTCCAGGCGGATCTTGATGTCGAACGTCAGCGAGCCGACCGGGGCCCCGTTGACGGTCACGTCGATCCGAGGCGACCGGGACGTCTCGACGGTGTGCTCCGCGAGCTCGACGTGGACCGTCTCCTCGGGGTCGTAGGCGTCGCGGTCGAGGTAGCGCTCCAACACCTTCGACTCCGCATACACGCGGCGGAGGGGCGGCGCGAACGGCGTGTCGAGGAAGGCCCCCACCATCTCGGCCACCGACTCGACGGCGGCGGGCCACGGGACCGCGGCGAGCGCGCCCGCCAGCCCCTCCCGCCAGCGCGCGAACTCGTCGTCGGTGAGCAACGACGCGAGGCGCTTCTTGATCTCGCCGACCGCCTCGTCTCCGAACAGGTCACGGACGCTGGGGCCGCCCGCCTCTGTCGGGGCGGCGACGCTCTCGCTGGCTGTTGGTTCGATGTCGGTCATGGAACGGTGGGGACGGTGGAACGCGACGTGCGCGGAGCGCTCACTCGAGAGCGGCCGTTTCATGGGCCTCGGCCCCACGAAGCCCGAGCTCACGGAGTCGGATCTCCTCTGTCTCGACGCGGTGACGCCCCGGATCGTCGACCGGCCGGACGCGGAGTTCGCACTCCACCGCCAGCGGCCGGCGCGCGGCGATCCCAGTCGTCCCGGAGTCGAGGCGGCTGGCGAGGCCCACGGCCGGCACTGGCGGCTGTGTAGGCGGAGGGCTCGTCTTCCGACGACGACGGTAGGCCCGCCACCCGAGGATCCCGGCCAGCCCCAACGCCCCCACCAGAGCGAGGACCCACAGCGGAACGGACGCGAATGCTGGACTGGCGGCGGCGACGACCACGCGCAGGGTCGCCTCCTGGCGACCTCCGAGCCCTCGCACTTCGACCGTCACGTCGTACGTCCCGCCCGCCTCGTACGTGGCTTCGGCCTCTCGGACGCCCACCCATCCGGACGTCCGGCCGTCGCCGAAGTCGAAGCGGTACTGCACGTCGGCTCCGGGGCGGACGCCCCTCACCGAGAACGTCGCCACCTCGCCCGCCCGGGGCGTCTCAGGGCGGACGACCAACCGGACGGTGGCCTCCGGCGTCGCATCGATCTCCGAGCCGGGCCCGGACTCGGCCGTGTCGGGCTCGACTCCAGTCGTCGGGTCGGCCGGGACGTCTCCCACCTCTGGGACGACGGGGACCTCCGGCTCCGCCTGCCCGGGCGGGTCGGGCTCCTCCACCTCGCTCTGGTCCTCCGGCCCCGTGGGGGGAGGCGTCTCAGCCTCGGGCTCCTCGACGACCTGGGGCTGGACCTCGACCGTCCTCGGCTGGCTCCGCGCCACCCGCTCCCCCCGGCGGAACAGGTGGACCACGGCGATGAACGGCCCGGCACGCGAGTAGGTGTGGGAGACGCGCGCCGCCGGGCCCCGCTGGCGCTCTCCGTCGCCGAAGTCGAACAGGTACTCGTAGGTCCCCGCCGCGGCCGGCGGATCGACGGACGCCACGAACGAGGCGGGGTCTCCTTCAGTGACCGTCGACGCCAGGACGAAGAGACGAACCGCGGGGGGTGCGGCCTCGGGCTCAGCGACCGGCTCGGGCGACGGCGAGACGGACACCTCGACGGGCGGGCTCGCCGCGACCTCCTCACCGTCCAGGAAGACACGGACGACGGCGCGGTAGCGGTCGGGACGCCGGTAGACCACGGTGGCCTCTGGCGTCCGCGTGACCTGCTGGGTGCCGTCCCCAAACGTGAACTCGTACCGGATCCGCCGGGCGGATCGGTCGCTGAGACCGAAGGCGGGCTCGACCCGAGCGGCGAACCCCACGCGCTCCCCGACCGTGGCGTCCGGCGGCCGCGCCGCCAGCCGGACGGTCCGGACGACGGGCGGGGCCGTGACCGAGATCGCGACCCGCTCGCTGGAGACGACGGGGTCGCCATTCTGCTCGACCCGCACGGTCGCGGCGAACGTTTCGTCTCGCCCGTACGCATGAGAAGCGCTGGGCTCCGTGGTGCGCTGCTCCGTCCCGTCCCCGAACGCGAACACGTAGACGGAGACGACCGGCCGGGCCACCATCCGGTCCAGCGTGGCCGGCGGAGTCTGGAGCGACGGCGCCCCCTCGATCGTAAACGTGACCGTCTCTCCGACCTGGACCTGGGTCCGGTCTGCTCGGAGGTCCAGGACCTGCCGCTGCCCCCGGGCATCGTGGGCGAACAGAAAGGCGACCGCGGCCAGAGCCACCGACGCCCACGCCCGCTGTTGAGAAAACGCCATCTCGCACATCGCCTGCACCTCCCACCAATATCCTGTAAACATAATGTTTACGACTCACCATTCCTACTCAGATGAGGTCCGGAGATCCGATCCGGCGGTGGACCGTCTTACCGGGAGCCCTCTAACGAGCCTCCTCTGATGCGCGCCCTCCGATTCCACGAGCACGGATCACCGGCCGAGGTCCTCCGCCTCGACGACGTCCCGACCCCTGATCCCGGTCCTGGTGAGGTCCGCGTCCGCCTCACACACCGGTCCGTCAACCCGGCCGATCTCTCGCTGGTACGGGGGACGTACGGGCGCTCGCGCGACCTGCCCGCCGTCGGGGGTAACGAGGCGACCGGCGTGGTCGACGCGCTGGGTGAGGGCGTCGACGGGCTGGCGGTCGGGCAGCGCGTGGTAAAGATGGGCGAGGCGCCGACGTGGCAAGAGCACCTCGTGCTCCCCGTCGAGGACGTGCTTCCCATTCCCGACGCCCTCCCCGACGAGGCCGCCGCGCAGCTCTTCGTCAACCCGCTCACCGCGTGGCTCCTGCTACGCGCGGTCCCGACGCTCCGGCCCGGCGACACGATCGTCCAGACGGCCGGGGCGAGCGCCGTCGCCCGAATCGTCACGGAGCTGGCGGTACGCGAGGGCATGCGCGTCGTCGCCATCGTCCGCCGGGGCGACCACGCCGACCGGCTCCGCGCCCTCGGAGCCACCCCCATCGTCGCTGACGCCAATTCGTCCGAGGCCCGGAGCGCGCTGCGCGAGGCGGTCGGGGACGGCGGGGTGCGGGCCGTGTTCGACCCCGTCGCCGGGGACCCCGGTGCGCTCGCGCTCTCCGCCCTGGGCGAGGGCGGCACGCACGTGGTCTTCGGGGCGCTCAGCGGCGACGCCCTGCCCGTCTCGCCACGCGCCCTCATCTACAAGGGCGTCGCCGTTCGGGGCGTGTGGCGGACCCAGTGGGCCTCGCAGGCACCGCGCGACGACCTGCGGGCCGCGCTCTCCGACCTGGCGGGCCTCGCCGCCAGCGGGGCGTTCGGCCTCCCCGTCGACGCCACCTTCGACCTCGCCGACGGCGCCGCGGCGGCCCGCGCCGCGACGAGCCACGGCCGCTGGGGCAAGATCCTCCTGACGGGCTAGCGACGCCGAACGAGGACGGCGGCGCCCCCGCTCACTCGTCCGTCGCCGCAATGTCGGAGTCGGCCTCCTCATCCACCAGCCCGATCAGGTTGCGGACGGCCCCGTGGAGCGTGATCATCACGGCCACGAGCGTCCCGCCGACCAGCGTGCCGACGCCTGTGATGACGTAGTACAAGACGGTGTAGACCGTCGAGCTCGTGCCGCCCTCGCCGAACGGGATGACCAGGACGAGGACGAGGACCGTCGAGACGCTAAACACGCCGACCGCGAGCGTGGCCGCCTGCCGGATCTGGCCGTAGAACCCGCTCTTGACCGACTGGTCGGACGTCATCCCCAGCATCGTCAGCATGAGGGCCAGCGTCGTGGACGAGGTGATCATCGCCGTCGTGAACAGGCCCTGCGCGACGGGGATCGTGGTCTCCAAGAGCGACCGGGCGTCCTCGCTGATCCCGCTGAGCCCTACCGTCAGCACGCCGACGGCCATCACGAGGGTCGCCACGGCGCCCCCGACGAGGGCCTGGCGGAGCGTGTCCCGGTCGAGGTCCGGCAGGGACGGGCGAGGAAGGTGCACGCTAGGACCGGCCGAAGAGCCGCTTCAGCCCCTTCACGGCCTCGGGGACGACGAGCGGGACCGACGCGAGCGACGCCAGCGTGGCCGACTGACAGTACCAGCAGAGCGCCTTGTTCTCGGCCCACTCCTCCTGTCCCAGCTTGACGGCGAAGGCCGCGTCCCCCAGCACCTTCGCCGCCAGCGCCACCGGCAGCCAGGGCGTCCGCGAGGCCCGGTCCTTCCCGCCCGCGCCCGCCAGCCACGCCGTGATCCCGTAGCTCACGGTCATCATGAGCGCATCGGGCGTCTTGAACCGCTTGTAGGCGTAGTCGGCGGCGTCCACCTTGTCGGCGTTCCAGATCTTGCCGGGGAGGTCAGGGAGGTGATGGATCACGCCGGTCTGGTAGAGCGAGACGATGATGCCGGCGAGGGCGCCGACGTTGGAGAGCGCGACGACGGCGCGGCGGCGCGTGAGGTCGTCGGTCTGGGCGAGGCGGAGCTGGTGGCTGAGCGTGGAGGGCGTCATGGGGGCGGTCGGTGGGGAGAGGTCGCACGTCTCGGCCGGCCTGGAGTTCGGAGGGCGGCCCGTTCTGCGGGAATCCCCGGCGCGCCCTACCGGCCGGCCTCGGGCTCCACCTCGACTCGGAGCACGTCCCGCGCCGCGCGCACCCGCGCCTCCGCCTCGCCGGGCGTCGCGCCCGTGCCGATCACGTGGCCGGCCTCCTCCCCCGACCCCAGCCGCTCACGTACGGCGTCGCCCACGCCCACCCGGAGCACGGCCTCCTCCACGCCCGGCATCGCTCGCGCGGCCCCGACGTCGCCGACGTGCGCGACGACGCCCACGCCGGGGTGGAGGATCCACGCCGCCGCCGACTGGCGGGCGCGCTGCGGGAGCGCCGGCCGCTCGCCCCCCTCCACCTGGAGGACGGCCTCCCACGGATCGAACCCGTAGGCGTGGCGGATCAGCGCCATCAGGTGGCCGCCGGGCGGGCGGGCCGCCATCTCACCGAACACGGGGCCGTCCGGCGTGAGGAACACCTCCAGGTGCGTCATCCCCCGGTCGACGCCGAGCGCCTGACGGGCGGCCTCGGCGATGGACGCCACAGCGCCCCGCTCGGCCGCCGCCAGCGGGGCGGGCAGGAGGCTCGCCCAGGCCGGGACGAGGTACTGCGTCGGGTTGAAGAAGACGGTCTCGCCGGCGCACACGATCTGCTCGGCGCTCATCTCCGTGCCCTCCACGAACGCCTCCGCCATCCAGCCGTCCGGGACGACGTCCGGAACCTCGCCGGCCGACCGGAGCACGCGCGTGCCGCGCCCGCCGGAGCCGGAGCACGTCTTGAGCACGAGCGGCAGCCCGAGCCGCGCGACCAGATCGCCCTCTCCTTCGTCCAGCGTATCGGCGCATGGCAGGCCGGCGGCGCGGACCGCCCGCTTCATGGCCCGCTTGTCCGTCGCCCGCTCGGCGGCCTCGACGGACAGACCGGGCAGGCCGAGCGCAGCGCGGAGGTGCGCCGCCGGCACCACGGACCGCTCGGTCAGCGCGACGACGGCCTCGGGGCCGTGCTCCCGGACCGCCGCCGCGACCGTCCGAGCGAACAGCGCGGGGTCACCGAACGGCGCGACCACGGCGTCCGCCAGCCGCTGGCGGGTGCGCGGGCCGGGCGCCGTCTCGACCGCGGCGACGACGCGCATGCCGAGCCGCTCGGCCGCGTCGAGCGCGCCGGACCGGAGGCCGACGAGGACGACCGTCCGCACCGCTAGGCCCCGCGCTGGACCTCCGCCTCGACAGCCGCGACCGTTCTCGGGATGTCCGGCCCGAGCACGCGCGGCGCGTCGTCGGTGACGAGCACGTCGTCCTCGATGCGGACGCCGCCGAGGCCGCGCCAGCGCTCGATCTCGTCGTAGTCGAGGAAGTCGGCGTGGCGGTTCTCGGACGTCCAGGCGTCGATCAGGCCGCCGATGAAGTAGCAGCCCGGCTCGACGGTCATCACGTGGTGCGCGGCGATGCGGCGACCATAGCGGAGGCTCCTGGTCCCGAACTGGTCGCTCCGCTGGACCTCGTCGTCGTAGCCCACGCGGTCCTCCCCGAGCCCTTCGAGGTCGTGGACGTCCTGGCCGATGGGGTGGCCGAGGCCGTGCGGGAAGAACAAGGCGTGCGCGCCGGCCTCGACGGCCTCCTCCGGGTCGCCAGTCATGAGGCCGAGGTCGGTCAGCCCCTGGGCCAGCCCGAGCGAGGCGAGGTCGTGGACGTCCCGGAACGAGGCGCCCGGCCGGCAGGCGTCGATGCAGGCGGTCTGCACGTCGAGGACGAGCTGGTACACGGCCCGCTGGCGCTCGCCGAACGTGCCGCCGACGGGCGAGACGCGCGTGACGTCGGCGGCGTAGCGCGTGCCGGGCGCGACGGCCCCGGCGTCGGCCAGCATGAGGTCGCCCTCTCGGAGCACGGCGTCGCCCGCGTGGCCGTGGAGGATCTCGCCGCGCCGGGAGAGGATGATGGGGAAGCTGGGGTGCGAGCCGTGCTGGAGCGCGAGCCCTTCCATCGCGCCGGCCACCTCCTGCTCGGTCCGGCCGGGCTGGGCGAGGCGCATCGCCAGCCGGTGCATCTCGCCCGCGATCCCGAGCGCCCGCTCGATCTCCGCCACCTCGTCGTCGGTCTTCACGAGTCGCTGCGCGATCACGGCGTCGAGGAGCGCCCCGGACGGCTCGACGGCGTCGGGCGCCACGTCGAGGAGGCTCGCCAGTCGGAGCCGCCCGGCGCCCCGGTACGGCGGGAGCACGTGGACGGCCCGCCCCGTGCTCCGGGCCTCGCGCACGGCCTCCGCCAGCCCGTCGGCGTCGGCCCACTGGCGGAGGCCGGCGGCGGCGGCGCGGTCCGCGAGCGTGGGGAGCGGCCCCTCCCACACCTCGTCGTCGATGGTCGGGTCGGTGCCGTAGAGCGTGGCCCCGCCCGTGTCGGCGTCGAGGGTGAGCGCGAGGGCCGGCGCGTCGAGGCCGGTGTAGTAGAGGAACGAGCCGTCCTGCCGGAAGGGGTACAGGTTGGCCGCGTAGTTCATCGGAACGGCCTCGTTGCCGAGCAGGACGACGAGGCCACCGGGGACGGCGTCGGCGAGTGCGGAGCGGCGGGCGGCGTACGTCTCGGGGTCGAACATGCGGAGGGGCGCGTCGAGGGGACGGAAAGGTAGGCGGAGGCTCACGTGGACGCCGCCCGGGTGCCGTTCGTGCCCACGAGCGTGCGATTCGGGACAGGAATCTCCCGAGAGCCCCCCCCGGGGCGAACCCGAACGTCCGGGCGCGGTACGGACCGACTCGCCCTCCTGGCGCTCCCTCTCCTCGTCCCCCCGTGGCCCTCACCCGACCGCAGAAGACCGCCCTCTGGGCCGGCGTCGCCATCGTCGCCGTCGCCGCCCTCCTCTTCGTGCCCCGCCTGTTCGGCGGGGACGTCGAGGCCGAGGCGCCGGGCGCCGGGCGCGCGCCGGGCGGCGACACGCTCGCCGTGACCGTCGCCCCGGTCTCGCAACAGCTCCTGGAAGACAAGGTGACGACGACCGGCACGCTCCTCCCGTGGGAGTCCGTCGACCTCCGCGCCGAGACGGCCGGCCGCGTCGTGTCGCTCAACTTCAGCGAGGGCAGCGCCGTCCGCCAGGGCCAGACGCTCGTCTCGCTCGACACCGACGTGCTCCGGGCCCAGATCGAGGGCGCCCGGACGCGCCGCGACCTCGCCGCCGTCCAGGCCCAGCGCCGCCGCGAGCTGTTCGAGATCGGCGGGCTCAGCCGGCAGGCCCTGGACCAGGCCGAGAGCGAGGCGAGTGTGCTCGACGCCGAGCTGGCGCAGTTCGCCGCCGAGGTCCGCCGCCGCCAGATCGTCGCGCCGTTCTCGGGGACCATCGGGCTCCGCGAGGTCAGCACCGGCGCCTACCTCTCGCCCGGCGACCGGATCGCCACGCTCCGCATCACGAGCCAGCTCCGCCTTCAGTTCACCGTCCCCGAGCGCTATCTGGGTCAGATCCGCGAGGGCTCGCCGGTCCGGTTCCGCGTGCCCGGCCAGGACAGCCCGTTCACGGCCACGATCTACGCCATCGAGCCGGCCGTCGAGCAGGCCACGCGGGCGTTCACCGTCCGCGCGCGGGCGCCGAACCCCGGCGGCGTGCTCCGGCCCGGCGCCTTCGCCGAGGTCGAGCTGGTCCTCGACGAGGTCCCCGAGGCCCTCCTCATCCCGACGGCCGCCGTCATCACCGGCGCCGACAGCACGACCGTCTTCGTGGTCCGCGACGGGACCGCCGTCCCGCGCGCCGTGACGACGGGCGTCCGCACGGCCGATCAGATCCAGATCACGAGCGGGCTGAGCGCCGACGACGTGGTCCTCACGTCCGGGCTCAACCAGGTCCGCCCCGGCCAGGCCATCCGCACCGGCGGCGCCTTCGACCCGACGCGCGTGCGCCCCGAAGGCACGCCCGAGCGGACGACCGAGTACGAGGTGGCCGAGTGAGCCTGTTCCATCCCGCCCCGCACGGGCGGACGTCCGCCGCCAGCCGGTCGGCTCCCCGCCCTTCCCTCGTCACCCCTCACCCGTAGTGGCCTCCCTCTACGACGTCTCCGTCCGGCGGCCCGTCTTCGCGACGGTCCTCTCGCTGGCGATCCTGATCGGCGGCGCCATCGGGTTCCTGGAGCTGGGCGTGCGCGAGTACCCCATCGTCGAGACGCCCGTGATCTCGGTCTCGACGTCGCTGAGGGGCGCGAACGCGGCCGTGATCGAGAGCCAGGTGACGGAGCCCATCGAGGAGTCCGTCAACGCCATCGACGGGATCCGGTCCATCACGAGCACGAGCAACGAGGGCCGGAGCACGGTCCGCGTCGAGTTCGACCTCGGCGCCGACCTCGACGCCGCCGCCGCCGACGTGCGCGACCGCGTAAGCCGCGCGCGCGGACGCATCCCCGACGAGGCCGAGGAGCCCGTCATCTCGAAGTCCAACTCGGACGGCCAGCCCGTCGTCTTCCTCAACCTCTCGTCGGACCGCTACTCGCTCCTCGAGCTCTCGGCCATCGCCGACAACTTCTTCGTCGAGCGGCTCCAGACCATCGACGGCGTGGCGAGCGTGGACATCTGGGGCGACAAGCGCTACGCCATGCGCCTGTGGATGGACCCGGCCAAGCTGGCGGCCTACGGCCTCGCGCCCGGCGACGTCCAGCGGGCCGTGCAGCAGCAGAACGTGGAGCTGCCCGGCGGCCGGATCGAGGGCGACCAGGTGGAGCTGACGATCCGCCCGCTCACGCGCCTCTCGACGGTCGAGGAGTTCGAGAACCTCGTCCTGAAAAACGACGGCACCACGCTCGTCCGCTTCTCCGACGTCGGCCGCGTCGAGCTGGCGGCGCAGAACCAGCGGACCGTCCTCAAGCGCGACGGGATCGCCATGGTCGGCGTCGTGCTCCGGCCCCTCCCGGACGCCAACGCCATCAGCATCGTCGACGAGTTCCACCAGCGCGTGGACGAGATCGAGGGCGACCTCCCGCCGGGCATCGAGCTGGGCATCGGGTTCGACAACACCGAGCCGATCCGGGCCTCCATCCGCGAGGTCCGCAACACGGTCTTTATCGCGCTCCTGCTCGTCGTGCTCGTCATCTTCGCCTTCCTGCGCGACTGGCGGACGACGGTCGTGCCGGTCCTCGTGATCCCGGTCTCGCTCATCGGCGCCTTCGGCGTGATGGCGCTGGCGGGCTTCTCGATCAACGTGCTCACGCTCCTCGCGCTCGTCCTCGCCATCGGCCTCGTCGTGGACGACGCGATCGTGGTGCTGGAGAACATCTACGCCAAGATCGAGGAGGGCATGGACCCGATCCCGGCCGCCATCGCCGGGACGAAGGAGATCTACGTGGCCGTCATCGCGACGACGCTGGCGCTCGTCGCCGTCTTCCTCCCCATCATCTTCCAGAGCGGCGTGATCGGGGCGCTGTTCCGCGAGTTCGGGCTGACGATCGCGGCGGCCGTCGTGATCTCGTCGTTCGCGGCCCTCACGCTGACGCCGATGCTCTCGTCGAAGCTGCTCAAGAAGCGCGAGACGAAGCCGTGGCTCTACCGGAAAACGGAGCCGGCGTTCGAGCGGCTGAACGGCGCCTATCGGTCCACGCTGGCGGCGTTCCTGAAGGCCCGCTGGCTCGCGTTCGGGGTGATGGCGCTGTCGGCGCTGGGCGTGTGGGGCCTGTTCTCGACGCTGGAGAGCGAGCTGGCGCCGGCCGAGGACCGCTCGCAGATCCGCCTGTTCGCCAACGCCCCGCAGGGCCGCGGCTTCGCCTACATGGACGCCTACACCGACGAGCTGATCGCGCTCTTGCAGCGCGAGGTGCCCGAGGCCGAGGCCATCATCTCGGTCACGTCGCCCGGCTTCGGATCGTCCGGCTCGGTCAACTCGGCGTTCGCCAACCTCATCCTCAACGACCCCGACGAGCGGGAGCGGGGCCAGGACCAGATCGCCGACGCCGTGCAGGCGGAGCTCTCGAACCTCCCCGGCGCGCGCGTCAACGTCAGCCAGCCGGCCAGCATCTCGACCTCGTCCGGGCGCGGGTCGCCGGTCCAGATGGTGCTCCAGGCGCCCAACCTGGAGGCGCTCCAAGGCGCGCTCCCGGCCTTCATGGAGCGGGCCACGCAGGACCCCGCCTTCCAGTTCGCCCGCGCGGACCTCGAGTTCACGCTCCCCGAGCTTCAGATCACCGTGGACCGCGACCGCGCGCAGGCCCTCGGCATCCCGCCGCTGGACGTGGCGCAGGCGCTGGCGGTGGCGCTGAGCGAGGGCCGGTTCGGCTACTTTATCCGCAACGGGGAGCAGTACGAGATCATCGGCCAGCTCGAGCGGGAGGCGCGGCGCGCGCCGAACGACCTCCAGGGCATCTTCGTGCGGAGCGCCGAGGGCCAGCCGATCCCGCTCTCCAACCTCGTCACGCTCAACGAGTCCGCCGCGCCGCCGCAGCTCTACCGCTACAACCGCTTCACGGCGGCGACGGTCTCGGCCGAGCCCGCACCCGGCGTCTCGCTCGGCGACGCCATCGAGGCGATGGAGCAGATCGCCGACGAGACGCTCCCGGCCGGCTTCACGACCGCGCTCGACGGCCAGAGCCGCGACTTCCGCGAGTCCGGTGGGCAGATCTACGTCGTCTTCGGGCTCGCGCTCGTGCTGATCTACCTCGTCCTCTCGGCCCAGTTCGAGAGCTTCCGCGACCCGGTCACGATCCTGCTGACGGTCCCGCTCGCGCTCCTCGGCGCGCTCGCGGCGCTGTGGGTGTTCGGCTCGACGCTCAACGTGTTCAGCCAGATCGGCCTCGTGATGCTCATCGGGCTGGTGACCAAAAACGGCATCCTCATCGTCGAGTTCGCCAAGCAGAAGCGGGAGGACGGCATGGACCGCCGCGAGGCCGCCGAGGAGGCCGCCGCCGCCCGCTTCCGCCCGATCCTGATGACGGCGTTCTCGACCGTCCTCGGTACGCTCCCGATCGCGCTCGCGCTCGGGTCCGGCGCCGAGAGCCGGGCGCCGATGGGGCTCGCGGTGATCGGCGGGCTCGTCGTCGGCACGCTGCTCACGCTCTACGTGATCCCGGCGCTCTACACCTACATCGCCAGCCCGCACGCCACGGCGCCGCTGGGCCACGACACCGCCGACCCGCTGGCGGAGGCCGGCGACGGCGCGACGAGCGCGCTCCCCGAGGGCACCGACGTCACGCCGGCCGGCTCCGGCGGCGACGGCGCGGCGGCGCCCGCCGCGCCCGCGACGGCCGATGACGAGCCCGCCGAGACGTCGTGACCGGACTCGTGCGTCCCCTCGCCCTGCTCCTGCTCGCGCTCACGGCCGCCGCCAGCGCGCAGGTCCGCCCGTCGCTCCGGCAGGACTCGATCCCGCCGCTCCCGGACTCGCTCCGGCTCTACGGCGGCACGCTCCCGACGCGCGTCCCGCTCCCGGCGTTCGAAGCGCCGGCCGGCGCCCTCCGGCTGACGCTGGAGCAGGCCGTCGACCTCGCGCTCGCACGCAACCCGGACCAAGCCGTCTCGGTGCTCGAAGGCGTCCGCGCCGCTAACGACGTCACGCTCGGCAACGCCGGCTACCTCCCGACGCTCGACGCCAGCGCCGGCCTCGTCGGCTCGCGGAGCGGCGGCTTCGGCGGGGGCAGCGCGGACAGCGCCGGGACGGGGGGCGGAGGCGGCGCCAGCACGGCGACGGTCCTCGACGCCGGCCTCACCCTCGGCTACACGCTCTTCGACGGCGGGCGCCGCGCGGCCACGCTCCGACGCCTCCAGGCCGAGGCCCGGCGGTTCGCCCTGCTGGCGGACGCCGACGCCGAGGCGCTCGCGCTCGACGTGGCCGCCGCCTACCTCGCCGCTGCCCGGCAGGCCGCCCTCGCCGACGCCTTCGCCGAGGCCGTCGCGGTCTCGGAGGACCGGCTCCGGATCGCCCAGGCCGAGGTCGAGATCGGGACGGCGGCCGAGATCGACGCCGCCCTCGCCCTGGCCGACTACAACGCCGACCGCTCGGCGCTCCTCCAGCAGCAGGTGCTCCTGGCCGGCGCCCGCGCCACGCTCGGCGGGCTCCTCGCGCTCCCGGAGCCCGAGGCCGTGGTCGTCACCGACTCGCTCGTGCTCGGGCCGGCGCCGGCGCTCGCCGTGCTCGTAGCCGAGGCCGCCGAGGGCAACCGGCGCGTCCGCTCGCTGGTGGCCGCCGAGACGGCCGCCGCCCAGGCCGTCCGCGAGGTCCGCGCCGAGTACCGGCCGACGGTCCGCGCCTCGGCCGGCGTCGGGCTCACGGCGTTCGACCGGGGCTTCCTCCCGCCCGACCTCGCGCCGACCGTCGGCCCTGACCTCCGGTACGGGCTCGTGGCCTCGCTCCCGCTCTACGACGGCGGCGAGCGCCAGCGGCGCGTGCAGAACGCCCAGATCGACCTCCAGCAGGCCGAGCTGACGACCGCCGGCGAGCGGGTCGCGAACGCCGCCCGCGCTGCCCGGCTGGCGTCCATCGTCCGGGGCTACCGCGCGCTGGTGGAGTTGGAGACGCTGAACGAGGAGGTCGCCCGCGAGAACGTCCGCGTGGCGCTCGCCCAGCTCCGCCTCGGGTTCATCACGCCCGTCGACCTCCGTCAAGTCCAGCTCACGCTCGTCGACGTGCGGACGCGCCGCGTGGAGGCCATCTACCAGGCGCGTCTGGCGGAGGCCGAGCTCCGCCTCCTCGCCGGCGACCTCCTCCCGCGCGAGGCCGTCCTCGCGCCCGCCATCTTGGACGGGATCGAGCCCTCCGCCCTCCGCCGCACCGGGTCCGTTCCCGGCGACCGCCCGTAGCCCGCGCCCGCTTCCCCTCCCCCCGTGGCCCTCACCCACCGCCTCCACACCACCACGCACCTCCCGCTCCCTCGCCCGGAGGTGTTCGACTTTTTCGCCGACGCCCAGAACCTGGAGCGGATCACGCCGCCGGAGCTGGACTTCGAGATCACGACGCCGACGCCCATCGACATCCGCGAGGGCGCCCTCATCGAGTACCGCCTCGGCCTGTTCGGCGTCCACTTCGGGTGGCGGACCGAGATCGTGACCTGGGAGCCGCCGTACCGCTTCGTGGACCAGCAGCTCCGGGGGCCGTACAAGCGCTGGCACCACACGCACTCGTTCGTGGAGCAGGCCGGGCCCGACGGAGCGCCCGGCACGCGCATGGACGACGTGGTGCTGTGGGAGCTCCCGCTCTCGCCGCTCGGGGAGGTCGCGTACCCCGCCGTTCGGCTCCAGCTCGAGCGCATCTTCGGCTACCGCCAGCGCAAGATCCGCGAGCTGCTGGCGGGCTGAGGGGACCTACTCCACCACGCGCTCGCCCGAGCGGGCGACCTCGATGGCGAACAGGTGGGTGAGCCGCGTCGTCATCGGGCCGATCGTTCCGTCGCCAATCGTGCGGCCGTCGAGGTGCGTCACGCCCGCCAGCTCGCCCATCGTGCCGGTGCAGAACATCTCGTCGGCGCGGTAGGCGTCGGCCTGCGAGAGCCGGTCGACGCGGTGCGGGACGTCGTGCTGGGCGCACAGGTCGAGGACCGTCTGGCGCGTGATGCCCTCGGGGCAGGCGTCGGCGCGGGACGTGAGCACCTCGCCGTCGCGGACGAGGAACACGTGGGTCCCGTTGCACTCGGCGAGGAACCCGTCGCGGTCGAGCAAGAGCGCGGCGTCGGCGCCGGCCGCGTTCGCCTCGATCTTGGCGAGGATCGACTGGAGCAGGTTGTTCGAGTGGATCTTCGGGTCGAGGCAGTCCGGCGGGAAGCGGCGGACGGACGACGTCTGGAGCGTGAGGCCGGACTTGTCGTAGACGGGCGCCTTCCACTCGGCGAGGACGATGAGCGTCGGGCCGGACTGGTTCAGCCGGGGGTCCATGCCGGACGTGATCTTGGTCCCGCGCGAGAGCGTGAGGCGGATGTGGACCCCGTCGCGCATCCCGTTCGCCTCCAGCGTCCGCCGGATCTCGTCCACGATCTCCTCCCTCGGCGGCACGCCCGCGATGGCGATCGCCTTCGCCGAGTCCGCCAGCCGGCGGAGGTGGGCCGTGAGGCGGAAGATGCGGCCGTCGTAGAGCCGGAGCCCCTCCCACACGCCGTCGCCGCCCTGGACGAGCGAGTCGAACGGCGAGATCCCGGCCTCGTCGCGGTGGAGGAGCTGGCCGTTGATGTTGACGATGAGGTCGCGGTTGCGCTCGTCGAACTGCTGGAGCATGTCAGGAGAGGCGGTGCGCGGCGAGGCGCTCGTAGAGGGGGCGGCAGGCGTCGAGGAGCGGTCGCAGACGGTCGGGTACGTCGGGCCGTTCCTCGCGCGGCGCGGCGAAGCCGGTGGACGCCCACACGCTGGCGTACCAGTGCTCGGCCCAGACGCCGTCCTCCGGCCGCGGCCCCGGCGCCCACGTGAGCATCGCCGCGTCGAAGGGGACGCTGAGCGCCGCGCACAGCGACCGGAGCGTGGCCTCCGGGTCTCGGAGCACGTCGGCCGAGTCGATCACGGGCGGCGTGGTGCCGAGGCGGCCGGCCGTCCGCTCGAACAGCTCGACTTGCTGAGGGAGGCCGGTGTCGGCGAGGCCCGGATCGGGCGTCACCGTGTCCAGCGAGACGATCATGGCCGCCGGGTCGCGGATCAGGAACGCGTGGCGGAACGACGGGTCGTCCAGCCACCCGCGCCCGACGTCGGGGAGCAGGTGGTGCGCCATGTGCTTCTGGTACCAGATCGGCCGGTCCGCCGGGGACGGGCCCGGTGAGCGCCGCCGCCACGGCCCGCCAGTCGGTCGGCTGGGCCTGGAGGACGGCCTCCCGGCCCGGGTGCGCCAGCCCGGTGGTGGCGAGGTAGACGGCGTAGAGCGGCTCGTCCACGACGGCCGTGTCGGGCCGGCTCCCCCACGACCGCAGGAGCGCCGTCGAGAGGTTGCGCGGGCCGCTCCACATGGCGACGCGGACGGGAAGGTTACGCATCGGCGGTCGCCGGGCGGGCGGCGGTCATCGGCGGAGACGGCGGCGGATTGGCACGAGGCGGAGAGGGAGTCTACCGATCCGCACGCGCGCACGGGGCGTAGGACCCGGAGCCCGAACTCTCCCCGCGGTCATGCCCCCTCCCTCCCGAGTCACGCCCGGCCCTGGCCAGGAGTCCGTCTGGGACTATCCCCGCCCGCCTCGGCTGGAGCCCGTCGGCGAGACGGTCCGGATCGACTTCGGGGGCCGCACGATCGCCCGGACCGACCGCGCGCTCCACATCCTGGAGACGAGCCACCCGCCGACCGTCTACCTCCCGCCCGACGCCTTCGTCGGCGGCGCGCTCGTCCGCCGCTCCGACACCTCGGGCTGCGAGTGGAAGGGCCGGGCCGTCTACTTCGACGTGGTCTCGGGCGAGGCGAGGGCCGAGAAAGCGGCGTGGGCGTACCCCGATCCGCGCCCTCCGTACGACGCGTTGCGGGACCACGTCGCCGTGTACCCCGCGCCGATGGACGCCTGCTGGATCGGCGACGAGCGCGTGGAGCCGCAGCCCGGCGGGTTCTACGGCGGCTGGATCACGTCGCGCGTGGTCGGCCCGTTCAAGGGGGCGCCGGGCACGTGGGGGTGGTGAGGGGGCGGCGCGTGCGGGGCCTCACCGCGCCAGCCAGTCGGCGTAGAGGTCGGGGCGGCGGTGGCGGAGGAAGAGGCGCCGCGCGTGCGACTGGCGGACGGCGTCGAGGTCGAGGTCGGCGACCAGGACCTCCTCGGTCCCCGAGCCGGCGCGGGCGACGACGCGGCCGTCGGGGGCGCAGACGAAGCTCTCGCCCGCGAACGTCAGCCGCTCCTCCTCGCCCACGCGGTTGGCGAGGGCCGTGAAGTACCCGTTCTGGAAGGCCGCCACCTGCATCTCGGCCTCGTAGAGGCCGGCCGGCCACTCTCCGACGGCCCCCGCCTGCGGCACGACGACGACCTCGGCGCCCCCGAGCGCGAGCGCGCGCATCACCTCGGGATAGTGGCGGTCGTAGCAGATCGCCACGCCGACGCGGCCGGCGGCCGGTCTCGTAGACCGGCAGGCCGGTGTCGCCGGGCGCGTAGTAGCCCTGCTCGTGGAACCCCTCGTACTCGGTGATGTGGACCATCCGCGTGCGGCCGAGGAGCGAGCCGTCGGCGTCGATCACGGGCGACGTGTCGAACGTCCGGCCCCCGTCGCGCTCGAACAGGTTGAGCACGGCGACGACGCCGCGCGCGGCGCACCGCTCCTGGAACGCCTCGACGGTCGGGCCGGGGACGGGCTCGGCCGCCGCCAGCACGTCGGGCGTGGCGGGGCGCTGCGGGTAGAACGGGGTGAACGCGAGCTCGGCGTAGGCGACGAGGTCGGCCCCGGCGTCGGCGGCGCGGTCGAACGCCGCGAGGCCGCGGGCGAGGTTGTCGGCGAGGTCGTCGGTGGCCGGCTGCTGGACGAGGGCGAGGCGCATTGGAGAGGAGGACGAAGGCCGGAAGGTCGCGCCGCTGGCGGACGCCGTCAGCGGCGGGCGAGGCGGTCGGCGAGGACGGCCTGGGCCCGTTCCAGGACCACGTCGCGCCCGGACGCGATGTCCTCCACCGTCGCCTCCACCCGGACGTCGGGGAGGACGCCCGGCCCCACGAAGTCCCGGCCGTCGGGGTAGGTGTCGCGCTTGGTGCAGACGCGGGCGGCGAGCCCCCCCGGCAGGTCGAACATCAGGGGCTGCCCCGTGCTCCCGTACGTCGGGCCGCCGACCTTGACGACGTGCGACTGGCCGTCGAGGTAGACGAGGAAGTCCTCGGCCGCCGACGCCGTCCGCCAGCCGGTCAGGACCGCCGTCGGGACGAGGAGGCGGTTCGAGTCGGCGGGGGCGAGCACGTCGGGCTCCCCCTCGTACCACACGGTCCCGTCCACGTAGCCCCGGTACTCCTCGGCCCCCGGGACCCCGAAGGCCGGCGCGCCCTGTGCCCCACGCCTTCTGCGCCGCTCGGTGCTCCCGGGTGCGCCACGCCGACCCGCGGACGGAGTCGGCGATGAGGTAGCGGGCGATGCCGGCCGCGACGGACGTGTTCCCGCCCCCGTTCGACCGCAGGTCGATCACCAGGGCGCGAGCCCGCTGGAGCTCCGGCAGGAGGGCCTCGAAGTCGGATACGACGCCGTCGTCGCCCATCGTGTTCACCTCGACGTAGGCCACGTCGTCCGGAAGCCACCGCCAGGAGAGCCGCTCCCTCTCGGGCTCGGGGGCCCGGACCCACTCCACGTCTCGGCCCGGCACGTCTCGGGACACCGTCACCTCCCGCGTCTCGCCGTCGGGCGTGCGGACGGTGAGCGTGGAGGCGGACCCCGGCGCTCCGACGAGCAAGCCGATGGCGTGCCAGGCGTTGCCCAGAATCGCCCCGGTCCACCGGACGTGCTCGGCGGACGTGCTGAAGTAAGGGAACACGTCCCGCCGGACCTTCTCCTCCACCGAGAGCCCGTCCACCGCCAGGATCTCGGACCCGAGCGGCAGGGCGTCGGCGAGGTCTCGCGGCCGACGTTCGCGACCACCGCGCGGTGGCCCGACCGCCTGGAGTTGGACGGCCGGCGCGGCGACGTACCGGCTCGTGTCGAAGTCGCGGGGCAGGTAGACGTTGGTGTGGCCGTCGTCGAGGGTCGCCACCATCTTCTGGAGCACGCGGAAGTAGGCGAACGTGTCCTGGGCGGCCGCGGCCTCGGGGAGGAGCGAGACGTAGACCGAGTCCCAGTCGAGGTCCGGGACCTGGTCGAAGTACGCGAAGTTGTAGTCGACCTCCTTCCAGAACGTGGAGAGGCCGTAGACGCGGTCGGCCTCGGAGAAGCCGGTCTGTGCCGTGGCGGGGAAGGCGAGGAGCAGGCCGGCCGCGGCGGTCAGGAGGGAGCGGGATGTCATATCGGGAGGGGCGAGGGGCGGAGTACCGGACGGGGAGAGGGGCCCTGCGTTGCAGCGAACTTTACGAATCGGCCGTGAACGGGAGGATCCCACCCCGCCGAGGGCTCCGCCCTCTTCCCCGGTGTTTCGCGGTCTTCCTGCACCGCTGGCGGTTGATTGGAGCACCCCTTCAATCCGATCCCCGACTCGACATGGAGCGCACGCTCGCCATCATCAAGCCCGACGCCGTCGCGAACGGGCATGCCGGCAAGATCCTCGACCGCATCCTCTCGGAGGGCTTCGCCGTCCGCGCGATGAAGCTCGTCCACCTGACCCAGGCCCAGGCCGAGGGCTTCTACGCCGTCCACGCGGAGCGCCCGTTCTTCGGCGAGCTCACCGAGTTCATGGCGAGCGCGCCCTGCATCCCGCTCGTGCTGGAGCGCGACGACGCCGTCGCGACGTGGCGCGAGGTCATCGGGGCGACGAACCCGGCCGACGCCGCCGAGGGCACGATCCGTAAGCAGTTCGCCACGTCGATGGGCGAGAACGCCGTCCACGGCTCGGACTCCGCCGCGAACGGCGTGAAGGAGGGCCGCTACTTCTTCCCCGAGAGCGAGATCGTCCAGAACGGCGCCGACGTGGTCGACGCCTAGCTGCACCTCGCGAGGCCCCGGCCGTTCGCCACGCGCCGACGCTCCCCGAGGGCGCCGGCGCGTCGCGTTCGCGGCCGGCCACAGGCGCTGCACGCGTAACTCCGAGGCCGGCGACTCGTAGCCTCGCCGACGCCACGCGCCAGTCGCTCGCCGACGGCCCTCCCGCACGGTCGCGCCCGCACCGAGATCCGTCCGAACGTGGCGGAGGAGGTCTGCAACCTTCGACGCCGAACCTGCGGCCCGCCCGAGCGGTCTACCTCCAAGACTCACCCCACACACCTCCATGCGCTCGCTCCTCCTGATCGTCCTCGCCCTGCTCGCGGTGGCCCCCGCCTCCGCCCAAGCCACCGGCGACACGCTCGTCGTCTCGCCCGGCGACGCCCTCGCTACCGACTGGATCACGCCCGGCACCACGTCGTGGACCCTCAAGCTCGTCCAGCCCGTGCAGCAGAACGTGGGCACCATCTCCGAGCGGTACGACGTGGTGGGCGACGAGGTCGTCCGCGTCGTGACGGTCTCGATCCCGATGCAGGGGATGACCCAGACGGACTCGCTCGTGGCCGACGCGGCGACGCTCGTCCCCCGCCTCCACCGCTCCACCGGCGGCATGGTGGATGCGTCCCTGGAGTTCATGGCCGAGGGCATCGCCGGCACGTCCACGCCGCGCGACGGGGCCACGGAGACGGTGATGGAGATGACCGACGCGCCCGTCTACGACGGCGCCTGGCTGGGCGAGATCGCCCAGAGCCTGCCGCTCGCCGAAGGGCTCGTGGCCAAGGTGCCGGTCTACTCGGTCCAGGGCGGCGTGAGCGACGCCGTCATCACCGTCACCGGCCAGGAGGAGGTCGAGACGGCGGACGGCGCCCGCACGGGGTGGACCGTCGAGATGAACGTCGGGCCACAGACTGTCACCACCGTCGTCGACGCCGAGACGCGCGAGGTGCTCAAGACCCGGCTCTCGCCCCAGCCCGGCGTCGTGATCGAGGCGGCGCCGGCCGGCTGAACGGCCCCGGGACCGGATCGTCCCGTTCTCCGTAGATCCATCCTCTTCCCATCCCACCCCCTATGCGACTCTCTTCCCTGTTCGCCGCGGCCCTGCTCGCCGCTGCTCCTGCCCTCGCGCAGGAGGCCGTCTCCCTCACCCCCGGCCATGAGGACCTGGCGCCCGACGCCCTCACCTACGAAGGGGGGACGTTCGACGTCCGCACCGTCGAGCCCGACCAGTCCATCGGGTCGATCACGCAGACCGTGACGATGGACGGCGAGTACGTCGTGATCGTGACCGACGCCAACGCGCCCCAGCTCGGCCAGGTCTCGCGCGACTCGGTCCGCCTCCTGCGGTCGTCGCTCGCCCCGGCCTACGTCGTCTCGACCGCCCCGAACGGGAGCGTCGCGACGGCCACCTTCGACGCCCTCCGCGTCGTCGGCTCGTACGGCCCCTCGGGCCGGACGCTCCCCATCGACCTCGAACTGAAGGAGCCCGCCTTCCACGCCGGCGGCAGCGTGCTCGCCAGTGGGGCGGCCCTCGTCGCGCGCGCCCTCCCCTTCCGCGAAGGCTTCGTCGGCACTCTCGAGACGTTCTCTCCCACCCGCCGCCTCAGCGACGTGGCCCTGACGGTCGCGGGACGCGAGGACGTGATGCGGGCGGACGGCTCGACCGTCTCGGCCTGGGCCGTCGAGGAGTCCTCGGAACCCGGCGGGACCGTCCAGCGGACGTTCTACGTGGACCCGGACACGCGGGATCTCCTCAAGGTCGCGCTCTCGACGCGGGGCACCGAGGCCGTCATCGTCCCGGCCGATCCCGAGGCGATGGCCGCCGAGGCCGCCGCGCGGGAGGCGCTCCCCCGGATCGCCCCGGACGGCACCTCGTTCCGGCCCGAGTGGATCACGCCGTACGAGAAAACGTTCGCGCTCCAGCTCGTCGAGCCGCAGCAGATGGACGTCGGCACGGTCACGTCTCGCCTGAGCGTCGATGAGACGGCCGGGACCGTCACGCTCGTCTCCGTCGTGGACATCCCCATGCAGGGCGGCGCGCAGCGGGATTCCGTGGTGGCGGCCTACCCGTCGTTCGCACCCATCTCGCAGAACATCACCGCTCCCAACGCCGCCATCACGGTCGACTTCTCGGACGACGCCGTCAGCGGCCAGATCGACGTGGAAGGATCGGACCCGACGGAAATCAGCGAGGTGCTCGAGCAGCCCGTGTTCGCGTCGTCGCTGATCAGCGAAGTGATCCGCGGTCTCCCGCTGGCGGAGGGCTACGAGGCCCGTCTGCTCGGCTTCGCGCCGGGCCAGGGCGTCGTCCCCTACACCATCGAGGTGTCCGGACGAGACGAGGCGACGGGCGGCTGGACGGTCCTGCTCTCCCCGAAGGACGCCCCGGCGACGAGCTACGTCATCGACCCGGACTCCCGCGAGATCCTGTCGTCTCAGCTCAAGCCTCAGATCGGCGTCGTGATCGACGTCGTCCCGCAGGACTAGCCGAACACCTGCCGCTCGCTGGCGAGGCGAGCCAGCGGCGGGCGCAGATACAAAAAGAGGGGGGACGGAAAGAATTCCGTCCCCCCTCTCAGACTCGTCGAGCCTCAGCGCGGCCGAATGCCCGTGTCGGAGCACTGGTTCGCCCCGGGGTTCGGGATCTGGCACGCGAACTCGGAGGCGGGGCCGGAGAGGATCACGTTGCCGTTCGGCGTGAAGATCACGTCCTGCTCGGTCGTGCTCCCGCTGAAGCCGGTGAGTGAGTTGACGCCGCCGTAGACCGTTAGAGCCGGCGGTGAGTAGGTACGGGTGGTGGTCATAAGTATGGTGGTTGATCGATGGGGAGGGTCAGGAAGCTGGTCTGTGTAACAAGAGGCAACCTCCGTATCGGGAGGAGAACATACAGTGGGGGAATCCGCCTGCTCCTTCACAAAACCGGCTCTTCATCCACTTCCCCACTATTCCGCCAATGGCCTATATGGCCGTAAGGATGGGGCCTACAAAGCGCTTCTCCGAAGGATGACTCGGGCTGCTCCAAAGGCTGCATCGCCCTGGCTTTCTCGGAGACCGGATTCCGTGAGTGCAGCGTCGAGAGCCTGGGGCTCCGAGCGCCGGCAGAAAAGGTCTTCGTACGTGGCGGGCGGAAGGTAGCCGAGGGTTCGACAGGCGCCGCTCGACGAAGCCGCGCCACGTGACGACGTGGGGGAGGTCCGCGACCTACAACTCATTGGGACGCTCGGGGTCAAGTCGCGCCCTACCCCATCGAGCGGGTGCTCGGCGAGATCTGCGGCTACGGTTGTCCGCCCACGGCGACCCCGGATCGCTCACGCAAGCCCATCGCGCGCCGAAGCCACCCCGCTCGTTGCCCGGGCCGAGCCGAGGGGGACAAACCAGCTGAAGAAGGACCGTCGAGGACGACGGGGCAGAGTCGAGGTTGCCCCCCACCGCCGCCCCTAGCTTTGGATCTCACCACCGCCCTCCGCGTGCCCCGTCTCTCGCTCCCCCTCGCCCTGCTGGCGGCCGCCATCGCCAGCGCCTCGGCCCAGGTCCCCACGCCCGAGGCGTTCCTCGGCTACCCGCTCGGCGAGCGGTTCACGCCGCACCACCGCGTCGTCGACTACGTCGAGGCCGTGGCCGAGGCATCGCCGCGCGTGGCCCTGGAGCGCTATGGCGAGACGCCCGAGGGCCGGCCGCTCCTCGCCCTCGTGGTGGCGGCAGAGGGGACGGACACGGAGGCCGTCCGGCAGAGCGCGCTGCGGGCGGCCGGGGGCGTGGGCGTTCCCGAGAAGGCCGTCGTCTGGCTGAGCTACAACGTCCACGGCGACGAGGCCGTGAGCACCGAGGCGGCCATGCGGACGCTCTACACGCTCACCACGCCGCAGGCCGACGCCTGGCTCCGCGACGTGGTCGTGGTCCTCGACCCGTGCCTCAACCCGGACGGCCGCGAGCGCTACGTCCAGGGCTACCGCCAGCGGCGCGGGGCGGCGCCGAACCCGGACCCCGACGCCCGCGAGCACACGCAGCCGTGGCCCGGCGGCCGGTTCAACCACTACCTCTTCGACCTCAATCGCGACTGGGCCTGGGGCACGCAGCCGGAGACGCGCGCGCGCCTCGCCCTCTACGACCGCTGGCTCCCGGCCGTCCACGTGGACTTCCACGAGCAGGGCGTCGAGAGCCCGTACTACTTCGCGCCGGCCGCCGAGCCGTTCCACCCGCGCATCACGCCGTGGCAGCGCGAGCTTCAGACGCGCATCGGCCGGGCCAACGCCGCCGTCTTCGACCGCGAGGGCTGGCTCTACTTCACCCGCGACGTGTTCGACCTCTTCTACCCCGGCTACGGCGACACGTGGCCGACGTTCAACGGGGCCGTGGGGATGACCTACGAGCAGGGCGGGGGCGGCCGCGCCGGGCTGGCGATCGAGACGGCGGAGGGCGACACGCTCACGCTCGCCGACCGGATCGCCCACCACGTGGCGACCGGCCTGGAGACCATCGCCACCGTCGCCCGCAACGCCGACGAGGTTCGCGCCGGGTTCGCCGACCAGTTCGCGATCCCGACGGAGGAGCCCGTGCGGGCGTACGTCGCGCGCGGGACGCCCGGCCGGCTCCAAGCCCTCGCGCGCCTCCTCGACCTCCAGGGCATCCGCTACGGGTGGGCCGGGCGCGAGCAGGCGGCGCGGGGCGTCCGCTACGCCGGAGGACGCGAGGCGCCGTCGGAGCCGGAGCGCGTGGCCGTCGAGCCGGGCGACCTCGTCGTCCCGCGCAACCAGCCGAAGGGCCGGCTCGCCGCGGTCCTGTTCGAGCCCGAGCCGGCCCTCGCCGACTCCGTGACGTACGACGTGACGGCCTGGGCCCTCCCCTACGTCTATGGAGTCGAGGGCTTCGCCCTGGAGGAGGACATCGCCGCGACCGGCGCCGGCCCGGCCGCCCCCACGCCCCCGCCGCCCGGCGCCCGGCCGTACGCCTACGTCGCCCACTGGGAGAGCCCAGCCGACGCCCGCCTCCTCGCCCGCCTGCTCCGCGAGGGCGTCGGCGTCCGGATCGCGCCCCAGCCGTTCGTGGTGGACGGCGAGACCTTCGGCCGCGGGTCCCTGCTGATCACGCGGGCCGGGAACGGCCGCCTCGGGGACCGCTTCGACGACGTCGTTCGGGCCGCTGCGTCCGAGGCCGGCCGGCCGCTGGCGGCGCTCGCCACCGGCTTCGCCGACGCCGGGCCCGACGTGGGCTCCGACCGCGTCGGGTTCGTCCGCCAGCCGCGCGTGGCCGTCCTCGCCGACGAGCCCACGTCGCCCACGGCGCTCGGCGAGGTCTGGCACTGGTTCGACGCCGTCGTGGACTACCCGGCCACGTTCCTGGAAGCCGAGAGCTTCTCGGTGTCCGACCTCGACGACGTGGACGTGCTCGTGATGCCGGACGGCGGCTACGACTCGTGGCTGAGCGACGGCCGCGCCGCCGACCTCCGCGCCTGGGCGAGGGCCGGCGGACGGATCGTGGCGATGGAGCGCGCGGCCACGGCGTTCGCCGGCAAAGACGGCTTCGGCATCACCGTCCGCGACGACGCCGAGGCCGACACGACGGCCGGCGCCCGCCTCCGCCGCTACGGCGACCGCGAGCGCCGCGACGTGTCGGGCGACATCCCCGGCGCCGTCTACCGCGTGACGCTGGACGACTCGCACCCGCTCGCCTACGGCTACCCGACCCACACCTACGTCGTCAAGCGCCGTGCCGTGGCCGTCGACTTCCTCAAAGACGGCTGGAACGTGGGCGTCCTCCGCAGCGGCGCGCCGACGGCCGGGTTCGCCGGGCGCGAGGCGCAGGCGCGGCTGGAGGACACGCTCGTCTTCGGCGTCGAGGAGGTGGGCCGCGGCGCCGTGGTCTACCTCCTCGACGACCCGCTCTTCCGAGGTTTCTGGGCCGACGGGCGCCTTCTGTTCGCCAACGCCGTTTTCGGACTGGGAGCGTTCTGAAGCTCGTGGCCTGAAGCGGACGACTCGGACCGGCCGTTCACGCTCCCGAGCCGTCCGCCACCCCCCATGCCCCTCTCCCCCGCCACCGCCGTCCGCCAGCGCATCGCGGCCGGCCCCGCCGGCCTGCCGGTCGACGGCGTCGGCACGGTCTGACGACGCGCTATGCGATCCTCTCTCCTCGTTCTGCTCGCGGTCGCGTCCGTCGGGCGCGCCGGGGCGCAGGCCCCCTCGCCTCCCGAGGCGATTCCGGAGGTCCCGCCGATCCCGCCGGGCGTCTCGATCCCGACCACGGTCACCTTCTACGACGTGACTGGCGCGTCGGCGTACTCGGTCTGGACCTCGATCTTGGAGCAGTCGCCGATCCGAGACGAAGGCGGAGCTTTCAAGCACGCCGCCTACACGAGTTGGCGGATCGACTGGCGGTACCGATACGCCCCGAGCCGCGACGGGTGTGAGCCGACGTCCGTGACCGTCGCTGCCCCCATCGAGATCACCGTGCCCCGCTGGACGGCGGCGACCGCGAGCGAGGCCCTCCGCGCACGGTGGAGCGCGTTCGACCAGAAGCTGCGCCTCCACGAGGACGGCCACGCGGCGCACGTCCGCGCGGGTGCCGTCCGCGTCCACGACGCGCTCTGGAGCGTCCGCACGGCCACCTGCGACGCCTTCTCAGCCGCGGCCGACGCGGCCGGCCACGCCGTCCTCGACGAGATCCGGGCGCGGAACGCGGCGTACGACCGGTCCACCGAGCACGGCCGCCGCCAGGGCGCGTGGTGGTCCACCGACGACTGAGCCCCATGTCCGATTCCGACGCCCGCCCTGCACGCGCCGTCCGCCAGCGCATCGAGGCCGGCGAGGCCGTCCTGATGTTCGACGGCGTCTGCTCGCTCTGCAACGCCTCCGTCGATTTCGTGCTGCGCCACGACCGGCGCGGCCGGTTCGCCTTCGCCTCGCTCCAGTCCGACGAGGCTGAGGCCTTCCTCGCCGCCCACGGCAAGCGCGCCGACGCCCTCCTCGACACCGTCGTCCTGGCCGACGCCGAGGGCCTCCATGAGCGCTCGGCGGCCGCGCTCCGCGTGCTCCGAGGCCTCGGGCTCCCGTGGTCCCTGGGGTACGCCCTCGTCGCCGTACCTCGGCCGGTCCGCGACGCGGTCTACCGCTGGGTGGCGGCGAACCGGTACCGCTGGTTCGGGACGCGGGAGACGTGCCGGCTCCCGTCGCCCGCCGAGCGCGAGCGGTTCGTGTGACGCGCTGGCGGCGGCCGTCGCCAGCGGGACGACGCTACTCCGTCCGCGACGCCTTCCGGTCGGCGAGGCTCTTCTCGATGAAGCCGATCACCGTGCCGGCCACGTCCTTGCCCGTCGAGTTCTCGATCCCCTCCAGCCCCGGCGACGAGTTGACCTCCAGCACGAGCGGCCCCCGCTCCGACTGGAGCACGTCGACGCCGGCCACCTTCAGGCCGAGCGCCTTGCACGCGGCGACGGCCGTCTTCCGCTCGGCCGGGCTGATCTTGATCGACGACGCGCTGCCGCCCCGGTGGAGGTTCGAGCGGAACTCGCCCTCGGCGCCCTGCCGCTTCATCCCCGCGATCACGCGGTCGCCCACGACGAACAGGCGCACGTCGGCGCCGCCGGCCTCCTTGATGAACTCCTGCACCAGCAGGTACGCCTTCATCCCACGGAACGCCTGGATCACGCTCTCGGCCGCCTTCTTCGTTTCGCAGAGGACCACGCCCACGCCCTGCGTCCCCTCCAGGAGCTTCACGATGACGGGCGGCCCCCCGACCGACTTGATGAGGTCGGCCGCGTCGTCGGCCTTGTGGGCGAAGGCCGTGCGCGGCAGGGCGATCCCCTTCTTGGCGAGGAACTGGTGCGCACGCAGCTTGTCGCGCGAGCGCGTGATGCCGATGGACCCGTTGAGCGTCCACACGCCCATCGCCTCGAACTGGCGGACGATGGAGAGCCCGTAGAACGTGATCGACGCACCCACGCGCGGGATGATGGCGTCCGGCGGGTCGAGCGGCTCGCCGTGGTAGTGGACCTCCGGGCCGGTGGCCGTGAGGTGGGCCGTGCAGCGGAGCGTGTCGAGGATCTGGACCTCGTGCCCGCGCTGCTCGGCGGCCTCCACGAGGCGGCGCGTCGAGTACAGGTCGGGGTTGCGAGAGAGGATGGAGAGGCGCATGGGGAAGGGAGGTGGGATGGAAGCGGGACAGGGGACGCGGAGGACCCTTCTCGTCCCTCCACCGGCTCCCTCCGTCCCTCCCAGACTACTCGTAGAACGCCCCCGGATGGTCCGGGCGGCCGAGGAGGAACGAGGCGTCGGAGTCGACGAGGACGCGGCCGGCCATGGCCTCGCGGCCGAGGAGCATCGGGAAGCGCATGGCCCGCCGGTCCGTCAGCGTGATCTCGACGGGCCACTCGGGCGCGTCGGCCTTCAGGCCGAGCCGGAACATGGCGCCGACCACGATGCGGGTCTGGGTGTGGCCGCTGGAGGACGTCACCTCGCGCTCGTCCACGACGGGCGCCTCGCACGTGACGGCCAGCCGGTCGTGCCGGCGGAAAAAGGGGTGGACCACGAACCGCGCCCAGTGCTCGCCGTCGCGGTCCACGACCTCGACGTTGTGGGCGTGGAGGGCGGAGGTGGCGGCGCCAGTGTCGACCTTGCAGCGGACGGCCGGGAGCCCGATCTCGGGGAACCCGACCCACTCCCGCCAGCCGACGACCGTTGGTCTTCTGTTCTTGCTCATGGGTCGGGATACGCCACGTCCTGTACCCACGGGTCCGGGAGGGGCTCAGATGGGAGCGGCGCGCCCCGCGTGATGGCCCACCGCTGGAGCCACGACATCCCGGCGCGCCCCGCGTACGTGTCCTCGGAGGCGTAGGCCGGGTCGTCGAGCGCCTCGTCGAGCGAGACGAACCCGTAGCCGCGCCGCTCGAACATCGCCAGCAGGGCGCCGAGGTGGTCGGCGTTGAGGGCGTTGGCGTGGATCAGGAGCACGTGGGCGACCTCGCGGCCGAACAGGTCGCGGCCGAGGGCCTCGACGTAGCCGGCCGTCGTGTCCATGTAGGCGAGGTAGGCGCCGGCGATCCGCGCCCGGAGCGCCTCGTCCCCGGCGGCGCGGTCGTAGGCGCGGGCGTAGACGTACTCGGCGTTGTCGTGCGTGACCGGCGCGACGGCGTAGCCCTCGTCCCGCAGCCACGCCTCGAACGCCCGCTTCGTCTCCAGATCCGGCCCGGTATTGAGATAGGGGTGCCGGAAATAGCGAGCCGAGTCGCCTCGCGCGGCGAGAAGCCGGTTCGTGACGACGTCGCCCTGGCGGACCTGGTCCTGGAACGCCGCGAGCGGCGTGTCGAAGAGCGACGGGTGGTCGCGCGTGTGGTTGCCGAGGTCCAGCCCGGCGTCGACCCACGCCTGGAGCAGCGCGGTCCGCGCCTCGCGCTCGCCCTCCACGTCCAGCTTCCCCTCGTTGACGAAGCCCGTGACGGGGACGCCGGCCTCGGCGATCTGGGCGAGCAGGTCGCGCGTGACCCGTTGCTGGTGGGCGAGGGCGCCGTCGAGCCCGACGGCCGGGAGGTCGTCGATGGTGACGGCGATCGTACGGGCCGGTGCGGCACGCGGCGTCTCCGGCACCGGACTCTGCGCGCACGCCCCGCTGGCGACGAGCGCCGCCAGCGCGAGGAGCGCGACCGCGCGGGGGGAAGCGAGGGGGCGCATCACGAGGCCGCCTCGGCGTCGGTGAACGTGTCGGCGCCGGCGAGGAGGTAGAGGACCGCCATCCGCACGGCGACGCCGTTCGTCACCTGGTTCAGGATCACCGAGCGGTCCGAGTCCACGACCTCGCCGGCCAGCTCCACGCCCCGGTTGACCGGCCCGGGGTGCATCACCCAGAGGTCCGGGTTGGCGTCCAGGTGCTCCGGCCGGATGCCGTAGAGGGTGTGGTACTCGCGCAGCGACGGCGTGAGGCCGATCTGGTCCGCCTGCCGTTCGAGCTGGATGCGGAGGGCCATCGCCACGTCGCACCCGTCGAGCGCCTCGTCGAGCCGGTCCGTGACCGTCACGTCGCGGCCGTCGAGGGCCTCCTCCAGCTCGACCGGCATCATGGTGCGCGGGCCGCACAACGTGACGCGCGCGCCGAGCGCCGTGAGCCCGTACACGTTGGACCGCGCGACGCGGCTGTGGGCGATGTCGCCGACGATGGCGACGGTGAGGCCCCGGAAGTCGAACGCGGCGAGGTCGCGGCCGGGGACGGCGAGGTCGGAGACGGTGAGCGCGTCGAGGAGCCCCTGCGTGGGGTGCTCGTGCTGCCCGTCGCCGGCGTTGACGACGACGCCGTCGATGCAGCGCGTGAGGAAGTGGGCGGCACCGGCCGAGCGGTGGCGGATCACGGCGAGGTCCACCTTCATCGCCTCGATGTTGCGGGCGGTGTCCTTGAGCGTCTCCCCCTTCGACACGCTCGACCCGCTGGCGGAGAAGTTCATGACGTCGGCCGAGAGCCGCTTTTCGGCCAGTTCGAACGAGAGCCGCGTGCGCGTCGAGTTCTCGAAGAACAGGTTGCAGCAGGTCACGCCGCGCAGGCTCGGGACCCGCTTGATGGGCCGGCTCAGCACGTCGCGGAAGGCGCGGGCGGTCTGGAGGACGAGCCGGATCTCGTCGGCGTCGTAGTCCGCGAGGCCGAGCAGGTGGCGGTGGCGCAGACGAGTGGCAGGGGCCAGCTCCAGGGCGAGCGTTGAGAGTGGGGAGGTCGTCGAGTCAGCCATCGGATCTTGGACTCGGACCTCTCGACCCGGAACTCTCGACGGCCCTCTCGACCAGCCACACGCCGTCCTCGCCGTCCTCCTCCGCCAGCCGGACGCGGACGAGCTCGCCGGGCGCCGTCGGGACGTGCCGGCCCACGTAGTCCGGGGCGACGGGCAGCTCTCGGAGCCCGCGGTCGACGAAGGCGAGCAGGCGGACGCTGGCCGGCCGGCCCATGTCCACGAGCGCGTCGAGGGCGGCGCGCGTGGTGCGGCCGGTGTAGACCACGTCGTCGACGAGGACGAGGCGGCGGCCGTCGAGGCGGAACGGGATGTCGGTGGGCTGGACGAGCGGCGTCGGACGCCCGGTGCCCAGCCCCACGTCGTCGCGATAGAACGTGGCGTCGAGGACGCCGAACGGGAGGCGGACGTCTTCGATGGCCTCGATCCGGTCGCGCAGGCGCCGCGCGAGGTGGACCCCCCGCGTCTGCATCCCGATGAGGGCGAGCCGGCTCGACGGCGCCGCCTCGTCGTCCAACTCCTCGACGACCTGCCGGGCCAGACGGTCGAGCGTCCGGGCCATGTCGGCGGCGTCCATGAGATGCGCCTTGACGCGGTCGGGGGGCGGCATGGTCGCAAGCTACCGCCGGGTGCGTCGGTGCGTCGAGCGAAGCTGCCCGACGGGCGGGCCCCGCCACCAGACGTCTGGGGCAAGAGCTCGCCGGGCACACCGCCGACGCACCGGCGGCGTTACCCTTGTCCCGATGCCCGACGCCCCCGCCCTGCTCACCCCCGAGGCCCTCGCCCAGATCGAGTCGTTCGAGCTCCGCGCGCGGGCCGTCGTCGAGGGCTTCATCACCGGCCTCCACAAGAGCCCGTTCCACGGCTTCTCGGTCGAGTTCGCCGAGCACCGGGCCTACAACCCCGGCGACGAGCTGCGCCACGTGGACTGGAAGGTCTACGGCCGCTCGGACCGGCTCGTGGTGAAGCGCTACGAGGAGGAGACGAACCTCCGCCACTTCGTCGTGCTCGACACGTCGGCCTCGATGCGCTACGCGGGGCACGCCGGGGTCACCAAGCTGGAGTACGGCGCGACGCTGGCGGGCGCGCTCCACGTGCTCATGGCGAAGCAGCGCGACGCGACGGGCCTCATCGCCTTCGACCGCACGCTCCACACGCTCGTGCCGCCCAAGAGCACCTCGGGCCACGTGCGGACGCTGCTCGCGCGGCTGGCGCAGATCACCGAGGCGCCCGCGCCCACCTCGCCGCCCGGCGCCGAGACGGCCGCCGCCCAGGTGCTCCACGAGGTCGCCGAGCGGATTCCGCGCCGCGCGCTCGTGGTCGTCATCAGCGACCTGTTCGACAACGCCGCCGGCGACGGCGCAGCCACCGGGAGCGACGCCGAGGAGACGGTCCGCGCGCTCCGCCACCTCCGGCACCGGGGCCACGAGGTCGTCGTGTTCCACGTGCTCGACGCGGCGACCGAGCGGCGGTTCGACTTCCCCGACCGGCCGGTCCGCGTGCGCGACCTGGAGACGGGCGAGGAGATGACGCTCCAGCCGGCCCAGCTCCGCGAGGGCTACCGCGAGGCGGCCGAGGGCTTCCTGGCCGACGTCCGCCGCCTCTGCCGCCAGGCCGGCGTCGACTACGAGACGCTCGACACGGCCCGTCCCTACGCCGACGCCCTCCGCGCCTACCTCGACAAGCGCCGCCGCCTTTTCTGAGGCTTGTCCGCAACTCCACGGCCCCGGCACCCGAACGGACGGCCGCTCTCGTTCCCTCTCCCCCACCCCCCTTCTCACGCATGAGACTCCGCTCCGCCCTCCCCGCCCTCGCCCTGCTGGCGGGCACCGCCAGCGCGCAGACGCCCTCGGCCACGGCCGACCCCACGCTCGCCCAGACCTACCAGGCCACGATCACGCCGGCCGAGCTGGCCGGCTACCTCTACGTCTACGCCGACGACTACATGGCCGGCCGCGAGACCGGCGAGCTGGGCCAGCGCTTTGCCGCCCGCTACCTCGCCGGCCAGTACCAGACGATGGGCGTGATGCCCAAGGGCTCCGGCTCGGCCGACGGCCCGTACCACCTCGACGGCTACCTCCAGCCGTTCGACCTCGAGCAGCGGTCGCTCCAGAGCCTCGCCGTGACGGCGACCCGCGACGGCGACGCCTTCCTGGAGAGCCGCGTGAGCGCCGGCGACACCGGCGGCCTCGCCCTCTTCCCGGTCTACGGGACCGTCGAGGACGCCACGCCGGCCCGCGTCGTGTTCGTCGGCGACGGCTCGGACCTCTCCGGCCTCGACCTCGCGGACGCCTACGCGCTCATGATCCCCGGCGACGGCGGACGCGGCGCGATGCAGTCCGCCGCCAGCGCCGTCGGCGAAGCCGGCGCCCGCGCCCTCATCGTCGCCAGCGCCCCGTCGGCCTCGGCCTTCGACGCCCGGATCGGCCGCGCCTTCGGCGGCGGACGCCTCGCGCTCCCCGCGATGGACGGCGCCGAGGACGGCGACGACCTCCCGCCCATCTTGTTCACCGGCGTCGACATCGCCGACCTCCTGCTCGGCGAGATGGACCGCTCGACGCCGGCCGAGACCGACGTGATGCTCGCCGTCGAGGCCGAAACCCAGACGCGGATGGTCGAGACCGAGAACGTCGTCGCCATGGTGGAGGGCTCGGACCCGGTCCTCAAGGACGAGTACGTCATCGTGAGCGCCCACCTCGACCACGTCGGGCAGCGCGAGCCGAACGGCGACGAGGACGTCATCTTCAACGGCGCCGACGACGACGGCACCGGCACGGTCTCGCTCCTGGAGATCGCCGAGGCGTTCCAGACGGCGAAGGAGGACGGCCACGGCCCGCGCCGCTCGATCCTCTTCCTCCACGTGACCGGCGAGGAGAAGGGGCTCCTGGGCAGCGAGTACTTCGCCGACCGCGAGCCGCTCGTCCCGCTGGCGAACGTGGCCGCCGACCTCAACATCGACATGATCGGCCGCTACGACCCCGAGCGCGGGTTCGACACCACCGACTACGTCTACGTCATCGGCGCCGACCTCATCTCCCAGGACATCGCCGACTGGAACGCCGCCGTCAACGACGTGACGGGCACCGACCTCCTCCTCTCGGACAAGTTCAACTCGCCCGACGACCCGAACCAGTTCTTCCGCCGGAGCGACCACTGGAACTTCGGGAAGCACGAGATCCCGTTCATCTTCTACTTCACCGGCACCCACGAGGACTACCACGGCGTCGGCGACAGCCCGGACAAGATCGACTACGACCGGATGGCCCGGATCGCCCGCCTGGTCTTCGGCACGGCCTGGGAGATCGCCAACACCGACGTGCGCCCGGCCGTCTCCGGCGTCGGGTTCAACTAGCCCCCGCGCCGCTGGCGGCCGTCGCCAGCCGGACAAAAAAGCGGCCCCGCCAGCATCTCGCTGGCGGGGCCGCTCTGTGTTGGACGCGCCGGTCAGCGCGCGACGACGAACCGCCGCGACGAGACGCGACCGTCGGCCGTGAGGCGGACGACGTAGACGCCGGGCGCGAGGTCGGGCGCCGCCAGCGAGGCCGTCGCGCCGGCCGGGGCCGGGCCGTCGAACAGGACGGCGACGCGGCGGCCGAGCGCGTCGAACACCTCCAGGCGCGCGTCGCCGAGCGCCGAGAAGGCGACGGTCGCCCCGCTGGCGGAGGGGTTGGGGTAGACCGAGCGGATGCCGAACCCGTCGGCCGGGCCGTCCTCCGCCGCCACCGACGTGGCGCCGATGAACGTGAACGGCTTCATCTCGATCTCGCCCTCGCCCACCGACGACTGGTAGAAGACCCACTGGTCGGCAAAGTTGGCGCTGGCCTGGCCGGCAATGTTGACGAACCCGCTCTGGCCCGGCGGGATCACGTTCTCGGCATAGCTGCCGAAGGGCGAGAACTCGACCACCTGCTGGTAGGTGCCGGGGTACTCCTTCGAGATGTCGTTGGTGCGGACGACGCGCGTGAGCTGCTGGAGCTCCTCGAACGACACCGCCCCGACAGACTCCAGGTGGGCCTTGAGCGCCGTGACGCCGTTGTAGGCCCGCCCGCGACCGGGCGCCCACGGGATGTTGTCGCCCTGGTTCCACCACGCGACGGGCTTGTTATTCCAGTTGGCGAAGTAGCCCTGGGCCGGGTTCACCGACTGCGGCTGCTGGGCGAACTCCGTCAGCCCGACCCACTCCTGGCTCCCGTCGCCCGCCAGCGGCAGGCGCGGGTCGGCGTCGCCGGGGCGGATCGGGTACTCGCCGACGTGCCAGTAGGCGATGTTCTGATCCTGGTCGGCGTAGAACATGTTGAACGAGACCGGAATCCGGGAGGCCGCGTCTCGGAAGGTCTCGATGGACTCGGCGTCCCAGGCGTCGAGCAGCGCCTCGGCCATCTCGAGCTCGCGCTGCCAGAACGCGTACTTGTAGGCGTACGCCTGCCCGTTGGCCGCATCGACCATGTAGACGGGCCCGTGGACCGAGCGGAAGCTGGTGTAGGTCACCGGGTCGCCTCCGCGCACGTTGATCGTCGACGTGACCACTTCGGCCGGGCGGAACGCGCCGTCGTAGAGGTAGGTCGGGACGCCCTGGGCGGTCGGCGGGCCCAACGTCAGCGTAAACGTGTCGGTGTTATCGGTCGCGCCGGTCGTAAACGTCCAGGCGCGGCCGCGCGTCCGCCCGATGATGACGCCGGGGATGCCCGGGACGCTCATGCCGGCCACGTGCAGGTCGTCGCCCTCGGGCGACCCCACCAGCAGCTCGTACTCAGCCGTGACGGCCTTGGCGTCGACGGCTGGCAGCCCCATCTGGGGCGCGCCCAGCAGCATCACGTGGTTCGACTCCGACATCGCCTGGGAGATCACCGCCGCGAAGGAGCCGAACTTGTGGGGCACGCCGTTCTGGATGAGAGACTGAGTCAGGGCATCCCGCTGGCGCTCGACCTCGGCGGCGACGGCCGGGTCCACCGCCGGCCCGTCGTAGCGGAACGACGTGGGCGGCTCGGCCTGGCTGCCCGCCTCAATGGTGGTCGGGGCATCCGGGTAGTTGACCGGGCGGTTCTCCTCAAACCACTCGCTGCCCTGGGCCTGGAGCTCCGCGAGCCGCGTCAGCTCCTGACCGCCGATCTCGCCGAACCGACGAATGAAAAACTGCATCACCGCCATGGCCTTGTCGACCGAGTAGGGCTCGGGCTGGAAGCCGCCGGCGGCGTACTGGCCAGGCAGGTACACGGCCGGGTTCGAGGCCGTCGAGTCGATGTAGGCGTTGATGCCGTCCACATAGGACGAGACCATGGTCTGGAGGCGCGGCGAGAGTGCCTCGAACTGGGTCGCGCGCTCTGCAGGCGTGTAGTAGACCGTGCGGATGGCCTGATCCTGGCCTAGTACGGCTGAGCCCTGAAGCTCGGCGAGCCGCCCGGTGGCCGTCCGCCAGAAGGTTTCAAGCTGGAACAGGCGGTCTTGGCCGGTTGCGAAGCCCTGGCCGAAGAACACCCCGGCCTCGCTCGACGACTGGATGTGGGGGACGCCGTAGTCGTCGCGGTCGATGGTGACGGTCTCGCCGCCGGGGGCGGTGAGCGTAACGTCCTGGGCCGTCTGGGCCGAGGCGAACACGGGGGCCGCCAACAGAGCGGCGGTGAGGGCGTAGCGGAGTCGCATGGGTGCGTGGAGAGAGTGAGAAGCGCTTCCGCCGAAGGTACACGCACTGCGGACGGCGTCCAGCCCGGACTGGGAGTCCGCTCCTCTCCGCAAGGCGGTTGGGGTCTCCCCCCCTCAGCGGATAAGGGCGAGCGAGGGCTCCGTCGAAACGGTCTCTCAGCGCTCGGGTACGCACCCGGCGCCTCGGCTCGTACACTCGTCCCGCCCCGCCCTCCTCCGCCCCGCCGTGCTCGACCGCATCCACGCCCTCGCCGACGATGTCGTCCCCGAGGTCATCCGCCTCCGCCGCCAGATCCACCGCCGCCCCGAGCTGGCGTTCGCGGAGCACGAGACGGCCGCGCTCGTCGCCGCCACGCTCCGAGAGATCGGGGTCGAGCCGACCACGGGCGTGGCCCGGACCGGCGTCGTCGCCCACGTCGAGGGCGGGCGGCCCGGCCCCACCGTCGCCCTCCGCGCCGACCTCGACGCGCTCCCCATCCGCGAGGCGACCGGGCTCGACTTCGCCAGCGAGACGGACGGCCAGATGCACGCCTGCGGCCACGACGCCCACACGGCCATGCTCCTCGGCGCCGCCCGCATCCTCTACGCCCTCCGCGACGACCTGGCGGGGACGGTCCGGCTCGTGTTCCAGCCGAGCGAGGAGAAGGCGCCGGGCGGCGCGAGCGTGATGATCGAGGAGGGGGTGCTCGGCCCGATGGGCGGCCACGACGCGCCCGCGCAGATCTTCGGCCAGCACGTCGCGCCGCACTTGCCAACGGGCACGCTCGGCATCCGGGCCGGCACGTTCATGGCGAGCGCCGACGAGGTGTACCTGACGGTCCGGGGCCGGGGCGGCCACGCGGCGTCGCCGGAGGAGTTGGTCGACACGGTGCTCGTCCAGGCCCACGTCCTGACGGCGCTCCAGGCCGTCGTCGCGCGGAACCGGCCGCCGGGCGTGCCCTCGATCCTGTCGTTCGGGCGCGTCGAGGCCCTCGGCGCGACCAACGTGCTCCCGGACGAGGTCCAGATCGCCGGCACGTTCCGGTCGATGGACGAGGACTGGCGGTTCCGGGCGCACGACCTGATCCGGCGGACGGCCGAGAAGACGGCCGAGGCGTTCGGCGCCACGTGCGAGGTCCGAGTGGTGGTCGGCTACCCGGTCCTCCGCAACGACGAGGCCGCCGCCGCCCTCGTCCGCCAGACGGCCGTGGACTACGTCGGCGCGGACCGCGTCGTGGACCTCCCGATGTGGTACGCCTCGGAGGACTTCGCGTTTTACACCGAGCAGACGCCCGGCGCCTTCTCCATCCTCGGCGTCGGGAGCGAGGCCGCCGACAGCCTCCACGGCCTCCACACGCCCCGCATGACCGTCGACGAGGAGGCGCTGCGGACGGGCACCGGCTTCCTCGCCGCGCTCGCCGCCCGCCAGCTGGCCGGCTGAGCAACCGCTGGCGCCCCGGCAGCGGGCGGGTTTCCACGCGATCCTCCGGGACCGCGACGCCGCCCGCGCGTAGGGTAGAGCCGGACACCCTTCCTCCGTTCGATTTGCCTGTGCTCGCCCCCCCCACCGACCTCCTCCCCCCGTTCCCCGGCTTCACGTCCGAGGCGTTCGACTTCCTCAAGAAGCTGAAGTCCAACAACGATCGCGAGTGGTTCACGCCCCGCAAGGACGACTACAACGACGAGCTACGCGACCCGATGCGCTGCCTCGTCGCCCAGCTCAGCCGCGAGCTGCCCGAACGCGGCCTCCCCCTCTCCGGCGAGCCGCGCCGGGCCGTCTTCCGGGTCTACCGCGACACCCGGTTCTCCAAGAACAAGACGCCCTACAAGACGCACGTCGCCGCCGTCCTCAGCCGCGACGGCGACAAGCGGGCGCCGGGCGCGCTCTACATCCACGTCGAGCCCGGCTCGAACCGGATCGGCGGGGGCTTCTGGCGGCCCGAAAAGACGTTCATCCGCCAGTGGCGCGAGCGGCTCGTGGCCGATCCCCAGACGTTCCTCCAGATCGTCGAGGACCTGGAGGAGGCCGGGTTCACCGTCGAGACCTCGGGGAGCAAGCTGACGCGGATGCCCCACGGGTTCAACGACCACCGCGACAGCCCGGCCGCCGAGTACCTCCGCTGGAAGGGCGGCTTCGCGGCCACGCGCGAGGACATCCCCGACGAGGCCACGCAGTCGCCGGACTTCGCCGACTTCGTGATCGAGACGGCCGAGCAGGTCCGCCCGCTCCTGGAGTACGGCTGGGGGCTCGTCGACGCGGCCGAACCGTCGGGGCGCTAGCCCGAGCCGCTGGCGGCGGTGCCTCCTGGCGGCTGTGGCCGCCAGCGGGTCAGCGCATCGAGCCGTAGGCCCGCATCACCGACCCGTTGTGGACGGTCCCGGCCGGGCCGCACAGCGTGACGCAGAGGCGGGCGACCTCGGCGGCCTCGACGCCCCTCGCCTCCGGCCCCTCGTCGCCAAACAGGATCATCGACGGGGCCACGGCCGCCGCCGTGACCGCCGCATCGCGGAACTCGGCCGCGATCGACTCGACGAGCCGGACGACGCCGGCCTTCGAGGCCGAGTACGCCGCCTGCTCGGCCACGCCTTTGTCGGCCCCCTGCCCGGAGGCGATCCCGACGAGCCGGCCGGTCCCGCTCGCCGCCCGCATCCGGCGGACCGCCGCGCGGAACACGAGGAACGTGCTCGTCAGGTTCACGTCGAGGACGGTCCGCCACGTCTCCAGCGAGGTCTCGGCCAGCGGCCCGCCGCTCCACATCCCGACCGTGTGGACGACGGCGTGGAGCGGGCCGGCCTCCTCGACCACGCGGTCGAAGGCGCGCTCCGTCGCGGCCTCGACTCCCACGTCCGCCGTGAGCGAGAGGGCGCCGACGTCGTGCGGCTCGCGGTCGAGCCCGGCGACGACGGCGCCCGCCGCCGCGAGGTGGTCCGCGACGACGCGGCCGAGCCGCCCCGCGGCGCCGGTGACGACCACGACGCGGCCGGAGAGAGAGGGGGCGTTGGGATCGGGAGCCATAGAGCGGTCAGCGGTCAGCGGTCAGCGGTCAGCGGTCAGCGGTCAGCCAAGGTGCCGGCTGGCGGGCGCCACCGCCAGCGGGACGAGTGGAAGATGCCTGGAACTTCGCGGCGCCGCCGGCCCTCCCTCACTCGGACGACGTGTGGTCGTGGACGACGCGCCACCCGTCCGGGGTCTCCACGAAGAAGAGGGTGAAGAGTCCGCCCGGCCCCTCGCCCTCGGCATCGCCGGTGCGCTGGAGGCGCCACCGCCCCCACACGAGCGCCGTCCGGCCCGTGACCGGGTGAATCGTGAGGTCGGAGAAGGTGAGCGAGCCCATCGCCTCGGCGTCCGGGTAGCCGCGGACGTAGCCGTAGAGCGCCTCCTCCCAGCCGCGCCGGACGGTCCCGCCGGAGAGGAACGTGAGCGTGTCGGTCTGAGCGTAGCCCTCCATGAAGCCCCGCACGGAGCCCGCGTTCCACGCCGCCATCTGGGCGTCGAGGGTGGCGCGGACGCCGGCCCGCACCGCCGCCGCGTCCGCCCCGGCTGGCGGAGCGTCCGGGGCGACCGCCGGCCGGGGCGCGCAGGCGGCGACGAGGACGAGCGCGCCGACCGCTAGCGGAGCCAGAAAAGAAGGTCGGATCATGGAGACGCACAGGGACGGGGCCGACAGACTACGCATGGCGTCTCCCCCACGCCGCTGGCCGCCCCGGCCCCCGAGCGAGCGCCTTCTTCCCCTGCGTGTCATCCTGAGGCGGCGCAGGATCTCACCGCGAAGGGACGAACGCTCGCGCTCCTCGCCGCCGGCGACGATCGCCGCCAGTGGGGCGTCGAAATCCTTCGCTCCGCTCGGGATAACGGCCGCGTTTCTGCCACGTCGCCGTGTGCGACCCGTGGGACGCAGGGCGTGGGGGTGTACGGAGTCCACCCGCCGCTCCGTTCCACACTCCACGCCCCGCACTGGGCACCCGGAAGCTCCCTTGTCAGCCCGGCGGGCGCCCCGTAGTTTCGCCTGTCCCCGCCCTCCGGCGGGCTCTGGAATTCTCCTGGGGCCTGTGGAGCCCCGCCCCTAACCCGGCCCGCGCCCGTATTCGACGCGTTCGCTACTCCCCTGCACGTTCCTCTCCGGCGCCCGCCCGCTCTCCCGTGGCGTCGGCCCCGCGTGCCCCGTAGCCGACCCCCGACGCCTTGCGCGCGCCGACCCGACCGACCGCCCCGCTCCGCCGCCTCGCCCTCCCTCTGAGCCTCGTGCTCCTGGGCGCGGTGCTCCTCCTCCGCGCCGACGACGTGGAGGCCGGCCCGAGCGCCGCCGGCTGGCTCCGGCTCCAGGCCCCCGCCGACACGGACTCCGTCGAGGTGGCGATGCCGGACGGGTTCGCGCCGATCCTGCCCGACGCGGCGGCCAGCGACTCGCTCCTCGACGACACGACGGGCGCCGACACGGCAGACGCCGACACGCTGACGGCCGTCGACTCCACCGAGCGCGCGCGGGCCTACTTCCGCGGGCCCGTCCGCACCGGCTCCGGCGTCTCGCTGGCCCCGCGCCGGCTGCCCGGCATCCGGGGCCGGCTCGGGACCTACTGGCGCCGCGAGGTCACGCTCGACACCGCCGCCTACCGCTACCGCGTCCGCGAGGTCGTCGGCGAGGACGACGTCCGGGCGCCGGCCGACGTCCCCCTCGCCGCGTTCCTGGCCGCCCGCCGGCAGGAGGCCCTCGGCGCCGGCTTCCGCGAGCTCGTCGCGCGGCGGACCGAGCGGCAGCAGCGGCGCAACGGGTTCGGGTTCGCCGTCGACATCCCCGGCGGCGACCAGAGCGCCTTCAGCACCATCTTCGGCAAGAACGAGGTGGCGCTCACGGTCAACGGCACCTCGAACGTGAACCTCGGGGTCCGCTACAACCAGAACGACCTCTCGTCGGCCATCTCCGGCCGCGACGGGACCTACGCGCCCGACTTCGGCCAGGAGCTCAACCTCAACGTGGCCGGCACCATCGGCGACAAGCTGGCGATCAACGTCAACTACGACACGCAGAGCCAGTTCGACTTCGAGAACCAGGTGTCCCTCGTCTACACCGGCTACGAGGACGACATCATCCAGCGCATCGAGGCCGGCAACGTGTTCCTCCAGACGCCGGCCACGCTCATCCGGGGCGGCCAGCGGCTGTTCGGGCTCCGCACCGACCTCCAGCTCGGCCCGCTGGCGCTCACCGCCGTGGCGAGCCAGCAGGACGCCGAGACCGTCGACAAGGTGTTCGAGGGCGGCACCGACGCCCAGTCGTTCAACCTCGCCCCCTACGACTACGACGACAACACCCACTTCTTCCTCGGCTACGCCTTCCACAACTGGTTCGACGAGGCCCACGAGCGGCCCGGCACGCTGACGCCGCCGCCGGGCTTCATCGAGTTCGTCGGGATCGAGGTCTGGAAGCACGAGCCCGGCCTGAACCAGGCCCCCTCCGACGCCAACACGACCTGGGCCGTCGCCCTCGCGGACCTCGCGGAGCCGCCGGCCGTGCTCGACGGCGGCGAGGCTTACTTGGGCGACTTCAACACGACGACCTACGCCTACGCCAACGCCCGCGCACCGCTCCCCAACCCGGCCCTCGACCAGTACAGCGACGCGGCGATCAACACCGTCCGCCTCAACGCCGACGGCAACTCGACGGCCCCCGAGTTCCTCGTCGACCGGGACCCCGAGGACGGGCAGCGTGAGATCCCCGACGCCGGCTACTCCAACAACAAGTTCCGGAAGCTCCGCGCCAACGTCGACTACACCTTCGACCCCACGCTCGGCTTCCTCTCGATGACCTCGGCGCTCACCGAGAAGGACCAGCTCGCCGTGGCCTACCAGTACCGCGTCCGGCGGCCCGACGGCACCACCGAGGTCGTCACCGTGGGCGACTACAACCAGCCCGCCCAGACGGACGCCCAGACCGGCCGCCGGACCATCCTCAAGCTGATCCGCTCGGACCTCCCCGTCGCCCAGGACCCGCTCTGGGACCTCACGCTCCGCAACATCTACCGCGTCGGCGGGCGGAGCCTGGACCCCAACAACTTCGACTTCGACATCCTCTTCGAGCCCCCCGGCTCGACGCCCTCGAACGAGCCCCGCGACCTCTCGCTCCAGCAGCAGACGTTCCTCCAGATCCTCGGCCTCGACCGCGTCAACACGTCGGGCACGGCCGTCCCGGACAACGCCTTCGACTTCCAGTCCCAGATCACCGTCGACCGCGAGAACGGCCGCATCATCTTCCCCGTCCGCCAGCCCTTCGGGGACTACCTCCGCGAGCAGCTCTTCCCGTTCGGCGCGACGGTCAGCACGTCGCCCTCGACGCCGCCGCTCAACGTGTCGCTCACGAACACCACGCTGGCCGAGGCGCTGGACCGCTACGCGCCCGTCACGGCCGAGGGCGAGGGGCTCTACGAGCTCCCCAAGAGCCAGGCCAGCAAGCGGCTGAACGCGCTCAGCCGCTGGCAGCTCGACGGCGAGTTCTCGAGCCAGACGCAGTCCACGTTCAACATCGGGTTCAACCTCGTCGAGGGCACCGTCCGGGTCACGTCGTCCGGGCAGGAGCTGCGCGAGGGGACCGACTTCCGCGTCAACTACACCGGCGGGACGGTCGAGATCATCAACCCGACGTACCTCCAGAAAGGGAAGGAGGTGCGCGTCTCGGTGGAGCAGCAGAAGTTCTTCTCCATCGGCTCGAAGACGCTCCTCGGCCTCCGCGCCGACTACCGGCTCGACGAGGACTTCGTGCTCGGCGCGACCTGGATGCAGCTCGCCGAGCGCCCCCTCGGCGACAAGTTCCGCGTGGGCGAGGAGGCCCTCGACAACTCGATCCTCGGGCTCGACGGGGCGTACCGCGCCGAGCCCCGCTGGCTCACGCGCGCCCTCGACGCGCTCCCGCTCCTCCAGACGCGGGCCCCCTCGCGGATCGAGCTGCGCGGCGAGTTCGCGCGCCTCTCGCCGGGCCACCCCCAGACGTTCGCCTTCGACCGCGCCCGCGAGTCGCTCCGCGACGCCGGCCTCGACTTCGCCGACGACGAGCTGAGCGGCGTCAGCTACGTGGACGACTTCGAGGGGAGCGAGAACGCCTACACCGCGCTCGAATCCACGGGCGGCTGGCGGATCGCGGCGGCCCCCGACGTCGCCGGCCCGGCCGGCTCCATCCTCGGCGGCCCCGGGGGCGGCCCGGACGGGACGATCACGACGCCGGCCCTGAAGGGCAACTGGCGGGGCCTGTTCACGTGGTACGCCATCACGGAGCGGGCGTACAGCGAGTTCAACAACCAGGGCCTCCTCACGCAGGCCACCGAGCCGATCACGCCGCGCGAGCTGTTCCCCGAGCGCGAGTTCCTCGACAGCCGCGAGGCCAACACGCCGCTCTCCCTCCTCGACCTCTACTTCGACCCGACGCGGCGCGGGCCGTACAACTTCAACGGCCAGCTCGCCACCACCTTCGCCCAGAACCCGCGCGACGTGTGGGGCGGGTTCATCCGTCCCATCGACGGCTCCTACTCGGACTTCGAGGGCCAGAACAACATCGAGTTCGTGGAGCTCCTGTTCGCCCCGTTCGGCGGGAAGGACGGGAGCCAGCCGATCAACGACGGGGCCGTGCTCTACCTCGACCTCGGCCAGCTCAACGAGGACGTCCTCCCCAACAACGGGTTCACCAACAGCGAGGACGGCCTCCTCAGCGGCGAGCCCGAGCCGGCCGAGCTAGACGCCTGGGGCCGCCGGCCCGCCGGCCAGACGAACGGGGTCGTGGACTTTTTCAAGGAGTCTGGCCGGACCGAGGACCTCGGCCTCGACGGGCTCCCGTCGCGCGCGACGCTCGTCGCCGGCGACAACGCGCCGTACGAGCTGGACGAGCTGACCTACTTCGCCCCGTTCGTCTCCTCGCTCACGCCCGGCAGCCCCGAGGAGCGCCGGGCCGCGCTCGACCCGGCCGGCGACGACTACATCTACTACAAGGACGACAGCTTCAACGACACCGCCCGCTACCCCGGCGGCGCCTCCGTGCAGGAGCGCTACGGGCAGTACTTCCCCGCCACCGAGCTGAACTCGGCGACCGCCAGCCGCGAGATCGGCGGGAGCGACAACGCCGTCTCCACGACGCCCAACGACGAGGACGTCAACGGGAACGGCCGCACCGACGTCTCGGAGAGCTACCACCGCTACGCGATCCCGCTCGACGCGGCCGGCCTGGAGGCCAGCCCGTTCTTCCAGAACACGCTCGACGTGCCCAGCGACGTGACCGGCGGGACGCAGACGTTCTACCTCCTCCGCATCCCCGTCCGCACCTCGCAGAAAACGTCCGAGGGCCTGGCCGACGACGACTTCTCGCGCATCGAGACCGTCCGCCTCTGGACCACCGGCCACGACCAGCCGGCCACGCTCCGGGTCGCCTCCTTCGAGCTCGTCGGCAGCCAGTGGCTCAAGTCCCAGCAGATCGGAGCCGTGGACGAGCCCGGCGACGCCGAGGGCGCCTCGGGCGTCGACCCGCCGGCGCTCTTTATCGAGACGATCAACAACGAGGAGAACGACAAGATCTACGCCATCCCGCGCGGGACGGTCCAGAACACGGCCCGCTCCGTCGGCGGCCAGATCCGGGCGACGCGGGAGCAGGCGCTCGTCTTCCGCGCCGAGGGGCTGGCGGAGGGCCGCCGCGCCGGGATCGTCCGGTCGTACGCCACGCGCCCGCTCGACCTCACCAAGTACTCCAACGTGCGGATGGCCGTCCACGGCGACGGGTTCGAGCGGTCGGACTCGGTCCGCGTGTTCGTCCGCCTGGGCGACAACGAGACCGAGGACTACTACGAGTTCGACCAGCCGCTGTACCCCTACGACCCGCGCGACCTGGACCTGCTCCCGGACTGCCCGCTCGACCAGCCCTCCAACTGCGCCCGCGCCGACAGCCTCTGGCAGACCAACGTGGGGCCGGAGCGCCGCGACCTCAACCCGGTCAACATCGTGCTCTCGGAGCTGAACCGGGCCAAGCTGGAGCGCGACCGGGCCGAGGCGCCCACCACCGATCGCTACACGCTGGCGGGGACGCCCGACGGCGCCCCGCTCGGCGCCCGGATCTCGGTCCGCGGCCAGCCCTCGATCCAGGACGTCCGAACCGTCGTGCTGGGCGTGCGGAACGGGGCCTCCGGCGACCCGATCCCCATCGACACCGTGAACGTGTGGTACAACGAACTGCGCGTGACCGGCTACGACGAGGGCGGAGGCTCCAGCGGGTTCCTCACGGCCAACGTGGCCCTCGCCGACATCGCCACCGTCAACGCCCGGATGAGCTTCCAGCAGGACGGGTTCGGCGAGCTGGGCGGGGCGCTCGGCGGGCGCAGCTTCGCCTCGCAGACGGCGTTCACGCTCACGTCGTCGTTCTCAGCGCACAAGCTGCTCCCCGAGCGGTTCGGGTGGAACATCCCGGTCAGCGTCTCGCTCACCGAGAACACCTCGACGCCGCGCTACGACCCCGACAACGGCGACGTCCGCCTCGACGACCTCGTCGACGACGCCGAGAGCGGCCGGCTCGACTCGGGCGGCGACCTCGTGGACAGCCCGCTCACGGCCGACGCCATCCTGGAGCGCGCCCAGACGGTCTCCAGCTCGCGCAACGTGCGCGTGGCCGTCTCGAAGACCGGCAGCCGCTCGCCCTGGCTCAAGTACACGCTCGACGGGATCGCGGCCTCGTACACGCTCTCGAACCAGGACGGCAGCACGCCCTCGAACAGCCTCACGTCCAACGACTCCTGGACGACGAACCTCTCGTACCGCGTGAGTACGCCGAAGCCGCTGACGGTCCGGCCGTTCTGGCTCACGGAGGGGCTCCCGGTGCTGGGGAGCGTGCTCGGCGGGCTCCGGCTCAACGTGCTCCCGCAACGGCTCACGCTCTCGGCCGACGCCGGCCGGCGCGTCTCGGCCTCGCGCCAGCGGATCGCCAGTGAGTTCCTGAGCGACCCGGCCGAGGTCCGCGACTTCCGCTCGCTCACGCGGCGGACGCAGCAGTTCGACCACGGCCGCCAGATCGACGTGGCCTACAACCCGCTCTCGTTCCTGACCCTCACCTACGCCTCGAACGTGTCGCAGGACCTGGGCGCGGCCGGCCAGAACGAGACGTTCGAGGTCCTCGTCCGCCGCGCCGACGGGTCGTTCTCGCAGGTCTTCCCGCTCTCGGCCGCCGACGCGCGCACCGACCCCGCCGTGCTGGCGGCCCTCGGCGTGGAGACGTTCCCCAACGACGGGAGCGTTGAGATCCTGGGCGGCTCGGGCTCGCGCCTGGAGGTGCTCCCGATTGGCGAGGCCCTGGGCAACGCCTTCTCGGGCGGCATCCGCACGCGCAGCTACAGCCAGTCGCTCACGAGCGCGCTGACCGTCAGCACGCGCCGCGTAAAGTGGCTCTCGTGGATCCGGCCCCAGCGCATCAGCTACTCGGCCAACTACACCTGGGCCGACCAGCCCATCCCGACCGCGCCGGAGCTGGAGGTGGCCAGCGCCGGCACGCGGTCGCAGGTCCGGACGGGCCTCTCGGTGGCGCCGCGCGAGCTCTGGCGCCTGTTCCCGTTCTACCGCAAGATGGAGGAGGCCGCCGGGCGGACGGGCGGGGGCCGGGGCGGCGCCCGTGCCCCCCGCCCGCAGGCCGGGCCGGACTCGTCGGGCGGCGGCTTCAACCCGCTCCACGTCGTGCGCGGGGCGTTCCTCGCCGTCACCGGCATCGACGACATCGCCGTCACTTACACGGGCTCGCTGACGGGCTCGACGGGCGGGCTCCGCGGCCAGTCCTACAGCCTGTTCTCGGGGATCTGGGGCGAGGCGCCGCCCCTCGGCTACCGCCTCGGGGTCAACCGGCTCCTCGGCATCGACCGCCGCATCGCCGACCCCGACGCGCTGCTCACCTTCGGCGACGTGCTCGGCGAGCAGCACGACGTGGACGCGCGGACGACGCTCCAACCGCTCCGCGGCCTCAACGTCGGCCTCAGCCTCCAGACAGGCTGGAGCGCCTCGGAGAACGTCACCTTCGGGCTCAACGACCAGGGCGCGCTGATCCGGTCGGCCCCCAACCGGCGCGGCTCGGGGCAGTCGACGGTGCTCTCGCTGGGGGGCTCGTACGAGGGCCTGCTCGCGCGTCACGCCGAGCGCTACCGCGAGGACGTGGCCGGGGCCGCCTCCGGCGCCGAGGTCACCTCGGAGTTCGGATCCCCGACGGGACTGGCGGAGGACTTCGGCGCGGAGCTGGCGCGGGGGGCCGGGTCGTTCGGGCCGAGCGGCCTGTTCGCCCTCCCCCTCCCCAACTGGAACGTGACGTACTCGGGCCTGGAGCGGCTCCCGCTCGTGCGGATCATCGCGCAGCAGGTGACGCTCCAGCACGGCTACTCGTCCACGGCCCAGACGGAGTACGCCACGTTCCTGGGCGGCCAGGACGCCCGGATCATCACCGACCCGCTCGGGGGCGGCTTCGCGCTCCGCTCGCAGGCCGCCGGCGACGGGGCCTTCGACGAGCCGACGGCGCGGACCGTGAGCGAGCGGTTCCAGCCGCTCATCGGCGTCAACCTCGGGATCAAGGGCGGCGTCCAGACGAGCCTCACGCTCAACCGGAGCCGCATCTACGCGCTCCAGACGGCGTCGGCCCAGTTCTCCGAGAAGCGGGTGAGCGACGTCCGCGTCGACGTCTCGTTCGCCAAGCAGGGGCTCAGCCTGCTCGGGCTCCGCCGGCTCAACAACAACATCCGGTTCTCGCTGACGGCCCTCGTCGCCAACGACGAGACGACGCGGCGGGCCTTCCAGCAGGACGTGCTCCGCGTCCTCCGGGGCGAGGACCTCGACAACCCGACCACCCAGAGCACGCGGCGCATCCAGCTCTCGCCCCAGATCAGCTACACGGTCTCGAACCAGGTCACGGCCGACCTCTTCCTCCGCTACGAGCGCTCGATCCCCGTCGGCACGACGGCGTTCCCGAACACGAACGTCGACGGCGGCGTCAACCTCCGCATCCTGTTCTCGAACTGATCCGGTTCCCGAACCAGCCGGGCCGCTGGCGGCGGCCGTCGCCAGCCCCACGCCATGCCCGAGAGAGCCCACGTCTACCGCCTCGGGCGCGTGCCGTACCGCGAGGCGTGGGCGCTTCAGGCCCGGTTGCAGGAGCGGCTCGTGGCGGCCAAGCGGTCCGAGCCGCCAGAGGCGACCCCGCACGCCGTCCTCGTGGTGGAGCACCCGCCCGTGTTCACCCTCGGCAAGAGCGGCGACCGGGCCCACCTGCTCGCCTCGCCGGCGGAGCTGGCACGGCGCGGCGCGAGCTACGTCGAGGTGGACCGGGGCGGCGACATCACGTTCCACGGCCCCGGCCAGGTCGTCGTCTACCCGATCCTCGACCTCGACCGGCTGAGCACCCCGGAGGGCCAGCCGCTCCGCGACCTCCACCGCTACCTCCGCGAGCTGGAGGAGGCCGTGATCCGAACGTGCGCGGGCTGGGGCGTCGCGGCCGGGCGCGTGCCGGGGCGGACCGGCGTGTGGGTCGGCCCCGACGCGCGCGGCGACGAGCGGAAGGTGTGCGCGATGGGCGTCCGCTGCTCGCGCTGGGTGACGATGCACGGCCTCGCGCTCAACGTGACCACCGACCTCCGGTGGTTCGACCTCGTGGTCCCGTGCGGGATCGACGACCGGGGCGTGACGTCGCTCGCGGAGGAGAGCCGCCAGCCCGTCGGGCCGGAGGTGACGGACCGGCTGCTGGGCCACCTCGCCGAGCGGCTGGGCCTCGACCCGGAGGAGCGGCCGGCGGCCGAGGTCGCCGCGATCGGCGAGGCGGCGGATGGAGCCGGCGTGTAAATCTGCCCGCCCGGGCAACCTGACCGGGGGCGGCGTACGTTGAACGCGTCGACTCCCTCTCCCCACCCCGACCCGTCCCATGCCCCCGTTCAACGTCGACCAGTTTGCCCGCCAGCTCCTCTCCGAGGCCCTCTTCTACGACGAGGAGTACGGCGCCCTCGGCAACGTGAGCCTTATCGACAAGGAGAGCGTCCGCGAACGCTACCTCGCCTCTTACGACCCCGACCGCGACCTCTTCCTCATCGAGGAGGCCGTCGAGTGGGAGGAGCTGGACGCCGACGAGGACGGCGAGGTCGACTACGCGCTGGCCGTCGACGGCAAGGAGCACGGGACTTTCCCGACGCCCGAGGAGACCGCCGAGGTGCTCATGACGCTCGCCCGCGACAACAACCTCGCGCCCAGCTTCATGATCCTCTTCGACGAGGACGCGGCGTGACACGCGGTCCGAGAGGAGACTGAGGGGGTGGGCGCACTCCCGCACCGCCAGCCCCCCACTCCCCGCCCACTCGGCCCCAGATCGGCGCCCTGGTTCTTTACCGGGGCGCCGTTTTCTTTGGGGGCGGCTCGACGAACGTCCCTGTCTGGCTGGCAACGGGTCCTCGCGCCGCCAGTGCCCCGACCGGCTGGCGAACGTTGCACTCCGCTCGCGCGTTCGCCGGCCCCCTCCCCCACGCCCCATGATTGTCCGCGACGCCTCCCCATACCGCCCCGCCGCCGACCGCTACGACGCCATGGACTACGTCCGCTGCGGACGCTCCGGACTGAGGCTCCCCGCCATCTCGCTCGGCCTCTGGCACAACTTCGGAAGCGTCGACGTGTACGAGAACGCACGCGCGATGGCGCTGCGGGCCTTCGACCTCGGGATCACCCACTTCGACCTCGCCAACAACTACGGCCCCGAGCCCGGCTCCGCCGAGGAGACGTTCGGCCGCATCCTGCGCGAGGACTTGGGCCGCCACCGCGATGAGCTGATCGTCTCCACGAAGGCCGGCTACCGGATGGCGCCGGGGCCGTACGGCGAGTGGGGCTCGCGGAAGTCGCTCCTTGCCAGCCTCGACCAGAGCCTCGGCCGGATGGGCCTGGAGTACGTGGACATCTTCTACAGCCACCGCTACGACCCGGACACGCCGCTGGAGGAGACGATGGGCGCGCTCGCCCACGCCGTCCGCACCGGCAAGGCGCTCTACGCCGGCGTCTCGAACTACCCGCCGGAGGCGACGCGCGAGGCGGCCCGGCTCCTCCGAGAGATGGGGACGCCGCTCCTCATCCATCAGCCCAAGTACAGCCTGCTCGTCCGCGGCCCGGAGGACGGCCTGTTCGACGTCCTAGCGGACGAGGGCGTCGGGGCCATCGTGTTCTCGCCGCTCGCGCAGGGCCTCCTCACCGACAAGTACCTCGACGGCATCCCGCCCGAGTCGCGCGCGGCCAAGGCCACGGGCTTTCTCCAGAAGGACCAGGTGACGGACGACGTGGTCGAGACGGTCCGCCAGCTCCGCGAGATCGCGCAGGGACGCGGCCAGTCGATGGCCCAGCTCGCGCTCGCCTGGACGCGCCGGCGCCCGGAGGTCACGTCCACGCTGATCGGCGCCAGCCGGGTGGGGCAGATCGAGGAGGCCGTCGAGATGCTGAGCCAGCCGCCGCTCACCGACGACGAGATCGACGCCGTCGACGCCGTCCTGGACCGCTGACCCGTGCGCTGGACCGCCCTCCTTCTCGCCCTCGCCGCGTGCGCCGAGCCCTCGGCGCCACCGCCCGCTCCGGCCGATACCGGCCCGGCACCCGGCGCCGCGCTGGCCGGCGCCCCGGCCGGGCAGGTGCTCTACGTGCCGGCCTACGCCCACGTCTACTCCGGCGACCGCCAGCGGCCCGTGGACCTGGCGACCACGCTGAGCGTCCGCAACACGGATCTAGGCGCCTCCATCCGCCTCGTGAGCGTGCGCTACGTGGGCTCGGAGGGCGAGACGCTCCGCTCCTACCTCGACGCGCCGCGCGCGCTCGGCCCGCTGGCGACCGTCGCGTTCGTGGTGGACGAGAGCGATCGCGCCGGCGGCACCGGCGCCAGCTTCCTCGTCGAGTGGACGGCGGCCAAGCCCGTGACGGCGCCCGTTGTCGAGGCCGTCATGATCAGCACGGCCGGGCAGCAGGGGATCTCGTTCGTGACCGAGGGCCGGGTGATCGGCGAGGCGGAGTAGCCCGTCCTACGCCTCCGGCCGCATCTGCCGTGCGGCGACGGCGAGCGCGACCCAGCCCGCGATAAACGAGACGCCCCCGAGCGGCGCGACGGCTCCGAGCGCGGGCGTGTCCGTGAGGACGAGCCCGTAGAGGCTCCCCGAGAACAGGACGATCCCGATCAGGAACAGGCGCCCCGCCCACACGGCGGCACCCGACGGCCTCCACATGGCGACGACGCCCGCCAGTGCGGCGGCGAGCGCGTGCGTGAGGTGGTAGCTGGCGCCGGTCTGCCACGTCGCCAGCCGGTCCGGCGTCACCACGCCGCGGAGCCCGTGGACGCCGAACGCGCCCAGCCCGACGGCGAGCGCGCCCGCGACGGCCGCCGCCACGACGATCTGGCGTCCCCGCTGCGCCGTCTGCGTCATCCGCCGGCCTCCTCGAAGGCCGACCGCGCCGGGAGGATCTGGAACGGGTACGTGGTCCCGTTCAGGCGGAGCGTGTAGCTGCCGGCCTCGTAGGCCCCGTCGAGCATGAGGTAGAACCGGAACGGCCGGACCACCTGGGCGCAGACGGCCTCCAGCGGCTGGCGCATGGTGAGGTCCACGTCCACGTAGTGGCTCCGGCGTTCCTGCTCCACGTCGGTCAGAACCGCGCAGGCGTCCGGGAGCGCGCCTTTGATGAGCACCTCGACGGCGACGGCGTCGCCGGAGGCCGGGCGCCCTGCCGGACGGACGGCCACCGAGTCCACGACGGCCGGGAAGAACAGGTAGCGCGTGCTGTCGGCGACGGGCGTGAGGAGGACCGTCTCGCGGCCGTCCGCGCTCACGCCGCCGACGCGGTAGCCGAATCGGTCACGGTCGGGCTCTCCGCCGGCCGAGCCCGCGCCGCCGGCGCAGGCCGCCAGCGCCGCGCTGGCGACGAGCAGGGCCAGGGCGATCCGCATTACTCCGAGCGGCGCGGACTCCGACGAGGGGGCCGCGAGGATCGTCGCCTCCGGCTGCTCGTCGGTGACGGTCTCGGTGGGGGCGTCGCCCCAGAGCCGCTCCAGGTCGTAGTGCGCCCGGAGCTCGGGGTCGAACACGTGGACCACGAGGTCGAAGTAGTCGAGCACGATCCAGCGGCTCGAGCCCGGCTGGCCCTCCTTCGACACCGGCCGCTCGCCCGCCTCCGTCCGGATCTTGTCCACGACGCCGTCCACGATGGCCTTGATCTGGAGGTCCGATTCGCCCGTCGCGATCACGAAGTAGTCGACCTCCCCGGAGATCCCCCGGAGGTCCATGGCGGTCACGTCGCGGGCGCGTTTTTCGAGGGCGGCGTCGAGCGCGAGTTGGGCCAGCACGCGGCCGGGCGTGGGGCTGGAACGCGGCGCACGGCCGCTCTGAGGCTGGGTGGAAGCAGAAGCCATACGGTTAGTCGGTCGGTTCAGGGATCTCGAAGGGGGCGAGGTCGGGGTAGTCGGTGGCGAGGGTGACGGTCACGTCCAGGGCGTAGTCGTTGGTCGGGCCGCCGGTGACGACGCGCTCGGCGCCGAGCCCGAGGGCCTGGGCCACGTGCCGGGCGTCGAGGGCCGTACCCGAACGCACGAGGACGGTAGATGTGTCCCGCGAGGCCGCGTTCCCGATCTCGACCACGTCGAACCCGCGCCGCCGGAGGTGGGTCGTCGCCGCGCCCGCCAGCCCGTCGACGCCGGACGCGTTGCGGACCTCGACCTTGATGCGGCTGTTGGCCGTCGGGCTCTCCTCGACGCCGGCCCGCGTGGGCGTCGTGCGCGGCACGAACGACCGGCTCACGACCCCGTAGAGCAGCACCAGCACGAGGACGCCGCCGGCCACGAGGGCGACGTTGAGCAGACCGTCGGACAGCCGGGACTCGGCCATGAGCGCGCCCGCCTACTCCGCGTCCCGGAAGAAGAGCCGGTCGGAGTCAGACGAGAGCGCGGCCGAGAACCCTCGGCGGCCGTACGCGCCGGTGCCCAGGCCGTACGGACGGGCGTAGCCGTAGGGCGACGCGTAGCTCCCGTACGGGCTCTGCTGGACGCTCAGGTGGATCACGCTGTTCGCGGTCGGCTTGTACGCCAGCTCGGCGTTGCGGAGGAAGACGCGCGTGTCCGTCGTCCCATCGAACCCGAGCGCGCTCTGGACGGCGGCGTCGCCGAACGGGCTGTGCGCCACGCCCACGTCCACGCGCCCCGCCAGCCGCGCCGACGGCTGCCACCGCAGCGAGGTCGTGTAGACGCCGAGGCCGACGTTCCCACCGAGCCCGCTGCTGTACGAGACCTCGTACGACTGGCTAAACTTGAGCGTCTCGGCGTTGAAGAGCTGGCCGAGGCTGAGGCCGGGCGTGCCGGGGCCGTCCGTGAGGGCCACCGGGGCCTGGCGGCCGGGGAGGTCGGCGGTGCGCTGGGCGCTCGCGGGCGAGGCGACGAGGAAGGCGGCGAGCAGGAGCGCGAGGGCGGCGGTACGCATCGGCGGGCGAGAGCGGGGAGTCGGACAGGATAGGCCGGTCCGGGGTCGGGAGTCAATGGAACGCGCGGCACCCCGGAAGGTCCCGAACGGCCGGGGCGCCCTCGTGGTATTCGCCCGGCCGGCGCTCGCCGACGTCGGATCGTCAGGCCGCGACCTCGGAGGCCGACAGGTGCGCCTCGGCCGCGTCGAGCGCGCCGTCGCGGCCCAGGACGTGTTCGAGGGCGCTGAGGCAGAGGCGGACCGTCTCGGGCCGTGCGCCCTCCCCCATCAGCCCGATCCGCCACGCCCGGCCGGCGAGGTCGCCCAGGCCGCCGCCGATCTCCAGGCCGTGCTCGTCCAACAGGCGCCGCCGCGTCTCGGCGTCGTCCACGCCATCGGGGACGTAGACGGCGTTGAGCTGCGGGAGCCGCTCGGCCTCGGGGACCACGAACCGGAGCCCGAGCGCGTCCAGCCCGGCCGCCAGCGCGGCGTGCATCCGGGCGTGGCGCTCCCACGCCGCCTCCAGCCCCTCGTCCTGGAGCCGCCGCAGCGCTTCGTGGAGCGCGTAGACCATGTTGACGGGCGCCGTGTGGTGGTAGGCCCGCTTCGCGGCGCCCGCCGTCTCGGGGTCCCAGTAGGTCGCCACGAGCGACACGTCGAGGAACCACGACTGGACCGGCACGGCCCGCTGGCGGACGGCGGCGAGGGCGTCGTCGGAGAAGGTGACGGGCGAGAGGCCGGGCGGCGCCGAGAGGCACTTCTGCGTCCCCGAGTACACGGCGTCGAGGCCCCACGCGTCGGCGCGGACCGGGACGCCGCCGAGGCTCGTCACGGTGTCGGCGACGACGAGGCAGTCGTGCTCGCGGGCGACGTGGGCGAGCGTGGCGGCGTCGGAGAGCGCGCCCGTGGAGGTCTCGGCGTGCACGAACGCGACGACCTCCGCCTCGGGATGGCCGTCCAGCGCGTCCGCCAGCGTCTCGGGCGGCACCGCCCGCCCCCACTCGGTATCGACGACGACGGCGACGCCCCCGGCCCGCTCCACCATCTGTCGCAGCCGCTCCCCGAACACCCCGTTCCGACACACGACGACGCTCGTCCCCGGCTCCACGAGGTTGACGACGCACGCCTCCATCCCGGCCGTCCCCGGCCCCGAGATCGGCATCGTCAGCCGGTTGTCGGTGAGGAACGTCGCCTGGAGCAGACCGCGCACCTCCTCCATCAGCCCGACGAACGCCGGGTCGAGGTGGCCGATGGTGGGCTTGGCGAGGGCGGCCAGCACGTCGGGGTGGATCGGCGAGGGGCCGGGCCCCATCAGGGTGCGGCGAGGCGGGTCGAAGGCGGAGGCGGTCATGCGAGGTCGGGGCGTGGGAGGTCGGGGCGTGGACAACGCGCGCGGCTGGCGACGGGTGCCGCCAGCCGCGCATGAGCCGGAGACTCGGAGGCTAGAACTGCGCCGTCTCGGTCGAGTGCTTCATCGCGCCCGTCGAGGCCGTGCCGCCCGTCACCACGTCGCGGATGCGGTCGAAGTAGCCGGTGCCCACCTCGCGCTGGTGCTTGGTGGCCGTGTAGCCGCGGTCCTCGGCGTCGAACTCGGCCCGCTGGAGGTCGCTGTAGGCGGCCATGCCGCGCCGGGCGTAGCCGTGGGCGAGGTCGAACATGGAGTGGTTGAGGGCGTGGAAGCCGGCGAGCGTGACGAACTGGAAGGCGTAGCCCATCGCGCCCAGCTCGCGCTGGAAGCGGGCGATGGTGTCGCGGTCGAGGTGGGCCTCCCAGTTGAAGCTGGGCGAGCAGTTGTAGGCCAGCCGCTTGCCGGGGAACTGCGCGTGGATGGCCTCGGCAAACGTGCGGGCCTCCTCCAGATCGGGGTGGCCCGTCTCCATCCACAGGAGGTCGGCGTAGGGGGCGTAGGCGAGGCCGCGCGCGACGCAGGCCTCCATCCCGTTCGTGACCGGGTAGAACCCCTCGGGCGTCCGGTCCGCCCCCTCCTTGATGAACGGGCGGTCGCGCTCGTCCACGTCGGACGTCAGGAGCGTGGCGCTGTCGGCGTCGGTGCGGGCGACGAGCAGCGTCGGGACGCCGGCCACGTCGGCCGCCAGCCGCGCGGCGACGAGCTTGGTCAGGAACTCGCCGGTGGGCACGAGCACCTTGCCGCCGAGGTGGCCGCACTTCTTCTCCGACGCGAGCTGGTCCTCGAAGTGGACGCCCGCCGCGCCGGCCGCGATCATGGCCCGCATCAGCTCGTAGGCGTTGAGGGCGCCGCCGAAGCCGGCCTCGGCGTCGGCCACGATGGGCGCGAGGTAGTGCGTCTCGTCGGCGCCGCCTTCGGCCGTGGCGATCTGGTCGGCCCGGAGGAGCGCGCTGTTGATCCGCTCGACGACCGTCGGGACCGAGTTGGCCGGGTACAGGCTCTGGTCCGGGTAGACGTTGCCCGAGAGGTTGGCGTCGGCGGCGACCTGCCAGCCGCTGAGGTAGATGGCCTCCAGCCCGGCCTTCACCTGCTGGACGGCCTGGCCGCCGGTCATGGCCCCGAGCGCGTTCACGTAGTCGCGCTCCTGGAGGAGCGTCCACAGCCGCTCGGCGCCGAGGCGGGCCAGCGAGTGCTCGACGTGGACGCTCCCGCGCAGGGCGAGCACGTCGTCGGCCGTGTAGGGGCGCTCGACGCCGTCCCAGCGGGGGTCGGAGGCCCAGGCCTGGGCGAGGTCGTGGGCGGCGAGTTGGCGGGCGGTTTGGAGTTCCATGGGTTCGGGTGGGATGGGGCGTTTCAGACGGGCGTCGGGGGACGCCCTGTCGGGGGGCTCGGGACTGCGGGGATTAAGCGGCCGGGTCGGCGGTCGTCGGGATGGCCTCGACGGACGCGCCGTCGCCGGAGGGCGCCGGGACCGGCCGCTCGGCCAGCTCCGATGTGGTCGTGAGGAAGGGGCGCATCTCCGCTTCGAGGAAGACGGCGCGGGCGTCGTCGGCAGCGCAGGCGAAGGCCGCCAGCTCGCGGCCGAGCGTCTGGCAGTCGTCGGCGTGGGCGTCGCAGAGGTCCATCAGGATGGCCTCCTTCTCTTCGGCGAACACGCGGCGGACGAGGTCGTCGGTGACGGTCTCGCCCGTCTCCAGCGTGACGCCCTGGGCGCGCCACTGGAACGTCTGCGCGCGGCTGATCTCGAGCGTGGCGAGGTCCTCCATCAGGTCGTCCCAGGCCACGCAGCCGACGTCCTCGTTCCACCCCTTGAGGTAGGCGATCCCGACGCGGACGTTGGTGCGGAGGCCGTCCAGGGTGTAGGGTCCCGTGCCCTGCGGCATGAGGTCGGGCGTCTCGGGGAGGTCCGGGAGCACGCCGAGCTGGTGGGTCTCGTCGCCGAGGGCATCGAGGAACGGCTGCATGGCCGGGCCGATGAAGTAGGGGTGCGAGACCCAGCAGCCGTCGTGGCCGATGGCGGCCTCGAACTCCTTGTCCGCGACCACCTTCGCCGTCTGCTCCTCGCGGCGCGCGGCGTCGCGGCCGGGCGTGAAGGCGGCCATGCCGCCCATCGCGAAGGCGCCGTGGGTGTGGCAGACGCGGATCAGCTCCTTCGCGTAGTCGCGCATCCAGGGCCGGTTCATCCCGATGCTCGCGCGGTCCGCCAGCACGCGGTCGGGGTGGGCGCGGAGGCACTTGATGTCCGAAAAAATCTTGTCCCAGCGTCCGCCGTTGAGGCCCGCGGCGTGCTCGCGGATCTCGTAGAGGATGGCCTCCATCTGGAGCGCGGCCGGGAGCGTCTCGATGAGGAAGGTGGCGCGGAGCGTCGAGCGCTCCAGGCCCAGCTCGTCCTCGACGAGCGCGAGCAGGCGGCTCCACCAGCGTGCCTCCGTGTGGTGCTCCACCTTCGGGACGTAGTAGGCCGGCGTCTTCCCCTGCTCTCCCAGGACGCGGGCGGTGTGGACCGCGCAGAGCGCGAGGTCGAGGAGGCCACCCGCGACGGGCTCGTCGTCCACGCGGAGGTTGGCCTCGTCGAGGTGGAGGCCGCGCACGCGGACCATGAGGAGCGGCATGTCGGCCGGATCGAGCCGGTACTCCTTGATCACCTCGCCGTCGGCATCCGTCTTGACGGCCGCGAGGTCGCCACGCGCGGCGCCGACCACGTTCTCGACGCCGGCGACGACGTTGGCCCACGAGGGCTTCATGCTGTCCTCGAAGTCGAGCATGGCCGCGTCGGCGCGCTGGCCGTCGGCGCCGCGCGAGAGCATGTTGATGACCATGCGGGCGTCGTTGACCGGCCCGGTGATCTCGACGCGGCGCGCGAGCATGTCGGCCGGGAGCGGCGCGACCCGCCAGTCGCCGGCGGCCTCCGGGAGCGCGTCGGCGGGGAGGCGCTGGGGGAGCGCGCCGCCGTCCCAGACCCGCTGGCGCTCGGCGCGGGCGCGGAGGAGGGCGTGGCGCGTGGCGCGGAGGTCGCGGTGGAGGCGGGCGACGAGCGCGAGCGCGTCGGGCGTGAGGACGCGGCGGGCGGCGGCCGTGTCGGCGCCAGCGTGGAGGGTGACGCCAGGGACGGCGGTCGGGACGGGCTGGAACGGCATGGGAGCAGGGGAAGGGTCTTTCAGCGAAACTTCGCTCATGATAGAACTACGCAACTGACTTGCGCCAGCGTAATTTCGCAAACCGGGCAAACCACTACGCCGCCGCCGGTTTTTCGCTGCCCGTCCGTTGGCAGCGAACGCGGGACGCGCTTACCCTCCCCCGCCCTCGTCGCCTCATGCCCGACCGCCTCCGCCTCATCCTCGGCGTCAAGCTGCGCGCCCACCGCCAGGAGCGCGGGCTCGGGCTCAAGGAGCTGGCGCAGGCCGCCGGCCTCTCGGTCAGCTACCTCTCGGAGATCGAGCAGGGCAAGAAGTACCCCAAGCCCGACAAGCTGGTCGACCTCGCCGACGCGCTCGGCGTCCCCTACGACGACCTCGTCTCGCTCCAGGTGGGCGAGGAGCTGGGCGCCGTGAAGGACGCCATCGACAGCCCGCTGCTCCGGTCGTTCCCGTTCGGTCTGTTCGGCCTCGACGCGGAGGACGTCGTGCAGCTCCTGGCCGGCGTCCCGGACAAGTCCGGCGCGCTCGTGCAGGCCGTGGCCGACATGGCCCGCGCCTACGACGCCCGCGTGGAGCACTTCCTGCTGGCGGCGCTCCGGGCCTACCAGCAGATCCACGCCAACCACTTCCCCGACCTGGAGGCCGCCGCCGAGCGGCTCCGCCAGCGCGTCGGGGCCGAGGGGACGCCGGACGCCGACGCGCTCCGCCGGGCGCTCGAGGCCGACGGCTACCGCGTGGACACGACGACGCTCCCGGCCGACCCGGAGCTACGGGCGTTCCGCTCCGTCCTCGTCCCGGACCCCGACGACGGCCCGACGCTCTACGTCAACGGCGCGCTCCACGACGAGCAGCGGGCGTTCCTCTACGCCCGCGAGCTGGCGTTCCGCGAGCTCGAGGCCGCGCACCGCCCGCTGACCTCGCCCTGGGTGACGGTCGACCGCTTCGAGGAGGTCCTCGACAACTTCCGCGGCTCGTACGTGGCCGGCGCGCTCCTCCTCCCCGCCGCCGACGTCGACCGGGTGCTGGCGGACCTCGTGGAGTCGGAGGCGTGGGACGCCGAGGCGTTCCTCGGCCTCCTCGACCGGTTCCGCTCGACGCCCGAGATGTTCCTCCACCGGCTGACGCAGCGGGTCCCGGAGGCGCTCGGGCTGGAGGAGCTCTACCTGCTCCGCTTCCACCACGCGACGGCCTCCGACGCCTTCGACCTGACCAAGACGTTCAACCTCAGCCGCGTGCCGGTGCCGCACGGGGTCGCCGCCGACGAGCACTACTGCCGCCGCTGGCCGTCGCTCCAGGCGCTCGCCGAGTTGGACCGCCGGCAGGCGCGGGCGGCCGGGCGCGGCGAGACGGACGACGGGCCGGTGGTCGTCGCGCAGCGGCAGCACTTCGTGGAGGGGACGGCCGGCGAGCCGGAGGGCGGCGACTTCTTCGTGGTCGCGATCGCCCGCCCGCTGGCGCTCCGGCCCGGCATCAACTCGGCCGTCTCGCTCGGCCTGCGGCTCACGCGCGCCACCAAGCGCGCCGTCCGGTTCTGGGACGACCCGGCGCTCCCGCGCGTGGACGTGAGCCTGACGTGCGAGCGGTGCCCCATCGCCGCCTGCCGCGTCCGCGCCGCGCCGCCGACGGTGCTCCGCGAGATCGAGGCCCGCGCCCGCCGCCAGTCCGCCCTCGACGCGCTGTAGGCGCCGCGCTCAGCCCACCAGCTTCCTGAGCGCGAGGACGCTCCCGAGGTGGAGCCCCTCGTGGTACAGGTTGAACCGGAGGGCGTCCTCGACGGACGCGAGCACCACGCCCGGCGTCGTCCGGTACTCGCGGTACGTCTCGAAGCGGCCGGCGCGGTCGAGCCCCCCGAGCCTGAGCGTAACGAGCTCGACCAAGCGGCGACGCGGCGGCATTCCACGGGACGTTGTTGCGGAACCCGCCAGGGACCGCAGGCTCCCCCCTCTGGCGGCAGATTTCCTGCCCCGCCGGCCAACGAATGGCGGACCCTGGGGGCGGCGTCGGTGACCCAGAGCGCGGTGCCAGCGATCATGCGTGACGGAGCAGAGACACGGCGGCGGCACACGACGGGGCCGCTTTTGCGTCCGCGCCCTCTGCCGGTGCTCCCCCATGTGAATAGTCCGACCCAGTGCCTGAATGATAGATAAATTTTTGTAAAATGAATATTTATGTCTCCCAAAATTGACAAGGACAGCGAAGGGGGCAGAGGGCAGACCACGTGCGTGCTATGCGAGTTCGGCTCGAACACACCAGCGGTGAGGCGGAGGGCACCGCTAAGCAGTTGGCCTCGCTCTCGGGCATGGGCCTCCACCTCCACGTGGTCTCGCCGTACGGGGTGCCCGACGGCTCCGGCGTCCTCCTTACCAGCGCCCCTCTCGACGACGTCCGGATCCGTCTGCGGGACTATGGCCAGGCGGGCCACCGCGCCGTCGTCGTCGCCCTGGACGACCAGGTCCTCCGGTCGTCCTGGGAGTTGCTCCAGGCCGGAGCGATGGACGTGGTCCCCCACGCGGAGCCGCTCGTCCTCGTCGCCAGCCTCGCCGCCAGGTTTCGCCGCTGGCACGAGGTCGACCAGATGCTCGACGCGCCCCTCGTGCGCGACCGGCTCTCGGGCGAGAGCCCCTGCTGGCGGGCCGCCCTCCGAAGCGCCATCGAGGTGGCCCGGTACGCCCAGGCCGACGTGCTCCTCACGGGAGAGAGTGGGACCGGCAAGGAACTCGTCGCCCGCCTTATCCACACGCTAGACCGCCGGCCGGACAAGGCGCAGCTCGTCGTTCTGGACTGCACGGTCGTCTCGGCGGAACTCTCGGGGAGCGAATTCTTCGGGCACGTGAAGGGCGCCTTCACGAACGCCGTCGCCCCGCGCGAGGGGGCCCTCGCCCTGGCCGACCAGGGGACGCTCTTCCTCGACGAGGTGGGCGAGCTCCCGCTCGCGCTGCAGGCCGAGTTGCTCCGGGCCATCCAGGAGAAGACCTTCAAGCCCGTCGGGTCGAATGTGTGGCGCGAGGTGTCCTTCCGGCTGGTCTGCGCCACCCACCGCGACCTAGAGGCGGAGGTTGCGGCAGGCCGGTTCCGCCACGACCTCTACCACCGCCTCGCGGCCGTCCGCCTCCGGCTGCCACCGCTGCGCGACCGCCCCGACGACATCGTCTTGCTGGGCGACCGGTTCCTCCGGGAGCGCCTGGGCAGCGGGGCCACGATGTGCGGACCGGTGCGCGAGCTCCTGGCAGCGCGCCTCTACCCCGGCAACGTCCGCGAGCTCCGGCAGCTCGTCGCCCGGATCGCGGCTCGGCACGTGGGCGACGGCCCCGTCACGGTCGGCGACGTGCCCCCGGACGAGTGGCCACAGCCCGGCGAGACGGCGCCCTTCGGCACCAACAGCATCTTCGGCGCCGCCGCTCGCCATGCCCTCGCGCTCGGGATGGGTCTCAAGGACATCAGCACTGCCGCGGGCGACGCTGCGATCCGCCTCGCGCTGGAGGCCGAGGGGGGCACGCACGGGGCCGCCGAACGCCTGGACGTCACGGACCGGGCGATCCAGCTTCGCATGGCGAAATGGCGGGAGGCCGCCGCCTGAGCCACCCCGAGCCCCGGCCTGCTACGCCCCTGCCAGAGGCCCCGCCTCGTATTGCGACCCCGCCACGACCGAGACCGACGCCAGGAGGTAGGCCGGGCGGCTGCCCGCGTTGACGAGAGAGACGCCCGAGCCGCTGGCGCGGAACGCGCTGAAGGAGCTCCGGTTGGTGAGCGTCCGCTTGCCGAAGTGCTTCGTGATCGCTCGGATGACGGCGTGCTCGGCGTCGCGGAGTTGGCCGGTGCCCCTCATGCTCGCCGTCCGCACGCGGTACGGTGCGGGCGCGACGTCGAACGCGTTCAGCGCGTGGCCGTACGTCCGGTACCGGCTCCCGAATTGCGTGGCGAGCCCGACGTACCGCGGGGCGCCATTCTTCTCGATGATGTAGATCCCGCCGCCAGCGGTCGGCGACTGGAGGAAGCTGGCGAGTGTGCGCGGCGGCGCCCACACCAGCCGGAGCGAGAACGAGCGCGAGGTCTCGGCCTCCACCTCGTTGTCAGCGCCGAGACGGCGGAGGCCCACGACGGCGTAGCTCCCCCCTCGAACGCGGCGCACGCGGAGCGCGTAGATGGCGCCGTTCCACTGGGCGCGGAACTCCTCCGGCCGGTGCTGTCTCGCCCGCGCGATCAGGGTGCGGAGCGCGAGCGCAGCGCCCCCTCGAACGTCGAAGCGGTTGTGGGTGTGGCGGCGCATGAGCTCCGTCAGCCCGAGCGCAGCGTGGCGCCGTACCAACTGATCGGCGAGTCCAGGGACGGGAGACAGCGTGTGAACGTCGGAGGTCACGGACATGAGAGGGAGAGTCTGGGCGCCATCGACTCGCGGAGCGCGTCGAACGCGCGGTCGATCTCGTCGGTCGAGTGGCGGGCGGTCAGGAGGAACGTGAGGGCGGGGCCTCTGGCGGAGCGGACGAGCGCCACGCGGACGCCGCGCCGCGCCAGCGCCGCATAGACGGAGGCGGGGGACGCCACCCGGAGCGACTGCACAGGGAACGGTCCCCCTGTTGGAGCCAGGCCGAGGCGATGGGCTCCCGAGCGGAACTGCACCACCCGCTCCCAGAGGCGCGTCCGGATTGCGTCCCCACACGCCGCGTTGATCGCGAGCGCGCGTGCCGCCGCCGCCACGTCGGCGGCCGACGGCGGGCTGCTGTGGACACGCGCGCCGCCCCGCGCGCGGAACCACGCACGACGGCCTCGGGACCGGCCACGAACGCCAGCGGCGCCCCGAAGCCCTTCGCCAGCGACGCGACGACGACGAGGCGCTCTTCAGCCTCTGGCGCCAGCCGTAGCCGCTGCGCCGTGCCGCCGCCGCCCGCGCCGTAGGCGCTGCCGTCCGGGCGCCCGAAAACGCCCACCGCCTGCGTGTCGTCCACGACGAGGAGCGCCTCTGGCGCCGCGCGGGCGTAGGCCGCCAGCGGCGCGAAGCGGCCGCACGCCGGACACCACCCGTCGGTGACGACGAGCGCGCGCCCCGCGCCAGAGGCCGTTCCCACGCCAGAAGCGATGACGGCCCGGCGCAGCGCCTCGGCGTCGTGGTGCGCGAACGTGTGGACGCGCGCGCCCCGACTTGCCGCTCGCTCGACGCCCCACCGCCCCACGGCGTACAGCCGCCGGTCGGCGAAGACCGCCGTGCCGGGGAGGACGAGGGCATCACTGAGGTCGTGGAAGGCATGGAGCGTCGAGCGCCAGAGTCGGGCCTCGGACCGGCCGACGAGCACGGCGAGAGCACCGGCGACGCGGAGGTCGAGGCGCGTTCGAAAAGGGCCGCTGGTGCGCCGGTCGTGAGCGCCGCCCAGGGCCGTAGCGCGGCGTGGGGATGCGCGAGGCCGAGGTAGAGCGCGGACGTAAAGTCGGCCGGGCGGGACGCCGCCCGGCCGAGAGCGGGACTCATGGGCGCGGACGGGCCACCCGCGCCGACGCGCCATCTCCTTGTGATCCGCCGGAGGCCTTCGACGGGTACCGGCGCGCATCAGCGCCGACGGCTGGGCCACCTCGTCGCCCGTCCATCGACGCCGTCACCATGTCGCCCGAGGGTCGACGCCCTTGACCGCGCGGTAGGAGTAGATGTAGCGCTGGATCTCGCCGCGCCAGGCCTGCGCCCAGGCACGGGCCGTCTCCGGGTCGTTGATCTGGCTCCAGTTGCCGAAGCGGACCGAGATCAGGAGCTGCTCGCCGTAGACGCCGAGGTCGCGGAAGTGCGTGACGGACGGCCCCGGCCACGCCAGAAGCCCCTTCATCGTCTCCACGCGGTCCATCCAGCCCTCGCCGTACGGTACCATCGGGCGGCCTCCGAGGAAATCGCGGGTCTCGGGCCGCGCCAGGAGGTACTGCTGGATGAGCATCTCCGAACGGGCCTGGAAGGGCAGGTCGCCGTACTGGTTGTGGGCGCCCTTGGCGAGCACGAAGTGCAAGTCGCGCAGCGCGTTGAGCACCGGGAAGGCGTCGGCGCGGATGGTCGAGTCGTTGTCCTCGCGGAAAAACTGGGCGGTGAGCTGGAGCAGCCCGTGGAAGGCCGCCAGGAACTCGGCCCGCGTCTCCGCCGCCTTCAGCCTCGGGACCGCCTTGCCCTCGATGGAGAGGCCGTACTCGTAGGTGTACTCGTAGGCCCGGCGCGGCACGCTCAGCCGGTGCTGCTCGTCTTGGATGTAGCCCCAGAAGAGGTTGCCCAGGGGGCGGAGCGGGTCGACAGCCATCTGGGAGAGCGATCCCCCTTCAAGCCCGGCATACGGCGGTTCTGAAAGCGGAGCGAGAGCGCCCCCATCGTCTGGGCCAGCATCCCCTGCTCGTGCCAGTACGACCAGATGAGCTCCAGGAAGCAGGGGTTCGAGATCCGCGAGCGCAGGATGCCCGTGCAGCCCGCGCCGTAGCGCATCCCGTCCCGGTCGTCCACGACGACGATGCCGAGCGCCTGGCGGATGGTTTCGAAGTAGGGCAGCACCCGCGCGCCGAGCGTCTGCTGGATCTGGCCGAAGAACTCGTCCGCGCGCCGCCGGACCTCCGCGTCCGGGAGGTCCGCCAGCGGCCCGTACCAGAACCGGAGCCCCTCGGCGTGGCCGCACTGCTGGAGCAGGAAGGCCTCGGTCGCGCCCTTGATGACGGCGTAGGCGTCGGTGCTGTGGAGCCCGCACCGGCGGAGGTTGCGCACCGCGTCGCGCGTGCGGGCGTCGAGGCAGTCGTCGCCCTCGCCCGCGTCGTCGCACAACACGGCGTCGAGGAAGCGCTGGTAGACGGGGAAGCCCATCGCGGCGCTCCGCGACTTGACGTAGTCCCACAGGAACGACTCGGCCGAGGTGGGCGTGGAGGAGACGAGGTGGACCTGGAGCGCGCCGCCCTGGCGGCGTCGTCGATCCCCTCGTCGTCGGGCTCGGCCTCTGGCGGGGCGTCACCGGCCCCGCTGGCCGAGACGGGCGTTGCCAGCACGTCTTCATCGAAGAGGTCGTCGCTGTCTTCCTTGCGAGCGCCCGAGGCCGCCGACTCCTCCGCGCTGTCGCCGGTGAGCACCTCGGCCCGGTACTCGGCAACGAAGGAGCCCAGCGCGACGCTGCCGGAGCGGCCTCGGCTGAGCACGAACGCCTCGTCGCGCGAGGTCGCGAAGGGGTCCGTGTTGCGGATGTTGAAGAGCTTGAAGTAGATCTCGGGAGGGCCGCTGTACTCCTCGTCCTCGTCCGGGAGGCGGTCGCTGCTGAAGAGCAGCGTGAACGGGGCGCGGTCCTCGTCCTCCGCGATGTGGACGGCGGCCGTGGCGAGGCCGTCGTCGGCGGAGATGTCGGCGTCCCAGGCTTCGAGGTAGTAGCGGTAGGTGGTGTCGGCGGGGCGGCTGCGGATGAGCGTGCCCGTGATGCGGTAGATCGTCATGGTTGGAGGGGGTTAGGCGGCTTTGGCTAGGGCGATGTCTCGCCAGGGGCCGATCGCATGGCGGAGAGCCCAGTAATCGAGCACGCTGGCGATGGTGCGGGCCTCCGCCTCTGGCGAGAGGCGTCCGTCGGCCCTCGCCTGCCCGAGGACGGCGAAGACGAGCGAAGGGCGGACCTCGCGGAGGGCTCGGGGGTCGGAGTCCCACTGGCGGAAGTGGGCCGCCAGCGCTGCGGGCTGCCTCTGGCGAACCGGGAGCGCCTCGCCGAGCGAGAGCCCCCGTAGCTTCTTCGGGCGGTGCTCGGCCAGGAGGCGCGCGAAGTCCGGCAGCGACGCTTCGAGCTGGCCGACGAGCGCTTTGCGCTCCGCGTCCAACCCGTCGAGGGGGTAGAAGCCGTGCCAGAGCTTGGCGAGGCGGCCCCACTGCGGGTGGGGGAAGAGCTCCGCCCCCATCGCGCAACTGAGGCGCGCGCGGATCCACGGAAACGGGTGCGGGTCGTCGAGATTGATGCGGAAGACGAAGGCGCGCGGGAGGCTCACGACGGAGATCAGCCCCATCGTGGCGCCGATGCCGAGGTGGCCGAGCGCCCAGAAATCGGAGGCGATCTCCGAGATCCAGCGGTCCCACAGCTCCCACACCTTGGCGCGGGCGGGGTCGGACCGCTGGCGCGAGCGGAGCTCGGTCCGCAGCGAGTCCACGAGCCCGAGCAGCGCGGCGGCCTGGTGGCCGACCTCGTGGACCAGCGAGGAGGCGATGCCGCTCCCGATCATCCTCTCGCGCGGCACCCGGATCACGGCGACGGGGTTCTCGCCCCCACCGGGGAGACGGGTCCGCGCGCGACGGATCGCAGCGCCGTGGCCGCGGTCCAGGTAGCACAGACGGGCGGCGCCTCGTAGTACGTCTCGTCGAGATCGAGCGCGTCGGCGGCGAGGGTGTCGAGGCCCGAGAGCCACGCGCCCGTCCTGTGCTCGCCGCGCTGCGTGAGTACGTCGGCGAAGAGGTCGAACTGGGTCAGGACCTTGTTGAACCGGAGGCGGAGCAGCGTGAACTGCCGCTGCGCCTTCTCGGCCGAGACGTCGTGGCGGGCGGGTCCGCGAATCCATCGGAGGTAGGCCCAGACCATCTGGCGGAGCTCGCGGCGCCCGGCCACGAGGTACTCGTCGATGGCGTGCTGGGCGTCGTGGCGGGCGGCCGCCGCGGGCGTCGTCGGCATCGTCAGCGCGAAGGCCCGAACCTGCGCGAGCCGCGTGAGCAGGGCGCGGGCCTCCTGCTCCAAGACGCTCTGGGCGAGGGGAGGGATGGCCATGGTCAGGCGCCGTAGACGATGAGAGTGGAGCCGCGCCGCACCCACCGGCCCTGCCTCTGGCCTCCGCGCGAGGCGCCGCCAGAGGCGCCGCCGGTCTGGCGGACGGCCGAGGTGAGCGCGTGGCGCGAGGCCGCCGCGGCGAGAGCGAACCGGGCTGCGCGAGGGCGTTCGACGTGGCGGCGGCCGTCACACGAACGAGCCGCTTGGCGGCCTCAAACTCGAAGTCGGCGCCGACGCCTTCGAGCTCCAGCCCGACTTTGTCGGCGACCCAGCTGCCGAGATCAGACCCGGCGCGGCGGCCTCGGCCCGAGCCGTAGCCCGAGCGCGATCCGGCATAGCCCCCGAGCGCGCCGCCAGCCTTCTTGAGCAGGCTGCGCCCGGCCGAGCGGGCGTGGCCGATGAGGGCGCGGCCTTGCGGCGAGGAGGCGAAGCGCCTCGCCTCGCCAGCGGCAGCACGACCGAGGGAGTAGGTGCGCGCGGCGGCCTTCTTGACGAGGTCGCCGAGGAAGTACTCCATCTCGTCGTCGCCGGAGGCGGAGACGAGTTCGGCGGCGAGGTCGGTCACCTCGGACTCGTTGAAGAGGTCGCCGCTCTCGCCTTCGAACTCCAGCTCGAACTCGTCATCCTGAAACTCGTCATCCTGAAACTCGTCGTCTTCAAACTCGAACTCGAAATCGTGGGAGGGCCGGGTATGATCCAGGTCGTGCATGGGAGGAGGTGGCTAGCAGGAAGGAGGCAGTCAGGGTGCGCGGCGGCCGTGCGCCAGAGGCGTGCCGCCTTGCGCAGAGCCGTGGGCGCGGCCGTGCCGCCTCGCCAGAGGTCGGCTCGTGGCGCGGTCCCGGTCGGAGGCGAGGAGCTAAGCGCCGAGGAGGACGATCCGGCGCCCGCGGCGGACCCACTGGCCGCTCTGGCCCCGGCTCATCGAGTTGCGGCCCGCTGAGCTCTGGGTGCCCGAGCCGCGGCGCGACGACGAGCCGCCCGTCTGGTCGCGCGTGGCGGCCTTGACGAGCCCCGGCGCATGCTGCTTCGTCGCAGAGACGAGGGCGTTTTTGGCGACGACCTTCGGCGGACCGGCGCTCGACTTGCGCGAGGCGTCCTGCGCCGTCGCGCCCGCAAGGCGGACGAACCGACGGGCGACCTCGAACTCCTGGTCCTCCGGGCTCAGCCCTTCGAGCTCCAGGCCGAAGGCGCGGCCCGCCATCGAGGCCAGCTTGCCCCCGACGAGGCCTCCGGCACCGGGAACGACGAGGTTGCCGAGCGCGGCGCCGGCGATGGGGAGGGCCTTCTTGGCGACGTTCTTCAGGAGGCCGCCGACGGCCCGGCCGACCTTCGACTTGGCGAACGTCTTGACCCCTTTGACGGCCTTGCTGAGGAGGTTGCCGAGGAAGTACTCCATCTCCTCGTCGCTGCCGACCGTGAGAAGCTCGGCTGCGAGCTCCATCTCCTCGGCCTCGTCGAAGGGCCCTTCGGCCTCGAACTCGCTTTCAAACTCGAACTCGAATTCGCCGTCTCCATAGCCCGACTCTTGGTCGTCCTCGAACTCGAACTCGTTCTCGAACTCCGACTCGTAGAGATCCTGCATGTGGTTCAGCATCCGTGTCCTCTTGGGAGGGGCTGGTGAAGGGATGCTCCCGCCCTTGCCAGTGGTGTACCACATCACCAAGGGCAGATTCTGGATGACTGGGGGGGACAAGGCCGAACTGGGCTTCGCAACCGTCTCATCCCCAACGAATAGGCCGAACTCCGATTCGGACCCGGCCACGCCGCGGGTGGAGCTCGGTACCACCGGAAGACGGACCAACGCCAGGCACGGCTCGCATTCTCGCGGATGAGTGCGAGGATGTCTGTCCGCTGCTGTCTTTACGCGCGCCGGTAGACCACACCGCCCGCTTCGACAGCCAGCTTGGAGGAGGCGTCCCGCACCCGAGGGTCGACAGGGGCCCCTACCACGGTTCTACTTCCAGACCCTCCCTGACGCGGGTGTTCGATAGCGGCGGGGACCTTTTTTGACGCGGCCATCAGGACAGAAGCGCACGCGTTGGGACAGCACCGACGCTGGCCATTCATGACCAATCGCCCTACTCTGAGACTCGGGGAGGAGACGCAAGGACGGGTTTCCCACCCTGGGCCGGCGCGTATCCCCTAATTCCGGCACAAACCGGGGGCGCCGATAGCCGTCGTGCGGGCCTCGTTCGGGAGCGCGTCGACGACGGCGACGAGCGACTGGCGGGTCTGGCGGAGCACGTCGAAGGCGCCGAGCGTGCCGGCATCTGGCGTGGTGTCGGGTCATCGGACGTGGAGCATCCAGGCGTTCTCGACCTGCTCGAACCCGAGGCGCTCGTAGAAGCCCGTCGAGAGGTCCGAGTCGCGGAGGACGAGGTCGGTCCCCTTGCAGCGCTCCAGGATCTCGTCGATCAGCCGCTTGCCGACGCCCGCGCCCTGCACGTCCGGCTCGACGGCGAGGTCGCAGAGGTACGAGCTCTGGACGCCGTCGGTGAGCACGCGCGCGAGGCCGACGAGCCGGTCCTGCTCCCACAGCGAGAGCACGAGCGACGAGTTCTGGAACGAGCGGAGGAGCGCCTCCGGGTTGTCCGTCTTGCGGAGGAGCGGGGCGCGGCGGTAGAGCGTGGCGATGCGTCCGGCGGTGAGGCCGTCGAGCGTGTCGCGGAGGGTGAGCGCGCCGGGGTCGGTCATGGCAAGCGGAGGGGCCGGAGTCGGTACGGGCAGAAGAGGAGGAGTCTACACGGCCTCCGCGCTCGGGTTCTCGTCGTCCGGCACCCACCGCCAGCGCTCGGCGCGGACGGCGAGCGCCTCGGGGACGGCCCGGCCGGGCTCGGTCCACAGCCGCAGCCGGGTCCCCTCCGCCTCCACCTCCCACTCGGCCGACTGGCCCAGGAAGAGGCGGGCGAGGAGCCGGGCCGGCACCGCCCCGTCCGCCCCGCTGGCGACCGGCGCCAGCGCCTCCGGGCGGACGGCGAGGGCGTGGCCGTCGGGCATCGGCTCGCCCGCGAGGCGCTCAGCGAGGGCCGGGTCCCGGATCACGTTCGCGCGGCCGAGGAAGCGAGCGGCGTAGGCCGTCGGCGGCTCGGCGTAGAGCGATTCGGGCGTCCCCTCCCCCACGAGTTTCCCCGTGCGCATTAGGGCGACGCGGTCGCTGAGGGCGAGCGCCTCCTGCTGGTCGTGCGTCACGTAGAGGCTCGTCACGCCGAGGTCCTGCTGGAGCGCCTTCAGTTCGGCGCGCGTGGCCTCGCGGAGCGCGAGGTCGAGGTTCGAGAGCGGCTCGTCGAACAAGAGCACGTCGGGCTCGACGGCGATGGCGCGGGCGAGGGCCACGCGCTGCTGCTGCCCGCCCGAAAGGTCCGCCACGGGCCGGCTCTCCAGGCCCGCCAGGTCCACGCGCCGGAGCGCCCGCGCCACGCGCTCGCGCCGTGTGGTCTTCTTGATGCCGCGCACCGCCAGCCCGTAGCCCACGTTCTCGCCGACCGTCATGGTCGGGAAGAGGGCGTAGCTCTGGAAGACCATCGCGGTCGGTCGGTCCTGCGGCGCGGCCCGCGTGAGGTCGCGCCCGCCGATGCGGATGGTCCCGGCGTCGGGCGTCTCGAACCCGCCGACGAGCCGGAGGAGGGTCGTCTTGCCGCACCCGGACGGGCCGAGGAGCGAGACGAACGCCCCGGCCGGCACGTCCAGCGAGACGCCGTCGACGGCCGCCACGGACCCGTAGCGCTTGACGGCGCCGTCGATCTCGATCCCGACGGAGGGGCGGTCGTTGTCCACGGTGGAAATGAGTAGGGGCACACCGGCGGCGTGCCCCTACGGTGGCGGAGTCGGCGGGACGGGCTAGGCGTTCAGCGCGGCCGTCACCTTGTCGGCGGCCTCCTGGAGCCGGATCGCGCTCTCGATGGGCAGGCCGGACTCCTTGAGGATGGTCATGCCCTCCTCGGCGTTCGTGCCCTGGAGCCGGACGATGAGCGGCACCGTGAGGTCCATGTTGCTCGCGGCCTCGACGACCCCCTTCGCCACGCGGTCGCACCGGACGATCCCGCCGAAGATGTTGACGAGGATCGCCTTCACGTTCGGGTCCGACTGGATGATGCGGAAGCCGGCCTCGACCGTCTGCGGGCTCGCCGTCCCGCCGACGTCGAGGAAGTTGGCCGGCTCGCCGCCCGCCAGCTTGATGAGGTCCATCGTCCCCATCGCCAGCCCGGCGCCGTTGACCATGCAGCCGACGTTGCCGTCGAGCTTGATGTAGTTCAGGTTGTGCCTGCCGGCCTCGACCTCGAGGGGGTCCTCCTCGGCCTCGTCGCGCATCGCGGCGAGGTCCTTGTGCCGGAAGAGCGCGTTGTCGTCCAGGTTGATCTTGGCGTCGAGCGCCACCACGCGGCCGTCGTCGGTGCGGACGAGCGGGTTGATCTCGGCGATCGTCGCGTCGGACTGGCGGTACGCCTCGTAGAGCGCCGTCACGAACTTGCGGGCGTCCTTGAGCGCCTGGCCCTCGAAGCCCAGCCCGAACGCGATCTCGTTGGCCTGGTACGGGCGGAGCCCGACGGCGGGGTCCACCCACACCTTGATGATCTTCTCGGGCGTGGCCTCGGCCACCTCCTCGATCTCGACGCCGCCCTCCGTGGACGCCATGATGACGTCCATGCCGGAGGCCCGGTCGAGCGTCACGCCGACGTAGTACTCGTGGGCGATGTCCTCGGCGGCGGTCACGAGGACCTTCTTGACCTCCTGGCCCTCCGGCCCCGTCTGCGGCGTCGTGAGCTGCATCCCGAGGATCTTCTCGGCGTTCGCCCGCACGTCCTCGACGGTCGGGCTGAACTTGACGCCGCCGCCCTTGCCGCGCCCGCCGGCGTGGATCTGGGCCTTGACGACGAACTGGTCGACGCCGTCGGCCTTCATGGTCTCGGCGGCCTGGACGGCCTCCTCGACAGTGTCGGCGACGATGCCGCGCTGGACGGCGACGCCGTAGCGGTCGAGGATCTCTTTGGCCTGGTACTCGTGGACTTTCATCGGGTGCGCTGCGGACGGGTTCGGAAGGGAGAGCGAAAGGTACTCGGCGGCCCCGGCATGGATTCGCAGGTTCGGAGAGTTGCGAGGGGCCTGAGCGGGCTCGTGCTCACCCGCCCCCTCCCCGACCACGCGTAACCTGCCGACCCCGCGCCGCTCCCCCACTGGCCGCCCCTGCCGCCCCCCGTGACCCGCTTCGACTGGCACGTCCTCCGTCGTTTCCTGTCCGGCTCGGCGCTGCTCATCGCGCTGCTGGCGGTCACGTTCGTCACGCTCGACTTCTCGGAGTACGTCGACGACTTCCTGGACCGGGGCGCGACGACGGGCCAGATCTTCGGCGGCTACTACCTCTACTACCTCGCCGACATCGTCCGGCTGACGAGCCCGCTCGCGCTGTTCCTCGCGGCCGTCTACGTGACGGCCCGGCTGGCGCAGTCGATGCAGCTCACGGCGGTTCAGATGGCCGGCGTCTCGCTGTGGCGCTACATGAGGCCGATGCTGATCGCCACCGCCCTGTTCACCGTCGGGATGCTGGGGTTCAACGGGTTCGTGGTGCCCCGCGCCAACGCCGTCGTCTACGCCTTCCAGAACGAGTACTACCGCGACGCGCCCGAGAGCCAGTCCGGGAGCGAGATCTACCGCCAGACGGCGCCCGGCGTGGTCCTCTACGCCCGCTTTTTCGACCGCCGCGAGAACGAGGCCTACGGCGTCAGCCTCGTGTCCGCCGGCGACTCGTCCGGCCTCGGCGTGCGCGCCCGGCTCGACGCCGAGCGGATGGAGTGGGTCGACTCGCTGGGCCTGTGGCGCGCGCACCAGGCCGTCGTCCGCCAGTTCGGCCCCGGTGGGGCCGAGCGGTTCCAGACCTTCGACGCGCTCGACACGACGCTCGCGGTGCTCCCGCGCGACCTCGCCCAGTCCGAGCGCGACGCGGACCGGCTGACGCTCCCCGAGGCCCGCGCCTACGTCCGGTCGCTGGAGCGGGCCGGGGTCACGGAGCGCGGGCGGCCGCTCGTCTCGTACTACGCGCGGTACGCCTACCCCTTCGCCAACCTCATCCTGGTCCTGATCGCCGTGCCGCTGGCGGCCGTGCGGCGGCGGGGCGGGCAGGCGGCGCAGCTCGCGCTCGGGCTGGGCGTGGCGTTCGTGTACCTCGCGCTCCAGAAGATCGTCGAGCCGCTCGGGTACGTCCAGACGGTGGCCCCGGCGGTGGCCGCGTGGCTGCCGCACGTCGCCTTCGCCGTGCTCGCAGCGGGGCTCCTCCTTCGGGCGCACCGCTGAGCGGCGGACGCCGGGCCTCGCCGTCCAGACGGAGCACGGGGGCGCCTGCGCTCAGGTCGCAGGATCGGAGCGCTCTGCAGGACTGAAGCGCTATGGGGCCCGGCCGAGTCCTGGCCGTTTAGCCAGCTTGAAGGTCGAAGCGATTAGAAGTGGAAACGGTAGAAACGGTAGAACAGGAGCACACGGCCGGCCGGCCGTGCGTTTATTGGAGCGGCTTGTTCACCCTGGCTTCACGGAATCCCACCACTTCCGACCTTGAACGTCCTCACCTACCGCGACCTCGTCCGCATCCGCACCCAACTCGATTTTCCCGACCGGACGTCCACCTTCGCGCGCCGTGTCTACGACGAGCGCGAGCGGGGGGTCGACGGGCTCCACTACCGGAGCACCCTCGGCCCGATGGACCGCGAGGTCGCCGTCCGCGACCACAGCGGCGAGACGCGGTCGATGCTCATGTTCGGGTCGAACAACTACCTCGGGCTGGCGACGCACCCGGCCGTGGTTCGACGGGTGCAAGAGGCCGTCGCCGAGGTCGGCGTCGGCGTCGGCGGGCCTCCCGGCCTCAACGGGAACGGCCCGCTCCACCGCCTCCTCGAAGAGCGGCTGGCGGCCCTCGAGGGCCAGGAGGCGGCCCTGCTCTACGGGAGCGGCTACGCGGCCAACCTCGGCCTGATGAGTGGGCTCCCCAGCTCCCGCGACTTCGCCGTCTACGACGCCCGCAGCCACGCCTCGTTCATCGACGGACTGAAGCTGGGCCGCGTCCCCGGTCGGACCTTCTCCCACAACGACGCCCGCTCGCTCGACCGCACGCTCACCGAGGTCCGGGGCGACTACCGCGACGTGTTCGTGAGCGTGGAGGGCGTCTACTCGATGTCGGGCGACGTGGCTCGGCTGGACCGGATCGCCGAGGTCTGCACGCGGCACGGCGCCGTCCTGATCGTGGACGACGCGCACGGGACGGGCGTGACCGGCCCCGGCGGCCACGGCACGGCCGCGATGTTCGACGTGGCTCCCCAGGTGGACATCGTCGTCGGGACGTTCTCGAAGTCGTTCGCCGTCTCGGGCGGCTTCGTCGCCGCCGACCGCGCGGTGGTCGAGTACCTCCGCTACTTCTCGCGGTCGTACGTCTTCAGCGCCGCGCCGTCGCCGGCCGTGTGCGCCGCCGTGCTCGCGGGCCTCGACGTGCTGGAGAACGAGCCCGAGCGGCACCGCCGGCTCATGGACAACTGCGCGACGCTGGCGCAGGGGCTCCAGGCGCGTGGGTTCGAGGCCAACGGGCTCACCCCCATCTTCGCGCTCCCCACCCCGGCCGGCGCCGACGTGCGCGGCATGGCCCACGCCTTCCACCGGAGCGGCATCTTCGTCAACCACATCGAGGCGCCCATCGTGCCCGTCGCCGAGCAGAGGTTCCGCGTCAGCGTCTCGGCCCAGCACACGCCGGACGACCTCGCGCGGCTGCTCGACACCGTCGACGCCGTGTGGGACGAGTTCGTGCGCCCGCTCGGCGACGGGGCGACCGCCCGCTCGGCGGCCGTCGCCGACACGCCGACGCTCGACGCCTTCGAGGGCGGGTTTTAGCGCATCGCTGGCGGGCGTCGCCAGCGCGTCGTGGAGGGAGGGGCACCCCGGCGGCCCCTCCGTGCGTCGAGAACGGCGCCCTACGCCTCGGCCTCCGGGCCGGTAAAGCGGATCTGCGGCTCCGGCTGCACGTCCCCGATCTCGCCGTACTGCGCCTCGTAGCGCCGGATGTTGTCCGCCAGCGCGGCGAGCAGGCGCTTGGCGTGGCCCGGCGTCACCACGATCCGGCTCTTGACGCGGGCCTTCGGGACGCCCGGCATCACGCGGATAAAGTCCAGGATGAACTCCTCCGGGCTGTGAGCGATCATCACGAGGTTCGAGTAGACGCCCTCGGCCACCTCCTCCCCCAGCTCGATGGAGAGGGACGGGCCGTTGTCGGTCTTCGGGGAGGTCGGGTCCATGGGGGTGTCGGTCGGAGGGGCGGGAAGCTACCGACGCGCTGGCGGCGGGCGTCGCCGGTGGGCGGGTCAGGAGCGGCCGGCCTGGGCGAGCGCGGCGATCAGGTCGCTCCGGGTGATGATGTGGAAGGCGCCGTCCCCGCCGTCGTCGTCGGCGTGGACGAGGACGGCGCCGGCCTCGCCGTCCAGCGTCGCCGTGAGGCTGTCGAGGTGGACCGTCCGGGGGACGACCGGGAGCGGGGCCTCCATCGTCTCGCGGACCGCGTGGTCACGCGCGGCGGGCTCGGCGAGGAGCCGGTTGAGCACGCCGCGCTCGGAGAGCGCCCCGACCACCTCGCCGCCGTCGATCACCGGGACCTGGCTGACGCCGTGCTCCGTCATCACGCCGATGGCCTCGGCGAGCGTGGCCTCCGGGTCGACGGCGATGATGGTCGCCGCCCGCTTCCGCGCCGCCAGCACGTGGTCGACGGTCAGCGTGGGCGCCTCCCGGAGGAACCCGTTGCGGCGCATCCACTCGTCGTCGTAGGTCTTCGAGAGGTAGCGGAACCCACCGTCCGGGAGGAGCACCACGACCACGGCGTCCGCGCCGAGCCCATCGCGGTGCCGCTCCAGCCAGTCGAGCGCGCCGGCGACGGCCATCCCGCAGCTCTGGCCGACGAACAGGCCCTCCTCGCGCGCCAGCCGCCGCGTCATCCGCATCGTCGTCGCGTCGTCCACCTGGACGTAGTCGTCGACGAGGTCGAAGTCCATGTTGCCGGCCAGGATGTCCTCGCCCACGCCCTCGGTGAGGTACGGGTAGATCTCGGACTCCTTGAACTCCCGCGTCCGCCAGTACTCCGCGTAGACGCTCCCGAACGGGTCCACGCCGACGATCTGGACCTCCGGGTTCTGCTCCTTGAGGTAGCGCGCCACGCCGCTGATGGTGCCGCCCGTGCCGGCGCCCGCGATGAAGTGCGTGATGCGGCCCTCGGTCTGCTCCCACAGCTCCGGGCCGGTCGTCCGGTAGTGGGCCTCGGCGTTGGCCGGGTGGTCGTACTGGTTGGGGTAGAACGAGTTGGGGATCTCCTCCGACAGCCGCCGGGCGACCGAGTAGTACGAGCGCGGGTCGTCCGGGGCCACGTTCGTGGGGCACACGATGACCTCGGCGCCGAGCGCCCGGAGCACGTCGGCCTTCTCGGGGCTCTGCTTGTCGGTCGTGGTGAAGATGCAGCGGTAGCCCTTGGCGATGGCGGCGATCGCCAGCCCGGCGCCCGTGTTGCCGCTCGTCCCCTCGATGATGGTCCCGCCCGGCCGGAGCTGGCCCTTCGCCTCGGCGTCCTCGATCATGGCCACCCCGATCCGGTCCTTGACCGAGCCGCCGGGGTTGAAGAACTCGACCTTGGCGAGGAGCGTGCCCGGCAGATCGGCGCCGAGCGTCTGGAGCCGGACGAGCGGCGTGTTACCGATGGTGTCGAGGATGGAGTCGGACCACATGGGGGCGGGGGCGAAGGGGCGCGCCGAAGCTACGGGCGGGACCCGCCGGGGCCGGTGAGGTCCGGGTGAGTCCGCCCACTGGCGGCCGGCGACGGCGGGATCCACCGGGACCGCTCGGAGCCGTCCTCGCGCGACAGCCGTCCTCGCGCGGCGCGTCCGCCAGCAGGAGAACGCGGTCGCCCGGCCTCCGCCGGAACACGCCGACTCCGCACCCGGGCTCAGGCTAGCTTCGTCGAGCCCCCACGACGCTCGCCATGCTCTCCGATGCCCCCCTCTCGTCCGGCTCCCAGCGCGCCCGCGTCGGCGTCATCACGCACGGCTCGCTGGGGCAGGGCGTCGAGATGAAGCTGGACCCGGCGCGGTCCGTCGAGGCCGTCCGGGCCGGGACGTTCGTCGTGATCGAGGGCGAGGCGTTCGACTTTTTCTCGCTCATCACCGACCTCCGCATCGACGCGGCCAACGAGGGGATCCTGCTCCGTCCGCCCGGCGCCGAGGACGAGCTGCTCCGGCGCGTGCTCCAGGGCTCCGGCACGTACGCCACGGTCTCGCTGAAGCCTCAGCTCATGGTCCCCCAGGGCATCGGCGACGAGGCGCCCCAGCCCGTCAAGACGGTCCCGGCCCACTTCTCGGCCGTCGGCGACGCCACCGAGGACGACGTGGCGCGCGTGTTCGGGAGCGAGGCGCTCGACGGCGGCGACCGCTACTTCGAGGTCGGCACGCCGCTCGGGATGGACACGCCCGTCTGCCTCGACCTCGCCCGGTTCGTGGAGCGCTCGAACGCCGTGTTCGGCAAGACGGGCACGGGCAAGAGCTTCCTCACGCGGCTCCTGCTGGCGGGGACCATCGCCACGGGCCGCGCCGTCTCGCTCGTGTTCGACATGCACAACGAGTACGGCGACCGCGCCCGCCAGGAGACCGACGGCGACACGACGGCCTTCGTCCCCGGCCTCCGCCAGCTGTTCGGGCCGAAGGTCCAGATCTTCTCGCTCGACCCCGAGAGCACGCGCCGGCGCGGCGGGAGCACCGACGTCGAGATCCACCTCTACGCCGACCAGGTCGAGCCCGAGGACGTGCTCCCGCTCCGCGAGACCCTGAACCTCAACGCCACGGCCACCGAGAGCACCTACGGCCTCAAGAAGAAGTACGGCCGCCGCTGGCTCGCCTCGCTCCTGAACGCGGACCCGGCCGCGATCGAGGCGATGGCCGAGGAGACCGGCGCCCACGCGGGCTCCCTCTCGGCGCTCCGGCGCAAGCTGGACCGCCTCGACGGGCTCCCATTTTTCCACCTGGAGGAGCAGCGGGGCAAGCAGGACGCCATCGACGAGCTGTTCGAGGCGCTTGACGCCGGCCGGTCCGTCGTCCTCGAGTTCGGGCGCTACAACTCGCTGCTCGTCTACCTCCTCGTCGCCAACGTGATCACGCGGCGCCTGCGGCGGCGGTACGAGCACAAGATGGAGGTCTACGAGAAGACCCAGAACGAGGCCGACCGGCCGAAGCAGCTCCTCATCACGGTCGAGGAGGCGCACAACTTCCTCGGGCCGGAGACGGCGCGCGAGACGCCGTTCGGCAAGATCGCCCGCGAGATGCGGAAGTTCTTCGTCTCGCTCCTCATCGTGGACCAGCGGCCCAGCGGGATCGACGAGGAGGTCCTGAGCCAGATCGGGACGAAGCTCGTCGCCCAGCTCAACGACGAGAAGGACATCGCCGCCGCGCTCGTCGGGTCGCCCGGCGCGAGCGGCCTCCGCCAGATCCTCGCCTCCCTCGACTCGAAGCAGCAGGCGCTCCTCCTCGGCCACGCCGTCCCGATGCCGATCACGATCCGCACGCGCGACTACGGGCCGGACCTGTTCGCCGCGGTCAAGGCGCGCGTCGGGGCGCCGGCAGGCGAGTCGGCGGCGGCGATGCAGGAGGCGATGGGCTCGCTGTTCTAAGGGTTCGGGGAGGAAGCGGCCCGACGGGCGACCGCCCCCGCCCCCCGCCTGCGCGGGGGCAGGCCGTAGCGTCGTTGCAAGCGACGACGCTGCACCGCTTCGCCGCGCGCCGGACGCCAGCGGCGCGAGGCCCGAACCTGGCGGCGGAGGGCCGCGAATCGGTATCATGGGTAAGCGCTTTCACCCTACCCGATGAGCCTCTACTCCGGCCAGCCCGCCGCTCCGCCCCGCTCGACCGCCACCCTCCCCGACGACCGCTTCACGCTCCTCGGCGACGCCGCCTCCGCCGAGGTTGTCGGGAGTACGCTCGTCGTGCGCGCGGCCGACGCCGCGCTGGCGGTGACGCTGCTCGCGGACGACCTCGCCCGCGTCCGCGTGGCGCCCGACGGCGACTTCGGGCGCTCCGGCCACGGGGCCGGGCCGGACGAGACGCCGTTCTCGTACGCCCTCGCGCCAGGCACCGAGTGGGACGGGGTCGACGTCGCGCTCCAGGACCACGGCACCGACTGGACCGTCGCCACGCCGTCCATGACCGTCCGCGTCCAGAAGAGCCCGCTCCGGCTCTCGTTCGAGACGCCCGACGGGACGCCCTTCCTCCAGGACTCCGCCGGCCCCGGCTTCGCCACGACGGACGACCCCGCCGCGCCCGGCGGGACCCGGACGGAGGTCCGATGCTGGAAGGCGCTCGCGCCCGACGCCCGCTTTTTCGGCCTCGGCGACAAGACGTTCGAGCTCGACCGCCGGGGCCGCCAGCTCACGTTCTGGAACGCCGACACCTACGCCTACGCCCCCGAGCAGGACCCGATCTACAAGTCGATCCCGTTCACGCTCACGCTCGCCCCGACGGGCGACACGTGGACCGGCGCGGGCCTCTTCTTCGACAACACCTACGAGTCGTCGATGGACCTCGGCGCCTCGTCCCCGGACGACTGGTGGTTCGGATCGACGGACGGCGAGCTCCGCTACTACGTCTTCGCCGGACCCGACCTCAAGACGCCGCTCCGCCGGTTCTGCGACCTCACGGGCCACAAGCCGATGCCGGCGAAGTGGTCGCTCGGCTACCACCAGAGCCGCTGGAACTACCACGACGCCGGCTACGCGCGCTGGGTCGCCCACGAGTTCCGCCGCCGCGACATCCCGCTCGAGTGCGTCCACCTCGACATCGGCCACATGGACGGCTACCGCGTCTTCACCTGGGACCCCGAGGCGTTCCCCGACCCGAACGCGCTCAACGACGACCTGAAGGAGCTGGGCGTCCGGTCCGTCGTGATCGTGGACCCCGGCGTGAAGGTGGACCCGGACTACTTCGCCTACCAGGAGGGCAAGACGCGCCGCCTGTTCTGCCAGAACCCCGACGGGACGGACTTCACGGACACCGTCTGGCCCGGCGACGTCCACTGGCCGGACTTCTCGAAGCCCGAGGCGCGCGACTGGTGGGGCCGCCTCCACCAGCGCTACCTCGACACCGGCGTGACGGGCTTCTGGAACGACATGAACGAGCCGGCCATCTTGGGCGGGCGCGACTTCCCCGACTGGGTCCGCTTCGACTACGGCGACCGGGGCGGCGAGACCACCGACCACCGCGAGGCGCACAACGTCTACGGCCTGCTCATGGGCCGCGCGACGTACGAGGGGCTAAAGGCCGTCCGGCCGGACGAGCGGCCGTTCCTGCTCACGCGCGCCTGCTTCGCCGGCTCCCAGCGCTACGCCGCCGCCTGGACCGGCGACAACGTCTCGACGTGGGAGCACCTCCTCCTCTCGCTCCGCATCTGCCAGTCGCTCAGCCTCAGCGGCCTCGCCTTCTGCGGCCCCGACATCGGCGGGTTCGCGGGCCGGCCCTCGCCCGAGCTGTACGCGCGCTGGATGCAGGCCGGCGTCCTCTACCCGTTCATGCGGACGCACTACTCGCACGAGGAGATCGACCAGCAGGAGCCGTGGAGCTTCGGCGAGGAGGTGGAGGCCATCTGCCGCCGCTACATCCGGCTCCGCTACCGGTTGATGCCCACGATCTACTCGGCCTTCGAGGCCTGCACGCGGACGGCCGAGCCGCCCATGAAGGCGCTCGCCCTGGAGCACCCGGACGACCCGAACACGCACCGCGACTGCGACGACCAGCTCTACCTCGGTCCGAACCTCATGGCCTGCCCCGTCGTCACGGACGGCGCGCGCGAGCGCGCGGTCTACTTCCCCGACGTGCCCGGCGGCTGGTTCGACGTGTGGACGGGCGAGGCGCTGGCGGGTGGCGTCCGCCAGTCGGTCGAGGCCCCGCTCGACACGATGCCGCTCTACGGCCGCGCCGGCGGCGTGGTCGCGCTCGACCCGCCCCGGCTCCACACTGAGGACGGCGAGCCCCAGACGCTCACGCTGCTCACGTTCCCCGGCAGCGGCACCTCGTCGTTCTACTTCGACGACGGGCTCACCTACGCCTTCGAGGACGGCGACTGGTTCCGTCTCCACCTCGACCTGAGCACCTCCGATAACGGCCTGGACGTGGCGATCCGACGGGAGGGCTCGCGCGGGCTCGGCTACCGCCAGTTCGAGTGGCACGTCCCGACGGCCGCGCTGGCGGGCGCCGCGCCCGAGGTTCGGGTAGACGGCGAGGCCCCTCCGCGTGCTGAGTCGGCCGAGGCGTTCGAAGCGGCCGGCGCCGGCGTGTTCGTGGACGGGCCGTGGCTGAAGGTCCGCACGCGGACAGACATGTCACGCCTCACGATTCGCTAACCAGTCGTCAGTGGTCACTCTGCCATGGGTCCCTTGTCCGTCCGCGACGAGGGGCCCGTGGGAAGCACCGAACCCATGCCGTCCCCCTCCCCTCTCGCGCCCCCCACCGACGCGCACGGCTTCGACCGCCTCGGCACCGTCGTGGAGGTCCGACCGCTCGACGGTGCCCTCGCCGTCACTTTCGACACCGGCGCGCGGCTCCGCCTCGACGCCCTGGACGACGTGGTCCTCCGCCTCCGCTATGCCCGGCCCGGTGGCGCCCTCCGCGAGGCCCCCTCGTACGCCCTCGACCCCGAGGCGACGTGGAGCGGCCCGACCGAGTGGCGCGTCAACGACGGGCCGGGGCACGTCCACCTCGAAACCGCCGCGCTGGCGGTCGCGCTCGACAAGGACGACGGGAGCCTCGTGGTCTCCGACCGCGACGGGCACGTCCTCTTCGCCGACGAGGCCGGCGCCGCCTTCCGCGACGACGGGCGCGTCGCCCACAGCGCGCAACTGGAGCCGGGCGACCGGATCTACGGGCTCGGCGACAAGGCGCTCACGCTCGACCGCCGCGGCCACCGCGTCGAGATGTGGAACACGGACGCCTTCAAGTACCAGCGCGGCACGGACCCGCTCTACAAGTCGGTCCCGTTCCTGCTCACGCTGGGCGCCGGGCGCGCCGTCGGCGCGTTCTACGACAACAGCTTCCGCTCCCACTTCGACCTCGGCGCCGAAGACGCCGGCCGACTCCGCGTCGAGGCCGACGGCGGGGACCTCGACCTGTACGTGCTCGCCGCGCCCGAGCCCCTGGGCGTCGTCCGCGCCTTCGCGCGGCTCACGGGCCGGACGCCGATGCTCCCGCGCTGGGCGCTCGGCTACCACCAGTGCCGCTACTCGTACATGAACGAGGGCGAGGTCCGCGACGTGGCTCGCCAGTTCCGCGAGCGCCAGATCCCGTGCGACGCGCTCTACTTCGACATCCACTACATGCGCGGCTTCCGGGTCTTCACCTGGGACCCCGAGCGCTTCCCGGACCCCGCCGGCCTGCTGGCGGACCTGAAGAGCGACGGCTTCCGGTCCGTCGTGATTGTGGACCCCGGCGTGAAGGCCGACGACCCGGACTACGAGGTGTACCAGGAGGGCGCCGCGCTCGACGCCTTCGTCCGCTACCCCGGCCCGGACGGCGAGCCGGGCGAGGAGGCGCGCGGCGAGGTCTGGCCCGGCCTCTGCGCCTTCCCCGACTACACACGCCCCGACGTGCGAGACTGGTGGGGCCACCTCCACGCCGACCTGCTCGACGAGGGCGTGGACGGCGTCTGGAACGACATGAACGAGCCTGCGCTCTTCGAGGTCGCCCACGTCGAGGGAACGATGGACGCCGAGGGGGCTGTCAGCACGCTCCCCGACGAGGCGCTGCACAGCTTCGAGGGGCGCGGCGGGACGCACGCGGAGGCCCACAACGTCTACGGGATGCAGATGCAGCGGGCGACGCACGAGGGGCTCCTCGCCCTCCGCCCGGACCGCCGGCCGTTCACCATCACGCGCGCCGCCTTCGCCGGCAGCCAGCGGTTCGGGACCGGCTGGACCGGCGACAACTCGGCCACCTGGGACCACCTCACGCTCGCCATCCAGACGTGCCTCTCGCTCGGCGTCTCGGGGATGCCGTTCACGGGCGCGGACGTGGGCGGCTTCGTCGGCGAGCCGTCCGGCGAGCTTCTCGCACGCTGGACCCAGGTGGGCGCGCTCACGCCGCTCTTCCGCAACCACTCCGCCGTCGACACGCCGCGCCAGGAGCCGTGGCTCTTCGGCGACGAGGTGGAGCGCGTCTGCCGCGAGGCCATCGAACGGCGCTACCGGCTCCTCCCGGTCCTCTACACCGCGCTCTACGAGGCGGCCGTCGCCGGGACGCCCATCCTCCGCCCGCTCCCGCTCGTCCACCCCGAGGACGAGACGGTCCGCCGGACGAGCCCGCTCGGGTTCTACGTCGGCCCGCACCTGCTGGCGCACCCCGTGACCGAGGAGGGCCAGCGCGAGCGCGAGGTGTACCTGCCCGCCTCGGACGGCGGCTGGTACGACGCCGACACCGGCGAGCACTTCGACGGTCGCCAGACGATCTGGACCGAGACGCCGCTCGACCGGATCCCACTCTACGTTCGGGCCGGTGCGGTCCTCCCGCTCGCCCCGATCCGCCAGCACTCCGGGGAGACGGCCGAGCGGCTGGAGGTCCACGTCTACCCCGCGCCTGGTCGCCACGAGAGCACGCTGTTCGAGGACGCCGGCGACGGCCACGGCTGGCAGCACGGCGACGCCTGGCTCGGCACGTTCGCCCTGAGCGACGACGGCGAGACGGTCGGGCTGGAGGTCGCCGTCGCCGGGTCGTATCGGCCGGAGTGGACGGCGTGGGACGTCGTGGTCCACGGGCTCGGCGCGGCGCCTCGATCGGTCGAGACGGCGTCGGGCGAGGCCGAGGCCGCGTGGGACGGCGAGGCCGCCCGCTTCACGCTCGGCGTCGGCGGGGGGTTCGCGCTCCGCCGGTAGGCAGAACTATCCTCCCGACCGCGCATATCCGCCCGCGCCGGTCCGTTCGCTCCACCGTGGTGCCCCCCCTCCTGTCTCGCCCGCTCCCTCTGGCCGCGCTGGCGGCCATGCTCGCCGTCGCGCTGGCCGCGTGTGGGACGCCCCAGCCCATCGGCACGCGCGTCCCGACGTTCACCGCCGACAACACGCCGGCCCCGTTCGACTCGACCGCGTTCAACTTCCTGATCGTGGGGGACTGGGGGCGCAACGGGTTCTTCAACCAAGCCGAGGTGGCTCGGGGCATGGGCATCGTCGGCGCCCGCGTCCACAGTCAGTTCACGATCTCGACCGGCGACAACTTCTACACCGAGGGCGTGACGAGCACCGAGGACCCGAAGTGGGAGCGGTCCTACGAGGCGATCTACACGGCCCCCGCGCTCCAGAGCCGGTGGTACGCCGTCCTCGGCAACCACGACTGGAGCGGGAACGTGCCGGCCCAGATCGCCTACACCGACGAGAGCGACCGCTGGTACATGCCGGCCCAGTACTACGCCGAGACCCTCACGATCGGCGACTCGACGGACGTCCTGTTCGTCTTCCTCGACACGCAGCCCCTCGCCAACCCCCCCGAGTACCGCCGTCGCTACAGCGAGACCGGCGACTGGGAGCCCGAGGAGGAACTGGCGTGGCTCGAACAGACCCTCCGCGACTCCGACGCCCCGTGGAAGATCGTCGTCGGCCACCACCCGATCTACGTTCGGGGGGCGGAGGGCTACAGCGACAACGAGCGGCTCGTCGCGACCGTCGTCCCGCTCTTCGAGCGGTACGGGGTCCAGGCCTACTTCGCCGGGCACGACCACAACCTCCAGCACCACCGGCCCGACGGGTCGCCCGTCGACTACTTCGTCTCGGGCGCCGGGTCGCTGACCCGGAGCGTGGTCGAGACCCCGTACACCCTGTTCGCCGTCCGGACGCCGGGGTTCATGGCCGCCTCGATGGGGGTCGACCAGATGGTCGTCAACGCCTACAACGAGGACGGCGACCTCCTGTACCGCGCCGTGGTGCCTCGCCAGCGGGGCGGGCGCCTGCCCCTCCCGTTCGGCCTCGGCCGCGACTGAGGCCATCTGGCCCGGTCCCGGCCGGCTGCCTAGCCTGGAGGGGGCGCGACTGGCGGGGTGCTCCCTACGGGCGGTGGGAGGTTCTGCGGGAGGCCCGCCGAGCGCGCGTCCGCCGGACCATCTCGTCGTACGCCTGCTGGCTGAGCCAGCGCTCGCCGTCGGTGTAGGCCGGGCGGACGTAGTAGGTGCCGGCGCGGTGGATCGGCGTGCCGTAGGCGTGGCACACGGCGCCCTCGGGCGGGGCGTCGGGCGTCCGGCTCCGACGCCACCGGACGCGCCGCCAGTCGTGCGCGGCGAGGGCCTCCCAGAAGGCGTCGTCGTGCGCGGGGCGGACGGAGGGCACGGCTACGAGCGGGCGCGGCGGCGGACGGCGGCGGGCTCGTCCTCGTCGACCTCGTCCACCTCCAGCGTATCCGCTAGCACCGCGGGGTCGAGGCGGCCGGCCGGCCTCGGGCTGGGGTCCGGCGTCCCGCCCTCCAGCGCGTCGAGGCGGGCGTGGAGCGGCTCGACGGCGTCCTCGACGGCCTCGCGGATGAGGCGTTGGAGCTCGCTCGCCCGGAGGCCGTCGCCCGATCCGATCCGGGCCTCCGCCTCGTATTTCGCCCGTTTCGACCGGACGACGGCCTGCGTGATGATCGCCGGCAAGAGGACGAAGATGGCGAGGATGGCGACGACGTCTTCCATGACACGATGGGGAGAGAGTGCGGGACCATGGCCTACGCCGTCACCCGGGGCGGGTTACGGGCGGCCGCCCTCACGGGGAGCCCGATCGGCGACCGCGTCGAGGGCGGTGATCGTCACCTCGTAGTCGCCGGTCTCGCCCACGGCGAAGCTCGTCACCAGCACGCGGACGACGCCATCGGCGTCGGCCAGGAGCGTGGCGCAGGACCGGGTCGTCTCGCCGTCCGTGCAGTCGTCGTCCTCGGCCTGTGCGCCGGTCTCGGAGACGAGGATGACGTAGGTGTCGAACGCCTCCGAGGTCACGACGGCCGAGACCTCCTGGCCGGCCGCCACCTCGACCACGTATTCGTCCCTGAACTCGCCGCTGTTGAGCGTGTCGTCGTCGGCCTCCAGGCGGCCGGTGTACGTCTGCGCCGACGCGCTGGCGGCGACGGTGCAGAGGAGCAAGGCGAGAACGGTGCGGAGCATGAGGTCGGGGAAAAGGCAGGGTGGTACCGACCGGCGGCGCGCTCGTTTCTCCGTCTCCGCGAGGGCTCTACGAAAAGGCGTTGATCCCCGTCGCCTCCTGGCCCAGCACGAGCGTGTGGACCTCGTCGGTGCCCTCGTAGGTCACGACGGACTCCAGGTTGGCCATGTGCCGCATGACGGGGTAGATGCCGAGGACGCCGTTGCCGCCCAGGAGCTGGCGGCTCTGGCGGGCCACGGCGAGCGCCATGCGGACGTTGTCGCGCTTGGCGAGCGAGACGTGGGCCGGCCGCATCGTCCCCTCGTCCTTCATCCGCCCCAGCCGCCACGCCACGAGCTGCGCCTTCGTGATCTCGGCCAGCATGTCGGCGATGTGGTTCTGGACGAGCTGGAAGCCGGCGACGGGCCGGCCGAACTGCTCGCGCGAGGTGGTGTGCTGGATGGCCGCGTCGTAGCACGACATCGCGGCGCCGAGCACGCCCCAGGCGATCCCGTAGCGGGCCTGCGTGAGGCACGAGAGCGGTCCCTTCAACCCCTTGACGTTGGGCAGCATGGCCGAGGCCGGCACGCGGACCTCCTCCAGAACCACCTCGGAGGTCACGGCCGCCCGGAGGCGACCACTTGTCCATGATGCGCGGCGTCGAGACGCCCGGCCGGTCGGTCTCGACGAGGAAGCCGCGCACGTCGCCGTCGTCGGTCTTGGCCCAGACGAGGGCCACGTCGGCGATGGAGGCGTTCGTGCTCCAGCGCTTGTGGCCGGTGATCACGAACGCATCGCCGTCGCGGACGGCCCGCGTCTGCATCGAGCCGGGGTCGGAGCCCACGTTCGGCTCGGTGAGGGCGAAGCAGCCCACGGCCTCGGCCGTCGCCAGCCGGGGCAGCCAGCGCCGCTTCTGCTCCTCGGAGCCGTAGGCGTGGATCGGGTACATCACGAGCGAGCCCATGACGGAGCAGAACGAGCGGAGCCCGCTGTCGGCCCGCTCGACCTCCTGCATCATCAGGCCGTACGTCACCGACGAGGCGCCGAGGCCGCCGTACTCGGTCGGGATGGTGGGGCCGATGACGCCGCGCGCGGCCAGGCCCTGGGCCACGTCGAGCGGGAACGTGAGCGCCTGCGCGTGCTGCTCGATGACGGGGATCACCTCGTCCGAGACGTACTGGCGGACGCGGTCGCGGTGCGCCTTCTCGTCGTCCGTGAGGAGGTCGTCGACGCGGTAGAAGTCGAGGCCCGTGAAGGCGGCGGGGTCGTAGGCCCCGTTCGTGACGCCGGTCGGGATGGTGCCGAGCGGCCGGAACGCGCCGGGGTCGCCGGCCTGCTCGAGGCCGTCGGCGGGGGCGCCGTCGCCCGCGTGGTTGGAGAGGGAAGCGGAGGCGGTCGGGTCGGCCATCGTACGGCGGGACGTAACTTGATCGGGGGTCGCGGCGGCTCTTGGGAAGCCCCTCGAAAGCTACGACGCGCCCCGCCCGTTCCTCTGCCCCCTCCCCATGCGCCTCGCCCTCGTCGTCTGTCTGTTCGCCAGCTTCGCCAGCGCCCAGGCGCAGAGCCTCGGGGCCGAGCCGCCGCGCGTCGGCGTCGGGTTCGACCTCGCCTCGGCGGTGTGGAGCCAGGACCTCATCCCGAACGGGCCGTCGCTCGGCGTTCGGGGCCGCGTGGCGCTCCCGGTCAACGCGGACATCTCGGTGGCGGCCAGCCTCGGCGTCGGCGCCCACCTGTTCGACGGGCGCGACGACGCGCGCTACGTGCTCAACCCGCAGACCTCGCTCATCGTGACGATCCCGAGCCGGGGGACGGTCCGCTACGTGCTCGGCGGGTTCGGCGCGTTCGTCCCGCTCGACGGCGGCGGCGGCGGCCCGACGCTCCACGGCGGCCTCGGCTGGGCCATCCCGCTCAACCAGACGTCGCTCTACGTCGAGATCGACCCGTCGCTGCTCGTGGGGCAAGACCAGACGACGGGCGTGCTCTCGGTCCGCGGCGGCGTCATCTTTTAGCCCTCCTCACCCCACGCGGCGGAGGATCGACTGGAGCCGCTCGTGGTCGTCGTCGAGGAGGCGGGCGAGGGCGCGGCCGGCCTGGACGAGCACGGCCTGGCCGTCCGGCCCGCCGCCGTGGCTGGCGTGCAACTGGCGGAGCGCGGCAGCGAGGAGGTCGTCGGCGGGGACGGCGGGGTCCGGGGTGCGGGCGAGCGTCCGGAGCACGTCGAACGGGGCCGCCAGCCGGGCCACGGCCGCGGGGCCGCACGGGCGGACGCGGTCGTGGAGCGCGGCCGGGCGCGGCGGGAGCGTCTGCCGGACGACCGGCTGCCCGTCGCGGCGCGAGCGCCCGTCCCAGTAGGCGAGGATCTGGGCGCGGACGGTCGTCCGGATCAGCTCCAGGAGCTGGGGCATCTCGCGGCGGAGCCGGTCGCGGTCATAGTCCGCGCCGAGGGCGACGGCCTGGCGCCCGGGCTCGATGCTCCCGGTCTCGGCGTGGCTCACGAGCCCGTAGAGGACCGCTCCGTCCTCGGTCTCCACCTCCACCCAGGACCCGAACGCGGGCACCTCGGCCTCGGGGTAGACCTCGGCGATGATCTCGCGCGTACTGGAGGCGATGACTTCGGCGACGGGAGGCATAGGGCAACGGGAGCGAACGGGGGTCGGGGCGGGCGCCAGACGCGGGGAGGCGTCAGACGCGCGGCGCGCGTTTCGACGCGGCCTTGCCGGAGTACGTCGGGACGGCGGCGCCGGAGCGGCGGGCCTGGCGCGCGAGGATCCGGTAGAACACCTCCTTCTCGCGGGCCTGCACGACGGCCCGCTGGTGCGCCTCCTGCAAGATGATCGGGTACCCGCTCCCCTTCTCGCACTGGTCCAGGACGACGGCGTGGATCAGGTCCAGCCACTCCGGCTGATTCGCCACCCACTCCGGCATCTCGACGCGCCCGACCTCGCCGCAGCCGCGCACGTAGAACGCGACGATCCGGTGGGCGCCGTAGCGGCTCAGGACCTCGCTGCGCGAGAGGAACACGGCGCTCCGCTCGCCCTCGTCCAACACCTCCTCGAACAGGTGCCGGTCGAGGAGGCCGCGGATCGTGTCCGGGCCGGGGTTCCAGTCGTCCTCGTTGCGGTGGAGGCGGAGGAGGTTGACGACCTCGGCGTTGTTGGGGCGCGAGACGTAGGAGCAGACGGGGATGCCGTCGCCCTGAAAGCGGTCCAGCTCGGCAACGTAGCGGTCGAGGAGGCGGTCTTCGAGGCGGCGGTTCTTCATCCCCCGGAGCATCCAGCGGATGAGCGTCCCGTCCGCCATCGCCACGATTTCGCGCCCGCTGCGGCGCTCGGCCTCGGCGGTGTCGAAGAGCCAGCGCAGCTCCAGTTCGTCGCGGAGGGCGGAGACGACCTCGGTGGTGAGGTCGAGCGGCGAGCGCGTGGGGTCCTCGTCGGCCAGTTCGTCGAGGTCCTGCTGGCGGTAGCGGAGGGCGGGCTCGGCGGCGATGAGCGGCGGGTCGAGCGTGCCGTAGTGGAGCGCCACGCGGCCCACGTTGAGGAGGTAGCACGCCGGCTCGACGTGGCGGTCGGGGAAGATCTGCGAGCCGTCCGTGGCGACGACGGTGACGGTCGGCGGGCGGGGGCCGCAGGCGTGGCGGGCGTCGGGGCGACTGGTGGGGAGCGCGCGGAGCGGGCCGCCGGAGCCGGCCTCGGCGCGCTCGCGGAGCGACCGCCAGTCGGGCGCGCAGTCGGCGAGGGCCTCGCAGCCTCGGTCGAGGCGGTCGGCGTGGGCGCGGTCCTCGCCGGTCCGGTAGGCCGCGAACTCGGCGATCTGTCCGGCGAGGCGGGCGAAGTCGATCATGCCGCAAGCTACCGCCCGCAGCGACGGCCCCCGGTCACACCTCGACCGTCACGGGGTCGGCCGCGACGGCCTGCCCGAGCCCGCGCTCGACGACGGGGAAGGTCGGGCACATCGCGACGGCGACGGTGATGATTTGGCGAGCGGCGGCACCCATGCGAGGCTCAGCGGTTCGGACGGAGACTCCCCCTCCCGCTTTGGCCGGCCTCTACGTCCACGTCCCGTTCTGCTCGCAGCGCTGCGTCTACTGCGACTTCTACTTCACGACGACGCGTCGGGACGAGGGCTCGTACGTCCGCGCCCTCGCGGCCGAGGCCGAGATCCTGGGCCGCGAGTTCCGCGACCGCGCCCCGCTGGCGACCCTCTACCTCGGCGGCGGGACGCCCTCGCTCCTCTCGCCCGACGCCCTCGGCCGCGTGCTCCAGGCGGCCCACGACCACTTCGACACCTCCGCGCTGGCGGAGGTCACGGTCGAGGCCAACCCGGAAGACCTCGTCGGCGACGACGGCGCGGCGTGGCTCCGGGCCGCGCGCGACCTCGGCGTGACGCGCCTGTCGCTCGGCGTCCAGTCGTTCTTCGACGAGGACCTCGCGTTCATGAACCGGGCGCACGACGCGGCGCAGGCCGAGGCCGGCGTCGAGGCCGCCGTCGCGGAGATCGGCAACGTGTCCGTGGACCTCATCTTCGGCATCCCGGACCAGCCGTTCGAGCACTGGGGCGCCAACCTCCAGAAAGCCGTCCGCCTCGGCGCCTCCCACCTCTCGACGTACAGCCTGACCGTCGAGGAGCGGACGCCGCTGTTCAAGATGGTCGAGCTCGGGCGCGTGGTGCCGGAGGGCGACGAGGCGCTCCGCGAGCGCTACCTCTTCACGCACCGCTACCTCGAGGAGCACGGGTTCGAGCACTACGAGGTCTCGTCGTTCGCCCGCGCCCGGCCGCCGCAGCCAGCACAACGAGGGCTACTGGACGCACCGGACCGTGATCGGGCTCGGCCCGAGCGCCCACTCGTTCTGGCGCGAGACGCGGAGCCGCGGCTGGCGCTGGGCCGACGTCGCCCACCTCGGCCGCTGGCAGGGGCTCCTCCTCGCCGGCGAGCGCCCGGTCGACTGGCGCGAGTCCGTTGGCCCGGACGAGCTGGCCGACGAGGCCGTCCTCCTCGGCCTCCGCCGCCTCATCGACGGCCTCGACCTGGACCGCCTGGAGCGCGACTACGGCGTGGACCTCTTGGGCGAGAAGTCCGCCGTGCTGGCGGCGCTGGAGGGCGCGGGCCTGGTCGAGGTCTCGCCGGCGCGCGTCCGGCTCACGATCGAGGGCGCCGCCGTCGCCGACGCCGTGGCGCTGCGTCTGGTCAGGTGACGACGTCGGGGAAGGTGACGACCCACAAGCCGCACTCGCTCTAGCACACGAGATCCAGCGCCTCGGCGAGCCGGCGGACCGGAAGGATCTCCAGCCCCTTCGGCGGCTTCAGGCCCTTCGTGTTCGCCTTCGGGATCATGGCCCGCTCGAAGCCGAGCTGCTTGATCTCCGCCAGCCGCGCCTCGACGCGGCCCACGGCCCGGATCTCGCCGCCCAGCCCGACCTCGCCCACGACCGCCGTCCCGCTGTCCAGCGGGACGTCGCGGAAGGACGAGGCCACCGCCAGCGCCACGCCGAGGTCCACCGCCGGCTCCTCCAGCCGGACGCCGCCGGCCACGTTCAGGAACACGTCGTGCTGCGAGAACCGGAGCCCCTCGCGCTTCTCCAGGACCGCCAGGAGCACCTGGAGCCGCTTCGCGTCGAAGCCCGTCGCCGTCCGCTGCGGCGTGTTGTAGGACGTGGACGCCACGAGCGCCTGGACCTCCACCAGGAGCGGGCGCGTCCCCTCCAGCGCGCACACGACGGCCGAGCCGGACGACCCGAACTGGCGCTCCGAGAGGAACAGCGCGCTCGGGTTGCCGACCTCCTTCAGCCCGCTCTCGCGCATCTCGAACACGCCCAGCTCGTTGGCCGCGCCGAACCGGTTCTTGACCGCCCGGAGGATGCGGTAGGCGTGGTGCCGGTCGCCCTCGAAGTGGACGACGGTATCGACCATGTGCTCCAGCACGCGCGGGCCGGCGATGGACCCCTGCTTCGTCACGTGGCCGACGAGGAAGGTGGTCGTCGGCAGCGTCTTGGTCATGTCCAACAGAGCCGCCGTGGACTCGCGGACCTGGGCCACGGAGCCCGGCGCCGAGGTCAGGTCCGGCCGGTAGACGGTCTGGATCGAGTCGACGATCATCACGTCCGGCTGGAGGTCGTAGGCGGCGGCGAGGATGGCCTCGACGTTCGTCTCGGGGAAGAGGAAGAGGGCGTCGGTGTCGATGCCCATGCGGCGCGCGCGGAGCTTGACCTGCTGCGCGCTCTCCTCGCCGGTCACGTAGAGGATGGTGCTCCCGTCGAGGCTCCGGCCCAGCTCCGTCATCAGCGTGGACTTGCCGATGCCGGGGTCGCCGGCGACGAGCGTGAGGCTGCCCGTCATGACGCCGCCGCCCATCACGCGGTCGAACTCGGCGAGGCCCGTCGAGATGCGGTGCCGCTCGGCGACGGTCACGTCGCGGAGCCGCTGCGGGCGCGTCTCGCCGTAGGCGCCGCCGAGCTTGGCCGCGCTCCCCGTCCCGCTGCCCGAGGGCACGCGCCCGCCGCGGACGACCGGCGCCTTCACCTTCGACGGCACCGCCTCCTCGACGAGCGTGTTCCAGGCGCGGCAGCCGCCGCACTGGCCCTCCCACCGGATCGAGGTGTGGCCGCAGTCCTGGCACACGTACTGGGTCTTGCTCTTGGCCATAGCGTCGAATCGGGATGGAGAACGGGCGGGCGCCCCTTGCGGACGGGCCTCCGGGGTAGCTTGCGAGGGTCCGGCTGGCGGCGCGCGTCGCCAGCGGGGCTGAACGGGACGGACAAGATCGTCCCGGCCGCTGCCAGCCGTCCGTCACCGCATGGAGCTCTCCCCCACCGACGCCCCCCACGCGCCCGACCCCGACCCCGGGGCGAGCCTGGCCGAGCGTGTGCGCGCCGGGTTCGCCCCGTTGTGGGCGGTCCCGGCCGGCCTCCTCCACGGCTTCGGGGCGTACTGCCTGCTCCTCGCGCGGGCGTTCAACCTCCCGCGCGACCTCAGCCCGAAGCTCTACGGGCGCAACCTGGCCGATCAGATGGTCCAGATCGGGATCGACTCGATCCCCATCGTGTCGCTGGCGACGGCGTTCTCCGGCGGCGTCGTCGTGGTGCAGGCCATCTACCAGCTCGAGAACCCGCTCCTGCCCCTCACGATCGTCGGGACGTTCGCCGAGCAGTCGATCCTGCTGGAGCTGGGGACGCTGGTGACGGCGTTCGTGCTGTGCGGGCGCGTCGGCGCGCGGATCGCCGCGGAGCTGGGGACGATGCGCGTGAAGGAGCAGATCGACGCGCTGGAGGCGATGGGGCTCAACTCGGTGAGCTACCTCGTGGTCCCGCGCGTGGTGGCCGGCGTGCTCATGTTCCCCGTCCTCTACGTGGTCGCGGCGGTCGTGGGGATGGCCGTCGGCGGGCTCACGGCCGAGCTCTCGGGCGAGCTGACCGTCGGGACCTACTGGGAGGGTGCGAGGCTCTTCTTCAAGCCGTACGACGTGTTCTTCGGGCTCGTGAAGTCGCTCGTGTTCGGGTTCGTCATCACGTCCATCGCCTGCTACACCGGCTACCGGGCGAAAGGCGGCGCCTCGGGCGTGGGCGAGGCCACGACGCGCGCCGCCGTGCTGGGCTGCGTGTTCGTGCTGCTGGCGGACTACCTCTGCGCCGCGATCCTCTTGTGAGCTGAGCGACACGAGTTGAGCGCTGTGGGTCCGCAAGCGGGCCGCATCGGCCTCTCCCCCCTCATCCCTTCCGACTCCCCCCTCTCACCTCCCGTTGATCGAAATCCGCGACCTCTCCAAAAGCTTCGACGGCGTGCCGGTGCTGCACGACGTCAGCCTGGACGTGCCGGAGGGCGAGGTGACGTGCATCATCGGCCGGTCGGGCTCGGGCAAGAGCGTGCTGATGCGGCACATCGTCGGCCTGCTCAAGCCGGACACGGGGCGCGTGGTCGTGGACGGCGCGCCGCTCGACGAGCTGACGTACTCCGAGCTACGGTCGGTCCGGCGCAAGTTCGGCGTGCTGTTCCAGGGCGGCGCCTTGTTCGACTCGATGACGGCCCGCCAGAACGTCGAGTTTCCGCTCCGCACCTTCACCGACCTCTCGCGCGCCGACATCCGCCAGCGGGCCAACGAGTGCCTCGCGCTCGTGGAGCTCCCGGACTCGGGGTCCAAGATGCCGGCGGACCTCTCGGGCGGCCAGCAGAAGCGCGTGGCGCTCGCCCGCGCCATCGCCATCGAGCCCAAGTACATCCTCTACGACGAGCCCACGAGCGGGCTCGACCCCGAGACCTCCAACACCATCGACGAGCTGATCGACCGGCTCGGGCGGACCATGGGGACCACGAGCGTCGTCGTCACGCACGACATGCACTCGGTCCTCTCCATCGCCGACCGCATCGCGTTCGTCCACGACGGGACGATCCCCTGGACCGGCACCGTCGCCGACCTCCACCACGCCACCGACGAGACGCTGCTCGCCTTCGTCCGCGCCAACGAGTACAAGATCGGGACGCCGTCGCAGACGGCGTAGCGAGTAGACCGCCGGGCGCGGGGCCTCGTGCCCCCGCCCGGCTCCCCACGACCCACGCCCCCCATGCTGACCAACGAGATCAAGGTCGCCCTGGCCGTCCTCTTCGCCGCGCTGGCGATCTTCGTCGGCGTCCGGTTCCTGTCCGGGCAGCCACTGTTCGGGGCCGGCTACGAGGTGGTCGTCGCGTTCGACGACGCGCAGGGACTCACGCCGGGCTCCATCGTGCGGCTCAACGGGGTCCGCGTGGGCGACGTCCGGTCGGTCCGGCTGGGGCCGAACGCGCGCGAGGTGTTCGTGACGCTCGCCATCGACGGCGACGTCGAGATCCCGCGCGGCTCGACGGTCCAGACGTCGGGGATCTCGGCGCTCGGCGAGGTCAACGTCGAGATCACGCCGCCGCAGGGCGCCGGGGCCGGCCGGCCGCTCGCCTCCGGCGACACCCTCGTGGCCTCGACCACGCCGGACATCTTCGACCTCATCGCGGGCGAGTCGAACAGCCTCACGGCCCGGGCCGACACGGCGCTCATCGGCGCCGTCAACACGTTCACCCAGCTCGACCGCATCCTGGGCAACTCGGGCGACGACGTCCAGGCCGTCCTCGCCCAGCTCCGGTTCCTGACGCAGGCCGCCACGCGGACGCTCATCGACGAGCGCGAGCGCGTGGACCGGACGCTGGCCTCGCTGGAGGCCGCCGCCGCGAACGCCAGCAACGTCTCGGACGCCGTCGGCCAGGACGTCCGCGACGTGTCGGTCGTGGTCGGCAACGACCTCACGGCCACGTCCGGGACGGTCCGGGCGCTCGCCGAGACCAACGCGGACTCCGTCACGGCCGTCGTCAACAACCTCAGCGCCTCGCTCCGCCAGCTCGACCGGGCCCTCCAGACGCTCGACGACCTCACGGGCAACCTCGCCGCGCTCACCGCCGACCTCGACACGACGCTGACCTCGCCGAACAACTCGCTGGGGCTCCTCCTCAACGACCCGTCGCTCTACTACAACGCGAACGCGGCGGCGGCCAGCCTCCAGCAGATCCTCCAGGACTTCCAGCAGGACCCGAGCAAGTACCTCAAAGACCTCGACCTCGTCCGGGTGTTTTAGCCGCTGGCGGCGGGCGTCGCCAGCGGGTCAGGCGCTCCCGCCGATCCAGTCGGTCCGGGCGGTGGCCTCCTCGTGGCCGACGTACCCGGAGAGGAGCCGGGCGACCTCGCGGTGCCGCGCCGCCACCGAGGCGCGGTCGGCCGCGAGGTCGAGGGCGTGGTCGGCCCCCTCGAAGAGGGCGTCGGCCTGGTGGCGGAGGGCGCCGCGCTGGCTGTCGGTGGTGGCGCGCCCGGCCACCTCGCCGAGGGTCTTGAGCGCGTGGAGGGCCGCGTTCCGGTCGGCCGCGAGGTAGGGACCGAGCTGCCCGTAGACGCCGCCGACGAACTCCTCGAACGTCGTCGGGTAGGCCACGACGCGGAGGGCGCCGGTCTCGTCGAACCGCTGGGGGCTGGGGAAGTCGCGGCCGGCGAGGTCCTTGAGCGCGGCGCTCAGCCAGTCGAGGCACGAGATGGCCGTGAACGGGTCGTTGACGCCGGGCGAGAGGGCGCGGGCGGCGATCTCGACCAGCTCGTTGACGAGGAAGCGGACGTCCTGCCGGGCGGTCCGCTGGCGGCCCCACGCGAACGCGCTTCGGATCTTCCCGCACGCCTCCTCGGTGGCGTGGTTCGGGGGCCAGGCGAGCACGAGCGTGTCGCCGGCGGCGACGAAGTCGCCGGGGCGGTGGCGGATGCGGACGAGCAGGTCGTGCTCGGTGGCGAGGCGGAGGAGCGCGTCCGCGTCGATCCCGCTGACGTAGCCGGCCCCGTCGGCGGCGACGCGCCGGGCTTGGTCGTAGAACCCGTCCGGGACCTCGGTGAAGGCGTCCTCGTTGCGCTCGGCCTCACGCGTGGTATCGCCCGCGCCGATCCTCTCGGGGAACAGGGTGGCGATCTTCGCCAGCAGGTCGCGGCCGACGCCCGCGATGAGGTTCGAGACGTGGATGCTCTCGGGGACGTGGTGGATAAAGAAGATGAGCACCGCGACCGAGGCCACCGCCAGCACCAGCCCCACCAGGACCGCCACGTGCGGCACGAACGCGATGGCGACGTCGGGGCCCTGGCCCTCGCCGGCCGCGCGGATCGTGCGGAGCACGAGCAGGCAGTAGAGGAACGTGGCGATGAAGGTGCCGAGGGTGATCTGGTTGCCCCGGTCGTCCATGAAGTTGGTCAGCAGCCGCGGGCCGTACTGGCCGCTCGCGTAGACCACGCTCGCGATCGTGATCGAGAACGTGACGCCGGCCACGCCGATCATGGACCCGGCGATCGTCGAGAGCACGTTCCGGGCACCCTCGGGACGGTTGCCGTAGAGGAACGAGACGCGCTCGATCCAGTCCGGCCCCACGCGCCCGTCGACGCCGATCAGGACGAACGAGAGGACGCCGGCCCCGATCGTCATGAGCGACGGGATAAACCAGTAGCTGGAGCGGACGTCGTCCCAGAGGGCGAGCGTGCGGGCTTTGAGCGGGGGCATCGGGCGGGGGGCGAGACGCCGGGGAACGCTGGAGCCGGTGGCCGAAGATCCGTGCCGAGGCCGGGCGGCTGGCGACCGTCGTCGGCCGGGCGTCGGCGGCGGGGCGTCGGCGGTCGGCGGGTCGGCGGCAGACGTCAGCGGCGGTGCGTTTTGCGGGCGAGGCGGACGTCGCTGGGCTCGCCGGGCGAGACGAACGGGCTGTCGGCCACGACGAAGCGGTAGTCGAGGTCGACCCCCCGCGAGATGCCGATCCGGCTCGTGGTCTCGACGCGGTCGTCCTCGACCGGCTCGCCCTCGGCGAAGTAGAGCGGCGGTGCGGTGAGGTCGGCACCGTGGAACCGGCTCGCAGTGGCCTCCGGCGCCTCGGCGACCCCGAGCGCCTGCGTCAGCTTGCCCGGCCCGTTCGTGAGGTCGCGGCGGCGGCGGATCGAGGGCGGGCGGTTCGCCGTCATGGCCGCCTCGCCCTCGACCGGCTCGACGGCCCGGATCAGGACGGCCCCGGCCTCGCCCTCCGGCTCCGTCACCACGTTCAGGAGCCAGTGCGCGTAGTAGATCTTGTAGACGTAGGCCGTGCCCGGCGCCGCGAACAGGTCTGCCGCGCGCCCGACGGGCTGGACACGTCCGTCGCCGCCGAACGTGGCCTTCCAGCCGTGCATGGCCGGGTCGTCGGCGCGGTAGCCCTCGGTCTCGACGACGCGGCCCGCCAGCCGGCCGTCGTCGGGCGACTCGTAGACGAGGAGGCGCCCGAGCAGGTCGCGGGCGACCTCCAGGGTCGGGCGGGCAAAGAAGGAGCGGGGGAGCGGGGTGGGCATGGGGCGTGTAACCATCGTGAAGCGGCGGCCGTAGGGACGGCGTGGCTCTCGTACGCCGCCGCGCCGTCCCGTCTCCCGCCCCTCTCGCCATGTCCCCGTCCCGCCGCCGCCGTCTCCAACGCCTCGCGCTCTACGCCCTCGGCCTCCTCCTGATCGCCGTCGGCGCCACGCGCCTCCAGGCCGCCGTGGCCGATCTGTTCCACGGCCCGCGCGCCGAACACCGGATGGACCACGCGCACGACGAGCGCCACGTCGAGCTGGCGACGGTCTCCGCGCGCGACGTGCTCTACGACGAGACGTTTCGCGTGCGGCGCGGACAGCGGCTCGTGGTGGACCTCGGCTCCGAGAACGTGACCGTGCGGACCGGCTCGGGCGACCGGGCGCGCGTCCGCGTGGAGGGCCGGGGCCGCGACGCCGAGCGCGAGTTCGAGCGCCGCCGGTTCTCGGTGGACGCGAACGGCGGCGGCCTCGTCGTCCGCACCGACCCGCCGCGCCGCCGGTCCATGGGCCGCACCGACGCCCAGTTCCACGTCACCATCGAGGTCCCCCGGGAGTTCGACGCCGTCCTCGACCTCGGCTCCGGCAACGTGGACGCCGCCTCGCTGGAGGGCGACCTGACCGTCGACGTGGGCTCGGGCAACGTCCGGGTGGCCGACGTGGACGGCGGGCGGATCGTCCTCGACACGGGCTCGGGCAACGTCCAGGCGCGCGCGCTCCGGGGCGAGGTCCGCATCGACACCGGGTCGGGCAACGTCCAGGTGGAGAGCGTGGACGGCGAGCTGGCGGTCGACACCGGGAGCGGGAACGTGTCCGTGGGCGAGGTCTCCGGCCCGAGCGTCGTGGACACCGGATCGGGCGGCGTCGAGATGACGCTCCGCACGGCCGCGCGGACCGTGGTCGACACCGGCTCCGGCGGCGTCACGCTCCGGCTCCCCCGCCGCGCCGGCTTCGACGTGGACCTCGACGGCGGCACCGTCCGCATCGACGAGGCCCTCGACTTCTCGGGCACGCGGGAGCGGACCGAGGCGCGAGGCCGCATCAACGGTGGCGGCCCGGACCTCGTGGTCGACACCGGCAGCGGCTCGATCCGCCTGGAGGCCCGCTAAAGCGTCCCCCCGACGGCGTCCGCCAGCCGCTGGCGGGCGTCGCCGGGGTCGGTCGTCGGCGCCTGGCAGGCGTGGTTCTCACAGACGTAGGCCGTCGCCGTCCCGCCGAGGCTGGTCTGCTCGGCGGCGAACGGGACGAGGCCGGTGATCGGCGCCGGGCCGGTTCCAGGCGCCCGCAGCACGGTCACGGCGAACGGCGCGTAGACGGCGCGCACGGCGCCGACCAGGGCCCGCGTATCGTCGGCGTCCCGGTCGCCCGCGATCGACGACCTCCTGGCTCGGCCCGGCGGCGAACGCGGCGGCCGTCATCAGGTGCGTGAAGCCGGACGGGTGGCGCCGCACGACCTCGGGGGCGCGGAGCCCGCGCCGGGCGGCCTCCTCCAGCGGCGCCTCGCCGGTCAGCCGCCCGAGGCGGAGGCCGTTGTAGATGGCGACGCTGTTGCCGGCCGGGATGGCGCCGTCGTCCGGGTTCTTCTGCCGCGCGATCAGGTCCGGCGCGTCGGCGGGCGAGACGTAGTAGCCGCCGTCCGCGTCCTCGAAGCGCTCGCGCATCCGGGCGTGGAGGTCGAGCGCCGCCGCCAGCCACGCCTCGTCGAACGTGGTCTGGTACAGCTCGACGAGCCCCCAGACGAGGAATGCGGAATCGTCGAGGAGGCCGTCGATGCCGGCCTCGCCCTCCCGGAAGCGGTGGAGCAAGTCGCCGTCGTCCGTCCGCATCGTGCCGAGGAGGAAGTGGACGGCTTCCGTCGCGGCCTCGGCGTAGTCGTCGCGGTCGAACGTGCGCGCGGCGACGGCGAGCGCGGCGATCATCAGCCCGTTCCAGTCCGTGAGCACCTTGTCGTCGAGGAGCGGGCGCGGGCGCTCGTCGCGGCGTGCGAGCAACTGGCGGCGCGCGCGGTCGAGGCGGAGCCGGAGCGTCTTGGGGTCGCCCCGATCTCGGCGGCGGCGTCCGCCAGCGGGTCGGATGAGGAGAGGTCGGGACGCGGGAGGTGCAGGACGTTGGCGCCGGTCTGCTGCTGCGTGGCCTCGTCGCGGTAGTTGCCCTCGGGCGCCGTGCCCCAGACGGTCGTCGCGATGCGGGCGCCCTCGGCGTCGAGGGCGGCGTCGATCTCGGCCTCGGTCCAGACGTAGAAGGCGCCCTCCTCACGCTCGCCCTCCGCGTTGAGCGAGTCCGCGTCTTCCGCAGAAAAGAACGCGCCGGTCGGGGAGCGCAGATCGCGGAGGACGTACTCGAACGTGAACTCGGCGGACTCTCGGAGATCCGGCTCGCCGGTGGCGGCCCACGCCTCGGTGCAGGCGAGGGCGTAGAGCGCCTGGTCGTAGAGCATCTTCTCGAAGTGCGGCAAGAGCCACGCGCGGTCGGTCGAATAGCGGTGGAGGCCGCCGCCGAGGTGGTCGTAGACGCCGCCGCGCCGGATGGCCCGGAGCGTGGCGACGGCCATCGCGCGGAGGGCGTCCTCGCCGGTCTGGCGCCAGCGGCGGAGCAGGAAGAGGGCGTGGTGCGGCGTCGGGAACTTGGGCGCCGCGCCGACGCCGCCGTGCTGGGCGTCGAACCGCTGGCGGAGCGCGTCGGCGGTCGCCGCCAGGTCGTCGGGGCCGAGCGCGTCGCCGGCCTCCGCCGCCCCCATCGCGCGGACGTGGCCGGCGATCTCGGCCGCCGTCTGGCGCATCGACCCCTCGCTCTCGGCCCAGAACTTCCGGACGTTCGCGGCGAGGTCCAGCACGCCGATCCGGCCGCCGCGCGACTCGCGCGGCAGGTACGTCCCCACCCAGAACGGCTCGCGCGTGTCGGGCGTGAGGAGCGCCGTCAGCGGCCACCCGCCGCGCCCGGTCACCGCCAGCACGGCGGCCATGTACACGCCGTCCACGTCCGGCCGCTCCTCGCGGTCCACCTTGATGCAGACGAAGGCGTCGTTGAGCGCGCGCGCGGCCTCGGCGTCCTCGAACGACTCGTGCTCCATCACGTGGCACCAGTGGCACGTGGCGTAGCCGATGGAGAGGAACACGGGGACGCCCCGGCGCTGGGCCTCCTCGAAGGCGGCGTCCGACCACGGCCACCAGTCGACGGGGTTCTGGGCGTGGCCGAGGAGGTACGGACTGTTGGTGTCGGCGAGGCGGTTCGGCATCGGATCGGGGAGGGCTCCGGGTGGGACGAGCGGCGCCGGGACGGGGTCCGCCTTTAGGGCCAGGGTCCGGCGGCCGATACCTCTCGTACTCCCTGCTCCGCCATGACGCTCGGCCAGATCGCCGTCGGCCTCACCCTGCTCCTCGTCGCCGCCTCGCTCGGCGGCTTCCTCGTCACCGGCAACCTCATGCTCGGGATGGGCCTGCTCGCGGCCCCGCTCCCGTGCCTCGCCGTGTTCAGCCTGAATCCCGAGTGGGCGGACCGGACCCTCCGGGAGACCCGCCTGCGGAACCGGCGCGACGGCGCCGTCGAGGCCGGCCTGGACCGCGCGCTGCGCCCGCCCGTCGGTCCGGTGAGCGTGGAGGACGACGGCGCCTTCTTCGTCCCCGGCTGCCCCACGCTGGCGACCGGCGCCCGCCAGCCGGGCGGGGCGGTCACACGGCCGTTCCCCATCGAGCCACCAGACGGCGACCTCGCGTCGACGCCGCCCGCGTCACGATAGACCCACCTCTCCCTCCGCTCCGCCATGCTCCGCCCGTCCCTCCCGCTCGTCGTCCTGGTCGGACTCCTCGCTGCCTGCGCGCCGGACCTCGCCCCGGACGACGCGCGGGCCGCCGCCGACGCCGCGGCCGAGCGCGGGGAGGCGTGGCAGGCCCTCCGCCTCTACCGAGCGGCCGCGACCCAGGGCGACCTCGACGCCCTCGACACCGTCGCCGACGCCTACGAGCAGGGGTACGTCCGCGCCGGTAGCGCCCCCTCGCGCTTCCTGCCCATCCTCACGCTCCCCGGCCAGGGCCGCCGCTGGCGCGCCCGGTACGAGCGCGAACGCGACACCCGCGCACGCGCCGGCGAGCCCGCCGTGCTGATGCGGCTCGCTGACGACCTGACCGTCTGGAAATCGAACGACACGGCCGCCGACCGAGACTCGGCCCGCGCCATCCGCCAGCGGCTCGTGGACGCCGACTACGCCCCCGCACTGCTCTACGCGGCGTTCACCACCATGCGGGAAGACTCGCTCGCGTCCGATTCCCTCCTCCGACGCGCCGAGGCCGCCGGCAGCGCGCAGGCCTGTGCGATCCGGGCCGGGTTCTCGCACCGCCAGCGCGTCACGGCGGCCCAGACGGCCGCGTTCATCGACGACATCGAGCGGTGCCCTCCAGTGCCCGGCGCCGGCCCAACGGGCGGCGAGCGGATCGTCCAGAACCTCGTCGCCGCCGAGCGGCGGGGCGAGGTAGGCGCCACGGCGCACCTCGACTCGCTCCGCGCCCTCGGCGTGTTCCAGCGCCACCCCCGGCTGGCGGCGCTCGCGGGCGAGGCCGACGCCTAAAACGCCCCGCGCGCCTTGATCTGGAGGTAGCGGTTCACCGCGTCCACGGTCAGCGTCTCCGGGCGCGTCAGGAGCGCGCCGATGCCGTGGCGCTCCAGCGTGCGCGCGATCTCGCGCGTCTCCATCGCCAGCCCCTCGGCGACGGTCTTGACGTAGACGTCCTCCAGCCGCTCGGCGCGCATCGCCAGCAGGTCGCGGATCCCCGTGTTCTCGAACAGGACGACGACGAGCCGGTGCGTCCGGGCGATCTGGCGGAGGTACGGGAGCTGCCGCTCCAGCCCGGCCCGCGTGTCGAGGTTGGTAAACAGGAGCACGAGCGAGCGCTGCCGGAGGCGCTGGCGGAGCGTCGCGTAGAGGTCCTCGTAGGACGGGTCCGTGAAGCCGGGGTCGAGCCGGTAGAGCGCGTCGAGGATCGCCGGGAGCTGGCCGCGCCGGCGGTCGGGCAGAAGGAAGGTGCGGACCTCCCGGTCGAACGTGACGAGCCCGGCCTTGTCGTGCTTGAGGAGCGCCGTGTTGAGGAGCACGAGCGAGGCGTTGACGGCGTGGTCGAGCAGCGTCAGCCCGTCGAACGGCGAGCGCATCGTGCGCCCCATGTCGAGCGCGGCCACGACCGGCTGCGCGCGCTCCTCCTGGTACGTGTTCACCATGAGCTGCGTCCGCCCCGTGCTCCGCCGCGCCGTCGCCTTCCAGTTGACCGAGCGGCGGTCGTCGCCGGGGACGTAGGGGCGGATCTGGTCGAACTCCATCGTGTGCCCCAGCCGCCGGACCTTCTTGACGCCGGCCTCCGCCAGTCGGTCGGTCGTCGCCAGAAACGCGTAGCGCTGCATCTGGAGGATCGACGGGTAGACGACGGCCTCGCCGCCGGCCGCCGCACGGAACCGCCGGAGCACGAGGCCGAGGGGCGTGGCTGCGTAGACGTTGAGGACGCCGAAGTCGTACGCCCCGCGCTGCGTCGGGCGGAGGGTGTAGGAGAGCCGGGCCTCGCCGCCGGCGTCGAGCCGGAGCGTCCGCCCGGCGCCGCGCTCCTGGAACTGGACCGGCACCTCGTCCAGCACGCGGGCCTCGACGCGGAACGGGTAGTCGTTGACGAGGTCGACGCGGACCTCGTTCTCGTCGCCCATCGAGAGCTTGTCCGGCACGTCGCGTCCCGCCCGGACGCCGCCGCGCGTCCCCCACAGCATCGCCACGTCCGCCACGACGGCGGCCGCCAGCGCGAGGGCGCCGAGCCGCCCGACCCACAGGAGCGGCGCCCAGAAGTACGCCGCCACGAACACGACCACCAGCACGCCGAGGGCCTGGAACGGCCGCGCGGAGAGGTAGACGTTTTGGAGGGGGTTGGGGACGCGGACCGACGACGCCTTCTCCCGCGACGACGTCGCGCTCCGTCCCACTGGCGGAGCGGCTCCGCCAGCGGGGGCGGTCGGGCCAGCCTCTTCCCCAGCCCCCGTCATCGCGGCACCTCGATCTCCTCCACGATCCGCCGGAGGACCGTCTCCGGGCGGACGCCCTCGATCTCGCGCTCGGGCGTGAGCAGGACGCGGTGCCGGAGCGCCGGGGCGACGATGGCGCGGAGGTCGTCGGGCGTGGCGAAGTCGCGGCCGGACATGGCGGCGACGGCCTTCGCGCCGCGCACGAGCGCGAGCGTGGCGCGCGGGCTGGCGCCCAGCGAGAGCGCCGGGTGGCCGCGCGTGGCGCCCACGATGGCGGCGGCGTAGCGGAGCACCGGCGCCTCCACGCGGACGGCCCGGACGGCCCCCTGCGCCCGCAGCACGCCCTCGGCGTCGAGGACCGGCGTGACGCTCGCCTCGTCCATGAACCCGCCGAAGCCCTGGAACCGCTCCAGCATCTCGACCTCCTCGGCCTCCGTCGGATAGCCCACGACAACCTTGAACAGAAAGCGGTCGAGCTGGGCCTCCGGCAGCCGGTACGTCCCCTCGTGCTCGACGGGGTTCTGCGTGGCGAGGACCGTGAACGGCGAGGCCATCGGGTACGTCGTCCCGTCGACCGTCGCCTGCCGCTCCTCCATCGTCTCGAACAAGGCCGCCTGCGTCTTGGCCGGCGCCCGGTTGATCTCGTCGATCAGGACGATCTGGGCGAAGATGGGGCCGGGGTGGAACCGGAACTCGCCGCTCGACGGCGTGAACACGCTCGTGCCGAGCACGTCGGCCGGCATGAGGTCCGGCGTGAACTGGATGCGGCTGTACTCCAGGCCCGTCGCGCGCGCCAGCAGCCGGGCCGTCATGGTCTTGGCGACGCCCGGGACGCCCTCGATCAAAGCGTGGCCGCCGGCCAGCACGCACGCCACCAGCTCGTCGATCATCCCGTGCTGCCCCACCACGACGCGCCCGACCTGCTGGCGGAGCGCGTCGACGGCCTCGGCGACGGGGCCGAGGTCCTCGCTCGGCGTGAACAGGTCGTCGGCCTCGGGCGCGTCGGCATCCGGTGCGTCGGCGGGGGGCGGGGCGTCAGGCGTCGGAGTCTCCACGGGAGTCGGGGGCGGCGGTGTGGCGGAAGAAACGGTCGATCTGGCGGTCCAGCTCGACGAGGGCGTCGGCGCGGACGGACGGGCTCTCGCCGAGGCGTCGGAGCGTGTCGAAGAGGTCGAGCGCCTCGCTCTCGGGGACGCCGGCGCGGGCGGCGGCGCGGCGGGCCGTCTCGGGCGAGAGGTCGGGCGCGTCGAGGCGGAGCAGGCGGCGGAGCTTGTCGAGGAACACGCGCGTCTTGCGCTGGACGAGGCGCCGCTCGTCGCCGTGGACGAGGTGGAGGCGGCCGACGGTCCGGGCGAACTCGCGCTGGGCGTTCGGCGGCGCGGCCACGACGGGGATCGGCCGCTGCCACCGCCGCCCCCGGAACGCCAGGAACAGGACGGCGCCGACGAGCAGGAGCACGTACGCCCACCGGAGGGCCGGCGTCTGGAGCACGTAGCGGAGCGGCGTCCGCGCCTGCTCGCGGAACGGCTTGTAGGCGTCGTCCCACCAGACCGGCTGGCGGGGGAGCGCCGCCAGCACGGCGCCGACGTACGCCTCGGCGTCGCCCGCGCCGGTGAGGGCCGCGTTCGAGAACGCCAGCGGAGTGGACGAGACGAACACGGCGCCTTTCCCGTACGCCACGCGGACGAAGTTGACCTCGGTGTCGCCCGTCCCGAGAATCTGGGTCCGGGACAGGTCGAGCCCCTGGAGCCGGGCGTCGCGGACGAACACGGGGAACCCGTAGGCGCCCTCGACGCCCGGCGACGTCAGGCGCAGCGTGTCCGCGCCCAGGTCAGAGCGCGTCATGTACGGGACGTTTACCGACAGGTCGGTGCGGAGGCCGACGGCGCCGGTAGAGGCCGACGAGTCGCCGGGGGCGCCGAGCACCTCGCCGAACGGCCCGCCGAACGCCTGGGCCGCCACGAAGACGGTGTTGCCGCGCGCGACGAACCGGAGCAGCCGCTTCGCTTCGGCCTCGTCGGGCGCGAAGGACTGCGTGAGGAAGACGTAGGTCCGGCCCGTGACCGTCGAGTCTGCCAGCCGCTCGAACGGCGTCTCGGGGACCACCTCGACGGGCTGCCCGAGCCACGCCGGCAGCGCCTCGAACATCACCTCGGCGTCGAACGGCGCGTCCCCCTCACGCTCCAGCCGGACGCGCGTGTCGAGCGGGCGCGGGCGCGTCGCCTCGGCCACGATCAGCCCGCCGACGAGGAGGAGCAGGACGCCGATGTAGAGCTTCCCCTTCACGACGCCACGGGACGGGGCGGGAGGGCGGCCTCCGCACGCTCGAACGTGGGCGCGAGCGCGGCGTAGCGGTCGGCGTCGACGGGCCGCTCGCCGTACCACACGTAGTCGAACACGCGCGTGGCGGGGGCCAGCGCCCGGCCGAGGGCGGCGTCGTGGGCCCGTGCCTCGGCGAGGTAGTCGCGGTTGGTCTTGTCGCGCCGCCAGTCGATGGCGCCCGCCTCCGCCATCCGTTGCAGGAGCACGAGGTAGCGGTACCGGACGGCCTCGCGGTAGGACGACTGGCGGAGGGCGTCGGCGAGGCGCGCACGGAGATCCACGGCCTCGATGTCGTCCACGTCGAGGAGGGGTCCGGCCTCGGCGCGCGCCCGGTCGCGGCGGCTGAAGGGGCTGCCGCCCTCGGCCCGGAGCAGGCGCGTGACCACCCACGCGAGCCCGAGCACCGCCAGCACCACGAACACCACGTCGCGCACGCCCGCCGACGTGTTCTCGAAGATCGGCGCGACGAACGTCCGGTAGACCCAGTGCCGGAACCGTTCCCAGAGCGTCGGGCCGGCCGCCTGCGGGTTCTCGTACTGGAAGTCGGCGTCGGCGCGGTAGGCGGCGAGGAGGCTGTCCGGTGCGGGGAGAGCGGCGAGCGTGTCGGTCGGGACGGTCGGGTCCTCGGTGAGCACGTCGGCCCAGGCCGGCGGAGGCGCGGGCGGCGGCGGGCCGTCCTGCGCACGTGCGCCGAGGGCGCTCGCCAGCGCGAGCAGGACGAGCAAGCGGCTCCGCGTCTGGAACCGGCCGTGCTCGGTGCCGGCCCCTCGCGTGTCGGCAGGCCGCACGCTCCCAACTCGACACGCTGCCCCCCTTTGCGAGGGGGACACCGCCTGTTGAGCCGAGCGATGGGCGGACGGACGGGGGGTCGCGCGGCGGTGAGCGTTCTGGCTCTGAGTCAGGTTCACCGCCCTTCGCCCCCGAACCCTCCGCCCCGGAAGCCACCGCGCGCGTCGTCCGGCGTCGCGTCGTCCGAGCCGCTGGCGGGCGGCGTCGAGCGGGGCGCGTCCGGGGCCGACGTCGAGGCCGGCGCGTCGTCCCAGCGCGTCGCGGCCGAGGGGTCCGCGAGGGCGTCGAGGTCGTCGCGGAGCGAGGTCCCCTCCAGGTCCTCCACCAGCTTGCCGTGGACGAAGAAGATGGCCACGAGCGGGACGAGGTAGACGCCCATCGAGAGCACCTGGAGCGGCGCCAGCACCGCCCCCATCACGCCGATGATCCCGGCCGGGTCCGCGGCGACGCTGTTGGCCGAGACCATCACCATCACCACGTAGAGCGGGATCGAGAGGGCCAGGACGACCACGTACGCCACGACCGCCGAGAGCACGATCGGCCAGAACGCGGCGGCCCACGAGCCTTTCACGAGGACCCGCGCGCGCTCCCACGCCGCCATCAGCGACGGCGACTCCGTCAGCCGCGCCGCCAGCGTCACCACGGCGTACGGGGTCGCCCACACGAGCAGGGCGAGCCACGCGATCGCCCCCAGGCACGGGATGACGAGCAGCAGGAACGACCCGATCATCCCCCCGAACAGGGCCAGGTTGAACCCGGCGACGGGCAGGACGAGGTCCTTCGTCTCTTCCCACAAGACGCCCACCGAGACCTCCCCGGCCTCGCCGGATCGGTACAGGCGGACGTAGGCGCCCGCCGCCGCCTGCGCCACCACGCCGGACAAAAACCCGAAGGCGAGGAGCCCGAAGTAGGCCGGCCCGAACAGGCCGAGCACGGCGTCCGGGTCCTGCATCGCCACCGGGTCCACGAACAGGTCGCCCATGCGGCTGAAGTAGAGCGCCCCGGCCACGCCGGCCGCCAGCGCCACGGGCGTCACGATGGCGAAGAACCCGACGAACACCTCGCGCGCGTTCTGGCGCAAGAGCGCGATCGTGGCGTTGAGGACGTCCCCGGCGTCGCGGTCCTTCTGGAACCGGATCTCGCCGAGGTCAGGGACGGGGGGCAGCGGCATGGGCGGTGCGGCCGACGCGGGCCGGGAGAACGACGAAGTACCAGAGGAGGAAGCCGAGCGACCCCACGATCACGGCGAGGCTCGCCCCCAGCGGCATCTCGGTCCGCCGCGTGACGACGCCCTCCAGGAAAGCGGCGACCGCGAACACGGGCACCAAGCCGACGATGATCTTGAGCCCCCGGATGGCGCTCCGGCGGAAGCTCGTCAGGCGCGGGTAGGTGCCGGGGAAGAGGAGCCCGTTCCACATGGCGAAGCCGGCGCCGCCCGCGATCACGATCGCCGACAGCTCCAGCATCCCGTGGATAAAGACGACGCGGACCCACTCGCCGATCAGGCCCTCGGCCCCGAACAGATGCGCGAAGGCGCCGACCATGATCCCGTTCTGCAGGAGCGTCCAGCCCGTGCCCAGCGAGGCGGCCGGCGCCCCGGCCTCCTGGATCACGCCGATGAACGCCATGAACGAGACCATGATGTTGTTGACGGCGATGAACGAGACCATGTCGATCTCGCGCATCTCCTTGTAGACCCGCATCGGGTCGCCGTCCTCGATGTTCGCCAGCGTCATGTTGACGTAGGCGTCGCCGAGGATGAGGCGGACGAACCCGTCGTCGCCCCTCGACGAGACCACACCGACGCCGGCGGCGCCGAGGAACAGGAGGAGCGCGGCGACGAGCGCGCGGCGGCTCTCGTAGACGGCCTGGGGGATCTCCTCGGCCCAGAACTGGCGGAGCCGCCCGCGCTCCTCGCGGCGGTTGCGGTAGACCTGGGCGTGGGCCTGCGCCGAGAGGTCGTTGAGGTAGGCGGCCGTCGCGGAGCCGGGGTAGAACGTCTTGGCGTAGGCGAGGTCGTCGCCGAGGCGGACGTAGTCGTCCGCCAGCGCGTCGGGGTCGGGGCGCGCGCCGTCGCGGAGGCGGCCCTCCAGGGCCTCCCATTCGGGCGCGTGACGGCGGACGAAGACGGCTTCTCGCACGGGGGCTGGGGGCGACGCCGCAAGGTAGTCCTGGGTGGAGCCCGGAGGCGTGGGGGCCTGCGTGCCGCCCGTCCGAGCCGCTGGCGCCTCCGCTCGGCGGGCGGCGGACCACGGGGCTCCCGGGGTCGTAGTCTTCGCGGCTCCCCCCTGCCGTTCGTGGACCTCTCGCTCGACATCCGGACCGCCCAGAACGTGCCCCTGGCGCTGGAGCCCGCCAGCCTCGGCGAGCGCATCCTCGCCACCCTCGTCGACTGGCTGGTGATGGCGGCCTACCTGTTCCTCGTGACCGTCGTCGGGGTCCAGTGGGCCGGGATCGGAGGGTCGGTGGCGGTGGGGGTCGCCATGATCTACCTCCCGATCTTGCTCTACCACCTGGCCTTCGAGGTGCTGATGGAGGGGCGGACGCCCGGCAAGCTGGCGCTGAAAACCCAGGTGGCTCGCCTCGACGGCGCGCAGCCGACGCTCGGGCAGTACGGGCTCCGCTGGCTCCTCCGGTTCGTGGACGTGAGCCTGTCGTCGGGGGCCGTGGCGATGATCTCGGTGGCGGTGACGAAGCGGTCGCAGCGGCTCGGCGACCTCGCGGCCGGCACGACCGTCGTGCGACGCCGCCAGCGGGTCCGACTCGGGGAGATCCTCTACCCCCCCGCCCCGCCGGACCACGTCCCGGAGTTCCCCGAGGCCGAGGCCCTGAGCGACGCCGACGTGCGGACGATTCGGGCCGTCATCGTCCGCCTCCGCCTCTCGAAAACGCGCGACGCCCGTGCCACCGACCTCGCGCGCCGGGCGAAGGCGGCCGTCGAGACGAAGCTCGGGATGGCGCCGGTGCCGATGCCGCCGGAGGCCTTCCTCAAGGCCGTCGTGCGCGACCACACGTTCCTGCTGGATCGGTACGCGGGGTAGCGCGGGCCCGTGCAGGTGGCCCACCAGGTCCTCACCCGTTCCCGTCCTCCCCGGTCCGCCCCGCCACTCCGCGCCGCAACACGTCGGCGGAGCGCGGGCCGTGGTTGAACACGAGGTCGAGCACGCTGAGGCCGGGCTCGAAGCCGGGGAACGCCTGCCGCCGCTCGCCCTCCTCGAACCGGAGCACGCGGACCGGCCCGCCGACCTGCTGGCGGTCGCCCTCGGCGGACTCGGGGAGCGTGAGGAGCGTCTCGCCCTCGGCCAGAACGTCCGCCAGCGAGGTGGGCGCGCCGGGCAGCGCGGACGCGCGGACGACCGCGGCGGTCGCCTCCAGCCACCGCGCCGCCCACGCGACGGTCGCGCAGGTGAGGTCCGCCAGCGAGGCGTACGGCCGGCCGAGGAGGTCCGCCAGCGCGGGCGCGACGTGGTCGTAGAACGGGGCCATCCCGTACGCGGCGCGGAGCGTGGCGAGGTGCCGGCGGCGCCACCCATCGTCTACGACCTCGACCTCTGCGAGCGGCTGGCCGAGGCCGGCGTGCCGGCGCGGGACCGTCAGCCAGCGGGGGCCGGCGGCGGTCTGGATGCGGGCGCGGTTCTGGGCGCTCTGCCGGCTGAACGGGAACGTGTCGGCCAGGACGACACGGTCGGCCGCGAGGAGGAGCGCGGCGTACGGGAGGCGGGGAAAGAACTCGGGTGGGCGGATGGCCGTCACGGGGAACGGGGAACAGGGAACGGGAAGATGACCCGACGGGCGGGCGCCGTCGCCAGCGGGGCGGGGGGTGGCCCGACCCTCCCACGGCCGCCTTCGCCCCCGGCCCCGGATCTACGCGCGGGCCGGCCCGTTCGTCCCGCTCCGTTCCCCTTTCCGTCCGCCCGGATGCGCTCTCGCCAGGTCTTCCTCTTCGCCTTCGGGCTCTTCGCCGGCTCGGTCGTGTTCAGCCTGGCTGGGGCGGCGCTGCTGAACTTCGCGCCCGGCCCCGGCTGGGCCGCCATCGACGCCATCGACCGAACCATCGGGCTGGGCTACGACGACCTCGTCAAGCTCCCGACGTGGGTGAACATGGCGATGCTGCCGGTCCTCGCGTTCACGCTCTACCTCGGCGAACTGGGGTGGGCGCGGTCGGTCGGGTTCCTCGTCGTCGGGTGCGTCGTCGGCGCGACGGCGGAGCTGGTCGGGACCCAGACCGGCGTCCCGTTCGGGCCGTACAGCTACGGCGACTTCCTGGGCGCCAAGATCGCCGGGCACGTGCCGTGGCTGATCCCGCTCTCGTGGTACGCCATCTCCATCGTCTCGCTCGATCTCGGGCGGCGGCTCGGGCTCGGGCGGGTGGGTCGGATCGCGTCCGTCGCCCTGTTCATGGTGCTCTGGGACGTGGCCCTGGACCCGGCCATGAACCACGCGTTCCCGTTCTGGAAGTACGAGGTCGGCGGCGTCTTTTTCGGGATGCCCCTCGTGAACTGGGGCGGGTGGGCGCTCACGTCGGTCCTGATCGCGGCGGGGTACGAGGTCGGGCTGGGCGGGCTCGCGGCGGCGCCCAACGAGTTCGTCGGGGCCTGGGCGCCCCGGTTCTACGCGGTCAACACGGCGTTCTCGATCGGCGTGTGCTTCGTGTACCGCGCCCCGCTCGCCGGGCTCGCCGGGCTCGCCGGGCTGGCGGTCGCGCTCGGCGTGCTGTGGCTGCGGCGGCACGCCGCGCCTCCGGCCGACGTGCCGCAGGTGCGGGCAGCCGTCGCCTAGGTGGAGTCCGTCCGTCTCCAGCCTCCCGTGACGAGGGCGCCCGACGAGGCCGCGCCCGCGCCCGCCTTCGTCGGCCCCGAGGCGCCCGCGCCCGACGCCTCGCGCGGCGACGAGGACCGCTACCTCCGCCGCGCGTTCCGCCACCACAGCCGGACGTTCTCGCTCGCCACGCGCCTGCTCCCGCGCGCCGAGCGGCTGCCCGTGGCCGTGCTCTACCTCTACTGCCGGACCGTCGACACGCTGGCGGACGAGCGGGCCGAGGTGATCGGGGCCGCTCGCGCGCTCGCCGAGGTGGACGCGATGGAGGCCTCGCTCGACGCCGCCCTCGACGGGCGCCCGCCGAGCGCGGGACGGAACGTGCTCCTCTGGCGCCGGCTGGCCGAGGTCCACGCGCACTACGGCCTCCGCCCGCGCCCGCTCCGCCAGCTCCTCGACGGCGCCCGCTGGGACCTCCGGGGACGGCCCATCGAGACGCGCGCCGACCTCCTGGCCTACTCCGACCTCGTGGCCGGCTCCGTCGGCGCCGCCATGCTCCCGTTCCTCGTCCGCCAGCCGTCCGACCTCGACCGGCTCGACGCGCCGGCCCGCGCGCTCGGCAACGCCATGCAGATCACGAACATCCTGCGCGACGTGGGCGAGGACCACCGCGACCTCTCCCGGACCTACCTCCCCCTGGCGGACCTCGACGGCTACGACCTCTCGCTGGCCGATCCCTCGGTCTTCCAGACCGCTGCGTACGCGGACCTGACCGAGTCGCTGATGGAGGACGCCGAAGCCCTGTACCGCCAGGCGCTCGACCAGATCGACGGGCTCCGCCCCGCCGCGCAGACGGGCATCCGAGCCGCCGCGCGGATGTACCGCGAGATCCTGAACGAGGTGCGCGCCGCCGGCTACGACAACCTGACCCGCCGGGCCATCGTCCCGCTCCGGCGGAAGCTCCGGCTGGTGATCCACGACGGCTACGAGGCGCGGCGCCGGCGCCTGCGGGCGCGGCGGTGAGCGGCGCCGTCCCGGTGGGCGAGGGCGTCGGCGGCCGGCTGGCGAGGCGCTTCGCCGAGCGGATCATCCGGTCCGACCTCCGCTCGGGCTTCCGGCGCGTGGTGTGGGTGGGCGAGCGGCGGCCCCTGGACCCGGCGCCCGGCCGGCCCCTCGTGCTCTACGCCAACCACCACTACGTCGCGGACAGCTACCTCCTCTGGCACCTGACCACCCAGGTCCTGCGCCGGCCGATGCTCGTCTGGATGGAGGCGTGGGACCGCGCGCCGCTCTTCGGCCCCGTCGGTGCCCTCCCCTTCCCCGCCGAGGACGCCCGCCAGCGGGTCCGCACGGTCCGCGAGACGGCCCGGCGCATGGAGCATGACGCGCGGACGGCGCTCTACCTCTACCCCGAGGGCACGATGGGCGTCCCGGAGGCCGGCCTCCAGCCGTTCCGCGCCGACCTCCCGCGCCTGGCCCGCGTGCTGCCGGAGCCCGTCGCGTGGTGGCCCGTCGGCGTGCGGCTGACGTGGTGGGGCGAGCGCCTGCCGACGGCGCTCCTCGCGGCCGGCCCCCCGCACGACCGCGCCGACGGCGACGAGCGCGACCGGCTGGCGGCCGTCCTCGGCCGGCTCGGAAGACGCCCGCCCCGACGACCTCGCCACGGGCCGCGCCCACGTGCTGCTGGAGGGGACGCCCGGCGCCGACGAGCGGTGGGACCTCTCGCGCCTCGCCCCCCTCTTCCGCCGGCTGACGTTTCGGTAAGGGCCCGGAGTAGCTGCCGCACGGGCGCCCGTCGGCAAGGCTCCAGTTGCCGGAGCGTTTCCACGGCCGCCCGTCTCACCGTCCCGCAATGAGTCGGTGAAGCTGCCGTTCGGTGCGAGCGGTTCGGTGCGAACCGCGTAGGTTTCTCGGCTCTCCCCCCACCGCCTGATGCTCGTCCTCCTCGTGGCGCTCCTCGCCGGCGCCCCTCTGCCTCCGGTCACGCACGCGACGACCCGGCGACGCCCACGGTCCGCGACTCGCTGACGGTCTACTACGCGCGGCAAGACACGTCGGGCGTGGAGCGCCTGCTCCGCACGGAGGCGCGGACGCGCGAGGAGCGGCTGCTCTGCCTGTACCGGCTCTACCCGATGACGCTCGACACGGGCTGGCTCGACGAGATCCCGCCCGACGAGGGCGTCCGGTCGGCGCGCGAGCTGGCGCTGATCTCGGCGATGTGGGCCTATCGAGCCGCCAGCGGTCCGGCGTGGCGCCTCCCGACCTACGGCCGCCGCTCCGAGCGCATCCTGGCCGACGCCCTCGCCCGCGACCCCGACGAGCCGTACGCGCTCCTCGTCAAGGGGCAGGGCCTCTACTACAAGCCCGGCATCTTCGGCGGCGACGTGGCCGAGGCGCAGCGGACGTTCGAGCGGCTCCGCCGGGTGCTCGCCCGCCGCCCGGCGCCGGGCATCCACCCGTTCGAGGCCGAGGTGTGGATCTGGATGGCCGTCCGCAAGCGGGACCCAGCCCAGGGCGTGGCGCTCCGGCGCCGGCTGCTCGCGCAGAACCCCCCGCGCATCTTCCGGCAGTTCCTGATCGACCCTCCGTGACGGGCACGCTCGCCGTCGTCCTGACGATCCACGCCGCCGTCTGTCTGGTCCTGGGGACCAGCCTCGTCTGGATGGCGCGCGTCCGGCGCCGGCCGCTCCCGACCGCCCTGCCGCGCGTTTCGGTCTTGGTCCCGGCGCGGAACGAGGAGGCCAACCTGGAGGCTCTCCTGCCGTCGCTCCTGAGCCAGACCGGCGTGGACTTCGAGGTCGTCGTCGTGGACGACGCCAGCGAGGACGGGACGTGGGGCGTGCTCCAGGCCCACGCCGACCCGCGCCTCGTCGCCGTGCGGGGAGACGGGCCGCCGCCCGGGTGGGTCGGGAAGGTCCACGCGCTCTACCAGGCCACGCGCCACGCGACGGGCGACGTGTTCGTCTTCCTCGACGCCGACGCCCAGCTCCGCGACGACGGCGCGCTGGCCCGGCTCGTCGGCCGGTGGGCGGCCAACGGCGGCGGCGGCACGGCCCTCACCGGCCTCCCCCGCTACCTCGACCGCGGCCCGGCGGCCCTCCTCACGAGCCTCGTCCCGTTCGCCGTGCTGGCGGCGCTGCCGGTCCCGCTCGTCCACCGGACGCGGTCCCCGTCGCTCAGCGCGCTCAACGGGCAGGTGTGGGCGCTCGGCGCCGACGACTACCGCCAGCTGGAGCCGCACGAGGCCAACCGGGCCGAGGTGCTGGAGGACGTGATGATCGGCCGCTTCCTCAAGCGCGAGGGCGTCCGGCTCCACTTTGAGGATCTGGGCGGCGAGGTGGCCGTGCGGATGTACGGCTCGTTCGGGGAGGCGTGGCGGGGGTTCCGCAAGAACGCCTACCTGCTCGCGGGCGGCGGGCCGGTGGCGTTCGCCCTGTTCTTCGCGCTGTACGTGCTCTCGTGGGTCGTCCCGAGCCTGCTGTGGCTGGGCGGCCCGGCCGGCCTCGCCGCGCTGGCGACGCTCGTCGGGATCAAGCTCGCCGTCGACCGGGCCGGGCGGTTCCCGCTCTGGGTGAGCGCGCTGGGGCCGCTCACGCTCGCCCTCGGCGCCGTGCTCCAGCTCGACTCCGCCTGGGCGCACGCGACGGGGCGCGTGGCGTGGAAGGGGCGGTCCGTCTCGTCGTAGCCGGCACCTCCCGGCCGCTCGTGGGTTGACGAATCCTCCCCCCTCCGGCCGATAGGGCGTAGACTTCCGCTCCCCCGACCGCCATTCCCCATGCGTTCTGCCCTCATCATCCTGTTCGTCGTGGCCGTGCTCGGCGTGCTGCTGGCGACCCAGCCGGCCAACCTCGACAATGAGGTCCGCCTCGCCCTCCCGTTCATCGGAGCCGACTGGACCGGCCCGGTCCTGTGGATGATCGCCGGGTGGTTCGGCGCCGGCCTCCTGCTGGGCTACGTCGCCGGGCTCCCCGGCCGGATCGGGGCCTCGCGCCGCGCCCGCAAGGTCGAGCGGGAGTTGGCAACGACCGAGACCAAGCGGACGAAGGCCGTGGGCCACCTGAACGAGGCCCGCCCCGCCCCGCCGACCACGCGGAATCCGACCGAGGCCGACGAGATGCAGCGCCTCGCCGACGAGGTCGCCCGCCGGACCGAGTCGGTCCAGCGCGAGTCGCCGCCTCCGCCGTCCTCGACGCCCTAGCGATGGGCCAGACCGCGCGCACGGCCGCCCGCCTGCGGAGCGCGAGCCGGAGACTCCGCCCGACGCGGCTCGTCGAGCGCCGGTCCCACGCGCTCGGGACGGCGCCCGGCGTGCTCCGGCACCCCGTCGAGCCGCCGCCGCCGGCGCGCGTCACGGCGTTCCACTACGGCCCCGAGGGCGTCGAGGAGCACGCGGGCCTCTCCGCCGCCGAGGCCCACGCGCTGGCGGACGTGCCGGGCGTGCTCTGGGTGAACGTGGACGGCGTGGCGGACACGGCGACCGTGGCCGCCTTCGGCGAGGCGTTCGGGCTCCACCCGCTCGTGGTCGAGGACCTCGTCCACACCACGCAGCGGCCCAAGATGGAGGTCTACGGCGACGACGTGTTCGTCGTCGCCCGCATGGTCCGCGCGACGGGCCTCGACGCGGCCGAGGCCTACTGCGACAACGACCCCGAGACCGAGGGCCACACCATCGAGCAGGTCGGCCTCGTGCTGGGCGACGGCTGGGTGCTCTCGTTCCAGGAGGCCGAGGGCGACGTGTTCGACCCGCTCCGCCAGCGCCTCCGCGAGGGCGTCGGGCGCGTCCGCCAGTCCGGCGCCGACTACCTCCTCTACGCCCTCCTCGACCTCATCGTGGACCACTCGTTCGTGACGCTGGAGCGCGTCGGCGACGCGGCCGAGACGCTGGAGGCCCGCGCCCTCGACCGCCCCGACCCCGCCGTGCAGGCGGCGATCTCGGGGCTCCGCCGCGAGGTGGTCGTGCTCCGGCGGGCGATCTGGCCGCTCCGCGAGGTGCTCGCCGCCCTCCAGCGCGAGGACGCCCCCTACGTCGAGGACCGCACGCGGCCCTACCTCCGCGACGCCTACGACCACCTCGTCCAGGCCGTCGAGATCCTGGAGGCGCTGCGCGAGGTGCTGGCGTCGGTGAACGACCTCTACCTCTCGTCGCTCGGGATGCGCCAGAACGAGGTGATGAAGGTGCTGACCGTGGTGGGCACCATCTTCCTCCCGCTCGGCTTTCTGACCGGGCTCTACGGGATGAACTTCGACGTGTTGCCGGAGCTGCACTACCGCTACGGCTACTTCGTCCTGCTCGGCGTGATGGCGCTCGTCACGATCGGCACGCTGGTCTACTTCCGCCGGAAGGGCTGGGTGTAGAGCGGGAAACGGAAGGGGCCCGACCTCTTCGCACGGGCGGAGGTCCGTCGCCAGCGGGGCGCGGGGAAACGTTGGGAGCCCGCCGGGGTAATGCCTCCCTCTCCGGTCCGCCATGCGCCCGCTCGTCCTTCTCGTCGCCCTCTGCCTCGCCGGGTGCGGCACGCTCCTCCCCTACTCGCTCGCGCCCGACTGGCTGGCGCCGGACGTGGTCCCCGAGCGGGCCGCCTCCGCCGTCGTCCTCGTAGAGAAGCGGGCGGACGTGTCGCCGAGCGTGCTCCGGGGCCGCGTCGTGGACCTGGCGACCGGGCAGCCGATCGCAGGCGCGTCCGTCTCCGTGACGGGCCTCGGGCCGGAGGCCCCGCTCCTCGCGCGTGCCGACGGTTCGTTCGCGGTCGCCGGCGACGGCGCGGCGCGGCTGCGCGTCGAGGCGCCCGGCTACGCTCCGGCCGACGGCGCCGTGGCCGCCAGCGGCAGCACAACGGTCCTGGTGATGCTGAACCCGCTGCCCGCCGAGCCCGCTACCGAAGGCGCGTGAACGGGACCGTCTCGACGTGGGCGCCGTCGCGGAGTCGGGCGAGGTAGACGCCCGACGCGGCCGTCTCGCCCCCGCCCTGGCCGTCCCACGTCGCCTCGCCGCCGCGCATCGCCAGCCGCTGGACGCGTCGGCCCCGGGCGTCGAACACGACGAGGGCGGCGCGGTCCACGCCGTCGGCGCGGAAGGTGACGGCGCCGGTCGAGGGGTTGGGCACCACGCGGAGGCCGAGGTCGCCGGAGGGCGCCGGCTCGGCCCGCGTCGCCCCGCTCGACGCCCGCCAATAGAGCAGGCCGCCGGCGTCGGAGCCGGCCAGGAGGTCGGGGCGGCCGTCGCCCGTCAGGTCGCCGAGGGTCGGCGTGGTGCGGCGGCGGCCGGCGGGGATCGGGGCCGCCCGTTCGAACAACGGGGCCGTCGGGGTGCCCGTGTTCTGGTAGACCAGGATCTCGCCGGTCGCCGTGCCGACGAGGAGGTCGAGGTCGCCGTCCGAGTCGATGTCGGAGAGGGCCGGGGCGCTGTCCTCGCCCACGTCGTCGGGGAGGCCGATGGCCGCCGCGAACGCGAGGTCGTCGGCGCCGGGCGTCCCGTTGGACTCGGTCTCGAAGGCCGGGGCCGTGGGCGTGCCGACGTTGCGGTAGAGGCGGACGCGGCCGTTCGAGGCGCCCGTCACGAGGTCGAGGTCGCCGTCGCCGTCGAGGTCGCCGAGCGCGCCGCGCGCGTACTGGCCGGCGTCGACGTCGCCGAACCGCTCGTCGGCGAGGGTGAAGTCGGGGGCCTCGGGCGTCCCGTCATTCCGCAAGAGAGCGAATCGGCCGTTGAAGCCGCCGACGAGGAGGTCGAGATCGCCGTCGCCGTCGAGGTCCCCGAAGACGGGCGCGTAAGCGCCGAAGTCGTAGGCGAGCGAGAGCCAGTCGGCGTCCTCCAGGCGGAGATCGGGGGCGTCGGCGGTGCCCTCGTTGCGGTAGAGGAGGAGGTTCGCGCGGCTCGGCTCGTCCGGGCTCGACTCGTTGGCGAGGACGAGGTCGAGGTCGCCGTCGCCGTCGAGGTCCGCGAGGGCGGCGGCCGAGCGCGTGCCGACGTCGATCCCCTCGATGAGACGGTCGGTGCGGAGGCTGAAGTCTGCGTTCGTCGGCGAGCCCTCGTTCTCGAAGTAGATCAGGTTGGAGACGGCCGTCTGGCTCTGGAAGCACAGGCCGCGCTGGACGCCGACGACGAGGTCGGCGTCGCCGTCGCGGTCCACGTCGCCGTAGGCGGGCGCGTTGTACCCGCCGGACGTGAGGGGCTGGCCGACGGGGAAGCGGTCCGAGCCCAGCACGAACGCGGGGTCGGTGGCGGTGCCCTGGTTGACGAAGTAGAACAGGCTCGGCGCGAAGAAGTCGCCCCAGAACAGCTCCGGCGCACCGTCGCCGTCGAGGTCCACGACGGCGATGGCGTTGGCGCCGTGGCGGCTCGTCATGCGGCCGAGATCCGGCAGGCCGGCGGCCCCGACCCCGCCCGGCTGGCGGGCGGTGCAGGACGGGTTCTCCTCGTAGACCTGGATGTCCTGGTAGGCGTCGCTGACGAACGCGAACTGCGGGACGCCGTCGGCGTCGACGCCCTCGTGGCGGTAGAGCGCGATGGTCCCGAGGTCGGCCTTGCCGGAGAGCAGGTCCGGGCGGCCGTCGCCGTCGAGGTCGGCGAGCGTCGGGATCGAGGAGTCCTCGACGCGGACCGGCTCGCCGTCGACGGTCGTCAGCTCGTCGGCGGCCACCTCGAAGGCCGGCGCCTGCGCCGTGCCCGTGTTCCGCCAGTAGCGGACGCGGCCGGGCGCGCCGCGCGCGAGCAGGTCGAGGTCGCCGTCGCCGTCGAGGTCGGCGAACGTGGACCAGTTGCCGGGCTCGATCCCGCCGAGCCGGTCGGTCCGCCAGATCCACTCGTCGCCCTCCCGCTCGAAGAGCTGGAGGCCGGCGCCGCCCACGTTCACGATCAGGTCCGCGTCGCCGTCGGCGTCGATGTCCACGAGGGACGGCCGCGGCTCGAAGAAGCCGCCGACGAACGGGTACGGCACGGCGTCGCCGCCGGACGAGACCGGGAACGGATCGACGGCGCGCTCGAACGTCTGCGCGGAGGCCGCCAGCGGGGCGAGGAGGAGGAGCGTTAGGGCGGAGCGCATTCGGTCGGGGCGGGTGCGGGGGGAGCCGAACGTGGCAGCGGCGTGATTCGTGGTTCCGAGCGAAAACGCCGTCGCGAGCGTCAGTGGTCGCCGTGGTCCATCCCGCCGTGATCCATCGAGTCGTGGTCCATCCCGCCGTGGAGCATCACCGGCTCCAGGCCGGACGGGTACGCCCCGAGCTGGACGACGCCGAGCACCTCGCCCGTCGGCGAGAAGGCGGCGAGGTTGCCGAACGAGCGGGCCTCCAGCGGCTGGCGGTCGCCGTCGCCGGGCGGCATGAACAGGAACGGCGGCGTCCAGGCCCCGTCGAGGTTGGACGAGGTGACGAAAAAGCGCGAGCCGTCGAAGGCCGGGGCCGGGCTGTGCGGCTGGCTCAGCGGCCCGCCCGGCGCCGACGCCGCGACGGTGCGGACGAGCGCGCGCGTCGCGGCGTCCAGGATGGTCACGGCGTCGCCGCGCTGGTCGGGGATGAGGAGCGAGGAGCCGTCGTGGTTGGCGTGGGCGTGGTACGGGCCGTCGCCCGCCGGCGCCGAGCCGGTGACGCTCAGGTCGCCGCTCTCGGTGAGCGTGAGGAAGAGGACCTCGTCGGTCGAGCGCGAGGTGAGCGTGACGGTGTACGGATAGCCCGCCGGGGCCTGCCCCTCGGGGTCGACGCGGGCGTGGTCCATGCCGGAGTGGTCCATGCCGGCGTGGTCCATCGATCCGTGATCCATCTCGCCTCCCATGCCCATGTGGTCCATCCCCATGCCCATGTGGTGCGCGCCGAGGATGCTGAAGTGGATGAACTCGCGCGGCTCCGCGTCGGCGGGAATCGTGAGGATCGAGGCGTCGCCGGTCTGGGCGTCGTAGACGAGCGCGCGGCTGGCGGCCTGCGTGCCCGTCAGCTCCGCCGTGAGGACGTAGCGGCCGTCGGGCGTGGCGGCCATCGCGTGCGGCACGTTGAACGGCGTGGCGACGACCTCCAGGTCCATCGTCTCGCGGTCGAGCACGCCGAACCCGTTCGCCAGCGGGTCGGAGAGCGTCGAGCGGCCGACGAACAGCCGCGACGACGACGGGTCGAGGGCGAGCATCCCGGGCGTGGCGAACGCGCCGGGGGCCGTCCGGCCGAGCAGGACCGCCGGGTCGCTCGGGTCGAGCGAGAGGTCCAGGCTGACCTTGGCGACGACGCCGGCCGAGACGAGCGAGACGTAGGCCGCGCTCCCGTCGGGCTCGAAGGCGACGTGGTGCGGGCCGTACGGGGTGCTCTCGATCCCGAGGTCGTCGAACCGGATGCGCCGGATGAGGCGGAGCGTCTCGGCGTCGACGAGCGCGAGGTGGTTCTCGCCCTGGACGCCGGCCACCAGGACGTGGTGGGCGTCGGCGAAGGGGACCGCTCCGTCGGATCCGCGCGCGCCGGCCTCGATCCAGCGCGCGAGGAAGCGGACCTCGTCGGGCTCCAGGGTCCGGAGGTTCGGGAACGGGATCGCCGCGGAGGCGGGCAGGTCGCGCACGAACCGGAGCATCAGGCTCCCCTCGCTGTCGAACGGGACGACGAACCCGCTCGGGCCGGCCATCAGCACGTCCGCGTGCTCGTAGTCCGCCGGGTCGCCGGTGCCGCCGGGCGTGGGCGAGAGCACGTGGCGCGCCGCGAGGAGCGGCCGGACGTACTGGTCGTAGTCCAGCGACGTGACCGCGTCGTAGTCGACCGCCAGCGGGCCGGACGCGGCGGCGCAGTCCCCGTCGGGGCAGGGGGCCAGCGCCGTGGTCGTGGCGCAGCCGGACAGGGCGACGGCTGCGAAAGCGAGAGGAAGGAGTCGGATCACTGGAGTGGAGGTGCGGTTTGTGGGTGGTCCCTTGTCCATCTGGCTTCGTCTCCTGGCGGCGGCTCAGGTCGTCCGCTTCGACGAGGGACCCGGGACGAGACTACCGGGCGGCGAACGCGAGGCCCGAGGCCCAGCGGCCCTGCGGGATCACGGCGACGATCTCGCCCGTGGCCGTGTCGATGGCCGTCACGTTGGATTGCAGGTCCACCGGCTCGCCCTCGAAACGGACGGGCGGCGTGTAGAGCGCGTCGCCGCTCATCACCAGGTTCCGGTTCGAGACGAAGAGCGTCCGGCCGTCGTCCGTGATCGCCGACCCGTGGGGCTGGCTGAGCGGGCGCGTCCCGTCCTCCGGGTTACCGACCGTCCGCGTGACGGTCCCGCTGGCGACGTCGACGAACGAGACCGTGTTCGAGACGCGGTTGGGGACGTAGACGGTTCGGCCGTCGGGCGAGAAGACGGGGTGCCACGGTTGGTCGCCGGTGGGGACGCTCGTGCGGAGCGCCAGCCGGCCGTCCTCGAAGTCGAACACGGCGAGGCCGCCGCCCGTCTGCTCCGTCAGGACGACGGTGCCGCCGTCGGGGGAGACGGCGTACTGGACGAACGCCAGCCGGCCCGCCACCGGCAGCCGTTGCACGAGGTCCTCGGTGTCGGTGTCGTAGACGTAGGCCTCGGTGCTGGCGCCGGTCGGCTCCAGGGCCGCCGTGAACAGGTAGCGCCCGTCCGGGCTCACGCCGACCGCGTGGGGGTGGACCGGCGGCGTGGCCACCTCCTGGAAGGCGAGCGTGCCGAGGTCCGTGAACTGGGCGACGCCGTTGGAGGTGGGCGAGGCCGAGAACGACCGGCCGGCGTAGAGCCGGTCGCGGGCCGTGTCGAGCGCGAGCATCCCCGGTTTTTCGAACGTCCCGCTGCCGGCCGGCGGCGTCTCGCGGGCGAGGAGGTAGCCGTCGGCGCCGGGGTCGATCGTCAGCGAGCCCGAGAGCTTGAGGACGGAGCCGCCGTCCGAGCCGGCGATGAGGGCCACGTACCACGCGCTCCCGTCCGGCGCCGCCACCACGTGGTGCGGCTTGGCGTCGGCCGGCTCGCCGAGGTCCTCGAAGTAGACGTGCCGGATCGTCCGCATCCGGTCGACGTCCACGATGGCGACGCGGCCGGCGAGCTGGTTGCAGACGTAGAGGAGGCGCCGAGCGTCGGCGTAGGCGGGGGCGCCGTCGGGTCCGCGCGCGCCGTCCTCGATCCAGCGGCGGAGGTAGGCCACCTCGTCGGCCTCCAGCGTCTCCAGGTTCGGGTACGGGTTCGCCACGCCCTCCGCCAGCGGCTCATGGGCGAGGCGGACGAGCAGGCTGGCGGCCCCGTCGAACGGGATGATCGTCGCGCCCCACTCGGCGTCGAGGAGGGCGTCGTAGGCGTAGGCCGCGTCGTCGCCCGGCTCGCTGGTCGCCGTCGGCGCGAAGGCGTTGCGGGCCACGAGGAGCGGGCGGACGTAGGTGTCGTAGTCCAGCGAGGCGACGGTGTCGTAGTCGACCGTCGCGGGGTCGAAGTCGGGCTCGGGGTCGATCACGGCCCGCGAGGTGTCGCAGGCGGAGACCGAGAGCACGCCGAGGGCGAGGACGCAGAGGGAGAGAGAACGGATCATCGGGAAGCGCATCAGGGAGAGTCGTGCAACGCGAGGCGGGTCCGGCGGTTCAGCGAGCCCGGGGCCGGGCCGGCCCCGGACGCACGGCGGGCTAGAAGGGGAAGGCGTACTGCGCGCCCACCGTCAGCACGACGTCCGTTTCGAGCTGCGGGCCGGCGAGCCGCTGGTACACCGGCACGCCCACCTCGACGGCGGCGCGGAACCCCTCCAACACGCCGCTCGGCACCACCGCGTTCACCCCGACGCTCAGGTCCACGCGCTCGCCGGCGCGGAGGTCGGGGAAGACGGTCGGGACGAGCCGGGTCTCGACGCCCATCTGGTAGACGGGGTCGGCGCCGTCGATGGTGCCCCAGGCCTGCCCGTCGAGGCGCGTCGAGACGCTGAAGGCGTCGGTGAGGAGGACGGAGGCCCAGCCGGTCAGGCCGGCCCGGTCGCCGAGCGCGTAGTCCCGCTCGTTGGTCCCGAGGCGGACGGTGCCCCGCGCCTGAGCGCCCCACCCGAAGCGGTCGCTCTGCCCGAGGTAGGTCAGGCTCGGCTGGAGATCCACGGTCCCGCTCCCGACCTGCATGGGGTACGGGAGCTGTTGGTCCTCGCCCATCGGCGTGTCGTCGGTCTCGTCGATGGAGCCCGTGGGAAAGCTGGCGCCGAGGCCGGCGTGGACGCGGCTGCGGCCGGGCTCCGCCAGCAGCACGAGCGCCGTCGCGGAGACGTCGCCGATGCCGCCGGACGAGGTCGAGAAGGCGACGGCGTCGGGGTCGGCCGCCACGCTCATCCGGCTCTTGTGGTCCATGTCCATCGTCACGAACGGGACCATCGCCATGAGCGTGAGCCGGCGGCTCGGGGCGACCATGAGCCCGACCATGTCCATCCGCATGGGCATCTCGGAGGGCGTGACGCGGAAGTTCTGGCCGGTCGGGGAGACGATCTGGGCGTCCTCGATGGGCTCGGTGCCGACGAGGCTGCCGGACATCGGCATCCACATCGAGCGGTAGGAGAACATGGCCTCCCGGCCGCCGTGCGTGTGGTCGGCCATGACGCCGATGGGGGCGTGGCCGTCGGGGCGGTGGGAGGTCCAGGGTTGCGCCGAGGCGCTGGCGGCGAGGAGCGTGGCGACGGCCACGCCGAGGAGTCGGAGAGACATGGAGATAGGGAGAGACGACGGCACGCACCCTGCGCGCCGCCTGGGCAAACGGGACGCACGGCCGAGCGTCGGCCGTGCACGGGACCGCTCCGCCAGCGCGGCGGAGCACGACAGCGTCAGCCTCTCCGGGGCGGACGGAACACGTCGGCGCCGGTGCCTGGGGCGGCGGCCACGAGCGGACCCGCGCCGTAGGGGCGGACGGGTCCGGCGGGCGGCGCGTCGAGGGCCGGCGCCTCGGCCACCAGCGGCGTGATCGAGAGGGCCACGCGGAGGACGGCGAGGTCGCGGCCCTCCTCGTGCTCGTGCTGGTGGGCCTCCATGCGCTCGCTGAGGACGCACTTCCCGTTGCACTTCATCTCCGGCCGGTCGCGGTTGACGCAGAGCGTCGCGGCGATCCGGTCTTGGTCGACCGCGAACGCGACCTGGATCCACAGCAGCCCCTGCGTGCTGGCCGCGAGGCACACCACGAGAACGATGCGGACGAGGGGACGAGCGCCGGTCACGCCGCAAAGGTAGGGCGTCTCCGAACCGGAGATCCGACGTCAGGAGATCAGGCGGGCGGCTCCGCGCCGGTGTACTTCCCGCTTCTCGTTGATCCCCCGACCGTCTACCGGCCCCTATTTTGCCGGCCCCTCGCCGCCGCCCGTGCCCCTCCCCCGTCCGCTCACGCCCGCCAGCCGGGTCGCCGTCGCGGCGCCGGCCTCGGCCGCGCTCGACGCGGACGACGTTCAAGCGGGCCTCGACGCGCTCCGCCAGCGGGGCCTGCACGTCGAGGCGGCGCACGAGATCGCGGGCGGCCCGCAGGGCTACCTCGCCGGTGCCGACGCCGCCCGCGCCGACGCCCTCAACGCGCTCCTCCGCCGCGACGACCTCGACGCCGTCGTCTGCCTGCGCGGCGGCTACGGCCTCCTCCGCATCCTCGACCGGATCGACTACGCGGCGGCCCGCGCGCACCCCAAGCTCGTCGTCGGGTATTCGGACGTGACGGCGCTCCACCTCGCGCTCTGGCGCGAGGCCGGTCTGCCGGGCCTCTCCGGCCCCATGGTGGCGCCGGACTGGCCGGGCCTCGACGCCGAGACCGAGGCCGACTTCTGGCGCGTGGCCGGCGGCGCGAGCGGCTACGACCTCGTCGGGCCGGGCGGCGAGACGCTCTCGGCGCTCCGCGAGGGCGAGGCCGAGGGCGTCCTGCTCGGCGGCAACCTCGCGCTGACGGCCGCCCTCCTCGGCACGCCCTACCTCCCCGACCTCGACGGCGCCATCCTGTTCCTCGAAGACGTCGGCGAGCCGCCGTACCGGATCGACGGCCTGCTCGCGCGGCTCCGACTGGCGGGCGTCCTCGGCCAGCTCGGCGGGCTCGTGCTCGGCCTCTTCACCGGCGCCGACGTGCCGCCGGACCGGCCGAGCCTGACCGTCGGGGAGGTGCTCCGTCACTACAGCCAGTTCGTCGACGGGCCGGTGGCGACGGGGCTCGTCTACGGGCACGTCCGGCGCAAGAGCACGGTGCCGGTCGGCGTCCGCGCGCGGCTGACGGCGTCCGCCAGCGGCACGGCGTTGCGGGTGCTGGAGCCCGTCGCGGCATGAGCGGCGTCACGCTCCTCGGCCTCGTCGCGGCGGCGCTGACGACGGCGGCCTACGTCCCGCAGGTCGTCAAGACGTGGCGGTCCGGGTCGTCGGCGGACCTCTCGCTGGGGACCTACGCGCTGCTGCTGGCGGGGCTCGTGGCGTGGCTGGCGTACGGGGTCCTCGTCCGCGACGTCCCGATCATCCTCGCCAACGTCGTCACCATCGGGCTCGTCGGCTCGGTGCTCGTCCACGTCCTCCGCAGCCGCCGCGCCCGCTGATGCGCCTCGCCTTCTTCGCCTCCGGCGGCGGCTCCAACGTCGGCGCCCTCCTCGACGCCATCGACGCCGGGACGCTCGACGCCGAGCCGGCGCTCGTCGTCACCGACCGCGACGGGATCGGCGTCCTGGACCGCGCCGCCGCCCGCTCGATCCCGGCGGCCGTGCTTCCGCCCCGCCAGTTCGAGAGCGAGGCGGCCTTTGCCGCGGCCCTCCTCGCCCGGCTGGCGGACGCCGACGCCGACGCGATCGCGCTCGCCGGCTACCTCAAGAAGATCCCCCCCGCCGTCGTGGCGCGGTTCCGCCACCGCATCCTGAACGTCCACCCGTCGCTGCTGCCCGCGTTCGGCGGGGCGGGGATGTACGGCCGGCGCGTCCACGAGGCCGTGATCGCCCACGGCTGCCGCGTGAGCGGCGCGACGGTCCACCTCGTCGACGCCGCCTACGACAGCGGCCCCATCGTGCTGCAAGAGGCCGTCCGCGTCGAGCCCGGCGACACGCCCGAGGCGCTGGCGGCGCGCGTGCTGGCCGTCGAGCACCGGATCTTCCCGCGCGCCCTCGCCCTGCTCGCCCAGGACCGCCTCCGCGTCGACGGCCGGCGCGTGACCGTTGGGGAGCCGGGCCTCGGGGGTCGAGGGTCCGAGGACGTTCCTCCGGGTCCGTGACCCTCGGCGGACTCCGACCCGCCCCGCCGGGCCGCTCCGCCCGCTACACGACGCCTCCGCTCTCACCCCGCTCCCGCACATGATCCAGACGAAAGACCTCCCCGCCCCCGACGACCGCTACCCGGTCCGCCGCGCCCTCCTCTCGGTGAGCGACAAGACGGGCCTGGCCGACTTTGGCCGGCGGCTCCACGGCCTCGGCGTCGACCTCCTCTCGACCGGCGGGACGGCGCGGGCGCTCCGCGACGCGGGCCTCCCCGTCACCGACGTGGCCGACGTGACGGGCTTCCCCGAGATCCTCGGCGGGCGCGTCAAGAGCCTCCACCCCAAGATCCACGGCGGCATCCTCGCCCGCCGCACCGACCCCGACGACCTGGCCGAGCTGGAGGAGCACGGGATCGGCGCCATCGACCTCGTGGTGGTGAACCTGTACCCGTTCCGCGAGGCCGTGGCCCAGGAGGACGTGACGGACGCGCTGGCGGCCGAGAACGTGGACATCGGAGGGCCGGGGATGCTCCGCGCGGCGGCCAAAAACTTCGCCTTCGTCGGCGCCGTCGTGGACCCGGCGGATTACCACGCGGTCGCGGACGAGCTGGAGGCCCACGGCGGGACGCTCGGCCTCGCCACGCGCCGCCGGCTCGCGGCCGACGCCTTCGCGCACACGGCGGCCTACGACGCGGCGATCGCGGCGTTTTTTGCCGGCGGCGATGCGCCCGTTCAGACGCCCCCGCGGGACGCTTCTCCCGAAGGCACGGACGTGGACGGAGACGCCCTGCCGTCGTCCCTCACCGTCGATCTTCCGAAGGCGGCCGACCTCCGCTACGGCGAGAACCCGCACCAGCGCGCGGCGCTCTACGGCGACGCCCTCGGCCGCTACGAGCCGCTCTGGGGCAAGGCCCTCTCGTTCAACAACCTCCTCGACCTCACGGCCGCGCTCGACCTCATCGCCGAGTTCGCCGAGGCGCCGCCGACCGTCGCCATCCTCAAGCACACCAACCCGTGCGGCGTCGGCCAGGACCCGGACGGCCTGGAGGCCGCCTACCACAAGGCGTTCGCCACCGACCGCCAGTCGCCGTTCGGCGGCATCGTGGTCGTCAACCGGCCGCTCGACCAGGCGACGGCCGAGGCCATCGACGGCGTGTTCACCGAGATCATCATCGCGCCGGCCTACGGGGACGGCGTGCTGGACTTTTTGCAGCAGAAGCAGAACCGACGCCTGATCCGTGCGGCCCTCGACGCTCAGGGCGGGGCCCCCAACGTCCGCACCGTCGCCGGCGGCCTGCTCGTCCAGGACCCGGACCCGACGCTCCCGGGCGCCGACGCGCTCCGCCAGCGTAGCACCGTCCCGACGGAGCGCGCCCCCTCGGACCGCGAGTGGGCCGACCTCGACTTCGCGTGGCGCGTCTGCAAGCACGTCAAGTCCAACGCCATCGTCTACGCCCGCGACGGGGCCACGCTGGGCGTCGGGGCCGGCCAGATGAGCCGGATCGACGCCAGCGAGGTCGCGCTCGCCAAGGCCGCCAAGTCCGGGCTCGACACGGACGGCTGCGTCGTCGCCTCGGACGCCTTCTTCCCGTTCGCCGACGGGCTCGTGGCCGCCGCCGAGGCCGGCGCGACGGCCGCCATCCAGCCCGGCGGCAGCGTCCGCGACGACGAGGTGATCGCCGCCGCCGACGCGCGCGGGCTGGCGATGGTGTTCACCGGCCGCCGCCACTTCCGGCACTAAAAGGCTCCTTGAGACGAGCACGACGCCGCCACCAAAGCCCCCTCTCCACCCGTGCGGGAGAGGGGGCCCGTTCCAAACCGCTCTAAGGGAGGGGCGATGGACGGGTTCGATCCCCCCGGCTCCTCTCTCCCTCCCTCGGACATCCCGCCGCCAGCGCGCGAGCTAACCCCGGAGTGAGGCGCCGCGCGACCGGTCCTCGGGGAATTTCCACGCCGCCGGGCCGCGAGGGAGGCGGGGGCCTCGTTAGCTTACTCGTCCGTAGCGTCCTGCCCCGACGAGCCCCCCTCCGGGACGGACGGAGGGCCTCGGCGCGCGCTCCGGCTCGCCCTCGCCCCTGACCGGCCCCCTCGCCGCCCGACCCGCCCCCCGTGCTCAACCCGTTCTCGGTCGACGTCGCCATCGACCTCGGCACCGCCAACACCCTCATCCACGTCCAGGACAAGGGGATCGTTCTCAACGAGCCCTCCATCGTCGCGATGGACCGCCGCTCCGGCAAGCCCGTGGCCATCGGCCAGGAGGCGCTCCTGATGCACGAGCGGACGCACAAGGACATCGAGACGATCCGCCCGCTCAACGACGGCGTCATCGCGGACTTCTCCGTCGCCGACGCCCTCATCCGGGGGTTCATCAAGCGCGTCAAGCCGGGCTTCCTGACGTCCATCGGGCGCATGGTGATCTGCGTGCCGTCGGGCATCACCGAGGTCGAGCGCCGGGCCGTCAAGGACGCGGCGCAGAACGCGGGCGCCCGCCAGGTCATGCTCATCGACGAGCCGATGGCGGCGGCCATCGGGATCGGGCTCCACGTCCAAGAGCCCGTCGGCAACATGATCGTGGACATCGGCGGCGGAACGACGGAGATCGCCGTGATCGCGCTCAACGGGATCGTGGTCGACGAGTCGATCCGCGTCGGCGGCAACGAGCTGGACGAGGCCGTGATGCAGTACTTCAAGAAGCACCACAACCTGCTCATCGGGTCCCGGACGGCCGAGCGGATCAAGTGCGAGATCGGGAGCGCCCAGAAGCTGGACCCCGAGCTGGAGCTGTCCGTGAAGGGCCGCGACCTCGTGACCGGCGTGCCCAAGACGCGCGTGGTCTCGAGCGAGGACGTCCGCGAGGCGCTCCGGCCCAGCGTCAACCAGATCGCCTCGGCCGTCGTGCGCGCCCTGGAGCGGACGCCCCCGGAGTTGGGCGGCGACGTGCTCGACCGCGGCATCATGCTGACCGGCGGCGGCGCGCTCCTCAAGGGGCTCGACGAGTACCTCCGCGAGCGGACCGAGCTGCCGGTGTTCACCGCCGACGACCCGCTCACGGCCGTCGTGCGCGGCACCGGCGCCGTGCTGGAGGATCTCGACTCCTACCTCCAGGTTCTCTCGAACTAGGAGGCCGGTGGACGCGTGACAGGCGGCAGGCGTCCGTCGCTCGCCCGCGTCACGGCCCCCGGCCCACTCGTACCCCGTCACCCGCATGGCTCTCGCTCAGCAGGTCTGGGACCGCTCCCGCGACTACGTCGTCTTCGGCGTGCTCCTCCTGATCGCCATCGGGATCTTCGTGGGCCGCAACGGGCCGGCGCTGCGGGCCGCCCGCGCCGCCAGCCTCGTGGTCACGGCCCCGGTGGACGGGCTGTTCGAGCGGGCCGACCGCTTCCGCCAGTCGCTCGACGAGAACGAGCGGCTGCGCGTCGAGACGGCCGAGCTGGCGGCCGAGGTGGCCCGGCTCCGCGAGGCCTCGGCCGAGAACGCCCAGTTCCGCGCGCTCCTCAGCTTCGAGGACTCCGCCCACGTCCGCCGCGTCGTCGGCCGCGTGGTCGCCAAGGACATCACCGAGCAGACGAACCTGCTCACCATCGACGTCGGCGAGGAGGACTCCGTCCAGGTCGGGATGCCCGTCATCAACGAGCGGGGGATCATCGGGAAGGTGGTCCTCACGAGCCCGAGCTACTCCGTCGTCATGCCGCACCAGAACACGCAGTTCCGCGTGCCGGCCGTGATCGGGGAGCTGGGCCGCGAGGGCGTCGTCCGCTGGGACGGGGCCGCCTTCGACCGGCTCACGATGGAGTACGTGGTCAAGACGGAGCCCGTGGAGCCGGGGATGCTGGTGACGACGAGCCCGTTCTCGGGCGTCTTCCCGGCCGGCGTCCCCATCGGCCGCGTGGACACGGCCTACGCCGCCGCCGGCCGCAACGACTACATCATCCACCTCACGCCCGCCGCGCCGATCTCCGAGGCCGGCTTCGTCTACGTCCTCCTCCAGCGCCCGGACCCCGAGCAGGCGATCCTGGAGGCCCAGGCCCGCGACTCGCTCGGCCTGGTCCGCCAGCAGGCCGCCATCGAGGCCCGGCTGGAGTCGGCCGTGGAGGAGGAGTAGCCCGCGCCTTCGGGGACGTTTCCCGGGGTGCGGAGCCGGCCGTGCGCCGCACGATCGCGCGCGCCGGCCCGTTCGAACCGTCCGTGCCGAGAGCGGGAGGCCGCCGCGTTGGCCCGCCTCTTGCTCTCGGGAGTTTTTCCTCCCATCCCCTCCGATGCCCGCCTCAATCCGCCCCCTCCTGGTCCTGTTCGCCCTCGTGCTGGGCGCCACCGCGACGGCGCAGCCGATGTCCACGCGCTCCGGGCTGGCGGACCGCATCGACGCGGTCCTCGACGACTCCGACTTCGACGACGCCTACTGGGGCGCCCTCGTGACGGACCTGGAGACGGGGGCCGTGCTCTACGAGCGGAACGCGGCCCGCCGCTTTATCCCGGCCTCCAACATGAAGCTGTTCACGACGGCGGCCACCCTCGACGCCCTCGGGCCGGACTTCCGCTACGAGACGCGGCTCTACGCCAACGGCGACATCACGAACGGGACGCTCCGCGGCGGCCTCGTCGTCCGGGGCTCCGGCGACCCGACGTTCGGCGGGCGCTACACCGGCGGCGACCTCACGCTCGTCTTCCGCCAGTGGGCCGACAGCCTCCAGGCGGCCGGCGTCCGCCGCGTCACCGGCGTCGTCGTCGGCGACGACGACGTGTTCGACAACGTCCACCTCGGCGAGGGCTGGCAGTGGGACGACCTCGTGTGGTACTACGGCGCCGAGATCGCCGGCCTCCAGTTTGGCGAGGGCACCGTCCACATGACCGTCCGGGGCACGACGCCGGGCCAACGCGCTCAGATCGAGCTCGAGCCCGACTTCGGCTACATCCGCGTGACGAACCAGTCCACGACGACGGCCGGCGGGGACATCCACGAGGGCTACCGCCGCGACCTCGGCCACAACGACTTCACCGTCACCACGACCGTCCCGGCCGGGCGCGTCGAGACCGAGGACGTCGCCGTCGTCAACCCGACCGAGTACTTCGTGAGCACGATGGTCGGCGTGTTCCGCCAGGAGGGCATCCAGGTCGACGCCGACCAGGTGGACGTCGACGAGTGGGGCCGGCTCCCGGACTACACCTCGCTGACGCGCCTCGCCTCGCACCAGTCGCCCCCGCTCTCGGCCATCATCGGCGAGACGAACACGGAGTCGAACAACCTCTACGCCGAGCACCTGCTCCGCACGCTGGGCGCCTACGTCTACCGCGGCACCGACTTCCCGACGGGCTCGGCGTGGGCCGGCGCCGCCGCCGCCGAGCCGTTCCTCCACCGCATCGGCGTCGACCCCGAGTCGTTCCGGATCGCCGACGGGTCCGGGCTCTCGGCGCTCAACCGGCTCACGCCGGTCGGCATCGTCGCCATCCTGCGCGGGATGCACGAGCACCCGGACCGGGCCACGCGCGAGGCGTACTACAGCTCGCTCGCCGTCGGCGGCTACACCGGCACCCTCCAGAGCCGCTTCCGCTCGGGCGACGCGCGCGGCAACGTCCACGCCAAGACCGGCTACATCTCGGGCGCCCGGACGCTCTCGGGCTACGTCACGAGCGAGCGCGGACACCTGCTCGCCTTCTCGCTCCTGTGCAACAACTACCGCGTCTCCACGAGCCGCGTGAACCGGGCGCAGGACCAGATCGTGGAGCTGCTGGCGGACTTCGAGGGGCGGTGAGAATGCAGAGTTGAGAATGCAGCGGGGTGAACCTTGAGGCCCGCCGTGACGTGCTCTCCGCAAGACGGCCGGTGCTCCCCGAGGAGACGGCCCGGACGCCCTCAGCGGCCCCATCCCGTTTCCCAAGTTTCCATTCTCAACTCCCCATTCTCTTGACCCCGATCCACGCCACCACCGTCCTCGGCGTCCTCCACAACGGCCGCGTCGCCCTCGGCTCCGACGGGCAGGCCACGATGGGCGACACCGTGATGAAGCACAACGCCAAGAAGGTGCGGTCGCTCTATGGCGGCAAGCTGCTGGCCGGGTTCGCCGGCTCCACCGCCGACGCGTTCACGCTGTTCGAGCGGTTCGAGTCGAAGCTGGAGCAGTACGGCGGCAACACGGTCCGCGCGGCCGTCGAGCTGGCGAAGGACTGGCGGACGGACCGCTACCTCCGCCGCCTGGAAGCGCTGCTCGCCGTCGCCGCGCCCGACCGGCTCCTGCTCGTCAGCGGAACGGGCGACGTGATCGAGCCGGACGACCCGATCCTCGCCATCGGCTCCGGCGGGTCCTACGCGCTCGCCGCCGCCCGCGCCATGATGAAGCACGCCCCCGACCTCAGCGCGCGCGAGATGGTGGAAGAAGGGCTCCGCATCGCCGGCGACATCTGCATCTACACCAACCAGAACACGACGGTGATGGAGCTAGACGCCGAGGAGGGATAGGGGTCGCGGGTCGCGGTGGAGGCTGCCCCGCTGGCGGCCGTCACCGCCAGCAGGACGGGTGGGGAGCCCGAAGCGTCGCCTCCTGCCTTCGGCCGCTTGCCCACCGTAGCTTCCGACCTGCGCCCGTTCATTCTCGGGGCGCTCCGGTATTCTTCGCCCTCTCTGTTTCTATTCCATGGCTGACTCCCAGACCGACGCCCCCGAGGGCGCCGACCCCGCCGGCGACGACCCCGCCGTGGCCCAGGCCGCCGCGCTCATCGACTACCAGAACCTCCACCACTACCTCCGGAGCCGGCTCGACGGGACGGGGTCGACGGCCGACCTCGCCGGCGCGCTCCTCCAGGGCCTCCGCGACCGGCTCGGCGCCGAGGGCGTCCGCCTCGTCCGCGGCCGGGCCTACGCCGACTTCGGTGGGCTCGACGACCACACCCGCCACGTCCAGCGGAGCCTCTACCTCCACGGCGTCGAGCCGGTCTACGTGCCGGCCACGATGCACCGGAACACCACCGACCTCCAGCTCGCCGTCGACGCGGTCGAGATGCGGGACCGGCACCCCGAGGTGGGCACGTTCGTCCTCCTCGCCGGCGACCGCGACTACGCGCCCGTGGTCACGGCGCTGCTGGCGCACGGCCGCCGCGTGCTCGTGGTCGGGTTCCGGGAGCACCTCTCGCCGCACCTGCTGGAGCACACCGACGGCGGCGAGTTCGTGGACGCCGCCGACCTGCTCCCCGAGGGCGCCCTCCAGCCCGAGGTCGAGGTCGGCACGCCGATCCAGACGACGGAGTTCGCCGAGACCCAGGACCCCGCCTACGAGATCGACTACGACGCCCTGGAGGTCATCGAGAAGTTTTTCGGCCAGTACGAGGAGATCTACCTCACCCCGCTCCTCCGCCGCCTCTCGGACGAGATCGGCGAGGTGGACGGGCACGACCCCAAGTCGCTCGTGTCGGACCTCGAGGAGTGCGGTGCCGCCCGCCTGGAGCGCCGCAAGGGGATGCCGTACGACTACACCGTCCTGCTCGTGAACCCGGACCACCCGGCCGTGATCGAGGTCCGCGAGGAGGTCCACGGCGCGCCGGTCGCGGCGGCCGACGACGGGCTCCCGTTCGAGGACGAGCGAGAGATGTAGTGGGTGAAGGGTGAGGAGAAACGGGTCAGCGGCAGACCACTCTTCACCCGTTCCCCGTCCCCCCTCCCGCGTCTCCCGCATCCCCGCACGGCCTCGGGCGTAGCCGAGGAAACCTTCTCTGACCGGGCGGTTCGTGCCGAGCCGCCTCCCCGACCTCTCATGGACGACCTCCAGACCCTCCCCCTCCCCACCGACGCCACGGCCGACGTCGACGATCTCGCCCAGCTCACGCCCCGCCAGATCGTGGCCGAGCTGGACAAGTACGTCATCGGCCAGGACGACGCCAAGCGCTCCGTCGCCATCGCGCTCCGCAACCGCTGGCGCCGGCTCCACGCCGACGAGGCCATGCGCGACGAGATCACGCCGGCCAACATCATCATGATCGGGCCGACGGGCGTGGGCAAGACCGAGATCGCCCGCCGACTGGCGAAGCTCACCGGCGCCCCGTTCGTCAAGGTCGAGGCCACGAAGTTCACCGAGGTCGGCTACGTCGGGCGCGACGTGGAGTCGATGATCCGCGACCTCGTGGACCTCGCCATCACGCAGGCCCGCGAAGAGCAGGCCGCGCGCGTCCAGGAGCAAGCCCGCGGCCACGCCGAGGACCGGCTGCTCGACCTGCTCGTCCCCTCGTCCAAGCGCACCGCCCCTGCCCCCGGCTTCGGCTTCCCCGTCCCGCAGACGCAGGCCCCGGAGCCGACCGACGAGGACGACGACCTCCTCCGCCGGACGCGCGAGAAGTTCCGCGACCGCCTCCACGACGGCCAGCTCGACGAGCGCGAGGTCGAGGTCGACGTCTCGCTCGACCGGACCACGAATCTCCAGATGTTCGGCCCGATGGGGATGGAGGAGATGGGGATCAACCTCCAGGAGATGCTCGGCGGGATGGGCAAGAAGAAGCAGAAGCGGCGCGTGAAGGTCCCCGAGGCGCTCGAGCTGCTGACCCAGGACGAGGCGCAGAAGCTGGTGGACCAGGAGGCCGCCAAGCAGGAGGCGCTCCGGCGCGTCGAGCAGGCCGGGATCGTGTTCATCGACGAGATCGACAAGGTGGCCGGCCGCCAGTCCGCCACGGGCGGCTCGGGCGGCGGGCCGGACGTCTCGCGCGAGGGCGTCCAGCGGGACCTGCTCCCCATCGTCGAGGGCTCGACGGTGATGACCAAGCACGGCTCCGTCAAGACGGACCACGTCCTGTTCATCGCCTCCGGCGCCTTCCACGTCTCGAAGCCGTCGGACCTCATCCCCGAGCTCCAGGGCCGCTTCCCGATCCGCGTCGAGCTGGGCTCGCTGAGCGAGGACGACTTCGTCAACATCCTGACGGCGCCGGAGAACGCGCTCTTGAAGCAGTACGCGGCCATGTTCGCCTCCGAGGGCGTGACGCTGGACTTCACCGACGACGCGGTCCGACGGATCGCGAAGACGGCCGCCCAGGTCAACGAGGAGGTCGAGAACATCGGCGCCCGCCGGCTCCACACGATCCTGACGACGCTCCTGGAGGACCTCCTGTTCGAGGTCCCGGACGGCCCGCACGGCGATCACGTCACGATCACGGGCGAGACGGTCTCGGAGAAGCTCGATGGCGTGGTCCAGAACCGCGACCTCAGCCAGTACATCCTCTAGCCGGTGGCGGAGGCGAGGCCCCTCGACCTGAGCGATCCGGGCGTCCGCCGCGCCTGGGGCTCGCTCCTCGACGCCTCGCCCGACCCGTCCCCGTTCGGGTCGCTCGACTACGCCGAGGCCACGAGGGCGTTCGGCCTGCGCCCGGTCGCGGTCGGGGTGGAGCAGGACGGGACGCTGACGGGAGGCGTCGTCGCCTACGAAAAACGGCGGGGGCCGTACCGGCTGGCGGTCGTCCCGCCGCTGACGCCGGTGACGCCGTTCCTGCTGGCGGAGGTGCCGAGCGAGCCCGAGGTCCACGGCCGGCGGTCCGTGCTCGACGCCCTCATCGCCGGGCTCGACGGGCGCTTCCACGCGCTCGCGTTCCGCCTCCAGCACGGGCTGACCGACGTGCGTCCGTTCACGTGGGCCGGCTACTCGGCCGCCCCGCGCTACACCTACGCCGACCGCCTCGGCCCGACCGACGACTGGCTCGCCGGGGCCAGCAAGATGGTCCGCCGCCGCGTCCGCCGCGAGGCCGGCGGCTTCGAGCTGGCGGAGGCCCCGGACCGGCTCGACGTGCTCGGCCGGCTCGACGCCGAAATCTACGCGCGCCAGGGCACGTCCTCCCCGCTCGACGCCGCCCGCCGCGACGCCTTTCTCCGTCGCCTGATCGACGCCGGCCGGGCGCGTCTGTTCGTCCTCCGCGAGAAGCCGTCGGGCGAGGCCGTGGGCGCCCGCGTGGTGGTCTCGGACGGACGCTCGGCCGCGTTCGTGATCGCCGCCAGCCGGCCGGGGCCGGCGATGACCGTGATGACGCACCTCGTCCGCGAGCGGCTGGCGGCAGAGGGCGTCGAGCGGCTGGACCTCGTGGGGGCGAATATCCCGTCGGTGGCCGAGTTCAAGCGGAGCTTCGGGATGCCGCTCGTCGCGCAGTTCCGGGTGTGGCGGATCGGGCGGCCGGAGCTGCGGGCGCTCGCGCTCGTCCGGCCCGTCGTGTAGGGCGGGGTAGCTTCGCGCGTGCCCTCTCCCCTCCCCCCCCAACTCCGCGCCCGGTGGGCCGCGTGGCAGGGCTCCCCGCTCGTCCGGCCCGTCCTGACGCTCGTGAGCGGGGCGGCGGCGGCGCAGGCCGTCGTGTTCGCGTTCCAGCCGGTCCTGACGCGGCTGTTCGCGCCGGAGGCGTTCGGCGTGCTGACGGTCGTCACGACGGTGCTGGCGGTGGCCTCGACGGTCGCCTCCGGCGGCTACCGCGCCGCGATCTTGCTCCCGCGCGACCTCGGCGACCGCGCGAACGTGTTCGCCCTCGCGCTCGCCGCGATCCTCGGCTCGACGGTTCTGATGGCGCTCGGCGTGTGGGCGGCGCCGCACCTCGGCCTCGCCCGTGGGACGACGGCGCTCGCGCTGCTATGGCTCCCGCCGGCCCTCGTGTGTACCGAGGTCGCGTCGGCGGTCGAGCGCTGGCACACCGGGCGGGATCGGTTCGGGGCCGTCTCGTGGGCGCGCGTGGCGCAGAGCGTGACGGTCGTGTCCGTGCGGCTGGCGGTCGGGCTGACGGTGGCGGAGGCGAGCGCGTGGAGCACGCTCGGGCTCGTGGGCGGCGCCGTGGCCGGGCTGGCGGCCGGCGCCCTCGTCGGCGTCGTGTGGTTCGGGCGGACGGACGCGCCGGCGGCGCTCGCGGCGCTCTCCGCCGAGCGCGTCCGCCAGCTGGCCCGGCGCTACGTCCGCTTCCCGGCGTTCTCGGCGCCGGCGGCGCTCCTCAACGTGGCCGCCACGCGCGTGCCCGTGTTCGCGCTCGTGGCCTACTTCGGCGAGGCCGTCGTCGGCCAGTTCGGGCTGGGATACGGGACGCTGGCGCTGCCGCTCGGGCTGGTCGGCGGGGCCGTCGGACAGGCGTTCTTCGCCCAGGCCGCCGAGGCGCGGTGGACGGGCGACCTCGCGCCTCTGACGCGGGCGACGGCGCGCGGGCTGTGGTCGATCACCGCGTACCCGGCGCTGGCGGTCCTCGTCGCGGGTCCGGCCCTCTTTGCGTTCGTGTTCGGAGCCGAGTGGGCCGACGCCGGGCGCTACGCGCAGCGGATCGCGCCGTGGGTGCTCCTCGCGTCGGTCGCCCCGCCGCTCACGCCGGTCTTCGACGTGCTGGAGCGCCAGCGGGACGAGCTGACGGTGAGCGCGACGATGTTCGTCGTCCAGACGGCCGTGATGGTGTGGGCGGGGCTCACGCTCTCGGCGCTCGACGCGGTGCTGGCGGCGGGCGTGGCCGGGGCCGCGCTCCGGCTGCTCCACCTCGCGTGGATCTTCCGAGCCGCGAGCGTGCCGCTGGCGGGCGCCGCCGCCGACGCGCTGGGGGCCCTCGCGCGGGCGGCGCCGTTCGCGCTCGCCGTCCTCGCCGCCGAGCGGGTTGGGGCTGGCGGGGCCGGCGTGTTCGCGGCCGCCGTCGTCGCCGGGCTCGGAGCGATCGGGTGGGAGGCCGCGCGCCGCGCCCGCCAGCCGTCGCCGTGACGGAGTTTTGACGGCGAGCGCCGCGCCCCCGTCGGATCTTCGGCCCATGCCCGCCGCTCCCGCCCTCTCGCTCGTCCTCCCCGCGCTCAACGAGGCGGAGAACCTGACCGACGCGGTGGCACAGGCGAGCTTCGCGCTGGAGGGCGTCGGCGTGGCGTGGGAGATCGTGGTCGTGGACGACGGCTCGACCGACGCGACGGGCGCCCTCGCCGACCGTCTCGCCGCCGAGGACCCGCGCCTCCGCGTCGTCCACCACCCGACGAACCGGGGCAAGGGGGCCGCGCTCCGAACGGGCGTCGCCGCCGCCCGCGCGCCCGTCGTCGCCTTCACCGACGCCGACCTCCCGTTCGACATGGAGGCGCTCGGCCGCGCCTACCGCCAGCTCGTCGGGACCGACGCCGACCTCGTGGCCGGCTTCCGCACCAACCGCGAGCGGTACTCGCTCCGCCGCCGCGTCTACTCCGGCACCTACAACGCCCTCGTCCGCACGCTCCTCGGCATCCCCCTCGACGACGTGGGCTTCGCGCTCAAGCTCATGCGCCGCGAGGTGTTCGAGGAGGCCGACCTCCAGAGCGACGGCGGCTTCGCGGACGTGGAGCTGATCGCGCGGGCCTACCTCGCCGGCCGCCGCATCGAGCGCGTCGGCGTGGCGTTCTCGCCCCGGACGCGGGGGACGTCCACGATGGCCGGGCCGAGGTCCGTGCTCGGGATCGTCCGCGACCTCGTGCTGTTCCGGCTGGGACGGCTGGGAGACCGTTCGGCGCGCCGGGCGCCGTCGGCATGAGGACGTTCCTGAGGACGGCCGGGCCGCCGGCCTTCGTCGTGCTCCTGCTGGCGCTCGCCGGCTTCTGGCGCCTCGGCTACGGCTACGGCACCGGCGACCACGAGGAGCTGCTGCCCCAGCTCCTCCGCCTGCTCGACCCGTCGCTCTTCCCGACCGACCCGTACCTCCAGGGTCTGGACGAGTCGTTCAGCGTCCGGTTCGTGTTCCTGCACGCGCTCTGGGCGCTCAGCCTCGTGCTGACGCCGCCCGTCGCCGTGTTCGCGGTGAGCGCGGCGGCGCTCCTCGGACGGACCTGGGCCGCGTGGCGGCTCGCCTACGCGCTCGTCCCGAGCCGGACGGCCGCGACGCTCGCCGTGCTGGCGACCTACGCGACGGCCTACTGGACGCCCGGCGGCAACGCGCTCCTCTCGTCCACGCTCGCGCCCGAAGCCATCGCGTGGATTCCCGCCCTGCTGGCGGTCGAGGCGTTCGCCCGAGACCGGCCGGCCCTCGCCGCCGTGCTCGTCGGCGGGACGGCGTGGGTGCAGACGCTGATGGGCCTCCAGGTAGGCCTGCTCCTCGGCCTCGTCGCGCTCTGGCAGGCGGCCGACACCGACTGGCAGGCTGGACTACGCCGAGCCGTCGCGTTCGGCGCGCTCGTGTTCGCCGTCGCCTCGCCCATCCTGGTTCCGACGCTCCTCACGCAGGTCGGCGCCCCGCCCGTCCCCGCCGACGGGCTCTCGACGTTCTTCGTCACCGCCCGCCTCCGCCAGCCGCACCACTACCTGCTGTTCTCGCAGTCGGCGAGGGTGCTCGTCCAGTTCGGGCTCGTCCTCGCGGTCGGGCTCGGCGGGCTCTGGGTGCTCCGCCAGCGGGGTGAGCCTCGGACCGAGCACGTCCCGTTTGCAGCACGGACGCTGGCCGTGATCGGCGCTCTCGTCGCGGTCTACGCCGTGATGACGGAGGGATTCGAAAACCTGACCGTCGCCAAGATGCAGTTTTTCCGCCTGACGGTCCTGGCGAAGCTGATGCTGCTCGCGTGGGCGGCCGGCGCCGCCGTCGCCCTCGTGCCGCCAGCGGCACGGGCCTGGACGGAAGGCCTGTTCGACCGGACCCGCCTCGGCTGGGCCGTCGCGCTCGTCGCGCTGGCGGGGACGGCCGGGCTGGCGGCGGCCGACGTGGGGCGCCCCGGCGCCATGTGGCGCGTCGACGAGCACCGGACGACGGACCTCTACCAGGTCGAGGACTGGATTCGGCACCACACGCCGCCCGACGCCCTCTTCCTCGTCCCGCCCTCCACGACCACGTTCCGGAGCCACGCCCTCCGGTCGGTCGCCATCAGCTTCAAGCCGACCACGTTCCGCGACGACGCGATGCACCAGTGGCTCGCGGACCTCCGCGCCGTGGCGCCGGCCCCGCTCCCCGCCCGCGACGGGGGCGCGTGGCGTGCGTCGCTCGACTCGGCCTACTTCGCCCACACGCCCGCCGAGTGGGAAGACGTGGCCGCCCGCTTCGGCGCCGACTACGCGCTCCTCGACCGACAGTCCACACGCACGCCGCCCACCGGGCGCCCCGTGTTCGAGGCCGGCCGGTGGGCGGTGTATCGGCTTGCGCGAGGGACAGAGAGGAATCGGGGATGGCGAGACGGGAAACAACTCCCTCCTCACCCCCCATCGCTTCGTCCCCCTCCCAGCCCGGGACTACAGGATTGAACGGAAGGTGTTCGGGAGACCCGGCGCCTGGGGCGCCGTCGCCCCCGGGCGGAGCGGCTCGTCGGGGGCGTCCGCGCCATCGGGGCCGCAGAACGTCTCGAAGGCCTGCTTGAGGTCGGCGGCGATGGCGCTGGCGCTCCGGCCCTCGATGTGACGGCGCTCCAGAGCGAACACGGGGTCCCCGTCCTTCAGCAAGAACATGGACGGGCTGGAGGGCGGGATGCCGGCGAGGTACTCGCGGAGGCGCGCCGTGGCCTCCACGTCCTGCCCGGCGAAGACGGTCACCGTGCGGTCCGGCTGGGGCTCGACCTGCTGCACGAAGGCGACGGCCGGCCGCGCGTTGGCCGCCGCGCAGCCGCAGACGGAGTTGACGATGGCGAGGGTGGTCCCGCTCTGGGCCTCGTCGAGGAGGGCGTCGACCTCGGCGTCCGAGGTCAGCTCCCGGACGCCGAGGCGGGTGAGTTCTTCCCGCATGGGGGCGACGAGCGGCTCGGGATACGGCATGGGGGGTGTCGGTTGGTGAACGACGAGAGAGACCGCCCACCGGACCCCGGCGTTCCGCCGCGCGCCCCTTTCACCGCCTCTCCCCGTCCTGCCCCGGCCCGCTGGCGGGGGCGCGTCGCCAGGGGGCGGAGACATTCCAATCCTGGAGGCTAATCGGGAGATCTCATTAAGAGGTTGAGGCCCGACCCGATACAGACCAAGCCCCGCCTTCACAGCGCACTAGTCCCGCCTTTGCAGAGTGTCGGCATAGGGGTTCCCCCGGTCCCCCACTTGTGGACTAGATTCATAGACCCCTCCACCCCCCTCTCTCGATCCGCATGGTCTGGTTCCTCCCCCGCGCTGCGGCGCTCCTGTTCGCCGCCGCGCTCTGTGGGGCCGCCGCGCCTGCCCAGGCGCAGGCCGACGCCACCTCCAGGGACGCCGCCCGGCCGACCGCCTCGCAAGCGCCTTCCGAAGACGCCTCCGAGACGGCCGCCCCACGCCGCCGCCCCACCCCCCGTTCCGAGGCCCGCCGCGCACGCGGCGTCCGCCCCTCCATCGCCGACAGCCTCGTCTCGACGGTCTCGTCCCGCTCGGAGGCCGCCGCGCCGGAGGCGACGTTCGCCTTCTTTGCACGGGTCGAGCAGACGCTCCGCGACGCCGGCCCCGACTGGCTCGGCATCCCCTACCGCTGGGGTGGCACCACCCGGCGCGGCATCGACTGCTCGGCGTTCGTGCAGCAGTTCGTCCGCGAGAACCTGGGGATCGAGCTGCCCCGCACCACGGCGACCCAGCGCTACGAAGGCATCCACGTGGAGCGCGACCAGCTGCTGCCGGGCGACCTCGTGTTCTTCCGCCGGTCCGGCGTCCGCCACGTGGGCGTCTACCTCAACGACGGCGAGTTTATCCACGCCTCCTCCAGCCGGGGCGTCACGGTCTCGGACCTCACGTCGTCGTATTGGGACCGCTACTACTGGATGTCGCGGCGGATCGTGACGGAGCCCTCGGGGCGCCGGCCGACGCCGCGCGCCGTGCCGCGCGTGATGCCGCCCCTCCCCGCTCGCGGCGACACGGCCGGCGTCCGCGGATAGCCCTCCGGTCCGCGTTCCCGGCGCCTCTTGAGGCGCCCGGTCCGGCCGTCGTATCTTCTCGGTTCTCCCCCCGCATCCCGGCCCCGCGCCGGGATGCGCTTTTTTTCCGGTTTGCGACCCGGTCCCCCCGGACCCCATTCCGCCATGAGCTCCACCGTCTACCTTACCGCCGAAGGGCTCCAGAAGCTCAAGGACGACCTCCACCACGCCCGGACCGTCGAGCGCCACCAGATCGCGCAGGACATCGCCGAGGCCCGGGCCCAGGGCGACCTCTCCGAGAACGCCGAGTACGACGCCGCCAAAGAGGCCCAGGGCCACCTGGAGGCCCGGATCGCCAAGATGGAGTCGACGGTCGCCAGCGCCCGCGTCGTCAACGAGGACGAGGTGGACGCCTCGAAGGCCCGCATCCTCTCGAACGTCCGCGTGATGAACCAGAAGGCCAAGAAGGAGGCGACCTACACGCTCGTCGCGGCCCAGGAGGCGGACCTCAAGCAGAACCGGATCTCGGTCGAGAGCCCCATCGGGAAGGCCCTCTTGGGCACCGAGGTGGGCGACGTGGTCGAGGTGAAGGTGCCGGCCGGCGCCGTCAAGATGAAGGTCCTCGAGATCACGCGGTAGCCGGTGGCCACGCGCACCCGGCGGCGCGGCCCGCTCGGCTGGGCCTGGCGCCTCGGCCGGGCCGTGGCCGCCGTCATCGTAGGCTACCTCGTGGCGTGCGCGCTCTTGCTCGTGGCCTACCGCTGGGTAGAGCCGCCGGCGACGACGGTGCAGATCCAGCGGTTCGCCGAGGCCGCGCTGGCGGGCGACCCCTACGACCTCCATTACCGGCCGGTCCCCGAGTCGGGCCAGGACGTGGACGTCCGGCACGCCGTCGTCGCCAGCGAGGACGCCCGCTTCTACGTCCACAACGGGTTCGACCTGGAGGAGCTGCGGATCGCGCGCGAGACGGCCGAGCGCACCGGGCGGCCCATGCGCGGCGCCTCCACGATCAGCCAGCAGCTCGTCAAGAACCTGTTCCTCACCACGCACCGGTCCGTCGTTCGCAAAGCGTTCGAAGTGCCGCTCACGCTGCTCGCCGAGTGGATCCTGCCGAAGGACCGCCTCCTGACGCTCTACCTCGACGTGGCGGAGTGGGGGCCGGGCGTGTTCGGAATCGAGGCCGCCGCGAACTACCACTACGGCACGTCGGCCGGGGCGCTCTCGCGCGACCAGGCCGCCCGACTGGCGGCCGTCCTCCCCGCTCCCCTCGACCGTCGGCCGCAGGACATGGGCCGCACGAGCGCCCGCATCCTGACGCGGATGCGCCAGATGGGCTGGTAGGCCCGTAGCGCCGTCGTGAGGTGCCGCTGGCGGAGGCGCATCGCCCGCCGGAGCCGTCCGAGTGGCCCGTCCCCTTTCCGTGGCCGCCCCCATTCTCCATCCCCCATGACCGTCGACCTCCGCTCCGACACCGTCACCCGGCCCACCGACGCCATGCGCCGGGCGATGGCCGAGGCCGAAGTGGGCGACGACGTGTTCGGGGAGGACCCGACCGTCCGCCAGCTGGAGGAACGAGTGGCCGAGGTCCTGGGGAAGGAGGCGGCCGTGTTCGTGCCGAGCGGCGTGATGGGCAACCAGATCGCGCTCCGCGTCCACACGCGCCCGGGCGACGAGGTGGTCGTGGCCGAGCGGAGCCACATCTACCACTACGAGGCCGGGGCGCCGGCCGCGCTGTGGGGCGTCCAGCTCCGTCCCGTCGGCGACGCCTCGGGCGTGCCGACGGCCGCCGAGGTGGACGCCGTGGTCCGGGGCGACGACGACTGGGAGCCGCGCACGACGCTCGTGTGCCTGGAGAACACGGTGAACAAGGCCGGCGGGCGCGTCGTGCCGCCGGAGGCCGTCGCGCCCGTGGCCGAGGTGGCGCGGCGGCACGGGCTCGCGCTGCACCTCGACGGCGCGCGGCTGTGGAACGCGGCCGTCGCGCTGGGCCGTCCCGAGGCCGAGCTGGCGGCCCCGTTCGACACCGTCAACGTGTGCCTCTCGAAGGGGCTCGGGGCGCCGGTCGGGTCGGTGCTGGCCGGCTCGGGGGCGCACGTCCGCGAGGGACGGCGGGCGCGGAAGCTGCTCGGCGGCGGGATGCGCCAGTCGGGCGTGCTGGCCGCCGCCGCCCTCGTCGCCCTCGACGGGCGCGACGCGGCTGGCCGAGGACCATGCGCGCGCGGGGCGTCTCGCGGACGCCGTCCAGGATCTCGACGGGGCGTTCCGGCTCGTCCGCCCGCCCGACACCAACATCGTCCTGTTCGACACGCTCCGCCAGCCGGCGGCCGACGTACTGGCCGCGCTGGAGGCCGAGGGCGTGCGGATGGTGGCCTTCGGCCCCCGCACCGTCCGCGCGACGCTCCACTACGACGTGACCGACGCCGGTCTGGACCACGCGGCGGCGGCTCTCCGGCGGCTCTTCGGCTGAGTCCGAGGGCCCCCTGGGGGCGTCCCCGATTCTGGTCCGGCGGGTGGCTCTCCGGCGGCGGAACCCCTACACTTCCAGGGCCGCCCGCCCCGAGCCATGGCCGAATGGTCCGAAGTGTTCGACGACGAGCGCGTCCTGACCGCCGTCCGGCGGAGGGCGCGCCGGACGATGGTGGCCTTCGCCGTCGGCAGCCTGGTCTCCGTCGCCTCGGCCCCGCTGGGCGCCCTCGTCTGGCCGCACGCCGCGACGGCCGCCGCGCTCGTCGCCGGGCTCCTCCTGACGGGACTGGCCGCGTGGACCCTCCGCCGCCTGTCCCGCCTCCACCGGACGCTCTGGAAGGTCGAGCTCTCGGTCGGCCGCATCGTCGGCCACGACGTGGGAGGGCGCCGCGTCTCGATCACGTGGTCGGCCCTCAGCGTCCTGGACGTGCGGAGCGGCGGGATCGCGTTCGTCGGCCGAGACCACGACGGCCACCGCGCCCGCCTCGTCGTTCCGTCCTCGATGCCCGGCTTCGTCACGCTCGGCCACCGCGCCGTCGGGTACGCGGAGGCGTTCGGCTGCTCCCTGTGGGTAGAGGGCGCGCCGTGGAATCAGCTCGACCTCGCCCCGCTGTGCCCGTTCGTCCGCGAGGACTCGGCGCCGACGGTGTAGGTCAGGAGGCGAGCGGCCCACTGGCGGACGTCGCCGCCGTTGGAGAGGCCCAGGCGGCCCCCGACGTTCCCGCCGCCGCCGCCCTCATTCCAGAAACGCCGCGAGGTCGTCGAGCTGCGTCTCCACGTCCGCCTCACCGATGTCGAGGAGGCGCTCGATGTAGCCCTGGTCGAAGAGGAGCATCGAGAGCCAGTCCGGGCTCTGGCCGTCGCCGGACGAGAGGCCGCCCATCACCAGGCGCATCGACGGCGGGAGGTGCGGCTCGAAGCCCGTCGCCAGCGTGGCGAGGTCCACGGACGGACGGAGCACGAGGAGGTCCACGGGGCGGAACCCGTTCCATTCCTCGCGCGGCGTCGCCGCCAGCAGCTCGTTGACGCGGCGGAGCGTCTGCGCGTCGCGGTCGAGGACGTCGAGGAAGACCGCGTTCATCAGGATGCCGAGGATGCGCGTCGGCGGCGGGTAGGCGTCCACCTTGGCCGCGTCCGCCTCCCGCCGCGACTGCCCGTAGCGCGTGTTCACGACGAGGATCTTGTCGGCGCCGAGGTGGAGGGCGGGCGAGAGCGGGGCCGTGAGCCGGATGCCGCCGTCGCCGTACCAGCCGTGCCCGAGGACGGGGTCGTCGACGGCGACGGCCGGGAAGAAGAACGGGAGCGCCGCCGAGGCCAGCACGTGCTCCGGCCGGAGCCGCGCCCGGACAGCCCGCCGCATGGGCCGGTCCCACGCCTCGACGCCCTCGCCCTGGACCCACGTCACCGACTGGCCCGTGGTGTACGAGGTCGTGGTGAGGGCGAAGGCGCCGAGCTGGCCCTCCCGGACGGCCGCGTCGACGGCCGCCATCGGCTCGCCGATCGGCCCGAGGAGGCCCGTCACGAAGTCTCGGAGCGGCGTCGTGTCGAGGAAGCCGCCCTCGGCGGGCGGCGCGATCTCGGACGGCCGGCGGACGAACCGGGCCAGCGCGTGGGCGACGGTCGGCCGGTCGAGGCGGTAGACGTGGCCCGCCTCCAGGTCCCGCCACACCCCGACGAGCCGGTCGACGGCGTCGGCGAACGGTCCGCCGTAGCGCGCCGCAAGGAAGGCCCCGTTGAGGCCGCCCGCCGAGACGCCCGTCAGGATGTCCGGCCGGAAGGCCGGGAAGTGCCGGGCCAGCCCTCGGAGCACGCCGGCCTGGTAGGCCGCCCGCGCGCCGCCGCCGGTGAGCGCGAGGGCCAGCCCGCCCCCGCCGCTGCCGGAGGTCGGGTCGGGATCGTCGAAGCGGAGCCGGTCGAGCGGGTCGATCACGGGGCGCGGGCGTGGGTCGCCCGAGGATACCCCCGCTAGGCGAGCACGCCGGCGGCCAGCGTGTCCATGAGCGACTGGCGGGTAAAGGGCTTCGAGATGTACTCGTTGAAGCCGGAGGCCAGGAGCCGCTCGCGGTCGCCGGGGAGCGCGTAGGCCGTGAGCGCGATGGCGAACACGCCGTCGTAGTTGGGGAGCGAGCGGGCGATGCGGAGCACGTCGGCCCCGGTCTCCTTCCCCCCCAGGTTGATGTCGAGGACGAGCCCGGCAAAGCGCCGCTCGTTCATCGCCAGCAGGGCCGAGCGGGCGTCGGCGACGGCCGTCACGCTGTACGTCGAGCGGAGGATGCGCTCGAGGAGCATCCGCGTGTCGTTGTTGTCCTCCACCACGAGCACGGACGGCGGCCCGTCGCCCTCAGCCTCGGGGACCACCTCGGCCTCGTCCGGCGGGGCGGCCGGGACCTGCGGGATGGTCGGCTCCGCCGGCTCCGTCTTGGAGCGGACGATCATAAAGGGTTCCTCCCCCTTGGCCGGCGCAGCGCCGGCCCCGAACGGACGCCCAGCCTCCGGCGTCGGGGGCGGCTCTGAGACCGGGTCCGGCGCGGGTGTTGGGGAAGCAGGCGGATCAGAGGCCGAGGAGCGGCCAAAGGAGAAGTCGAACATGGGTGTCGGGGCGGCGAGGGCCGACGGGGAGGCGGGGGACGAACGGGCGGGCGCTGGCGGCGGTCCCTCAGCGGTCAGGGTCGAAAGAAACGACGCATCGGGACGGGCAGGGACGGTATCGGCGGTACGGGGCGGCAACCCAAGCGTCCTCTCGTCAAAATCGACCGCGAGTCCGTCTCCGGCACAGGGGGCCGCCTCCTCCGGCGCCTCTCCCGCGCCCGTCTTCACCTCCCGGCCCGAGTGGTGGACCACGATGGCGCCGTCGGTCCGGTCCATGCGGGCGTGGTGCGACACCCAGCACAACGAGCCGTCGGCCCGGACGAGCTGGGCCTCGACCTCGATGGGACGGTGCTCGGCGAGCCCGGCCATCGCGCGCGCCACGTCGGCCCGGGACTTCGGGTGGACGATCTCCAGGAACCCCTCGTGCCCGTCGACGGACGCCGGGTCGTGGCCGCACACCCGCTCGAACGCGTCGCAGGCCCACTCGATCTGGCTCCGGCGGTCCGGGGCGACGCGGACGGTGAAGGCGTAGTCGTTTGCCGGCTCGGGGAGCGCCTCGCCGTCCGAGGCCAGCTGGCGGTGGAGCCCGTCGAGTGCCGCGAGGGGGACGGCCCGAGCCGCGGTGCCCGCCAGCAGGAGCGGGATCTCGTCGCCGACCACGACGAGGGGGAGCCCGTCCGGGACGTAGGCGGCGACCTCGGCCTCCGAGATCGGGCCGCCAGGCACGAACACGACGGCGTCCCAGGCTGTGGCCTCGCCCGGAGTCAAGAGCGCCCGCCGGAGCGCGTCGGCCGACGGCGTCAGGTGGACGGACACGTCTCCGCCCTGGCGCACGGCCGCCAGGACCTCGACGGCAGCCGGGGGCGGGGCGACGAAGAGGAGGCGGAGGGCTACGTTCATGGAAAAGGGGGTGGGGCCGCCGGGTGCGCAAACGCGATGCCGGAGCCCGGAACGCCGGCCTCCGCCGCTCGCGGCCCGCCGGCCGCCCGCCGGCCGGCCGGATTCGTAACGTGACCGACCCGAATCGTTCACTATGTCCGCCCCCTCGTTCGCCCTCTCCCTCCTCTCGCTCGACGGCGTCGGGCGCGTGACGGCCCACCGTATCCTGGAGCGTTTCCCCACGCTCGACGCGCTCCGAGCGACGCCCCGCGAGCAGGTCTTGCTGCGCCTCAAGGGCGCGCCACACGCCGAGCAGACGGTCGAAGCGCTCTTCTCCGACGACGCCTTCTCCCTGGACCGGGCCGAGGCCGTGCTCGACGCCCTCCGAGCCAAGCGCGTCCACGTTCTCGCGCCGTCGGACGAGGCGTGGCCCGCCGGTCTCAACGGGCTCCCGCGCGACGCCCGGCCCGTCGTGCTCTACGCCTTCGGAGCGCTCGACGCCCTCACCCGGCCGCGCCTCTCGCTCCTCACGCACGCCCCCGTCGAGGGCAGCGCGTTCGAGGCGACGCAGGCGCTCGCGCGGGACGTGATGGCGCGGGGCGTCGGCCTCGTCGTCGGCGCCCGGCACGGGGTCGACCTCGCGTTGCAGAAGCTGGCGATGGGCGCCGGGGTGCCGGCCGTCGCCGTCGTCGGGTCCGGGCTGGCGCGGCTGGAGCGCTCCATGCGGCCCGCGGCGACGGCCCTCGTCCGCGCGGGCGGCCTCCTGCTGTCCCCGTTCCCCATGGCCCACGGCCCGTTCGACCACGACGACCGCGAGCGAGCGCTCGTCCAGGCCGCGCTCGGCCGCGCCGTGTGCGCCGCCGCGCCGCCGCCGGACTCGTCCGAGGACCGGGCCGCCGCGTGGGCCGCCGAGGCGGGCCTCCCGGTCGCCCTCGTCCCGCCCGCCCCGGCGGGCGCCCCGTGGGCCGCCGGCGCCCTCCGCGTCGACGGGCCGGCCGCCTTCGCCTCCGTCGCGGAGCTGGCGACGTGAGCCCGCGCGTCCTGTTCGTGTTCCTCGACGGCGTCGGCCTGGGCCCCGCCGGCCCCGACAACCCCTTCTCGACGCTCTCGCTGCCAGCGTTCGAACGCCTCGGCGGAGGCCAGCGGTGGACCGCCAGCGCCGAGCCGCTCCGCACCGAGCGCCACGTGCTCGTCCCCCTCGACGCGACGCTCGGCCTGGAGGGGCTCCCGCAGAGCGGGACCGGCCAGGCGTCGCTGTTCACGGGCGAAAACGCCGCCGCGCTCCACGGCCGCCACTTCGGCCCCTATCCGCCGACGACCGTTCGCCCCGTCGTCGCCGAGCGGAGCGTGTTCGCCCGGCTGGCGCCCGCCCTCGGCGCGGACCAGCTCGCGTTCGCCAACGCCTACCCCGACCGCTTTTTCCGCGTCGTCGAGGCGAGGGGCCGGTGGACGGTGACGACGCTGGCGGCGCACTCGGCCGGCGTCCGCCTCCGCCGCGCCGACGACCTCGCCGCCGGCCGCGCGCTCCCGGCCGACCTCACGGGCGCGACGTGGCAGCGGCTCCTCGACCCTGGCTTCGAGCCCGTCTCCGAGGCCGAGGCGGCCCGCCGGCTCGCGGCGCTCCTCGGCGATCACCGCTTCGTCCTCTCGGAGTACTTCCTGACGGACAAGGCGGGCCACAGCCAGGACCCGGAGCGCGCGGCGGACGTGCTCCACTCGCTCGACCGTTTTTTCGACGGGCTCATCGAGCGCCTCGACCCGGACGCCGATCTCCTGCTCGTGACGAGCGACCACGGCAACCTGGAAGACCTCTCGACCAAGAGCCACACGCGGCACCCGGTCCCGCTCGTCGCCTGGGGTCTCGGCGCCGACGCCTTCGCCGGCGCGGGCTCGCTCCTGGACGTTGTCCCGGCCCTCGTGCCGCTCCTGGCGCCCTCGGGCTAGGAGAGCCTCCCTTCCCACCCCCCGCGGCGGGACGACGGGAAATGGAGGGCCCTTCGCGACAGACCAAAGGTCACTCCCACGCCCGCCCTTTGGAGCGGCTCCCTCGTGCCGGGGACCGTCGGCACCGGCGGGCGAACGGTCAGTCCTCCGCCGGGTCCCACAGGTGCGCGTCCAGGTCCACGCGCCCGTCGTCGGTGAAGGCGACGCCCTCGGCGCGGAGCCGCTCCTCCATCACCGTCGGCGTCTCGAAGTGGAGCCGCCCGGTGAGCGCGCCCTCCCGGTTCACGACCCGGTGGCACGGGACCGAGAGCGGCCCGGCCTCCGCCTGCGCGACGGCCTTCAGCGCCCAGCCCACCGCCCGCGCCGAGCGCCCGATCCCGAGGTGCCGTGCCACGCGCCCGTACGTCGTGACGCGGCCGGGCGGGATGCGGCGGACCACGTCCCAGACGCGCTCGAAAAAATCGGAATCGGTCGGATCCTCCATGCGGACGGGGGCGGTGCATCCCAAGGTACCCGCCCCGCTGGCGGCGCCGGCCGCCAGCGGGGCCCGCCGCCACGGCACGGATGGGAAGTCTCCGGGCAGACCGGGACGACGGGTACGGCGCGGCGCGGCTCTCTCGCTAGACTGCGGCCCCCAGCCCGCCGAGCCGTTGCCCGTCGTCTCCCCCGCCCCCGACGCCCCCCTATCCCCCGCCGAGCGCACGCGCCGAGAACGCGCCTTTCGCGACGGCTTGGCCGAACGCCTCCCCGACCTCGACGCCGAGCGCGTCCGGTCGGGCGTGGCGCTGGCGCCGTTCACCACGTTCCAGATCGGCGGGCCGGCCGACGTGTTCTTCGAGGCGACGTCCGCCGACGAGCTGGCGGCGGCCGTCGGCGCAGCGCGCGAGGCGGACGTCCCGTTCTTCCTGCTCGGGCTCGGCGCCAACATCCTCGTCGGCGACCGGGGCTTCCGAGGCGTGGTGATCCGGAACCGGGCGGCGCACGTCGAGATCGACCGCGCGACGGGCCGCGTCCGGGCCGAGAGCGGGGCCGTCGTCTGGCCGACGCTGATCGAGGCGACGCTCGACGCGGGCCTCAGCGGCGTCGAGCACTACGCCGGCATCCCGTCCACGGTCGGCGGGGCGCTGTGGCAGAACCTCCACTTTCTCTCGCCGCCCCCGGAGCGCGAGCGGACGATGTTCATCGCGGAGGTCGTCGAGTCGGCCGAGCTGCTCCGGCCCGACGGCGAGCGCGCGACCGTGGACCGCGCGTGGTTCGATTTCGGCTACGACTACTCCACGCTCCACGTGACCGACGACCTCGTGCTCAGCGCCACGTTCCAGCTAGAGCCCGCCGCCCCCGAGCGGCTCCGCCAGATCGTCGAGGCCAACCTGGAATGGCGCGGCGCCCGGCACCCGCCGCTGGATACGCAGCCCTCGGCCGGGTCCATCTTCAAGAAGATCGACGGCGTCGGCGCCGGCCGGCTGGCGGACTGGTGCGGCCTGAAGGGGACGAGGATCGGCGGGGCGATGGTGACGGAGCGCCACGCCAACATCCTCATCAACGCCGGCGGCGCGACGGCGGCCGACGTGCGCCACCTGATCGGGTACGTCCAGGAGACCGTCGAGCGGGAGCAGGGCTACCGCCTCAGCACGGAGGTCGGGTTCGTCGGCGACTTCGGGGACCTCGGGGCGCTCCCGCCCCACGGCTGGGAGGACGCCGACGGCTTCGCGGGCGGCGTCCCGCCGGGCGGCCACCCCGACGCCCACCGCGACGCCGAGCGACGGTGAGGGATCAGGAGAGAGGGATCGGGATTCCGCAGAGGGAGAAAGAGGACCCCGGTTTTTGCCCGGCCCTCCTCATCCGCCGAGCGCCTCGATCACCGCCTCCGTCTCGGACCGGATCGCGTCGGCGTCCTCCACCATCGCCAGCCAGTCGGGCGGGAACGCGCCGACGCCGTGGAGCGCGCCGAGCAGGGCGCCGACGCACGCCCCCACCGCCGCCGCGTCCCCGCCGACGTTGACGGCCGAGAGCATCGTGGACTCGACGAGGGCCGGCGAGCGGGCCACCATCGCGATGGCGAACGGGACGGCCTCGTCGGCGGCGGAGCCGGTCCCGTCGCAGAGGTCCTGGAGGTCGAGGGGGAACGAGTCGAGCGCGCCCTCGAGCGCCGCCAGCCGGGCGGAGACGCGGTCGTCGGCGCCGAGGAGGCGCTCGGCCTCCCGGGCGGCCGTGCGAGCGGCGGCGAGGATGTCGGGGCCGGCGAGGCCGTCCGGGTCCTTGCCGAGGCAGGTCCGAATCGCGGCGATCTGGGCCGTCGCGGCCACGTGAGCGACGGGGCTCGGGTCGACGCCTTTCAGGAGGAGCCCCGTCCAGCGCGCGCTGGCGAGGTCTTTCAGCCCTCGCAGACGGGCCTGGACGCCGAGCGGGGCCGCGCACGCCGCGCACGCGCTGCTCGGGCTTGAGACGCCGCCCCGGCGGAGCGCGTCGGCGGCGGGCATCTCGTCCACGAGCGCGGCGCGGACCTCCTCGGGGCTGTCGGGCGCGCCGGTCGCCAGCGCGCGGAGGATCGCCCGCGCCCGCTGCGTATCGGCCGTCCACTGCCCGACCCCGAGGTCCTCGCGCTTCTCGTCCGCGCGGGGCTCTTTGATCCCCTTGTAGTACGTGCGGACGTTCTGGTGGCTGAGGCCCTCGACGGGCATCCCGAGCGCGTCGCCGAGGGCGGACCCGAGCACGGTGCCCACGAGGCGGTCGTGGAATGGGGCGGCGGTGGGCGGCGAGGGAACGGCCGGGTCGGGCACGGGCGGGGCGGCGGGTGGGGAGCCGTGCTATCCTCCGGCCCCCTCCCCCGTTCCCCCGCTCCGTGGACTGGCTGGCTGGCACCTGGGCCGTTTTCGCCAACGACGCCCGCCTCGAACTCCGCACGCGCGTCGCCCTCGGCGCGCTGGCGATGTTCGTGGCGGCCTCGCTCGTGCTGGTGCGCGTGGCGCTGGGCCGGGGCGCCCCGTCGGTCCCGGTGGCGGCGGCCCTGCTGTGGCTGGTGATCGTGTTCGCCGCGTCGGTGGGGCTGGGGCGGGCGTTCGTGGCCGAGGAGGAGCGCGGGACGTCCCTGCTGCTCCACCTGCACCTCCGGCCGAGCCAGGTCTACGCCGGCAAGCTCTTGTTCAACGGGGCGCTGATGCTCGCGCTGAGTGCGCTGACCGTCGTCGGGTTCCGGGTGCTGGTGCCCGCGCCGGTGGGGGCGCCGGGCGTGCTGTGGGCGGCCGTCGCGCTCGGGGCCGTCGGGCTGGCGGCGGCCACGACGCTGCTCTCGGCGCTGATCGCGCAGACGCGGGCCGGCGGACCGCTCCTCCCCGTCCTCGCATTCCCGGTCATCGTGCCGATCCTGATCCCGGGCGTCGACCTCACGCAGCTCGCGGCGGGCGCGGCGGCGGGCGCCTGGGCCGCGGCCCGGGGCGACCTCATCTTGCTCGCGGCCTACGCCGGCCTGCTGATCTCGGCCTCGGCGCTCCTGTTCGACTACGTCTGGCGGGACTGACAGAACGGGGACCGCTCCCGACTGGCGACCGCCGCCGCCAGCGGGACGGGCGGGGGCGCCCCCGAGTTGTACATGCGTAGACGCCGGACGCCGAGCGTCGGACGGAACTTTCCAGCCGCTGCCTGTCGAATCCTCCCCCCCATCCCCCATCCTCATGTCCGATCCCACCCCCGACCGTCACACCGAACGTCTCCAGATCGAGGGGATGACCTGCGACCACTGCGTCCGGTCCGTCCGCGAGGCGCTCGGCGACGTCTCCGGCGCCACCGTCGAGTCCGTCGAGATCGGTCGGGCGGAGGTGACCGCCGCGCCCGGCACCACGCGCGCGCAGCTCGTCGAGGCCGTCGAGGCCGTCGGGTTCGACGTGGTGGACGACGAGGGCTAGCTTCCGCACATGGCCGACTCCGACACGCGCCCCGCCGACGCCCCCAAGGCCGGGTCCACCCTCGACCTCTCGACCGGCAAGCCGCCCCGCCGCCGCAAGCGGACCGGGCCGCCGCCCGTCGTTCAGCAGACGATCAACCTCTCGACCAAACGGACCGCGACGCCACCGCCAGCGGAGCCCCCAGCGCCCGCGCCCGCTCGCTCGTCCGGGACGTCACCCGGTACGAAGACGTCGGGCAACGGCGGCCGGTCGTCGCGCGGGTCGGCGCCGGCGTCCGCGTCGTCCAGCCTCGCCGACCTGCTCGACCCCGAGGTGCTGGCGAGGCTCCGGGACGGCGGCTGACTACAGCCCGATCTCGCCGTCGAACGAGACGCGGCTGGAGTCCACGTCGTAGTTGGTGACGTACACCCGCACGCCGATGCCGGGGTAGCGGTCGCTCACGCCCGTGATCTCCAGCGTCGTCTGGGTGGCGGCCGTGATCCCGAACCGACCTCGGATGGTCGTCTCGCCCATCGCCAGGGTCTCGAGACCGTTGGTCGCGAGCGGCGCGTACGACTGGTTGCCGCCGTTGAACGGGTCCTTCGTCGTCTTCCACTGGACGGCATAGGTGGAGATGGCCAGCGCCCGGTCGAGGAGACCGTCCGCCTCGTCCTGTTTGAATCCCCGCTCCAGAGCCGGGAACGCGGCCATGACGGCGAGTGCGACCAGGACGACGCCGATGACGAGGAGGAGGAGTTGCTGTTGTCCCATGGGTGAACGCGTAAGCGCGAGTTACAGGATTGCGATGCTCTGCCGAGGAGAAGCGTCTATCTCGAGGTCGAGGGGCGCTTGAGGGTGACGTCTCAGCCTCCTTCAAATCGCGCGCCCTCCCCCTACACTTGCCCTCCCTGGCCTCCCTCGTTTCCATGCCCCGCGGGCGATGCTCCGTCCCCGCCGCTGACGCTCCTCCTCGGCGGCGCGTATGCAAAGCGCCCCCGCTGGACCGGTCCAGCGGGGGCGCTCGCCTGCAGTAGGCCGAGTGGTTCTACTAGAACTCCCCGGTCGTGGCCGTGCAAGTCGCCGGCTTACCCTCGACGGCCGGGGCCGAATCGCTAGCGATGGCGGTCGTGACGCACTCGGGCGACGTCCCGTACACCCCCACCGTGATGTAGTTGTTGTTCGAAGCGCTCGAACCCGAGATGGTCACGAGGCTAGCCGTCGGCGTCAGCGTGAACACGCCGTTCAAGTTCGTGTACTTGCTATCCGCGTCGACGTTGTAACCGAGCTTCGCGAGAGAGACCGAGGTCGGTACGCCGTCGCCACCGCCGAACGCGGCCGGCTTGAGCGTCCAGGCCTGGACGTCAGAGGCGATGCGGACGCCGTCGTTGACGAGGGCGTCGGAGTTGGCCTTCTTCTGGTTCTCGCCGAAGGCCTGGATGCCGACGACGACCGCGAGGCCGACGATGACGATGCCGAGGACGAGGAGGAGGAGTTGTTGCTGTCCCATGGGGAAGTGGTGCTTGTGAGGCGGGGGCGCCCCTGGTGTGAGTGCCCCCAGGCGCGTGCCTCGGGGGAGGTGACGAAGGCAGCCTGGGCCGCCGGTGTTCGTGGGCTCCCTCACGCCAGACCCGTGCCGGTTCGGGCCGTCCACCGGCTCATCGCCGGGAACGCGGGTTCATCCCGCCTGCCTCGTCACCTTTTCGGGCCGTATGGGCTCGGTATCCGTGCAGAGCGCGGCATCCCGTTCAGAAACCGGAGGCCAGAGCCCCACGGCGGAGGGTTCCGAATCGAAACGGGTCGGAAGGATTTCCTCCCCACGAGGCCCAGAAGGAACCGGCCGGGCCTCTCAGCCGTGGGCTGCCTTCTCCCTCCCTCCCCTCCCCATGGCCGACAAAGACTCCCTCGACGCCTCCCGCCAGCACCTCCAGGCCGAGGCGTCCCGCCTCGCCGACGCCGCCCGCGATCGGGCCTCCGACGCCTTCGAAGAGATCAAGCTGGCTTCGAACCAGGTCGTCGACAAGGTCCGCGAGCTGATCGAAGAAGGCAACGTCCGCAGCATCGCGCTCAAGAAGGGCGACCGGACGCTCTTCGAGATCCCGCTCACGGTAGGAGTCGGCGCCGGGGCCGCGGCCCTCCTCTACAACCCGATCATCGCCGCCGTGGGCGCCGTCGCCGCGCTCGTCTCCGACGTGACGCTGGTCGTGGAGCGGACCGACGTGGCGCACGAGGCCGTCGCCAACGTGAACGACCCGGTCTCGGGCCAGGCCGACGACGGCGGCAAGACGGTCGGGAAGCCCTCCGCCGACGACGCCTGACGCGGCCGTTCGTCCGCCCGTTGCGGGGCCGCTCTCGAACGGGGGCGGCCCCGCCTCGTCTCTGCGCCCTGCCCGATGGACCCCGACGACCTCCGCGCCTTCCTCGACCCGCTCGTGGCGCGCTACGAGCGCCCGGCGTTCATCGCCGACGACCCCATCTCGGCGCCCCACGCCTTCGACGACCCGGCCGACCAGGAGACGATCGGCCTCTACGCCGCCCTCCTCGCGTGGGGCCGCCGGTCGGTGATCATGGCGAAGCTGGCGGAGCTGGTGGAGCGGATGGGCGGGCGCCCCCACCGGTTCGTCCGCGACTTCGTGCCGGGGCGGGACGCCGGCCAGCTAGAGGGCTTCAAGCACCGGACGTTCTCCACGGCCGACGCGGTCGCCCTCACGACGGCGCTCCGGGCGGTCCTGGAACGACACGGCTCGGTCGGCGCCCTCTTCGCCTCCAGCCTCCGCGACGACGCCCGCGACATCGGCCCGGCCATCCAGACGCTCTCCGAGACGCTCCTCCAGATCGTCCCCGAGGCCGGCGTGCGGTCCAAGCACCTCGCCCGGCCCTCGACCGGGAGCGCGTGCAAGCGGCTGGCGATGTACGCGCGCTGGATGACGCGGCCCGGCCCCGTCGACCTCGGGCTGTGGGCGGGCGTCCGGCCGGACCAGCTCGTCCTGCCGCTCGACGTCCACACGGGCCGGCAGGCGCGGCGCCTCGGGATCCTCACCCGCGCGACGGACGACTGGCGGGCCGTCCAAGAGCTGACCGACGTGTGCCGCGCGCTCTGCCCCGAGGACCCCGCCCGCTACGACTTCGCCCTTTTTGGATTGGGGGCGTACGAAGGAAAGACGATAGGCTCAGCGAGTTGAGCCGGTTCCCGCCTCCCTCCTGCCGAACCGGCCACGCCCGCTACACCTCCCCCCCGATCCCCCGGTACGACTGGCGGTAGTAGAGGAGCGGGCGCGAGCCGCCGCCCTCGATCAGATCGACGACCTCGCCCACGAACACCGTGTGGTCGCCGGCTTCGAAGCGGGCGTACGGACGGCACCGAAGGACGCCCAGCGTGTGCCGCAGGAGCGGCGGGCCGTCCTCGGGGGCCACGTGCGGGAACGGCGCCAGCTGGGCGGGGCCGTCGAGATCGGGGACGGCGAAGTGCTCCGCGAGGTCGGCCTGAGACGCCGAGAGCAGATGGACGGCCCACGCCTCCGCAGCGACCAGGGCTTCGTGGAGCTGCGTCCCGTGCGTCACGTTGACCGAGACGAGCGGCGGGTCCAGCGAGACGCTCGTGAACGAGCCGATGGTGGCCCCGCGCGGTCCGTCCGCCGTCTGCGTGGTGACGACGACGACGGGCGCGGCGACCTCGCGGAGGACGCCCCGGAGCGCCTCGCCGGTGGCGGCGACGGCCTCGGGGTGTTCGACGGCCTGGTCGGCGGGGGCTGAGTTGGACGTGCTCACGCCGGTAGGACGAGGGCCGGCGCGCGGGGTTCGGCGCGTAGCGGCCCGGCGGGCGACCGCCGCCGCCACCGGGGCGGAGTTCGGCCCCAGCCAGGAGGAGTGGGGGCCGGAGGAGACCCGCCGTCCACTCTCACACCCCCCGGTCCTCCCCTACCCCGTGAAGGCGTCCTTGACGCGGCTGAAGAACCCCTTGCGGTCGTTCGCCTCCGGCTGCGGCTTGAGGTCCGGCTCCAGGCGGAGCTGCTCGAGGGTCTCGCGGAGCGGCGCCGAGAGGCGCTGCGGCGTCCAGACGTGGACGCGGACCATCTGGTCGCCGCGCCGGCCGCCGCCGACCTCCGGGAGCCCGCGCCCCCGCATCCGCAGGACGCGGCCGGCCTGGATGCCGGCGTCGACCTGGAGCTTGGCCCGGCCCTTCAGCGTCGGCACCGTCGCCTCGGTCCCGAGGGCGGCGTCGGGGAACGAGAGGTAGAGGTCGTGGACCACGTCGAGCCCGTCGCGGACGAAGTGCTCGTGCGGCTGCTCGTCGATCTCGACGCGGAGCGCGCCCGGCGCGCCGCCGCGGACGCCCGCGTTGCCGGCGCCCCGGATCTGGAGGTAGTGACCGCCCGAGATGCCGGCCGGCACCTCCACCGTCACCGTCTCCTCGCCCTTCAGCCGGCCCTCGCCCTCGCAGACGTGGCACTTCTCGTCGATGGTGCGCCCCTCGCCATGGCACGTCGGGCACGGCTGGACGTTGACGAACTGGCCGAAGAACGAGTTCGAGACGTGGCGGACCTCGCCGGAGCCCTGGCACGTCGGGCACGTCGAGTAGCCGCCCTGCGGGTCCTCGGCGCCGGTCCCCTCGCAGTGGTCGCAGGCGACGAACTTGCGCAGCTTGAGCTGGCGCTCGACGCCCTCGGCCACCTCCTCCAGCGTTAGCGCCAGCCGGACGCGGAGGTCGGTGCCGGGGCGGCCCTGGCCACGCCGCCGGCCGCCCCGTGCGAACACGTCCTCGAAGCGGCTGTCGTTGCCGAAGATGTCCGAGAAGGCCGAGAAGATGTCCGAGATGTCGTTGAACCCGCCGGCGCCGCCCGGCCCGCTGGCGGCCCCGCCGAGGCCGGCCCGTCCGAAGCGGTCGTAGCGCGCGCGCTTGTCCGGGTTGGAGAGCACCTCGTAGGCCTCGGCGGCCTCCTTGAAGCTGGCCTCGGCCTCCGCGTCGCCGGGGTTCCGGTCGGGGTGGTACTGGAGCGCCTTTTTGCGGTACGCCTTCTTGATCTCCTCCGGCGCCGCCGTGCGGGAGACGCCGAGGATCTCGTAGAAGTCGCGTTCGGCCGTCGAGGTGGGCATAAACAATCGGGGGGACGAGGGGAGTCGCTAGGGCGCCGGTGCGGCCAGGTTACTCCGCGACGATCACGCGGGCGTGGCGGAGGACGCGATCGCCGAGGCGGTAGCCGGGCTGGATCTCGGCAAGGACGGTGCCGGAGGCCGTGCCCTCGGGGGCCGGCTGCTGCATCATGGCCTCGTGCTCGTCCTCCGAGAACGGCGCGCCGACGGCCTCGATGGGCTGGACGCCGAGCTTCGTGAGCGCGTCCTCGAACTTTTTGGCGACGAGGTCCACGCCCTCCGCCAGCGCGTCGACGGAGGCGGCGCCGGCGTCCTGGCTGGCGGCCCGGTGCGCGGCGTCGAGCGAGCGCCTCAGGTCGTCGTAGACGTCGAGGAGGGGAACGAGGACGGACTGGCCGCCCTGGCGGAGCGCCTCCTGCCGGTCGCCGACGGAGCGGCGGCGGTAGTTGTCGTACTCGGCCGCCTGGCGGAGCAGCTTGTCCTGAAGCGTCTGATTCTCGGCGCGGAGCTGCTCGACTTCGTCTCGAACGTCGCCGTCGTCGGGCGCGTCCGCGACGTCGGGGGCGGTAGGCTCGCTCTCGTCGTCGAAGTGGGCGTCGGAAGGAGAAACGGAACGGTCGTCGGCCATGCTCACGGGATGGATGGAACACCGGGAGAGGCGAAGATCGGGCCGATCCCGGGGAGATTCGAACGAAACGAGTGCAAAAGCGAGAGAGGACCGCTCCGCCCGCCTCCCGCCTCGGGATTCGAGAGGCGGGCGAGTCCGTGCGGGGGGCTCTTTAGAGATGCCGCTTGCCAAGCTCACCGGCTCAATCCTCAGGCGGGTCGCCGAGGAGGCCCGCCACGTGCTCCACGAGCACGACGGCGCGGGCGTAGTCCATCCGCGTCGGGCCGATCACGGCGACCGCCCCGACGGCGTCGCCCAATCGGTACGGCGCGGTGACGACCGAGTAGGACGGCCCGTCTTCGGCGTGCCCCCGCTCCACCTCCCGCCCGATCAGGACGAGCGCCCGGTCGGGGTCCTCGTCGAGCAGCGCGGGCCGCTCCAGCAGGTGGACGACTACCTCCTCGCTCTCGGCCAACTCGACCACGTCGCGGACCAGCTCGGGCCGGTTGAACTCGGGCTGGGAGACGAGGTGCTGCGCCCCGCCGATCGCCGCGCGCTGCTCGGGCGCCTCCTCGCGGAACAGGACGGGCGCCTCGCGGAGCACCACGCGGACGATCCCGGTCCGGTCGTCGTCGGCGAGGTCCTGGACGCGCTCGGCGCCGGTCCGGCGGATCTCGCCGAGCGAGTGGCCCGCCAGCCGCTCGTTGAGCCGCTGGACGACCGCGTCGACGGCCTCGGGGCGGACCTCGACGTCCACCTCGGCCGTGACGGTCCGGGCGAGCCCGCCACGCAGGGCGAGCACGAAGAAGACCCGCGTCGGGCCGAGCGGGACGACCTCGATCCGGTCGAGGATGCCCGAGGCGAGGCTCGGCGTGAGCACGACCCCGAGGAGCCGGCTGAGGCGACCGAGCAGACGGCTCGTGTCGCGCGCGACGGCGTCGAGGTCGCCGAGGCGGCGGCGGACGCTCTCGCGTAGCAGCGTGGCCTCGCGTCCCGAGAGGCCCGTGACGTCCATCAGCGTGTCCACGTAGAGGCGGTAGCCCTGCTCCGTCGGGACGCGCCCGGCCGACGTGTGGGGGTGGCCGAGGTAGCCGGCGTCCTCCAAGTCCCGCATCGTCGTGCGGACCGAGGCCGACGACAGCTCGACAGCGTCGGAGAGGGCCTTCGACCCGACGGGCGCCGCCGTGTCGATGAAGAGCTGGACGACGCGGCGGAGCACGTCCCGCTCCCGCTCGGAGAGCGAGGCCACAGCGTGGAGGTCGGAGGAGCGTCGGGTCATGGGGGGAGGAGCCTCGGACCCAACGAATCTAGCCGCTCTATCGTCCCCCGCGCGGCCGTTGGCCCCGGACCTTCGCCGTCCCTTCGACGAACCTTACCGGGGGATGCCCCACACCATGATGCCGCCGAGGTGGGACGTCCACGCCACGAGGGCGGCGGCGGCGAGGGCGGGCGGGAGCGCGAGGAGCCGTCCCCACAACGGCTCGCGTGTGGGCGGCGGGGGCGCCTCTTCTCCGTCCGCGGGCGGCTTCGGGCGCCGCAACCGGACGAGCGAGAGGCCGACGAACACGAAGGCGGCGAGCGCGCTCACGGCCACCGTCCACTCGGCCCCCTGCTCGTGCTGCCCGACGACCTGCTCAACCACCGGCTCGCCCTCGACGGCGTGCCTCAGCTCGTGGCCCGTCTCCTCGGCCACCCAGGCGCCCGCCGTTCCGAGCACGAACAAGACGAGCGCGGCCCGCCGCCAGGCGCCGCGCCCGAGGAGCGCGTAGAGCGTCGCCGCCGCCGCGCCGAGCAGGAGGAGCACGAGGGGGAAGTGGACGGCGAGCGGGTGGAGGTACGGGACCTCGTACTGGGCGATCAGGTCCATGGGAGCGGTCGGCGGTGGGCGTGGCGGCCGCTGGCGGAGGCGGGTCGCCAGCGGGGCGGGGCGTCTCTACCGCGAGACGTCCACGAGAGATTCGCCGGTCATGGCCGCGGGCGCCTCGACGCCCATCAGCGCGAGGATCGTCGGGGCCACGTCGCCCAGCTTGCCGGGCCGGACCGGCCCGTCGAACCCGTCGCGGAGGACCGCGTGCGGGACGAGCGCCGTGGTGTGGGCCGTGTTCGGGGACCCGTCCGGGTTCCGCATCTTGTCCGCGTTGCCGTGGTCGGCGATGACCTCCACGGTGTAGCCCGCCTCGCGGGCCGCCTCGACGACGACGCGCGCCGCCTCGTCCACCGCTTCGACCGCCGCGACGGCCGCCTCGAACACGCCCGTGTGGCCCACCATGTCCGGGTTCGCGAAGTTGAGGACGATCAGGTCCGGCGCGCGCTCGCGGATCGCCTCGGCCACGCGCGCCGCCAGCTCCGGCGCGCTCATCTCCGGCTGGAGGTCGTACGTCGCCACCTTCGGGCTCGGGACGAGGACGCGCTCCTCGCCCTCGAACTGGACCTCCCGCCCGCCGTTGAAGAAGAACGTGACGTGCGGGTACTTCTCCGTCTCCGCCGCCCGGAGCTGCGTGAGGCCCGCGCGCGAGATCACCTCGCCGAGCGTGTCCTGGAGGTCCTGCTTCTCGAAGGCGACCGGCACCTTGAACGCCGCGCTGTAGGGCGTCATGGTGAGGTAGTAGAGGTCGAGGAGCGGCCCCCGGTCGAACCCGTCGAAGGCCGGGTCGGTGAGCGCCTGCGTGAGCTGGCGGCCCCGGTCCGAGCGGAAGTTGAAGAAGACGACGGCGTCGCCGCCCTCGACGCGCGTGCCGGCGCCGTCGCCGAGGACGCCCGGCTCGACGAACTCGTCCGTCACGCCGGCGGCGTAGCTGGCCTCCAGGTAGGCGGCAGGGTCCTCGTAGCTCGTCCCGACGCCCTCGGTGAGCAGGCGGTACGCCTTCTCCGTCCGCTCCCAGCGGTGGTCCCGGTCCATCGCCCAGTAGCGCCCCACCACCGACCCGACGACGCCGACGCCGGCCGCCTCGATGGCCGCCTCCACCTGGCGGACGTACGCGGCGCCGGCCTGGGGGTCCGTGTCGCGCCCGTCGGTGAAGGCGTGGACCACGACCTTGTCCGCGTCCATCCCCTCGCGCGCCGCCAGGTCGAGGAGCGCGGCGAGGTGGCGGAGGTGCGAGTGGACGCCGCCGGTGCTCACGAGCCCGAGCAGGTGGAGCCGCGCGCCGTTCGCGTGGGCGTGCTGGACGGCCGCCCGCAGCGCCGCGTTCTCGTAGATCGACCCGTCCTCGACGGCCTTGTCGATCCGCGTGATGTCCTGGTCCACGACGCGCCCGGCGCCGAGGTTGGTGTGGCCGACCTCGGAGTTCCCCATCTGCCCCGCCGGCAGCCCGACCGCCCGGCCCGACGCCTCCAGCGTCGACTGCGGCGCCTCGGCGAAGAGCCGGTCGAGGAACGGCTTCCGAGCGGCCTCGATCGCGGAGACGGACGGGTCCTCGGCGATGCCGTAGCCGTCGAGGATGAGGAGGAGGTGTTTGTGGATCACGAGGGTCGGGGGTCGGGGAGGAAGCTGGCGCGCTGGCGACCGTCACCGCCAGCGCGAGCGGCGGGGGGCGTCCACGCTCGGACGCCGTTCGCCGTTCGCCGTTCGCCGTTCGCCGTTCGCCGTTCGCCGTTCAAGATGCCCGGCGGGCGGGCGCCGTCGCCAGCGGGACGGGCGGAAGATGCCTGGAACTTCGCGACGGGCATCTCCCCCCCTCTCACTCCGCAACGCCGGGTGTGAGGGCCACGTCGGGCGTGAGCGGGCCGCCTTCGACGCCCAGGAACGAGGTGCAGTGCGGGCACCGGCTGGCGGCGTACGGGACGGCCTCGCGGCAGTAGGCGCACTTCTTGGTCGAGGGCGTGTCCGGAGCGTCCGCGTGGCCGAACTCGTCCTGGATATCCTCACTGGCTCGCTGCACGAGCCGCACGAGCACGAACACCGCCACCGCCACGACGAGGAACGTGAGCAGGTGCGTCAGGAAGGCGCCGTAGTTGAAGGTGACGGCGCCGGCCGCCCGCGCCGCTTCGAGGGTCGCGTACGGCGCGGCGGCCGTCTCGCCCTCACGGAGCAAGAGGTAGTAGTCCGAAAAGTCGGTCTCGCCGAGGACGAGGCCGAGCGGCGGCATCAGCAGGTCGTTCACGAGCGACTGCGCCACGGTCGTGAACGCCGCGCCGACGGTGAACCCGATGGCGAGGTCGACGAGGTTGCCGCGGAGGGCGAACGACTTGAAGTCGGAGAGCAGCTTCATACGGGGGAGGAGGACCAGGGCCGGAAGGTCTCCCCTCTCCGCCGCCGGCGCAACGCTGGCGACGCGCTCCGCCAGCGGGCCGGGGCCTCAGGCCGTCCGCATGGCGGCGAGCAGCGCCTGCGCCACCTCGGGTCCCATCACGTCGCCGTGGTCCGAGACGTAGTCGTCGGCGCGGAGGTTGTGGATGCGGCCGGCCTGGAACGTGTACGCCTGCCCCTGGGGACCGAGCGTGCCGCCGACCGCCTCGGCCGTGTGCTGGGCGCCGTTGCTCCCGAGCCCGCCGTACTCATCACTAGGGCCCCCGAGGGCGTTCGCGTTCTGCCGCCCCAGCCGCGACGCGAGCGGGTAGGCGCGCCCGACGGCCGAGTCGTTGCGCGTGTGCGAGATCACGATGGGTCCGCGAATGCGCGACTGGTCGACGACGATGCGGAAGCCTCCCGGTGTGCCCTCGCCGAAGTCGGACGAGAAGGCGTTGTGCGAGAACGCGGCCTGCAAGAGGGTCAGCGAAGCCGGGCGCGCGGTGTCGGCCGCAGCGGCGGCGGCCGTCACGAGGCGCGCGCCGAAGCTGTGGCCGCAGAGGTGGATCTCGACGCTCGGCACCGCCTCCGCGATCCGGTCGAGGACCGGCGCCAGCCCCTCCTCTCCCACCGTCCCAGCCCGTTTTTTCATCTGGTAGTAGGTGGTCATGCTGAGGAGCTTGCGCGCCCCGCTGCGGGCGCCTCGGAACAGGTCGCCCAGGCCCGCCGCTCCCCCACTGGCCCCTCGGTCGTCGCCGTGCACCGAGGCCGCCCCGCCCGTGCGACCGCTGACGCTCGGGGGCAGCGGTCGCTCCAGGTCGTCCAGGAGGTCGCGCCCGCGCATCTGGCGGAGCCGCTCTGGCGGCGCGTCATCCTCCAGCCCACCCGCGGGGAGAAGCGCACGGAGGTGGTCCGCGAACTCGTCCTGCGCCGAGGGGCTGTCGGCGAGGAGCGGAACGAGGTCGCGGGCGGCGCGGAGGTGGGCGATCTCGTCGTCGCTGGCCGTTTCTTCGGCCGTCTCCAGCTCCCGCGTCAGCAGGTCGACCGGCACGTCGCGGCCGGACGAGGCGGCGCCGCCGGGGATGAGGTCTTTGTCGGCAAACTTCGCGGACGGCCAGTAGACGCCGGCCGCCACCACGTCGAGCGGCGCGGTGGCGTCGATGCGGCGGCGGAGGCTGGCGAGGAGGCCGTCGTAGATCGTCTGCGCCTCCATCGTGTCGTTCCGCCAGCCGTGCGAGATCACGAGGAGGTGGTCCGTCCCGTGGTCGGCGAGGTACTGGCGGAGCGCGTCGGCCTCGTGCGGGGCCGTCGGGTTGGCGTCGCGGTCGAACGAGAGGCGGAAGAACGGGACGCCGGAGATCGTGTCGGGCATGGGGGTGGGGCAGCGGGTGGATCGAGGGGCGGACCGTCGGCGGCGGCCGCCAGCGGCGCGAGGTCGACGGCCTTCGTCAGACGGCTTGCATGGCCCGGAGGAGATCCACGAGGCCGTGGCCCTGGAAGTAGCGGTCGCGGCCGAGGTCGGTGGCCGTCTCGAGAAAGAGGTCCTTGACGGCGTCGGGCCGGCCGATGAACTCGGAGCGGACCGAGAGGAAGGCGGCGATGGCGCCGGAGACGTGGGGCGCCGCCATGCTCGTCCCGCTCTCGGCGAGGTAGTCGCAGGCCGGCTTCTCAGCGGCCCCCTCGGCTGTGCCCTCGCGCTGCGCGCGCGCCGTCATGGCGTCGAGGACCGTCGACTTTTTGGAGCCGGCGGCACACGAGAGCACCTTCTCGCCCGGCGCCACGAGGTCCGGCTTGGCGCGGCCGTCGCCCGTCGGCCCCTTCGAGGAGAAGTACGAGACGCCATAGCGGTGCGGCTCGGCCCGGTGCGTGGCGCCCACGGTAATGGCACGCTCGGCGTTGCCGGGGTCGTTGATCGAGAGGTCGAGGCCGGCCTTCGACGTCCCCTCCTGAGTGTAGGCGTCGCCGTAGCCCGTGTTGCCGGCGGCGACCACGACGACGACGCCGCTGCGCGAGAGGAGGTCCACCTCGCGGCAGAGCGGGCTGTGGCCGCACGCGAACCACTCGGGGTCGAACTCGTAACCCACGCTCAGGTTGACGCCGTGGACGCGCAGGAATCGCCCGTTCGCGTTCAGCTCCTGGACGTACTGGAGCGCGGCGATGATGTCGCTGGCGTAGCCGCGGCCGTCGTCGTCGAGCACGCGGAGGCTGAGGACCTTGCAGCGCGGCGCGATGCCCGCGACCGGCCCGATGGGGTGCGCCTCGTAGCGCTTCTCGCCGTCGTTGTCCCGCTCCTTGATGACCGCCACGAGGCCCCGCTCGGCCGGGTCCGGGACGTGCTCGCCGGCGATGATGCCGGCCACGTGGGTCCCGTGGCCGAAGGCGTCGTCGAGCGCACTCGCGTCGCCCTGCTGCACCACGTCGCCCTCGTCGGGCGCGGCGGGCTCGTCGGCGGCCGACTGTTCGGGCGTGAAGTCGCGGTGGTAGAGCGGCTTGTCGAGGGCGAGCGTCTGGTGCCGGGCGAAGTGCGGGTGCGCCGCGTCCACGCCCGAGTCCACGACGGCCCAGACGACGCCCTCCCCCAGCGCCGCAAACGTCACGCGCGCCGCGTCCGCCTTCACCGTTCGGACCGACTGGGTGAGGAGCGGGCGGACCTCGAAGTCGGGCCAGATGCGGTAGATGGCGCGCGTCTTCTCGGCCGCCGCCCGGCCCGTCGCGAAGTCGACGGCGCTCCAGCGCTGGTTGAGGATCTGGGCGAGCGCGTCCTCGAACGACTGGCGGTGCTCGCGCTCGGCCTCCGTCAGCGCCTCCCACGTGGGGTCGGAGCCGGGTTCGAAAAAGAGGTACGGCGGGTCCACGTCGCTCGGGGCGTAGACGGAGTCGCCCCCGACCTCGGCGTCGTAGAGCGCCAGCCGACGGATCTGCTCGCCGCTCAGCATCGCCACCACGTACTGCGCGCCGACGCCCGCGGCCCGCTGGTGAACGCCGGTCCACCGCCCGCTGCTCGCCGGGAGCGTCTCCGCCAGCGCCTCGATCATGGCGACCACGCGCGCCCGCGCCACGTCGCGCCCGCCGGCGTAGCTGAGGTTGAGGTCGATGATGACGCGGTGGCGGTCCGAGGGCCGACGGGCGTCGATCTGGGTGAGCAGCGGGAGGGCGATGACGGAGCGGTCCAGCGCCTCCGGGTCGAAGGGGCCGCGCGGGGTGCGGGCGCTCGGCGTCGGCGCGGCGGCGGCGAGCTGGCGGACGCGCTCGGCGGCCTCGCGGGCGGCGTCGGCCGTGGCGAACGAGGCCGGTGCGTGGCCGATCTCCTGGCCCTCCACGTCGAGGGCCCACGCGGCCGGCGCGTCGTGGACGGTGAGCGCGGCGGTCGCGGCCTGCTCGCGGAACCGCCGGGCGGAGGCGAGCGCGGCGTCGGCCGTCCGGTACGGCGCCGGCCCGATGGCGACCACGGCCTCGTCTGCGTCGACGAGGCGCCAGGCCTGGCCCGCGTCCATGGAGACGATCTCGAAGGCCGCAGTCATCGGGGATGCAAGGGGTTACGCTCCCGCGAACATAGCGCGGCGGCCCTGCCTCTCGGTGGGCGCCCCCTCTTTTCCGCGTCAGCCGATCCGGTAGTCTTTCACGCGCTTGGTCGAGCGGCCGGTCTTGGCGTCGAACACGTTCATCGAGCCCGTCCACGGGTCCGCGATCTGCTCGACGCCCTGGCGGTCGGTCTTGGTGGCGGGCTCGTCGAAGTAGCGGCCGGCGGTCTTGGAGTAGTAGCGGCCCTGCTTGGGGTCGAGGTCCGGGAGCGGGTCCGGGAGCTTCTGGAGGGCGGCGAAATAGTCGCAGAGGTCCGTCAGCGGGCACCGCTCGCACTTGGGCGCGCGCGCCTCGCAGGTGTAGCGCCCGTGGAGGATGAGGAGGTGGTGGGCCTCGCCCCACTCCTCTTTTGGGATCACCCGGCGAAGACCTTTTTCGACGGCGAGCGGCGTCGGCTGGTCCTTCACGAGCCCGATCCGGTTGGCGACGCGGAACACGTGGGTGTCGACGGCGATGGCCGCCTCGCCGAACGCGACGGCCACGACCACGTTGGCCGTCTTGCGCCCGACGCCCGCCAGCGTCACGAGGTCGGCGTGGGCGCGGGGGACCTCGCCGCCGAAGTCGTCGCGGAGCATCCGGGCCGTCTTGGCGAGCGCCTTCGCCTTGTTGTTCGGGTACGAGACCGAGCGGATGAACGGGAAGATCTCGTCCGCCGACGCCTCGGCCATCGCCTCGGGCGTGGGGTACGTCTCGAACAGCGCCGGCGTCACCTCGTTGACGCGCTTGTCGGTGCACTGCGCCGAGAGGATCACGGAGACGAGCAGCTCGAACTCGGTGCGGTACTGGAGCTCCGTCTCCGGCTCGGGGATGGCGTCGTGGAGGCGGTCGAGGACGCGGCGGGCTTTGTCGGTTCGGGTCACGGTCGGGGTGCGGGGGGACGGAAGGTACCGGGAGCCCGTGCCGGTCAGGAACGCCCGGACCCTCCCCCTTCACGGAACCGTCACGTTACCAGGCACTTTCAGCGAGAGACGCACCCGACACAACGATGACTTCCTCCCTCACCCGCTGGGCCGACGCGCACCGCGCCGAAGCGCTCGACCTCGTCCGGATCTACCTCGGCCTCGGCCTCCTCGTCCGGGGCTTCGTGTTCCTGGCCGATCCCTCGGCCTACACAGCGCTGCTGCCGGGCGGGAGCGAGAGCTCGTTCGCCACGTTCACGCTCGCCCACTACGTCGGGCTTTCGCACGTGGCCGGCGGCCTCCTCCTGATGGTCGGGATGCTGACTCGGCTGGCGGCGCTCGTCCAGATCCCGATCCTCGCGGGCGCGGCGTTTCTGGTGCACCTGCCGGCGACGGGCCCGTTCGGCCAGGAGTTCGCGCTGGCGGGCGTCGCGCTCGCGCTGCTCGTCGTGTTCGCCGTGTGGGGCGGCGGGCCGTGGTCGCTCGACCAGGCCACCGACCGTTGGTCCGCCGCGCGCGAGTCCGCCGAGCGTCGGGACGTAGAGGCGGCCCTGCGGGAGGTCCGGGCGCGCCCACGGCCTCAGCCAGCGGCCGCGCGGCCGGCGGCGCCGGTCCTCGCCGACCCCGTGGAGTCGCCGTGCACCTGCGACGACCACGGCCGTAGCCATCCCCACGTCACGCCGGAGCCCGAGTACGGAGGCTTCAGCGGGCTCCGCTTTATCACGGGCACGCACGCCCGCCCGACGTCGGTCACGTTCCGGTGCGAGGACTGCGGCGGGGTCGTCGAGGTCGTCGAGGACCCGGAGGAGTTGGACCGGCTCCGCTACGCCCGCGCGGGATAGCCCCGCTCCGCAGATCGGCGGTCCGGGTAGCTTAGGGCCATGCGACTCCTCTGCCTCGCCCTGCTGGCGGCGCTCGCCGCGCCCGCCCCGTCGGCCCAGCCGCTGGCCGCCCCGCAGGCCCTCTCCGAGTCCGGCCCCCCCGAGGTCGCGCCGGGCCTCTCGGACTCGGTCCGCGTCTCGCTGCTCACCGTGCTCCCCGGCGACGAGGTCTACAGCCTCTTCGGCCACAGCATGATCCGCATCGCGGACCCCGCGTCGGGCCTGGACCGGACCTACAACTACGGCACGTTCACCTTCGACCAGCCCTTTTTCGTCCTCCGCTTTCTCCGGGGCTCGCTGGACTACATCCTCGACACGGTCCCGTTCGACCTCGAGCTGTGGAAGTACCAGACGCTCCGGCGGCCGATCATCGAGCAGCGGCTGGCGCTCGCGCCCGACGTGGCGCGGGTGCTGTACGACCGGCTGGAGACGAACGCGCTCCCCGCGAACCGGAGCTACCGCTACGACTTTTTCTGGGACAACTGCTCCACGCGCCTCCTGAACGTCCTGGACTCGGCGCTCGTGGACGCCGGGCAGCCGGCCGTGGAGCTCCCGCCGGTCGAGCGCCCGCGCACCTTCCGCCAGCTCCTCGACCCGTACTGGGCCGGGATGCCGGCGGTCGGCGCGGGCGCCAACCTGGGCCTCGGCCAGCCCGCCGACCGCGTGGCGACGGCCCGCGAGGAGACGTTCCTCCCCGTCGAGCTCGCCGCCCAGCTCGACCGCGCGCGGCTCGGCGGGCGCCCGCTCGTGGCGAGCCGCGACACGGTGTTCTGGGTCGAGGGCGCCGGCCGGCCGGCCCCCGCGCCGGACGTCCCGCTGTGGACCGCGTGGGCGCTGCTCGCGCTCGGGGCCGTCGCCACGGCGCTCGGCTGGCGGCGGCCGCGGAGCCGCCTCGGACGCTGGGGCGACGCGGTCCTGTTCGGCGTCGTCGGGCTGGCGGGGCTGATCCTCTTCCTCCTCTGGACGGCCACGTCGCACACCGTCACCGGGCCGAACTGGAACCTGCTCTGGGCCTGGCCCACGCATCTCGGCCTCGCGTGGGCGCTCGCGGTGGGCCGCCTCGGGCCGCGCGGACGCGTCTACCTCCTGGCGTTCGCCGCCGTCGCCGCAGCGGCCCTCGTGCTCTGGCCCGTCCTCCCCCAGACGCTCCCCGGTTCGCTGTGGCCGGTCGTCGCCCTGCTCGCTCTCCGGGCCGTCGGGATCGCCCGTGCCCAGCCGGCATCTCGGGCCTCAAATGGCCGCGCTCCGTTCCAGACGCACGGGGGGATCCCTGAAGCGACCGCGTGAGAAGACCGAAGGCGCCGCGCTCGCGTTCGCCCCCCATGCACGCACTCCTCTACCGCTCCGTCGCGCGGCCCGGCCTCCTCGCCGACGACCTCAACGAGATCATCGAGACCGCGCAACGGCGCAACCGCCAGCTCGACGTGACGGGCCTCCTGCTCCACGGGCGGCTGGAGACCCTCCCCAGCGCGCCCGGCGAATTTCTCCAGTGGATCGAGGGTCCTGAGGAGAACGTCCAGGCCCTGTTCCAGGACATCAAGGGCGACAGCCGCCACAGCGACATCGAGGTCCTCGCCAGCGGGCCGATCGGAGAACTGACCGACCGCTCGAACACGTCTGCCCAGGTGGACCTGTCCTCTGGACGCCTGTTCCTGGCGTGGTCGATGGGGCTCGTCCGGCTGTCCGAGCTGCCGGCCACGCTCGACGGCTTCCTCCGCTTCGCTGCCGACTGGGACGGACAGACCCTGGCCTCGGCGGCCTGAGAACGGGGCGCGGGGAGAGTTCATGCGGTGGTTTACCCAGAGCTTGTCATGGACGCCACCCGCCCACGGCCGCTGCCTGACGCAGCATCAGCGCCACGAGCACGACGAATGGAGCCCAGCGAGCGTCTCCGGCAGCCGCTCGCAGCCTCGTGCTCGCCGTCGAAACCGCGCCGCCCGACCGAGCGACCGCTCCACGACCCACCGACGCGGGAGCCGCACGACGCCCGCTTCGCCTCGGTGTGCTCAACGACTTCCAGCCGATGCCGTGCTCGCCGGCATAGCCCGGTCCACGCACGCGACCTCGACCGACTCCCCCGTCACGCGCTGCACGGCCTCCCGGCTGGCGGCGCCAGCGCCGCGTCCCCTCAGATGTTCCGGCCGCCCCGGGCACGGATCCGGCCGCTCCGAGTTCACTCTGAGGAACCGTCTTTCCACCCCCTCCCCCACTCCCATGCCGACCAGCCCTCCCCGCCAAGACCGGACCGACATCCGAGAGACCATCGACCCCGAGAGCGACGTGGATGAGGCGTCGCTGGAGTCCTTCCCCGCGAGCGACTCCCCCGGCTACACCGGAGGGGAGGCGACACCGGACGGGTCCTCGTCGTATTCCGCCGAGGACGCGGAACGAGCCCGGACACGAGCCGAACGTCGCGCCTCCGAGGACGCCCCAGGAGACGCCGACCGGTAGCCTCCCCCTCAACCGCCTCTCGTCCAATGCCTGCCACCCCGTTCTACTGCAACTGGTGCCGCGAGTCCGTCGGCACCTACCACGACGCCACCTCCCCGGACGGCCCGTTCGTCCCCGACAGCGCCCCGCCCGGGGGCCAAGCCGACCACCTGCGGGTGGGTACCGTGGCTCGTACCGACGACGGCCCCATCGTCTCGTACCCCTGCCCGCACTGCGGGCGCAGCAACCTCCTCCAGCTTCCCCACACTGCCGAGGCCTAACGTCTAGGCCGTTAACGCAGGCGAGCGTCGCCTCCCGTCTGCCTACCCACCGGCATCACCAGACGAGAGTGGCCTTGCAGTGGGGGCAGGTGGTGGCGGTGGTCGAAACGGGCTTGCCGCACCGAGGGCACGGGGTGGTGTTCGCCTGGGGCGCGGGAGAGTGGGACGCGGGCATCGCGGCGAGAGAGGGGTGGAGGGAACGGTCCGGTCGTACGGCCCGAGTCCAACTCGGTGGACCGGCTCCGGTTCGTCCCAGAGCTTCCGCAAGCCGGCCGGGCGCTGGCGATGCGCCTTGGCGACCGGGAGCGCCCGTCAGGTCCACTCGACCCGGACCAGCCGGTCGGTGGGCCGAAAACTCCGACCGACTTTGCTCTCGGCTCGGCCGCCCACCTCCACGAGGTCGGCCGTGAAGTCGAAGGTGGCGAGCAGGCCGTCGGCCTCGCCCTTGTTGTGCCCCAGGAGGCTGGAGCCGACCCCGTAGCCGGAGACCGGGACGCCCTCCCGCTCGAACCGCTCGATCTTCCGCGGCGTGAACCCGCCGCTGACGATGATGCCGACTCCGTTGAACCCCTCCCGGTCGAGCGCAGCGCGGAGCAGCCGAACGAGGGGCGGGTTGACGCCCGTGAGCGGCGCGTCGGGGTCTCGCCGCTCCGACCCCGCGAGCGAGCGGTCGACGAGGCTCTCGCTCGTGTCGACGCGGACGCCGGACAGGGCCCCGTCGCCGAAGGCCTCCCGCATCGCCCGGGCGACCGCCAGCGCCTCGGGGACCACGTCGTTGTGGTAGTCGACGAGGCTGACGACGCCGACGTCCGGCTCGTGCTGGCGGACGTACCGCGCGAAGGCGAGCGTCGCCTCGACCGTGTCGCCGCCGAACGCGGCGATGAGCGCGTGCGGCATCGTCCCGACCCCGCGCCCGCCCCACCACGCGCCCCCGGCATCGCTCGACACGCTCCCGGCCCCGCCGACCATCGCGGCGTAGCCGTCCGGGGTCTGCACGCGCCAGTCGTCGTGCCGCGCGCCCATGAAGATGACCGGCTTGCCGGCCGCCGCGTCGATCACGCGCCGGACGTTGGAGGCGACGAGGGTCCGGCGGGCGAGGACGCCGAGGAGCGGGGTCTCGAGGTGGGCGAAGGCCCGGTAGGGTCCTCGGAGGATCATCACCGTTTCCCACGGCTCGACCGGGTCCCCGTCGAGGAGCGTGTCGACCGTCACCGCCTCCCGCGCGTAGCCCTCCGCCAGCTGCGTCTCGACCAACCGCACTGCCTCGTACGCCCCGGCGACGATCCCGTGCTGCTTCGCGAACACCTGCATCGTCACGTGCGGGTCGCGCCCGGCCATGGCGAGCGTGGCGGCCGCCCGGGTGAAGTAGCGGTCGGAGAGCCACCCGTCCCGGATGCGCGGGTCGAACTGGAAGAGGGAGGCCGGGAACTGCGCGAGCGCCTGGCGGAACGAGGCGGCGCGGTCGCCGGCGGCGGAGGGGTCGTCGGACATAGGGTTCAGGACTGGAGCGTGGGACCGCTGGCGGAGGCGGGGAGTCGGAGCGAGACGCGGAGGCCGTCAAGCCGCACCGGGTTCCCCCTCGACCTCGGCCACCAGGGCGCGGACGGCCGCCGCGAGCGGGGCCGGCGCCCCGAAGTTGACGGCGTGGGCGGCGCCCTCGACGGTGAGGAGCCGGCCCTGTGGGAGCCGCCGCGCCACCTCCTCCGCCCAGGGCGCCGGCACGATGGCGTCCTCGGCGCCGCGGACGACGAGGGTCGGGACGTGGACCTCGCCGAGCCGGTCCTCCGGCCGGTCCTCGACGAGATCGACGAGCGTCTTCCACGTCCGGACGACGCCGGCCTTGAGGTACTCGCTCACGATGAGGGGCCAGAGCGACGGCGCCTCCCGGAACACGTCGACCGCGGCCCGCCCCACCAGCCGGGGAATCGACCGGCCGGCGGGATCGACCGTGGGGCCGACGAGGACGAGGGCCCGGACGAGCTCTGGGCGCCGGACGGCCACGTCGAGGAGGATCTGGCACCCGAGCGAGTTGCCCAGGAGGACGGCCGGGCGAACCCGGAAGGCGTCCATCCAGCCAGCCAGAGCGTCCGCCAGCCCGCCGACGCCGAGCACGTGGGGCGGCGCGTCGCTCTCGCCGAAGCCCGGAAGGTCCGGGGCGTACACCCGGACGTGGCCGGCCAGCCGCTCCGCCGTCGGCTCCAGGTAGCGGGCCGACATGCTGAGGCCGTGGACGAGCACGACGGCCGGGCCTTCGGGGCCGACCGCCTCGCAGACGCGCGCGTGGACCCGCAGGCCGTCCACGGTGGCCCATCGGCTCTCCAGCGGCGTCACGAGGCTCCCGCGTTGACCGCTCCCCGCGCGAGGAAGTCCACGACGACCCGGTTGAACGCGTCGGGGCGGTCCCACATCGGGTTGTGCCCCGCGCCCTCGATCACCGCCCACTCGCTGTGCGGGAGGCACGCCGCGAGGTGCTCGCCGAGCGCCGTCGGGACGACCCGGTCGTGCTCGCCCCACACGACAAGGGCCGGCGCCTGGACGCTCCCGCACTGCGCCCCGAGGTCGATGTCGACGGCCTCCCGGGCCGCGCGGAGGAGCGTCCGGGGGCCGGCGCGGAGGGCGTCGGCGGCGAGGACGGGGAGGAACGTCGGGTGCATGTAGCGGACGGCGCGGACGAGGCGGGCGGCGTGGCGGACCGGGTGCCAGCCGAGCGGGAACGCGGCGGCGTCGACGAGGACGAGCCGGTCCACGCGTTCGGGCGCGTCCGCCGCCAGCGCCGCGGCGATGTAGCCGCCCATCGAGTGGCCGACGACGTGGGCGCGCGGAATCCCGAGGCGCCCCATCCACTCGGCGAGGACCGCGGCGGCCTCGGCGAGGACGAAGGGCCCGCGGCTCCGCCCGAACCCGATCAGGTCGACCACGAACACGCGGAACTGGCGGGCGAGGGCGGGCACGTTCCGCCGCCACCAGCGTCCGGAGCCGGAGAGGCCGTGGACGAGGAGGACGGGGTCTCCGGACCCGCCGGTCTGGAAGTGGATGCGCGCCTCGCCGACGTCGAGGTGGCGCCGTTCGAGCGGGGGACGGTGCGGTGAGAGCAGAGGCATCGCCCGTTGAACGGCCGAGCGCTCACGGGGTCCCGACGAGGGGCGGGAGGAAGCCCGGAACTCCGGATGGGAGGAGCCCCGTTCGCCGCCGGCCCGTCTTTTCCCGCAGCACAGACTCCACTCCCATGGCCACGGTCCGCGTCGGCATCTCGGGCTGGACGTACCCCGGCTGGCGGGGCGACTTCTACCCCGCCGGGCTCCCCCAGCGACGGGAGTTGGAGTACGCGAGCCGGCAGATGAACTCGGTCGAGATCAACGGCTCGTTCTACTCCCTCCAGCGGCCGTCGAGCTACCGGACGTGGGCCGAGCACACGCCGTCCGACTTCGAGTTCGCGGTCAAGGGCGGCCGCTTCATCACGCACATGAAGAAGCTGAAGGACGCGGAGGTCCCCCTCGCCAACTTCTTCGCTTCCGGCGTGCTCCGGCTGGCGGAGAAGCTCGGCCCCATCCTCTGGCAGCTCCCCCCCCAGCTCGGCTTCGACTACGACCGGGTCGCCCACTTCCTCGACCTCCTGCCGCGGGACACGGCCGCGGCCGCGGCGCTCGCCCGTCGCCGCCAGGACCGGTTCGCGGACCGGAGTTGGACGGAGGCCGAGCACGAGGGCCCGGTGCGGCACGCGTTCGAGGTCCGGCACCCGAGCTTCTTCACGGCCGCCTTCATCGACCTGCTCCGGGACCACGGCGCGGCCTTCGTCGCCGCGGATTCGGCGGGGACGTGGCCGTACGCGGAGGACGTGACGGCGGACTTCGTCTACGTCCGGCTCCACGGCGCGGAGCGGCTCTACGCCAGCGGCTACACCGACGCGCAGCTGGACGGGTGGGCCCGCCGGGTCGAGACCTGGCACGCCGGGGCCGAGCCGCCCGACGCCCGCCGCGTCACGGCGACGGCGCCCCCGCCAGCGGCCGCGCGGGACGTCTACGTCTACTTCGACAACGACGCCGAGGGCCACGCCCCGTTCGACGCGGTCCGCCTCGCCGACCGACTCCGACCGCTCCGCTGACGCTCACCAGCACGCTCGGGGAACGCCGGACTCGGGGAAAGGAGCGGTGCCAGCCAGGGCGGCATCTCACATTCTCGCCGGTCCGCACCGGCCGGGAACGAACCCCACGGTCCCCACCGTGCACCGGGCAGATCGGCGCCGCCCCTCATGCCTCATACGCACCGCGAAGCTCCTCCGCCGACACCTGTCGGCCCCGGGCGTCTGTCGGCCCACCCGGGCCCCCCGACCGAACGGGGCGAGCCCGGCCTGCACCCGCTCGGCCTCGGCGACGGGCGCGACGGGCTGCTCTCCGTTCCCGATGGGTACGACCCTGAGCGGCCCGCCCCGCTGGCGCTCCTCCTCCACGGCGCGGGGGCGGAGGCGCGGCAGGCCCTCGGCTACTTCCACGACGCGGCCGACGCCGCCGGTCTTCTCGTCCTCGCTCCCGACTCGCGCGGGCGGTCGTGGGACCTCGTCCTCGGCCGCTTCGGGCCGGACGTCGCCTTTATCGACCGTGCCCTCGCCCTGGTGTTCCGCCGCTACGCCGTAGACGCCCGGCGCCTCGCCATCGGCGGGTTCTCCGACGGCGCCTCCTACGCCCTCTCGCTCGGCCTTACCAACGGGGACCTGTTCCCGACGATCGTGGCGTTCTCGCCCGGCTTCATGGCCCCGGCCGAACGGCGCGGCCGCCCCCGCGTCTTCGTCTCCCACGGCACCGACGACCCCGTGCTCCCGGTCGACCAGTGCAGCCGGCGCCTCGTGCCGGCGCTCCGGCAGAGCGGCTGCGACGTGACGTACCGCGAGTTTGACGGGGGGCACGTCATCCCCACGCCCGTCGCGCAAGAGGCGGGCGCGTGGGTCCTCGGGGCCTGACCGGGTCAGGCGCGGCCACCCGCTCCCGCCGACGACCCGCCCCTCCCCGACGCCGGCCACGGCCCGTCGTACTCGTTGACGGTCCCGCACGTGGGGCAGGTGATCCTGTAGCGGTTGACGGGGCTCAGAGGGCCGGGGGGGTCGGGCCGTTCGGCGAGGTCGCCGTGGACGGTGATCGCGTCGGTGTCCCCGTCGCGCTCGACGAGGGCGCTCCCGCAGTGATGGCAGGAGAGGACGGTGATGGGACCGGAGTTAGAGGGGGCGGTCATGGGCGCGTGCGGACGAGACGGGCAGGGGGCTGTGGTACGCGAGAAGGACGCCGTCGCTCCACGTTCGGACACGTCCTGCTACGAGGCACACGCTTCCCCACGCGGGCCGCTCTTGGCGGGGCCATCCACCACGCCCCCGCGAGGCCCCCCGACCGGAGGCACCGGCTAAACGACAAGCGCCGGCTCAGCGAGCGAGCCGGCGCCGGGTACCGCGTACGGGATTTGAACCCGTGTTACCGCCGTGAAAGGGCGGCGTCCTAAACCCCTAGACGAACGCGGCGGGGGCCGTCCCCGGAGGGGCGGCGGCGGCCCGGGAGCCGCGGGGAGACTAGTGGGAATTGAACCCACGACCTCCAGGGCCACAACCTGGCGCTCTAACCAACTGAGCTATAGCCTCCGTGGTCCGTACGAGACGGGTCAAAAAGGTACGGTCCCTCCCCGTCCCCGCCGCGCCGGGCCGGTTGAAAATCTGAGAAGGCCCCGGGCGGCCCCGCTACCGGATCACGGCCACCTTGCCGTAGAGCGTCTCGCCGTCGTCGCCGGCCGCGACGACGAGGTAAACGCCCGACGGGGCCGGCCGGCCGGTCCGCGCGTCGTGGCCGTCCCAGCGGAACGAGCCGCCCGCGACCTCGGCGGTGTAGAGCACCTCGCCCGCCACCGTCATCACGCGGACGGTGGACTGCGGCGAGGCCATCCCCGTCACCACAACGCCGTCGCCGGACTCGGCCGGGCGGTACGGGCTCGGCGAGACCTGGAGCGCCTCCGAACTCGGGATCTGACGGGTGGCGTCGCCGGGGACGCTGAAGAGGCCGGTCGTCGTGGCGAAGAACACGCGCCCGGAGCGGGGGTCCACGCCCACCGAGTTCACCTGATCGTCCGCGAGCGGGCTGTTCGCGCTGGTGAACTGGCGGACGACGGCGTTGCCCTCGGCGTTGATGAGGTAGGCGCCGGTGGTGGTCGCCACCCAGATCTGGCCGGCCGGGTCCACCTCGAGGTCGTTCACGCTCACGTCGCGGAGGAGGTACGAGGTGCCGTCCTCGGTCCGCGCCCACTGCGGCGTCGCCAGTGCGGAGGCCCCGCCGAAGGCTGAGCCGGGCGAGAACACGTAGGCGAGGCCGCGCGCCGTCCCGATCCAGACGCGGCCCTCGCGGTCGATCACCACGTCGCGGACGTCGGTGTCCGGGAGGCCCTGGCCGGACTGCGGGCTGTCGCGGTAGAGGCGGGCCTGGTCGTCGGCGGGCGAGGCCGGGTCGTCGCCGGTGTCCCAGACGGCGAGGCCGCTCCGACCGAGCGCGAGCCACTTCTGGCCGAACCCGTCGATGGCGATCCGCAGCGCCTCGGCGGACGAGGGGACGCCCGCCGGGTACGAGAGCCCCGTCCACGTCCCGTCCTCCGCGAACCGGTGGAGCGGCCGGGCCGACCCGTTCAATACCCAGCGGTCGTCGCCCTCGAAGGTGATGTCCTTGACGCGGACGTAGTCCGGCAGCCCGTCGGCGCCTCGGAGCGAGGAGTTGGTCTGGTCGTACACCTCGACGGTCCCGTCCGGGCTGAGCACGGTGAGCCCTCCGCCCTCGGACCCCGCGTAGAACCGCCCGTCTGGCCCGGCGACGCCGTTTCCGTAGACGTACCGTTCCAGGTCCGGTGTGACGTCCAGGGTGCGGTAGGTCTCCCACGTCCCCGCGTCGAGCCGGTTGATGGCGGACGTCAGGCCGGGGCCGAGCCGCTCCGTGAGGAGCCAGAGCGCCCCGTCGCCTCCGACGTCCAGCCGGACGATCCGGTTGTTGAAGGGGCCGGGCGGCACGACGGGGTCCGGCTCGAACTCGACCCGGTTGAACCCGCCATCGGCGCCGCCAGTCGGAACGGGCGGGAGCTGGAACAGGCCGAGCGCAGCGTCGCCCACCCAGAGGCCGCCGCCCGGCCCGATCACGAGGTCGCTGAGGGCCCGCGCGTCCTGGCCGCTGAGCAACGCCCGCGGCTGTCCGGGCGCGACGACGAAGACGCGGAAGGTCGAGAGCACGAGGAGGCGGTCGCCGTCCGGGAGCAGGGTCGGCATCCGGTCGTCGACGAAGAGCTGGCGGTCCCAGACGCCGCTGGTGCGGCGGCGGTAGAGGTCGCGCGCGCCGTCCGGGCCGCCGGCGGCGTAGACGGTGCCGTCGAACCGGGCGAGGCTGAACGCGGGCGACGGCGCCCCCTCGGCGCGCGTCCACGCGGCGGGCGACTGGAGGTTGTCGGCCCCGAGGGCCGCGTGGAACACGCCGCCGGCCGTCGCCAGCCACAGGCCGGGGCTGCCGTCGGGCCGGGGCGCCTCCAGCACGTCGTTCACCGGGGTCCCGCCCCCCAGGTCTCCGATCCGGGCGTACGTGGTGCGGACCTCCTCGCGGACGACGTCGAACACGACCACGCCGAAGTCGGTCGAGAGGTAGAGCACGTCGCCGTCCACCTCGATCCGGCGGAGCCCGCGCGAGGGGTACTGGCCGGCCCGCGAGATGTCGTAGAACGCGGTCACGTCGTCGGTATCGGGGTCGAGCCGCTCCAGGACGCCGTCGCCGTAGCCGATCCACAGGACGCCACGCGCGTCGTCGTAGGCCATCGCGCTCAGCGGCCCTCCCCTCAGCCCGTCGACCGGGGTGTAGCCCACGATCTCACCGCCGGGGAGCCCGTAGAAGAAGACGCCGGCGCCGTTGCCGGCCCACAGGCCGTCGGGCGCGGCGGCCACGGCGCTGGACCTCGTTGTAGGCCGGGTAGGCCCGCCAGCCCGCCGTCTGGGCGGCGGCCGTGCCCCCGAGGGCGACGAGCAAAACGACGAGACGAAGCGACACAGCGAGAGACCGCATGGGCGGAGCGGAGAGAGAGCGGCGTAGCGTCGTCGGGAGCGGTCGGGGGCTAGGAGAGCGCAGCGTAGAGGTTGACCATCTCGACGGCGGCGGCTGCCACCTCGGCCCCCTTGTTGCCGGCCTTCGTGCCGGCCCGCTCCCACGCCTGGTCCAGCGTGTCCACGGTGAGCACGCCGAAGAGAACCGGCACGCCGGTGTCGAGCGCCACGGTCTGGCAGCCGCTGGCGACGCCCGAGGCCACGTAGTCGAAGTGGGCCGTGGCGCCCCGGATGACGGCGCCGAGGCAGATCACGGCCCCGTAGCGGCCGGACTGCGCGAGCCGCTTGGCGACGGCCGGAATCTCGAAGGCGCCGGGGCACCACGCCACGTCCGCGGCGTCCGGGCCGGCGCCGTGGCGGTCGAGCGCGTCGAGCGCGCCGTCGAGCAGGCGGCGCGTGATGGCGTCGTTGAAGCGGCTGGCGACGATCGCGTAGCGGACCCCGTCGGGGGACACGAGCGAGCCTTCGAAGGTGGACGGCATAGGCAGGAGGAGTCGGCCGAAAGGTAACGACCGCCGGCCTCGGCGCCGGTCCTCACGGGGTGCCCTCCGGGTCGAGCGACCCGACGAGGCGGGCGGCGAACCCACCGTCGCGCTCGGCGGCCTGGCGGAGCAGGCGGAGGCTGGCCTCGCGCCCCGGCCCCCGGGCGGCGAGCGGGAGCGTCCGCCCCGGGAGCGGGTCCAGATGGTCGACGGCCCCGTTCGGCGGCGCCTCCAGGGCGTACACCGTCGTGTGGATGCCGGCCTCGATCATGGCGCCGAGGCACATCGCGCACGGCTCCAGCGTCGTCGCCAGGATCAGGCCGGGCTCGACGCCGCCGGACGCTGTGAGCCGGTGGAGCGCGTCGGTCTCGGCGTGGCGGAGCGAGTCGCCGGCCGATGCCGATCGGTTGCGCCCCTCGGCCACGACGGTCCCGTCGGCCCGCCCGATCACGGCGCCGACGGGCAGGTCCCCGGCCTCGAACGCCTCCCGTGCCTGTTCCAGCGCCGCGTCCATCAGCGCCTGCTGGGTGTCGAGCGTGAGCACGGCGTCGCCGGGTGACGCCGCCGCCAGCGCGGCGTCGAGGTCGGCCACGAGCGCGGACGTCGAGGGGTACACCGCCCGCGCGCCCGTCTGGCGGAGCGCGTCGGCGTCCCACACCCAGGTGGCGACGCCGACGAAGGCGGCCCCGCCGCGCCGCGCCGCCGCCCCGTCGTACACCGTGTCGCCGACGAGCGCGCACGCGGCCGGCGGGACGCCCAGCTTCTCGGCCAGCACGCCCACGATGTCCGGGTCCGGCTTGCTATCGTCCACGTCCGACGACGTCGTCACCGCGTCGAACCGCTCGCGGAGGTCCACGCCGACGCTCTCGAACAGGGCGTCGAGACCGTCCTCCGACGACGACGTCGCCAGGGCCACCGCCAGCCCACGCTCGCGGGCCGCCGCGATCAAGGCCTCGGCGCCGTCGAACAGCGGGAGCGAGGTCGCGGCCGCGATCTGGCGGAACGCCTCGGCGGTGTCGTCGCGGAGCGCGTCGCCCTGCTCCCGCTCGACGCTCTCGCCGAACACGTCGCCCACGAGGTGATCGGCGCCCTTGCCGATCTCGCGGTCGAAGCGGTCGCGCGGGAGCGAGAACCCGTGGGCGTCGGCGGCCCGGACGAAGGCCTCGGTGTGGGCGGCGTTGGAGTCGACGAGGGTGCCGTCGAGGTCGAGGAGCAGAGCGGCGAGCGCCATCGGTGGGGTGGGCGTGGGAGACGCGAAGACCCGCCCGGCCCCGCCGGGGTTCTCCCGGGATCGTGGGCGACGGCGCTAGCTTTTCCACCCGCCAGGCTCCGACCGATGAACACGCCGACCCTCCTCGCGCCTGCCGCCCTGCTCCCGGACCTCCCCCCGTCGGTGCCGAGGGGCGACTACCCGCGCTGGATTCGGGCCGCCGGACGGTGGCTGTTCCGCGCGCTCGGGTGGACCTGGATCGGCGGCTTCCCCGACTGCCCGCGGCTCGTCCTGATCGGCGCCCCGCACACGTCGAACTGGGACGGCGTCGTGGGGCTGGCGGCCGGCGCGGCGTGCGGCGTCGGGGTCCACGTGTTCGCCAAGCGCCAGCTGTTCGTGGGGCCGTTGGGCTGGCTGCTCCGCCTCTTCGGCGGCGTGCCGGTGGATCGGTCCCAACCGGGCGGGCTGGTCGCGGGGGCCGTCGAGCGGCTGACGCGGGGGACGCCCACGGTCGTGGCGATCACGCCGGAGGGGACGCGCGGGCGCGTCGAGCGCTGGAAAACCGGGTTCCACCGGATCGCACGGGAGGCCGACGTGCCCATCGCGGTCGTCGCCATCGACTGGGGCCGCCGCCAGCTCGGCGTGGTCGGGACCGTGGTCCCCTCAGACGACCCCGACGCGGACCTCGGCGCCATCGGCGCCCTCCTCGACGGTGTGACGGGCAAGCACCCCGAGCGCCAGACGCTCCCGACGGCGGCGTAGAGGCGGAGCGTCTCTATACGCCCGCCGAGGTCGGATCGTCGGCGGGCACGTCCCGGACGCCATTCCCCGACGCCGACGAGCGGGCTGGACCGCCGGCCCCCGCCTTGCCCTCGGCGTTGTTGAGGTACATCCGCGTCGTCGGGTAGGCGAAGTCGATGTCGTCGCACTCGGCGAACCGATCCAGGATGGTCTCCCACACGTCCTGCTCGCTCCCGCGCACGCGGCGCGGCGACACGAGGTAGCGCAGCGTGAGCTGCACGCCCTCCCCCACGACGCTGGTGTAGACGGTCGGCGTGAGCTTGGAGTAGAAGATGAAGTAGTCGCGGGCGGCCCGGCGGATCGTCCGCTCGGCGTCCTCGGAGAGGTCGTCGGCGCACTCGGCGGCCACCTTCAGGAGGATCTGCTTGGCCGCCCGCCAGTCGCTCTCGAACGTGATCACGACGGCCACCTCGTTCCAGATGTAGGCGAACGCGCCCGTGTGGTTGACGACCGAGTCCGAGAAGACCCACCCGTTGGGCACGTGGATGATGCGCCCGGTGGACTGGCCGGCGCCCGTCTTGGTGCCCACTTCCAGAAGCGTGAACTGGAACACGCGCTGGTCGATCACGTCGCCCGTGTGCACGCGGACGCTCACGCGGTCGCCGGGCGAGAACGGACGCCGCCAGAGGATGAAGGCCCACCCCGCCAGGTTCACGAGCGGGTCTTTGAGGGCGATGGCGACGCCGGCCGTGAGCAGCCCCAGGAACGTCGCCAGCGATCCGACGGCCCCGAGCCAGAGCGGGACGAGGATGAGGGCGCCGATGGCGACGGCCGCGTACGTCGTCCCCTTGCGCCAGGTGTAGAGGCGGCGTAGGTCGTCGGACGAGCGTCGCCGGACGAGGGCGAGCACGAGCGCCCGGACGCCCCACAGGAGGACGATCACGAGGAGCGTCTCGAGGAGGTTGCCCGAGGCCGCCTCCCCGAACCCCGTCACGTCGCTGACCGTGCGGACGAGGCGCGTCCAGACCCCGCCGCCCACGTCCGCCAGCGGGTCGCGGCCCAACCTTGCCGTGGTCGTGTCTCGGCCCCTCGCCAGGGCCTGCACCGACTCGGCCGTCCCCCGCATGGTGGCAGGCGCCCGGTCGAGGACGGCGTCGAGAACGGTCGAGTCGGCGGCTTGGGCTGGCATGGTGGGGAGTACGCCGGGCGGCGCCGCACGGTCCGTCGCCAGCCCCCCGAACGAGCGACGCCCGCCGGCGGAGGGCTGGCGGGCGTCGCGGACGAGGGCCGGCGCGTTACTCGGGCGATCCCGTCTCGGCCGGCGCCCCGGCGGGCGCGGCCTCGGCGACGAACTCGGCGAGGCAGCGCGGGCTGTACGACGAGTAGGACGCCTGGACGAGGCGCCCCTCGACGGACAGCTTCGGCACGCTCATGCCGCCGTCCGGCGCGGCGAAGGCGGCCGTCACGGCGTCGGCCTCGGTCTGGATCTGCTGGAGAATCGGCCGGAGCTGCTCCTGGTCCTCGACGAGCGCGCGGAAGGCGGCCCCGTCCATCCCGACCGCGTCGACGGTCTCGGTCAGCTCGTCGATGGTCATCCCCCAGGTCTGGTCCTGGCGGCGGAACATCTCCTCCATGAGCTCAAAAAAGCGCCCCTCACGCTGCGCCAGCTTGAGCGCGATCACCTGGCCCAGCGACTCCTGCCGGAGCGGGTACGGGACGTAGTAGAAGCGAGCCTGGTCGCCCAGCTCGTCCGTCACCGGATCGAGGGTGGTGAAGAGGTCTTTGCAGTGGGGGCAGTTCGGGTCGAACACCTCGACCACGCGGACGGGCGCGTCCGGGTCGCCCTTGAATGGGCCCGTGGTGAAGGCCGAGAGGTCCGTCACCGGCTCGACGGTCGTGTCGTACTCGCAGAGGCCGGTCTCGTTGCGGGCGGGCGCGAGGCCGCCCGCCGTCTGGCGCGTGAGCTGGCGGACGGCGGCGGCGCCCTCCCCGGCCGTCACGCCGCCGGCGCGGTTGGCCCACACGAGGTCCGCCGTGAAGAGGAGCGCGAACGCCCCGAGGAGCGGCACGTAGGGGCGGAGGGCGGCGAGCCCGCTGCGGTCGACCTGACCTTTGCGGCGGGGGGCCTCGACGAGGCCCGTCTGAAGGCGACGATGTTCGATCATGTGGAGGACGAAAAGGGTGAGCACGAGGGCGGCCGACGTCATACAGAGCACGCAGAACGAGCCGATGCGGACGGCCTGGATGTACACCAGGAACGCCGTGTAGAGCACGCCGACCCCCACGACGCCCACGCTGGCGAGCCGGTAGCGGTTGTCGCCCGAGGCGGCGTACCCGAGCCGGAGCGCGACCACGAGGAGGTAGAAGAGGAGGCCCCAGACGACGTTCGAGACGCCGAACATCGACGCCCACGCGCTCCCCGTCACCGCCGCGCACCCCGCCGACTCGGTGCCGATGTCGTCGGCGGAGAACACGACGCCGGCCAGCCCGGAGCACCCGTTGGCGAACCCGTTCGCCTGTTGGAGCCCGAGGTGCGTGACGACGAGCACGCCCGCGAGGGCGACGCCGACGATCACGCGGCGGAGGACGGAGGTCTGGGCAGGGAGGGCCATGAGCAGCAAGAGGAGTCGGAGGGAACGGGCCGAGGTCTCGAATCGCGTGCTCGGACCGCTGGGCGCCAATCTAGCGAACCGGCCGGGATCGGTGGGCCACGGGCGGTCGCCAGCGGGGCGGTGGAGGCGACCGGTGCGTTCCGCCTCCGCTAAAAAAATAACACCCAGCCCTTGACTCCGCCGCGGCCGGCGCCCTACTCTACTGCCAACTTTTTAACACGACCGATGCCCCCGCCCCTCCTCAGCCGCCGCGAACGTGAGGTTCTCGACGTCCTCCACCGGCTCGGCCGTGCCAGCGCCGCCCAGGTCCGCGCCGACATGGCCGACCCGCCGAGCGACTCCGCCGTCCGAACTCACCTCCGCATCTTGGAGGAGAAAGGGCACGTAGAGCACGAGCAGGACGGGCCGCGCTACGTCTACCTCCCGACGGTCGCCCGCGAGACCGCCGGCCGGAGCGCGCTCCGCCACCTCCTCCGCACGTTCTTCGCCGACGCCCCCGAGCGAGCCGTCGCCGCCCTCCTCGACGAGACCGCCTCGGACCTTTCCGCCGACGACCTCGACCGTCTCGACGACCTCATCCGCCAGGCCCGCGACCAAGAACAATGACCAGCCTCTCCTCCCTCCTGCTGGCGGTCGCCGTGAAGGGCGCCGTCGTGCTCGCCCTCGCCGTCGGGGCGGCGTGGCTGTTCCGGCGCGCCCCCGCCTCGGCCCGCCACGGCGTGTGGGCCGCCGCCTTCGCCGCCCTCCTCCTGCTCCCCGCGCTCGAAGCGGCCGGACCGTCGTGGTACGTCTCGGTCCTGCCAGCGTCGCAGCCTGCCGTGTCCGCACCCCTTGCTCCTCCCGGGCCGCCACCCGCGCCGCCCGCGCCGCCTGCGCCACCCGCGCCGCCCGCCCCTGACGTTCAGGCCCTCGCACCGGCGGCGGCCGGGGCGAGCTTGGACCGGGAAATGGCAGCGTTCGAGTCTGAGATGGCCGGTTTTGAGCGGGAGATGGCGGCCTACGAGCAAGAGATGGATGCGCTCGGCGCCGCATTGGCCGGGTGGGACGGCGGAGGTCGCGTCGTCGGTTCGCCCCACGCCGGGTCCTCGCTTTGGGCCTCGTCGGCCCGCTGGCTCACGGCGCTGTGGGCCGTCGGTGCACTCGTGGTCGGGCTGGGCTGGCTGAGCGCGTTCGTCTCCGCCTTCCACCTCGTGCGTGCGGCGTCGGCGGAGACGGACTCCGAGTGGAACGTCTTGGCCGAACGTGCTCGACGGCTCGCCGGGGTCTCCGGACCCGTCCGCCTGCTCCGCTCCGATCGCCTCGACGTCCCGATCGCGTGGGGGTTTGGTCAGCCAGCCGTCGTCCTCCCGGCCTCGGCCGACGGCTGGGCCGACGACCGACGGGAGGCCGTGCTCCTCCACGAGATGGCCCACCTCCACCGCCGCGACGCCTGGACGCAGGCCGTGGCCCAGGCCGCGCTCGCCCTCCACTGGCCCAACCCGCTCGCGTGGGTCGGCTACCGCCGGTTCCTCGACGCCCGCGAGCAGGCGTGCGACGACGCCGTGATCCAGGGCGGCGCCCGCCCGTCGACCTATGCCGAGCACCTCGTCGGCGTCGCGCGGGGACTCCGCCGCGGCCACGTGTCGCTCGCCGCCGTCGCCCCGATGGCGCGGAGCGCGGGCCTCGAGCGTCGTGTCCGCTCCATCCTCGACGCCGAGCGCCAGCGGGGCCGCCTCGGCCCGCGCGCGCTGGCCGGGACCGTCGCGCTCGCCCTCGGCGTGGTCGTGCCGCTGGCGGCGTTCCAGCCCGTCGAGCGCACCGTCGCCGCCGTCGCCCCGTGGGCGCTCGTCGCGGAGGCGCCCGTCGTCGCCGATACGCTCGACGAGTGGGAGGGGGTCGAGGCCGCCGTCGCAGAGGCCGAGGCGGCCGTCGCAGAGGCCGAGACCGCCGCCGCCGAGGCCGCCCTCGACGCCAACGACGTGGAAGGCGCTCAGGCCGACCTTGAGGCCGCCCGCGCCGACATCCTACGGACGCTCCAGAAACTGGAGCACGACGACGGGCCGGAGGCGCGCCTCCGCGCCGACGCCCTCCGCGCGGCCCACGAGGCCCTCGCCACACTCGACCTCCATGCTATTCAGGCCGAGGCGCTCGCGTCCGTCGAGGAGGCGAACCTAGACGCACAGATGGCCGCCGCCTTCGCCTCCATCGACACGGAGGCCGTGGAGCGAGCGCTGGCGTCGGCCCAGCGGTTCGCGGAGGACGCACGCCGGACGACGGCGCGGCCGAGATCCGTGCCCGCCCCGGCAGCCGCCCCCCACCCCCCCACGCCGCCGCGTCTTCCCCGCCCCGCGTCCGCCGCGTCGCGGCCAAGCAGCGCGTCGGACCCGACGGGCTTCGACTGGACCGCCATCGACCGCGCCCGTAGCGCCGCCGAGCGGCGCCATTCGTCCCTCTAACCCCCCGCCCATGTCCGCACGTCTCCTGCCCGTCCTGCTCCTCGTCCTCACCGCCGGCGCCACGGCGCAGCCCAGCCGCACGCTCCCCGACGACGAGTGGTGCGACCGTGACGAGTGGGGAGGCGGCCCGAATCGGGAGACCGCCTGCGAGGTCCGCGAGACGGTGATCTCCGCCCGCCGCCTCTCGGTCGACGCGTCGCCCAATGGGGGCGTCAAGGTGACGGCGTGGGACCGTAACGACGTCCTCGTCCGCGCCCGCGTCTCCGCGTCGGCCCGCCGCCAGTCGGAGGCCGACCGGCTCGTCGCCGAGACCACCGTGCGGACCGACCGCGGGCAGATCTCGGCCCGGACGCCGCGCGCCGAGAACGCGGGCGTTTCGGTGAGCTACGAGATTTTTGCGCCCCGCCGTACTGACCTCGCGCTGCGGACGACCAACGGCGGCGTCTCGGTGAACGGCCTTTTCGGCAGGATCGACGTCCAGGCCGTCAACGGCGGGATCGACCTGGCCGACGTGGCCGGCGCCGTCCGCGCGCGGACCACCAATGGCGGCGTGGCCGTCGCGCTGGCGGGCGACGCCTGGGACGGCGAGGGCCTCGACGTGGAGTCCACCAATGGCGGCATCTCGATCTCGCTCCCCCCAGACTACTCCGCCACCCTCTCCGCCCAGACGCAGATGGGCCGCATCTCCGCGCCCGGCGTCACCGTCCGCAACGCGCGGCGCGAGCGCGGCCAGCGGACCGGGGACCAGATCGAGGGCACCTTGGGCCGAGGGGGGGCGCCGCTCCGGGCCGTCACCACGAACGGGGGCATCTCGATTCGTCGGGCCCGTTAGGAGAAGCCCTCTCATGCCGCCCCTGTGAGTAAGCGGCGGAGGGATTCAACACAGCGCCGTCAGACGTCGCCAGCGGGGCGAAGAGCGGCACTCCCACGGTGGGGCCGTCTGCACGGGGCCAGGGCGTCCGAGGCCGAATGCTAATTTTTTAGCATGCGCTGTAACCTCCGAGCCATGCGCCCCGTCAGGAGACCCCAAGTCCTCCCGCCTCTCTCCAGACTCCCATGCGTTTGCTCCTCTTGGCCGCGCTCCTCCTCGCCGCCCCGGTCTCGGCCCAGACCACGGTCCAGCCCTCCCCCTCCGACACGCTCCCGCCGGGCGTCCTGGCTGGTCTCGACGCCGCCGACAGCGCCCCCCGGACCCTCGACGCCATCGCGATCGAGCCCGCAGCGGTGGACCTCGACGGCGTCCTGGACGAGCCTGCCTGGAGCACGGCCCCTGCCGCGACTGGATTCGTCCAGCTCCGTCCTTCGGCCGGCGACCCGGCCTCGGAGCGGACCGAGGCCCGCGTCCTCTACGACGACAAGGCCGTCTACGTCGGGATGCGGATGCACGACTCGCAGGCGGACCGGATCAACACCCACCTCGGCCGCCGCGATTCGGGGCTCGAGAGCGACTGGGCGATGGTCGCCTTCGACTCGTACCACGACGAGCGGACCGCCTTCCTCTTCCAAGTCAGCGCCGCTGGCGTCCTCTCCGACGCCCTCCTCTACGACGACGTCAACGAGGACGACTCGTGGGACGCCGTGTGGGACGCCGCCGTGAGCCGCGATGTCGACGGCTGGACGGCCGAGTTCCGCATCCCGCTCAGCCAACTCCGGTTCGCGGCGTCGGAGGGCGAGCAGACGTGGGGCGTCGAGTTCTCCCGGAAGCACTTCCGCACGAGCGAGCAGACGTTCTGGGCACCGCTCGACCCCGAGGCCAACGGCGTCGTGAGCCAGTTCGGCAAGCTGATGTCGCTCCGGGGCCTCCGCGCGCCCCGCCAGCTCGAGCTCCAGCCGTACGTCGCCTCCAGCCTCACCCGGGCCCCCAACGACGACGCCCTCGGCGTCGACCCCTACTACGCGTCCAACGACCTGGACCCACGCGTGGGGCTCGACCTCAAGTACGGCCTGAGCAGCGACCTCACGCTGACGGCGACCGTGAACCCGGACTTCGGACAGGTCGAGGCCGACCCGGCGCAGGTCAACCTCGGGGGCTTCGAGCTGTTCTTCGACGAGCGCCGGCCGTTCTTCGTCGAAGGGCGTGACGCGTTCTCGATGGAGCCGCGGCGGTTCTTCTCGAACGCCCGCCCGGACCTCCTCTACACGCGCCGGATCGGGCGGAGCCCGCAGCGCACCCGCTTCGTCCCCGACGGCGTCTACGACCGCGCGAGCGAGGACGGCGTCTACACCGACGCCCCGCAGCAGAGCACGATCCTCGGCGCCGCCAAGCTGTCCGGCCGCGTCGGGCCCTTCTCCATCGGCGTGCTCAACGCCGTGACCTCGCGCGAGTACGGCCGCTTCCAGGCCTTCGACGCCGACGGGCGCCCCGTCGAGCAGGGCGAGGCGCTCGTCGAGCCGCTCACCAACTACGCCGTCGCCCGCACGAAGGCCACGTTCGGCCGGACGATCGTCGGCGGCCTCCTCACCTCGGTCGTCCGCGAAGACGGGGCCTCGGCGCTGACGAGCCTCCTCCCCCAGCAGGCGACCGTCGCGGGGCTCGACCTGGAGCACCGCCTGACCGACGAGTGGGTGGTGAACGGCCAGCTCGCCGGGAGCTACGTCTCCGGCAGCACCGACGCCATCACGCGGCTCCAGACCGCCTTCCCCCGCCTCTACCAGCGCCCCGACGCGGGCCACCTCACCCTCGACACGACGCGGACGAGCCTCTCCGGGCTCACGGGCGAGGTGAACGTCCTCAAGGCGGGCGGCGAGCACTGGGTCGGCGGCCTCCACACCCAGTTCACCTCGCCCGGCTTCGACTCGAACGAGCTCGGCTTCCAGAGCCGCGCGGACAACGTGGGCCTCGGCGGCGTGGTCGTCTACCAGCAGAACGAGGCCCAGGGGTCGTTCCAACGGTGGGACGTCAACGTCTTCGCCGGCTCCGACTGGAACTTCGACGGCGACAACCGGAACGCCTTCATCGGCGGCAACGCGAGCGCCCGTCTGAAGAGCTTCTGGGGCGGCAACATGAACTGGAACCTGTGGCCGCGCACCACTGGCGACCGCACCACGCGCGGCGGCCCCAACACGACCGACCCGGCCGGCTACTCGATCAGCGGCAACGTCTCCTCGGACGACCGGAAGCCGGTCTCGGGATACGTCTGGGTGGGGACGCAGGGGACCGAGCTCGGGCGACGGGACTACGACTCCGAGGTGGGCGTCGAGGTGCGCCCCTCGTCCTCCGTCCAGATCCGCGTCGGCCCCGGATTGAGCATCGCTCACAACCCGCGCCAGTTCGTCGACATCTTCGAGGCGCCGGAGATGGAGGCCACGTTCGGCAACCGCTACGTGTTCGGCGCCATCGACCAGACGACGCTTTCCGTCGAGGCCCGGGTCAACTGGACGTTCACGCCGACGCTCTCGCTCCAGACGTACGTCCGCCCGTTCGTCACGCGGGGCCAGTACGACGCCTTCCGCCAGATGACGGCGCCGGGCCAGCTCGACTTCCCGCTCTTCTCGGACGCGGAGGTGGCGCCGAACGAGGACGGCTCGGTGATGATCACCCCGGCCGACGGGGGCGACCCGTTCACGGTCTCGCCCGACTTCACGGTCCGCGCGCTCCAGGGCAACGCCGTGCTCCGCTGGGAGTACCGCCCCGGCTCGGCGCTCTTCCTCGTGTGGCAGCAGCAGCGGAACGGGTTCGAGTCGGACGGCGCGTTCCGGTTCGGCACCGGCGGCCGGTTCTTCAACGACCCCGTCACCAACGTCTTCCTGGTCAAGCTGAGCTACTGGCTCGGCTGAGGCCTCCCGCCGTCCCCCGGACGCCCCGCTGGCCACGTCGTCAGCGGGGCGTTTCCTTACAGTCTCGGGAGGTCGCGGACCGTCCGGTCGGAGACCACGTCGCCGGTGTGGGCCGTCGAGGCCGGCTCGAAGAGGACGACGGAGGCCGTCGGCAGGGCGACGGGCCGGTGCTCGACGCCGCGCGGGACGACGACCAGCTCGCCCGGCCCGAGCGTCACGTCGCCGTCGCGCATCTCGATCCGCAGCCGGCCCTCCGTCACCCAGAACAGCTCGTCCTCCTCGGCGTGGGCGTGCCACACGAAGGCGCCCTCCAGCTTCGCCAGCTTGACGAGCTGCCCGTTCAGCTCGGCGACGACGTGGGGCGTCCAGGTGACGTCGAACTGGGAGAACTTGTCGGCGAGGTTGATGGGGGCGCTCATGTCTGAAGGACGCCGACGCGGAACGGCTCGATCTCCGGGTTGTGGTCGGCCATCTCCAGGCCGGTGGCGAGCCACTGGCGCGTCTCGCGCGGGTCGATGATGGCGTCGACCCACAAGCGGGCGGCGGCGTAGACGGGCGACGTCTGCTCGGCGTAGCGGCGCTCGATCTCCGCCAGCCGCGCCTCGCGGTCGGCGTCGGTCAGCTCCAGCCCCTGCTTGTCCAGCTTCCGCTCCTCGATCGAGAGCAGCGTCTTGGCCGCCTGGCTCCCGCCCATGACGGCGATCTGGGCACTCGGCCACGCGAGGAACAGGCGGGGGTCGTAGGCCCGCCCGCAGAGGGCGTAGTTGGCCGCCCCGAACGAGTTGCCGACGACGACCGTGAACTTGGGGACGACCGAGTTGGCGACGGCGTTGACCAGCTTCGCGCCGTCCTTGATGATCCCGCCCTGCTCGGCGCGCGTCCCGACCATGAAGCCCGTGGCGTCCTGGAGGAACAGGAGCGGGATCTTCTTCTGGTTGCACTGCATCACGAACCGGGCCGCCTTGTCGGCGGCGTCGCCGTAGATGACGCCGCCGATCTGCATCTCGGCCGCCTTCCCCTTCGGCCCCTTCGCGCGGACCACCTGCCGCTGGCTGGCGACGACCCCGACGCTCCAGCCGTCGATGCGGGCGTAGCCGCAGACGAGCGTCTGCCCGTAGCCCGCCTTCACCTCGGTCCACGAGTCGGCGTCGACGAGCCTCGCCAGCAGCTCGCGCGTGTCGTAGGGCTGCTGGCGGCCTTCGGGGAGCACGCCCAGGATCTCGCGTGGGTCGAAGGCCGGCTCGCGCGGCTCGTGGCGGGTGAAGCCGGCCCGGTCGTGCGGGCCGAGGCCGGCGACGAGGTCGCGGATGGTGGCGAGGCACGTCTCGTCGTCGGGCATCTTGTAGTCGCAGACGCCCGAGATGTCGGTCTGCGTGGTCGCCCCGCCGAGCGTCTCGACGTCGACCTCCTCCCCGATGGCGGCCTGGACGAGGAACGGGCCCGCGAGGAACACGCTCCCCGTGCCGTCCACGATCAGGCTCTCGTCGGACATGATCGGGAGGTAGGCGCCGCCGGCCACGCAGCTCCCCATGATGGCCGCGATCTGGGGCACGCCGAGCGCCGAGAGCCGGGCGTTGTTCCGGAAGATGCGTCCGAAGTGCTCCTTGTCCGGGAAGATCTCGTCCTGCATGGGCAGGAACACCCCGGCCGAGTCCACGAGGTAGAGGATCGGGATCCGGTTTTCGAGGGCGATCTCCTGCGCGCGGAGGTTCTTCTTGGCGGTGATCGGAAACCACGCGCCGGCCTTCACGGTGGCGTCGTTGGCGACGATCATGCAGAGCCGGCCCGAGACGTGGCCCAGCCCCATCACCGTCCCGCCGGCCGGGCAGCCGCCCTCGTCCTCGTACATCCCGCGCCCGGCGAACAGGCCGATCTCGCGGAAGGCGCTCCCCTCGTCCACGAGCGCGGCGATCCGCTCACGGGCGGTCAGCTTGCCCCGTTTGTGCTGGCGTTCGACGGCCCGGTCGCCGCCGCCGCGCCGGACCTCGGCGGCCTGTTGCCCCAGCGCCGCCAGCCGCTGGCGGTGGAAGGCGACGCGGGCGTCGAAGGCGTCTCGCAGCGGGCCGTCGTCGGGGATCGGGGTGCCGAGCGGGAACGGACGCTCGTCGGCGGACGAGAGGGGAACGGTGGGCTCAGACATGGGCGGCAGAATGGGAGCGGGAAGCTAACGGACGCGCTCGGCTCCCCTCGGGGCGACACGCAAAACCGGCGCGCCCCACCTGGAGCGCGCCGGTTTGAATGGTCGATGGGCGGCCCTTACAGGAACGCCGACATCTTGCGCATGATGATCTGTCGGTCCTCGCCGGTCTGAGCGTGGATGAGGTTGACCATCTGGCTGAGGCTGCCCCGGGCCTTCTTCATCTCGCTCTCGTCGAGGTCGCCCCAGGTCGAGAGGATCTGCGCCTTCATGCGCTCCCAGTTGTCGGTCATTCGCTGCTTGCCCATCGTGTCTCTGGCTGTGTCCGCTCCGGACGGTGAATGCTTGGCGTCGCCAAAATTTACGAGCGCGGCGCGCTCCTCACAAACGAAGGCTCGGCGTGGAACCGGGGCCGGGAGGCGCGCCGCTGGCGAGCGCCGCCGCCCGTCGGACGGGCGGGAGTTGCCGGGGACTTTCTCCCACCGCCCGGTTCGATGCCGACTCTCCCCTACGCCTCGCCCCACGCCTGCGCCAGCCCGAGGAGCTTCCGCTTGGCGAGCGGGAGGAGCGTCGCGTCGAGCGGGAGGTCGAGGTCGGCGTCGAGGCGAAAGGTGGCGGGCGCCGGGAGGTCCGGGGCGCTCGCGACGAGAGCCGCCTTCCAGGTCTGCGGCGATCCCAGCGGGTCGAGGTCGACGGCCACGTCGGAGGTGCGGAGGCTGCGGTAGCGGCCGTCGCGTCCGGTCAGCGCCGAGATCCGGTAGCGGAGCGTCCGCAAGGCTCGGTCCCCGCCGCGGACGACGAGGTAGCCCTCGTCGCGGTACGTCGGCACGAGCCCGACGGCCGCCAGCTCGGCGTGCTCGGACGCGAACTCGTAGAGCGCCCGCCCTTCCTCCAGCGTCTCCACGATCCGGGGCAGCGCCCACCGCGCCAGCTCCACCGCGAGCGGCACCGGCGGACCGGCATAGACGATCCTCCCCGCGGCCCAGTCGACCCCGACGGCCGCCCCTGCACTCGACCGCTCGATCCGGTCGGCGCCGTCGAGGAGGGACCGGAGCCCGGTGTAGAGGTCGACGAGTTGGGCGAGGTGAGGGTAGACGCAGTAGCGCTGGAAGGCGCGGCGGGTCTCCTGGAGCCCCCCGAGGAGCCGGTAGCGCGCGGCCTCGGGGTCGGTGGCGGCCGCGAAACGGTCGAGGCTGAGAGGAGTCATGAGGGTAGGGGGACGGTCGTTCACACAATCTCCAACAACCGCGCCATTCTGCGCCAGGGTCTTCCGCATCCCCCAACGCGCCGCGTCGTTACCTGTGTCCAGACCCGGCGGGTCCTCCCAAAACCGCCCGTCGTCGAACCCTGAGGCGCCCCGCGCGCGTTCGGACCTGCCTCTGATCTCTTCCCGATTCCTCTTCTCCACCGGCCCCGGCCGGGTCATTCCCTCCCCCCATCTCATGGACAAACTCGTCATCCAGGGCGGACGCCCGCTCCGCGGCTCCCTTCACGTCGGCGGCTCGAAGAACACCGCCCTCCCGCTCATGGCCGCCGCCATCCTCGCCGACGGCGTGACGACGATCCACAACATCCCCGTCCTGAAAGACGTCGCCACGTTCTCGAACGTGATCCGCGTGACCGGCTGCAAGGTGACGTGGGACCCGGACGACGACCCCGACACGCCCGAGACGATCACCATCGACGCCAGCGGCATGCACCACTTCGAGGCGCCGTACGACCTCGTGAAGCAGATGCGGGCGTCGTTCTACATGCTCGGCGCGCTCCTCGGGCGGGGCGGCAAGGCGCGCGTGTCGCTCCCCGGCGGCTGCGCGTGGGGGCCGCGCCCCGTCGACCTCCACATCAAAGGGATGGAGGCGCTGGGCGCCGAGATCCGCGAGGAGGCCGGCTACGTGATCGCCGAGGCGCCGGGCGGGCGCCTTACGGGCGGCCACATGACGTTCGAGCCCGTGAGCGTCGGCGCCACGATCAACGTGATGCTGGCGGCCGTCACCGCCAGCGGCGAGACGGTGCTGGAGAACACGGCCGCCGAGCCCGACGTGGTCGTGTTTGGCCAGATGCTCCAGGCGATGGGCGCCCAGATCGACGGCCTCGGGACCGACACCATCACCATCCAGGGCGTCGAGAAGCTGAACCCGGTCGAGTTCACGAACTGCCCCGACCGGATCGAGCTGGGCACCTACATGATCGCCGCCGCGCTGGCGACGCCTCCCGGCGAGACGTTCCGGATCACCGGCGCCCAGCCCGAGCACCTCGGCCCGGACTTTACCGAGCGCTTCCGCGAGACCGGGGTCCCGGTCCGCTTCGAGGGCGACGTGGTCGAGGTAGACGGCGTGGACGCGATCCAGCCCGTCTCCATCGAGACGGCGCCCTACCCCGGCTTCGCCACCGACCTCCAGGCCCAGTGGACGGTCCTCATGACCCAGGCCGACGGCCCCTCGACCGTCCGCGACACGGTCTACACGGACCGCTTCAAGCACATCCCGGAGCTGCGCCGCCTCGGCGCCGATCTCCTGGTGAGGGGCGACACGGTCCACGTCGGCGGCAACAGCCGCCAGCTGAGCGGCGCCACCGTGATGAGCACGGACCTCCGGGCCAGCGTCTCGCTCGTGTTGGCAGGCATGGTGGCCGAAGGCGAGACGAACGTGCTCCGGGTGTACCACCTCGACCGGGGCTACGAGCGGCTGGAGGGCAAGCTCCAGCGCGCCGGCATCGACATCGAGCGCGAGCAGTACGACGAGGCGCACTCGGAGAGCGTCGCGGCGTAGCCGGTCGGGAGCCGTCGTCCCTGGTGCACCGCGACAAGCCGTAGCGGCCGTGACCGGACGGCGGCCTACGCGACGGGAGCGGCCTCCCCCACCTCCTCCGCCAGTCGGCCGGGGTCGGGCACGACGGTGTCCAGCACCCGCGCCGACGACAGCACGCCCGGCATCCCCGCGCCGGGGTGCGTCCCGGCGCCGACGAGGAACAAACCGTCCACGTCCTCGCTCTGGTTGTGGGGGCGGAACAGGGCGCTCTGCAAGAGCTGCGGCTCCAGCGAGAACGCCGCGCCCTTCACCGAGAGGTAGTCGTCCAGGAACCCCTGCGGCGTGAGGGTGAGGCTGGCCGTGACGTGACCGCCCAGGTCCGGCAGGACCGTCTCGGCGAGATAGTCCTCGACGAGCTGGCGGTAGCGCTCGGTCTCGGTGCTCCAGTCGGTGCCGGAGTCGAGGTGCGGGACGGGCGAGAGGACGTAGAAGCTGTCGTGGCCGGGCGGGGCCATCGCCGGGTCCGTGGCCGTCGGGCGGTGGAGGTAGAGCGAGAAGTCGTCCGCGAGCGTCTTGCGGTGGAAGATGTCGTCGAGGAGGGCCTTGTAGCGCTCGCCGAGCAAGATCGTGTGGTGGGCCACGTCCGGGTACTGCCTGTCGGTCCCGAAGTACCAGACGAAGAGGCTCATCGAGTGCTTCGACTTCGCCAGCCGCTCGTCGGTCCACGTCGTCCGGTGCTCGGGGGCGACGAGGTTCTGGTAGGTCCACGCCGCGTCCGCGTTGGAGACCACGAGGTCGGCGTCGATCCGCTCACCCGACTCCAGACGGATGCCCGTCACGCGCGGCCGGCCCTCGACCGGGACCGCCTCGATCTCCTCGACCGTCTCGCCGAGCCGGAACGTCCCGCCGAGCCGCTCGATGAGGTCCGCCAGCCCGGAGACGATGGCGCCGGTCCCGCCCATCGCGTACCACACGCCCCAGTGGCGCTCCAGGTAGGCGATGAGCGCGTAGATCGAGGTGGTCGAGAACGGGTTGCCGCCGACGAGGAGGGGGTGGAAGCTGAACACCTTCCTTAAACGCCGGTCCTTGATGTACTTCGAGACGAGGCCGTAGACGGTCCGGTGGCTTTCGAGGGCGACCATCGACGGGACGATCTTGGCCATGTGGGCTCGCTTTGTCGAACGGGACGTGGCCGAGCTCGAGGAAGCCGGTCTCGAAGATCGTCTTGCTCTTGGCGAGGAAGCGGCGGTAGCCGTCCACGTCGGCCGGGTTGAAGCGGGCGATCTCGCGCTCCATCGCGTCCGCGTCGCCGGTGTAGTCGAAGACCTCGCCGTCGTCGAAGCGGATGCGGTAGAACGGGCGGACCTCGACGAACTCGACGTGGTCCTCGCGGCGCTCGCCGGCCAGCGCCCACAGCTCGTCGAACAGGAACGGGGCCGTGATGAGGGTCGGCCCCATGTCGAACGTGTACGTGCCGCCCTCGCCCTCGACGCATTCGACGCGCGCCCGCCCGCCGGGCTGGCGGAGCCGGTCCACGACGGTGACGCGGTAGCCGCGCGTGAGCAGGCGCACGGCCGCCGCCAGCCCCCCGAACCCGGCGCCGACGACGACGGCGTGGGGCGCGTCGGGGCCGGCGAGCGTGGGCGGCCCCTCGGTGCGGAGGCGGGCGTCGGGGCGGGCGGCGAGGCGGCGGATCCAGGAGGGCATCGGCGAGGCGGTGGGGGCGGCCGGTCTACCAGAGGCGCCCGTGCCCGTTCCGTCTCCCGGACGGCTCGACGACCGGACCGTCCCCCTTTCTCGATCCTTTTTTCAATCGGCCGCACCAAATGTCCCGAGGCCCCGTTGAGGAGGTGCTACCTCCCCCGCGTTGTGTGTGTCGCGGGATGGCCGGTCGGGGCGCCCTCTCTGTGAGGGCGCCCCGAACTCGTTCTGGGCCCCGGCGTGAGACACGATCCGGCGCCCACGTCTCGTTCAAAACGAGCCGCGGCGGTGCCGGCTCCGGGTCCTCCGCTCACGATCTGTCCCCATTCTTCCCCCACGTTCATGTCCGTCACCCAGCGCAAGCTTTCCATCGCGGCCCTCGTCGTCGCAGCCTTCCTCGGTGGCATCGTCTTCGTCACGTCGGCCGCCAACCTGTTCGACATGTCCGCTCTCTTCCAGGGCGCCGACGCGCAGGTCTCCACCGAAGAGGCCGCACAAGGGATCGCCACGGCTGAGGACCTCGGGCAGGCGTTCTCGTCCGTCGCCGAGCGCGTCAACCCGGCCGTCGTCCAGGTCCGCGCCACGCAGATCCTCGCCGACGACGGCCGCGACCTCGGCCCGCTCGGCGCCCTCTTCGGGCAGGGGCCGCGCGGCGGCACGCAGCAGGGGCTGGGCAGCGGCGCCTTCGTCAGCGCCGACGGCTACGTCGTCACCAACAACCACGTGGTCGAGAACGCGGACGAGCTCCGGATCGTCCTCTTCGACGGCCGCGAGCTGGACGCCGAGGTCGTCGGGACAGACCCGTTCTCGGACCTCGCCGTGCTGAAGGTGGACGGCGACGACTTCCCCGCGGTCTCCTTCGGGGACTCGGACGAGCTGCGCGTCGGGCAGTGGGTGCTCGCGTTCGGGAGCCCGCTCTCGGAGGAGCTCTCGAACACCGTCACCAGCGGGATCGTCTCCAGCCTGGGCCGCTTTAGCGGCGCGCCGGACCCGCAGGGGCGCCAGACCATCTCGAACTACATCCAGTCCGACGCGGCCGTGAACCCGGGGAACTCGGGCGGCCCGCTGGTCAACCTGCGCGGCGAGATCGTCGGGATCAACTCGGCCATCGCCACGCGGACGGGGACCTACAACGGCATCTCGTTCGCCATCCCGTCGAACATCGTCCGCCAGACCGTCGAGCAGCTGATCGACACCGGCGAGGTCGAGCGCGGCTACCTCGGGATCGCGTTCAAGCCGGCGCCGCTGTCGCTGCGCCGCGCGCTCGGCGTCGGGCCGGGCGCCGCCTCCGTCGGCGAGATCCGCGAGGACGCCGACGGCGACTCGCCCGCTGGCGACGCCGGCCTCCGCCCGGACGACGTGATCACGGCCGTGGACGGGATCGACCTCCGCGAGGCCAACCAGATCGTCTCGATCATCTCGAACAAGCGGCCCGGCGACACCGTCGAGATCACGTACAACCGCGACGGCCGCGAGCGCGAGGCGACGGTCACGCTGGGCCGGCGTCCCGCGGACCCGCTCGCGCAGGACGCGCCGGGCGCCCGGCGGAACCGCCGGGGCTCGTCGGAGGCCGTCGAGCCGGCGTCGATGGAGACGCTCGGGCTCACGCTCCAGAACCTCACGCCGCGCATGGCGGAGGAGCTGGGCGAGAACGTGACGGGCGTCTACGTGGCCGACGTGGACCGCACCTCGGAGGCGTACCGCGACGCCGAGATCCAGCCGGGCCTCCTCATCACCGAGGTCAACCGCCAGTCGGTGGCGAGCGTGGCCGACGTCGAGCGGGCCATCGCCGGCGTGGACGACGGCGAGTCGTTCCTCGTCCGCGTGCAGGCGCCCACGGGCCAGTCGTACCTGACGGCGCTGACGAAGGAGGGCTGAGGCGGTCGCCGCCATTCGGGGGGCGCGTCCGGGAGGGCGCGCCCCTTTTTTTGCGGCGGCGGCCTCGCCGAAGACGCTCCGCGGGGCTCTACGCGGTCGCCGTGCCCCGGAGGCGCGCCTGGAGGTCCACGCCGGTGCGGACGTCGTCGGGCGAGGGCGGGCGTCCCTGGGCCATGAGGTGATGAACAGCGGCGGCGTCCTGGTCGCGCCCGACGGCGGCGACGGCGCGGACCTCGCCGTCCGAGACGTAAGCCGCGAGGAACTGGCGGTCGTCGAGCGAGCCGTCGATCACGACCTCGTCCCAGCTCTCGGCGTGGCCGACGTAGCGGAGGCTGAGGCCGAACTGGCCGGTCCAGAAAAAGGGGACGCCCCTGAACGGACTCGTGTGGACCTCCCCGTTGGCGTCGTCGAGCATGTTGCGGGCGGCGAGGCGGCCGTGCTGCTGCGCGAGGCGCCAGTGCTCGATGCGGACGCGGCGGCCCGTGGGGGCGTAGGGGAACGCGGCCACGTCGCCGGCCGCGTAGAGGCCGTCCGCCAGCCGGAGCGTGGCGTCGGTCTCGAGCCCGCCGTCGTCGCGGCGGAACGGGGCGTCGCCCAGGAAGCCCGTCGCCGGCGTCACGCCGACGCCCATCACCACGAGGTCCACGTCGTTCCGGTTCGTGCCGGTGACGACGCGGAGACACGAGTCCTTGCGCCAGATCCGGTCGATCCCCTTGCCCAGCCGGAAGCGGACGCCCTTCTCCTCGGCCGCCCTCTGAAACACGCGCCCGACCTCCGGGCCGAGCACGCTCTCGAACGGCACGCTCTCCTTCCCGATCACCGTCACCGCCAGCCCGCGCGCGACGAGGTTCGAGGCCGCCTCCATCCCGATAAAGGACGACCCGACGACGACGACGGACGTGGCGCCCTTGGCGTGGTCCACGATGCGCTGGGCATCGCGCCAGGACCGGAGGACGAGGACGCCGTCGAGGTCGCGGCCCTCGACGGGCACGCGGCGCGGCGTGCTGCCCGTCGCCACGAGGCAGGCGTCGTACGTCACCGGGTCGCGGCCGTCGAACGTGACGGTGCGGGCCTCGGGATCGAGCGACGTCACGGCCCGCTCGGTCCAGATCTCGATGCCGTGGCGTTCGTAGAAGGCGCCCTCACGGAGCGGGAGCGCGGCGTCGGGGGCCTCGCCGGCGAGGTAGCCCTTCGAGAGCTTGGTGCGGTCGTAGGGCGGGCGGTGCTCGCCGGTCGTCATCACGAGGCGGCCGGCGTAGCCGGCGGCGCGGAGTTCTTCGGCCGCGGCCTGGGCGGCGGCGCCGCCGCCGATGATGAGAAAGAGGCGGCCGTCCGCGCGGGTGTTGGCCCGCACCATGTCGCGGACGCGCCCGTCGCTCACGCGGTACGGGACGCCCTTGCCGTGCGCATCGGCGTCGTCGGGGACGCGGACGAGCACGCTGTCGTCCTCGACCTTGGTCTCGAAGGTGCGGAGCGCGTCGAGGGCCGGGGGCTCCTCCAGGTCGCCCGTCGTCACGTCGAAGGCGGCGTGGTGCCACGGGCAGAGGACGGTCGTGCCGGCGAGCACGCCGGTCGCCAGCGGGGCGCCGTAGTGCGTGCAGAACGCCGTGCAGGCGTGGAACCGGCCGTCGACGCGGGAGAGGAGGACGTCGGTGCCGCCGGCCGAGACCTGGCGCATCTCGCCGTCGGCGAGGTCGGAGGTGGCGGCGACGCGGACGAAGTCGGGCATGAGGGGACGGGGAGAGAAGGGCGGCGGCTTCACGGTGCGCGGCGCCGTCCGGTTCCGGCCTCCGCCCCGCTCACGCGCCCCCTGAGGCGGGCCGAGATCGGCGCTACCTTGCCCGTTCGCCCACGTCCGCCATGCCCACCGACGTTCGCTCCCTGATCGACCGGATCGCCGACGCGCTCGGCGCCGAGGCCACGCCCGAGCGCGTCGAGCGCGTGGCGCGGGCCGTCCTCGACGCCCGCACGCCGGCGCCGCCCGCCAGCAGGACGAGCGCCCCGTCCGGCGGCGGCCCGCCTCGGGGCGCCACGCGCGTGGTGGTGACGGCGTACGGCCACGACCGCCCCGGCGTGCTGGCGGCGGTCACGGCCGAGCTCTCGGCCTCCGGCGCCAACATCCTCGACGTGTCGCAGAAGGTGCTCCAGGGCTACTTCACGCTCGTCCTGGTGTCCGACCTCCCGGCCGGCTCCGACCTCGGCGCCGTCCGCGACGGGCTCCAGTCGCGTGGCGAGGCGATGGGCGCGCGCGTGCTCCTCCAACACGAGGACCTGTTCCAGGCGATGCACCGGCCGTGAGCGAGGGAGCGAACGGCGAACGGGGTTCGGCGAACGGGGGGAGACTGCCGGGCGAGGTGCGGAGCCATGAGGATCTCGACGCCTGGAAATCCGGAGTCGCCCGGACCGAGGCGGTCTCCAGGGCGACGGCCGGCTTCCCACCCGCGGAACCATCGGGGCTCCAGTCCCCGATGCGGCGCGCGGCCGTGTCTGTCCCATCGAACATCGCCGAAGGGGGGGGCCGGAAGTCGAGAACAGACCACGTCCGCTTCCCCCGCCTAGCGCGCGGCTCGCTGTTCGAGCTGCGGACGCAGAGAGAGATCGCACAGCGCGTCGGCCCGCTGAGCGCCGACGATGCCGTACGGATACGGGCGGAGGCAGATCGCGTAGGCCCTGTGCTCTACGGCCTCGCCTCGTCCCCAACGAAGTAGCCCGTTCGCCGAGCCCCGTTGCCGTTCGCCCGCCCTCCCATGCCCCTCGCCCTCGACGAAGTCCTCCAAACCGTCCAGATGACGGAGGCCGACGCCTTCGACATCCGGACCGTCACGCTCGGGATCAGCCTGCGGGGCTGCGCCAGCCGCGACCCCGAGTCGACCCGGCAGAACGTGTACGACCGCGTGACGCGGACGGCCGAGCAGCACGTGGCCGCCGCCCAGGAGGTCGAGCGGCTCTACGGCGTCCGGATCGCCAACAAGCGCGTCTCGATCACGCCCGCCGCCCTCGTCGCCGACGGGTTCTCGCCGGACGACTTCGTCGCCCTCGCCGAGACGCTGGACCGGGCCGCCACCGAGGTGGGCGTCGACTACCTCGCCGGCTTCAGCGCCCTCGTCGAGAAGGGGACGACGCCGGGCGACGCGGCGCTCATCGAGGCGCTCCCCGAGGCGCTGGCGACGACCGAGCGCGTGTGCGCCTCCGTCGCCTGCGGGAGCACGAAGGCCGGCATCAACGCCGACGCCGTGCTCGCCGTCGCCCGCGCCATCAAGGGCATGGCCGCGCGGACCGCCAGCCGCGACTCCATCGGGTGCGCCAAGTTCGTCGCCTTCTGCAACGCCGTCGGGGACAACCCCTTCGTGGCCGGCGCCTTCCACGGGCCGAGCGAGGGCGCGGCCGCGCTCAACGTCGGGATCTCGGGGCCGGGCGTCGTGCTCCGAGCCATCGAGAGCCTCGGGCCGGGCGCCGACTTCGGCGCCGTCACCGACGCCATCAAGACGATGGCCTTCAAGATCACGCGCGCCGGCGAGCTGGTGGGCCGGCGCGTGGCCGAGCGGCTGAGCGAGCGCTCGGGCCGGACCGTCCCGTTCGGCGTCGTCGACATCTCGCTCGCGCCCACGCCGGCCGACCGCGACTCGGTCGGCGACGTGCTCCGGGCGATGGGGCTCGGCGAGGTCGGCGCGCCGGGGACGACGGCCGCGCTGGCGATGCTCAACGAGGCCGTCAAGCGGGGCGGGCTCATGGCGGCCCGCCACGTGGGCGGGCTGAGCGGGGCGTTCATGCCGGTCTCCGAGGACCAGGCCATGATCGAGGCCGCCGCCAGCGGGGCGCTCACGCTGGAGAAGCTGGAGGCCATGAGCGCCATCTGCTCCGTCGGCCTCGACATGGTCGCGATCCCCGGCGACACGTCCGTCGAGGCCATCGCGGGCATCCTGCTCGACGAGTTCGCCATCGGCATGATCAACGACAAGACGACGGCCGTGCGGATCTTGCCCGTCGCCGGCAAGGGCGTCGGCGAGTGGGCGGACTACGGGGGGCTCCTCGGCCGGGCGCCGGTGATGCCCGTCTCGGAGGTCTCGAACAGCGTCTTCGCGCGGCGCGGCGGCCAGATCCCGGCGCCCATCCGGAGCCTCACGAACTAGGGCCGGCCCGCTGGCGGCCGTCGCCCGCCGAGCGGGCGCAGAGGTAACCGTTTGTTGATCTGCCGGCCGGGACCGACGGGCGGGCACGTCGTTGCAGGCCACTTTCACCGCCTCCGAGGCCACGCCGCTGGCAACCACCGTCCAAAAATCCCTCTCGGTCGCCGAGGTCGGCAAGAAGGGCACGCTCTACCGGGTCGCCCGGAACGAGCGTCAGTTCCTCCTCCTCCTCGGGATCGCGTTCTTCGCGGCCGGCGCCTCCTTCCCCTACCCCGACGTGGCCCGGTGGGTCGGGTTCGCGCTGGCGGCCTACTCCGCCGTCGCCAACGACTCGATCCAGACCGTCGGCGTCTTCATCGCCTCGAACCGGCGGCGGCCGTGGTGGCTGCTGTGGCTCTTCATCGGGGGCATCTTCCTCCTGACGGCGCTCTACGGCTGGCTCACCTACGGCGGCGACGTGAGCTACGGGCGCCTCGCCTCGAAGGGGTTCGCGGACACGCCCCAGGCGTTCTCGTTCCTCCAGGTGGCCGCGCCCATCTTCCTCCTCATCATCACGCGGATGAGGATGCCGGTCTCGACCACGTTCCTCCTCCTCTCGTGCTTCGCGACGACGCCGGAGGGGATCTGGGACGTGCTGGAGAAGAGCCTGTGGGGCTACGTCGTCGCCTTCGTCACGGCCGTCGTGGCGTGGTCCGCGGTCGGGCGGCTGATGCGGCGCGTGGAGGAGCGGCCGATGAGCCCGATCTGGTACCCGCTCCAGTGGCTGGCGACGGGCACGCTCTGGGCGACCTGGATCATGCAGGACGCGGCCAACCTCGCCGTGTACCTCCCCCGCCAGCTCGCCTTCGCCGAGTTCGCCGCGTTCTCGGGCGTCGTGGTGGTGGGCCTCGGGGTCCTGTTCTTCCTCCGGGGCGACAAGATCCAGCGGGTCGTCGACGAGAAGACGAGCGTGGAGGACATCCGCTCCGCGACCGTCATCGACTTCGTCTACGCCGTCATCCTGTTCGGCTTCAAGGAGGTCTCGACGATCCCCATGTCGACGACGTGGGTCTTCATCGGCCTGCTGGCGGGGCGCGAGCTGATCCTCAGCCTGCGCGGCGCGAGCGAGCGACCGTTCCGGGACGGCCTGCGGCTGGCGGGCCGCGACGTGCTCTACGCGACGATCGGCCTCGTGATCTCGGTCGTCCTCGCGTTCGCGGCCAACCCGGCGTTCCGCGCCGCCGTCCTCGGCTAGAGCCGGAACCGCTCGGCGCCCGGCGCCGGCCGCCAGTCGGACGCGGGCTCGAACGTCTCCCAGAAGAGGCGGCTGTAGGCCCGGATGAGCTCGTAGCCGGCGTTGTCCGGCGTGAACCGCGTGTCGCCCTGGTCGCGCGTGACGACGGTGAACACGTACGGCCCGCTCGGCGCGTGGACGTAGACGACCTCGCTCCGGGACTGGCTCACCGAGCCCTGCTTGCTCGCCACCTGGACGCTCGGCGGGATGGCCGAGATCGCCTCGTCGTCCCAGTGCGTCCGCGTCAGGAGGCGGTGCATCTCCTGGTCGGCGGCGGGCGAGACGGCCTCGCCCTCGACGATCCGGCGCATCAGGTCGGTCATCTCGCGGGGCGTCGTCTGGCCCCACCCGTAGCGCTCCCAGTCCGGCCGGCGGCCCTCGGTCCGGCTGTTGACGCGGGTGCCCTCGAACCCGTGCGCCGCCAGCCACGCGTTGACGGCCTCGCCGGTCACGAGGCGCTGGAGCCACAGGCTGGCCGTGTTGTCGCTGGCCGAGAGCATCTGCTCCACGGCGCTGTGGAGGAAGACGGTCGAGGAGTCGCGGAGCTGGGCGAACAGCTCGCCCTCGTCCTCGACGTAGCGGAGCGAGTCGCGAAACGTGAGGCGCTGGTCCAGCGCGAGGTTCCCCGCCTCGATCTCGTCGAACACGGCCACGAGGATGGGCACCTTGACCGTGCTGGCCGTCGGGAACAGCTCGTCCGGCCGGAGGCTGGCGGTCCGCCCCGTCGGGAGGTGACGGACGGTGACGCCGACGACGCCGTCGAACCCGTCCGCCAGCCGCTCGACGGCCGCCTGTAAGTCGGCGTCCGGGTGCGGGGCGGGCCACGGCGGGCCGGCGGGCGCGGGCCGCGTCGAGGCGCACCCGGCGAGCAAGACGGCGGCGAGGACGGGAGCGAGGCGGCGCATGGCGGCGTAGGCGGAGTCCGCCAACCTAGCCTCTCGTGGACCAAATCGAGGTCGACTTTTCCTGCCCGTACTGCGCCGCACCGATCACCATGCTGGTCGACCCGAGCGTGCCGGCGCAGACCTACATCGAGGACTGCGAGGTCTGTTGCAACCCCGTCGAGGTGAGCTACACCGCCGACGCGGACGGCGTGACGGCCTTCGAGGCGCGGAGCATCGAGCAGTAAATCGGTGCGAGTGGACGCGCTGGCGGCCGTCGCCGCCAGCGGGACGGGCCGGGCGTGGTCCGGGGACTTCCACGTCCGGCGTCCCTCTTCCGCTCACGCCGGCAGCGTCACGGTAAATGCGGCCCCGTCGCCCTCGCGGCTGACGACGCCGAGCGTCCCGCGGTGGCCCTCCGTCACGATGTCGTAGGCGAGCGAGAGGCCGAGCCCGGTGCCGTGGCCGGCCGGCTTCGTCGTGAAGAACGGCTCGAACACGCGGGCGCAGTTCGCCAGCGGGATGCCCACCCCGTTGTCCGACACGCGGATCTGGACGCCGCCGCCGTAGGCCTCGGTCGAGAGCGTGAGCGTGGGGACGTAGCCGCCGCCCTCGGCCTCCGAGCGGCGCTCCAGCGCCCACAGCGCGTTCTCGAGCAGGTTGACGAACACGCGCTGCATCGAGCCTGCGACGAGGTCGACGGGCGCGAGGCCGGCCGCGTAGTGGCGGTCGATGCGGACCGAGCCGTCCTGGGAAATCCCAATCGAGACGGCCCGCTCCAGAAGCTCGTGGAGGTCGACCGGGCGGCGTTCGCCGCCCACGTCGCGGACGTGGCCCATGAGGCTCCGGACGATCCCCTCAGCGCGGCGCGAGTGGTCCCGGATGCGCCGCGCGTTGTCGACGATGGCGTCGAGGTCGGCCCGGATCGCGGCCTCGTCGGGCGGCTCGCCGGACCGGCGGGCGCGGTCGAGCGAGCCGAGGAGGTCCGTCGCCAGCTCGGCGTTGAGGTCGGCGAAGTTGGCGACGAAGTTGAGCGGGTTCTGGATCTCGTGGGCGAGCCCGGCCGAGAGCCGGCCGAGCGACGCCAGCTTCTCGGCCTGGACGAGCTGGCGCTGCGTGTTCCGGAGGTCCTGCAAGGTCTCCGAGAGCTCGTCGTTGATCGTGCCGAGCTCCTCGGTCCGCACCTGGGCCACCTCGACCTCCTGGCGCGCCCGCTCGGCCTCCGCCCGGACCTCCACCACGTCGATCCGGGTCTGCGTCAGGGCCGAGAGGTACGCCTCCCGGTGGACCTGGTACCGCCGGAGGTGGGCGAGGGCGTCGGCGGGCCGGCCGGCCCGCTCGTAGGCGTCGGCGAGCGCCCGCTCGATGTCGGCGAGGCGGGGGACCGCCCCGATGTCGGAGGCGGTGCGGCGGGCCTCGTGGAGCGCCTCGTAGGCCCCCTCCGCGTCCCCCTGCTCCGAGAGCGCCTGCCCGATCCGGAGGAGGCTCGTGCTCTGGGCCTGCCGGTTCTGGAAGCGCCGGCGGAGGTCGAGCGCCTGGCGGTGGAGGTCGAGCGAGGCCTCCAGCCGCCCCGCGTCCCGCTCCAGCTCGCCGAGGTCGTAGAGCGCGCGGGCGACGTGGACGTCGCTGCCCGCCTCGGTGGCGATCCGACGGGCCGCCTCGTAGTGGATCTGGGCCTCGTCGGTCCGGCCGAGGAGCCGGAGCGCCCCGCCCACGACGGTGTGGGCGCGGGCCTGGCCGCCGCCCTGCCCCAGCTCGCCGAACAGGCGGAGCGCCCGTTCGCCCACGTCCATCGCGAGGTCGGTCTCCCCGAGGTCGAGGTAGCTGTTCCCGAGCCCGGCCAGCAGCCACGCCTCCTGCTCCCGGTCGCCGAGGGCGCGGGCCAGCTGGAGCGCGTCGTGGGCCGCATCCAACGCCTCGTCGAGGTGGCCCAGGCTGACGCGGACGCTCGCCAGCGACCCCAGCACGAGCCCGCGCCCGCGGAGATCGCCCAGCGGCTCCATCTCCGTCAGGGCGCGGGTGAGCGTGCGGAGGGCCGCCTCGTGGTCCGAGAGGAGGTAGAGCGAGCTCCCCTCACAGAGGAGGGCGTACGCGTGGCCGATCTCGTTCCCGACCGCCTCCGCCCGTGCGAGCGCGGCGCGGCTGTGGGCCAGGGCCTCCTCCGGCCGGTCCGGCGACGCTCGGATGGCCTTCGCCAAGGCCTCGTCCAGCTCCGGGTCGCCCGTCTCGACCTCCACCGTCCGCGCCGGCACTACGCTCAGGTCGTCCGGGAGGGTGTGGGGAACGGGGTGCTCGGGGGGGGCCATGACGGAGTCTACGTCTGAGGACGCGCACGGCCCCGCCTCCTACTTCTTGAACCTCCGCACCAACGACCGGATCTGGTCGTCCGGCATCGGGAGCGCCGCCGAGCGCGTCGGCCCGGCCCCGCTGGCGGACGGCGGGGGCGCGGCGCCCTCCTCCCGGGCCGGGCGGTTGCCGGCGCGGGCCACGAGGCGGGCCTCGATCTCGTCCATCCACGACCCGTCGCCGGACGACGGCCGGACCGGGCGCGGCGTCGGGGCCGTGTGCGCTCGCCCCGTTCCCCGGTCCCCGGTCCTCGTTCCCCCCTCCGCCAGCGGCTCGCCCGCGTCGCTGTTGAGCGGGGCCGTCTCGAACGCCACGCGCTTGAGGTTCACGAGGTGCATCGGCGTCACGTTGTCGCTCGTGATCGAGCCGCCGAGCGTGCCCGGCCCCAGCGTCATCGCCGGGAACAGGTCCGTCGTCATCCCCACCGAGCCGAGGGCGGCGACCGTGTTGACGACGATCCGCATGGACGGCTTCTTGAGCGCGAACTGCTCGATCACGCGGTCGGTGGTGGCGTGGAGCGCGAGGGTGTGGCCGATCCCGCCGAACTCCAGGATCTCGATGCACCGCTCGCAGCCGGCCTCCCAGCCGTCGGCGGCGAAGAACGAGAGGATGGGCGAGAGCGTCTCCATCGAGAGCGGCTCGTCCGGCCCCACGGCGTCCACCTCGGCGATGAGCGCGCGCGTGCCGTCCGCAACGGAAAACCCGGCCATCTCGGCGATCCGGCGCGGGCTCTGGCCCACGATGTCCGTGTTGAAGCGCCCGCCGGGCTTGATGATGGCCCGGAGCTTCTTGGTCTCGTCGTCCGAGCAGACGTGGCCGCCGCGCTGGCGGAGCGCGTCGAGGAGCCGCTGCCGGATGGGGCTGTCGGCGACGACCGAGCGCTCGGTGGAGCAGAGCGTGCCCCAGTCGAACGAGGTGCCGGTGAGCACGTCGGCCGCCGCCTTCTCGACGTTGGCCGAGCGGTCGACGTAGACCGGCACGTTGCCGGAGCCGACGCCGTAGGCCGGCTTCCCCTTCGAGTACGCCGCGCGGACCATCGGCCCGCCGCCCGTCGCGAGGATGACGTCGGTCTTGGGGTGTTCGAGGAGCGCGTCGGTGCCGGCCAGCGTGACGCCGGCGTCGGTCCGGCCGAGGCAGGCGAACAGTCCCTCGGGCGCGCCCGCCCCGACCGCCGCCTCCGCGACCACCCGGAGCGCCTCGGCGGTGCAGCGCGCGGCGCGGGGGTGCGGGCTCATCACGATCCCGCAGCGCGCCTTCGCCGCGATGATGGCCTTGTACATGGCCGTCGCCGTCGGGTTGGTGGAGGGGACGAGCGCGGCGACGACGCCCATCGGCGTGGCGACGGTCCAGACGGTCCCGTCGTCGCTCCGCTCGATGATCCCGGCCGTCCGCATCCCGTCCATCCGCTCCGCCAGCGTGCGCGTGGCGAACAGGTTCTTCTGCTCCTTGCTCTCGGGCCGCCCGAAGCCGGTCTCGTCGTGGGCGAGCTGGCCGAGGCGGCGGGCCTCGGCGGCGCCGGCCTCCACCATCGCCGCCACGACCCGGTCGACCGCCTCCTGGTCGGCCGTCTTGAACCGTTTCTGCGCGGCGGAGGCGGCCTCGACGGCGTCGCGGGCTTCCTGAATCGAGACGAGGTCGGCGTCCATAGCGGAGGGAGAGCGGGAGTGAAACGTACGGTCGGCCCCGAGGCTCGGCAACGGCGCGGGCGACGGAGCGGGGACGCGCCGGATCGGCGGACACGCCGACCCGTCCCGTCAGAGTACGAGACGCCTTGCGTGCGTACGAGACTCCCCGGTCGGAGGCCGCGGCGAGTCCCCGAGGGGGGCCTCTGCGCCGCCACGCTGCTGGCACACCGTTTGTGCCCGGCCTCCCCGACCTTCCCCCCGACCATGACCGTCGCCGCTTCCCCCACTCCCTCGGGCCTCCCCGCCGTCGACCGCCAGTGGGGCGGGCTCGCCGCGGGCCGTGCCTACCTGCTCGTCGGGCGCGCCGGCGCCGGCCGCTCGAGTCTCGCCTTCCAGATGGCCCGGGCGGCCGTCGAGGACGGCACGACGTGCCTCGTCATCTCGCCCCGCACGCCCGAGGCGCTCGTGGAGGTGGCACGCCACGTGGGGCTCGACCTTCCGCGGGCGCACGGCAGCGGACGGCTCCGCCTGCTCCGCATCCCCCCCGCCGCCGACCTCGCCAAGCGTGGCCCCGAGGGACTGGCGGCGGCGTACCGCGACCTCGTCGGGCTCGTCGAGCGCGACCGTCCGGGACGCGTGGTGATCGAGGACTTTACGCCGCTCGTCCAGTTCGACACGTTCGAGCGGTTCCGGACGGCCTTCTCGACGCTCCTCGACGACCTCCGCGCGCTCGACGCGACGCTGGTCGTCGGCCTCGGCGATCCGACCAACGACGCCTCGCGCCATCTCGTCGACGTCATAGGCCGGCTGGTGGACGGGGCGATCCAGCTCAGCGACACGGGCGACCTCCTCCTCTCGACGCCCCAGACGGGCGAGGCGCCGGCAGCGTCCGGCGAGCCCACCGCGACGCCTCACGATGGGGACGCTCCGGACCCGACGCCGGCGCCCGACGGACCGCCCCCCGCAGCACCCGGCCCGGAGGCGGCGCCTCCCGCGGCGCCGGCGCCCGAGGGGCCGGAATCACAGGCCGACGCGTTCCCCTCGCCTGCGGACGGCGTCGTCTCGACCAACGACGGCGCGTCCGTCGAGACGGAGGCGCCCCGGCCGTCTCTCCGAGCGGCGGCCCCGTCCGAGCCGGCCGCCCCGTTCGAGGATGGGCTGCCACGGACGGAGATCGTCCTCCCCCTCCCCGCCGACCCCGACCTCCACCTTCCACCGACGCGGGACATGTTCGGCGCTGACCCCATCGAGGACATCATGTCGCAGGGCTTCCTCGCGGATTCGGCCAGCGGCGGCCAGACTCCCGGCGCGGCCCGGATGGCGTCGCCGTCGTTTCCGCTCCCGGCACGCCCGGCGTCTGGGGCACCGTCCGCCGACCTCCCCGCGTTCGCTCCCCTCGGTGCGTCCACCCGCCCCTCGGCCAGCGCCCCGTCGCCGGCCGACGCGTTCCGCGCCCACCTCGCCTCGGCGTTCGAGGCCCGCGATGCGGGCGCCCCGTTCCTCGTCGTCGCCGTGCGGATAGAGCCGGCACAGGCCGAGGCCGCCCAGTTTCCGGCGGTCGAGGCCGCCCTCCGCTCCGCCCTCCGCGAGGAAGACGAGATCTTGGTCGACGCCACGCGGAAGCGGGCCATCGTGCTGCTCCCGTCGGGAACCGCACCGACGGGCGAGGCCCTGTTCGCTGCGCTCCAGAAGCACCTCCGCGCCGCGCTCGGCGCTCAGGCCGAGGCCGTCCTCGGCGCCGTCGGTGCCGTGACCGTGCCGGACGGCCGGCCGTTCAGTTCGGCCCAGGACCTGATGGCCTACGCCTTCGAGGGCTGACGCCAAGGAGGCGCTCGGCGCGCCCTCGGCGCACCGCCCGCGCTCGCGCAGTCGCCGGGGGCGCCCCCTACCGGAACGGCCGCTCGCGCGAGAGCACGGCCACGAGGTCGTCCACGCCGACCGGCCCGTGGCGGTACACGAACGGCTCGCCGTACGTCGCCCCGACGCGGTAGCCGTAGACGCGCGCCCGGGACTCGACCCACTGCAGGAAGTCCGGGTTCGAGATGTAGGTCTGCGGGCCGTCGTCCGAGGCCTCGTCGCCGGCTTGGTAGAACTGGCTCTTGAAGGCGAGGAGCGCCTCCATCCGCCGCTCCCACACGCTCGACACGTCCACGACGAACGTGGCGCTCGGCGTCGAGCGCTTGCATGTAATGCAGCACGTGGTGCGGGCGCCACGGCTCCTGCGGCGTCCCGTCGTCCTCGAACGTCTCGACCTTGGCCAGGCCGCTGTAGAACAGGGCGTCGACGCTGAGTTGGGTGGCGGCGCCGTGGTCGGGGTGGCGGACCTTCTCGGCCGTCGTGAGCACGATCTGGGGCCGGTACCGCCGGACGGCCCGGATCACGGCCTTCTGGTTCGCCTTCGTGTTCTGGATGTCGCCGTCGGGGATCCCCAGGTTCTCGCGGGCGGCGAGCCCCAGGATCTCGGCGGCGGCGGCGGCCTCCTCCATCCGGCCCTCGGGCGTCCCGCGCGTCCCCAGCTCGCCGCGCGTGAAGTCGACGATGCCGGTGCGGTAGCCCTGGTCGGCGAGGAGGCACAGGGTGCCGCCGGCGCACAGCTCCACGTCGTCGGGGTGGGCGGCGAGGGCGAGCACGTCGAGCGGCTGGCGGTCGGAGTCGGGCATGGGTCGGGGAGAGGACGCGGCGGGGTACGGCGGAGCGCGCGCAGAGTGCCCGGCGGTCCGCTCCGCTGGCGCCCGACCGTAGCTTGCCGGCCCCTCTCGCCTTTCCCTCTCCGGTCTTTCGTATGGACGAGAACACGCGCGTCGGCCTGATCTACGGTGGCCTCTCGTCGGAGCACGAGGTGTCGGTCCAGTCCGCGCGGAACGTGGCCCGCGCGCTGGAAGACGCCGGCTATGCCGTGGTCCCGATCCGCATCGGCACCGACGGCGCGTGGCGCGTCGAGAGCGGGCCGGACGCGCTCGGCGCCGACGCCAGCGACGGCGCCCCCCTCCTCTTTCCCGCCGAGGCCGCCGGCCGGATGCTCCGCCAGTCGCCCGACGGCTCGCTCGACGCGGTCGAGATCGACGTGGCGTTCCCCATCCTCCACGGCCAGAACGGCGAGGACGGCCGCGTGCAGGGCCTCCTCCAGACGCTCGGCGTCCCCTACGTCGGCGCCGACGTGCTGGGCTCGGCCGTGTGCATGGACAAGGACGTGGCGAAGCGGCTGCTCGTGGAGGCCGGGATCCCCGTGGCCGACTTCGTGACGGTTCTGCGGGCCGGCCGCGACGGCGTCACGTTCGACGGGCTGGCGGAGCGGCTCGGGACGCCGCTCTTCGTCAAGCCCGCGAACTCCGGCTCGTCGGTCGGCGTGACGAAGGTGGAGACCGCCGACGCCCTCGGCCCCGCGCTCGACCTCGCGTTCCGCTACGACCGGAAGGTGCTCGTGGAGGAGGCCGTCGTCGGGCGCGAGATCGAGGTCGCCGTGCTGGGCAACGAGGAGCCGCGGGCGTCCGTGCCGGGCGAGATCGTCTCGACGGCCACGTTCTACACCTACGAGGCCAAGTACCAGGACGCCGACGCGGCCCGCATGGAGGTCCCCGCCGACCTCCCGGACGACGTCTCGGAGCGCGTCCGCCAGCTCGCCGTCGAGACGTACGCGGCGCTCGGCTGCGAGGGCATGGCCCGCGTCGACTTTTTCGTGACCGCCGACGGGCGCGCGCTCGTCAACGAGGTCAACACGATCCCCGGCTTCACCGAGCGGAGCATGTACCCGGTGATGTGGGAGCGGGCGGGCCTCTCGAACGCCGACCTCGTCCGCACGCTCGTGGATCTCGCCCTCGCCCGCCACCGCCGCGACGCCGCCATCGAGACGACGCGGTAGCGACGGGCAAACGGTGAAGGCAACGGGTGACGAGCCCCTCGCCGTGCCGTGGCCCGTCCCTCGTCGCCCCTCCCTCTTCACCCGCTCATGTATTCCACCGACACGCGCACGATCCAGCCCGGCGAGACCTACGTCGCCATCCGGGGCGAGGTCTACGACGGGCACGACTTCATTCCGCAGGCCGTCGAAAAAGGCGCGGCGGCGGTCGTCACGGAGGTCGACCTCGACGCGTCCGTGACGGGCGACGCCGAGGTCATCCGCGTCGAGAGCGCGCTCGACTTCCTCACCGAGCGCGCCGCCGACAAGCTCCGCCAGTCGGGCGCGGACGTGGTGGCGATCACGGGCTCGGTCGGCAAGACGACCACCAAGAACGCCATCCTCGCCGTGCTCCGCGAGGCGTTTTCTGTGGCCTGGGCCGAGGGCAACCTGAACACGCCGCTCGGCCTCTCGCTCATGGTCCTCAACCGCGACATCGACGCTGAGACGAAGGTGGTGATGGAGATGGGCGCGCGCCTGGAGGGCGACATCCGCGAGCTGTGCCGCCTGTTCCCGCCGACCGTCTCGGTGGTGACGACCGTCAAGGGCGTCCACCTGGAGACGTTCGGGACGCTCGACGCCATCGAGGCCGAGAAGGGCGAGATCGTGGCCGGGCTCCGGCCGGGCGGCACCGCCTGCCTCAACGCCGACGACCCGCGCGTCCGCCGCATGGCCGCCCGCCACGACGGCCCGGTGTTGCTCTACGGCACCGCTTCGGACGCCGACGTGCGCCCCGAGATGATCACCGCCACGCTCCCCATCCTGGGCGACCACGCCACGACGACGGCGCTCGGAGCCGCCGCCGTCGGCCGCGCGCTCGGGATGGACGACGCGGCGATCAACCGGGGGCTGGGGCAGATCGTCCCGGAGAAGGGCCGGCTCGTGCGGCTGCGCGGGCGCGGCGAGAGCGTCCTGATCGACGACACGTACAACGCCTCGCCGGACGCCACGCTCGCCGCGCTCCGCGTGCTGGCGGGCCTGGAGGCCGAGCGCCGGATCGCCCTCCTGGGCGATATGCTGGAGCTCGGCGCCGACGAGCTAGACGAGCACGTCCGCGTGCTGGAGTCGGCCGTCGAGACGGCGGACCTCGTGGTGGCCGTCGGGCCGATCATGGCACGCGCCGTTGAGCAGGCCGCGGCGGGCGTCCGCCAGCGGGTCGAGACGGTGGCGACGGCGGCGGCGCTGGCGGCGTCGATCCGCGCGGGCGAGCCGTTCGCGCCGGGGCCGGGCGACGCCGTCTTGGTAAAGGGCTCGCAGGGCGTTCGGATGGAGCGCGTCAGCGAGGCGCTGCTGCACCCGGACCTCGACCCGCGCGAGGTGCTGGCCCGCCAGTCGGAGAGCTGGCGGCAGAAGTAGCATGCCGGACTTATCTCGCCCCCACGGTCGAGACCACCGGGCCACCGTCTACCTTCGCCCTCACACCAATCCACCAGGGAGACGATCATGGGAGATAAATCGCCGAAGTCCACGCAGAAGAAGGCCGGGCAGAAACAGGTCAAGGAGACCACGGCCAAGCGGAAAAAGAAGGCCGCCGAAGATGCGAAGCACGTGATCCCGCCGAAGAAGTAGCGGTTACTCCTCACGCATCGCCAGCGCTGGGCTCGTCCGGCCCATCGCCCACGCCGGGTAGACGCCCGCCAGCAGCGCCGCCACGACCGCCAGCAACACGGCCTGCCCCAGCACGCCCGCCGACACCGAGAACGCCAGCGTCCACCCGAACGAGCGGACGTTGACGACGAACACGAGGACGGCCGCGAGCGCCAGCCCGAGCGGGATCGCCAGCACGCCGGCCCACAGCCCCATCAGGCCCGTCTGCGCGAGCACCATCCGCCGCAGCTCGCCCGGCGTCAGGCCCTGGGCGCGGAGCATCGCCAGCTCGCGGCGGCGCTCGAGTTGGAGCGCCATCAGCGCCGAGAGCACGCCCACGAACGCGACGCCGACGGCGAGCAGGCGGAGCACGCTCGTCACCACGAACGTCTGGTCGAAGATGTCGAGGCTGGCCTGCCGGAGCGCCCGGTTGCTCTGGACCGTGACCTGCTGGCGGCCCTCGGCGAGCGCGCGGGCGCGGGCCACGAGGGCGTCCGGGTCGACGCCCGGCGCGGCCGTCAGCGCGGTGCCGGTGTAGCCGGGGTCACGGAAGCTCTGGAGGAACGTCCGCTCGTCCATGAGCACCACGCCGAGGTCGTTGCCGTAGTCGTAGTAGACGCCCGTGATGGGATAGCGCCGCTCGCCCTCGTCGGTGGGGAGCGCCAGCGTGTCGCCCGCGCCGACGCCGAAGCGGAACGCGAACGGCTCGCTCACGGCCACGCCGCCCTCGGCCACAGCTTGGACGACGGCCTCGGCGCTCCCCTCCTTGTAGCGGTAGATGCTGGCGCGCGTCGGGTCGATGTCGGCCACGACGAGGTCGAACGGGCCGGAGCCGGCGTCGAGCGTGCGGACGCGGATCTCGTCGGCGCGGGCGACGCCAGGCATCGCGGCGAGGTCGAGCGCGAGCTGGCGGTCCAGGACGGCGCCGCCCCGGCGGAAGACGGTCGCCGGCGGCTGGACGTAGACGTCGGCCTGGAGGACGGACCCGAGCCAGTCCTCGACGGTCGTTCGGAACGACGACACCATCGTCGCCACGCCGACCGTCGCGGCCACGGCGACCGCCAGCGCGGCGACGGCGACGGCCGTGCGGCTGAGGGACTGGCCGATCCCGCGCGCGGCCATCCGCCCGACCGGCCCCATGAGCCGCGCCATGAGCGGCTGCGCGAGCGCGGCGTAGAACCGCGTCAGCCACGGCACCACGAGCGCGCTCCCCACCAGGATCCCCAGCATCCCGACGTAGGCGCCCGCCACGCCGGCTGGGATCAGCAGGACGAGCCCGCCGACGGCGAACGCCGCCAGCCCGCCGAGCGCGAGGCGCCCCGAGCCCTGCGCGAACGTGTCCTCCTGCGACGACCGCCGGAGCGCGGAGGCGGGCGCCACCGACGCGGCCTCCCACCCCGGCCGCAGCGCCCCGACGAGCGTGGCCCCCAGCCCGAGCGCGACGCCCTTCCCCAGCGCCCACGGCGAGAGCGCCAGCTCCCGCACGCGGACCACGAAGTAGAGGTCGCCGATCGTCTGCGTCACCAGCCGGACGAGCCCGCTCCCCAGCCCGATCCCGAGCCCGAGGCCCAGCGCCGTCCCGACGACGCCGACCGCCAGCGCTTCGAGGAGCACGACCCGGAAGACCTCGCCGCGCGTCACGCCGAGCGCCCGGTACGTCCCGAGCACCTGCCGCCGCTGGACGACGGCGAACGTGACGGTGTTGTAGATCAAGAACAGCCCGACGACGAGGGCGAGCAGGCTGAGCGCCGTCAGGTTGAGGCGGAAGGCGGCCGTCATGGTCGCCAGCGCCTCGGCCTGCGTGGACGCCGGGCGCACCTCGGTGCCATCGGGGAGCACGCCGCGTACCGCCGCCAGCGCCGCGTCGTCGTCGAGAGGCAGGATGAGGTCGATGCGGCTGAGACTCCCGGCGGGCGGGGTGAGCGGCGAACGGCCATCGGGGGCCGGGTCGTTCTCCCCGTTCGCCGAGTCCCGTTCGCCGTCCGCCGTCATCCCAAACCACTCCTGCGCCGTCGCCACGTCGACCACGAGGAGGTTCCGGAGCGCGCTCTCGCTGCGATCGTCCCCCGGTTCGAGCAGGCCGATGACCTCCGCCGTCTCCGGCCGCCCGTCGATCTGGAGGCCGAGCGTGTCGCCGACGGCCACGCCCAGCTCGGCGGCCGTCTGCTCACTGAGGAGCGCCGCACCGGGGACCGTCAGGAACAGCCCGGCGTCGAGGCCGCTCCCCGGCCCGCCGCCCACGAACGGCCGGAACGACGCCTCCGCGAACGGGTCGACGCCCAGCACGCCCACGACGCGCGCCGACTGGCGGGCCACGCGCGCGTTGCCCTCCACGACCGGCGCCACCTCGCGCACGCCCGCGTCGGTGCGGAGACGCGCCACGAGCCCGCCGTCCACGCCGCCCGGCCCGCCGACGACCTGGTGCGTCGCCCGGCCCGTGACGGCCTCGCCGGACAGCTCGAAGGCCCGGAGCGCGCTCGTGTTGGCGAGGTCGACGGCGACGCTCACGGCCACACCCAGCGCGACGCCCAGAATCGAGAGCGCCGTCAGCCACGGGTGGCGGAGGAGGTAGCGGCGGCTCGAGAGGGCAAGGGGCATAAGGAAAGAGGCAGAGAGATCAATCCCCCACGGTCGTTGGCTGGACGCCCCCCTCGTCCCGCATACCCCCTGCCTCGTGCCCCACGACCCCGTCCGCCAGGCGGAAGACCGTGTCCACACGGTCGAGCGTGCCCTCGTCGTGGGTCACCATGAGGAGCGTCCGGCCACGTTCGCGCGTCATCCGCTCCAAGAGGTCGAGGACGGCGGCGCCGGTGCGGGCGTCGAGGTCGCCGGTCGGCTCGTCGGCGAGGACGAGGGCCGGCTCGTGCGCGAGGGCGCGGGCGATGGCGACGCGCTGCTGCTCGCCGCCCGAGAGCCGGTCCGGGAAGGCGTCGGCGCGGTCCGCCAGCCCGACCTCCTCCAAGAGCTGGCGGGCGCGGTCGGCGGCCTCGGCGTCCGGCACGTCGTTGAGGTCCAGGAGGAAGCGGACGTTCTCCGCCACCGTCAGCGTGGGGACGAGGTTGTAGAACTGGAACACGAACCCGACGTGGCGGCGGCGGAAGAGCGTCCGTTCGCGCTCCGAGAGCCGTTCGAGGTGCGTCCCGTCTACGACGACGGAGCCCTCGTCCGGCGGGTCGATCCCCGAGATCAGGTTGAGGAGCGTGCTCTTGCCGGCCCCGCTCCGCCCCACGAGCGCGCCGATGGCCCCGCGCGCCAGTGTCAGCGAGGCGCCCCGGAGGACCTCGCGCCGGGCGTCGCCCTCGCGGTAGTGCTTGCGCACGTCGCGGAGAGCGAGGACGGGAGGTGGGGCGGCGTCCGCTGGCGGGTCGGCGTCGCCAGCGGGGCGAGAAGCGTCGGGCATGGGTCCGGGGGCGAGCCCCTGCGACGACGGCAGGCGTGTAGGGTTTTCGGCCCGAGCAGAACGCGGCCCCCATCCACGCCGCGCGGCCAGCCCCCAGGTAGGGACTGGCCGCGCCGATCGGAGTCAGGCTCTGGGGGCGTTACGAGGTAGTGTCCCGTAGGAAGCCGCCACTGCTCCCGACCATCTGGTCAACGGCACCGCTGTCAGGGCCCGCCGTCGCGGTCTCGACCGAGCCGAGCTCCCTGAGCATAGGGGCGGTGTACGGACGCGGCGTGGGAGCGTCGTCCCGACGGGGCGGTTGAGTAGGGAGGGGGGCCATGGGATTCTGAGGTTTCATGATTCAGAGAGGAGAGAGGATGAGCCGAGCTACCGAGCTACCGTGAGACGAGCGGCTCGGGCATCGGCGCCGCCCAGCACGCGGACGACGTACACGCCAGCGGGGAGCGCCGAGGCGTCGAAGTCCACGCGGTGGCGGCCCGGCCCGTAAGAGCCCTCCGCGAGGAGCGCGACCTGGCGGCCGAGCGCGTCGTAGAGCGCGACCGTCACGTCACCGCCGTCGGCGAGCCCGAACGAGACCGCCCCCTGCCCCGAGGCCGGGTTCGGCGCCGCTTGAACCGAGAGGTCGAGCGCACCGCCCTCTTCGTCGGCCACGGCGTAGAGCCGGGCCAACGCGTTGAGAAGCTCCTGCTGAACCTGGTTCTGGTTCTGACCACTCCCACCGCGGACCGACCCGTAAACTGTCCCGTCCCGGTCGACCACGACGGCGGCCACGACCTCCGTATTGGACAGCACAGTCTCAACCGACTGCCCGGCCGAGACTGATCCCTGGACGAGGGCGAACACGCTCGGCGCGTCGGGGAGCGTACCCGCGGGGGTCATCTGCCCATTTCCAACGACCACGTTGGCGAACGAATAAGTCCCCCCGTCGCCGACCGTGCCGGCCGCGTCGGTGGCATAGGTCACGTTCTCGGAGAACGGGTCGAAGACGATGTAATCGCAGCCCGACAGGTCGTACTCGGTCCCGTTACCAGCGTCGTTCGTGAGCTCGGTGAACTCGCCGCGCGCATCGCCGGAGGGGGCGAGGTCCCAGTCGGAGAAGTACAGGAATGACTCCGGCGTGCACCCGGCAACCTCGGCGTCAACCGTGATGGTCACCGGGCTCGCGCACGTGTTGCCTGCCCCGTCGGTGACGACGACCGAGCCGGACCCGCTCGCCGTGGGGTCCGTGAGCGTGACGGCGTACGAGACGGATTCGTCGCCCGGCGTGAATGGGTCGACAGCGAGCGTGAGGTTGGTCGAGCCGGCCCCGAGCGCGACGAAGAAGATCCCCCGGTTCTCGGGGTCATCCGCGAGGAGATCTGTCGCCGTCCCGTTGAACGTGGTCCCGTTGAGGACACCCGCGCAGAGCGGCGACGTTTCGTCCTCACCCTGGTTGATGAACTGGAACCGAGCGCCGCCAGGGAAGATGTACGAGTCGGCGCTGTTGTACCCCTCCACGGTGATCCCGTGCAGCCCGAGCGACTGCGTCGAGTGCGTCCCCTCCGCGATCTCGACCTGCGCATACGAGAACGCCGTGCCGGAGATGGACGCGAAGCTTGCCGCCGGGATCGGCACCCCGTCGAAGAGGATCGTGCCGTTCGTCACGTCGTCGTTCTCCGCGATCACCGAGAGGAAGTGGTCGACGAACTGGCCGCCGCCGACGGTAGAGAACGTGTACGCCGAGAGGTACTGCTCGCTCGGCACCATGTTGCCCATCGCCGGGTCGCCCACGGAGGAGCCAGAACCCGTAACCCCCGTCATGAATTGTGCGACGAAGATCGGCTTATCGGCACTAAAAACGTGGGCGTCGGGGATCGGGGCCGTGTCGAAAAACTCACCGGCATCGAGCACGGCAAACGCTCCTCCGTCGAGGGTGACTACTGTGTTGTCCTCCGAGGCTAGAACGCGATAAACGGACCCAAACGGGCGATTAGGAATGGGCGACACGATCACCTCGTTCCCCCAGCTCGCCAGCGGCTGCGCCACCTCAAAGATGTGGTCACACGCAGTGGTGCCGGGGGGCACTTGTGTGCACCCGTCGCCGTTTGTGAGGGCGATCGGCTTATCGGATTCGATCAGTGATCCCGTAAGGTCGTTACCCGCCCCACTCGTTCCCACGGAGAGACCGTACCACCCCTCCCCCCGGTCCAGCGTAATATTGAAGGGCGCCCCCGCCGGCTGTCCGCTGCGGAGCGGTGCCTTCGGTGTGATTGTGATGGTGGTGTTGTCGAACGCTGCTGCGACGACGAACTGCGACCCAACGAACTGTGGCGTGTAGCTGAAGACCCGATAGTCCGTGTTGAGGGCTTCGACGGGAAGCGCAAGTGCAGCGTCGGAAGAAAACGGAGCCCGATTGATCATGTACGCGACGAACTCGTCAGGTCCGAACGCCCTCACCACGTTCTCCTGAGCAATCCCTACACCCCACCCGTTCGCTGCGGAGATCGGGACGATCACCACGGTGATATCGCCAGGCGTGACGGGGACCGTCGTATCGAAGGTGGGTGCGTTGACGGGGTACTGAACTGTGACGTCTGTTGCGACGTCAGCGGTGAGATGGATCTCAACGCTGGGACTCCCAAGTCCGGCTTCGTTGGGCATGAAGCCCATGTAGAAGTCGGTGCCTTTGTTGTCGACGAATTGGGCGTGGACCAGAGAGGGGACCAGACACGCTAGGACTAAGGCCAAGCGCGTGAACCAGTAGAGGTGTCGCATGGAGCGATTAGGAATCGGACCGCCGGTGGTGGGTCCCCCTAAGGCGCCCAGAGAGGTGGGTCGTCCGCAGAGGAGGGGTCCAGGAGAGGAGAACGCGGACGGCTCACCAGTTACAAGTTATTAGCTTGCAAGGTTTTAGTACGAACGCAAAGATGACCATACTCCATTTTGAGGGAATTCCGACACTACAACTGGCGCATAGAGGAAGCGCTTCTGGCGACAGTTGGGCTCCCCCTCATATTTCCTCCCTGTGGGCGGGCGTTCAGGCCTGGCGTACCCCCAACTCCTCCTCGGCTGGGACCGCTCTGTGCGCGGATTGTGTTCTGGCTTCTCCTTGCCGTTCTACCCATGATCCGTCGCCTCGACGTTCTCTTCGGCGCCCTCGCAGTAGTGGTCGCGGACATCGGTAGAGGGCGAGGACGGCGGCGGTGGCGTTGGGCATGGGTCCCGGGGCGAGCCCGTCCGACGATGGCGCGCGTGCGGCGTTTTCGGCCCGGTGTGAAAGCTGTGCAGGCGGGTGCATGACGGGACCGTTCGTGGGAGTGGCTGCGTACGCGCTCCCCTTCAAAAGACCCCGGACATGACCCGTCGCCTCTGCTTCGTCCTCGCCGTCCTGCTGGCGGTCCCTGTCGCCGCTCAGGACGCGCTCCCCGAGACCAACGACGCCCTCTTCGCGCCGCTCGCGCTCCCGACGCCCAACCAGTACCGCTCGGCCGACGGCCGCCCCGGACCGGCCTACTGGCAGAACCAGAACGACTACCGCATCGAGGCCGCACTCGACACGGCCACGAACACGATCACCGGCACCGTCCGGCTGACCTACACCAACCACAGTCCCCAGGACCTCGACTTCGTGTGGATGCACCTGGAGCAGAACCTGTTCGGGACGGCCTCACGCGGCGCGCTCCGGACGCCGCCCGACAGCCGCTGGCGCGGCTCGTTCCCCGAGGGCGGCTACCGCCTCGGCCAGATCACGGTCGACGGCCAGCCGGTGCAGCCCGTCGTGGACGACACGCGGATGCGGCTCGACCTCCCCGAGCCACTGGCGGACGGCGGCGGGCGCGTCGAGATCACCGTGCCCTACTCGTTCGTCGTCCCCGAATACGGGGCCGACCGGATGGGCCGCCTGGAGACCGAGCGCGGCACGGTCTACGAGATCGCCCAGTGGTTCCCGCGCGTGGCCGTCTACGACGACGTGAGCGGCTGGAACACGATGCCGTACCTCGGCCAGGGCGAGTTCTACCTCGACTACGGCGACTTCGAGTACGCCGTCACCGTCCCCTCGACGATGACCGTCGTCGGCACGGGCGTGCTCCAGAACGAGGACGAGGTCTACACCGAGGCCCAGCGCGAGCGGCTCGCCCGCGCCCGCTCGTCCACGAGCCGCGTCTACCTCGTCGAGCCGGACGAGGTGGGCACGCCGGCCGCCCGGCCCCGCCCCCAGGGCACGACGACGTGGCGCTTCCGCGCCGAGAACGTCCGCGACGTGGCGTGGGCCGCGTCGGAGGCGTTCATCCTCGACGCCGCCAACGCCGCCGTCCGCCAGGAGGACGGGTCCATCAACGACGTGCTCATCATGAGCGCCTACCCCCACGAGGGGCTCGGGACGCCCGAGGACCCGGGCTGGGAGGAGGCCACGCGGTTCGGCCGCGCGGCCATCCTCAACAACTCGCGGTGGTACCCCTACCCCTACCCCGTCGCCATCTCGGTGGCCGGCGTGGTGGGTGGGATGGAGTACCCGATGTTCCAGTTCTCCGGCGTCGACGCCCGGTTCCGGAGCCTGTTCGGCGTCATCGACCACGAGCTGGGCCACAACTGGTTTCCGATGATCGTGGGCTCCGACGAGCGCCGGTACGCGTGGATGGACGAGGGCTTCAACTCGTACCTCAACACGTTCTCGAACGTCACCTTCTACGACGAGAACGAGGACCCGACGATCGCCGGCTACGGCCTCTCCGACTCGACGCGCGTCATTCGCCTCACCGAAGGCCCCGCCGCCGCCGACTTCGCTCGCCAGCCGTACTCCGTCGACCAGCCGATCCTGACCTACCCGGACCGGATCCGGCCCGACGCACTCGGCTGGCTGGCCTACCGGAAGCCGGCGAAGGGCCTGCTCCTGCTCCGCAACGACATCGTCGGGCCGGAGCGGTTCGACGCCGCCTTCAAGGAGTACATCCGGCGCTGGGCCTACAAGCACCCGCAGCCGGCCGACTTTTTCCGCACCATCGAGAACGTGACCGGCGAGGACCTCGACTGGTTCTGGCGCGGGTGGTTCTACGAGACGGGCCGGTTCGACCAGGCCGTCGCCGACCTCGCCGTCGTGGACGGGCAGGCCGTGGCGACGGTCGAAAACCTCGACGCCCTCGTCCTCCCGAGCACGGTCGCGTTCGAGTTCGCCGACGGGACCACCGAGACGGCCCAGATCCCCGCCGAGGCCTTCTTCTCCACGGACACCGCCGCCGCCCGCGTCCCGCTCCGCGGCCGGACGCTCGTCGGCGCCCGCCTCAACCCGTCCGGCGACTTCCCCGACCAGGACCCCTCGGACGACGAGCGCACGTATTAGAGGCTCTGGGGCCCACCCGCTGGCGGCACGCGGTCGCCAGCGGGTCGGGGCTCGCGCTACCGGCCCTCGTACTGGAGGTCGGGCCGGAGCGCGCGGAACGTGCGGAGGAGCCGCTCGGTGCGGGTCGACGTGGGCGCGGTGAGGTCGAAGAGGGTCCTCGCCCCGGCGGCGTCCTCGGGCGCGAGCCCGTCGAGCGTGCGGAAGCCCATCGACCACTCGGGGAACTCGCGCTCCTCGATCTCCTGGCGCAGCATCACGAGGACGCCCCGATGGCGGGCGTCTCTCTCGATCCGGTCGAACGTCTCCATCACCGCCTCCCTCGGTCCTTCGAGCACCTGCATAAAGTTGCCGTCGGTGTAGAGGAGCGCGCCCGTCACGCCGACCGCCGCGTTGTTCCGGCGGCTCACCCGGAGCACGCCGAGAAGGTCGTCGTGGGAGAGCAGGTCTCGGGCGGAGGAGACGTAGACGATCTGGAACATCTGAAGGCTGACGAAACGCTGCGGGCGGTGTCGGCTGGGAGAGACAGGAGCTACGCCGCTTTCGAGGGCCAGTCGCGCTCGGCGAACTGGCGGAGCGTCTGGAGGAGCAGGTGCGCGCGGTCGCGCGCGGGCAGACCCGGGTCGAGGAGGCGGCGCGTGATGCGGCACTCGTCGTCCGAGAGCCGGTCGATGGTGTAGAGCGCCATCGGCGTGGTCGGAAACAGCCGGCTCCCCACCGGGTCGCACAGGAGGACCGTGTGCCCGTGGTGCCGCGGGTCGGTTTCGATGCGGCGGTACGTCGCCGCGACGCTATCCGACGGCCCTTCGAGGACCTGCATGAACGTGCGCCCGCCGTGGAGGAGCGCGCCGGTCACGTCGGCGGCGGCGTTGTTCCGGCGGCTCACCCGTAGGATCTCGTCGATCTGGCCGTCTGTGAGGGGGCGGGAGGCGGACGAGGCGTAGATGAGGCGGGTGAGCATGGCGGGAGGGACCGGGGAGAGTCGAGGTATCGCCAAGAGCGTACCGGCCTCAAGAGGTCCGCCCACCGGCTCAGGCTTCTCCCCACCTCAGCCGTCACGGGGGCGGGCTGAGCGTAGGTTTCGGTCCCCCGGAAGCTCTCGCCGTGTCGTCCCCCGCCCGCCCGCTCCTGTCTAGTGGAGCGGACACCCTCCCCGGTGTCCGCCTACAGGACGGGTTCCGTCTGCGCGAGGGGCAGCGGGCGTTTTTGGGGAAGTGGGCGGCGGCGCTGGAGCGGGGCGAGCGGAACGCGCTGGGCGTGTTCGTGCCCGGCTACGGCAAGACGATCACGGCCCTCGCGGCCTACGTCGTGGCCCGCGCCCTCGGCGTGGCGGACCGGCTCGTCGTGTTCGTCCCGCGCGGCAACCTCCGCGACCAGTACGCCGACGCCGAGGAGCTGGCGCAGGTGTTCCACTGGCTCGGCGCCCCGCCCGTGAGCTACTGCGCGGCCGACTCGGACCGCGTGTTCGTCAAGAACCTCGACACGGAGGTGGTGGTGACGACCTACCAGTACGCCTCGGGCGAGCGCGGAAACGACGCCCTCGTGGAGTACTGCAAGCGGGCGAAGGCGCTCTTCGTGTTCGACGAGGTCCACCACCTCGCCAACGACGGGACGTGGGCGCGGGCCATCGAGCGGTTCCCGCACGCCGCGTCGGTGGCCCTGAGCGGGACGCCCATGCGGAGCGACAACAAGACGCTCTTCGGCGTCCCGTTCACCGAGGACGCCGACGGGTTCCAGTACTACGAGGCGCTCCACGAGGTCGGGATGCGGGAGGCCCACGCCGAGGGCGGCATCCTCAAGCGCGTCGACGCCCACGTCGTGGACTACGCCGTGCGGATGGTGCGGACCGACACGGGCGAGGAGGTCGAGGTCTCGCTCAGCCAGCTCCGCGAGGACCCGGAGGCGAGCCGTGACGTGGACGCCTACCTCGCCCGGCGGAAGCTCCGATTCCACGAGGTGTATCTGGAGACGCTCCTCGGCCCGGCGTTCGCGCGGTTCGCCGAGAAGCGCGGCGCGCTGGCGAGGCTCATGGCCCGGTCCGGCAGCTTCGCCGGCTACCGCGACCACCAGATGCTCGTGATCGCGATGAGCAACGCCCACGCCGCCGCCATCCTCGACTTCGTCCGCCGCCGCTACCCCGACGTCCGCTCGGCGCGGATCGGGCAGGACGTGGCAGCCGGCGAGCGGCAAGAGCTCCTCGACGCCTACCGCAACGGCGAGGTCGACGTGATGGTCCAGGTGGACATGATCGGCGAGGGCACCGACATCAAGCCGATCTCGGTGCTCGTCAAGGCCGACCTCGTGCGGGCCATGGGCAAGACGATGCAGCAGGTGTTCCGCGGGATGCGCTACGTCCCGCAGTGGCCCGAAGAGGCCAACCGCTGCGACCTCTACGCCGCCGACGACTCGGGCGTGGTCGACACGCTCCGATGGATCGCCTCCGAGGAGCAGACGGGGGTCAAGAAAAGCAAGGGCGGCACCGGCACTGGCGAGGGGCCGACATCGGAGCAGACCGAGGTGAGCGTCTGGGAGCTGAAGTCGGTCCGCCAGGGCGCCAGCCAGACGCACAGCCTGGAGCAGATGCCCGGCTACCGCTCCGCCGCCGACTTCCACCAGGACGTGCCCCGCCAGGCCGCCCGCCCCCAGGCCATCGACATGGCCGCGCGCGAGCGGGAGCTGCGCCAGGTCTGCGCCGAGCTGGCAAAGGAGCTGAGCTACGGCGTCGGCGTGGAGGTCCGCCAGGTCCACGCGGCGTGGAAGCGGCACGTCCGCGGCCAGGCGCAGGCCGATGCGAGCGTGGTCGAGCTGGAGAAGAAGCGCGTTTGGCTGGAGCGCTCACTCCGGGCCGGGCGGCTGGTGTAGGGCCGCTGGAGGGGGCGGGGATGGAGGGCAGAACTACGCAGGTCCCTCCTGCACCCCGCATCGCTCCCTCCCTCTCCCCAGTGGCTCCTCCACCGCCGCGCGCTCGAGGAGCCGCTCGATGGCCTCGAGCATCTGAGCCTTCGTGACGGGCTTCGAGAGGTAGTCGTCGAAGCCAGCGTCGAGGCACCGCTGGCGGTCCTCGGGCGAGGCGTGGGCCGTGAGCGCCAGCGTCGGGAGCGACGCGAGTTGGTCGTCCGCACGGATGTGCTCGATCAGGTCGAACCCGGTCATGCCGCCCTGGTAGTTGAGGTCGAGCAGGGCCGCCGCGACGGGCGCCTCCGCGAGCGCGGCGAGCACCTCCTCGGCCGAGGCCGCCGCCGCCACCTCGTACTCCTTGCGGAGGTAGATCGTGAACAGCTTCCGGTTCTCCGGGTAATCGTCGGCGACGAGGATCGTCGGTCGGTTGGACATCAGGGGCGTGGTGGGGCCCGAGGGGTATCGGCCCGTCTGGACCGCTCTAAAGGTCGTCCTCTGTGGCCTCCCGGAACGCCTCCCCGAGCGGCCGGACCGTCTCCGCCAGCGCGTCGAACACGCCGGGACACGACGCCACGACGCCGCCCGTCGCCACCGGGTCGGCGCCGTCCCAGAGGCCGGCCACCCGCCCGCCGGCCGCCTCCACGAGCACCACGCCCGCGGCCACGTCCCACGGCGCGAGGCCGGCCTCGAAGAAGCCGTCGAAGCGGCCGGCGGCCGTCCACGCGAGGTCGATGGCGGCGGCCCCGTGGCGGCGGACGCCGCGCGTCGAGCGGATCGCGGCCTCGAAGGTGCGGAGGTAGCCCTCGACGTAGCGGTAGTCGCGGAACGGGAAGCCGGTGGCGAGGAGCGCGTCGTCCAGCCGGTCGGTCTCGGAGACGCGCGCGGGCTCGCCGCTGACGGTCAGGCCGTCACCGCGAGCGGCCGAGAACAGCTCGCCCGAGGCCACGTCCAAGACCACCCCGACGGCGCCCCGGCCGTCCACGCGGAGGCCGATGGAGACGGCGTAGGGCGGGACGCCGTGCGCGAAGTTGGTGGTGCCGTCCAGCGGATCGACGATCCAGACGCGGCCCCGGCCGAGCCGCTCGGCGACGTGGTCGGCGCCTTCCTCCCCGACGACCTCGTCGTCCGGGAACGACTGGCGGAGGTGGTCGAGGATGATCCGCTGCGAGCCTTCGTCCACGAACGTGACGAGGTCGTGCGTGCCTTTCGCGCGGAGGTCGTCGGCGGAGAGGCGGCCGGCGTGCGGGCGGATAAAGTCGGCGGCGGCGCGGGCGGCGGCCTCGGCGGCGGCGCGCTCAGCGTGGAAGGGCATGGAGCGGGAGGGGACGAGCGGCTGCAACCCCGGCCGCCGGGGCGTGTTCTGGAAGCGCCCCCTCCCCGGATTCGTGCGACCCGCCTCCTCGTTCCTCCTCGTCCTCTTCCTGGCAGCCTGCGAGGCCGGCTCACCGTCCGCCGCCGCGTCCGACGCCGAGGCCGACCGGCTCCTCGCCTCGGCCGACCCCGCCACCATCGACGCCGCCTTCGAGGCCCTCGCCGCGCGCACGGTCCTGGCCGACCTCACGGTGACGCAGAGCGACGGCGACGGCCAGACGCTCGGGACGACGACGGCCCGCGTGGAGGTCACGCCCGACGGCGCGCGCGTGCTCCGCCAGTCCGGCGACGGCGCGCTGGCGACGCCGCCCGACGAGCCGCCGCGCTTCCGCAACCCGCTCGACACGGCCCTCCCGGACGACCCGCCCTACGCCGACCCGGCCTCGCGCGACCAGTACCGGCGCGCCGTCGTGGGGGACACGGTCGTGGCCGGACGGCGGCTCCAGGTGGTCGAGGCCGTGCTGGCGGACGCCGAGGCCGAGCAGGGCGTCCGGCGCGTCCGCGCGGCCGTCGACGCGGAGACCGGCCGGCCGGTGACGCTCGCCGTGGACCGCGCGGCGACCTCGGCGGTGTACGACGAGCGGAGCCACGTCCGCGTGGAGCTGGCGCCCGTGGGCAGCGCGTGGCTCCCGCGCACCGTCGAGACCGACACCTGGACCGACGTCCCGCTCGCCCCGGCCCGCCGCGTCCGAGCTGTCTGGACGGTCCTCTCGGTGGACGGCCGGCCGCTCGCCGCCGAGACGCCGTAGCTCGCCTCGCCGCGCATCGCCAGCCGCGCATCGCCAGCCGCGCATCGCCAGCCGCGCGGTCGCGCCTCCCTCCCACCTTCTCGCATGACCGCCCGACCGCTCGGCTCTCCGGTCCGCCACCTCGGCGCCGTCGTCTCGACGATGACGGAGGCCGCCGCGTGGGCCGCCGGCGGAGCCCCACACGGCGCCCTCGTCGTGGCCGAGCACCAGACCGGCGGGCGCGGACGCCACGGCCGCGCGTGGACCGACGCGCCGGGCGAGAGCCTGATGCTCTCCCTCGTCCTCCGCCCCCGTCTCGCCGCCGGGCGCCTCGGGCTCGTGGGACTAGCGGCCGGGCTCGCCGTGGCCGAAGCCGTCGAGCGGTTCGGCGTAGAGGCCACGCTCAAGTGGCCCAACGACGTGCGCGTCGGCGAGCGGAAGCTGGCCGGCGTCCTGGCGGAAGCGACGTGGAGCGGGCCGCGTCCGACGGTGGTTCTCGGGATCGGGATGAACGTGCGGCAGACGAGCTTCCCCTCCGCCCTCGCCGACCGCGCCGTCTCGCTCCGCCAGGTCATCGGCCGGCCGGTCGAGCGCCTCGACCCGCTCGCGCCGCTCCTCGACCGGCTGGCGGCCCGCCTGGCCGATGCCGAGGCGGCGCCGGACCGGCTCGTCCGTGCGGTGGAAGGCCGGATGGAGGGGATCGGGTCGGCCGTCGCCGTCTGCTTCCCCGGCGTGGACCTCGCGCCGCTGGAGGGGGTCGTCCTCGGCCTCGCCCCCGACGGCGCGCTTCGTCTCGGAACCGACGCCGGCGAGGAGCACGTCCGGGCCGGCGAGGTTACGCTCGCCCTCGACTCCGCGGCCCCGTGATCCTCGTCACCGGCGCCACCGGCTTCGTCGGCTCCACGCTCGTGCGCCAGCTTCTCGACGCGGGCGAGGCCGTCCGCATCCTCCGCCGCCCGGCCTCGCGGCTCGACCTCCTCGGCGACGCCGCCCACCGCGTTGAGCACGCCCTCGGCGACGTGACCGACCCCGAGTCTCTGGACGACGCCCTGCGCGGCGTCCGGCGCGTGGTCCACGTCGCCGCCGTCGTCGCGTTCGGGCGCGGCGCCCGCCAGCGGCTCCGGGACGTGAACGTGCGGGGGACGGCGCACGTCGTGAACGCGGCGCTCGCGGCCGGCGTCGAGCGGCTGGTGCTCACGTCGAGCATCGCCGCGCTCGGCCGGCCGGAGCGCCCCGGCGGCGTCCTCGACGAGGCGGCGGTGTGGACGGCCTCGCGCTCGAACACGGCCTACGCCGCGAGCAAGCACGAGGCGGAGTTGGTCGTGCGGCGAGGGATCGTGGAGGGGCTGGACGCCGTGATCGTCAACCCGTCCCTCGTGTTCGGGCCGGGCCGGTCGGGTGAGAACACGACGGAGCTGGTGGAGCGGCTCGCCGCCGGTCGCCTCCCGCTGGCGCCGCCCGGCGGCACCGCCGTCGTGGACGTGGCCGACGTGGCGGCCGGCCTCCGCGCCGCCCTCGACCGAGGCGCGACGGGCGAGCGCTACGTCCTCACGTCCGAGAACCTGGCCTGGACCGAGATCCTCGCCACGCTGGCGGGCGCGCTCGGCGTGGAGCCACCGCGCCGGACCGCGCCGCCGCGTCTGCTTCGGCTGGCCGGGACGCTCGCGGAGATCGGCGCCGCCGTCACCCGGTCGGACCCGGGCCTCACACGTGAGACGGCCCGGACGGCGACCGAGACGCACCGCTACTCGAACCGGAAAGCGGTCGAAGCCCTCGGCCTCTCGTTCCGCCCGTTCTCCGAGACGGCCGCGCGCATCGCCGCGTCGCTGCGACCGTGACTACTCCATCACGAGCGGCAGCGCCATCACCCCGATCCCCAGCAGCATCATCACGAGCTGCCCGACGGCCTTCGTGGCGGGGTAGCTGTGGCGGCGGTTCAGTTCCGGGATCAGGTCGCTCCCGGCGATGTAGAGGAACGCGCCCGCCGTGACCGGGAGGAGCCAGTCGGAGAGGCCTTCGACCTGGGCGCCCAGCGTCAGCACGAGGCCCGCGCCGACGAGGCCCGCTAGCCCGGAGACGAAGTTGTACAGGAGCGCCCGCCGTACCGGGTAGCCGCCGTAGACGAGCACGCCGAAGGTCCCGATGCCCTGGGGGATCTCGTGGAGCATCACGGCCAGCGTCGTCACCAGCCCGGTCTCGATCGAGACGACGTACGACGCCGCCACGATGGCGCCGTCGATGAGGTGGTGCGCCCCGCTCCCGATGAGGTTGACGAGGGCGAACGGCGCCACGTCGTCTCCGTGTCCCAGGTGAACGTGGCTGTGCCCGTGGCTGTGCCCGTGGCTGTGCCCCCACCGCCCCCTCCAGCGCCTCCGGGACGCCGTGCTGGTGCCGCCAGTGGAGGAACTTCTCGAGCACGAAGAACGCCAGCACGCCGGCCAGCACGAGGAGGCCCGTCGCCGGTCCGCCGCCGAGCGCCTCGTACGACTCGGGGATGAGGTGGAGGAGCGCCCCGCCCAGCATCGCCCCGACGGCGAAGGCGACGAGCAGGAAGATGGTCCGCTCCAAGCGCTCGCGCCCGAGCGACAGCGTGAGGGCGCCCGCCAGCGAGGCGAGCGCGATGGCGAGGACGGACAGGAGGGCGGCGGCCGGAGCGGGCACGGGAAGCGGGCTGGGGGCGACTCGGCCCCCGCCTTCGCGGGGGCAGGCAGTGAGACGGCCGGCGTCTCTTACTGGTAGCCCTTCCCCTCGCGCTCGGCCTGGCGCACCTTCTCCTCGTCCAGCTCGACGGTCGGCTTCTGGACGCCGAGCGAGCCGGGGTCCTGCGGCCCCGCGTTGGTGCTGGGCGGCACGGTCTCCGACAGGTCCTCCCCGTGGACGTTGCCCGTCCCGGACTCATCGCGGACGTACTCGGGCTCCTCGTCGCGGAGGTGGAGGGGGTCCTTCTTGGTGGAGAGGTCTGCCATGGTCGTGGGGAGAGGGGCCGGTCCTACGACACGCCGCGAGCGGGGGTCCGGTGCCCGGCTGGCGACGGCGCCGGCCGGCGGGATCGGCAGAGGTGGCCCGGGCTTTCCGGGCCTCGGGTCCGCCGTTCCCTACGGCACGATCCACCAGATGTAGCCGGCGTAGCCGAGCAGGAGCAGCGCCCCCTCCCACCGCTGCGTCCGCCCGCCGCTGACGAGGAAGGCCAGCGTGACGCCCCCGAACCCGACCATGATCGCCAGCACGTCGACGCCCACGCCGACGGCGGCGATGGGCTCCGCCAGCGCGGCCGGGCCGAGCACGCTGAACACGTTGAAGATGTTGGACCCGACGGCGTTGCCGAGCGCGATCTCGGCCTCGCCACGCCGCGCCGCCACGACCGTCGTCGCCAGCTCCGGCAGGCTCGTCCCCAGCGCCACCAGCGTGAGCCCGACCACGGCCTCGCTCACGCCCAGACGCGTCGCCACCTGGATCGCCCCCTCCAGCAGCAGGTCCGAGCCGTACACGAGCAGCGCCACGCCGCCGACCACGAACAGGAGGTGCCGCCAGAGCGCCGACGCCGGCTGGTCCAGGGCCGCCTCCACCTCGGGCGGGATCCCGTGCTCCGCGCGGTGCGCCCTCACCGACCGCCGCGAGGCCCGGATCTTCCAGACGGTGTAGAGCACGGCCGCGCCCAGCAGGACGACGCCCTCCCACCGCACCAGCTCGCCGTCGAGCAGAAACACGACGAGCAGGACCATCGCGGCCAGCATCACGGGCATATCGTGGCGGACGATCTCGCGGTCCACGAGCATCGGCGAGAGCACGGCCGCGAGGCCCACGATGAGCCCGAGGTTGGCGATGTTCGACCCGATCACGTTGCCCAGCGCCACGCCGCCCTGCCCCGCCAGCGCCGCCTGCACGCTCACCACCAGCTCCGGGCTCGACGTCCCGATGGCGACGACCGTGAGCCCGACGACGAGCGGGGTGATCCCCATGCGGAGGGCCAGCGCGGAGGCGCCGCGCACGAGCGCTTCGGCGCCGGCGAGCAGCAGCAGCACGCCGCCGCCCATCATCAGGAGGCTCTGAGCGAGGGACATCAGGGTCGGGGGGACGGCCGGAACCTACGGCGGAGGAGCGGGCGGCCACTCGCTGAGTGGGGGAGAACGCGCGAGTCCTCTCCCCCACCTCAGCCTCCGCGCGGATCGACGGGCCGCATCCCCGGCTCCGCTGGCGGCGCTAGTCGGCGGGGTCGGGGGCCGACGGAGGAGTCGTCCGGAGGACGGCCGCGCCGAGCAGGCCCGAGATCACCGACGCGCCCAGGATGCCCACCTTCGCGCTGTCGAGGAGCGGCCCCTCCCCGAACGCCAGCGTGGCGATAAAGATGGACATCGTGAACCCGATGCCGGTCAGGAAGCTCACGCCGAGCACGTGCCGCCACGTCACGCCGGCCGGGAGCGCGGCCAGGCCGAGCTTGACGGACAGGGCCGCCAGCGCCATCACGCCCAGCGGCTTCCCGACGACGAGCCCGAGCGCCACGCCCAGCGCGACGGCGTCGGTCACGAGCGCGCCCACGTCGGCGCCGAGCGCGACGCCGGCGTTGGCGAGCGCGAACACGGGCATGATGACGAAGGCCACGAGCCCGTGGAGCCGGTGCTCCAGCCGCTGCAACGGCGTCTCGACGTGCTCGCAGGCCACCTCCAGGCTGTGGACCGCCGCCATCTGGTCCGCCGTCGGCGTCGTCGGCGAGCCGGCGATCCCCTCGCGGAACCGGGCCAGGAGCGACGCGGCCCGCTCCGAGAACTCGGCCTCGTCGATCCGCCGCGTGGCCGGGATCGTCAGCGCCACGAGCACGCCCGCGACCGTCGCGTGGACGCCCGACTTCAGCATCGCCACCCACACCGCCAGCCCGACGAGCCCGTAGAGGGCCGGCCGCTGCACGCCCAGCCGGTTCGCCACCACGAGCACGCCCACGAGCACGAGCGACACGACGAGCGCCGTCACGTTCAGCTCGGCCGTGTAAAACAGGGCGATGACGAGGACCGCGCCCAGGTCGTCCACGATGGCGACGGCCGTGAGGAACACCTTGAGCGCGAGCGGCGCGCGGCTGCCCAGGAGCGCCAGCACGCCCAGCGCGAAGGCGATGTCGGTCGCCATCGGGATGCCCCAGCCGTCGGCCCGCACGTCGCCGGCGTTGACGACCGTGTAGAGGAGCGCCGGGACGGCCATCCCGCCGAGCGCGGCGGCGATCGCCAGCGCCGCCTTCCGGGGCGACGCCAGCTCGCCCGCCAGCACCTCGCGCTTGATCTCGAGGCCGACGACGAAAAAGAAGATCGCCATCAGGCCGTCGTTCACCCACAGGAGCAGCGGCTTCGAGATCTCGAACGCCCCCACGCCGACGGTGACGTACGTGCCCCAGAGGGCGCCGTACGACGCGGCGAGCGGGCTGTTGGCCCAGACGAGCGCGGCCACGGCCGCGGCCATGAGGAGCACGCCGCCGGCGGCCTCGGTCTTGAAAAAGGACTGGAACGGTCGGAGAAGCGTCTGCATCGGAGTCGGGGAAGGTCCGCCTGCGCCGGGCGCGCGGACGGACGGGGCGCCACCGGACCTCCCGGTGACGGAGGCCTCACCCTGGCGGTGAGGCGAAACGAAGGCCGACGGTGAGGGTCAGCCGATGCAGGCGCGTTCGGGGACCACGAGCAGCCCGAGCCACGCGCCGCGCGGGCACACGACCTGCCCGTGCGGGCACGTACGGCGGGAGACGGAGCGCATGGCAGACGGCGGGCGGCGTCCCCCAAGAACGCCCGGCGCCGTCCGGGTTTCCCCGAGTCGCATCCGGGACCCCGGATTCACGACCCGCTGGCGGCCTCGCGCCAGCGGAGGCGGACGCTCACCGGCCGGTGGTCCGAGAACTCGACCTCGTTCGTCCGTGCGTCCGTCACCTCGAAGGCCGGGTCCACGAGGACGAAGTCGATGCGGACGAACGGCTTGTCGGACCGGTACGTCCGGCCCCACGAGAGCCCGCCGCCGTCGCGGAAGGCGTCGCGCCGAGAGAAGCCGCCGGCCTGGCGGAGGCGGCGGTAGCTCCAGTTGTCGGCCGTCGAGTTGAAGTCGCCCACGACCACGACCGGGAGCGCCTCCGCCTCGATCCGCTCCGCGATCTCGACCACGTCCGACCCGCGCTCGGCGTAGACCTGCCGGTAGCGGCGGAGGTACGGCGACCACGTGCGTGGGCTGGTCAGGCGGACGCGGCTGTCGTTCCACGGCTTCTGCTCCCCGAACGACCGGAGGTGGACGTTGTAGAGGACGGCCTCGCGCTCGCCCCACCGCAGGTGCGTCCGGAGCGCCTGCGAGACGTCGGCGTCGCGCTCGGTGCCGACGACGATCGCCTCCTGCTCGACCACCTCCACGCCGGCCCCGTCCCGGAGGAGGAGCGGCACGCCCGTCCCGTTCTTGCTCCAGCCGGGGTAGCCCGCCAGCCGCGCCGGGACGGCCAGCGCGTACCCCAGCCGCTCCCGGACGGCCTCCACCTGGACCGCCTCGTTCGAGGCGTCGCGGCGCGGGGCGTACACCCAGGCGTCCTGGAGCGCCAGCACGTCCGGCCGCGCCCGGCCTACGAACGCGGCCACGGAGTCGCCCAGGGCCTCCCGGCTCGGTCCCACCTGCGGCGCGTTGAACGTGGTCAGCACGAGGTCGCCCTCGGACGGCTCCGGCCCGCCGAACCGGCTCGGCGGCAGCGCCCGCCCCGCGACGAACCCGATCAGGACGAGGTGGACGGCGAGCGCGCCCCACCGCCGGCCCAGCAGCAGGACGACGGCCAGCGCCGCCAGGGCCCACGTCGCGTACGGCAGGCCGATGGCGACGAGCTGCGCCCACCAAAACGGGCGCGGCGGCAAAAACGCCGCCGCCAGCCCCACCGCCACGACCGCCAGCGCCGGGAGGTCGACGACGGCGAACGCCCCCCACGCCAGCGCCCGCGCCGGGCGGCGCCGCGCTGGCGCCTCGGCCCGGAACGGGTGGACGCGACTAGTCACGGCTGGCCCGGTCCAGGATCGTGCGCTCCTCGGCCGTCAGGCTGTCGTAGCCCTTCTCCAGGATCTTGTCGAGGATCTCGTCGATGTCGCGCGAGCCGCCGCGCCGCGCGGGCTTCGCCGCCGGCTCCGCCTTCGCCGCCGACCGGCCGAACGGCACCCGCACCGGGCGCGGCGCCGACCGCGACGACGGGCGGCGCCGGTTGAAGAGCGGACGCGCCCACGCCGCGAGGTCCACGTCGCTCTGCTGCGCCTTCGCAAACAAGAACCCGAAGAGGGCCGCGCCCAGGAACGAGGCGTCCGGGTTGAACAGGCTGAGCACCACGAACGCGACCGCGATCCACTTGAGCTGGACGATCCCGAGCAGGAACAGCCCGACCCCGCGCCTCGGGTGGAGCGTCGCCACGGCCACGAGCACGGCCGTCGCCGGCCCCCACGCGCCGAAGTAGAGCGGGCGGAACAGCGGGTTGGTGCCGAGCGCGCCCAGCGCCAGCGCGACGGCCGCGCCGAACAGGGCGCTCCCGAGGTAGAGCCCGAACAGTCGGTACCCGCCGTAGCTCTCCTCGTAGTCCCGCCCGAGCCAGTTCAGCCAGTACATGGCGAACGCGAAGCTGATGATCCCCCAGATCGCCGACGCCCCACCGATCAGGTTGACGAACCCGTAGGTGAACGGCGTCCAGGGCCGGAACAGCGCCGTCCCCGGATCGCCGGGGAGCGCCAGGAACTCCAGCAGCGTGTACGGGAGCGTCAGCCCGAACGCGCCCAGGATGGCGGCCACCACCACGACGGCGAAGAGGCCGAGGTTGACTGTCAGCAAGAGCCGGAGCGCGGGCGGGAGACCGGCGCGCCAGAGCTGGACGCGGAAGAGCGGGGAGTCGGCGTCGGCCATGGCCGGTCTAGGCGAGGCGGGTGCGGGGGCGGATCGGGAGACGGCCGCGCCAGTAGAGGATGAGGAGCGCGCCGGTGATCATGCCCCCGAGGTGGGCAAAGTGGGCCACGTTGGCCTGGACGGCCCCGGAGTAGCCGGCGTAGAGGCTGAAGGCGGCGTACCCGAGCACGAACCACTTGGCCGGGATCGGGACGGGGAAAAATAGGAGGAAGATGGGCTGGTCGGGATAAAGCACGCCGAACGCCGCCAGCACGCCGAGCACGCCGCCCGAGGCGCCCACGACGGCCCCCGGAATCCCTCCATCCCCCATGAGGAAGGGCCACGACGAGACGCCCACCTGGAGCAGCCCGGCCCCGAGCACGCACGCGAGGTAGAACCCCAGGAACCGCTTCGACCCGAGCGACCGCTCGACGGTCCCGCCAAACATCCACAGCCCGAACATGTTGAACAGGATGTGACCGAACCCGCCGTGCATAAACGCGCTCGTCACGAGCTGCCACGGCCCGAACGTCCCGAACGCGACCACGCCGTCGCTGAAGCGGATGGCCTCGGGGCCGCCGATGGGCCAGAGCGCGAAGAGCCGCTGGAAGGCGCCGATGGGCTCGGTGGAGCGCGCCGCGAAGATGAACTGGGCGATGAACACCAGCACGTTGATGATCAAGAGGTTCTTGACCACCGGCGGGAACAGGCCGAGCGACGACGGGGGGCGGTAGGCGTTCTGCACGAGACGGGGGGCCAGGAGCGGACGGCGGCCCGTGGCGACGGGGGGCGGACGGCGGCGGGCCGGCAGAACGGGCTCGGAGGGGCGAAGTTGCGCCTTCGCCCGCCCTCCACGCGCGACTGCCGCGCCCCGCAGGTCGAAGAATCCTCGCAGTGGAGACCACCACGGCCGACCTCCCGTTTCTTGCCCCGGACGTCCCCCCCGCCCCGCTTGATCCTCCTCGTCTCCGACCTCCACCTCGGCCGCGGCACCGCCGCCGAGACGCGCGACGCCGAGCGCGACGCCGTGGCGATGCTGCGGGCGCACGAGGCCGAGATCGTCGGGGGCGACGGCACGCTCGTGCTCCTGGGCGACGTGTACAACGAGTACATCGAGTACCGGCACCTCGTCCCGAAGTACGCGCCGCGGCTCGTCGGGCTGCTGACGGAGTGGTGCGACCGGGGCGCCCGTGTGGTCTACGTGGTCGGAAACCGGGACCCGTGGCACGTCGACTACTTCGAGTCCGTGGTCGGCGTCGAGCGGGTGACGGAGGCGTGGGAGACGGAGCGGGACGGGCAGCGCCTATATTTCGCCCACGGCGACGGGCTCCGCCCGGCCGAACGGCTCTTCTCCCGCCTCCAGCCGCTCCTCCGCTCTACGCTGATGGCCCGCCTGTTCCGCATGGGCCTCCCCGGCGACGGCGCCTTCGCGCTCGCGCGCTGGTCGGCGCAGCGCCTCGGCACGCCCGGCACGCCCCGCGCCGTCGTCGCCGAGGGGCTGGCCGAGGCCGCCCGCCAGCGGCTCCGCACCACCGACGCCGACCTCGTCGCCTTCGGCCACTCCCACGCCGAGGCGCTCGACGTTACCGACGACGGCGTCTACCTCAACCCCGGCTACTGGTTCGGCGCGCGCACCTTCGCCCGCATCGACGCCGACGGCCCGACCCTCCTCCGCTGGGTCGACGGGCAGGCCCACCGCCTCGCCGGCCCTCCGACGGCCGACACCTCGACGACCGCCGGCGCGTACGAGCCCGCCCCCTCTCTCTGACCTCGGACCTTCTGGCGCCCGCCGCCCGGACCGCATGGACGACCCCGCTTACACCGACGACGAGCTCGAAACCTTTTTCGGCTCCCCCGACGCCCGCCACGCACAGATGGAGGCGCGCCGCGCCGCCGACGAGCCGCCTGCGGCTCCGGCGCCCCCCCGGCTTCGGGGCGAGGACGCCGAGCTGGGCGCCTTTTTCGGCTCCCCCGACGCCCCGCGCCACGCCGGCGACGGCGCCTCGGGCGACGGCTCCGGCGGTGCCCCCCCGCCCGGCCCCTCCGCCCCGCCGCGTCCGACCGGCCCCGCCGCCGCCCGACGTCGCCGTGTGGCCCGTGCGCTGGCGGTCGTGCTCGGGCTGATCGGGCTGGGCGCGCTCGCCGGCGTCGGCGTCGTGCTGTGGCTCTCCCAAGACCTCCCCTCGCTGGAGCAGATCGAGAACCCGCGCAACCTGCTCGCCACCGAGGTCCGCACGGCCGACGGCCTGGAGCTGGCCCGCTACTACGACGGCGAGAACCGGACGTGGGTCGCGCTCGACCAGATGAGCGCGTACGTCCCGAAGGCCCTCATCGCCACCGAGGACCGCCGGTTCTACAGCCACTGGGGCGTGGACCTGTACGCCATCGGGGCCATCTTCAAGGACTTTATCACGAAGGGCGACGCGCGCGGGGCCTCGACCGTCACCATGCAGCTCGCGCGCAACCTGTACCGCGAGGCGACCGGCTTCCAGGTCGGCGAGAAGTCGATCGTCCGCAAGGCGAAGGAGATCCTGATCGCCATCCGCATCGAGCGGACCTACACCAAGCCCGAGATCCTGGAGGCCTACCTCAACACGGTCCCGTTCTACTACAACGCCTACGGCATCGAGGCCGCCTCGCAGACGTTCTTCTCGACGCCGGCCGCCGACCTCAACGCGAGCCAGGCCGCCACGCTCGTCGGGATGCTGGCCGCCAACTCGCGCTACAACCCGTGCCTCGCGCCCGGCGGCACATCGGCCGAGTGCCTCGACGCCGAGGGCAACCTGCTCACCGAGAGCCAGAACGAGGCGGCCATCGCGCGCCGCAACGTGGTCCTCATGAACATGAGGAACCAGGACGCGATCTCCGAGGCCGAGTACACGGAGGCCCGCGAGGCGCCCATCCGGCTCGCGTTCAACGTCTACAGCCACGAGGACAACATCGCCCCGCACTTCGCGGAGGTCCTCCGGCTCTGGTTCAAGGAGTGGGCCGAGGCCAACGGCTACGACCCCTACCGCGACGGGCTCGTGATCCACACGACCATCGACAGCCGGATGCAGGCGCTCGCCACGGAGGCGGTGCAGGAGCAGATGGACGCCCTCCAGACGACCGTCAACAACGGGTGGGGCTCGCGCTCGAACCCGTTCGGGTACTGGTGGAGCCGCAATCGCGCCGTCGTGGACGAGTACATCCAGCAGACACAGCGCTTCCGCGACCTCCAGGCGAGCGAGAAGCTGGCGACCGAGACCGCCATCGCCCGGCTCCGCGACAACCAGACGTTCATGGACTCGCTCAAGACCGAGCGGACGCGCCTGGAGGCCGGCCTCATCGCCATGGACCCGACCACGGGCCGCGTCAAGGCGTGGGTCGGCGGGCGCAACTTCGTCCTCAACAAGTACGACCACGGCGGCCAGGCGCGCCGCCAGCCGGGCTCCACGTTCAAGCTCTTCGCCTACACCACGGCGTTCAACAACGGCTACTCCCCGGAGTCCTCCGTCTCCGGCGGCGCGTTCCGGTGGGGCGACTGGACGCCCCAGAACTCGGGCGGCAGCTACTACGGCTACATGACGCTGGCCTCCGGGCTCCAGAGCTCCGTCAACACCGTCGCCGCCCGCATCACGAAGCACTTCGGCCAGGGGGAGATCGCGCGGACGGCCTACCAGATGGGCATCCGCACGCCGCTGGAGCTGCCCGAGCTCGACGCCAGCACGTGCCCCCCCTTCGAGGCCCAGAAGAACGACTGCTACGCGCGCTCCATCGCGCTCGGCACGAAGGACGTCTCGCTCCTGGAGATGGTGACGGCGTACAGCACCATCGCCAACTACGGCACCTACCACGGCCCGACGCTGGAGGAGGAGCGGCCGGCGGACTCGGCCGTGCCGCCCCAGATCGTCCTCGCCGTCGACCGCATCGAGGACCGCTACGGCAACGTGATCCAGGACTTCACGCCGGTCGCCCGCGAGGTGCTCAACCCGTCGACGGCCTACACCACCTTCGACACCATGCGCCGCGTGGTGCAGGCCGGGACGGGCGCCCGGCTCCGCTCCTACGAGGGCGTCCCCGAGCTCGACGTGGCCGGCAAGACCGGGACCACGCAGGAGAACGCCGACGGCTGGTTTATCGCCATGACGCCCCAGCTCGTCGTCGGCTCGTGGACCGGCTTCGACGACCGCCGGATCACCTACCCCTCGACCTCCATCGGCCAGGGCGGACGGACCGGCCTCCTCAACGTCGGCGCCTTCCTCTCGAAGCTCCAGGCCGGGCCGGAGGAGATCCGCCTCGACCCCGACGTCGAGTTCGAGCGGCCGGAGGACTACCAGCCGCCCACGCGGCGGGGCCGGATCGGCGACTCGAGCTCGAGCTACTGGCCCGACGGCCGCGGTCGCTCGCGCGGCTCTGCCGACGGGAACCGGCGGAACCAGACCGCGCCGAACCCGGCCGGCGAGCTCATCGAGCAGTTCCGCCAGCGCGACCAGAGCGACGAGCCGCGGCCGCAGACGCAGGGCGGCGGCTCCGGCGGCCGGATCGGCTGGTAACGACCCACCATTGAGCGGCTGGCGGGGAGGACGGGCGCGGGCCTGTCACCCCCGTGGCCGTAGTCTCCGGCCATGACGATCCTCCACTGCGCCGACATCCACATCGGCTACGAGACGCACGGCCGCCTCGACCCGGCGACCGGCCTGAGCACGCGGATGCTCGACTTCCGTCGCTCGCTCGACTTCCTGGTCCAGCGCGCCGTGGAAGAGGACGTGGACCTGTTCCTGTTCGCCGGCGACGCCTACCGCACCGCCGACCCCACGCCGACGCAGCAGAAGCTGTTCGCCGAGGCGCTCCGGCCCGTCGCCGAGGCCGGCATCCCGATTGCCATGATCGTGGGCAACCACGACCACCCGGTGAGCTTCGGGAAGGCGTCGTCGGTGGACATCTTCGGCGTGCTCGGCGACGTCGAGGTGTTCTCCGTCCCCACGTTCCGCGCCGAGGGCCAGCCGGGCGGGCCGATCCAGACCAAGAGCGGGCCGCTCCAGCTGATCGCGCTGCCGTGGCCCATCCGGTCGAAGATCCTCGCGCGCGACGAGTACCGGAGCAAGACGCCCCACGAGATCCGCCAGACCATCGAGGAGCACTACGCCGCGTTCGTGGCGACCTGCGCCGCCGAGGCGGACCCCGCCGTCCCGCTCGTCGTCTGCGCGCACCTGACGGTCCAGGGATCGGAGTTGAGTGGGAGCGAGCGGGCCAGCCTCATCGCCCACGAGCCGACGTTCACGGCCGCCCAGCTGGCGCAGCCCGGCGTCGACTACGTGGCGCTGGGGCACATCCACCGCTACCAGGACCGCAACCGCGAGGCGTTCGAGCGCGGCGACGGGCCGCCGGTCGTCTACGCCTCGTCCATCGAGCGGATCTCGTTCAAGGAGCACGACGCCGAGAAGGGGTTCGTGCTGGTCGAGATCGAGGCGGGGGCGGACGGCAAGCGGACCGACTACACGTTCGTCCCGACGCCCGCGCGCCCGTTCGTCCCCATCACCGTCGACGCGACGGGGACCGACGACCCGACGGCGGCCGTCCTCGCCGAGATCGCGCGGCACGACGCCGAGGGCGCCGTCGTCCGCGTCCGCTACCGCGTGGACGAGGACCAGGTCGGCGCCGTGGACGAGGGCGCCATCCGCGCCGCGCTCGCCGAGGCCCACCTCGTCGCCGCCGTCGAGCGCGAGGCGGACCCGACGGAGCGCCGCCAGCGGACCGTCGTCCGACAGGACACGTCGCTGAAGGACGCTATGGAGCGCTACGTGGACCAGCACGAGGCGCTGGCGACGCTCAAGGACGACCTCGTCGCGGCGGCGCTGGAGATCGAGGCGGAGGTGGACGAGGCGTAGCGGCTACGGAGTCGGCGCCTCCACCCAGACGCGGCACGCCGGGCCGAGCGCCTCGGCCGCGCGCCGCGCGTCCTCCTCGTCCTCGAACGCTCCGAACACGGCGCTCCCCGAGCCCGAGAGGCTGGCGTACCCGGCGCCGGCATCGACCAGCGCCCGCCGCGCCGCCCCGATCCCCGGGTGCGCCCTCTCCACCGGCGCCTGGAAGTCGTTGACGATCTCGGCCCGCCAGCGGCCCAGGTCATTCGAGAGAACGGCGGCGGTGAGGTCCGGCCGGTCGCGGTCGTTCGGCGTGACGAGCCCGTAGGCCTCGGCCGTCCCGACGTGGACGGGCGGCACGGCGACGACGATCCAGAACGGGCAGCGGTACGGCGCGCCGTCGGCGCGGAGGAGGAGTTCGAGGTGTTCGCCGCGCCCCGTCGCGCGGGCCGGCGCGTTCAGCAGGAAGAACGGGACGTCGGAGCCGAGGTCGAGCGCGAGCGCGTGGAGGTCGGCCTCGGAGACGGAGAGGCCCCAGAGGTCCGCGAGCAGGCGGAGCGCGGCGGCGGCGTCCGAGGAGCCGCCGCCTAGCCCGGCGCCGTAGGGCACGCGCTTCTCCAGGTGGAGCCGCGCGCCGCGCTCGGCGCCGGTCCGCTGGCGCAGCGCGCGGGCGGCGCGGACGACGAGGTTGCCGTCGTCGGTGGGGAGCCTCGGGTCCGAGGTCTCCAGGGTGAGACTCTCGGCCGCCGCCGCCGCCAGCCGGTCGCTCCAGCCGATGGGGAGGAAGACGGTGTCGAGGTCGTGGAAGCCGTCCGGCCGTCGGCGGAGGACGTGGAGGCCGAGGTTGAGCTTGGCCGGGGCGGATCGGGAGAGCACGTGAGGACTCGGTGGGGGACGGCGACGTGCGTTGCCCGCCCTCCGGGGGGCGGCGTACCTTCGAAACCTACCGTCACGCCCGCCGGCCGCCCACGCATCGACGCTTCGCTACGCCTGTCTTTCTTCCTGGCCTCGCTGTCAATGTGTGATTCTGAGCGGCTCCGACCGCGACGCGCCCTCTGGTGGGGGCTGGCCCTCCTCGTAGCCGCTCTCGCGCTCCCGGCCGACGCCCAGGTCGGCAGCGATCGGGCCGACCTCTCGGCCGCGGCCGAGGCCGCCCGCGCCGCCACGACGGCCCGGCGCTCCCTCAACCGGATCGCGCTCGAAGGGCCGGTCGACGCGGCGACGTACCGGGTCGGCCCGGGCGACGTGTTCTCAATCTCGATCGGGGGCTCGGTCCCTCGTCAGACCGAGGTCGTGGTCTCGGCCGACGGCACGCTGGCGGTCCCCGAGGCCGGCAGCTTCCCCGTGGCGGGCCGGACCCTCAGCGCCGTCCAGTCGACGGTGGCCGCCGCGCTCCGCCAGCGCTACCTCAACGTGCCGACGGACGTCACGCTGGCGGCGCCGCGCGAGTTCTACGTCCACGTCTCGGGGGCCGTCCCCCTCCCCGGCCGCCAGCTGGTCACGGCCGTCTCGCGCGTCAGCGACGCCCTCGAGCTGGCGGCGGGGGGCGTGAGCGCCCGGGCGCTCGCGGAGTACGGCCGCCTGACGACACCGACCGTCTCGGCGGAGGAGGACCGGGAGGAGCAGGCACGACTCCAGCAGCAGCGGCTCAGCCTCTCCAACGCGACGGTCCAGCAGCGTGCGCTCGCCGAGCGCGGCGAGGTCTGGCCGGACGCCCGGCGCCTCCCCGCGCTCCGCAGCGTCCGCGTGCGGCACCTCGACGGGAGCGAGACGCTCGTCGACCTCCTCCGCTACTTCGTCACCGGGGAGGTGGCCTTCAACCCCACGCTCTCCGACGGCGACGCGGTCCACCTCCCGTGGTTCGACCCGTCCCGCGAGGGCGTCTCCGTGAGCGGCGTCGTGGACCGCCCCGGCGTCTACGACGTCCGGCCGAGCGACACGGCGCTCGACCTGCTCGTCGCCGCCACCGGGAACGACGTGTTCGACCGGTTCGCCGCCGTCCGCCTGACGCGGGCCGGCGGCTCGGGCGCGCCTCTGGACGTGCCGCTGCCCGACGCCGGCGCCGTCCTCGTCGGCCCCCGCGACCAGCTCTACGCCGTTTCCGTCGCTCCCGACGCTGGCGTCGCCGAGGCCGTCGGCGCCGTCCGCTTCCCGGGGCTCTACCCCATCACGGGCGGCACGACGACCCTCCGCGATCTCGTCGAGATGGCCGGGGGCCTCCGTACGGACGCTCTCCCTCGGGGCGCGTACCTCGAGCGCCGCGCGCGCGCGCTCCCGGCCGCCCTCGCCGGCGACGAGGCGACGCTCTCCGACCTCAGCCTGTTCGGCCGCCAGTTCATCACCACCGAGCTGGCGAGGACGCCCCGCCAGCCGGTCGACCTCACGGCGGAGCGGGCCGCGGTCCCCCTCATCGACGGGGACCGCCTCGTCGTGCCCCGCGACCTCGGCGGCGTGCGCGTGTTCGGCCAGGTGAGCGAGCAGGGGTACGTCCCGTTCGTGTCGGGCGAGACGGCGGGGTACTACGTGGCCGCGGCCGGCGGGGCGGGGCCGTCCGCGACGGAGGTGTACGTCGTGGAGGCCGGGAGCGGGCGGGTCGTGGTGGGAGCCGGCATCGAGGTCCGAGAGGGGGACGCCGTGTTCGTGGACCGCCGGCCGACGGCGGAGGACCCGACGCTCGCCCAGATCGCCCTCCAGGAGGAGCGGGCCGAGCAGGAGGCGTCCCGCAACCGCCGCCAGTTCCTGATCCAGACGATCTCGACGACGATCTCGACGCTGGGCTTCTTGATCTCGACCTACTTCCTGATCCAGAACAACAACTAGACGGCCATGGCCCGACCGACTGCCCCGGACCGCTCGCTCCCCCCCGGCATCGCCGCCGCTGGCGACGGGGCCGGCGGGGCGTACGACGAGGCCCCCCGCGACGTGGAGGCCGCCTACGCCGCGGCCAACGAGCAGACCCGCGAGCGGCTGTGGTGGACGGCCGGCGTCCTCTACCGCCGCCGCTGGTGGATCGTGGGCGCGACGGTGCTCGTGGCCATCCTCGCCGTCGTCCTCACGCTCCAGATCCCGAACCGCTACCGCGCCGAGACGCGGGTGCTCCTCCCCGAAGGCGGGGGCGGGCTCATGGCGAGCGCGCTGAGCAGCCTCTCACCGGCCGCGGCGGCGCTCCTGGGCGGCGGCGGCGGCGGGTTCACCCGCTACCTCGCCATCCTCACGAGCCCCTCGACCACGGCGTCCGTCGTGGACCGCTTCGACCTCGTGCAGGTGTACGACCTGGGCGAGAAGGAGCATCCGCACGCGGCGGCCATGACCCAACTCGCCGAGCGGTCCGCCTTCGACATCAGCGTGGACTACGACTACCTCGGGGTCTCCGTGCTGGACGAGGACCCGGAGCGGGCCGCGCAGATGGCGAACTACTACGTCGAGCGGCTCAACGAGCGCAACGTCGAGTTCCAGTCCAGCAGCGCCGCCGAGTACCGCCAGTTCCTCGGCGCCCGGCTCGACCGGGCCAACGCCGACCTGGACTCGGCGCAGGCGGCGATGCAGGCGCTCCAGGAGCGGTCCGGCGTGATCGAGCCCGGCGCCCAGGCCGAGGCCCTCTTCTCCTCGCTGGCGACGGCCCAGGCGGCGGTCGCCACGGCCGAGATCCAGTACCAGGCGCTCCGCTCGCAGTACGGCCCCGACAACCCGGACGTGCAGGCGGCGCAGGCGGCCGTGAGCGCCGCGCGGGGCCAGGTGTCGCAGCTCACGGGCGGCGGCGAGGCGGCGATGCCCGTCCCGATCCGCTCGCTCCCGCGCGTGCAGCGCCAGTACGCCTCGGCCATGCAGGAGCTCGAGATCCAGCGGGCCATCATCGAGACGATCCAGCCGCTCTACGAGCAGGCCGCGCTCCAGGAGCAGCGCGAGGCCGACGCCGTGCAGATCCTGGACGTGGCGACGGCGCCGGTTCGGAAGGCGGAGCCGCGCCGCTCCCTCCTCGTCATCGGCGCCACGCTCTCGGCGTTTCTGGTGGCGGTCGTGGTGACGCTCCTGCTGGCCGTGCTCCGTCGGGACGGCCCCTCCGTCCTCGCACGCCTGAGGGCGGCGTAGGGCGTGGAGGTCCCCCTCGCCCCGCATTCTGCTCCCGCCCGGGCCGCAGCGGTGGCCGTGTGGGGTCTCGGGGTCGCGCTGATCGCCGTCGTCCTCTGGCTGACGGCGCAGGGCGCGCTGGCCGTCTGGCTGGTCCCGGTTCTCTTGGCCAGTGCCCTCGCCCTCGCCCTCGTCCGTCTGTCGCCGGCGGCCCAGCTCGCCGGCGTGCTCGTCCTCCAGGTATTCCAGCTGGGTGGAGAGGCCGGTCTGAGCGTGGGCGAGATCGTCGCCGGCCTCGCCCTCGTCGGGTACCTCGCCCTGTGGTACGGCCGGGCGCTCGGGGCCGGCGCCCCCATCGTCACCTCCCGAGTGGACGTCGCCGCCGCCCTCTGGACGTTCGTGGTCGCTCCGGCCGCCGTAGTCCTCGGCCTCCTCTTCGGTGCGGACCCGACGGACTTCCGGGCGGACCTTCTGGCGACGCTCCCCTTCGCCCTCTACTTCCCCGTCAAAGACGTGTGCGCCCGTGAGGAGAAAGGCGGGCTCGTCGTAGCGGGTGCCCTGCTCTGGCTGGGCGCGGCGGCCCTCGTCCTCAACGCCCTCGCGTTCCGGGAGGTCATCGCGACGGCGGAGGCCGTCTGGGAAATCGCCGACGCCCGGTTCATCACGGGCGAGACGTCGATCACGGCGGCCCTCCTCCTCTCGATGGCCGGGCTGGGAACGGCCCGGCGGTGGTCCGTCCGGGTTCTGCTGGCCGCCGCGACGGCGGCGTTCGCGGTGGGCCTCATCGTCATGAAGTCGCGCGGCTTCTGGGTCTCGGCGGCCCTGGGCGTAGTCTACCTCCTGGCCGTGCTCCCCGCCCGCAGTCGGTGGCGGCTAGCCGCCTGGGGCGGCGCGGCGCTGGCGGTCCTCGTCCTGGCGGCCGTGACTGTCCTCGGGGACGAGCTGATTCTGATCGCAGACGGGACGGTTCGCCGCTTCGCAACGCTCGCCACGGCGACGACGCAGGACATCTCGCTCGTCAACCGGTTCCGCGAGACGGAAGCCGCCGTCGACATGGCCCTCCGCAACCCGATTCTCGGGTACGGCTGGGGCGTCCAGGTCAAGCGGTTCAACGTCATCTACGACGTCACCTTCTCGTGGGCGTTCGTCCACAACGGCTACGTGGCCCTGTGGGTAAAGACGGGGCTGTGGGGGCTCGCGCTCATGCTGGCGGTCTGGGTCGGAGGCATCGTCCGGGGGACCTCGGCAGGCCGGGGCACGGCCCTCAGCCCGTCCTCCCAGGCGTGCGCGCTCGGCGCGGCCTCGACGCTGATCGCCTTCAGCCTCGTGGCGAACTCGTCGAACCCGTTCTCGATTCTCGACCAGATGATGGTGGTGACGCTGCTCCTGGGGCTCACGAACGGGCTGGCCGATCGGGCGCGGGCACGGGCGGCGCCGTGAGTAGCTCCCCTCGGATCTGGAAGAACGCCGGCACGCTGGCGGTGGCCCAGGCCGTCACGCTCGGGCTCAACTTCGCCCTGTGGGTCCACCTGTCGCGGGTGCTGTCGCCGGAGGGGTTCGGGGTCCTCACGTTTGGGACGGCGCTCCTGTCCTACTTCGTCCTCGCCGTCACACTCGGGATCGACACGGTGGCGGCCCGCGAGATCGCGCGCGATCCGGGGCAGGCCCAGCGCCTCGTCCCGACCGTGCTCGGGGTCCGTCTCGCCCTCGCTGCCGCGGCGGGCGCGGTGTACGCCGTCGTCGTGGTCGTGCTGCCCAACCCGCCGGTCGTGCGGGTCGCGCTCGGGGTGTTGGGGGTGCTCCTGCTGGCGCGAGCCGTCCAGGTGGATTGGGTGTACCGGGGGCTCGACCGGATGGGCGTCCTGGCCGTGTGGCAGGCGGCGACGGCCGCTCTGAGCGCGGCGGTCGCCCTCCTCGCCGTCCGTGGTCCGGACGACCTCGCGGTCGGCGCGCTGGCGGTGGCCGGTGCCCCGCTCGTGCTGAACCTCGTCCTGCTGCTCGTCTACCGGCGTCGTCTGGGGCGCGTCCGGCCGTCCGTCCGGTGGCGGTCGTGGCTGCCCGTCCTCGGGCCCGCGCTCCCGCTCGCCGCGTCGGCGTTCGCCGGGAGCGTCTACTACAACCTCGACAAGGTGATGCTGGAGGGCCTGCGGACGACGGCCGAGGTGGGCTACTACGGCGTCGGGTACAAGGTGTACGGGCTGGCGATCGCCCCGACGGCCGTGCTGCTCTCGGCGTTCTTCCCGTCCCTCGCCGCGGCCTACGGGGACGCGGCCCGCCAGCGGGCCGCGGCGACGGCCTACGCCCGCGCCATGCTCGCCGTCGGGCTCCCCGCCGTGGTCGCCGGGATCTTTCTGGCTGCCCCTCTCATCGCGATCCTGTTCGGCGACGCCTACGCCCCCGCCGTCCCCGCCCTCCGGCTCCTCCTCGCCAACGCGGGCATCGTCTACGTGGCGATGGCCCACGGGAACCCGCTGACGGCGTGGAGCCACGAGCGCCCGTACATGCGGATCGTGCTGGGGGGCGCTGCGCTCAACGTCGTCCTCAACCTGCTCCTGATCGGGCCGTTCGGCATCGTCGGGGCGGCGGGCGCGACGCTCGTCACCGAGGCGGCGGTGATGGTCGGGATGGCTGCCCTGTTCCGGCGGGTGACGGGGGCGACGCACTCGGCGGCCCTGCTCCGCACGCTGCCCGTGGTGCTGGTGTGTGGCGCCGTCGCCTGGACCGCCGCCACGCGGGCGTGGCCGATCTGGGTGTGGGGGCCGCTCCTCGTCGTCGTGTGGGCCGCGTCGGTGTGGGCCTTCCGGGTCGTCCGCCTCGACGAGCTTCGCGGGGTGCGCTCCTCCCCTCCCGAAACGAGCCCGGTCCCGTCGTGACAGAGTCGCCTGCCCTGCTCGTGCAGCCGGCCGACGGCGGCCACCAGGCCGAGCACCTGCTCTGGATCGTCCGCGCCTGGATCGACGCGGAGGAGCGGCGACCGCTCCTCGTGACCGCGCCCCCCGGCCTGCTGGAACGGGAGCCCCGGCTGGCCGAAGCCATCGAGGCTTCGGAGGGAACCGTCCGCGCCGTCCCGTTCCCCGATCCAACCCGACGGACGACGGGGACGGCTTTCTCGAACGCCCTGGCCCTGCACCGCTGGCGCCCGCTCGCCGAGGTCGTCCGCCAGGAGCGCCCACGGGACGTGGCCCTGCTGAGCTTCGACCATTTCCTGGCGTCGCTCGCCGCACGGCGGCCGCTCCCTGCCGGCGTCCGCCTGTCGGCCCTCACGCTCCGCCCGACGCTCCACTACGACGAGATCGGATCGCCGGCCCGGGGCCTCCGCGAGCGCGCGGCCCGACACGCCAAACGGCTGGTGACGGCCGCCGCCCTGCGCCACCCCAACCTCACGACCGTTTTCACCCTCGACCCGACGGCGGCCCCCGCTCTCGACCGCCTCGGCCCCGCCCGCGCCGTCCCCGTCCCCGACCCCACCCCGCCCGAGCCCATCGCCCACGACCGCGAGGCCGTCCGCGCCGAGCTAGGCGTCGAGCGAGGCCGCCAGCTGGCCGTCCTCCTCGGACGCCTGGACGAGCGGAAGGGAGTGCTCGCCACGCTCCGGGCTCTCCTCGAGATTCCGCCCGACGGGGCGGCGGGCTTGTGCGTGGTCTTGTGGGGCCGCGTCCACCCGGCCATCGAGACGCCGTTCCACGAGTTGTGCGCGGAGGTCGAGGCACGCACGCGCGTTCAGCTCGTCGTCCGCACCGACTACGTGCCGGTCGACTGGCTGTCCTCCGTCGTCGCGGCGGCGGACGCGGTGCTGCTCCCGTACGACCGGCACGTTGGGTCGAGCGGCTTTCTCGTCCGGGCGGCCGGCGCCGGCGTCCCGGTGGTCTCGCAGGACTTCGGCCTGATGGGGCACCTCGTCCGGACGCATCGGCTCGGGCGGACGGTGGAGGCCACCGATTCGGCCGCCCTCGCACGTGCTCTGGAAGGCGTCGTCGAGGCCCCGATGCGCGGGTTCGACGCCGAGGCAGCTCTCCGCTTTGCCCAGTCCCAGACGGCCGAGGCGTTCGCGGCCCCCTTCCTCGATGTTCTCCGTGCGCCGTAGCCCGCCCCCCCCCGAGGTGCACACGCTGTGCATCCAGTGGCCGCGCCTCGGCCCGTACCACCTCGCCCGGCTCGGGGCCGCGCACGCGTGGGCCGCGGCTCACGGACGGCAGATCGTCGCCCTCGAGACCGCCGGCCGTGACACGACCTACCAGTGGGAGAGCGTCGGGTCGGCCCTCCCCTTCGAGCACGTCTGCGCTCTCCCGGACCGAACCGTCGAGACGGCGGCCCCTCGGGAGGTGCACGCCGCCGTCCAAGCGGCGCTCGACCGGATCTCGCCCGACGCCGTTGCGATCACGAGCTACAGCACGCCCGACGCGCAGGCCGCACTCGCGTGGTGCCGCCGCCACCGCCGGCCCGCCGTGTGTATGCTCGCCAGCAAGGCCGACGACGCGGAGCGGAATCCCGTCCGAGAGTGGGCCAAGTCCCTGCTCGTTCGGCAGTTCGACGCCGGCGTCGGTGGAGGCACGCCACAGGCTCAGTACCTGGCCGACCTCGGCCTGCCGCCGGACCGCATTTTCATCCCTTACGACGTCGTCGATAACGACTACTTCAAGAGCGGAGCGGAGGCCACCCAGGCGGACCCCTCGCGTGCCTGCGACCTTCCAGGTCTCGCACCGTCGACTCCCTTTTTCCTGGCGTCCAACCGATTCGTCTCCAGGAAGAACCTGCCCGTCCTCATCGAGGCGTACGCCGCCTACCGCGTCCGGTCCGAGCGCCCCTGGCGACTGGTCCTCCTCGGCGACGGCCCCGAGCGGACGGCGGTTGAGGCCCAGGCCGCAGGGGTCGAGGGCGTGACGTTCGCGGGGCGCCAGCCGTTCGCCGCGCTGCCGGCGTACTACGGACTCGCCGGCGCCTTCGTCCACCCCGCCCTCGTCGACCAGTGGGGGCTCGTCGTCAACGAGGCGATGGCCGCGGGTCTCCCGGTCCTCGTGTCGAACCGTGCGGGCGCGACCGCCGATCTCGTCTCCGATGGGGAGACCGGCTACGCGTTCGACCCGACCGACGTCCGCCAGCTGGCGGCCCTCCTCGCGCATGTCTCGTCCCTTCCTCCACACGAGCGGGACGCGATGGGACAGTATGCGCAGGCGCGCGTTGCAGACTGGTCTCCCGAACGCTTCGCAGAGGCCGTCTGGAGCGCCGCTCGGGCGGGCCTCCCCACGTCGGATCGGGGAGCGACGCCGCTGGCGAGCGTGCTCATGTGGGCACAGCGAGTCCTGACGGATCGCACCGACCGGCTCCACGCCATCAAGGAGTAGCCTCGCCGTCCCAGATTCGAACTCGCAGTGGCATCTCCCAAGCTCCTCGTCGTCGGACGTTTTCCTCCCCCCCTCGATGGGCAGGCCATCGGGACGGCCCTCCTCGCCGACCTCCTGAGCCCGACGCACCGCGGCCCGTTCGAGGTCGAGCGTGTCAACGTCGGGAAGCCAGACGGCGACACCCTGGACGCGGCCACGGGGCGGTTCCAGATGCAGCGGGCGTGGCACTTTCTGCAGCGGCGAGCCAGCGTCCGGGCGGCCGCGTCCGGCGATCCCGACCTCGTTCTCTGGCCGTCGATCTCGCCCTCTCTGCTCGGCCACGCCCGCGACCTTGCCGTGGTCGCTTCTGCGTTCTCGAAGGACCAGCCCCTCGTCGGAGTCGTCCATCGCGGCGACTTCGCGACGCTGTTCACGTCTCCGCTCACGCGCCCGACGGCCCGCTGGCTCGTCCGGCGGCTGGCCGGCCTCGTCTTCCTATCCGACGGGCTCGCAGCGCGGTGCGCCCCGTGGGTCCCGCCGGGGAAGCGCCTCGTCGTCCCCAATACAGTCGACCCAGCGCTCGTCCCGAGTCCCGGCACGGTTCGGGAGGCCCAACGGATCCGCGAGAGCCGAACGGGTCTCCGCCTCCTATACCTGTCTGGGATGATCCCGTCGAAGGGGTACCTGGACGTGCTCGGCGGGCTCGCCCTTCTCCGACGGCAGGGCGTCCCTGCCAGCGCCACGTTCATTGGCCGGTGGCCGGATAGCAACGCGGAAGGATCGTTCCGAGCCAGGGCGTCCGAGCTCGGAGTCTCGGATGCGGTAACGGTCCCAGGAGGCGTCTCCGACCGTTCGGTGATCCAGCAGTACTACCTCGACGCCGACCTCTTCGTCCTGCCCACGTCGTATCCCATCGAAGCCCAGCCCCTCACGGTGATCGAGGCCTTTTCCGCTGGGACTCCGGTGATCGTGACGCGCCACGCGAGCCTGCCGGAGATGATGTCAGGAGGAGTCGAAGGCGAGTTCGTCCCGGCCGGGGACCCGGCTGCCATCGCCCGCGCTGCGTTGCAGATCGCTCCGTCGTGGCGCTCCTACTCCGACGCTGCGAGAGCCCGGTTCGACGAGGCGTTCAGCCCCTCGGCCGTCCAGGCGCGGTGGGTGGACACGCTCCGGCCGCTGTTGAGGACGTGACGAGCCACGCGACGCTCGCGAGCGCCCGCGGGCACCCGTGCCGACCTACCCCGCCAGTCGGGCGCGGAGTTGCCGAAGCGGCTTCAGCGCGGCGGACGTCGCCCGGCGAGCCGCGTACCGGCTCCTCATCTTCCAGCGGAGGCTCTGTTGACCCGGGAAACGCGGGCCACGGTACGCCTCTGCCAGGTCCGATTTCGACCCTCCCACGAAGTGCAAGGTCTGGAACCGGACCGGCCGATTTTCCTTGACGTTCTCGCACCACGGACGCCCGTCTCCGTCCCACGTCGCGGCCTTGATCCCCTTGCTCATTCGGTACTCACCGGGCCAGTAGTTCTCAGCGGAGGCCACGTTGAGATCCTGCGCGACCCCATCGTGTACACGGGCAAAGTTGACCCACGCCGCAGGGTCCAGGGACTCGACGAATAGGTGCAACAGCGTCATGTCGCAAACGCCACCGCCGATCCCGTTGGCTCGGTGATGGTCCCACTTGGCGCGGAGGGACGCACGTTTCGTGGAGACCGAATACGACTCGATGAGAAACGCGCAGAACGCCTCCAGCTTCTCCGCACTCCACCACGAGACGCCCGGGCTCGCCGCCCATCGGTAGCCGGGCTGCTCGGAAGGCTGGACCACCGCAAGCCCCTGGGACTCCCCGATCCAGTGGCTCCGAATCGCGGCCTCCGTGTCGTAGAGCATCACGTCCGTATCCAGCACCAGCGCCTCCGCAGTCCCGGATTCCTGGAAGAACGCGTTGATCTGCGACCACCGGTCGAAGCAGATCCTTTCGAAAGACGCTCGGTTGGTGGACATGTGCTCGTACACCTCACCGAACGGCTCGACGGCCGCGGTGTACGGCGGAGCCGTGACGTCCACGTGCCGGACCCACGGGAAGCCGTCGTTGTCTGGCGTTCCTAACAGGACGATCTCGGAGTCCGGGCTGGCAGCTTGCGCCTGCCGGAGTGAGAACTCGAGGTAGGGACTGTACCCGCGGTGGGCGAACAGGATGGGCACGGGCAGCAGCGACGGCGAGCCCTCAACTTAGCTTGACGGACGCCCCGCACGGAGCCGGCCCCTGGCTGGAGACCTCTTCTTCTCGTCCTCTCGTTCCCCGTGACTGACCTCCTCAAAGATCCATTCCGCCGAGCCCGCTGGTGGCTCCGCGCCGCCCGCGGCCGCGACGTTTACGTCCGACCCCGGACCCGCGTCCCGACGGTGAGGCTCGGCGGGAACGGCGGCTACGGGTCGTGGACGATGAACCCGGACGGGTTCGGGCCGGAGAGCGTCGTGTACTCCGCCGGCATCGGAACGGACGTCTCGTTCGACCTCGCCCTGATCGAGCGGTTCGGCGTGCGCGTCCACGCATTCGACCCGACGCCCGCGTCGCAGGCGTGGCTCGGGACCCAACGGCTCCCCGACGAACTGGTCGTCCACCCGGTCGGCCTCGCCGCCTACGATGGGTCCGCCCCTTTCTTCGCCAACGCGAACCCGGACTGGATTTCCCACTCCATCGTCGCGTCCAGCCGGACGGGAAGCCAGGTCGCGGAGATCCCGGTGCGCCGGCTCTCGTCCCTGATGTCGTCCCTGGGGCACGACCACATCGACCTTCTCAAGATGGACATCGAAGGAGCGGAGTACGCCGTTCTCGACGACCTGCTCACGACCGGCCTCCCCGTGCACCAGGTGCTGGTCGAGTTCCACGGGGACGATCACGCCTCGGCCGCCGAACGCGCGGCCCCCCTCGTCGACCGGCTCTCGTCAGCGGGCCTGGACCTGATCCACGTCTCGTCTCGCGGTGAGGAGTACTCCTTCCTCCGGGTGGAGCGCTAGCTACGCCGTGCCCGTCGAGCCGAAGCCGCCGGCCCCGCGCTCCGTCTCCGCCAGCCCCTCGGCGCGGACCATCCGGACCGGCACGTAGGGCGCCACCACGAGCTGGGCGATCCGCTCGCCGCGCTCGACCACGAACGGCTGGCGGCCGTGGTTGACGAGGAGCACGCCGACCTCGCCCCGGTAGCCGGAGTCGATGGTGCCCGGGCTGTTGAGGACGGTCACGCCGTGCTTGAACGCGAGGCCGGACCGGGGACGGACCTGTCCTTCGGTCCCCTCTGGGAGGGCGATCTGGAGGCCGGTCGGGACCAGAGCGTAGTCGCCGGGGGCGAGCGTCAGCGGTTCGTCGGCGGGGACGGCCGCGCGGAGGTCGAGCCCAGCGCTGTCGGGCGTGGCGTGGGCGGGGAGGTCGAGGCCCTCGCCGTGCGGGAGGACGGTGACGTGGACGGGAAGATCAGTCATCGAAAGAGGGCGCGCCCCGCGGGCGACGCGGGCCGCCAGCGGGGCACGGGGGTGGAGAGGCGCTTACTCGACGTCGCCGATGAGCCGCTTCACGAACGGGCTCACGAGCAGCGCTACGATCCCGCCGCCGCCGACGAGCATCGCCACGAACGAGAACAGGTCGGACGCCGGGAGGTCCTCGATCTGGCCCGCCATCAGGCCGGCGAACAGGTTGCCGAGCGCGGCGGCCACGAACCAGATCCCCATCATCTGGCTCACGCGGCTGCGCGGCGCCAGCTTCGTCATCGAGCTCAGGCCGACGGGGCTCAGGCACAGCTCGCCGACCGTGTGGAGGAAGTACGTCACGATGAGCCAGTTGGCCGAGATCAGCGCGCCCTCGGTCGCGGTCGCGGCGCCCCACGAGATCACGAAGAAGCCCGCCGAGAGGCCGAGGAGGCCGAGGCCGAACTTGACCGGGATGCTCGGGTTCGCGTTCCGCCGCGCCAGCCACACCCACAGGCCGCCAAAGAGAGGCGCGAAGATGATGATGAACAGCGGGTTGATGAGCTGGAGCGTCGAGGCCGGGATGATGGCGCCGAAGATCTCGCGGTCCACGAGGTCGCGCGCGACGAGGTTGAGCGAGGAGCCCGCCTGCTCGAACCCGCTCCAGAAGAGCGCGGCCAGGATGAACAGCCACAGGATGACGCCCAGCTTCTTCTTCTCGTCGGTCGTGTGACCGCCCGCGAGGATGATGTACGCGAAGTAGCCCAGCGCGAGGAGCACCACGACCACGCCGAGGCTGCCCGCCAGGCCTTCGAGCGTGAGCCCGAGGGCCCCGGTGTACATCAGGTAGCCGATGGCGACGGCGGCGAGGGCGAACGCCGCCGCGATGCCGTAGAACTTTTTCTCGGCCCCGCGCACGTCCTCCATCGGACGGTCGGTCACCAGCCGCCCGGCGTCGAGCAGATGGCGCTCGCCCAGCTTGTACTGGATGAGCCCGAAGGCCATGCCGATGCCGGCCAGCGAGAACCCCCAGTGCCAGTTCCCGGCGTAGGAGAAGTCGCCGAAGGCGAAGCCCTCACCGATGTAGCCGCAGAGGAACGGCCCGAGCACGGCGCCGATGTTGATGCCCATGTAGAAGATGGAGAACCCGGCGTCGCGCCGGGCGCCCCCCTCGGGGTAGAGGTCGCCCACGATGGCCGAGACGTTCGGCTTGAGCAGCCCGGTCCCGATCACGACGAGGACGAGGCCGAGGAAAAACGTCGGCATCTCGGGGAGCCCCACCAGGGGCGCCGCCATCGTGAAGTGGCCCGTCGCGATGATGCAGCCCCCGACGAAGACGGCCTTCTTCCCGCCCCAGAGGTTATCCGCGACCCAGCCGCCCGGCAGCGAGAGCACGTACACGAAGAAGGTGTAGAGCCCGTAGATGGCGGTCGCCTGCCCGTCCGCGAAGCCGAAGCCCGCGTTTGCGGTCGCCAGCGGGGTCGTCATGAACAGGACGAGCAGCGCGCGCATCCCGTAGTACGAGAACCGCTCCCACATCTCGGTGAAGAAGAGCGTCGAGAGGCCGCGCGGGTGCCCGAACCACTGCTCGCCGTGCGTGAGGGACGCCGCCCCCTCCCCGACGACGTCGGAGCTACCGGTACGGGGGTCGGGAATTTCGTTGCCGGGGTCTTTCGCCATGTCGGAGGTGCGGGTGAGGAAGGGCCTCTGTGGAGGGCCAGGCGAAGATACCGTCGCGTCAGCGACGCGCTACCGATCCCCCCAGGTGCGTCAGGAGGCTCTCTCCGCGCCGTCCGCCAGCACGCGCGCCGCCAGCCGGTGCGGCGCCCGGTCGGTCGGGTCGAGCCCCTGCACGGCCTCCGCCAGCGCCTCGGCCCGGCCCCCGGCCCAGAAGTCGCGGCGCCAGCGGGCCTCCACGAGGCGGCGCACGCGGCGGCGGAGGCGGTCGGCGCGGCGCGCGTCCCACTCGCCCGCGAGCGACTGGCGATGGGCGTCGAGCGCCGCCGTCAGATCGTCGAGCCCGTCCCCTTCCAGCGCCGACGCTTTGACGACGCGGACGCGGTCGCGGTCGTCGCCGCCGCGAAGCTCCAGCGACTGGCGGAGCGCGCGGACGAGGCGGGAGGCCTCCGGCTTGTCGGCCTTGTTGACGCAGAGCACGTCGGCCACCTCCATGAGCCCGGCCTTCATGGCCTGCACGGCGTCGCCACTCTCGGGGACGAGCACGACGAGCGCCGTGTCCGTCGTCTCGGCCACGTCGATCTCGCCCTGCCCCACCCCGACCGTCTCGACCAGCACGATATCGTAGCCGGCGGCGTCGAGCACGTCGCAGGCCGCCTCGGCCGCCTCGCTCAAGCCCCCGAGGGCGCCGCGCGCGGCGAGGCTGCGGACGAACACGCCGTCGTCCTCGGCGTGGCGGTCCATCCGGACGCGGTCGCCGAGGAGCGCCCCGCCGGTGAACGGGCTCGACGGGTCGACGGCCACCACGCCGACCGTCTCGCCGCGCTGGCGGAAGGCGGTCGCCAGCCGGTCGGTGAGCGTGGACTTGCCGGCGCCGGGCGGGCCGGTGACGCCGATCCGCCACGCGCGGCCCGTGTGCGGGTAGAGCGCGTCGATGAGCGCGTCGGCGCCGGGCAGCCCGTTCTCGACGGCCGTGATGGCGCGGGCGACGGCGCGGCGCTGTCCGGCGAGGACGTCGGGGGCGAGGGCGGAGGCGTCGGGCATGGCGGGCCGAAAGATGCCTCCGGCCCGCCCCCCGCGCCACTGCCTACTCGACCTCGTAGCCCAGCTCCGAGACCCCCAGCCGGCTGTCAACCAGGTCGTCGGTCTCGCCGTAGGTCCCGACCCACACGCGGTACTCCCCGCTCCCGGGGGCGTCGAAGTCGATCCGCGGGTTGAGCCCCTCGCCGCTGTCGTCGTCGCAGTAGTAGCGCCCGCTCGGAGTCCGAACGATCAGGCTGAGGTCCTGCTCCGCGGCCGCGCTGAACGTCAGCGGCAGCGTGCCGGCGGTGTAGCGCACGACCGCGTCCGGGCGGGGCCCGACGTAGCCACTGCACCCGGCCCCGGTGAGCGGATTCGCTTGCGCCCCGCCCGCCTGCACGTCGATGACGCGGGGGTCGTCTGAGAACCCGGCGCTGAGGACCGTCGTGCCGAAATACGGGTCTTCGTCCCAGCCGGGCACGGTCCCGTACGCGGCGGCCGACGCGGAGTGCTCGTCGGTGCTCGACGACCCTGAACGGACCGGCGCGGCCGAGGCGTCGCTGCCTCCGTCCTCGACCGTCACCGCACGGCCGAGCTCGCTGAATCCGACCACCCCCTCCGTGTACTCGCCGGACGCGGCGTAGACGCCGGCCCACACGCGGTACCGGCCGCTCTGGGGGCCGGAGATCGTGAGCAACGGGTTGAGGCCCTCGCCGCTGTCGTCGTCGCAGTGATACCGGCCGTCCGGCGCCCGCACGACGAGGCTGATGTCGGCCTCCGACGCCGCGCTGACCGTGAGGTCGAACAGGGAGCCGGCCGAGTAGTCCAGCACGACGTCGGGGCGCTGGCCGATGTACCCGGTGCACCCGCTGCCCTTGATGGGGTTGGCCTGGGTCCCGCCGGGGCGGACGGAGATCGCGCGGGGGTCGTCCGAGAACCCGGAGTCCAGCGCCAGGGTGCCCGCGTACGGGTCCTCGTTCCAGCCCGGGATCTCCTGGGCGACGGACGGAGCCGCACACAGGAAGGCCGTTCCTACGATCGAGAGCAGTCGGGAGGTCATGGGGAGAGGGACGTCGTTGTCACACGAATGAGGCCGGCGCGGCTTCCAGACCGTATCGGCCGAGAAGGCAGTGCGTTAAGATCGCAGGCCGGGTGACACGAGCGGGCCGTCATTCCGCCGTCTCTCCACCCCGAACCCGACGCGCCTCCGGCTAGTTTGGCCGTCCCCCTCCTGCCGAGCCATGTCCGACGCCCGCCGCCTCACCCCCCTCGACGCCCCCACCCACGGCGACCGCACGCACACGTGCGGCGCGCTCCGCGAGGGCGACGCCGGCCAGGAGGTCGTCCTCAAGGGCTGGGTCGACCAGCTCCGCAACTTCGGCGGGCTCCACTTTGTCGACCTCCGCGACCGCTACGGGCTCACGCAGCTCGTGTTCTCGCCCGAGATCGACGCCGACCTCGCCGAGCTGGCGGAGAAGCTCCGCATGGAGGACGTGATCTCGGTGCAGGGCGAGGTCCGCGTGCGCGAGCGGAAAAACCCGGAGATGCCGACGGGCGACGTCGAGGTCTACGTCTCGGACGTCGAGGTGCTGGCCGTGGCCGACACGCCGCCGTTCGTCGTCTCCGAGAACGACCCGCGCGCGACGAAGGCCGGCGACGAGCTCCGCCTCAAGTACCGCTACCTCGACCTCCGCAAGCCGCGCCTCCAGCAGAACCTCCTCCTCCGGAGCAAGCTCTACCAGAGCACGCGGCGCTACTTCGACGAGAACGACTTCGTCGAGGTCGAGACGCCGGTCCTCATGAAGTCGACGCCGGAGGGCGCCCGCGACTACCTCGTGCCCAGCCGCGTCCACCCGGGCCAGTTCTACGCGCTCCCGCAGTCGCCCCAGACGTACAAGCAGATCCTGATGATGGCCGGGATGGACCGCTACGTCCAGATCACGAAGTGCTTCCGCGACGAGGACCTCCGCGCCGACCGCCAGCCGGAGTTCACCCAGATCGACGTCGAGATGACGTTCGCGACGGAGGAGGGCATCTACGCGCTCGTCGAAGGCCTCCTGGCGCGGATCTGGCGCGAGACGCGCGGGATCGAGATCGAGACGCCGTTCCCGCGGATGCCCTACGCCGAGGCCCTCCGCCGCTTCGGGTCCGACAAGCCGGACCTCCGCTTCGGCATGGAGATCGCCGACGTGAGCGAGCAGGTCCGGGGCTCCGACTTCCGCGTGTTCGAGTCGATCCTGGACGAGGGCGGCGCGGTCGTCGCGATCCGCGTCGAGGGCGAGGGCGACCGCGGCCGGAAGCCGATGGACAAGCTCGACAAGGACGTCGTCCGCAACCAGATCGGCGCCGGCGGCCTGTTCTACGCCAAGCTCCCGAGCGACGGCAGCGACTTCAGCCAGTCGGTCAAGGACGAGGTGTTCGCCCGCGACAAGATGCAGGCCGTGATCGACGCCGTCGGCGCCGAGGCGGGCGACCTCGTCCTCGTCCTGGCCGGTCCCGCTCCGAAGGTGTTCGAGCAGATGGGCGACCTCCGCCTCCACATGGCGCGCGAGACGGGCCAGATCCCCGGGGGCGCCGACGGCCCCTGGAAGTTCCTCTGGGTGACGGACTTCCCGCTCTTCGAGTACTCCGAGGACGACGGCCGCTACTACGCCATGCACCACCCGTTCACGAGCCCCGCCCCGGAGGACTTCGGCAAGCTGGCGAACGATCCCGGCGCGGTCCGGGCGCGCGCCTACGACGTGGTCCTCAACGGCTCCGAGCTCGGCGGCGGCTCCATCCGGATCCACCGCTCGGACGTGCAGGCCCGCATGTTCGACCTGCTCGGGATCTCGGAGGACGAGGCCGAGCGTCGGTTCGGGTTCCTGCTCGACGCGCTCCGCTACGGCGCGCCCCCGCACGGCGGCATCGCCCTCGGCCTGGACCGCCTCGTGATGCACCTGACCGGCGCGGCCTCGCTCCGCGACGTCATCGCGTTCCCCAAGACGCAGCAGGCCACGGAGCTGATGTCGTCCGCGCCGGACTTCGTGGACCCGGAGCAGCTCGCCGAGCTCCACATCGCTACGACCGCCAACGTGGAGACGGTCCACACCACGCGCCCGCTCTCGGAGGACCCGACGTAGGGGGCCGAGGCGGACGCGGCCCCGCTGGCGAGCGTCGCCGCCAGTCGGAGCGGTCCCCTCTTCCGCGGCCGCTTGGCCTCCGTCAGCCCACCAGTTCGATGCGGCGGGAGCAGAGGGCGGCCTCGGCCGGGTCGTTGGTGGCGACGACGACGACGGAGGCCGGGTCCGCGACGAGCGCCTCCGTCAGACGGCGGCCGGCGGCGTCGAGCGTGGCGCCGGGCTCGTCGAGCAGGAGGACGGGCGGCTCGTGGAGGAGCGCGGTGGCGATGCGGAGCCGCTGGCGCATCCCGGTCGAGAAGTCGGCCACCGCGTCGTCCGCGCGGTCCCCGAGGCCGACGCGGGCCAGCGTCGCCTCGATTCGCGGCTCCCGGTCGGGGAGCCGCCGGGCCTGCGCCAGAAAGCGGAGCGTCTCGCGCGCCGTGAGCGGCTCGTAGAGGTGGAGCGCCGGGGCCACGAACCCGATCGCGCGGGGCACGTCGACGGGTCGGACGAGCTGCCCCCTCACCTCTAGCCGGACCTCCCCCCCGTCGGGGCCAGCAGGCCGGCCAGGAGCCGGAGCAGCGTCGACTTGCCCGAGCCGTTGGCGCCGACGACCGCCAGCGGCGCGCCGGGCTCGATCTCGACCGACAGGTCCTCGAACAGCCGCCGTCGCCCAAAGCGCATCGAGAGGCGGTCGGCGACGAGGCGGGCGGTCACGGGCGGGGCATGGGGCACGCCCTGAAGCTAGCGAGCGCAGAACACGCGGGCGGCCCGGCCGTTTCTCTCGGACGATGACGCTCCCTCTTTCTCACGGGGTAGGGGGCCTCGTGCTCGCGCTCGCCGTCGCTGCCTGCTCGGACCCGGCGCCGTCCCCTCCCCCCACGTCTCCCACCAACACCGCGACGGCCGTGCTCCCGCCCGACACGGTCGACGTCCGTGGCGTGACACGCGCGACGGCCCGGATCGAACCCGTCGGCGCGGGGCGGGTGACGGGGACGGTGCGCATCATGCAGACCGATGCGGGCGTCCGCGTAAAGGCGGCCCTGTACGACCTCTCGCGGAGCGACTTCCACGCCTTCCAGATCCTCCGGGGCCGGAGCTGCGACGCCGACCCGGCGGTCCACCTCGGCGCAGACACCGGTGCTCCACACGGCGGCCCGTACTCGCTCCCCGGCCAGCGCCACGCGGGCGACCTCGGCAACGTGCGCGGCGACGACGGCCGGGGCCGCTACGACCGGATCGACCCGGCTCTGACGCTCGCCGGCACCGGCTCCGCCGTCGGCCGCGCGGTCGTGCTCCGGGCCGGCCGCGACGACGCCGCCAGCCCCGACGGCGCGGCGGGCGACGTGATCGGCTGCGGCGTCCTCGAACCGGGGAACGGATGACGCGGACCGTCCTCTCCGTTCTCGCCGCTGGGGCGGTCGGCGTCGGACTGGGCTGGCTGGCCCACGAGGCCACGCTGCCGGCTCCCTCGCCACCGACCCCGGCCACTGGGAGCACGCCCGCCCTCGACTCGCTCGACGCCGCCGTGCTCCGCCTCCGAGGCCACCTCGAACAACTCCGCGAGCCGACCTCCGACGAGGAGAACAGCCTCCGGCGCCCGCGCACGCCCTCTTACTCAGAGCACCTGAAGGCGGCGGACTCCCTGGGCGTCCCGCCACTCCGGGGCGAGTCGGACCTGGCGGGGCACCTCCGAGCCGGTCGACTCGTGCCGCTCGTCGACAACGAGTTCTACACCGTCCGGATTCTGGAGCACTCGAAGCCGTTCGTGCTCCCGGCCCTGCGGGATCGCCTCGACGAGCTGGGCCGGAGGTTTCAGGCAGAGCTCGCCCGGAGCGGCCTCCCGCGCTACCGCTACACCATCTCTTCCGCCCTCCGCACGTCCGACCTCCAGGAAGCGCTCGGCGTCTCGAACCGGAACGCCACGAGCGGCACCTCCAGCCACGAGTACGGCGCCAGCGCCGACCTCGTCTACACGCGGTACTCGCTCCAGCCCTCCGCCGCCGACTCGCTCCGCGTCCCCTTCTCCGACGCGGAGCACGACCGCGCGCAGCGGGCCTACCTCCAGTGGGCCACCGACCTCGCCGGCACGTACGACGACCGCCTGTTCGGCGCCCTCACGCGCGTCCTCGGCCAGATGCAACAGGAGGACTTGCTTCTCGTGCTCCTCGAAGACGAGCAGCCCGTGTTCCACGTCACCCTCGACCAGCCGTAGCCCGTGCCCGACACCCTCTCGCCAACCGCCGACGCTGACGAGTCGTCTCTCGATCCACCCGCCGCCGGCCACGCCCCGTCACCACCCGTGGGGCGGCTGCGCCGAGGGTGGCCGGCGCTGCTCGCGCTGATCGTCGCGGTGGCGATCGCGGGGGGCGCGTGGTACGCGTTGCGGGTCCAGCAGGGGATCGCGGCGACGTACGCCGTGCAGGACGCCTTCGTCCGGGAGGCCGAAGCGGCGTTCGAGGCCGTCCCCCTCCTCACCGACGCTGAGACCGCCCTCCTCCGCCGGTCCCGGAACGCCCGCCACGTGGAGCTGGCCCAGCAGCTCGGCGTGCCGCCGCCGGCCACGCAAGAGGCCGCTGACAGCGTGGCCCGCGCCCTCGACCTCGTCCCCATCCAGACCGACTCGCTCTACACCGTGCTCCCGGCCGGCTACTCCGTCGCGTACCTCACGCCCAGCGGGGCCGCCTCGCTCGACAGCGTCGCCGTCCGCTTCCGCGCGAGGCTGGCGGCGGCCGGGCTCCCGCCGTTTCGGTTCGCCGTCTCGTCGGGCTGGCGCTCCGCGGCCGACCAGGCCGCGCTCCGGGGGGGCAACGTGAACGCCGCCGCCGGCCACTCCAGCCACGAGTACGCGACGACCTACGACATCACCTACAACCCGACGCGCTACAGCCCGGCCCCGGACGCACTCCCGCCCCCGCCGCGCATCGACCCGCGCGTGCCGGAGGCGCTGCGGGCCAGTGTCCGCGCGGCCCTCGCCGAGCGCCAGCGCGACGACCTCGACCGCCTCGCCGCCGACTACCCCTCGCGCCTGACGGCCCTCCTCGGGCGGTCGCTCATCGGGCTGGAGGACGAGGGCGTGCTCGTCACCGTCCGCGAGCGCCGCCAGCCGGTGTTCCACACGACGGTCGCCCGGCGGCTCGTCGGTGACGGAAGGTCGTCGTAGCCAGCGCATAGATTCCGGCTCCTCCGCTTCCAACGATGCGCCGCCTCGTCGTCCTCCTGCTCGCCTCGGCCCAGCCCTCCGCCGCCGACTCGACCCTCGTGGACGGGGGGACGCAGGGGGCCGGCCCCGTCACGTTCCGCCTGCGAGGCCCCGCAGCGGAGGGGAGCGGCTCGGCGCCCCGCACGAAGAGCCCGTAGCGCGTGCCCGAGGTCCCCTCCGACGACGCCCTCCTCTACGGGCACGACGGCTCCGAGCGGATCGTCGCGCTCCACCCGGTCGGGCCGGCGGCGATGCGGCTCTACCGCCGCCGCTCGCTCACCGAGGTCGAGACCGAGGACGTCCGCGTCCACCCGTTCTTTTTCCTCTCGGACGTGGACCTGCTGCGGGGCTTCCCGCGCGACCGGTTTCAGTTCCAGGAGCTGGCGGGCGCCGGCTTCTTCCGGTACGTCGTCGCGTTCCCGGACCGGAACAGCTACTTCGACGCGCTCCGCCACGTCGAGCGGGCGACGGAGACCGAGAAGAGCCGGCCCGACGAGGTGTACCTGCCCGGCTCGCCCGAGCAGCAATACCTCATGCAGACCGGCCGGACGCTGTTCAAGGGCATGGCCTTCGAGGACCTGAAGCGCCTCCAGCTCGACATCGAGGTCTACAGCCCCGCCGGCTTTCCCCAGGCCACGGTCCCGGAGCACCGGATCATCCTCGTCGCCCTCAGCGACTCGACCGGCTGGAGCCGCCTCGTCGGCGCCCCCGGCATGGACGAGGCCGACGTGCTCCGCGAGACGCTGGACCTCGTGAAGGAGCGCGACCCGGACGTGATCGAAGGCCACAACATCCAGGCCTTCGACTTCCCATACCTGTTCGAGCGGTGCCGACGGCACGGGATTCCGGTAGACCTCGGCCGCGATGGGAGCACACCGCGCACCTACCCGACCTCCATGCGCTTCGCCGAGCGGCAGGTCGAGTTCGAGGCCGTCGAGATCGCCGGGCGCCACGTCATCGACACGTTCCACCAGGTGATGGCCTTCGACGTGTTCAAGCGGGACCTCCCGAACTACACGCTCAAGGGCGCCGCCAAGTACTTCGGCTTCGCGCCGGAGGGCCGGACCTACGTCCCCGGCGACGAGATCGCGCACGTCTGGGACACCGACCCGCACCGGCTCATGGAGTACGCCATCGACGACGCCACCGAGACGGAGCGGCTGGCGAGGCACCTCAGCGGGAGCACGTTCTACCTCACCCAGATGGTGCCCATGCCCTATGGGCAGGCCGCTCGCACCGGCCCGGCGGCCAAGATCGAGGCCCTCTTCGTGCGCGGCTACCTCCACGCGCGCCACAGCCTGCCGCGCGCCGACTACGGCAGCCAGGTCGTCGGCGGCTACACGGACGTGTTCGTGACGGGCGTCGTCGGGCCCGTCGTCTACGCCGACGTCGAGAGCCTGTACCCGTCGATCATGTTGAGCTACGACGTCCAACCCAAGGACGACGTGCTCGGCCTGTTCCCCCGCCTCCTCCGGCGGCTGACGGACCTCCGGTTCGAGACGAAGGACGCCATGCGCGCCGCGGGCGAGGCCCACGACCGCGCCGAGCTCGACGCCCGCCAGTCGGCGTACAAGACGGTCATCAACTCCTTCTATGGGAACATGGGCTTCGGCTACGCCCTTTTCAACGACTTCGCCGAGGCCGACCGCGTGGCGGCGACGGGCCAGGACCTCCTCCGCCAGATCATGCGGCTGGCGCGCGACGCCGGCGCCCAGGTGGTCGAGGTGGACACCGACGGCGTCCTGTTCGTGCCGCCGGAGGGCGTCGAGGGGGAGGAGGCCGAGCGGCAGTTCGTCCGCGCGTTGAGCGAGCAGATGCCGGCGGGCATCCGCATCGGGTTCGACGGGCGCTTCCGGCGGATGCTCTCGTACAAGAAGAAGAACTACGCCCTCCTCGACTACGACGGGCACCTGACGTTCAAGGGGTCGAGCCTCGTCAGCCGGTCGTCGGAGCGGTTCGGGCGGCGGTTCGTGCGCGAGGCGATCCGGCTCCTGCTCGACGAGGACGTCCAGGGCCTCCACGACCTGTACCTGCGCCACCGGCGCCAGATCGAAGCCCACGACTGGCAGGGCGTCGAGAGCTTCCAGCGCGTCGAGACGCTCAAGACCTCGCTGGCGGCCTACGAGCAGGCCGTTCGAGCGGGCGAGCGGACCCGGAGCGCGGCCTACGAAGTCGCGCGCGCCGAGGCCGAGCGGACCGGCCGCCAGCCGCGCGTCGGCGACCGCGTGGCGTACTACATCGCCGACGGCGGCGGGCGCGCGTTCGAGTCCGCCCGAGCCGCCGGGCACTGGAGCGCCGAGGCGCCCGACGAGAGCACGGCGGCCTACCTCGACCGCCTCGACCAACTGGCGGCGCGCTTCGCGCCCTTCTTCGAGACCGAGGCCCAGTTCCGGCTCGTGTTCTCCGAGGAGGACCTGTTCGGGTTCGACGCCTCGGGCGTCCGCCTCGTGGTCCGCGAGCGGGACCCCGGCGAGGTCGAGGACGACGTCCCGTTTTAAGGCGTAGGGTTGGGGTTCACGGTCGGAGGGTTGGCTTCTGGACCGCCGGACGGCGAACATTCGGGTCCCCGACCCCTCACACTGTGAATCCCGAACCCCGCACCGCCCTCCTGCTCGGCGCCTCCGGCCTCGTCGGCCGCCACACGCTCGACCGCCTCGCCCACGACGACCGCTGGAGCCGCGTCGTCACGCTCGGCCGCCGGCCGCTGGCGACCGCCAGCGGGAGGCACGAGGACCACGTCGTCGACTTCGACCGCCTCGCGGAGCACGCGCCGCTCTTCGCCTGCGACGACCTGTTCTGCTGCCTCGGCACCACGATGGAGCAGGCCGGCTCGGAAGCCGCCTTCCGGCACGTCGATCTGGAGATCCCGGCCGAGGCCGCGCGGCTCGCGTACGACGCCGGCGCCACGCAGATGCTGCTGGTGAGCGCGCTGGGCGCCAGTCCGTCCTCGCGGATCTTTTACAACCGGACGAAGGGCGAGGCCGAGGCGGCGATCCAGACCGTCGGGTTCGAGGCCGTTCAGATCCTCCGTCCGTCGCTCCTCACCGGCGACCGCGCCGAGCCTCGGCGGGGCGAGCGGATCGCCGAGTTGGCTCTCTACCTCACAGCGCCGCTCCTGCTCGGCCCGCTGGCGAGGCTCAAGCCGACCCCGGCTCGGGCCGTCGCCAGCGCGCTCGTGGCCCTCGCCGCCGCGCGTACGCCGGGCGTCCACGTGGTCGGGCCGCAGGAAGTCAGGGCGCACGGCGCATCGGGCTAAGGGCACGCCCCATCCGCGGCCCGGGGAAGCCAGGAGAGGCGCGTGAGCCATCGTGAAGGCGGACCCCGTGAGAGCGCCGGTCGGTTGGACCTCTCCCCTCACCCCTCCTCCTATGCGACACCTCTTGCTTCTTCCCCTCGCCCTGGCGGTCGTCCTCGCCGGCTGCTCCACCGGGCCGATGAACTCGCCCGACATCTCCGGCAGCGTGGCCCTCAACACAGGCGCCCTCTCGCCGAACGCCACCATCGTCGAGAACGCCATGACGCAGCCCGAGCTCTCGACGCTCGTGAGCGCGCTCCAGCAGGCCGATCTCGCCGGCGCCCTCGGCGGCGACGGGCCGTACACCGTCTTCGCCCCCATCAACTCCGCCTTTGACGGCGTGGACGTGGCCGGCATGAGCGCCGAGGAGCTCGCCGAGACGCTCAAGTACCACGTGGTAGAGGGCGACCTCCCCGCCGCTTCGCTCACCGACGGCCTGACTCTCCCCACCCTCCAGGGCGAGGCCGTGACCATCTCCCTCGAATCCGGTGGCGACCGGACGGTCCAGGTGGACGGGGCGTACGTGATCTACCCGGACATCCGGGCCAGCAACGGCCGCATCCACCTCATCAACGCCGTCCTCACACCGACGGCACAGGGCGCCCCCAGCGCCTACTAACGTCGGCACCCGCCGACGAGCCGCGGGCCGCTCCTCTCGGGGGCGGCCCGTCTTTTGTCCTCCCGCCCGCCGGTCGGGTCAGAACGACGACGGGACGATGGTCGTCGTGACGGTCTCGCGCGAGAACGAGCCGAACACGCCGAGCCCGCCCTCCACGTTCGTCGTGACGTTCGGGATCTCGCCCGGCGAGAGCGTCGAGCCCCCGCCCTGGACGGCCTGCGTCTGGACGAAGTCCTGCATCGCCCGGTCCAGCGAGACGAGCGAGATCGACTGCGGGCCGTAGTACCCGAACGCGAGGAACGGGACCTGGACGAGCAACGTGCCGTCGCCGAGGTCGATGTAGCTGGCCTCGTTGATGACTGGCGACGTGCCTGAGACGACGCCGTCCTGGCGGGGGTCCTCCGCGCACACGAGCGCGGCGCCGTTCTCCTCACAGTCCAGGAACCGCTGGAACACCGGGACGGGCCGGTACCGGCCGGGCAGGTTGAGGCTCTGATAGCGCGTCTCCCCGTCCACGGTGATCTCCTCGAAGTCGTCCGGGGCGAGCGCGCGCGTCGAGGCCACGAAGGCCGCCTGCCGCCCGGCCGTCGAAGACCGTGTGATCCTCACCTCCGGCCCGTTCTGGAAGCCGTACGGGACCTCGTCGTCCGGCCCCTCGATCACGTCGTAGTCCGGCGGCACGGTCGTCGTCGCCGTCAGCCGCTCGCCGTCCGGGCCGGTCACATCGAGCCGGTACGTGCGGCCGGGGAGGACCGGGGGGTTGGCCGGACCGCCGGGGGTGAACTGGGCGTAATACCCCGGATCAGCCTCGACGTAGAGGTAGACGGTCTCGTCGGAGCCGTCGGCCGCGAGGAGCGTGACCGTGACCTGGGCGCCCTCGACGGCCGCGCGCTCGGAGTCGTACACGTCGAGCAACGGGAGCGTCCGCGAGAGGCGGACCTCGGGGAGAGGCTCGCCGGTGCCGAGGAACGCCGAGACGACGAGCTGCGGCTCGAAGTCGTCGTCGATGAGCCCGTCGCAGCCTGGGGCGACGAGCGCCAGCGCGACGAGGAGGGCGGGAAAGACGGAGAGACATCAGAGGGGGCCGGAGTGGAAGACGGTGGCGCTGACGGGGCGGACCGTGGCCCGCCGCGCGTGGTCCTCTAAAAATCCAGCGTGAGCGAGACGTTGGGGAGGATCGGGAGTTGGCGGACCTCGCCGACCTCGACGGGGTTTGTGTCGAAGTCGTAGGTCACGAACCACAGGTTCCGCCGGTTGTAGACGTTGACGAGCTGGAGCTGAAGCTCGGACGCCGCGCCGAAAAAGCGCCCACGCCGCGTGAACCCCACGTCGACGCGGTGGTACGGCGGCAGGCGCGAGCCGTTGAGCGCGTTCGAGGCGAGAACGTTGGCCGCGCTGTCCTCGAACGGCAGCCCTCCGACGACGTACCGACTGGCGGGCGTGGTGTAGGCCTGGCCCGTCGCGTAGGCGCCCGCCAGCGTGGCGGTCCACCCGCGCCCGAGGTCGACGTTGGCGACGAGCGTGACGTCGTGGAGCCGGTCGTACTTGGGCGGGAAAAAGTCACCGAACTGCTGCTCGGCCGGGTAGCGACGGCGCGTCACGCCGATGGTGTAGCCGAGGAGGCCGGTGAGCCGCCCGAGCCCCCGCTCCAGCAGGAACTCGGCGCCAGTGGCGTAGCCCTCGCCGAACCGGAACAGGTCGGCGTAGCGGAGGCCGGCCACGTCCTGCACCTCCGGGCGCGTGTCGAAAAGGTCGCGGAGCGTGCGGGCGTAGACCTCCACGTCGAGGCGCCACGCCTCGCCCAGCTTCGTCTTCACGCCCAGGACGGCCTGCTCCGACGCCTGCGGTGGCACACCGACGCCCGTCGTCACCCAGGTGTCGAAGCCGGAGAACGCCTCGTTGGAGATGAGCGAGAGGAACTGGTGGTAGCGGCCGGCGGCGGCCTGAACCACGAGGTCGTCCCCGAACGTCCGCTCGACCTGGAGCTGGGGCGAGACGCGGAGGTAGGACGCCGGGACCGGGTCGAGCGCGTCCGTCAGGTCGTCGGTGAGGCTGCGGAAGTACTCGGCGCGGACGCCGCCGGTCAGGATGAAGCCGTTGCCGGGCCGCAGCTTGCCCTGCACGTAGCCCGAGGCGTAGCGCGACGGGTTCTGGTAGTCGGTCTGGACCGACCCGTTGAAGGCGCTGGAGAGGCCCAGGTCCAGCGTCCCGCCCCAGACGCCGGTCCGTAGCTCGAACGCCTGGCTCGGCAGCCACTCCACGTCGGCGCGCGCCGAGTAGTCGGTGATGGTGTTGGGCCGCTCGAAGGTGGTCCCGCCGAAGTCGCCCGTGGGGTAGCTGAAGTAGCGGCTGGCGGTGAGGCGCGTCTGGGCGAAGGCGGTCCCCGAGAGGACGCGGTTGTAGGCGAGCGAGGCCGTCCGGTTGCCGTAGTCGAGGTCGAACTGGGCGTCGTCTCCGAACGGAACGACGACTTGGTCACGGCCGGCGTAGCCCGCCACGCTGAGGCGGTCGTTGGGCGAGAGGTCCACGCTCACCTTCGCGTTGACGTCGTAGAAGTAGAAGCTCTCCGGGATGCCGTCCTCGTCGAGCTGCTCGCGGAGGACGGCCAGGAGCGGCTCCAGCGTCGAGCGCCGGGCGTTGAACGAGTAGGTCGCCCGGCCGTCTGCGATCGGCCCCTCCACGCCGACGCGGCTCGCCAGCAGGCCGAGCGTGAGGCTCCCGGCCCGCTCGTTCCGGTTGCCGTCGCGGTTGTAGATGTCGATGACCGAGCCGAGCCGGCCGCCGTACGTGCTCGGGTAGGCGCCCTTGTAGAGCCGGACGTCCTTGATGGCCTCGGTGTTGAACGTCGAGAAGAAGCCGAAAAAGTGCGTCGGATTGTAGACCGTGGTCCCGTCGAGCAGGATGAGCGTCTGGTCCGGCGAGCCGCCCCGGATGTAGAGGGCCGACGAGAAGTCGTTGGCGGACTTCACGCCGGGGAGGAGTTGGATCGAGCGGAAGAGGTCGGCCTCGAAGACGGTCGGGAGCGCCTCCACGAGGTCGATGGACACGTTCTGGACGCCCGGCGCGCGCTCCTCCTCGAGGGGCTCGTCGGCCTCGACGACCACCTCACCGGAGGTCACGCCCTCGGGCGGCAGGTCGAGGTCGAGCCGGCGCGTCTCGCCCGGCGCCAGCGTCACCTCCTGGCGGACCGTCCGGTAGCCGACGTAGCTCGCCACGACGGTCACGGTGCCGGGCTCCAGCCCGCCGAGCGTGTAGAAGCCCTGGACGTTCGTGGCCGCCCCGCGCCCGGCCGCGCCGCCGTCGGCGCGCTCCACGCGGACCGCCGCCTGGATCAGCGTCTCGCCCGAGGCCCCGTCGCGGACGAACCCGTTGAGCGTGGCCGTCTGCGCCTGGACGCCGGCGGCGACCGCCAGCAGGACGAGCGGAAGAGACCAACGGAGAAGGCGAGCAGGCATCGACGAACGCGGGGGGACAGCCGGGCGTCTAGCCAGGCGAGTGGGCGGAGTTCCGGCAGAACCGTGAGGGGTCCGGCAAATCGACTGGGTGGGGTCCGTGGGTCCCGCTGGCGGACCCTACCGCCAGCGGGACGGGCGAGGTCGTTCGGACCGTTTCGACGGTCGCCCCCTCCCTCTCAACGAATCCGCTGGAGCGTCGCGCCCTCGGGGCAGAACGTGGCGGCGCCTTGCAGCCGGTCGGGGTCGCTGCCCGACGTGTAGGCCGTGGCCGCCGTGCCGTTGCTCCACTTCAAGAACAGGGTGTCGCCCTGGACGGCCCAGGTGTGGACGTTCTCGGCGTGCACCGAGTCCGGACGCTCGTAGCTCCACGCGAGCCGGCCGTCGGGGTCGAACTGGACGTAGGCCGTGCGGATCTCGGGGTCCGGGCACATCTCGACCCACCGCGTCCCGACGAAGTCCTCCCGGGTGAGGACGGGCGCCGCCGCACAGGCGGCCACGCCGAGCACGACGACGAGGAAGAGGCGGGGGACGGGCGGGGGCATGGCCGAACCTACGAGTCGGATCGTAGCTCAGACCATCTCCTCTGGCAGAAGTTGCCCCGGCACGGCTGGCAGTCGTCGTCAGGCGTCGGCCTCGTCGGCCGTCTCCATCGGGATCGGCCGGTCCGGCGCCTCGCCGGTGTCGAGGTAGCGGCGGACCTCCAGCACGGCGCACTCCTTCTTTTTCGCCTCCAGCATCAGGTCGAACGGCGCGTCCGGCTCGCCCACGCCGTCCATCACGTCCAGGAGCGTGTCCACGTCGGCCATGTCGAGGAAGTCCGCGTGGCCGGTGCGCGTGCCGGGCTTGTGCGACGAGAGGTGGAGCTTCGGAACCCGTTTCCCCCACGTCGCCATCGCCCGGTCGAGGAGGTCCGTCAGCCCGTCGTCCCAGGTCTCGCCGGAGGGGTTGAGGACGTGGTGGAACAGGTCCACGATCACTGGCAGGCCCGTCCGCTCCGCCAGCCCGACGGTCTCGGCGAGCGTGTAGGTGGTGTCGTCGTTCTCGATGGCGAGGCGCTGGCGGGCGTCGTCGGAAAGCCGGGGGAGCGCCTGGGCGAACCGGTCGAGCGCGGCCTCCTTGTCGCCGTAGGCGCCGCCGACGTGGAGCGTCATCGTCCCCGCCGGGTCCATCCGCTGGAGGACCTGCGCCTGGAAGTCCAGCTCGTCGATCGAGTTCTGGACCACGTCGGGGCGCGGGCTGTTGAGGACGGTGTACTGGCCGGGGTGGCTGGTCACGCGGAGCCCCTCGGCCTTCACGAGGCGGCGGATCTCACGGAACTTCCAGTCGAACGCCTCGGCCCAGTCGAACGGGAACGCGGGGAGCGGGCCGAACGGGATGAGGTCGGACGAGATGCGGAAAAAGCGGAGGTCGTGGGCCACGTTCCACCGGAGCGCCGCCAGCACGTCGTCGAGGTTCTGGACGACGACGGGGATGACGGTCTCAGTGCGGAGGTTGGCGAGGCGGACCGTCCGGCTCTTGGTGCCGAGCGTGGTGTTGATGCAGGCGTAGCCGAGGTGGCGGAGGCGCATGGTGCGGGGGGAGGGTGGCCGGTCTACGCGGCCTCGGCGGCGCGTGTCCCATCGCCACGTGTGGGGCCTTCCCTGAACCTTCACGAGCAGAAACCTCCGCCCTGGCTGCCCCGTTGCTCCTGGACCTCAGGCCGCCCGTCGTGATCACGCTCCTCCTCTTGCTCTGCTTCGAGATCGCGCTGTGGCTGGGGTGGGCCTCGCTCCGCCGCTGGCGCCCCGACGACGACGCCTCGGACGGCGGCCCGCCGCCTCCGCCGCCAGACCCGGAGGTCCCGCGCTCGCCCCGGCGCGGCCGGCTGGCGCCCCCTCGCGGTCCCGTGGCCGGCACTCGCCGAGCGCGCCGGCCCGTCACAGCGTGACGCGACGCCGGCGTGCTCCGGGAGGAGTGTGAGGGGCCGGGGGAAGACGCGGATGTCACGTCCCCACGTTGCCCGGCGCCCAGTCAGCGCCCGAAGGCGCTAGCTCCCTAGCCCATCCCGAGGAGACGGCCGCCCTGGTAGATCACGAACGAGAACCCGTAGGCCAGCACGAACATGTACCCCCACATCACCGCCGGCCAGAACCACGAGTTCAGCTCGCGCCGGGCGATGGCGAGCGTACTCATGCACTGGAGCGCGAACACGAAGAAGACCAGCAGGCTCACGGCCACGAGCGGCGTGAAGACCGGCGTCCCGTCCGGGTAGGTGTCCGCCTTGATGGCGTCGCGGAGGGTGAGGCTCTCCTCGTCCGCGTCGGCGCCGGCGCTGTAGATCGTGGCGAGGGCCGAGACGATCACCTCGCGGGCCGCGAAGGAGGCGACGATGCCGGCCGAGATCTTCCAGTCGAACCCGAGCGGGCGCATGACCGGCTCGATGGCGTGCCCGAACCGGCCGATAAAGCTGTTCCGCACCTGGTAGCTGGCGACCTCGTTGCGGACCGCCTCAGCGTCGGCGGCTTCGAGCGCGCTCTCGATGGACGCCTCCTCGGTCGCCTCCAGCTCGGCCCGGACGCCCGGCTCCACCTCCACGAACCGCTCGCTGACCCGGGCCTCGGCCGCCGCCGCGCGCGCCGCCAGCTCCGGCGGGAGGTCCGTCTTCGGGTAGCTGGCGAGCACCCAGAGCACGATGCTCAGCCCGAAGATGATCTTGCCCGCGCGGACCACGAACACCTTGGCCCGGTCGAGCATCCGTCGCCAGAGGTACTTCGGCTGCGGCATCCGGTACGGCGGCAGCTCCATCACGAACGACGAGCCCTCGCCCTTGAACACGAACCGCCGGAGCACCCACGCTGCCGCGAACGCCATGACGGTGCCCAGCACGTAGAGCGACGTCATCGCGAGCCCCTGGTAGCCGACGATCCCGAACAGCGACCCGGCCGGGATGAACGCGGCGATAAAGAGGACGTAGACCGGCAGCCGCGCCGAGCAGCCCTGCAACGGGACCACCATGATCGTGATGATCCGGTCGCGCTCGTCGGCGAGGGTTCGGGCGGCCATGATGCCGGGGATGGCGCAGGCGTAGGCCGAGAGCATCGGCACCACGGAGCCGCCGCTGAGGCCCACGCGGCGCATCGCGCGGTCCATGATGAAGGCCGTCCGGGCCATGTAGCCGGTGTCCTCCATCAGCCCGAGGAAGAAGAACAGCAAGAGGATCTGGGGGAGGAAGACGAGCACGTTCCCCACGCCCGTCAGCGCGCCCTCGACCATCACGTCCTCGATCACGCCGTCGGGCAAGACGGCCCGCATCCCCTCGCCCGTCACGCCGACGAGCCACTCGATGGCGTCCATCGCGGGGACGGCCCACGTGAACACGGCCTGGAAGATGAGCAGCAGGACGCCCCCGAAGATCAGCGGCCCCCAGACGCGGTGCGTCACCACGGCGTCGATCTTGTCGGAGAGCGTCTGCTCGTCGGCGGCGTGCGTGTGCCGGACCACCTGGGCGGCGACGGGGCTGATCCAGCCGTAGCGGCCCGTCATCTCGGCCATCTTGTACGGGACCGGCCGGGCCTCGAACGTGGCCCGGACCGCCTCGACGTGGGCGACGAACCGGGGCGCCCGTGTCCGCCACGGCGCGAGGAGCGGGTCCGCGGTGAGGGCGCCGAGCGCCTCGAAGCGCCGCCGGCCCTCCGGGACGTCCGGGGCCTCCTCGCCGAGCGCGTCCGCCAGCGCGTCCAGCTCGGCCTCGACGGCCGGCATCACCTCCCAGCCCACGCCGCGCGCGGGCGGCGGCGGGTCGAGGACGGCGCGGCGCAGCCGGTCGACGCCCTCGTTGTTGCGGGCCGAGATCGGGACGACGGGCACGCCGAGCCACGTCGCCAGCGCCACGTGGTTGACCTCGATGCCGGCCTCGCCGGCCGCGTCGGTCATGTTGAGCGCGACGACGACGGGCAGGCCGAGGTCGAGCACCTGCGTCACGAGGTACAGGTTGCGCTCCAGGTTCGTCGCGTCGACGACGCACACGACCACGTCGGGCTCGGGCTCGCCGGGGATCCGCCCCACGAGGGCGTCGAACGCCACGCGCTCGTCCACCGACTTCGGGTTGAGGCTGTAGGTGCCCGGCAGGTCGACGACCTCGACCGACTGGCCGTTGTCGGTCCCGGCCAGCCGGCCCGACTTCCGCTCGACGGTCACGCCGGGGTAGTTCGCCACCTTCTGGTGCGCGCCCGTGAGCGCGTTGAAGAGCGTCGTCTTTCCCACGTTCGGGTTCCCCGCGAGGGCGACGGTGCGGACGCGGGTGGCGGCGACGGTCTCCATGTCAGGCGGTCTCGACAATCACGTGAGCGGCCTCGGCCTTTCGGACCGAGAGGTGGAAGCCCCGCACGTGGAGGTCCATGGGGTCCCCGAGCGGGGCAAGCCGGACGACCTCGACCGTCGTGCCGGGGACGAGCCCCATTTCGAGGAGCCGCGCGGGCGGGTCGCCCTCGGTGTAGCCGGTGATCGCGCCGCGAGAGCCGGCCGCCAGCGTGTCGAGCGTGGTCTGGGCCACGGGGTCGCCTAGGGGGCGTCGGTGGCGAACAGGCCCATCGCCACCTCGCGGCGGAGGGCGACGCGGGCGGCGCCCAGCCCGAGCACGCACTTGTCGCCGGTCGCCATCACGCAGGCGTCGCACCCTTCGCGGACGCCCAGCTCGCGGAGCCGCGCGCACGTGGCCTCGTCGAGCCCCATGAAGCACAGGCGGACCCTCTTCCCGGCGGGGAAGGACGAGACGGGGGCGGCACTGTCGAACGAGAGGGACACGCGGGGAGGCGATCTATTTGGACTCCATCTAAGGTACGGCCCCGCGTCCACGATGCGCGCCGCCGGGTGGTTCCCTTCGTTCTTTCGACGGGTCTCCACTGGTCGGTGCCCTCGCCCCCGCTGGCGACCGCCGCCAGCGGGGCGGCCCAGCGGCGAGCCTAGCCGAACAGGGCGTCTTCGAGCTGACGGATCTTGGCCTCCTCGCGGGCGATCTCGGCCTCCGGGCTTTCGAACCGCTCGCGGTTCCGCTCCGTCCGCTTCTGCTCGGCCTCAGCCAGCGCGGCCTCGCGCTTCACGGCCTCCTCGGCCGCGATCTCCTCCTTGATGAGGTCCTGGAACGGCTCCTGTGCCCGCGCGAACATCACGTGCGGCTCCTCGACCGGGTAGCCCGCCTCCTGGCGCTCGCGGTACAGCTTGAGGCACCCGTTCCAGAGCGCCCGCCGCAGCCCCCACTTTTCGACCGAGTACGACCCGGCCCGGCGCTTGCCCGCCGAGTTGATCCAGTTGAGTTGGACGTAGAGCTTGGTCCGGTCACCCTCCTCTTTCTCGCGGACCGAGAGGCCGACGACGCCCGTGTTGCTCCAGGCCTTGCGCGGCTTCGGGTTCTCCTCGACGGGGAACGAGGCCAGCAGCTCGTCGCGGTACGCTTTGGCGGCGTCGAGCGCGGCGTCCGTGCCGTCGTGCTTGGCGTCGGCGAAGAACTTCGAGAGCCGCTTGCCGTCGCGACGGGCGCGGACCTGCCAGCCGTGGGTCGGGTGCCGTCGCGGGTAGCGCTCGGACGGCTCGATGTCGATCCGGGTGATGTGATGGAGCTCCCGTTCGGAGCCGTCTGTCTCAAGGGCCATCGGGTCGGGGTGAGGCGACTCGGGGAGGCGCCGCGCGTGCGGCAGCCCGGGGTTAGGGGTGGACTAGACGGCGGCCGGAGCGACGGCCTCGACGCGCGTGATCTCGGGGACGGCTCGTTTGATCGCCTGCTCGATGCCGGCCCGGAGCGTCATCATGCTCATCGGGCAGGTGCCGCAGGCGCCGAGCAGCGCCAGTTCGACGACGTACTCGTCGGTCACGTTCTGGAGCCGGACGCTGCCGCCGTCGGCCATGAGGTAGGGCCGGATGGAATCGAGGGTGGTCTCGATCCGCTGGCGGAGGTCCGGGTCGGAGGGGGAGATGGGGGGCGCGTCTGCCATGTCCACGGGGGTGTGGCTCGAAGGTAACACTGGAGGGCGGGATGTCATGCGTAGAACGTGGGCAGAGGACGAGGTGCCGAGGGTCCCGTGCCCCTACTTGTAGAGGATCTCGATGGGCTGCGTCGGCGGGGCCTCGGCGTTGCGGCGCTCGACCTCGGCCGCGACCCGCTCGGCCGTCTGCGCGAACGCCTTCGCGGCGGCGCTCTCGGGCTCCCGGAGCACGACCGGGGTCCCGGCGTCACCGGCCTCGCGCGTGGCCTGCTCGATCGGGACCTCGCCCAGCACGGGCACGTCCAGCTCGGCCGCCAGCTTCTGCGCGCCCGCCTCGCCAAACAAGTAGTAGCGGCGGTCCGGGAGGTCCGGCGGGGTAAAGTAGGCCATGTTCTCGACCACCCCGAGCACCGGCACGTGGACGCTCCGAAACATGGCGACGGCTTTCCGCGCGTCCGCCAGCGCCACGTCCTGCGGCGTCGAGACGACGACGGCGCCCGTCAGCGGGACCGTCTGGACGAGCGTGAGTTGGATGTCGCCCGTGCCCGGCGGGAGGTCGAGGACGAGGTAGTCGAGCTCGCCCCACGCAGCTTGCCCGAGGAACTGGCGGACGGCGCTCGACACCATCGGCCCGCGCCAGATGACGGCGTTGGCGTCGTCGACGAGGAAGCCCATCGAGAGAAGCTTGACACCGTGGCGGACGAGCGGGACGATGTCGCGTTGGTCGTTCACGCGCGGTTTCTCGTCGTCCGGAATGCCGAACATGAGCGGGACGCTCGGGCCGTAGATGTCCGCGTCGAGGAGGCCCACGCTCGCGCCGGACTGGGCGAGGGCCACGGCGAGGTTGGCGGCCACGGTGCTCTTGCCCACGCCGCCCTTGCCGCTCGCAACGGCGACGAAGTTGGTGACGTTCTGGACGCCGCGCGGGGCGGTCGGTTTGGCAGGAGCGTCGGAAGTGGGAGGGGTCGCCATAGGAGTCGTCGGGAGGTTTGAGGGGGGGCACCCCGAGGGGAGGTTCGTGTTCCGCAGCGCGTCCTCCTTCCCCCAGCGTTCGTGGACGGGCGGCGGTCAGGGGGCGTCCCCTTCGGCCTCCGCGGCCTCCAGGGCGAGGCCGTAGCGGAGGCCCCCAGGCGTCGCGGTGTACGCCTCGGCGTGGAGCGTCCGCAAGACGGTGTCCAGGATGAGGACGGCCGCCGCGATCACGTCCTCGCGGCCCGCCAGCAGGTCGGGCGCCAGGGCCAGCGCCTCGGCCGGGGTGAGGCCGACGAGCGTGCGGCGCCATTCGACGACCGATACGTGTGGGACGCGCGGCGCCTCGCCGACGCACTGGCTGAGCGTGGCGAAGATGCGCGCGACGCTCCCCGTCACCAAAACCGGCAGGCCGTCCGTGGTCCCCGCCGGGACGGCCCGGAGCGCGTCGGCCACGTCCCGCTCGGCCGCCTCGACCGCTCGCTCGGACGGCGGCCGCTCGGAGAAGTGGCGCTCGGTGAGGCGCACGCTCCCCACGTCCAGGCTCGTCCGAAACGAAGGCCCCTCGCCGGCCCGTCCGGTCACGATCTCCGTCGATCCGCCGCCGATGTCGACGACGGTGGCGGCGTCGATGCTTGGAAGAAGGGCGAGGGCTCCCCGGAAACTCAACGTGGCCTCCTCGACGCCCGAGAGCACCCGATACTCCAGGCCCAGGTCGCGCCGGACGCGGTCCACGAGGTCGCCGACGTTCGAGGCGTCGCGGCTGGCGCTCGTCGCGCCGATCACGACGCGCTCCGCGCCGAGCCGGTCGGCCGTGGCCTTCGCCGCCGCCAGCCGGTCGAGCACGCGGTCCACGGCCTCCGGTGCGAGACGGCCCGAGGCGTCGACGCCCTGGCCGAGCCGGGCGAAGCGGGTCTCGTCCGAGAGGACCGTGAGACCGCCAGCCGCGATGTCCACGACGACGCTGACGACGGTGTTGGTGCCTACGTCGATGGCGCAGATTCGCATGGGGGTCGGGTCGGGATCGGGATCGAGGGGATTGCTCGGCTGGCGGGGGCCGTCGCCAGGGGACGGGCGGAAGATGCCCAAAACGTTCCCGGCTGTCCTCACTCGTCACTCCTCGACCGCAGGGAGCACGCCCACCACTCATTCTCCGACGCCTCCCGCTCCAACGTCAGGCCTGTCTCCTCAGCGGCCCTCAGTATCCGGTCCCGCTCGGTCTGGAGGAGGCCCGCCAGGACGATGGGAGCACGAGGCGCGGCGATGGCCGCGAGGCGTGGGAGCATGGGCTCCAAGACGGCCCGGATGATGTTGGCGAGAACGAGACTGAACCCCGTCTCGGAAACGACGTCGAGGGAGCCTTCCCGAACTTCGAAACGCCCCTCAACGCCGTTAAAGCGCGCGTTCTCTTCCCCGTTCGTCACGCTCCACGGGTCGATGTCGACGCCGATCGCGGACGATGCTCCCAGACGCAACGCTGCGATTCCGAGGACCCCCGTCCCCGTCCCGACATCCAGCACACGTCCGCCCTTGGGAACGACGGACGGGAGGAGCCGGAGCACGAGCCGGGTACTCTCGTGATAGCCCGTCCCAAACGCCATCTTCGGGTCGATGCGGAGCACGATCCGGTCGGCGTGCTCGGGCAGGACCTCCGCCCACGTCGGTGCGATCACAAACGGCCCGACGACGACGGGCTCGATGCTCGCCTCCCACCGCGCGTTCCAGTCCTGATCCGCAACGATCTCCTCGCGCATCGCAGCCTCCGTCTTCCCCCGCGCCCGAAGCAATCGACAGGCAGCCTCGCGCGTCACGCCGTCCCAGCGCGGCGCAGGGGCGTAGGCGACGAGCGCGTCCGGCGTCTCCTCGAAGGCGTCGAAGCCGAGATCTGAGAGGTCGGCGAGGAGCAGAGCGCGGGCACCGTCGTCGGGGACGGTCAGAGTGAGGCGGAGCGTGTCGGGCATGGGGGACGTACGCCCGCGGCCGCCCCCGGTGCCGCGCGGTCGGCCAAGCGGGCGCAAGCCTATTCCTCCGGCCCGTACACGTGAACGCCCCAGAACGAGACGTCGTCGGGCGCGTCGGGGCCGAGGGAGCCGAAGGCGTGGCGGCTGTCGGTCTCGTAGCGCACGGAGTAAGCGCCGGCGGGGAGATCGACCCGTCCGTCGAAGCGTCGGTTGAGCGAGGAGCCGCCGGCGGGCTCAGTGTCGTCCCAGGTCATCTCCCAGACGGTCTCGCCGGAAGCGTCCAGGATCGTGGCGTAGTCGAACCGTTCGATCGGCGAGAGCTCGCCCGCTGCGACGACGCGGACGGCGGCCGGGGCGTCGAGCGTGAACGAGGCCTCGCGCCTCTCGTCGTTGGCCACCGAGTCGATCCGGACGAGCGGCGCGGAACCGTCGGGAGGGGCGGCGGTCGGCCCGTCGGCCGAGGCCCGGACGCCCAGGCTCCCGGCGTCGAACGCGGGATCGAGCGCGTAGAGGACGATCCCCCAGAGGGACCCGGCGGGGGCGTCGCTGTTGTAGCCGTCGCCGCAGTCGTGCGAGCCGTCGGTCTCGTAGCGGAGACGGTAGGTGCCGGGCTCCAGCGAGAGCGCGACGACGGCGCGGCGGTTTTTGTCGCTGCCCCCCCCCGGCTGCGTGTTGTCACGGTCCATCTCCCAGACTTCGTCCCACTCGTCGCCGTCCGGGCCGTCCTGTCGGTCGAGGCCGCCGTAGTCGTAGCGGCTGCCGCCAAGGATCTCGCCGGCGGCGACGAGGAGCACGTCGGTCGGCTCCGCGAGGGTAAACACGCGGTTCAGATCCGCGTTCGAGCCGACGCAGTCGAAGCCGACGATCTCGGGGAGGTCGAGGGACTCCGGGTCGAGCGAGACGACGGCGCCGGGGTCGCCGAGGCGCGCGATCTCCATCCCCCAGTGCCACGGCGCGTCGGGCGGGTTGGCCTCCCAGTCGTCGTAGGCGTGGGAGCGGTCGGCGTCGAAGGCGGCGCGGTAGAGGCCGGGCTCGAGGTCGACGGTCTCGTCCGTCTGGCGGTTCTTGAGGGCGCCGCCGGCCCAGGCCGTGGCCTCGGGCCGGACCGTCCACACGGTGTCGCTCTGGCCGAGGCGGACGATGGACGCCACGTCGCGGACGGTCCCGTCGGTGACTTCCGTCGTGGAGCGGACGCGGACGCGTGTCGGAGCCGTCACCCGGAACAGGTGCTCGCGGCGCTCGCGGTCCGAGACGCCCCGCGCGGCCCACACGAGCGATGAGTCGTCGAGGGTCTCATCGCGGGCCGGGTCCTCTTCGAACCCGGAGGTCTCCGCGAGATCGGCGCCGTCCGTCAACTCCTCCACCAGGAACCGCCAGCGGCTGGCGTCGCCCAGCCACGACCGCCCGCCCCGGCTGAGCGCGGCCCGGAACCGCTCGGCAAAGGAGCCGTCGCGCGGGGCGGCGGCGCGGACGAGCGGGTCGCCGTAGGAGGCGAAGTAGACGTCGTAAGTGCCCGGATCGAGCACGACCGTGTCACGGACGCCGACGAGCGTTCCGCGTGCCGGACGGGGCGGGCGCATCCGCCAGACCACGGCGCCGTCGGCGCGGCGGACGATCCAGCCGGTCGCGGCCATCGTGGTGTCGGAGGCCTCGGTGCCGGGCTCTTCGTACGAGCCGGCGGCGTCGATGGCGAACCGAGCCGCGGCTGGGAGCCGGAACGCCTCGTGCCGCAGCCGCTCCGCGTTGAGGTCCTCGAAGGCGACGACGGCGTCGGTGTGGCTGGACCCAAACCGGATGGCCGCCGCGATGGCGACGCCGAGGAGGAGGACCAGGAGGATGCGGGAGAAGATGGTGCGCACGGGGACGAGGGGGGACGGGGTCGCTACGGGAGGAAGAGGGCAGGGTTGCCCGGAGCACCAGCCGGGGTCAGATATATTCGCAACCCTGTGCCGTGGTCGCCCGAAGACCGGCCCGCCTCGCCTCGATGCCCACCGTCCCCTCTGCTTCCCGCCGCGCGTTCCGCGCTCTCGCTGCCACGCGTACGCGCCGCGTGCTGGTGGGCGTCCTCGCGGGGCTCGCCCTCGTCGGCGTCGCGACGGTCCGGGTGGTGGAGGCGGCGGCGGGGCAGCCGCCGGCGTGGTCGCTAGCGATGCTGCTGGACCTGGGCGTGGTGGCGGCGCTCGTGGCGGCGTACGTCGCCCTCATCGCCCCGCACCGGCCCGGGGCCTCCGCGCTCCGCGCGCTGTGGACGCCGCTCCTGATCGGGGTCGGCGTGCTCGGCCTGGAAGCGCTCGCTGGATGGCTCGACACCGGGGTCATCGATCCCAAGACGGGCCTGCCCGAGTCGCTCCAGACGGCCCTTCTGGCAAGCGGAATCGGCGCGCTGGACGCCTCGCTCGCCCTGGCCGTCCTCGTCTCGCTGCGACAGCTCGTGCTCTACCGACGGCGGCGGGCCGTGGTCGTGGCGTGGTGGACGCTGCTCGGGCTGGGCCTCGCGGCGGCGCTGACGTACACCGGCCGGCCGCTGACGGAGTACTCGCCGCCGGCCGTCCTCCCGTTCGTCGTCGGTGCCGTGCTCGTGGGGACGGGCATCTCGTTCCGTCAGGCGTGGGTAGCGACGCTCACGTTCCGGCAGCGTCTGACGGCGGCGGGGCTGGCGCTCGCGCTGGCGGCCACGCTCGTCGGGCTGATCTACGTCCGCATCGCGGGGCCGGCGTTCCTCCCCATCGGCGACGGGAGCGGCGACGTGGGGGCCGTACCGTACACGGCGGCCCTGAGCCGTCCGCTGGCGATCGTGGTGCTGCTGGCGGCCTCGTTCGGCGGGCTCTACGCCTTCGCCGCCGGGCTGCTGCTCCTGTTCGGGCTCCCCGCCGCCGACGCCTACGACCAGCGCGCCGGCGAGCGCCGCGCGCTCCGCGCCCTTACCGACCTCTCGGGCCGCCTCCTCGACCGCCACGCGCTCGCCGAGGCCGTCGCGCAGGGGCCCGTCGAGGCGGGCCTCGGAGACGCGGCGTGGGTGGCGCTGACGGACCCGGCGCACGGCGTGCTCACGCCGGTCGTCGTCGCGGCCGCCGGGATCAAGCCGGACCGGGCCGCCGCCGCCGCCGACGCCGCCGCGTTCGCCCACGACGCCGCCGAGGACGACGCCCCCGTCGTCCTGTCGTACGCCGAGGCCGACCACCGCGTCCACGCCCGGCCGGGCGACGGCGTGGGGAGCCTCGTCGCGCTCCCGCTCGCCGCCAGCGCGCCGGACGAGGTGGGCACGGCCGGCCTCGCACGCGGCGTTCTCCTGGTGGCCCGCGCTCAGGTCGACGCCTTCGAGGCCGACGACGTCGCCGCGCTGGAGACGTTCGCCCGGCAGGCCGCCCTCTCGCTCTCGCACGCGGACCTGTTCGCCGAGGCTCTGGAGCGCGACCGGCTGGCGCGCGAGTTGGCCCTGGCCCGGCAGGTCCAGCAACGGCTTCTGCCTCAGTCGCTCCCCCACGTCGACGGGCTCCAGATCGCGGCGGCCGAGCACCCGGCCCGCGAGGTCGGAGGCGACTACTACGACGTGGCCCGGATCGGGGAGGACTGCCTCGGCGTGCTCGTCGCCGACGTCTCGGGCAAGGGGGCGGCGGCGGCGTTCTACATGGCCGAGCTGAAGGGGATCTTCCAGGCCGGCAGCCGCCTGACGCGTGCGCCGGGCGAGTTCCTGGCCCAGGCCAACGACGCCCTCTCGCCGTCGCTCGGGCGCGGCGACTTCGCCTCGGCCGCCTACGCCGTCCTCGACGCCGACGCCGGGACGCTCGCGCTCGCGCGCGCGGGCCACACGCCGGCCGTCCTCGTCCGCCACCGCGACCGCCGCGACGGCGGGCGCTGGCTGCTCCGGGGCGGCGGACTCGCCATCGGCCTCGACCGGGCCGGCGTCCTGTTCCGACAGACGCTCCGCGAGCAGACGATCCACCTCGCACCCGGCGACACCGTCGTCCTCTACACCGACGGGCTCGTCGAGGCCCGCGACGCCAGCGGCGAGGAGTTCGGCTACGACCGGCTCGCGCTCTTCGTGGAGGAGCACCAGGACGCCGACGCGCCGGCCCTCCGCGACCTCCTCCTCGACCGGCTCCGCGCCTGGACCGACGGCGGCGAGCCCGACGACGACACCACGCTCCTCGTCCTCCGCTGGGACGGGCGCGGCCACGACCTCCCGCCCGCCGACATCTCCGCCGGCCCCCCGATCTTCGAGCACCCTGCCTTCCCGGTCGCCTGACGCGCCGCCTTCCCCTTCCCCGATGAGCCATTTTTCCGTCCAGTTCGACCGCCGCGAGGGGCCGCCCGACCGCCCCGTGCGTGTGCTCGCCCTCCGGGGCGAGCTCGACGCCCACACCGCCCCGGACTTCGAGGCCGCCCTCCAGACCTGCCTCGACGACGGCGACGCCCGCCTCGTCGCCGACGGCTCCGGGCTCGACTACGTCTCGTCGGCCGGGCTGGGCGTGTTCATGGCGTTCGTGGAGCCGGCCCGCGAGGCCGGCGGCGACCTCAAGATCGCGGCGCTCTCCGATCGTGTATTCGAGGTGTTCGACCTGCTCGGCTTCCCGACCGTGTTCGACATGGCTCCGTCCGTCGAGGTGGCCGTCGCCGCCTTCGAGGCCGTCTAGCCGTGTCCGCCCAGCCCCAGACGCTCCGCGTGCGCGGCCGGACGAGCGAACTCGCCCGGGTCCGCCGGTCCGTGGCGGCCTGGGCCGAGAGTGCGCGCCTCCCCAACGCTCAGGCACGACGCCTCCAGCTCGCCGTCGACGAGACCGTCGCCAACGCCATCGAGCACGGCATGGACGACGCCGAACGCGGGCGGGTGATCGTCCGGGGCGCGCCGGGCCGAGGCCGCCTCACCGTGACCGTCCGCTACCGGGGCGCGCGCTTCGACCCGACGACGGCGCCGGCGGCCCCGCCCGGCGACGCACTCCGCCAGCGGGCCGCCCACGGCTACGGCCTCCACCTCATCCGCCGCCTCGTGGACGAGGTGGCCTACCGCTGGGACCACGGCGCCAACGAGGTCCGGCTGACGGCGAAAGGATAGCGAGCCCGCCCCGCAACTCACCGGCCCCGCCGCCCGTAGAGCCTCCGTTGCCTCCCCCACACCCCATGACGCTCGTCCTCGCCGCCACGCTAGCGGCCACCCTGGCCGGCTTCGCCAAGACGCTTCTGCTGACCCTGATCGCGGTCCTCAACGCGGTCCTGGCTCTCCTCGCGTCTTTGGCGACGTGGAAGACCTACCTCGCCCTCGGCACGAAGGTCGGTCTGATCGTCCTGTTCTGCGTCCCCGTCCTCGGCATCCTGGCCTTCCTCGTGTGGGGCCAGCGCGTCGTCCGAGACAACCAGCGCTGACGGCGGGCGGCGCCTGCCGCCGGCCCTCTGTGTCCCCTCCTCTCCCAGTCCCATGACGACTCTCCGCTCCCTCCCCGCCCTCGTCCTCGGCGCCCTCACCCTCGCTCTCGCCGGCTGCGCTCGCGGCAACGTCGGCGAGTTGGTGTTCAGCGGCCCCGGCGGGCTCTGCGGGCTCATCATCCTGATCGCCGACATCTGGGCCTTCGTTCAGATCGCCAACAGCACCGCCGACACCGGCTCGAAGCTGTTGTGGGCCGCGCTCGTCTTCTTCTTCCCCGTCGGCGGCCTGCTCATCTGGTACTTCTTCGGGCCGAAGAGCTGAGCCGCACCCCGCTGGCGGTTCGAGTCCGCCAGCGGCGCTACTCCCACTCGATGGTGGCGGGCGGCTTCGAGGACACGTCGTAGGCGACCCGATTGATGCCGCGCACCTCGTTGATGATCCGGTTCGACGCCCGCCCCAGCACGTCGTACGGGAGCCTCGCCCAGTCCGCCGTCATCCCGTCCGTGCTCGTCACGGCGCGGAGGCAGACGGCCTGCTCGTACGTCCGGAAGTCGCCCATCACGCCGACGGACTGGACGGGCAGGAGCACGGCGAACGCCTGCCAGACGTCGTCGTACGTCCCGCTCGTTTCCAGTTCGTCGAGCCAGATCCGGTCGGCCTGACGGAGCAGGTCGGCGGCCTCGCGCGTGACCGGGCCGAGGATGCGGACGGCGAGGCCGGGGCCGGGGAACGGGTGCCGACGGATGATGGCGTCCGGCACGCCGAGCTGGCGGCCCACGTCGCGGACCTCGTCCTTGAACAGCTCCCGGAACGGCTCGATGAGCTCGAACCCGAGCGTCTCCGGCAGCCCGCCGACGTTGTGGTGCGTCTTGATCGTCGCGCTCGGCCCCTTGAAGCTGACCGACTCGATCACGTCCGGGTAGAGCGTGCCCTGCGCCAGGAAGCGCGGCGTGTGGCCCAGCTCCGCCGTGATCTTTTCTGTCTCGGACTGGAAGACCTCGATGAAGGTCCGGCCGATGATCTTGCGCTTTTCCTCGGGGTCGGCCACGCCCGCCAGCCGGTCCAGAAACAGATCGCTGGCGTCGACGGCGCGGAGGTCGAGGTGGAACCCGTCGCGGAACGTGTCCTGGACCTGCTCGAACTCGCCCCAGCGCAGCAGCCCGTTGTCGACGAAGATGCAGGTGAGCTGGTCGCCGATGGCCCGGTGCAGGAGCGCCGCCGCGACGGAGGAGTCGACGCCGCCGCTCAGCCCGAGGATCACGTGGTCGTCGCCGACCTGCTGGCGGACGGCCTCCACCTTCTCGTCGATGAACGAGCCGGTCGTCCAGTCGCCCTCGAGCCCGCAGACCTCCGTCACGAAGTTGCGGAGGATGAGCGCGCCGTGCTCGGTGTGGACCACCTCGGGGTGGAACTGGACGCCGAAGATCGGCCCGTGGCCGGAGTCCGGCTCGGCGGCGACGGCGGCGATGGGCGCGTTGTCCGTCGAGGCGACGGCGCGGAACCCGTCGGGCAGGCGCGTGAGGTGGTCGCCGTGGCTCATCCACACGACCGACCCCTCGGGGACGCCCCGGAACAGGTCGTTCTCCTCGTGCGAGACGATGGGCGAGCGCCCGAACTCGCGCCGCGCGCTCGGCTCGACGCCGCCGCCGAGCGCGTGCGCCAGCGCCTGGAGCCCGTAGCAGATGCCGAGCACGGGCACCTTTCGGTCCGTGCCGGGCTGGCGGAGGTCGAGGAGCGACGGGTCGAGCTGGGGCGAGCCCTCGTCGTAGACCGAGAGCGGGCCGCCGGACAAGATGAGCCCGCTCGGGTGCATCGCCGCGACCTCCTCGGCGGGCGTCGTGCACGGGTGGATCTCGCAGTAGACGCCGGCCTCCCGCACGCGACGCGCGATCAGCTGGGTCGTCTGGCTCCCGAAGTCCAGGACGACGACGGTCTGGTGATGCATGAGGGAAAGGGAAAGAGGAAAAGGGCAGGAGGGGCTCAGGGCGAGAGACTCCCCTTGCCTCTTCTCCCTTGTCTCATGCCTGCTCAGGCTCCGATCATCGTCTTGTACTCCTCCACCGACAAGAGGCCGTCCACGTCGCCCGCGTTCGTGGGGCGGAGCTTGACCATCCAGCCGGCGCCGTAGGGGTCGGCGTTGACGGATTCCGGCGCGCCGTCGAGGTCCTCGTTGATCGCCTCGACGGTCCCGGCGATGGGCGCGAACAGCTCGCTCACCGTCTTGACGGCCTCGACGGTTCCGAACGGCCCCTCGGCCTCGACCTCCGTCCCGACGGGCTCGATCTCGACGAACACGATGTCGCCCAGTTCGCCTTGCGCGTAGTCGGTGACGCCGACGACGGCCAGCCCGTCGTCGTCGAGGCGGACCCACTCGTGGTCTTTGGTGTAGCGGAGGTCGGAGGGGAACTTCATGGGGGAGGGGGAGGATGCGGGATGGAGGGATGCGGGCGCGGGATCTGCTCACCCCTCAGGCCCCACCCCTCTACCCCTCTTTCTTCAGCTCGAAGTGCTCCAGGAACTTGGTGTCGAAGTCGCCCGCCCGGAAGCGGGGATCGACGAGGAGCTGCTGGTGGAACGGGATGGTGGTCTTGAGGCCCTCCAGGATGAACTCGTCGAGGGCGCGGCGCATCTTCTCGATGGCCCGCTCGCGCGTCGTCTCGCGGACGATGAGCTTGGCGATCAACGAGTCGTACGTCGGCGGGACGGTGTAGCCGGCGAACACGTGCGTGTCGCACCTCACGCCCCGGCCCTTCGGGCTGTGGAAGGCCGTGATGGTGCCGGGCGAGGGCGCGAAGTTGCGGAACGGGTCCTCGGCGTTGATCCGGCACTCGATGGCGTGGCCCACGGGGAGGTGGTTGCCACTGGTGATGGTCTCGCCCGAGGCCACGCGGAGCTGCCACTCGATGAGGTCCGTGTCCGTGACCTCCTCCGTCACCGGGTGCTCCACCTGGATCCGGGTGTTCATCTCCATGAAGTAGAAGTCCCGGTTCTTGTCCACGAGGAACTCGACGGTCCCGGCGCCGCGGTAGTTCACCGCCAGCGCGCCGGCGATGGCCGCGTCGCCCATCCGCTGGCGGAGCGTCTCGTCGAGGACGGGGCTGGGCGCCTCCTCGAGGAGCTTCTGGTGGCGGCGCTGGATGGAGCACTCGCGCTCGCCGAAGTGGACGACCGTCCCCTGCCCGTCGCCGACGAGCTGGATCTCGATGTGGCGCGGCTCCTCGACGAACTTCTCGATGTAGAGCCGGCCGTCGCCGAAGGCGTTGGCGGCCTCGGTGCCAGCGGCCACGAACAGCTTCTCGAACTCGGCCTCGTCGCGGGCCATCCGCATCCCGCGCCCGCCGCCGCCCGCCGACGCCTTGATCATGACCGGGAAGCCGGCCGCGCGCGCCGCCGCCAGCCCCTCCTTCACGTCCGCGACCGCGCCGGCGGACCCGGGGACGACGGGGACGCCGGCGGCCTGCATGGTCTCCTTCGCCACCGACTTGTCGCCCATCTTCGAGATCGTCTCGGGCGTCGGCCCGATGAACACGAGGTCGTGGTCGTCGCAGATGCGGGCGAACTCGGCGTTCTCGCTCAGGAACCCGTAGCCCGGGTGGACGGCGTCGGCGCCCGTGACCTCGGCCGCCGCGATGATCGACGGGATGTGGAGGTAGCTCTTGGCGCTCGGCGGCGGCCCGATGCAGACGGCCTCGTCGGCGAACTTGACGGGCAGCGAGTCGCGGTCGACGGTGGAGTAGACGGCGACCGTCTTGAGCCCCATCTCGCGGCAGGTCCGGATGATGCGGAGCGCGATCTCGCCGCGGTTGGCGATGAGGACTTTCTGGATCATGGGGAGGGATGCGGGACGGAGGGATGCGAGATGGGCGCTCACCGGGGAGCCACGCATCACGGGTCATGCATCACTTCTCGATCACGAAGAGCGGCTGGTCGAACTCGACGGGCGCGGCGTTCTTGGCGAGGACCTGCGTGATGGTCCCGGCCTCCTCGGCCTGGATCTCGTTCATCAGCTTCATGGCCTCGATGATGCAGAGCGTCTGGCCGACCTCGACGCGGTCGCCCACCTTGATGAACGGGTCGGAGTCCGGCGACGGGGCCTCGTAGAAGGTGCCCACGATGGGCGCGAGCACGAGCGACTCGTTGGCGCCGGAGCCGGGCTTCTCGGCGGCGGCCGGCGCGCTGGCGGCGGGCGCGGCCGGCGCCGTCGGTGCGGCGGGCGCGGCCTGGGGCGGGGCCATCATCACCGTCTGCGGGGCCTGCGAGGCCTCCACCTTCGGCGTCGAGCGGACGGTGAGGCGGAAGTCGCCTTCTTCGACCTTCACCTCGGCCATGCCGCTCTCGGCGACGATCTCGAGGAGGCGCTGGATCTTGTCGAGGTCCATATCCATGGAGCAGGCGGGCAGGGCACGCGGGGGAACCCCAAACCTACGGCGGCGCCTGGGGCGGCGGTCCCGCGTCCCGCAAAAAGGGTCCGCCGCCCCGCTGGCGGCGTGCGCCAGCGGGAGCCGCGCGGCGACGGTCAGCCCGCGCTCACGCGCGTCTGGTAGCTGGCGGTCTCGGTGTCGACGCGGATCACGTCGCCCTCGTTGATGAACAACGGGACGTAGACGGTCGCGCCGGACTCCAGCTCGGCGGGCTTGGTGGCGCCGGTCGCGGTGTCGCCCTTGAGGCCGGGGTCGGTCTTGGTGACGACCAGCTCCACCTGGCGCGGCAGCTCCACGTTGAGCGGCTCCTCGGTGGCGGCGTCCACGAGCACGTCGATGGTGCCGCCCTCCTTGATGAGGTCCTTGCCGGTGATGAGGTCGGCCCGGAGCGTCCGCTGCTCGTACGTCTCGGTGTTCATGAAGTGGAGCCCGAGGTCGTCCTCGTAGAGGTACTGCATCTGGCGGCGCTCCACGCGCGCCGTCTCGATCTTCTCGCCGGCCCGGAAGGTGGTGTCGACGATCTTGCCGTTGCGGACGTTCTTGAGCTTGCCGCGCACGAACGCGCCGCCCTTGCCGGGCTTGACGTGCTGGAACTCGACGATCTGCCAGAGGTCGTCCTTCCAGTTGAGGACGAGGCCGTTGCGAAAGTCTTGCGTGGATGCCATGCGGGGACGAGGTCGTTCGGTGAGGGTCCTCTGAAGCTACCGCCAGCCATACCGGCGTCCGGCGAAACGAGCGTGGAATGCGCGGCGTGGGACGCGCGCCCCGGCTAGCGGGGAGGACGGCACGGACGGCCCGCGTCCTCCGACTCCGCACCGCCGCCCGGCCGGGAGCCGTCGGTACCTTCGGGCCGCACCGGAGCCCCCCCATGCAGACCGACCTCGACCTCCCCACCGCCGCCGCCGACGGCCCCCGCAAGCTCTACGTCGCCGTGGCCGGCAACATCGGCGCCGGCAAGAGCACGCTCACCCAGATCCTCGCCGACACGTTCGGCTGGAGCCCGTTCTTCGAGTCCGTCGACGACAACCCGTACCTCTCGGACTTCTACGCCGACATGCGGCGCTGGAGCTTCAACCTCCAGGTGTTCTTCCTCTCCAGCCGGTTCAAGCACCAGAAGGAGATCGAGGGCGCGGCGGGGTCCGTCGTCCAGGACCGGAGCATCTACGAGGACGTCGAGATCTTCGCCCGCAACCTCCACGACATGAACCTCATGGACGGCCGGGACTACGAGAACTACGTCGACCTGTTCTCGATCATGACCGGCTACCTCCGCCCGCCGGACCTGCTCGTCTACCTCCGCGCGGGCGTCCCCACGCTCGTCAGCCACATCCAGAGTCGGGGCCGCGCCTTCGAGTCCTCCATCCGCCTCGATTACCTGGAGCGCCTCAACGAGCTCTACGAGGACTGGATCGACCGCTACCCGTACCCCAAGATGGTGGTCGAGACGGACGCGCTCGACTTCGTGAACGAGGAGGAGGACCGCTACGAGATCCTGAGCCGGATCGAGAGCCGCCTGTTCGGGCTCTTCCCCGTCGGGACCTGACCAGGACGTGAGGGATCCGGGATGAGGAATCAGAGGCTGATCGGCCGTGCCCTCGCCCCGCCCCGCCCCGCTCTCTGCACCCTGGCGGCGGCGCTGGCGATGGCCGCCGCCAGCGCGTCGGCGCAAACGCCGGACTCGACGGCCGTGCCGGAGGCGCCCGTCTCGGCCGCCCCCGCCGACTCGCTCCGGCCGGGCATACCCGACTCGCTGAACACCGGGCGGCTCCCGCGTCCGGCGGTCGCGCCGTTTGGTCCGGCCGCCGGTCGCCCGGTGACGCCCGTCCCCGCGACGACGGCCGCGCTCAGTCCCGAGGCATTGCTCGCCGAGACGCCCGGCGCCTTCGGCTACCGGCTCGGCGCGCCCGGCCGCGTCGGCGGCGTGTCGCTGGACGCGCTCGGCCCCGAGGCGCCGGCGCTCACGCTCGACGGCCGCCCGCTCGGCGACCTCTTCACCGACGCGCCCCGGACGGACCTCCTCCCCTACGCCGCCACCGGCCCGATCCGCCGCGACGACGGCCGCCTCGGCCGCGCGATCGGCCTCAGCGCCGGGCTCCGGCCGTTCCGGCTGGCGGTGCCCGTCACCGAGCTGCGGTACGGGGGCGGGCAGGACGGGATCCAGTACGTGAGCGCCACGCACGCCCAGACGCGCCGGCCGCCCGCCTTCCTGCGCGGCGGGAGCGCCGAGAGCCGCCTGACGCTGACGGGCCACGTCGCCAGCCGGGCCGCGGCGGCGCCGCTCGCCGGCGGACGGCTCCGCCACCTCGACGCGCTCGGCCGGCTCCTCCTCACGCGGCCCGGCGCGGCCGTCGAGGCCGGCGTGCTCCACGCCGACCGCCGCGTGGGCGCCCGCGACGGCGTCACGGCCCCCACATTCGACGACCTGTTCGACCTCGACGCGGCCGCCGTGGTCCGGCCCAACGCGACCCGCCGGACGCTCCGCACGGAGGCGTGGGCGCGCGCGCGCCTCGCGCTCGCCGCCGATCCGCTGGAGGTCGGCGCCTCGTACGCGGTCCAGCGCCTCGTCTACACGCCCGGCGGGGCCGACACGACGCGCGTCCACGGCCGCCGCCTCGCCGGGTTCGTCCGCCAGCCGGTCGGGCTCGGAGGCCACGCGCTCGGTCTCCGCCTCGACGCGATCTACGAGCCGGCGCCGGATCTGGGGCTCGGACCGCTGAGCGAGGCCGGCGCCCGGACGCACCTCCACGCGGCCGTCACCGACTCGCTCCGCCTCGGTCCGCTGGCGATCGCCGCGGCGGCCGGACTAAACCGGGTGGGCGACGAGGCGTGGCCGTCGGCCACCCTCCGGGCGGAGACGGGGCCGCTGTTCGCGGGCGTGCGCTACGGCGGGCGGGCGCGGTCGCGCGTCGAGGCCGCCGGGCTGGCGGGGCGGATCGCGCCGGACGCGACGACGGCGGGCGAGCGGACGCTCGCGGCCGAGGTCGGCGTCGAGGTCCACGCCGGCCCGTGGCGGCTGGCCGCGCGGGCGTTCGGGCACGTCCAGACGGACCTCCGCGTGCTCGTCGCTCAGGGGGACTCGGCGTTCGCCTTCGGGACGGTGCCGGACGCCGTGCGTCAGGGCGGCGTCGCGGGCGCGCTCGGCTGGCGCGAGACGGCGCGGCGCGGCCTCTACCTCCGCGCCGAGGGCACGACGCGCGCCCTCCTCGACCCCGGGACGTCCGAGATCCACGCCCGGCTGGACGCGGCGCTCCCGCGCGTCTGGGGGACGCTCCGCCTCGGCCTCCGCGCCGAGGACGTGGGCGACGGCGTGCTCGACCTCGACCTCGCCGCCGTCGGCGCGGGCTGGACCGCCTTCCGCAGCCGCTGGACCGAGCCCGCGACCGGCCTCCTCGCCCTCCCCGATCCGGGCTCCGCCTTCGGCATCGAGATCCCCGCGCAGGCGACGCTCGGCCTGGAAGCCACGGCCACCTTCAGCGCGCAGGCGTCCCTCTTCCTCCGCTACGACCACGCCCTCGGCGAGCGCCTCACCAGCGGCGCGCTCGTGACGCAGGGCGAGCCGCTCGCGCCCCACGTCCTCCGCTTCGGCGTGTTCTGGGCACTGTTGAACTGAGGGGTTCGGGGGAGAAGCTGCGCCGCTGGCGGGCGTCGTCGCCCGTCGGAGGGGCAGGAGTCGTCCGGGAATTTCTTCACTCCCCGTCACCCCTCCCGCCGCGCGTGCTCCTCCAGCAGCGGCGCCGCCAGCGGGACGGCGCGGGCCACGTAGTGCGCCACGAGCCGCTGGCGCTCGGCGTCGGCGAGGTCGGCGTGGGCGCCCCGGCGGAGGCGGTCGGCGCGGGCGTGGTAGAGCGCGAGCGCGGCGGCGACGGACACGTTGTAGCTCTGGACGAACCCGTCGAGCGGGAGCAGGAGCGCGGCGTCGGCGGCGTCGAGCATGGCCTCGCTGGCCCCGGCGTGCTCGTTGCCCACGACGAGCGCCGTCGGCCGCGAAAAGTCCCAGGCGTCGATGGGGAGCGCGTCGTCGCGGAGGGCCGTCACGGCGACGCGGCCGCCCCGCGCGTGGACCCAGGCGACGTAGGCCTCGGGGTCGTCCCACGCCCGGACCTCGACCCACTTGTGGGCGCCCTGGCTGGCGCGGCGCGCGGCGCGGCGGTCCTCGACCGTCGGCTCGTCCTCGCCGGACCGGATCTGCGCCATCAGCCGGGCCGCGTCGCCCTCCAGCCCGATCATGTGGGCGGCGCCGAACCCGAGCCCCTCGGCGCTCCGCAAGACGGCGTTTACGTTGCCGGGATCGACGAGCCCCTCCAGCACCGGCACCACGCCGAACGCGCGGGCCGCCGCGACGGCCTCGATCCGCGCGCGCCGCTCGTCGCGGAGGTACGGGCCGAGCACGCGGAGCACGGTCGCCGCCGGGTACGTGCCGGCGCCGACCGGGACGGCGTCGGTGAGCGGGAAGAACGGCGGAGACTCGGGCATGGGGAGCGGGGTGCGAACGCGACCGGCCGGCCGTTGGAGGGGCGGCCACACAGAGGCTTCCAAGCTAGCCGGCCGGGCGCCGCCGTAGCTTCCTCACCCCCCGATTCCGACGCTATGCACCGCCTCGCTTCTCGCCACTCCTCCTGCTCCCCCTGTTCGCGCTCGGCGCCTGCGGCGACGCCACCGACGACGGCCCCCTCTCCGAGCCGACCGCCGGCGAGTTGACCTCGGCCCAGGCCGTTGCCGACCGGATGCGCCAGCGGTACGAGTCCAACCAGGGCAGCGTCGAGGCGTTCACGGTGCGCGGCGGCGGCGGCCTCGCCCGCCACACGCGCAACCCGGCCGACACGACGGGGCTCCAGCCGTTCACGATCACGCTCGAACCGACCGGCGGGACCGTCAAGCTGGACCCGGAGACGTTCCAGCTCCACTACAACCTCGTGCCCAACGCGCTCGGGCTGGCGAACGGCCTGCGCGGCGCCGACCTCAGCGGCGTCGTCGAGCGCGACGGGCGGCGGGCCTACGTCCTCGCCACCGGCGACCCGGCCGCGCTCCTCGGCGGCACCCCGCCCCCCGGCGACCACGAGCTGCGCGTCTACGTCGACGCCGAGACGTTCGACATCCTGGAGATCTACCGGAGCGTCTCCACCGACTCCACCAAGGCCGCCATCACCGACCGCCTCGTCTACTCGGACTTCCAGACGACCGACGGCCTCACCCTCCCCCGGACGGTTCATCACGTCGTGACCGGCGTGAACCGGGACCTGACCGAGGAGATCAAGGTCGCCGAGCTGGGAAACATCGCGCTGGCGCGGGCGCGGGCCGAGAAGATGCCGGAGGGGCCGGAGCGGCGGGTCGCCATCGAACAGGCCGACCGCCAGCAGCGCTTGGTGGCCGAGGGCGTCGCCGAGGCCACGCTGGAGGTGAAGGAGGTGACGGTCGAGGACGAGGGCTCGGAGTCGGCTCCCGAGTCCGCGCCGTAGGCGAGGGCGCCGCGCGCGGGCGGCCGTCGCCAGCGGCCGTCGCCAGCGGCCGTCGCCAGCGGCCGTCGCCAGCGGCCGTCGCCAGCGGGAGGGAACGTTTCGGGAGGCTCCCCTTTTCTCGTCTCCCCTTTCCCTTCCCTCTTCCGATGGACCTCCACGACACCGTCGCCGTCGTCACCGGCGCCAGCCGGGGCATCGGCCTCGCCACCGCCCGCGCCCTCGTCGACGCCGGCGCCCACGTCGCCGGGCTCGCCCGCTCCGAGGGCGACCTCGACGCCGTCGCCCAGGCGCTCGGCGACCGCTTCACGCCCGTCGTCTGCGACGTCACCGACGCCGACGCCACCCAAGAAGCCATCGACGGCGTGGCCGACGCGCACGGCCGGCTCGACGTGCTCGTCAACAACGCCGGCCTCGGCCGCTTCGACGAGGTGGACGACCTCAGCCTGGAGGACTGGAACGTCCAGGTGGACACGAACCTCTCGGGCGTCTTCCACGCCACGCGCGCGGCCGTCCCGCACATGAAACAGCAGGGCGCGGCGCGCGGCGCCGACGAGACGGCCGGATTCATCGTGAACGTGGCCTCCATCGCCGGGCTCGTGGGCAACCCCAACCTGAGCGCCTACAACGCCACCAAGTTCGGCCTCCGCGGGTTCTCCGACGCCGTTATGAAAGAGCTTCGGCCGGACGGCATCAAGGTGTGCTGCGTCTATCCCGGCTCCGTGGACACCGACTTCGGCGGCGGCAGCTCCAACCCGGTCGCCATGAGCCCGGAATCCATCGCGGCGACGATCCTCCACGTGCTCCAGGCCCCGCACGGGACGCTGATCTCGGAGGTGGTCCTGCGCCCGATGGTCGGACGGAAAGAGTAGACGAGCGGGGCGGCGTTACCATCCAGGCCCCTCTCCGCCCCGCCATGCGCCCCGTCCTTCTCCTCGCCCTCGCCGCGCTGGCGGGGTGCGCCGCCCCTCGCCCGGCCGCGCCCGCCGAGCCCGTCCTGGTAGACCAAGACTCCGGCACCGACGCGCTCCTGATCGGCTCCCACGCCGTCGACGAGCGCGTCGTCTGGCTGGCCGGCACCGGCGGGACGGTCGTCCGCACGACCGACGGCGGGGAGACGTGGGCGGCCTCCGTCGTGCCCGGCCTCGACTCGCTCCAGCTCCGCGACGTCCACGCGCTCGACGCGCAGACGGCGTGGGCGCTCTCCATCGGCCCCGGCGCCGACTCCCGGATCGTCAAGACGACGGACGGCGGGCGCTCGTGGCGGACCGTCTTCGTGAACGACGAGCCCGACGGGTTCTACGACTGCCTCGCGTTCTGGGACGGAAACCGGGGGCTCGCCTTCAGCGACGCCGTCGAGGGCGCGTTCCTCGTCCTGACCACGGCCGACGGCGGGGAGACGTGGACCCGCGTGCCGCCCTCGGCGCTGCCGCCAGCGGCCCCGGGCGAGGGCTCGTTCGCCGCCAGCGGCACGTGCGTGACCACCGGCCCGAACGGGCGCGCCTGGATCGGGACGGGCAACGCGACCCCGGCGCGCGTCCTCCGCACCGACGACTATGGCACGACGTGGACGTCGGCGGCGGTGCCGCTCGTGGCCGGCGAAGGGCGCGGCGCGGCGTCCGTCGTGTTCCGCGACGCCCGGCACGGCGCCGCCCTCGGGGGCGACATCGGCGACGCGGACTCGGTCGCCGACGCCGTCGCCCTCTCCTCCGACGGTGGCCGGACGTGGACGGCCGGCGGGCGCCTCCCCTTCCCCGGCGCCGCCTACGGCGCGGCGTACGTCCCCGGCACCGGCGCGCTCGTCGCCGTCGGCCCTGGAGGCGCGGCCCTCTCGCGCGATGACGGCCGCACGTGGTCGCTCGTGGACGAGCGCGCGTTCTGGGGCGTCACCGCGTCGGGGCCGGGCGCCGTGTGGCTCGTCGGCCCCGGCGGGCGCGCCGTGCGGCTGGCGGTCGAGTAGAACGAGGCCGCGTCCGGCGCGTTCGTCCCCCTCCGTCTCTCCACGCCTCCCGCCGATGACCGTCGCCCTCTGGATCGTCCAGGTTCTCCTCGCCCTCGTATTCCTGGGCTCGGGACTGATGAAGCTGCTGAGGCCGAAGGAGGCGCTGCTGGACAAGATGGGCGTGCTCGCGCCGGTCTCGCCGCTCGCCATCAGGGGGGTCGCGCTGGCGGAGGTGCTGGGCGCCATCGGGCTCGTCCTCCCCCCGCTCGTGGGCGTGGCCGTCGGGCTCGTGCCGTGGGCGGCGTTCGGGCTCGCCTGCGTGATGGTGGGCGCCATGATCGCGCACGGCCAGCGGGCGGAGTGGGCGCAGGTGGGCGCCAACGCCGTCCTGTTCCTGCTGGCCGTCTTCGTGATGTACGGCCGCTCGGCCTACGGCTTCTAGCCGTCTGCCTCGGCCGCTCGGAGCGGACGGATCACGTGCTCGACGAGCGCGTCCTCCAGGTCGTCCTCCTCGAACAGCACCCCGTCGATCCACAGGTTGAGCGTCGACCGGACGCCGGCCCGGACGCCGCGCCGCTTCTGGGCCAGCACCTCCGCCTCGCCTCTCCCCTCCTCGATGGCCCGGCGCACGGCCTCGCCGTCGTACCCGAGCGCGTCGGCGTGGGCCGCCAGCTGGTCGGGGCGGAGCGCGAGCTGGTGGGCGAACAGGCGCTCGTAGAAGTCCCAGAAGCCCCCCTGCCGGGCGACCTCCTCGGCGGCCACGGCCGCCGCGAGCGCGTTCGGGTGCGGGCGCAGGGGGAAGTGGCGGAACGCGACCCGCACGCCGCCAGGGTGCGACTGGCGGATCTCGGCCACGATGTCGTGGACGTCCTTCGAGTACGGGCACTCGAAGTCGCCGTACTGGAGGAGCGTGACGAGCGCGTCGTCGGGGCCGGTGACGTGGTCGTCGAGGCCGAGGGGGGGGTCGAGGGGCACGGGATCGGGGTGGGGGTGGACGCGGCGTCGTGGACGAGCGAGGGCCGTCCTCGGATTCGTCACCCGCCCCAGGTTCACTCGCGCGCCGCTCAGACCACGAGCCCCGCACCGCCGGCCTGCTCCACGATCCGGACGACCTCCTGGATGGTGGTGCGGCCCTTGTCGCGGGCGTACCACTTGCGAAGCTCGCGGTAGCGCTCCTCCTTGTCGAGATCCTGGCCGGCCCCGTAGAACCACGCCTGGAGGTCGGCCGGGCGCGGCCCCCACCAGCCCCGCTCGTTGCCCTCGCCGTCGAGCACGATCACGATGGGGATGGCCCGCTTGGTGCCGTCGGTGAGGTGCTCGTCCATGAGGTCCAGGTGCTCGTCGCGGGCGAGGAGGCGGAGGTCGAGGTTGCCGGCGGCCTCGGCGAAAGCGGCCAGCGGGGGGACCGTGTTGGAGGCGTCGCCGCACCAGTCCTCGCTGAGCACGAGGAGCCGCCACGTGCCCGGCACGCTCTCGACGCGCGCGACGAGGTCGGCCGGCACGCGGGCGCGCTCGTAGGTCTGGCGCCAGAGGTCGGCGTTGTCCTGGGCCGTCGGGAGGAAGGCCCCGAAGGAGATGGCCTCCTGCCAGGAGGCGTCGCGGCAGATGGTCTCGGTGTCGGTGTGCGTCGTCATGGGGGGGCGTTGAGAAGCGGCTGGGGCGTCGTACTCGTACCGGACGGCGGGGTCTCCGGCTAGAGGCCGGCGCGCTCGGCGGCGGCGCCCAGCCCGTTCGCCCCGATCTCCACGAACACGCCGGCCGCCTCGCAGCAGACCTCGCCGTCGTCGCGGCGGAGCGTGGCCCGGACGGGGATCTTCGTCCCGGCCGGCTCGCTCGTCGCCATCTCGACCGTGACGACCTCGCCCAGCGGCACCATCGCCCGGAAGTCGACCTCGATCCGCGCGGCCACGCAGACGCGGCCGGTGGCGAGCGCGGCCATCCCCATCGCCTCGTCCAAGAGCGCCGCCAGCGCGCCGCCGTGGGCGTAGCCGGGCGGCCCCTCGGCGCCGGGGCCGAACCACGCCCGCGCCCACGTCCGGCCGGCGTCGTCGGCGTAGTAGCGGACCCGGAGGCGGTCACCGCCGTCGTCGGACGAGACGAACGAGCGGGTCCCGAGCGACTCCCAGAAGGGCGTCAGCGGGGACCAGGAGGCGTCGGCGGCGGAGAGATCGGGCATGGCGGGCCGCTGGCGGAGCGTGAGGGCGGGCCTAGAGCTCGATCTCCTGGCCCTGCTCCGGGACGATCACGCGGACGTCGGGGTGGTGGAACTCGATGTTGTCCTTCATCCAGTCCTTCGCCGCCGTCTCGCCGTGGACGAGCACGACGGTCCGCGGCTTGACGCGCTCGACGACCGCGATGAGGTCGCGGCGGTGCGAGTGGCCCGAGAACCGGAACCGCTCGACGGTGGCGTTCACCGCGACCGGGCCCTCGTCGGGGTCGAACGTCATCTTCTCGCCGGCGGCGGCGGCGCGCTGGAGGAGGTCGCCGGGCGAGTCCTCCTTCGAGTAGCCGACGAAGAAGATGCCGTGGCGCTCGTCGCCCACGATCCGGCGGGCGAGGTCGAACGAGGGCGTCCGCTCGAAGAGCATCCCGGAGGTGAGCACGAAGATGCCCGGCTTGGCGAGGGCCTCCTCCTTGCGCTTGCCCGAGCGCGGCAGGCGCTCCTGGTCCACGCCGTAGACCTCGAAGTCCGAGTCGAGGCGGGGAGTGGACTCGCGGGTCTTGTCGTAGACCTCGGCGACGCCGCGCATGGAGCCGGCGGTGTAGACGGGCGTGTCCTCGGGGATCAGGCCGCGCTTCTTGTAGCGGTCGATGAGGGCGAGCATGTCCTGGCTCCGCCCGAGCGCGAAGACCGGCAGGAGCACGACGCCGCCGCGCCCGATCACGTCCGCGATGGCCCCGCCGAGCCGCTTTTCCTCCGCCTTGCGGGACGTGGTCTCCGCCTCCGGGTCCGCGCCGAGCGTCGACTCCAGGAGGAGCACGTCGACCGGCCCGTCGGGGTAGTCGGCCTCGGGGAGGATCGTCTGCGGCTGGAGGCTGGTGTCGGAGGTGTAGAAGAGGCGGCGCCGCTGGCCGTTCTCGTAGCCCTCCACCAAGAGGCCGACGGCGCCGAGCACGTGGCTGGCGTGGTAGAACGTGCCCGCGAGCGGCCCCTCGGCCTTGAGGCCGGCGAGGCTGAACGGGCTGTCGAGGACGTGCGTGTCGTAGACGTAGCTCAGCGCCTCGGCCATCTCGACGTCGAAGACCGGCGCCGCGCTCGTCGAGCCCTCCCGGACGCGCCGCTTCTGGAGCCGCGCCGACGACGGGAGCAGCATCTCGGCCAGCATGGCCGTCGGCCGCGACATGTGGATCTGCGCGTGCGGCACCTCGTGGGAGAGGACCGGGAGCGCGCCCAGGTGGTCGTGGTGCGCGTGCGTCACCACGACGTGGTCGACGGGCCGGTCGCGGAGCAGCTCGAAGGGCGGGAGCGCCGCGTAGCCGTCCTGGTCGGGGTCCATGCCGGCGTCGAGGATGAGGCCGGTGCCACCGAACGTGAGGTGGTGGCAGGAGGCGGCGATGTCGTCGGTGTCGCCGAGGGAGAGGTATCGCACGTCGGAGTCGTTGTGTCCGGCTAGGGTACTCTCCCTCCAGGCCGGCGATTCTGCGCTTTCGGTTAGATCAGCCGGGCCGCCCCGCTGGCGGCGGGCCGTCGCCAGCGGGGCGCGCACGAGAAAGGGGCGCCGCCCGTAGGCGGCGCCCCTCGGGGATCGCGGACGGCCGGGCGCCCTACGCCTCTTGCTTCGCGGCCTGCCCGTTGGCTGCGCCGTCGCCTCCGGCGGTCGTCGCCTCGATGGCCTGGAGGTCTGCCCAGTCGGCGAGGAATTTCTCGAGGCCGCGGTCGGTGAGCGGGTGCTCGATCAGCTTCTTGATCACGTCGAGCGGCATGGTGCCCACGTCGGCGCCGGCCTCGGCGGACTCGACGACGTGCATCGGGTGGCGGATGGAGGCCGCCAGCACCTGGGTCTCGTAGCCGTAGTTGTCGTAGATGCGGACGATCTGGCGGATCAGCTCCATCCCGTTCGAGGAGATGTCGTCGAGCCGGCCGATGAACGGGCTGATGTAGGTGGCGCCGGCCTTGGCGGCCACGAGCGCCTGCGTGGGCGAGAAGCAGAGGGTGCAGTTGGTCTTGATCCCCTCCTCGCTCAGCGACTTGATGGCCTTGATGCCGTCGAGGATGAGGGGCACCTTCACGACCACGTTGTCGGCGATCTGGGCCACCTCGTGGGCCTCCTCCATGATCCCGTCGTAGTCCGTCGCCGTGACCTCGGCCGAGACGTCGCCGGGGACGATCTCGCAGATCTTGGCGATGTGGCCGTGGAAGTCCTGCACGCCCACCTTCTTCATGAGCGACGGGTTGGTGGTGACGCCGTCGAGGACGCCCATGTCGTGGGCCTCCTGGATCTCGTCGAGGACGGCGGTGTCGATGAAGAACTTCATGGCGGCGGGTAGTCGGGAGAGGAACTGTGAGTGGTACGGCGGGCGGCCCGGGCGGGTCCGGCCTCGTCCATTCTCCAGACGCGCTTCGTGGGAGGTGGCAATCTGCGCCGCTGGCGGCAGCGCGCCGCCAGCGGAACGGGCGGGCGGCGGTCGGAACTTTTGCACCGCGCGATCCCTCCCCATCCCCCATCCCCCATCCCCCATCCCCCATCCCCCATCCCCCATCCCCCATGACCCTCTGCCCCTTCGAGGACGCCCGCGTCGGGCACCTCTTCCCGCTCGCCCTCACGCGCGCCGCCTTCGACCTCCGCGTCGGCGCGCGGACGCTGCTGGAGAACGCGGTGTCCGTGTTCGCGCCGGACCGGCTCGTGCTCCACACGCGCGCGGCGCTGGCGGGCGTGACGGCCGAGGAGCACCCGGGCGCCTCCGTCCGCGAGGCGCCAGCGGGCGGGACCCTCTTCGTCAACGGGCGGTGGCTGGTGCGCGAGGGCGACGCGGCGCGAGCCGTCCGGTCGGCCGTCGGGGCGAGGGAGGCGCGGGCGTTCGTCCAGGACGATACGCTGCTGGCGCTCTGGCACCCGAGCCCACCGGCGCACCTCGTGGCGCCCGACGCGATCGGCCTGTCCGAGGTCGAGGGGATTCCGCAGGAGCGCGTCGAGGGGGCGACGCTCGTCACGCACCTCTGGGACCTGATCGCGGACCTGGGCGAGCGGATCGCGCACGACCTAGTAGCGATGGGCGGCCTCGGAGACCACGCGGGCGTGGTTGAGGAGGGCGCCACTCTGGTCGGACCGGCCGACCTCCACGTCGCCGAGGGCGCCGTCGTCCGGGCCGGGGCCGTGGTGAGCGCCGCCAGCGGGCCGGTCTGGATCGGGGAGGGCGCCGAGATCGGGGAGAACGCCGTCGTGAAGGGGCCGGTCTACCTCGGGCCGAAGGCCGTCGTGAAGCCGGCCGCGCGCGTGGACGAGAGCGCCATCGGCTACTGGAGCAAGGTGGGCGGCGAGGTCCATGGGAGCGTGCTCCACAGCCTCTCGTCCAAGCCCCACGACGGCTACCTCGGCAACAGCTCCCTCGGCCGCTGGTGCAACCTCGGCGCCGACACCAACACGTCGAACCTGAAGAACGACTACGGCGAGGTCACGGTCTGGGACGCCGTGGCGGGCGAGGCTGTCGGGAGCGGGCGCACGTTCGCGGGGCTGTTCATGGGCGACCACTCGAAGTGCTCCATCAACACCATGTTCAACACGGGCACGGTCGTCGGCGTGTTCTGCAACCTGTTCGGGGCCGGCTTCCCGCCGCGCCACGTCCCGAGCTTCGCCTGGGGCGGCGCCGACGGGCTCGTCCCGTACCGGACGGAGAAGGCGTTCCGCGTGGCCGAGGCCGTGATGGCCCGCCGCGACCGGACCTTGTCGGACGCCGAGCGTGCCCTGCTGGCGAACGTCGCCGCCGGGCAGGGACTGGGGGAGGAGGGCGAGGGGTGAGGAGACGGAATGGCCGGGCCGTTCTCCCCCCTCACTCTCCGCCCTTCACCCGGACCGCCACGAGCGTGAGGTCGTCGTCCTCGGCGTCGCCGTCGGCGGCCCACGTGTCGATGGCGGAGACGACCGTGTCGAGGAGGGCGTCGGCGGAGGTAGCCGGGCCGAGCGCCCGGTCGAGGCCGTCGATCTGAAGCTCGGCGCCGTCGGCGTCCTGCGCCTCCGTCGCACCGTCGGTGTAGAGGAGGACCGCGTCGCCGGGATCGAGGTGCACCTCGCCCTGCACGAACCGCGCGCCGGGGACGACGCCGAGCAGCGGCCCGCCGGACGTCAGCGCCTCGATGCGCCCACCCGCCCGGATGAGCCGTGGCGGCGGGTGCCCGGCGACGACGAACCGGAACGTCCGGGCGTCCACGATGCCCCAGGCGAGCGTGACGAACTGCGTCGCCTCGGTGCTCTGGTGGACGAGCCGGTCCAGGCGGGCCGTGGCGGCGGCGAGGTCCGGCCGCTCGCGTTCGAGGTCGGGCTGGAGGAGACGGAAGCCGGCCTGGAGCGTCGCCATGAGGAGCGAGGCGCCGATCCCCTTGCCCACCACGTCGGCCACGGCGACGAGGAGGCGCCCGGCGCCCAGGTCGCACACCTCGTAGGTGTCGCCCGAGACGTCGCGGCTGGGGCGCCAGCGTGCGGCCACGTCGAGCCCGGCGACGTCGGGGAGCCGCTCGGGGAGCAGGCGCGTTTGCACCTCACGCGCGAGGCGGACCTCCTCGCGGAGCCGCTCGCGGTCCAGCCGCTCGGACACGCGGTCGGCGGTTTCGAGGGCGCCGACGGCGAGGGCCGCCAGCGCGGCGGCGAAGTCGGCGGCGCGGTCGTCGAAGGCGCCCGTCGCGCGGGGGCCGAGCAGGATCACGCCGCGCGAGACGTCGCCGGCCCGGAGCGGGACGGCCCACCGCCAGCCGTCGGCGCCGAGGTCGGAGGCGGCGTCGATGGGCTCCGGCCCGTCGAGGTCGGCGAGGTCGCACGAGACGCGCGTCGTCGCGCCCTCTCCCCGTCCGAACGTGACGTCGAGCGGCGCGTCGCCCTGGCGGTCGGAGTCGCAGAGGGCGACGGCGAAGCGGCTCACGAGGAGCTGGCCCATGAGCGCGAACCCGAGCCGGTTGAGGATGGCGTCGCGGTCGAGCACGCGGCCGAACGCCTGCGACAGCTCGAACAGCGTCCGCAGCTCTTGGACGCGGGCCGCCTGCTGGCGGCTGGCCTCGGCGAGCGCCGTCGCCACGCGCCCCGCCCGGACCGACGCGGCCGTGGCGCCGGTCAGCGACCGCGCCACGCCGACCTCGGCGGCCGAGTACGGCGCCCCCGTCGCCCGCGGCCCCAGCGCCACCAGCCCGACCGTCTCGCCGCCGTGCCGGAGCGGGAGTGCCAGCGCCAGCCCGGCCGCCTCCCAATCGACCGTCTCCAGCGCGTCGGGCTCTACCGCCAGCCGCTCGCCGGCCGCGACACCGGCACGGCCCTTGACCGAGACCACTCGGAACCCGCCGTCCTCGGCCAGCGCCCCGACGCCGCGCGTGGCGAGCAGCCGGCTCATCAGCGCGAGCAGCAGCGCGCCGACCTGGTCGGCCGGGTCGAGCGAGGCGTCGACGTGCTCGTCGAGGACGGGAGCGGGCATGGCGGAAGCTACTCCGCCTGCGGTCCCTCCTTTTCCAGGTGGATCACCTCGGCCTCGCTCATCGCTCCGTCCTCGATCCGCAGCCGGACGCACGTCTTGACCTGGTGGAACCCCTGGCGGCCGGCGGCGCCGGGGTTGAGGTAGAGCATCCGGTCGAGCGTCGGGACGCGCTCGATGCGGAGGATGTGGCTGTGGCCGCACACGAACAGGTCCGGCGGGTCGGCGCGGAGGGCGGGGCCGATGCCTTTGGCCCACCGCCCCGGCCGACCGCCGATGTGCGTCATCCACAGCCGGACCCCCTCGACGCGGATGCGGACGTGCTCCTTGAAGCGGCCCCGCACCGGCGGCCCGTCCACGTTCCCGTACACGCCGACGACGGGCGCCAGCGCCTCCAGCCGGTCCAGCACGTCGGCCGTGCCCACGTCGCCCGCGTGGAGGATCAGGTCCACGCCTGCGAACACGTCGTCCAGCTCGGGGTGGTAGAAACTGTGGGTGTCCGAGACGATGCCGACGCGCACTGCGGGGTGGGCTCGTGAGTGAGGGGCCCAGTGTACGAGTGGAGCGCGCGGTGCCGAGAGATCTGCCGGCCGCCCGCCTTCGTCCGCGAGTCCGCCCGGTCACGCGCCCACCCTGCTACCGCAGCGTCAGCCGGAGGCCGAACTTGAACCGCTGGACGCGCGGCCCCTCCAACTCCGGCCCGACCTCCTTGTCCGACCAGCGAACCACGGGGAGGCTCACGAACGGAGCCACCTGATAGCTCGGTCGGCTAAACTCCATGCCCGCCCGAATCCACCCCGTCCCGACCCGGATGCGGTCGGAGCCCGTCTCCTCGGCCACGGCGCCGTCGCCGGCCGCGAGCGGGTCCACGTTCAACCGCGTGCGGACGATGGCGTAGTCGCCGGCCTCGGCGACGAGGCCCAGCGCGAAGCGGCTCCCTGCCGGGTCGAAGAGGACGTTGTACCCCCACGAGCCCCGGATCTCCTGGCCCACGAGGCGCGCCCGCTCTGTCGGCTCGGTCAGGATCACACGGGCCATGTACAGCGCCTCCGTCGTGGGCTCGGTGGCGCCCGGCAGGTCCTCCTCGCCGAGCGGCGTGTAGCCCGTCCGCACGCGGCGGAGCCCGACCGAGAGGTCGCTCGTGACGACGGGCGAGAGCGAGGTCGTGGAGAGGAACGTCACGTCGGTCTGGCGGAAGCCGAGACCGCCCTCGTTGGCCGGGTCGATGGCGACGCGGACGGCGTAGTCCGTCATCTCGTTGTGCCAGTACGGCTTGACGACCACCCAGCTCAGCCCGAGCGGGCCGTCCTGGACGCCCCCCGTCAGATCCGCAACGAGGGCGAGGTCGACCTGCGGGAGGAGGGCGTAGTCGAGCCGCGCCGAGAGCGAGAGGTTGGAGCCCGAGGCCGCGCCCGTCGCCCCGATGTCAGCGTCCTGGTAGGCGGCCTCGCCCGAGAGGGCGAACCCGCCGTAGAACCCGCGCCGCGCCGTCTCCCCGCCGTACGCCGGATCGAGCGTCTCGAACCCGCCGCTCTGTGCGCCCGCCGCTGCCGCCAGCGCGACCCCGAGGGCAGCGGCGAGGGCTCCACGAAGCGCGGGCAGAGTCATGGCGTCGAGGGAGGGGGACGGGTCTAAGTACGCGGATTTGCCCGCGTTCCGCAAGCGCTGTAGGAGAATCAGGAGTCCTCCTAACCCCCACTGCCGCCCCGACTCCCCAGGGCCGATTCCGCCGCTCGGCACCGCCCCCTCTCAGCCGGACCTCTCGTCTCGGCCCCCGCTGGCGACGGTCGCAGCGCCCGCCGCCAGCGGCAGGGACCCGCGGCTCGGCCGGTTAGAACCCCGGCTCGATGGGCCGCGCGTCGCCGTCGCCCGACGGTCGCTGGCCGGACGGACGGACGACCCGCCGCTGTCCGCTCCTCGGCGTCGGCCGGGACCCCGGAGGGGGGCCTCCCGACGACTCCCGGCGGGCGTTGGAAGGGGCAGGCTGAGAGGGAGCAGGAGACGGCGGACCGTCGGAGCCGCCCGTAGGGAGGTACTCGCGCGGAATCCGGGGCGCCTCGGCAAACCGGCCACGCTCGTCGAGGCGTACCCAGGTGGCGGGAAGCTCATAGAGGTAGCGGCCCACGCCCCACTGGACGGCTGCGCGCTTCATGGCGCCGGAGAGGCCGCCCTTGACCGCCTCGACCTGCGAATTATCGGCGCCGTCCCACTTCGTGACCCACTCGCCCGTGCCGTCCCCACGGTCGATGCGGATCGAGATGCCGCAGAGGACGCCGCCGTCGGGGCCGGGAGCGAACTCGTTGCGCCAGTCCCCCGGCCCGCACACGTCGTCGAACCGCTGTTGGACGGCACGGCTCGTGAGGTAGGCCATGGCAAGGCCCTTGGACTTGTCGCGGGTGGTCGCGCCGGGCTTCCACTCGACGTCGGACGGTGCGAACGGGGCGGCGAGGCGGGGGAGGTCGGAGGCGGTCATGGGTCGGAAGGATCGTTGACTCGGAAGGTCGAGACGGGCGGCGACAACCGACTGTCACCCCCCGCACGCGAGCGCTGACCAGAAGCTGGACAGACGACGGACCTGAATAAAGAAGCGCTTCCAATTCAAAAACCTCATCCGGCAAGGGGAATATCTCTTGATAGCTCAAGAACGAATAAGTAGGTTGAGATACTTTATAAGCCAATCTCAGCCCACGCCTTAATAAAATGAGGAACACTCTCGTCACCCTCACCCTTCTCACGCCCACCCTCGTGTTGGCTCAGGACGCCAGTCCCGAGACCGTCCAGCTCCACCTCGATTACGTCTGGACGATCCTGGCGGCGGCCCTCGTCTTCCTGATGCAGGCCGGGTTCGCGCTCCTGGAGACCGGCCTCACGCGCGCCAAGAACGCCGCCAACATCATCATGAAGAACGTGATGGACGCCTCGGCTGGCGCCATCGTGTTCTTCCTCGTCGGCTTCGGGCTCATGTTCGGCCCGTCGCTCGGCGGCTGGGTCGGGACCTCCGGGTTCGCGCTCACCGGGATCGAGGGACAGGACCCGACGTGGGTCTACGCCTTCTTTTTCTTTCAGGCCGTGTTCGCCGCGACGGCCGCGACGATCGTGTCGGGCGCCGTCGCCGAGCGGGTCAAGTTTTCGGCCTACCTCATCTTCTCCGTCCTCATCGTGGGCGTGATCTATCCCGTGTTCGGGTCGTGGGCGTGGGGCGGCCTGTTCAACGGGGGCGGCTGGCTGGAAGGGTTGGGCTTCCTCGACTTTGCCGGCTCGACGGTCGTCCACTCGGTCGGCGGCTGGGCCGCGCTGGCGGGCGCGCTCGTCGTGGGCGCCCGCGCCGGGAAGTACGACGAGGACGGCGTCCCGCTCCCGATTCCGGGCCACAGCATCCCCCTCGCTGCGCTCGGCGTGTTCATCCTGTGGTTCGGGTGGTTCGGGTTCAACGCGGGCTCGACGACGGCCGGATCGACGGGGATCGCCCTCATCGCCACCAACACGTTCCTGGCCGCCAGCGCGGGCGCCGTCGGGGCGATGGCGATCACCTGGGTTCGGAACGGGATGCCCGACGTGGGGATGACGCTCAACGGCGTGCTCGCCGGGCTCGTCGGCATCACGGCCGGGTGCGACGCCGTCCTCCCTATCGGGGCCATCGCCATCGGCCTGGTCGCGGGCGTGCTCGTGGTCTACGCCACGCGCTGGCTGGAGCAGACCATCGACGACCCGGTGGGCGCGGTCGCCGTCCACGGCGTCTGCGGGGCGTGGGGCACACTGGCGGTCGCCCTCTTCGCGGCCGACGGGTTCAGCCTGAGCCAGCTCGGCGTCCAGGCCATCGGCGTCGGCGCGGCGTTCCTGTGGACGTTCCCGCTCTCCTACCTCGTCTTCTCCGTCGTCGAGGCCACGATGGGCATCCGGATCGACGAGGAGACGGAGACGGCCGGGCTCGACCTCCACGAGCACGGGACGGTGGCCTACCCCGAGTTCTTGATGATGGCCCCGGTAAACGAGTTGGAGCCGCTCACCGACGCCGGCCACGACCTCCGCCTCGACGCCGTCCAGGTCGAGGCCACGCAGGCCCTCCGCCAGCCGATGCCGCGGCCGGTCGTGATCCCGGAGGCGTGACCACGCGCGCCGTCCGCGCTCCTAGCGGGCGCGCCAGATCGGCCGACAGCGCCCGCAGCTTGTCAGGAAACCACGCAGAACGGGCCGGTTGTGTGAGTCCCGCGCGAAGAGCCGTATCCTGGGCGATCCCGGAACGGTCTCTGCCCTTACTGCGGGCGTACGACCGACGACGCCATGAACGCCCCGACTGACCCCGCCCTGCTCTCGCGCCGCCGCGCCCTCCCCCAGCGCGTGCGCGGCCTCCGAGCCCGCCTCGCCGGGTCGCGCCGCCGGGCCGCCGTCGTGACCAGCGCGGCGCTGCTCTCCGCCGGCTCGCTGGCGACGCTCGTCGACGCGCCGGAGCCCGAGGTGGTCCCCGCCTCGCACGTTTCTGTGGCCACCGTCTCGGCGCCGACGCCCGAGGCCGAGCCGGCCCCGCTGACGCTCCTCCCGGCCGACACCGCCGGCGTCCCGATCCACACGGTCTCGGACGCGGGGGAGGGCACGTTCCACTCCGAGGGCCGCGCGAGCTACTACGGCCGCGAGTTGGCCGGCAACCCGACCGCCAGCGGCGACCGCTTCGACCCGTCCGACCTCACGGCCGCTCACCGGACGCTCCCCTTCGGCACGCGCGTCCGCGTGACCAACCAGCGCAACGGCGAGAGCGTCGTCGTCCGCGTCAACGACCGGGGGCCGTTCCACGGCAACCGCATCATCGACGTCTCGCGTGCCGCCGCCGACGAGATCGGCATGACCGGGCGCGGGACGGCGACCGTGACGCTGGACGTCCTCCCCGAGGCCCCGCACGGCGTGCGTGGCTAGATCCGGCCGAGCGCGTCCGCCAGCCGCTGGCGGAGCGCGTCGACGTCCACGTTCCCCGGCGTTCCGGGCGCGGTGTAGGCGTCGAGCGCGTCGGCGTCGCTCGGGACGGTGAGCGAGCCCAGGTCGGTCCCGACGGAGCGGTAGGCGTCGCGGAAGGGCGTCCCCTCGGCCACGCGGCGGAGCGCCTCGGCGGTGGCGAACAGGTCGGGCGAGAGCGCCGCACGCATCCGGTCGGCCTGCCACGCGACGCCCGGCAGCACGGCGGCGACGGCGGCCACGAGGTCCTGCGACGCGAGGACGGCCCGCATGGTCGCCTCTTTCGTGAGTTGGAGGTCGCGGTGGTAGCCGCCGGGGAGGTTGGCGGGGAGCGTGAGGAGCAGGTGCAGCTCGGCCGTCAGGCGGTGGACCGTGGCGCGTGCCAGCTCCAGCACGTCCGGGTTCCGCTTTTGGGGCATGATCGACGAGCCCGTCGTGTGCTCCACGGGCAGCGTCACGAATCCGAACTCGGCGGTGGCGAACAGGGCGAGGTCGCTCGCCAGCCGGTTCAGCGTGAGGCCGAGTTGAACGAGCGCGTGGACGGCGGCGGCCTCCAGCTTGCCCCGCGAGAGCTGCACGGCGGCGACGGCCTGGACGCGCTCGAACCCGAGCCGCTCGGCGACGGCTGCGCGCGGCAGGTCCAGGACGGGCACGCCGTAGCCGGCCGCGCTCCCCCACGGCGACGTGTTCGCCCCGCGCCGCGCCTCCGCCAGTCCGCCGAGGTCGTCGGCGAGGAGGTCGGCGTAGCCGGCGGCCCAGACGGCGACGGTCGTCGGCATGGCGCGCTGGCCGTGCGTGTAGCCGGGCATGAGGAGGGCCTGCCCCCGATCCGCATGGTCCGCCAGGGCCGCGCCGACCTCGCCCGCCCCGCTGGCGACGGCCGCCAGCGCGTCGCGGAGCCAGAGGCGGAGCGCCGTGAGCACCTGGTCGTTCCGGCTCCGGCCGGCGTGGATCTTCTTGCCGGCCTCGCCCAGCCGCGCCGTCAGCTCGCGCTCGATGACGGTGTGCATGTCCTCGTCCTCCGGCCGGACCGCGACGCGCCCCGCCTCCCACTCGTCCCGGATCGCGTCGAGCGCGCCGTCCACTTCCTCGACCTCCGCCTCGGTCAAGACGCCGACGTGGCCGAGCGCCCCGGCGTGCGCGCGCGTCCCCTCCAGGTCGTACGGCAGCAGGATCGTGTCCCACCGCCAGTCCTCGCCGACGGTGAACCGGGTCACCCAGCCCTCGGCGGCGGTGCCTTTGTGCCAGATGGGGGTGGACGACGGGATGGGCTCGGGCATGGTTCGGACGGCTAGGCGGCGAAGTACTGGCGGGCGACGGCGGCGTACACCTCGACGGCCGCTTCGAGTTGGGCGACCTCGACGTGCTCGTCGGCGGTGTGCGAGAGCTCGCTGCGGCCGGGGCCGATCTTGACGGCCGGCACGTCGTGCAAAAAGATCCAGTCGGAGGCGGTGGGGCTCCCGAACGGCTCGGCGTCGCGGCCGAGGCCGGTCAGGGCGTCGACGACAGACCGGGCGACGCGGGCGGCGGGCGGCGTGGCGCACGGCACGAGGCGGTCGGAATACACCTCGACCTCGCTCTCCAGATGCTCCGCCACGAGCGCCGCCAGCTCGGCGTGCGTGTAGGCCGGCGTCGAGCGGACGTCGAGCGTGAAGGTGCACCGGTCCGGGACGACGTTCTTGGCCGTCCCGCCCTCGACGAGCGTGGCCGTCGCCGTCGGCCGGCCCAGGAGCGGGTCGGCCTTGTCGAACGCGAGCCCGTCGAGGGCGACGAGGTCGCGGGCGGCGCGCGTGATGGCGCTGTCGCCGAGGTGGGCGCGGGCGGCGTGCGCCGCGGTGCCGTGGGCCGTCGCGGTCAAGATCAAGAGCCCTTTCTGGGCGAGGCACGGCCTCAGCTCGGTCGGCTCCCCGACGAGCGCGGCGGACACGTCCGGCAGGGCGTGGCCGAAGACCTCCCGGCGCATCGTCTCCATCCCGTTGTAGCCGCCGCCGGTCTCCTCGCACGCCGTCAGCGCGACGACGAGCCGGCCGCCGGCCGGGCGCCAGCCGCTGGCGGCGAGCGTCGCCAGGGCCGAGAGCATGGCCGCCCCGCTCGCCTTCGCGTCCACGGCGCCGCGTCCGTAGACCGCGCCGTCGACGCGCGTCGGCTCGAACGGTGGGTACGGGTGCTCGGCGCTCGGCGGGACCACGTCGAGGTGCGAGCAGAGCAGGAGCAGGTCGTCGCCGTCTCCGAGCGACGCCCACACGTTGTCGTCGTGCCGGCCCACCGCCAGCCCGTCGATGCCGCGCGCCCACGCCTCGACAAAGTCCGCGACGGCCGCTTCCTCGCGGCTGAGCGACGGGAAGCGGACGAGGTCGGCGTGGAGGTCGAGTACGTTCAACGGGACGGGGGTGAGTGAAGGGACGAGGGGGACCGTCCGTCGAGACGCACCGCCAGGGCGCCCCCACGCGGCGCACGAGTCATGGCACGACGGTCGTCCCGCCCGCCGCGCTGGCGACGTCTTCGGGCGCGCACACGCGGACGGCGGGGACGCCGCGTCGGAGCGCGGCCCGTGCGACCTCCAGCTTGGGCCGCATCCCACCCGCGATCCAGCCCTCCGCGACGCCCGCCGCGACCTCGGCCGCTGTAAGGCGAGCGAGCAGACTCGCCGCATCGGACGGGTCGCGGCGGACGCCGCCGGCCTCCGTCACCAAATCCAGCCGCTCCGCGCCCAGCGCCGCCGCCAGCTCGAACGCGACGGTGTCGGCGTTGACGTTGTAGAGCGCGCCGGCGGCGTCGGCGCAGACGGAGGCGACGACGGGCGTGAAGCCGGCGCCGAGGAGCGTCGCCAGCAGGGCCGGGTCCACGCCGTCCACGTCGCCGACGTGGCCGAAGTCGACGGCCTCGCCGTCCACGTCGCGCGGCGGGCGGCGGTGGACCTGGACGAGCCCGCCGTCGGCCCCGCTCACGCCCACGGCGCGGACGCCGGCGGCCCGTCCGGCCGCGACGAGGCGCGCGTTCAGCTCGCCCCGGAGCGTCCAGAGCGCCACGTCGAGGTCGAGGTCGCCCGTCACGCGGCGGCCGGCGACGATCCGCGGCTCGTGGCCGAGGCGCCGCGCCAGCGCCGTCGCCTGCGGCCCGCCGCCGTGGACGAGCACGGCGCGCTGGCGGAGCGCGCGCACGCCCTCCCAGACCATCCCCACGGCCTCGGCGTCCGCGAGGATCGCCCCGCCCAGCTTGACGACGATCGGGGGGTCGGGAGTTGGAGGACGGAGGGTCATGCCCGCACCGGCTCCGGCTTCTCGCGCCACAGCTCCCAGACCCATTCCAGGATCGCCTTCTGCGCGTGGAGCCGGTACTCGGCCTGGAGCAGGTGGAGCGCGTTCGGGCCGTCCAACACGTCGCCCGTCACGACCACGCCGCGCCGGACGGGCAGGCAGTGCATGAACGCCGCGTTGTCCGTCCGCGCCATCTCCGCCGACCCGATCCGCCAGCCGACGTGGTTCTGCCGTCGCCGCGCCTCGCCCTCGGGGTCGTCGTAGACGGAGGCGCCGGCCCACGCCTTCGCGTAGACCGCGTGTGCGCCCTCGAAGGCGACCTGCTGATCGGCCGACTCCGTGACCGAGCCGCCCGTCCGGCGGGCCGTCGCGTGTGCGAGGTCCATCACGTCCGACGCGAGGCCGAACCCCTCCGGACGGGCGACGACGACCTCCATCCCGAGCCGGGCCGCCATCAAGAGTGCCGAGTTGGGGACCGCCTGCGGGAGCGCCTTCGGGTGCGGCGCCCAGCTCAGGACGAACTTTTTGCCGCGCACGTCGCCGTCGAAACGGTCCACGAGCGCGGCGGCGTCGGCGAGGGCCTGGCACGGGTGCCACCGCGCCGACTCCAGGTTGATGACGGGCACGTCCGAGGCGGCGACGACGGCCCGAAACGCGGCGTCCGCCCGGTCGGCCTCGGAGTCCGTGAGCGTGGCGAACGTCCGCACGCCGAGGCCGTCCACGTAGCGGCTGAGGACGCCGAACGCTTCGTTGACGTGCTCGGCCGCCTCGCCGTCCATCACCGCGCCGTCGCGCCACTCCAGGCCCCACGAGCCCTGGCCGGGCGTCAGCGTGACGGGGTGGGCGCCGAAGTGGGCCGCCGCGAGGTCCATCGACGCCCGCGTCCGCAGCGACGGGTTGAAGAAGACGAGCCCGAGCGCGCGTCCCGCCGCCGCCTGCGTCCACCGTCGGTTCGCGCGGTGCCACAGCGCGCGGCGCAGGCACCCGTCCCACACGGCGTCGGGGAGGTCGGACCAGTCGGTAAGGTGATTCATGGGCGGAAGGCCAGGGTGGGACGAGGGAGAGACGCCGCGCCGGGGGCCTCTACGAGCAACGCGCGGTGTCTCAGCCGGCCAGCACGCCCGCCAGCCGGCCGAGGAAGTCGTCGATCTCGGCGTCGGACGTGGTGAGGGGCGGCATGAGGCGGACCGTGTCGGCCCGCCCGGAGGTCCCGACGATCACGCCGGACTGGCGGAGCGCGCCGACGACGGGCCGCGCCTCGCGGTCGAGGGTGACGCCGACGAGGCAGCCGCGCCCGCGCACCTCGGCGACGCCGTCGATCTCGCCGAGCCCGCCCGCCAGCCGCTCGAAGATCGCCACGGCGCGGTCCATCAGGCCGTCGTCGGCGAGCTGGCGGAGCGTGGCGCGGACGGCCGCCATCGCCAGCATCCCGCCGCCGAACGTCGTCCCCTGGTCGCCCGCTTTGACCGTCGCCGCGAGGGCGTCGCGCACGAGCACGGCGCCGACGGGCACGCCCGCGCCGAGGCTCTTGGCAAGCGAGACGAGGTCGGGGGTCACGCCGACGTGCTCGCCGTAGAGGAACGTCCCCGTCCGTCCGACGCCCGTCTGGACCTCGTCGAAGATCAGGACCGTCCCGGTCCGGTCGCAGATCTCGCGGATGGCCCGGTAGAACGCGGGCGTGGCCTCGGTGACGCCGGCCATGCTCTGCATCGGCTCCAGGAGGAGCGCGGCCACGTCCTCACCGGCGAGCGCTTCCTCGACGGCGCCCTCCCACCCGAACGGGACCCACGTCGTCTCGGGGAGGACGTCGCGGTACGGCGCGTGGTAGGTGTCGCCGTGCGTGGCGGCGAGGCTCCCGAGCGTCCGCCCGTGGAACCCGCCGCCGAAGGCGACGACGCGGCTCCGGCCGGTGAACGAGCGCGCCAGCTTGAGCGCCGTCTCGTTGGCCTCGGTCCCGGAGTTGCACCAGAACACGCGGCCGAGCGCGTCGGGCGCGAGGTCCACGAGCGCCTGCGCGGCCTCGGCGCGGACGGGGCTGTAGACGGCGTTGGAATAGAACAGCAGCTCGCCGGCCTGCTGGCGGATCGCCTCGACGACGCGCGGTGGGCAGTGCCCGAGCAGGGCGACGCAGTGGCCGCCGTAGAAGTCGAGGTAGGCGCGGCCCTCCGTGTCCCACACGCGCGTGCCCTCGCCGCGCACGAGGGCGACCGGCGGCTTGGCGTAGGTCGGGAGCGTGACGGCGTCTTCGAGCGCGAGCCAGTCGGTGTGCGGGTCGGCGTCAGTCATGGGGTGGATGAGGGCGTCAGGCGGTCGATCGGGACGTTTGCACGGGGTCAGCCAGGAGCAGACACCGGCGCGCCCGGCAGCAGCCCCAGCGCCTCGGGCCAGCCGAGCGCGAGGTTCAGGTTCTGGACGGCCTGCGAGGCGGCGCCCTTGAGCAGGTTGTCGAGCGCGAACCCGACCACGAGGTGCCCGTCCTGCGCCACCCACCCGAGGTCGCAGAACGGCGTCCCGACCGTCGGCAGCATCTCCGGCAACGCGCCGGGCGAGAGGCGGACGAACGGGCGCCCGCCGTACGCCGCCTCGAACGCCGCCGTCACGTCCGCCAGCGACGCGGAGCCGAGCGCGACGTGAGCCGTCCCCCAGATCCCGCGCGTCCACGGGCCGCTCACCGGGACGAAGTGGACGGTCGCGCCGTCGCCCAGCGTCTCCTGGACCTCCGCGAGGTGTCGGTGCGCGAGTGGCTTGTAGGCGCGGACGTTGCCGTCGCGGCGCGGGAAGTGCGTCGTCTCGGACGGGCGCGCGCCGGAGCCGGAGGCGCCCGTCAGCGCCGTCACGTGCGCCTCGAACGTGCCGAGCGCGTCCGCCAGCGGCCAGAGCGCGAGGCTCAGGCCCGTCGCGAAGCAGCCCGGATTCGCCACCAGCGCCGCGCCCTCGATCCGCTGGCGGTTGACCTCCGCGAGCCCGTACACCGCCGACCGCAGGGCGCTGGGGTCCGGGTGCTCCAGGCCGTAGACGGCCTCGTAGGTGTCGAGCGACGCCAGCCGGTGGTCCGCGCTCAGGTCCACGATCAGCCCGTCGAAGCCCGACTGGCGGAGGCGCTGGACGGCGGCGGCGCCCTGGCCGTGCTCGGCGCAGACGAACGCGACGTCGAACGCCGCCGGGTCGAGGTCGTCCGGCGAGAGATAGCCGAGGTCGGTCTGACCGCGAAGGCGTGGGTGCGTCGTCCAGACCGGCTCGCCGGCCTGGCTCCGGCTCGTCACGGCGACGGGCTCGACGCGAGGATGCGCGAGGAGAAGCGCCAGCAGCTCACCGCCGGCATAGCCGGCGCCGTGGAGAACGGCCGCGCGGATCGGGTCAGTCATGGGGGCTCCGTTTCTGAGAGACGAGGGGGAGGGCTCGGGGACGACGGACCGCGGCCCGCGTCACGAGGACGGCAGCACCCGGCGCGGTCCGTTGGAGGGCGGGGCCGGGACGCGTCCCTCGGCCCAGGCCTTCTTCTCGGCCACGTCCTCGGCCACGAGCGCCGCCAGCGCGGCGGGCTCGGAGCGCGCGTTGACGGCCGGGATGCCCAGCGAGGTCTGGACGTAGCGCTTGCCCACGTCCGTGTCCGTCGCCGGGCCGACGACGACGCCGATCTCGGCCCGGTAGCGCGTGCGGAACAGCTGGTCGCACGCCCAGACGCCCGCGAGGTCGGCGGCGGCGAGCACGTGCGTGGCCGTCAGCCGCTGCATCTCCATGTCTTCGAGGATCTGGTCGACGCCGTACGGGCCGATCACGCCGTCGCCCAGTTCGAGGACGAGCACGTCCGGCTGCGCTTCGTTGAGGTGGGCGATGATGCCCTTGGCGATCGGGACCATGTCGCGGCCGGTCGTGGCGACGGCCCCGGCCTCGATGAAGGAGGCCGACGTGACGGCCCCCTCGGCCACCATCGCCCGGACGTCCCGCTGGAGCGCCGCGCCGGTCAGCTTGGCGGCGGCGACGCGCAGGCCCCGCGCCGTCAGCCCGCCGACGAGGGCGGCGGCGGCGAACGTCTTGCCCGTGTTCATGGCCGTCCCCGAGACCATCACCAGCGGGGCCGACTCGGTCAGCGTCTCGACGGGCTCGATGGCGGTGTCCTGGATGCGCGCGTGGCGCGGCGGGTCCCCCTGAAGCACCGCGCCCAGCACCTCGACGCGGAGCGCCGGTCCGAGGTCGGGGTGCGGCGTGGCGACGCGGCCCAGGATGCCGCCCATGTTCTGGACGTGGAGCGTGTCGCCGGGCGCCACGTGGCGCGGAATCCGTCCCGAGTACCCCTTTAGCGCCTGCCGCTCGCCGAGGGCGCCGACGAGCGTCTGCCCTTTCTCGATCGTCCGAAAGACGCCGTCAGCCCCCTCGAGCTGGTTGTAGACGTCCTTCTGGTCCAGCGCCCGGACGGCCAGGCAATAGCCCTCCTCGGCGATGACGTAGGGCGAGACCTGGACCTCGTGCCCGAGCCCACACGGCCCCGTGCTGCTGGCGACGTGGTCGACGGCGAGCGTCGTGATGGTTCGGGTGGGCATGGCGTGAGGAGATGGCGCGGGATCAACCGGAGCGGTGGGGCAGAGACGCCACGACAGGGCGTCTGTACGACGTTAAAACGGAGAGGTGGGCGCGCCGGCCCGCGCCGCCAGCCGGGCCTGGAGACCGTAGATCTGGGCGAACCCCTCGGCGTCGCGTCCGCTCCACAAGGCGTTGTCCTCGCCATAGCGCGCGACGCCGGCGTCGAACAGCGAGTGCGGGGAGGTCCCGCCGAGCACACGGACTGAGCCCTTGAACCACTCGACGGTCACGTCGCCCGTCACGCGCCGCTGGCTGCTATCGAGGAACACCTCGAGGTCGCGGCAGACCGGGTCGAAGAAGAGGCCCTCGTGGACGAGCCGCCCGTAGAGGTCGCCCAACGCCGCTTTGTGGACGAGCTGGAGCTGGGTGAGGACCAACTTCTCCAGCTCGCGGTGCGCCTCGATGAGCGTGAGCGCCGCCGGCGCTTCGAACCCGATCCGGCCCTTGATGCCGAGGATCGTGTCGCCCACGTGGAGGCCCCGCCCGACGCCGTGCGCGGCGCCCTCGCGGTTCAGCCGCTCCACGAGCGCGACGGGCGTCAGCGCCTCGCCGTCGATGGCCACCGGCACGCCCTCCTCGAACCGGATGACGAGCTGGCGGCCGTCGTCGGGCGCGTCTTTGGGAGAGACCGTGTCGGGCCACGCCTCCTCGGGCAGCACGCCGTCGGTCGCATGCGTCTCCTTGCCGCCGATGGTCGTGCCCCAGAGGCCCCGGTTGACGGAGTACTCGGTCGTCTTGGGCTCGACCTCGAACCCGCGCTCCCGCAGGTAGGCCGTCGAGTCCTCACGCGAGAGCGAGAGGGTGCGGATGGGCGTCAGGATCTCCAGGTCGTCGGCAAGGAGCCGGAGGGCGGAGTCGAACCGGATCTGGTCGTTGCCGGCGCCGGTCGAGCCGTGGGCGACGGCCCCGGCGCCGAGGCCACGCGCGGCCTCCGCCAGCGCCTCGGCCTGGACCACACGCTCCGGCCCCACGCACAGCGGGTAGACGTCGCCCCGCAGCACGTTCCCCTTCACGAGGTAGCTCAGGACGCGGTCCCAGAGGTCCGCACGGGCGTCGATGAGGGTGTGACTGGCGGCGCCCAGCGCTTCGGAGCGTGCGGCGATCTCGTCCTTCTCCGCGTCCGAGAACCCGCCCGTGTTCACAGTGACGGTGTGGACCGGCCGGCCGGTCTCTTCCTTCAGGTACGGGACGCAGAAGGAGGTGTCGAGGCCGCCGGAAAAGGCGAGGGCGATGGGGGAGTCAGGCATGGGTGCGTGTCGAAATCAAAAAGCGCCGACCCTCGGGGAGAGTCGGCGCTGGAGGTCGATCCGCTGGGGTGATGTGCGGAGCCGTCAGAGCGTGCCTCGTCTCCCGAGCCGGGAAGCGGCCGGTCGGCGTCGGGGACGTCGGGAGCGAGGCAGGGAGGGCATACCGCAGGACGGATCGGAGCGTCAGAATAGGGGCGCGACGCCCCGAGCGTCAACGTGCCGGCGGTCCGGTAGCGCTTCCAACCACCGAAAACACACGAGGCCCCACGTCCGCCAGTACTTTCTGCCTCCCACCCCCTGATAACGATGAGCGTTCGCGACGACCTCGCCACCCGCTTCGTCTGCCCCAAATGCGAGAGCCACGGGGCCCGCGTCCGCCCGATCTCCACGTCCGGTGGGACGCTCTCGCGGATGTTCAACTTCCAGCACAACCAGTTTCTCGCCGCGACGTGCGAGTGGTGCGGCTACACGGAGCTGTACGACGCCGACGTGCTGGGGGCGCAACAAGCAGGCGCCAACGTGTTCGACCTGCTGTTCGGCGCCTGATCGGGACCGACGGCCCCGCTGGCGACGCGCGCCGCCAGCGGGAGGGGGCGGGTCAGGCCGCTTTCTTGCGTCGGCTCACCGTCACCTCCGGCTCGGCCGTGGCCGCGCTGTCGCCCGAGGGGGCGTAGCGCTGGCGCATCCGGTCGAGGAGGTCGGCCGTCTCGTCCGGCGTCAGCTCGTCGAGGGCCTGGACGCCGCAGTAGTGGCGGGCAGCGAGGAGCACCTGGGGGCGTCCGAGCCCGAACCCCTCGGCCTCGGCGAGGAGGTCCGCCAGCGTCGGGCCGGCGGGTGCTGCGAGGGCCGGCTCGGGGAGCACGTCGGTCTCGGGACGCGCCGTCGGGGCCGGGCCGGCGCCCATCCGCTCCAGGAGCGTGGCGAACGTCGGGTCCTCGATCTCCAGCCCGACCGGGAAGTCCGGCGCGTTCGACTTCACGACGGTCGCCACGCGCCGAGTCTCGAACCCGTCCTGGCGGAGCGCCAGCTCCAGCATGACGTCGACGAAGTACTCCAGCCCGGAGGCCGTCATGGGGAGGACGCGGCCCATCTCGTTCTCCTCGCGCTGCTCCTTCCCGCGTGCCCCGATCTGATCGGTGATGACGACGCACGCGCCGGAGTCGACGCAGAGCCGGCGGAGGACCTCCTGGAACACGACCTGGTCGTTCTGGAGCGCCTCGGCCGAGGGCTGCGCCGTCGGGTCGCCGGAGCGCTCGCGGGCGGCCTGGACCGTCGCGCGGTGCTTCCGGCCGAAGTACATGGCCCAGCTGTCGAGCGCGTAGCAGCCGTAGCCCTGCTCCTCGCGGCCCTCGCCGAGCGCCCAGTCGATGAACGGGAGCAGTTCGTCCGGGTGCTCCACCTCGATGGCGTCGAAGTGGGAGCCGTCGGCGCCGGCCAGGAGGCGGGCCTTGCGCTCGGTGTCGAAGTAGCAGAGACGGCCGAGGCCGGCGTCCGCCAGCGAGGCGGCGAACCAGCTTTTGCCGGCGCCCGCCGCGCCGCGCACGGCGACGACGAGTCGGCGCTGCTGGGGCCGGCGGCTGAGGGGGTGGATGCGAGTCGTCATGGGAGTGGGGGGATCGCCAGGGGGGACAGCCTAGGGCGGCGGAGTGCCAGCGACGTGTCACAGGGGACTGCCGGCCGCTGGCGGCGCCCTCCGCCAGCGCCTAGCTCGCCCTGCGGAGCGGCGGCCGGGCGACCTCCACCTTCCGCAGCGGGCGCTCGGCGTACGGCCCCCAGACGCTCTCGAACCGGCGGTCGAGCCGCCGGACCAGGATGTGCGGGGCCGTGCCGTTGGCGACGTGCCAGAGGTGGCGCTCGGGCGCCTCGTCGGCGTTCGCGGCGTCGAGGGCGTAGGGGACGAGCACGCTCGGCTGCTCGGGCCGAACCGAGAGCGCGCGGGCCTCCGCGCTGGCGAGCGTCTTGAGGTTGATCCGGCCGCGTTCCGAGAACAGGTCGGCCGCGCCGTCCCCGGCGCTCTCCCATTGGCTGGCGAGGTAGAGCACGTCCTCCATGTGGTGGAGGAGGTCCGAGCCCCGGAGCCGGTAGATCGTGTCCACGGCGCCGTGGGCGAGCAGCGTGGCGTCGCGGCGGAGACGGCGGTCGTGGTCGCGGAGCGTCCGCCCGCTGGCCGTCTCGAACGCCACACGCCGGACCGCGCCCGCTCCCTCCGCCAGCGGCACCTCGACGACGAGGTCCAGCGTGAAAAAGGCCGGCCCGTGGCCGGGGCCCGGCGGCACCTCCACCTCCACTTCGGAGCGGAGCCGGGCGTCGTCGCGGAGGTACTTCACGAGGTGCCACGCCAGCTCGTCCTGGACGGCGCCGGGGTACGGCGGCTCGTGGTGCGGACCGACGACGGTGGACTCGGCCCAGTCGGTCGGGGTGACGCGGGCGGTGCCCTGGGAGGTGACGCGGTGCATGGTGCGTGCGGGTGGGGAAGGGAGGCGGAGGGTTCTGGCCCTCGCGCACGCGCATGATATAGGGTAGCAGTGCCACCTGGATGTCACCCGCCAGTCCATACCCTCGACTCCCACACGCGGGGGCACGAGAACCTCCGCCGAGCCCCCGCCCTACCGGACGATGACGAGCGGAGCCTGCGCCACCGTCTCTCCACCCTGCACCACGCGGAGGACGTACGTCCCCCCGGAGAGTCCATCAAGGCGGACCTCCGTCTCGTCCCCCGTGAGCGCGACGTCCACGACCCGCCGCCCCACCACGTCGTAGACCTCGATGCGGCCCCCCGAGGCGGCCCCGGTCCCCATGACGGCTACTCGTCCGCGAGCCGGGTTCGGGAACACGCGGACGCCAACCTCAGGCGTGGGCTCGTCCTCCCCGGCCGTCGTCCCCGTCGTCTCGACGACGATTCGGTCCAGGTTGAACGGGGCGACCTCGCCGCTGGCGACGCGGAACCGGAGGACCTGCTCGCCCTCGGAGAGCCGCATCGTCCCGCTCACGGGCGCGAGCGTCTCCCAGTCGCCCGTCTGCGGGGCCCGGAACGTGCCGCTGTAGGAGGCGCCGGCGGCGAACGAGAACTCGCCGCCCCCGTCCTGCGAGGCGACGTAGGCCGTGACGGTGTAGCGGCCGGTCGTGGGGACGAGGACGGTGTACTCGATCCACTCGTCGGCGTCGATGTACGCCACCTGGTACCCTCCGTCCGCACGGGCCTCGATGTCGACGGCGTCGTAGGGACGGAACGCGCCCGGGACGTTGTCCTCATCCGTGTCGTGGTAGGTGAGGCCCTCCCCGCCCACGTCGTACGCCTCGGCCTCGATCGTGCCGGGGAGTTGGACCGGCTCGCCCCCGAACGGAGACCGCGCGAACGGCGCCACCGTCACCCGCTGTGGGTAGGAGTACGCGTCAGGACCGACCTCGGAACGCGAGATCACGCGGTAGGTGTAGTCTCCCGGTCCGGCGCGGAGGGTGTCGACGTAGGTGGTCCGGCCGGCGTCGATCTCGGCGAGGGCCTCGAACGTGCCACTCCGCCGGCGCTGGACGACGAGGCCCGTGCTCCCCGAGGGGGCGTCCCACGAGAGCACCGCCAGCGAGTCGTCCCGGAGCGAGGCCGCGAACTGGTTGGGGCCGCCGGCGGCCGTGTAGATCAGGATGTCCTTGACGTCGTTCCAGTCGCGGCCGGAGCGTTGGTAGATCCCGAAGTCGCCTCCGTCGTCCCACGCCTGGAACGGGATCCCGACCCGCATGGCCCCTTGGATGAAGGCGCCGTAGAACCGCATCCGCGAGTTGTAGTCCGCGTTCCGGGGGGCGCCGAACTCGCTCAGCACGACGGGGACGTCATTCGAGGCCGACCACGCCGCGATCTGGTCGAAGCTCTGGCGCAGTTGGGTCCGGTCCGCGCTGGTCCCCCACGTGCCCTGGCCCAGGATGCCGAACGTGTAGGGGTCGTACGAGTGGTAGTAGCCCATCACGTAGTCGTCGTCCGGGATGTCGGCGGCGATGAGCTGGGGCCGCGACGAGTAGCTGGCGCCGGAGTAGAGGACGAGCCGCGTCGGGTTGGTCCGGCGGATGAGGGGGAGCACGCGGGCGTTCATGTCGTTGGTCTGCGCCAGCGTCATGGGGTCGAACGGCTCGTTGAACATCTCGAACAGGAGCTTGTCCGACTTGCCCTGGAAGCGGGTCGCGATCTGGCTCCACAAGCTGTCGAAGCGGGCCTGGAGCGTCGGGTTATCGTAGTCCTGCTTGAGCCAGTCGTCGTGGTGCGAGTTGAGGATGACGAAGAGGCCGCGCTCCAGCCCCCAGTCCACCACCTGCTCCACGCGGTCCATCCACGCCTCGTCGACGGCGAACGGAGCCGTGCGCCCCATGTGCTGGTCCCACCGGACCGGCACGCGGACGGTCGAGAAGCCGGCGGCCACGTAGTCGTCGAAGTAGTGTTCCTGGACGGGGGCGTTGTTCCAGGCGCCCTCCTGCGGCGGCTCCATCGTGTTGCCGATGTTGATCCCGCGGCCCATCTGCGCGGCGGCGTCGGCCGGGGTGAGTTGGGCCAGGGCCGGGGCGCTGGCGACGAGCGCCGCCAGCAGCGAAAGACGGGTCCAGCGGGACCGGGCGAGAGCGGAGACGATCAGCGGCACGAGAGTCCTCGGAGGGCGAGTGGGACGGTGGGACGCACGGGGGTCGGCGGCGTGCAGCGAGACCCACCGGAACGGGTAAGAAAAGGTTTTCAACCCCTCGCGTCCAGTCCGTGCGACCGCCCTCTCCCCCGCCGTTCGGAGGCCCTGCCGAAAGCGGCCGCCCCACTCGGGGGCGGCCTACCTTCCGTCTCCCCCGGACCGCCCCCCATGCCGCGCCTGTTCCTCGCCCTCCTGGCGGCGCTCGTCGCCAGCGCCCCGGCCGCCGCCCAGATCGGGTTCAACGCCTTCAACGGTCGGAACCACCCGGAGCTCGACTGGCGGGTGGCCGAGACGGAGCACTTCGAGATCGTCTACCCGAAGCGGCTCGAGGGGATCGAGACGGAGGCCGCCGCCATCGCCGAGGCCTCGCTCGCCGTGCTCGTCCGGAACCTGGGCGCCACCGACTCGACGGCCGTGACGTTCGAGGACCCCATCCGGCTCTACCTCTCCGACGAGGACGAGATCGCCAACGGGATCGCCTTCAACGTCGGCTCCAGCGGGTTCACCAACATCTGGGTCCACGTCAACGACTACGCGACCGTCTGGACGGGCGACGTGAAGTGGCTCCGCAAGGTGATCGCCCACGAGCTCGCCCACATCGTCCACTACCGGGCCGTGGCGTCCAACCTCGGCCTGCTGGCGTCGTTCTTCGGCGACCCGTTCCCGAGCTTCTGGACGGAGGGCCTGGCGCAGTACGAGACCGAGCGGTGGGACGCCCAGCGCGGCGACCGCTGGCTCCGCACGGCGACGTTCGAGGACCGCCTGAGCTACAGCGACGGGAGCCCCGACAACGGCCGCCTCCGCTACGCCGTCGGCAACAGCCAGGTCCGCTACCTCGCCGAGACGTACGGGGACTCGACGATCGCCAAGATCCTCGCCCACCGGACGCCCGTGCTCCTCGGGCTCGCCAAGGTGAACGACTTCCAGACGTCGTTCCGGGCCGTCGTCGGGAAGCCGTACGCCGAGTTCTACGAGGAGTGGCGGAAGCACGTCAACGTGTACTACAACACGCAGGCGGGCCAGATGGAGCGGCTCGACTCGCTCGCCGTGGAGCCGTTCTCGTTTCCCGGCCAGGTCGTCTACGACGTCGCCTTCAGCCCCGACACGAGTCGGGTGGCCGGCGTCGTGCTGACGAGCGTGGCGCGGCCCGTCCGGCGCCTGTTCGTGATGAACAACCCCGGCGCCGACTCGACCCGCCCGCGCGACGTGCGCGTGCTCGCCGAGGGCGCCGTCCAGGGGCCGATCGCGTGGAGCCCGGACGGCGCGCGCATCGCCTACGCCCGCTCGCGGAGGGGCCGCTACGGCTCGCTCGTGGACGACCTCTACCTCGTCGACGTCGAGACCGAGCGGACGCGGCGCCTGACGACGGACCGGCGCGCGTCGTCGCCCACGTTCGCGCCGGACGGCCGGCGCCTCGCCTTCGTCGGCATGGACGGCGAGACGGCCAACCTGTTCGCGCTCGACCTCGAGACGGGCGCCGAGCGCCCGCTGACGGCCTTCACCGGCGACGTCCAGATCACGACGGTCCGGTGGAGCCCGGACGGCACGCGCCTCGCGTTCGCCCTGTTCGACCTCGACGGCCGCCGCGACCTCGCCGTCCTCGACGTGGCGACCGGCGCCGTCGAGCGACTGGCGACGGGCCGTGGCGTGGCGCCGTTCGAGCGCGACGACCGCCTGCCCGTGTGGAACGCGGCCGGCGACTCGCTGGCGTTCACGTCGCTCCGCGACCGCGCGCCGAACGCGTTCACGGTCGGGGTCGGCCGAGCCGAGCCGCCGCCCGTGCTCCTCCCGGCCGAGCTCCCGCCGCCCGGCGCCGAGGACCGCGTCACGTTCCTCTACGACGGCGCGACGGTCCACGACTGGCTCCCGCCGGACAGCCTCCACCCCGCCGGACGGCTCGTCCTCGTCGCGAGCGAGACGAAGCGGCGCGACCGCGTGTTCGTCGTCGACGCCGCGCGGCGGCCGACCGTCGAGGCCGACTCGGTCGTGGTGCCCCCCGCCTACGCCGCGTGGACGGCCCACCGGCCGCCGGTCGAGGTCCCGTACCAGATCGACCCCGACCCCGACCTGATCCGCAGCCGCCACCCCTACAGCTCGTGGCGCAACATCACGCACGCGATCACGCTGCCCCTCCCCTACGGCGACCCCGGCGAGGACGGCGACCTCTTCACCGCCGACGACGACTGGGGCGTGTTCGCCAACTCGCTCTGGCTGGAGCCGCTCGGCAAGCACCAGCTCGTCGCGCTGGCGGGCGTCTCCGTCACCCGGCCCGTCGACAAGTCGTTCCTCCTGCTCTCCTACCAGAACCGCCAGTTCGCCCCGACGATCACCCTCGACCTGTACCGCTTCCCGTCGCCGTCGTCGTTCTACGGGAGCAGCCTGCTCGTGGAGGACCTCATCGGCGGCGACGTCTCGGCCGAGTGGGCGCTCGACGTGATCGACCGACCGTACACGCTCACGCTGGCCGGCGTGCGGCTCCGCTACGCCTACGCCGAGCCGCTCGACCTCGGCCGGTTCGCCGACCTGGAGACGACGGGCGACGGGCTCCCCTTCCCCGAGGCCGGCACGCGGTTCGACCTCCAGATCGGAGGCGCCTACAAGTTTCAGCGCCCGTACCGCTGGAACGTGATCGCCCCGCTCGACGGGACCGGCCTCCGCGCGCGCGTCACGGCCGGCGCCCCGGTCCTCGGCTCGGACCACGGCTTCGTCCGCCCCGACGTGCTCGGCTACTGGGTCGGCCCGACGGTCGGGGTCGGGCGGGTGTACGTGGAGGGCCGCGCGACGGCCGTGTTCGGGGACCAGCTCGCGCAGGACTACGTCGGGCTGGCGCGCTACGACGACGTCGACATCCAGCTCCCCTACCTCGGCGCGCTCACCCTCGACGACGCCGAGCGCGTCCGCGGCTACCGGCGCTACGCCGTCGGCACGCGGGCGCTGTTCGGGAGCGTCGAGTACCGGCTGCCCATCCTGTTCGACCTCCAGACGAACCTGCTCGGGATCGTCCGCCTGGGGAACGTGGCGCCGGCCCTCTTCGCCGACGGCGGCCTCGTCTGGACCGGCGCCGACCTCGACGGCGGCGTCCGGCGGATGGGCGTCGGGGCCGAGGTCAAGAACGTGCTCTCGGTGGGCGGCTTCGAGATCCTCCACGCCCTCGGCGTCGGCGTCCCGGCCGGGCGCCTGGACGAGGTGTGGGGCGGCACGCTCCCCTGGGACGACGTGGACCTGTACTACCGCATCCAGGCGGCCGTCCCGTTCTAGCCGCGCTGGCGTACGGCCCCCGCCAGCGGGCCGGACGCACGAGCGCCCCGCCTCGGGAGAAGCGGGGCGCTCGCAAATCGGAGGACGAGTCCGTCTAGGCCGCGCTCTCGTTCAGCGTGCGCTCGGCCAGGACGGAGAGCCGCTTGTCGGCCTCCTCTTCCTCGCCGAGCGTCTCGCCGAGCAGCTCGGAGGCCTCGTCCATGCCGAGGCGCTCGGCGAACGTGGCGAGGCTGCCGTAGCGCGTGATCTCGTAGTGGTCGATGGCCTGGGCGCAGAAGACGATGGCGGCGTCGCGCGTCTCGGCGTCCGCCACCTCGTCCATGAGGTGCTTGGACTCCTTGAGGATGCCGTCCATCGCCTCGCAGGTGACGCCCTCGGCCGGCTCGCCGATCATCTCGAACACCTTGTCGAGCCGCTCGATGTGCGCGTCGGAGCGCTTGCCGTGCTCCTGGAGCTGGCTCTTGAGGTCGCCGTTGGTGGCCTTGTCGGCCATGGACGCGATCGTCTTCCTGGACTGCTTCTCGGCGTAGTAGAGGTCTTTGAGGCCGTGGAGAAAGAGGCCGCGGAGGTCGGTGATCTTGGACATGGAACGGGTTGGGAGAGTGGAGCCGGTCTACCGGGCCTCCCTCCCCGCCGTTCCTCCCCGGTCTTGGCGCTCAGCGATCTCGGGGACTCTCCGGGGCTCCCATCGCACGGGCGAGGTCCGCCACGAGCGCGGCCGCCAGGAGGTCGGGGTCCGGGGCGGTCGGAGGAGCGAGTCATGGGCGCGATCGGTGGGGGCCGGGCTACGGGCGTCCGCCCGAACGGATGCAGAACCGCAGACGCCGTCGCGGCGTGCCCCCGCCTCTTCCCCTCTCTTCGATGACCCACTACGACGTCCACGGCGTGCTTATCCCGGCCCTCGGGTTCGGCACGTACCGGCTCACCGGCGGCGACGCCCGCGAGGCGGTCGAGAGCGCGCTCGCCCTCGGCTACCGCCACCTCGACACGGCCCAGATGTACGGCAACGAGGCCGAGGTCGGCGCCTCCCTCGCCACCTCCGGCGTCCCGCGTGCCGAGGTCTTCCTCACCACGAAGGTGTGGCACGACCGGCTCTCCGCCGACGCCTTCGGCCCGTCCGTGGACGAGAGCCTGCGCAAGCTCGGCACCGACTACGTGGACCTCCTGCTCGTCCACTGGCCCTCGACGGACGGCGTGCCACTGGCGGAGACGCTCGGCGCGCTCGACGCCGCCCGCCAGTCGGGGAGGGCGCGGCTCGTGGGCGTGAGCAACTTTCCACCGCCGATGCTCCGCGAGGCGCTGGGGATTCTGCCGGACCTCGCGAACGTGCAGGTGGAGCACCACCCGTTCCTCGGCCAGCCCGACCTCCGCGAGATCGTCGACGCCCATGGCATGACGCTCACGGCGTACAGCCCCGTCGCGCAGGGCGCGGTGATGGACGACGAGACGCTGATGGAGATCGGCGAGGCGCACGACGTGAGCGCGGCCCAGATCGCCCTGGCCTACCTGCTCGGGCAGGACCGCGTCGTCACCATCCCGAAGGCGGCGTCCGAGGCCCACCGCCGCGCCAACCTGGAGGCCGCCGAGATCACGCTCACCCCCGACGAGCGCGCCCGCATCGACGCGCTCCCCAAAGGCCGCCGGCTCGTGGACCCGCCCTTCGCGCCCGACTGGGACGCCTGAACGCACCGCGCCCCGCTGGCGACGACCGCCAGCGGGGCGTACGGGGCGGCGGCCGGCTCAGCCCGTCGTGATCGTGACGGGGACGCCGACGGTGCCCCAGTGGAGGAGCATCGTCGCCTCGGTGTCCGAGACGTTCTCGAAGCGGATCTGGAACTGCTCCATCATCGGCGCCGCCATCGGCTCGACGGTCACGCGGAGCTGGTCCTCGCCCTCGTCGTAGTCGAAGGCGCCCCACTGCTGGGCCGTCTTGTTGAAGACGACCGTCCAGGCGTCGTCGCCGGGGATCGTGAACAGGGCGTAGGTGCCGGCCGGGAGCCTCTCGCCCTCGATCCTCACGTCGTCGGAGACGGTGAACGTGGCGGCCTCGTTGGCCCCGGTCCGCCAGACCTGGCCGGTGGGCGCCAGCTCCGAGCCCTCCCCGAACACGGCGCGGCCCCGGACGCTCGGGCGGCCGTACTGGACGAACACGTCGGTCGTACCGATCGTCTGGGAGACGGCGGCGTTCGGACTCGGACGGGCCTCGTCGCCAGCGCGCGGCGGGACGCCGGGCATCCTCATGCCGTCGTGCATCGCCATCTCGTCCATCTCCATGTCGTCGTGGGACATGGGCGTGTCTTGAGCACAGGCGGCAGCGGCGACGAAGAGGCCGAGGAGGAGGGGGAGAGATCGGGTCATGGTCGGGAGGGAAGGTGGGCCGGATCTACCCCGGATTTCCCCCCGTGATCCCCCCGCGCCCGGCGCGGGCGACCGCCAGCGCGTCGGCGGCGTGGCAGCCGGATCGACAGGCGGCGGCTGGAGGAAGGATCAGGCCCCGGTAGAGAGGCCCCGTCGGGGCGTCTCCGGCGTGGGCGTCTCCGGCCGAGGCCCCTCCGGCCGCGCGCCGAGCGGGAAGCCCGTGTCCACGAGAAACGGCCGGACGAGCGCATCGAGCGCGTCGAAGTCCACCAAGAAGGCGTCGTGGCCGAAGGGGGAGTCCAGTTCGGCGTAGCGGCCGTTCGGGAGGAGCGCGCCAAGCTGGCGGGTCTCCTCCGGCGGGTACAACACGTCCGACGAGATGCCGACGCAGAGCGCGTCGGCCGAGAGCCGGGCGAACGCGTGGGCGGTGTCCTCGCGGCCCCGCCCGCGCCCCACGTCGTGATCGTCCATCGCCTCGGTCAGGCGGACGTAGCTGCCGGCGTCGAAGCGGCCGGCGAGCTTGGCGCCCTGGTACCGGAGGTAGCTCTCGACGGCGTAGCGCGGGTCGTCGGGCTCCAGGCGCGGCTCGTGGGCCGTGCGCCCGAACCGCTCGCCGAAGAGCGAGGCGCTCCGGTACGTCATCATCGCCATCGCGCGGGCCGCCGACAGTCCGGCAGAGGGCGGAGCGTCCGGCGCGAAGTCGCCGCCCTGCCACCGGGGGTCGGCGCGGATGGCGAGGCGCTGCGCCTCCGAGATCCCGATCTGCCACGCCCCGTGCTGGGCGCCCATCCCCACGAGCACGAGCCGGCGCACGCGGTCCGGCCCGGCCTCGCGGTCCACGAGCGCCAGCTCGAGCGCCTGCATCCCGCCCATCGACGCGCCGACGGCGAGGCCGACCGACCGCACGCCGAGGTGGTTGAGGAGCCGGGCGTGGAGCCGGGCCTGATCGCGGACCGTGATGCGTGGGAAGCGGCTCCCGAGCCGGCGCCCGTCGGCGTCGAGCGTGGCCGGGCCCGTCGTGCCGTAGCACGAGCCGAGCGCGTTGGCGCAGACCACGAACTGGCGGCCCGGGTCCACAAGCCGCCCCGCGCCGACGAGGCCGGGCCACCACGACACGGCGTCCGCGTCGCCGGTGAGGGCGTGGCAGACCACGACGGCGTTGTCGGCCGCGGCGTTGAGCGCCCCCCACGTCTGGTACGCGACCGTGACGCCGGGGAGGCGGTCGCCACGCTCGGTGACGAAGGGGGTGTCGAGGGAAAAGGATCGAGGCATCGAGTCCGGGGCGGGAATCGAACCCGCGAGTAACGGTTGTGCCGACCGCCGCGTTCGCCACTCTGCCACCCGGACGGGCGCCGGCGCCGGCCGCTCGCCCGGCCCGCAACGCCCTCACCCACGGCGGCTCTGCGAGACACGGCCGCGCCAGCGAGGGGGCTACGCCGCGACGACGGTCTTGGCGAAGGCCTGCTCGAAGTCGGCCACGAGGTCGTCGATGTGCTCCAACCCGACCGACACGCGCACCAGCTCCGGCCGGACGCCGGACGCCCGCTGCTCGGCGTCGGAGAGCTGCTGGTGCGTGGTGCTGGCCGGGTGGATCACGAGCGTCTTGGCGTCGCCGACGTTGGCGAGATGGCTCGCCAGTTCGACCCCCTCGATGAACGCCTGCCCGGCCTCCTTCCCCCCCCGGATGCCGAAGCTGAGCACGCTCCCGAACGTCCCCTCGCGGAAGTAGCGCCGGGCCGTCTCGTGCGATGGGTGACTCGGCAGCGACGGGTGCCACACCCACTCGACCGCGTCGTGGCCGTCCAGCCAGGCCGCCAGCGCGTTGGCGTTCCGGGCGTGGCGCTCGCCCCGGAGCGAGAGCGTCTCGACGCCCTGGAGCAGCTGGAACGCGTTGAACGGCGAGAGCGCCGGGCCGAGGTCGCGGAGCGCCTCGACGCGCGCGCGGATGATGAACGCGACGTTGCCCAGGTCGCTCTCGGGGTGGAACACGTCCGAGAACACGAGCCCGTGGTACGCCTCGTTCGGCTCCGTGAAGAGCGGGAACTGGCCGTTCCGCCAGTCGAAGGTCCCCGAGTCCACGATCACGCCGCCGATGGACGTCCCGTGGCCGCCGATCCACTTCGTCGCCGAGTGCGTCACGATGTCCGCGCCGTGCTCGATGGGGCGCACCACGTAGCCGCCCTGCCCGAACGTGTTGTCGACGACGAGCGGGACGCCGGCGGCGTGCGCAGCGTCGGCGAGCGCGCGGAAGTCGGGGACTGCGAGGTCGGGGTTGCCCAGCGACTCGGTGAAGAACGCCTTCGTGTGCTCGTCGGCGAGGGCGGCGAACGCCTCGGGCGACTCGTCCTCGACGAACCGGGCCTCGATGCCGAGCCGGCCGAGCGAGACCTTGAGGAGGCTGTACGTCCCGCCGTAGAGCTTGCTCGACGCCACGACGTTGTCGCCGGCCTGCGCCAGCGTCGTGAACGTGACGAGGTGCGCCGACTGGCCCGACGCCACCGCCAGCGCGGCGGCCCCGCCTTCGAGCGCGGCGATCCGCTGCTCGAGCACGTCCGTCGTCGGGTTCATGATCCGGGTGTAGATGTTCCCGAACTCCTCCAGCCCGAACAGCCGCGCGGCGTGGCTCGCGTCGTCGAACGTGTAGGACGTGGTCTGGTAGATGGGGACGGCGCGGGCGTGCGTCGTCGGGTCCGGCGTCTGTCCGGCGTGGAGTTGGAGGGTGTCGAAGTGGAGGGCTCGTTCGCTCATGGCGGCGGGAGGAGGGAGTGGGGAGGCCGACGGACCAGGGGGAACGAAAAAACCCCTCCGGCCCGACGGGCCTGGAGGGGTTGCGAAGGGGTGAGCCGGTGTCTTACCGGCGCCCAGGGCGCGACCTCTCCAGGCCCGTCCGGGCCATGCGACACATCATCATCCCCATGCTGCGCATGGCGGCGGGGGCGACGATGTGGAGGGAGTGGGTCACGAGATGGCGGTGCGGCAGGAGGTCTGCCGTCGGCCAAGATAGGCGGGCGCGGGACGCGCACAAGGCGCGGTCCCTCTCTCACCTACCCTCGAAGCGCTTCCATTTTGTGAATCCGTACGGCCACCTACGAGAAAGCACCGGACCCCGCCCCGCTGGCGGCGACGTGTCGCCAGCGGGGCGGGAGAGCGCGCTACCAGAGCACGATCCGGTCCTCCGGCGCGAGGTAGAGGTCGTCGCCGGGCTCCACGTCGAAGGCCGAGTAGAAGGCCGGGATGTGGGCGAGCGGGCCGTTGGCGCGGTACTCGCCGGGCGAGTGCGGGTCCACCTGGAGGAGCTGGCGGAGGTAGGCGTCGCGGTGGAGGATGCGCCAGACCTGGGCCCAGCCCATGAAGAACCGCTGGTCGCCCGTGAACCCGTCGATGACCGGGGCCTCCTCGCTGGGGGACACCACGCCGTCGCCGTCGTCGTCGAGCGCGATCTGGTAGGCGCGGTAGGCCATGGTCAGGCCCGAGAGGTCGCCGATGTTCTCGCCGAGCGTGAGGCGGCCCTGGACGGCGGCGTCGTCGAACGGGGCGTAGGCGTCGTACTGGGCCACGAGCTGGTCGGCGCGGGCCTCGAACTCGGCCCGGTCCTCGTCCGACCACCAGTCGCGGAGGTTGCCGGCCGCGTCGTACTGGCTGCCCTGGTCGTCGAAGCCGTGCGAGAACTCGTGCCCGATGACGGCCCCGATGCCGCCGTAGTTGACGGCGTCGTCGGCGGCGACGTCGAAGAACGGGGGCTGGAGGATGGCCGCCGGGAAGACGATCTCGTTGAAGCCGGGGTTGTAGTAGGCGTTGACGGTCTGCGGCGTCATGCCCCACTCGGTCCGGTCGACGGGCTCGCCGAGGTCGCCGAGGTTGTCGGCGCGGCGCCAGCGGGCGAGGGCGCGGACGTTCCCGGCGAGGTCGTCGGGCTCGAACGCCAGCCCCTCGTAGGGCTCCCACTCGTCGGGGTAGCCGATCTTGTAGGTGTAGGCGTCGAGCTTGTCGAGCGCCTGGGCCTTCGTCGCCTCCGTCATCCAGGGGTTCTCGTGGATCGACTGGCGGAAGGCCTGCTGGAGGTTGAGGATCAGCTCCTCCATCCGGTCGGCGGCGGCCTGCGGGTAGTGGCGGCCGACGTAGATCCGCCCGACGGACTCGCCGAGCGCGCCGGACGTGGCGCCGACGGCCTTCTTCCAGCGCGGGCGGTCGGCCTCAGAGCCGCTCAGGGTGCGGCCGTAGAAGTCGAAGCTGGCGTCCACGAACGCCTGCGGGAGCACGCTCGTGGCGTCGGAGAGCGTGCGGGCGCGGGCGTAGGTCGTCCAGTCGGCGAGCGGGACGGCGGCGAGCAGGCTGTCGAGGCCGGCGAGGTAGCTCGGCTGGCGCACGACGACCGAGTCCGTCGCCCCTTCGACGCCGATCTCGTCCAGCATCACGTCGAAGTGGACGTGGGGGTAGGCCGCCTCGAGGTCGGCGACGGACATCGGGTTGTAGCGGGCCTCCGGGTCGCGGTTCTGGATGCGCGTCCACTGGACCTCGGCCAGCTTCGTCTCCAGGTCGAGGACCGTCTGGGCGGCCTCAGCGCCGTGCGGCCAGCCCGCCAGCTCGTAGAGCGTGGTGAGGTAGTCGACGTAGCCGGCGCGGGCGTCGGCGAACTGGTCGTCGAGGTAGTAGCTCCGGTCGGGGAGGCCGAGGCCGGACTGGCTCACGAAGAGCACGTTCCGGTCCGAGTCCCGGTCGTCCGTGCTCACGTAGAGCGCCACGGGCGACGGCCCGAAGGCGGCGCCGTTCTGGGCGAAGTAGCGGGCCAGCTCGTCCGCCCCGCTCACGGCGGCGACCCGGTCGAGGTCGGGCTGGAGCGGCTCGATGCCCAGCGCCTCGACGCGGGCGGAGTCCATGTAGGCCGTGTAGAAGGCGGCGAGGCGGGCGGCGTCGGGGTCGTCCACGCGGCCGGTGGCGGCGTCCTCGATGATGGTGCGGACGTTGACCTCGGCCTCTTCGTGGAGCTGGTCGAACGTGCCGTAGCGGCTCTTGTCGGACGGGATGGGCGTGGTCTCCAGCCAGTGGCCGTTGACGTAACGGAACAGGTCGTCCTGCGGGCGGACGGTGGTGTCCATCGCGGCGGTGTCGATGCCGAGCGCGCGCTGCGCGACGGCGGGCGCGGCCACGACGACGGCGAGGAGGACGAGGAGGGCGGATCTCATGGGGTGGGAGAAGGGGAAGGGACGGACGCGAACGTAACGCCACGTGGAAGCGCCTCCGTGTCTGCTCTGCACGGTCTCCACCTCCCCCGCCGCCGAAGCCCCGCCCCGCTGGCGGGAGCCGTCGCCAGCGGGGCGGGCTCAGACGAGGACGACCTCGCCGGCCGGCGGGCGCCGGTTGTAGCTCGACGCCATCACGGCCCCGTAGGCCCCGGCCGTGTCGATCAGGACCACGTCGCCCTCGGCGGCCTCGGGGAACGGCCGCGCGTGGGCGAAGGCGTCGCCGGTCTCGCAGATCGGCCCGACGATCTCGGCCGGCCCGGCGTCCGGCGCCCCGAGGCGAGACAGGTTCACGACGTCGTGGTGAGCGCCGTAGAGCGCCGGCCGCACCAGCGAGTTCATCCCGGCGTCGAGCCCGACGAACCGGACCTCCCCCTTCCGCTTGACCTGGGTCACGCGCGTGAGGAGCACGCCGGCCTCGGCCACGAGGTAGCGCCCCGGCTCGACCCACACCTCGAACTGGGGCCGCTCGTCGCGGAACGCTCGGAGCGCCTGCCCGGCCGCGCGGAGGTCGAACGGCGCCGCGCCGCCCGTCGGCACCGGGAGGCCGCCGCCGACGTCGAGCACGCGGGCGTGGGGGAAGTGGGCCTCGGCGTGGGCCGCGAGCGTGCGGGCCGTCGCCGCCCACGCCTCCGGCTCGTCGACGCCGCTGCCCACGTGGGCGTGGAGCCCGACGACGCGCACGCCGTGCTGGCGGGCGGCCTCGGCGAGCCCGGCGAGGTCGGCCGCGTCGACGCCGAACTTGGAGCGCTGGCCGGCCGTGCGGACGTGGTCGTGGTGGCCCTTCCCCACGCCGGGGTCCACGCGGACGAACACCTCGTGGCCGGCCCAGACGTCGGCCCAGACGTCGAGCGTGGCGGCGTTGTCCAGCGTCACGCGGGCGCCGGTCGCCAGCGCGGCGGCCACCTCGGCGCGCGACGCGAAGTTGGGCGTGTAGAGGACCTGGGCCGGGTCGAGGTCGGGCAGCAGGCTCCGGACGTACTCGATCTCGCCCAGCGACACGCACTCCAGCCCCAGCCCCTCAGCCGCCAGCGTGGCGACCACGTCGGGGTGTCCGTTGGCCTTGACGGCGTAGAGTACGCGGTCGGCGGGGACGAGCTCGCGCAGGGACCGCGCGCGCTGCCGGAGCGTGTCGAGGTGATAGACGTAGCGCGGCGTGCCCTCGGCGGCGAGGGCGAGGAGGTCGTCGCGGCGGTCGCGCCACCACGGCGAGGACGTTCGGAGAGGGAGGCCGTTCACGGTGACGGGAGGGGGGAATGGTAGAGAGACGTCGCTGTTTCCTCCGCAAGGAGAGATTAACGCCACTGAGGTAAGCGCCGATACAGCACGAGTCTTCGTCCCCCTCGATGGTCCGTCGCGTCCCCCTCGCTGCTCTCCTCGCCGTCGCGGTGGCCTCTGCGTCGGCACAGACGTACCCGCTCCGCAGCTACGGCCTGTCCGAGGGGCTCCCTCAGATCCAGGTCTCGGACATCTTCGAAGACTCGCGCGGGTACGTGTGGACGGCGACGCAGGGCGGCGTGAGCCGCTTCGACGGCGTCCACTTCACCACGTTCACCATCGCTGACGGGCTCCCCCGCAACTGGGTGTTCACCATCGCCGAGGACGCCGACGGACGCATCTGGGTCGGGACGTACGAGGGCGTGGCCGTGTTCGACGGCGAGCGGTTCCGCACCATCGGAGAGGACGTCCTGCGGACCCCCGTCCACAGCATCGCCTTCGAGGGGGACCGGGCCTGGATCGACACCCGGGATGCAGGCGTCGTCGCCGTCGAGGACGGGCGCGTCGTGCGCGTCGTCACCGAGGCGGACGGGCTCCCGAGCAACGCGGTCGGCCCCCTCGCGGTCGATCCGGCAGGAGGCATCTGGGTGGGGACGCCGGAGGGCGTCGCACGAATTCATCGGACCGGCCGCGTCGAGCGGGCGCCCTCTGCCGACGCGCTGCTGGAGAGCCGCGTGGACGCCTTCGCCCCGGCGACCGGGGGCGGCGTGTGGGCGATCTCCGAGACCGCCGTCGTCCGCATTCGGGATGGCGGTGCGGAACGACGCCGACTCCGCACCCTCGGCCCGTGGACCGCCATCGCCGACGGCCCCGACGACACCCTCTGGCTCGGGACCGAGCGCGGCGACGTGGTCCGCCTCGACCCCGACGGCACGGAGACCCCCTACGCGGAGCGGGACGGCTTCCCTCGGGGCGAGGTGAACGCGCTCCATGCTAGCCGGGCGGGTGGCCTCTGGATCGGCCACGACCAGCGCGGCCTCGTGTGGTTCCGCGGCGAGTCGTTCGCCGTCTTCAGAGCGCCGGACGGCGTCGACGGCGAGGTGTGGGCGATCCACTCGACGCCCCACGAGCTCCTCGTCGGGGCCTCGTCGGGCGTGCTGCGCCTGGGAGCCGACGGGCAGTTCGTGCCCGATCGCCTGCCCTCTCCACACCCGACCCCGTGGACGTCCGACATCTTCGAGGACAGCCGGGGACGGACGTGGTTTGCGACCGTGTCGGGCCTCGTCCGCCGCGCCCCCTCGGGAGCCTCTCGGACCTTCGCGGAGGCCGACGGCATCCGGATCGAGACCGGCACGGAGGCGACCAGCTTCGGCGGCCCCGTCGACATCGCCGAAGGCCTCGACGGGCGCATCTGGGTGGGCATGAGCGAGGGCCTCGCCGTCATCGACGGCGACCGTGTGCGGACGTTCACCACCGACGACGGCCTCCCAGACCCCTTCGTCAACCAGCTCGCCATCGACCGGATGGGGGCCGTCTGGGCGGCCACCGACGGCGGCGTCGTCCGCGTCGTCGGCGACCGGATCACGGTGCCGACCCCGGCCACCGAGCCGGACGCCGACGTCTACGCGATCGTAACCGGACCCGACGGGGTTATCTGGGCTGGGCTCGCCGACGACGGCATCGTCCGCTACGACCCCCTGCGTCCGAACGAGCCCGTCCACTTCCCCCTCGGCGGGGTGCTCCGAGGGGCCACGCTGTACTCGATGGCGATGGCTCCAGACGGCGCGCTCTGGGTCGGGACGAACCGGGGGATCAGCCGCCTCGACATCCGGGACGCCGAGAGGGGGCGCCCTCTCCCGATTCACCACTTCGGCGCCGAGGACGGCTTCACGGCTATCGAGACCAACTTCAAGGCGCTCCATTGGGACGCCGCCGGCGTGCTGTGGATCGGGACCGTAGACGGGCTGTTCCGTTACGACCCCCGCTCGGCCTCGGCCCCGTCCGTCCCCCACGTCCACATCACCGACGTGGCCCTGGGCTACGGCGCCACCGGGTGGGCCGACCTCGCCTCGGGACGCGACGCGCGCGGGCTGCCCGTCGGGCTCCGCCTCACCCACAACGACAGCCACGTCGCCTTCACGTTCACGGCGCCCAACTTCGACGCCCCGAGCAGCCTCCGCTTTCGGTACCGGCTGGTGAGCGACGGCGAGGAGGGCGAGTGGAGCCCGCCCACCGACCAGCGCACGGCCATCTACCCGCAGGTCCCACCGGGCGACCATCGGTTCGAGGTCCAGGCCCAGGCCAGCGACGGGGCGTGGTCAGAGCCGGAGGCCGTGTCGTTCACCGTGACGCCTCCCCTGTGGCAACGGCCTGAGTCCATCGCGCTCGGGGTCCTCCTCGCGCTCGGCCTCATGGTCGGCACCGGACGCCGGCAGTCGGCCCGCCACCGCCGCCAGCGGGCCGCGCTGGAGCGGGCCGTGGAGGAGCGGACGTCCGACCTCCGCCACGAGAAGGAGCGCGTCGAGTCCGCCAACCGCGACATCGCCGAGGCCAAGGAACAGGCCGAGGAGGCCCGCGAGCACGCCCTCGCCGCCGCCCGTGCCAAGTCCGACTTCCTGGCCACCATGAGCCACGAGATCCGGACGCCCATGAACGGCGTGATCGGGATGACCGGGCTCCTCCTCGACACCGACCTCGACGACGACCAGCGCGACTTCGTCGAGACCATCCGCGTCTCCGGCGACACGCTCCTCACGCTCATCAACGACATCCTCGACTTCTCGAAGGTCGAGGCCGGCAAGATCGACCTCGAGCAGGCCCCGTTCGAGGTCCGCTCGGTCGTCGAGGACGCCGCCGACCTCCTCGCCGCCCGCGCCGGCGACAAGGGCATCGACCTCGCCTACTTCCTCGACGACTCCGTGCCGGCCATGGCCGAGGGCGACGTGACGCGCCTGCGGCAGGTCCTCGTCAACCTGCTCTCGAACGCGGTCAAGTTCACGGACGAGGGCGAGGTCGTCGTCCGCGCCTCGGCCACGCCGGCGCCGACCGGCCACACGCTCCGCTTCGACGTGCGCGACACGGGGATCGGGATCACGGAGGCCCAGCAGGAGCGGCTCTTCGAGGCCTTCACGCAGGCCGACGCCTCGACGACGCGGAAGTACGGGGGCACCGGGCTCGGGCTGACGATCTCGCGGCGGCTGGCGGAGCTGATGGGCGGGCGGCTGTGGGTGGAGAGCACGCCGGCGCCGGCCGAGGGCCACGGCTCGACGTTCTCGGTCACGGTCCGCGTCGGCGCCTCGGAGGTGCCGGCCCCGGCGCCGTACGCGCCGACGGCGCTGGCGGGGCTCCGCGCGCTCGTCGTCGACGACAACGAGACCAACCGGCGCATGGTGGAGCTCCAGCTCGGCCGGTCCGGCGTCGAGGTGACGCTGGCGGAGGGCGGGCCGGACGCGCTCGCCCTCGCGGCGGAGGCGGAGGCCGAGGGCCGGCCGTTCGACGTGGCCGTGCTCGACATGCACATGCCGGAGATGGACGGCGTCGCGCTGGCTCATGCGCTCCGCCAGCGGCTCGCGGCGTGCCCGCCGCTGGTGATGCTCAGCTCGCTCAACGAGCAGGCGGCCGAGGCCGGCCTGTTCGGCGCGTGGCTCGTGAAGCCGGCCAAGCAATCGCACCTCCGGCGGACGGTGGCGCGGCTCGTGGCGGCCCCGGTGGCGCGTCCGGACCCCCAGACGGCGGCGACGGGCGAGGCGGATCGCCCCCCCAGCGCGCTCCGCATCCTGCTGGCCGAGGACAACGTGGTCAACCAGAAGGTGGCCCTCCGCACGCTCGAAGCGCTCGGCTACCGCGCCGACGTGGCGGCCGACGGGGCCGAGGCCGCCGAGGCGGTCGTGCGGGCCGCCGCCGACGGGCGGCCCTACGACGTGGTGCTGATGGACGTCCAGATGCCCCGGATGGACGGGCACGAGGCCACGCGCCAGATCCGCGACGCCCTCTCCGAGCGCCACCAGCCGGTGGTGGCGGCGCTCACGGCCAACGCGCTCGACGGCGACGACCGCCGGGCGCTCGACGCTGGCATGGACGCCTACCTCACCAAACCGCTGCGCCGCGAGGCCCTCGCCGCCCTGCTGGCGGACGTGCCACCGCGAGCCGGCGACGGTGCCCCGGGCGACGGGCCTCCCCGGTCCGCTCCTCGTGCGCGGCCCGCTGGCGGACGGCGCGAGCGAGCCCGCCGCCGCGTAGCCGGAAGGTGACGCCCCGCCCGGCGACGGCCGCCAGCCAGACGGCCGGGGGCGCCCCCGGCCGCTCGCCGTGCTACGACCCGACGTGCATCAGAAGCTCGTCGCGCCGGCTCTTCTGCCGCAGCTTGCGGAGCGCCTTCTCCTTGATCTGGCGCACGCGCTCGCGCGTCAGGTCGTACTCCTGGCCGATCTCTTCGAGCGTCATGGGCGTCTCGCGGCCGATCCCGAAGTAGAGCCGGATGGTCTCGGCCTCGCGCGGCTGGAGCGTCGAGAGCGCCCGCTCGATGTCGATCTTGACGCTCTCCCCCAGGAGGTGCTCGTCCGGCGGCGGCCCGTCCTCGCCCTCGAGCACGTCGAGGAGGCTGTTGTCGTCGTCGTCGCCGAACGGCTCGTCCATCGAGAGCGAGCGGACCTGGTGGCGGAGCGCGTCGCGGATCTTCTCGGGCGGGAGGTCGAGCTCCTCGGCCAGCTCGTCCACGTTCGGCGCGCGCTGGTACATCTGCGCCAGCCGGGACGATGCCTTCCGGATCTTCGAGATGGTCCCGATCCGGTTGAGCGGGAGCCGGACCGTCCGGGCCTGCTCGGCGAGCGCCTGGAGGATGGCCTGCCGGATCCACCACACGGCGTACGAGATGAACTTGAACCCGCGCGTCTCGTCGAACCGCTGGGCCGCCTTGATGAGCCCGTAGTTCCCCTCGTTGATGAGGTCCGAGAGGGTGAGCCCCTGGCCCTGGTACTTTTTGGCGACGGAGACCACGAACCGGAGGTTGGCCCGGACCATCGCTTGCAGCGCCTCCTCGTCGCCCCCCTTGATCTTCTGGGCGAGGCGCACCTCGTCGTCCGCGGTGAGGAGCGGGATGGTCCCGATCTCCTGGAGGTACTGGTCCAGCATCTGCTGGCTGCGAGGGACGTACATGGCTGGCCTGGAGGGGCGGTTCGTGAGGGGTCGATCGAATACGGGTGTGGTGGTCGAAGAGGAGCCCCGGCGAGCCAGGGCGGACGGGCGTAGTGTAGCCAGAGATCGGAGGTATGTGTACGAAGGATGAACTCCCGGAGGTCCCGAGACGGGACGGCCGTCTGGGGCGGTCGTAGCTTCCCGAGCCCGGCCGATCCCTTATGCCCCCCGCCCCGCTCGCCCTCCCCGACGCCGCCCGCCCGGCTCGCGGGCGCTGGCTGGACTGCCGGGGGCGCCGGCTCGACGTCGGGCCGGGCGCGGCCCACGTGATGGGCGTCCTCAACGTGACGCCCGACTCGTTCTCCGACGGCGGCCGGTACCAAGGCGTCCAGGCCGCCCTCGACCGGGCCGCCCAGATGGCCGAGGAGGGCGCCGCGATCCTCGACGTCGGCGGCGAGTCGACGCGGCCCCGGGGGCGGGCCTACGGCGAGGGCGCCGCGCCCGTCGGTCTGGACGAGGAGCTGGCGCGCGTCGTGCCCGTCGTGGAGGCGATCGCCCGCGAGGTCCCCCACGTCCTGATCTCGGTGGACACGTACAAGGGCGCCGTGGCGCGCGAGGCGCTCCGGGCCGGCGCCCACCTCGTCAACGACGTGACCGGCCTGCGCGACGGGCGGGGGACGGCGCGCGCGGCGGCCGAGTACGGGGCGCCGCTCGTGGTGATGCACGCGGCCGGGCGGCCGGGCGCGATGCCCCACGAGGCCCGCCCGCCGGCCCACGGCGACGTGGTCGCGGGCGTCATCGACGCGCTCCGCCTCTCGGTCGAGCGCGCCGAGGCCGCCGGCGTCCGCGACGTGATCGTGGACGCCGGCTTCGGGTTCGGCAAGACGGTGGACGAGAACCTCCGGCTCGTGGCCGAGACCGACCGGCTGGCGGCGGCGCTCGGGCGGCCCGTGCTGGTGGGCGCCTCGCGCAAGAGCACCGTCGGCGCCGTGCTCGGGGCGGCCGGGGCGCCCGCGCCCGTCGGCGAGCGGCTGTACGGGTCGCTCGGGCTGGCGGCGCTCGCCGTGCTCCGGGGCGCCGTCCTCGTCCGCGTCCACGACGTGCGGCCGACCGTGGAGCTGCTGGCGACGCTCACGGCCGCCGAGGCCGCCCGCCGCGCCGCCCGCGACGCCGCCGGGGCGCAGGCATGATCGACCTCCCGCTCGCGCTCCTCCAGGACAGCGTCCGGGTCGGGTTCGTGCCCATCCGGTGGCTCGACCTCGTCGACATCGCCGTGACGGCGGTGCTCGTGTACCAGGGCTACCGGCTCATCCGGGGCACGATCGCCGTCCAGGTGGCCGTGGCGCTCCTCGGGCTCTACCTCCTCAACGTGGTCGTGGACGCGGCCGGGCTCACGACGCTCGGGACGCTCTTCGGGGCCGTCGGGTCGCAGTTCGTGCTGGCGGTGCTCATCCTGTTCGCGCCCGAGATCCGGCAGGCCCTGTTCCTCCTCGGCCGCAACCCCATCGTGCGGCGCCTGGTGACGCAGCCGCCGCGCCAGAAGATCACCGACGAGGTGGTGGCGGCCCTCGAGGAGATGAGCCGCGACCGCGTGGGCAGCCTCGTCGCCTTCGCGCGGAGCACCGGCCTCCGCAACTACATCGAGTCCGGGACCCAGATCCACGCCGACGTCGAGCGCGACCTGCTGACCTCCATCTTCTTCCCCAACTCGCCGCTCCACGACGGCGCCGTGATCGTGCAGGGCCAGAAGATCGAGGCGGCGCGGTGCATCCTGCCCGTCTCCGACGCGCGCGGGCTCGACCCGCACCTCGGCCTCCGCCACCGCGCCGCCGTCGGGCTCACCGAGCGGACCGACGCCTTCGTGATCGTGACGAGCGAGGAGACCGGCAAGATCTCGGTCGCCGAGAACGGCCGGCTCGACGTGGGCCTCTCGATCTCCGAGGTCGAGGGCCGCCTCCTCGACGCCTTCTCGCCCGACCGCCGCGACGCCCCGCTCGCCGACGACGCCCTCCCGCCCGACGCCCCCTAGCCCGTGCTCCTCACCGACCGCCAGGCCGCCCGGCGCCGCGCCGAGCTGGTGGCCCACCTCCGCCCCCACATCGACGACGAGCGCGTGCTCGCCGCCATCGGGTCCGTCCCCCGCCACCGCTTCATCCCGGACCAGTCGCTCCACCGGCAGGCCTACGAGGACGTGCCGCTCCCCATCGGCGAGGGCCAGACGATCTCGCAGCCCCGGACGGTGGCCCGCATGACGGAGCTGCTGGACGTCCGCCCCGGCGAGCGCATCTTGGAGGTGGGGACGGGGAGCGGCTACCAGGCCGCCGTGCTGCTGGCGCTCGGCGCGCGCGTGTTCTCGGTCGAGCGGCACGCGTCGGTCCTGCGCGACGCCGAGGCCGTGTTCCGGGCGCTCGGGCTCGACCCCCGCACGCGCGTCGGCGACGGGACGCAGGGGTGGCCCGGCTACGCCCCCTTCGACGCCATCGTCGTCACGGCCGGCGGCCCGACCGTCCCGCCCGAGCTCGTCCGCCAGCTCCGCGACCCGGCCGAGGGCAAGCCCGACGCCCGCCTGCTCATCCCCGTCGGCCCGCCCACACGCCAGGTGCTGACGCGGATCACCAAGACCGGCCCGGACACGACCACGCGCGAGGCGCTCGACGGCGTCCGGTTCGTCCCCCTCATCGCCGGCGACTGACGCGCGGCCGCCGACCGCCAGCGCCACGTGCCCCTCCCCTCTCCCGAATGCCCGCCCCCCGCTCCGGCCTCCGCCACGCCCCGCTCCACGTCGCCCAGGGCCTCCTCATGGGCGCCGCCGACGTCGTCCCCGGCGTGAGCGGCGGCACGATGGCGCTCATCGTCGGCATCTACGAGCGGCTGATCGAGTCGGTGCGCGAGGGGCTCGCGGCGCCGTTCTACCTCGTCACGGGCCGGATCGGCGACATGAGGCGCGCGCTGGCGGCCGTGGACTGGTGGCTCGTGCTGCCCCTGGCCGTGGGCGTGCTGACGGCGCTGGCGCTGGCGGCCGGGGTCATCCCGGGCCTGCTGGAGCGCTACCCGGAGCGCTCGCGCGGCCTGTTCTTCGGCCTCATCGTGGCCTCGATCGCGATCCCGTGGCAGGCGCTGGAGCGGCGGACCGGGCGCGAGGCGCTCGTCGCGCTCGTCGCGGCCGTGGCGGCGTTCGTGCTCGTCGGGCTCCCGGCGCTGGCGCCGGCCGCGGACCCCAGCGTCGTCCGCATCTTCCTCTCGGCCTCGGTGGCCATCTGCGCCATGATCCTGCCCGGCGTGAGCGGGTCGTTCCTCCTGCTCGCCCTCGGGATGTACGAGGTGACGCTGGAGGCGGTCCACGACCGGGACCTCGGCTACGTGGCCGTGTTCGCGGCCGGCGCGCTCGTCGGGCTCGGCCTGTTCTCGCGGCTCCTCACGTGGCTGCTCGCCGAGAAGCCGGACGCGACGATGGCGGTCCTCATCGGGCTCATGGCCGGCTCGCTCCGGGCGCTCTGGCCGTGGCAGACCGAGAGCCGGGGCCTCCTCGCTCCCGGGGACGACGTGGGCGTCGTGGTCGGGCTGGCGGTCCTCGGGCTCGGGCTCGTCGGGGGGCTGATGTGGGTGGCGGCGAAATACGTCCGCCCGCCGGAGGTGGCGGAGGCCGAGATCGAGCGGTCCGAGGAGATCGAGGCCCACGACGCCCGGCGCCACGGCTGATCCCACGTCCGGGGGCTCGGGGCTGGGACGAGCGCTGGACCGCGTGCGGGTGCCGGGGGAGTACGTGCCTCCCCCCGGCCCGCTGGCGGCGAGCGACGCCAGCGCGACGCTACCCCTCGCTGACGGTGTCGACCACGCCGACGATGGTGGCGTCGGTGGCGGTGAGGTCGTGCGGCGGGCGGAACGGGATCGCGGCCTCGGACGAGGTCACGTACATCACCGTGTCGCCGGGGCCGGCGTCGCAGGTGTCGAGGGCCGTCTCCGGGCGCCCGGCGTCGGAGCCGTCGGCGCGGAGGGGCTGCACGAGGAGGATCCGCCGCCCCACGAGCGACGGGTCTTTCTGGGTCGCCCAGAGGTTCCCGATGACGCGGCCGAGCCTCACGCCTCCTCCACGACGAGCGGGTCCGTCTCGTCGGCGGCCTCTGGGAGTGCGGCGGCGGCCTCGCTCACGTCGAGCCGGTCCACGATGGCCATGATCACGGCGTCGACGGCCTTCCCCTGCGTGAGCTCGGTCTGGCGCCCGGACGAGCCCTGCGCCACGAGCACCACCTCGCCCTCGCCCGCGCCTACGGCGTCGGCGGCGACGACGAACGCGTCCTGCGGCTCGCCGTCGAGGCTGATCTCGCGGACGATGAGGAACTTCATCCCGACCAGGCCGGGGTCTTTGCGCGTGGCCCAGACGGTGCCGACGACGGTGCCGAGGAGCATGGGTTCGGGTGGGGGGGCCGGAGGACGAGCGGGGACGCCAATCTAGCGCGTGCGGGGTGGGGGCTGGCGGAGGCCGTGGGCCGGCGTCGTCGGGCTACGAGCCGCCGACGGGGCGGCTGGGGCGGTCGGCCGTCGCCGCCAGCCGGTCGAGCGGGCTCGTCACGCCGAGCCCGTTGAGGGTGGCGACGTGCGTGTAGACCTGGGTCGTCGCCAGCCGGGCGTGGCCGAGCAACTCCTGCACCGTCCGGATGTCGGACCCGCTCTCGAGGAGGTGGGTGGCGAACGAGTGCCGGAGCGTGTGGCAGGTGGCCCGCTTCTCGATCCCGGCCGCGCGGGCCGCCTTCGTGACGGCCTTCTGGACGACGCTGGCGGAGAGGTGGTGGCGGTGGATCTGGCCGGTCCGCGGGTCGGCCGAGAGTTGGGGGCTCGGGAACACGAACTGCCAGCCGAACTGGCGGGCGGCCGCCGGGTTCTTGCGGACGTAGGCCTCGGGCAACCGCACGTCGCCGCCGCCGGAGGCGAGGTCGGCCTCGTGTCGCGCACGGACTCCGTGGAGGTGGCGCCGGAGCGGCTCGACGAGGGCGTCGGGGAGAATCGTCGGCCGGTCCTTGTCGCCCTTCCCCCGCCGGACGGTGAGCTGCCGCCGCTCGAAGTCCAGGTCTTTGACGCGGAGCCGGAGCGCGCCGCTGACCCGGAGGCCGGCCCCGTAGAGCAGGCGCGCGACGAGGCCCGGCACGCCGTGGACGTGCGCGAGCAGCGCCGCGACCTCGTCGCGCGAGAGGACGGTCGGGAGGCGCGGCGGCTTGCGGACGCGGGTCAGCCTGTGCATCTGGCCCAGCGGCTGGTCGAGGACGGCGTCGTAGAGGAACAGGAGCGCCGAGAGGGCCTGCGTCTGCGTGCTCGCGGCCACGTCGCGGTCGTTGGCGAGGTGGTTCAGGAAGGCCTCGACGTCGAGCGTGCCGAGGTCGCGGGGATGGACCCAGCGGCCCGCGCGTCCGGACGCGTGGCGGGTGTAGCGCTCGATCCAGCGGAGATAGGTCTGTTCCGTTCGGAAGCTGAGGTGGCGGAGCCGGGCGGCCTCGCGGGCTCGGTCGAGGAGGGACATGGCGGTGACGGCGACGTGCGGCAATATCTAAGATCTTAACGTATTATGCAGATCTGGGGATTGTATATCTTCCAGCCCCGCCCGTTCTGCCGACGGGCCTTCCACTGAAGTTCTGGTTAGCGCAGACGACGCGGACATAAGGGTTTAGTAATCCTGCACATCTGGACAACGCGGGCGGCATCCTGTAGCTTGGTCGGAGCCGACGCGGCGGCCGCATAACGGCGTTGATGCGGTCCCCCGCGCTCCTCGGCTCCGACGGGGCGGGAGCGTCGCCCGGTCGTCTCGGCGCTCCGTGGGGGGGCCGTCTCGGGACCCCCGGGGTGCCGTCCGCGTCGCAGGCTAACCCTGCCGTTGCACCCGTCGTCGTCGCGCGGGCGGGTTGCCCCGTGGTGGGGGGCGCGCGTACTCTCCCTCGCTCATAGGCCGCGCTGCTCCTAGCGGGTGAACGGCTCCCTGTTCTGCGGCCCTCCACGCTTGTCGAAGTCACTCCTCATATCCGCTTGCCTCGTGCTCGTGCTAGCAGCGTGCGATGCGCCGCCGGACGCGCCATCTGAGGTGCCTGAGATGCCAGCCACACCTGCTCAGGCTCCCCCTCTCGACCCTGCGCTCTCGGCCGACGGGCGACTCGACGGCCGATTCTTCGTAAGCGGCCCCATCGGTGAAGGCGACCTCGTCCGTGACAGCTCGCACTTCTACCTTTGGCTCGAAGGGCCTTCGGCCGAAGCGTTGTACCGGCGCATCCCCGGCTCGCCGGTGGAGCACGCCTGTGAAGACGGCCACGCTTGGGCGAAGCATGGGCGCTCGCTCGTCTGTACAGCCGACGCAGACTCCACGGGGTACCGCTGCTACTTCGCCATTGACGTAGCGGAGGAAGCATTGGCGGCCGGGGTAACCTGCTGACCTCGTGCACCGGCCGCAGAACCCGCCGTCGCAGGCCGACCGACCGCTTCACCGCCTTGCCTGTCTCACCGGCGGCGCCTAAGTTGCTCGCCCACCTGTTCCGCTGCGTCGGCGGCTGAACGGCAACTCCGTTCTGCGGCACTCCCGCTCTGCCAAGTGAGGATTCTGAAACTCAGCATTGGTGCCGTAGCAGCCGTGGTCCTGCTCAACCTCCTGACCTGGGCGCTCATCGGCAGGACCAGCGCGCTAGGCTTGGCCGCGTCCGACTTCGACGCTTGGGGCGCGCTAGACGGCAACGACACGCTCGTCGTCTACGCCCACTACAGGGGCGAGCCGGAAGAAGAGGGGTGGACGGAGCCGGGCGATTTATCCGATGCCGCGCGCCAGCGGATCGCCGATGCTTTCGTGTCGCACGGCGCTGGCGCGGCCGTACGATTCCGTCCCAGCTCCCTCGACATGCTCCCGGATTCGTTGCCGGAACGACACTTCATCCTCGCTCCTGTCGTCCGACGCTCCATCCCGCTTTACGCCCACTCCTCGGCCGCAGCTTACGCTCCCGGCTTCATCGCCACCCGCGATCAGGACTGGGTGTGGGTGTTCGGTTGGCGGAAGGTTGGTCCTCCGGCGCTCAGCGTCAGCTAGCCGTGCCGCAGAACCCGCGCTCGCAGGCCGACGCTGAGCTTCACGGCTTTGCCCGTTACGGTCGCCGCGCCTACTTTGCTCTCGTTCACCGCTTGCGCCGCTCAGCGCGGCTGAAGCGCCACACTGTTCTGTGGCCCTCTCAGGCGCGTGTGAGGTCGCGGAGGATGATGACGGCGGCAAGGACCGACGCCGGGAACATTGCCAGCGTCCCAGCCCGCGAGGATCACCGCCGCGAGCTGTAGCGCGCTGGCCGCACGCCAGCGAAGGGGCACAGAACCCGCCAATGCAGGCCGACGCTCCCGCCGAGGCTCGCGGACGCCGTAGCGGTCACGCTCTTGCTGTTGGCGGCGCTTACTCCGCTTGGTACATCCCGGCGGCCTCGTTAGCAATGTTACTCATCGTCGTGCCCCGTCCGGGGCGGCTATAGTTGGAATCGCGCGGCTGATCGGCCCTTCGTTATGTGGCTCTCCATCGCTCATGTCTGATCACGGGAGCCGATCTATAGTGCGGCCTCTACTTCTTACGCTGCTGGGCGCACTGGCACTCGGCGGCTGCGGCCTGATCGCGCTCATGTTCTACGCCTTCGGCCCGGCGATGTGTGGAACCACGCTGGATCGCACGGTGCCATCACCAGACGGGCAACACCGCGCCGTCGTATTCGGGGCGAGTTGCGGAGCAACGGATGCGGGGGAGTACGGCCTATCCATCCTGAACTCAGACGAGCCCTTCACGGACGACACCGACTTCAACGTGCTGAGGTACTACGCGGGCTATCCACAAGGCCTCCGCCTCGAATGGCTGAGCTCCGACACGCTGGCGGTGACGTTCGACCGCCCGTGGACGGAGTACCATGCCGATGACTTCGACCCACCAGCGCAAAGCGTCGGTGCGGTTCACGTCGTCTATCGGGATACCGTAGTGGTGCCGCGCGAAAACTACCTCCGCTAACCGCCACATAACCCGCCTCTCCACCCGACGAAGAGCACCATGGTCTTGCCTCGCACCGGCACCTTCCCCATCTTCGCCACGTCCCGCCGCTGCCTCGCTCTTCGCGGGTGAGCGGCTACTTGTTCTGCCGCGCTCGGACCGCACCGTTTAAGGCCAACGTCCCGTCGGCGATACCAAGGCGAACAACCATCGCCGTGATATGCGCCTCGCCCTCGCCCTCGCCGCCGTCGTCGTCCTCACCGGGTGCGGTGAGCGGGTCACCGAGGCCTATACGTTCAAACCGGGCCAGTTCAACCCTGACATGGTACCTGGGATCGAACGCTTGGACGCGGAGGCGGCCCAAGGCGACCCGGAGGCGCAGTTCCAGGTGGCATTCAACCGTCACTTCATGACGGGCGACTACGCCGCCGCCATTCCCGTCTTCCGACGGCTGGCGGCGGACGGGCATCCCGCCTCGATCTCGATGCTCGCGCTCTCTTACCGCAGAGGGGAAGGGGGTAGACGTCGACTACGAGCGCGCGGCGTACTGGCTCGAACAGGCGGCGGCCTTGGGCGACGAGCAGGCAGCGCGAGACCTCGCTGCGTACCGGACACAGAAGGAAGAGCGCGGGGGGTAATCTCGGGCGCGGCAGAACCCGCGGCTGCAGGCCGACAACGGGCTCCAACGCTCTTGCTTCGTCCTGGCCTCGGCGTCTACGTTGCCTTCCCCACCGTTCGCGGTCGCTGCCCGTTGCGGCTGAGCCGCAATCTGTTATGCAGCCTGTGAAGTGAACAGCGGGGCGGGGCTGTGTCGGTCCCGGATCGCGTGCGCCTGCTCGGGACGGCCACGCCCAGCGCGAGGCCGGAGCCGTCGCACGAATCGGCGCCGAGCTTCTCAAAGTGCTCCCACCGTGCGGGGCAGTTGACGCGCCCGATGTGGACCCACCTGTCCATGATCTGCGCCGCCTTGATGATGTGGGCTACGTGGTCGCTCATCTTCCACGCGGTCGAGCCGCCGATGAACACGGCGTCCAGCTCGTTCCACGGGATCGTCAGATCCTCCAGCCCGTCCTGAGCGACGAGCGCGACCGGGAACGGCTTGATCTCGCGCCGCCAATGCGTGAACACCTCCAGCGTGCGGCGGGCGTTGCCCACCACGTCCGGCGCGGCTACGAACTTGCAGAGGTCGCGGCGCTGGCGCTCGCGTTTCAGGAGCGAGCGGAAACCGTCTGCGTTGAAGCGGGAGAAGGCGCCGTTGTCGATGGCGAACGGCTGATCCGGCCGGGCGGTGCGGTAGCGCGTGAGCGGGGTGAGGAGCTGCCAGCGCTCCATCCCCAGCTCGCGCTCGGCGTCGTCCAGTCGGTTGCTGTCAATCAGAGGTCTCATCCTGTGGTTTGTGCTCGGGCTGCATAACTCCACGCTGCAGGCCGACAATCCGCTTCGCGTCTTGCGGCTGAGCGTGCTTCTGTTCGGCGGCCTACAGCCATCTACCGGCGTTGGAAGAACTCGTCATCGCGGCTCTCCTCCTCGGCCCACCCGTCGTTGTCGCGGCCCTGCTCTTCGTCGCCTTCCTACGGGACGAACTCAGTTGGCGCGCACTCTGGGCTGCTGCGCCGCTCATAGTGCCGGCACTCCTTCTGCTCTGGGCAGAGGTCTTCGCCGCGCCTCCCGGCGGACCCGCTGATCCGCCTTGGGCACTTGACTGGATGCCGGCGTTTTGGTGGGGTGGACTGGCGGCGTGCGTTGCCGTGCTCGTCCTCATGCGAGGGCAACGGTGGTTCGCCGCCAGCGGTGCGGTCGCCGGCGTGTGGGCATTGGCATGGGCGTACCTCGGCGCGGCGCAACAGGTGAGCGGCGTATGGCTCTGATCTAGCGACGGCCGCCGAACCCGCGGCTGCAGGCCGACCGTGGGCTCCAGCGTTCTTGGCCCGCCCGGACATCGGCGCCTACATTGCCTCGCACTTCCCTCGTGCCCTCAGCCCCCGGCGGCTGAGCCGCAATCTGTTCTGCGGCCCTCGCCAACCTGAGATGCGTGTTCTGAAATGGTACAGCATCGCCCTCGCCGTCAGCGCGTTGATCCTCACGGGCCTGCTCTACGTCCCGGCTTATCGCCTGTACCTGCAGCGTGCCCCGGCTGATGCGTCCATGATGTGGGTACACAACGCCGCACTCGTCGAACTGAGCAGCATCCTCTCTTGGGCCTCATTCGCCTTACTCGGCCTGACCTTCTTCGTCGGACTGGCCGCGGTGATCCGGGCCTCGGACCTGTCGGCGCTCTCGCTCGCCCCGGCTCTGCTGGTGTTCGCTGTCGGTGCCGTCGTATCCGTGGCTGAAGTCGTTTCGTGGTACGTAGGCACAAGCGTGAGCGACTCGTCCGTGTACTCCGCAGCGTCCTGGCTCTTCAGGCAACTTGGCCTCCTGCTTGGATTTACGCTCGTGCTCGGGGGGGCACTCTTCTTGGTGGTCGTCGTGAAAGCTCGCCGGGCCGCAGAACCCGCGCTTGCAGGCCGACCGCGAGCGTGAGCGTTCTCGGCTCGTCCGAGCCACCAAAAAAAAAAAAAAAAAAAAAAAAAAAAAAAAAAAAAAAAAAAAAAAAAAAAAAAAAAAAAAAAAAAAAAAAAAAAAAAAAAAAAAAAAAAAAAAAAAAAAAAAAAAAAAAAAAAAAAAAAAAAAAAAAAAAAAAAAAAAAAAAAAAAAAAAAAAAAAAAAAAAAAAAAAAAAAAAAAAAAAAAAAAAAAAAAAAAAAAAAAAAAAAAAAAAAAAAAAAAAAAAAAAAAAAAAAAAAAAAAAAAAAAAAAAAAAAAAAAAAAAAAAAAAAAAAAAAAAAAAAAAAAAAAAAAAAAAAAAAAAAAAAAAAAAAAAAAAAAAAAAAAAAAAAAAAAAAAAAAAAAAAAAAAAAAAAAAAAAAAAAAAAAAAAAAAAAAAAAAAAAAAAAAAAAAAAAAAAAAAAAAAAAAAAAAAAAAAAAAAAAAAAAAAAAAAAAAAAAAAAAAAAAAAAAAAAAAAAAAAAAAAAAAAAAGCGCAGAACCCGCGTTTGCAGGCCGACCGGGAGCCACAGCGTTCTCGACCCGTCCGGGCGTCGGCGCTATCATCGCTCCGCCCCAACGCCGTGCCGTCACTCCCGGCGGCTGAATCGCCAACTGTTCTACCGCGCTCCTCAGCGTCGGCCGGTACGAGTCGTCAGGCACATTGACATCGCCAACGCCACCTACCATGCGCCACGTCCTTCGCTTCGTCGCCCTGGTCGTGCTTTGTGGATGCGCGGCGGGAGCTTCCGCTCAGCCGCTGACCGACCCCGGCCCCTTCTGGGCAGGCATCACTGACACGACCTCGCTCGGCGATCACATCCGAGCCCACGTCCTCGCGGCCGAGACGCTCCTCGACGAGGTGCGCTCGGTCGAGGGGGAGCGGACAGCCCGGAACACGGCCCTCCCCTTCTACCTGGCCCGGGCCCGACTCAACGAGGCGAGCGCCCTCGCCAACATCGGCCTCAACGCGCACCCCGATCCCGACTTCCGGTCGTACGCCCAGGTCTGGAAAGCCCGACTGGCCGCACGGACCGCACCGCTCGCTACGGACCCGGCGCTCTACGAGGCCTTCGCAGCGCTCGATCTCAGCCGCTTCGACCCGGAAGCGAGGTACGTCGTCGAGCAAGAGCTCCAGGCGTACCGCCGTCGCGGCGTCACGCTCAGCGAGGTCGCCCGGGCTCGCATGGATACGATCCGCGCGCAGATCGACGACGTCGGCACGCAGTTCCAGCGGAACATCTTCACCGACACGCGGGCGATCAAGGTCCACCCCGATTCCCTCGGAGGCCTCCCGCCCGACTGGATCGCGGCGAACGCCTCGGGCGCCCCCGACGCGGAAGGCCTCGTGACCGTCGCGATCACGCCGGCCAACTTCCAGCCCGTGCTCGCCTTCGCCCGGAGCGCCGACCTGCGCGAGCGGACGGCACGGGCGTTCTTCACGCAGGGGTACCCCCAGAACCTGCCCCTCATCGACTCGCTCCGGGTGCTCCGGGACGAACTCGCCGGCCTCCTCGGCTTCGACTCGTGGGCCGACTACGCGCTGGCGCCCACCATGGCCGCGTCTCCCCAGCGGGTTAGTCGGTTCCTCGACGAGGTCGACGAGGCTTCCGAGGCGGCAGCCGAACGGGAGGGGGCGGCCCTCCTCGCGCTGCGCCGCCAGGAGGAGCCGGGGGCCACGTCCATGCCCTACGAGCACAGCATGTACTGGTCGAACAAGCTGAGGCAGCGGGACTACGGGTTCGACGAGCAGGCGATGCGCCCGTACTTCCCGTACGCATCCGTCCGAGACGGGGTGTTGGAGACGTACGAGGAGGCGTTCGGGCTCGAATTCCGCTCGGCCCTCAGTATGCCCGTCTGGAGCCCGGAGGCCGAGCCGTACGAGGTATACGAGGACGGCGCGCTCGTCGGCCGAGTCGTCCTCGATATGCACCCGCGCGAGGGGAAGTTCGGCCATTGCGGCGCCTTCGACCTGCGCAGCGGTGGAGGCCGCCTCCCGGAGATGGCCGTGATCTGCAACGTCCCCGGGGGGACCGGCGACAGACCGGGGCTGCTCGAACCCGGGCAGGTACGGACGTTCTTCCACGAGTTCGGTCACGTCATCCACTTCCTCCTCGCGGCCCGCCAGCCCCTGATGGGCGACTTCGAGCCGGACTTCGTGGAGGCGCCTTCCCAACTCCTGGAAGCGTGGGCGATGGACTACGGCGTGCTCCGGCGGTTCGCGCGGCACTACCAGACGGGCGAGCCGATCCCCGCCGACCTCGTGGCGGCCTACCGCCGCGCGGACGGGTTCGGCCGGGCGCAGCGGGCGCGCGAGAGCCTCTGGCTCTCCGACCTCGCGCTCAACCTCTACCTGGCTCCCTCTGAAACGGAGCCGACCGAAGCCGTCGAGCGCCGCGCGGCCCGGTATCTCGTGACGCCCCCTCCGGACTACCTCCACATCGCGGCGCGCCTGCCCCACCTCTACGGGTACTCGTCGAACTACTATACCTACGCCTGGTCCGAGGTCATCGCGCGGGACCTGCTCACGGGGTTCAACCGGAACGACCTGCTCGATCCCGCGGCGGGTCGGCGCTACCGCGATCTCGTGCTCGCACCCACAGGGACGGCCCCCAGCGCCGTCCTCATCGAGCGCTTCCTCGGCCGCCCGTTCGACGCCGATGCCTGGCGCCTGTGGCTGGGCGATGGAGACAGCGGCGAGTGATCTCCCTCGGTTTCCGCAGCCGCCGCGCGGTAGAACCCACCACTGTAGCGGACGGCACGCACGAGCGTCTTCGCGGCTTCCTACCTTCTGCCCTGGGTGCCGCCGCTAAGCGGCCAGTCGTTAGGCGGCACCCAAACGCAGCATCGATCCCTATGACGATCCGAGTCGCATCACTCGCTCTCGCGTGCGTACTCGTGGGTACGCTCCCAGCCCGAGCCCAAGACTCGACGTGGACTTCGGCTCAGGAGTCCGTCTGGGAGGCGGTGCAGGCCCGGTGGCAGGCATGGCAGGACGACGACTTCGACGCCTACCTCGCCGCCCATCACGACGCCTGGCACCGCTGGGCGTTGCGGTCGGAGACGCTGGAGGACCGGGACGATGTCGAGACGTTCTGGCACCGTGCGAAGGAGTTCGAGGAGACCGTCTCTTTTGTTCTCGATCCCGTCGCGGTAGAGGTCTACGGCGACGGAGAGTTCGCGGCTGTTCACTACGTCGCCGACGAGAGTGTGCGGCTGCTTCGGGAGCGCGTCAATCGCCAGGGCCGAACGATCCTGGCTGGAGACGAAACGCACATCCTCATCCGGTTCAGCGATTTCTACGTGCTGGAGGGTGAGGATTGGCTTTTCGTGGGCGGCTACCGAGATGGGAGCTGCGCGCTGTTCCGCGGCTTCGGGAGGCTCTGCGGCGGGTAGTGCCGCCCAACCCGCGACTGCACGCCGACGAAACACTCAACTGTCTTGCCTCATCCGGTCGTCGTCGCTGATCTTGCCTCATTCGACCGGCTCACTGCGTTTCGCGGGTGAGCCACGACCTGTTCGCGCGCCTCCTGAAACCCAGCAGTAGCTTGTAGCGCCTTGACGTCATAACGTCCCCGCCACACGATGCCTGCCACCAGCCCCAAGCGGGCCACCGTCTACTTCGACTCCGCCCTCCACAAGGCGCTCCGCCTCAAAGCGGCCGAGACCGAGCGGTCCGTCTCCGACCTCGTCAACGAGGCCGTCCGCGTCCTGCTGGCGGAGGACGCCGCCGACCTCGCCGCCCTCCGCGACCGCGCCGACGAGCCGACGGTCTCGTTCGAGTCGTTCGTCCGCGACCTCAAAGCGGAGGGCGCCATCTGATGCCGGGGCGGTACCGGATCGAGATCAAGCAGAGCGCGGCCAAGGAGATCCGGCCATCGGCCGGAAGAAGGACCGCCAGCGCGTGGTGGACCGGGTCAAAGCGCTGGCCGACGATCCCCGCCCGGCCGGGTGTACGGAGCTGTCAGGGCAGGACGCGTACAGGGTCCGACAGGGCGGGTACCAGATCGTCTACACCGTCGCCACGCGTCCTCTTCGAGGTCGTGAAGGTCGGCCACCGTCGCGATGTGTACCGGTAGGCCCGCCTCGGGAAGCGCGCGAACCCCCAAAATCAGTTCGTTGTCAAGTAGGGCGTTTTCGGTGAGGTAGGGCCAGTCTCGCCCTGCACCCCGCGGTCGGACGGGGCGCTCGGGTCTCGGAGCGTCGGCACCGCGTTTCAGATCGGGGGGTCCTCGCCACCCGCCAGAGCGCTGGCGGGCCACACCCCCAAACGGGCTCTCGCCGTCGGTCTCGACGGCGGACGGGCTCGGCGTCCGTCGTCCCAGATCTCTGTCGGCGGCACGCCTACTCGCTTCCCATTCCCGCCGAGGGCGGTCGGAGACCGGGGTCTCCGCCGGCGCCAGTTATACTGGCCGGGCTTGCGAGTAGGGGCCATAGCTCCTTCTTCGTCCGGCTCAGGGCCTCGCCCTTGAACCGGCCGTTGAAGTCTTCCTGCTTCCGCAGCACGTGGTACACGATGCGCGCGATCTCTTTGGCGACGAGCGCTCGGGCCACGCCTCGGGCTTCCTGCGCTTCTTGGCCCCGTACCACGCCCGGACCTCGGGGTAGTACTGGATCGCCCGGACGGCGGCGTGGCTGAAGGCCAGCTTGAGGTAGCGGTTGCCGTCGCGGCTCCGCTTGTGACGGACCCGGTCGCCCGAGTTGTCGGCGCCGGGCACGAGGCGGCAGTAGCTGAAGAAGGCCCGGTCGGTGGCGAAGCGCGCGATGTCGTCGACTTCGAGGCGGATCGAGAAGGCGCACGCCTTGCCGATGCCGGGGATGCGCGAAGCAGCCGCTGCACGTCGGCGTCGGGGACGAGGTGGGGGACGAGCGCTCTCTCCAGCCGCTTGACTTGGCGCGTGGAGCAGCTCGGCCTGCTCGATGTGCGCCTCGGCCTGGAGCTGGCCGAGCACGTCGAGGTCGGCCACGTCGCGGACGTTGTGCTTCTCCAGCAGTCGGGCGATCGAGTTCTGCGCGGCCACGCGGCGCTCGACCAGTCGTGAGCCGAGTCCGGAGCACGTCGCGGAGCGGGCGCATCTCATCGGAGATCATGTGCGCTTCGGGCAGGAGATCGGTCCGGAGAAGATGGGCCAGCATGGCCGCGTCGGCGCATCGGTCTTGACCTTGGCCGCGGCGATGGCCTTGACGCCCTTGGCGTGGGCGAGGTGGAGGTCGACGTCGCGCGAGCGCGTCCCGGACCCAGTACCAGCCGGTCGTGCACTCGACCGTGGCCGCGTGGTGGCCGGGCGTCTGCGCGAAGTAGGCGAGCAGCGCCTTGGGTCGGCAGGGCATCTTGGCCGTGGCGACGACGGCGCCGGCGGCGTCGAGGGTGGTGGCGGTGACGGAGCGCTTGTGGAGGTCGAGGCCGGTGAAGTAGTCGGGCGTCATGGCAGCGGCGGCGAGTGGGATCGCAAGGAAGGCATCCTGATTGGAAAGATCCCGCCGCTGCAGGCCGACACGCGGCGTCAGCGTTTTCGGCTCCGTTGGCGTCGGTGTATTCTCTCGCCAGTTCCCACTCGTTGTGTCGTTCGCCGCGTGCGGCTGAGCGGCCATTGTTCTACGGCGCTCTTGCTAGAGCCTATCGCTCTTGGTCTCTGACATCCTCTTCGGCTCTTGGATGATCTGGTCCGCTCCGCTCGTAGTGGGCGCACTCGGCGTCTTCGGCCTCCTGCGACTACGAGAACGGCGGTCCGCGATTGACGTAGCCGTAGCCGCTTTGCTCTCAGTCCTCGGGCTTTGGCTCCTCACCGTGCTTTTACTCGGCTTCGTGGGAGTCGAGTGGTACGGGGTGGCTGAGTCTGGCGACGCGGGCTCGCGACTGGTCTTAGACGGGTGGTTGGCGTTCATCCTTCTTAGTGCGAGTGCGAGTGTTAGCGCACTGATCCCGTCTCTCGCTTTTCTCTGGCTCGGCGCTCAGGCCCGCCAGCGCGACCGGAAGTCCGCGCCGTAGAACCAGCGGCTGGTATTAGCTGGAAGTCAAGAGCCGGACGGCGATTCTGATCGGTAAGGGTGGGACAGGTGTGAGGCCGTGGGCGAGGCTACGGCGGGGACGCGGCGTCCCTGGCCCGCCGCCGAGGTGTGGCGCGGGCATCGGAGCGCGTCACCCCGGTCGGTCGCGAGCACATGCTGGCTGGGATCGGTCGTCTCGCGGTGCGGAGGGCATGGAGCGACGGGGAACATCCCCTATGGGCTCTGCGATGCGGGGGTGCCGCCGAGGGACGAGCTGGCTCCCGATGGGTGTGGGGGCGCTCGATGGTGCACGGCGAAGCTCTCAGGAGGATCGGAGATCGACGAGGCTTGACCGGCTGTTGTCGGTCCTCTCTGCGGCAGGGGAGTGGGGACCGAAGGCGGTCCCGAGCGGTCGGTTTGAGTCGGAGCGGGGGGCTAGGCGGCGAGGGAGGGCGAAGGGGCCCGCCCGTACTGGCTCGGGCAGACGTGGACCCGGACGGGGTCGAAGGGATCACGGCTCCGGTGGGCGCCCCACACGACGGCGAGCAGCTTGCGCATGGCGGCCACACGCGCCTTCTGCTCCACCATCCGCTCGCGGCGCTCGGCGTAGCGGGCCCCGAGCAGCCGGTCGCCCTTGAGCACCGGGAAGACGGCTTGGCCGAGCACCTTCCGGAGCATCGGGCGCCCCTTCTTGCTCAGCCGGGTCTGCCCTTTGTAGGTCCCACTCTCGCGCTCCCGGAGGTTCATCCCGGCGTAGCGGAGCAGCTGGCGCTTCGTCGCGAAGTCGCCCAGCGGCCCGGTCTGGCCGACGATCCGGGCCATGTTGAACAAGGTGATCCCGGAGGCGGCCTCGTCGATGGGCGGGAGCTCCCCGTCGCCTTGAGCTGTGCGCCGAGCCGCTCGACCTGCTCCTTGAGCCGCTCGGCCTGGCGCTCGTGGATCTCGAGCTCGGCGACGAGCGCGGCGAGCCGGTCGGAGAGCACGGCGGCGACGGGCGCGGGGGCGCCGAGCGGACCGACGCCTCGGCCGCTGTGACGAGCCGGTCGCCGGTGACGGTCTTGACCCCGGGCACGCGCCGACGGAGCATGGCGAGGAGCCGGGTCCGCCCGAGTTCGCCAGCCGGTGCGGGCAGAGCAGGCGCTCGCGGAGCAGGACCCGACCGGTCTTCGAGAACGTGAAGGGGACCGGCCGGTCGTAGTCGGGGAAGAGGTCCCGGAGCGTGGCCAGCAGGCGGGTCCGGATCGCCGACGTGGTCCGGACCTCGTCGTCGTGGAACGCGGTGAGGTGGCGGAGGAGGACGTACGGCTCGGGGAGGTCCCGGTGCCGCTGGGTCTTGCCGCTCTCCCCGCGAGGTGGATGACGCGGGCGTCCTTCTTGTCCGTCTTCCCCGTGTCGAGCGACTCGGTCTTGGCGAGCCCCCGGACCTGCTCCGCGCTCACGAGCGCGGTCTCGTGGCCGCGTCGGCGGGCGAGGGCCAAGAGCGTCCGCTCGTAGCCGCCCGACGCCTCGCAGAGGACGCGGACGCCGTGGAGCCCGTGCTGGGTGGCGAGCGCCGGCCTCTCGGAGGGCCCGCTCGACCGGCTCCGTCCGGTTCGGGACGACGTCCTCGGCGACGACCTCCTGGAGGCCGGACTCGAACCGAGAGAACAAGTGGAGCGTGTCGCGGGAGACGTCGGCGGCCAGCAGGAGGACGGGGCGGGCCTTGTCGGGGACGGGGGTAGAGCGGATCTTCATGGCGGGGCCTCGGCGGCAGGACGGAAGGGTTTTGGACGACCTGAAGGTCTGCCGACCGGGGTCCCTCCGTCTGGCGCTAATGGTATGGTGTAGGCCGACCGGGGGCGCGAGCGCTCTTGGTTCGTCCGAGCGTCGGCGCCTACCTTCGCTCGTCCACCCGTCGTGCCGTCAACCCCGGCGGCTAAGCGGCCACTCGTTCTACAGCCCTCCCAACTCGCCACCATGAGCAGACTGACCGGGCGCTGGACTTGGGTTGCAGTGTGGGTGACGTGGCCGCTACTCATCGCGGTGCTCCTCATCCCTGTTGCATTCGGGTCGCCGCTAGCCGGTGCGCCGCTTGCGGTTCTGGCGCTTTGGATGGGTTACGTCCTCTTCCGCTCTCGTCGTGTCACGTTCGGGCCGGAGGGCCTGCGCGTCGGACGGGAGTTGTGGCCTTGGGACTCACTCTGCCGCGTGACCGTTTGGAAGATGAACGCGGCGCTGGCGGTCGTGGAGTCCGACCGAGGCAAAGCCTTCACCTTCGTCAAAGTGCTGAACTGGCGCGAATCGCTCGGCTCGCTCACATCGGTATGGCAGACCGTCGATCCCAAGGTGGTTTGGGCTGAAGGCTCGTTTTCAGAGACAGTCCGGCCCGCCGGGCTGTAGAACCCGCGGCTGCAGGCCGACAACGGGCTCCAGCGCTCTTGCTTCGTCTGGGCATCGGCGTCTACGTTGCCTTCCCCACCGTCCGCGGTCGCTGCCCGTTGCGGCTGAGCCGCAATCTGTTCTGCCGCCCCTCAACCCTCGCTGCGCATTGAAGCGCGAACTCCCATGAGCGTGCACGAAGCCTTCAATCGCTCCGCCTTCTCGCGGTTCATCAACAGCCCGGCCGGACGCTTCTTCCGGCTCGGGGCGGGCGCGGGGTTCCTCCTCATCGGCTACCTCTACCGCGGGCACCCCCTAGGCCTGGCGTCCATGGGCTGGAGCGCGCTGCCGTTGAGCGCCGGGGCGCTCGACCTCTGCTACATCAGCGCCGTGCTGGGAGGCCCTCTTGGGGGCCCACGGATTCGAAGCGCACAGGGGAGCGCGCCCTCCGTCTCGTCGAGCGAGCCGTAGGCGGAGGGCTTCGCGTTCGTGCCCCGTCACAGCGCTTGCTCTTGGTGCGGGGACGGCAGAACCCCCCGCTCCACCCGACTGTGGGCTCCGCCGCCTACGTGCCCTCCGCTGGTCGCGCTGCCCACGGCGGGTGAGCGGCCAGATCGTTATTACGCGGAAGTCAAGGGTCGGACGGCGATTCAGGCCGATCTAGGCGGGTGGTGTAGGGAGAGGAGCGGCAGGCGGAGGCGGAGACGTGCCTCGTCTGACCTGGCGCCGGGGGCGTTCAAGACGGCGGTCTGCCACGTCACCCCGGTCGGCCGCGAGCGCACGCTGTCTGGATCGGCCGTCTCCGGCGCCAGCGGCACCGGAGCGACGAGGACGTGCCCTATGGGCTCTGCGAGACGGGGTGCCGCCGAGGGACGGAGCTGGTCGCGTGGCGGGGCACGCGGACCGTTCGATGGTGCACGGAGAGGCCGGTCCAGTCGCGGAGCCGGCGGGGCACGTCGACGGCGGCCCGCATCTCTGTCTTGAGCCCGGTGGGGTGGGTTGGCCTTTGACCAAATCAGCCAAGTTGACACGAACGGTCGACTCGATTCATTGAGTCAACCCCTCGGCCCGGCACTGTCGGCCCTCTCTACAGGGCGTCCTGTCGAGACCGTGGAGGTAGCTCGGCGAACCACGGAGGTAGCTCGGCGAACCACCCATCGTGCTCAGACGAGCGGGAGCCGGCTCCGGTCGTGCTCGGTCGCGTCGTCGAGGAGGTCGACGGCCGCCGTCCCGCCGAGCCACTTCACGGCCGGGTCGGCGTCGGACTGGAGGAGCCGGACCGTCTCCCATGAGAGGAGACCGAAGGCGGTCCAGCTGTGGCCGAACTCGCGGTACCGCGGCGGCGTCGCCGATTCGGGCACGTCGGGCCACGTGCCGGTGACCGAGCCGACGGCGTAGCCGCCGACGGTGAGCGCCAGCGTGCGACCGAGATCGACGGGGACGCGAGGGGCGACGCGCTGGCGGGCGCCCTGGACGACGAGGTCGACGAGGTCGACGACGCACGCGACGAAGGACGTCGTGGCGGCGCTGCTCTCGACGTGCTGTGGGCGGCGGGGCATGGGCTGGGGGGCCCGGGGGAGGAGCCAGGAGAGGGGGCTCACCGTCAGCACCACGTCACCCGACCGTCGCGGTGACGTGGCTCCGGCAGCCGCGGTGCCGCCAGACGGACGGCGAGAGCGTCGGGACGCCGCCCGTTGACGTGAGCGCCAGCGCGGGGGGCCATCGGGGAGCAGGCTGAGCTGGATCGTCTCTCCGCACCCGCACGGGCACGCGAGGACGGCGTACCAGAGGTGGCCGTCCTCGCCGACGGCGACGACCGTGAGCGTGTCGGCCGCCTCGGGGACCTCGGCGGCGAGTTCATCAGCCAGGCGCTCGACCGGTGGGCCTACGACGAGAACCACGACGCCGAAGCGGCCGATTCTCTACTTCTGGCCGGGTGAACCACAGGGGGGAGCTCAGAAGCACGCTCCAGTCCAGCTTCCCCAGACGGGCGTGCCCGGCGTGCGAGGTGCGGTCCCGATGCACGCGGAGCGCGTCGAGTCCCGGACCACGCTCCACCCGAAGGCCGAGCACGAGGCGCTGGTGGCGGCCCGCGAGCACCAGAAGACCGAGGCGTTCAAGCAGCAGTACAAAGCCCGTTCTGGGGTCGAGGGGACGGTCTCCGGCGGCCTTCGCGCTCGGGGCGCGGCGGGCGCGGTACCGGGGGCTCCCGAAGACGCACCTCCAGCACGTGGCACGGCGGCGGCGATGAACCACAAGCGGGCGCTGGCGTGGCTCGGCGGGGTGCCACGATCCGGCACGCGGGTGTCCCACCTCGCCCGGCTGGCGGTGGCCGCCTGCTTTACCAACGGCGTCTATCCCGAAGGTCCCCCTGCTACTCTCTGATCTGACCGCCCCCCCCTCTCACGCGGCCCCACTGGCGGGGGCGACTCGAACCGGCTGGCGACGAGCCCCCGGGGCCCTACGGGATCACGGTCACGTACAGTGCCTCGCCGCGAGCCCCCGCGACGAACGAGAGTGCGTAGACACCTGGGGCGAGGGGACGGTCGGCCCCGAGCTCCCAGGAGAGGTCGGTGCGCCCCGCCCCAATCGGGCGCTGGAGTCGGCGGACGGCACGCCCGACGACGTCGGAGAGAACCAGGTCGACGACGGCCGGGGCGTCGCTGGCGATCTGGAGTCGGAGGGTACCCCGGGACGGGTTCGGCCACGCGCCGAGCAGCCGGACGCCGCCCTCCCCAGCTCCCCGCTCCTCCGCTCGGACCGGCTGGCCATCGACGAGCCCCACGCCCTGCCGGATCCGGACGCGCTGGTCGACCGCCAGCCCCGACGCCTCGTCGACCGTCCCGTCGAGCCACCGGACGCGGACGCGGTCCACCGCCGGGGCGTCCCCGAGGCCGACGTGGACGGGGACGAGGTTCTGGCCCAGGAACTGGACCCCGTGGTGCGACCGGACCCAGTGGCGCCCCCCGGCCCAGACCTCGACGACGGCCCCGAGCGCGTTCGTGTTCGCCCCGTCCCCCTCCAGCTTGACCGCCAACCAGGACCCGGCGTCCGACCGGTTGCCGTACAGGCGAGCCGGGCCCGACACGCTCGTCACGACGACGTCGAGCCGGCCGTCGAGGTCGGCGTCGAACACGGCGAGCCCGCGGCCGGCGTCACGCGTCGCCACGCCGGCCGTCTGCGCCACGTCCACCAGCGGGAACGAGCCGCGGTTCTCGAACAGGTTGTTCGGGGCGTCGGAGAAGTAGCCGTTGACGACGTACAGGTCGAGGTCGCCGTCGTTCTCGAGGTCGAACAGCTCCGCGCCCCACGCCCAGCCCGTCGTGGCCACGCCCGCGGCCGCCGCGCGGTCGACGAAGCCGCCCCCGGGCTGCGCGATGAACAGGGCGTGCCTGTGGGGGCCGGACTCGGTCTGGTTCGTGAGGAACACGTCCTCGAGCCCATCTCCGTCGACGTCGCCCAGGGCGAGGCCCATCCCCTCCCCCGCGTCCTCGAGCCCGGCCGCTGCCGTGCCCTCGGTGAACGTCCCGTCGCCGGCGTTGAGGTAGAGCCGGTTGGGGCCGAAGTCGTTCGCGTCGTAGAAGTCGATGTCGCCGTCGCCGTCCGCGTCGAGCGGGACCGTGGCGTACGTCTTCCCGGCGTCGCCGAGGCCGACTTCGACGCCCCTCTCGCGGAAGGTGCCGTCGCCGAGGTTCTCGAAGTACGGGTTGCGGAGGTCACGCTCGGCGAAGGGGGCGTAGTCCTCCCAGACGCCGACGTACAGGTCGAGGTCGCCGTCGAGGTCGCCGTCGACCCAGAGGGCGCTCGTCGAGAGGTGCGTGGCGCGGCCCGCCAAGCGGGCCTCGGCCGTGACGTCGGTGAACGTGCCCCCGTCGTTGCGGAGGAGCTGGTTCGGGCCGGCGTTCGTGAGGTAGAGGTCGGGGTCGCCGTCGCCGTCGTAGTCGCCCCAGGCGGCGCCCAGCTTGGCCCCGTTCCCGGCCGTGCTCGGGAGGCCGACGCCGGCGGTCCCGGCCACGCCCGCCTCCCGCGTCCGGTCGTCGAACACCCCGTTGCCACGGTTCGCGAACAGGCGGCTCCACGTCCGCGTGTCGCCCGGATCGTACGGGGCCCGGACGACGACGTAGAGGTCGGGGTCGCCGTCGCCGTCGTAGTCCGCCACGGCGACCCCATTGGCGCCGGTCACGGAGCCGAGGCCGGCGAGGTACGTCCGGTCTTCGAACACCTGTGCCGCTGCGCCGCTGGCGGCGAGGGCGAGGAGGAGCGGGAGCCAGCAGCGCGTCATCGGAGCACGTGGACGAGTACAGCGCGGGCCCCGTCTGTACGGACCAGGTACGCACCGGGGGCCAGCCCGTCCGTCGCGACCCGGGCCCGGCCGTCGCCGTCCGCTCGCGCCGCCCGGACGCGCCGGCCTCGGACGTCGAACACGCCCACGCTCGCGTGGGGGGCTGCTCCCTCGATCACCAGCGGCCGACCGGCCAGGAGCGGGCTCGGGTAGGCCAGGACGGAGGCGAGGTGGGCCGACGGGGCGGCCTCGGCGGGGGTCGACCGGCCCTCGAATAGCGCCGCGGCCCGGTCGAACGCCCGGGGTCCGACGACCGCCCCGAGCCGCCGGCCTGGCACGTCGTCGGCCGGCGGGTGGATGCCGCCCCATATCCGCGAGAGCGCCGACTGGTCGGCCGCGTCGCGGTAGGTGGCCCACTGGAGCACGATGGTCTCGCTCGGCCCATTCTCGAACACGAGGAACTCGCCGGCCGGCGCCTCGAAGTCGCCGAGGCCCCCGGGGAAAAACGGGCTCCCCGTGACCCGCTCCAGCACCTCGGCCGCCGCGCGCGAGAACGTCGAGTGGCCCGAGACGTAGCCCGCGAACGGCGGCGTCACGAACGTGGGGCGCTGGTACGGCCACCACGCCTTGAGCCGGACCCACCCCACGCCGGCCACGTCGGCCTCGGGGTCGCCGACGGCGTCGGGTCCGCGCCACGCCCGGACCTTCACCTCGCCGACGAACGCGCCGTCGGCGCCCGCCAGCGGGTCGTCCGGGCCGATGAGCTCGGCGACGCCGGACGAGAGCGGCATCCCGCCGGGATGGTAGTTCGGCGCCTCGGGGTCGGAGCTCTGGCCGCGCTCGGCCATCGCGCGGAGGGCCGAGACGGGGCGGACGTAGTCGTAGCGGCCCTTGATCGCCCAGGCGGCCACGGCGGCGTCGTGCATGGCGCCGCCGAGGGCGAGGTACGCCTTGACGTCCCACTCGAGCGGGTCGAGGACGGGGCCCCTCCCCTCCCACCGCTTGTCGAGCCGGGAGTCGTCGGCGACGTCGTTGAGGATCGTGAACCAGTGGCCCGGCGGCGTCTCCGAGTCGGGCCCGTCGGCCCAGAACTCGGCGAGGACCCGCGCGAGGTCCCCGCGCCGGACCGGGTTGGGCGCGTAGGCCTGGCCGGTGACGGGGTTGACGTCGCGCCCGTCTCCCAAGGCGCCGCGGCCTTCGGCGTCGTAGAACGCGCGGTACGCGCCGGGCGAGGCGGGGAGGTCGGCGTCGGCGAGCCCGCCGGTCGTTCCGGGCGAGGCGTCCCAGACGACGTCGTCGGCCGGGTCGAGGTGGCCGCTCCACCGCGCGACGGTAGCGAACCCCCACAGGTAGTCCTCGGTCGTGCCGCCCCAGGCGAGGGTGTCGAGGAGCGGCGGCGGCCCGGGGTCGAGGTAGACCGAGAAGTCGGCGCCGTCGCGGTCGTAGGGGGTCCGGTCCTCGGCGCGGAGAGCGAACGGGGCCACCCGCCCCCACTCCGGCCCGACGAACCGCGGCGACCCGCCCGGCACCTCGTTCCCCGACTGGTCGATGAACGTCTCGAAGAGGAGCGGCTGCCAGCGGTTCGGGTCCTCGAGGCCCGGGTTACCGGGCTCGTCGAGGACGAGGGGCGGGTTGACCGGGCCGTAGTCCTGGTAGGCGTACCCCAGAGCCTCGCCGGCGCCGTCACCCATCCCGTAGGCGACGACGCACGCGGCGATGGCGTTGCCGAGCCCGGCCGGTGTGTCGGGGTCCGCGGCCGAGTCGACCGGGCCGTAGCCGAGCGAGTCGAGCAGCGCGTCGAAGCGCGGCAGCACGTCGAGCGCGGCGGGCGAGTTGAGGAAGCGGTGCGAGAGGACCCCGTAGGCCGCCACGCTGACGGCCTCGGCGCGGGCGGCCTCCCGGTCCGCCGGCACCCCGACCGCGCCGACCGCGCAGTCGGCCCCGCCCCGCTCCTGGTTCAGGAGGTACGGCCGGGCGACGCCGTCGTAGGCCGCCCACGCGTCGTACATCGCCACCGAGACGTGGAACAGGTTCCGCGCGTGGACCGGGGGCCGGGCGAAGTCGGAGCGGATGGCCCCCAGCAGCGCCTCGTTCCACTGGCGGGCGACGGAGCGCTCCGCCCCCCCCTCCTGCGCCGCTGCCAATGGGACGACGGCCGCCAACGCCGCGGCCCCCACCGTGCGGAGGGCGCGGCGCCAGCGGGGCGGTCGGGGGGCGGCGGCACGCACGGGCTTACATCCGAGTGAGGCGGTACATCTTCACGTCGTGGCCGGGGACCGGCAGCGTGAGCGGGCCCTCGGTCGTGCCGGCCGCCGCGTGCTCGAACAGGTCGCGCATGGCGTAGGTGTGCTCGTGGAACTCCGGCCGGTGCTGCGAGAACGCGTCCTCGACGTGCTCCTCGGCCCAGTCGAACGTGAGCGTCTGCGGCTCGTCGGCCCGGTTGAGCACGGCCATGGCCCACTCGTCGTCCGCGAGCGGCTTGAACCAGACCTCGAGCCCGTTCATCATCCGCTTGTGCGGGAAGCCCTCGACGCCGAGCGGGTCCTGGTCCACCGCGACGACCTCCTCGTTGGTCAGGATCCGCCGCGTGGCCTCCGTCATCGTGCGGACGTCGTTGCCGGCGATGAGCGGGGCGTGGAGCATGGCCCACATCGCGAAGTGCGCCCGGTCCTCGTTCACGGCCGGCATGTTGCCGACCTCCATCATGTCGGGGTCGTTCCAGTGGCCCGGCGCGGCGTGGACGCGGAGCCCGCGCTCGACCTGCATGTCGAGGATGCGCATGACGCCCCACGAGTTCCAGTTCCCGTGGTTCACGACGCAGTCCCAGCAGTTGATGATGTCGCCGCTCGTCCGCCACATGTGACCGATGTCCTTGGCCCAGAGCCACGGCTCGTTGTCCCCCCACTCGCAGATCGAGAAGAAGATGTCGCGGCCCGACACGGCGAGCGCGTTCCGCATGGTCCGGTAGGCCTCGGGTGCGTTGCGGCCCTCCGTGTTGCACCAGTCGTACTTGAGGTAGTCGATCCCCCAGCGGGCGTATTGGAGCGCGTCCTGGTACTCGTAGCCCTGGCTCCCCGGCCGGCCGGCGCACGTGGCCGTCCCGGCGTCGGAGTAGATCCCCAGCTTGAGGCCCTGGCTGTGGACGTAGTCGGCGAGGGCCGCCATGCCCGAGGGAAACCGCTCGGGGTCGGGCTGGATGAAGCCGTCGGCGTCGCGCTCGCCGTGCCAGCAGTCGTCGATGTTGACGTAGGTGTACCCGGCGTCGCGCATGCCGCTCGCCACGATGGCGTCGGCCGTCTCGCGGATGAGGGCCTCGTCGATGTCGCAGCCGAACGTGTTCCACGAGTTCCAGCCCATGGGCGGCGTGAGCGCGAGGTCAGGGGCCTTGGGCGCGTTCGTCTGCGCGCTGGCGGGCAGCGCGAGGAGGGCGAGGAGGAGCGGAAGGAGACGGTGCATGGGGCGGTTCATGGTGGGAAGGTCCGCCTCGGGCCCGAGGCGGGCAGGGTCAGCGGGCGACGCCGAGCGGGCGAGAGACGAGGTACAGGACGACGGCGGCGACGAGGGCGTCGACGAGTCCGAAGGTCATGGGAGTGCGGGGGCGGGTCCGAGGGAGGCCCCGGCCGAGGCGCGGGCGACGAGCGTGGACGGGGCGTACCCGGTCCGCTGGCGGTAGGCCACGGCGGCGGCCTCGGCGACGGCCTCGGCCCGGTCGGCGTCGACGAAGGCGTCGAGCGCGGGGCTCGACACCTCGAAGTCGTCACGCAGGCTCCGGTCCATGAGCGCGCCGAGGCGGGCGGGGTCGCCGGCGCGCATGGCCTCGGCGGCCTCCAGCACGCGGGCGTTCTCGGTCACGACGTGGCGGGCGCGGCGGAGCGTCGTCGCGTCGAGCCGGCTCGCGGCCGCCGCCAGTTCGTCGGGTGTGACGTCGCGGAGGGCCGGGACGCCGAGCGCCTCGGCCGCCCGCTCGCACGCCGCGCGGCGCTCGTTGTACGCGCTGTCGACGAGCCCGCGCCGCGTGCCAGTATCGAGGACGAGGGCGACCGTCCCGGCCGGCAGCGGGACCGGCGTGGTCGCGAGCGACCGGCAGTCCAGCAGAATCGCGTGGCCCGGCTCGCCCATCGCCGAGGCCATCTGGTCCATCACCCCGCAGTTCACGCCGACCCACCCGTTCTCGGCCGCCTGGCCCGCCAGCGCCATCGCCCGCCCGTCCCACGCGATCCCGGAGGCGGCCGCGAACGCGCGCGCGACGGCCAGCTCGAGCGCGGCCGACGACGACAGCCCGGCCCCGCGCGGCACGTCGGACGCGAGGACGCCCTCGACGCCGCCGAGGGCGTGCCCGGCGTCCTGCAGCGCCCAGGCCACGCCCTTCGGGTACTCGCCCCAGCCCGCCCCGCGCTCGAAGCCGTCGAGGTCGAACACGACCGGCTCGTCCACGTCGAGGCTGTGGAGGACGACGCGTCGGTCGTCGCGTGGGCGGAACGCCAGCCACACGGCCTGCGCCAGCGCCAGCGGCATCACGAACCCGTCGTTGTAATCGGTGTGCTCGCCGATGAGGTTGACGCGGCCCGGCGCGCGCGCGACGTGCGCCGGCTCCGCCCCGAACCGGGCGCGGAACGTGTCGACGACCTGGGTGGGGAGGCTAGCCATCGGCCCGGACCTCGGCGTCGGCGCCCAGCACGAACGTCCCGCTCAGCCCGTCGACCGCGGCCCGCTCGCCGACGACCGAGCCCGCGAGACGCGCGCGTCGAACGGTGGCGCCCGCCATCACGACGCTGCCGCGGACCTCAGCGTCCTCCACCGTCGCCCCCGCCTCGATCGCGGCGTACGGCCCGACCGCCGACCGCCGCACGACGGCCTCGGGGTGGACGAACGACGGCGCCTCGACTCCCTCCGCCTCGGCGCCCAGGCCGGCCCCCTCGTACTCGCCCGCCTCGAGGAGCGCGCGGACCGTCTGGCGGTAGCTGTCGAGCGTGCCCGTGTCGAGCCACCGCGCGACGGGCGCCGTCTCCATGCGGGCGCCGTTCTGGACGAGCCGGTCGTAGGCGTCGGTCAGCTGGTACTCGCCGCCCGCGCCCGTGGCGCCCGTCGCGAGCATGCCATCGAGGACCGCTCGCAGCGTGGCGCCGTCGCGGACGTAGTACGCGCCGACGAGCGTCTCGCGGTGCTCCGCCGTCTCCGGCTTCTCGACGAGCCCGACGACGCGGCCCGCCTCGTCCCGGACGACGACGCCGAACCGGCGGGGGTCCTCGACCTCGACGGTCCACGCGACGAGGTCGGCGTCGGGCACGGAGCCGGCGGCGGGCGCGAACAGCGTGTCGGCCCAGCAGGTCAGGACCTCGCCCTCCAGCGCGTCGCCCGCGCACGCGACGGCGTGGGCCGTGCCGAGCGGCGCGGGCTGGACGGCGAACGCGGCGCGGAGCCCGTGGGCCTCGCACGCCGCAGTGAGCGCCCCGCGGACGTCGGCGGAGGCGTCGGGGCCGGTCACGAACACGACCTCGTCCACGGGCCGCCCGAGGCCGGCGACGAACGCGTCGAGGATCCGGACGATGGCCGGCCGGCCGAGCAGCGGGAGGAGCGGCTTCGGCGTCGTGTGGCTGAGCGGGCGGAGCCGCGTGCCGCGGCCGCCCATGGGGACGATCAGGCGCATCAGCGGACGTGGGTGAGCGTGCCACTGGCCGACCCACCGTCGGCCTCCACGCGATACAGGTAGAGCCCCTCCGCCAGCGCGCTCGCGTCGAACGAGGCGAGGTGGACGCCGGCCCCCCGCGTCGCGCCGTCGAGCGGCCGGCCGACCTCGCGGCCCAGCACGTCGAACACGCGGACCGTCACGTCGGACGCCGCGGCCAGCTCGAACCGGATCGTGGCCCCGGCGCGGAACGGGTTCGGGAAGCCCTCCACCGGCAGCGCGCCCCGCGGCGCGTCCTCCGCCGCCGACGGGAACCCCGTCGCCGAGAGCTCGGCCTCGACGGCCCAGGCGAGGTACACGAGCGGCGCGTTCCAGTTGATCGTGATCTCGTTCGTCGCGTAGCTGCACGTGTCGTCGACGTACGAGGCCGCCGGCGTCGTCCGGTAGTCGGCGCACTCCCAGGAGTTCGTCCCGACGTCTTGGCCGCCCGCGTGAGGGCCGCCGGCGAGGAGGCCGGGCACAGGGTCCGCGATCCCGTCCGCCGTCGACGGCCGGTGGTGGATGTGCATCGGCGTCTTGTCGCCGAAGCCGGTGAGGAACGAGTAGCCCGTGGCGTTCCGGCCGAGGAGGTAGTCGAGGTTCGAGATCGCCGCGTCGAGGTAGCGCCGGTCGCCGGTGAGCCGGTAGGCGATGACGAGCGCGACGCCCTGGTTGCCCGCGTTCGAGTTGCTGCCCCAGTTGAACTGGCTCGTCTGGCCGCCCATCACGACGTCGTAGGCCGAGGCCTCCCGGTCGGCGAGGAGCCCGTCGGCCTGCCGGAGGAGCGCGTCGCGGAGGGCGTCGACGTCGACCTCGGCGCCGATCTCGTCGCGGTGCGTGAGGAGCGAGTAGGTGCCCATCTCGCGAACGCCGCCCCACCACGGCGTCCCGATCGACGGGCGCGTCGGGATCGGGCGGGCGTCGAGGTAGGCCGCGTCGCGGGTCGTGAGGAAGAGCTCCCAGGCGGCCCAGTCGAACTCGTCGGAGAAGGTGCCGTCGCCGTAGGCGCCGGTCGCGATCGCCGGGTTCGAGAGGGCGCCCTGGTTGTAGGCCACGGTGGGGTTCGTCCGAGCCCAGCCCCAGGCCGCCTCGGCGGCCGTGCGGAGCGAGTCGGCGAGGCCGGGGAAGGCGTCGTCGTACCGGGCCACGACGCGGCTGGCCTGGGCCATCGTCGCCGCGAAGTCGAGCGTCGCCGCCGTCCCCTTCTGGACGACGTAGCGCGTGGCCGTCGCCCGGTGCGGCATGACCTCGCCCGCGAAGTTGGCCGTCGTCAGCTTGTGGTACACGCCGCCGTCCTCGTCCTGCATCGCGAGCATCCAGCGGACGTTGACGAGCGTCTCGTCGAGCAGGTCGGGCACGCCGTCGCCGCTCTCGGGGATGCCCGTGTCGAGCGCCGCCGCGTACGCGGGGTACTGCTCCATCAAGAGGAGCAGCGTGCCGACCGAGATGCCGGAGTTGACGACGTACTTGTTGTAGTCGCCGGCGTCGTACCACCCGCCCGGCGCCGAGATCACGGTGCCCGTCGGGCGGCTGGCGGTCGCCGCCGAGTTGTGGACGAGGACGTGGTCGTCGGGGTGGCCCGCCGGCCGCGCCCACGGCCCGGCGTACGCCGCCTCCAGCGGGACCGACGCGCGCATGAAGTAGTACGCCTTCAGCGCGCCCCGCGCGACGTCCTGGTGGACGTGCTCGGCCACGCGGAACGGGTACGACGTGCCGACCCCGTCGACCTCGACGACGTACTCGCCGGGCGCGGCCAGGTCCGAGAACGCAGCGAGGCGGACCGTCTCGCCCGACGGACCCCACGTCTCGGCCGCGCCGAGCGTCCCGCTGTAGACGGCCTCGCCGCCTCCGGCCGGGCGGACCGCGAACGGGCCCGCCCCGGCGCCGACCACGACGGCCGTCTTGGGACCGTCGGGGTAGAACCCGATCTGGTTGAGGCGGATCGCGTCGGTCTGCGCGTGGGCGGCCGTGGCGACGAGGAGGCAAACGAGGAGCGAACGCATGGGATCAGACGGTGACAGCAGAGAGCGGGGGGTCGGGGACCTCGGGCGTGGCGCGGGCCCGGCCGAGGCCGTAGGCCGTGATCGTCCCGTAGCAGAGGGTGAGGAGAAGGAACGCCGGCTGGACGCCGACGGCGTCGGCCAGGGCGCCGTAGAACGTCGGGACCACGGCGCCGCCGACGATCGCCGTACAAAAAACGCCCGAGCCCCGCGCCGTGTGCACGCCGAGCCCGTCGATGGCGAGCGTGAACAGGATCGCGAACTGGACCGAGTTGAACAACCCGACGGCCAGGATCGCGGCCATCGCCACGACGCCGCCGCTGGCGACGCTCACGGCCAGCAGCGCGATGGCGAGCCCGGCGAACGCGGCCCGCACGCGGCCGGGCGAGAGCACCTGCAGGAGCCCCGCGCCGAGGAACCGGTCGACCAGCGCCCCGCCCCAGCAGAGCGCGACGAACGTGCCCATCGCCAGCAGCCCCACCACGACGCCCTGCTTGTACCCGACGCGCGCGATCAGGAGCCCGCTCGGGATCGACAGGAGCAGGTACGCCGCGAAAGAGGCGGGCTGGACGGGCGCGGCCTCGAAGTAGCTCAGCTCGAACACCGCCTTCAGCCGCGGCACGAGCGCGTCGACCATGACGGTGATGAAGCCCCACAGGAAGAACAGCGTCGTGACGACGGCGAACGGCCCGCGCATCCGGCGCGGCGCAGTGGGCGCGGGGGCGGCCGGCTCCATCGTCAGCGGGCGACGGCGAGGGGGCGGGCGACCGTCTCGCCGCCGGCCCCGAGGCGGACGAGGTAGACGCCGCCGCTCAGGCCCGACACGTCGAACGCGACCTCGTGCGGACCGGCCGACTGGGCCTCGTCCACGAGCACGGCCACGCGGCGGCCCGTCACGTCGAACACGTCGAGGCGGACCGGGCCGGCCTCGGCGAGGTGGAACGTGAGCGTCGTCGCGCCGGCCGCGGGGTTCGGGCGCGGCGCGTCGAGGCCGAGGCCGTCGGCCGGGCCCGCCTCGGTGGCGACGCCGGGGAGGGCGGCCTCCTCCACGCCGAGGTAGTCGACCCCCATGTAGCCCCAGAAGCGCTCCAGCCGGATCTCGTTGACGCCGGCCGCCAGTTCGACCGCGACGCGCCGCTGGAGCCACGTGTCGGGCGGCCCCGTGAACCGGACCGTCGTCGTGTCGCCGTCGACCACGAGGTACTGCGTCTTCTCGTCGAACGGGAGCGTGTAGCCGACCGTCACGGCGTACGTCCCGGCCGCGCGGACCGGGACCTCCCACACGAGCGACCCGCCGTTCTCGCCGTCGAGGCTGACGTAGCGGCCTCCGCTGGCGCCGGCGCCCGTCGCGATCGTGGCGTCGCCGGAGAGGGCGGCCGCCTCGGCTTCGAACCGGCGGAAGGCGCCCGCCGGGGCGACGAGGACCGGGTAGGGCGGAGTCGACACGGCGATCCCGGCGTCGTCGGTGGCGACGGCCGTGAGGGCGTGCTCGCCCTCGGCGGCGTCGGCCCACGTCGCCGTGAACGGGGCCGCGTCGTCGGTCGCCAGCGGCTCGCCGTCGAGGAAGAAGGCGACGCTCCGTACGCTCCCGTCCGCGTCGCTGGCGGCGGCCTCCACCGACACCGTGGCGCCGGGCGCGACGACCGCCATCAGGCCGGGGCGCGTGATCTCGACCTCGGGCGGCTGCACCGCCGACTCCAGGCCGTACACCTCCATCTCGTACAGCGAGTAGCCGTACTGCTGGCCGCCGATCGTCGTCCGCTCGATCCCGTGCATCCGCACGTAGCGGGCGCTGACGGGCGTGTCGAACCCGACCTCGTCCGTCCCGCCGTCGCCGGCCGTCTCGGTGTACGTCGGCGTCCAGAGCACGCCGTCGTACGACGTCTCGATGGCGTACTGCGCGCCGAACGCGGCCTCCCACGAGAGCACGACGCGGGCCACGTCGAACGCGCGCCCGAGGTCGACGGCCAGCCACTCGTCGTCGGGGTCGGCGTCGAGTTGCTCGTCGGGCGTGCCGCCGCCGGAGCCGTCGTTCCAGGCGCTCGCCCAGCGCGTGGCCGGGGCGCCGTCGGCGGCGAAGGCCGGGAGGAGCGGGTCGCCGCAGCAGGTCTCCCACGTCGACGCCGAGGCCGGGGCCCCCAGCGCGCGGTTGACCTCGCTCGGGTCGAGCACGCGGACCGTGACCTCGGCCGTCTCGGTGGTGGAGGCGTCGCCGAGGTCGGTCGCGACGAGCGTGTACGTCGTCGTCTCGGTCGGCGCGACGGACGTGCTCCCGACCGGGTCGACGGGCGCGCCGTCGAGCGTCACGCTCGCCCCGCTGGCGGACCACACGAGCACGCTCTCCTGCCCGGCCTCGATGCCCTCCGGCGTCGCCGTGAACGACGCCAGTCGGAACCCGGCGTCGACGTCGACCGCCCCGGGGTGGAGGTCGAACATCGTCGCCGCGTTCTCCAGGATCCGCGGCCAGTTGACGACGCCCTCGGCGCCGTTCGGGAAGTTGAACCACTGCCAGCCGAGGCCGCCCGCGTAGCCACGGTCGTAGAGCGTCGTGAACGCGTCCTCGTAGGGCACGCCGAAGATGGCGTCGTCGTCGCCGTCGCCGCCGCTGGCGGTCCCGCCGCCGAGGAAGAACTCGGCCATCACGATGGGCTTGTCGAGGCCCCAGTGGCCGGCGTCGTGGTGGAACGGCGAGAGCTGCGTCCCGCCCCACTCGTAGTAGTGGACGCTGTAGAAGTCGAGCGTCCCGAGCGCGTCGCCGCCGGCCGCGATCAGCTCGGCGTCGCTGTAGTAGTTCTTGTTGTTCGCGCCGGGCACCACGTCCGACGAGGCGCGGAAGCTCCACGAGCCGTTCGTCACGAGGGCGTCGGGCGCGGCCCGGTGGATGGCCCCGGCCGTCTGGTTCACGAACCGCTGGACGTCCGTCATGTCGACCCGCTCGGGCGTCCACCCGAACGGCCCCGTCATCCCCTCGGGCTCGTTGAAGACCTCCCACGCGATGACGGCCGGGTGGTCGGCGAGGGCCTCGACCATCGGCGTGAGCGCGTGGTCGATGTAGGTCTGCGTGAGCTCCGCGCTCTGGAGGAGCGCTCTGTTCTGCGCCAGCTTCGCTTGGGACCGCCCGCTCTGGAGCATGTCGAACGACCACAGACAGAGGACGAGGCCGACCTCGTGCTCCCAGGCGAGGTCGAGGATGGCCTCGAGGTCCTCGATCGTCCCCTCCCCCGGCCCCGTGATCGCGCCGACCTCGGTCGTGCTGTAGGCCGGCGTGGTGTCGCCGGTCGTGTGGAGCCAGAGGCGCATCGTGTTGCCCCCCCTCGCGTGGAGGTCGGAGAACGCCTCCTCGAACCGGGCGAGGTCGGTCGTCCCCGGCCCGACGTCGCGGGCGAAGTTGACCCAGGCGACGTTCCCGCCGCTCAGCCAGAGGTCCTGGTCGCTGAAGCGGACGGTGCCCTGGGCGAGGGCCGGCGGCGCTGGCGGCGAGCGCCGCCAGCAGGACGAGGAGTCGGGGCATGAGGGGAGGGCTAGCGGACACGGCGCAGGGTGACGGCGTGGAGGTCGAGGGCGTCGGGCCCCGGGGCGGCGATCAGGTCCACGGCGAGACGGGCGGGGCCGGCGCCGAGGTGGAGGGTGCCCGCGTCGAGGGGCATCCAGGGCTTGGCGTAGACCTCACCTCGCGGGACGCGGTCCGGGCTCGGCAGGAACGGGGGGTCGAACGCGCGGTCGACGACGGCCTCCGTCGTCGCCGGCCCCGACGCGACGCGGAGGCGGACGCCGGGCGCGGGCGCCGTGACGTCGAGGACGACGCGATAGACGCCGGCCTCGACCACGTCGAGCGCCCACTCGGCCCGGTCGCCCTCGGCGCCCCACCCCGTGAGCCAGTCGTTCGCCCAGCCGCTCTCGCCCGCATAGCGGACGCCGCCCGCCTGCGTGCTCTCCACCGCCGGCAGCGTGACGATGGGGGCCTCGGGGAATCCGACCGGGATCCGTCGGGGCGCATCCAGACCTCGCGTGACGTCGGCGAACCACGCGTCGTAGGCCGCCGCCAGTCGGCGGGCCACGTCGGGGTGGTGGGCGGCCACGTCGACGGCCTCCGACGGGTCGGCGGCCATGTCGAACAGCTTCCAGCCGCCGGCCTCGCGGGCCAGCCGCCAGCGGTCCGTGCGGACGGCCCCCGGGTAGGGCTCCAAGTCGGCGCCTCGGGAGTGGTGCGTGAACAGCATCCGCCCAGTGGGCGCGGGGCCGGTCCCGAGCAGGACCGGGGCGAGGCTCGTGCCGTCGAGCGCGAGGCCGCTCGGGAGCGGGACGCCCGCGAGGTCGGCGAGCGTCGGCAGCAGGTCGATGTGCGCGGCGAGGTCCGGCACCGCCAGCCCGGCCTCGATCCGGCCCGGCCAGCGGACGAACAGCGGGACGCGGCTGCCCCCCTCGTGGACGCTCGCCTTGATCCCGCGCATGTGCCCATTGAAGCGGTCCCCGTTCGGCCCGTTGTCGGTCAGGAACACGACGACGGTGCGCTCCGCCAGCCCGAGCGCGTCGATCCGGTCGAGCAGGCGCCCGAGGTTGTCGTCGACGTTCTCGACCATCCCGTACACGGCCGCCGTCCGGTCGTCGAGGCCCCGTGCCTTGTAGCGGTCGAAGTAGGCGTCGGGGACCTGGAAGGGACTGTGCGGCGCGTTGTACGGGACGTAGGCCAGGAACGGGCGGTCCCGGTTCCGCTCGACGAACGCGAGCGCCGAGTCGGTGAGCACGTCGGTGATGAACCCTCGCGTCTCGACCTCCCGCCCGTTCGCGACGAGCGGCGCGTCGACGTAGTTGTTCCAGTGGCCGGCCGCGAACCCGACGAAGGTGTCGAAGCCCTGCCCGAGGGGGTCCGAGGGGTAGTGGCTCCCGTTGTGCCACTTGCCGAACAGGCCCGTCGCGTAGCCGGCGCCGCCGAACACCTCGGCGATCGTGACCTCCTCTGGGCGCATCGTCTCCAGCCCGTACGTCACCCACTGCGTGCCGGTGCGGAGGCTGTAGCGGCCGGTCAGGAGGCTGGCGCGCGTCGGGGCGCAGACCGGGCTCACGTAGAACCGCTCGAACCAGGCGCCTTCCCTCGCCAGCCGGTCCATGACCGGCGTGTCGAGGAGCGGGTTGCCGTGGCTGCGGACGTCGCCCCACCCCTGGTCGTCCGTCATCACGAGGAGGACGTTGGGGCGGGCCTCCTGGCCGCGGGCGGCGCCCGCCAGCAGCAGCCCCCCCGCCAGGAGGCGGAGCGCGGCGCGAGCAGGGCGAGCGATCGGCATCGGACTAGCGCTCGTAGAGGTCGGGGAGGTCGTCCTCCAAGAGGACGAAGTCGGTGTCGGCGAAGCGGCGGAAGTCGGCCGCGTCGGCGCCGTCGGGGTGGGGGCCGAAGAAGTGCGTCGGGCTCTGGCCCTGGGCCGCGCGCGTCTCGGCGTTCGCGTTGCGCCACACGAGCGCGTAGGCGACGCGCCGGGCGACCGGGTCGGCCTCGATGGCGCGGAGGAGCCGGTTCGTCCACCAGTCGTCGTCGGGGACGCCCTCGAGGCCCGTCTCGCTGAGGACGGCCAGCTTGCCGCGCGCCTCCGCCAGCCGGACGACCGTGGCGAGCCGCTGCGTCATGTCGGCGACCGTCGAGTCGGTCCGGAGCGCCTGGTAGTCGTCGGCGCCGAGGACGTCGACGTAGGCGTCGCCGGGGTAGCGCTCGAGGTACGCGGCCTCGTCGGCGAAGACGTCGGGCGAGTAGACGTAGAGCACGTTGTGGAGACCGCGCTCGTCGCGGAGGTACTCGACGGTGAACCGCCAGAGCGCCCGGTAGTCCTCGGCCGAGGCCTGGTCCGCGCCCCACCAGAACCAGCTCCCGGTGTGCTCGTGGAACGGCCGGAAGAGGACCGGGATGGGCCGGCCGCGCTCGTCGCGGAGGCCGCCCACGAAGTCGGCGAACGCGTCGAGCCACTCGCGGAACCGGCCGTGGTTCTCAGCGCTCGGCAGGATCGTGTGGACGGCCGGCGTGGTGTCCCAGGTGTTGCCGCCCGAGGCCGGGTTCGCCATGTGCCACGCGAGCGTGATCACGCCGCCGCGCGCGTGGCCCTCGCGGATCCAGCGCCGCATGTCGGCGAAGGCCACGCCGTCGAGGTTCTCGTCGGCGCCGCGTTCGAGGTCGCCGAGCTCCCAGCCGTAGACGGCCGGGTACGAGCCGGCCGTCTCCTTCACGTCCGAGCGGCCGGGCTCGCGGTCCCACGTCACGCCGTAGGCGAGGTCGTCCTGGTGGCCGAACAGGAGGTGGTCCGGCGCGAGCGCGCGGAGGTTCGCGAACAGCGCCCGCGTCTCGGCCGTCGCGTCGGGGTCGGCGAGGCCTACCTCGGGCGCGGCGTCGCCGAGGCGGGCCGGGGCGGCGCAGCCGGCGACGGCGGCCAGCAGGACGGCGAGCGCGAACGGACGGTGGGCGGTCATGGGCGGGTCGCGGACAGACGGGAGAAACAAAAAAGGACCCCCACGCGAGGCGGGGCGGGTGCGGCGCGAGCCGCTCGCCCACCGCGGTGGGGGTCCTGTTCGCCGGCGGACCGCGTCGGGTCCGCCGGCGGGCTCGTCCGGGCTACTCTACCGGACGATGGTCAGGCGGCGGGCCTGGATGCCGACCGGCGTCGAGAGCCGGTAGACGTAGGTCCCGCTCGCGAGGCCGCGCGCGTCGAGGCGGACCTCGTGCTCGCCGGCCGTCATCAGCCCGTCGGCCAGCGTCGAGACGCGGCGGCCGAGGACGTCGAACACGTCGAGGCGGACGGGGGCCGCCTCGCCGAGGGCGAACCGGATCGTCGCCGTGCCGGCGGCCGGGTTCGGGAACGAGGTCCCGAGGGCCCAGCCCTCCGGCAGCGCCTCGACGGCGTCGGCCACGCCCTCGTACCCGAAGACGTTGACCGCGTCGATCTCCACGCCGCCCGAGGGCGACGAGATCGTCAGGGTCTGGCCCGGGGAGACGGAGAACTCCGGCGAGTCGACGGTGCCCGCCTCCGCGCCCGTGGTCGGGTCGAGCATGAGGCTGTACGTCTGGCCGCCGACGACGACGTCGACGTTCGCACCGGCCTCCGACCGGTAGATGAGTTGGACGAAGGCGCTGCCGATCCCGGAGGGGATCGCCGTCGTGACGTCGACGCTACCGCCGGCGTCGAGGCTGACGCTCTTGAGACCCTGCGCGCAGTACGGCTCGGGGTCCCCCTCATTCTCCGGCTCGCAGTACAGCACGACGTCGCCGGAGAACTGCGCCTCTGGCGGCGTGAGGGCCTGGATCACGTTCCCCCCCCATCGACGATGTTGATGTCCGAGATGTAGAAGTACCCCCACGAGTTCTCGGCCACCAGCGTGTGATCTCCGGCCTCCAGCGTCAGGGCCTGCGACTCGTCGGAGTCGGGCGTCCCGCCGCGGTCGTAGAGGTCTCCCTGGCGGATGCTGTAGGTAAAGAACTCGTCGAGCGTGCTCACCGGGTGCTCACACGTCCGCGTCTCGCCCCCGTTGGAGTAGTCGCCCGTGCAGTAGAAGATGTTGCCTTCCGCCTGCTGGTTGACCAGGGTGTCCGCGTCGACGATGAGCTGGAGCCCGCGCGGGTTCTGCCCGTTGAGGTTCGTGACGATGTCGATGCCGTACGTACCGGCGGACGGCACGTTGAACGTGTACGTCGCCTTCTGGCCGCCGCCTCGGGTCTCGAAGTAGGTGAGCCCGTCGGCATAGGCGATGGTCGCGCCGTCACCGAGCATGCCGCGCTCGGCCTGGATCGTCCCGCGGTACGCGACTTCACGCGGCGGGGCGCCCGTCAGGTCGACGATGTCCTGGACGTAGGACTCACGGTTGGCAAGGTACTCGCTCTTCGCGCCCGGGAACCAGTTGAGGTCCCCGACCGGGAGGTCGTCGGTACCGGCCGAGAGGAGCGTCGCGTTGGTGTAGGAGAAGTCCTCGGGGACCGGGAAGTTGACGAACAGTGGGTTGTCCGCGCCCGGCGTGCCCGGCGCGACGGGGTCCCAGAAGACGACGGCCGTCTGGTTGTTGCCGCCCGCGTCGGCCTCGGTCTGCTGGATGAACGCCTCGATCTGCGAGAGCACGTCGGGGTCGTCCGCCGGCGAGCTGCCGAGCATCGGGTCCTGGCCCGTGACGTTGTCGTCGATCACGATCGCCGGCTGGCCGTTGCTGGCCGTGGCGTACGGTTCCACCGTGGTGTAGCTCAGCGTCGAGTCCGAGACGAGCGTCTGGGTCAGGATGCCGTTCCGGCCGTGGATTGCCAGGAGCTCCGGCTCGTAGTAGACCGCGTTGTTGACGAACGCGATCCGGCGGTCGGCCTCAAGGCCCTGGCCGGCCGGCAAATCCTCGATGTTGAAGATGCCGCTCGGGTTCTGGCCCGACTCGCGGTCCTCACCCGCCAGCGCGAGCGTGCCCTCCCCCTGGTAGAAGGGGTTGACCATCAAGTTGTTGGCGAAGAACGCCTCCTTCCAGATGTTGCCCGAGGCGAGGCCGAGGCCGAAGTTGACCAACGTGTTGTGGTTGAACAGCACGTAGTCGACGGCGTTGACTTCCGCCTGGAACGGGAACGACGAGATGTTGAAGAACGAGTTGTTCTCCACGATCAGGCTGTCGGCGCCCTGCTCGATCCGGAAGCCGCGGCCGATGTACTGCTGGCCCGTGCCCGACTGGTTCCGGAACGTGTTGTTGCGGTACACGATCGTGTTGCCCGGGGCCTTGAACGCCATGTGGTGCCAGTCGTTCTGGTCGAAGACGACGTTGTCGACGACGATCCGGGAGTTGGCCGAGTTGATGACGATGGGCTCGTAGGCCCCCGTCCCACCGGCGCCAGTCTCGCCCTGGATCCACAGGTTGCGGAGAACGAGACCCGACGTCGTCTCGCCGGTCTCCGACCCGGTCCCGGCCTGGATCATCACGCCCGGCGCGGCCGTCCCCGTCTCCGGGTTCGCGACACGCTGGAGGATGGCCGGGCCGAAGTCCATGCTGCCGTCCGTGGGCGCGTCTTGGCCGACGATGCGGAGGTCGAACCCGTCGTAGACGATGGGATCCGTGTTGTAGTAGGCCCCGCTGCGCTCGAGCACGTACACGCGCCCCTCGGGGCGGTCGGTGTCGTTCGCGATCGTGTTGCGGAGGGCGTTGAGGATCGGATCCTGGAACGTCCCGTACTCGACGAGGCACTCGTCCTGATTGGTGGGGCACTCGGTGTACTCCTGGGCATAGCTCGACGACGCTCCGACGGTCGCGAGGACCGCGCCGAGGAGCAGGGTGCGGTAGAAAGGTCTCATGGGTTCTCTGAGTGGAGAGAGTGACGGTGGAAGTGAACGGACCCGGGAGCTCCCGGGAACGAGTCTTAGAGCCGGTAGCGGACGCCGAGGTCGACGGTGAACCCGTACTGCTCCCGGTACCGGAGGAAGTCGGCGTCGTAGGCGCGGTTGGCAGCCGGGAGGTTGAGCCCGGTGTAGCGTTGGTCCGGCTCGTTGTTGAGGTTGTTCATGTTGGCGAACACCTCGAGCCCGTTGCCAAGGCCCTGACGGACGGACATGTCGAACCGGGAGTAGTCGCCGACGTACTCGTCGAGGAGCGGGTCGATGGCGTTGACGAACGCCGTCGTGTTGCTCTGGAAGAGGTAGGAGACGCGGGCCGAGAACCCCTTGAAGTCGTACCCGAGCGTGACGTTGGCGATGTGGGCCGACTGGCCCGGCATCCGCCCCGTCCGCGTCGTGTCCCTGAGCGACGCCTCGCGCCGGCACGGGAAGCGGTCCGTCGGGTTGCAGTAGATGTCCTCGACGTTCGACTGGAACGTCCGGTAGGTCGTCTCCGAGAAGGACCGGGTGTAGTTGGCGTTGAGGACGAGGCCGCTGAGCGCGCCTGGGAGGTACGAGAAGTTGGTCTGCCACTCGAACTCGACCCCGTAGAAGGTCGTCGGCTCCTCGTTGTTGGCGACCGTCTGGAAGAACGGCTGGCGGGCCGCCGGGACGTACCAGTCCTCGGGCACCGACTCCGGCAGCGGGATGAGATCGTTCTGGGTCAGGTACTGGACGTTGTAGACGAGGTCGTCGATCTCCTTGTAGAACCCGTTCACGCCGACGAGTCCGAGGCGGGGCCGGACCACCTGGAAGCCGGCGTCGTAGTTGGTCGCCTGGGCCGCCCGGAGGTCGAGGTTGGCCGACTGGATGGCGTAGTAGAACGCGTCGACCTGGACGATCGGGGCGTACTGGTTGTAGTTCGGCCGCGAGATCGTCTCGGTCCGCGCCGTCCGGATGGAGAGCCAGTCGAACGGCCGGACGTCGAGGTGGACCATCGGGAGCCAGAAGGTGTTCTCGCGGACCGAGTTGAGCGCCTCGAACCCGGCCGGGGGCTCGCCCGTCCGCCCAGCGCTGAGGGCCCGGAAGACCTGGCCGGTGTAGTCGGTCTGGTCCGCCTCGACGCGGACCCCCGGGATGAGCGTCACGTAGTCGCCCAGGTTGAGCCGGGCCATCAGGTAGCCCGCCTGGTAGCGCTCCGTACCGACGTAGTCCTGCCCGAACGTCCCCGTAGAGGTCGGGAAGATCTGGTTGGCGTAATAGTCCGGGGACCCGTTGCCGTCGGCGTCGACCTCGGAGTTCGGGTCGTTCGGCGAGCACACGGGGCCCTGGAGCGCCCGGAGGATGCTCTCGAGGGCGGCCTCGTCCGGGACGAGCCCGAGGCTGTAGGCTCCGTCGAGGAAGTCGTCCTCCCGCTCGTAGTCGGCGAGGAGCGCCGAGATCGGGACCTGGTTCCGGTCGAAGTACTCGGCGTACTCCGGCAGCGACTCCGAGAGGCAGGCGAACAGCGTGGGGTTGGGGTCCTGGAGGTTCGTCCGCCCAATCTGGTTCTGGTCGTAGGTCCGGTCGAGCCAGCGGAGCTTGCCGCCGGTCTTGAAGTAGCCCGTGATCGACTCGCCCAGCCGGAACGGGACCTCGACGTTCAGCTGGAGGCCCACCTGGTCTTCCGCCAGCGACGTCTCGGTCGCGTAGAGGCTCTCGAGCACGGCCGTCGAGTCGATCCGGATCCGGGTGCCGACCTGCTGCGCCGGGAGGTAGAAGAGCGAGTCGGCGTTGATGGTGTACCCGAGCCCCCGCCGCTGGATGTTGAAGTTGAGGTTCTCGGGGCTCTCCGACCGGGACCGGGAGTACGACAGCGTCCCGTCGTACTTAAAGATCCCAAAGTCCTGGTTCGACGCCAGCGCGCTCGTGACCAGCGAGGTCTCGCTGTAGTTGTCGTCGATGATGTAGGTGAGGTTGCCCGTGTTCGCCTGCTGGCGGCGAATGAAGGCGTCGTTGTCGCTCGAGTTGTAGAACGTGTTGCCCGTCAGGCGCCCGCCCGGGATGTTGTAGTCGAGCAGGAGGCTCCCGCCGAGACGCCCGCGGCGGACGGTCTCCTCGCGCGGCGTGAGCTGGTCGACTCGGATCGCCTGCACGTTGCTCTCGCCGTTGAACAGGAAGGGGTACGTCCCGCTGGCGTACGTCACGTCCAGCTTGTCGGCGCTCCGGTCGTACTCCTCGGTGTTGAACGTCGCGATGACGCCGAACTGCTCGTTGAAGAACCGGTTGCTCACCGTCCCGACCACCTTGTAGTTGCCGTAGTAGTCCTGGAGGCCGGTGTAACCGCCCTGCGCGAGCAGGTCGACCTGGGGCCGCGACGGGGCGCTGCGGAGCCGGAGGTTGATGGTGCCGCCGATGGCGTCCCCGTCCTGGTCGGGCGTGATCGCTTTCCGGACTTCGATCCCGTCGAGCACGTTCGACGAGACGAGCGAGAGGTCGACGGACCGCTCGTTCCCATCGGTGCTCGGGAGCCGGACGCCGTTGACGGTGACGTTGTTGTACTTCGGCGCGAGGCCACGAATCGCGACGCGGCTCGCCTCGCCGCCGGAGCGCTGGATGGAGACACCGGGGAGGCGCCCGATCGACTCGGCCGCGTTGTTGTCCGGGAGCTCCTGGATCCGGTCGCTCGAGACCACGTTACCGACGGTCGAGCTTCGGAACTGCTCGTTGATTGCCGAGAGCTGGCCGGCCACCTGGGCCGTGACCTCGACGCCTCCGAGCGTGAGGAAGCTCAGCGCGGCCTCGACCTCGACCGTCCCGCCGTCGGGCACGTCGACGGCCAGCGTGTCGCTGACGTAGCCGACGTAGGAGACGATGAGCTGCTGCGGCCCGCTCGGCGCGTTCGGGATCGAGAACTGGCCGTTCACGTCGGTCGCTGCGCCGATGGACGTCCCAGCGATCCTGGCGCTCGCGCCGATGAGCGCCTCTCCAGTCTGGCCGTCGGTGACGGTCCCGACGATCCGGCCCGCCGCCGGGGCGGCGAGGGCACTGGGCAACGCAAGGAGGGCGAGGGCGAGGGCTGCGCAGAGCCGCATTGCGATGGGGGACGAGGGGGTGGGAGGGGTTGCAGTCCAGTATAGTTCAATCAAATTGACGTACGCAAGCGCTTCCAGGCTAAAGTGCGCCCCTGAGAGGGGTGGGTACCCGGGAATGCCCCGTGGAGGGCTCTCTAGTCGCCTCGCGGAAGCATCCGCATCCGTTCGGCGTGTTCCGCGAGGACGGCCTGCGTCGTCGCGTCGGCGTCGTAGATCGAGTACCAGCCTTGGTCCTCGTGGGGCGGGTCGCCGATGAGCGGATCGCCCACGCGCCACGGCCCGCCCGGCCGCGGTGGGCGCGCCTCGCCGGCCCACGACCACACGTTCGTCCCCATGACCGGCCGGCCGGCCTCGGCGAGATACGCCACGGCCGCGAACAGCTGGCGGTAGTAGCGGTCGCGGAGCGTCGTTGGCGCGGACGGGTCGTAGGTCCCGCCGTCACGCGACGCGCCGAACTCCTCGACCACGAGCGGCTTGCCCAACGTGCTCGCGATCGCGGCGTGATCGCCGAGGTAGGCCAGCGCGTTGGCGACGGCCTCGTCGAACGTGTCGGGGTCGCCCGGGTCGTACCAGCTCCAGTTCTCGATCCAGATGTGGGCCGTGAGGTAGTCGAGGTTCGACGAGCGGCTCACGCGCTCCCACTGCGTTTGGGGTGCGGTGTACCCATTCTGGAGCTTCCCTTCCCCGCCGAGCGAGACGAGGTGGTTGGGGTCGAGCGCCTGGAGGAGCCCGGCCGTCCGGTCGGCCCAGAGGACGTAGGCGTCGGCGTTCTGGAAGCCGCGGGGCTCGTTGGCGAGCTGCCACGCCATGATCGTCGGGTCGTCGCGGTAGCTCTGCCCCGTAACCGTGTTCGTGCGGAGGACGAGCCGGCGGATCGTGTCGTCGGCCAGCCGCATGGCGTCCTCGTTCGTATAGAACTGGGCCACGTACGTCTGGAACGCGTCCCACGTGTGCTCGCCCGCGTTGGGGTACGGGATCGGCGTGCCGGTCGCCCACGAGACGTACTGGGCCATCCCGCCCGACCACTGGAAAAAGTTGTTCAGCACGAGGACGGCCGTCATGTCGCGCGCGGCCATCTCCGCCAGCAGAACGTCGAGCCCCTCCCACAGCGCATCGTCGACCTCGCCCGGCGCGGCCTCGACGGCCGGCTGCACGCGCCACGGCTCGCCGGCGGGCCCCTGGCTGACGGCGAGCACGCGGAGATTCTTGATGCCGAGCGCCTCGAGGCGGTCGAGCTCCCGTACGAGGCGGCCGCGGTCCCCCCCCTCCCCTGCCGAGCCCAGGTTCATCCCGAACCACAGGTTCGCCCCGGCGAAGTAGTACGGCGCGCCGTCTTTTACGAGGAGCCCGTCCTCGACACGGACGAACGCGTCGGACGGCTGAGCCGCCGCCCCCGAGGCAGTGAGGACGGCGAGGAGCGTGAGGGCGCGGAGCATCAGACGGGGGCGGTGGTGAGGGCCTCGACGCGCTCGACGATCTCCATGCACGCGCGGGCGTTGTGGTACGGGCACTTCCAGGGCCCGACCGTGTCCTCCTCGCGGTACGGCACGCCGTCGCGGTCGACGCGGAAGTACCACTCGCCGCCGTCGCGGTCGACGATGGCGCGCTGGATGAACGCCCAGGTCCGGCGGGCGGCCCCAGAGAAGGACTCGTCGCCGGTGTGCTCGTAGGCGTTGAGGAAGCCGACGACGGCCTCGGCCTGGGGCCACCAGTGCTTGTCGGTGTCGAGGTGCCCGTCGGCCCCGCGCTCGTTGAACAGGCCGCCGTCGACGTCGAGCCCCTCCTCCAGCGTCAGGCGCGCGAGGCGGAGGGCGACGGGCCGGACGCGCTCCGCCAAGTCGTCGTCGCCGAGCACCGCGACGGCCTCGTCCAGCAGCCAGCTCGCCTCGATGTCGTGGCCGAACGAGACGTCGGCCGAGAGCGGGGCCCAGTCGAGGCCGGAGAACAGGGCGAGGTGGCCGGTCTCGGGGTCGACGATCCGGTCCAGAAAGATCTCGACGAGCGCGTGGAGTCGGTCCGCCAGCCCGGCGTCGGGCCAGACGCGGTACAGCGCCGTGTAGGCCTCCAGCACGTGGAGGTGCGTGTTCATCGACTTCGGCGCGTCGGCGTCCTTCTCGCTCAGGCGGAGGTCGGCGGCCGGGCCCCAGTCGCGCGAGAAGGCCTCGACGTAGCCGCCGTACTCCGGGTCGACGGCGCGGTCTTCGAGGAGTCGGTAGAGGTCCTGCGCCCACGCCAGGGCCTCGCCGTCGCCGCGCTGGCGGGCGTGCTCGGCGAGGGCGTAGATCGCGAAAGCCTGAGCGTAGACCTGCTTCTTGTCGTCGACGGGCGTCCCGTCCGGGGCCACGGTCCAGAACACGCCGCCGTGCTCGGGGTCGGCAAACCGGGTGCGGAGGGCGTCGTAGGCGCGGTCGGCCTCGGCGCGCCAGCGGTCGGTGCCGAGCGCGTGGCAGGCGGCCGCGAAGGTCCACAGGATGCGGGCGGTGAGGACGGCTCCCTTCGGCGCCCCCGCCACGACGCGGCCGTGGCCGTCGATCCGCCCGACGAACCCGCCGGCCGGGTCGACCGCGCGGTCGGCCCAGAACGGGAGGATGTGGTCGACGAGCTCGGCGCGGGCCGACGCCGCCAGGGAGGCGAGGCCCTTCGTCACGACCGGGCGCGGTACGCGCGGTTCTTGCGGATCAGAGCGAGCCGCTGCTCCACGGCGGCGGCCGAGCGGAGGCTGTCCGGCGGCGTGTGGAGCGCGTAGTCCACGAGCCGGTCGACGGTGCTCGTGGCGACGTGGAGGCGCGTGTCGGACGACCCGTAGTAGATGAACACCCCCCCGTCGTCGTCAGCGATCCAGCCGTTCGCGAACGTCACGTTCGAGACGTCGCCGACGCGCTCCTCCCCTTGCGGCTCGATGAGGTGGCCGCCCGGCGCGTGCGTCACGCGCCACGGCTCGTCGAGCGCCGTCAGGAAGAGGTACGTCACGTAGCGGAGGCCCCCGGCGGTGCCCCGGACGCCGTGCGCGAGGTGGAGCCACCCGGCCTCGGTCTCGATCGGCGGCGGGCCCTGCCCGTTCTTGACCTCCTTCACCGAGTGGTACACGCGCGGATCGACGACGTCCTCCCGCTCGACGCGCGCGCCGTCCATCGTCGGCGACGTGCCCCAGCCGATCCCGCCGCCGGAGCCGGCCGAGATGAAGCCGTCCTGGGGCCGCGTGTAGAGGCCGTAGGCCCGCTCGCCGTCCGGGCCGTCGACGAACTTGGGGTGGAGCACCACGTTGCGCTGCTGCGGGCTCGGCGTGACGAGGTCGGGTAGACGCTCCCACGACCGGAGGTCCCTCGTCCGCGCGATCCCGCACTGGGCGACGGCGGCGGAGAGGTCGCCCTGGGCGTGGGCCTCAGAGTCCGGGCGCTCGGTGCAGAAGAGGCCGTAGATCCAGCCGTCCTCGTGCGCCGTGAGGCGCATGTCGTAGACGTTCGTGTCGGGCTCGTCGGTCTCCGGCATCACGAGCGGCTCGTCCCAGAACCGGAACCGGTCGACGCCCGTCGGGCTCTCGGCGACGGCGAAGAACGACTTCCGGTCGACGCCCTCCATGCGGGCCACGACGAGGTAGTTGCCGTCGTACTTGATGGCCCCCGCGTTGAACGCGGCGTTGACGCCGAGCCGCTCCATCATGAACGGGTTGGTCGCCGGGTCGAGGTCGTAGCGCCACTCGAGCGGCGCGTGGGCGCCGGTGAGAACGGGGTGCCGGTAGCGGGTGTAGATCCCGTTGCCGAGCGGCTCGGGGACGTTGGGGCGCGCGACGAGCGCCTCGTGGGCTTCGCGGAGCGCCGCCAGCCGGGCGGCCGGGGCGTCGAGGGCGACGGATGCGCCGTCGCCGTGGGGGTCGGGAGTCATCGGGGGGAGCGCAGTCGGGCCGGCGCGTCGGCGTCGGCGGGGAGGGAGGCGAGGGCCGGGACCGCCGCGCCGTCGCCGGGGGGCGCCTCGTCGGCCAGCCCTCCACGGGCGATCACGTTGCGGTACCAGCGCGCCGAGGCCTTCGGCGTCCGCGTGCCCGTGGCGAAGTCGACGTGGTGGAGTCCGAACCGCTTGTCGTAGCCCGAGGCCCACTCGAAGTTGTCGAGGAGCGACCACAGGAAGTAGCCGCGGAGGTCGGTGCCGTCGGCGATGGCGTCGTGGCAGGCGCCGAGGTAGCCGGCGTGGTAGTCGACGCGGCGGGCGTCGTCGACGGCCCCGTCGACGACCTCGGCGTCGTACGCGCAGCCGTTCTCGGTGAGGACGATCGGCGGGCGGCCGTAGCGAGCGTCGATCCACCCGAGCAACTGGCGGCAGCCGTCGGGCACGACGGGCCAGCCCATCGCCGTCGTCGGCCACTCGGGGTCGACCGTGACGGCGATGTCCTGGTCCTCCGCCCGGCCCACGTTGGCGCCGTCGTAGACCGGCCCGCCGCCGTCGGCGTGGGCGACGATGTGAGTGGTGTAGTGGTTGAGCCCGAAAAAGTCGGCCGAGCCCTGGAGCCGGGCGCGGTCCTCGCTCCGAGAACGTCGGGAGGCGCTCGCCGAGGCGCTCGCGCATCGAGGCGGGGTAGTCGCCGTGAGTGAGGGGGTCGGCGAACCAGCCGAGGTAGAACTCGAGCGCGCGCTGGGCGGCGGCCTGGTCCTCGGGCGCGTCCGACGCCGGCTCCCGCCAGTCGCAGTTGTTGGCCATCCCGATCACGCCGCGCTGGCGGCCCTGGAAGTCGCGGTGGTAGACCTCAGCGGCGGCGCCGTGGGCGCGGAGCATCTCGTGGCCGGCCCGGTACGGCCCGTCGGCCGAGGCGAGGCCCGGAGCGAACGTGCCCTCGCCGTAGCCGATGACGGCCGTCACCCACGGCTCGTTGAGCGTGATCCAGTGGCGGACCCGATCGCCGAGCGCGTCGAAGCAGATCCGCGCGTAGTCGGCGAAGGCGTCGGCCATGCGTGGGCTGAGCCAGCCGCCGTGCTCGGTCTGGAGCGCGAGCGGGAGGTCCCAGTGGTGGAGCGTCACCCACGGCGTGATCCCGTGCTCGAGGAGCGCGTCGACGAGGTCCGAATAAAACCGGAGGCCGGCCTCGTTCGAGGCGCCGGTTCCGGCCGGCTGGACGCGCGGCCACGAGACCGAGAACCGGTAGGCGGTCAGGCCAAGGTCGGCCATGAGCGCGACGTCCTCGCGGAAGCGCGTGTAGTGGTCGCAGGCGACGTCGCCGGTGTGGCCGTTGGCGATCCGGCCGGGCGTGTGGGCGAAGGCGTCCCACACCGACGGCCCCTTACCGTCGGCGTCCCACGCCCCCTCGATCTGGTAGGCGGACGTGGCGGAGCCCCACACGAAGTCCTCGGGGAAGCGGCGCATGCTAGGCGGGGACGGGGACGTCGACGGGCGGACGGCTCGCGCCGTCGGACGACGCGCCGGGCGTGCCGCTGGCGGACGCCGCGCCGAGGTCGGGCTGCTCGGGGTAGTCCTCGAGGGTGTCGTACCAGTTGACCTTGAGGAACGCGCTCGTCGCCAGCACCACGCCGACGGCGACCGCCAGCGCCGTCCAGTCCTCGATCACGATGAGGATGCCGACGGCGACGAGCCCCGTCTGCCACACGATCCCGACGAGCACGTTGAGGGCGTCGCGCCGGAAATGCAGGTTGGCCTCGATCTCCGGGTGCTCGGCCACGACGGCGTCATGGACCGGCTTCCAAAACCCCCACGGGCGGACCTTCAGGTAGAAGTCGCGGAGCACCTCCGGCGGGTCGGGCTCCGTGAGCAGGCTGCCCGCCACGCACCCGACGAGCGAGAGCCCGAGGATGAGCGGGAACGCGTAGAGCGGCGTGGCCGCGCCGAAGTCGAGCCCGAGCAGCCCCATCACCGGGCTGGCGATGCCCGCCGCGACGATGCCGGCCAGCATCCCCCAGAAGTAGCCGTAGCTGTTGAACCGCCACCAGTGCCACTTGAGCAGGTTCGACGCCGCGTACCCGCCGTAGAGCGCGCCCACCAGCCACTGCACGATCTCGTTGAGGTTCTGGGCCACGAACCCGAACGCCGTCCCGATGATCACGACGACGATCGAGACGAGGTAGCTCATCCAGACGTACCGCTTCTCCGGCGCGTCCGGGTTGATGTACCGCTTGTAGACGTCGTTGACGATGTAGGCCGGCGCGGCGTTGACCGTCGCGGCGTACGTGCTCATGAACGCCGCCAGCAGCGCGGCGATGAGGAGCCCCAGGAGCCCCGTCGGGATGAACTCGCGGAGCGTGAAGGGCAGGATCAGCTCGAAGTTGACGCCGGAGCCCATCGCGCCCAGCTCGTCCTGGAAGAACACGAGCGCGAGGACCGTCAGCCCCGTGATGAGCATGTAGCGCGGGACCATGAGCACGAGGCTCACGAGGCCGCTCATCTTGGCCGCCTCCTTCGGCGTCCGCGCCGAGAGGATCCGCTGCATGTCGTAGTTCGGCGCCGGCCCGGCCATGCTGCTCAGGACGCCCTTGAACAGCATCATCATGAAGAAGGCCCCGAACAGCGTGTAGCCGTCGGCCGCGATCTTCTCGTTGGCAGACGGCAGGAGCGTGCCCCAGTCGAGGTCGAGCGTCCACCCGAACCAGAGGCTCCGCCAGCCTTCCGGGACGGCCGCGCTCAGCAGTTCCGGCGACACCTGCTGCATGGCGATCACCGCCACCCAGACGCAGGCGGTCGTCATGATGCCGAACTGGAGGACCTCGGTGAACACGACGCTGAACATCCCGCCCTTGACCACGTAGAGCGTGGCGATCGCCGTGATGGCGAGGCCCCAGAGGTTCGCGTTGGTCGCGGCGTCGGCGGCGAGCTGGAAGGGCAAGAAGGCGGCGGCGAACTGGCCGATCCCGATGAACCCGTAGGCCAGGAACCCGACCACGTTGATGAGCGCGAACAGCACCACCACGAGGTGCGAGAGCTTGGCCCCCCGCGTGTCGCCGAACCGGAATCGGATCCACTCGGCCCCGGTCATCACGCCCGACCGCCGCAGCCAGACCGACAGGTAGACCATCAAAAAGATCTGGTTGAAGACGGGCCACAGCCACGGGACCCAGACGCTCTTCATCCCATAGACGAAGAGGAGGTACACGAGCCACATCGTCCCCGAGATGTCGAACATGCCGGAGGCGTTCGAGAGGCCGAGGGCGTACCACGGGATCTCGTTGCCGCCGAGGAAATAGTTCTGGATGCTCTTGGAGGCCTTCCGTGAGATCCAGAACCCGATCCCCACCGTCGCCACGACGTACGCGGCGATGATGGCGAGGTCGACGGCGTGGAGGGTCATGCGTGGGGGAGGGGGAGCGCTTCCGTCCAAGCTAGTTCAGGTCTCGCATTAAATCAAAACGATTGATCTCTGCCATCGCGGGACGGCGCCCTCCTCTCCTAGCGCAGGAGTCCGTATTGTGTACGGACGAGTCGACCCACCTATGCTCACCGGTACGAACCTCGTCCACGCCAAGCGACACAACCTCCAGATCGTCCACGAGACGATCCGGCTCTACGGTCCCATCTCCCGAGCCGACGTGGCGCGCCGGACGGGCCTCACCGCCCAGACCATTACGAACCTCGTCCGCCAGCTGGTCAAGGCCGGGCTCGTGGTCGAGGCGGCACGGATAACCGGGAGAGTCGGGGCGCCGCCGATCCAACTCGAGGTCAACCCGGACGCCGCGTTCGCCGTCGGGCTCGACCTCGACACGGACCACCTCACGGGCGTGCTCGTCGACCTCTCGGGGAGCGTCCGCGCACGCGTCCACCACGAGACCCGTCTGTCGTCGCCGCAGGCCGCCCTCGAGCTGTGCGTCGAGACCACAGGGGCGCTCGCGGCCGAGCTCGGGCTCGAGATGGACCGCGTGTGGGGCGTCGGCGTCGGGATCCCGGGGCCGATGCGGCCGGGGCCGCACGGGACGTACCTCGTAAGCCCCATCGCCTTCCCGGACTGGCACGACGAGCCGCTGGCGGAGCGGCTCAACGAGCGGCTCGGGCTCCCGGTCTTTATCGAGAACAACGCGACGGCGGCGGCGCTCGGCGAGCACTGGTACGGCGCGGGCCGCCACCTCTCGGCCTTTTTCTACGTCTACCTCGGGAGCGGCCTCGGCGGCGGGCTCATGGTCCAAGGCGCCCCGTTCGACGGCCATACGGGCAACGCGGGCGAGATCGGCTACCTCTCCCCTCGCCGCGGGCGCCGCGCCGACGGGCCGACCCACGTCGGCGAGCTGTTCAACCTCGGCGCGCTCTACGACCGCCTCGCCGAGGCCGGCGTGGAGGCCGCGACGCCCGACGACCTCCTCGCGCTCCACCAGGCCGGCGAGCCGGCCGTCGAGGCCTGGTTCGAGGAGGTCGCCGAGGAGCTGGCGGGCCTCCTGTTCACGGTCCGCGCGATCCTCGACCCCGAGGCCACGTTCGTCGGCGGGCGCTGGCCGGACGAGCTGCTCTCGGACCTGCTGGAGCGGGCCCGGGTCCACGTCGACGCCGCGGCCGTCCCGGGCGGTCTCGACGCGCCGTCGCTCCAGTTGGCGACGGCCGGCGCCGACGCCGGCGCGCTCGGCGTGGCCTCCCTCCCGCTCTACCACGCGTTTGCACCTCGTCAACGGACGTCGCTCCGCCGCGTCGACCTCAACGACAGCGCAGAGGGGTCGAACGAGGTGCGGTCGGCCTTCCGGCGACCCAACAGCGTCGACTAGGGACCCCAGCCTGTCAGCGAGCGGACCGTCGTCTCCAGCTCGTCGGCCATGGCCCGCTGGCCCTCCAGGCCCGGGTGGCCGTCGCAGCCGTCGACGTAGCGGCCCTCGAACGAGAACGTCGAGATGGACGTGTCGCCGGCGGCGGCGCGGCGGGCGGCGACCTCGCGGAGGTACTCCGCCAGCAGCTCGCGCTCACCGCCCTCGAACACGGGGCTGTTGAGGAGCAGGATCGGCGGCTCCGGGTACTGCTGGCGGACGCGCTCGAGGAACCGGACGTAGTCGCCCACGAACGCCTCGCCGTCGAGCGCGGGCCGCGGCGTCTCGCCGTCGCCGGCCGAGAAGTCGTTCGTGCCGAGCGCGACGACGACGAGATCCGGACGGTACCGCGACGCGTCCCACGTCGGGTTGTCGGTCGCGTACTCCGTATAAAGCCCGTCGTAGACGTCCGGCATGACCGGCGCGAGCGAGTTCCAGTTGCGGTGCATCCCCATGCCGGAGACGGCGCTGAGCATCCACTGCGCGCCGAGGCGGCGGGCGAGGCGCGGGCCGTAGGCCTGCCACGCGTGCGTCGGGTCGTACCACGTGCCGGCGCCGCAGGCCACCGGCGCCGGGTCGACGCCGTAGCCGGCCGTGATCGAGTCGCCGATGAACTCGATGCGGCGCTCCGGCAGCGGGTCGGCCGGGAGGATCTCGGCGCCCTCGAACGCCACGAGCCGGTTCGGGCCGTTCTGGCCCTCCGTCGCCTTGCTCAGCCAGAGCGTGTGCTCGTCGTCGTCGAGGCCGGAGGCGAGCGTGTAGACGGGCTGCCCCGGCCGCGTCCGGAAGCGGACGGGCTCTCCCCCATCGACCACGACCGTGAACCAGTTGTGGCCGCCGTCGCGGAAGGCGTCGTCGAGCCGGGCCGCCAACCGGGTGCCGCGGAAGCGGACGCCGACCGTGACGCCGGCCGCGCCGAAGTCGACGGCCCCGTCCGCCTCGGTGCGGTGGCGGCCCATCACGCGGATCCGCGGGTCGGCCGCCGGGACGGCCGAGGCGGACGCGGCCTGGAGGCGGCGGGCGACGTTCATGAGCGCGCGGACGTTGTGGTACGGGCCCTTCCAGATCCCGCCCTTCGTGGCCGTCCGCAGCTCCGGCTGGCGGTCGATCGTGCCGCGGTACCAGCCGCCGTGCGCGTGGTCGACGAGGACGCCCTGGATGAGGCCCCATTGCTGGAGGAAGCGGTCGTGGTAGCGCGCGCGCTCGGCCGGCACGAGGTCGCCCATCAGCAGGAGCGTGTTGAGCCCCTCGGCCTGCGCCCACCAGTTCTTGGTCGAGTCGACCACGACGAGCGGCTCGCCGTCCGCGAAGTAGTAGCCGGCCTCCATGAACCCGCCGTTCCGCGTGTCCCACCCCGTGCGGAGGCTGTGGTCGAGCATCCGCTGCCCCGCGCGCAGCGTCGGCTCCGGGTCGAGCCCGATGGTCTCGGCGGCTTCGAGCATGAGGTACGCCGTCTCCACGTCGTGCCCGAACGAGACGTGGTCGTAGTACCCGTTCGCCTCGCGGACGGCCGCCGTCGAGTCACGGTACGAGATCGGCGTCCAGTCGGGCTCCGAGAACAGCGTGAGCGTGCCGGGGTCGACGGTGATCGTGTCGCGGATGAGCACGAGCATCTCCTCGATCCGCTGGCGGAGCGTGTCGTCGGGCCAGACGTGGTAGAGCTCGGTAAGGGCCTCCAGGATGTGGATCGACGAGTTCTGGTCCTTCGGCGGCGTCCGCCCGAGCCCCTCGCGGAGCGGCTCGCCCTCGCGCGTGAGGTAGTTGAAGTAGCCGCCGTGCTCGGGGTCGTGGGCGTGCGCGTCGAGCCAGCGGAAGGCCTCCTGCGCGAGCGCCAGCGCCTCGGGGTCCCCGGTGGCGGCGTAGGCAGCGGCGAGCCCGTAGACCCCGAACGCGACGCCGTAGGCCTGCTTCACGAGCCGGCCGTCGGCCTCGGGGATCGGCGTCCCGTCGCGCTCGACGAGCCAGTAGAACCCGCCGTGCTCGGCGTCCCACATCTCGTCGCGGAGGAAGGCGACGCCGTGGCGGCTCATCTCGGCGTAGGCCTCGTCGTTCGTCCACATCGCGGCCTGGGCCGTCGTCCAGACGTGGCGCGACTGGGTCACGATCATCTTCGGCTGGTCGCCGACCGGGTTCCACCGCCAGTCGAACGCGCTCAGGAACCCGCCCTGCTCGCGGTCGACGGCGCGCGGGTACCACGCGTCGAGGACGCTCCGGAGGCCGACCTCCACCTCCTCCGCCAGCGCCTCCCGCACGTCGGTCGTGAGAGGGGCGGCGGGGGGCTGAGAAAAAGCGGGCGCCGCGACGAGGGCGGCGAGGAGTAAAGCGCGCATGGGTCGATCAGCGGGCGACGACGAACCGGCCCCGCACCACGCGGTCGCCGGCCGTCACGCGGACGAGGTACGTGCCGAGAGTGGCGGGCGCCGCCAGCCGCACGGCGAGCGGACCGGCCGGCCGCCTCCCCAGCGACTGGCGGCCGACGCGCCGGCCGAGCGCGTCGAACGTCTCGACGACCACGTCCGCAGCGGCGTCGAGGTCGAGGCGGAGCGTGACGGGCCCGGCGCTCGGGTTCGGCGCGAGCGTCAGCCGGCTGTCCGGCGTCTCGGGTCCGTCCGCCTCGGCGGTGGAGAGGGCGTAGCTGCGCCAGTCGGGGAGCTCGTCGCGCGTGAGGACGACGTCGCTGGTGTAGATCTGGGTCAGGCGGTCGGCGTCCATGTCGCGGATGAACTCGCCGGTCCAGATCGAGAACCAGCTCCACCAGATCCCGCGGTCGGTCGAGGCCTCCATGTCCGGGAGCGTCCCGCTCTCGCTCAGCGCGACGAGCTTGTTGCCTTCGAACTGGCCCTCGATCCGGTCCCACTCGTCACGGATCAGGTCCTCCGGGTCGGACGAGTAGAAGTCACGGCTGACGACGTCGACGTAGTCGTCGCCGGGGTACCAGTCGAGGGGGCCCCCGACGCCCTGGGCCGGCTCCCACGTCCAAACCCAGATGAGGTTGTGGAGCCCGTGGAACTCCACGAGCCGGTCGTACATGAGCTGCCAGAGCTCGACGTAGTCGGCGCCGGTCTGGGCGCCCCACCAGAAGAACCCGCCGGCCGCCTCGTGGAGCGGGCGCCACAAGACGGGCACGTCGGCGTCCTCGAACGTCTGGAGTTGGTCGGCGATGGCGTCGATGTCACGGAGCAGGAGGTCGTAGTCCTCCCCGCCAGGCCCCTGGGCGAGCGCCTCGGCGAAGTTGAACGACGAGGCCTCCGTGTAGAACCCGGAGTACCAGTTCCGGTCGGTCCCCTGCTCGTCGGGCCCGTTGCAGTCGGTGTCGTAGAGGTCCGTCGGAGCGTTCCAGTGCCACATCAGGTTGGCGATGGCCTCAGGCTGATCGCCCGTCGTCGCCCACTCGATCCACTCGGCCGGCCAGTCCGACCGGCCCGTGCCGCACTCGACCCGGGTCGGCGAGTACTCGATCAGATCGAACGAGCCGATGGCCGGCTCCTTCCCCGTCGTGCTCGCGACGTAGTCGATCTCGGACGTGCGTGGGCTCCCGGAGTACACGTCGTTCTGGCCCGAGAGCACGTGCCGGCCGTACTCGTCGAGGAGGAAGGCGAAAAGGGCCTTCGTGGCGTCGCTGGCCGCGGGGTCGGAGAGCCGGGGGAGCGGCGTCGCCGGAGACGGCGCGACGCCGAAGCGGAGGTAGTCGACGTCCGCGGCCACCTGGACGGTGATGGTGTGGGCCCCCGCGTCCAGCGGCAGCTCGACGACGAGGGCCTCCTCGAAGTCGATCGCGGCGTCGTCCAGCGTCGTCACCTCGACGCCGTCGACCCAGACGTCGAAGCTCGGCGCGAACCGGCCGGTCCACGCCGTCGCGACGCGGACCTGGTAGAACCCGGCGTCGGACGTGACGGCGAACCGGAGGCTGTCGCCGGCCGTCGCGACGTTCGACACATACCCGCTTCCGGAGAAGCCGCTGCGGTCGGTCGCGACGGTCGCGTTCCCGAACAGCTCGGCCTCCTCGGCCTCGTAGCGGGCGTCCGACTGGGCGTTCGCGCTCAGCGTCAGGAGGAGGAGGGACGTGAAAGGGACGAGGGGTCGCATAGGTGGGGTATGGGTCGATCGGGCTAGGAATCCTCTCGCGGCACCCGGCAGTGCGCGCGAGGGCGTGTTAGCTCGCGAGGAGGAGGTCGGCCATTTTGCGGTCGAGCTTGTGGCCGCGGAAGTCTTCGTAGTCGACGTCGTCGCGGCCGCTGTCGAGGATGCCGAACGAGCCGCGGAAATTCCACATGGCCCAGCCCCAGCCCATCTCGCGCCACAGGCTCGTGACGTCCTCCATCCACGCGAGGCACGCCTCGTGCGGCGTCTCGTTGTAGCAGCCCCACTCGCCGACGTGGACCGGGACGCCCTGGGTTCCGAGCGGGACCCACTTGTCGACGAGTTCGGCGCGGAGCACCTCCTTGTCCCACATCCGGCCGTCGTCGGCGCGCATGGGCCACGTCGGGACGTCGAAGCTCTCGAACTCGTTCTCGGGCACCCACGTCGCCGTGTAGTGGCTGACCATCTTGGGCAGGTAGCCGCGGGTGCTCTGGACGAGCCCGAGCGGGACCACGCCCGGCACCGGCGTCTGGCCGATGTCGCCGCCGTCGGCCACGATGAGCCGGTCGGGGTCGATGGCCCGGATCGCGCCGACGAGCCGGTGGGCCACCTCGACGTAGCGGCTCTGGTCGTCGTACATCCACGGCGGCTCGTTGAACAGGTCGTAGCTGACCTTCTGGTTCGACGTGTGCTTGTAGCGCTCGGCGAGCGTCTGCCAGTGGAGGAGCGCGGCCTCCATCGCCAGTTCCATCTCGGCGCGCGGGCTGTCGAAGAGGAGGTGCGGCTCGAGCTCGCGCCGGTTGACGCAGTACCCCGGGATCCGGTGGAGGTTGAGGTTGACGTGGAGCCCGTGCTTCTCGCCGTACTCGACGGCCTCGTCGACCTTGGCGAGCCCGTCCTCGTCGATCGTCATCCAGTCGTCGGGCGAGGACCAGGCCCAGTAGGACATCGGGATGCGGACGAAGTCGAAGCCGAGCTCGGCGATCCAGGCGAAGTCCTCCTCGCGGAACGACCGGTCGCGGTCGCCGCCGGTCAGCTCCGTGAGGTTGAACCCGCGCCAGCGCGGGATGCGCGGCTGGGTCCGCGTGCCCGGGAGGGCGCCGGGCTGGCTGACGACCACCTCGCCGTCGGTCGAGCGCGCGGCGGTCGGCGCGAGCGCGGACGCCCCGGCCTCCCCCACCTCGGGCCCCGAGGCAGACGTGGTCGCGCAGCCGGCGACGGTGAGGGCGGCGGCCGCAGCCGAGGCGGATCCGAGGAAGGCACGGCGGTCCATGAGCGGTTTCGTCAATTGAGTGGAGGTAATAGGATACCTTCAACCTGCAAGCGCTTCCAACCCACCATGCGCCGTTCCGGGATTGCCCCCCTTCTCCTCCTCGCAGTCGGGCTCTCCGCGTGCTCGACTTCCCGCCCCGCCATGGACGCTCCTCTCGCCGAGTCCGCCGACGTCGGCGCCCCGGCGCTGACGGGCTCGACGGCCTACGACCCGGCCACGCAGACGTACACGATCACGGGGGCCGGGACGAACATGTGGGGCGAGCGCGACGAGTTCCACGCCGCGTGGACGCCGCTCGCCGGCGACTTCCTCCTCACGGCCGACGTGGCCTTCGAGGGCGAGGGCGTCGACCCGCACCGGAAGCTGGGCTGGATCGTCCGCCCGTCGCTCGAGGCCGACGCGCCCTACGTCGACGTGGCCGTCCACGGCGATGGGCTCACGTCGATGCAGTTCCGCCGAGTCGCGGGGGCCGAGACCGAGGAGGTCCCGTCGTCGCTGACGGCGCCCGACGTGATCCGGCTGGAGCGGCGCGACGGGGTCTACACGATGTCGGTCGCCCGACGCGGCGAGCCGTTCGTGACCGACACGCTCCGCGGCGTCGACCTCGGCGACGACGTGCTCGCCGGGCTCTTCGTGTGCTCGCACAACCCCGAGGTGCGCGAGACCGGCGTCTTCCGGAACGTCCGCATCGTGCGGCCGGCGCCGGCCGACTTCCGCCCGTACCAGGACTACATCGGCAGTCGGCTCGAGATCCTCGACGTGCAGACGGGCCACCGCGAGGTGGTCCACGAGGACCCCGGCTCGATCCAGGCGCCCAACTGGACGCACGACGGCCGGGCCCTGATCTACAACAAGGACGGCCGGCTCGTCCGGTTCGACCTCGCCGAGCGGACGCCCGAGGAGATCCCGACGGCGTTCGCGACGAACAACAACAACGACCACGTCCTCTCGCCCGACGGCGCGACGATCGGCATCAGCCACCACGCCGCCGACCGCGACGGCCAGTCGCTCGTCTACACGGTACCCGTCGAGGGCGGGACGCCGACTCTCGTGACGGAGCGCGGGCCGTCCTACCTCCACGGCTGGTCACCCGACGGCCGGCACCTCCTCTACACCGCCGAGCGCGGCGACGGCAACTACGACATCTACCGGATCCCGGTCGAGGGCGGCCCCGAGGAGCGCCTCACGACGGCCCCGGGCCTCGACGACGGCTCCGAGTACAGCCCCGACGGCCGGACGATCTACTTCAACTCGGTCCGCTCCGGGCGCATGCAGATCTGGCGGATGGACGGCGACGGCAGCGACCAGCGGGCGGTCACCGCCGACGGCTTGAACAACTGGTTCCCGCACGTCTCGCCCGACGGGAGGCACCTCGTCTTCCTCACCTACCCCGCCTCGGTGGCCCCCGGCGACCACCCGTTCTACGAGCGCGTGGCGCTCCGCGTGATGCCCGTCGAGGGTGGCGAGCCGCGCGTGCTGGCCTACCTCTACGGCGGGCAGGGGACGATCAACGTGCCGTCGTGGTCGCCCGACGGCCGGCGGCTCGCCTTCGTCAGCAACTCCGTTCTCGATTGACCATGCGTACGCTCTTCCTCCCCGCTCTCGCCCTGCTGGCGGTCGCCGCCAGCGCGCAGGACGCCTTCCAGCTCACCGACGCCGGCTACTTCCAGCGGGAGGGCGTGAGCGTCATGGCCTTCCAGGACTTCTACCCGGACGGCCACCAGGGCGGCGTCACCGTCGTCCAGCACGGGATACGGATCGCGGCCAACGGCGACCTCCGCCTCAACGCGACGCCCGGCCAGTGGGACCCGGTCCCGAAGCAGGACGGCCGCGAGGTCGTGGGCGGCGAGGTCGTCACGCGGCTCTCGTACCCGGACCCCGGCAAGAACCGGACGGGCTTCAACCCGATCGAGTACCCGGACCTCGAGATGAGCTACGCCGTCCGCGCCCGCGCCGAGGGCGACGCGGTCGTGGTGACCGTCGACCTCGACGAGGCGCTACCGGCCGAGTACGTCGGCGAGGTCGGGTTCAACCTGGAGCTGTACCCGGTCGACCTGTTCGGTCACGCGTGGCTGCTCGGCGACGCGCGCGGCCAGTTCCCGCGCCAGCCGAACGGGCCGATGGCCGTCGACGCCGAGGGCGTGGCACAGGCCGTCCCGTTCGCGACCGGCCGGCGGCTGACGGTCGCGCCCGAGAGCGAGACGCTCCGCCTGTCGATCGAGAGCGAGACGGGCGAGATCATGCTCCTCGACGGGCGCAACCAGCACAACAACGGGTGGTTCGTCGTCCGCGAGACGGTCCCGGCCGGCGCGACCGAGGGCGCCATCGAGTGGACGATCCGCCCGCACGCGATCGAGGGGTGGATGTACGAGCCGGTCGTCCAGGTCTCGCAGGTCGGGTACCACCCGGCGCAGCGGAAGGTCGTCGTCATCGAGCACGACCGGCGCGACGCCGAGCGGACGCCGGCCCGCCTCCTCCGCCTCGGGGCCGACGCCACCGAGGTCGTCCGCGAGGCCGTGCCGGAGGCGTGGGACGGCGACTTCCTCCGCTACCAGTACCGCCTGTTCGATTTTTCCGACGTGACGGCGCCGGGCCTCTACGCCGTCGAGTACCGGGGCCGCCGCTCGCACGCCTTCGAGATCGCCGACGACGTCTACGCCCGCGACGTCTGGCAGCCGACGGTCGACACCTTCCTGCCGGTCCAGATGTGCCACCTGCGGGTCGAGGACCCCTACCGCGTGTGGCACGGCGCCTGCCACCTCGACGACGCCCGCATGGCGCCGGCCGACACGAACCACTTCGACGGCTACGTCCAGGGCCCCGACCTGATGACGGACGTCGAGCCCGGCCAGCACGTCCCGGACCTCGACGTCGGCGGCTGGCACGACGCCGGGGACGACGACCTCCGCATCGAGTCGCAGGCCGACGAGGTGTGGGTCCTGGCCGCGTCCTACGAGGCGTTCGACGCGCTCCGCGACTACGACAACACCCACATCGACCAGGACGCGCGGCTCGCAAAGATCCACCGGCCCGACGGCGTGCCGGACCTCCTCCAGCAGATCGAGCACGGGACGATGAACATCGTCGGCGGGGTCCGGTCGCTCGGGCGGCTCTACCGTGGCGTCATCGTCCCGACGCTCGAGCAGTACCGGATGATCGGCGACTTCGCCAACAGCACCGACAACCGCGACTACGAGCCCGGCCTCCCGCCCGACGACCGCTGGGTGTTCACCGAGCAGAACGCGGGCCACGAGTTCAAGGGCATCGCCGCCCTCGCCATCGCCGGGCGCGTCCTCCGCGCCCACAACCCCGACCTCGCCGCCGAGGCGGAGGCGGCCGCGGTCGAGCCTCTGGCGGATGGACCACGGCGACGCGCTCGCCGAGCAGACCGCCGCCGCCGTCGAGCTCCTCCTCACGACCGGCGACGACGCGTACCGCCAGTGGCTCCTCGACCATCAGGCCGGGATCGTCGACCAGATCGGTGGGACCGGCTGGGCGCTCGGCCGCGCGCTCGACGCTATCGGCGACGCCGGGTTCGAGGCGGCTGTCCGCGAGGCCGTGGCCGCGGCGCAGGCGGAGACGGTCGAAGCGCAGACGGCGACGCCGTACGGGGTCCCGTACGAGCCCTACATCTGGGGCGCGGGCTGGGGCATCCAGGCCTTCGGCGTGCAGCAGTACTTCCTGCACCGCACGTTCCCCGAGAGCGTCTCGGCGGACTACCTGCTCAACGCGCTCAACTTCATCCTGGGCGTCCACCCCGGCGTCAACACGGCGTCGTTCGCTTCGGGCGTCGGCGCGACGTCGGTGGAACGCGGCTACGGCCTCAACCGGGCCGACTACGCCTACATCCCGGGCGGCGTGGCCTCCGGCACGGCGCTCATCCGGCCCGACTTCCCGGAGCTCAAGGACTACCCGTACCTCTGGCAGCAGGCCGAGTACGTGATGGGCGGTGGGGCGACGCACTTCATGCTCCTCGCCCTCGCCGCCGACCAGGTCCTCAACGCCGCCAACTAGTCCCGCCTCGGCAGACGCCCTCCGCCACCAGGCACTCTCCACCATGCGCACGCTCTGCACCCTCCTCTGCCTTCTGGCCGCGCTGCCCGCTGCGGCCCAGCTCCAGCCGTTCCCGACCTTCGCCAGCGGGGCCGTCCTCCAGCGCGACGCGCCGATCCCGGTCTGGGGCCAGGCGACCGCGGGCGCCGAGGTCGCAGTCACGTTCGTCGGCACGACGACGACCGCGACGGCCGACGCCGCCGGCCACTGGCGGGTCGAGCTGCCGGCGCGGGCCGCTGGCGGTCCGTTCACGATGACGATCACGTCGGGCACGCAGACGCGGACGCTCGGCGAGGTGTACGTCGGCGACGTGTGGCTCGCCTCCGGCCAGTCGAACATGGAGTGGACGCTCGGGCAGTCCGACGGCGGGCCGGCCGAGGCGAGCGCGGCCGACGACCCGCTCCTCCGCCAGTTCAAGGTGCCGAAGGGGCTCGCCGACGACCCGTCCGACACGCTCCCCAACGGGGCGTCGTGGAGTGCAGCGACCTCGTCCGCCGCCACGCGCAACTTCTCGGCCGTCGGCTACTACGTCGGGCGCGAGCTCCGGGAGGCCCTCGGCGTGCCCATCGGGATCCTCAACGTCTCGTACGGCGGGAGCCGGGTCGAGACGTGGATGTCGGACGCCATGCTCGGCTACGACGAGCAGGACGTGGAGCTGGCCAACGGCGAGCCGGAGCGCCAGCCGACCGTGGCCTGGAACAAGATGATGGCGCCGCTCCTCGGCCTCCCCGTGCGCGGCGTGCTGTGGTACCAGGGCGAGTCGAATGCCGACAACGAGGCCGACGCGGCGGCCTACGGCGACCTCTTCCAGACGATGATCACGGGCTGGCGGAGCGCGCTCGGCGACGCCGACCTCCCGTTCGTCTGGGTCCAGCTCCCCAACTTCGGCGCGCCGCAGACCGTCGAGCAGGGCGCCCCGCCGACCTACCACGCGTGGCCGATCCTCCGCGCCCAGCAGGGCCGCGCGCTCGCGCTCCCGAACACCGGCGAGGTGATCACCATCGAGACGGGCCAGCCGACCGCCAGCGGGAGCGTCGACATCCACCCGACGAACAAGGAGCCGGTCGGCGAACGGATGGCGCTCGTGGTCCGCGACGTGGCGTATGGCGAGGACGTCGTATCGAGCGGCCCGCGCTACGCATCGAACGAGCTGCTGGACGGCGGGAGCGTGGCCATCTCCTACACCGACCTCGGCGGCGGACTCGCAAACGTAGACGGCACGCTCAACGGGTTCACCCTCGCCGGCGCCGACGGCCAGTTCGTCTGGGCCGACGCCGAGATCGACGGCGACCACGTGGTCGTCTCGGCCGCTTCGGTCTCCGAGCCGACCGCCGTCCGCTACGCGTACGAGTACAACCCGGGGACGGCCGGCTCGCCCGGCGCGGCCGACCTGACCAACGCGGAGGGCCTGCCGGCCGCGCCGTTCGACGCCGTCGTCAACCCCGGCTTCTCGATCGCCGCGTTCTCCGCCGCGCGGACGACCATCGAGGCGGGTCAGAGCACGGTCCTCTCGTGGCGCGTGTTCGACGCCGCGTCGGTCACGCTCGACGGGGCGGCCGTCGCCCTCGAAGGCTCGCAGTCGGTCTCGCCGACCGCGACGACGACGTACACGCTGGCGGCGGCGAGCGACGGCGGCGAGACCCTCAGCGCCGAGGTCACCGTCGAGGTCCTCGACCCGAGCGTCCTCGACCGTGCCGCCGGCCGGCCGGCCACGGCGTCGACCGTCGAGGCGTGCTGTGGCGACCCGCGCCTGGCCGCCTACGCCGTCGACGACGACCTCGAGACGCGCTGGGCGAGCGCCTGGAGCGATGGGGCCGGCGACACCCCCGAGGAGCCGAACTACGACGGCACGCCCGACGACGAGTGGCTGGCGGTCGACCTCGGCGGCGTCTACGACGTCAACCGGGTGATCCTGACGTGGGAGGCCTCCTTCGGCACCGTCTACGAGCTCCAGACCTCGTTCGACGGCGTCTCGTGGACGACCGTCTTCCGCGAAGACGCCGGCGACGGCGGCGTGGACGACGTCGCGCTCGACACGCCCGCGCCGGCCCGCCACCTCCGGATGCTCGGCGTCGAGCGGACGACGATCGCGGGCCAGCAGTTCGGCTACTCCCTCTTCGACCTCGCGGTCTACGGCGAGGTCTCCGCCGTCGTCCCCCCCTCCGCCTTGGTGGCGCCGCGGACGGGGACCGTGGTCGACGCCGGCGTCGAAACGACGCTCGTCGCCGAGGTCACCGGCAGCGTCCAGTCGGCCACGTTCCTCGTCGGCGGCGAGGCCCTCAGCACCGTCGACGCCGCGCCGTTCGAGATCGCCTGGACGCCGGCCGAGGCGGGCGCGGTCGAGGTGGCGGTCGAGGTGACGGATCAGACCGGGATCACCGTCCAGTCCGCCCCGACGACGGTGTTCGTGGACGACGGCTCGATCGTCCGGTACGAGGCGGAGGACGCGACCCTCGAGGGCGGAAGCGACGGGTTCGGCCACACGCCCCTCCGGTCGAGCGCGGCGGCCAGCGGCGGGGCCTACCTCGACCTCCGCGAGCAGTGGCAGATCGACCTCCCGACGGTCTCGGTCGACGAGGCCGGTACGGGGCTCGTCACGATCGGCTACCAGATGACCTACGAGTCGCCGAAGACGCAGGACCTCGTCGTCAACGGCGTCTCGACCCCCGTCGTCTTCACCGCGCCGGACAACACGACGTGGATGCAGATCGGGGTCGAGGTCCCGCTCGAGGCCGGCGAGAACGAGATCTCGCTCGTGGGCTCGTGGAACTACATGAGCGTCGACTTCATCGGCGTCGAGGGGGCCCGAACGACGGCCGCCGAGGACGGTGAGCCCACGGGCTCGGTCGAGCTCGAGGCCCCGCGCCCGAACCCGTTTCACGGCACGACGACGCTCCGCTACACGCTCGCCGCGCCCGGCTCCGTCCGCCTCGACGTGTTCGACGCGACCGGCCGTCGCGTCGCCACGCTAGCAGACGGCGAGCGCTCGGCTGGGCTCCACACGGTCACGCTTCCCGCCGACGGGCTCGCCGACGGGACCTACATCGTCCGTCTCCTCACCGACCGGGGCTCGCACACGCGTCGCGCCGCGCTCGTCCGGTGACGCACGGGGCCCGGCCGGCCGGACGCCCTGCCAGCGGTCGGCGCCCGCAGACTCACGACACCCTCCCCCACCGACCCACGCCCGACGCATGTGCCCTCAGCTCCTCCCCCTCATCGCCGTCCTCTGCCTGCTCCTCGCCCCGCGCGCCGAATCTCAGGACGTGCTCCCGGCCGTCCGCGTCGAGGGCAACCGGTTCGTCGACGAATCGGGCGAGACCGTCGTCTTCCGCGGCGTCTCGATCGCCGACCCAGACAAAGTCGAAGCCGACGGCCAGTGGAGCCCGACGCTCTTCGAGGAGGTCGCCGACTGGGGCGCCAACGTGGTCCGCCTGCCGGTCCACCCGCGGGCGTGGCGTGCGCGCGGCGAGGCGGGCTACCTCGCGTTGCTGGACCAGGCCGTCGAGTGGGCTGGGACCGCCGGGCTCTACGTCGTCATCGACTGGCACTCGATCGGCAACCTGCGGACGGAGGTGTTCCAGGACCCGATGTACGAGACGTCGAAGGGCGAGACGGCCCGGTTCTGGCGGACGGTCTCGCAGCGCTACGCCGGCGATCCCACGGTCGCGTTCTACGAGCTGTTCAACGAGCCGACGAGCTACAACGGGGCGCTCGGCCGGCTCTCGTGGCACGAGCACCGCGAGATGATGGAGGACCTGATCGGGATCGTCCGCGCCAACGACCCCGGCACGATCCCGCTCGTCGGCGGGCTCGACTGGTCGTACGACCTCACGGGCGTCCGCGAGGACCCGGTGCGGGCGGAGGGCATCGCCTACGTCACGCACCCGTACCCCCAGAAGCGCGAGCGGCCGTGGGAGCCGAAGTGGGAGGAGACGTGGGGGTTCGTCGCCGACCGCTACCCGGTCTTCGCCACCGAGCTCGGCTTCATGAGCGCCGACGGCCCCGGCGCCCACGTCCCCGTCATCGGCGACGAGACGTACGGCGAGGCCGTCACGGACACCTTCGACGCGAAGGGCATCTCGTGGGCCGCGTGGGTGTTCGACCCGCAGTGGTCCCCCCAGCTGATCACCGACTGGTCGTTCACGCCGACGCGCCAGGGGACCTTCTTCCGCGACGAGATGCGCCGCCAGCGCGCCGGCGAATAGCCGCGCCTTCAGCCCCCTGCTCTGATGCGGGGCCTCCCCCTCGCCCTCCGACCATGCGCTCCGCCCTGCTCGCCCTCGTGCTCACCCTCTCCGCCTCCGACGCGGCGGCCCAGCTCCGCCTCCCGCTCGTCCTGAGCGACGGGGCCGTCCTCCAGCGCGACCGCCCGGTGCCCGTCTGGGGCTGGGCCGATCCCGGGGCGGAGGTCGCCGTGACGCTCGGCGACGCCCGCGGGACGGCCGAGGCCGACGCCGCCGGCCGCTGGCGGACCGAGCTCCCGGCGATGGAGGCCGGCGGCCCGTACGTGCTCACGGCCGAGGCCGCCGGCGAGCGGGTCGAGGCGCGCGACCTCCTCGTGGGCGACGTGTGGGTCCTCTCGGGCCAGTCGAACATGGAGTGGACGGTGAAGGACGCGGACGACGCGGCGGCCGAGATCGCGGCGGCGACCCATCCGGAGATCCGCCACTTCAAGGTGCCCCAGTCGTTCGCCGACGAGCCCCAGGACGAGCTGACCGGCGGCGCCTGGGCCGCCGCTTCGCCCGAGACCGTCGGCGACTTCTCGGCCGTCGGCTACTTTTTCGCCCGCGACCTCCGCCAGCACCACGACGTGCCCGTCGGGCTCGTCAACACGACGTGGGGCGGGAGCCGGATCGAGCCGTGGATGAGCGCCGAGATGCTCGGCTACAGCGCCGATGACGTCGCCGGCCTCCGGGCGCAGGAGCGGGCCTACGAGGAGGCCGTCCGCGACCGCCTCCGCGCGACCATCGGCGCCCTCCCCACCGAGGACGCGGGGATGGACGGCGACCGGGCGCTCTGGGCCGCACCCGACCTCGACGACGCGGGCTGGGAGACGGTCCCGGTTCCGGCGCAGTGGGAGGCCGCCGGCTACGCGGGCCTCGACGGCGTCGCGTGGTACCGGACGACGTTCAGCGTCTCGGCCGAGGAGGCCGCCGAGGGCGTCACGCTCGGGCTCGGCATGATCGACGACGACGACGTGACGTGGGTGAACGGGGTCGAGGTCGGCCGAATGACGAACGGCTGGAATCGGGCGCGGCGCTACGCCGTCCCACCCACCGCGCTTCGGGCCGGCGAGAACGCCCTCGCGGTCCGCGTCGTGGACCACCAGGGTGGCGGCGGCATCGCCGGGTCCGACAGCCTCGTCTACGTCGAGACCGCCAGCGGTGCGCGCCGTCCGCTCCCGCATGACTGGCGGTTCAAGGTGGCCGTCGTCCGCCTCGGGGCGGCCAGCAACAAGAACCAGGTGCCGCTGGTCCTCTGGAACCAGATGGTCCACCCGCTGACCCAGATGCCGGTCAAAGGCGTCCTGTGGTACCAGGGCGAATCGAACGCGGACAGAGCCGAGGACGCCGAGGCCTACGGCGGCCTGTTCCGGTCGATGATCCAGGGCTGGCGGGACGCGTGGGATCAGCCCGACCTCCCCTTCTTCTGGGTCCAGCTCGCGAACTTCCACGCCCCGCCGACCGGACCGGACGACACGGGCGTCTGGCCCGTGCTCCGGGAGGGCCAGAGCTCGGCACTCGCGCTCCCCCACACGGCCGAGGCCGTCATCCTCGACGTCGGCGAGGCCGACGACATCCACCCGCGCGACAAGCAGACGGTGGGGCACCGGCTCGCCCTCGCCGCCCGCGCCCTCGTCTACGGCGAGGACGGCGTGGTCCACTCTGGCCCGCGCTACCGGAGCCACACGGTCCGGGACGGCCGCGTTGAGATCGCCTTCGACCACTCGGAGGGCGGGCTGGCGACACACGATGGGGCCCCCCTCGGCGGGTTCGCCCTCGCCGGTGCCGACGGCCAGTGGCACTGGGCCGAGGCCCAGATCGAAGACGACCGCGTCGTCGTCTGGAGCGGGGCCGTACCGGACCCGGTCGCCGTCCGCTACGCGTGGGCCGACAACCCGGAGGGCGCGGCGCTCACGAACGCCGACGGGCTCCCTGCCGCCCCGTTTTGGGCCGGCTCATCCGCTGGCGAAAGGCGCCGATAGGCGCCGTTCGCGAAGCCGTGTTCGCTCTGTTGAGAAGCTCACGGCGCGGTCGAGGTAGGGCGGACGCCGAGCACGACGAGGCCGTAGAGGTTGTAGACGCGGCCCCGGAGGATCGCCTGCGCACGCTGCATCGCCGGGAGCCGGGCCGAGAGCGCCTCGCCCCACTTCCGCTTGGCCACCGACCCGCCGCCATCGGCGGGCGGGCAGCGTCTCGACGAGCCACCGCTGGCGGTACGTCCCTCGCGGCCCGTCCTGCCCCTCCACGCCGAGCGTGGGCAGGCGGTTGGCCACCGGATCAGCGGCGGGTGATCCGGTCGAACGCCGGCCGTAGACTCCGGTCCCGCGAGCTTCTCAACAGAGCACGGTCCGATCAGGAAGGATCTCCTTCCTGTCCCCTCGCCCGCGTCGGATCGGCCTCTCCGCCGTGTGGAGCGCGCTCCGTCGCCCAAGGCGCCCCAACTTGTCCCGGCGCTACGAGAACCCCCACTCGCTTTACCACCTACCGAACAATGCGCACCCCCCACGCCCTCAGACGCGGGCCCCGCAACGCCCGGTCCTCGATGTCGAGGGCGACGCGCACGGCAAGGAGGAACGTGGCCCCGAGATTACGCCGCCCTGAACCGGGGGCCGTGGCGCGGCTCAACCGCTCGCGCCTGCGCCGTCCGGTCACCGCCCGCGACGCCCACTCCAGTGCCGGCCGCCAACTCCGCGCCTTCCGCCAGGCCACGATGCTCGCCGTCTCGCTGACGGCGCTGCTCCTGCTCCTCGTCCCGACGGCGGCCCAGGACACGGACGCGCTGGTCGGCGCCGGCCCGGCCGACACGCTCGCCAGCGGGGACCCGGTCGCGCCGGAGGGGGAGCCCCTGGCGGAGCCCGAGACGGCGGAGCCCGAGACGACCGACGCGCTGGCGGTCGACACGCAGGGGGCGGGCGCCCTCGCCGGGCAGGCGGCGAGCGAGGCCACCGGGGTCTTGCGTGGGATGTGGACGGGGTTCGTCGGGTTGCTCCCCAAGCTGGCCGTCGGCGTCGGGATCCTGCTGCTCGTGTGGGCGCTCACGCGGCTGATCCGTCCCGCGGTCAAGGGCCTCTCACGGTTCCAGAGAGGGCCCGCCGTGGCGGCCCTCGTCAACACGGCCCTGTGGATCCTGGGGATCGGCGCGGCGGTCAGCGTCGTGGCCGGAAACCTGGGCGCGCTCGTCGGCTCGCTCGGCCTCGTCGGCCTCGCGCTCTCGTGGTCGCTGCAGGGGCCCATCGAGAGCTTCACCGGCTGGCTGCTCAACTCCTTCAAGGGGTACTACCACGAGGGCGACCGGATCGCCGTGGGGGACGTCGTAGGGGACGTGTACCGGATCGACGTGCTCAACACGCTCGTGTGGGAGATCGGCGGGCCGGGGAGCCCGAGCGGGATCGAGGCCGAGCAGCCCACGGGCCGGCTCATCACGTTCCCCAACAGCGAGGTCGTCTCGGGCACCGTCGTCAACTACTCCCGCGACTTCCCGTTCGTGTGGGACGAAGTGGCCGTGGCCGTCGCGGCGGAGTCCGACCTCGCGTACGCCGCCGGCGTCGTCGAGGCCGTGGCCGTCCGCGAGATCGGCGAGACGATGCGCGGGCCGGCGCTCCAGTACGCCGAGCGGCTCCGGGGCACGCCGCTGGACGAGCAGATCGCGGACACGCCGGAGGTCTACGTCGCGCTGACCGACTGGGGGGCGAACCTGGTCGTCCGCTACCTCGTGGAGATCCGGAGCAAGCGGGGCACGAAGACGCGGATGGGGACGGCGCTCGTACGTGAGCTCAACGACCCGACGCACGCCGGCAAGATCCTCGCGGCGTACCCGCGGCAGCAGATCCAACTCGTCGGCCCCGGCGGGGAGCCGGAGCCGTGGCGGATGGGCCCGGCCCCCGGGTGAGACCCCTGTAGCGAGGGCCGTTCCGCCGGGAACGACGTCCTACGACCCGGCCGGCTCCGCTATCACGGACCCGGAGCGGCTGGCGGAGCCTGGTGGAAGGGCGGCAACCCAAACCTCCACCTGACCGCCCGCTCTACCGCCTTGTCCCGTACCCCCGCCAGCGCCTACACTGCCTCGCCCGCCCACGCACCGCGTGCTGCGGGTGAGTGCCCAATGTTCTGCGGCCTCCCCTGGGTCCACCGCCGCACCCGCCGCCTTCTGAGATGAACACCTCCGGATTCGTCATGCCTCTCCGGTGCCTCGTGCCCCTCGTCGTATGTCTCAGCGCCTGCGCGTCCACGTCCGAGTTTGTTCCCCCGACCCCGGAGGCGGCGGCCTACCGGGCCACGCTTCTCGACATCCGTGAGGCGGATCAAGAGCCGAGGGTCCGGCTCGTTCGACTCCTCGAACGCTACGACCACCTCCCGCCCGACTCGCTCTACCGCCCACTGGCTCGCGAGGTCCAGCGCGCGGACTCCCTCAATCTCCTACGACTAGACGCGCTCGTCGGGCGCCACGGCTGGCCCAAGCAGAGCGAGGTGGGTTCGTGGGCAGCCTCAGCCGCGTTCCTCGTCGTGCAGCACGCGCCGCTGGAGGCCCAGGTCCGCTACGAGCCGCTTCTCCGGTCGGCGGTGGAGGCGGAGGAGGCGGACCCGGAGGGGCTGGCGATGCTGACCGACCGCATCCGTGTTCGCCAAGGCCTCCCGCAGCTCTACGGGTCTCAGACGCGAACGGACCCCGAGACAGGCGTGCGCTCGTTCCACCCGATAGAGGACGAGGCCAACGTCGACGCCCGGCGCGCGGCGGTAGGGATGGGGCCGATGGCGGAGTACGCCCGTCGGATGGGGGTGCCGTACGTGCCGCCGGCCGCACGACGGGCGGGAGGAGAATGACGCCAGCGCACGGCAGCAGAACTCGCCGCTGGTATTGGCTGGAAGTCAAGGAGCCTGACGGCGATTCTGATCGATAAGGTGGGACGGGCCTGTGGAGGTGGGCGGGGCGACGGCTGGGAAGCGTCGTCCCTGGCCCGCCGCTCGGGTGCGGCGGACGGACGACGAAGCGCGTCACCCCAATCGGTCGCGAGCCATGCTGGTTGGGATCGGTCGTCTCCACGGCCCGGAGGGCGTGGAGCGACAGGGAACATCCCCTATGGGCTCTGCGAGGCGGGGTGCCGCCGAGGGACGAGCTGGCCCCGCAGGTGCAGGCCGGCACGAAGAGTAAGCGTCCTCAGCCTTTCCGAGCCTCAGCGCATCCTTCGCCAGTCCCACCGCTGTGCCGTCAGCGTGCTGCCGCTGAGGGGCAGCTAGATCATGAACGACACCTGTTCGCTACCAAGATGGGAGACGACGCCAGGTAACTCCCCGCTGTCAGGAAGCGAGAGTCACGGGGAGGCGCCGATGTCGGCCAGTGAGGGCGGGACGGGCGCGAGAACGCGGACGGGCGGCGGTAGGGACGCGGCGTCCCGGGCCCGCCAGTCCAAGAGCTCCCCTTCTGCACCACCGGGGGCGGGCCACGTCGAGCGTGATGGCACCGACGGCCCTCACGTTCAGAGCGGGGCGCCGGCCACACCCCCGTCGACCGCTGACGATCTTCCGGACGGCGTCGAGCCCCACGAGGACGACCCCGTGGAACGGGAGCGCGGACCCGACGCTACGACACGACGGCGATGGTGCCACGCTGCATCTCCATGCCGCAGACGAACTCGACCTCGCCCGTCTCCGTCGGCGTGAACTCGATGGCGACGGGCTCGCCGAGCGGGAGGTCGGTCGCCGCGATGTCGTAGGCCGGGACGGTGATCTGGGACGAGCACGCGTCCTCGACCGTGCGCGTGACGACAAACCGGGCGGGGACGCCCGCCTGGAGTTGGATCTGGCGAGGCTGGAACCCCAAAGGGCCGGCCTCGATGGTGACGACCTGGACGCCGTCGACCCGCTCGGGCGTGACCGGGCCGGCGGCGGCGGTCTCGTGGGCTTCGGGGTGGGCGGACGGCGCGGAGGGAGACGCGGACTCGTCGCCGCAGGCGGCGAGGGCGAGCGGGGCGGCGAGGAGCAGGAGGAAGCGGTTCATGAGGGTGGGGGTTGGTGGGAGTCGTGGGTGCGGGCCTCCGGCGCCAGCGGCTCGAAGGCGAGGGTGGGGGTGGCGACGCCGTCGCCGGAGGGGGCGTCGCGGAGCTGGCGGCGCAGGCGGCGGCCCTGGACGACGGCGTAGAGCGCCGGGATCATCACGAGCGTGTGGACGGTCGAGGTCACGAGCCCGCCGACCATCGGCGCCGCGATCCGCTGCATGATCTCGGCGCCCGCGCCGGTCCCGACCATCACCGGCGTGAGGCCGATGATCGTCGTGAAGACCGTCATCAGCTTGGGCCGGACGCGGTCGACGGCGCCCTCCTCGAGGGCGGCCTTGAGGCGGGGGACCGACGTGAGCCGGCCCGACTGGCGGTAGCGCGCGACGGCCTCGTCGAGGTAGACGTGCATCACGACGCCCGTCTCGGCCGCCAGCCCGGCCACGGCGATGAGCCCGACGCCGGCCGCAATCGAGAAGTTGTACCCGAGGCCCAGCATCAGCCAGACGGCGCCGACGACCGCGAACGGCAGCGGGATCATCAGCAAGAGCGCCTCCTCGGCGCTCCGGAAGTGCAAGAACAGCAGGAGGAAGATGAGCGCGAGCGTGATCGGCACGAGGACCGCCAGCCGCCGGTTGGCGCGCTCCATGTACTCGAACTGGCCGCTCCACCGGATCGAGTAGCCCGGCGGAAGATCGACGGCCGCGGCCACGGCCCGCTGGGCGTCCTGGACGTAGCCGCCCACGTCGGCGCCCTCGTCGAGGTCGACGTAGACCCAGGCGTTGGGCCGGGCGTTCTCGGACTTGACCATCGGCGGGCCGCTGGCGAACCGGAACGTGGCGAGCTGGCCGAGCGGGATCTGCGCGCCCGAGGGTGTGGGCACGAGGACCTGGCGGAGCGCGGGGAGGTCGTCCCGGAGGCCCTGCGGGTAGCGGACGTTGACGGGGTAGCGCTCCAGGCCCTCGACGGTCGTCGTCACGTTCATGCCGCCGACGGCCGCCTGGAGCACGTCCTGCACGTCGCCGGAGGTGAGCCCGTAGCGGGCGGCGGCGGGGCGGTCCACCTCGACGTCGAGGAACGAGCCGCCCATGACGCGCTCGGCGTAGGCGCTCCGCGTGCCGGGCAGGCCGGAGACCGCGCGCTCGACTTGCTGGCCCAAGCGCTCCAGCACCTCCAGGTCCGGCCCGGCGATCTTGACGCCGACGGGCGTCTTGATGCCCGTCGCCAGCATGTCGATCCGCGTCTTGATCGGCATCGTCCAGGCGTTGGTGAGGCCGGGGAAGCGGATGGCCGCGTCCATCGCCCGCGTCAGGCTGTCGCGGTCGACGCCGTCGCGCCACTCGTCCTCCGGTTTGAGGACGATCGTCGTCTCGATCATCGAGAGCGGGGCCGGGTCCGTCGCCGTCTCCGCCCGGCCGACCTTGCCGAAGACGCGCTCGACCTCGGGGAAGGCGGCGAGGATGCGGTCGGTCCGCTGCAGGATGTTCTTGGCCTCCTGCGGCGAGACGCCCGGCAGCGTCGTCGGCATGTAGAGCAGGTCGCCCTCCCAGAGCGCGGGCATGAACTCGGAGCCGATCTGGGGGAACGGGACGACGGTCTGGCCCAGGAGCAGGCGCTGGACGGGGAGCACGGTCACCGCCAGCAGCGAGAACCCGACCGCCAGCACGGCGACGGGGTGGCGGAGCGTGCCCCGGATGACGGGCCGGTAGACACGGATAAAGAACCGGGCGACGGGGTTCTGGTCCTCGCGCCGGATCCTGCCCTTCACGAACACGGCCATCAGCGCCGGGACGAGCGTCACGGCCAGCACGCTGGCGGCGGCCATCGAGAACGTCTTCGTCAGCGCGAGCGGCCGGAACATCCGCCCCTCGACCTGCTCCAGCGTGAACACGGGCAGGAACGAGACCGTCACGATGAGGAGCGAGAAGAAGAGCGACGGGCCGACCTCCTTGGCCGCCTCGACGACGGCGCGGACGCGCTCGGCGTCGGTCAGCTCCGGCGGGTCGCCGCTGGCGGTCGCCGTCGCCGCGTCCCGCTTCCGCTCCCGCGCCCGCTCGATGTGCTTGTGCGCGTTCTCGACCATGACCAGCGAGGCGTCCACCATGACGCCGATGGCGATGGCGATGCCGCCCAGGCTCATGATGTTGGCGTTGATGCCCAGGAGCCGCATCACGCCGAGCGCGATCAGGATGCCGACGGGGACGGTGACGACGGCCACGAACGCGCTCCGGACGTGGAGCAGGAACATCAAAACGATCAACGCCACGACGAGGAGCTCCTCCCAGATCTTGACCGTGAGCGCGTCGACGGCCCGGCCGATGAGCCCGGAGCGGTCGTACTCGGTGACGACCTCGACGCCGGGCGGCAGGCCGGCCGCGAGCTCCGCCAGCCGGGCCTTGACGGCGTCGATGGTGGCCTGGGCGTTCTCGCCCGACCGCATGACGACGATGCCGCCGACGACCTCGCCCTCGCCGTTCACGTCGGCGATCCCGCGCCGGATCTCCGGCCCGACGCGGACGTCGGCGACCTGGGCGATGGTGACGGGCGTCCCGTTCTCGGCCTTCAGCACGACGTCGCGGACGTCGGCCACGCCGCGGAGGTAGCCCTTGCCGCGGACGATGAACTCGCGCTCGCCGAGCTCCAGGAGCCGCCCGCCCACGTCGCGGTTGCTCCGGCGGAGCGCGTCGGCGACGTGGCCGAGGGGGACGTTGTAGGCCGCGAGCCGCTGGGGGTCGACGACGACCTGGTACTGCTTCTGGAAGCCGCCGATGGTGGCGACCTCGGCGACGCCCTCGACGGCCTGGAGCTCGGTCTTGAGGTAGAAGTCCTGCGTGCTCCGGAGCTGACTGAGGTCGTACGTCCCGGTCGTGTCGCGGAGCGAGTAGGCGTAGACCCAGCCGACGCCCGTCGCGTCCGGCCCGAGCGCGGGCGTGGCGCCCTCGGGGAGGCGGTCCTGAATCTGCGACAGGTACTCCAGGACGCGAGAGCGCGCCCAGTAGAGGTCGGTGCCGTCCTCGAAGAGGACGTAGACGAAGCTCGTCCCGAACATCGAATACCCCCGGACGGTCCGGGCGCCGGGGACCGAGAGCAGGGCCGAGGTGAGCGGGTACGTCACCTGCTCCTCGACGATCTGCGGCCCCTGGCCGGGGTAGTCGGTGCGGACGATGACCTGGACGTCGGAGAGGTCCGGGATGGCGTCGACGGGCGTCGTGAGCGTGGCCCAGGCGCCCAAGCCCGCGACGAGCAGCGTCACGAGCCCGACGAGGAGCCGGTTGTGGGCGCTCCACTCGATGAGCCGTTCGAGGGCGCCGTCGGGTGCGTTGGGGTCGCGCATGGTTACTCGGGGCTCATGTCCATCTCCGGCATCGACTGCATCGCGCCGAGCGAGGCCGCCAGCCGGGCCTCGGAGTCGATCAGGAACTGGGCGCTCGTGACGACGCGGTCGCCGACGGAGAGGCCGGAGAGGACGCGGACGACGCCGCCGCCCTCCTCCCCGAGGCGGACCGGCTGCGGCCGGAAGCGGCCCTCGCCGAGCGCCAGGATCACGGCGGCCTCGCCGGCGGCCTCGTCGCCCGTGCGGACGACGGCCTCGGTCGGCACGACCGGCCCGCGCGCGCTGGCGGCGCCGAAGAGCGTGGCCGTGGCGTACATCCCCGGACGCAAGCGCCCGCCCGGGTTGGCGAGCGTGACGCGGGCGGTGCCCGTCCGCGTGGCCGGGTCGAGGGTGTCGTAGACGTAGTCGACGCGGCCCCTCAGCTCCTCGCCGGGCAGCGAGGTCACGGCGACGACGGCGCGCGTGCCGGGCGCGACCCACCCGAGGTCCTGCTCCGGCACGGCCACCTGGAGGTAGAGGGCGCCGAGGTTCACGATGTCCATGAGCGGCGTCCCCGGCGCGACCTGCATCCCCTCAACGATCCGCTTGTTCTGGACCGTCCCGCTGGCGGGCGCGAAGAGCGTGACGGTCTCCTGGATCGCGCCGCTCTGTTCGACCGCTGAGATTTGCCCCGCCTCCAATCCAAACAGGCGGAGGCGCGTGCGGGCGGCCTCGACGAGCCGATCCGCTCCGTCCCCGCCCCCGAGGAGCTCGCGGTTGCGGACCGCCAGCAGCAACTCCTGCTGGGTCGAGACGAGCTCGGGGCTGTAGATCTCCAGGAGCCGCTGGCCCCGGCTCACGCGCTGGCCCTCGGTGTCGACGTAGAGCCGCTCGACGAACCCGCCGACGCGGAGCGTGACCGTCTCGCGGGCGGCGTCGCGGGCCTCGAAGGTGCCCGTCGTGCGGAGCGTCCGCTCGATCTCGCGGGCCGTCGAGACGACGGCCGTGCGGACGCCGATGTTCTGGAGCGTGACCGGGTCGATCTCGACCGTGCCGGGCGCCGCGCCGCCGACGGGGACGGGCGTGAGGTCCATCCCGCACACCGGGCACGTCCCGGGCTCGTCCTGGACGATCTGGGGGTGCATCGATCCCTGGTAGACGATGCCGTCGCCGTCGAGGTCGTACTGGGCGAGGCCGCCCGTGGCCGGGACCGCGTCGGCCTCGGTCGGGGCCGGCGTTTCGGTGACGGTGAAGTCGGGGTCCGCAGGGTCGCCGCCGCGGAGGAGCGCCCAGGCGACGCCCGTGGCCGCGACGAGGGCGAGGAGCGCGAGCATCACGAGCCACGTGCGCCGCCGCTGGCGGGGCGAACGCGGCGTCTCGGTGTAGAGGTCGGCCGGGTCGGAGACGGGCGTCTCGGCCGGTGGGGTGGGGGTGTCAGTCGTCATCGGTCCAGGGAGGTGTCGGGAACCGGGGAGAGAGGCGGATAGCCGGGCCGGGATGGCCGTGGGCCGGGCCGTCGAGCGCGTCGGCGGCCTCGGTGCCGAGGGCGCGGAGCAGCGCGGCGGACGCGACGAGGAGGTGGTGGTGGGCGTCGACGGCGGCGAGGGCGATCTCGAACCGCGTCCGCTCGGCGTCGAGGAAGGCGAGGTAGTCCGCCTCGCCCGTGGTGTAGGAGGCGAGCGTGGACTCGACGGTCGTCGTCGCCAGCGGGGCGAGCCGCCGCTCGAAGAGGGCGTAGGTCCGGCGCGTCTGGCGGACGCGCTCGGCGAGAGTCGCCACCTGGGTCCGGAGCGCGGCGTCGAGCGCCTCCTGCCGGGCCTCGACCTGGGCCGTGCGCAGGCGCGTCTCCTCCAGGCGGGCGCGGAGGCGGCCCCGAGCGAGTGGGATGCGGGCCGAGACCGTAAACGCGAGCGCGTCGCGTCCGTCGGCCGTCACGGGCACCTCCCGGTCGGCGATGTCGGTGACCGTCACGCCCACGGCGAGGTCGGGGTAGAACGCCTTCTGCGCGAGGGCCACCTCGGTCTCGGCGCGGGCGCGGTCCACGTCGAGCGCGCGGACCTCGGGCCGCTGGCGGAGCGCGAGGACGACGAGAGCATCCAGACTGTCGGGCAGGGCGGGCGGCGCGACGTCGACCGGCGTGCCGACGAGGTCGGGCCGGTCCGCCAGACGGGCGAGCGTCTGGAGGGCCTCGGTGCGGTGGGCCTCGAGGGCGTTGAGTTGCTCGGCGACCCGCTCGCGTTCGAGCTGGACCTGGAGGACGGCGTTCTGAGGGCCGCGCCCGACCTCGTAGCGGACGGCGGCGGCCTCGGCGAAGGCGCCCAGGCGGGCCTCGTAGGCGACGAGCACGCCGCGGACGTGGTGGGCGTGGAACAGGTCGTAGTACGCCCGGCGCGTCTCGAAGGCGAGGTCGAGCGCGAGGGCGTCGGCCTCGTAGCTCGCGACGGCCGCGGAGAGGTCGGCGGCCCGTTCGCGGAGCCCGAGCGTGCCGGGCCACGGGAGCGGCTGCTCGACGCGCCACTGGCTCCGCTGCGCGCCCCGGGCCGTGACGACCGGGAACGGGGCGACCATCAGCGACGCCGTGGGGTCCGGTCGCGCACCGACCTGCGCGCCGACCTGGGCGAGCGCGTCCACTTCCAGCCTGGAGGCTCGGAGCGTCGGGTTGGCACGAGCGACCTCGGCGAGGAGGTCGGGGAGGGAGAGGCGCGTGGTGTCGGCCCCCGCGTGCGCGTGGGGGGCCTCCTGCGCCCGGGCGCTCGGAGAGAGCGCGAGCAGCGCGACGAGCGCTGCGAGACGACGGGTCATGGTGCGGAGCGGATCGGGGAGCTTCCGGGGCGTCTGGCGCCAGGCCCTCACGAGGAGGGCGCCCTCACGCAGAGGGCGGCGCGGCCGGAAGGCCGATCAGATCAAGAGCACCGAGATGGCGAGGTGGGACCGGACGGGCAGCCCTCGCGGCCCGTGGCGGGCGGCGCCGTCGGACCTGGGCGGCGCGGGAGGCACCGCCAGCACGGCGAGCCAGTCGGCGAGGGGGACCGCGTCGAGGTCGAGCCGCACCGGGGCTGGGGGCGCGACCGCCGACTCGTGCAGCGGGGCCTCTCCGGACGCGCAGCACAGGGCGGCCTCGGTAGGCGAGCGCCCCTCGTCGGTCGGGCACGGCGTCTCGCAGGGGTCGGCCTGGCCGTGGCAGCACGCGTGGGGCGCCTCCGCGGCCATGTCCCCGTGCCGCACCATGTCCCCGTGCCCCGCCATGTCCCCGTGTCCCATCGCGCTCGCCCCGCCGGGCGCGAACGCGCCGGCCCCTGCCACGAGGGCGAGGGCGAGCAGGAGGGCTGTGGGGCGGTGCGCGAGCATCGAGGGAACGTACCGACGCAGGGCCGGCTCGGTTCGAGACGGTACGTGTGGAGACCGCTGAATCGTATGGGACGCGGCCCATCCGGTCCGTCCGGATCCCGGGAGGCAAGGTAGCGAGCCGGATCGCGCCCCCACAACCGCCTCGGCAGATCCGTAGGTCCAGCGCCGGCGCCGCCGGCCGGTCTTCCGCAATCCGTGGTCGTACCATCACGGGCCCTTCAGGGAAGAGAGCCGTTTCGTCGGAGCGGTAGGACCCAGGCCGAGGTCAGGCTGGGCATGTCGTCGCGAAGCGGGCCGTGCCAGTGCACCAGCATCCTCACGCCCCCGCCGCCGTGTCCAAACGGACCCGGCCTCCGGCACTCGCTCCGCCTCTCCCCGGTTGGTCTTCCTCAGGAACCACTCGATCCGGTAGGAGCCCCCGAAGGGTCCCCACCCTTGCGGACCGCTCGCTCGATGCGGCGGTCCGGGATCAGCCACATCAGCGCAACGGCGGTGTAGAGTACACCGGCCAGCCAAGGCCGCCACAGCGCCACGACGATTCCGATGACGTAGAGGACGGGGGACGCCTTGCCCTTGACGTCGCGCCCGATGGACTGGCCCAACATCGACTCCTCACTCTGGCCGGCGAGGACGGCCCGTTGGAGAATCCGGTACGAGAACGCCGCCAGCAGCAGGACCCCTCCGTAGAGCGCCGTCGGAGTAGGCGCGAACTGGTTCTCACCCATCCAACCGGTCACGAACGGAGTCAGTGAGAGCCAGAACAGCAGGTGCAAGTTGGCCCAGAGGACGGCGCCGTCCACGCGCTCGGCCGCACGGAGGAGATGGTGGTGGTTGTTCCAGTAGATCCCGATGTAGACGAAGCTGAGCACGTAGCTCAGGAGCACGGGCAGCAGCGGGCGCAGTGAGACGAGGTCGGCGCCCTCAGGCACCTTCATCTCGAGCACCATGATGGTGATGACGATGGCGAGCACGCCGTCGCTAAACGCTTCGAGTCGTCCTGTGCCTCGCATGTCGCCGGGGGATGAGGAGAGAGAGCAGTCCGCGCGAGCGGGCAAATCGACGGGGGCGGGAGAACCGCCTCCAACGTCCCGCTTGGAGAACCGGTCAGGGAGCGTCCCAAGAGCGCGGGCGTCGTCTCGGCGGTCAGCCGCCTCTCGTCGCCGCCGTTCTCGTGGGCATGGAAGACAAGATTCCGGGCTGCCGCATCCAGAGCGAGTTCGTGAGTGCGAACGCCGGATCGACCCTCGCGCCGAGCGGGGAAGCCGGGCGCGGGGCGCTCATCGTCGTGGGACCTCGGGGTGAGAGAGGCTACGCGGGCGGGGCCTCACGCTCGAGAGCGCCGCGGTCCCAGTCGGCGAGATCGGCGGCGGCCTCGTAGGTGCTCTGGAGAAACGCGAGGAGCGCGGCGTCGGGGTCGGCGGCCTTGCGGACGGCCTCGTAGGGCAGGACGAACTCGCCCAGATCGGGGTGGAAGGTCGCGGCCTCGGGCTCGACGGCCCGCTGGCGGTAGCCCTCGGGCTCGGGGTAGGCGTAGGCGTAGAAGGCGGCCTCGCCCAGCCCCTGCCCAGGCCAGAACCCCGCGCTGGAGAGCTCGTGCGAGTAGGCCTCCTCCATCACCCAGTCGGCGCAGTTCGGGACGCCGCCGGGGTGTTTCGGCGCGGGCCGCCCCGAGAACCTGGTCACGGCCAGGTCGAACGCGCCCCAGAAAAAGTGCACGGGGCTCACCTTGCCGGTGAAGCGCGAGCGGAACTCCGCGAGGACGCGGCTCGCCTGGACGAGCGCGCGCCAGACGCGATGCACCGCGTCCGCGTCGTAGCTCGCGTGTCCGGTGTCCTCGGGGAAGGGCTGGATCGGGTCGGGGACCTCGACCGGCCGAGCCCAAATCTCGACCTCGATGCCGAGCTCCCCAAGCGTGCTCATCACCCGCTGGTAGAACTCGGCCACGGACATCGGCCCGAGGTCGAACGAGCGTTCCTCGCCCGTGGACGTGCTCACGCGGAGGGCGTGCGCGGTAAAGTCGAAGTCGATGGCGAACGTGCGCGTCCCGTGAGGGATGGGCGAGGTGGTCAGCCCTCGCGGGGTGACGTAGAGCGCGGCCCCCCACGAGTGGTTGATCCACGGGCCACACGCGAGCCGGATCTTGCCGACGATCTGGACCCACATGTGGAGCGTGTCGAAGGTGTCCTGCCAGTCCTCCGGGCGGGGCAGCTCGGGCCAGGGGTTGGGGGGACCCACGACGGGTCCTGCCTCCGGTACGGGTCTCCCGCCAGAGAAGGGGTCGGGGGTCATGGGGAGTTCGGCTGTGGACTCGGGGGCGGTTCGGGAGCGTGGGGCTCAGGCCGTCATGTGGGACGTGGTCAGGGCCGGGAGCCCGGCCTCGATCTCCTCCCGCCGGCTCTCCAGCCACGGCGGCAGGACGAGTTCCTCACCGAGGCGCTCCAGGTCTTCGTCGCGGGCGAAGCCGGGGCCGTCGGTCGCGAGCTCGAAGAGGACGCCCCCCGGCTCGCGGAAGTAGACGGAGTGGAACCAGAAACGGTCGATGGGCTCGCTCGGGCGCAGGCCCCCCTGCTCGACGAGGCGCCGGAGCGCGATCTCGTCGTCGTCGTCGTGGACGCGCCAGGCGGCGTGGTGCACGCCGCCGACGCCGCCAGCGGCGGGCGCGGCGGCGGGGACGGCCTCCACATCGGCGTAGGTGCCCGAGCCGCCGCCGGAGACTCCGAAGCGGCGCCAGCCGCCGTCCTCACCGACCTTCTCGAGCCCCATCACGCGGGTGAGCAGCGCCTCGGTGGGCTCCAGCTGGCGCACCGACATCCGGACCGCGTGGAGGCCGCGCACCTGGCGATCGGCCGGGACGGGGCTCTTCTCCCACGGCACGAACGCACGCGCGTCGTCGGTCTCGACGAGGGACAGCCGGAGGCCGTGCGGGTCCTCGAACGGGAGCGTCCGTTCGCCGAACCGCGTCTCGACCGCGCCCACCGTCACGCCATGCCTCCCGAGCCGTTCCCGCCAGTAGGCGAGGCTCCCGGAGGGGACCGCGAGGGGGACCTCCCGGATCTCCCCCGCCCCACTGCGCGCGCGGCGAGCACGTGGAATGGGGAAGAACGTGAGGTCGGTGCCCGGTGTGCCCACGCCGTCGGCGTAGAAGAGGTGGTAGGTGTCGGGGGCGTCTTGGTTGACGCTCTTCTTGACGAGGCGCATCCCCATCGCACCGGTGTAGAAGTCGACGTTCTCCTGGGGATCGCCGGCGATGACGGAGACGTGGTGGAGGCCGTGGGTGGTTGCGTGCTGGGGGGTGGGTTCCATTGTTCTCGTGGGAGGAGAGAGTCCGGGCGGGCCGCCGCGGCAGCCCCGTCGAGGTGGCATGGGGACCGACGCGGCGCGGTCCCGGTGGTTGTCATGCCTAGGGAGGGCCGCTCGTGAGGTGGGCCAGGAGTCCCCGCGCGACCCCCATCTCGTCGTCGTTGATCGTGTGCCCCATCCCCTCGTAGATCCGCGTCGTGGCGTCGGCCCCGAGCCGCTCGAAGGCCTCTGCCGTCTGCTCGACCCGGCGGAGCGGCACGTGCGGGTCGCGGTCCGAGCAGCCGACGAAGACGGGCGTGCCCTCCAGCGAGCCGCCGTAGTCGAACGTCTTGTCGTCGGGCGGCTCGCCCTCCCGCTCGCCGTTTCCGATGAGCCCGCCCGAGAAGGCCACCACCCCGCCGTATCGCCGGGGGTGGCGGGCGGCGAACTCGAGGGCGAGGCAGGCCCCTTGCGAGAACCCCAGGATCACCGTCCGCTCGGCTGGGATGCCGCCCTCCGCGAGCGCCGCCAGCACGTCGCGCACGGTCTGGAGGGCCGACGTGAGGGCGGGCTCGTTGGCGCGGAGCGGGGCGAGGAACGAGTGCGGGTACCAGACGCGCCCGCTGGCCTGCGGCGCCCGGTAGAGGACGCCGGGTTGCGCCAGAGCATCGGCCAGGGAGAGGATGCTCTCGGCCGTGGCTCCGCGGCCGTGCACCAGAACCGCGGCCGCCTTCGCACGCTGGATCGGCGCTCCGGCCTCGCGGATGGAGTCCTCCGGAGTCCGGGTGTGGGAGAACGAGAGGCCCGTCGTGTCGTGAGCGGTGGTGATCATGGCGAGGTTCCGAATCGGGTGGGGCCGTCAGAGGGGCCGAACGTGAGACGCCTCCAATCGCTCGTTCTTTACGTGATAGCCGCTGCAGCTCACGGCCTGGCGCCCTCGGGGCCGGTCTCATGACGCACGTTCCCGTCCGGCTGGCGACGTCGGAGTCGCCCTCTACGGCGCCGTCCCGTCGGGAGTCGAGGTGCGGAACCGTCTAAGAAACTGTAGAACGCATTCCCGCTGGCGCCGGATTCGCTGGCTGGGAGTCCGCGCGGGGGCGCGACCGGATACCGCACCACATCGTCGGGCGGACCCGGCGCTAAGTCGTCGAGCTCCACAGGAGTCGGGATCAACGCAGCTCGGCGAGGTACCCGGCGAGGCGCCGGGTCATGGGGTGGTCCGGGCCCCAGTGGACGGTGCCCTGCCGGTACGCCTCCTTCAGCAGGCCGCGGGCCTCTGCGTCTCGGCCCTGCCGGCTCAGCGCATGGCCGAGGGTGCCCTTCGTAATCAAGGACAGCGTGCGCGGCTCGTCGTACAGGCGCTCGCAGATCGTGAGGCCTTCCCGGAGAGCCGCCTCTGCGTCGTCCGGGCGGCCGAGGGCGATGAGGTTGCGTCCGTACCAGTAGAGCGGGAAGGCGATGCCGTTGCTGCTGTCCGGCATGATGCGGCGGCGCAGGTCCAGCACGTCGCCGAGCATCGCGTCGGCCTCGAGGTAGCGGCCGTGCTCGTAGAGCGTGCCCGCCAGGTTGATGGCGAGCACGCTCGTCTCGTAGTTCTGATCGCCCGCCGAGGCCAGCGCGAGGGCGTACGAGCGCTGGAGGAGGTCCAGACTCTCGTCGGGCTGGCCGCGCCCGTCCAGGAGCAGGCTCAGGTTGTTCATGGCGACCGCCCGCTGGTGGTCGTACGCCGCCCCACGCTCCCGGTAGATGGCGATGGCCTCGCGGACCATCGCCTCGGCGCGCGGGGTGTCCTCGTAGCCCATCATGAACTCGCGGAGGGCGTCGGCCACCTCGGGGCTCCGTGGCCCGTAGAGGCGCCCCAGCATTTCCTTCGCTTCTGCAAAACGCTCGTCCTTGCCGGGCTGCCCGTACGGCATCTGCTGGGCCCTCGCCAGCAAGCTCGCCGCCAGCGCCGGGTGGTCCCCCGGGGTCACGGCGCGGCGGACCGCGATCGCGTCGTCGAGGAGGGCGCCGGTCGAGTTCGGGGACTCCTGCACCAGCGCCAACTCGTGCAGCGTGGCACCGACGTCCTCGTGGACCGGTCCGTAGACGGACCGCCGCAGCGCCAGCGCGCGGCGGAGGAGGGGCTCGGCGAGGTCGCGCCGCCCCAGCTTCCGGTAGAGGGCCCCGACCGTGTGGAGCAGCTCGGCCTCCACCTCGGGGGCCTCGCCCAGCTCGCGCTGGACGCGGTCGGCGGCGGGACGGAGAACGGTCAGGGCGGCTTCCAGGTCGCGGTCCCCGCTCGTGCGGTAGGGGTCGGCCTGCTCGAACAGGCCCGCCAGGAACGCAGTTACGCGCTCGGACTTGCGCGCCGCCAGCCGGGCGCGGTCGCGCTCCGCCGTCACGCGGGCCACGTGGAAGGCCCCGAGGCCGAGGAACAGCAGGAGCGCCCCCGCCGCCACGGCCACGCCGCCCCGGTGGCGCCGCACGAACCTCTGCGTCCGGTAGGCCACCGAGGCGGGCCGGGCCTCCACCGGCCACCCCTGCTGGTGCCTCTCGACGTCGTCCACCAGGTTGCTTACCGACTCGTACCGGCGCTCGGGCTCTTTCCGCAGCGCCTTCCGGCAGATCATGTCGAGGTCGCCGGCGAGGCGCTGGCGGAGCCGGTCGGGGCGGGTCGCTCGCTGGCGGCTGACCTCCTCCACACGGGCTGGATCCGCGGTCCGGGCCAGGGCCGCACTCGGGCGAGGCGGGACCTGCTCGCAGACGACCCGCTCGGTCTGTTTGGGGGAGCGCGGGTCGACCTCGTAGGGGCGTTGCCCGGTGAGCAGCTCGTAGAGCAGCAGGCCGAGCTGGTACACGTCCGAGGCCGTCGTGACGAGCTCGCCCCGGACCTGCTCCGGGCTGGCCCAGGCCGGCGTCATCACCCCGTGGCCCGTCCGGGTCAGGCGCCCGTCGGCGCCCCCGTCGGCGTCGAGGAGGCGGGCGATGCCGAAGTCGAGCAGCTTGACGGCCGGGCGCCCTCCCGGCCCCTGGTCCATAACGAGGATGTTCGACGGCTTCAGGTCGCGGTGGACGACGAGGTTGCGGTGGGCGTAGGCCACGGCCTCGCCGACGGCCCGGAACAGGTCCAGCCGCGCGTCCACGGAGAGCCGGCGCGCGTCGCAGTAGGCCGTGATGGGCTCGCCGTCCACGTACTCCATCACGAAGTACGGCTGGCCCGCCTCGGTGACGCCGCCGCCGAGGAGGCGGGCGATGCCGGGGTGGTGGAGCGAGGCCAGGATCTGCCGCTCCGCGAGAAAGCGGCCGACCACGTCGTCCGTGTCGAGGCCACGGCGGAGCCGCTTGATCGCCACGCGCTGCTCGAACTGGCCGTCGGCCCGTTCGGCGAGGAAGACCCGCCCCATCCCGCCCCGCCCGATCTCGTGGAGGAGGCGGTACGGCCCGATCCTCTCCGACGAGCCCGGCTCATCCGGAGGGTCCGACGGGAGGGAGACGACGGGGAGGCCAAACTCGGCCGCGCTGCCGTCGAAGAAGGCGGGCGCCTCGGTCTCGGCGGCGAGCAGGGCCTCGGCCTCGGCGCGGAGGGAGGGGTCGCCCGCACACGCCTCGTCCAGCCACGCCGCGCGGTCGGCGGGGGGGCGGTCCATGGCCCCATCGAGGACCGCCTTGACCGCCCGCCAGCGCTCGGGCGTCATCGCGTCGCCGCCCGTCATGACGGCGGGGCGGAGCGTTCGCCGAGGTACCGGGTCAGCCACGCCTTGGCCTGCCGCCAGTCGCGGCGCACGGTCCGGGCGGAGACCCCGAGGACGAGCCCGATGTCCTCCTCCGAGAGGCCCCCGTAGAAGCGGAGCTCGACGACCCGCCCCATCCGCTCGTCGAGGTGGGAGAGGGCGTCGAGGGCGGCGTCGAGGTCGAGGAGGGTCGCGGCTCGCTCGTCGGCGAGGGCACCGGCGTCGGGGAGGGGTCCATCGAGCGCGACGCGCTGGAGGTCGCCCCCCCGCCGCTGGGCGTTTCGGGCCCGGGCGTGGTTGAGCAGGATCTGGCGCATGGCCCGCGCCGAGAGCGCGTAGAAGTGCGCCCGGTCCTCCCAGCCCACGTCCTCGGCGCGCACCAGCTTGAGGTAGGCCTCGTGGACGAGGGCGGTCGTGTCGAGGGTGTGGCCCGGCAGCCGCCGGCGCTGGCGTCGGGCGAGCTGGCGGAGCTCGTCGTACACCAGTGGGAAGAGCGCCTCGACCGCGTTCGGGTCGTCGCTCCGCAGGTCGGCCAACAGGGCGGTGGCGTCGGCAGGAATGGCGTCAGATCGGGGAGGGAGGGGACCGCAGTCCGGGCGCCCGTGTCCGGTCGTGTGCCCACACCGTGTGTACCCAAACAGAGGCGAGCTCCACGACCCCACGTCCGCAGACCGCGCGACGTGGTAGGGGCTCCCCGCGTGACAGTTCCCCATGCCCCCCCCCGCGCCGGTGCCGAGGAGCCCTCGACCCCGCACCTCCTCCCCCCTTCCATCCACCCACACATGACGACGCGTCCCCTCCGTCTTTTACCTCTCCTCTCCGTCCTCCTCCTCGCCGGGTGCTCCAGCGACCTCGGCACGCGACTCCAGGACGCCGCCCGCGAGGGCGCCGAGCGCGCCGCCACCGACGAGGTCACCGACCGCGCCGACCGCGCCGTCCGGGGCACCTTCGACGCGGCCGAGGACGCCGTCCGCTGTCTGGTCACGGACCCCGAGTGCATCCGCGAGGCGGAGGCCGCCGGCCGGCCTGTCGTGGTGACCGATGAGAGCGGCGAGGTCGTCCGCCAGATCCCCGGGGACGGCGGGACCGCCATCGGCGCCGCCAACGCCAACTACGACTTCGAGTCCGGCACGCGCGTCCTCTTCACCGACGACTTCTCCAACGACAACGTCGGCGACTTCCCACGCCGCCTGGAGTTCGTGAACGGCAGCTGGGAGATCACGGAGTGGCAGGGCCGGCGCTTCCTCCGCAACACGGGGCCGCGCAGCGCCGCCTTCAAGGTGCCGCTGCCCGAGACGCTGCCGGAGCGATACACCATCGAGTTCGACGCGCACTTCCCCCATGGGAACCAGAACCTGGCCGTCGCTACCACCGAGCCCGAAGGCTCGAGCGTCAACGGATTCGAAGATCAGAACTACTTCCACGTCGGCAACAACCGGACCGGCCTGGCGGTGCGCGGCGACGGCGTGGAGGCCCTCCAGCCACTCGACGACGTCTTCGCGCAGGGGGTCGTGCCCGTACGCATCGCCGTCGACGGCACGTACGTGAAGGTCTACGTCGGGGAGCAGCGGGTGGCCAACGTGCCCAACGCGGACCTGCCCCGCTCGAACGTGCTCTGGTTCGAGAACACCTACTTCGCGTCTGCGGAGGACCCCATGTACATCGGCGACCTCCGCGTCGCCGCCGTCGAGTGACGCGCCCGGCGGCCCCGCCTCTGGCGACGCGCCGAGGCGGGCCGCGAGAGCTCTCTCCTCCCCTCCTGATCCTCCCGCCCGTTCCGATGAGACCAGCTCCTCTTCGCCCTCCTCCTTCTCCCCCTCGCCGCCTGTGGCGGGGGCGACGACAGCGAACCCTCCGCCCTCGACCGCCTCGGGCAGGCGCGAGACGCCGCGGGCGCGGCCTCCCAGATGGCCGACGAGATGGAGCGCGTGGCCGAGCAGCAGGAGGCGGGCATCACCTACGAGCCCGTCAACTTCCGCCGCCTCCGCGACCTCTTACCCGAGGAGTTGGCCGGCCTGACCCGCGAGAGCGCCGAGGGCGAGACCTCCGGCGCCATGGGCGTCCGCCTCTCGAAGGCGACGGCCACTTACCGCGCCGAGGCGGGCGATGGGGCCGACCCTCGGCTGGAGGTCACCCTCACCGACCTCGGCGCCGTCCAGGGCTTCGCCATGATGGGCCTCGCCGCCTGGCGCATGACGGACGTCGACCGCGAGACCGGCACGGGCTACGAGCGCACCACGGACTATCGGGGGCACCCGGCCTTCGAGACGTACGACATGGAGGGCACGCCTCGTGCCGAGTTCCAGACCATCGTCTCCGACCGGTTCCTCGTCGAGCTGGACGGGCGGGACCTGGAGATGGACCGCCTCAAGAGGGCGATGGAGGACCTCGACATCGCCGAACTCGAGGCGATGAAGGAGGCGGGGCGCCAGGAGTCGGCTCCCGCGAGCTAGCAGATCGTCACTCGCCCCTCGTCCGAAACAGGCCCGACGATCACACGATGGGCGATGAAAGCGGACGGAGAAGTAGCCAAGGAAGATAATCAATCACGAGCCAGATCGCCCTCTCGATCCCCAAGCGGGCACGCGAGCCGTCCAGGCGGCCGGCGGGCCCCACTCTCCCTCGCGGGACGCCACCTGTTCAACCCCCTATCCATTCTCTCCCCCAACCCTATGACTACGCACCGTCCTTCCTCCTCTTCCCTGCTGAGCCTTCTGCTCGTGAGCACCCTCCTGTTGCTGCTCGCTCCGCGCGAGGCGCAGGCCCAGAGCAGGACAGAAGAGAGCTCGTTCCTCGTCATGTTTGACCAGGACCGGCTGCCCCGGGCCGTCGAGACCGGGGAGGAGCTCGGCCGGCTGCTCGCCCGGAGCCTCCAGGCCCGGTACGACGGCAAGCGGCCGGTGGAGGTCGTCCTCGTCGGGGCCGTGCTCCACGGGGGCGAGATCGTGGACGAGTTCCGCTCGCCGTCCTTCACCGTCGAGCCGGGCCGCGTCCGCTTCCCCGACAGCACCTTCGAGCGGCTCTTCCCCGACAGCACCTTCGAGCGACTCTTCCCTGACGGCTACTTCGACGTGTACTTCCCCGATAGCACGTTCATGCCAGACGACGTGGAGGAGCGCCTCGGCCGGCACCAGGGCCCCTTGTTGTTCGTCGCCCTCCTGCCGGCCGACCGGGAGGCCCGGGAGAAGGCGGCCTCGCGCGCGGCCGTGCTGACGTTCGACCCCGACCGCTGAGCCGGGACGCCCACCGCCTCGCCTGAACGCCCCTCCCCCTCCCGATGACGCTCTCCCGACTCCCCGTCCTGCTCGCGCTGGCGACTCTCCTGGCCGCCCCGGTGGCGGCCCAGGGAGGCTCCGCGCGCCCTGTCTCCGGCGCGGAGGCCACCGACGCCCTGGCTGAGGCCATGCGCGCCCGCGGCCTCACGCCCGCCGCCTGAAAGCGGCCTCTCGCTCGACGACTACATCACAAGTCGGACCACGGGGGCCGGCGATGACGCCGTGCGCCACGTCGGCTTCCAGATCGGCCCGGACGGAACCATCATCCCGAATGGGGAATGGCGGGACTTCCACCCGAACTACTGCAAGGAGCAGGCGCGCTCTATGCACGACCCCAGCACGCTCATGGACTTCAAGATCGTTCGCCTGACCGAACGCTCGGACGGCGTGACGCGCAACCAGCTCACGGTCTTCGCCCGGTTGAGCGACGCGGAAACCGGCGTCCTGACTCATGCGAGCGAGGGGGAGGCCACCAACATGACCGGGGAGCACGCGGGCGAGGGCACCGTGGCCGACGCCCTCGAGAGGGCCTTTGCAAACATGGCGGGGGTGGGCCTGAGAGCACCCGGAGACCCCTGCGGGGCGGTGCGGCTGGAGCACGTCTCCGGTGAGGAGGTCGGCGATCCGTACGTCTTCCAGGCCGGCTTCCAGGGGCACGGCCAGCACCTCGTCTACACGTGGGACTTCGGCGACGGGGCGACGGCCGAGGGCCGCTCGCTCCAGCGCGCGCGCCACGGATACGAGACGGCGGGGGACTACGACGTGACCGTGCGCGTGCCCGGCCGGGACGGCGCCATGCACTCCCAGACGATCCGCGTGCACGTCGACGACGGGGAGCTGGACGCGGCGACCTGCACGTTCACTGCGACGGTGAGCGGCGCCATCGTGGGCGAGTTCGAGGGGACGGCCACGGTGATGTTCGACTCCGAGGGCGGCGCCGCCCAGGTCACAGATCTGACCCTGGAGGCGGAGGGCTTCGACCTGAGCGTCGGCCTGTACCCGTCGTCTCACCGGGTGGGGGCGGCGGAGACGACGCACGGCACGATGGCGACCGCCGGGCACGGACCCGACGTGCGCGAGGAGGCCTTCGGCTTCTTCGCGCTGCAAGAGGACTACGGCGACTTCGTCTCGGTGGACATCGAGGAGAGCCGCATCATTCCGTGGAGCCGCTTGCCAGAGTCGTTGCAGTCTGCGACCGCCGAGATGTTCGGTGGGGGGGCGGGCCGGATGGCCGAGGCGATGGCGGCCATGAGCCGCGAAGATCGGGCGCGCTACGAAGCGCAGGTGGGGGACGTCGTCGTGCGGGGGACGCTGGAAGGGCAGCTCACCCAGAACGGCGGGAAGCTCGTCGAGGCGCTCGGACCGGCCCCCGAGCAGATCGCGTTCGACGCGTCGTTCGACGCGGGCGGGAACACGTTCGCCTGCGACTACGAAGGGTTCCCCGAGCGCATCCGCCAGCAGTGGGAGGACGTCCGGCGGCAGATGGAGGACGTCCGGTGAGGGGGCTCGGCGGCGCCCTCTGCGGCTCCTGACCGTGAGCGGGCGAGACGGCGGGGCACGTCGGGTCATGGAGGCCCCATCTTTAACAGAGCCGTCCGCGAGATTGAGGTCGCCGCCGGGGCCGACCTCGTCGGCGGGCGCGTGACGCTGGAGCCGGCGGAGCGGGCCGCGCTCGGCCCGGGGGTCCGCCGCCTGTTCCTGCTCGACCTCGGCTACCGGCGGGCGCTCGAGGAGCTCCGGTCGCTGCTGGCGCCCGAGCCACACGACCCGTTCCCGCGCCACCACCAGCACTACGGCGCGTGCCTCGCCGTCACGATCGCGGCCTGCGCGGCGGCCGGCGGGATGCCGCTCGTCCGCACGTCCGAGGACGGGCCCTCGTCCGGGCCGCCGAGCGGGCGGGTCCGGCACAGCTACCGGTTACGAGCCGCCACGTCGGCGCGAGCCGTGGGCCGCGCCGAGGGTGGACTGGCGGACGCCGTCGAGCGGTGGGCCGGGTGCGTCCGGGACGGGCGCCCCGTCCTCGTCGAGAGCGCCACCGCCGAGCGTCGGCTCGTTCGCCTCCGGCGCTGCGACGTGCGTGCCCGGGCCTCCTCCCTCCTCCGGCGCTCCGGAGCCCGCCAGAGCCGCCACCGCTCGGCGACGCCGACGAGATCGCTCGCGCGCTCCGTGACCTCCGTGGCCCGGCTCCGGCCGCTGCCCCTCGCGGCCCGTCTCGGAGACGCCGGGCTCCGGCCGACGCCGCCAGCCTGCGCCGTCTCCCCCGCCCGCCCTCGGCGCCTGATGCCGCTCGCACTCCTCTCCTCTTCTCCAGGCCCCGCCACGGGATGCGAGACCGAGGCCCTCGTCCAGGCCGCCGCCGACGCGGCCGACCGGATCGCCGAGACAGCGGCCGGCCGCGACGCCGCCCGTTCGTCTCTACCCCTACGGGAGCAAGTCGATGGAGCGGGTGATGGAGGAGATGGCCGGGGCCGTCGACCCGTGCGCCGGTCGGGCCGGTACCTAATGAGACGGAGACCGGTGCCCGACGCCCGCCCGCGGACTCTCCGGGACCCGGCCACGACGTCGTGGTGGCGGGCACCTCACTCGGCGGCCTCGAAGGGCTCAAGGCGCTCGTGGGCGGGTTGCCGGCGGACCTCGCCGCGGGCGTCCTCGTCGTCCAGCACACGTCGGCGGCCTCGCCCGGCTGGCGGAGGACGGCGAGCCGGTCGAGCCGGGCCGCATCACCGTGGCCCCGACCGACCGGCCGTGTGCCCTCCGGACCCCACGGTGCGTGCGACGACGCCGGCAGGGAACGACCGCAGACGCCGCCCGAACGGGCTGGACGAGTCGCTAGGCCACCGTCTGTGGCACCGGCCGGGACTCGTCAGAGTCGCCGTCTGACCGGGGCTGCCCTCCCGTGGGCGGGTCCGCGTCGGCGAGCAGCGCGCGCATCGTGTAGAACGCCGGCTTCTTCTGGCCGTCGGCCGAGACGAGGCCGAGGTGGTACTCGTTCTCGTCGTGCCGCCCGTCGATGGTGTCCTCGATGGCCTCGCGGTCCGAGGGGAGGTCGAGGAGACAGTACCAGTAGAGGCGGACGAGGAGGGGGTGGGCGAGCGCGGCGGCGGCCTCGCGGAGCGCCTGGGCCTGGAGGTCGTGCTTCGCCGGGCGCTCGGCGGCCAGGTCCCACGTCGCGAGGCCGGTCTCGGTACACCAGATCGGGCGGCCGGCGGCGTGGGCGGCGGCGAGGTCCACCTTTTTGTGCCATCCGTGCCAGTCGCGGTGCCAGTCCCAGTTGGGCGCCTCGTCCCACCACATGCCCGGGAAAGCGTGGATGCCGACCGCGTCGCACACGTCGAGGACGCCGCGCTCGGCCATGAGGTCGAGCCAGTGGGGGTCGACGGGGATCATGCCCCCGAGGACGGTCGGGCAGCCGCGGTGCTGCGCCCAATACCCGGCGTCCCGGATCATCTCGGCGAACTTGTCCCACCCGGGGTCGTGCGTGGGGAAGGCCCACTTGAGGCGGTTGTTGGGCTCGTTCCAGAGCTCCAGCGCCGCGAACTGGTCGCCGTGGCGCGTGAGGAGCGTGTCCACGAAGTCGGCGTAGTCGCGGAGGCGGCGCGGGGGGCCGGCGCAGGTCCCGCTCTCGGAGAGCGAGGGCGGCACGTGCCAGACCGAGAGGAGCACCTCGATCCCTGCCCTGGCGAGCGTCGCCATCTGGTGGTCGGTCCAGGCGGCGCCGCCGGGTCGGTGGTAGTCGGCCCAGGAGACGCCGGTGCGGAGGTGCCTCGCGCCGAGCTCGTCCATGAGCGCGACGGTCTGGTCGAGCCGGTCGTGGTCCTCGAAGTGGAACCACTGGCAGAGGCCCAGCTGCTCGTGGAGGGGGACGGGAGCGTCGGGCGGAGAAGTCATACAGGAAGGTAGGGCCCCACCCCCTCCCTCAGCGGCCGAGCGCCCCGACCCGCCCCATCTCCTCGTCCGTCAGCTCAAAGTCGAACACGTCGAGGTTCTCGGCGCGGTGCTCCGGGCGGGACGCCTTCGGGATGGCGGCGATCCCTTGCTGCACGACCCATCGGAGCGCCACCTGCGCCGCCGTCTTGCCGTGGCGCGCGCCGATCTCGGCCAGCGTCGGGTCCGTGGCGACGCGGCCCTCGGCGAGCGGCGAGTAGGCGGTAAAGAGGAGGCCGCGCGCGCGCGCCTGCTCGACGAGGGCGTCCTGCGGGTGGAAGGGGTGGAGCTCCATCTGGTTGCAGCACACGTCGGCGTGCCCGAGCGCCTCCTCCACCATCGGCACGGTGAAGTTGCTCACGCCGATGAGGCGGGCGAGGCCGCGCGCCTGCACGTCGGCCGCCGCGCCCAGCGTCTCCGCCAGCGGCACGTCCGGGTTCGCCCAGTGGAGCAGGAGGAGGTCCACGGAGTCGGTGCCCAGGCGGTCGAGGCTCTCCTCGACGGAGCGGGCGAAGGCGGCGGGCTCGAACCGGCTCGGGTGGACCTTCGTGACGAGGAACACGTCGGCTCGGGGGACGGCGGCGCGGCGGAGGCCCTCCCCGACGGCCGCCTCGTTGTCGTAGTACTGGGCCGTGTCGAGGTGGCGGTAGCCGAGGGCGAGCGCGTCGGCGACGGCGTCGACGCAGGCGTCGCCGCGCAGCGTCCACGTGCCGAAGCCGAGGGCCGGGACCGAGGCCGTGGCGCCGCCGGGGCACCGGACCGTGAGGGAGGAGGCGATGGGCATAGCGTGTGTGGGGGACCGGATTCGCCGAAGGAGGGCCGGAGGAGCGAGGGTACGCCCGGACCTCCGGGGCGGGCGCCGGGCCGCGTGTAGCAGGATCCTCCTAAAGGAGAAACCGGCGGAACGCCGGGGACCCTGCCTCGTGGTTGTTGATGATGCTGCAGCGCGGGACCGTCCTCGCGGCAGCCCACCACTCTCCCCTCCCTCCCCTTCTCCGTGCCTTCCACCGTCTTGATCACAGGGGGCGCCGGGTTCATCGGCTCCCACCTCGCCGACGAGCTCCTCGGACGTGGCTACCACGTCCGCGCCCTCGACAGCCTCTCCCCTCAGGTCCACGGCGCCGCGGCCTCCGAGCCCGGCTTCCGCCCGTCCTACCTCGACCCCGACGTCGAGCTCGTCCGCGGCGACGTCCGCGACGCCGCCGCCGTCCGCGACGCCCTCGACGGCGTGGCACGCGTGGTCCACCTGGCGGCCGCCGTCGGCGTCGGCCAGAGCATGTACGAGGTCGACCACTACACCGACGTCAACAACCGCGGGACGGCCGTCCTCCTGGAGGCGCTCATCGAGCGGGCGGGGGCCGACGCGGCCCTCGAGAAGCTGGTCGTGGCCTCCTCGATGAGCCTCTACGGCGAGGGCCTCTACGCCGCGGCCTCCGGCGACGGCCTCCCGCGTGAGGGGGCGCCCCGGCCGCGCGCCCAGCTCGAGCGCCACGAGTGGGAGCTCCGCGACGCCGACGGGACCGAGCTCGTCCCGCTCCCGACGCCGGAGACCAAGACGCCCGACCCCACGAGCGTCTACGCCCTCTCGAAGTACGACCAGGAGAAGCTGGCGCTGATCGTCGGCGGCGCCTACGGCATCCCGACCGTCGCCCTCCGCTTTTTCAACGTGTACGGCACGCGCCAGGCGCTCTCGAACCCGTACACCGGCGTCCTCGCCATCTTCGGCTCGCGCTACCTCAACGGGAACGCCCCGCTGATCTTCGAGGACGGCCGCCAGCAGCGCGACTTCGTCCACGTCACCGACGTGGCCCGCGCCATCCGCCTCGCGCTCGAGAGCGACGCCGCCGACGGCGAGGTGTTCAACGTCGGCAGCGGCGAGCCGCGCTCGGTCTGGGAGATCGCCGAGCTGATGGGCGAGGCCGTGGGCCGACCCGACCTCACGCCCGAGGTCGTCGGGAAGTACCGCGTCGGCGACGTCCGCCACTGCGTCGCCGACATCTCGAAGGCCCGGCGGGCGCTGGGCTACGAGCCGCAGGTCGCCCTCCGCGACGGGCTCGCCGAACTGGCGGGCTGGCTCGAGACGCAGACGGCCGAGGACCGGGTCGAGCAGGCCGGCCACGAGCTCGCAGCGCGGGGGTTGACGGTATGAGCACGACGAACCGCCCCCCCAACGGCCATGCGCACGCGGACGGCCAGAACGGCCACGCCCCCAGGAACGGGTCCCGCCAGAACGGGTCCGGCCACAACGGGTCCGGCCAGAACGGGTCCGGCCGCAATGGGTCCGACCGCAACGGGTCCGACCGCCCCGTCCTCATCACCGGCGGCGCCGGGTTCGTCGGCACGAACGTGGCGGCGCGTCTGCTCGACGAGGGCCGCCGCGTCCGCGTCTTCGACAGCCTCGCCCGCGAGGGCGTCGAGGCCAACCTCGACTGGCTGACGCGGACCTACGGCGACCGCGTCGAGGCCGAGATCGGCAGCGTGGCCGACCCCGACGCCGTCCGCCGCGCCGTGCAGGGCGCCTCGGCCGTCTACCACTTCGCCGCCCAGGTGGCCGTCACCACGAGCCTCGACGACCCCCGCGACGACCTCACGACGAACCTGCTCGGCACGTTCAACGTGCTCGAGGCCGCCCGCGCGCGGTCGGCCCCGCCGCCCCTCCTGTTCACCTCCACGAACAAGGTCTACGGCGACCTCGCCGACGTGGCCCTCGTCGAGGAGCCGACGCGCTACGCCCCGGCCGACGGCAGCGCCGGCGTCTCGGAGCGCCGCCCGCTCGACTTCCACAGCCCCTACGGCTGCTCGAAGGGGGCCGCCGACCAGTACGTCCTCGACTACGCCCGGACCTACCGGCTCCCCGCCACGGTCTTCCGGATGAGCTGCATCTACGGGCCGCACCAGTTCGGGAACGAGGACCAGGGCTGGGTCGCCCACTTCCTCATCCGCGCGCTCCAGGGCCAGCCGATCACGCTCTACGGCGACGGCAAGCAGGTCCGGGACGTGCTCTTCGTCGCGGACCTCGTCGACGCCATGACGGCGGCCGTCCGCCGGATCGACCGGACGGCCGGGCGGGCCTTCAACGTCGGCGGCGGGCCGGGGCGCACGACGAGCCTCGTCGAGCTGCTCGACCGGATCGCCGCGCTCACCGGCGACGCCCCCGACGTGTCGTTCAGCGACTGGCGGCAGGGCGACCAGCGCTACTACGTCTCCGACACGCGCGCCGCCCAGCAGGCACTCGGCTGGAGCCCCCAGGTCGGCGTGGACGAGGGCGTCCGCCGCCTCCACGACTGGCTCCTCGCGCACCACCCCGCGCTTCAGGAATCTGTGGCGACGTGACGACCGGTTTTCTGCGTGCTGCCGCTCCGATCCTGGGGCCTCCTCTGATTGCTTCTTCAATGACTTCTGTGACTTCTCCTGCCCTCGCCGCGGACGCCGTGGCGGACGTGGACACGATGTGCGCGGCCGTGGTCGCCGCTCCCGGCCGCGCCGAGCTCCACGACCAGCCGCTGCCCGAGCCGGGCCCGGGGCAGGTCCGCCTCCGCCTCGAAGGCTCCGGCGTCTGCGCCTCGAACGTGCCGGTGTGGGAGGGCCGCGAGTGGTTCGAGTACCCCCAGGAGGCCGGCGGGCTGGGCCACGAGGGCTGGGGGACGGTCGAGGCCGTGGGCGAGGGGGTCGAGCACCTGAGCGTCGGCGACCGCGTGGCGGCCATCACGCACCACGCCTACGCCACGCACGACCTGGCCGAGGCGGACGGGTGCGTCCGGCTCCCGGCATCGCTCGACGGCGTCCCGTTCCCCGGCGAGCCCCTCGGGTGCGCCGTCAACATCTACCGCCGCGCGGGCGTCGAGGCCGGGCAGACCGTCGCCGTGGTCGGCGTCGGGTTCCTGGGCGCGCTCCTCACCCAGCTGGCGGTGGCGGACGGCGCGCGCGTGGTGGCGATCTCGCGCCGCGACACGTCGCTCGACGCCGCCCGCCAGTCGGGCGCCGCCGAGACGCTGGTGCTGGGCGATGACACGGGGCCGGTCGTCGAGCGCGTGTTCGAGATCACGGGCGGCGAGGGCTGCCCGGTCGTCTTCGAATGCACGGGCAAGCAGGCCCCGCTGGACCTCGCCGCCGAGCTGTGCGCCGTCCGCGGCCGGCTCGTCGTGGCGGGCTACCACCAGGACGGGCTGCGGTGCGTGAACATGCAACTGTGGAACTGGCGCGGGCTCGACGTGATCAACGCGCACGAGCGCGACCCGGCGGTCTACACCGAGGGCATCCGCCTCGCCGTCGAGGCCGTCGCCGAGGGCCGGATGGACCCGCGCCCGCTCCTCACGCACACGTACCCGCTCGGCCGGCTGGCGGATGCCCTCGAGGCCACACGGACCCGGCCCGCCGGGTTCATGAAGGCCCTCGTCCTCACCGACACCGACCGCCCCGCCGACGATGCCTGACGTCCCCGCCCGCCCGGCCCCGAGCCGCGCCGCCCTCTTCGGGCACCCGATCCACCCGGCGCTGATCCCGTACCCGCTCGTGACGCTCACCGGCGCCCTCGCCACCGACGTCGCCGCGCGCCGCACGGGCGACCCGTTCTGGAGCCGCGCCTCGCGCCTGCTGCTCACGACCGGCCTCGCCTCCGGCGTGCTGGCCGGCGCCGTCGGCGCCGTCGACTACTCCGGGATCGACCGGGTCCGAGAGCACGCCGAGGGGCGTCTCCACGCAACCGGCAACGTCACGGCGCTGGCGCTGACGGCGCTCAATCTCCGGCTCCGCGGGAACCGCCCCGTGCCGCCACGGGGCGTCGTGCTCTCGGCCGCCGTCGCCGGGCTGCTCGGCCTGACGGGCTGGCTCGGCGGCGAGCTCTCGTACCGCTACAAAGTCGGCGTGGTGGAGCAGCGGGGGCTGCCTGCGCCGGAGGACCGCTAGCCCATGGAAACGCTGACTTCGCCCGCGTCCCCCGCCGTCCCGCCGCGCGACCGCCCGCGCCTGGGGTTCCTCGGCGTCGGGTGGATCGGCCGGCACCGGATGGAGGCGCTCCACGCGAGCGGGCTCGCCCGGGTCGCCGCCGTCGCCGACCCGAGCGCCGAGGCCGTCGCCGCCGCGCTCGACGCGGCGCCCGGCGCCGAGGCCGTGCCGGACCTCGACGCCCTCCTCGCGCTCGACCTCGACGGGCTCGTGATCGCCACGCCCAGCGGGATGCACGCCGCGCAGAGCGTGGCGGCGCTGGAGGCCGGCGTCGCCGTCTTTTGTCAGAAACCGCTCGCGCGGACGGCCGCCGAGGCGCGGCGCGTGGTGGAGGCCGCCCGTGCGGCCGACCTCCCGCTCGGCGTCGACCTCTCGTACCGCCACGTCCGCGGCGCCGGGGCGATCCGCGACCTGGTCCGGAGCGGCGACCTGGGGACCGTCTACGCCGTCGACCTCACGTTCCACAACGCCTACGGGCCGGACAAGGAGTGGTTTTACGACGCCGAGCGCGCGGGCGGCGGGTGCGTGATGGACCTCGGCGTCCACCTCGTGGACCTCGCGCTGTGGACGCTCGGCTACCCCGACATCGAGGCCGTCGAGAGCGCGCTCTACGCCAGCGGCGAGCGGCTGGCGCTCCCGCCCGAGCGCGTCGAGGACTACGCTGTCGCGACGCTCGGGCTGGCGGAGGGCGCCGCCAGTGGCGCGGGCGCGACGGTCCGCCTCGCGTGCTCGTGGACCCTCCCGGCCGGCCAGGACGCCGTGATCGAGGCGGCGGTCTACGGGACCGAGGGCGGCGCCCGCCTCGCCAACGTCGGCGGCTCGTTCTACGACTTCCGCGCCGACCGCCACCGGGGGACCTCGCGCGAGCCGCTGGCCGAGCCGCCCGACGACTGGGGCGGCCGGGCCGCCGTCGCCTGGGCCGAGCGGCTGGCGGCGGGCGCCGGCTTCGACGCCGAGAGCGAGCGGCTCGTCACCCTCCACGACACGCTCGACCGGATCTACGGCCGCCGATGACCCCCTCCCGCCCCCTCCGCGTCCTGATGACCGCCGACACCGTCGGCGGCGTGCTGACCTACGCCGTCGAGCTGGCGGCGGCGCTCGGCCCGCTCGGCGCCGAGGTCGCGCTCGCCACGATGGGCGGGCCGGTCCCGGACGCCGAGCGGGCCGAGATCGAGGCGATGCCGCACGTCACGCTCCACGAGAGCGACTACCGGCTGATGTGGATGGACGACCCGTGGGACGACGTCGAGGCGGCCGGCCACTGGCTCCTCCGCCTCCGCGACCGGGTGCGCCCCGACGTCGTCCACCTCAACGACTACGCCCACGGCCCGCTCGACTGGGGCGTGCCGGTGCTGGTGGCCGGCCACTCGTGCGTCCTCTCGTGGTGGGAGGCCGTGCGCGGCGAGCCGGCGCCGCCCGCGTGGGGCCGCTACGCCGACGCCGTGACGGCCGGGCTCCAGAGCGCCGACGCCGTCGTCGCACCGACGGCCGCGATGCTCGCCGCGCTCCGCCGGCACTACGGGCCGCTCCCGCCGTCGTACGTGGTCCCCAACGGCCGCGACGCCCGCCGCTACCGGCCCGGTCGGAAGGAGCCCGTCGTCCTGGCCGCCGGGCGGCTGTGGGACGAGGCGAAGGGGCTCGACCGGCTGGCGGAGGCCGCGCCGGCGCTCCCGTGGCCCGTCGTCCTCGCGGGCGAGGCCGCCCACCCCGACGGCGGCGAGGCCGGCTTCTCCAACGTGACCGCCCTCGGCCGGCTCGCGCCCGCCGCGCTGGCGGCCGAGATGGGCCGGGCCGCCGTCTACGCGCTCCCCGCGCGCTACGAGCCGTTCGGGCTGAGCGCGCTCGAGGCCGCCCTCGCCGGCTGCGCCCTCGTCCTCGGCGACGTCCCGTCGCTCCGCGAGGTCTGGGGCGACGCCGCCCTCTACGTCTCCGGCACCGCCGACCTCGGCCGGACCCTCCGCCACCTCGCCGAGGACGGCCCCGAGCGGGCGCGCTGGGCTGGCCGCGCCCGCCGCCGCGCCCTCGGCTACACGCCCGAGCGCATGGCGAGCAGCACGCGCGCCCTCTACGGCCGCGTCCAGACGCTCCACGCCGGCGACACCCTGCCCCGGACCCGGTCCCGCGGCGCCGCCCCTCCTCTCCCCTCTCTCGCCGACGCCGCATGACGGTCGCCCTCTTCTACCACTCGCTCCTCTCGGACTGGAACCACGGCAACGCCCACTTCCTGCGCGGCGTCGTCGGGGAACTGCTCGCGCGCGGGCACCACGTGACGGTCTACGAGCCCGAGGACGGGTGGAGCTTGCAGAGCCTGCGGGCCGAGTACGGCGAGGGGCCGGTCGAGGCACTCTTCGAGGCGTACCCGCACCTCCGCGGCGTCAGCCGGTTCTACGACCCGGCCACGCTCGACCTCGACGACGCCCTCGACGACGCCGACGCCGTGATCGTCCACGAGTGGAGCGACCACGACCTCGTCGCGCGCCTCGGGCGGCACCGCCAGCGGCACGGCGCCTACCGGCTCCTGTTCCACGACACGCACCACCGGGCCGTCACCGAGCCCGAGGCGATGGCCGCCTACGACCTCTCCGGCTACGACGGCGTGCTCGCCTTCGGCACCGTCCTCCGCGACCTCTACCTCGACCGCGGCTGGACCGAGCGCGCGTGGACGTGGCACGAGGCCGCCGACACGCGCTTTTTCTTCCCGCGCGAGGCGGAGCGGGAGGGCGACCTCGTGTGGGTCGGCAACTGGGGCGACGAGGAGCGGACGGCCGAGCTCCACGAGTTCCTGCTGGCGCCCGTCGCCGCGCTCGGGCTCGACGCCCGGCTCTACGGCGTCCGCTACCCCGAGCACGCCCGCGCGTCGCTGGCGGAGGCCGGCATCGGCTACGGCGGCTGGCTCCCGAGCGCCGAGGTGCCCCGGACGTTCGCCCGGTTCGGCGTGACGGTCCACGTCCCGCGCCGGCCCTACGTCGAGGCGCTCCCCGGCATCCCGACGATCCGCCCCTTCGAGACGCTCGCCTGCGGCATCCCCCTCGTCTGCTCCCCCTGGGACGACGCCGAGGACCTGTTCACGCCGGGCGAGGACTACCTCGTCGCCCGCGACGGGGCCGAGATGCAGCGCCACCTCCGCGACGTGCTCCACGACCCCGACCTCGCCGACGCGCTCCGCCAGCACGGGCTCGCGACCATCCGCGCCCGCCACACCTGCGCCCACCGCGTCGACGAGCTGGAGGGCATCCTCGCCGACCTCGGCGTCTCCGCCCCCCTCGCCGCCTAAGCCATGCGCATCGCCTTTTTCGGCTCCAGCCTCGTCTCCGCCTACTGGAACGGCGCCGCCACCTACTACCGCGGCATCATCCGCGCGATGAGCGAGCGCGGCCACCAGACCACGTTCTACGAGCCCGACGCCTTCGACCGCCAGCAGCACCGCGACCTCGACGACCCCGACTGGGCGCGGAGCGTGGTCTACCCCGCGACGGAGGACGCCGTCCACGCCGCGCTCGAGATGGCCGAGGGCGCCGACCTCGTCGTCAAGGCCTCCGGCGTCGGCGTGTTCGACGCGCTGCTGGAGCGCGAGGTGCTTCGGCTCCAGGCGCCCGATACGCTCGTCGCCTTCTGGGACGTCGACGCGCCGGCCACGCTCGACCGCGTCCACAGCGACGACCGCGACCCGTTCCGGCCGCTCATCCCGCAGTACGACCTCGTGCTGACGTACGGCGGCGGGCCCCCCGTCGTGGACGCCTACCGCGCCCTCGGCGCCCGCGACTGCGTCCCCATCTACAACGCGCTCGACCCGACGACGCACCACCCGGTGCCGCCCGACCCGCGCTTCGAGGGCACGCTCGGCCTGCTGGCGAACCGCCTGCCCGACCGCGAGGCCCGCATCCTGGACTTCTTCTACGGCGCCGCCGAGCGCCTGCCCGACCGCCGGTTCCTGCTCGGCGGCAGCGGCTGGGCCGAGCACGCGCCCGACCTCGCCAACGTCGAGACGCTCGGGCACGTCCCGGTGCCGGACCACAACGCGTTCAACTGCACGCCCCTCGCCGTGCTCAACGTGAGCCGCGAGAGCATGGTCCGGTACGGGTTCAGCCCGGCCACGCGCGTGTTCGAGGCCGCCGGCGCCGGGGCCTGCCTCATCTCCGACGCCTGGGAGGGCATGGACCTGTTCCTCGAGCCCGGCCGCGAGGTCCTTCTGGCCGACGACGGCGCCGGCGTGGCCGAGCACCTCGCCGCGCTCACGCCCGAGCGCGCCCGCCAGATCGGCGAGGCCGCCCTCCGCCGGATGCTCGCCGAGCACACCTACGCCCACCGCGCCGCCGTCCTCGAGGACGTCCTCGAAGGCGTCGGCGTGTGACCCCCTCGTCCCCCTCATCCCCTACCGACCCATGAGCCAGACCACGACCGACCACACACACCATCCAGCGCTGGGCCGAGGCGCGGGGCGGCAAGCCCGCCGCCGTCCGGGCCACGGAGGACGACGGCCAGAGCGGCGCGATGCTCCGCCTCATGTTCCCCGACGCCCCCCAGAGCGACACCGCCGACCTGGAGGAGATCTCCTGGGACGCGTGGTTCGAGCAGTTCGAGGAGAACGGCCTCGCCCTGCTCTACGAGGACGAGGACGGGAGCCGGTTCAGCAAGCTCGTCTCGCGCGACTGATGCCCGTACGCCAGCCCCTCGACGTCGTCGTCCTCGGCCTCTCCATCACGTCCTCGTGGGGGAACGGCCACGCGACGACCTTCCGCGCGCTCGTCCGCGCGCTCGACGCCGCCGGCCACCGCGTCCTGTTCCTGGAGCGCGACAAGCCGTGGTACGCCGAGAACCGCGACCTCGCCGGAGCCGCCCTTCGGCACGACCCGGCTCTACGACTCGCTCGACGAGCTCCGCGACACCTACGCCGACGCCGTCCGCCGCGCCGACCTCGTCGTCGTCGGGTCGTACGTGCCCGACGGCGTGGCCGTGGGCGACTGGGTGCAGGCGACGGCCGAGGGCGTGACGGCGTTCTACGACATCGACACGCCGGTCACGCTGGCGAAGCTGGCGCGCGGCGACGACGAGTACCTCGCCCCCCGCCAGATCCCCGGCTACGACCTCTACCTCTCGTTCACCGGCGGCCCCACGCTCGACCGGCTCGAGCGCCACTTCGGCAGCCCCGCCGCCCGGCCCCTCTACTGCTCGTTCGATCCCGACGCCTACTCCCCCGACCCCGGCGCCGAGCTCACGCACGACCTCGGCTACATGGGCACCTACTCCGACGACCGCCAGCCGGGCCTGGAGCGGCTCCTCCTGGAGCCGGCCCGCCAGTGGCCCGAGGGCCGGTTCGTCGTCGCCGGGCCGGGCTACCCCGACTCCGTGGCGTGGCCGGCGAACGTGGCGCGCATCGAGCACCTCCCGCCCGCCCGGCACCGGGCGTTCTACACGACCCAGCGGTTCACCCTCAACCTCACGCGCGCCGACATGGTCGCCGCCGGCTACGCCCCGAGCGTCCGCCTGTTCGAGGCCGCCGCGTGCGCCACGCCGGTCGTGAGCGACTGGTGGGAGGGGCTGGACACGTTCTTCGTGCCGGGCGAGGAGATCCTGATCGCCCGCTCGTCCGAGGAGGCGCTCGCGGTCCTCCGCGAGACGCCGGACCCCGAGCGCCGGCGCATCGGCGAGCGGGCCCGCCAGCGGGTGCTCGCCGCCCACACCGCCGCCCACCGCGCCGACGAGCTGGCGGGCTACGTCCGCGAGGCCCGCGCCCTCACCACCACCGCCTGAACCAATCAAAGGTCGACGAAGTCACCCCATGCCCCTCGACACGCTCCAGTCCGCCGGCCCCGCCGCCCCCGCCACCGATACCGAGCGGGAGGTGGCGGCCCGGGCGCCGTGGTTCCACAACCTCCACCTCCCCGACGGGACCCAGACGGCCCCGGACCACCCGCTCGGCGACTTCCCGGCCTTCAAGTGGGCCGAGCTCGCGCCGCACGTCCCGGACGACCTGAGCGGCTGGCGCGTCCTCGACATCGGCTCGAACGCCGGGTTCTACTCGTTCGAGCTCGCCCGGCGCGGGGCCGACGTGCTCGGCCTCGAGCTCGACCCGCACTACATCCGCCAGGCCGAGTGGGCCGCCGGCGAGATGGGCCTCGCCGACCGCGTGACGTTCCGCCAGGGGTCCGTGTACGACCTCGCGCAGATGGAGGAGACGTTCGACCTCGTCGTGTTCATGGGCGTCTTCTACCACCTCCGCTACCCCACCCTCGCGCTCGACCTCGTGGCGCGAGAAGACGCGGCGGCTCCTCCTCTTCCAGACGCTCACGGCGCCGGGCGACGACGTGGCCGAGACGCCCGACGACCTCTCGATCCACGCGCGCGAGGCGCTCCGCGCGCCGGGCTGGCCCGCCATGGCGTTCATCGAGCACCGCCTCGCCGGCGACCCGACCAACTGGTGGGCGCCGACCCACGCCTGCTGCGAGGCGCTCCTCCGCACCGCCGGGATGCGGGTCGACGCGCGGCCGGGCCACGAGATCTACCTCTGCTCGCCGGCCGAGACGGAGGGGGCCGGCGAGGCGCGCACGGCCGAGCTCCGCGCGGCGACGGGACAGTAGCGTGGAGGCGTCTCCCCTGCCGTGGGTCCGCGTCGCGCCCGACGCGCCGTACTTCGTCACCGACGACGGCGAGGCGTGGACGCCCATCGGCCAGAACGACGCCGTCACGTGGCCGGACTTCGCGGGCCTGTTCCGGCGCCGCGACGTCGCGGCCGTCGAGGAGCACCTGCGCTGGCTGCGCGAGCACGGCGTGACGTGCCTCCGGCTGATGCTCGAGTACGCGCAGGGCGAGCACCGCTACCTCGAGCGGCCGGTCGGCCGGTTCCAGCCCAACATGGTCCGCCTGTGGGACGACCTGTTCGCGCTCTGCGAGCGCCACGGCCTCCGCGTCCTCCTCACGCCGTTCGACACGTTCTGGATGTGGCTCCGCTGGCGGCACCACCCGTACAACCGCCGCAACGGCGGCCCGTGCGCCAGCCGGCGCCAGTGGCTGACGTGCCCCCGGATGCGCGACGCCATCAAGGCGCGCCTCGCGTTCGCGACCGAGCGCTGGGGCGGCAGCGGGGCGCTCTTCGCGTGGGACCTGTGGAACGAGATCCACCCCGCGCACGGCGGCGTCGACGCCTTCGACGGCTTCGTGGCCGACGTCGGCGGTTTCCTGCGGGAGACCGAGACTGCGCCTCCACGGCCGCGCGCACCCGCAGACGGTCTCCGTCTTCGGGCCGGCGCTGGCGCAGGACGCGCGCATCGGGGAGTGCGTGTTCGCCCACCCCGCCCTCGACGTCGCCAGCTCCCACCTCTACGAGACGGGAACCATCGACCACCCGCGCGACACGCTCGCGCCGGCGCTGGCGGCCGGCCGGCTCGTCCGCGAGGCGCTGGCGGAGGCGCCGCCTGGGCGGCCCTACTTCGACAGCGAGCACGGGCCGATCCACACGTTCAAGGACCGCCGGCGGACGCTCCCCGAGCCGTTCGACGACGCCTACTTCCGCCGTATCCAGTGGGCGCACCTCGCGGCCGGCGGGGCCGGCGGCGGGATGCGCTGGCCGAACCGCCACCCGCACACGCTCACGCACGGGATGCGCGCCGCCCAGCGCGCCCTCGCGGACTTCCTCCCGCTCCTCGACTGGACGCGCTTCCAGCGGCGCAACCTCAACACCGAGGTCGAGCTCTCGGACGCGGCGTGGTCGGCCGTGGCGTGCGGCGACGAGCGGCAGGCCGTCGCCTTCGTGCTCGCGGCCGACGGGCTCACGCCTCGCGGGGCGCACCACCGCGTCGCGGTCCCTGCCGAGGTCACGCTCTCGCTCCCCGGCCTCGGCGCAGGCCGCTACGCCGTCACCGTGTGGGACACGACGGCGGGCGCGCCGCTCGACGCGTGGGAGCAGGCCCACGACGGGGCGGGCCCGTTCGACGTCCGCCTGCGCCCGCCGTCGCCCGAGGCCGCCGTGGCCGTCCGCCAGCAGGACGGGGCGGCCTGAGCAGGCCTCGACGGACGGCGGCGGCGTGGGGAGGTGGCGGAGGAACACCGTACGAAACACCGTACATTGGACGCACGGACGGCCGACGCACGGACGGCCGACGCACGGACGGCCGACGCACGGACGGCCGACGCACGGACGGCCGACGCACGGACGGCCGACGCACGGACGGCCGACGCACGGACGGCCGACGCACGGACGGCCGACGCCGACGGCCGGGAGTATCCTCTCCCCGTCCGCCCTACCCCGCCCTCATGGAGACTGACGCCTCGACCCCGACCGACGAAGGCACGACCGGAGACCGAGGCGCCGACGATGGCGCGTTCGTCGTCGCCGGGCTGGGGGCCTCGGCCGGCGGCGTCGAGGCGCTCGAGGCGTTCTTCGCCGGGCTCCCCGGAGCCGACGGCGTCGCCTTCGTCGTCGTCCTCCACCTCCCCGTCGGCGAGGAGAGCCGGCTCGCCGACGTGCTCCAGGGCGGCCTCCCGCTCCCGGTCACGCAGGTGACGGAGCGGGTCCGGATCGAGCCCGGCCACGTCTACGTCATCCCCCCGAGCAAGAACCTCCTCGCCGCCGACGGCGAGCTCGTCCTGGCGCCCATCGAGGAGGAGCGCGTCCGGCGGCGGCCCGTCGACCACTTTTTCCGGACGCTCGCCGAGGCCTACGGCGAGCGCGCCGTCGGCGTCGTCCTCTCCGGGACCGGGGCGAACGGGACCGTCGGCGTCCGCGCGATCAAGGAGGCCGGGGGGATGATCCTGGCCCAGGACCCCGCCGACGCCGCCTTCGACGAGATGCCGCGGACGGCCATCGCGGCCGGCGTCGTCGACGCCGTCGGGCCGGCCGGGGCGCTGGCGGCCGAGGTCGCCGCGTACGCCCGTCGGCTCCACCGCGTCCACCTCCCGGACGAGCCGGGGGCATTGCCCGGGGACGGCCAGAAGGCGCTCCAGAGCGTCCTCGCCCAGCTCCGCGCCCGGACCGGCCACGACTTCGCCCACTACAAGCGCGCGACGGTCCTCCGCCGGCTCGACCGGCGGCTCCACGTGACCGGCGCCGACTCGCTCGCGGCCTACCTCGACGTGCTCCGCGGGAGCGCCGCCGAGGCCGAGGCGCTCCTCGGCGACCTCCTCATCTCGGTCACCAACTTCTTCCGGGACCCCTCGGCGTTCGAGGTCCTGGCCCGCGCCGTCCCGCGCCTGTTCGAGGGGAAGGGGCCGGACGCCGAGGTCCGCGTGTGGGTCGCCGGGTGCGCGACGGGCGAGGAGGCGTACTCCATCGCCATCCTGCTCCTGGAGCACGCCGCGACGCTCGCCGAGGCCCCGCGCGTCCAGGTGTTCGCCACCGACCTCTCGGACGAGGACATCCGGACGGCGCGGGCCGGGGCCTACCCCGCGTCCATCGAGGCCGACGTGAGCCCGGAGCGGCTCCGGCGCTTCTTCACGCACGAGAACGGGCGGTACCGCGTCAGCGAGCGGCTCCGCGAGGCCGTCGTGTTCGCCCCGCACAGCCTGCTCCTGGACCCCCCGTTCTCGAAGCTCGACCTCGTGAGCTGCCGGAACGTCCTGATCTACTTCCAGCGGGACCTCCAGCAGCAGGCGCTCGCCCTGTACCACTACGCGCTCCGCCCCGACGGCCTCCTGTTCCTCGGCACGAACGAGTCGACCGACGGGGGCCCCGAGCTGTTCGCCGTCGTCGACAAGAAGGCCCGGCTCTACCGGCGCCTCGACGTCGAGACGCCCCCGCCCGCGCTCCCCCACGTCCCGCGCGTGCTCTACGCCCCCGCGCCCGGCGAGGACAGGGAGCCGCCGTCGCCCCGGCTCGTGCCGGAGCGGAAGCCGACGGAGGCCGAGCGCGTCCACCGGGCGCTCCGCGAGGAGACGGCCCCGCCCAGCGTGCTCGTAGGCGAGGGCGGCGACGTGGCCCACGTCTCGGACGGGGCCGCCCCGTTCCTCCAGGTCCCGACCGGGGCGCCGTCCCGGACGCTGGCGAAGATGCTCCGGCCCGAGCTCCGGGCCACCGTCCAGGCCGCGCTGTTCCAGGCCCGCCGCGGGGGGCGCCCGGCCCAGGCCGGCCCGGTCGAGCTCGACCTCGGCGGCGAGGCGCGGTCCGTCGCGGTGGGGGCGCGGCCGGCGCCGGGCGGCGCCTACGTGCAGGTCGTCTTCGAGGTGCTCCCCGAGGCGCCGGCCCTCGCCCACGCGGCCGACGCCGACGCCGTGCTCGCCGAGGCGCTCCGCCAGACCCAGGAGCAACTCCAGGTCTCCGTCGAGGAGTTCGAGACGAGCCGCGAGGAGCTCCGGGCCCAGAACGAGGAGCTCCAGTCGATGAACGAGGAGCTCCGCTCGACGGCCGAGGAGCTCGAGACGTCGAAGGAGGAGGCCCAGTCGATGGCCGAGGAGCTCCGGACGGTCAACGACGAGCTCAAGCACAAGGTGCACGAGACGGCGAGGGCCAAGGCCGACCTCGAGAACCTCATCGTCTCGACCGAGATCGCGACGCTGTTCCTCGACCGCCGCCTCCGCATCCAGCGGTTCACGCCCCACGTCCGCGACCTCTTCCACGTGCTCGCGAGCGACGTCGGGCGCCCGCTGGCGGACCTCGTGCAGCGGTTCGGCGGCCTCCGGCTGGTCGAGGACGCCGAGGCCGTGCTCGCGCGGCTGGAGGTGACCGAGCGCGAGGTCGAGGGCGAGGACGGCCGGTGGTACCTCGTCCACGCCCGGCCCTACCGGACGGCCGAGGACCGGATCGACGGGGTCGTCGTCACCTTCGTCGACATCACGCGCCGGAGGGCCAACGAGGCCGCCCTCCGCGCCAACGAGGCCCTCTTCGACGTCACGCTCTCGACCATCAGCGACTTCGCCTACACGTTCGACCGCGACGGGCGCCTCGTCTTCGTCAACCAGCCGCTCCTCGATCTGTGGGGGCTCACGCTCGACGACGCCGTGGGCCGGACGTTCCACGAGCTCGACTACCCCCCCGCCCTCGCCGACCGGCTCCAGCGCCAGGTCGAGGAGGTGTTCGAGACCGGGCGCGGCCTGACCGACGAGACGCCCTACACCGGCCCCGACGGCGAGGAGGGGTTCTACGAGAACATCCTCCGCCCGCTCCTGGACGACGACGGCGAGGTCTCGCTCGTCGTCGGGTCCACGCGCGACGTGACCGCGCACCACCTGGCCGAGGTGGCCCTCGAGGCCGAGGCCCGCCGCGCCGGCTTCCGGGCCGCCCTCGCCGACGCGCTCCGCTCCGCGGCCGACCCGGCCGCGGTCCAGGCCGAGGCCGCCCGCATGCTGGGCGAGCACCTCGGCGCCACCCGCGTCCACTACGCCGAGGTCGAGCCCGACGGCGAGAACGCCGTCGTGGCCCACGGCTACGCCCGCGGCGTGCCCGACGGGAGCGGCCGGTACGACCTCACCCGGTACCCCGTCGTCTTCGCCGAGGCCCGCGCCGGCCGGACGCTCGTCCTCCCCGACGTCGCCGCCGACGGCCGCCTGAGCGCGGCCGAGGCCGAGCGGCTCGCCGAGCTCCCCGCCACCGCCCTCGTGGTCGTGCCGCGCGTCGAGGGGGGCCGCCTCGTCGCCCTCTTCGCCGTCCACCACGACGCGCCCCACGGCTGGGACGACGCCGAGGTGGCCCTCGTCGAGGAGACGGCCGAGCGGACGTGGGCCGCCGTCGAGCGCGCCCGCACCGAGGTCGCGCTCCGCCGGAGCGAAGAGCGGTTCCGGCAGGTGGCCGAGACCGTGCCCGACGTCCTGTTCCGCGCCGACCCCGACGGCCGGGTCGACTACGTGAGCTGCCAGTTCGAGGCGCTCACGGGCCGCCCGCCCGAAGTCGTCCTCGGCACGCGGATGTGGCCCGACCTCGTCCACCCCGACGACCGCGAGCGGACGGAGGCGGCGTGGGCCCGTGCGCGCGAGCGGAGCGAGCGGCTCGAGGTCCGCCACCGGCTCCTCACCGGCGACGGCGCGTGCTGGGTCATCACGCGCACCCGCCCCTTCCCGGCCGACGACGGCGCCGTGACGGCGTGGTTCGGGACCGTCACCGACGTCGACGCCCTCGTGCGCACCGAGGCCGAGGTCCGCCAGCTCAACGAGACGCTCGAAGAGCGGGTCGCCACGCGGACCGAGCAGGTCCGCCAGCTCTCGTCGCGGCTGGCCCAGGCCGAGGAGGAGGAGCGCCGCCGGATCGCGCTCGTGCTCCACGACGACCTCCAGCAGCGGCTGGCCGGGCTCGCCATCACGCTCAGCCTCCTGTGGCGGTCCCCGGCGACCGACAAGGAGCGGGCGCTCCAGGGCAAGGCGGACGAGTTCCTCGAGGGGGCCTCGGCCCTCACCCGGTCGCTCTCCTCCGAGCTGTCCCCGCCGGTCCTCGTCAGCGGGGACTTCGCGGACGTGCTCCACTGGCTGGCCGAGACCGAGCAGAAAAACTTCCACCTCGAGGTGGACGTCGAGGTCGACGGGCCGTGCAGCGTCCCCGACGACGACCTGCGCGCCCTGCTCTACCAGACGCTCCGCGAGCTCCTCTTCAACGTCGTCAAGCACGCCGGGACGAAACACGCCACGATCCGCGCGCGCCGGGAGGCCGGCGCCGTCGTCGTGGAGGTCGAGGACGACGGGGAGGGGTTCGATCCGCAGGCGGCGGCGTCCAAAAGCGGCGGCCTCGGCCTGTTCAGCGTCCGGGAGCGGGTCGAGATGGCCGGCGGCCGGCTCGCCATCGACTCCGAGCCGGGCCGTGGCACGCGCGTCACGATCACGGTCCCCGTGGCCGGGGAGGGCGCCGCCACAGAGTAGGGGGCGGGCTCACCGGCCGGGCCCGCCGCTCCCCCCCCGGCCCCGCCCGCCGGGGTCGCCTCGATGCACGGCGGGCCCTCCTCGCGCGGCGCGCGCGCGCTCGACGTGGGGACCTTCGGGATGTGCAACATGTCGTCCTAGCGGCACCGGCTCCTCGGTCTGCCGGAGCGGATGGGGCACGAGGGGCGGCGGGGTGCCGTCCACGTCGAGCACGGACTCCCCGACCCTCTCGACCCGCGCCGTCCCGGACGGGTGCCACCGCCCGGCGACCGTTCCGTTGACCGTCGGAGGGTCGCCCCCCGGCTGTGACGGTTCCAGCGCTCGTGCGAACCACGGGGCACACTCCCCCTCACGCTCGTGTCCCGACTCCGAACCGCGTTCGCCCTCCTCCTCCTCGCGGGGCCGCTCGCCGCCCAACCCCCGCTCCCGTCCGGCGAGCTGCTCCTCGTCGACGCGCGCCTCGTCGATCCGCACGCCGACGCCGTCCGGACCGGCGCGCTCCTCCTCCGCGGCGACACGATCGCCGCCGTCCTCGACGCGCCACCGGCGGAGTACGACGGCCCCGTCCTCGACCTCGCCGGGCGGTACGTGCTGCCCGGCCTCCTCGACCTCCACGTCCACAGCTACGGGAACCTCTCGCCGTCGGGCGTCGAGACGCTCGGCACGGAGGGGGCCGCACGCCGGATGCTCTACGCCGGCGTGACCGGCTTCCTCGACCTCTTCGCCGACGAGGACGCCATCTTCGCCCTCCGCGACCGCCAGCGCGCCGCGACGGGCGCCCAGAGGCGTCCCGCCGCCGACGTCCACGCCGCCGGACCGCTCCTGACCGCGCCGGGCGGCTACGGCACCCAGATGGGTCTGCCGACGCGGACCGTCGCCACCCCCGCCGAGGCGCGTCGCGTCGTCGCGGCGCTCGCCGAGCGCCGCCCGGACGTGGTCAAGCTGGCGTACACGACGGGGGCCGGCTCGTTCGTGTCGATGGACCGGCCGACGATGGAGGCCGTCGTCCGGACCGCCCGAGCCCTCGGGCTCCGGACGGTCGTCCACGTCGGCTCGTGGGCGGGCGTCCGCGACGTCGTCCGGGCGGGGGCCTCGGCCGTGACGCACCTCCCGCCGGGACCCGTGCCCGATGACGTCGTCGACGCCATGCGGGCGCACGGCACCGTCGTCATCCCGGCCCTGGCGGGCGAGCTCGGGCTCTCCGACCTCACGACCCCCTCGTGGCGCGACGCGCCGCTCCTCTCTGCCGTGGCCTCGCCCACGGTCGTCGCGGGGTACGCGGCCATCGGACCCGAGCTCCAGGCCGTCGCCGAGCGGCAACGCGACGAGCGGGCCGGACGCCTGGCCGCGGTCGGGGTGCTCCACCGCGCGGGCGTCCCCGTCCTCGCCGGGACCGACGCGGGCGTCCTCGGGACGGTCCAGGGGTTCTCGCTCCACCACGAGCTGGCGCTCCTCGTCGAGGCCGGCCTGACGCCCCGGGAGGCGCTCGCCGCGGCGACGACCGAGGCGGGCGCGTTCCTCGGCCAGCGCGTCGGGCTCCGGGTCGGCGACCGCGCCGACCTCGTCGTCCTCGCCGCCTCGCCGCTGGACGACGTGCGCCGGACGCAGGACGTCGACCTCGTCGTGTCCCACGGGCGCGTGGTCGACCGCGAGGCCCTGCTCGGCCCGCTCCCGGCGGAGCCGCTGGCGGGCTCGCTCGTCGACGACTTCGCCTCGGGGAGCCTCACGAGCGCGCTGGGGACCGCGTGGCGCGTCGTGACGGACGAGGCCCTCGGCGGCACCTCCACGGCCGAGGCCTCGGTCTCGGACGGCGCGCTCCACGTCGAGGCGTCGCTCCGGCCGGGCCCGGCGGGGATCGGGTTCGTCGAGCTCGTCCTCCCGCTCGACGCCACGGGCGCCCCGCGCGACGTGTCCGATTGGGACGGCGTCCGCGTCCGGCTCCGGGTCCAGCGCGGCCCGCTCGCGCTCAAGCTCCAGACGGAGGACGTCGGGAACGCCGACCACCACGCCGTGCTCCTGGAGCCCCACGAGGACGTGCAGGAGCTCACCCTCCCGTTCACCGGGTTCCGGCAGCTCTGGTCGGCGCCCGTCCCGTGGACGGGACGCCGCGTGCTCGCCGTCGCGCTGTCGTCGGGGGGCGTGGACGCGGCCGAGGTGGCGTACGAGGTCGAGGCGATCGCGTGGTACCGAGACGACCCGTGACGATTCCCGTGCTCGCGCGAACCACCGACATTCCCCGCCTCCCACCCGTGCTCTCCTCTCGCCCACCCGACGACTCGCCCCAGGCCCGGTTCGAGGCTCTCCTCGACCGGCACCGCGGGATCGTTCGCAAGGTGGCGGCGACGTACTGCCGCCACCCCGAGGACCGGCGCGACCTCGCCCAGCAGATCACCGAGCACCTGTGGCGGGCCTTCGGCCGCTACGACCCCGACCGGCCGTTCTCGACGTGGGCCTACCGGGTCGCCCTCAACGTCGCCATCTCCCACGTCCGGCGGGCCGCTCTCCGCGACCGGACCGTCGAGTCCTACGACGCCCTCGACCACGAGCCCGCCGACGCCGGGACGCTCTCGGCCGACGACGACGACCGCGTCCGCGCGCTCTACCACGTGGTGGACCGGCTGGGCGCGTTCGACCGCGCGCTCCTCCTCCTCCACCTCGAGGGGTACCGCAACGCCGAGGTGGCCGACATCCTCGGCCTCTCGGCCACGAACGTGGGCACGCGCCTGAGCCGCCTCCGGAAGCAGATCCAGGCCGACCTCGCACCCAGGCCGTCCCCCGCAGACCACGCCCCCCTCCCATGACGCTCGACGACCTCCGACTCGCCCTCGACGAGGTCGGCCTCGAACACGACGAGGCCGACACCGACCCCACGCGCCAGGCCGACGTCGCGCTCCACCGCTCGCGGTCCGCCCTCGGGCCGCTCCAGTGGACCCTGGGGGTGGAGGTGAGGGGGACCGTGCTCGGCGTGGGACTCCTGGTGTGGTTCCTCGCCACGCACTCCGGCTCGCCGTGGCCGGCGGTCGCCTCGGCCGGGCTCCTGCTCGCGGCCGAGCTCGCCCACCTCGGTGCCACGGTCCGCCAGCTCGTCGCGCTCCAGCGGGTCCACTTCGCCGCCCCCGTCGTCGCCGTGCAGCGGCGGCTCGCGGCCCTCTACGCGCTCCGGAGCCGCGTCGTCCGAAACGCCCTGCTGGCGGCGCCGCTCGCGTGGCTCCCGATGCTCATCGTCGCCGCCGAGTGGGGGCTCGGCGTCGACGTGGTGGCCGTCGCGAGTCCGGCGTGGGTGGCGTCCAACCTCGCGCTCGGCGTGGCCGTGCTCGCGGGAGGCCTGTGGGTGGCGCACCGCCGACCGGAGTGGGTGGAGGCGTCGCCGGGGCTCCGCCGGATGGCCGACCACCTCGCCGGGCGGAGCCTCCGTCGTGCCAAAGAGCACGCCGACGAGGCCGCCGCCTTCGAGCGGGACCTCGAGGCCTGACCGAGGCGCGGGGACGGCGACGATGACCTTCAGCACGTGTCCCGAACGTCCCCCGGCGCCGACCAGCGCCTCGGAACGTGCGGACGGAGACACCGCCGCCGAGGCCGACCGCGAGCGTTCCCGGCGTCGTTCGCGTCGGTGCGTCCCCTCGCCCGCGGGTCTCCTCCCGGCCCCCCCCCAGCCACGAGGGCGCACCGGAACCCGCGGGCGGGGCGGAGAGTGTCGGATGGATGCCGTTCCCCTGCTCCCCCGTCGTCCCCTTCGCACTCGTCGTGGCGGCGGCGAGCGTGGTGGGGCTCGTCGGCTGCGACCTGCCGCGCGACCCCCACGGCACGCTCGACGGGGTCCGGGGCGACACGCTCCACGTCGGCGTGACCGAGCACCCGCCGTTCGTGACTCGCGCGGGCTCCTCCGACGAGCCTGGCGGCGTCGAGGCCGAGCTGATCCGCGCCTTCGCCGACCGCCTCGACGCGGCCGTCGTGTGGCACTGGGGGACCGCCACGGACCACGTCGACGCCCTGGAGCAGTACCAACTCGACCTCGTCGCCGCGGGCCTCCCGGCCGGCTCGCCGCTGGCGATGCGCGTGGGCGCGACGCGCCCCTACTACCGAGGGCACGACGCCATCGGCGCCCCGGACGGCCTCGCGGTCCCGGCCGAGTGGGCCGGCGTGCCCGTGGCCGTCCCGGCCGGTACGGCCCTCGCCGCCCGCGTCGAGGCGACGGGGGCCGTGCCCGTTCACCGCCAGCGCCCCGGCGCCGGATTCGCCGCCGCGCCCGAGTGGCAGCTCCGAGCGTGGGGCCTCCGGCCCGTCGAACGCCTCGGCCCCGACGAGGTGGTCCTGGCCGTGCCGCCGGGCGAGAACGGGTTCCTCGTCCGCCTCGACCGCTTCCTCTCGTCTCGGCAGGGCGAGGTCGCTGCCGCCCTCGCCCGCGAGGCCGCCCGCGAGCCCGCCCCCGGGGTCTCCCCATGAAGCTCCGCCCCCCGTACCAGCTTCCTGCGGAAAAGCAGCACGACCTCCAGCGCGCCAAGCGACTGGAGTGGTGGACGCTGTTCTTCCTCGCCACGATCATCGCGGCGATGTACCTCTCGATGGGCGGGAGCCAGGCGATGAAGACGGCCTGGATCGAGGACGTGCTCAGCCTGATCCCCCCCATCCTCTTCCTCGTCGCGCTGCGCCAGCGGCGGAAGTCCCCCGACGCCCGCTTCCCGTACGGCCGCCGCCGCGTGGTCCTGCTCGCGTTCCTCGGCGCCTCCGCCGCCGTCGTCCTGGTCGGCCTGTTCGTGCTCTACGACGGCGCCACGGCGCTGCTCGCCGCCGAGCACCCGACCATCGGGATGATGCAGCTCCCCGCGTGGGCCGGCGGCGACACCGTGTGGGCCGGGTGGGTCATGGTCGCCGCGCTCGCCTACAGCGTGGTCCCGCCCGTCGTCCTCGGGCACATGAAGCTGCCGCTGGCGGAGGACGTCCACGAGAAGGTGCTCCACGCCGACGCGGCGATGAACAAGGCGGACTGGATGACCGGCGCGGCGGCCATCGCGGGCGTGATCGGCGTCGGGCTCGGGCTGTGGTGGGCCGACGCGGCGGCGGCGGTCCTCATCTCGCTCGACGTGATCTGGGACGGGGTGAAGAACCTCCGCGGCGCCCTCGCCGCCCTCATGGACCAGCGCCCCACGACGATCGAGGGGCAGGACCCCGACCACCTCCCGGACCTCCTCCGCCAGCGGCTCCTCGCCTTCGACTGGGTCGCGGACGCCGACGTCCGGCTCCGCGAAGAGGGCCACCTCGTCTCGGGCGAGGCGTTCGTCGTCCCGGCCGACGAGAGCGGGCTCGTGGACAAGCTGGCCGAGGCCCGGGAGGCCCTGGAAACCGCCGACTGGCACGTCTACGAGGTCGTCGTCACGGCCGTCCGCTCGCTCGCCCCCCAGGCGCTCTCCGACGACGAGTCCTAGGAGCGCCGCCCGCCGGGCCGCCAGTCGGGTAGAGCGGCGGCCGCGTCCGCAGCGTGGGCGGGGGCACAACTCCAATTTCGGAGGATCCTGCTACGCCGCGCGCGGACACGGCGACAGGGGTCCCGCGTCTGCACCTCGAACGGTCCCCGACGCCATGCCCCCCTCTTCTCGCCCCGACGACCCCGCCGCTCCCGCACCCCCCTCTGGCGACGCGCCCGACCCGGCCACCGTCTACCGCACGTCGGACGAGATCGCGGCGCTCGTGGGGGAGCACGCCGAGCCGTTCGAGAGCGTGGACGACGCCGACCTCGACGCGCTCCTCGACCGCATCGGTGACGCCCGCGTGGTGTGCATCGGCGAGGCCAGCCACGGGACGCACGAGTTCTACGCCCTCCGGGCCCGCATCACGCGGGCGCTCATCGAGCGGAAGGGGTTCACGGTCGTCGCCGCCGAGGCCGACTGGCCCGACATGGAGCGCGTCGACGCCTACGTGCGCCACCGCGACCCCGGCGAGTCGGAGTGGGAGGCGTTCGCCCGGTTCCCGACCTGGATGTGGCGCAACGAGCCCGTCCGCGACTTCGTCGAGGGGCTCCGCGCGTGGAACGACGGCCGCGCCGAGGCGGACCGGGCCGGCCTGTTCGGGCTCGACGTCTACAGCCTCTACACGTCGCTCCAGGAGGTCCTCGACTACCTGGAGGACCGCGACCCCGAGCTGGCGGACGTGGCGCGCGAGCGGTACGCCTGCCTGACCCCCTTCGCCGAAGACCCCGCCCTCTACGGCCGCGCCGTCGTGAGCCGGCGCTACCGCGACTGCGAGGCCGAGGCCGTCGCCATGCTCCGGGACCTCCTCCGCCAGCGGCTCCGCCTCACGGCCGGCGACGAGGCGGGCGCCGCGGCCGACGGGGCGTTCCCGTTCTTCGACGCGGCCCAGAACGCCCGCGTCGTCCGCGACGCCGAGGCCTACTACCGCGAGATGTTCTACGGCAACGTGAGCACGTGGAACCTCCGCGACACCCACATGATGGGGACGCTGGTCGGCCTCCTCGACTTCTTCAGCACGGACGGGCGGGAGGCCAAGGCGGTCGTCTGGGCGCACAACTCCCACCTCGGCGACGCCGCCGCGACCCAGATGGGCCAGCGCGGCGAGGTCAACCTCGGCCACCTCTGCCGCCGCCAGTACGGCGACGGGGCGTACCTCGTCGGGTTCGGGACCCACACCGGGACCGTCCTCGCCGCCGACGACTGGGGGGGCGAGGGGCACGTGAAGGACGTCCGGCCGTCGCACACCGAGAGCTACGAGTGGCTGGGCCACGAGAGCGGCGTCGAGCGCTTCTTCCTCCCGCTCCGCGGCGCCGACGACTCGCTGGTCTACGAGCTCGGGCACCCCCGGCTGGAGCGGGCCATCGGCGTGATCTACCGGCCCGAGACGGAGCTCCAGAGCCACTACTTCCCGGCCGTCCTGCCGGACCAGTTCGACGAGTGGGTCTGGCTCGACGAGACGCGCGCGCTCACGCCGCTCGGGGCCGCCGAGGCCCCCGAGCTCCCGCACGCCCACCCCTTCCGCCTCCTCGCCGACTGACGGTGCCGGCCGTGAATGACGTCTCCCCCCGCCCTCCCGACGAGGAGCCTCCGGACGCTCCCACCACGAAGGAGCAGATCCTCGGCCTCTACCTCTCCGGCATCCGCGACGTCGAGGACCTCGCGATGCTGACGGCCTCGCGCCCGAGCTACGTCGGGTCGGTGCTCCAGGAGGCGGACCTGCGCGAGGACTACTTCGACCTCTACACGTCCACGGCCCACCCGATGAACGTGTACTCCAAGTTCTTCGCCGGGAAGCTCGGCTTCAAAGACGTCGAGACGGCCCGCACGAGCGTGGCCCTCATCGACCGCCTGTACCGGCAGTTCGCGCTCGCCCAGGACCGGGCGGGCCAGCACCACGCGCTCGTGATGGCGCTGACGATGTTCGACCGCGCGCGGTGGACGGACAAGACCGACGAGGCCGAGGTCTACCGCCAGTGGCTCGCCGACCACCTCGCCTCCTCGATGCCCTGATCCCGCCTCGCCCCCGCCTCCCTCTCCCCCCGTGCTGTCATGTCTGTCCACGTCCACCGCGCCGGCGTGGAGCACGCCGCCGATCAGCTTCTGGAGGACGTGCCTCATGAGTGAGCCGAGGGGGCCTCCCCCGGTCCCTCTCGCGACGTCTCCGGCCCCCTGCGGACGGACGCCGCTCCCATCGACCGGGTGCAGCGAGGTCGCCCGCCCTCGCCGACACTGGCGACCGGGACGACCGCGAGGGGCGGGCGCTCCGGCCCTCGCCAGCGTGGACGTCGCGGGCGTGCCCCACGGGCGGGCGAGGCCCGCGTAAATCACCGGATCGAGGGCGAGGGCGGCGGCGGGCGCCGCCGTGGGGGAAACCATGGGTTCCGCCCTCAGCGGAGCGATCGAGCGGTCGGGAAGTAGACGCCCGACCGCCCGACGCTCGACCGCCCCATGTCCCACCGCATCTTCCTCGTCGAAGACCACGCCGTCATGCGGACCGCCCTCTCCACGCTCATCGGGTGTGAGGACGGCCTCGACCTGTGCGGCGTGGCGGCGAGTGCCGAGGAGGCCTTCGCCGCCGAGGCGTGGGCCACGTGCGACCTCCTCCTCACCGACGTCTCGCTCCCCGGTGCCGACGGCATCGCGCTCGCCGAGCGTGCCCACGCCGAGCGCCCCTCCCTCCCCATCGTCGTCGTCTCGGCCGACGTCCGCCCCTCCACCGTCGACCGTGCGCAGAGGGCCGGCGTGAGGGCGTACCTCTCGAAGGCACAGCTCGGCGTCACGTTGGCCCCCGCGCTCCGCGAGGCGCTGGCCGACGGCGCCCAGCCCGTCACGGAGGCGGGCGACCGATGACCCGCCCCCACCGCGTCGTCCTCGTCGATGACCACGCGGTCCTCCGCTGGGGGCTCCGCCAGCTCTTCGAGGCCGAGCCCGACTTCACCGTGTGCGCCGAGGCCGCCACGGTGGAAGAGGGGTTCCAGGCCGTCGAGCGCCTCGACCCCGACCTCCTCGTCACCGACGTCACGCTGGGCGGGCGGGGCGGGCTCGAGCTCACCGGCCGGGTCCACCGTTATCACCCCGACCTCCCCGTCGTCGTCGTCTCGATGCACGACGAGTCCCTGTTCGCCCAGCGTGCGCTGGCCGCCGGGGCCCGGGGGTACGTGGCGAAGGACCGGGCCGAGCGCGACGTGATCCCGGCCGCGCGCGCCGCGCTGGCCGGGCGGACCTTCTTCGGGGGCGCCGTCGGCCCGCCCGCGAGCGACGAGGACACCGACCCGGTGACGGCGCTCTCCGACCGCGAGCTCGAGGTGTTCCTGCTGATCGGGCGGGGGTTCGCGCCGCGCCACGTCGCCGACGCCCTGTCCCTCAGCGTGAGCACGGTGGAGGCCTACCGCGAGCGGATGAAGGAGAAGCTCGGCGTCGAGAGCTCGCCGATGCTCCTCCGGTTCGCCGTCCGGTGGTGCCGGGACCGGACGGAGTAGGCGGGCGGACGCCGGCAGGGCGCGGGGACCGGCGGGCGTGGAACTCTCTCCCCTCGGGCTGGTGGACTCCCCCGACCTCCCGAAGCCCCCTTGGACGGCGTCCGAGACCCGTTCCGCGTTCTGTCCGTCTCGTACGAGGCCAGCCCCGACGACGTCCGCCGAGCGTTCCGACGCCTCGCACGCCAGACCCACCCCGACCGCGGGGGCTCGGCCGACGCGTTCCACCGGGTGCGCGTCGCCTACGGCGCCCTGACCGATGACCTCGACGGGGAGCGGCGCCGGTGGCGGCCCGCCCCGCCCCGCACCCGGCGCTACGCGGCCGGGCTCGACCCCCGGACGTTCCCGACCTGCCCGGTGAGGATCAGCCGGGCGCGGAACGGCCGGCGGACCGTGAGCTACGACGTGGACGCCCGCCCGAGCGGGTGGAGGCCGGGCGCGACGCCGCCGCCGGGCGGGGAACGCCAGGCCCGCTACCCCGCGACCGACTCGGCTCCCGCCTTCGGCGTCTGGATCGTCCCCCTCGACGCCCACCGCTTTCGGTGCGTGTTCGGCCCCTGACCCGATTCGGGCGCACGTCCCACCGAGCGCCTGGACCGCTGGCGACGGCGACCGCCAGCGGGGCACGTCCGGCCGGAGACCGAGCCGGGAGCCGCCCTCCCGCACGTCCCCTGCGCCGGCCCGATCTCGGCAGAACGCCACGGCGCGGACGGCAGGGATTTCCGGGGCGCCCCCTTCCTTTCCGGCCGAGCGGGCCGAGAGGAGCGAGAACGGCCGGTCGGGCCGTGGCACGGGCCGTGCACAGGGCGAGGGCGATGAGCGACGCCCCCGACCGCAGCGACAAGCAGTTCGACCCGACGCCCCGCCGCCTCCAGAAGGCGCGCGAGGACGGGAACGTGTTCCGCTCGCGCGAGCTGGCCTCGGCCGGCCTGCTGGCGACGGCCACGCTCGTGATCGGGATGGGCGCGCCGGGCGCGCTCGGCACGCTCCGCCAGCTCACCGTCCGCGTCTACACCGACGCCCCGACCGTCGAGCTCACGCCCACCTCGGTGCCGACGATCCTGGCGGACATCGGGATGGACGCGCTCGTCATCCTCGGGCCGCTGTTCCTGGCCCTCATCGTCGTCGCCCTCGGCGCCAACATCGCCCAGGGCGGGTGGACGCTCTCCACGAAGCCGCTGATGCCGAAGGGCAGCCGGATCTCGCCGGCCGAGGGCGCCAAGCGGCTGTTCTCCACGAAGGGCCTGTTCGAGCTGGGCAAGGCGCTCGGCAAAGTCTGCATCGTGGGGCCGGTGGTCTACCTCGCCCTGCGCGCGTGGATGCCGGACATCCTCGTGCTCCACACGGTCCCGCTCGACGCCGCCTTCGGCGCGGCCGGCGGATGGACGCTCGGGCTCCTCGCCCAGATGCTCCTGGCCCTCCTCCTCCTCTCGGGCGTGGACTTCGCCTTCGGCAAGTGGAAGCACACGCAGGACCTGAAGATGACGCACCAGGAGGTGAAGGACGAGGGGAAGGAGTCCGAGGGCGACCCGCAGCTCAAGGGGAAGCGCCGCCAGATCGCCCGCGAGCGCGCCCTCCGCCCCCGCCTCGACCACGCCGTCCTCAAGGCCGACGTCGTCGTCACCAACCCGACGCACTACGCCGTCGCGCTCCAGTACGACGCCGCCGCGGGGCCGGCCCCGAAGGTGCTCGTGAAAGGGATGCGCAAGCGGGCGCTCCGGATCAAGGAGCTGGCCCGCGAGCACGGCGTCCCGACGGTCGAGAACGTGCCCCTCGCGCGGGCGCTCCACGCGACGTGCGAGGAGGGCGCCTTCATCGACGAGGACCTCTACCAGGCCGTCGCCGCCGTGCTGGCGGAGGTCTACCGCCAGCGGGGCCCGCACCGGCGCCCCGCCCTCTCGTAACGACCCATGTCCGCCGCCGCCGCCCTGCCCGCTCGTCCGCCCATCTTCCGCCTCAACGGCGAGGTGCTGGCGGCCACCGGGCTCGTGCTCGTCCTGCTCGTGATGGTGGTGCCCCTGCCCGGGTTCCTCCTCGACCTCCTGCTGGCGACCAACATCGCCATCAGCCTGGCCGTGCTGCTGACGGCGTTCTACGCCGAGCGCCCGCTCGACTTCGGCATCTTCCCCGGCCTGCTCCTCGTCACGACGCTGTTCCGGCTGTCGCTGAACGTGGCCTCCACGCGGCTGATCCTGGGCGAGGCGAAGGCGGGCTCTCTGATCGAGGCGTTCGGGCAGTTCGTCGTGAGCGGCAACTACGTGGTCGGCGCCATCGTCTTCCTCGTCCTCGTCCTCATCAACTTCGTCGTCATCACGAAGGGGTCGGGGCGGATCGCGGAAGTCGGCGCCCGGTTCACGCTCGACGCGCTGCCGGGCAAGCAGATGGCCATCGACGCCGACCTCAACGCCGGCCTCATCGACGAGCAGACGGCCCGGACGCGGCGCTCGGAGGTCTCGCGCGAGGCCGACTTCTACGGGGCCATGGACGGCGCCTCGAAGTTCGTCCGCGGCGACGCGATGGCCGGGCTCGTCATCACCGCCATCAACATCATCGGCGGGCTCATCATCGGGGTCGCGCAGTACGGGATGAGCCCGTCCGAGGCGGCGCAGACGTTCACGCTGCTCTCCATCGGCGACGGCCTCGTGAGTCAGATCCCGGCCCTCCTCATCTCGACGGCCGCCGGCCTCATCGTGTCCCGCGCCTCCGGCGAGGGCAACCTCTCGGCCGACACGAAGGCGCAGCTCCTGGGAAAGCCCGAGGCCCTGTTCGTGACGGGCGGGTTCATGGCGCTCCTGGGCGTGCTGCCGGGCCTCCCGCTCATCCCGTTCTGGGCGCTCGCCGGCGGGCTCGCGTTCGTCGGCGTCCGCCGCGCGGGCGTGATCGCGGACGAGGCCGAGGCGGAGGCCGCGCCGCCCCCCGCCGAGGCCGTCGCGGAGCCCGAGCCGGCCGACCTCCTCCTGGTGGACGAGCTGGAGCTGGAGATCGGCTACGGCCTGATCCCGGTCGTGGACCCGGCCCAGGGCGGCGACCTCCTCGACCGCATCTCGATGCTCCGCCGCCAGCTGGCGACCGAGATGGGCCTCGTGGTCCCGCCCGTCCGCATCCGCGACAACGTGGAGCTGGGCGCCAACGACTACGTGGTGAAGCTGCGCGGCAACGCCGTCGCGCGCGGCGAGGCGCTGCCGGGCTACCACCTCGCCCTCTTGCTCGACGGCGCCGACGAGGCGCCGCCCGGCATCCGCACCACCGACCCGACGTTCGGCCTCGACGCCGTGTGGGTGGCCGAGCGCTCGCTCGAAGAGGCCGAGCGGCTCGGGCTGGCGACCGTCGAGGCGCCGGCCGTCATCGCCACGCACCTCTTGGAGACGCTCCGCAAGAACGCCTACGCGCTCCTCACGCGCCAGGGCACCCGCCAGCTCCTCGACAAAGTCCAGGAGTCGGCGCCGGCCCTCGTGGGCGAGCTCGTGCCGGACCAGCTCGGCGTGGGCCAGATCCAGCGCGTGCTGAAAAAGCTCCTCCAGGAGCGGGTCCCCATCTGCGACCTCGTCCTGATCCTGGAGGCCGTCGCCGACCGCGCGGCCTCGACCAAAAACACGGACGTGCTGACCGAGTTCGCCCGCGCCGCCCTCGCGCCGACGCTCACGCGCCACTTCTCGGGACCCGACGGCCGGCTCCACGCGGTCGTCCTCGACCCGGCCCTGGAACAGCACTTGCTGGGGAAGGCGGAGACCGGCGAGCTGAACCCGACGACGCTCGGGCTCGACCCCGACCGGGCCGTCCGCCTCCAGGCCGCCGCCGAGGCCCAGCTCAAGCCGCTCATCGCCGCCGGCCACCCGCCGGTCCTCCTGACCTCCCCCGTGCTCCGCGCCACCCTCTTCGCCTTCCTCGACCCCGTCCTCCCGGACGTGGCCGTCCTCTCCTACCAGGACCTCGCGCCCGACGCGCCGGTGGACGTGGAGGGGCAGGTGAGCCTCCCGTAGCGCCCGCGCCGCCCGATTATGACCCTCAAGACCGTCACCGGCCCCTCGATCCGCGACGCCCTCGCCGACGCCCGGCGCCTGTTCGGGGACGACGTCGTCCTCCTCCAGTCCTCGCCGTCCGTGCACGGCGGCGCGGCCTCGGTGACGGTCGCCTTCGACCTCGCCCCGCCGGCCTCGGCGGCGCCCGCTCCCGCCCGCCAGACGGCGCCGCCCGCAATGCCGGAGCCGGTCGCCGCCGCCGCGCCCCGGTCCTACGGCTACGCCGCCGCGCGGAACGCGCGTCCGACGGGGGCGGAACCGATTTCCGCGCCGGCCGCTCCCGCGCCGCCAGCGGCCCCGCCAGCGGCGACGGCGGCCGAGGTGGCCGAGCTGCGCGCCCGGCTGGCGGAGCTGGAGGCCGCGCTCTCCGAGGTCCGCGCCACCGCGCCGGCCCCGACCCCCTCGCGCGCTCCGCTCGTGCTCGTCGGGCCGGGCGGGAGCGGCAAGACGACGCTGGCGCTCCGGCTGGCCCAGGCGCCCCACCTCGTCGGCGCCACGAGCGCGGCCGTGGTGATCGTGGCCCCCGACGCCGAGCGCTACATCGACCCGGCCCCGGTGTTCTGGGGCGCCGGCGTGCCCGTCGCCGTCGTCCAGTCCGCCGACGAGGCGCGCGAGGCGATGGCGGCGTTCGCCGACGCCGACCTCGTGCTCGTCGACACGCCGGCCCTCCCGCTCCGTCCCGAGCGTGCGCGGCCGTTCGTGGAGCGGCTGGGCGCCGTGCTCGCCCCGCTGGCGGACGTCGAGGTCCACCTCGTGGTCGACGCCACGCGCTCGCGGGCGTCGCTCACGCCGGAGACGGTCGCCGCCCTCGGCCTCCGCCCCGACGCCCTCGCGCTGACCTGCCTCGACGAGGCCTCGCCCGACGCCTGGCGCTGGGCCGGTCACCTCGACTGCCCCATCCACCTCCTCTCGTCCGGGACCGACCTGGAGAGCCTCCACGCCGAGTCGGCCGCCGAGGCGCCGGCTCCGCCGCCGCCCGTCCGCCCGGGCTACTCCGACGAGGAGCTGGCCGCCTTTTTCCAGACGGAGACGACCCGCCCGGTCGAGCCCGAGCCGTCCCGCCCCGTCGCCGGCTCCTCCCGCCCGGCAGCCCCGTCCGACGCCGTCTTCTCGGCGGTCGAGTTCGTGCCGACCCACGCCTTCGGCCGGCCGGCGGCCCGCACGGCCGTGCTCGCCTGATGCCGCCCCTCCCCATGACCGACTCCCCCCCCAAAGGCCTCGTCCTCGCCATCGTGAGCGGAAAAGGCGGCACCGGCAAGAGCACGCTGGCCGTGAACCTGGCCGAGACGCTGAACGACGCCGGCCACGCCGTCGCCCTCCTCGACGTCGACTTCTGCCAGAGCTCCTGCTCGACGCTGCTCAACGAGGAGCCGGCCGCGAGTGTCGTCGCCTTCGCGCGCGGCGCCGTCCCCTTCGACCGGATCTTCCACACGACGGCCTCCGGCCTGACGCTCGTCTGCGGCGGCACGTCCACGCGACCGGAGGGCATCCCGGAGACGCTCTACGAGGCCCTCGACGAGACGCTCGACCGGGCCGCGCGCTCGCACGACGTGGTCCTGATCGACGCCCCGGCCGGGCTCGACGGGACGGTCCGCTGGGCACTCGACCGCGCCGACGCCGGGGTCCTCGTCCTCGTCGGCGAGCCGACGGCCATCACGGGCGCCTACACCCTCGCCAAGACCGTCTGGCAGGCCGTCCCGGACTACCCGTTCCTGTCCGTCGTCAACGCGGCCGATACCGACGCCGACGCCGAGCGGACGACCGAGCGGTTCGCCGAGCTGACGACCCAGTTCGTCGGGCGCACGCCGACGCCGTTCGGGTGGCTCCCGTACGACGCCCACGTCCGCGCCGCCGTCCGCGCGCAGGTCCCCGCCGTTCGGCGGTCGGCCCCGCTGCGGGCCGCCTTCGCCGGGATCGCCGACGGCCTCGCCCCCCTCCTCCCCGCCCGCCGCGCCGCCGCCTGATGCCGTCTCGCCTCGCCCAGCAGGCCGCCCTCCTGGCCGCCCTCCTCGTGCTCCTCGCGCGCGGGTTCACCGTCACCCCGTCGGACCTGACGGTGGCGGGGGCCGCCGCGCTCGTGGTCTACGGACTCCTCACGCTGGGCCGCCCGGTCTTCGACCGGATCGCCGCCCGTGCGCCCTCGCCCCACGACGACTAGGAGACGCCCGCGGGTTCCTCGTCCTGGGCCGTCCGCACGTCCCAGGCTCCCTGGACTCCCTCACGCGGAACGACCCACCGGACGGCCACGGGACTCATGACCAACCACTAGCCATGCCCGAGCCCGACCTCCAGGCCCTCGTCGAGCGCTACCTCGCCGACCCGACGCCGCTCCACCGTGAGGCCGCCGTGCTGGCGGGCGTCCCGCTCGTCCGGTCGCTCATCGGCAAGGTGACCGTCCCGGACCACCCGCTCGCCAGCGTCGAGGACCTGGAGAGCGCCGGGCTCGTGGGGCTGGTGGAGGCGCTCGACCGCTACGACCCCGCCGCCGCCGCGTTCATGACGTACGCCTACCTCCGCGTGCGCGGCGCCATCGTGGACTACCTCCGCTCGCTCGACGTGCTCTCGCTCGACAAGCGCAAGCGCGTGGCCGAGGCCGGCGCCACCGCCGACGCGCTCCGCCAGCAGCTCGGCGCCGAGCCCTCCGACCGCGACGTGGCCGACCGCATGGGGATCGACCTCGCGGACTACGACCGGCTCATGATGGAGGCGCAGGCCCGGTTCGCCCTCTCCCTCGACGCCCCCGCCGGCGACGGCGACGACGCCTCCTCGTACCACGACCTCGTGGAAGATGGCGCCGCGACGGAGGGGTTCGAGGCCGCCGAGCACGCGCACACCCTCCGGTCCGTCCGCGTGGCCATTGAGGGCCTGCCGCAGCGCACGCGCGCCATGCTGGGGATGTACTACGACGACGAGCTGACGCTCCGCGAGATCGGGGAGGTCTTCCGCGTCAGCGAGGCCCGCGTCTCGCAGATCCTCGGCAAGACGATGCTCGCGCTCCGGGCGTGCCTGGAGGCCGAGGTGGTGTAGACGAAGGGGAGACGGGCGTAGACTAGGGCCTTCTCCCACCGTCCCATGCCCGTCCGCAGTCTCCTCGTGGCCGTCCTCGTCCTCTCCGGGTCCGCCGCCTGTGCCGGCGAGGCGGGCGCCCCGCCCCCGCCCACCGCCCCCGCCCCGCTGGCGGACTCCACCGACAGCGCCGACGGGGGGGCCGTCCGCCTCCCCGACGCCACCGCCCGTCGCCTGGAGGCCGAGGACCCCCTGTGGGCGGACGCCCTCCGCATCCACTACGACGCCATCGTCCTCGACGGCCACGTGGACACGCCCTCGCTCATGCTGGACGAGGGCTACCAGCTCGGCGACCTCCACCGGCCGGAGCCGGGCCGCGCCCACCTCGACCTGCCCCGCATGGCGGAGGGCGGCCTCGACGGCGCCTTTTTCGCCGTCTACGTGTCGCGCACCTACGGCGAGGGCGAGGAGGCGACCGACCGCGCCCTCGCCATGACGGACGTCATCGACCGCCAGGTCGGCGCGCTCGACGGGGCCGAGATCGCCCGGACGGCCGACGACGTGCGGCGGATCTCGCGGGCCGGCGGCAAGGCGGTCCTGCTCGGGCTCGAAGGCGGCCACGCGCTCCAGGGCGACGTCGACGTGCTCCGCCACCTCAGCGCCAACGGCATCCGCTACGTCACCCTCACGCACACCAACACCAACTCCTGGGCCGACGCCTCGACGGACGCCGCGCGCTGGGGCGGGCTGAACGACCTGGGCCGCGACCTCGTGGGCGAGATGAACCGGCTCGGCGTGCTCGTCGACGTCTCGCACGTCAGCGACGAGGCCTTCGCCGACGCCATCGAGGCCTCCGAGGCGCCGGTCATCCTCAGCCACTCGTCGTGCCGCGCGCTCCACGAGCACCCCCGCAACGTCACCGACGCCATGCTCCGCCTCCTCGCCGAGGACGACGGCGTGATCATGATCAACTTCTACGACACCTACCTCGGGACCGGCCGCGTGACCCTGGAGACGGCGCTCGACCACATCGACCACGCCGTCCAGGTCGCCGGCGCCGACCACGTCGGCCTCGGGTCCGACTTCGACGGCGTCCCCTCGCTCCCGGAGGGCCTGGAGGACGTGACGCGGCTGCCCTGGATCACCTACGGCCTCCTCAAGCGCGGCTACTCCGAGGAGGACGTGCGGAAGATCCTCGGCGGCAACACGCTCCGGGTGCTGGAGGCCGCCGAGCGTGTCGCGGCCGAGATCCGGGAGCGGGAGCGCTAGCCGCTGGCGACGCGCGCCGCCAGCGGCGGCGGGCCTAGCGGAGCACGCGGTCGGCGGCCTCCGGGTCGCCGTCCGTGGGGGCCGGGTCGAGGCCGAGGGCGCGGGCGAGGATGTCGTACACGTCGACGGTCTGGATCGGCCCGGTCGTGGTCGTCGGCCGGAAACGCGGGCCGCGCGCGAGGAAGACCCCGTGCATCGAGGCGACGCGGTTGTCGTAGCCGTGCGTGCCGCCCGAGGGCCGGTCCGGGTTGCGCTCGACGAAGGCCTGCGAGGTCGCCGTCCACCCCTCGTCGGCGAGGACGAGGACGGGCGGGATGCGGCGGTTGTCGGCGTAGTGGAGCCGCGCGGGCAGCGCCTCCTTCCGGTAGGCCCGGAGGTGGGGGAGCCGGTCGATGCGGGCGACGAGCGAGTCGGGGTCGGCGTCGCCGGGCCAGATGCCGACGGGCTCGCCCCACGTCACCTCGTCCACGGCGTCGAGGTCGATGGCGTCGTCGAGGAGCACGCGGCGCTCGGGCGAGACGGCGGCCATGCCGTGGTCGCTCACGACCACGACGTCGGTCGTGGCGAGCAGCCCGCGCTGGCGGAGGCCGTCGACGAGCATGCCGATCGCGGCGTCGACCTCCTCGATGGCGGCGGCCGTCTCGGGCGCGCCCGGCCCGAAGCGGTGGCCGGCCGTGTCGACGCCCTCGAAGTAGAGCGTGACGAGGCCGGGCCGCTCGGCCGGCGGGAGGCTCAGCCAGTCGAGCGCCTGCGCCACGCGGTCGGCGTAGGCGAGGTCGCCGTCGTAGGGGAGCCAGTAGCTCGGGCGGACGCCGCCGATCTCGGCCTCGGAGCCGGGCCAGAAGGCCGTCGCCGCCGTCAGGCCCTGGTTCTCGGCCGTCACCCAGATCGGCTCGCCGCCCCACCACCGCCCGTCGGCCACGGCGTCGCGGTCGGAGAGCGAGAACGTGGCCGGCTCGCCGTCCGGCCCGAGCCGGTCCGGGTCGCGCATCGTGTTGGCGACGATCCCGTGGTGCTCGGCCGTCAGCCCGGTGACGAGCGAGTAGTGGTTCGGGAACGTCTTGGTGGGGTAGACCGGGACGAGCCGCTCGGCCTGGACGCCCTCGGCCGCCAGCGCGCGGAGCGCGGGCACCTCCACGTCGGCGCGGTCGAGGTAGTCGTAGCGGAACCCGTCGATGGAGATCAGGACGAGCGCCGGGGGCGACGGCTCAGCGGCGTCGATCGGCCGCTCGGCGCACCCTGCCAGGGCGACGAACACGGCGAGCAGGACGGGGAAGCAGCGCATGGGCGGAAGGCGGAAGGCGGAAGGCGGAAGGCGGAAGGCGGAAGGCGGAAGGCGGAAGGCGGAAGGCAAGCTGCCACGGGCGGAGGCGCACCGCCAGCCGGAGCGGCGGAAGACACCCGGAACTTTTCAGCGGGCGCCCCCCCTCACAACAGCCGGGCGACGTGGAAGCTCACGACCGGCGTCCAGAAGGTGTGGCGCGACGGGCTCTCGACGCGCTCGTCCAGCTCCAGGAGGTCCACCTCGACGGGGAAGTAGGTGCCCTGGAAGCCGATGCGGAGCGCCTGCGCGGCGCGGCGGCTGCGCCCGAAGAACGCGCCGACGGCGAGGGTCCCGCCCACGCCGAGCCGCGCCGAGCCGTCGCGGAGCCCACCGAAGGCGCCGAGCCGCTCCTCGCCCTCGCCGCGCTGGCCGTCGCCGTCGAGGTCGTCGAAGTAGGGCCACTGGTAGCCGAACGTCGGCCCGGCCGAGGCGTGGACGAACGGGCGGAAGTTGTCCTCCACGTCGGCCCGAAACAGCCGGCGCTCCAGGCCGACGTGGAGCGGCGCCAGCAGCACGTAGTTCCGCTTGAACGGCGTCACGGTGTCGCCGAAGAAGCCGACGAAGAAGCGCTGCTCCCGCTCGTCGATCCCGGCCCCGACCGTGATCTCGGCCACGAGCGAGAGGTCGTTCGAAAGCCGACCGCGCAGGGCGGCGCCAGCGCCGAGGCCGTACTCGGAGAGGGCGAGCACGAGCGCGCCGCTGGACCCGTAGCGGCGGGCGGTGGTGTCGGGCGCGGGCGGGGCGAGGCGCTCGCCGGGCTGGGCGAGGGCGGGAGTCGCCAGCGCGAGGAGCAGGAGGACGGCGGCGCGCACAGGACGGGGAGAGGCCGCGCCCAACGTACGCCGACGCCCTGAGGCCCGCGAGGCCATCGGTGGGTACGTTTATCTCCGTGGACGCCCCCTCTCCTCCGCCCCGCCCCGTCGCGTTTCAGGCCCTCCTGCTCCTGGGCGGGATCGCGGCCCTGTTCGTCTTGCTCGTGAGCGTCCGCGCCCGGCTCGGGCCGTTCTGGGTGGCCGTGGCCGGCGTCGCCCTGCTCTGGCCGATCCGCCAGCACCGCGCGGCGCGGGCCGTCCTCTGGGCCGGCGGCCTCGCGTTCGGGGCGTACGTGCTGAGCCAGCTCGGCGGCGTGCTGGCCCCGTTCATCGCCGTGTTCGTCGTGGCCTACCTCCTGGACCCGGCGGTGAGCGGGGCCGAGCGGCGGTGGGGCGTCCCGCGCTCGGCGTCGGCACTCGCCCTCACCCTCACCGTCGTGGGCGTCGTGGGCGGAGCGCTCGTGCTCCTCGTGCCGATGCTCCTCCAGCAGGTGCAGGACCTGGCCGCGCAGGCCGTGGCCCTCGTGCTCCGGGCGCCGGAGTGGGTGGCCCAGTCCGAGGCGCTGGCGGAGGCCGAGCGCGCGGGCCTCATCCACCGGGCCGACCTCGTGGACCAGATCACGACGTTCTTGCCGGGCCAGATCGAGGCGGGCCTCACCCGCATCCCCACCTTCGTCGTCGGGCTGTTCCAACAGATCGGCGCCATCATCGGGATCGTGACCACGGCGGCGCTCATCCCCGTCCTCCTGTTCTTCTCGCTGAAGGACTACCCCGAGCTCCGCGACAGCCTCGTCCGGCTGCTCCCCCGCTACGAGGGGCAGCGCGAGTACCTGGGGCGGGCGGCGGGCGTGTTCGGGAGCTACGTCCGGGGGCAGCTCACGATCTCGGCCGCGAGCGCCGTCCTCGTCGCCGTGCCGCTCGTCCTGTTCGGCGTGCCGTACTCGCTGCTGCTCGGGCTGCTGGCGGGGCTCCTCAACATGATCCCGAGCCTCGGCTCGATCCTCACCTACGTGCTCGGCGTGACGCTCATGCTCGCCTTCGGCACGTTCACCGACGTCCTCATCGTGCTCGGCGTGCTGGCCGGGCAGGCGATCATCGAGCAGTCGTTTCTCACGCCCAACATCATGAGCCAGCAGGTGGGGCTCCACCCCGTCGTGATCCTGCTGGCCCTGTTCGCGTGTGGCGCCCTCTTCGGGCTCCTCGGGCTCCTCCTCGCCGTGCCGACGGCGGCGCTCGTGGCCGGCGTCGTCCGCGCCCGCCGGGAGGCGCTCGTCATCGACCTCGGGGACGACGACGAGCCCGAGGCCGCTTAGCCGGCCGGGACGAGCGCCCGAGCGTCGGCGGGCGCCTGGGCCGGAGCGGGCGCCATCTCGACGGTCGCGGCCGGCTCCGCCTCGACGGCGTCCGGCGGGAGCGCCGAGCCGCACTGCCCGAGCAGGACCCAGAGCACGACGAAGACGAGGATGGTCGAGAAGCAGCCACCGCCGAGCTTTTTGGCGCCGTAGCCGGCGAGGAGTCCGCGAAAGAGGTTGTTCATTGAAAGGGCCAGGAAGAGAGGGACGGCCCTAACGCAGCGGCCCCCGGAAAGCTCCGCCCCGCTGGCGACGAGCCTCCGCCAGCGCCGCGAGGCCGCGATTCGCCGACGCTTGCCGGCAGCCCCGGCCTCCGAGCGCTACCCTCCGAGCCGCCCCCTCCGAGACCATGCCCCTCACCTTCGAGCTCCAGGCCGAGTGCCCCGAGACCGGCGCCCGCGCCGGCCTCCTCCACACCGACCACGGGACCGTCGAGACGCCCATGTTCATGCCCGTCGGGACGGTCGGCAGCGTGAAGGCCGTCGCCCCGCGCACGCTCGCCGACGACCTCGACGTCCGCATCCTGCTCGGCAACACGTACCACCTCGCGCTCCGGCCGGGCCGCGAGATCCTGCGCGACGCGGGCGGGCTCCACCGCTTCATGGCGTGGGACCGCCCCATCCTCACCGACTCGGGCGGCTTCCAGGTGTTCTCCCTCGCGGAGCTGCGGAACGTGACCGAAGAGGGCGTCCGCTTCCAGAGCCACCTCGCCGGCGACACGCTCCACTTTACCCCGGAGGAGGTGGTGGACCTCCAGCGCGACATCGGCTCGGACGTCATGATGGTCCTGGACGAGCTGACGCCGGCGACGGTCGACGAGGCCGAGGCGCGGCGCGCGAATGCCCGGACGGTCCGCTGGGCCGAGCGCGCGTTCCGGCACTACCGCGCGACGGAGCCGCGCTACGGCCACCACCAGGCCCTCTTCCCCATCGTCCAGGGCGCCGTCTACCCCGCCGTCCGCCGCGAGTCCGCCGAGGCCCTGCTCGCGCTCGACGCCGAGGGCTACGCCATCGGCGGGCTCTCCGTCGGCGAGGCGGCCGACCAGATGTACGAGATGGTCGAGGTCACGAACGAGGTCCTCCCCGCCGACCGCCCGCGCTACCTCATGGGCGTCGGGACGCCGCAGAACCTGATCGAGAACGTGGCGCGCGGCGTGGACCTCTTCGACTGCGTCATGCCGACGCGCAACGCCCGTACCGGCTCGCTCTTCACCACCGCCGGCATCGTCAACATCAAGAACGCCCGCTGGAAGGACGACTTCGAACCCGTCGACGCCGGCCTGGACGTGTACCACAGCCGGGCGTTCTCGAAGGCCTACCTCCGCCACCTCACGATCGCGAAGGAGCCGCTCCACATGGAGATCGCCAGCGTCCAAAACCTCGCCCTCTACCTCTGGACGATGCGCGGGATGCGCGCCGCGATCCTGGAGGGCCGCTTCCCGGCGTTCCGCCGCGCGTGGTCCGGCCGGCTCGCGCAGAAGGCGTAGGGCCCGACCGGCTGGCGGTCGCCTTCGCCCGTCGCGCGAACAAAAAACGCGGGGCGGAGCCCGAAGGCCCCGCCCCGCGACGGTGTCAACCGAGAGGACTCGGTTAGCGGACGACCGTGATCGTCTGAGTGATCGCGTTCGTCTCGGCCTCCAGGCGGAGGATGTAGACGCCCGCTGCGAAACGGCCGGCCTCGAGGCGGGCCGTCTGCGTCCCCGTCGTCATCTCGCCCTCGGCCACGACGGCGACCTGGCGGCCGAGCGCGTCGTAGAGCGCGACGCGGGCGGTGCCCGGCGCGTCGAGCGAGAAGCGGACCGTGGCGTCGCCCGAGATCGGGTTGGCGACGGCCAGCGACAGGACGGCCTCGCCGTCCTCCTCGCTCGCCACCGCGTTCTCGATGTCAGCGGCGTCGATCAGCAGGAGCTGGTAGCCGGCGGCCGCATCGTCGAAGTCGAACTGTCCAACGACGGCCGTGAGGTTGGCCCGGCCGGGGATCTCCTCGCCGTCGACGGAGGTGTCGGCGGCGTTCGGGACACGGGCCGAGACGGTGTTCGTGTCGTCCGAGTCGTCGGAGACCGTGTAGGTCGTGCGCTCCGCGAACGTCCCCGTCTCCAGGAACGTCACGCCGCGGACCGTGACCAGCTCGCCCTCGTAGGCCTCGCCGTTGGAGGCGAGCTCCGAGAGCGTGACGGTCTGGGGCTCCGGCACGTCGCCCGTCCCCAGGATCTCATAGGACATGAGGTCGTCCTCGTTGACCTGGAGGAGCTGGTTGTACTCCGAGAGGGTGCCCGTCACGCGGAGCATGGTGCCCGGCATGATCGCTCCGCTCTCGACGTCCGCGGCGAAGTCGCTCCCGCTCACCTCGCGGATGGTGAGGCCGGCCGTCTCGTCCTGGAGGTAGGTAAAGTCCCCCATGGTCCGGGTGACGGTCCCCTCGATGGTGACCGTCTCACCGTCGCCAGCGGCGCGGGCCTCGGCGATGGTGACGACCATGAGCGGAGCTGGCGTGCCGATCTGGCCCCGGATCTCGCCGCCGGGGTGGTCGACCGAGTGGACGTTGACGTAGGCGAGGCCGGCGCGGATCGAGTCCGCGAAGGTCTCGCGGACCGTGAACGTGTTGTCCGCTGCCTCCCAGGTGCCGCTGCGGTTGTCGGTGCCGAGCGTCGGAGAGAGAGCGACGACGATGCCGCCGTTCTCGTCCGCCGCACCGCCGTGGATGTGCGAGCCGACGGCCGTGTTGTAGTCGCTCATGAGCCCGCTGAACGAGCCCGTGACGGTGATCATCGAGCCGTCGAGGCTGACAGTTCCAGAGCCAGTCGCCGTGGTCTCGACGGGCGGGACCTCAGCGTCGCCGCTGAGCGCGAACGGGAGCGTGTCGATGCTCGTCCCCAGCTGGCCGCGGATCTCGCCGGTCGCGTGGTCGACCGAGTGGACGTTGACGTAGACGAGGCCGGCGCGGATCGAGTCCGCGAAGGTCTCGCGGACCGTGAACGTGTTGTCCACGGCCTCGAACGTGCCGCCGAGCATGTCCGCGTAGGGGGTCGCCGTGAGCGTGTACTCGACGTCCCCGTTCTCGCCGTCCGCGCCACCGTGGAGGTGGGCCGCTTGGAAGTCGCTGGAGAGCCCGGCGAACACGCCGGTCACCATCAGCGTCGACCCATCGAGAACGGCCGTGACGCCGCCCTTGGCGTCGGTGTCGACCGCCGGGACCTCGTTCTCACCCCGTAGGAGGGCGGTGAAGGTTTCGGGACCGGTGGGCGCCGTCGGCCGTAGGTCCCGATGGGGCAAGGCGTGGCCGCCGTCGCGTTCGATGTCTCGTCGTCGAGCGCGATGGACGCCGCTGATCGTCCCGTTGGATGACGTCTGGCGAAGGCGGTCCCAGTCCGGGCCGTCCTCCGTCCGGTAGGCCCAACCGTCGAGGCTAGTTCCAGATCCCGGACGTGGGGTGCTGCCGATCTCGCTCGGACACGTCGACTGACGGCTCGCCGTGGCCGGGGCGTCCCCGACCGCGAGGCCACTCGGATTCGTAGAACAGGTTCGATCGGCGTCGTCGCCGTCGATGCTGACCTCAGACCGGGAACGTCGAGTCGGGCGCGAACCCGCAGATGTCGTGGAACTGAGTGCTGTCGTCCGTGACGTGGAGGTAATCGCCGCCGAGGCCGACCAGGCGAGGACGTACGCGACGCCGTCGGTGCCGCCGCCATTGTAAGAACGGAGCCGTACGCCGTCGACGCTGAGGTCCGTCGATGTCGTTGACGACGTAGAGTTCGACGACCTCCGGGGCGCCGCCCGTGAGTCTGCCCGTCAACGACGCCGGTGATGATGAGTCGTTGCCCATGCCGCCGCCCTCGCCGTCGCCGAAAGCGATGTCGTCGAAGTAGTAGGGCCCCCCTGCCCCGGCCATGCCGAAGTCGAAGAAGACCACCAGTTTGTTGTACGTCGCGTCGAAGTCGAGCGCAAGCCGAGTTGCCGCCTCGTCGGCGAAGTCGAACACCAGCGTCTCGTACATGCCGCCCACCGTCGAAAGGACAGGCTGCGACTCGACGGCGATCGCTCCGACACCGGACTGCTCGACCTTCAACACCACCGGCGTGCCAGCCTCCGGCGTCCAGACACGGACCGACATGGTCGTGGCGTCGGGCGCGAACGGGATCGGATTGTCGAGGCCGCCGTCAGCGATCACTGTACCCGCGAACGTCTGCGCTTGAGCGTCTCGGATGACGCGGACCACGTTGTTGGTGGGGTCTTCAGGGTCGGTCACGATCGCCGACTGATCGGCACCCGCGAAACCGAAGAGCTCATAGTCGATGGTCTCGTCGAACGTCAGCGGAAGGTCAAGCCCGCCGGACTGCGCCAGGGCCGGGGTGACGAGGAGGAGGCTCAGGGCCGCCAGCGAGACGGTTCGGAGCATGGAAGTAGCGAGTCTCATAGTGGAGCGGTAGTGGAGCGGAATGCGGGGGAAGAAGGGCCGAACGGAGCGGCATTGGGAGGGACTACGGCCGGCTCCCTGAGAAGGTCCCTGGCTCGGCATCATGGATCGATCATCCGGCCAATTCTCGGCGGAGCGCGCGGCCTCGGGCACCTCGTCGGGGCGCACAGGCGTAGGATGCCTTCCGAGACGCCCCCGCCCGCATGGCCCGCCAGTTCGACGTCCCCGACTTCTACCGCAGCCCGGTCGTCAGCCGCGTGACGGAGGCCCGGCGCGCGGCCGACCCCCGCAAAAAGGACCTGGCGCCGAGCGTGCTCGACTTCGGCCCGCTCCGCGTGAAGCTGGCCCGCCACTTCGGGTTCTGCTTCGGCGTCGAGAACGCCATCGAGATCGCCTACCGCGCCCTCGACGAGCACCCAGACAAGGCCTCCGCTGGCCGGGTCTTCCTCCTCTCGGAGATGATCCACAACCCCCACGTCAACGAGGACCTCCAGGCGCGCGGCGTCCGGTTCCTGCGAACCACCTCGGGCGAGCAACTCATCCCGTTCGACGCCCTCGGCCCCGGCGACCTCGTCGTCATCCCGGCCTTCGGCGCGCCGACCGAGGTCCTGGACGATCTGACGGCGCGCGGCGTGGACGTCGAGGCCTACGACACCACGTGCCCGTTCGTCGTGCGCGTGTGGAAAAAGGGCGCCCAGATCGGCGGGAAGGGGTACACCGTGGTCGTCCACGGCAAGCGGCAGCACGAGGAGACGCGGGCGACGGTGAGCCGGGCCGCCGCGTCGGCGCCGGTCGTGGTCGTGCGCGACATGGCCGAGGCCGAGGCGCTGGCGGCCGTGGTCGAGGGCCGCGAGGACGCCGCCTTTTTCTGGGGCCGGTTCGAGGGGAAGACGTCCGACGGGTTCGATCCTGCCCGCGACCTCGCCCGGATCGGCGTCGTCAACCAGACGACGATGCTGGCGACCGAGACGGCGGCCATCGCCGAGCGGCTCCGCCAGGCCGTCGTCACGCGCGACGGCGACGACGCGAACGTGGCCGACACCTCGGACACGCTCTGCTACGCCACGAAGGAGAACCAGGACGCCACCGAGGCGCTCATCGCCTCCGGCGCCGACCTCGCCCTCGTCGTCGGCGGCTACAACTCGTCCAACACCTCGCACCTCGTCGAGCTCTGCGAGGACGCCGGCCTCCCGACCTACTTCGTCAAGGACGCCGACGAGCTGGTGAGCCCGGACCGGATCCGGCACTTCGACTGGCGCACGAAGGAGATGCGCGAGACGCGCGACTGGTACCCGGCCCAGGCGGCCGGCCCCGTCGACGTCCTCCTCACCGCCGGTGCCTCGTGCCCCGACGCCCTGCTCGACGCCGTGATCCGGCGGTTCCTGGCCTGGACGCCCAACGCGCGGCCCGTGGCCGAGGCGCTGGCGCCCTTCGAAGCCGAGCCGGCGTAAGGGATTAGGCTCCCGACGGGCGAGCGTCGCCGCCCCCGCCTTCGCGGGGGCAGGCAGCGGGACGGGCGGGAGGTGCTCACGGTCGCCGCTCGCCGAACAGGGCGCGGGCCGGCGCGTACGCCTCCGCCCCTCTCTCCCGTCCCGTGTCCCTCGTCCTCGTCGCCAACCGCGCCCCGATCCGCCCGACGCCCGACGGCTGGGAGCCGAGCCTCGGCGGCCTCGCCTCCGCCCTCCTGCCGGTGCTCGAAGCGCGCGGCGGCGCCTGGGTGGCCATGCAGGAGCCGGACGAGGAGACCCCGCTCGTCCAGCGCTACCCCGAAGACGGGCCGGGCTTCACCGTCCGCCGCGTGCCCCTCGAGGAGCGCGAGTTCGAGGCGTTCTACCAGGGGATGGCCAACCGCGTGCTGTGGCCGCTGGCGCACTACCTCGTCGAGCACGTCGAGCCCGAGCGGTCGTTCCGCGACGCCTACCGCGCCGTCAACCGGCGGTTCGCGCACACGGCGCTCGACGTCGCCCGCCAGTTCGCGCAGGAGACCGGCGAGATGCCCCGGTTCTGGGTCCAGGACTACCACATGATGCTGGCCCCCGAGATGATTCGGGGTGGACTCCCCGAGGCCGAGGTCGGCTTTTTCTGGCACGTGCCGTGGCCGGCCTCCGAGGTCTTCCGCATCGTCCCCTCCGCTCGGACGCTCCTGCGGGGGCTCCTCGGCGCCGACCTCCTCGGCTTTCACACCGAGGGCTACGCCGAGAACTTCCGCGAGTCCGCGCGGGACCTGCTCGGGGCCGAGATCGAGGGCGAGACGGTCGTCTGGGAAGGGCGCCGCTGCCGCGCCGAGTCCCACCCCATCGGGATCGACGTGGACCGGTTCCAGGCCCTCGCCGACCGGCCGGAGACCGACGCCGAGGCCGAGGCGCTCCGCCGCGAGCTCGGCGTCGACCACCTCGTCCTCGGCGTCGACCGGCTGGACTACACGAAGGGGCTGCTGCTCCGGATGGAGGCGTTCGAGCGGTTCCTGGAGACCTACCCCGAGACGCACGGGCACATCACGCTGATGCAGGTGGCGACGCCCTCGCGGACGGGCGTCCCGGCCTACGACCGGCTCCGCCGCGACATGGACGAGATCACGGGGCGCATCAACGGGCGGTTCGCGCAGGGCGCCTGGGCACCGGTCCGCTACCGCTACCAGTCGTTCACGCAGGAGGACCTGGCCGTCCTCTACCGCGCGGCCGACGTCGCCTTCGTGACGCCGCTCCGCGACGGGATGAACCTGGTGGCCCACGAGTTCGCGACCGTCTCCGAGCGCGGCGCGCTCGTGCTGAGCGAGCTGACCGGCGCGGCCGACTACCTCGACGGGGCCGTCCTCGTCAACCCCTACGACGCCGACGGGCTGGCGCGCTCGCTCCACGACGCGCTCGCGCTCCCCGACGACGAGCGCCGCCAGCGGCTCAGCCGGATGAAGGAGGCCGTCCGCCGCCTCGACGTCCACGACTGGGCGCGGCGGTTCCTCACCTCGTTGGGCTCGGCCGAGGAGGTCGGAGCCTAGCCCCCGACGATCCCCGCCGTCCAGACGCCCCAGTGGGGCGCCTCTACCGCTCCTCCATCATGATCCCCGTCCCCGACCGCCCGCTCCTCTTCCTCGACTACGACGGGACGCTCGCGCCCATCGTGTCCGACCCCGCCGCCGCCGGCCCGCACCCGGCCGTGCCCGACCTGCTGGCGGCGCTGGCGGCCGCCCACCCCGTCGTGATCGTGACGGGCCGGGCGCTCTCGATGCTCGGGACGTTCCTGCCAGGCACGCGCGTCCGCGCCGTCGGGCTCCACGGGTCCGAGGAGGGGTGGACCGACGGGACCGTGGAGACGCGGGCGGGCGAGGCGCACGCCGAGGCGCTCCGCCAGCTCCGCGAGGCCGTTCCCGAGGCCGAGGGGGTCCACGTCGAGCCGAAGGGGGCCACGTTCGCCGTCCACTACCGGAACGCGGCGGACCCGGAGGCGGCGCGGGCAGCGCTCGGCACCTGGGCCGAGCGCGTGCCCGCGGGCCTCACGCCGATCTGGGGCAAGGCCGTGGTCGAGCTGCGCCCGGACGGCGTCTCGAAGGGAACCGCCGTGGCGCGTATCGCCGCCGAGCACCCGGACCGCACGCCGGTCTACCTCGGCGACGACGTGACCGACGAGGACGCCTTCCGCGCGCTCCAGGCCCTCCGCCTTCCGGCCGTGACCGTCAAGGTGGGCGAGGGCGAGACGGCCGCCGGCCACCGCCTCCCCGACGTGGACGCCGTCGTGGCCTACCTCCGGCGCTACCTCCCCTGACCGCTGGCGGAGACGGTCCGCCAGCGGCCCGGAGCGGCCGGTCGGCCGCTGACCGCCCTCTCGCGTCAGGCGCCCGGGCGGTCGTGCGGGACGACGATCGTGGCCCGCGTGCCCTCGCCCCGGACCGACTCGGTCTCCAAGCGCCCGCCGAACAGCTCCAGCCGCTCGCGAACCTGCACCAGCCCGACGTGCCCGTGCTCCGGCAGCCGGTCCGCCGCCTCGAAGTCGAACCCCACCCCCTCGGCCACAACGGCGATGCGGAGCTCGGCGGCGGCGTCCTCGATTTCGACGCGGGCCGTGTCCGTCTGGGCGTGCTCGGCCACATGGAACAGGAGCTCGCGGACGATCTGGAACAGGAGCACCCGCATGACCTCGTCCGGGACGCGGACGGGGCCGGCGGTCTGGACCTCGACGCGGAGCCCGTTCGTCGCCTCCACCTGCAGGGCCAGCCAGTCGAGGGCGGCGTCGAGCCCCTCGCCTTTGAGGACCGGCGGGCTTAGCTCCACCGTCAGCGTCCGCGTGACCTCGCCGGCGTCGTCGAGGAGCGTGCTGACGCGCTCGACCTGATCGCGGAGCCCGTCCGGGACGGCGCTGGCGAGCCGCGAGACGTGGAGCTGGAGCCCGTAGAGGAGTTGCTGGAGGTGGTCGTGGAGGACGGACGAGATCCGGCGGCGCTCGCGCTGCTCCGCCATGACGAGCGCCGAGGCCAGGCGCCGGGACTGCTCGGTCCGCTCGCGAACGGCCTCGTCCATGCGGTCCCCGAGGGCGCCGCGCTCGCTCACGTCCTCGATCCTGAGGAGGATCTTCTGCTGGCGGCCGAGCTGGCGGCCACTGAGGAGCACGGTCCGCCACCCGACGCCCTCGAGCTCGTGCGAGACCGCGTAGTCGCTGAAGACACGGTTCGTAGGGAGGACCTCCTCGAGGAGCGCCCGCAGCTCGGGGAGGTCCCACTGCCCGTCGCCGAGGTCGTAGACGAGGCGCCCGACCGTCTGCTCCTCCGTCCCCCCGAACGTCTCGTAGAACGAGTGGTTGGCCGAGAGCACGTGGAGGTCGTCGGAGAGCACGAGGACCCCCTCCCCGACCGTGTCGAGGACGTGCTGGGCAAAGTCGCGGGCCGCCGCCGCCTCCTGCTCGGCCTGCTTCTGAGCCGTGACGTCGACGAAGGTGAGCAGGATGCCCGTGACCCGGTCGCCCGTGACCCGGTAAGGCCAGTGCCGGACGAGGTACCACTGGCCGTCGCCGCGGACCTCGCGCTCGACGACGGTGGGGGTCTCGATCGCGCGCCGGGCGTCGGCGAGGAGGTCCTCGTACACCAGGGCCGACCGGAGCTCGGCGAGCGGGCGGCCCACGTCGGCCGGGCGGATGTTGAACGGGCCCGCCGAGTGCGGGGTGTACCGCTGGATGCGGAGGTCGCGGTCGAGGAAGAGCGTGCCGATCTCCGTCGCGCTCAGGAGGTTCTGGAGGTCGGCGTGGGCCTGGCCCACCTCGTCCACCCTCACCTTCAGCTCGTGGTTGGCCGCCTGGAGCTCCTCGTGGCGCGCCCGCATTTCCTCCCGCAGCGTCTCGAAGTCCTCGGCCGTCGCGCGGAGCTGCTCGCGGGCCCGCTGGAGTTCCTCGTCGAGCTGGTGGACGAGCGCGTCGGCCGCCACCGCGTCGCCGTCCTCGGCCACGCGGAGCTTGTCGGCGGCAGGCGCGTCTCGGCCGGGGGGATCGCTGGAGTCGTTCATGGCCTCGGACGGATCTGGGGTCGTTCTCGGCAGAGAACGGGGGGGCGAGAGCGAGGGGTCCTGCGCGTCGGCCGCCGTACCCCTCGGACCGCGCGGAGGAAGCCGGACACCGGGGCCGGACACCGGGGCGAGTGCGGAGAGGACCCCGGCACGTCCGTGCCCGTTCACGCCGCTCTGTCAGATTCCCCCCGACCCCGCCTGTGGCTTCCCCCTGCCCCTCGCCTCCCAGCGACTACCTCCCCATCGAGGACTACGGCCTCGTCGGCAACATGCGGACGGCCGCGCTCGTCGGCATGAACGGCTCCGTCGACTGGCTGTGCTTCCCGCACTTCGACAGCCCGAGCGTGTTCGGGGCCGTCCTCGACAGCGAAAAAGGCGGCCACTGCCGGATCGAGGTGGACGGCGGCTACGCCTGCCGCCAGACCTACCTCCCGGACTCCAACGTGCTCGTCACGCGCTACGCCGGCGACGACGGCGCGGCCGAGGTCGTGGACTACATGCCCGTCGGCGACATGGGCCCGGACGCCGGGTACCACCGGCTGATCCGGCACGTCCGCGTGATCCGGGGCCACGTCCGCGTGCGGATCCACTGCCGGCCCGGCTTCGACTACGGGCGCGAGGGGCACACGGTCGCGCTCACGCCCGAGGGCGCCGAGTTCACCTCGGACTCCGGCCGCCGCCTCGGCCTCTCGACCGTCCGCACGCTCCACGTGGACGAGTCGGACCCCGAGCGCCCGGCCGTCGTCCGCGACCTGGACCTGGAGCGGGGCGACCGCGTGACGCTCGAGATCCGCCACCTCGACGCCGAGGGCGAGCTGGAGGAGCCGCTCTCGCGGGACGCCGAGTACGCCCTGTTCCGCCAGACCACGAACTACTGGCGCGACTGGCTGCGGGGGTGCTCGTACACCGGCCGCTGGCGCGAGTCGGTCCGCCGGAGCGCGCTCCTGCTCAAGCTGCTCACGTTCGAGCCGACCGGGGCCATCGTCGCCGCGCCGACGACGTCGCTGCCGGAGCACATCGGCGGCCACCGGAACTGGGACTACCGCTACTCCTGGATCCGCGACGCCGCGTTCACGCTCTACGGCCTGCTCCGGATCGGCTTCACGACGGAGGTCCGCTCGTTCATCGGCTGGCTCCGCGACCGCTGCGAGGCCGGCATCGTGGACGACCCCAACGGCCCGCTCCAGATCGTCTACGGCATCGACGGCCGCCGCCAGCTCACCGAGCACACGCTCGACCACCTCGACGGCTACAAGGGCTCCCGGCCGGTCCGCATCGGGAACGGGGCGGCCAGCCAGCTCCAGCTCGACATCTACGGCGAGTTGCTCGACGCCGTCTACCTCTACGACAAGTACGGGACGCCCGTCGCGTGGGAGTTCTGGACCGACATCGTGAAGTACGTCGACTGGGTCTGCGCCAACTGGGAGCGGCCGGACGAGGGGATCTGGGAGGTCCGCGGCGAGCGCGAGCACTTCGTCTACTCCAAGCTCATGTGCTGGGTGGCCCTCGACCGCGCCCTCCGCCTCGCCGACAAGCGCTCGCTCCCGGCCCCCCGCCGCCGCTGGACGAAGACGCGCGACCGGATCTACGAGACGATCATGGAGAAGGGCTGGAATGCCGAGCGCGGCGCGTTCGTCCAGTCGTTCGGGAGCGACGTGCTCGACGCCTCGAACCTGCTCATGCCCCTCGTCTTCTTCACCGGCCCCAACGACCCGCGCATGATCTCGACGCTGGAGCAGACCCTCCTCCCGCCCGAGGAGGGCGGCCTCACCAGCGACTGCCTCGTCTGGCGCTACAACACCGTCGAGGTGGACGACGGCGTGGGCGGCGAGGAGGGCGCCTTCAACATGTGCTCGTTCTGGCTCGTGGAGGCGCTCGCGCGGGCGGGGCGGATCGAGCCGGCCTACCTCGAAAAGGCCCACGTCATGTTCGAGAAGATGCTGGGGTACTCGAACCACCTCGGCCTGTTCGCCGAGATGACCGGGCTCCGGGGCCAGTCGCTGGGCAACTACCCGCAGGCGTTCAGCCACCTCGGCCTGATCTCGGCCGCCTACAACATCGACCGCGCGCTCGACGAGTCGCCGAGGCGGGGCCGCTGGGGCCAGCTTCCGGAGGAGCCGGAGCAGGCGCGGGCCGGCGAGCACGTGGTGCTCCACCCCGGGGCCGAGCCGCACGCCCAACCGGGGCCGACGGGCGCGCGCTGAGGGGATCGGGGAGGCGGCGGCCCGGCTGGCGGGCGCCGCCGCCAGCGGGACGGGCGGGAGATGCCCCCGTGCCCTCGCACGCCGGACGCCGCTCGCGCTACATCGACGGGCTGTCCCTCATCTCGCCCTCCGTCATCGTGGAGTCGGCCATCGTGGAGTCGGCCATCGTGGGCTCGCCCATGAGCAGGGAGTCGTCCACGGCGAGGTCGTCCTCGGGCGCGGTCACCACCTCGGCCTCGTCGAGGATCGGGTCGGCGGTCTGGGCCTCCTCGTCGGTGCAGCCGACGAATACGAGGCCCGAGAGGGCGAGGGCGAGGAACGGGGTCTTCTTCATGGGGGTGCGGGTGGGTGAGGTGGCCGGGGTGGGCCCGCCTCAAATCTATGCGCCGCGCGCGGGCGACGCGCGGGGGCCCAACGCGCGGCGCCCCGACCGCCGAAGCAGCCGGGGCGCCGTTGGGACGTCCAGCCGGGGATCTCAGAGGGCTTCGGCCGGGGCCTCTGCCGGGGTCGTCTCCGCCGGGGCCGTCGCCTCGGCCGGGGCCGCGAGAGAGTCAGTGACGCCCTCCTCGAGGACGGCCTCCTCGGCAACGGGCTCCTCGGCGACCGACTCCTCAACGACGGGGGCGTCGGTCTCCGGGGTGGCCGTCTCGACGGCCTCGTCCATGCAGCCGGTGAGCGAGACGCCGGTGAGGGCGAGGGCGACGAGCAGGGTCTTCTTCATGGGGGTGCGCCGGTGGCGCGGGGGGTGATGAGCCGGCCGGCGAACGCCGGGTCCAGCGGGCGCGAATGTAGATGCCGGGGGAGGGTCCTCCGCAAGGGGTGAGGAGTGTGAAATGATGGCGCTCCTGTCCTCCCGAACAGCGGGCCCGGCGGTCTATGAAATCCCCTCGCCCGCCTCCCCCGAACCGACGATGCTCGGTTTCTTGGCGCCCCCGCCGCACACGGAAGACACCCATGACCGCCCTCGACGACCTCCTCGACCTGCTCGACCTCGAACGGATCGAGGACCGGATCTTCCGGGGCCGGAACCGACCGCTCGCCTCGCCGCGCGTGTTCGGCGGGCAGGTGCTCGCGCAGGCGCTCGTGGCCGCCGCGCGGACCGTCGGCGACGACCGGCTCTGCCACTCGCTCCACGCCTACTTCATCCTCCCCGGCGACATCGAAGCGCCCATCGTCTACGAGGTGGAGACGCTCCGCGACGGAGGCTCGTTCACGACGCGCCGGGTGACGGCCATCCAGCACGGGCGGCCCATCTTCAACGCCTCGCTCTCGTTCCACCGCGAGGAGCCGGGGCTGGAGCACCAGGACGACCTCGGCCGCGACGTGCCCGCGCCGGAGGACCTCGCCAGCGAGCGCGACCTCGTCCGCAGCCTGGGCGACCGCGTGCCCGAGCCGCTCCGGACGGTCCTCACGCGCGACCGGCCGCTCGACTACCGGCCCATCGACCCCGGCAACCCGCTCGCGCCGGAGGCGCGGCCGGCCCGCGCCGACACCTGGATCAAAGCGTCCGGTCCGCTCCCGGACGACCCCGTGCTCCACCAGGCGGTCCTGGCCTACGCCAGCGACTGGGGCCTGCTGGGGACGGCGCTCCTCCCCCACGCCCGGACCGTGTTCGACGGGACGATCCAGGCGGCCTCCCTCGACCACGCCATCTGGTTCCTCCGCCCTTTCCGCGCCGACGGCTGGCTCCTCTACGAGATGGAGGCGCCGAGCGCGGCCGGCGCCCGCGCCTTCACGCGCGGCCAGGTGTACGACGCCGACGGCCGCCTCGTGGCGACGACGGCGCAGGAGGGCCTGATCCGGCCCGTCGACCGGAGCCGCCGCTGACCGCTCCCGGCCCCCTCCGGCGGGGGCGGTACTCGTCGCCAGCGGGGCGATCCAACTGGAGCGTGAGGCGTAGGGGGGCGTATTCCGACGGTGGACCCCCGACTGATGAGCACGCGCCTCGCCCTCGTCCTCCTGTGCCTCGCCGGCTGCCGCCTGGAGCCGGAAGCGCCCCGCGTCCCCGAGGCCGGGAGCGTCTCGTCCGACCGCCTCCCCACGGACGGTCTCCCCGTCGCGGCCGGCGACACGGCGCGCGTGACGCCGGACGAGGCCGGCCGTCCCGACCCGCCGCGCGACGAGGTGGCCGTCGCGCCGTCCGGGCTGGCGGTCCCCGTGGCCGGCGTCGAGCCGGGCGATCTCGTGGACACGTTCGGGGCGGCGCGGAGCGAGGGCCGCCCGCACGACGCCATCGACATCCTGGCCCCACGCGGGACGCCCGTCGTGGCCGCCGCCGACGGCGAGATCGCGCGCCTGTTCACGAGCGAGAAGGGGGGGCTCACGGTCTACCAGCTCGGCGACGCCCTCGGCGGGGGCGGCCAGCCGGTCTACTACTACGCCCACCTCGACGCGTACGCGCCCGGCCTCGCCGACGGCCAGCGCGTCCGGCGCGGGCAGACGCTCGGGACCGTCGGCGACTCGGGCAACGCGGCGCCCGGCAACACGCACCTCCACTTCGCCATCTGGACCGTCGCGGACCCGGCCGACTTCTGGGACGGCCCGCCGGTCAACCCGTACCCGCTGCTCGGCGGGCGGTAGGCGTCAGCGGGACGCGACCGACCGGCCGGCCACGTCGCGGAAACGGACCGAGGTGCCGTCGTAGACCATGCCGGCCAGCGTCAGCGCGTCCCAGTTCGTGAGCCGCACGCAGCCGGCCGAGGAAGCGTAGCCGATGGTGCCCGGCGCGCTCGTCCCGTGGATGCCGTAGTGGTCCTTCGAGAGCGCGATCCACACGAGGCCGACGGCGTTGTTGGGGCCGGGCGGGAGGCGGGCCTCCGGCTCACCGTCCGGGACGTTCGCCAGGAGCGAGGGCTGGTAGTGCCACCACGGATCGCGCGTGACGTTCGTGACCTCGAAGGCCCCTTCCGGCGAGGGGTCGTACGAAGCCCCCACGGTGACGGGCGCGTGGAACAGGACGTCGCCGTCGGCGGCGAGGGCGTGGAGGTAGCCGGCCTCGCCCGAGATCACGAGCCGCGAGACGGACTCGTTCGGGCGCCGCCCGCCGGTCACGTTGGGCACGCGGAGTGTGTCGCCGGCCGCCAGCCGGTCGAGCGCGACGCCGCCGTTGAGACGCGCGAGCAGCTCGGGGGCGGCGTGGAACCGCTCGCCCAGCTTCTCGCCCAGCGACTCGTAGCCCAGGCGGTCGAGGTCGGCGCGGTCGTACACGTCCCTCGGGATCTGGGTGAACGGGCCTGCCACGTCCTCCTCGGTCAGCGCCTGCGCCACGACGAGCTGGCGGGGGCTGCCAGCGCGCTGGACGAGCGCCCGGACCGTGGCCCGATCTGCGATGCCGGTCGCGTTGAGGCCGGCGCTCTTCTGGAACCAGGCGAGCGCCAGCTCGGTGTTGTCGCCCCAGCGGCCGTCGATCTGGCCGGGCGAGAAGCCGGCGCGGTCGAGGAGCACCTGGAGCCTGAGCACGCTCGGGCCGGCCACGTCGCCTCCGAGCGGCAGGTGGAGCCGGGCCGACCAGTCGGTCGTGGAGTCGATGGCGGCCAGCGTCTCCGGGTTGGAGCGGACGGCGGCGGCCATGCCCGTGGTGTCGATGTCCGAGGCCGCCCGGCCGCGCCCCGTAAAGCGGCCCGCCTCCAACGCGGCCTCCGGTGGGACCCGGTCGTCCCCCAGCGTGGTGACGCCCTGTTCGTCGCGTACGGGACCGGACGGGACCGGCTTCTCCGCCCCCTCGGCCGCGGGCTCGGCCGTCGGCTCGGGGGCGTCCATGCGGCACGCTCCGAGGGCGAGGAGAGGAACCAGCAGGGCAAAGACGGTACGCATCGGGGAGCGAGGGGAGGGGAGTCCTCCAACGCCGGGACGCCTGGCCCGTTCATCCTCCACCCTGAATCCAACCATCCCTCACACACACGCGCCCCTCGACCGTCTGGCGTACGGCCTCCGGGACGCGCGGCGCCGTTCTCGCCTCCGCTGCGCCCCGTGGCTACGACCGCAGCCGCGCGTTTTCCTCTTTGAGCCGGGCGACCTCCCGGATGGAGCCCGTGAGGTGGACCCGGAGGTTCTCGTGCTCCTCGCGGAGGTCGGCCAGCTCCTGCTTGAGCTGGTCGATCTCCTGCTTCACCTCGCGGAGGCGGGCCTTCGGCACACGGATGGTATCGGCGTCGTCGCTCATGCGGGCTCGGAGTGGGAGGAGCCGAAAGCTACGGCGCGCGGCGGGACCTACCGCCCGTCGCCGTCGATGGGCTGGGGGCGGTAGTCCTGGCCGCCCGTGGGCGCGGGCGGCTGGCGCTGGAGGTCGGCGCCGGGGAGGCGCGGGATGTCGTCGGCGGTGACGGCCGCCTCGCGCTCCAGCGTCACCCGGACCTCGCCGGACCCGCCGGAGGCGCCCACGAGGACGCGGTAGACGCCGCTCGAGGGCAGCGTCGTGCGGACGCGGGCGCGGTCGCCGTCGGGGGCCGCCGGCGTGCGCGACCCGTCCGGCCCGACCAGCGTGAGCGTCGGCGTGAACCCGTCGGCGCGGACCTCGATGCGGACGCGGTCGCCGAGGCGGCCGGGGAACCGATAGATCTGCGTGTCGCCCGCGGCGAGCGAGTCGGTGACGGCGCGGCCGTCGGTCGGGAGCGGCGTCCCCTCGGGCTCCGCCTCCCGCTCCGGCGCCACGGCCAGCTGGACGGTGTAGGCCCCGCGCTGGTCCCGGCTCTGCGAGCTGACCACGAGCGTGTGCGTGCCGGCCTGCGCGGGCGTGAACGTGAACGTGACGCTCCCTCCGGCCCGGCCGCTCGACCCCGTGACCGCCCCGCCCGGCCCCGTCACGGCGACGGTCGGCGCGAAGGCGCTGGAGCGGACGGTCACGACGTGCTCGCGGCCCTCGGCACCGGCGAACGTGTAGCGGTCGCGGTAGAACCCGTCGACCTGCTGGCTGAACTCGCCCAGCTCGGCCGAGAACGCCGCGGCGTTGGCCGTGAGCGGCCGGACGGGCTCCTCCTGCTTGACGCGCAGCTCGTAGGCGCCGGTGTCGTCGGGCCGGCGGGACGAGATGAACACGCGGTAGAGCCCCGGCCCCCGGAGTCCGCGCACGGCGACGGTCCGCGTGACGCCCTCGTCGTCGTCGCCGACGGTCTCGGCCTCGACGCGGTCGCCCTCGGGCGTCTCCACGTAGAGGTCCGGGTAGAAGCTCCCCGAGGCGACGGTGAACGAGAGGACACGGCCGGACGAGTCGGCGGCGAAGGTGTAGAGGTCCTGGAAGCGCCCGTTCTCGGTGCGGAAGTCGGTCTCCGCCAGCGAGCCCTCGACGGTCCCCACCTGGACGGCCACGGCCTCCGGCCCGGTCGGCTCCGTCGGGGCGGCCTCGACGGTCTCGACCGGCTCCTCGTCGTCGCTGGTGAAGAGGCCGGCCGCGAAGAGCCCGCCGACCACGAGCACCGCCACGCCGAGGACCGCCAGCAGCAGCGGGACCGCCCGTGAGCGCTCCGGCTCGGCCGCTACGGGCTGCGCCCGCGGAGGCGCCGCCGGCCGGGTGGGCAGGCGGCCCGCCGCGCCGTCGCCGGCCGCCAGCGCGGCGTCCACGTCCCAGGCGGCCGGCGTGTCGTGCCCGTTGGGGCAGCCGCCGACGGCCTCCCACGTCTCCCGGAGCGAGACCTGCCCGCAGGTGGCGCACAGCACGACCTCGTTGGTCGGGCGGAACGCGACGCCGGTGAGGGGGTCGGCCACGCGGGCGCGGAGGAAGCGCGCGTCGGCGGCGGGGTCGAGGCGGTGGAACGTGGGCACGGCGGTCGGGGCGGAGGGACGGAAAAGGTAGCGCGGCGGCACGGGGGCCGTCGTTACCCAGCCGCCGGCTCAACGCCCAGTTGTCTCGCCCTCGTGCGCCGCTGGCGGCCGCAGCGGGCAGCGGAGAGCGCCCGTCCGGCGCCACGATAGAGACAGGGAGAGATCAGGCGTCCTCTCCTCGGTCCGTCCTCGTTCCCCGGCGCTCGGGGCACGTCCTCCCACGACTCCGACGGCGTCTCGGGCGCTTCCCTACCCTGAGATCAAGCGCATGAACTCGGACCGCGTGTTGGCGTTGTCCAGAAAGACGCCGCTCATGGCGCTCGTCGTCGTCATCGAGTTCTGCTTCTCGGCGCCGCGCATCATCATGCAGAGGTGCTGGGCCTCGATCACCACGGCCACCCCCTCGGGCCGGAGCACGCGCTCGACGGCGTCGCGGATCTGGAGGGTGAGGCGCTCCTGCACCTGGAGCCGACGCGCGAACACGTCCACCACGCGCGGGATCTTGCTCAGCCCGACGATCCGGCCGTTCGGGATGTAGGCGACGTGGGCCTTGCCGAAGAACGGGAGCGCGTGGTGCTCGCACAGCGAGTACACCTCGACGTCCTTGACGAGGACCATCTCGGAGTAGTCCTCCTCGAACAGCGCGCTCCGCAAGACCTCGTCGGGGTCGAGGCCATAGCCGTGCGTCAGGAACTGCCACGACTTCGCCACGCGCTCGGGCGTCTTCAGCAGGCCCTCGCGCTCCGGGTCCTCCCCGACCAGCTCGAGCTGGCGGCGGGCGAGCGCGGCCAGCTCGTCGGTGATGGCGTCGTGGTAGACGTCCTGCCGCTCGTAGAGGAGCGGGCTGGCGTCGCGGACGGCGAGGGCGGAGGCGCCGCCGGGGCGCGGGGAATCATTCGCCACGGTAGGCAACGGAGTTGTTGGGGGTCTCGCGGAGCGACACTTCGAAGAGGCCGGGCACGTGGGGCGCCAGTCGCTCCCAGATGACGACGGCGAGGGTCTCGGTCGAGGTCTTCTTCCCCTGGAGGAAGGGGACGTCGAGGTTGAGGTTCTTGTGGTCGAGCGGCTCGACGACGCGCTCCTCGACCGTCCGCTTGAGGTCGGCGAGGTCGATCACGAAGCCCGTGTCGGGGTCCGGCTCCCCGGCAACGGTCACGTCCAGCTCGTAGTTGTGGCCGTGCCAGTTGGGGCTGTTGCACTTCCCGAACGTCGCCCGATTCCACTCGTCGGACTGGTCCGGGTTGTGGAGCCGGTGGGCGGCGTTGAAGTGGGCCTTGCGGGTGACGTAGACCGTCGGCATCGCTCTGCGGTGGGGGTCGAACGGTACCGCCAGCGGGGGGCGGCGTTCCGAGGGCTGGCGGAAGCCCGGGGACGGCGGACCATAAGGCCGGGGTCAGAGTGGCAGCGTGGGGAGTGCGCGCTGCGACGCCGAAATCTCCCCGCGCCGGGCTCGCCGGACTTCGCCTTCCCGCCCGACGCCATGCGCCTCTCCTCCCTCCTGGCGCCCTCCCCGAGAACGCCCTTCCAGAGCGGCGCCGAGATCCGCGCGTCGAGGAGGAGTCCGCGCTCCGGCTCGTTCGGGTTCGGCCGCCTCGTAGCTTGGCCGCCGGACCTTCCGACCCATCCGCCCGTGGCCGACGCCCCCGCCAAGACCCTCTTCCAGAAGATCGCCGACGGCGAGGTCCCCGCGGACGTCGTCTACCAGGACGACCGAGCCGTCGCCTTCCGCGACCTCCACCCGCAGGCGCCGACGCACGTCCTCGTCGTTCCCCGAAAGCCGATCCCGCGCGCCGACGCCGTCGAGCCGGAGGACGAGGCGCTCGTGGGGCACCTGTTCACCGTCGCCCGGCGCGTGGCCGAGCAGGAGGGCCTGAGCGACTACCGCCTCGTGGTCAACAACGGCGCGGGCGCGGGCCAGACCGTGTTCCACCTCCACGTCCACCTCCTCGGCGGGCGCGACTTCCAGTGGCCGCCCGGCTGACCCCCGCCCGGCTGGCGGCGCGTGTCGCCAGCGGCCCGTACGCCCCATGATCAGCGTCCAAGACGTCCACGTCGCCATCGACGGCGCGCCCATCCTTCACGGCGTCACGTTCGAGGTCGCAGCGGGGACCGTCGCCGGCTACGTCGGCCCGAACGGGGCCGGCAAGACGACGACGATGCGGCTCCTCACCGGCGCCCTCACCCCCGACGCCGGGCGCGTGTCCGTCGGCGGCGTGGACGTCGTGGAGCAGCCGGTCGAGGCGAAGCGGCGGTTCGGGTACGTCCCCGAGCACGGCCACGTCTACGAGAGCTTCACGCCGGCCGAGTACCTCGCCTTCATCGGCCGGATGCACCGGCTGAGCGAGGGCACGATCCGCCAGCGGACGGCGGCGCACCTCCGCTTCTGGGACCTCGAAGGCGCCCTCCACCAGTCGATGACCGGGTTCTCGAAGGGGATGAAGCAGAAGGTCCTGCTCTCGGCCGCCCTCCTCCACGACCCGCCCGTCCTCTTGCTCGACGAGCCGCTCGGCGGCCTCGACGCGCACGCGGTCCTCCAGACGCGCGCGCTCCTCCGCACGCTGGCGGCCCGCGGCCGGACCGTCTTCTACTCGTCGCACCTCCTGGACGCCGTCGAGAAGGTCGCCGACCTCGTCGTCGTCATCCGCGACGGGGCCATCCTCCAGACCGGCTCGCCCGAGGAGATCACCGCGCTCGGCGGCGGGGCCTCGCTGGAAGACGCCTTCGGCAAGCTCACGGCCTCGGCCGACGCCTACGACGAGGCCGAGACGCTGGTCGCCGACGCGTTCGCTGAAAAGGAAAGGTGAGAATGGAAATGGAAGGGAAGGAGCCGGCCGCCGAGCCACGCGGCACCACGGGCTCCGCATCTTGCGCCGTACGAACATGGCCTCGGCCCGACGGTTCGACCCGCTCCCCGGAGGCCGGAGAGATCTACGCGATCCTCAACGCCATCGTCCGGAAGACCCGGGGCGGGTAACCGCCTCCTCTTTCCCTCTTCTCCTTTCTCCCTTCAGGACGATGCGAAGCATCGGCGTCACCGGTGGCATCGGCAGCGGCAAGTCGGCGTTCGTGCGGCGGCTCGGCGAGCACCCCGGCGTCCGCGTGGTGCTGGCGGACGACGTGGCCAAGCGCATTATGGCCGAGCACGCCGGCGTCCGTCGCCAGCTCGTCGAACGGTTCGGGCCGGAGACGTACGACGACCAAGGCGACCTCGACCGGGCGCACCTCGCCGGCCGCGTCTTCGGTGATACCGAGGCGCTGGCGGCGCTCAACGCCATCGTCCACCCGGCCGTGCGCGAGGCGCTGCTGGAGGAGATGGCGCGCGCCCGCGCCGAGGGCGTCCGCGTGTTCGTCTACGAGGCGGCGCTGATCTTCGAGACCGGCGGCGACGCCCTGCTCGACCGCGTCGTGGTGGTCGACGCGCCCGTCGAGACGCGCGTGGCCCGCGTGATGGCCCGCGACGGCGTGGACCGCGAGGCCGTCCTCGCCCGGATGCGCCATCAGATCGCCCCCGACGAGGCGAGGCGCCGCGCCGACCTCGTGGTCGAGAACGACGGCAGCCTCGACGCGCTCCACGTCGCCGCCGACCGGCTGGCGACGGCGCTCGGCGTGTAGCTCGCGCTGGGCACCGCCAGCGCCGGGCGGCGTCGCTGTGGAAACGCCGCGCGGCCGGACCGGCGGCCCGCGACGGGAGTAGACCGGCCCCATGCCGCCGTCCCGCCGAGCCCCCGCCCGCCTCACCGAAGGCCCCATCGTCCGGGGGCTGCTGGCGCTGGCCGGGCCGATCGTCCTGGCCAACCTGTTCCAGACGGTCTACCAGCTCACGGACACGTTCTGGGTGGGGCGGCTGGGCGTCGAGGCCGTGGCGGCGGTCTCGCTCAGCTTCCCGGTCCTGTTCTTCCTGATCTCCGTCGGCGGCGGGCTCGGGATCGCGGGGACCATCCTGGTGGCGCAGTACGACGGAGCGGGCGAGGCCGAGCGCGTGAACCACGTGGCCGCGCAGACGCTCCTGATCTCCGTGGCCGCCTCGATCCCGCTCGCCGTCCTCGGCTTCACGACGGCGGCACCGGTGATGCGGCTGATGGGCGCCGCGCCCGACGTGCTCCCGCTCGCCACGGAGTACCTCCAGTACTCGTTCGCCGGGCTCGTCTTCCTGTTCGGCTACTTCGTGTTCCAGTCGCTCATGCGCGGCGTGGGCGACGTCAAGACGCCGGCGCTGATCGTGTTCGGGACGGTGCTGCTCAACTTCGTCCTGGACCCGCTCTTTATCCAGGGCTGGGGGCCGATGCCGGCGCTCGGCGTGGCCGGGGCGGCCCTCGCCACGCTCGCCACGCAGGGGCTGGCGGCCGTGATCGGCGTGGGCGTCCTGCTCAGCGGGCGCTACGGCATCCAGGTCCGGGGGCGCGACTTCCGGCCGGACTGGCCGCTCCAGCGCCGGCTCGTCCGCCTCGGCTTCCCGGCCTCCGTCGAGCAGTCCACGCGCGCGCTCGGCCTGACCGTGATGACGGTGCTCGTGGCCGGGTTCGGGAGCGGCGTCGTGGCCGCCTACGGCATCGGCGTCCGAGTGGTCTCGTTCGTGATCATCCCGGCGCTCGGGCTCTCGATGGCCGCGTCCACGCTCGTCGGGCAGAACATCGGCGCCGGCCGCGTGGACCGCTCGGAGCGCGTGGCGCGCGTGGGGACGCTCATCGGGTTCGCCGGGATGTCGGCGGCGGGCCTCGTCGGGTTCGTGTTCGCCGAGTCCATCGTGGGGGCGTTCCTGCCGGGCCAGCCGGAGGTCGTGGCCGTCGGCGCCCGGTTCCTGAAGATCATGGCGCCCACGTTCGGGCTGATCGGCGTGCAGCAGGTGCTCGGCGGCGCGTTCCGGGGCGCGGGCCACACGTTCATCGCCATGGTGCTCGCCATCGTCGCGCTGTGGGTGTTCCGGTTTCCCGTGGCGTGGTTCCTCTCTGAGCGGACGGCGATGGGCGCCGACGGGCTGTGGTGGGCGTTCCCGATCTCGAACACGCTCGCGGCGGCGGTGGCCCTCACGTGGTTCTGGCGCGGGACGTGGAAGCGGCCCGCCGGCGCCGAGGACGTGCTGGCCAGCCGGATCCGCGACGAGGTGGAGATCGAGGAAGGACGGCCCCAGGGCTGAACGCCGACGGAGGGCGGGCGTTGGCCCCTCACGCCCTTCCTCCCCTCCCCCTCTCTCCATGCGCGCCGTCGTCCTCGACCAGTTCGGTTCCCCTGACCACCTCACGCTCCGCGACGACGTGGACCCGCCCGAGCCCGGCCCCGGCCAGGTGCTCGTCCGCGTCCACGCTACCTCCGTCAACCCCGTCGACACCAAGATCCGCCAGCGGGGCGGGGCCTACGGGATCGAGCCTCCCGTCATCCTCGGCTACGACGTCTCGGGCGTCGTCGAGGGCGTCGGCACCGACGTCGAGGACCTCGTCGTGGGCGACGAGGTGTTCTACACGCCGGACCTCAACGCGCACGGCGCCTACGCCGAGTACCACGTCGCCGACGCCGGGCTCGTCGTCGTGAAGCCGCACGACCTCTCGCACGAGGAGGCCGCGGCCATCCCGCTCGCCGCGTGCACCGCCTGGCAGGCGCTCATCGACCGGGCCGGGCTGGAGGTCGGCGAGTACGTCCTGATCCACGGCGGCGGCGGCGTCGGCCACTTCGCCGTCCAGATCGCCCACGCGGCCGGTGCCCGGGTCGTCGTCGTCGGCAGTCCGGAGATGGAGGACGCCCTCCTCGACAGCGGCGCCGACGTGTTCGTGAACTACCACGAGGCCGACGGCACGAGCGCCGTGATGGACCTCTCGTGCGACCTCGGGGCCGACGTGATCTTCGACACCGTCGGCGGCGACACGCTCGCCAAGAGCGTCGGTGCCCTCGCCGAATACGGGCGGATGGTGACGATCGTCGGCGACGCGACGGGCGACTTCGGCCAGGCGTACGCCAAGAACGCGGCCCTCTACCCGATGATGATGGAGCGCTCCGGCGGCATGCTCGACCGGATCGCCGCGCTCGTCGAGACGGGCGACCTCGAGCCGGTCCTCGACAGCGTCCTCCCGCTGGCGGACGCCGCCGAGGCGCACCGCCGGATCGAGAAGGGCGGGGTCCACGGCAAGATCGTCCTGACGCCGTAGCGGTCAGGCTGAGCCGCTGGCGGGCGCCGTCGCCACCGGGAAGGGCCCGTCCGAGCGTTCTCCGCGCCTGGCGGGAGGCGGAGCGCTCCCGCTTCCTGTCAGCCCTCCCCGAGCGCCTTCGAGAGCGCGTCGCGGTCGTGCGCGCCGAGGCCGTCGAGGACGAGGTCGTGGCCCATCCGGTCCCGCTTGGTCCGGAGGTAGCGGGCGTTGTGGGCGCCGGCCGGGACTTCGATGGGCACGCGCTCGACGATCTCCAGCCCGTAGCCCGCCAGCCCGACGCGCTTTTTCGGGTTGTTCGTCATCAGGCGGAGCCGCCGGACGCCCAGGTCGCGCAAGATCTGGCAGCCGATGCCGTAGTCGCGGAGGTCCATCCCGAAGCCGAGCGCCTCGTTGGCCTCGACGGTGTCCATCCCCTCCTCCTGGAGCTTGTAGGCCCGGAGCTTGTTGAGGAGCCCGATCCCGCGCCCCTCCTGCTTCATGTAGAGGATGACGCCCTTCCCCTCGCGCTCGACCTGCGCCATCGCGCGCGCGAGCTGGTCGCCGCAATCGCACCGGGCCGAGCCGAAGATGTCGCCCGTGACGCACTGGCTGTGGACGCGCACGAGGACGGGCTCGTCCTCGTCCCACTCGCCCTTGGTGAGGGCGAGGTGGACGTCGCCGGTGAGGACCTCCTCGTAGGCCGCGAGGCGGAAGTCGCCGTGCGCCGTCGGCATCTGGACCTCCACCTCGCGCGTGACGAGCCGCTCGGTCCGCATCCGGTGCGCGATGAGGTCCTTGATCGTGATGAGCCGGAGGCCGTGCGCGTCGGCGAAGGCGCGGAGGTCGGGCGTCCGCGCCATCGTCCCGTCCTCGCGCATGATCTCGATGAGGACGCCGGCCGGCCGGAGCCCCGCCAGCCGGGCGAGGTCGACGGCGGCCTCGGTGTGGCCGGCGCGGCGGAGCACGCCCCCGGTCTGCGCCCGCAGCGGGAAGATGTGGCCGGGCCGCGCGAAGTCGGTCGGGGTGGCCTCGGGGTCGGCGAGGGCGCGGATCGTCTTGGCACGGTCGGCGGCCGAGATCCCCGTCGTGGTCCCCTCGCGGACGTCCACCGACACCGTGAACGGGGTCTCGTGGAGCCCCGTGTTGACCGGCTCCATCATGGGCAGGTCCAGGCTGGCGGCCCGTTCGCGCGTGATCGCCACGCACATCAGCCCCCGCGCCTCGCGCGCCATGTAGTTGACGAGGTCCGGCGTCGCCAGCTCGGCGGCCCCGATCAGGTCGCCCTCGTTCTCGCGCTCCTCGTCGTCCACCACGACGACCAGCTTGCCGTTCTGGATGTCGGCGAGGGCGTCCTCGACGGTGTCGAAGCGAACCTGCGGGGCGTCGGCCATGAGAGTCTGAGGTGTGCCCTGGCCCAACGGCACGGCGCGGGCGCGGGTTGCCCAAGCCAGCGACATTCGCCGTCCGTTCGCCGGACGGCGCGCTCTACGCGGCCTCGGCGTTCAGCTTGTAGGCCACCTTGCCCTTGTCGAACCGGAGCTTGGTGCCACCGTCGACCTCCACGAGGACCGTGTTGTCCTCCACCGAGCGGATGGTGCCGTGGATGCCGCCCATCGTCACGACCCGGTCGCCCTTGGCGAGCCCCTCCACGAGCGCGCGGTGCTCTTTGGCCTGCTTGGTCTGCGGCCGGATCATCGTGAAGTACATCACGAGGAACAGGACGGCGATGAGGATGAGCGGGTTGCCGAAGAGGCCGCCGGGGGCGGCCTGGGCGAGGGGGAGCGTCAGCATCGGTCCGGGCAGGACGGGCAAAACCAAAAAAAGAGTGAGGGCACGCGATCCGTATCGCGCCGCTGCGACCTCCTACCGTTGCTGCCTTCCGGCCCTGGCGGGGTTCAGAGGGAGCTGGCCGTACGGGACGTGCCCTCACTCTGCCGGCGAGCCCCGAGGGGCGACCGACTGGGGCCAAGATACCGACGCGGCGGACGGGAGTTTCGAAACGGCTGGGAAGTCTCGCGCGCCCCAGGCCGCCCCTGCGTCTCGGTCCGGACCGAGTTTTTCCAGGCGCGGCTGTAAGGTGTCCCGGCCTCGCGCAACGAAGGAGACAGAGCCCACCCCGCCCGTGTCCGCCGACGCCGAATCAGACTTCCGCCGCCTCCTCCACGCTCACAGCGGCGTGCTGTGGCGGATCGCGGGGGCCTACGCCCGGACGCGACCAGACCGCGAGGACCTCTACCAGGAGATGCTCCTCCACGTCTGGCGTGCCCTCCCATCGTTCCGAGGAGAGGCCAGTGAGCGGACGTGGCTCACGCGCATCGCGTTCAACGTCGCGCTCGGCACCCTCCGGCGGGACCGCGCTCGGGCGACGGTGGACGCCCCGCTCGCTGTGGAGGCTGTCGCCTCGGACACGCCCGACCCGTCCGATCACGTGGCCCACACCGACGCCCTCAGCCGGCTCTACGACGCCCTCAGCCGACTCCCCGAGATCGACCGCGCCCTCGTCGTCCTCACGCTCGAAGAGCGCCGGCACGCCGAGATCGCCGAGATCCTCGGCCTGAGCGTCTCGAACGTGGCCGTCCGTCTCCACCGCGCGAAGGCGGAGCTCGCCGCTCTCGTCGCCGATCCCGTTCCCACGCCATGACCTCGTTCGACGACCTGCAGACGCTCTGGCGGACGGCCGACGACCCGGCCCCGCCCGTCGACCCCGACCGGATCGCCGCGCTCCGCACCGAGGCCACCCGGTTCGACCGGGCGATCTGGTGGCGCGACTGGCGAGAGACGGCCGCCGCCGCGATCGTCGCCGCCGCGTTCGGGCGGATGTGGCCGTACACCCCTCTGGCCGGACGCGTCGGGATCGTGCTCACCGTGGTCGGGGCCCTCGTCGTCGTCGTGTGGATGTGGCGGGCGCAGCGGCGCCACCCGCGCCCGTCGCCGGACCTCCCTCCCGCCGACGCCCTCCGAGCCGCCCTCGCCCGCGTCGAGGTCCAGATCGGCCTCCTGCGCTCGGTCGCGTGGTGGTACCTCCTGCCGCTCGCGGTCGGGCCGCTCGTGCTCGTCTACGCCGGCCTCGCCGAGGCGCAGCGCGAGATGCGCGCAGCCCGAGACGGCGGCCGAGATCGCCTTCGTCGGCGCCCTGTACCTCGCGCCCCTCCTCATCGTCGGCGGCACCTTCTGGGGGGTCCATTGGCTGAACCAGCGGGCCGTCCGGAAGGACCTGCTCCCGCTCCGCGACCGCCTCACCCGCCTCCTCCACGACCTCCCCCCTCATGACTGACTCCACCTCGCGGCGCCGCCTCGTCGCGGTCCTCGTAGTCCTGGCCGCGGCGGCCGCCTCCGCGTCCGGCCAGACCGTGACGTCGGTCCCGATCGACTCGCTCGCGCGGGCGACCGCCGAGGCCCAGGGCCTCCCCTCCCTCGTCGTCGGCGTGACCGTGAACGGCCGGCGGCAGGTCGTCGGCGTCGGCGCCTTCGACAGCACCGGCGCGGCGCCGGACGCGCACACGCTCTACGAGATCGGCTCGATCAGCAAGGTGCTCACGTCCCTCGCGCTGGCGGACGCCGTGGTGCGCGGCGAGACGACGCTGGACGCGCCCGTCGCCGACCTCCTGCCCGACTCCGTGGCGGTGGGCGCTCACCCCGACGGGCCGATCCGCCTCCGAGACCTCGCCACGCACACGGCGGGCCTCCCGAAGCTGGCGACGAACGCCTTCGTCGGCGCCGACATCTTCGACCCGTACGCCGCCTACGGGCCGGACCTGCTCTACGCCTTCCTCCGCGACGTGACGCCCGCCAGCGGGCCGGGCACGGCGTATGGATACTCGAACGCCGGGGCGGGCCTGCTCGGGTTCGCGCTCGCCCGCCGCGCCGGGACGGACTACGCCACGCTCGTCCGCCAGCGCGTGCTGGCGCCGCTCGGGATGGACGAGACCTACACCGTCGTCCCCGACTCGCTGGCGGGCCGGTTCGCCACGGGCCACGGGCCGTCGGGCGCGCCGGCGCCTCACTGGACCTTCCAGGAGCCGACCGTCGGCGCCGGCGGCTGGCGGTCGTCGGCGGCCGACCTGCTGACGCTCGCCGAGGCCGCGATCGACCCCTCGGCCACGCCGCTCGCCGACGCGCTCGCGCTGTCTCTGGAGCCCCGGTTCGACATCGGCGACGGGCGGGAGATCGGGCTCGGGTGGCACCTCGCGCCGAGGGGCGGGTTCGCGTGGCACAACGGGGGCACCGGCGGGTTCGTCTCGTTCGTCGGGGCCGTCCCCGAGGCCGGCATCGGCGTGGTCGTGCTCACCAACCGCCAGTCGGAGGTGGACGGGTTCGCCGTGGACCTCCTGCGCCGGCTGGTCGAGGCCCGGCGGTAAAGGACGAGCGCCCGCCCTCCGAAGAGAGCGGGCGCCCGAAACCCCGACGGGCCGGTCGATCAGTGGACAATGATCGGGTCGGGGTTGCCGTCGGGGTCGTTCTTGGCTGTCCCAGACGTGCTGGCGTTCCCGAGCAGGAACACGCCGGCCGCGTGCGGGCTCGCCATCGAGGTGCCGGAGATCGTGTTGTAGCCGCCGTTCTTCCACGTCGACTCGATGCCGACGCCGGGAGCCGCGTAGGCCACGCCCGCGCCATAGTTGCTGAAGTACGCGAACTTGTCCGCGCTGTCGATGGCCGAGATGGCGTAGACGTTGTCGCTGGCCAAGACGCCGCCCGCTCGGGCCGGCGAGTGGTTCTGGAAATTGTCCGACTCGTTGCCGGCCGCGAGCGCGAAGACCACGTTCTTCGAGGCCTTCAGGACCGCATCGTCGAGGGCCTGCGAGACGGGGCCGCCCAGGCTCATGTTGGCGACGGAGCACCCGGCGGTCGCCGCGTAGTCGACGCCGGCGATGACGGCCGAGTACGCCCCGCTCCCGCGGCTGTCGAGCACCTTCACCGCGATGATCGTGGCGCCGGCGGCCACGCCGATCACGCCCTGACCGTTGTCGAGCGCGCCGATGGTGCCGGCGACGTGGCTGCCGTGGCCGTTGCCGTCGTCGGCGTCACGCGCGTCCTTGCCGCTCGTGATGTACGTCCGGCTCCGGCTCACGTCGACGTTGAGGTCCGGGTGGTCGAGGTCGACGCCCGAATCGATCACGCAGGCCACACGACCAGCGCCGCTCGCGCCGCCATTCACGCGCGTGATGCCGTAGGGGGTCGACTGGCTGCCGCTGCCGCCGCCACCGTCACTGGGGGGAGGGGAGTCGCACGGCCCTCCCTTCGGCGTTCCACACGGGGGCGCCATCACGGCCACCTGGTCCTTCTCGACGTAGGCCACATTCGGGTTATGAGCGAGGGCCGCCGCCGCCTGCGGCGAGAAGTGGGCCGCGAAGCCCTTGATCGAGTGCTCGTAGACGTGGGTGGCGTTTCCGTTGGAGAGCTTCTGGGCCAGGCCGCGAGCGTTGGGGGCGCCGTCTTTGAACACGACGATGTAGGAGTCGGTGTTGCCGCCGCGGGCGTCGGCCGTGAGGGCGTCGGGACTGGCGGTGTCGGGGCCGGTGGCGTCGCAGCCGGAGAGGGCGAAGGCGCCGGCGAGGGCGGCCGTGCCGAGGGTCTTGATGAAGCGCATGGTGGGTGGTGGGATGAACCTGGTGTTCAGGCACCGCGAACGTTTCGCGGAGCGAAAGTGAAGGACCAACGATACCCCTCCCCCACCCTGTGTGCAAACCATGATGGCACCGGGCCGAACGGTGCGGCGACGTGTCGGACCGTCTGTGGCTTCCCTGTCCGCCTCAGAGGGCGTATTGACGGTGGCTTCCGATTTTCCTGAACGCGGCGTACGAGTTTGCTTCTCCTCCCCTCCCGCGACGATGATCGACCGCTACACCCGCCCCGAGATGGGCGCCCTCTGGACCGAAGACGCCCAGTTCCAGGCCTGGCTCGACGTGGAGCTGGCGGCGTGCTGGGCCTGGTCCGAGGCGACGGGCCAGATCCCCATGGCGGACGTGGACCGGCTCTACGAGAACGCCTCGTTCGACGTCGCGCGCATCCACGAGATCGAGGCCGAGACGCGGCACGACGTGGTCGCCTTCACGCGGGCCGTGAGCGAGACGCTCGGCGAGGAGCGCAAGTGGGTCCACTACGGCCTCACCTCCTCCGATGTGGTGGACACGGCGCAGTCGCTCCGGCTCCTCCAGGCGAACAAGATCCTGCGCGCCGGTCTCGAACGACTGGCGGACGTGCTCGCCAGCCGGGCGCGGGAGCACAAGCACACCGTGACGGTCGGGCGGACGCACGGCGTCCACGCCGAGCCGACGACGTTCGGCCTCAAGCTGGCCCGGTTCTACGATGCCGTTCAGCGCGACATCCAGCGGTTCGACGCCGCCGCCGAGGCCGTCCGCGTGGGCAAGCTCTCGGGCGCCGTCGGGACGTTCGCCAACATCCCGCCGGAGGTCGAGCGGCTGACGTGCGAAAAACTCGGGCTCCGGCCAGCGCCGATCTCGACGCAGGTCCTCCCGCGCGACTTGCACGCCCAGTACCTCGGCGCCCTCGCGCTCGTCGGGACCACCATCGAGACGATCGCCGTCGAGATCCGCCACCTCCAGCGGAGCGAAGTGCTGGAGGCCGAGGAGTCGTTCGGGAAGGGACAGAAGGGATCGAGCGCGATGCCCCACAAGCGGAACCCGGTCGGGAGCGAGAACCTGACGGGCATGGCCCGGCTCCTGCGCGGCTACATGGTGGCGGCCTACGAGGACGTGGCCCTCTGGCACGAGCGCGACATCAGCCACTCGTCGGTCGAGCGCGTGATCCTCCCCGACGCCACCATCGCCCTCGACTACGCGCTCGCCCGCATGGCGCGCATCGTCGAGAACCTGACGGTCTACCCCGACCGGATGGTCGAGAACCTGGAAAGGACCTACGGCCTCGTCTACAGCCAGCGGCTGCTTCTCATGCTGATCGAGGCGGGCCTGAGCCGCGAGGACGCCTACGACAGGGTCCAGCCGCTGGCGATGCAGGCGTGGCGCGAGCGCCGGAGCTTCCGCGCCATCGTCGAGGCCGCGCCGGGCGTGGCGGACCGGCTCACCGAGGCGGAGATCGCGGCGGCGTTCGACCCGAGCTACCACCAGTCGCGCGTGGACGAGATCTTCGAGCGCGTCGGGCTGGGATGATCCCGCCTCGGAGACCCGCCGAGGCGGGCGAGCGGGACCGGCGGCTACCTTAAAGGCCCCTCCTGCTCCTGACCTCATGCCGGCCCCCCGCTCTCCTCATCTCGTCTGGATCGCTCTCCTCGTGGCCTGCGCGGCCGTCGCCAGCGCGCCGACCTCGGCGCAGGAGCGCCGCCAGCTCACCGAGGAGGACTACGCCCGCGCCGAGCGCTTCCTCGCCCCGGCCACCTACCCCCTCGTCGTCGGCGGCCGCGTGGACGCGACGTGGCTCGACGGCGACCGCTTCTGGTACCCGGCCCAGACGACCGACGGCACCACGTTCCTGCTCGTCGATCCGGCGCGGGGCACGCGCGAGCCCGCCTTCGACCACGCCGCGCTGGCGGAGGCGCTGAGCGAGGCGACGGGCGACGAGGTCACGGCCGACGACCTCCCGTTCCGCTCCTTCGAGGTCACCGACGACGGGATCGGCGTCGACGTCGGGGAGCGCCACTGGGTCTGCGATCTCGACGAGGAGACCTGCGCCGACGCCGGGGAGCGGCAGTCGCCCGCCAACCCGTTCGCTCGCTTTTCCCGCGCCGAGGTGCTCTCGCCCGACGGCTCGCGCGCCGCCTTCATCCGCGACTGGAACCTGTGGGTCCGCGACACCGAGACCGGCGAGGAGACGCCGCTCACCACCGACGGCACCGAGAACAACGGCTACGCCACCGACAACGCAGGCTGGCGCAAGAGCGACCGGCCGGTCCTGAAGTGGTCGCCGGACTCGAAGAAGATCGCCACCCAGCAGCAGGACGAGCGCGCCGTCGGCGACATGTACCTCGTCGAGACGACCGTCGGCACGCCCACGCTCCAGCAGTGGAAGTACCCGCTGCCCGGCGACAGCGCCGTCGCCATGCTCCGCCGCGTCATCATCGACGTGGACGAGGCGCGGGTCGTCCCGCTCGACCTCGCCCCCGAGTACCACCGCGCCACGCTCGGCGACGACCTCAGCATGGACGACTACGTGTGGAGCCCGGATGGGGCGCAGCTCGCGCTGGCGTCCACGCCGCGCGACCACAAGTCGGCCACGATCCGCGTCGCCGACGCGGAGACCGGCGCCGTCCGGGACGTTCTGACCGAGACCGAGGACACGCACTTCGAGTCGCGCACGGGCTGGCGCGTCCTGTGGGGCACCGACGAACTCGTCTGGTACTCGCAACGCGACGACTGGGGCAACCTCTACCTCTACGACCTCGACACCGGCGCGCTCAAGAACCGGATCACGACTGGCGAGGGGCCGGTCACGAGCATCGAGCGGATCGACGAGGACACGCGCGAGATCTGGTTCGAAGCGATGGGCCGCGAGCCCGGCCAGGACCCCTACTTCCGCCACCTCTACCGCACCCGCCTCGACGGCGGCCCGGCCGTCTCGCTCACGCCCGACGACGGCGACCACTCGGTCCAGATCTCGCCCTCGGGCCAGTACGTGATCGACACGTACTCCGCGCCCGACACGCCGCCCGTCGTGACCGTGCGCGACCGCGACGGCGACGTGGTGATGGAGGTCGAGGAGGCCGACATCTCGGCACTCGTGGCGATGGGTTGGGAACCACCGATGCGCGTCCAGATGACCGGCCCCGACGGCGTCACGCAGCTCTACGGACTGCTCTTCCGGCCGACCGACTTCGACCCGTCCACCCAGTACCCGATCATCAACCAGGCGTACCCGGGGCCGCAGAGCGGGAGCATCGGGAGCCGCTCGTTCCGCGCCGCCTGGGGCGACCGCCAGGCGCTCGCGGAGTTGGGCTTCGTCGTCGTCTCCATCGACGGGATGGGCACGCCGGGCCGCTCGAAGTCCTTCCACGACGCCTACTACGGCGCGATGGGCCGCGACAACACGCTCCCCAGCCAGGTCGCCGGGATGCAGGACCTCGCCCGGCAGTACCCGTGGATCGACATCGACCGCGCCGCGATCTGGGGCCACTCCGGCGGCGGCTTCATCGCGGCCGACGCCCTGTTCCGCTACCCGGACTTCTTCAAGGTGGGCATCTCGGAGTCCGGCAACCACGACCAGCGCAACTACGAGGACGACTGGGGCGAGCGCTACCAGGGCCTCCTCGTCCCCGGCGAGGACGGGGCCGACAGCTACGAGGCCGAGGCCAACCAGACGCTCGCCGCCAACCTGAAGGGGAAGCTGCTGCTGGCGCACGGCCTGCTCGACGACAACGTGCCGCCGTCCAACACGCTGCTCGTGGTGCAGGCGCTCATCGAGGCCAACAAGGACTTCGACCTGCTCCTGTTCCCGAACGCGCGCCACGGCTACGGCGCCGCCTCGGACTACATGACGCGCCGACGCTGGGACTACTTCGTGCGGTGGCTGATGGACGCCGAGCCGCCGACGGAGTACGAGATCGGCGCCGAGCGGTAGCGCGCCGGCGCCGCTGGCGCGCGCTGCCGCCAGTGGAGCGGGGGAAGCGGACGGCCGTGGAGCAGCCGTCCGCCAGCGGCAGAGCTTCCCAGGATGTCCACCGAGCACGGCCGGGCGGAGCCGGTCCGCGTCGGCAGGGCGTCGTAGCTTTCCGGCCCCTTTTGGGCTCCGCCCCGGCGTCTGCGATGATCACCGAGTTCCTCCCCCTCTTCCTGATGGTGCTGCTGGCGCTCGGGCTGGCGCTGAGCCTGCTCAAGATCGCCGAGTACTTCGGGCCGTACCAGCCGAACGCCGTCAAGGAGAGCCCGTACGAGTCGGGCCAGGACCCCGTCGGCACGGCCCGCGACCGCTACTCGGTCAAGTTCTACCTCGTCGCGATGATCTTCATCGTGTTCGACGTGGAGCTGGTGTTCCTCTACCCGTGGGCCGTCTCGTTCCGGACGTTCCTCGAGGCCGGCGGCGGGGCCGCGCTGGTGTCGCTCAGCGTCATCGGGGTCTTCATCTTCATCCTCGTCGTGGGCCTCATCTACGACGTCCGGAAGGGCGGGTTGGACTGGGACTAAGGCCGCGCCCGCCGCGTTTTCAGCTCCCATTGAAAAGCGGACAGAGGCTGAACCCCTCGGCGCCTCCCCGGTACGACACCCCACGCACTCCCCAACGACATGTTTAGCGAAGAAGGCGGCTTCCTCACGACCACGGTCGACTCGGTCGTCAACTGGGCCCGGTCCAACTCCCTCATGCCCATGCCCATGGGCCTCGCCTGCTGCGCCATCGAGATGATGGGGTTCGCCGGACCGAAGTACGACGTGGCCCGGTTCGGGTCGGAGGCCATGCGGTTCAGCCCGCGCCAGGCCGACCTCATGATCGTGGCCGGCTGGGTGAGCTACAAGATGGCCCACACGGTCCGGCGGATCTGGGACCAGATGGCCGAGCCCAAGTGGTGCATCGCCCAGGGCGCCTGCGCGTCCACCGGCGGGATGCACCGGTGCTACGGCGTCGTCCAGGGCTGCGACAACTTCCTCCCCGTCGACGTCTACATCCCCGGCTGCCCGCCGCGCCCGGAGGCCATCATCCACGCGCTGATGGACATCCAGGAGAAGATCCGTGCGACGGAGTCGGTGGCGAAGGACACCCGCTTCAAGGACGCGCCCAACCAGCTCGTCGAAGGCCGGATCGTGACGCCGCAGGGCCAGCCCGTCAGCGCCTAGTCCCATGACCGAGACCCCGAACGACACGTCCGGCCGACCGGAGAGCGACGCCCCAGACCCGGCGCCACCCGCGGCCGTCACTCAGATGCCGAACGCCAGCGTCCTGCTCGGCCCGTCGAGCCAGGACCAGGGCCCGCTCGTCCACCCCAGCGAGCAGACGCAGACGCTGAAGTTCTACTTCACGCCCCGCGAGGCACTGGCGGGCGAGATGGAACGGCTCCAGACGGAGAACCCGCACGCGAAGGCGTCGACCGTCGTCCCCGAGGTCGTCCAGGCGCTCCGGGATCGGTTCGGCGACGTCATCGGCGAGGTGACCGTCTACGCGGGCGAGACGACCGTCTTCGTTGAGAAGGGGGTGATCGCGGACGTCTGCCGGTTCCTCCGCGACGACGTCGGGTTCGACTACCTCTCGGACATGGTGGCGATCGACCGGTTCTCCGAGGACGACCGGTTCGAGGTGGCCTACAACCTCGTCGCGATCCGGGCCCGCAAGCGGCTCCGCCTCAAGGTCCGCGTGGGCGAAGACGACCCCGTCGTCCCCACCGTGACCGGCGTCTGGCCGGCCGCGGGCTGGCACGAGCGCGAGGCCTGGGACATGATGGGGATCCGGTTCGACGGGCACCCGGACCACCGCCGGATCTACATGCCGGAGGACTTCGAGTACCACCCGCTCCGGAAGGAATTCCCGACCCTCGGCATCCCCGGCAGCCTCCCGCTCCCGCCGGGCACGCCCGACGGCGACCTCCAGCCTGACCCGTTCCCGCTCGCCCACGGCCAGGTCCCGAAGGACCTCTCCACCGACTAGCCCGCCTCGGCGCTCCCACCGCGTCGGCGCCCCTGCTCTCATGGCCGTCACCGACCAAGCCACTCCCCGCGCTCACGCCGCAGCCCCTGGCACGAGCGAGGACCTCTTCACGTTCTGGCCGCGCCACAACGCCGCGATCTACCGGGCGCTCGCCGACCGACACACGCACGTCGAGATGGAGGCTGAGGCCGAGGCGGCCCGCCGCGTCGAGGCCGGCGGCGACGGGGCGTCCGTACCGGTTGTGGCCGAGGACCCGCTGGAGAGCCAGATGATCCTCAATCTCGGGCCGCAGCACCCCGCGACCCACGGCGCCCTCCGCGTCGTCTGCCAGCTCGACGGCGAGACGATCGACAAGTGCCTGCTCGACCTCGGGTACCTCCACCGCGGCATCGAGAAGCTGGCCGAGGTCAAGACGTACCAGGAGTTCCTCCCCTACACCGACCGGACGGACTACATGAGTCCGTACTCGAACAACGTCGCGTGGTGCCTCGCCGTCGAGAAGCTGGCGGGCGTCGAGGTCCCCGAGCGGGCCCAGTGGCTCCGGATGATCGGGGCGGAGCTGGCCCGGATCTCGAGCCACCTCCTCTGGGCCGGGACGATGGTGATGGACGCCGGGGCGCTCTCCGTCTTCCTCTGGACGTTCAAGTACCGTGAGGAGATCTACTCCATCTTCGACGAGGTCGCCGGCGCCCGCTTCACCGTCTCGCACCCCCGAATCGGCGGGCTCGCGTTCGACTTCTCGCCCGCGGGCCTCTCGATGATCCGCTCGTTCTGCGACGAGTTCGAGGGGCAGATCGCCGACTGGAAGAAGCTCCTCAACCGGAACCGGATCTGGATCGACCGGAACGAGGGCGTCGGCGTCATCTCCGCCGAGGAGGCCGTCGCCGCCGGCTACACCGGCCCGAACCTCCGCGCCTCCGGCGTCCCCTACGACATCCGGATCTTCGAGCCGTACCTCTTCTACGACCAGGTCGACTTCGACGTCCCGATGCGGACCGAGGGCGACAGCCTCGCCCGCTACTTCGTCCGCGTCGAGGAGATGGAGCAGTCGGTCCGGATCATCCGCCAGTGCCTCGATCGCCTGCCCGAGGGGCCCATCCGCCTCGACAACGCGAAGGCGACCTACGCCTCCAAGAACGAGGTGTATTACTCGATGGAGGGGATGATCCACGACTTCATGATGACCGACACGGGCGTGGCCCCGCCCAAGGGCGCCGAGAGCTACCACGCCATCGAGGCGCCCAAGGGCGAGCTCGGGTTCTACCTCATCTCCGACGGGACGGGCAGCCCGTGGCGCGTCAAGATCAACAGCCCGTCCTTCGCCAACCTCCAGGGGCTCGAGACGATGATGGAGGGGGCGATGGTGGCCGACACCGTCGTCCTCATCGGCTCCGTCGACCCCGTCATCGGCGACTCCGACAAATGATGCTGACCCCCGACACCCCCGGCCCCCACCTCCGCGACGTCTCGCCGAAGCCGCAGTACGTCCCCGGCGAGGCGCCCCCGCGCACGTTCTCCGACGACGAGCTCGTCTGGACCGGCGACGAGCGCGCGGCGCTCGACACGTACCGCCAGCAGTACCCGACGGCCGACGGCGCCGTCATGAAGGCGCTGTGGCTGGCCCAGCGGAAGTTCGGGTGGCTCCCGCCCGAGGTCATCCGCCTCGTGGCCGACACGCTGGGGATCCCCTACGCGAAGGTCTACGGCGTCGCCACGTTCTACACGCAGTACTTCAAGGAGGAGAAGGGCCGGTTCGTCCTCGACGTGTGCACGTGCTTCTCGTGCCAGGTCTGCGGCGGCTACGACGTGCTCCACTACCTCGAGGACAAGCTGGGCGTGGTCAAGGGCGGGACCTCGGAGGACGGCCTGTTCACGGTCCAGGAGGCCGAGTGCCTCGGGGCCTGCGGCTCGGCGCCGATGCTCCAGGTCACGAACGGCCCCTACGTCCACAACCTCACGCGCGAGAAGCTCGACGCGCTCCTCGACGCGCTCCGCGAGGGCAAGGACCTCCCGTTCGAGTCCGTCACGCTGCCCCAGGACGAGGCGGAGCTCGGCGGCAACCGCCGGACCGACGCCGAGGCCGTCACGACGTACCAGACGCCGCCCGTCTCTAATTCGGTTCACTAAGGTGAGCACGCGCCCGCCCAGCCTCGACCTCGTCGCCGACCGCCGCATCCGGGAGGCCGCCTCGCAGGGCGCGCCCGCCCTCGACGTGCGCGGAGCGGTCTCTAAGACCATGGGCCAGACGAGCACCGCGCGAGCACCCCAGCGCCCCGCCGGCGCCGGCCTCACCCGGCGCGAGCGGCGCATCCAGGCGATCCTGCTCAAGGAGCTCGAGAAGATCAACGGCTCCGACCTCGGGGGCGGACTCAGCTACAACGAGATCCAGAAGCTGAAGAAGACGCTGGACGTGGACTACATCGACGCCGAGCTGGCGAAGATGGACAAGCGGGACCGCCAGTTGCAGAAGGTCACCTGGTGGGTCGGCGTCCCCGTCGCCCTCGCGGCGGTCGCGACAGCGGTGTATCAGTTCGCGACGGGGCAACCGTTCGACGCCATCTTCCCGACCCTCTACGCCCCGCTCTTCTGCGTCAGCCTCCTGGTGCAGTCGAAGTCGAACAAGCGGCGGCGCTGGATCTACGAGGCCCTCCGCGAGCTCTCCGACGCCGAGGACGCAGACGTCCAACTCCCCGAGTCCGTCGCGCTGGCGGACCTCCTCATCGACCGGATCGTCGAGGCCGAGGACGCCGCCGCCCGCACCCCGCTCCACCGCATCCGCGCCTAACGCCCGGCGCCGCCGCGCGCCCTCCGACTCCACCCACCGACCTCATGGCCGACGCCGACACCCTCCTCACGGGCCAGTCCAAGGCCGGCGACTGGCGCTCCTACGAGCGCGTGATCCTGCCGCCCATCAAGGACCTCCACCAGATCGACGTCTACGAAGAGAAGGCGGACGGGTACAAGGCGCTCCGCGACGTCGTCAAAGACGGAAAGTTCGACCCGACCGGGCTGACCAACGAGGTCAAGGCCTCGGGCCTCCGCGGGCGCGGCGGCGCCGGCTTCTCGACCGGGCTCAAGTGGAGCTTCATGCCGCCCGTCGATCCCGAGAAGCCGCGCTACCTCTGCTGCAACGGCGACGAGTCCGAGCCGGGCACGTTCAAGGACCGCCAGATCTTCGAGTACAACCCGCACCTCATGATCGAGGGGATCCTGCTGGCGGGCTACGCGATGACCATCAAGACGTGCTACCTCTACATCCGGGGCGAGTACATCGAGTACGTCGAGCACGTCCAGAAGGCCGTCGACGAGGCGTACGCGAAGGGCTACATCGGGAAGAACATCCTGGGCACCGACTTCTCGATGGACCTCGTGGTCCACTACGGCGCCGGCGCCTACATCTGCGGCGAGGAGACCTCGCTGATGAACTCGCTCGAGGGCAAGCGGGCGTATCCGCGCATCAAGCCGCCGTTCCCGGCCCAGCAGGGCGTCTTCGGGATGCCGACGACGATCAACAACGTCGAGACCCTCGCCGACGTCCCGCTCATCGTGAATCGGGGCGCCGAGTGGTTCGCGAACATCGGCCCCGAGAAGCACACCGGGCCGGTCCTCTACGGGATCTCGGGGCACGTCGCGAAGCCCGGCGTCTACGAGTACCCGACCGGGATGCTCATCACGGACCTGCTGGACGTGGCCGGCGGCGCGCGGGGCGGCAAGCGGATCAAGGCCGTCGTCCCCGGCGGCTCGTCCACGCCACCGCTGACGTGGGAGATGGCCGAGCCGGCCACGATGGACGCCGAGACGCTCCGCGAGGCGGGCTCCTCGATGGGCACGGCCGGGCTGTGCTTCCTGGACGAAGACACGGACATGGTCTCGTTTACTCGCCGCATCGCCCACTTCTACCACCACGAGAGCTGCGGGCAGTGCACGCCCTGCCGCGAGGGCACGGGCTGGCTGGAGAAGGCGCTCGCGCGGATCGACGAGGGCAACGGCCACACGCGGGACCTCGACCTGCTCCTCGACATCTGCGACGAGATGGAGGGCCGGACCGTCTGCGCCCTCGCCGACGCCGCCGCGTGGCCGGTCCGCTGGGGCATCCGCCGCTTCCGCGACGAGTTCGAAGCCAAGTGCAGGCCCTCAGCCTTCGCCGGGGCCGACCTCGCCGCGAGCCGGCGACGGCGCGGACGGCGAGCCCGACAAGGTCCTCACCCCCACCGGCACGCCCTAACCCCGATGCGTGATTCGGTGGCCCTCCGCCGGGACCCATCACGCACCACGCCTCTCGATGAAACGCCTCCTCCTGATCCCCCTCCTCGCACTGGCGGCCTGCGCCGGCGAGACGGACACGCCCACGGCCGACGCCGACGAGATGTCCGCCGCCGACGCCGCGAGCGTCGCCATCGGCGACGCCGTGCCCATCGGCGAGGCGATCACGCCCGACGAGTTGATCGCCCGCGCCGACGAACTCGACGGCAAGACCGTGACCGTCGAGGGCACCGTCCGTGAGGTGTGCCAGCAGGCCGGGTGCTGGCTCTCGTTCGCAGACGCCGAGGGCCGGACGGTCCGCGTGAACGTGCCGCGCGACGAGAGCGAGAGCTACCGCTTCACGTTCCCGAAGGACCTCAGCGGCTCGACGGTTCGCCTCGCCGGCCAGCTCGACGTCGAGCTGGAGTCCGTCGAGGACCAGCGGCACTACGCCCAGGACGGCGGCGCCACGGAGGCCGAGGTCGAGGCCATCACCGAGCCCAAGCGGACCCTCGTCCTGACCGCCATCGGCGCCGAGATCCTCGACGCCAACGCCTAGCGAGCGCCCCGCCCCACGCACGACACCCGACGAACCACGTCCCCATGCCGCAGGTCACGATTGACGGGAAGACCCACGAGTTCGAGCCGGGGCAGAAGCTGCTCCAGCTCTGCCTCGACGAGGGCACCGAGGTCCCGCACTTCTGCTACCACCCCTCGCTCTCGATCCCGGCCAACTGCCGCCAGTGCCTCGTGAAAGCGGGCACGCCGATGTTCGACCGCGAGACGAAGGAGCCGGTCCTGGACGACGACGGGTCGCCCAAGATCAACTACTTCCCCAAGCTGATGCCGAGCTGCGCGCTCGACGTCACCGAGGGGATGGTCGTCCACACCCAGCTCGACTCGGAGGAGGTCGCCGCCGCGCAGGCCGACAACCTCGAGATGCTGCTCATCAACCACCCGCTCGACTGCCCGATCTGCGACCAGGCCGGCCAGTGCCCGCTCCAGATCCAGGCCTACAAGTACGGGCCGGAGGGGAGCCGCTTCGAGTTCGAGAAGGTCCACAAGCCGAAGCGCGTCCAGCTCGGGCCCAACGTGGTCCTCGACGCCGAGCGGTGCATCAACTGCACGCGGTGCACCCGGTTCACGGCCGAGGTCACCGAGACGCACCAGCTGACGATCATCAACCGGGGCGACAAGAACTACCCGATGACGGCGCCGGGCCAGGAGTTCGACGACGCCTACTCGATGTGCACGAGCGACATCTGCCCCGTCGGCGCGCTCACAGAGGACTACTTCCGGTTCCAGGCCCGCGTCTGGGAGATGGACAAGACGCCGACCGTCTCCGACTTCGGCGGCAAGGGGATCAACGTCGACGTCTGGACCAACAACAACCTCGTCCTCCGGATCACGCCGCGCGAGAACCTCGACGTCAACGAGTACTGGATGCCGGACGCGGCCCGGCTGATCTTCACGACCTACAACGAGGACCGCGCGAGCGGACCGGCCCTCGGCGGCACGCCGACGACCTGGGAGGCCGCCGCCCGTGAGGCGGGGCGCCTCCTGCGAGAAGCCGGCTCCAACGTCCTCTTCCTCGGCTCGGCGTACGCCACCGTCGAGGACAACTACCTGCTCGTCCGACTGGCGGAGCTGGTCGGCGCCGAGGCCCCCCGCTTCGTCGACCGGCGCGGCCAGTGGGACGGGGACGACTGGCTCGTCTCGGCCGACCCGGCCCCCAACACGGCCGGCTGCGAGCGCCTCGGGATGCGGCCCGTCGACCCGGCGCTGCTGGCGTCGCAGGTCGTGAGCGCCGACCTCGTCTACGTCCTCCAAGACGACCCCGTGGCCGCCGGCGTGCTCGACGCGAGCGACCTCGACGGCACGGCCCTCATCCTCCACCCGACCCACACGACGAACGCGGCGATCGCCCACGCGACGGTCTCGCTCCCGATCACGATGTCCGTCGAGACGATCGGGACGTACGTGAGCGAGGACGGGCGCGCGCAGCTCCTCCGGCCCGCCAAGATGGTCCGGGCCATGGACCGGTCGCTCCTGATGGCGCTCGGGACCGGGATCGGCCGGAAGGCCCGCGTCGGGACGCCGTTCGACCGCTGGCACGACGAGGACAACCAGGTGGACTGCCTGCCGGGCTGGGCCGTGCTGCCGCAGGTCGCCGCCGCGCTCGGGCACGACCTCTCGTTCAAGAGCCCGGCCGCCATCATGGCCGAGGTCTCGGGCAGGGCCGCCTTCGAGGGCGCCACGCACGGGGCCATGGCCACGCTCGGCGTCCCGCTGGAGACGGAGGACGCCCCCGCCCAACTCGACGCCTAGCTTGCTCGCCCCGCTGGCGGACGCCCTCCGCCAGCGCGTAGGTCGCAGGGCGTGGTTCGCGGGGTCTTCCCCTCTCCCCGCTTGCCGATCCACCGCCCCCACCCTACGCTCCACGCCCCCCGCCCTCCATCCGCATGGACGCCGTCGTCGCTGTCTGGGAAGTGCTCGATCTCCCGATCGTCATCTTCCTCATGCTCAACTTCTTCCTGATCACGGCCTCGCTGCTGGTCTACGCCGAGCGGAAGGTGTCGGCGTTCATCCAAGAGCGGAACGGCCCGAACCGCGTCGGGCCGGCCGGGCTGTTCCAGTCGTTCGCGGACGTGTTCAAGCTGATGTTCAAGGAGAACATCGTCCCGGCCCAGGGGAACGAGTTCATCCACAGCCTGGCGCCGGTCCTGATGGTCGTCATCGCCATGTCGACGGGGGCGCTGATCCCGTGGGCGCGGACGCCCAGCGGCGGCCCGCTGGCGATCGCCCCCATCGACGTGGGCCTGCTCGTGGTGCTGGCGATGACCTCGATCTCGGTCTACGGCGTGACGCTGGCGGGGTGGTCGTCGAACTCGAAGTACTCGCTCCTGGGCGGGCTCCGGTCGTCGGCGCAGATGATCTCGTACGAGCTGGCGATGGGCGCCGCCGCGCTCTCGGTGGTGCTCTACAGCGGGAGCCTCGACCTGTTCGCGATCGTCGAGAGCCAGAACCACCTGGGCAGTTTCTTGGGGTGGAACCTGTTCCGCAACCCGGTCGGGTTCGTCATCTTCGCCGTGTGCGCCCTCGCCGAGACGAACCGGGCGCCGTTCGACCTCCCCGAGGCCGAGCAGGAGCTGGTCGGCGGGTACCACACCGAGTACTCGGGGATGAAGTTCGGGATGTTCTTCCTGGCCGAGTACGTCAACCTGTGGGTGGCGAGCCTCCTCATCAGCACGCTGTTCCTGGGCGGCTACCTCATCCCCGGCGAGGTCTTCCTCGTGGAGTGGCTCGGCCTCGGCGGCGCGCTCCTGACGATCCTCCAGGTCGTCGTCTTCCTGGCGAAGGTGACGTTCATCGCCTTCTGCTTTATCTGGATTCGCTGGACGCTCCCGCGCTTCAAGTACAACCAGCTGATGAACCTGGGCTGGAAGTACATGCTGCCCATATCGATCGCCAACATCCTGGTGATCGCGCTCCTCGTGGCGGCCTACCAGCTGATTGTCGGCTAGCGCGGGCCGCGGCCTGCACCGCGTCGGGGACGGAGACGTGGGCGAGGAGTTAGCGCCCGCCCTCCGGCTCGACCGCGAACGTGCGTAGTAGTCGCCGGGCGGTCCCGTGTGGGGCCGGGGACGGTGGAGGCCGGACACGTACCGGACCGCGCCCGTCCGCTGCGGGGCCCTGGCCCCACTACCAGCCGATGCGGCCGTCGGCGTCGGGAACGCGCTCGCGGCCGGGGGCGGCGTCGGGCGGCGGAGGGAGCGCGGGGGGCTCCGTGACGGGCGCCTCGACCGGGTCCTCGATCACGATCTCGTTCAGGTCGTCCACCTCCTCGTCGATGAAGAGGCCCTCGTCGCGCCGCTCCTGCTCGCGCTCGGCCGTGCGGAGGGCACGGTCGCGGGCGTCGCGGATCTCGTCCCGCCAGTCGCCGGCGCCCCGGTTGATCTCGCGGGCCGCCTGGCGGACCGCCTCGCGCGCGGCGCGGCGGAGGCGCGGGTCCTCGATCCGGTCGAGGTCGAGAAGCTGGCCTTCGATCCAGTCCGGGTCGATCCAGTCGCCCTCGTCCCACCCGACGTCGCCCGAGTCGACGATCACGTCGTCGCGGCGGTCGTCGCGCTGGCGGCGCCCGTCGCCACGGTCGGGGCGGCCGGGCGTGCGCGGGCCGTAGCCGTCGGGCACGTCCGCGTCGTCCCGGTCGAAGAGGCCGCCGACCCAGCCGGCGAATCGGTCCCAGAGGCCCGGCCCCCGGTCGTCGGCGTCCGGTTCGGGCGGACGCGGGAACTGGCGGCGGCGGTCCACGAGGCCGTCGCGCTGGGCCGTCCGGTAGAAGTCGCCGACGAGGCGGAGCGCGTTGTGGCCGCCCTGGCCCCAGTACGACGAGCGGAAGGTGACGCGCGGGTCGTCGAAGCCCACCCAGGCGCCGGTCACGAGGTCGGGGTGCATGAGCAGGAACCAGCCGTCGGCGCCGTCCTGCGTCGTGCCCGTCTTGCCGGCGAGGTCGCCGCGTGCGCCGAAGGCCCGGCGGATCTCCGTCCCCGTCCCCCGGTCCACGACGCCGCGCATCATGTCGAGCAGGTCCACGGCCACGTCGTCGTCGAGGGCCTTCCGCGCGTCCGGGGCGAAGCGGGCCACCTCGACCCCGTTGCGGTCGGTGATGTGGGTGACGGTGACGGGCGGGCGGTAGACGCCGCCGCTGGCGATGGTGGCGTAGGCGCTCGTCATCTCCAAGAGCGACACGTCCGACGTGCCGAGGGCGAGGGACGGGACGGCCTCCAGGGGGCTGGTGACGCCCATGCGGCGGGCGGTCCGGGCGAGGTCGCGGGCGCCGACCTCCTGCACGAGCCGCGCGGCGACCGTGTTCTTGGAGTAGGCGAGGCCGTCGCGGAGCGAGACCATCTCGTCCGAGGCCGCGCCGCCCGCGTTCGTCGGCTGCCAGACCACGCCGTCGGCCATCTCGATGCTGACGGCGGCGTCCGGCACCTCGTCGTCCGGCTCGAAGCCTTCTTCGAGGGCGCGGGCGTAGAGGAACGGCTTGAAGGTGGAGCCCGGCTGGCGGCGCGCCCGCGCCACGTGGTCGTAGGCCGACGCCTCGAAGTCGCGGCTGCCGACCCACACCTTCACCCCACCCGTCTCGGGATCGACGGCCGTGAGCGCCACCTCCAGGCGCATCTTGACCTGCCGGAGCGAGTCGAGGAAAGCGGGCGCGGCGCGCAAGCTGTCGAGCACGGCCTCGGCGTCGCGGCCCCCGGCGACGGCCTGCTGGTAGGCCTTCGTGTCGCGGACGAAGGCGTCCGCGGCGGCGCGGCGGAGCGTCCAGAACCGCTCGAACGGCTCCGTGGTGTGCGAGGCGGTGACGTAGGGGGCCGTCGTGGTCCCGAGCCGCGACGACGACGCCCGCCCCCACTCCACGTCGGCGACGGACTGGAGCGCGTCGCCGAAGCGCCGGGCCGTCTCCTCGGCCGCCTGCTGCATCCGCCAGTCGAGCGTGGTGTGGATGGTCAGGCCGTCGCCGTAGAGGCTGTAGCCGGCGTCGTCGGCCCACTCCTCCAGCATCACGCGGACGTGCTCGGTGAAGTGCGGCGCCCGGCTCGTCTGCATCGGCTGGCGCTCGAACTTCAGCCCCAGCGGTTTGTCCATCAGCGGCGCGACCTCCGCCTCGGGGACGCCGCCAAACTTCACCAGCTGGCCGAGGACCACGTTGCGCCGCGCCTTCGCGCGCTCGGGGTTGCGGTACGGGTTGTACGAGGAGGTCCCCTTCAGCATCCCGACGAGCGTGGCGGCCTCCAACCGGTCGAGGTCGTCGGCCGAGGTCGAGAAGTAGGTCCGCGCGGCCATCTCGATGCCCCAGGCGTTGTAGAGGAACGGGACCGTGTTGAGGTACAGCTCCAGGATCTCGTCCTTCGAGTAGACGCTCTCGATCTTGCGTGCCGTGATGGCCTCTTTGAGCTTGCGCGTGACGGAGGCGGAGCTGCCGATCTCGTCGGGGAACAGGTTCCGGGCGAGCTGCTGGGTGATCGTGGAGCCGCCCCGGAGGCCGTCGCCGGTGAGCACGCCGGCCACGACCGAGCCGTAGCCCAGCAGGTCGATGCCGCCGTGCTGGTAGAACCGGCGGTCCTCCGTCGCCACGAGCGCCTGGACGACGTCGGGCGAGATCTGGTCGAGCGTTTTCCACTCGCGGTTGCGGCGGGCGTAGCGCGTGAGCTGCACCCCGTCGGCCGACATCACGACGGACGGGTAGACCTCGCGAGCGCCCCGCAGGTCCGAGACGCTCGGCGTGAACGGCCACAAGAGGAGGGCGTAGCCGACGAGCAGAACGGCGACGGCCACGGTGAACACGGCGCCCGCGCCCGCCACGCCGCCGGCCGCCCACAGCACGCGCTTCGAGGCCGCTTTTTCCGGGTCGCGGACGTTCGTCCAGACGGCGACGGACCCGCCCTTCAGCGTCGTCCAGAGCCACGCCGCGAACTGGCGGAGGTGCGCCGCCAGCCAGGCGAGCGCGCGGCGCCAGAGCGGCGGGGCGTTCGTGGTCGGGGGGGAGACGGGGTCGGCCATGGGGAGGGAGCGCAGTCGCGGGCTCCTACGCGCGAGGGGCCGCAGAGATACGGCGGTCTCGGGACGACCCTCAACGCTCCGCCCCTCGGCGCTCGTGCTGAACCGCTGGCGATACCCGTCGCCAGCGGCACGGGGGAGCGAGGATCTGGGAGCGGGAGGGATCGAAAGCGCGGACGCCCCGTAGGTTGCCGCCCTCTCCCCTCCCCGCCCCGTCATGGCCGAGCCGACCGTCACCACCGCCGAGATGGAGGACCCCGCCCCCGAGCGGTCCGCCGCCGACCGCGCCCGCCTCGAACGGGCCGCCGCCAACGTCATCCGCGGCCTCGCCATCGACGCCGTCGAGCGCGCCGACTCCGGCCACCCCGGCCTCCCGATGGGCATGGCCGACGCCGCCGTCGTGCTGTGGGCCCGCTTCCTCAAGCACAACCCGAAGGACCCCCACTGGTTCGACCGCGACCGCTTCGTGCTCTCGGCCGGCCACGGCTCCATGCTGCTCTACAGCCTGCTCCACCTGAGCGGGTACGACCTGAGCCTGGAGGACCTCAAGCACTTCCGCCAGCTCCACTCCAAGACGCCCGGCCACCCGGAGTACGGCCACACGCCCGGCGTCGAGACCACCACCGGCCCGCTGGGCCAGGGGCTGGCGACGGCCGTCGGCATGGCGATGGCCGAGAAGCACCTCGCCGCCGCGTTCAACACGCCCGAGCACGTCGTCGTGGGGCACTACACCTACGTGATCGCCTCCGACGGCGACCTCCAGGAGGGCGTTACCAACGAGGCGTCGTCGCTGGCGGGCCACCTCGGGCTCGGCCGCCTGATCGTCCTCTACGACGACAACCACGTCTCCATCGACGGCGACACCCAGCTCTCGTTCACCGAGGACCGCGCCGGGCGCTACGAGGCCCTCGGCTGGCACGTGATCCGCGAGATCGACGGGCACGACAACGAGGCCGTCGCGCGTGCCATCGAAGAAGCCCGCAACGTGCTCGACCGGCCCAGCTTCCTGGAGCTTCGCACCACCATCGGCTACGGCTCGCCCAACCTCGCCGGCCAGCACACGGTCCACTCCGACGCCATCGGTGAGGACGAGATCAGGGCCACCAAGAAGAACCTCGGCCTGCCGCTCGAAGACTTCTACGTCTCCGACGACGCCACCACGCTCCTCCACGAGCAGGCCTTCCGGGGCGCGCAGGCGCAGTGCGAGTGGGAGGGCCACATGACGGCCTACGCACAAGCGGCACCCGACCGGGCCGCCGACCTCCGCCGCCGCATCGAGGGCCGCCTCCCCGACGGCTGGACCGACGCGCTCCCCGCGTTCGACCCGGACCCGAAGGGGATGGCCAGCCGCGCCGCCAGCGGCAACGTCCTCGACGCGCTCGTGCCCGTCCTCCCCGAGCTGATGGGCGGCTCCGCCGACCTCACGCCGTCCGTCAAGACGAAGGCGAAGGGCATGGAGGACTTCCAGAGGACGACGGCCGAGGCGCGCTACGTCCACTACGGCATCCGCGAGCACGCGATGGCGGCGGCCATGAACGGGATGGCGCTCCACGGCGGCGTCCGGCCGTACGGCGGCACGTTCCTCATCTTCTCCGACTACATGAAGCCGGCCGTCCGGCTCGGCGCGCTCATGGGGGCGCCGGTCGTCCACGTGTTCACGCACGACTCGGTGGGGCTCGGCGAGGACGGCCCGACGCACCAGCCCATCGAGCAACTGGCGGGGCTCCGCGCCATCCCCGGCCTCAACGTGGTCCGCCCGGCCGACGCCAACGAGACGGCCGCCGCCTGGAAGCTCGCGGTGGAGTCGGGCGGCCGGCCGACGGCGCTCGTCTTTTCGCGCCAGAACCTCCCCACGATGGAGGGCACGAAGGAGAACGCGGCCGAGGGCGTCGCGAAAGGGGCCTACGTCCTGTCCGATTCGGACGGCGAGCCCGAGGTGATCTTGGTCGGCTCCGGCTCGGAAGTCCCGCTGCTGATGGAGGCGAAGGAGACGCTCGGCGCCGGGTGCCGCGTGGTGTCGATGCCGTGCGACCGACTCTTCTGGGAGCAGGACGAGAGCTACCGCGAGTCGGTCCTGCCGCCGTCCGTACGGGCGCGCGTGGCCGTCGAGGCGGCGTCGACGTTCGGCTGGGGCCGCGTCGCCGGCCTCGACGGCGAGGTCGTCGGGCTCGACCGCTTCGGCGAGAGCGCGCCCGGCGCCGAGGCGCTGACGGACCTTGGGATCACGGCCGAGGCCGTGGTCGAGGCCGCGCGTCGGGTGATGGGTGAGTAAGGCACGACTCGTCTTCGCCGAGCGTGCCGCCTCCCTGCGGACGGCGACACTCCGCCAGCGGGCCGTGCTCGACTCGTCACCCCTCTCTCCTCCTGTCCAGGAGGAAACTCCATCGCCCTGCCTCTCTTCGATGACGCCTCCTGAGCCCGGCGAGATCGCACGGCTCGTCCGGTTCGTCGCCACGGGCGCCGTGGTCGGCACGCTCGTGCTGATCGTAGCGACGGCCGGCGACCGGCCGTGGCAGGCCGTCGCGGCCGTCGTGATGATCGGGCTGCTGCCGTACGTCGCGTTCGTGGCGCTGGCGAACTGGGCCCGCGGCGTCGTCGCGGCTGAGGCGGCCGTACTGGCCGGGCTCGTGCTGGCCGTGTTCTTCGCCATCGGCCTCTTCGCCCTCGCCTTCTGGCTCCAGCCCGGACCGAGAAGCCAGTCGGCGCCGGTGACGGTCCCGCTCCTTCAGTCGGTCCCGGTGGCGCTCGCGGGGCTCGGCGCGACGGTCGCCAAGTGGCAAGCTGAGCGAAGACAGTAGGTCGTCACGGTTATTCATTTCTTCACAACCGGAAGCCCTTCCAATTCCCGGTTCGCATTGCGACGAGCCAGAGCGACGGGTATGCTAGGCGTTCTTCAACGCGCCTTCGCAAACAGGCGCCTCCTGGTGAGCCTCCCCCGCCCCTTCGTCTCGACTCACTGCGCCGTCGCGGCCGTCCCAGAGGACGAGGTGAGGTCGGCCGTCTCGGTCGCAGGGCTCGCCGTCCTCCTTCTCCCGGTCCTCCTTACCAGCCTCCTCGTAGGAGGCTGATTCCCGCCGACCGGCTCAAGGCCCGCTGTACATCACACGCTCCTGGGTTGGTCCAACCCGAGCCCCATGTCCAGCACGCCCGCGTCCTACCGAATCGCCCTGTTGCCGGGCGACGGGATCGGCCCCGAGGTCACGCGCGAAGCCGCGCGCGTGCTGGGCGCGGTGGCTGACGCCTTCGGCTTCGAGGTGAGGACCCGCGAGCACGCCGTCGGCGGGGCGGGGCTCGACGCCGCCGGCGACCCGCTCCCCTCCGAGACGCTGGGCGCCTGCCTCGACGCGAACGCCGTGCTCCTGGGCGCCGTCGGGGGGCCGGACTGGGACGACGCGCCCGCCGACCGGCGCCCCGAGCGCGGGCTGCTCCGCCTGCGCGCCCGCCTCGGCGCGTTCGCCAACCTCCGGCCCGTCGCCGTGCCCGAGGCGCTGGCGGGGCGCTCGCCGCTGCGGACGGAGCGGGTGGCCGGCACCGACCTCCTCATCGTCCGCGAACTGACGGGCGGCATCTACTTCGGCCACCCCCGCGACCGGACCGACGCCGAGGCGTTCGACACGATGCGCTACTCGGTCCTCGAGATCGAGCGGATCGCGCGCGTCGCCTTCGAGTGGGCGCGGCGGCGCGGCGGGCGCGTCGCGTCCGTGGACAAGGCCAACGTGCTCGCCTCCTCGGCGCTGTGGCGCGACACCGTCGTCCAGGTCGCCGCCGACGAGTTCCCGGACGTGGACCTGGAGCACCTCTACGTGGACAACGCGGCCATGCAGATCGTCTGCGACCCGCGCCGCTTCGACGTGGTCGTGACGGGCAACCTGTTCGGCGACATCCTCTCGGACCTCGCGGCCACGCTCCCCGGCTCGCTCGGGCTCCTGCCGTCGGCCAGCGTCGGCGGGCGCGTGGGCCTGTTCGAGCCCGTCCACGGCAGCGCGCCGGACCTCGCCGGGCGCGGCCTCGCCAACCCGCTGGCGGCCATCCTCAGCGCCGCCATGCTCCTCGACCAGCTCGGCGAGCCCGCCGCCGCCGCCGCCGTCCGCCAGTCGGTCGACGCCGCGCTGGCCGACGGGCACGTCACCCCCGACCTCGGCGGGTCCGCGACGACGGCCGAGGTCGGCCGCGCCGTCGCCGACTCGATCCGCACCCACGCTTCTCTCTCCATCGGCGCCTAGCGCCCTCCTTCCATGCAGTCCACCCCCTCGGACGACCGCCGCGTCGTCGTCTTCGACACCACGCTCCGCGACGGCGAGCAGTCCCCCGGCGCCGCCATGACGCTCGACGGCAAGCTCCGCATCGCCCGGCTCCTGGCCGAGATGGGCGTCGACGTGATCGAGGCCGGCTTCCCGGTCTCGTCGCCGCAGCAGGCCGAGGCGGTCCGCGAGATCGTCGCCGCGCTCGGGCCGGACGGGCCGACGATCTGCGCGCTCGGCCGGGCCCGCGAGGCCGACGTGGCCGCCGCCGCCGCCGCCCTCGACGGCGGGCAGAACACCCGCATCCACACGTTCATCGCGACGAGCGACGTCCACATCGCGGCCAAGTTCAGCGCCGCGCGCTTCGGCTCCACCACCGCCGAGCGGCGCCAGAGCGTGCTCCAGATGGCCACCGACGCCGTCCGCCAGGCGCGCGCGCACACCGCCGACGTCGAGTTCTCGGCCGAGGACGCCGGCCGCACCGACCACGGCTTCTTGTGCGACGTGGTCCAGGCCGCGATCGAAGCGGGCGCCACGACCATCAACATCCCGGACACGACGGGCTACTGCACGCCGCAGAGCTACGCCGCCCTGTTCCGCACGGTCCAGGACTGCTGCGACACGTCGGGCGTCGTCCTCTCGACGCACTGCCACGACGACCTCGGGCTGGCCGTCGCCAACACGCTGGCGGGCGTCGAGGCCGGCGCGCGGCAGGTCGAGGTGACGATCAACGGGCTGGGCGAGCGGGCCGGGAACGCGGCGCTCGAAGAGGTGGCGATGGCCCTCCGCGTGCGCGGCGACCACTACGGCGTGACGCACGGGCTCGACGCGCGCCGGCTGAACGAGGCCAGCCGCCTCGTCTCGGTCGTCACCGGCTTCCCGGTCCCGCCCAACAAGGCCGTCGTGGGCGACAACGCCTTCGCGCACGAGGCCGGCATCCACCAGCACGGCGTCCTCAAGAACCGCGAGACGTACGAGATCATGAGCCCCGAGGACGTCGGCGCGCACGCCGAGCAGATCCGGCTCGGCCGCCACAGCGGGCGCCACGGCCTGTTCGCCCGCCTGGAGCGCCTGGGCGTCGAGGTCTCCGAGGCCGACCGCGACGCCGTCTACGAGCGGTTCGTGGCGCTGGCGGACCGCAAGAAGGAGGTCTACGACGCCGACCTCCGCCTCCTCGCCGACCCCGCCGTCGCGGCCTCCGCTGGCCGTTCGGCCTTCACGCTCGTCGGCCTGACCGTGACCACGGGCACGGCGGAGCCGCCCGAGGCCGAGGTCACCCTCCTCGACAGCGCCACCGGCGAGCTGCGCGTCGAGACCGCCTCCGGCGACGGGCCGGTCGACGCCATCTACCGCGCGCTCGACGGGGCCGCCGGCCGGCCGCACCGGCTGGAGACCTACACCATCCGCGCGCTCACGAGCGCCGCCGACGCCCAGGGCGAGGCGCTCGTCGTCGTGTCCGACGGGCCGCTCCTGGCCCAGGGCAAGGCCACCTCCACCGACATCCTCCGCGCCTCCGCCGAGGCGTACGTCGCCGCGCTCAACGGGCTCGACACCGACGAGCACGAGGAGGGCCAGTTCGTGCAGGAGGGGATCATGGCCTCCTTCGGGACCGCCTGATGGCCCGCCGCAGCGACACCGTCAAGGCCGGGTTCGAGCGCGCGCCGCACCGGAGCCTGCTCCGCGCGACGGGCCAGATCGAGTCCGACGCCGACTTCGACAAGCCGTTCATCGGCGTCTGCAACTCGTACATCGACCTCATCCCGGGGCACGTCCACCTCCAGAGCTTCGGGAAGGTGGTGAAGCACGCGGTCCGCGCGGCCGGCGGCGTCCCGTTCGAGTTCAACACGATCGGCGTGGACGACGGGATCGCGATGGGCCACATCGGGATGCGCTACTCGCTCCCCTCGCGCGAGCTCATCGCCGACTCGGTCGAGACCGTCGCCGCCGCGCACTGGCTCGACGGGCTCGTCTGCATCCCCAACTGCGACAAGATCGTGCCGGGGATGCTGATGGGCGCCCTCCGCCTCAACATCCCGACCGTGTTCGTCTCGGGCGGGCCGATGAAGGCCGGCCGCCTGCCGAGCGGCGAGAAGATCGACCTCGTGAGCGTGTTCGAGGGCGTCGGCCGCCATCAGACCGGCGAGATCGACGACCGCCAGTTGCTCGAGATCGAGACGCTCGCGTGCCCCACCTGCGGCTCGTGCTCGGGGATGTTCACGGCCAACTCGATGAACTGCCTCATGGAGGCGCTCGGGCTGGCGCTCCCGTACAACGGCTCGATCCTCGCCACCGACCCGCGCCGCCGTGAGCTGGCGCGCGCCGCCGCCCGCCGGATCGTGGACCTCGTGGACCAGGACCTCCGGCCCCGCGACATCGCCACGGCCGAGGCGTTCGACGACGCCTTCGCGCTCGACATGGCGATGGGCGGCTCCACGAACACGGTCCTCCACCTGCTCGCCGCCGCCCGCGAGGCCGAGGTGCCGTACAGTCTCCACCGCATCGCCGAGATCTCGGCGCGGACGCCCTACCTCTGCAAGGTCTCGCCCTCGACGCCGGACGTCCACATGGAGGACGTGGAGGCGGCGGGCGGCATCCCGGCCATCCTCAAGGAGCTCGACGCCGCCGGCCGCATCCAGCCCGACCGCCCGACCGTCGCCGGCCCGCTCCGCGACACGCTGGCGGCGGCCGAGAACAAGCGGCCGGACATCATCCACTCGGCCCAGAACGCCTTCCGCACGACGGGCGGCCTCTCCGTCCTCCACGGCAACCTGGCGCCCGAGGGCGCCATCGTCAAGAGCGGCGCCGTGGTGGAGGACATGCTGACGTTCGAGGGCCCGGTGCGGATCTACGAGTCGCAGGACGACGCCGTGGCGGGCATCCTGGGCGGGGACGTCCAGAAGGGCGAGGTGGTCGTGATCCGGACCGAGGGGCCGAAGGGCGGGCCGGGGATGCCCGAGATGCTCCAGCCCACGAGCGCGCTCGCCGGGATGGGCCTCGACACCCACGTCGCCATGATCACGGACGGGCGGTTCTCGGGCGCCACGCGCGGGCTCAGCATCGGCCACGTCTCGCCCGAGGCGGCCTCCGGCGGGCCCATCGCCGCCGTCCAGCCCGGCGACCGGATCGCCATCGACATCCCGGCCGGCACGATCACGCTCTTGGTGGACGCGGACGAGATCGCCCGCCGGCTGGCTGCGCTCCCCGCCTTCGTGCCCAAGATCCAGAGCGGCTGGCTCGGCCGCTACGCCCACTTCGTGACGAGCGCGTCCGACGGCGCCGTGCTGCGGACGCCGGCCCCCGCCCCGCTGGCGGCGCCCGCCGGGGGCGACGGGGCGACGGTGCCCGTTCCGTGAGCCGCCATCCCGTCGGACGCGCCGGTGGAGCGCCCTCTCCCAACGCGACGCCGCATCCGCACTCCTGATCCGCCCCTGCTGACGCCCGCCGCCAGCGCCACGTCATGACAACCACCGCCCCGCCCCGCCCGGCCCACCGCGCCACGCCGACCCCGGCCACGGCGCCCGCGCCCGAAGCGCCGGTCCTCACCGGCGCCGACATCTTCGTCCGGAGCCTGGAGGCCGAGGGCGTCGAGTTCGTGTTCGGCCACCCCGGCGGCGCCATCATCAAGATCTACGACGCGCTCGCGCAGCTCCGGCCGTCGTTCCAGCACATCCTGGTGCGCCACGAGCAGGCCGGGACGCACGCCGCCGAGGGCTACGCCAAGGCGACGGGCAACGTCGGGACGGTCCTCGTGACGAGTGGGCCGGGCGCCACCAACACCGTCACCGGCATCGCCGACGCCATGCTGGACTCGGTCCCGCTCGTCGTGTTCACCGGCCAGGTGTCCGTCCCGCTCATCGGCGGCGACGCCTTCCAGGAGGTCGACACGATGGGCGTCACGCGGTCGGTCTCGAAGCACAGCTTCCAGGTCCGCTCCGCGGCCGACCTCGCGCCGACCATCAAGGCGGCCTACCACATCGCACGGACGGGCCGGCCGGGGCCGGTCGTGGTGGACCTCCCGAAAGACATCCTCGTCGAGGAGGCGCCGTTCGAGTACCCGGACTCGGTCGAGATCCGCGGCTACCGCTTCGAGCACGCGGCGCAGCCGGAGAAGGTCGAGCGCGCTGCGCGCATGATCCGCCAGTCGGAGCGGCCCCTCCTCTACGTCGGCGGCGGGACCATCTCGTCGAACGCGACCGAGGCGCTGACGGACCTCGCGCGCAAGGCCCGGATCCCAGTCACGACGACGCTCCACGGGCTCGGGAGCTTCCCCGAGAACGACGAGCTGGCGCTCGGGATGCTCGGGATGCACGGGACGTACTGGGCCAACATGGCCGTCCAGACGTGCGACCTCCTAATCGCCGTCGGCGCGCGCTTCGACGACCGCGTGACGGGCAAGCTGGAGGCGTGGGCGCCGCACGCCGAGGTGATCCACGTCGAGATCGACCCGTCGTGCGTCTCCAAAAACGTCTTCGCCGACTGCGCCATCCTGGGCGACGTGGGCGACGTGCTGGCCCAACTGGCGCCGCACGTCGAGCCGAAGGACACCGCCGCCTGGCTGGGGCGGATCGCCGGCTGGAAGGCCGAGGTCGAGGCGTCCGAGGACGACACGCCGGACGACGGCCGCCTCCGCCCGCTCGACGTGGTGCGGAAGCTCGGCCGGAAGGCCGGCGACCGGGGCGTCCTCACGACGGACGTCGGGCAGCACCAGATGTGGTCGGCGCAGGGCTTCGGCTTCGACCGGACGCGGAGCCACATCACGTCCGGCGGGCTCGGCACGATGGGCTTCGGCTTCCCCGCCGCCATCGGCGCCGCGCTCGGGCTGCGCGGCACCGACGCCGTGGTCGTCTCGATCAACGGCGACGGCGGCTTCCTCATGAACATGCAGGAGCTGGGCGTGGCCCGCAAGCACGGGCTCCCGATCAAGCTGGCGATCCTCAACAACTCGCGCCTCGGGATGGTCCGCCAGTGGCAGGAGCTGTTCTTCGGCGAGCGCTACTCCGAGACCGACACGTCCGACACCAACCCCGACTTCGTGGCGCTGGCGGAGGCGTTCGGCTGCGTCGGCCTGCGGGCGACGACGCCCGACGAGGCGGACGCCGTGATCGACGCGGCGTGGCGGGTGACGGACCGGCCGGTGCTCATGGAGTTCGTCGTCCCGAACGAGGAGATGGTCTTCCCGATGGTCCCGGCCGGCGCGGCGACCGACAACATGATCCTGAAACGCTTCGGCACCGCCGAGTAACCATGTCCGCACCCAACGGCACGGCGCCCCGCCCCCTCACTCACCAGCAGCTGATCCGGAAGCGGGCCGACGGCGAGACCGTCCTGGCCGACGCCCCGGAGACGCTCCAGACCAACGTGCTCTCGATCCTGATCGAGAACCACGCCGGCGCTCTGAACCGCGTCGTCAACCTGTTCTCGGCGCGGAACCTCAACCTCGACAGCGTGAGCGTCGGGCCGACCGAGGACCCGACCGTCTCCCGCCTCACGATTGTGACGAGCGGGACGCGCCGGACGCTCCGCCAGGCCGTCCGCCTCGTCCGCCAGCTGCTCGACGTGCTCCAGGTGGACGAGTTCACGCCCGGCGACCCCGTCGTCGAGCGCGAGCTGTGCCTCGCCAAGCTGAAGGCGACGGCCGCCGAGCGCGCCGGGCTCCTGGAGCTGGCGCGCGGCCTCGGCGCCCACGTCGTCCACGCCGACCGCGAGGCCGTGACCGTGGAGCTGTCCGGCACCGCGTCCGAGATCGACGCCTTCATCGAGGTCGTCAGCGAGCACGGCTTGCTGGAGGTCGCCCGCTCCGGCCGCCTCGCCCTCCACCGCCAGCGCCACCTCTCGCTCTGACCCGCCGGCGGCGGTGCTCCGCCAGCCGCTCCCCCACCCCAACGCATCTCCCATGACCGTCCACTACGAGGCCGACCCGGCCGTCATCCGCTCCAAGAACGTGGCCGTGATCGGCTACGGGAGCCAGGGCCACGCCCACGCCCTCAACCTCCGCGACAGCGGCGTCGACGTCGTCGTCGGGCTGCGCGAGGGCTCGGCGTCCTCCGCCGAGGCCGAGGCCGAAGGGCTCACCGTCCTCTCCCCCGAAGAGGCCGCCGCGTGGGCCGACGTGATCATGCTCCTCGTGCCGGACCAGCACCACAAGACGGTGTACGAGGGCTCGATCCGGGAGCACCTCACGCCGGGCAAGGCGCTCGCCGTCGGGCACGGGTTCTCGGTCCACTACGAGCAGATCGAGCCGCCGGAGGGCGTCGACGTGTTCCTCGTCGCGCCGAAGTCGCCGGGGCACCTCGTGCGGCGCGTGTACGAGGAGGGCGGCGGCGTGCCGTGCCTCGTGGCCGTCCACCAGGACGCGACGGGCGGCGCCCTCGCCCTCGCCCTCAGCTACGCCGACGCCATCGGCGGCACGCACGCTGGCGTCATCGAGACGACGTTCAAGGACGAGACGGAGACCGACCTGTTCGGCGAGCAGGCCGTGCTCTGCGGCGGCTCGGAGGCGCTCATCAAGGCCGGGTTCGAGACGCTCACGGAGGCCGGCTACCCGCCGGAGCTGGCCTACTTCGAGTGCCTCCACGAGCTCAAGCTCATCGTGGACCTCTACTACGAGGGCGGCCTCGAGCGGATGAACCACTCCGTCAGCGACACGGCCGAGTACGGCGGCCACGCCATCGGCCGCCGGATCATCACGGACGCGGTGAAGGCCGAGATGAAGAAGGTCCTCGACGAGGTCCAGTCCGGCCAGTTCGCCCGCGCGTTCATCGCCGACCAGGAAAACGGCGGCGCGAAGCTGGCGGAGATGCGCCGCCAGTCGGAGACGCACCCCATCGAGCGGGTCGGCAAGAAGCTGCGCGGCATGATGGACTGGCTCAAGCCGAAGGCCGCCGCCGGCGACGGCGCCGCCGAGCCCGCCTCGACGCCCACCTGACCCCCGTACTGGCGGCCGTCCTCCGCCAGCGGCCCACGCCCCACGCCCTACGCCCCACGCCATGACGATCACCGAAGCCATCCTCGCCCAGCACGCCGGCCGCGACCGCGTGACCCCCGGCGAGACCGTCTGGATCGACGTCGACACGCTCATGACGCACGACGTCTGCGGGCCGCCGACGATCGAGATCTTCAAGCGCGAGTTCGGAGAGGACGCCAAGGTGTGGGACAAGGAGGGGCTGGCCATCATCCCGGACCACTACATCTTTACGTCCGACCAGCACGCGCACCGGAACATCCAGATCCTCCGTGCCTTCGCCGCCGAGCACGACCTCCCGCACTACTACGACGTCGGCGGCGACCGCTACAAGGGCGTCTGCCACATGGCGCTCGCGGAGGAGGGCTTCAACCGGCCCGGCACGACGCTCTTCGGGACCGACAGCCACACCTGCACGTCGGGCGCCTTCGGCCTGTTCTCGACCGGCATCGGCAACACGGACGCCGCGCTCATCATGGGCACCGGCAAGATCTGGGTGAAGGTGCCCGAGTCGATGCGGTTCGTGTTCGAGGGCGAGCTGCCGCCGTACCTCATGGCGAAGGACCTCATCCTGGCCGTCATCGGCGACATCGGGACCGACGGGGCGACGTACCGCGCGATGGAGTTCGACGGGCAGGCCGTCTACGACCTCTCGGTCGAGGAGCGGATGACGCTGTGCAACATGGCCATCGAGGCCGGCGGCAAAAACGGGATCATCCAGCCCGACGCGCTGACGATGGAGTACACGCGGGCCCGGACCGACCGCGCCTTCACGCCCGTCTACTCGTCGCCCGACGCCCGGTACCACTCCGAGCGCGTCTACGACGTGGCCGCGATGGAGCCGGTTGTGGCGAAGCCACACGCGCCGGACAACAAGGCGCCCGTGAGCGAGGTCGCCGGGACCCGGCTGGACCGGGCCTACATCGGCTCCTGCACGGGCGGCAAGCTCGAAGACTTCGTCGCCGCCGCCAAGATCTTGAAGGGGCAGGAGGTGAAGGTGGACACCTACGTCGTGCCGGCCACGACCGACGTCCGCAAGCGCGCTCTGGACCGAGCGCGTGGACGGCGAGCTGCTGGCGGACATCTTCGAGCGGGCCGGCGCCCGGATCGGCCTCTCGTCGTGCGCCGCCTGCCTCGGCGGGCCGGTCGACACGTTCGGCCGGACGCACGGCGACGAGGTCGTCATCTCGACCACCAACCGCAACTACCCCGGCCGGATGGGCTCGAAGCAGTCGGCGGTCTACCTCGCCTCCGCGCTCACGACGGCCGCCAGCGCCGTGGCCGGCGTCATCACCGACCCCCGCGACGTGCTCGTCGCCTGACCCACTGGCGGTGCTCGTCGCCCGCCGCTCGGTTCGCCTTCCGCCCCATGAACGACACGATTCACGGCCTCGCCTACGTCCTCGGCGACCACGTCGACACGGACCAGATCATCCCGGCCCAGCACCTCGTCTACAGCCTCACGGATCCCGAGGAGCGGACGCTCTACGGGAAGTACGCGCTGTCGTCGGTGCCGCCGGAGGGGGCCGGCCTGCCCGAGGGGCATGTCCCGTTCGTGGAGGAGGGCGAGCACCGGAGCGCCTACACCGTGATCGTGGGGGGCGGCAACTTCGGGTGCGGGTCGTCGCGCGAGCACGCGCCGTTCGCGCTCCGGGAGGCCGGCATCGAGGCCGTCGTGGCCGAGAGCTACGCGCGCATCTTCTACCGCAACGCCGTCGACGGCGGGTTCCTCGCCCCGTTCGAGACGCCGGAAAAGCTGAACGACACGGTGCGGACGGGCGACGAGGTCGAGATCGACACGAAGGCCGGGACGTTCACGAACGTGACGACGGGCGAGAGCTGGGCGCTCCAGCCGCTCGGCGACGTGGCCGGCATCCTGGAGGCCGGCGGCGTGTTCGAGTACGCCCGCCAGCAGGGCCTCATCCCGACCTGAGCCCGCCGGCCGGCGATCCCGGTGAACGTGGGCGGCGAGGTCCCGGTGGACGGAGCGCCGGTCGAGGCGGAGACGCTCCGGGGCGTCGTCGCCGCATTCGTCGGCGGCGTCCGCCAGCCGCACGTGGCGCTCCAGACGGCCGCTCGGACGACGCCGTCCTCCTCGGCTCGCGACGCGGACGCGACCCCGCGTCTCACGCTCCGCTCGCCCGTGGGTCGGTAGGCGGTGAAGACGGCTCGCGCCCCGAACCGCCGCGCCGCCACGAGACGTTGGGGGAGAAACGCTCGCCGATCCGATGACGCTCTCCATCCTCGACCTCGTCCCCATCACGTCCGGCGCCACGGCCTCCGACGCGCTCCGCCAGACCGTCGACCTCGCCCGGCTCGCCGACCGCCTCGGCTACGAGCGGCTGTGGTACGCCGAGCACCACGGGATGCCCACCATCGCCTCGTCGGCGCCCGAGATCGTGATCGGGCACGTGGCCGCCGCCACGGAGCGCATCCGCGTGGGCTCGGGCGGCGTGATGCTCCCGAACCACGCGCCGCTGCTCGTCGCCGAGCGGTTCCACACGCTCGAGGCCCTGTTCCCCGGCCGCATCGACCTCGGCCTGGGCCGCGCGCCGGGCACCGACCCGGCCCACATCCGCGCGCTCCGCTCCTTCGACGCGGAGCAGTTCCCCCACCAGCTCGCCGAGCTGGTCACGCTCTCGCGCGGCGCCTTCGCCGAGGACCACCCGTTCGCCTCGGTGCGCGTGACGCCGGGCGGCGTGGACCTGCCGCCGATCTGGCTGCTCGGGTCGAGCGGCGCGAGCGCCCAGTTCGCCGGCACGAACGGCCTGGGCTACGCCTTCGCCAGCCACTTCTCGCCGACGCCGGCCGCCCCCGCGCTCCACGCCTACCGCGACGCCTTCCAGCCGTCCGAGCGCTTCCCCGAGCCGCACGCGATCCTGGCCGTCGCCGTGGTCTGCGCCGAGACGGACGCGGAGGCGCGGCGCCTGGCGAGCACGATGGAGCTGGCGTGGGCGCGCCTCCGCACCGGCCGGTTCGAGCCGCTGCCGTCGCCGGAGGAGGCCCTCGCCCACGACTACTCGCCGGCCGAGGAGCAGGCCGTCCGGCTCTACCGCCAGATCGCCGTCGTGGGCGACCCGGAGACGGTCCGCGCCGAGATCGAGCGCCGCGCCGAGGCCGCCGGCGCCGACGAGGTGATGGTGACGACCAACATCTACGACCCGACGGCGCGCCTGCACTCGTTCGAGCTGCTGGCGGAGACGGTCGGGCTGGACTCTCGGTCCGCGCGCGCCACCGCCTGATACCACGTCGGCCCATTGCGGAAGCAGTAGGGCAGCCGTCAGCGGTAGCCCTGGGCCTGGAGCTCGAACAGCTCCGCGTAGCGGCCCCCGTTGGCCAGGAGCTCCTCGTGCGTCCCGACCTCCTCCACGCGCCCGCCGTCGAGGACCAGGATGCGGTCCGCCATGCGGACGGTGGAAAAGCGGTGCGAGATGAGGACGGCCGTCTTCCCCTCGGTCAGGTCCTTGAACCGCTCGAACACCTCGTACTCGGCGCGGGCGTCGAGCGCGGCCGTGGGCTCGTCCAGGATCAGGAGCTGCGCGTCGCGCATGTAGGCCCGGCCGAGGGCCACCTTCTGCCACTGCCCGCCGCTCAGGTCCACGCCCGCCTTGAACCGCTTGCCGAGCGTCTGGTCGTAGCCCTCCGGGAGCGAGGCGATCACGGCGTCGGCGAGGGAGCGCTCGGCGGCGGTCTCGATGCGCGGCCGGTCCGTGCGCTCGGCGATCCGCCCGACGGCGATGTTCTCGGACGCCGTGAGGTGGTAGCGCACGAAGTCCTGGAAGATGACGCCGACCGACTGGCGGAGCGAGTCGAGATCGTACTCCCGGAGGTCACGGCCGTCCAATAAAATCCGGCCCTCGTCGGGGTCGTAGAGGCGGGCGAGGAGCTTGACGAGCGTCGTCTTGCCAGCCCCGTTCTCGCCCACGAGCGCGAGCGCCTCGCCGGCCCGGAGCGTGAAGCTGAGGTGCCGCACGGCCCAGTGCTCCGAGCCGGGGTAGCGGAACCCGACGTCCTCGAACGCGAACCCCTCGCGGATCGGCTCCGGCACCGGCGGCGCGTCCGGGGCCGACTGCACGCGCGGGGTGATCTCGAAAAACGAGAACAGGTCGGCGAGGTAGAGCGCCTGCCCGCTCACCGACGAGAACGACTGGAGCATCCCCTCCAGGAGCGACCGCATCCGGCCGAACGAGCCGGCGAGGAAGGTGAGCGTGCCGATGGAGTAGACGCCGGCCGCCGTCTGGACCACGATGACGGCGTAGGCCGCGTAGTAGCCCAGCGTCCCGACGGCCGAGAGCAGCCCGCCCCAGCCCGCCCGGCGGACCGCCAGCGCGCGGTTGGCGCGGTAGTAGGCGTCGGCGAGGTCGCGGTAGCGCTCGGCGAGGTAGTCGTTGAGCCCGAACACCTTCACCTCCTTGGCCATCTCGTCGCTCGCGCCGACGTAGCGGAGGTAGTCCAGCTCGCGGCGCTCGGGCGTCCACGAGTAGGCGAGCGAGTACGACTGCGCGTTGAAGTGGGCCTCGCCCAGGAACGCCGGCACGAGGGCGAGCGCGAGGAGCGCCAAGAGCCACGGGTTGTAGACCGCCAGCCCGACGCCCAGCGAGGCGATGGTGATGGTGCTCTCGACCTGGCCGAAGATCTGGCTGAGCAGGACGAGCCGGCTCGTGGTCTGCCGCCGGGCGCGCTCCAACTGGTCGTAGAAGTCGGCGTCCTCGAAGTGGGCGAGGTCGAGGGCCGCCGCGTGGCGCATCAGGCGGACGCTCGTCTCGTTCGTGAACAGGTCGCCCAGGAGCGAGTCGCAGAGCGCCGTCGCCCGGCCGAGGAGGTCGCTCAGGACGGCCAGCCCGAACTCGGCCGCCAGCAGGCCGGTGAGGGCGACGCCCGGCGACGTGCCGAGCCACGCGTCGAGGTCGAACCCAGGGCCGAGGGTGTACGATCCGGTGGCGAGGGCGACGACGTTGTCCACGACCAGCTTGCCCACCCAGAGCATCGCCACCGGGACCAGCGCGCGGACGACCCGGAGCCCGACGTTGGCCGCGACGAGGGCCGGGCTCGTGGCCCACACCAGACGGAACAGCGGCGGCAGGTGCCGCAGCGCGCCGACGCGCTCGCGGAACGTGAGGTCGGCGTCGGAGGAGGAGGCCCGGCCGCCGCGGCCCTGGGCCTGCCGGGCGGCGCGGCGGTCGCCCCGTGCGCCGGTGGAGTCTATCGCCATGTCGGTGCCACGCCGCCGGGCGTGCCGGGTTCGCCGTGGCCGCGTAGTCCGTCTGCACCACGCGGCCGGGCGCGGGCAGGCGTAGGCTGACCCGATGCGCCGCGTCCTTCTGTTCCTTCTGCTGGCGACATCCGCCGCCGAGGCCCAGCCTCTGTTCCGCGTCACGATCCCCCTCGGCGACGCACCCCGCCAGCGGGGGCAGGCAACGGACGGGCTGAGCGGGCGGGCCGTCGCGGAGCTGGGCGCCGTCGCGCTGACGGGCGTCGGCCACCTCGTCGCCTCCGAGGCCGGCCTGTCGAACGTCTACATCCCGGTCGTGATCGCCGGCTGGGGCGGCTACGTCGGTGCGAGGGCGGCGACGGAGCCGGGGTACCTGGCCGACCTCGGGTTCACGGGCGAAAACCTCGGCCGGGCCGCGCGCGACGTCGGGCTTCTCTCGGCCGGCGCCGCGCTCGGCATGGGGATCTACGGCGCGGCCAACGGCTCCCTCCGCCTCGGCCCGGAGCTGCTCCCGCTGCTCGTGCTCTACCCGGCGTGGGGGCTCACGCAGCAGATGCTCGTCCAGGGCTACGTCACGCGCCACCTCGCCGACGCCGGGCTGCCGACGCTCGCCGTCGCCCCCATCACCGCCGCCACCTTCGGGTCGGTCCACGTACCCAACTGGCCGCTCACGGCGGCGACCACCGCGATGGGCGGCGCGTTCGCCCCGCTCTACCTCCGCGACGGGAACCTCTGGCCGCTCGGCGTGGCGCACGGGTCGCTCGGCGCCCTGTTCTACGTCTGGGTCCTCGACCGCGACCCGTGGGCCGAGATCTTCAGCGAGGCCGACTCAACCGACGGGGAGGCCGTCGGTACGGCGGTGCGCGAATAAGAGGGAGGTCTCGATGCGGGCGACCTCGGGGCGCTCGGTGAACGCCGCCAGCGCGAGCGTCCGGAGGTGCTCGGTGTCGCGGACGGCGACGTGGACGAGGAAGTCGGCGGCGCCCGTCGTGTGGAACGTCTGGACGACCTCGGGGAGCGAGAGCGCGTGGGCCTCGAACGCCTCCACGAGCGGCCGCGCGTGCTGCCGCAGCGTCACGGCCACGAGCGCCTGGAGTCCGATGCCGACGGCCTCGGGCGCGACCTCGGCGTGGTAGCCGACGAGGACGCCGTCGGCTTCCAGGCGGCGCGTCCGCTCCAGGGCCGTCGAGGGCGCCACACCGACGGCGGCGGCGACCTCCTTGTTGGAGGTCCGAGCCTTCTTCTGGAGAAGGGCGACGATGGCGGCGTCGATTCGGTCGAGCGTGGTCATAAGGTCGAGATTCCGAATAGAGTTCGGTGCCCTTGCGGGTAGGCAGAGCATCCTTCTACTGTACGAACGAACCACCGACTCCCCGACCGCATGGACCGCTCTTCCGACCTCGCCACCCGCGCCGTCCACGCCGGCCGCCAGGACCTCCGCGGCCTCGGCGTCCACGCGCTCCCCATCGACCTCTCGTCGACGTACCCGTTCACCGACCTCGACGGCGCGACGGCCAGCCTCGACGCGCTCGTCGCCGGCGACAAGACGGCCCCGAACCCGGTCTACGCCCGGCTCCACAACCCGACCGTCGGCCGGTTCGAGGACGGGCTGGCGGCGCTCGAAGGGACGGACGCGTCGGTCGCGTTCGCCAGCGGCATGGCCGCGCTGACGGCCGTCCTGCTGGCGGCGCGCGCCGACGGCGGCCACGTCGTGGCCACGCGCCCGATCTACGGGACGACGGACCACTTGCTGACGTGCGAGCTGATGGGCCTGGAGGTGACGTGGACCACGCCGGACGGCGTCGCCCGCGCGCTCCGCGACGACACGTGCCTCGTGATCACCGAGACGCCGGCCAACCCGACGCTCGCGCTCGTCGACGTCGAGGCCGTCGTGGCCCAGGCCGACGGCGTTCCCGTCCTCGTCGACTCGACGTTCGCCACGCCCGTTCTGCAGCGGCCGACCGAGCAGGGCGCGGCGCTCGTGATGCACAGCGCGACCAAGTTCATCGGCGGCCACGGCGACGTGGTGGCCGGCGTCGTGGCGTGCGGCGAGGCGTGGGCGCGGCGGCTCCGCCAGGTCCGCGTGGCGACGGGCGCCCTCCTCCACCCGCTCGCGGCGTACCTCCTGCACCGGGGCCTCCCCACGCTCCCACTCCGCGTCGAGCGCGCGCAGGCGACGGCGGCAACGCTGGCGACGCACCTCCTCGGGCATGACGGCGTCCGCGCCGTCCACTACCCCGGCCTCGCCGACGGCGACCCGCTCGGGCTCGTCGGCCGCCAGATGGACGGGCCGGGGACCCTGCTGGCGTTCGAGGTGGAGGGCGGAACCGACGCCGCGCGCGCCGTCGTCGAGGCGGTCCGCACGATGACGCCGGCCGTGAGCCTGGGCTCCGTCGACACGCTCATCCAGCACCCGGCCGGGCTCACGCACCGCGTCCTGAGCGACGAGGCGCGCGACGAGGGCGGCATCGCGCCGGGCCTGCTCCGCCTGTCCGTCGGGCTGGAGGCCGCCGCCGACCTCTGGGCCGACCTCCGCCAGGCGCTCGCCGCCGCCGAGGCCACGGTCGGCGTTGCCGCCTAATCGGACACCAGCCGGCCGTCCACGAGGTCGAGCGCGATCCAGTTCGAGACGAGCCCGCCGACGCGGGCCGCCAGCCGGAGCCGCTGGCGGCCGGGGCCGGCGGCGTCGAGGTCGAGGCGGACCAAGTTCTCGTGGGCATCGATGGCGTTGTCCTGGAACGGTCGGTCGCCGAGGAGCGCGACGATCCCCGCCTCCTCGTCGATCCCGCTCGGGACCTCTCGGCCAGCGGCGTCGAGCCGGGTGAGGGTCAGCTGGAGAATGTCCGGGTGCTCGGGATCGGGGCCGTCGAGGTCGAGACGGAGCGTCCCGGAGGGCGCGTCCGGTCCCTCGACGCGCGACTCGACCACGAGCACGGCGTCGCGGCCGGCGAGCGGCACCTGGGCGAGCCCCGAGAACCCGGCCGGCGTCTCGACCACGACGCGGCCGTCGCGGAGGGCGCGCACGCGGGCCGACGGGTGCGCCCCGAACCGGGCGCCGCCGAGGCGCCCCCCGAGGGCCAGCGTATCGGGCACCCCGGCCGTCACGCGGACGACGGGAAGCGGGCCGTCTGCCGGGTCGGCCGTCGGCTGGCGGCCGGCCGTGCAGCCGGCGAGGGGAAGGAGCAGAGCGAGGGCGAGGCGGCGCATGGTCTCAAGCTACCCGGTCGGCTCAGCCGGGGCGGAGCGCGTCGATCAACTCGTCCTTGGTCATGTCGCTGCGCCCATCGACGTCCAGCTCCTGGGCGCGGCCGTACAGCTCGTCCTTGGACCACTCCTCGCAGGACGTGGCCTGGCCGCCTTTCTCGGAGGGGCGCACGGGCGGATTGGCCGGGGCGTTGGCGATCGCGGCAGACTTGCTCCCGGAGTAGCCCTTGTCGCGGAGCTCCTCGTCGGTCTCGTCGTCTTTGATGCTGGGGCCGTGGTCGCTCCCTGTGGGCATGGGAGTGGAACGAGGTGAGGCCTGAGAAGCGCCTACGTCGCCAGGGAGTTTCCAGCCGCGCCCGCTTCCGGGATCGACCCAACCGCCCCTCGGGCCAGTGCCTGCCCTCGCGGAGCCGGGGCGACGCGCACCGCCAGCGGCTACCAGTCCGGCTTCTGGCGGAGCTCCTTCTTCTCGGCCCGCTGGCGCTTGGCCTCCAGGCGGCGGCGCTTCGAGCCGCGCGTCGGCTTCGTCTTCTTGCGGACCTTTTTCGGCCGGTTCATCTCCTCCAGCCGCTTCCGCAGCTCTTGCACCGCGAGCGCCTTGTTGCGGAACTGGCTCCGCGAGGACTTGGACTGGACGACCGTCCCCGTCGGCTCGTGCGTGAGGCGGACGCCCGTCTCGACCTTGTTGGCCCGCTGGCCGCCCTTCGTGCTCCCGCTCATCGTCTCGACGTCGCACTCGTCGAGGAGCTTGTCGTTGGTCGGGGGGATCTTAGGCATGGAGGGGGCGGATGCGGCGGTCGATGCGCTCGGCGACGCTGAGAACGAGGTAGAGCAGGACGGCCGAGCCGATGGCGAGCACGTGGTGCCCCACGGCCACGGCGATCCCGATGGGGGCGACGACGAGGAGCGAGGCGGCCGTCGTGAGCCCACGCGTCCGGTCCTCCTTGCGGTCCCGGAACACGATCCCGGCGCCGAGGAACCCGAGTCCGGTCGCGACGGCCTGGATCGCGCGGACCGGGTCGGTCTGGACGTCGCCCTCGCCTTGCACGCCCGCCGCGATGCTGACCTCGACGAACAGGAAGGCCGAGAACGAGACGAGCATCATCGTCCGAAAGCCGGCGCCCTTCCCCTTCCGCTCGCGCTCCCAGCCCACGAGCCCGCCGAGCGCGAGGGCGAGCAGAGCGTCGGCGAGGGTGCGGAGATCGGTGGCGAAAACGTCGGGCACGGCCGGAGGGGGAGGAGGCGACTAGCTTCTACGGCGATCCACCCTGCCCGGTCCCATGGTCCGATTCGTCCTGCTGACGGCGGCGGCCTTTGCCGTGACGGAGGTGGCCGCCTACGGGCTCCACCGGTTTCTCTTCCACGGCGTCCTGTGGCACGTCCACCGGACCCACCACGACCCGGCCCACGGCCACGGCCACGGGCTGGAGTGGAACGACCTGTTCTCGGTGGGCTTCGCGGCGCTCTCGATGGGGTTGCTGTGGGCCGGCCGCGCGGAGCCGCTCGCCAGCACGGCGTTCCCGCTCGGGCTCGGCGTGGCCGTCTACGGCGTGCTCTACTTCGTCCTGCACGACCTGTACGCGCACGGTCGGGTCGCCCCGTTTCGGACGAAGAACCCGGCGGCCCAGGCGGTCAAGCGCGCACACGGGCGGCACCACCGGTCGCTGACGAAAGAGGGCCAGGAGCCGTACGGGCTGTTCCTGTTCCCGCCCTGGATGGGCCGGCGGTTCGAGCGGCGGCGGGAGCGGAGCGCCTGATCCGACCGTCCCGCTGGCGGCCCGCGTCCGCCAGCGAGGCGAGACGGCCGGGGCCTGCCGTCTCGGCCTCGACACGGGGCGCCGGGTCGGGGTAGCTTCCGGCATCCGCCCCGTCGCCATGTCGTCCTCGTCCTCCGCCTCTCCGTCCACCTCCACGCCGTCGGCGTCGAGCGAGGAGGACCGCGCGACGGTCACGGAGGCGCTCGCGGGCGACCAGCGGGCCTACGAGCGGCTGGTGACCAAGTACGAGGAGCCGCTGCGCCGCCACGTCGGGCGGATGGTCCGCGACCGGCAGCAGGTCCACGACCTCGTGCAGGAGGCGTTCGTGAAGGCGTTCGGGTCGCTGGAGAGCTACTCCCCGACCTACGCCTTCTCGACCTGGCTCTACCGGATCACGACGAACCACACGATCGACTACATCCGCAAAAAGAAGCTCCCGACGTTCTCGATCGACAAGCCGATCCAGACGCGCGACGGCGAGCTTCAGATGGAGCTGCCCGACACGACGTACCGCCCGGACCGCGCCGTCGTGGCCGACCAGCGCAACGCGATCCTCCGCGAGGCCATCGACGGCCTCCCGCCGAAGTACCACCGGGTGATCGTGATGCGCCACCAGGAGGAGATGACCTACGACGAGATCGCCGCCGAGTTGGACCTGCCGCTGGGGACCGTCAAGGCCCACATCTTCCGCGCCCGCGCGCTCCTCAACAAAGCGCTCCGCAGCCGCCGCGACGATCTGGAGTAGAGAGCCGGTCGGTGACGAGAAGGCGTCTGGCGGAGACTCTCACACGGAGCCGTGTGATCCTGCGGGAGTGGGCGTCGGGGCGCGATCTCCCCGCCCCTTCCCGCTGCGGTGGGCGGCGCCAGCTCGGCGCCTTGACCCCGCCCGGCCCGCCTCATGCCTCAGATCCGCAACGTCGCCATCGTCGCCCACGTCGACCACGGCAAGACCACCCTCGTCGACTCGCTCCTCTGGCAGTCCGGCACCTTCCGCGACAACCAGGACGTCGCCGAGCGGGTCATGGACTCATGGACCTCGAGCGCGCTCGGCCGCCTCACCCACTCCCCCTACGGATCCGGGCGCGCTCGTGGCCTGCTCGCGTCGGGCGGCGCGGCCGTCTAGTCGCGGGCCCATGCGAGCGCGAGGCCCGCGGCGAGCGCCACGCCCAGCGCGGCGAGCGGCCGCTGCTGGACCTGCGTCCACACGCTCGACTGGAACACGTGGCCGTCGGTGGACCCGTGGACGCGGACGTCGCCGACGGCGGGCTCGTGGAGGGCGCCCTCCGACGGGCCCGCCACGGGCGCCCCCTTCTGCTGGCCGAAGAAGGCGGCCTCCATGAGCTTGTCCGTCAGCCGGGGCGCGATCGCGCCGAGCAGGGCCATCGCCCCATCCTTCGCGCCGACGGTCACGTCGCGCTGGGGCCGCTCGGCCGCGCGGAGGATGGCCCGAGCCACGACCTCCGGGGCGTAGGCCGGCGTCGGGAGGGCCGGCTCACGGTCCATGTGGTTCGCCGCGTGCTCGGGGTACGGCGTGTTGATCGCGCTCGGCTTGATGAGCGTCACGCTCACCGGGACCCCCTCCTTCTCGAGCTCCATGCGGAGGGCGTCGGTGAACCCCTTGACGGCGTGCTTCGAGGCACCGTAGTGGCCCTGGAGCGGGATGGCCCGGTCGCTCAGCACGCTCCCGAGGTTGATGAGGGCCCCCGACGTGCCGTGCTCGCGGAAGTGCGCCGCGGCCGTGAGGCTGCCGTGGACGATGCCCCAGTAGTTCGTCTCGAACAGCTGGCGCGCGTCCTCCTCGGGGATGTCCTTGAGCTCGCCGTAGATGGAGACCCCGGCGTCGTTGATCCAGGTGTCGAACCCGCCGAACCGCTCGTGCGCCCGGTCGTGGATGAGCGTGTGGACGGCGGCGTCGGCCACGTCGGCGGCGACGGTCTCCACCTCGGCGCCCTCGGCGCGGCATCGCGCGGCGGCCGTCTCCAGGTCCTCGCTGGAGCGCGCGACGAGGACGAGGCGGGCGCCCCGTCGGGCGGCCTCGAGGGCGGTCGCGAGGCCAATCCCGCTCGTGGCGCCGGTGAGGACGAGGGTCTGCTGGTGGAGGGGCTTCAGAGAGATGGACATAGTAGAGGAGGCGAGAGATTGTTACCGGCTGAACAGGCGCTTGAGGCCCCGGTCGGCCTCGAGGATCACGTGTGGGACCGACGGGAGCGCGGCGCTCTGGCAATACCAGCAGAGGGCCTCTTCTCGGCCCCCTCCTCGCGGCGGAGAGGGGTCGGGGTCATGGGAGGACGGGGGGCGGCCTAGTCAACGGGCGCTCGGAGTCGGCGTTCGACGCGGAGGCGATCTCGGGAAACCCCCGGGCCGTGGGGCGGCCCCGCCGTTTTCGCCCCGAACGCATCCTGCATCGGTGGGCGCCTCACCGACGCGGGCGGACCTTGACGCTTTGCCCCCGAATCGGCCGCCCGGCCCGCCTCATGCCTCAGATCCGCAACGTCGCCATCGTCGCCCACGTCGACCACGGCAAGACCACCCTCGTCGACTCGCTCCTCTGGCAGTCCGGCACCTTCCGCGACAACCAGGACGTCGCCGAGCGGGTCATGGACTCGATGGACCTCGAGCGCGAGAAGGGGATCACCATCATGGCCAAGAACACGGCCGTGCGGTACACCCCGGACAGCGGCCCGCTCGCCGGCGAAGAAGTAAAGATCAACATCGTCGACACGCCCGGCCACGCCGACTTCGGCGGCGAGGTGGAGCGGACGCTCCGCATGGTCGACGGCATCATGCTCCTCGTCGACGCCGCCGAGGGGCCGCTCCCGCAGACGCGGTTCGTCCTGTCGAAGGCGCTCGCGCTCGGCCTGGAGCCCATCGTGGTCATCAACAAGATCGACCGCCAGGACGCCCGGCCCGAGGAGGTGCTCAACGAGGTCTACGACCTGTTCATCGACCTCGACGCCAACGAGCACCAGATCGAGTTCCCGGTGATCTACGCCGTCGCCCGCGACGGCCAGTGCACGACCGAGTTGGGCACCGAGATGACCGACCTCCGGCCCATCTTCGACGCCATCGTGGACACGATCCCGGCGCCCCAGGGCGACCCCGGCGCTCCGCTCCAGGTGCTCGTCACGGACGTCAAGCCGGACAACTTCCTCGGCCCCATCGCCATCGGCCGCGTCGTCAACGGGACGCTCCGGCAGAAGCAGCGCGTGCTCCTGTGCGGGCGCGACGGCGAGCGGAAGCCGGCCCAGGTGACGCAGCTGTTCGTGAGCGAGGGGCTGGCGCGCGTCGAGGCCGAGGCGGCGCCGGCCGGCGAGATCATCCTGGCCGCCGGGCTCCAGGGGATCGGCCTGGGCGAGTCCGTGGCCGACGCCGAGGACCCGCACCCGCTCCCGACCCTCTCCATCGACGAGCCCACGCTCTCGATGGAGTTCCGGATCAACGACAGCCCGTTCGTCGGCCGCGACGGGAAGTACGTGACGAGCCGGAACCTCCGCGACCGGCTCATGAAGGAGGGCGAGGCCAACCTCGCGCTCCGCATCGAGGAGACCGACTCGGCCGACAAGTTCCTCGTCTTCGGGCGGGGCGAGCTCCAGATGGCGATCCTCATCGAGCAGATGCGGCGTGAGGGCTACGAGTTCGCCGTCGGCATGCCGCAGGTGATCACGAAGGAGGTGAACGGCAAGCTCCAGGAGCCTTACGAGCGGGCCACCATCGACGTGGCCGAGGAGTTCATGGGCGTCGTGATCGAGACGCTGGGCACGCGGCGCGGGCAGATGGTCGAGATGAAGAACAACGGCGGCGGGCGCGTCCGCCTGACCTTCGAGATCCCGGCGCGCGGGCTCATCGGCTACCGGACCGAGTTCCTCACCGACACGAAGGGGACGGGCCTGCTCACGCACCTCTTCGACGGCTACCGCGCCTGGGCCGGCCCGATCACGCACCGCGCCACCGGCGCCATCGTCTCCGACCGCCAGGGGAAGGTGACCGGCTACACCGTCGTCAACCTCCAGGAGCGCGGCCAGCTCTTCGTCGGCCCCCAAGACGAGGTCTACAACGGCATGGTCGTCGGCGAGAACGCCCGCGACGAGGACATGGAGGTCAACCCGACCAAGGAGAAGAAGCTGACCAACATGCGAGCCTCGGGCTCGGACAACTTCGAGAAGCTCAACCCGCCCAAGCGGATGTCGCTGGAGGAGGCCATCGAGTTTATCCGCGAGGACGAGCTGATCGAGATCACGCCGTCCAACATGCGGCTCCGCAAGCGCCACCTCGACCCGCACGAGCGGAAGCGCGCCGCCCAGGCCCGCAAGCAGGAGGCGTAGCGTCCTCCCGCTGGCGGCGCGCGGCGCCAGCGGGGCGGGCGGCGGCGCGTGAGGGTGCGCGGCGGAGCCCGCCCTCGAGCGTGGGGGCGGCGGGGAGGCGGGGCGGACGGTCCCGCCCTGGCGGGCGCGGCCTGACCGAGAGGACGACGAGGCCGCTCATCCGGCATCGGTGGGCCGGGCGAGTGTGACGCCGCCCACGTCGCTGGGAGGGTTCCGTGTCTGGGGCGGGAACAGGAATGGAACGTTAGGCCCCATAGACTTAAGGCCGTAGGCAGTCAGGGCGATGCTGCCCTCGCACCGATCCCCCGACCGATGACCCTGCCCGAACCGTGGTCCCGGATCGACGCCGTGGGCCCCACGGCGCTCGTTGTCCTCCGCGAGTTGGTCGACGGTGGCCCGCTCCCGGCCGGGGCGGCCATCTTCGACCTCCGCTCCGAGGGGCGCCGGACCCTCTTCTTCACACCGTCCGCCGGACCCGTCGCGGACGCGATGGGGGTGCCCGGGCGACGGTCCCCGTGCGGGCCGCCCACCGACGACCCTCGGCTCCGCCTGTTCGGAGGCGACCCTGGCGCGTGGCTGGACGTCGTCCGGCCCATCGTGGGAGCGGCCCCGGCGCTCCACGAGTGTGCCTGAGACGTGGACCGACGGCGCCGCGGCAGGGTTCAGAGTGAGGCGAGGGTCCCGGGGTGGGACGGCGGGGGCGTGACGGGAACGCCCGCTCGTCAAAGGGAGACGTTGGACGGGGACCGGCGGCGGACGGCAGGGGGTGTGGGTGGCTCCAGGCAGACCCTCCCGCACCGAGCCGACCATGGTGACCCATACACCCCCCACTCCAGACGAAGTCCGTGACCGGGCCCTGGACGCCGCCGCCGCCGGGAACTACGAGACCGCCCGTCTCCTCCGGGCCGTGGCCGACGAGATGGAGGCGGCGACGACTCGGGCCCCGTTCGAGCCGTGCTCGGCCACGTCCGGGATCCGTCCGCCCGTGCGCTCGGCTCTGCGGCCGGGCTGGCCATCGCGGTCGGCGTAGCGCCCAGTACGGGGCGAGGTCAGGCTACGAGGCTCGGCGGCAGCCTGTCTCCAACAGGGCCCAACACGGTCTACCGGTGCTACCCTTTTCGATCGCGCCGGCCTCGGGCCCACGGCCGAGGCGGGAGGATACGGGAGTGCCCCGCTGGCGAGGGCTGACGGGGTGCGGAGGTAGCGACGGTCGGGCTACGACAGAGCGAACTACGCCGCGTCGCCGACGGCTCCCGCGCCTTGAGGTCCGTCGCGTCGAGGGAGACGTACGGGCACGGCCGGGAAGGCGGGGAGCCTTCTCATGAGACGGGCGGTCACCGCCTTTGGGGCCCCACCGGCTCGGGGCGGTCGGTCCAAGAGGGGCCGGACCGTTACAGGACCTGGAAGACGTCGGCGGACCCCGGGGCCCCGCGCGATCCGGGTCGCCCGGAGCGCCCCGTCCTTCGCGAACGTGATGGCCGTGATGGTTGGGGCACCCGTGGCGGCCTCCTCGCATGTGAGCGTGCCGAGGTCGCACGCGTTGATCGTCCCGCCGCTCCCGGCGCCGATCTCCAGCGCAACCCAACTCTTCTCGTCGATCTCGACGACGTACAGTCGTCCGAAGGCGAGGTCGATGACGGAGGTGAACCCGCCGTCGAACACCATTCCATAGTCCGGGCTCGCCGCACATGGCGTTCGAGGCATTCAGGGAGACGCGCCAGATGTTCGACTCTCTCGTCGGGACCCAAAAGCCCTTGAGTTCACCGACGTAGTAGGACCCATCGGGGCTCACGGCCACGCTGGCCGGGACGGCGTCTGCGTCCATCTCAGGCTCGAAGGAGCAGAAACTCGCTGCGGACCCGGGGCACCCGGCGGCTTCCTTGAGGTTCTCTTCGAGACCATTTCGTTGGGGAAAACGGCGAAACCTGGATGCGGCCCCGGTTGGCGGCCCGGAGGAGCGCGTCGATGCCCGCGTCAGCGACGAGGGCGGCGTTCCCGCCTAGCGAGGCGACGTCGAACGGATGGAAGTCGGTCCTCTGGCCGCAGGGCCGGTGGCGTCCTCGAACACGTAGAGGTCCACGATCAGCCGACTCCCCCGGTAGCGCCCCGGGCCCGTGTCGCCGCCGGGATCGGCCGTGAGCCCCATCGTAGCCCTCCTCGTCTGGGACTGCGAGGTCCTCCTCCGCCCGCCTGTCGAGATCCCCCAGATGACGAGGCTTCAGGGCCGGGGACCGGGCGTCGACCCGACCTGCCTTGCGAAGCCCCTCAGGGGCGAGGGGTAGACGTCGATGATTTCGAACCCGGTGCGTATCGTGCAGGCCGCAGCCCCGCACGCGCTTGGACGCCTCCCGCCTCCACCCGCTCTCCCTCCGGTTCCCCTCCCCGCCCGTCGAGGAGGCGTTCCGGGCGGAGCACGCCCGGCAGTCCCTCCGGCAGGTCCGCCTCGTCCTCCTCTTCGGGATCGTCCAGTTCGCCGCCTTCGGACTCGTCGACGCCGCGGTCCTCCCGAACGGGCTCCGGTACACGCTCTCGATCCGGGCCGTCGCATGCGCCGCCCTGGCCGCGGCCGTCGCCGCGTCCTTCACACCCTGGTTCCTCCGGCGGATGCAGGCCGTCGTGGGCGCGGCGGCCCTCACGGTCGGGGTCGGTCTGGTCGCCATCATCGCGCTCTCGTGGCACTACGGGGGCGGCGCCGCGCGCGAGGCGGTCGTCCCCGCCCTCGTCGGCGTCGTCCTCATCGTCGTCCTCTTCGTCCACGTCCTCCCCCGGCTCCTGTTCGTCGTCGCGAGCGGGGTCGGGTGGGCCATCGTCGCCGCCTACCTCCTGGCGGCGGCGCAGGTGGGGGGGGGCGTGGCCCTCGCCACCGACGCGGCCGTCCTCTTCGCGGCGGGGCTCTCGGGGATGGTCGCGAGCTACGTCCTCGAGCGGGCGGCGCGGGGGGAGTTCGCCCACGCCCGAGCCCTCTCCTTGAAGAACCGGGATCTCGAGGGGGCCCTCCACGACCTCCACGAAGCCCAGGCCCTCCTCGTGCGGCAGGAGAAGATGGCCGCGCTCGGGCGCCTCACGGCGGGGGCCGCCCACGAGCTGGAGAACCCGCTCAACTTCGTCAACAACTTCGCCGAGCTCTCCGTCGACCTCCTCGCCGAGGTCCGGGACGAGTTGGAGGCGGCGCGCGGGCGGCCGGTGGACGAGGCCCTCGGGGCCCTCGGCCCGCTCCTCGACGACCTCGAGGCGAACGCCCGGAAGGTCCGCGAGCACGGGCGCCGGGCCGACGCCGTCGTCCGAGGCATGGGCGGACATGCCCCGGCGGCGGCGGGGCGGCGGGCGGTCGACCTCAACGGACTCGTCGAAGAGCACGTGGCCCGGATGCTGCTGAGGCGTCCGGACGGGGCCGTCCCCGCCGTCGAGCGGGACTACGACCCCGAGGTGGGGGCGGTCGTGGCCGACCCGGAGGAGCTCGGGAAGGCGGTCCGGGCCCTCGTCCAGAACGCCCTCGACGCGGTGGCCGAGGGCGCGTCGGAGGACGGCCGCGCCTACAGCCCCCGGGTCGTCGTACGGACCCGCCGCGCGGGCGGGGCCGCGCGGGTGGAGGTGGAGGACAACGGGGCCGGGGTCCCGGCGGCCCTCCACGACCGCGTGTTCGAGCCGTTCTTCACGACGCGGCCGACGGGGAGCGGGCGCCTCGGCCTGGGCCTCTCCGTCGCCCACGAGGTGGCGCGGGGGCACGGCGGGTCGCTCGAGGTGGGGGGTGGGGACGGGGGGTCGTTCACCCTCACCCTCCCCGCCCTTCCCCCCACCAGCTAGCGCCGAGTGCGGGGCTGGCGGCACGCCTCGCCAGCGCGGAGGCGCCGTTAGCTTCCACTATGGGACCGTTTGACCTGCTCCGTTCGGAGCCCACCCCCCGCTTTGGCCACCCGCCCGAGCGCAACGCCTACGTCGAGCTCCACAACGTGATCGCGGCGGCGGCCTCGATCCAGGACTTCGGCCCGGACGACCTGGCGCGGATCTCGCACCGTCACGGCGTCGACCTCTGGACGGCGTTCTACCCCGAGCGCCTCGCGCTCTACCGGGGTCTCCTCGACGACCGCCTCGCCAACGGCGACCTCGACGACGAGGACCGTACCGTTCTGCACCACGTGGCCGACACGCTCCACCTCTCGGCCGCCGACCTGCGGCCGGCCCATGAGCGCGCGTTCGGCAAGGCCGTCACGGACGCCATCGCCGACGACTGCCTCTCGGTCGAGGAGCGGCTCCTGCTCTACAAGCTCCAGCACCTCCTCGGGCTCGACCCGCGCCTCGCGGACGGGGCCTACGAGGTGCTGGCCCGCGAGCGGCTCCTCAAGGCGGTCGCGGAGGCGCTCTGCGACGGCGCGCTGTCGCCGGACGAGGCCGCCGAGGTCGAGCGCCTCCGGGACGAACTGGGGCTGGAGGTGCCAGAACGCGTCGTCGTCCTGCTCCGCCGCGCGTCGGCCCGGTGGGAGATCCGCCACGGCGAGATGCCGACGGCCGACGTGGGCCTTCGGCTCCACCCCGGCGAGACCGGGCACTACGTCGCGCAGGACGCCCGGTGGCAGGCCGTGAACGGCGCTCGGCTCCGCCAGTTGGTCGACGCCGACCGGCTCCAGCGCGGCCGGACGGCCGGCCTCCGCATGCCGCAGGTCGCGCTGGCGGCGCGCACCGACGTGGGCCACGCCATCCTCACGAGCCGGCGTCTCGTGCTCGTCCCGGCGCAGGGGCTCCCCGACGAGATCGCGCTCCGCTCGCTCGTCCAGACGCTCCGGTTCTCGAACGGGACCCTCGTCCGCACGAAGGGGGACCGCCGGGTCTTCCTCGATCTCGACGGCGACCACGAAGCCTTCTACGCCGTCCTCTACCGGGCCATGCATCCGCGCGAGGATCTCCCGCCCGACTGAAGGGTCGTGGCGACGGGCGCCCGGTGGCGCACGGTGCTGGCGGCGGAGGTCCGGGAGGCCCGTCGGCGGCCGACGGCCGGGGGGCTGCTCCACGCGATCCGGGCGTGGTTCCAGACCGAGGAGGAGCAGTCGAGCGGTGCCCCTGGCGCCCTGGGCGCGCTCGCCAGGGCGCCCGTCGCGTGGGACGCCCCCGGCCTCGTCGCCCTCACCGACGAGCACCTCGTCCTCCACGGACCCGATGGGCTCCGCCGGACTAGCCTCCACACGATCACGGCGGCCGAGTGGGGGGGCGCGTTCGTCTGGGTCCGCCGCCGCCGCGCGCACGGCTGGCTGCTGTCCCTCAAAAGCGAGGCCGACGCCGAGCGGGTCTGGGAGGCCATCGGGGACGCCATCGGGTGAGGACCGGGCCTCTTTGGGTCCAAGAGACCTACGCGTCGGATGGGCCGGCGGGCGTCTCCAGGTCTCGGGACGTCTCGGCCTCCAGGTCGTCGGCGACGCGGCGCACGAGGTCGGCGAGGTCGGCGAAGCCGTCGCGGTGGAGGTCCTCGGCGAACGCCCGCAGACGATCGACGTCGGGTCGGAGACGGGAGTTCGGGTACTCGTCGGGCATAGGACTTCCGCTTCTGAGTCCAATCCCCCGGCCTCGCTGGTCGCCTCTGCCTTTACCTCCTCCCTGTGGAATAGAGACCCCGCCGCGGCGGAGGCTCAACGCCGCGTCTGGAACACGACCCCAAACTCCCTCTTCCGTCGAAATCGAACCCAGTGGATTCCCTGAGCATCAGGCAAACGGCCCGCCGTTCGGGCCGCTCGATGTCCGCTGCAAACGACGAGCACGGCGACCGGGGGCTCCGGGCGTGCCGCGTCTAAGCGTACGTGTTGAGCATTACTGGCATGATGAGCATCAGAAGCTCCTCGCCCTCGACCGGCTCGGCCGGCGAGACGACGCCGGCCCGGTTCGGCGACGAGAACTCGAACACGGCGTCCTCGCCGTCCACGTTCGAGAGCACCTCCTGGAGGTACTGCGAGTTGAAGCCGATCTCCATCGCGTCCGCGTCGTAGTCGCAGAGGACGCGCTCCTTGGCCTCCGAAGCCCGCTCGATGTCCTCGGCCGAGACCGTCAGCGCGTCGGACTCCAGCGCCAGCCGGATCTGGTGCGTCATGGACGACGAGTAGAGGGCCACGCGGCGGACGGCCGCCAGCATCGCCTCGCGCCCGACCGTCAGGCGCTTCTCGTTCTCGACCGGGATGACGGCCTCGTAGTTGGGGTACGACTCCTCGATGAGCCGGCCGATCACCTGCGTCGTCCCGAAGTCGAAGCCGACGTAGCCCGCGCCGACGCGGATCGTGCAGGTCCCGTCGCCGGCCGCCTTGCCCGCCAGCGCGAGCGCCTTCTCGGGGACGATCACGTCGATGGGCTCCTCGGAGGTGATCCCGTCGGCCATCAGCTTGACGAGCCGGTGCCCGTCGGTGGCGACGACGGTCGCCCGCTCGGGGCGGATCTGGAACAGGACGCCCATCATGGCCGGGCGGAGGGCGTCCTTCGAGGCCGCGAACCCGGTCTTGTCGATGGCCCGCTTCACGACCGCGCCCTCGGCCGTCACGGTCTTCGCGTCCTCCAGGTTGGGGAGGGCCGGGTAGTCGCCGCCGTCGTAGCCGACCATCTTGTAGCGGCCCTGGTCCGTCGTCAGCTCCACGTTGAACTCGCCGTCGGTGGCGACGGTCACGGGGAGGTCCGGGAGCGCGCGGAGCGTGTCGGTGAGCCGCTTGGCCGGGACGGCGATCCGCTGCCGGGCGTCGGTCCCGTTCTGCTCGAACGAGACGGGGAGCGTCTGGACGATGGAGATCTCGAGGTCCGTCGCCGCGATCTTCAGCGCGTCGTCCTGGCGCTCGAACAGGACGCACTCGAGGATGGGGAGCGTGCTCTTCGACGGGACGGCGCCGCCGGCGGTCGAGAGGGCGCGGAGCAGGTCGGCGCTGGAGACGGTGAACTTCATGGCTCGGGGAAGGAGACGGGGGCGGCCGGACACTACAGGAGGGGAGCCAAGATAAACGGGCGCCCCCGCCCGACGGTTCTTCCGCCGCATGAAAAGGGCCGGCCCACCGCCCGCCCCCGTCCCACTGGCGAACGCCCACCGCCAGCGCGCGGCGCCGGCCGGCCGCTGCCCGCCCTAGCGCTGGTGCAGCTCCAGCTTCTTCTGCACCGCGTTCACCATCTCGCGGAAGCTCGGGTCCGTGTCGATCTGGTCCTCCACGCTCCGCACGCCGTGGATCACCGTCGAGTGGTCGCGCCCGCCGAAGTGGAGCCCGATGGTCTTGAGCGAGTGGTTCGTGATCTCCTTCGAGAAGTACATGGCCACCTGGCGGGCCTGGACCACCTCCCGCTTGCGCGTCCGCGCGCGCACCAGGTCCTCCGGGATGCCGAGGTAGTCGCACACGACGGACTGGATGGCCTCGATGGTGAGCTGCGGGCGGGCCTCTTTGATGAGGTCGCGGAGCACCTCGCGCGCCAGCTCCTGGTCGATCTCGCGCGAGTTCAACGCCGCGTGCGCCTGGAGCCGGATGAGCGCGCCCTCCAGCTCGCGGATGTTGCTCTTCACGTGCGTCGCCACGTACTCGATCACCTCCGGCTTCACGCGCGTCCCGTCGTCCTTGGCGCGTCGGTTGAGGATGGCGATGCGCGTCTCGAAGTCCGGCGGCTGGACGTCGGCGGCGAGGCCCCACTGGAAGCGCGAGAGCAGGCGTTCCTCGATGCCCACGATGTCCTTGGGCGGCCGGTCGGCCGAGAGGACGAGCTGCTTGCCGAGCTGGTGCAGCTCGTTGAAGATGTGGAAGAACTCCTCCTGCGTCTTCTCCTTGCCCCCGAAAAACTGGACGTCGTCGATGATGAGGATGTCGACGCCGCGGTAGAACTGCGAGAACGTCCCGATGGAGCCGCCCTGGATGGCCTGCACGAACTCGGCCGTGAACATCTCCGACGACACGTAGCGGACCGTCTTGGCGTGCCCGTTCGCGCGGGCGTAGTTCCCGATGGCCTGGATGAGGTGCGTCTTGCCCAGCCCAACGCCGCCGTAGACGAGGAACGGGTTGAACGAGGTGGCACCCGGCGCCTGGGCGATGGCCCACGCTGCGCTCCGCGCGAGCCGGTTGCAGTCGCCCTCGATGAACCGCTCGAACGTGTACGAGTCGTTGAGGTGGGGGTCCACCTCGATCACGCCGGGCATGGCGAACGGGTGGGCCGGCGGGGCCGTGGTGCTGGCGGGGCTCCGGCGCTCGGGAGCGCGCCCGCCCCCAGAGGGCACGTCGGCGGCGGGACGGGGCGGCGTCACGCCGTCGGGCAGGTCCACGGGCGGCGGGCGGTGGCCCTCCGGCGGCGGCACGTTGGAGGGCTGGCGGGCTGGAAGCTCCATGGTGGCCCCGCGCCTGGGAGAGCCCCCCGAGGGCTCGTCGCGCTCGATCACGATGTCGTAGTAGAGGCGCCCGCCCGGCCCCAGCACCTTCGTGATCGTCTTGCGCAGGAGCGCGAAGTAGTGCTCCTCCAGCCACTCGTAGTAGAACCGGCTCGGGAGTTGGACGGTCAGCTTGAGCGCGCCCTCCTCCTCCTCCAGCCCGACGGCCCGGAGCGGCTCGAACCACGTCCGAAAGCTCTGCCGGCTGATGTTGTCCCGGATCACCCCCAGGCACTCGTTCCAGACCTCGTCGCGAGAGCGGTCCATCGGCGGGGTCGGGGGCGAGAGGGTGGGGAGAGGAGGGCCCGGAATATCGGGACAGTCAGGGGAGAAACGACAGCGTGCTCTCGATGAACCCCCGAGTTGTCCACACCCCGAAGGGGCTGTCCCCAAGCGATTCGCATCAGAAGGGCTCCGTGGGGGCCACGATGTCCACGCGCTGTTCACCAGACGGACCCAAAGCGGTGCGTCTGACTCCCAATGGCTTAGGCCGATCGGGTGGAGCAAGACGCGCGATCATTATCCGAACATGACTCGGGCTCGGAGAGCGGGTCCTCCTCGGGCAACCTGGTTATCCACACCTTGTACACGTCGCACCTCCGGTATCGCGTGAACGGGGGTGGGGATTCCCCTGAGGGGGTGCGCCTCCTTCGTCCCAGACACCGAGGAGCGCCCCGCGAGGGGGCCTCTGTGGACCTGGGGCGGAGGGATTTCCAACATCCCGTGAGGCCCTTGCCGACGGGTCCGGGTGCCCCCTACCTTCCCAGGCTTTCCGGCTCCGTGCCGCCCCCGCGCCGCTCCACGCGTCGCCGTTCCTTGACGCTCGCCCGCACCCCAGCACCGTGTTCCGGGTCCACATCGCCTCGCTCCCCGTCGGCATCCACCAAGAGACCCTCCGGCCGACGGCCGAGGACCTCGAACTCGACCCGGACGTGTTCTCGGACCTGGAGGTCCGCCTCCTGCTCGACGTCGCCGAGCGCCGCGTGCTGGCGACCTACACGGCCGCGGCGACGGCCCGGCTCGAGTGCGACCGGACGCTGGCGATGTACGACCAGCCCGTCGAGGGCGACCACTCCGTCCTCTTCTCGTCCGACGCCCCCTCGACGGACGACGACGAGGTGTTCGCGCTGAGCGACGACGCGGTCGAGATCGACCTCACCGAGCCGGTCCGCGACACGCTCCTGCTGGCGCTCCCGCTCCGGCGCGTGAGCCCCGAGGCCCGCGCTGCCGAGCTCCCGACTGCGTTCGGGGGGCCGGCCGAGGACGAGCCGGCCGACGACCGCTGGGCCGCCCTCCAGGCGCTCCGCTCGGACGAGCCGTCCGATTCCACTCCCGACTGATCACCCGCCTGCGCTCCGCGCCGGTCCTCCCGACTCCCCAGACCCATGGCCAACCCCAAACGCCGCCACTCCAAGGCCCGCACGCGCGCCCGCCGCTCGCAGTACAAGGTGAAGGACGTTCCGCAGACGCACGAGTGCCCCAACTGTAGCAACGCCAAGCTGATGCACCGGGCCTGCCCGACGTGCGGGCACTACCGGGGCCGCGCCGTCGTCGAGAAGCCGGACTTCGTCTAGCGGACCTCGCCTCGGCCTCCGGGGCCTGCGTCCTCTATCCGTCTGCGCCCGCGCCGGCTCCCATGTGGGAGGGCGCGGGCGCCGTTTGTTCGGGAGGCGGGTATCTTTCCGTCCCCTCCGCCGCCAGCCCCTCCCGCCCCCATGCCCGTCCGAGTTGCCGTTGACGCGATGGGGGGAGACCACGCGCCGGGCGTGGTCGTGGAAGGAACGCTGGAGGCCGTGGCCGAGGCCGGGGACCGCATGACGGTGCTCCTGGTCGGCCGCGAGGCCGAGGTCCGCGCCGAGCTGGCGCGGCGGGGCGAGAGCGAGGGCGAGCGCCTCCGCGTGGTCGACGCGCCCGAGGCGATCGGCATGGGCGAGAGCGCGACCGAGGCGCTCCGGGGCAAGCCGAACTCGTCGATCCACCGCGGCATCGGGGCCGTCAAGACGGGCCGAGCCGACGGGTTTGCGAGCGCCGGCAACACGGGCGCCGTGATGGCCGCCGCGCTGTTCGGGCTGGGCCGGCTGCCGGGCGTCCTCCGCCCCGCGCTCCCCGGCTACCTCCCCACGCCCACGGGCACGTGCGTCTTGCTCGACGTGGGCGCCAACGTCGAGGTCCGCCCCGAGCACCTCGTCCAGTTTGCGCGGATGGGGGCCATCTTCGGCGCCGCCTTCTTAGGAAAAGACGACCCGACGGTCGGGCTGGTGAACGTGGGCGAGGAGCCCGGCAAGGGGACCGACACCGTGAAGGAGGTCCACCGGACGCTCCAGGCGCTCGCCGACCGCGGCGTGCTCCAGTTCATCGGCAACGTGGAGGGCCGCGACATCCTCCGCCACGGCGCCGACGTCTGCGTCTGCGACGGGTTCGTGGGCAACGTGGTCCTCAAGCTGGCGGAGTCGGTGGCGACGATCCTCCCGCAGATGGTCCAGGCCGAGATCGGCCGCCAGCAGCTCGCGCCGGAGGCGGCCCGGACGGTCGGCGGCGTGCTGAAGGGGATGCTGGCCCCCTTCGACTACCAGGCGTTCGGGGGCGTCCCCATGCTCGGGATCGACGGGACAGTCGTGATCGGGCACGGCGGGTCGTCGGCGCGGGCGATCCGCCAGATGGTCCTCGGCACGGCCGAGCTCGTGGAGCAGAACCTGACCTCCCGCATCGCCCGCGCGCTCCAAGATTCTCCCGAGGCCCCGGCCTCGCACTAGGCGGTCCCGTACGAGCGAGCCCGCGCGTCTCCTCACTTTGGAGCGCTCTCGCCCGCACCCGCCGACACTCGTCCACACGCACACGCACGAAGGCATGGCCTCACGCACGACCGCCGCCGTCACCTCGGTCGGGATGTACCTCCCCCCCGACCGGCTCACGAACGCGGAGCTCGAACGGCTCGTCGACACCAACGACGAGTGGATTCGGACGCGGACGGGCATCCGCGAGCGCCGCATCTTGCGCGACGAGACGAAGGCGACGTCGTTCATGGCGACCGAGGCCGCCCGCCAGTGCCTCGACAAGGCCGGCGTCGCGCCCGAGGACGTGGACTGCATTCTGCTCGCCACCGTCACGCCGGACATGGTCTTTCCGGCGACGGCCTGCCTCGTCCAGCACCAGCTCGGCGCCGCGAATGCCTGGGGCTACGACATCTCGGCCGCCTGCTCGGGCTTCCTCTACGCCCTCACGACGGGCGCCAAGCTCGTCGAGTCCGGGATGCACCAGAAGGTGCTCGTGATCGGGGCGGACACCATGAGCCGGATCGTGGACTACACCGACCGGACGACGTGCGTGATCTTCGGCGACGGGGCCGGGGCGGTCCTTCTGGAGCCGACCGCGGACGGGACGGGCCTCCTCGACACCGTCCAGCACGTCGACGGCTCGGGCGTGAACGCGCTCTGCATGCCGGGCGGCGGCTCGCTCCACCCCGCGACCCACGGGACCGTCGACGCCCGGATGCACTTTGCGCGCCAGGACGGCCGGACGGTCTTCAAGCGGGCCGTCACGGGCATGGCGGATGCGGCGGCCGAGATCATGGAGCGCAACGGCCTCTCGGGCGAGGACGTCCGCTACCTCGTCCCGCACCAAGCCAACCTCCGCATCATCGACGCCACGGCCCGCCGGATGGGCATCTCGGACGATCAGGTGATGATCAACATCGAGCGCTACGGCAATACGACGGCGGCCACGCTCCCGCTCTGCCTCGCCGACTGGGAGTCCGAGCTCCGGGCCGGCGACAACCTCGTGCTGGCGGCCTTCGGCGGCGGCTTCACCTGGGGCGCCTCGTGGCTGAAGTGGAGCTACGACGGGGGGAAGGGGGGAACGGGAAGGGCGAAGGGGGATTCCTGAAGCCACAGACCCCTCCTGCCCCTTCCCCCATGCCCCTTGCCCCAATGACCGCTTTCCTCTTCCCCGGCCAGGGCTCCCAGACGCCCGGCATGGGCGCCGACCTCGCCGCCATCCCCGCCGCCCGCGCCGTCTTCGACGAGGCCGACGCCGTGCTCGGTTTCTCGCTCACGGACCTCATGTTCGGCGACGACGACGCGGCGCTCAAGCCGACCGAGATCACGCAGCCGGCGCTCTACACGCACAGCCTCGCCGCCGCCGCGGCGCTCCGCCAGCGCGGCGTGACGCCGGGGATCGCCGCCGGCCACAGCCTCGGCGAGTGGAGCGCGCTCGCCGCCGTCGGCGCCGTGTCGTTCGCGGACGGGCTCCGGGCCGTCCGCCGCCGGGGCGAGTTGATGGCGCAGGCCGGCGACGTCCGGCCGGGCGCCATGTCGGCCGTTCTTGGTTTGGACGCGGACAAGCTCGAAGCGGCCTGCCACGAGGCCACCGAGGCGGGCGAGGGCGAGGTGGTGCCGGCCAACTACAACGACCCCGGCCAGATCGTGATCTCGGGCGACGGCCCGGCCGTCGAGCGCGCCGGCGCGCTGGCGACGGAGGCCGGCGCGCGGCGCGTGGTCCCGCTCCCGGTGTCGGGCGCCTTCCACAGCCCGCTCATGGCATTCGCCCGCGACGGGCTGGCGGAGACGCTGGCCGCGCTGGACCTGTCGGCCCCGTCGTGCCCCGTCGTCCTCAACGTGACGGCCGAGCCGACGACGGACCCCGAGGAGATCCGCCAGCGGTTGCTGGAACAGCTCACGGCGCCGGTCCGGTGGGCGCAGTCGCTGGAGCGGATGGCCGCCGAGGGCGCGACGCGGTTCGTGGAAGTCGGCACCGGGAAGGTCCTCTCCGGGCTCGTCCGGCGGACGCTCGGGCGCGACGCCGAGACGGCGCAGGCGGGGACGGCCGCCGAGGTCGAGACGCTGGAGGCGTAGAGCGTCCCCGACGAGACGCCTCACCCTTGCACGGGCGCGCGGGTGTGCGCCGCCGGCCCCTGCGATCTTTCCGCCTCGCCTCCCTTTCGCATCCCTCCTTTCCCCTTCCGCCTCTCTCCATGACCCTCGATCTCTCCGGCAAGAACGTCCTCGTCACCGGCGGCACGCGCGGCATCGGCCGCGCCATCGTCGAAGCCGCCAGCGCGGCGGGAGCGAACGTCGCCTTCACCTACCGCTCGTCCGCCGACACCGCCGACCAGCTGGTCGAGAGCCTCGGCGGCGGCGACAAGGCGCTCGGCATCCAGGCCGACGCCGCTTCCGCCGACGACGCGGCCCGCGCCGTCGAGGCCGTCACCGACACGTGGGGCTCCATCGACGGGCTCGTGGTCAACGCCGGGATCACCCGCGACGGGCTCATGATCCGCATGGACGCCGAGGCGTGGCAGGCCGTGATCGACACCAACCTGACGGGCGCCTTCCACGTGGCGAAAGCCGCCTACCGGCCGATGATGCGCCAGCGCGCGGGCTCCATCGTCACCATCTCGTCGGTGGTGGGCGTGATGGGGAACGCGGGGCAGGCCAACTACGCCGCCTCGAAGGCCGGGCTCATCGGGTTCACCAAGAGCCTCGCGCGCGAGCTGGGCGGGCGCGGCGTCCGCGCCAACGTCGTCGCACCGGGCTACATCGCCACCGACATGACGGCGGACCTGGGGGAGGCGGCGGCCGAAGGGCTCAAGGGCCAGATCCCGCTCGGCCGCCTCGGCGAGCCCGACGACATCGCGGCGGCCGTCCTCTTTTTGCTCTCCGACGCCGCCGCCTACGTCACCGGCCACGTGCTCCACGTCGACGGCGGGATGGCGATGTAGCGCTGGCGGCGGTCGCCGCCGAGATCGCGGAGGCGCCCGACGCCCCGCTCGACGTGCTCGTCGTCCGGAGAGTGGGCGCGCCGGGCCGCGAGGAACGGGCGGGCGGACCCGTCGCCCCGGGCGGCGGGACGCTCGACAACGGCGGCCCGCTCCGCCACCTGGGGGTAGCGCAACGGGGCGGACTCGGCCGATGCACGCCCGTAAGGGGCTGGGGCTACCGGCGGTGCCCGCCAGCGGGTGAGGGGGAAGAAGTCCGGCGGAAAAAAGAGGCCGTGAAAGACGACCCCTCGGCTTCAGCCGTAGTCTTTCTCGCGACGCGGGCGTTCCGCGTCGGCGCCCTCGTAGACTGCGAGTGGCGCAAGCGACGCCGGTCGGGCAGGTGACAGGGACCCGGGCGGCACCACCCCACCCCGACCCCCATGGCGTACGAAGCCACCTTCGACTTTACCCAGAAGGCCCAGAACGAGGCCAAGTCCGAGCGCAAGCTCCAGACCCCCTTCGAGGAGCCCGATCCCGACACCGAGGCCGTCACCGTGGCGGACCTCCCGGAGCGGCTCCAGCAGGGCATCGAGGCCGTCGGCTGGCCGGCGCTGATGCCGGTCCAGGCCGAGGCCCTCCCCTACATCCTCGACGGCCGCGACCTGATCGTCCAGAGCCGGACGGGCTCCGGCAAGACGGGCGCCTTCCTGCTCCCGCTCCTCGAGAAGCTCGACGCGCGCGAGAAGACGACGCAGGCCCTCGTGCTCTGCCCGACGCGCGAGCTGGCGAGCCAGATCCACGCCGAGTTCGAGCGCATGAACGCCGGGCTCCCCGAGGCCGAGCGCCTCAACGCGATCCCCGTCTACGGCGGCGTCGGCTACGGCCCGCAGATCGACGCCTTCAACAAGGGCGCCCAGCTCGTCGTCGGGACGCCCGGCCGCGTGCTCGACCACCTCTCGCGCGGGACGCTCAAGTTGGACCGGCTCCGCACCATCGTCCTCGACGAGGCCGACGAGATGCTCTCGATGGGCTTCTTCCCGGACATGATCAAGGTCCGCCGCTACCTCCCGCGCGAGCGCGACTCCTACATGTTCTCGGCCACGATGCCGTACCAGGTCCAGCGCATCGGGCAGGAGTTCCTCACCGACCCCGTGTTCCTGGCGACCGCCGGCGGCCAGATCCACGTGGACCTGATGACGCACCGGGCCTACCAGGTCAACCCGATGGAGAAGGACCGGGCGCTGGCGACGCTCATCGAGTGGGAGAACCCGTCCTCGGCCATCATCTTCGCCAACACGCGGCGCGAGGTGGAGTACCTCGCCACCTTCCTCAACAACTACGGCTACGACGCCGCCGGCATCTCGTCCGACCTCACGCAGAAGGCGCGCGAGAAGACGATGAAGCGGCTCCGCGACGGCGAGCTCCGCTTCCTCGTCGCCACCGACGTGGCCGCGCGCGGCATCGACGTCGAGGACCTCTCGCACGTCTTCCAGTACGACATCCCGCAGGACCGCGAGTACTACGTCCACCGCTCCGGCCGGACGGCGCGCGCCGGCAAGGCCGGCGTCTCCATCGCCCTCACGACGGCGTCCGACATGCCGACGCTCCGCGAGATCGCCCGCAAGTACGACATCCCGCTGGAGGAGCGCGACCTGCCCACCGACGACGAGATGGGCCGCCGCGTGGGCGAGCGCCTGACGAACCTCCTGGAGGACCGGATGCGCAGCCGCTCCAACCTCGAGCGCGAGCGGCAGCGCCGCTTCGCCGCCGTCGCCCGCCAGCTCGTGACCGAGGGCGAGCCCGAGGTGCTGGCGATGCTCCTCGACGAGGCCTACCAGGACTCGCTCCACGAGACGCCCGTCGGGCCGGCCATGGACCGCTCGGAGAGCGAGTACGACGTCCAGCAGCGCGAGGCGCGGGAGGCCCGCGAGTCGGGCGACCGAGGCCGCAGCCGACGCCGTGAGGACTCGGACGACGAGCCCCGCAGCCGGCGCCGCCAGCGGGACGACTCGGACGACTCGCGCGACGCTCCCCCGGACGAGCCGCACGCCGACGCCCGCGACGACGTCTCCTCCAACGGCCACGACGAGGGCGACGCGGCGCCCAAGAAAAAGCGCCGCCGCAAAAAGAGGAGCCGGAACGCCGACGCCCAGGCCACGCCGGACGAGCAGCCCGCCCGCCTCCCCGACGAGGACTGATGCGCGGACTCGCCTTGCTCGGCGCTCTCCTGACGGCCGCCGCCAGCGCGCAGGCCCCTCCGCCCGCCCGCGCCTACGACGCCTCGGGCGTCACCTCCCTCGACGCCGTCGCCGACGCCGTCCTGGAGGCCGACGTGGTGTTCCTGGGCGAGATCCACGACGACTCCGTGGGCCACGCCGTCGAGGCGTGGCTCCTCGACGGCGCCCTGGCCCGCGCGGCCGACGAGCGGCCCGTGGTGCTCGCCCTGGAGATGGTCGAGACCGACGTGCAGACGGTCCTCGACGAGTACCTCGCCGGGCTCGTCCGAGAGCGGGACTGGCTCGCCGCCGGCCGGCCGTGGCCCAACTACGAGACGGACTACCGACCGCTCGTCGAGGCGGCCCGGCGGGCGGGCGCGCCGGTCGTGGCCTCGAACGTGCCGGGCCGGTACGCGAGCCTCGTCTCCCGGCGCGGCGGGCTGACCGTGCTCGACAGCCTCTCGGCGGACGCGCGGGCGTGGCTGCCGCCCACCGTGGCGTCGCCCTCGGACGCGCTGGCCCAGAAGTTCACCGACCTCATGGGCGGGATGCCCCACGGCGCCGGCCCGACCGTCGGGGGGATGCTGGCGGCCCAGAACCTCCGCGACGCCACGATGGCGTGGAAGATCGCGGAGGCGCTGGCGCAGCACCCCGGCGCGCTCGTCGTCCACGTCAACGGGAGCTTCCACAGCGAGGGCGGGCTCGGCATCCCGGAGCACCTCGCGCGCCTCGCCCCCGAAGCCCGCGTCGTCGTGGTGACGATGCGGCCCGACGGCGAGGACGGCACGGCCCCTCCTGGCAACGACTTCTTGATCCTGACGCGCGCCGAGTAGACGAGGCCCGCCGGCTGGCGGCGCGCGTCGCCAGTGGGACGCGGCGTTCGTCTTCCTTCGACCCACGCGAACCGACCCGCGGCGACGACCCGCGACCCTATGGAAGCCACGATTGGCACCGGCACTCACGGCACCGGCACGCACGGGCCGGCCAGCGTCCCCGACGCCTTCGAGCACCCGCGCGGCCTGTTCTGCAACCGGACCCTCAACCTCCGGAAGATCCAGGCCGTCGGCTACGACATGGACTACACGCTCGTCCACTACCACGTGGCGCTGTGGGAGGAGCGGGCGTACAGCTACATCAAGAACGGGCTCTCGAAGCTGGGCTGGCCCGTCGGCGACCTCGTCTTCGACCCCGACCTCGTGGTCCAGGGCCTCGTCATCGACACCGAGCGCGGGAACGTGGTCAAGGCCAACCGCTTCGGCTACGTCAAGCGGGCCTTCCACGGCACGACGCCGCTCCCCTACGGCGAGCAGAAAGCGGCCTACCGGAGGACGCTCGTGGACCTCCACGACCGCCGCTGGCGGTTCATGAACACGCTGTTCTCGATCTCCGAGGCCGGCATCTTTCTCCAGCTCGTCGACCTCTTGGACGCCGGCGAGCTCCCCACCGGGCTCGGCTACGACGACCTCTACGCCACCATCCGCCAGACGCTCGACGCCGCCCACCTCGAAGGGCTCCTCAAGGCCGAGATCCTCGCCGACCCCGACCGCTTCGTCGAGCGCGACGCGGACGTCCCGCTCACGCTCCTCGACCAGAAGCAGGCCGGCAAGAAGGTCCTCCTCATCACCAACTCCGAGTGGGAGTACGCCGCGCCGATCCTGTCCTACGCGTTCGACCCGTTCCTCCCGGACGACATGACGTGGCGGGACCTGTTCGACCTCGCCATCGTCGGCGCCCGCAAGCCGGACTTCTTCGACCAGCAGGCGCCGGCCTACGAGGTCGTCGCCGCGGACGACGAGGGCCGGGCCGTGCTCCGGTCGAGCGCGGGGATGCTGGAGGAAGGGCGCGTCTACGTCGGCGGGAATGCGGCGCTCGTCGAGGCCAGCCTGGGCCTGCGCGGCAGCGAGATCCTCTACGTCGGCGACCACGTGTTCGCCGACGTGAAGGCGTCGAAGAGCGTGCTCCGCTGGCGGACGGCCCTCGTGCTGCGCCCGCTGGAGGACGAGATCGAGGCGCTCGACGCCTGGCGCGGCGAGCAGGAGCGCCTGACGGCCCTGATGGCCGAGAAGGAGCGACTGGAGGCCTACTTCTCGGCCCTCCGCCTGGAGCGCCAGCGCAACACCGAGGGCTACGGCCCCCAGACCGACCGCTCGGCGGGCTGGCTGACGGAGCGGATCACGGCCACGCGCGAGCGGCTCCTCGTGCTCGACGCCGAGATCGCCCCGCTGGCCGCCGCCGCCAGCCGGCTCGTCAACCCACGCTGGGGGGCGCTGATGTGGGCCGGGAACGACAAGAGCCACCTCGCCCGCCAGATCGAGGCCTCGGCCGACGTCTACACGGCCCGCGTCTCCAACTTCCTCCACTACACGCCGTTCGTCTACCTCCGGAGCCCGCGCGGCACGCTCCCCCACGACGACGCGTCGCCCCAGGACGCCGGCCTGGAGGAGGCCGCCGAGGGGCTGGGCATCGAGGACTTCGGCGACGGGACGCCCGGCGACGCGCCGGACGCCTGACCCGCGCCCTCCTGTAGAGCGGCCTGGCGGGGCCGCTCTACGCCAACGGTTGTCATGACGCCCGACCTCCCCTCTCCCGCCCACCGCGCCGTCCTCGCCGACGCCCTCCGGCTCGTCCGCGAGCAGGCCGCGCGCGTCGAGCGCGACCCCGCCGCCCGCCCGCTGGCGGAGGTCGTGGCCGACCCGTTCGGCCTCGGCTACCTGTTCGGCGCCGTCGACGCGCTGTGCCAGGGCCACGGCGTTCCCTTCGATGGGATGGCCCTCGCCGTCTACGCCCTCGTGCTCGACGCCACGCTCGGCCGCGACGCCGGCGACGTCCGGGACCGCGCCCTCGACCTCCACGAGTCCGGCGACGGTGCCTTTCAGACGGGCCGCCAGTGGGGCGGCAACGAGGCGACGGGATGGACGCGGGGCCAGCACGAGCCCGTCGGACTGCTCCACCTCGCGCGTGGCGACGAGCGCCGGATGCGGTAGCGGTCGGGCCTGGCGTCAGCCAGCGGTGGAGCCGTTGGAGACGGACGAGGCCGGAGGAGGCAGGCCGCATCGGGAGCGGCGCGTCGGGGGAAGGCGACGTCGGAGCCCGTCCGGACGGCGCGCGTTGGCACGGTCCCTCTCCCCTCTTGCCATGACCGGTCTCTCCCGCCAGATCGTCGTCACCGCGGCCGTGCTCGTCAACGTCGGGCTGAACGCGCTGGCCGGCGCCGGGCTCCTGTTCGGCACCCAGACGGGGGCCGTCTCCGACGCCTACCCCACGGGCGTGACGCCGGCCGGGTGGGCCTTCTCCATCTGGACCGTCATCTTCATCGGCGTGATCGCGTTCGCCGTGTGGCAGGCGCTGCCGGCCCAGCGCGGCGCGCGCTACGACGTGCTCGCGGCCCCGTTCGTCACGGCCAACGTCCTCAACGGCCTCTGGCAGATCCCGTGGCTGACCGGCCACGTCGTCGTCTCGGCCGTCGTACTGGTCGGGATTCTGGCGTCGCTCGTGTGGCTGTACGTCCGCCTCGACCGGCTGGCGCTCCGGGGCGCGGAGCGGTGGGCGCTGGGCGTCCCCACGTCGCTGTTCCTGGCCTGGGTGACGGTGGCGACCGCGCTCAACGTCACGATCGCGCTCCAGGCGCTCGGGTGGACCTCGGCCGGGACGGCCTGGCCCATCGGCGTGGTGGCGCTGGTGGCGACGGTCGCTGCGTGGTGGCTGGGGCGGACGGGCGACGTGGCGGCGGCCCTCGTGGTCCTCTGGGCCTACGCCGCGATCTACGCCGCCCACCCGGACCGCGCGACGCTCGTCCTCGCCCTGGGGGCCGCGGCCGTCGCCGTCGTGGTCGCCGTCGGGGTCGGAGCCCGGGCGCACTCCCCGTACCCGACGGCTCACGCCGCGTAGCCTGAGCGGGCTCGACCTAGACCAGATCCAATGTCGGCGGACGCCGGACCTCACCGCCCGAGGCCCCCGTTCACCCCATCCATCCATCCGACGAGGCCATGATCTCCCCACAGTCCCAGTGCACCGCCTGCACCCACCTCGACCGCCGGGCGGAAGAATCCCTCTTGTGCGCCGCGTTCCCCTCCGGCATCCCGGACGAGATCTGGACCAACGAGGTGGCCCACACGTCGAGCTACCCCGGTGATCACGGCGTCCACCTGGAGCTGATCCCGCTCGACGTGCTCGGCCAGACGGTGGGCGAGGCGTGAGGCCGGCCGCGCCGACCGGCTGGCGCGCGTCGACGGCGCGCAGACACGAGAACCGCACCCGGCCCTGCGGGATAGACGGCTGAGCCTGCCCCCGCCCCTCCGATGATCCTCGCCCCGTCCGTTCTCGCCGCCGACTTCGGCCGCCTCGACGCCCACGCCCGCGAGGCCCTCGACGCCGGCGCCGACTGGCTGCACATCGACGTGATGGACGGCCACTTCGTCCCGAACATCTCGTTCGGCGTGCCCGTGATGCGCGGGCTGGCGGACCTCGCCCGCGAGACCGGGACGCCGTTCGACGTCCACCTCATGATCGAGGCGCCGGACCGCTACCTCGAAGACTTCGCCGAGGCCGGCGCCGCCCACATCACGGTCCACCAGGAGGCGTGCCCGCACCTCCACCGGACCGTCCAGGCGATCCAGGCCTTGGGGTGCCAGGCCGGCGTCGCCATCAACCCGGCCACGCCGCTGGTGGCGCTGGAGGAGATCGCCGCCGACCTCGACCTCGTGCTCGTGATGTCCGTCAACCCCGGGTTCGGCGGGCAGTCGTTCATCCCGTCCACGACGGGGAAGGTCCGCCGGCTGCGGCAGATGCTGAGCGGGCTCGGGAGCCGCGCGCTCATCGGCATCGACGGCGGCGTGACGCCCGAGAACGCCCGCGAGCTGGTCGGCGCCGGCGCCGACGTGCTCGTCGCCGGGAGCGCCGTGTTCCGTGGCGAGGTGGCCGCCAACGTCGAGGCGTTCCGCCAGTCGCTCGTGCAGACGGTGTAGGCACCTCCGGCCGCGCCCGGCGTAGGCTCCTTTCACCCGCTGCCGACCGACCGCCGCCGACCGATGCGCCTCGCTCCTCTCTTCCTCGCCGTCGCCCTCGCCGCCTGCTCGGCGCCCAGACCGTCCGGTCCCGACGCGTCCCCCACCACGCCGGCGGTCGCGGGCCTCACCGAGGGTCAGCTCGACCAGCTCCAGGCGCTCGGCGTGCCCGTCCTCGTGCCCGACGTGCCCGGCGACTACCGGCTGACGGTCTTCGAGGTCAACCAGTACGAGGGGGCCGGCGACTACCGGCTCTCGTACGAGCGGGCCGACGGGACCTGCTTCGAGGTCAGCGGCGTCACCGAGGGGCTCGGCGGGCCGGAGTGGCCGCTCGTCTCCGTCGAGACGCGGGTGAGCAGCCTGCCGGGCCAGCCGCTCGTCCGCGTGCACGAGGCGGCCGACGACCCGCTCGCCACCAGCGCCCAGGTGTGGGGCGTGAGCACCGTCGTCTCCGACTTTATCGAGGTGGGCGGCATGAACGTCCTGTTCCTGAGCGACACGCACGACGGGTGCCGCCCGGTCAGCCTCGCCGAAGGGGCGGACCTCGTCGCGGGTCTCCGGCCCCTGGCCTCGGCCGGGGCCGCCCCTCCGCCGGCCGCCGACTCGGACACGTTCGTCCGCGCTGACGACCTCCTGGACCGTTACAACTCGGGGTCGTCGCCCGAGGTCGCCGCCCGGTCCATCGCCGACCGCTACGAGGCCGACGAGGTGGAGATCGAGGTGCTGAGTGAATCGAACGGCGAGGCCACCGTGCTCGTCACGGCCCTCGGCCTCTACGACGACTCCGTCCGGGACGAGCGGCTGCGCCTCGTCTACCGCGACAGCGGCGTCGGCACCTGGGAGCTGGTCGACGCCGGGCGGCAGGTCCGGTGCTGGACGGGCCGCGGGCACGAGGCGTGGAGCGCCGACGCCTGCCTCTGACCCGCTGGCGACGCGCGCCGCCAGCGGCCTGGGCAGCGGCCTGGGCAGCGGCCTGGGCAGCGGCCTGGGCAGCGGCCTGGTGAGGCGCGGCGGGCGGTAGCTTGCGGCATGGCCGCCCTCGCCCACGTCGTCCCCCTCACGTCCGTCGAGGGCGTCTACACCTACCGCGTGCCGGAGGCGATGGCGGAGGAGGCCGTCCCCGGCGCCCGCGTCCTCGTCTCGTTCGGGCGCCGCCAGCTCACCGGCGTCGTCGCCGAACGCGCCGAGGGGAGCCCCGAGGGGCTGAAGGCCCTCACCGACGTGCTCGACGCGCGGCCCGCGCTCACGCCCGAGCTGCTGGCGCTGACGCGGTGGACCGCCGACTACTACCTCTGCGCGTGGGGCGAGGCCATCAAGGCGGCGCTCCCGAGCGGCACCGAGGTCGAGAGCCGGCGCGTGGTCTACGGGCTCGCCCCGCCCGCCGCCTGGGCCGACGACAAGCGCGGCCAAAAAATCCTCGGCGCCCTCCGCGAGCGCAACGGGACCGGCCTGCCCGTCGCCGCGCTGGCGGACGTGCTCGGGCGCAAGACGGTCCCCCAGAACCTGCTCCGCCGGATGGAGGCGGCCGGCGTCGTCCGCGTGGAGGACGAAGTGCAGGAGGCACGGGCGCGTGTCAAGACGGCCCGGCACCTCCGGCTCGTCGAGACGGCCGAGGTCCGCGGCACCCGGCAGCAGGCGCTCCTCGACTACCTGGAGGACGCCGACGGCGACGTGCTCCAGGCCGACGCGCTCGCGGCGACGGGCGCCGCCAGCGGGACGGTCAAGAGCCTCGAAGACCGCGGGATCATCGAGGCCTTCGACGCCGAGGTGGAGCGCCGCACGGACGGGCTGGACCGCGAGCCCGCCGAGGCGCCCGCCAACGTGGTGCTTCACCCGGCCCAGACGGCGGCGCTCGGAGCCATCACGAGCGCCATCGACGGCGGGCGGGCCGAGACGTTCTTGCTCCACGGCGTCACCGGATCGGGCAAGACGGAGGTCTACCTCCGCGCCCTCCGTGCGGCCCTCGACCGGGGGAAAACGGCCATCGTGCTCGTCCCCGAGATCGCGCTCACGCCCCAGACCGTCCGCCGCTTCCGGGCCCACTTCGGCGACCGCGTGGCCGTCCTCCACAGCCGCATGAGCGCCGGCGAGCGCCTGGACGCGTGGGCCCGCATCCGCGACGGCGTCTACCCCATCGTCATCGGGCCGCGCAGCGCCGTCTTCGCGCCGGTCGAGAACCTGGGCCTGATCGTGGTGGACGAGGAGCACGAGGCGAGCTACAAGCAGTTCGACCCCGCCCCGCGCTACCACGCCCGCGACCTCGCGGTCCTCCGCGCGCACCGGGCCGGCGCCGCCTGCGTCCTCGGCAGCGCGACGCCCTCGATGGAGTCGGTGGCGAACGCGAACGCGGGCAAGTACACGCGCCTGGAGATGCCCGAGCGCGTGCCGGTCCGCGGCCCCGACGGCACGACGCACGCGCCGGCCCCGCTCCCGCCCGTCCGCGTGATCGACCTCGCGCGCGAGAAGCAGGTCCGGCGGCTCAAGGGCGCCCTCAGCCACGACCTCCGCCTCGCCCTCACCGACCGGCTGGCGAAGGGCGAGCAGACGATCCTCCTCCAGAACCGGCGCGGCTACGCCCCCGTCATCACCTGCGAGGACTGCGGCTGGACGCCCATGTGCACCGACTGCGCCGTCTCGCTCACGGTTCACAAAGCCTCCCACAACCTCCGGTGCCACTACTGCGGCCTCGCGGAGCGGCTCCCGCGCGAGTGCCCCGCGTGCGGCGGCCCCGACCTCCGCCTGCTCGGGAGCGGCACGCAGCGGATCGAGGAAGAGATCGCCGACGTCTTCCCCGACGCCCGCGTGCTCCGCATGGACCTCGACACGACGAGCCGCAAGGGCGCCCACCGTCGCATCCTGGAGCAGTTCGGCCGGGGCGACGCCGACGTCCTGCTCGGCACGCAGATGGTCGCGAAGGGGCTCGACTTCCCGCGCGTCACGCTCGTCGGCGTCGTCGAGGCGGACACCGGGATGCTCCTCCCCGACTTCCGCGCCGCCGAGCGGACGTTCCAGCTCCTCGCCCAGGTCGCCGGCCGGGCCGGTCGCCACGAACTTGAGGGCGAGGTGCTCTTGCAAACGCGGAACCCGGACCACCCCGCCATCCGCTTCGCGCTCACGCACGACTTCCACGGGTTCGCGCTCGGCGAGCTGGCGGAGCGCCTCGCCCTCGGCTACCCGCCGCACGGGCGGCTCGTCGGGATCGAGGTAAAGGGGCCGGAGTCGGGGCCGACGATGGCGCTGGCGGAGCGGTGGGGCGCAGCGCTCGGGCGCGAGGCCCAGAAGGTGGCCGGCGTCGAGGTGCTCGGGCCGGTGCCGGCGTTCGTCGGGCGCGTGAAGCGGTGGTGGCGGGTCCACCTGCTCGTCAAGGCGCCCCGCCAGTTGCCGGCCTCCGTCCTCGCCCAGATCGTCACGACCGTCCGCGACCGCGTCGGCGCGCCGGGCGGCCACCGCGTCAACGTCGACGTGGACCCCGTCGGCCTCTACTGACCCGCCATGCCCGCGCCCTACACCGAGGTCCCCGAGGACGCCCTCACGCTCCGCGACCAGCTCGCCCTCGACCGGACGACGCTCGCCAACGAGCGGACCCTCCTCGCCTACGTCCGCACGGCCCTCGCGCTGCTGGCGGGCGGCCTGGCGCTCCTCCAGTTCGGGGAGGCCGAGTGGGCCGTGGTGCTCGGCTGGGTCGCGCTCCCGCTGTCGATCGTCGTCCTCGGGGTCGGCGTGACCCGGTTCGCGCGCGTGCAGCGGCGGCTCCGCCAGGTCGGCTAGTGCCGCGAGCTCGGGGCTCCGGTCCCCACGCGTGGGTCGGGGAGGTGCGAGAGCCGAGGCGGCAGGGCCGCCAGAGCTCCCTCGGGATGGGCCGGAACTGCGCCGCGACGGACCTCTCCGGGCGGCGGCCTGAGTAAGAGGAGGCCCCTTCCCCTCCCTGTTATGAAGGCCCTCCTCTGCCTCACGGCGATGCTCGTCGCGGCGCCCGCCCTCGCTCAAACCCCGGCCCGCGCCTCCGACCCGGCGATGAACCGGACGGATGTCGTCGATGTAGGTCCGGCCTCGTGTTCCGTCGGTGCGGGCGCCCTCGCCGGGGCGCCCGCCTCTGTTTACCCGCGCCTCTCCAGGTGCGCGCGGAGCGCGTCGAGCGTCGGCGGGATCGTCTCGGCGCGCGTCGGCGCGTCCCACAGCGCCGCCAGCCGGTCGGGATCCTCGGGCGCGTGGCCGGTCGCCTGTTCCACGGCCTCAGGAAACTTGGCCGGGTGCGCCGTCGCCAGCACCACGACGGGCACGCCGGACTCGTCCCGCTGGCGGAAGCGCCGCGCGGCCTCCAGCCCGACGGCCGTGTGCGGGTCGGCCACGTAGCCCGTCGCCCGGTGGACGGCGCGCATGGAGGCGACCGTCTCGTCGTCCGTCACCGTCGTCCCCCACGCGAGCCGGCGGAGCGCGTCGTCGGAGAACAGCGACCGGAGGCGTTCGAGGTTGCTCGGGACGCCCACGTCCATCGCGTTCGAGAGCGTCCGGACGGAGTCGCCGGCGGGCGGCTTGGCGCCGTCGAGGAAGCGGGCGAACCCGTCGTTCGCGTTGTGCGCCGCGACGAACCGGCGGACCGGCAGGCCGGCGCGCATCGCCAGCGTCCCGGCGGTGAGGTTGCCCAGGTTGCCGCTCGGGACCACGAACGCGGCCTCGTCGAACCCGCCTTGCGCGACGGCCCACGTGTAGTAGAGCGTCTGCGGGAGGAGCCGCCCGACGTTGATCGAGTTGGCCGACGAGAGGCGGCCGTCCTCCGGCCGCGCCTCGGTGAACGCCGCCTTGACGAGCCGCTGGCAGTCGTCGAACGTGCCCTCTACGGCGAACGCCTGCACGCCCTCTCGTTCCACGACGAGCTGGCGCTCCTGCACGGCGCTGACCTGGCCTTTCGGGTAGAGCAGGACCACGCGGACGCCCTCGACGCCTTCGAAGCCCGAGGCCACGGCGCTGCCGGTGTCGCCGGACGTCGCGGCCAGGATCGTCACCCTCTCGCCGTTCAGCACGCCGGCCATGAGCCGCGCCATCGTCCGCGCGCCGACGTCCTTGAATGAGAGCGTCGGGCCGTGGAACAGCTCCAGCACGAACACATCGTTCCAGCCGTCGCCGTCGAGCGCCACGAGCGGGACGGGGAACGAGAGGGCGTCGGCGAGGAGCGCGTCGAGCCCGTCGATCTCGTCGGCCAGCCACGGGCGGAGCGCGCGCTGCCCGACGTCCGCCAGCGACGCCGCGCGCCGCCAGTCGGCCGGGAGATCGGGAACGTGCGTGGGGACGTAGAGGCCACCGTCGGGCGCGAGCCCGTCGAGGAGCGCCGCGCGGAACGGGACGGCCGCCCCGCCGCGCGTGCTGACGTATCGGGGCGCGCTCACGCCTCCAGCGTCCGCACGCCCTCGGTGTCCACCTCGGCCACCCAGCCGTGGGCGTCGATGGCGCCCGCGCGGCTGGCGGCGACCATCGCGTCGAGGATGGCCCGCACGTCGGCGCCGTCGGTGGGGACGGCGAACATCGCCGGGCCGGACCCCGTGAGCGCGCAGCCCACGGCGCCCGCCTCCAGCGCCGCCTCTTTCACGGCGTCGTAGACCGGGACGAGCGCCTTGCGGTGCGGCTCCGCCAGCCGGTCGCGCATGAGGTGCACGCCGGCCTCGGCCCAGTCGCCGGCCTGGAGCGCGGCCAGGAGGAACGCGAGCTCGGCCGCCTGCGCCGACGCCGTCCGGTGCGGGACCGTCTCGGGCAGGACCGCCCGCGCCTGCCGCGTCAGCACCTCGACGTGCGGGATGACGACGGCGAGGGGCGGCGGGGCGGGGAGGGCGATCCGGCGGTAGGCCGTCGGGTCGGCGGGCGAGACGAGGACGAGGCCGCCGAAGAGGGCCGGGAGCACGTTGTCGCCGTGGGCGCTCCCCGACGCCGCGACCTCGCCCTCCAGCACGGCCTGCACGAGCTCCTCCTTCTCGAACGGCCGCCCCAGACATCTCGTTGGCCGCCCACGCGCCCGCGACGGCGCTCGCCGCCGACCCGCCGACGCCGGACCCGAGCGGAATCCCTTTGTCGATTTGAAGCGTGATCCCCGTCCCGGCGCCCGACTGGCGGAGCACGTGCGCGGCGGCGCGTCCGGCCGTGTTGGCGTCCGGGTCGGTGGGGATGGGGGGCGCGGCCTCGATGGTGACGCCCGGCGCGTCGGTCGCGTGCGCCGTGACGCGGTCGCCGAGGCCGGTGAGGCACAGGCCGAGCGCGTCGAAGCCGGGGCCGAGGTTGGAGAGCGAGGCGGGGCCGAAGACGGTGACGGGCACGAGGGGTCAGGAGTCAGGAGACAGGGAGCAGGGCCGCCCGCAGAGACGCCACGCACGGCGTCTCCGGGGATGGCACCCGCTACGGCATCAGCTCGGCCGCCTTGACAAGATCCGCCAGCAGGCCGGCGGCCGTCACGTCCGGGCCCGCGCCGGGGCCCTGGACCACCAGCGGCGTCTCGTGGTAGCGCGCCGACTGGATCAGGATCACGTTGTCGGTCCCCTTCGAGCCGCCGAAGGGCGAGGCCGTGTCCACGGCGCGGACGCCGACGCTCAGCCCGTCGTCGGTGATCTGGCCGACGTAGGCGAGCCGCTGGCCCTCGGCCTCGGCGGCGGCCACGCGCTCGGCCCACTCGGCATCCAGATCGTCTAACCCCGCCATAAAGTCCTCGACGGACACGTCGACGAGCGCGTCGGGGACGAGCGACTCGACGCTCAGATCCGACCGCTCGACGGAGCGGCCGGTCTCGCGGGCGAGGATGAGGAGCTTGCGGGCCACGTCCTCGCCCGTGAGGTCGTCGCGGGGGTCGGGCTCGGTGAGGCCGCGCGCCTTCGCCTCGCGAACGGCCTCGGAGAAGGCGGCGCCCTCGGCGAGGCGGTTGAACAGGAACGCGAGCGTGCCCGAGAACACGCCCTCCACGTGGTCGATCCGGTCGCCCGAGCGGAGCAGGTCGCGGACGGTGAACACGACCGGGAGCCCGGCCATGACCGTCGTCTCGTAGTGGTAGCTCACCTCGCGCCGGCCGGCGGCCTCGCGGAGCTGGCGGTAGTAGCCCATGTCGAGCGTGTTGGCCTTCTTGTTCGGCGTGACGACGCCGACGCCGGCCTCCAGCCAGCGGACGTAGCGGCGGGCGACGGCCTCCGAGGCGGTCGCGTCGACCACGATCCGGCGCTCCAGGCCGCCCGCGAGGAGCTTCGCGTCGAGCGCGTCGAGGTCGGCCGGCTCGCCGCCGTCGAGCTGGCCGACGCCCGCCGCCAGCGGGAGCCCGCCCTCGTCCCACGCCATCCAGCGCGAGTTGGCGAGGCCGACGAGGCGGAGGTGGATCCGGTCCTGGGCCATCAGGATCGGCGCGTGCTGGGCCAGGATCTCGATCAGCTTCTTCCCGACCGTCCCGGTCCCGATCACGACGACGTGGACGCGCGTGCGGCGGAGCGAGAACGCCTCGTGGAGCGCGCCGAGCGCCGCCCGCACGTCGGGCTGGCGGACGACGAGCGAGATGTTGGTCTCGGCCGCGCCCTGGGCGATGGCCAGCACGTTGACGTCGGCCCGGCCGAGCGTGGCGAACAGGCGCCCGGCGAGGCCGGGCTGGTGGCGCATCCCCTCGCCCACGGCCGAGACGACGGCGCAGCCGGGGATGGCCGAGATCGAGCGGAGGTCGCCGCGCGCCAACTCCGCCGCGAACGCCGTCTGGAGCGCCGCGACGGCCGCCTCCGCCTGCGCGCCGGCTACGACGAAGCACACGCTCTGCTCGGCCGACGCCTGGCTCGTCATCTGGACGTTGACGCCGGCCCCGGAGAGCGCCTCGAACAGACGCGCCCCCACGCCCAGGACGGCCTGGATGCCGCCGCCCTCGACCATCACGATCGCCACGTCGCGGACGGACGAGATGGCCTTGACGCGGAGGTCGAGCGCGTCGGTCTCGTTTGAGATGAGCGTGCCGGGCTCGTCGGGGGCCAGCGTGCTCTTGATGAGGATGGGGATCCCGGCGCGCTCGGCGGGGAGCATCGTGCGCGGGTGCAGCACGTTCGCGCCGAAGTACGCCAGCTCGGCGGCCTCGCGGTAGCTCAGGCGCGGGAGCGGGACGGCCTCCGGCACGAGGCGCGGGTCGGCCGTGTAGACGCCGGCCACGTCGGTCCAGATGACGCACTCGGCGGCGCCGAGCGCGGCGGCCAGGATCGTGGCCGTGTAGTCGGACCCCGACCGGCCGAGCGTGGTGGTGACGCCCGCCGCCGTCGAGCCGATGAAGCCGGTGACGACGGCGACCTGCCCCTCGGGGAGCGCGCCGACGGCGTCGCGCGTGAGTCGCCGCGTGGTCTCGGCGTCGACCGTCGCGGCCCCGAACGTGCCGTCGGTGCGGATGAGGTCGGCGGCGTCGAGGTCGGCGGCGGCGTGGCCGGCGGCGCGGAAGGCGGCGGCGACGAGCGGGGCCGAGAGCCGTTCGCCGGTGGCGATCACGGCGTCGCGCGTGCGCGGCGTGGCCTCGCGGAGGAGCGAGACGCCGTCGAGCAGCTCGGACAGCGCGAGGAGCCGGGCGTCGAGCGTCTCCTGAAGGGCGGCGCGGTCGGCGGCGGTCGCCAGCGCGTCGGCGGCGGCCTCGTGCCGCTGGCGGATGGCGGCGACGGCCTCGGCGTGGCCGTCGCGGGCGAGCGCGGCGTCGAGCGCGGCGAGCAGGTCGTCGGTGGTGCCGCCGAGGGCGGAGACCACGACGACGCGGCGGCCCTCGGTCGGCTGCGCCGCGACGAGGCCGACGACGCGGCGGATCCGCTCGGGCGTGGCGACGGACGTGCCGCCGAACTTGGAGACGTGGGGGGAGGACGACATGGGCGGAATAAAAACGCCCGCGCTCCTGAGGGGAGGCGGGCGGTCCGAAGAGAGTGAGCGCCGACGGGCGGGCTCAGGTCACGGGCAGCGCTCCTCCCCAGGCGGGCGGAGCATTCGAGTCGTCGTCCCGACACACTGGATCGAGCTGGGTCGGCGGAGACGGGAGACGGCGGCGGTCATGGCGCATAAGCTAGGCGCCGGCTCCCAGCCGGACAACCGAGATCGGCCCATCTGCATGTCCAGAAGCGCTTCCATGTCAGGAACCTGAGCGCCGCACGTCAAAATCGAGGAGGGCGACGACGGACCGCGGACCGCAGACGACGGTCCAAGACGGCCACCGCTGCGTCGGTCGATCTGCGGTCCGTGGTCTGCCGCCCGTGGTCCACCACCGCCCCGGACACCCGGCGGGCGCGGCGAGTACGACGAGCCCACTGCCCACGCACCATGCGCTTCCGCCTCATCCCCCCTCTCCTGCTGGCGATGGCCGTCGCCGGCGCGGCGGCCCAAGAGGCCCCGCCCGACACGCTCCCCGACGTCCGCGTCGAGGCCACGCGCGGCGCGGGCGGCGTGGCGACGGCCCCGTTCAGCGTGGCCGTGACGGAGCGCGGGCCGACCGAGCGGCTGACGGACCCGAGTACGTCGCTGGCGCGGTCGCTCCGGCTCGTCCCCGGCGTGGACCTCACCGACCGCCAGAACCCCGCGCTGGGCGAGCGGGTCGTCGTGCGCGGGCTCGGCTACCGGTCGGCGTTCGGCGTGCGCGGCGTGCAGGTGGTCCAGGACGGCGTCCCGCTCACGCTCGCCGACGGGCAGGCCGTGCTCACGACCGTCGATCCGGCGTTCGTGCGGCGCGCCGAGATCGTGCGCGGGCCGGCCTCGGCGCTGTGGGGCAACGGGAGCGGCGGCGTCCTCTTCCTCTCGACGCTCCCCGAGGCCGACGCGCCGCCGGTCCGGGCGCGCGTCGTCGGGGGCGCGCACGGGCTGGCCCGCGCCGAGGGCGAGGTCGTCGGCACGACGGGCCGGACGCGCGTCGGCCTCGCCCTCAGCCACACCGAGTCCGACGGCTACCGCCGCTACAGCGCGCTCCGCACGACCCGCGCCCGCGCCTTCGCCAGCGTGGACCTCGGCCGCCAGTCCGACCTGCTCGTGACGGCCGCCGGCGACGTGTCGCCCACGCAGGAGCACCCCGGCGCCCTCACCCTCGACGAGCTGGCGGCCGACCGCCGCCAGCCGCAGGCGCGCTACCTCGACACGCGCTCGGGCAAAGACAGCGCGCAGGGCCAGCTCGCCGCGACGCTCCGCTCCACGAGCACGCTGGGCGACCTCACGGCGACGGTCTACGGCGTCGGGCGGCGGCTCCGCAACCCGCTCCCGTTCGCCTACATCCGCGTGGACCGCGCGGCCGGCGGCACGCGGCTGGCGCTGGAGCGGGACCTCGGCCCGGCCCGGTGGACGCTCGGCGCCGACGCCGCCGTCCAGCGCGACGACCGCCAGAACCTCCCCAACGTCGAGGGCGAGCCCGTCGGCGACCCGTCGCTCGATCAGGTGGAGACCGTGGCCCAAGGGGCGCTGTGGACGCGGCTCCGGCTCGACCTCCGGGCGCTCGGCCTGCCCGGCGCCGCCGTCGAGGGCGCCGTCCGCGCCGACCGCGTCCGCTTCGCCTCCGACGACCGGCTCCTCGACGACGGCGACGCCTCGGGCAGCCGCACGCTCGGCGCCGTCAGCCCCCAGGTCGGCGTCTCCTACCGGACCGGGCCGGCGCTCCTGTTCGCCTCCGTCGCCACGGCCTTCGAGACGCCGACGACGACGGAATTGGTGAACCGGCCCGGCGGGGGCGGCGGGTTCAACCCGGCCCTGGAGCCGCAGCGGACCGTCGGCCTGGAAGTAGGCGCGCGCGGCGTGCTCGGGCGCGTCCGGTTCGACGCGGCCCTCTACGGCCTCGCCGTCCGCGACGGGCTGGCGCCGTTCGAGGGCGAGGACGGGCGGACGTTCTACGAGAACCGGGGCCGGACGGACCACCGGGGCGCCGAGCTGCTCGCGGAGTGGCGGCCGACGGACGCGCTCGGGCTCACCGCCTCGTACGCCTGGAGCGACTTCCGCTTCGCCGACGAGGCGTTCGACGGGAACCGGCTGCCGGGCGTCCCCGCGCACCGCCTCGCGGTGCAGGCGACGGTCGAGCGGGCCGGGTTCGTGCTCCAGCCCGAGGCCGAGGTCGCCTCCGGCGTCTGGGCCGACGACGCCAACACGGTCCGCACCGACGCCTTCGTCGTGCTCGACCTCGCGCTCGCGCACGTCGGCTGGGACGTGGGCGGCGCGCGCCTCCGGCCGTTCGCCCGCGTCCAGAACGTGCTCGGCTCGGACTACGTGGCCTCCGTCGTCGTCAACGCGAACGGCGGGCGGTTCTACGAGCCCGCCGCCGGCCGGAGCGTCGCCGCGGGCCTCGGCGTCACGCTGTAACACCGCCGCGCGTCGTCGCCTGCGCGCGGCACCCGACGCGGCGTCGAGCGTGTGAGTCCTATGGCAGACTCCGACTCGAAGCTCGGCTTTCAGTCCGCGTGGTCGATGTCCGTCGGCGGGATGGTCGGCGGCGGCATCTTCTCGACGCTTGGCGTCGTCGTCGGGATCGCCGGCGCGTGGGCGTGGCTCAGCTTCGTGGCCGCCGGGCTGGTGGCGCTCGCGGCCGGGTACAGCTACGTGAAGCTGGCGGCGGACTACGACGAGGGCGGGGGCGCGTTCACGTTCCTCCGCGAGATGGGCGCCGAGGGGTTCGCCGGGAGCCTCTCGTGGGTCCTCATCGTGGGCTACGTGCTGACGAACGCGGTCTACGCCTTCACCTTCGGGGAGTACCTCGGGCACGTGGTCGGGGCCGGGCCGTGGGTGCCGCGCGCGGCGGCCGTCGCCATCGTGGCCCTGTTCGTGGGGCTCAACCTGCGGGGCGTGGGCGAGGCCGGCGGCGTCGAGGTGGTCCTCGTCTGGTTCAAGCTGGCCGTGCTCGTCGGGCTGGCGGCGTTCGGGCTCTGGCGGTGGGACGTGCCGGCGCTCTCGCAGGGCGCCGCCGACGGCGGCATCGGGGCGGCCCTCTTCGGCGCGGCCTCGGTGTTCATGGCCTACGAGGGCTTCCAACTCCTCACCTACGACTACGACGACCTGAAGGACCCGGACACGACGCTCCCGCGCGTCGTCCTCTCGTCCATCGTCGTCGTGATCGGCGTCTACGTGGTCGTCGCGCTGGGCGTGACGATGCTCGTCGGGGCCGGGGGCGTCGTCGAGCAGCAGGAGGTGGCGCTGGCCGTCGCCGGGCGCGAGGCGTTCGGGACCGTGGGCCTCGTCGTGGTGACGGTGGCGGCGGCGTTCTCGACCGGCTCGGCCATCAACTCGACCCTCTTCGCCACGGCGCGGCTCGCGCATGAGGTGGCCGAGGACGGCGAGCTGCCGGAGGCCGTGGCGCACCGGAACGGGGCCGGCGTCCCGGACCGGGCCGTGATCGTGCTCGGCGGGCTGGCGGCGGCCCTCGCCGTCCTCGGCTCCCTGTCCGTCCTGGTCGAGGCCGCCAGCTTGTCGTTCCTGTTCACGTTCGCCGTCGTCTGCGGGCTCGCCTTCCACGACGGCGCCGGCACGCGCGTCGTGACCGGCGCGGGCGCCCTCGCCGCCAGCGGCGCGACGGTCGCCCTCATCGCCCGCCTCGTCCGCACCGACCCGTGGGCGCTGGCCGCGCTGGCGGCGCTCGTCGGCGTGGCCGTGTTCGTCCGGCCCGTCGTCCTCCGGCACACCGCGACGGAGGGCCGGAACGCGGACGGGTCCGACTGACGTCGACTTCGGGAGGGGCGTGGGCGTGGTCTACGCACCTCCTCCCACGCCCCTCCCCTCGGCGGCTCAGGCCGGCTGCCCGAGGATCTCGTCGACGGCGTCGAGGTCGTCCTGCGTGAGCCGCCAGCCCGCGGCCTCTACGTTGGAGCGGACCTGCGACGGCTTCGTCGCCCCGGCGATCACGGACGCCACCGGGTCGTGGGCGAGGAGCCACGAGAAGGCGAGGTCGAGGATCGTGTGGTCGCGGGCGTCGGCGAACTCGATCAGGCGCTCGACGGTGTCGAGGTTGCTCTCCGTCAGGAGGCGGTCGCCCATGCCCTTGAACTTGCCCTCGGTCGCGGTCAGGCGGCCATCGTGGTCCTGGGCGTCGCCCCTGCGGTACTTGCCGGTGAGCAGGCCGCTCTTGAGCGGGAAGTACGGGACGAACGCGACGTCGAGGTCGCGGCACGTCTGGAGCGTCCCATCTTCTGGGGCGCGTTCCAGCAGGCTGTACTCGTTCTGGACGGCCACGAACCGGGCGCCCTGGGCCGCGTCCTCGGCCTCGCGGAGCTGGTCCGGCGAGAAGTTGGAGCACGCGATCTCGCGGACCTTCCCCTCGTCCACGAGGCCCGCCAGCGCGCCGAGCGTGTCGGCGATCGGCGTGTCCGCGTCGGGCTTGTGGAGGTAGTAGAGGTCGATCCGGTCCGTCCCGAGGCGCCTGAGCGAGCCCTCGACCGACTGGCGGACGGTCTCGGGCCGAGCGTCGGTGCCGTTCCCGAACTTGGTGGCGATGACCACCTCGTCGCGGCGTGCGCCGAGCGCGCGGCCGAGCATCTCCTCGCTCTGGCCGTCGCCGTAGACCTCGGCGGTGTCGAAGTGGGTGATGCCGGCGTCGAGGGCGGCGCGGACGACGGCGCGGGACGCGGCCTCGTCGATGTGCCAGCCGAAGTTGTTGCAGCCGAGCCCGACGATAGAGACGTCGAGCGAGCCGATGCGGCGAGTATCCATGGGGGGTGGGGGAGGTCTGTTCCTGTCACCGGCCGCACCGGGCCGTGTTTCGAGGCGTCGCTGTCTCCGCCCGAGCCTCATGCGGCCCTCGGCCCCGGTGGGCCGACGCGCTGGCGACTATGAGAGGGCGCCTCGACCGAGCGCGGCGCCCTGCGGAAACGGCGGCCAGCCACAAGACACCGTTTCGTTACATCTATGTCCGACCGAAACAGTATGTTGGTCTCCTGAAACCTCTGGCCCATCTATCAGAGAATGCCCCACGCCACCCCCTCCTCATTTCCCCCGTGGGCCGTCATGTGGACCGACCGGCGGACGGGTTGCGTTCGCTCCGGCGATCCCGTCTGTCAGACGGAGGCCGAGCGGTGGGCCGAGGTCATGAACGAGACGTGGCCCGAGATCCACCACTGGGCCGCTCCCCTCGCCGCCTGCCCGACGCCGCCCGCCCCGGAGGCGCTGGCGGCTCTGGTGGGCGAGGCGTAACCGGACCGCCCGCCGAGGCTCACCGTCCGCACACCGACGGCGAGGCCGTGTCCTTGATCGTCACGTCGAACTCCAGCGTCGAGCACCGCGGGATGCCCGAGGCGGAGCGGTCCTGCGTGTTGTACCCCAGCTCCGGCGGGACCGTGATGCGGACTGACTGGCCCGTCTTCCGACCGACCACGCCGAGTTGGAATCCGGGGACGGTCCGGGAGATGAAGAATGCCGCGTTCGTCCCCGAGTCGAACGGCTCGGCGGCGCCGGGGACGCGCCCCTCGTAGTCCAGCACGACGCAGTCGCTCCGCTGGATCGTGGCGCCGAACGTCGTCACGCTGTCGGGCGTAGTGTCGACGGCCTCGAACTCGACGCCCGAGTTGCACTCGAGAGGCGTCGAGTCGCAGCCGGCGAGGAGCGGGGTGGCCGGGGCCGCCAGCAGGGCGAGGAGGCCGAGCGAGGCGAAGGTGCCGGAGAGGGCGCGCATGGGTCGGGGGGAGTCGGAGCGGCCGGTCAAGCTAGGGGCCGAGACGCCCCGTCTGCGCGGGAGGGCGGGTTTTCACCCCGTCTCCGGTCGGCTGGCGGACGCTGACGGCAGCTACACGCCGAGCGCGTCGGGGTCGAGCGAGGCGAGGTGGTCGCGGAGCGTCTGGAAGCCGAGCCGCTCGCCGGCCTCGGCCCAGGGCACCCAGTCCACCTTCTCGATCCCCTCCCCTTTTTCGGGCGTGAACGACTCGGCCGTCGTCGACATCGAGAACCAGAACGTGGTCTTGACGGCGTACATCCCGTGCTTGTGCCACGGGTAGCCGTGGACCGTCGTCCCCAGGTCCTCGTGGACGGTGAGCGTTTTCTTCTTGACGCCGATCTCCTCGCTCACCTCGCGGTGCGCCGCCTCTTTCACGGTCTCGCCCGCGTCCAGCTTGCCCTTCGGGAGGTCCCACGCGCCGCGCCGGAAGATGAGCAGCACCTCCACCTCACCGGCCTCGGTGCGGCGGACGACGTAGCCGCCGCCGGCGCCGACGGAGCCCGGCCGCCAGTAGTCCCCGTCGGGGTCCACGTTGAGGACGGCCGCCCGCGGGATCGTGGACGTGGTCGGCGCGTCGCCGCCGGAGACGGTCAGCCGGTCGGGGTCGAGGACGAGGACCCACCCTTTCCGCCCGTCGGGGGCGAGGGCGGCGGCCTCGGCCTCGTCGAGCGTCCGGTAGAGTCGGTACGGCTCGCCCTCGGCGTGCCACCCCTCGGGGGGCACGGGGGCGTGGCCGGTCTCGAAGGTCGGCAGGAACAGGAGCACGGGCGTGGGGGACGGCGGGACCCGTAAGATCGCCCCACCCGTGCCCGTCTACCGGCTTCTCTCCCTCGCCGTCCTCATGGCCCACTACGACGTCGACCTCCTCGTGCTCGGCGCCGGCGCGGCCGGCCTCACCGCCGCCGGCACCGCCGCCAACCTCGGCGCCAAGACGATGCTGGTGGAGCGCGACCGGCTCGGCGGCGACTGCACCTGGACCGGCTGCGTCCCCTCCAAGACGCTCCTCCACGCCGCCGACCTCCGCGCGACGGCCCGCGCCTACCTCGACCGCTTCGCGGAGGGTGACGCGCCCCTCCCGCCGGTCGACTTCGCGGCCGTCATGCGGGACGTCCGCCAGACGCGCGAGGAGGTCTACGAGGACGCCGACGACCCGGCGATCTACGAGGGCTACGGCGTGGAGGTGGTGAAGGGCGAGGGCCGGTTGGCCGGGGCGCACCTCGCCCGACTGGCGCTGGCGGAGGGCGGCACGCGCGACGTCTCGTTCCGCATGGCCGTCGTCTGCACGGGCGGCCGCGCCGCGCCGCCGCCCATCGACGGGCTGGACGAGGCGCCGTACCTCACCAACGAGTCGCTGTTCGAGATCGACCGCCTGCCCGAGCACCTCGTCATCGTCGGCGCCGGGCCGATCGGGTGCGAGATGGGGCAGGCGTTCCGTCGGCTCGGCAGCAGGGTCACGGTGATCGAGCGCGAGGACCGCATCCTGGGAAAGGACGATCCGGAGCACGCGGCGATCCTCCAGGGGGTGCTGGAGCGCGAGGGCGTCCGCTTCGTGCTCGGCGCCGACGTGGAGCGCGTGGAACCCGTGGGCGGCGGCGTGCGCCTCCACCTCACCGCCAGCGGCGACCGCCCCGCGCCCTCGCGGGGGCAGGCAGCCGTCGAGGGCGACCGGCTCCTGATCGCCACGGGGCGCACACCGAACGTCGAAGACCTCGGGCTGGACGTGGCCGGCGTCGCCTTCACCGAGAAGGGCGTCACCGTGGACGACCGCTGCCGGACCTCGCTCGACTACGTCTGGGCCGCCGGCGACTGCACGGGCGAGTACCAGCTCACGCACATGAGCGAGCACATGGCGAAGCAGGCCGTGACCAACGCCATCCTCAAGGTGCCCGCGAAGATCGACCGCGACGGCCTCACCTGGACGACGTTCACCGCCCCCGAGGTGGCGCAGGTCGGCAAGACGGAATCCGAGCTGACGGACGACGGCACGAGCTTCGTCACCTATCGCTTTCCCTACAGCAAGGTGGACCGGGCCGTGACGGAGCACGCGACGGAGGGGAACGTCAAGATCCACGCGACGCGGTGGCGGGGCACGATCCTGGGCGCGAGCGTCGTCGGCGCGCGGGCGGGCGAGCTGATCTCGATCTACGGCGTGGCGATGAAGGCGGGCGTCTCGGTCCGCGAGATCGCGGACACGATCTTCCCGTACCCCACGTACGGGCTCGGCGCGCGCCGGGCGGCCGACCAGTACTACGTCCAGAAGCAGTTCCCGCTCGCCATCGACGCCGTCAAGACGGTGCTCGGCTACCGGGGCGAGACGCCGCCCCCGCCCGACCCGGACCGCGTGCTCTGAGCCGCTGGCGGCCGTCGCCAGCGGGGCCGGCTACGCGCTCCGCATCCGGCCCGCCTCTCGGGCCTGGGCGGACAACTCGTCGAGCGACTCGTCCCCGAGCCACTCCGACCGCTCGGCCGTGTCGTCGCCCCATCCGGTCGTGGACTGGTTCAGGAACCGGACCGCGTCCGCGACGCCCCGACCGCTACTCCCCTACTCTCTCGGCCGCCTCCCGCAGCCGGTCCTCGTCCAGACTCTCCTGCCGGCCCCGCCACAGCGGCGCGCCATCCGGCCGCTGGCGGCGGTCGCAGTAGACCTCCAGCTTGACACCCTCGGGGTCGTGGAAGTAGCACTGCCACGCGATCTGGGCCTCCTGGAGGTCGGTCTCGACGCCCATCTCCCGCAGCCGCTCCACGACCGCCAGCAGCTCGGCCTCGCTGTCCACCTCCCACGCTGTGTGGTCGAGCCGCGTCGTCGGCCCGAGGTCGCGGCCGGCCTCGTCGCGCGACTGGCGGAGGACGAGGCGGTGGTGCATCCCGTCCTCGGCCCCCCCTGGAATCGGCTGGCCGTCGGCGAGGAAGACGTAGTGGCTCTCGTCGTCGGTGGCCCGCTCGTGGACGGTCAGGCCGAGGGCCGCGGTGTAGAATGCCGTCTGGCGGTCGAGGTCGCGGACGTCGAGGCGGAGGTGGCCGAGGCGGACGGGCATGGCGGTCGCGGAGGAGTCTCCCGTGCGACCGGCCGTGCCCGTGGGGGTTTCGTGCGCCGGCTACGACGCCAGCGCGAGGGCCAGCACGATGGGGAGGAGCGTCAGGGCGACGACGAGCACGAGCCAGGACACCTGAGGCCACGCGACCGTGCGGAGACGTGGACCGGCCGGGACCTCCTCGTAGGGGGCCTCTTCGACCGGGGCAAGGGGGAGGGTGTGCTGCTCAGACATGGTCGGGGACGAGCGCGAAGGAAACGCTGGTTGCAACAAACGAATCGGCGGGTCCCCGGTGTCACTCAAGCATCGGTTTCACGAAGCCGTCATGCGGCCGTCCACGGTCAGCCGGCGCCGGGGATGGGCGAGGCCGCTGGACGAGTGAGAAGGGTCACGGCCGGGGCATCTCGCTCGCCCGTTCCGCGCGTCGTCAGGTCGCTACGGTCTCCGCCTCGTCCGCGGCGCCCGTCGGCTCCGCCAGCCCGTCGCGGAGCGTGGCGACGAGCGCGGCGTGGGCCTCCTGGGGCGTGCCGGCGGCGAGGAGCGCCTCGACGGTCGCCTCCGAGCGGACGAGCTGGGCCGTCACGGCGAGCTGGCGGAGGTAGGCCTCCGGCGCCATCGTCGCCGGCGCCAGCAGCACCAGCAGGACGTGGGCCGGCCCGCCCGTGTGCGGTAGCGTCGCCCCGCGCGGGCACACCCCGACGAGCGTCATCGGCTCCTCGACGGCGCCCGTGTGGGCGTGGTAGAACACGACGCCCGGCATGACCTCCGGAGCCCCGTCCGAGTCGGCCCCGGCGAGCGCGTCGGCGAGGTCGGCCGCCCGCCGGGGATGATCTGGGAAGCCGGCGTAGAGGACCCGACGGAGCATCGCGCCCGGCGTACCGGGCGGCACGTCCAACGTGACGTGCTCGGCGGTCAGCGCCAGGGCGTCCACGCCGTCGCCGTTGACGGCCTCGGCCACGAGGGGAACCACCTCGGCCTCGGAGAGCGTGACCGAGAGGAGGTCGAGGGCGGGGAAGCGCCGGGCCAGCACACGCGGCAGCCGCTGGAGCGCCGGTCGCCACGCCACGGCCCCACTCCGCACGCCGAGGGACACGAGCACGTCGCCGGTCTGGACGAGCCCGTCGAGCGCGCGGACGGACCGGCTCCAGTCTTCGACGGAGTGGACCTCGACGGCGGCCTCGGGGCGGGCCTCCGCGAACCGGGCCTCGACCTCGGGCGCGTCGGTCTCGGTGGCGAACACGACCACGCGGAGCCCCTTCTGCGACGCCAGCACCTTCAGCACGCGCGCCGCCCGTGCGAACCCGACCTCGCGGTACACCAGCGGCGGCGCGAGCACCACGAGGCGCCGGGCCGCCGCGAGCGGCGCCACGAGCCGCGCCACGATGGCCATCGCCCGGCTCTCAGCCAGGACCCCGTCGATCACGCGGCCGAACACGAGCGCGCCCGGCGTGATCTGGCCGTTCCACCCCGCCACCACCTCGCTCGCCCGGAGCTCGCGGGCGGCCCGCGAGATCCCGCCGATGGCGTTGTCGTCGATCCGAACGGTGGGGACGCACGGGACGGAGGCGGCGGTCGCGTGGAGCACGGCCCGCTCCATCAGCTTCTCGGCGTCGGCCACGCGGGCGGCCTCGTCCTGGCCGCCGCGCGCGACGGCCAGGGGATAGATCGGCTCCTCGCTCTGCGGGCTCCGCAGGAGGAGCGCCAGCTCCATCAGATCCTCGGCCGTCTCGGGGTTCGAGAGCGGGACGAGGATGCGCTCCGGCGCCCGCGCCGGCTCGTACGGCCGGTCCGCCTCCGCGAGCGCCACCTTCCTCCCGAACGCCTGGACGAGGCTCGGACCGATGAGGCACGTCAGGACGATCAACAGAACGACGGCGTTGACGGTCGACTGCCCGAACAGCCCGATGTCGAACCCGATGAGCGTGACGGCCAGCGTGGCCGCGGCCTGCGGAATCGTGAGGCCCGCGACCGTCATCCCCTCGTCTCCGGAGAACCCGAACAGCGGGATGCCGAGGAGCGCCGCGCCGCCTTTCCCCACGATCACGAGCGCGGTGAACAGGAGCGCCAGCCCCCACACCTCCCCCGACCCCAACACGCGGACGTCGACGAGCAGCCCGACGCTCACGAGGAAGAACGGGACCAGGATCGCGTCGCCGACAAACCGGAGCCGCGTCATGAGCGGGCTCCGCTTCGGGATGAGCCGGTTGAGCGCGATCCCGGCCAGGAACGCGCCGATGATGGGCGCCAGCCCGGCCAGATCCGCCGCCCACGCCGAGAGGAACACGGCGGCGAGGAGGAACGCGAACGCCGCGTCGTCCTCGCGCCGGACGCGCCGGAAGAACGCGCGCGCCGCCTTCGGCAAGAGCCAGAGGACGGCCACGGCCCACACGGCCGCCTTGCCGGCGAACGCGAGCCAGAACGCCGGCCCGGCGTCCCCGCTCTCGACGCCCTGCACGACCGCCAGCACGAGGAGCGAGAGCAGGTCCGTCACGAGCGTGGCGCCGGTGGCGATCACGAGCGCCCGGTTCTTGGCCACGCCCAGCCGCCCGGCGAGCGGCAGCGCCAGCAGCGTGTGGCTCCCGACGATGCTCCCCAGGAGCGCCGCCGCCGGGAGCCCGTAGCCCAGCACGCGCGGCCCCGCGACGAGCGCCAGCCCCATCGGGGCGGCGAACGAGAGAGCGCCGAACGCGAGCGCCCGGCCCCGCTGGCGGGCGAACTCGGCGAGGTCGAGCGTGACGCCCGCCGTGAACATGAGGTACAGCAGCCCGAACGTCCCGAGCAGGACGAACGTCGCGTCGCGCTCCAGAAGCCCCGTGACGCTCGGCCCGGCCACGGCGCCGAGCGCGATCAGCCCGACGAGCCCCGGAATCCGAAACCGCTCGAACAGGAGCGGCCCGACCAGCAGGATCCCCATCGTGATCGCCACGATGAGGACGGGGTCGGTGACGGGCAGGTCGGGGACGGGGAGGAAGTCCACGGCGGGTGGCGGGCGACGCTCGCAAACCTACCGGCGCGTCGTCGGTTGCAAGGGTCCCCGCGTCCGCCTCCGCGAGCCTCTCTCCCGATGCCTCTCCTCCGCCCCCTCCTCCTCCTCCCGCTCATCGCCGTCGCCAGTGGGTGCAACCTCTCCGGACAGGTCGAGGCCGGCATCGAGAACGCCCTCCCGGACGCCATCGGGCCGGCCGAGAGCTACGACGTGACCGTCGCCGGGCTCCGGGCGCGCGCGGGCGAGGCCGACCGCGTCGAGATCGTGGGCCGCCGCGTGGAGCCGGACGGGGCGCCCGTCCTCGACCGCCTCGACCTCGTGCTGACGGGGGTCCACTACGACCGGGGCGGGAAGCGGCTGGAGCGCGTCGAGAGCGCGCACGGCGTCGTGCGCGTCCTCCCGGCCGACCTCGCCGCGTTCCTGAACGGGCGAGACGGCGTGCGCGAGGCGACCGTCACGCTCCGCGCGCCGGACCGCGCGACCGTCCGCGTGCGGCCCCAGATCGGGGACCTCGCGCTCCCGCGCGGCGTGACCGTCGAGTTGGACGGCCGGCTTCGAGCCGACGACGGGCGCGTCCGCCTCGACGTGAACGCGCTCCGGGCCGCCGGCCTGGACCTCGGCCAGGCACTCGCGGACGAGCTCTCTGACCGGATCAATCCCGTGGTGGATCTCTCGGAGACCCGGCCCGCGCTGAGCGTCACGGACGTCCGCGTCGACAGCGGCGCCGTGGTTCTGGAGGCCGAGGGCGACCTCTCGGGCCTCCGCCTCCGCTGAGTCTTTCGGTGCCGCCCCGGCCCCGAACCCCTACCTTTCGGGCATATCCTCTTGTTCTGCCATGCCCTACGACGCCACCATCCACACGGGCGCGCGCACCGGCCTCCTCACGTTCCACGGGCACGTGACGGGCACGGAGATGCTCGACGCCTGCCGAACCCTCATCGGCGACCCGGACTGGCGGCCCGGCTTCGAGGAACTGTGGGACCTCTCGCACACCGAGGTGGACGTGAGCCCGCACGAGATCGACAACCTCGTCGCCTCGGCCCACACGCTGAGCGACCGGATCGGCGAGAACCGGGTCGCCTTCGTCACCACGCGCGAGGCCGTCGGCACGCTGATCCGCCTGTTCGAGCTGTTCACGACCGACCTCGGACGGACCTACAAGGTTTTCCAGACGCGCGAGGCGGCGGCCGAGTGGCTCGACGTGCCGGTGGAGGCGGTCTCGGCGGGCGAGGAGTGAGGGGCTGCGGGGAACGGGCGCTTCACTTTCACCCGCCCCCCTCCCTCACCCCGTCGACTGCATGGCAGCGGCGATGGCGTTGACCGAGACGAGGAGCGCGAGCGCTACGTCCTCGCCCGTCTGGCCGGCCCGCCAGCGGCGCATGAGCCCGAGCTGGACGAGGTTGAGCACGTCGGTGGCCGGGTTCCGGTAGCGGATCGTGGCGGCGATGGTCGGGCTCTGGGCCAGCAGGTCGTCCTGGCGGCCGACGCGGAGGAGGGCGGCCTCGGCCTTCGAGAACTCGCGCTCGACGCGCTCGAACGGCGTCGCGTCCACGCCGGCGGCCTCGGCGAGCTGGCTGTAGCGCCGCCCGACGACGAGCCGGGCGCGGGCCATCTCGCGCCGCGCATTCCCGGCGACGGCCTGGAAAAAGGGCCACTCGCGCTGGAGCCGCTGGAGCAGGTCGAGGTCGTCGCCGGAGATCGCCTCCGCCAGCGCCGTGCCGACGCCGTACCAGCCGGGCGCCGTGTAGCGCGGCTGCGTCCACGAGAAGACCCACGGGATCGCGCGGAGCCCCTCGAAATCCAGCTCCGAGGCGCCTTTCCGGGAGATCGGTCGGGAGGCGATGGAGAGCCCGGCGATGTGTTCGATGGGCGTGGCCGCCACGTACCACGGCCAGAAATCCGGCGCGTCGATGAGGTCGCGGTAGGCGTCCATCGAGCGGTCGGCGAGGCGCTCCATGAGGGCGCGGGCCTCGCCGCCGGTCGGGCCGTCCCACACGTCGGCGTGCTCGTCCGGCGCCTCCGCGAGGGCCGTGAGCTGGGCGTTCACGATCTGCTCCAGGTGGCGCCGCGCGATGCCCGGCAGCGCGTAGCGGAACGAGATCACCTCGCCCTGCTCCGTAAACCGGATGCGGCCCGTCTGCGACTCCGGCGGCATGGCGCGGATGGCCTGGTTGGCGCGTCCGCCACCGCGGCCGACGGTCCCGCCGCGCCCGTGGAACAGGCGGAGGTCGATGCCCTGGAGGCGGCACGTCCGGGCGAGGGCGCCCTGGGCCTTGTGGAGCGACCAGTTGGCCTGCCAGTAGCCGCCGTCCTTGTTCGAGTCCGAGTAGCCGAGCATGATCTCCTGGAGCCCGCCGCGCGCCGCGAGGTGGGCCGCGTAGACCTCGTTCTCGAAGAGCCGCGCCATGAGGTCCGGCCCCGCCTCCAGGTCGGCGATGGTTTCGAGGAGCGGGACGGCGTCGATGGGCGAGTCGACGGTGCCGTCCGGGAGCCGCCGCCAGAGGCCGACCTCTTTGGCGAGCAACAGCACCTCGAGCACGTCGCTCACCGCGTCGGTCATGGAGACGATGTAGGAGCCGATGGAGGCCGGCTCCTGGTCGATGGCGGCCTTGGCCACGCGGAGCGCGGAGAGCACGCGGTCCGTCTCCTCGCCGACCTCGCCGCCGAGGCGGATGAACGGGCGCGGGTTTTCGAGCTCGCGCGTGAGCAGCGCCAGCCGGGCGTCCTCGTCGAGGGCCGCGTAGTCCGGCTCGACGCCGGCGCGCTTGAGGAGGTCGGCGACGGCGGCCTCGTGGAGGCGGCTGTGCTGGCGGAGGTCGAGCGCGGCGAGGTGGAACCCGAACGTCGCGGCGCGGACGCGGGCGTCGGCGAGCGTCCCGGACGTGGCGAGGGCGCCGAGCCCGGCGGCCTCCAGGCTCTCGGCGATCAGGTCGAGGTCGGCCTGGAAGTCGGCGGCGGTGTAGGCGGGCGCCTCGGCCCCCAGGAGGCCGCGGGGCTGGCCGGAGTCGCCGTCGGGGAGCGCATCGATCAGGCGGTCCAGCTTGCCGGCCATCTGCATCACCTTGAGGCGGATCGGCTCGTGCGCGTTCTGCCGCCAGCGGCGCTCGGGCAGCGGGACGGCCTCGCGGTCGGCCTCGACCGAATCCCACAACTCACTCGGAAACTCGACCTGCTGGTCGCTCACCGAGAGGTCGAGGCGGAGCCGGTCGAGCCCGCGGCGGTGGAGGCGGAGGGCGTCCTCGCGGTGCGCGCGGAGCGTCCACGCCGTCACGTCGGCGGTGACGTTGGGGTTGCCGTCGCGGTCGCCGCCGATCCAGGAGCGGTAGCGGAGGAAGGCGGGGAAGTCGAGGTCGGGCGCGTCGTAGAGCTCGGCGAAGGCGCGGCGGAGGTCGGCGTGGATGGTCGGGACGACGTCCCAGATGCTGGTCGCCACGAAGTAGAGCCCGTGGCGGACCTCGTCGCGGACGGTCACGGCGGCGGGGCGGACCTCGTCGGTGGCGAGGAGGAGCCGGAGCCGGTTGAGGGCTTCGGCCTCGGCGTCGGCGGCCTCGGCCGGCGTGAGATCGTCGGAGGTGAGCCGGTCGAGCGCCTCGGCGGCGTCCTGCTGGTGGAGGAGGACGGTCCGGCGCCGGGCCTCGGTGGGGTGCGCCGTCAGCGTCGGCTGGATGTCGAGGCGGGCGACGAGCCGGCGGGCCTCCTCGACGCCGTGCCCCGCCGCCGCCAGCCGGGCGACGGCCTCCATCACGGACTCCCCGCGCGGCTCGGCCGCCGACGCGCGCATCTCGCGCTCGCGGTTGACGCGGACGATCTCGATCTGCTCGGCCTTGTTGACGAGGTGGAAGTACGCCGTCAGCGTCCGGAGCACGCCCGTCAGGTTCTCGACGGACTGGCGCTCGACCTCGGCGGCGACGGCCTCGAACGCGCCCGGCCCGTCGGCGCGGACGCGGCCCAGCCAGTCGGCCACGCGGTCGGCCGTGGCGTCGCCGTAGCGCTCGCGGGCGACCCGGAGCACGAGGCGCTCGACGAGGGCCACGCGGCGGGCGTGGGCGTCGGTGAGGCCGGCGGCGTGGGCGGCGGCGAGGGCGGCGTCGGGCATGGCGGGCGGAGGAGGTAGGGCCCCCAAGGTCCGACGCTCGGCCGCGTCGTGCGGGACGATTCCTCGGCAGCGCTTCCGTGTCTCCCCACGGGCGGTGTGAGCCCGCAGCGGCCGGCGCTCTCGGGGGAGGCCGGGCGTCGTGCCGGGCCGGAACCCGGACGGGCGGGCCTCGGTGCGGGGCATCTCCTGCCCGACGCCCCATGCCCGACGCCCGCACGATCCTCGTCACCGTCCCCGAGAGCCGGCTCCCCGACGAGCGCCTCGCCCTCGTCCGCGACGCCGCACCCGGCTACGCCGTGGTCCGGGGCGAGCGCGACGCGCCGCTCGACGGCGTCGAGATCGTCCTCGGACGGGTCGACCCCGCCGGACTGGCGGAGGCGCCGGAGCTGCGCTGGATTCAGTCGTGGAGCGCGGGCGTGGACTGGCTGCTGGAGACGGACGGGCCGGCCGGTCTCCCGGCCGGCCTCCAGATCACGACCGCGTCGGGCGTCCACGCCGTCCCCATCGCCGAGCACGTGTTCGCCCTGCTCCTGGCGGCGGCGCGGTGCCTCCCGGCCCACCTCCGCGCGCAGCGCGAACGCACCTGGGATCCGACGGCCGCGGCACCGTTCGAGTTGGAGGGCCAGCAGATGGTGCTCCTCGGCGTCGGCGAGATCGGGGCGCGCGTGGCGCGGCTGGCGGCGGCGTTCGGGATGTTCGTCACGGCCGTGCGCCACCACCCCGACGCCGACGGCGTGGCGGGCGTGGCGCGGACGGTCGGGACGGACGCGCTCCTCGACGTGCTCCCCGAGGCCGACGTGCTCGTGGTCACGCTCCCCCTGACGGACGCGACGCGCGGGCTCGTCAGCGCCGGGGCGCTGGCGGCGCTCCCCGAGGGGGCCGTCGTCGTCAACGTCGGGCGCGGGGAGGTGGTGGATCAGAGCGCGCTCGTCTCGGCGCTCCAACACGGCCGGATCGGCGCCGCCGGCCTCGACGTGTTCGAGGAGGAGCCGCTCCCCGACGACTCGCCGCTGTGGGGCATGGACCGCGTGGTCGTGACGCCCCACGTGGCGGGCCTCACGCCCCACTACGCCGACCGCGCCCTCGCCATCTTCCTCGACAACCTCGGCCGCTACCGCCGCGACGAGCCGCTCCGCCACGCCGTCGACCTGGGCGAGGGCTACTGACGTCGCCGCCAGCGCTCACGCCTCGCGCTGCGCGTCGTCGTAGTGGCGGAGCGTCTCCCACCGGAACAGGCCCGAGCCGTGGCCGTCGCCCCAGACGATCTGGAGCGCGTAGTGGCCCGCCGGCCGGAGCTCCTTCACCTCGTACGTCATGAGCGACGGGAGGCGGAACACGACGGGGTCGATGGGCTCGGCCATGTTCGCGTGGCCGCCCCGGCACTCGGCGCACGGGCACGCCCGCCGGAGCCCCTCGTACGACAGCTCCGAGACGCGCCCGTCGGCCCACTCGATCGTGAGCGACTGGTCGGCGGCGCTGGCCGCCAGTCGGACGGGGCGGGTGGACTCAATCGGGCCAGGCATAGGAGGTGGGACCGGCCGGGGCGACGATTCGTTCGCCGTCGGCTGTGGGGAGTGCGTGGAGATCGCGCGCCCAATCGTCTCGGAGCAGGTGGAGCGCGGTGACCGCCGAGGCGACGGCGTCCCACTCGTGGTCGTTGGCGGTCCAGACGCCGAGGCCGAGGACGTCGGCGAGGAGCCCGTCCATGGCCCGAGCCTCGGTGGCATAGGCGTACTTCCGGCCCGTCAGGGCGTGGAAGAGCACCTTCGGGTGCGCCTCGGTCACGGGAAGGCCCGACTGGCGCTCGCGGAGCGTGAGGAGGACGGCCATCCCGCTCAGGCTCATCGACCCGTAGAGCGTGTTGGCCGAGGCCACGCTCCGCTGGACGCCCGGGTACCGGGCACGCATCCAGCGGTCGGCCGGCCGCCAGCCGCTCGGGCCGGTGCTCCAGCACGTCAGCGTGTCGACCCCCACGCCGAGGAGCGGACCCGCCGCCTCGACGCGGCGGAGGACGACCTCGACGTCGGCGCACGTCTCGACGGCGAGGGCCTGCGGGACGCCGTCGGCGAGGTCGAGCAGGGCGAGCCCGTGGCTCCCGTTGCCACCCGGGTCGTAGCCGACGAGCGTCCCCGTCACAGAAACAGGTCCGGCATGAACTCGGTGGCGCCGGGCGTGACGGCGTACTCCGAGAGGTCGGTCGTGCCGGCCTCCGCCAGCACCTCGTCGTCGATGAAGAAGTGGCCGGTCGTCGTGGCGGGCTGCGTCAGGACCCAGTGCGCGGCGTCGGCCATGATCTCGGGCGTCCGGCTCATGTTCATCATGGCGTCGCCGCCGAGGGCGTATTTGACGGCGGCCGTCGCGATCGTCGTGCGCGGCCAGAGCGCGTTCGCGGCGACGCCGTACTCCTGGAACTCCTCGCCCCACCCGAGCACGCACATCGACATCCCGTACTTCGAGATCGTGTAGGCGACGTGCGGGCCGAACCACTTCGGGTCCAGGTTGAGCGGCGGGCTGAGGACGAGGACGTGCGGGTCGCGCCCGGCCTTCGCGCTGGCTTTCAGGTGCGGGAGCGCGGCCTGCGTGGTGCAGAACGTGGCCCGCGTGTTCACCTGCTGCATCAGGTCGAACCGCTTCATGGGCGTGTTCTCGGTGTCGGCGAGCAGGATCGCGCTGGCGTTGTTGACGACGATGTCGATGCCGCCGAAGCGGTCGGCGGTCTCCGCGACGGCCTCGGCCACGCGGTCCTCGTCGCGGGCGTCCACCTGGAGCGCGAGGGCGTGCCCGCCGGCCTCCTCGATCTCCTCGGCGACGGTGTGGATGGTGCCGGGGAGCTTGGGGTGCGGCTCGGCCGTCTTGGCGGCGATGGCGACGTTGGCGCCGTCGCGGGCGGCCCGGAGCGCAATCGCGCGACCGATGCCCCGACTGCCGCCGGTGAGGAAGAGGGTTTTGCCGGAGAGCGTGGCCATGGGGAATCAAGGAGAGAAGCCACAAGCTAGGCCCGGCCGGACTGGCGGCGGGCGTCGCCAGCGCGGCGCCGACCACGGCTCGTAGTCCGAACGGATCAGGGCACCGGGGTGGGCTGATGCCAACTTGGGACTCGCCTTGCCCCCGCCTCTATGCGCGTCCTCCTCGCCAGTCTCGTCCTCGCTGGCTGCTCCGGTCTCCCACCCGAGTCCATCATCCCGCTGCGTGCAGGCGAGGTCGCCGGCGGCCTCACGTTCGACGTCCCCGTCTCGGGCGGCGCGCCCGCCGGCCTGTCGATCTGGGGAGGCGTCGGGGCGGGCCGAGGCGTCGACGTCGCGTTCAGCGCCGACGCGCCGTTCTCGCTCATCGCAGAGCTGGGCGCATTCGGACGCGGCGACCGCCCGTTCCTGCCGCCAGGCCTCTCGGTCCGCAAGACGTTCGAGAACGGAATCAGCGGCGGCGTCGGGATCGCGTCGGCACGGACGCCCATCCAGTCGGTCCCTCCCCACCGGGGTCTGACGTGGCTGACGGTGGGGCCGTTCGCGTCGATCGGGTCGGGCGACATCGAGGCGCCCATCGTCGCGCGGGCGACGGTGCGGAGCGTCTACGAGGTCCGCGTCGAGCGCCAAGACTCGACGGCCGAGACGCGGCGCGGCATCGCCGTCTATGGAATCGCCGCCGTCGGTCCCCTCATCCGGAGCGACAGCGGGTTCGTGGTGCCGGGCGTGCGTGTGATCGTGGGAGGCCGGCCGCGCGGAGCGTTCGGGGTCACGGCCGGCCCGTTCGTCGAGGGTATCGAGGGGACCCGCCCCCTGTCGGACCGCTAGCCGACGGCCGCCGCCAGCGCGTCGAGCAGGGCCTCCGCGTCGGCCTCGTCGTTGTAGACGTGCGGCGAGACGCGGACGGACCCGCCGCGCATCGACACCGAGACGCCGCGGTCGGCCAAGGACTGGCGGAGCGCGTCGGCGGGCACGGAGGCGGGCGGACGGAGCCCGAACAGGTGGCCGGCCCGGTACGGCTCGTCCTCGGCCCCGTAGCCGAGGGCGCGCGCGCCCTCCACGACGTGGGCCGCCAGCCGGGCGCACGTCGCCTGGATCTCGGGGACGCCCCACGCCAGGAGCTGCTCCATCCCGGCCGCCAGCATCGGCAGCAGCACGCCGTTCGATCGCTCGCCCACGTCGAAGCGGACGGCGCCCGGCGCGTAGGCGTCCTCGTAGTCCGTCAGTCCGGAAAAGTCCTCGCTGCCGGCGCGGGCGATCCAGGTCTCTTCGAGCGGCTGGCCGTCGGCGAAGCGCTCGCCGAGGAAGGCCACGCCGAGCCCGTACGGACCCATCAGCCACTTGTAGCCCGCGCATACGAGCGCGTCCGGCTGGACGACCTCGACGTCGAAGGGGAGCGCGCCGACCGACTGCGTCCCGTCGACGACGAACGCCGCGCCGACCTCGCGCGCCCGCGCGCCGACGGCCTCCAGGTCGAACCGCGTCCCGTCGGCCCAGTGCACGTTGGGGACGGCGACGAGGGCGGTCCCCGGCTCGATGGCGTCGAGGAGGCGCTCGTTCCAGGCGCGCCCGCGCCCCTCCGCCCCGAGCGGCCCCGGCGGCGCGACGGCCACGACCTCGGCGCCGGCCTCCGCCGCGAGCCGCTGCCACGGGTAGACGTGGCTCGGGAACTGCTCCGCGAGGACCACGACGGTCTGCCCGCGCTCCGGCCGGAGGTTCCGCGCGACGGTCGCCATCGCGTACGACACGGCCGGGACGAGGGCGACGCGCGCCGCCAGCCCCTCGGCGTCGGCCGCCCCGATCAGGCGCGCGAACAGGCCGCGCACGCGGTCGGCGCCGGTGAAGAAGGTGTCCGGCGTGACCTGCGTCGGGTCGCGCCGCTGGCGGAGGCCCTCGACGCCGGCCGCCTCGACGGACCGGAGCAGCGGGCTCATGTAGGCCCCGTTGAGGTAGTGGAGCCCGTCGGGGAGGGAGAAGAGGGGACGTTGGGAGGGGAGCACGGCGGCGCGGAGGAAGACGGGTCCAACGTACCGCGAGAGCCGACGCCGGGCGATCTTCGGGCACTCCCCGCTCGTCGTGCTCCCCCACGTTCTCTCCAGCCCCCGGCGCCGGTCGGCCGCGCTCCCGTTCGCGGCGAACGGCGTGCTCTACGGCACGTGGGCCTCGCGCATCCCCGAGATCCAGGCGACGGCCGGGCTGAGCGAGGGAGCGCTCGGGCTCGCCCTGCTCGGGGCGGCCGTCGGGCTCGTCGTGTCGGCGTCGGTGGCGGGGCGGCTGGTGGCCCGCTTCGGCGCGCACCGCGTGACGCTCGGATCGCTCGTCGCGTTCGGGGTGGCGGTCGTCGGCCCGGGCGTGGCCGGCGGGCTCGCCAGCGTGGCGGGCGCGCTCGCGCTCGTGGGCTTGGCGAGCGGGCTCCTCGACGTGGCGATGAACGCCTGGGCGGCCGACGTGGAGCGCACGGCCGAGGCCCCGATCTTCGGCGCCTGCCACGGGATGTTCAGCCTGGGAGCGATGGCGGGCGCGGGGCTCGGCGCCTGGGCCGCCGCCGCCGCGCTCCCGCTGGCGGTCCACTTCGGCGGGGCCGGCGTGCTGTTCGCCGGCGGCGCGCTGCTCCAGGGCCGACTCGCCCGCGACCGCGAGGCGGTCCACGTGGTCCAGGACGACGGGCCGGTGGTCGCGCTCCCGACCGGGCCGGTAGCGGGGCTCGCGCTCCTCGCCTTCGCCGGGCTCATCGTGGAGGGCGCCATGGCCGACTGGAGCGCGGTCTACCTCCGCCAGACGCTCGCTGCGAGCGAGAGCGCCGCCGCGCTCGGCCTCGCCGTCTTCTCGGCGTGCATGGCCGCCGCCCGCTTCGGCGCCGACGCCGCGACGGCCCGCGTGGGCGACCGCCAGTGGGTCCGCGCCGGCGGCCTGCTCGGCGTGGCCGGGCTGGCGACGTGCGTCGTCGCGCCGGCCCTCAGCGTCGCCGTGGTCGGGTTCGGGCTCGTGGGGCTCGGGCTGGCGGGCGTGGTGCCATCGCTGTTCCGGGCCGCGTCGCGGGCCCCGGGCCTGGGTCCCGGCGTCGGGATCGCGGCGGTCACGATGTCCGGCTACTGCGGCTTCCTGGTCGGCCCGCCCGTCATCGGGTTCGTGGCCGAGGGCGTCGGGCTGCGCGCGGCGTTCGGCCTGCTCGTCGGCCTCGCACTGGTCGTGGCGCTGGGCGCGGGGCCGGCGTTCCGGCGTGCCCAGCCGCCGCGCGCGCCGTCGGTCGCTGACTCTACTCGCCGTCCGTGAGCGGCGCCAGCCGCCAGACGTCGCCGTCGTCCTGGTCGGTGAGGACGTAGAGGTGCCCGTCCGGCCCCTGCTCCACGTCGCGGATGCGGGCGTCGAGCGGGACGATCTCCTCGTGCGTCACCTCGCCGTCCACCACGACGACGCGGACGAGGCCCTGGCGCGTGAGGCTCCCGATAAAGACGCTTCCCGTCCACTCGGGGAAGGCGCCAGCGGTGTAGACGGCCATGCCCGAGGGCGAGATCACCGGCGTCCAGTGCGTCGTCGCGTCGGCGAAGTCGGGGCGCGTGGGCGGGTCCGGGATCGTGGTCCCGTCGTAGTTGATGCCCCAGCTCACGACGGGCCAGCCGTAGTTGGCCCCCTTCTCGATCCGGTTCAGCTCGTCGCCCCCGAGCGGCCCCATCTCGGCGATCCAGAGGTCGCCCGTCTCCGGGTGGACGGCCGCGCTCTCGACGTTGCGGTGGCCGTACGACCAGATCTCGGGCCGGGCGCCCTCCTGCCCGACGAACGGGTTGTCGTCGGGGACCGAGCCGTCGCGGCCGATGCGGACGATCGTCCCGAGGTGGTTGCTCAGGTCCTGGGCCGGGTCGAACTGGAACCGCTCGCCCATCGTGAGGAACAGGTGGCCGTCGCGCGAGAACGCGATGCGCGACCCGAAGTGGTTGGGGCCGGTGATGTACGGCTCCTCCGTGAACAGCGTCTCGAAGCCCTGGAGGCTGTCGGCCACCATCCGTGCGCGGCCGACGGCCGTGGCGGCGCTGCCCGCGGGGCCGGGCCGGGCGTACGAGAGGTAGACGTAGCCGTTGGCGCCGAAGTCCGGGTCGAGCGCCACGTCGAGGAGGCCGCCCTGGCCCTGGGCGAAGACGGTCGGCGTGCCGGCGACGGGGGCCGAGAGCGTGCCGTCGAGGCCGAGGATGCGGAGGGCGCCGGCCCGCTCGGTGACGAGGAGGCGGCCGTCCGGGAGGAACGCCATGCCCCACGGGTGGTCCAGCCCACCGGCGAGGTTCTGGACGGCGACCGGACCGGCCTCGGTCATGACGGAGCCGGCCTGGCCCATCGACGGGATCGGTTGCGCGGCGGCGGGCACCGCGAGCACGAGGACGAGGAGGGAGAGGAGGCGCATGGGGATCGGAGGTGAGTCCAACCCGGACCGGAGCGGCCGGGCGCGGTTCCACCCGACCCGTCGCGTCAGGACCCTCCCGACCCGGGCGCGTCAGGCGAGGAGACCCTGCGCCTCCGGGTGGTCCTCGATGTACGCCGCCACGAACGGGCAGTCGGGGCGGACCGTGAGGCCCTCGCTGCGGGCGTAGTCCAGGCCGGCCTGCGCCAGGGCCTCGCCGAGGCCCTGGCCCCTCGACGCCTCGGGCACGAACGTGTGGACGAAGACGATCACGTCGCCGTCGCGCTGGTACGCCAGCTCGGCCTCGCCGCCCTCGGCGTCGGCGACGAAGCGGGAGGCGTCGGGGTCGTGGCGGATGTCAGGCATGGTGGGGAGGCGGAAGTGGAAGGCAAGATGCCGACGGACGACGGCTCCCGCCAGTCGGGAAGTCCTGAGGTGCCCCCGACGTTCCCACGGCCTCGGTTCGACTCGTCCCCCCTCTCACACGTCCCCCTCGGCGGGACGGATCAGGACCTCCTCGACGACCGACCGGGCCGAGAGCGTCGCCACCTCGACGGCCACGCGGGCGACGTCCTCGGGCGGCATGAGGCGGTCGGGCGGGAGGTCCACGCCGTCCCACGAGGGCGTGCGCGTGGCGCCGGGCAGGAGCGTGGTCACGCCGACGCCGGTGCCGAGCGTCTCCTCGCGGAGCGAGCGGGCGAGGCCGAGGAGCGCGTGCTTGGCGGCGCCGTAGGCCGTCCCGCCGGGGTAGCCCCGCACCGCCGCCACCGAGCCCATCATGAGGACGCGCCCGGAGCCGCGCGCCAGCATCGCCGGCAGGAAGGCCCGCGTGACGAGGAACGCGCTGACGACGTTGACCTCGATCTGGCGACGGAACGCCTCGGGCGAGGTCTCCAGGAACCCGCCCGGCTCGAACAGACCGGCGTTGTTGACGAGCACGTCGAGCGTCCCGAGGCGCTGGCGGACGGCCTCCGCCAGCCGCTCGACGGCCGCGTCGTCGGTCACGTCGCACGGGAAGACGGCGGCCTCGGCGCCGCGCGCGCGGCACGCCTCGGCCACGCGCTCGAGCGTCGCCTCGGTCCGGCTGACGAGGGCGAGGCGGGCGCCGGGGCGCTCGGCGAAGGCGAGCGCGATGGCCTCGCCGATCCCCTGGCTGGCGCCGGTGACGAGGACGGTCATTTGGAGATGGGGATGGGCAGCGTCAGCTCGCGCTCGCCGATGGAGGCGACGAACACGAGCCGCTTGAGGTCGGGCACGACGCCGGGCGCGTAGAACACGACGATCCCGCGCCGCGCGGTGCCGGGCTCGGCGGCCGGCCCGGACGGGCTCCCGCTCTCGGCCACCGCCGCCCGGAAGCGCCGGCCCGTGTTGTCCACGAGGTACGCCTTCTGGGCGAAGCTCTCCCACGGCGCCCAGTTGCCCGTGTAGTCGATGGAGCGGACCGTGACGCTGAGCTGGACGCGCGTCCGGGTGCCGCCGGGGTACGAGAGGGCCACGTTCGTGACGCCCACCTCGAACGTGCTCCCGCCGCTCTGGCCCGTCCGCCGGACCTCCGTCGAGAACAGGCGGCTCGCCGGCGCCGGGCCGTCGTAGCGCGGCACGCCGCCCGTCGAGTCGGGAACGGGCGGAACGAGCGGCTCGCCCTCGACGCGGACGGTGTAGTCGCCGCCCTGGAGGCCGCCCTTCTCGTCGCCCCCCGACGTCACCTCCAGGTAGTACTCGCCGCCGTCCATCTCGCGGTCGAGGCGGACCGACGAGGCCCCGCCCGGGTTGAGATCCGAGGCCACCTCTCGTCGCTGCCGGCCCTCGACCGTCCACAGCCGGACGGCCGGGGCGAACGCCTCGGAGGCCACCGTCACGACCGTCTTCTCGCCCTCGCGCGCGCGGAAGCGGTAGGTGGTGACGTAGCGGCCGTCCACGATCCAGCTCTCGTCGCCGAGGGTGCCGGGGACGCTGTGCCCGTCGGCCCGGAGGTCGACGGTGGTCACGCTCCGCACGTCGAGCGCGAACGGCCCCCGCGCGCCCGCCTCCTCGGACGAGACGATGAGGCGGTAGGGCGCGTCCCAGCCGGGGAGGTAGCGGAGCAGGACGCCGTGGAGGCTGTCGCCTCTGGACGACCGCTCCAACGTGCGCCACTCGCCCCGGACCTCGCCGTTGGGGCCGAGCAGGTGGAGACGCGGCTGGAACCCCTCGCCCACGACGCGCACGATGACGGGCGCCTCGGACCCGGTGGAGACGCCGTAGAGCCGCTCGTAGCGGCCGGCGCGACGGGGGCCGGCGCCGAGCGTGTCGAGCCGGGCCTCGGCGTCGAGGAACACCGAGTCGAGGGGGGCGGCGGGCACCACGGCGACCTCGTAGGCGCCGGTGGCGCCGGGCTGGCGGGAGGTGACGGCCACCCGGAAGCGGCCCGGCCCCCGGAGCCCGTCGATCTCGGCGCGCGTGGCCGTGCGGAGCAGGTCGGACGCGGCGACGGTCTGCCCGTCGGCGAGGCGGACGGCGAGGTCCGGCGCGAAGTCGGCCGAGGTGACGAGCACCGAGAAGGCGGCGCTGTCGGCGTCGAAGGCGTAGTAGTCCGCGAAGCGGTCGTCGTCGCGCTCGGCGTCGCCGGGGCCGAGGTCGCTGGCCACGGGCGTCCGCCCGAGCGGCTCGGGCGCCATCCGGCGCATGGCGGCCCACTCGGCGCGGGCGCGGGCGGCGCGCTGGAGCTGGTCCTCCTCGGCCGGCCCCTCGACCGCGTCGGGCGCGCGCGTCGTCCCGGCCCACACCGCGAGCACCGCCAGCAGGGCGAGGCCGCCCCACGTGACGAGCGGCGGCGCCGTCCGCCAGCGCTCGGCGAGGTAGGCCCGGAGGGAGGGCTCGGCCTCGGCCGCCGCGCCGTCGGCGGCCACGTCCGGCGGCGGCGTCGCAGGCGCGGCGTCGGGGCGGGGTACGTCGGCGGGGGGCTCGGGAGAGGGCACGGGGGGACGGCGCCCGGGGGGTGGGGGAGCAAGATAGGACGGGCCGCGCTCGTCGCTCGGCGACTCCCGGCGCGGATGGACCAACGCGCGGCGGGCTCGTTTGGCGCCTGCCATCCCGCTGGAACCACGCCGTCCCCCCCCTCCGGCCTCCGGCGCTCCCCCATCCTGCGCCGTCCCGAATCTGCGCGGCCCCGGGGGAGTAGCCGCCCCTCCTCTCTCCCTCCACCCCCATGCCCAAGACGCCCACCCAGTACACCATGCAGGACCCGCGGACCCAGTACCCGCGCCCGCCCTTCCCCCGCCAGCCCCAGGAGGCCCCCGGCACCATCGAGGAGATGGACCCACGCCCCGACCACGGCGAGGGGAGCTACCGGGGCTTCGGGCGGATGGAGGGCCGCAAGGCGCTCGTCACCGGCGGCGACTCGGGGATCGGCCGGGCGACGGCCATCGCCTACGCCCGCGAGGGCGCCGCCGTCGCCATCAACTACCTGGAGAGCGAGGCGCAGGACGCCCAGTCCCTCAAAGACCTCGTCGAGGGCGAGGGCGGCACGCTCGTTCTGCTCCCCGGCGACCTCACCGACGAGTCGTTCTGCACCCAACTCGTCGAGGACGCCATCGACGCCCTCGGCGGGCTCGACGTCCTCGTCCTCAACGCCGGCAAGCAGACCTCGCAGCCGTCGATCCTCGACATCACGACCGAGCAGTTCGACCAGACCTTCAAGACCAACATCTACGCCATGTTCTGGCTGGCGAAGGCGGCCATCCCGTCGATGCCGCCCGGCGCCGCGATCATCACCACGACCTCGATCCAGGGCTACAAGCCGTCCGACAATCTCCTCGACTACGCCTCGACGAAGTGGGCCATCATCGGGTTTACGAAGTCGCTGGCGAAGCAGATGGTGGACCGGGGGATCCGCGTGAACGCCGTCGCGCCGGGCCCGTTCTGGACGCCGCTCCAGCCCTCCGGCGGCCAGCCGCAGGACAAGATCGAGCAGTTCGGCTCGGAGGCCCCCTATGGCCGCCCCGGCCAGCCCGCCGAGATCGCGCCGACCTACGTGTTCCTGGCGACGCAGGAGGCCGGCTACATCACCGGCGAGGTGGTCGGCGTCACCGGCGGCAACCCGACGACGTAGGCGGGCGGCCCCCTCACTGGACCCTCTCCGCCCAACGACGCTCTCCATGGTCGACGCCCCCGCCTCTCTCATCGTGCTGGCCGGCGCCACCGGCGACCTCGGAAGCCGCATCGCGCGGGAGTTGATCCAGCGCGGTGCCCGCGTGCGGGCGCTCGTCCGTGACCGGAGCGCACCCGCTGACGTCGAGGCGTTGCGGGCCCTGGGCGCCGAGATCGAAAACGTGGACCCTGAGAGCCCGTCGGCCTTGACGGAGGCGTGCGCCGGCGCGTCGTGCGTGGTCTCCGCCCTCTCCGGGCTGCGCGACGTGATCGTCGACGCGCAGACGCGGCTTCTCGAAGCGGCCGTCGCGGCCGGCGTCCCCCGCTTCATCCCGTCCGACTTCTCCATCGACTACACGAAGACGCCGCCGGGCGCGAACCGGAATCTCGACCTCCGCCGCGAGTTCAGGCAGCGCCTCGACGCCGCCCCGATCGCTGCCACCTCGGTTCTGAACGGGATGTTCGCGGACCTTCTGACCGGACAGGCCCCCGTCGTCCTGTTCCCCATCCGGCGGGTCCTCTACTGGGGCGACGCCGACCAGCCCCTGGACTTCACGACGACCGCCGACACCGCCGCGTTCACGGCCGCCGTCGCGCTCGACGCCTCCACCCCGCGCGATCTCCGCATCGCCGGAGATGTCCTCAGCGCACGAGGACTGGCGGAGGCCGCGGGCGCAGCGACTGGCCACCCGTTCAAGCCTCTCCGCGCCGGGAGCGTGCGGTCCCTGAGCACCCTCATCTCGGTCACTCGCACGCTCGTCCCTGGCACCGACGACGTGTTCCCGCCGTGGCAGGGCATGCAGTACCTCCGCGACATGTTCAGCGGGCGCGGGAAACTGGACCCGCTCGACACCCACCGGTACGCCGATCTCCACTGGACGCCGGTCCGCGACGTGCTCGCCGCGCGATGAGCCGGCCGCCGCCGCCGGCCTTCCCAAGGACGCCCCGACTCCTGGGGAGCCGGAGCGCGGCGGAGAGGGGGGGATTCGAACCCCCGGTACCCTTTAGGGGCACGGCACTTTAGCAAAGTGCTGGTTTCAGCCACTCACCCACCTCTCCGTGGGGGCGTCAAAACTAGGGAGGGCCTGGTCCGAGGGCAACCGCCCGAGGTGGAACTTCCCGTGAGCCCGCCCCGCTGGCGACCGCCGCGCGGCCTCAGTGGAGGTCGCCCGTGTGCCCGTCGGCCCCGGCGGATTGCCAGAGGGCCGCGTCGCTGGCGCCCTCGCGCTCGAACCAGAACGTCGGGCGCTCGACGCGCGCCGGCCACACCTGGTCCATCGTCTCGGCCTCGTAGACGCGGCCGTTGGCGACGGTGTAGCGGATGGCCTGCGTCTGGCGGAGGTCGTCGAGGGGGTTCCCGTCGAGCACGAGGAGGTCCGCCAGCTTGCCGGGGGCGAGCGAGCCGAGGTCGCCGTCCATGCCGAGGTAGGCGGCGCCCGAGAGCGTGGCGGCGCGGATGGCCTCCAGGGGCGTCATGCCGCCTTGCTCGAACATCCACAGCTCCCACTGCGCGCCGAGGCCCTGGAGCTGGCCGTGTGCGCCGAGGTGGACCTCCACGCCGCGCTCGCGGAGGTCGTTCGCGCTGGCGGCGAGCGTCCGGTGCCACCACTCGGTGTCCGGCGCGAGCACACGGCGGCGCGAGCGGGCGTCGACCGTGCCGCGCGGCGTGAACCGGAGCAGCCGCTCGTTCTCCCACACGTTCGAGGTGGCGTACCAGTAGTTCTCGCCCCACAGCCCGCCGTACCCGACGATCAGCGTCGGCGTGTAGCCGACGTGGGTCTCCCCCCAGAGCGTCAGCACGTCGTCGTAGAGCGGGGCCACGGGGACGGCGTGCTCGATCCCGGTGTGCCCGTCGACGATCATGTTGACGTTGTGGAAGAACGTCGAGCCGCCCTCGGGCACGACCAGCATGTCCAGCTCGCGGGCCGCCTGGAGCACCTGCTGGCGCTGCTCGCGGCGCGGCTGGTTGTAGCTCTTGACGGAGAACGCGCCGACCGCCTGGAGACGGCGGAGGTGGCTCCGGGCGTCGTCGAGCGAGTTGATCTGCGCCCGGATGTCGCCGTCGGCGCCGTAGAGGATCGAGCCGGTCGAGAACACGCGCGGGCCGACGACCTCGCCGGCCTTGACCAGCTCGGACAGGCTGAAGACCATCTCGGTGGACGCCGAGGGGTCGTGCATCGTCGTCACGCCGAAGGCGAGGTTGGCGTAGTAGTTCCAGTTGGCCTGCGGGAGCATCCCCGTCCCGAAGTGCCCCGCGTGCGCGTGGACGTCCACGAGGCCGGGCATGATCGTTTTCCCGCTCACGTCGAACGTCTCGGCGCCGCGCGGGACCACCACCTCGGCGCGCGGCCCGACCGCCTCGATCCGGTTGCCACGCACCACGACGGTGCCGTCCTCGATCACCTCGTCCCCCTCCATCGTGAGGAGCCGCGCGCCGACGAAGGCGACGACGCCCTCGGGCTGGTCGAAGTCGGCGACGAGGCCGATGGGCGTGCCGGTGGAGTCGGGCGCCGGAAGCTCGTCGGGCGCGCCCTCGCGGAAGGCGAACGCCTCGTCCAGCGACCGCGTGAACACCTCCGGCCCGATCAGCCAGCGGAGCGTGCCGCCGTCTACCCAATGCAGGTCGGTCCCGGCGTCGCGGCTGAGGCGCGTGATCGGAACGGCCTTCGTGTCCTTGCTGAGCGCGACGGCGCCGCCCGCCCGCGGGAACGGCGCGACGTAGACGTTGAACGCCTCGACGAAGGCCACGGTGCGGCCGTCCGGGCTCGGCACCACATCGGTGGCGTAGGCCAGGTCGAAGTGCGCCCGCTCGTCGCTCCCGTCGAGGTCGATGCTCTTGAACTGCTTCGAGAGGCCGCCGCCGGTGAGGAAAGTGATGCGCTCGCCGTCGGCGTCGAAGCGCGGGTCGCGTCCGCTCTCCGTCACGAGCCGCCAGTCGGAGCCGTCGGCGTCGAGCGTGTAGATCCCCGTCTCCAGGCCGTAGAGGCCGCCGCGCAGCCCGTTCCCGCCGCCGCGCTGGACCACGATCCGCCGGCCGTCGGGCGAGAAGCGAGGCGTGTGGTAGTGGCCCGGTCGCTCGGAGAGCACGCGCGACTGGCGGCTGCGGAGGTCGAGCGCGCGGACGGCGCCGTACGCCTCGTCGCTCCACGTCGTGTAGACGAGGGTCCGGCCGTCGGGCGCGAACGCCGGGTCGTACTCGAAGCGGTCGTTGTCCCTGGTCAGCCGCTCCGGCTCGCCGTCCGGAAGGCGCTTGGCCCAGAGGTGGCCGAGGGCGGAGAACACGAGCGTCCGCCCGTCCGGCGAGGTCGCCGCGTCGCGGATCATCTTGACCTCGAACCGGTCCGTCGCCGCCGGGCGCGGGCTGCGGACGGCCTCCGTCACCGTCAGGTCCACGTCGGCCGTGAACGGGATGGGCGCGATCTCGCCCGAGCCGACCGCCAGTCGGTGGAGGCCGCCATTCGCCCAGTACACCAGACTCTCGCCGTCGGGCGTCCAGGCGAAGTTGGGGTACACGCCGAAGATGGCCCACGTCTCCTGCTGGTCGCGGCTGAGGCCGGCCGTGAGCGGCGTCTCGGCGCCGGTCTCGGTGTCGTAGAGGAACAGCGCCGTCTCGTCGCGCACGCGGCGGACGAAGGCGAGGTGCCGGCCGTCGGGCGAGGGCTGCGGGCGAGCCGCGCCGCCAGGGCCACCGAGGATCGTGCGGAGGTCGCCGGTCTCGCGGTCGAGGCGGCGGATGGCGTAGATGCCGGCGTTGGGGTCCTTGTTGTACTCGAAGGTGGGGCCGGGCGTGAGGTCCTCGGAGAAGTAGACGAAGCGGCCGTCGGGCGAGACGGCCGGCTCGCCGGCGTCCTGCTGGTCGTTGCGGCGCTCGGTGAGACGGAGGCCGGAGCCGCCGGAGCGGTGGTACATCCACATCTCGCCGGCCCCGAGCGAGCGGCTCGACGTGAAGTGCTTCCGCGCGATGAGGTACTCGCCATCGGGCGTCCAAACGGCGTTGTTGAGGAGGCGGAAGTCCTCGTCGGTCACCTGCTGGAGGTCCGTCCCGTCGACCGCCATCGTCCAGATGTTGTCGCCGCCGGCGCGGTCGGAGGTGAACGAGATCCGCGTGCCGTCGGGCGAGAACCGGGGCTGCACGTCGAAGGCCGGGCCGGAGGTGACGCGCCGGGCCGAGCCGCCCTGGATGGGCAGCAGGTAGAGGTCGCCCAAGAGGTCGAACACGAGGGTCCGTCCGTCGGGGCTCACGTCGAGGTTCATCCACGTCCCTTCCGTCGTCGTGAAGCGGACGGCGTGCGTCGGGCCGTGGGCGGCGGCGACGTCCCACCCGTCGGCCACCTCGGCCGAGGTGTCGGGCGGGGCGACCTCGCGGCCGTGCTCGTTGCGGTTCTGGGCGGAGGCCGGGCCGCTGGCGACGGCGGCCAGCAGGGCGAGGAGGAGCAGACGGGGAGTCACGGGCGCGTCGGGGGTGGGCACCCGTGAAGGTACGGGGCCGGCGCGCCGTGCTCAGCCCATCAGCCCCCGCTCCGCCAGCGACGTGAACCCGCGCCCGGCGATGATGAGGTGGTCGTGGACCGGGATGCCCAGCACCTTGCCCGCCTCGACCAGTTGCTTCGTGATGGCGACGTCCTCGCGGCTCGGCTCCGGGTTGCCGGACGGGTGGTTGTGGAGGCACACCACCGACGCGGCGTGCTCCAGGATCGCCCGCTCGAACACCTGCCGCGGCTCGACGATGGACGCCGCCAGCCCGCCCGTCGTCAGCGTGTACTCGGACGTGACCACGTTGGCCGTGTTGAGGTGGAGCACCACGAACACCTCGCGCGGGAGGTCGCGGAGGCGCGGGCCGTAGGCCGCCGCCACGTCCGCCGGGGAGCGCACCTGCACGCGGTCCTCGGGCGGGGCCGCCTCCACGCGCCGCCCGATCTCGAACACGGCCGCGAGCTGCGCCGCCTTCGCCGGCCCGACGCCCTTGGCCGCTTTCACGATCTGCGAGGCGTCGCGGCGGGCCAGCTTCGCCAGCGACCCGTAGGCCGCGAGGAGGGCTTGGCCCAGCTCGACGGCCGAGACGCTCCGGCCCGAGAGCCGCGTCCCGCTCCCGAACACGAGCCCGACCAGCTCGGCGTCGCTGAGGGCGGCCGGCCCGTGCGCGAGCAGCTTCTCGCGTGGCCGGTCGGCCTCCGGCCGCTCCTTGATCGGGACGTAGTCGTAGCAGACCTCCGGCTCCTCGGGCTCGTGGAGCGTGATCCCAAACTGGAAGTCGGTCGGCATAGGGGCGTGGGAAGTCCACGCCGCTAGACCGAGGGCGCCCGTTCGTCTAACCGTCCACGACCGAAGACGGAGGACCGGGGACGGCGTCCCGCCGCGAGACTGGCGGCGGGCGTCGCCAGCGGCTCGTGCCGAAGCGACACGCCTCGACCGCCGGTTGGGAAGGCTCCCCTCGTTGCCTGCGCCCCCTCGGTCTCCCGTCCCGAAGAACGGGGGCGCTACCCGACAGGCAGCGCCCCCGCAGAGAACGACTCGGGACCCGAGGCTACTCCGGGATCAGCTCGTTGAGCAGGTGCTCGTTGGACGGGCTGAGCTGGATCTGCTTGGTCAGCGCCTGCATGGCCTCGTCGGGGTAGCGGGAGTTGAGCGCACGGAGCAGCATGTTCCGCTGGTGCGCGATCTCGTCGGGCACGAGGCGCTCCTCGTTCCGCGTCCCGGAACGCTTGATGTTGATGGCCGGGTAGATCCGCTTTTCCGAGAGGTCCCGGTCGAGGACGATCTCCGAGTTGCCGGTCCCCTTGAACTCCTCGAAGATCACGTCGTCCATGCGCGAGCCGGTCTCGATGAGCGCCGTGGCGACGATGGTCAGCGAGCCGCCGCCCTCGATGTTCCGCGCCGACCCGAAGATCTTGCGCGGCATGAGGAGCGCGCGGGCGTCGAGGCCGCCCGACATGGTCCGGCCGGAGTTGCCGCCGAACAGGTTGAACGTCCGCCCGAGCCGCGTGAGCGAGTCGAGCAGGATCACGACGTCCTGGCCCTGCTCCACGAGCCGCCGGGCGTACTCGAAGGCGAGCGTAGCCACGCGGACGTGGTTGTCCTCGCCGGCGTCGTTGGACGAGGCAAAGACGGTGCACTCGGTGTTCCGGCGGAAGTCGGTCACCTCCTCCGGCCGCTCGTCGATGAGGAGGGCGACGAGCTTGACCTCGGGGTGGTTCTGCGCGAGGCCCGCGGCCATGCCCTTGAGCAGCACGGTCTTGCCCGCACGCGGCGGCGCCACGATGAGCGCCCGCTGCCCCTTCCCGAGCGGCGCGACCATGTCGATGACGCGCATCGAGATGTCGGAGGGCCCGGTCACGAGGTTGAGCTTCTCCTCGGGGTAGATCACGAGGCCCTCGTCGAAGTCCTCGGTCTTGGCCCACTCGTCGGGGTCGGCGCCCATCACCTCGGTCACGTCGGACACCTGCCACGCGCCCTTCCGGCCGGGCTTGATCGTGCCCTTGAGCTTGACGCCGTCGCGGAGGTTCAGCTTCTGGATGATCGGGGGCGGCATGAAGGGGTCGTTGTCGCCCTTCTGGAGCGAGGTCGAGATCTCGCGGATGAACCCGAACTTTTTGTCGCCGATCAGCTCCAGCATCCCTTCGAAGGGCTCGCCGGGGTGCCCCCCGCCGCCGTCGTTCTTGCCTCCGCCCTTCTTGTTCCGGTTGCGCTTTTTGCGCCGCCGGCCGTCGTCCGAGTCGTCGTCCGAGTCCGACGTTGTCGTGCCCTTGGGAGCCTGGCCTTCGTCCTTCCCGTCGGGAAGGCTATCGCTGGAGGCGACGGGTTCGGCCTCGCGCGTGCGACGGCGGCGCTTGGGCGCCTCCTCCGCCGTCTCGCCCTGCGACGACGGCGCGTCGTCCTGAGACGGGGGGGCGTCGGCCTTCTTGCGCGACCGTCTGGGCTTTTTCGCCGCCGAGTCGCCGGCATCGCCGGAGCCGTTGGGCGGGGAACCGCTGCCGCTCTCGGTCAGGTCGATGACGTGCGCGCGGGTCCGGCGGCGCTTCGGCTTGTCGTCGGTGTCCGTGGCGGCGTCGGTCGTCGCGCTCTTCTTGTCTGCCATGAATGGGATGGCTATGCGATGCAGGGCGCCGCATCCGCAGCGCGTTCGAGAAAGACCGGGGCGCGGCGGAAGGCCGCACGAGTCCCGGCAGTGGGGGGAAACCGCTGGAGCGAAGGCCGGCGCGGGGCCGGTCGGCGCAGGGGTCGGGGCGGACGGCGGTCGTGCCGCTGTGTCCGCGCCCGCTCAGGGGGCGTCGTGCCCGTGTGAGAAGGTGCAACAATCGGGCCGAGCGTGGGTAGTACGCTGCGCCTCGCTCCGCTGCGACGGCGTGCCCGGCCCTGGCGTCCCGTCCGCGTCGGTTGTGTTCGCAGCAGGGCGCCGTTGTTCTGACGCAGACCAAGATAGATGGTTTCAGTCCCCTCCACAACCCCGGCCCGCCACGGGGCAGAACCCGAGGATTCTCCTTCCGCGCGCGCGGTCGCCGTTGGAGCGCCCCCGCGGCGTGCGCCGCTCGCAGTCCAGTAGCGTGCCGGACCTCTCCCTGGAGCGCCGCCAGTGGGCGGCGGGGCGGCGCGTGGTGGTCGGGGTCGACGAGGCCGGGCGGGGGTGTCTGGCCGGCCCCGTCGTCGCCGCCGCCGTCGTGCTCCCCCCCGCCGCCGCGCTCCCCGGCCTCGACGATTCGAAGAAGCTCTCGCCCGCGGCGCGCGAGGCCCTCGTCCCGGCGATCCACCGCGAGGCGCTGGCGGTCGGCGTGGGCGCGTGCTCACCGGCAGAGATCGACGACCTGAACATCTTGTGGGCCTCGATGGAGGCCATGCGCCGAGCGACGGTCCTGCTCCCGCTGGTGCCCGACGTCCTGCTCGTGGACGGAAACCGGACGATCCCCGACGCGCCGTGGCCGCAAGAGGCCGTCGTACAAGGGGACGCCCGGAGCCTGTCGATCGCGGCGGCGTCGGTGATCGCGAAGGTCACCCGCGACCGGCGTATGGTGGAGTTGGACGCGGACTACCCGGCCTACGGCTGGGCACGGCACAAGGGCTACCCGACGGCCGCGCACTACGCGGCCCTCGCCGCGCACGGCCCGAGCCCGCACCACCGCCGCTCGTTCCGCCTGAGTCGGTGAGAGGTGCCCCGCTGGCGACCGCCATCGCCAGCCGGAGAGGTCGGCCACCGGACCTTTCCGACGCCTGCAGGTCCCTTTGCCCCTCACCCACGCTGCCAGTCGCGGAGGGCCTCGGCGGCCTCACGGGCGACGGCGTCGCGCGGCCCGTCGGCGTCGACTACGACGTCGGCCTGGGCGTAGAACGGCTCGCGCGCGGCCAGGAGCGAGCGGACGCGTGCGGACAGCGCGTCGCCCCGGAGCGGCCGGCCCTGGGGGTCGGCCAGGAGCGGGCGTCCCCACGGGTTCTTCAGGCGGGTGAGCGTCGTCGCCTCCGACGTCCGCAGCCACACGACGGCGCCGGCGGCCCGCGCCGTCCGCAGGTTCGCCGGATCGACGAGCGTGCCACCGCCGGTGGAGACGACCAATCCCGTTCCGTTCGCCGTCTCGGCCAAGGCGTCGGCCTCGGCCACCCGGAACGCGGCCTCCCCGTCTTCGGCGAACAGCTCGGGGATCGTCCGCCCCGTCCGCGCCTCGACGAGCCAGTCGAGGTCCACGAACCGGTACCCGAGGCGATCGGCGAGGAGGGGCCCGACGCTGCTCTTGCCGGAGGCCATGAAGCCGGTGAGGTAGACGCGGGGGGACACGAGTGCGGGAGTGCGGGAGTGCGGGAGTGCGGGAGTGCGGGAGTGCGGGAGTGCGGGAGTGCGGGAGTGCAAGGTGCCGCCCGCTGGCGACGGCCGCCAGCGCGGCGCCGGAAGACGGCCGGAACTTTTCGACCGGTCCACCTCTCCCCGTCCCCCGTCCCCCGTCCCCCGTCCCCCGTCCCCCGTCCCCCGTCCCCCGTCCCCCGTCCCCCGTCCCCCGTCCCCCGTCCCCCGTGCCCACGACCCGCCTCCTGATCGAGTACGACGGCACCGACTTCGTCGGGTGGCAGACGCAGCCGTCGGGGCCGAGCGTGCAGGCGTCGCTGGAGGACGCGCTGGCGACGGTTCTCCGTGAGCCCGTCCGCGTCGTCGGGTCCGGGCGGACGGACGCAGGCGTCCACGCGCGGGGGCAGGTGGCCCACCTCGTCACCGAGACGTCGCCCGACCTGTACCGGCTCCGCGCCTCGCTCAACGGGCTCCTCCCCGACGCCGTCGCCGTCCTCGCCGTCGAGGCCGCGCCCGACGGGTTCCACGCCCGCTACGACGCGCGCCGACGCCACTACCGCTACCAGACCTCGACCGAGCCGCGCGCCCTCGACCGGCGAACGCGCGTCCTCCTGCGCCCCGCGCCCCGCGTCGAGGCCATGAATGAGGCGGCGCGGACGCTCTTGGGCCGCCACGACTTTTCTTCGTTCTGCCGCACGAAGTCCGAGACCACGAACCGCGTCTGCACCGTCGAGCGAGCCAACTGGGGGCCCGGAGCCCGCGACGGCGACTGGACGTTCGAGATCGCGGCGGACCGCTTTCTGCATGGCATGGTCCGCGCCATCGTCGGTACGCTCGTCGAGGTCGGGCGAGGGCGACGGCCGGCGGAGAGCTTGCCCGAGCTTCTCGCCGCCCGCGACCGCCGAGCGGCCGGCCCGGCCGCGCCCGCCCACGGCCTGATCCTCGACCGCGTCGAGTACCCGACGCCCGTCTTCGCTCCCCCCTCGTGACCCGCGTCCTCCTCGTCCTCGCGCTCCTCGCGCTCTCTGCCTGCGACCGCCAGCGGGTCGACCCGCTCGACTCGCAGCTCGCCGTCTCCTCCCCCGACCTCGGGGTGGTCCTCCTGGAGCCCGACCTCACGCTCCGCTTCGACACCGCCGGCCCGGCCTCGGGCGCGACGGTCCGCATCGACGGCGCGGAGGTGCCGCGCGACTCGGTGGGTGGCGGGTTCGTCTACCAGACCACGCTCGCGCGCGGTCTGAACGCGCTGCGCGTCGAGATCACGGACGAGGCCGGCGACGTCCGGCGCGACACGCTCTACGCGCTCCACCTGCCGATCCAGCTCAGCGGGTCGCTGGCGCCGCCCTCGGCCAACGTGCGGCGCGTTGGGGCCGCCGCCGCTCCCCTCGACAACTCTCGCGTCCTCATCACCGGAGGGCTCGGGGCCGGCACGGACGCGTTGTCCACGGCCACCGTCCTCACCGTGTTCGGGTCCCAGGTGAGTTCGACGGAGATCCCGCTTGAGGAGGGCCGGGTCGGGCACACGGCGACACGGCTCCCGGACGGTCAGGTCCTCGTGCTCGGCGGCGTGCGGACGAGAAATCCAGGGGCGAACGACTTCGTTGGCACGGCCGAGGTGGTGACTCCCGGGGACCTGTCGGCGACGCCCCTCGACGAGGGCGGCCCTCGACGGGCCTACCACACCGCGCGCGCGCTCCGCCTCGACGGGCGGACCTACGTCTACGCCATCGGCGGGATCGTCCCGGCCGGCAGCGGCTACGCCCCGTCGCGGACGGCCGACGTGTTCGAGTACGTCCCCGGCGTGTTTCCGCGGCTCGACCGGCTGACGCCGCCCGGTGGCGCGAGCGTCGACGGGCTGGCGGCCGTGGTCGGCGGTGCCCTGATCCCGACCTCGACGCAAGAGTCCGTCCTGTTCGGGCTGTCGGAAGACGACGAGAGCGTCGCCCGGCGGCTCATCTGGCGCACCCCCGGCGCCGCCTACCCGTTCGCGCTCACGGCCCGCGCGGCGGCCCCGCTCGCCACGGCCCGCACCGACGCCGCCGGCGTCCCCCTCGACGCCGTGGCCGGAGGCGACGGGCTCGTGCTCGTCGCCGGCGGACGCACCGCCAGCGGACGGGCGCTCGCCACGGTCGAGGTCTACGCCCCTGGCGCCGGCCGGACGTTCCGGTTCCCCGACGGCGCGGACCCGTCCGTGCCCGGCGCCCTCCTGGCCTCGCCAAGATTTGCCCACACCGCAACTATGTTGGGCGGAGGCCGAATCCTGATCACCGGCGGGCTCGGCGATTCCAACGTGCCGCTCGCCTCCCTGGAGATCCTCCAGCTCTAGCCACCGATGCTCATCCAGCGCCTGCTCCAGATCCTCCTCCTCGCCATCGTCGTGATCGCGGCGTTCGCGCTCCTGGCGTTCGTGCTGAAGCTGGCCGGCTGGCTGCTCGGGCTGGCCGTCCAGGTGGTGATCGTGCTGATCGTAGTGGCGGCGGTCCTCCGGTTCATCGAGTTGGTCCGCGACAAGTCGAGGCGCTGACGGGGGCCGGGGCTGAACGTGCTGTGTCGAGCGTGAGGAGTTTGCAGGGGCTTGTCCCCGCCGGGCGATCCGCGCCGCACCTTCTCCGTTCAACGTCGCACACAGAACGCTCGCCTATGCCCACGGCCACCGACACCTCCCCGCTCCAGATCACCTCCGAGATCGCGCCGCTCCGGCAGGTCGTGGTCCACACGCCGGGGCCGGAGATGGCGCTCGTGTCGCCCGCCAACAAGGACGCCCTACTCTTCGACGACCTCCTGTTCGTGGACGAGGCCCGGGAGGAGCACGCCCTGCTCCTCCGCCTGTTCGAGGCGACGGTCGGCGCGCCCGACGCCGTGCTCCAGCTGGCGGACCTCCTGCGCCAGTCGTTCGAGCGCGCCGAGGCCCGGACCTCGTTCGTCGAGACGCTCATCGGGCTCATGCCGGAGCGCAACTTCGAGGCCTACGAGTCCGAGCTGAAGGGGCTCGACGCCGACGACCTCGTCCGGTTCGCCGTCACCGGGCGGGCGCCGTTCCCCGTCTCGGCGTACCCGCTCCCCAACCTCCTGTTCACGCGCGACCTCTCGGCCGTCGTCGGCGACCACGTCATCCTGAGCCACGCCGCCACGCCGGCCCGGCTCCCCGAGAGCGCCATCATCCAGACCATCGTCCGCCACCACCCGCGCTTCGCCGACGTCCAGGACCGCGTGATCGAACTCCCGCAGGACGTGTCGTTCGAGGGCGGCGACCTCCTCGTCGTCAACGAGCGCGTGGTGATGATCGGCCAGAGCGAGCGGACGAGCCTCGGCGGCGTGATGCACATGGCGCAGGAGTTGATGGCGCGGACGCCCGTCGAGCACGTGCTGATGGTGAACCTCCCCAAGGAGCGCTACTGCATGCACCTCGACACCGTGTTCACCTTCGCCGACGACGAGACGTGCGTCGTCTTCCCCCCGATCATCGAGGAGAGCCGGGGCCAGGTGTTCCACCTGGAGGCCGGCGACGAGGTCGGCGCCGAGGGGCCGCGTCCGTTCCGCCTCCGCGTGCTGCCGACGGTCCGCGAGGCGCTGGCGGAGGTCGCCGGCATCCGCCCGACGTTCGTGCCGTGCGGCGGCGACGACCCGATCCGCCAGCGGCGCGAGCAGTGGACCGACGGCGCCAACCTGTTCGCCCTCCGGCCCGGCCTCGTCGTCGGCTACGCGCGCAACCGGGCCACCTACGACGCCCTCCGCGCCGAGGGCTTCCACGTGGTCGACGCCGAGAGCTTCCTCGACTTCTACGGCACGTCCGCCGCGACGACCTCCGAGCGCATCGCCGTCCGCCTCCCCGGCAACGAGCTCTCGCGCGGCCGCGGCGGCCCGCGCTGCATGACGATGCCGCTGATGAGGGATGCGAGATAAGGGATGGAGGAATGAGTTGACCCCCTCCCCCTGTGCCTCGCCCCTCCCTGCCACCCCGTTTTCCGATGTCTCTCGCCTCGCTCCTCGACCCGCACCGCCGCTGGATGCGCCTCGCGCTGAAAGAGGCCGAGCGCGCCTACGAGGCCGGCGAGGTCCCCGTCGGCGCCGTCGTCGTAAAGGGGAACCAGATCGTCGGGCGTGGGCACAACCAGGTCGAGCGGCTGGCGGACCCGACGGCGCACGCCGAGATGCTGGCGATCTCGGCGGCCTGCCAGACGCTCGGGACCAAGGTCCTCGACGGCTGCACGCTCTACGTGACGCTGGAGCCGTGCCCCATGTGCGCCGGCGCCCTCGTCTGGAGCCGGGTCGAGCGGCTCGTGTTCGGGGCGTTCGACGAGAAGGCCGGCGCCGCCTCCACGCTCTACGACATCCCGCGCGACGCGCGGCTGAACCACCAGATCGAGACGATCTCGGGCGTCGAGGCCGAGGCCTCGGCCGACCTCCTCCGCTCGTTCTTCCGCCAGCGGCGCGAGGACGAGCGCGCCGCGCCCGTCGACCCGAGCGTCGTCGAGGGCGACGGCGCCGAGGGCGAGCCGCCCGCGCACCGTCCGTCTTGACGCCGGCTTGGCAACCCCTCGGCCCGCCGGCGGGTTGAGAGAGAAACGCCTCCGACGCCTGTGCCTCGCTCCAACGGACACCCCGCCTCCCCCGTCGACCTCCTCGTCGTCGGCGCCGGCCCCATCGGGCTGGCGTGCGCCCTCGAGGCGACGCGCGTCGGGCTGAGCGCCCGCGTGATCGAGAAGGGCGGGATCGTGAACTCCCTCATCGGCTACCCGACGCAGATGGAGTTCTTCTCGACGCCGGAGCTGCTGGAGATCGGAGGCCACCCGCTGGCGACGACCTATTACAAGCCGCGCCGCGAGGAGGCCATCGACTACTACCGGAGCGTGGCGCAGCACGAGGGACTGGATCTCCGCCTCGGCGAGCGCGTCGTCGGGGTCGAGGGCGAGGCCGGCGACTTCACCATCCAGACCTCGAAGGGCGAGCACCGCGCCCGCGCCGTCGTCCTGGCCACCGGCTTTTTCGACCAGCCCAACCGGCTCGGCGTCGAGGGCGAGGGCCTCCCGCACGTCGCGCATTACTACAAGGAGCCGTACCCGTACAGCGGCCGGCGGGTCGTCGTGATTGGGGCCAAGAACTCGGCGGCGAAGGCGGCCCTCGAGATCAACCGCCACGGCGGCGACGTGACGCTCGTCGTGCGCGGCGACGAGATCACGACGAGCGTGAAGTACTGGATTCGGCCCGACCTCCTCAACCGGATCAAAGAAGGCGCCATCGAGGCCCACTTCCACACGACCGTCGAGAGGATCGAGCCCGGGGCCGTCCACGTCCGCACGCCCGACGGCCCGCTGGCGATCCCCGCCGACTTCGTGCTCGCCCTCATCGGTTACCACCCGGACTACTCGCTGCTGGAAGCGTTCGGCCTGACGTTCGAGGGTCCCGAGCGTGCACCGGTCGTCGACGAGCACACGATGGAGTCCACCCGGCCGGGCGTGTACCTCGCCGGGACCGTCTGCGGCGGCTACGCCACGAGCCGGTGGTTTATCGAGAACGGCCGGATTCATGCGGCCCGAATCGCCGCTCACCTCGCCGGCCTCCCCGCGCCGACGCTCGAGGCCCGTGCCCAGCCGGGATAGCGGAGCACAACGGACGGTGCACGCTGGCGGCCGTCGTCGCCAGCGGGGCGGAGCGGGGTGCGGACGCGTCGGCAGAGGCCCGACGCCGCTCCCTACCCCCCACTCTGGAGGATCTGGAGCACCTGCCGCGCCGTGGCCTGGGTCGGGTCGATCTGGAGGGCCGCCTGCGCGCTGGCGGCGGCCTCCTGCGGCCGGTTCGAGTTGAGGAGGTACAGCGCGAGGTTGGCCTGCGCGTTCGCGTTGCGCGGGTCCGCCTGCACGGCTTGCCGGAACAGACGGCTGGCCTGGTCCACCTGCCCCCGTTGCGCCAGGAGGACGGCGAGGTTGGTGAGCGCGTCGGCCTGCGACGGATCGAGGGTGATGGCCTCCCGCAAGGCCGTGATCGCCGCGTCCGTCTCGCCCTGCTTGGCGAGCGCCCCCCCCAGCAGCGTGTGCGCCTCCACGAGCCACGCCTCCTCGTCGATGGCGCGGCGGTACTCGGCTGACCGCCTCTGTCAGCCGGCCCTGCGCTTCGAGGAGCCGGCCCAGGTTCGTGCGGACGTCGGCGGCGGCGGGCTGGAGCGCCAGCGCGCGCCGGTAGAGGCGTTCGGCCTCCTGGAGCGAGCCCCCGCCCTGCTCGTTCGCCTGCGCGAGTGCGTTGAGGCGCTCCGGGTTCTCGGACTCCTCGACGGCCGCCGCCAGCGGCGCGAGGGCGCCCCGCGCGTCGCCCATCTGGAGTCGCGCCACGCCCAGGACGAACTGCGCCTCGCCCGCTTCCGGCCGGCTTTCGAGCGCTTTCTCCAAGATCGAGACGCCCCGCCGGAACGCCGACGCCCCGCCCCCCTGGCGCGCGTAGATCACGTACGCGATGCCCGCCGTCGTCGTCTCTCCCTCGTCCTGGTCGAAGTAGGCCGTCAGCCGGTCCGTCCCCCCGACGCGCTCCACCTCGTCGCCTCGGACGACGCGGATCTTGTGGTCGGTGAACGAGGCGTGGGGCGCGTCCTCCGCCGTCACCTTCGGCATGTGGCACGAGAAGCAGTTGGCCGTCGCGGCGTGCTGCTCGGTGAGGGCTGGCGTCGGCATGGACGCCTGGAGCGCCGCCGGCTCGTGGCACGTCCGGCAGGTCGCGTTGAAGTAGTCCGGGCCGGACTGGCGGAAGCCCTGGTGCGGGTCGTGGCACGTCACGCAGGTCATCGCCTCGGACTCGATGAAGCACTCGCTCGCCTTCATCCGGTCCGCATGCGAGATCACGTTGACTCCGCTGGAACCACTCTCCAACCCGAACACGGCCCGGTGGGCCGAGAGCGGGCGCCCCGGCCGAAAGCTCGTCGCCGTCTCCCCCTCGCGCAGCACCGACACCGTCCCGTTGAGGTGGCACTGCTGGCACACGTCGAGTTGGAGGTCCGTCGAGAGCCACTCCGGGTTGACGATGGTGACGTCCACCGAGTCCGGCGCCTCCGGGTTCGACGTGCGCGCCTCGACGTGCAGGCTGCCCGGTCCGTGGCACTGCTCGCACCCGATGCCGTCGGCGAGGCGGGCGTACTTGCCATCGGCGAAGGGGACGGCCTCGCTGGTCCCGTTGTGACAGGCCATGCACCGCTCGGGAATGCGACGCCCGAAACGGCCATTCGACACGCCGTAGCCGGGGCTCAACCCCCAGTGACCCACGCCTCCCAGCGCCGAGCCGACCGTCGTGCCCTGGCCTTCGACAGCCGCTTGCGTGTACCACGTCAGCGGCAGCTCGTAGAGCCGGCCGTTCTCCTCGGTGAGATAGGTCCGGGCCGCCGATCCGCTCCCGACCACGTAGTCCATCGTGCGGACGAGCCGGTGATCGACGGTCCCATCCGGCGCCTCGCGGTACTCCTCCTGGACGTAGCGGTCGCCTTCGCGACGCGCCACGTAGACGAACCCCGTCGGCGGGTGGCGGACGGCGACGCCGGAAAAGTCCTCGACCGCGTTCTCGGGCGTCAGCCGATAGAACGACTGCGCCATCCCGTGCGTCTGGTAGCTCGCGTAGAGGTCCTCGTGGCAGGTCGCGCACGTCTCGTCCCCGACGTAGCGCACGTCCGGGCCGAGGTTGAGGAACCGCTCGTCGGCCTCGGTCCCGGCGCGTGGGCCGAGGCACGCCGCCAGCCCGACGACAAACCCAATTCCGAGTACGAGCGCCCTCATGATACCGATTTGGCGGGTTAGGGGACTGCGGCCGAGAAGGTACTCACAGACGGGGCGGCCTCGGTTGCCCGAGGCCGCCCCACTGCCTGCCCCCGCGAGGGGGGACGGTTCCGCGATCGAGGGTCTACAGGTTGAGACCCACCGAGAACAGCTGCGAGCCCTCGAAGAAGCTCGCCGGACGGTAGGCGTAATCGACGCGGAGCGTCCGCCCCGTGCCGACCGGGAGGTTGAGCCCGGCGCCGACGTTCCAGACGTCCCAGAACTGGTTGTCCGTACCGCTGCCCATCATGTTGACGCCGCCACGGACGAACAGGAGATCGGCGTAGCCGACTTCGAGGCCGCCCCCGAACTGGGGGTCGTCGTACGAGTTGGACGTGGCCGACGCGATGGCCGTCACGGACACGTCGCCCTGGAACGGGCGCGTGTACGAGCCGCCGACGCTGAGGAGCGACGGGAGCTCGCCCTCGGCCGTCTCGATCTGAGCGCCGAGGTTGTTCTGGCCGATCGGTCCCTGCGGGCGCACGTTGACGCCGAGGCCGGTACCGGAGAAGTTGGCCGCCGTCCCGAAGTTTCGGAGGCTGACGCCGAAGCGCAGGCCCGACTCCTCGATGGCGTACGTGATGCCGGCGTCGAACGCGATGGCACTGGCGGAGGCCTCGTCGAGCGTCTGGCTCATCCCCTTGAGGGTGGCCCCGGCCGAGATCCGGTCGGTGAAGCGGCGCGCGAACGTGCCTCCCACGACGACGGTGCTACCCGTCCACGTGTTGTCGACGTCGACTTCCGGCGAGCTCTCCGTGGTACGGAAGATGTCGCCGTAGTCCCACGCCGTGACGGTGAGCGCGACGCTGTTGGCGCCGAAGGTCTGGGCCACGCCGAGGTAGTTCACCCCGATGTCGGCCGGGTACTCCATGCGGCTAAACATGGCGCTCGTGGTCTGGTTGGTCGTGAGCGCGCCCGGGTTGCTGGCGACGGCTTCGACGCCGGAGAGGTCGTTGAGACCGCCGGAGAGCGTCTGGCCGAGGGCCACGGTTCGCGGCACGACGGGGGCGAGGAGCTCGTTGAACGCGGAGGTGCCAGCCCGGTCGTTCTGCGCGGCGGCTCCGGGGGCGAGCGGTCCGAGGAGGACCGCCGCCAGGGCGCCGAGCTTGAGAAGATGACTCTTCTTCATGGTTTCGATTGGTTGGGTCTGTTGGAACGGGTCTGGGTTTAGAGGATTTCGATCTGGGTCTGGCGGTTGACCACGCCAAACTTGATCACCCGCTCCAGTCCGCTATCGGGCAGCTCGATGTGGATGAGGTAGAGGCCGCTGGCGACCGGGAGGTTGTTGTCCGTCTGGAGGTTCCAGTCGAACGAGCGCGAGGCGTTGTCCTTCTCCAGCGTGCGGATGAGCGTGCCCGAGATCGTGAAGATCCGGATGGTCGCCCGCTGCGGGAGGTTGGTGAAGCGAGCCACGCGCTCGACGTTGGCGGACTCGTACTCGGAGGCGCCGTAGTACGGGTTCGGGACGACTCCGATACGGTCGACGTCCTCCTGCTCCAAGGCCTGGTCCGTCAGCGGGACGAACTCCGCCGTGTTGAACACGAACGTGTCGCCCGTCTGGACCGGGTCGTAGGTGTAGTACCGGATCACGGCCCCTTCGAGGTTCTCGACCGACCCGATCCCGGCGTCCTCGAGGACGTCGCGCTGGAGCGGGCGGCCTCGGCCGAAGTCGATGAAGGCGTCGACGGCCTCGTCGTAGTCGGCGCACCCTCCGGCCGCCGCGACGACCGGAGCGGCCGCGGCCTCGTACGCCTCGTAGTCGTTGTCGACCGGGTAGTAGGCGTAGATCCGCTGCGTCGTCATCCCGAGTCCGAAGATCGACGGGCCGCCGAACTTGAACTCACACTCGGCCGCCGCGTCGTCCCCCTCGTCGGAGAAGATGACGGGGACGAGCTGGACGTCGTCGGACGGGTCGTTCTCCGTCCCCGGAGGGACGATCCCGATGTCCCAGACCTCGAACGGGACCTGGATGAACCGGCCGGAGGTGAACCCGTACTCGGCATACCCGCCCTCTTCGAGTGGGACGAACCGGACCTCGTAGTCGTTCGGGGCGAAGTTGCCCACGCTCTCGAGCGAGCCGGCCGAGCGGTAGTACAGGATGTACTCGCCCGTGCTGTTGTACGACTGGAACACGATGTCGCCACCGTACTCCGCACACCCGGCGCTCGTGTCGCCCGGCGGACAGGCCGGGGCTCCGCCCGGGGCGGTCACCTCGACGATCGCCTGGGCGCCCGACGGCGGTGCGGTCACGCGGAACTGGAGGCCCTGCGCCGCGAAGACGGGGCTGTCGGCCGTCGGCGAGAGCTGGACCTCGCAGTCGTTGAGCTCGGCGTAGACGGCTCCGTTGTAGAGCACCTCGCCTGTCGTCACGTTCTCGATGTTGTACGTGATGATCTCCTGGTCGTCGTCCTCGCCGGCCGCCAGCGTACAGGTGTAGTCATAGTACCGGACGCGGTACGAGTCGCCTGTGAGCTGGGTCGGGTCCACGATGTCGGCGAAGGCCTGACCGCCGCCGACCACGGCGCTGGCATCGACCGCGATCGTCTGACCGAACTCGCTCTGCGTCGCGAGGCCGGTGTTGGCAATGTTGGCCGGCCGGACCGTCAGGAACGTCGGCGCGCTCTCGATCACGCGCTCCTGCTCCTGCGTCGGGTCCACGATGTACGTCGTGAGGCCGTAGTAGTAGTCCTGGTAGTTGGTCAGGTCTCCCGCCACGTACGAATAGGCGATCCCGCTATCGGTCCCCTGCGCCGCGAGCACCGGGACGTTGTCTCCCACCTCCGGGTCGAAGAAGATGTTCTGGAGCGTCGTGATGTCGTTCACCTTGTCGTAGGTGGCGACGAGCTGGCGGTCGTCCCGGCTAAAGCGGCCGGTCGGATAGCGGTAGAGGTTGAAGCCTTCGAACTCGTACCCCTTGCTCTCGTAGCTGGCGAGGAAGGCCGGGTCCGTAGGAGCGTAGCCCCAGTTGAGGATCACCTCGCCGTCCAACTCGGTGGCGTAGAAGCACGTACCCGAGCCTGGAAGCCGCGTGGACGCCGGGTTGTTCGGATCGTCGCACTCCACGGGTGCCGAAGCCGGCACCGGGAGGTCGAAGTCGAGGTCGTAGGCGTTCTGGGCAAAGATGTCGGCGGCACGGAGGGCCGTGATCGACGAGAGGCGGCTGTTGCCGACCGCGTAGACGACGCCGAACACCAGCTCCTGCTGATCGCCCGGGTTGATGGTGAACGGACCGGTCGAGAGCACAAAGCGACGGTCGTCCGCGACGTTCCGGCCGTTGCCGGCGTTCTCCTCGCTCCAGAACTCGCGCGTCACCGGGTCGCCTGGAAAGGCGAAGGTGGTCACCTCGCCGCCCTGCGCGTACCCGTTGCCGAACGCCGTCAGCGGCGTGCCGTCGGGCCAGATCCCTTGCATGACGTTGTAATACCCCTCCGTGGTGCTCGGGTCGCTTCGGTTGGCGTCTCCGTTGATGAAGTACAAGAACGAAGTGACGCCGAGACGTCCGTCGTCCTCGTCGACGTCGCCGTCTTCATCGGTATCCACCTTCGGGCCCTGGAAGAAGTCGTAGCCAGCGGCGGGCGGAGGCGTCCCGTAGTTGCCGTCGTCCACCTCGTCTGCGTTGTAGACGAAGGCCAGCGACGTCTCGACGTCGACGCCGACGAAGTCGTCAGACGCATTACCGAGGTCAGGATCGGACCAGACCGAGAGATAGGCGTCCGTCAGCGGCTCGTCGCCCTTGTAGATGATGGTGTATTTGTAGAAGGTGGTCTGCCCGAGCGGGTTGTCTCGCGCGAACGAGAACCCCTGGATCTGAACCTCGACCCCGATCGGCTCCGACTCCGTCGTCTGGTGGATGTTGCCGACGTCGTTGAGGACGTACCAGATCGACTGGTCGCCGATGATGTCGGGGCGGTCGCCGCCCTCGAGGTTGTAGTTGCCTTCCTCGCCGTCGCCGTCGATGACGGGGGCACCGAGTTGAGCAGGCCACTCCCGGAGGTCCGTCGTGGCCGTGCCGGTCGCCTCGTAGTCCGCGATGTCCTGGCGGCTCACCGACCAGACGCGGTCGTACTCGGAGCAGTCGTCCGGGTTAGGGAGGGTGCCGTCATCGTTGAGCGGGCCGGGCCAGAACTCGTAGGCGGCGCCGTCGCCGCCCTGGCCGTAGGTGGCACCCGCGACGCGGATCTCGCCGCCGACGCGGCCCCCGATCCAGACGCTGGAGGCGTAGAACGGGGAAAGCCGGCTCTGCTGCGGTACGAAGTACTGGGCGGAGCCGCCGGGGCCGTAGAACAGGGTCCCGGACGTAAAGACGGTGGCTTGCACCTGGTTCACGTCGAGGGTGCCCGTCGCTCGGCCAATCTTGCAGTTGCCCGGGTCGATGGCGGCAGTGCTGGCGGACGTGCGGGCCGCCGTGGCGGAAGCCGTCGTGCGGGCGCGCTTGTCTTTGTCGGGTCCCGCCAGCGCGTTGGACGCGAGTCCGACGCTGAGGAGGAGCGCCAGGAGGAAGCGCGTCGTGGAGGTAAGGGGTCGTGTCATCTCGCGGATGGAGAGGTCGTGCGTGTGGAGGCCGCCATGCGCCCCGGAGACCGGGGCGCACGACGTGAGTGCGTCGGTCTCGGGTTAGAAGGTGAACAGCGCGCCCAGCCGGATGCGCCGGGGCGACCCGTAGAAGCTGCCGTTCGACGACTGGCTGCCGCCGTTGTTGACGGGGCCGGCGCTGTACGCCTGGTAGTTGAACCGCGTCGCGTCAGGATTCGGGAACGCGCTCAGCCGCTGGGCGCCGAGCGCCCCGTTGAAGTAACCCTGGTTATCGACCTGCCCCGTCTCGCGGTACACCGCGTAGACGTTCTTGGTATCCAGGACGTTGAGCACGAGCAGGTAGAGCTGCATCTTGCTGTCCGAGAAGCCGAGGTCGAACCGGCGGTCCAGCTTCAGGTCGAAGCTGTAGTTCGCCGGGAGCGTGGCGCTGTTGATGTCGCCGGTGGTGTCGCACGTGAACGAGGACGACACGTTGAACTGGCCGCAGTTAATGAGCGGCGTGTACCGCTGCCCGCTGCCGAACTGGCCGATGACGTTGACGCCGAAGTTCTCGAACGGCCGGACGCCGCCGAACACCGGACCCTCGCCAGCCCCAAACCGATAGTCGGCGGTCACGTTGACCGTGTGCCGCTGGTCGAAGTCGGCCGGGCTGATGAAGTTCGGGAACGTGTCTCCGCGCCACGCGATCACGCCGAGCGTGCTGGCGTCGGAGCCGGTCGCCTTGGCGAACGAGAGGGTGTAGTTCGCGTTGAGCGAGAGGTTGTTGGTCCTCCGCAGCTCGAAGGCGATCTCGGCCCCCTGCGACGTCGAGAAGTCGCGGTTGGTGTAGAAGCTGTACGGCGTGTAGGCGCCGTCCGCGTTCCGAAGCGCGATCAGGTTGTCCTGGGTCCGGTAGAAGCCCAGCAGCGAGAGCGCGGCCCGCTCGCCGACGCGCTGGCGGAAGCCGAGCTCGTACTGCGTGGTCCGCTGCGGCTCGAGGCCGGTGTTCGAGATCCGGGACGAGCCCGTCGCATCGAAGTAGTTGTTGAACGTGTTGAACGAGTTCTGCGTCGGCCGCTGGGCCACCACGTTGTAGCTGGCGAAGAACAGCGCGCGGTCCGTGACCGGGAAGCTCACGCCGAGGCGCGGCATGACCGTCACGTCCGTGTCGGACTCGCGGAAGATCGAGCTGGTCGACTTGGAGGGGTCGACGACGTGCCGGCCCGCGAGGGCTTCGATGTCCTCGTTCCGCACCTGCTCGCCGCTGACGTTGTACTGGTTCCCCTCGAGGTCCCGGTAGCCGACCACGTTCCCGTTGCCGACTTCCCCGCGTGCGAAGTAGACGCCGTAGTCCTCTCCGACCACGCTGGGCACGTTGACGCCGTCCAGATCGCCGGCCCGGTAGATGGGCCGGTTGGCGAAGAGGTCCTTCAGGACGAGCGTGTTCGCGTTGTAGGCATCGACGCGGAGGCCGATGTCGAAGATGAGGTCGCTAAACTCGATCCGGTCCGAGAGGTAGCCGGCGTAGTAGTACGGCCGCCAGGCGTCGATCCGAGTGTCCTCGGGGACGCCGTTCGTCTCACTGAAGTACTTCTCCACGTCCTGACCGTCGGTCTCTTCGAGGCCTCGGAAGTCGTAGCCGTAGTACGAGACCAGCGGGTCGAGCACCTGGAACGAGAGCGCCTCGTAGTTCTCTACGCCGCCCTCGGGGATGCCGATGCTCTCGCCGGACCGGACGTTGGTGCCGTCGGCGTAGTAGCGGGCCAGGCCGAACGTGCTGACCGAGAAGAATCGGTTCGTGTTCTGGCGGTACTCGCCGCCGAACTCGACCTGGTGGACGCCCACCTGCGTGGTGGCGTTGCCGACCACGCCGAACTGCTCGGTCCTGCTCTTCGAGTAGCTCGTGGACGTAGCGCCGGGGAGGATGAACGTCTCCGGGTCCACGTTGCCGATCGTGCGCTCCGAGTCCTGGTAGTTGCGGCGCTGGAGCCCCCCCTCGATCGGGGAGAAGTAGCGGCGGCTGACGAGGTTGCGGTCTCTGTCGATGTCCCCGTAGAAGAGGGTCTCGCGGACGTCGTTGGAGAAGTCCTCCGGGTGCGAGTAGTTGCGGTCGTTCTGGTACTCGCCGGTGATCTGGTAGAACGAGTTCGTCCCGACGCGCTGCCGGACGGTCCCGTAGACGCGGTAGTACTCGCTCGTGCTCGTCGAGTAGTTGCGGTCGTAGAAGGACCGGGCGTACGAGAAGCCACGGCCCTCGCTGTTCTGATAGCCGCCGCCGAGCCGGAGCGTGATGCTGGGGAGCACGTTGAAGTTGAGGCTCCCGTTGGCGACGACGCCGTTGAAGGGGTCGTCCTTGCCGCGTTGCGTGTCGAAGTCCTCCTCCGTGAAGAGGCTCGCCGTCGGGACGGGCGAGGCGCTACTGATGCGCGAGAAGCCTTTGAGCTCGTCGCCGTACGCGCTCGCGAAGGCACTGTCGATCTGGGCGGTCGTGATGGACGCCGCAGTGCCGGTGGGAGTCTGGAACGGGCGGTCGTCGAACAGCTCCGCCGGGAAGGCGAAGTAGCGCGTCTCCCCGTCCGGGCCCGCGAAGGCAAACGACTGGGGCCGCCGCTGAATGAGGTCGAAGTTGTCGTCCTTCAGGCGGAACGACTCGATGCCGTAGGGCGAGGCGTCGTCGAGGAACGTGCCCTCCACGGAGCCGAAGAACCCGATCTTGTCGGAGACGAGCGGGCCGCCGAGCGAGAGCGACGCCACGTTGTACCCGTAGGAGTCGAGCCCGCGGCTGGTGATGCCTTCGAGCGAGCCGAAAAACTCGGAGCGGCCGGTCTCGGTCGTGATCGAGATCACGCCCGACTGGACGTCCCCGTAGCGGGCCGGGATCGTGCCGATCAGCATCTCCTGCTCGGCGATGGCCGCCTGGTTGACGGCGACGTTGCCCGTGATCCGGACGCCGTCGACGTAGTAGGCCACCTCGCCACCGCGACCACCGCGGATGTTGAGGCCCTGCGAGCTGGAGACGACGCCGGACTGGAGCTGCGTCACGGCGTTGACGCCACGAACCGGGAGGTTCTGGATGTCCTCGCCGCTGATCGCGCGCGGAGCGCCGACGGCGCTCCGCTCGATGAGCGGGCGCTCGTACTCCACCACGACCTCGTCGAGGGCCGCGTCCTGGCCCAGCACGAAGTCGACCACGCGGTTGACGTTGGCGCTGATGGGGACGTTCGACTGGGTCTCCGGCTGGTAGCCGGTGTAGGACGCCGTGATGTCGTATGACCCAATGGGGACACCGATCACGCGATACTCGCCGTCGATGTTGGTGGCGGCGCCGAGGGTGGTGCCCTCAATGCGGACGTTGGCGCCGATCAGGGTCTGGCCCTGCTCGTCCACGACGGTGCCGGTAAGGATACCCGTGGCCTGCGCCAGCGCCACGCTGGGCAGCGCGACAAGGAGTAGGAGCACGGCCGTGCTCAGGAAACGAAACATTGCTACCTCCGAGGTGGTGGTTGTGAGCCCGGACGCGGTGCGGCCGGGAAAGAGCGTGCGTCCGAAGACGCCGGTCGAGTGAGGGGGGTGGCCAGACGACCCGGGCGGGGAGCCCGCTCCGAATCGGCGGCCATGGTCACGAGCCCCCCGCTGACTGAGCGGCGTCCGCGACCTGTGTGTGCCTGTCGCCTCAGCGCCCGCGCGCCCTGGAATGAGGCTTGTGTGTAAAGGCAGTAACAATCTCAAATGAGCGAAACGAAGTGGCGCGGGCCTTTGGGGACGGTTGTGAATATACCCGGGTCTCGAAAAGAGTGTCAAGGCATCCCGAGGTCCCCTTCCTATCCGTTGCCGCCGCGGCCCCAGGGAGAAAGGTCCTGGATTCGCGGCTCCGTCCTACGATACGGGCGTTCCGGCCTTCGCGTCCTCTCAAAAATGTGTCCCTCGTCGCCGGTCCCTCTGACCCGTGCGCCCGGGCCTATTATGCGGAGACACGGTGAATAGGCGGGTCGTCAACGACGACTGAATCCTCTCACCGGAGCTCCGGGCGGAACAGCCGGCCGTACCCTCTGAGCGGAACGGGGGATCTCAGCGTAAGACCTCCGCCCCTCCCAACCGAGTCCGACCCCGCCTGGCGATGGCGTCGATGCCTATTGTAGCCGCTCAGGATGACGTGTCCAGGGAGAGCACAGTCGTCCTGGGCTGGTCTCGGGGGGCCGTCGGAGCCCGTTGGCCCGCGTAGCTTGCCGGTCCGCCCTCTCCTGCCCCGTCTTATGCCCTCCTACGCGCATCCCGAGGTCCTCGTCTCGACCGATTGGGTCGCCAAGCACCTCGCCGACGTCGAGCACGTCCGCGTGATCGAGTCCAACGAGGACGTCCTGCTCTACGCCACCGGCCACCTCCACAACGCCGTCCATGTGGACTGGCAGACCGACCTCCAGGACCCCGACGTCCGGGACTACATCAGCCAGAAGCAGTTCGAGGCTCTGTGCTCGCGCCTCGGCATCCGGCCCGACACGACGGTCGTGTTCTACGGCGACAAGTCGAACTGGTGGGCCACGTACGCCTTCTGGACGTTCACGATGTTCGGCCACCGCGACTGCCGGGTGATGGACGGCGGCCGGGCCAAGTGGGAGGCCGAGGGCCGCACGCTCACGACCGAGGTCCGCTCCTACGAGAGCACGGACTACGAGGCGTCGAAGCCGGACCCCTCGGTCCGCGCCTTCCGCGACGACGTGCTGGCGCACATGAAAAACGGCGGGCCGCTCGTCGACGTCCGGAGCCCGCAGGAGTTTATCGGCGAGATCTCGCACGCCCCGCACGACCCGGCTTCGGAGGCGGCGCTTCGCGCGGGTCACATCCCCGGCGCCGGCAACGTGCCCTGGAGCCGGGCCGCCAACGAGGACGGGACGTTCAAGAGCCGGGAGGAACTGGAGGCGATCTACCTCGACGAGCAGGGCCTCGCCCCGTCCGAGGAGACGGTCACGTACTGCCGGATCGGCGAGCGGTCCAGCCACACGTGGTTCGTCCTCCGGTACCTGCTGGGCTTCCGGCACGTCCGCAACTACGACGGCTCGTGGACGGAGTGGGGCAACCTCGTGGGGGCGCCCATCGAGAAGGGGGAGCCGGACGACGAGGACTAAGGGTTCGTGGGACGGGGCCGCTGGCGGAGACCGCTCGCGGAGGCGAGCCGCCAGTCGGATGGACCTTCTGCACGGCGCCCCCTCTCCCCACTCCGCATCATTCTCCATCCCCATGAACGCACGGCTCCAAGAGATCGCTGACGAGCTGGCCTCGGTGCCGCGCGAGATGCAGGTGGAGTTGCTCTTGGAGCACGCCCACCAGTTCCCGCCGCTGCCCGAGGCGCTCCAGTCGGCCCGCGCCGCCGGACTCGGGCGCGTCCACGAGTGCCAGGCCGAAGTGTATCTGTTCCCGCGCGTCGAGGACGGACACGTCCGGCTCCACGCCGACATTCCCGGCCACGCGCCGACGCAGCGCGCGCTCGTGGGCATCCTGATCGACGCCTACGACGGGGCGACGCCGGCCGAGGTGGCGGCCATCCCCAACGACCTCCTCCGCCAACTCGGCGTGGACACGCTCCTCGGTCCGCAGCGCCAGCGCGGGTTCGCCGGCGTCCTCGCGCGCCTGAAGCACGCCGTGGCCGAAGCCGCCCGCGCATGACCCTACTCCGGCCGTTTCTCGTCGCGCTTCTGCTGGCGGTCCTCGCCAGCGCGTGCGGGTCGCCGCGCCCGCTCTCGCTGGAGGAGCGCCCGGCCGACCGCGTCGCCGTCCCCACGTCGTCGGTCCACTACCGCGACTACCGCTCGGCCAGCGACCTCGCGGCGGCGCTCCGCTGGGCGCCCGGCGCGCCCGTCCTCCTCAGCGCGCACCGGGGCGCGCCCGTGCCCGGCCTCCCCGAGAACAGCCTGGCGGCGTTCGAGAACGCGCTCAACTACGCGCCCGTCCTCATCGAGACGGACGTGCGGCGGACGCGCGACGGCGTCCTCGTGCTGATGCACGACGAGACGTTGGACCGGACGACGACGGGCACGGGCCGCGTGGAAGAGACGACGTTCGAGCAGATCCGCGCGCTCCGGCTCGTCGCCGACGACTCGCTCGTGACCGCGTTCCGCGTGCCGACGCTCGCCGAGGCCCTCGCCTGGGCCGACGGCCGGGCCGTCCTCCTGCTCGACGTCAAATCCGACGTGCCCTACCCCGCCCTCGTCGCCGCCCTCCGCCAGGCGGACGCCGCCGACCGCGCCGCCGTCATCACGTACTCCCTCGACGACCATGCGCGGCTGGCGGCGCTCGCGCCCGACCTCGTGGTCTCGGCGATGGCCGAGACGGCGGCCGACGTGGACGCGCTCTTTGCCTCGGGCCTGGACCTCGACCGCGTGATCGCCTGGACGGGCGTCGGCGCGCCGGACCCGGCCGTCGTCGCGCGCCTCCACGCCCGTGGCGTCCGGGCGCAGGCCGGTGCGTTCGGGGGGACCGACGCGGAGGCCATCGCCACGGCGTCGCCCGCGCCCTACGTCCCGTTCATCGAGGCCGGCGCGGACGTGATCGGGACGGACAACGTGCGCGGGGCCGCCCTCGCCGCCCGACGCGCGAACGCTACCGCCCGTCGATAAACCGGCGGAGCAGGTCACGGAGGGCCCTCGTCTGGCCCGGCCGGAGCGGGACGGCCCCGACGCCGAGCGACCCGATGCTGGTCCACAGGCGGCTGGCGCGGAACGCCGCGTCGTCGGTGCCGGGGAACAGAGCGACGGCGTGGCCCACGGCCGGCTGGCGGTCCCGGCCGACGATGGCGTCGCGGTAGCGGTGGAGCGTGCCGAGCGCGTCCTCGGGAGGTCCGGCCGACCCGTGGCGACGGCGGTACGCCGCCGAGTCGTCGCGGCGGTACTTGGCGTCGAGGACGAGGCGGCGCGGCGGGCGCCCCCCGTCGGTGACGGTGAGCACGAGGTCGGGGCGCTGGACGAGCAGGGCCGGCGGCGCCGGAAAGCGTGGGTTGTAGGCGACCTCGACGCGGCCCGTCGCCGTCGCCAGCCGGACGGTCCCGCGCTGCCCGCGCCGCAGCCGCACGTCGGCTCCCCGCACCTCGACGCCGAGCGGACGAGCCGGCACCTCGACCCCGAGCACGTCGGCGACGGCCGCGATCACAGCCAGCGCGGCCCACGTCTCGTAGAGGACCGCGAGATCCTGCGTCGCCACGTCGAGCGATCCGTCGCGGAGATCGAGGCCCTGGTCCAACTGGCGGAGCGCGTCGTAGGCGGCGGCGTAGGCCGCCCGGCGGCGGAGGACGAGCGGCGGCGTGCCGGGCGGGGTGGACGCGACCTCAGGCAAGGACGGGAAGACGCCGAAGCTGGCGGATCTGCTGGAGCAGCGCGTCGATCTCGGCACGGACCACCTCGCGCCGCGTGCTCGGCCGGCGGCGCGCCTCCTCGGCCGCCAGCCGGGCGAGTCGGGCCGCGGCGGCGTCGAGGCGGGCGGCGAGCCAGCGGTGAGCGGGCGTCTCGGCCGTGAGCGCCGCCGGGCGCGTCGGCATCCGCTCCTCCCTCCCAAACCGCGCGGCGTGCCGCCGCGTCTCTGCGCTCGGCCGCCGGACCTCGGAGGCGCGCACCGTCGCCCGCGCCCGGACCGTCTCCAGCGCCGGCCGCCGGTCCACCTCGCGCAGCGCCTCCGCCAGCGCCCCGACCGACTGGCGGAGCGCGGCGAGCCATACCGGCGGCGACGGCGCCGCGGGGCCGGCCGTGCCACCGAGCGACGCCGGGCGCAACGAGGCCAGCGCGAGGCCCGCCGCCGCCGCCTCCACGTCCTGCCGCATCGCTCGTACGTCCTCTCGCGAGAGCTTCGTCGGTCGGACGTCGAGGTCTAGCTCCACCTCCGCCCGGCCGCCGACGAGGAGCACGAACCGGCTCCGCCCGGCCTGCGACCCGAACCGGACGCGCCCGTGAACCACGCGCCCACCGTCGTCGGCGACGAGCGCGGCCGCCAGGACCGGGTCGCGGTGGCGGAGGGCGACCGGCTCGTCCGTCCGGCTCTGGAGGAGGACCGGGTACGACGTCTCTTCCTGGAGACCGACGTCGGCCTCGGCCGCCCCTCCCCCGTCCACCCGCACCCACGCCGCGCCGACGGCGCGGACCGCCAGCCCGCCGGCCACCGCTTCCGTCGGTGCCGGGCCGCTCCACGTCAGGCGGAGGCGAGGGGTGAGGATCGTGAACAGCGTCGCCACGCCGTATGCTACCGCTCCGCGTCCGCTGCCCGTGATCGACCCACCCGTCCTCCGCATGACGCTCCGCGACGGGCGCCCGGTGGCGCTCCGGCCCATCGTCCCGTCCGACAGCGCGCGGCTGGCGGCCGGCTTCGACGAGCTCTCGGCGGAGTCCCGGCGGCTCCGGTTCCTCGGCTCCGTCTCGACGCTGGGCGAGGCTCAGCTCCGCTACCTCACCGAGGTGGACGGGCACGACCACGTGGCCTGGGGCGCCCTCGACCTCTCCGACCCGGACCGACCCGGCTTCGGCGTGGGCCGCTTTATCCGGCTGGCCGGGGAGCCCGAGACGGCCGAGTTCTCGCTCACCGTGCTCGACACGGTGCAGGGCCTGGGCGTGGGGAAGCTGCTGCTGGCCGTCCTCGCCGTCGCCGCCCCGACCGTCGGCGTGCGCGTGCTGCGAGGCGTGGTCGGGCGCGAGAACGAGCGGATGACGACCTGGCTCCTGCGCCTCGGCGCCACGTCTCAGGGCTCGGGCCAGGACCTGGTGATGGACCTCGTCGTGCCCGTCGATCCGTCCGCATCCACGTCCGCCGCCGCATTTTCCCAGACCTGCAGGGCGATCCGGGAGGAGATGATGGGTGAGGAGTGAGCGGAGGGATTCCTCCTCCCTCGCTCTTTTCCTACGCCCAGAAGGACGCCACGCCATCCTCCAGCGCGCCCGCCACGATGCGCGCCAGTCGGGCGGCGGTGCGCGGGAAGCGGGCGCCGGGCCGCGCGTCCGGCCGGCCCTCGTCGGCCCAATCGTCCACGAGCGCCTGCGCCGAGGCGGCCGGCTCGCCGGAGGCCCAGCCGAGGAGCGCGGCGACGGCCTGCCGCACCGGCGCCCGCGCGCCGTCGATGCGGGGGAGGACTTTCGTGAGGAGCGCGAGGTCGAGCGGGTCGACGGCCGTCCCGTCCGGCTGGCGGAAGGCGTCGGGCGTGGCGGCGGCGTGGAGGACGAAGAGCGCCGCCTCGTCGCGGGCGCGGTAGCCGACGCCGAGCCCGGCCGGGTCCAGGATCGCTCCCGCCTCCGCGACGGCGGCGACGGCCCGGTCGATCAGGGCGGCCTCATCGTCCGTCAGGTCGAGCCCTTCGCCGAGGCGGACGGCGCGGGGCGTCCACGCCGCGAGCGGCCACGGCTCGGGCTCGAGTGCGGCCGGCGGTGCGGATCGCCAGTCGTCCAGGCCGCGCGCCGTGAGCTCGATCACGAAGGCCCGGTCCAGCACCTTCCGGCTGAAGGCGTGCGCGCTCTCGTCCACGTTCACGGTCCCGACGATCCCGAGCGCCGGGCCGAGGCGGACGGCCTGCCACGCGGCGTCGCCGGCGTCGAGCGCCTCGGTGAGGAGCGGGGGCGTCTCGTAGCCTCCGGGCGTGGGCTCGCGCTGCTCGATCCGGCTCAGGACCTCGGCGAGGTAGTGCTCCGGGCGGCCCAGGTTCATCTCGTCCAGGACGAGCGTGTGGAAGCGCTCGGCGCCCTCGGCGGCGCGGGCCGCGCGCAGCACGGCGCCGGGTCGGAAGCGGCCCGCGAGGTCCGTGTACCCCATCGTCTCGGCCGGGTCCGTCCAGTCCGGCCGGACCGGGACGACGGTGGCGGCGCCGCCGGTCGCCTCGGCCACGAGCGCCGGCAGCCGGCTTTTCCCGACGCCCGTCACGCCCGCCAGCAGCACGAGCGGCTTGGTGCGGAGCGCCGTCACGTAGGCCGCCACCTCCCACGGCGCGTAGACGAACCCGCGCGTCCCGAGGTCGGCGGTCAGCCGGTCCAGCGCGGCGGCCCGGTCGAAGCCGCCCGGCGCGACGTAGCCGACGGCGGGCTCGGCCACGGCCCGCTGGCGGTCGGCCTCCGCCAGCGCGGCCGGCGCCGCGTCCCGGGCCTGGCGGACCGCCTCGACGGCCGCCATCAGCGCCTCGGGGTCGGCCCCCTGGCGGGCGCGGACGACGAACGCCAACACCTTGCCGTCGATGGGCGGGAGCCGGTGGAGCACCTGCCGCACCACGCGCCCAAACCGCCGCTCCGGCGGCAGGTCGCCGTACTGATCGAGCACCCGGAGGCTCCGCGCAAACCCGTCGTACGGGACCCACGCCTCTTCGGGGAGCACGACCACGGGCCGGACGCGGAGCCGGTGCGGCGCGTGGCGGCCGGGCGCCAGCGCCGTCGCGTCCTCGAACGGCGCACCCACGGCCTCGAACTGGCCCGCGATCACGCGGCTGCCGGGAAGGTACGCGAAGATCGGGTCGCCGGGGCGGACGTCGGCCAGCCGCTTCCGCCCCTGCCGGTGGAGCGCGAACGTGCCCGTGCGGACATATGCCGAGTAGGCGTCGGGGGGAATGGACCAGAGCCAGGCGGCCACGTCGGTGCGGGAGAGCGGCGACGGGTACGAGGCCGAACCGACCAGCGGTTCCCCTACCGTTTGGTCCGGTGCCCGCTCGAACGTCGCAGTATGTTCGGCCCCGCGTTCCTCTCTCTCCACATTATGTCCCCCACCCTCCGCCGCGTCTCCGGCGCGCTCGTCCTCGCGGCCTCCGTCGTCGCCCTCCCCGCTTGCGACTCCGACCCCGTGGTCGACGACTACGACGGGCCGCTCCTCGAAGCCGAGGCCAACCTCGGCCAGTGGACCTACATCGACGTCGAGGGCTCGAAGTGCCGCGACGGCTCCGACGTCGGCATTGGCGTCCGCCTCCAGGAAGGTGCCGAGAACCTCGTGATCTACCTCGAAGGGGGCGGCGCCTGCTTCAACGGCGCCACCTGCGCGTGCAACCCGCCGAGCTTCTCCGAGAGCAACTTCACCGCCGTCGCTGCCGCCCGGGGCGACGCCGGCATCTTCAGCACTGGCGACGACAACCCCGTCGGCGACTGGAACATGGTCTACGTGCCGTACTGCACCGGCGACGTCCACGGCGGCAGCAACCCGGCCGCCACCGTCCCCGGCGTCTCCGGGACGCAGCAGTTCGTCGGGCACCAGAACGTCGAGCGCGCGCTCGCCCTCCTCGACGACTACTACGCCGACGACCCGGACCGCGTGCTCCTCACCGGCGCCAGCGCCGGCGGCTTCGGGACCCTCCTCAACTTCCCGTCCGTGGCCGACACCTTCGACGGCTCGGACCTCACGTTGCTCGACGACTCCGGCCCCATCTTCTTCGCCGACGACGTGTTCAGCCCCCAGCTCGGCGGCGGCTTCTCCGCCCTCTACAACTTCCCGGCGACGCTCCCCGCGGCCACCGCCCTCTTCCAGCCGGACGGGCTCCAGACCATCTACGCCTACCTCGATAGCGAGTACCCGGACGCCACCTTCGGCCTCTCGTCCTACCTCCAGGACCAGACCATCCGGGGCTTCTTCTCGTTCGGCCAGCCCGACTTCGACATCACCGGCGCCGAGTACGCCGCCGGCCTCCGCGACGTGCGCGACCGGCTCCCCGACAGCTGGGGCACGTACTACGCCTCCGGCGCGGCCCACACGTTCATCGGCGGCCCGGCCTACTTCCAGACCTCGGCCGGCGTCTCCCTGAACGACTGGCTGGCGGACCTCCTCGACGGGGACGCCGCGAATGTGGACCCCGACGTCTCGGCCCGCATCGCCGCGCGCTGACGTTCTCTCGCTCGCTCGGCTCAGCGCCCCGCCCGGTCTCTCCGGGCGGGGCGCTCGTGCGTCGGGGACCCGGGCGACGAGGCCCGCCAGCGGCACGAACCGCACGCGCAACCGTCGGTACACCGGATGCGACGCACCGTTGTCAGCCGGACGCGCGATCCTCCCCGGCTGCCCCACCGCGACCCCTCCGATGGCCACGATCCACCGCATCGACTCGCCCTTCCAGCTCTCGACGACGTTCCAGCCGATGGGCGACCAGCCCCGCGCCATCGCGGAGCTGACCGAGGGGGTCTTCCGAGGGGACCCGTACCAGACGCTCCTGGGGGCGACGGGGACTGGGAAGACGTTTACGGTCGCCAACGTGATGAAAAACGTCGGCAAGCCGACGCTCGTCATCTCACACAACAAGACGCTCGCGGCCCAGCTCTACGCCGAGTTCCGGCAGTTCTTCCCCGAGAACGCCGTCGAGTTCTTCATCTCCTACTACGACTACTACCAGCCCGAGGCCTACATCGTCTCGTCCGACACGTACATCGAGAAGGACATGGCGATCAACGAAGAGATCGACCGGCTCCGGCTCCGCGCCACGTCGGCGCTCGTGAGTGGGCGCAAGGACGTCGTGATCGTCGCCAGCGTGTCGTGCATCTACGGGCTCGGCAACCCGGAGGAGTACAAAAAGCAACTCGTCCAGGTCACGCCCGGCCAGGAGACCGACCGCGACGAGCTCCTGCTCAAGCTGGTCAACATCTTCTACAACCGGAACGACGTCGAGTTTTCGCCCGGCACGTTCCGCGTGCGCGGCGACGTGGTGGAGGTGTTCCCGGCCTACTTCGAGGACCAGGCCTACCGGATCGTGTTCTGGGGCGACGAGGTCGAGCGGGTCGCCCGCATCAACCCGGTCACGGGCGACGAGCTGGCGTACGAGAGCGACACGCTCACCATCTACCCGGCCAAGCACTTCGTCACCCCGAAGGACCAGGTCGACCGGGCCATCGCGGGCATCGAGGAGGAGCTCCGCTGGCGGCTGGCGATCCTCCGCAACGAGGGCAACCTGATCGCGGCGCAGCGCATCGAGCAGCGCACGCTGTTCGACATCGAGATGATCAAGGAGATCGGCTACTGCTCTGGGATCGAGAACTACTCCCGCCACATGGACGGCCGCGAGCCCGGCTCGCGCCCCTACTGCCTCCTCGACTACTTCCAGAAAAACCACGGCGACGACTGGCAGATCGTCATCGACGAGAGCCACGTGACCGTCCCCCAGGTGAGCGGGATGTACAACGGCGACCGCGCGCGCAAGCTGAACCTCGTCGAGCACGGGTTCCGCCTCCCGAGCGCCATGGACAACCGGCCGCTGACTTTCGAGGAGTTCGAGCAGTTCCACCACACCGTCACGTTCGTCTCCGCGACGCCGGCCGACTACGAGCTGGAGCAGTCCGGGGGCGTCGTCGTGGAGCAGATCATCCGCCCGACGGGCGTCCTCGATCCCCAGGTCGAGATCCGCCCCGTCGAGGGCCAGATCGACGACCTTCTCGGCGAGATCCGCGACCGCGTCAAGGCCGGCGGGCGCGTCCTCGTGACCACGCTCACGAAGCGGATGTCCGAGGACCTGACCGACTACCTCGACAGCTTCGGCGTCCGCGTCCGCTACCTCCACTCCGACATCGACGCCCTGGAGCGCGTCGACATCCTGCGCGAGCTTCGCCTCGGCGAGTTCGACGTGCTCGTCGGGATCAACCTGCTCCGCGAGGGGCTCGACCTCCCGGAGGTCAACCTCGTCGCCATCCTCGACGCGGACAAAGAGGGGTTCCTCCGCTCCGAGCGCTCGCTCATCCAGACCGCCGGCCGCGCCGCCCGCAACGCCGACTCCCTCGTCATCCTCTACGCCGACCGCGTGACGGACTCGATGGCGCGCATGATGGACGAGACCGACCGCCGGCGCGAGATCCAGGCGGCCTACAACGAGGAGCACGGCATCGTGCCCACGACCGTCACCAAGTCCATCGACGAGGTCCGGCGGGGAACGCTCGTGGCCGACCACAAGGCGGAGCAGGACGAGCGCCGCGCGAAGCAGGGCCAGACCTACTACGCCGGCCCCGACCAGCTCCCCCGCGTGGCCGACCCCGTCGTGAAGTACCTCACGGACGACCAGAAGCGGGACCTCGTGGCCCAGCTCACGCGCGAGATGGACGCGGCGGCCGAAAACCTGGAGTTCGAGAAGGCCGCCGAGCTCCGCGACTCCATCGCCCAGATCGAGGCCGACCTCGCCGCCTAGCGGCTGGCGGTCGTCGTCACGTCCGTCCGCGCCTCGGCGCGGGCAAGGAGGAAGGCATGGAGCGCCGCCACCTCCTCCTCGGTGAGGTGGCTGAACCGCCCACGCGCGACCTCCGACATCACCCCGACCTCCCGCCCGCCGACCGCCTCGCCCGTCTGGAAGAAGTGGGCGAACTCGGCGGCGGAGTAGCTCGCGGCGACGACCAAGTCTTGGGCCTCTCCCTCGAAACCGCCCGTGAGGTCCTGACCGTGACACTCCGTGCAGGCGGTCATGGCGATGTACTCTCCGACCGCCAGCGTTTCGGTGGGCCGGCCTGCCGGGGGCGTGGCGTCCGCGTCGATATCGTCGACCTGGGGGGAGAACATCCCGATCGTGAGGCCGAGGCGGGCCATGGGACCCGCCACGACCTCCGTCGCGGGCCCGGCCGAGGGCGGCAGACTGCGGAGGTAGGCCAGGACCAGGCCGAGGTCGTGGTCGCTCACGTGCTGATACATCGCCGACGGCATAGCGAGCGTGCTCCGCCCGTCCGTCCGGACCCCGCGCCGAATGGCGCGCTCCAACTCGCCGTCGGAGTGCTCCGCCGCCACGCGCGTCAGATTGGGCGCGACGAACCGACCGATCATCGGGTCGTCGGAAAACACCTGTCCCTCGAGGTTCTCACCGTGGCAACCCGTACATCCGTACGCGCCCGCCAGCCGGTGTCCTTCGGCGACCGACGCCGAGTCGGACGGGACCGCGACCGCCACGAGCGGGATTTCGAAGGTCTTGCGCAGGACGTACTCCGAGCGGAGGTACACCCCGGCGACGGCCAGCCCGATGAGAACGAGGAGACCGAGGGCGATTCGTTTGATCCAGATCATGGAGGTTACCGACGCCAGGTTTCAAACCTAAAGCACTCCAATTAAAAGACATGTGTCACGAGATCACCGGGACCATGAATCCCCCGCCCCCTCGGGGGCCCCAGTCCAACGCACGGCCGACCACCCAACCGGAGAGGTCACGAGCACGCAGATCTAGCTCGTCTCGGTGCCGAGGCGGGCGGGGTCAGGCCGGGGGGTAGGCCGAGGGCGTCGCGTCGTAGGCCTTCCGGAACTGCTTCGAGAAGTGCTCGGGGTCGCGGTAGCCGACGGCGTAGGCCACCTCGGCGACCGTCCCGGCCTCCTGCTCCAGCAGCTGCGCCGCCCGCGCCAGCCGGAGCTCGCGGATAAACGCGCTCGGCGACGTGCCGAGCGCGTCCTTCAGCCGCCGCCCGAGCTGGCGCCGGCTGAGGCCCACGAGCTCGGCCAGCCGCTCGACCCCGAACGAGTCGTCGCCGAGGTTCGCCTCGACAGCGTCGCGGACGGATTCGAGGAACGTGGCTTCGGCCGACGGAACCACGACTTGGCTCGGCCCGACCACGACCTCGTCCGAATACCGCTCGCGCATCTGGCGTCGAGCGGCCACGGCGTTGTCGACGCGGGCGCGGAGCTCGGCGGGCGAGAACGGCTTAGCGAGGTAGTCGTCGGCCCCGGCGTCGAGTCCTTCGAGCACGCTCGCTTCGTCGGCGCGGGCGGTGAGGAGGAGGATCGGGACGTCGGACAGCCGGGCGTCGGCCTTGAGCGCACGCGTGAGGGCGACGCCGTCCATCTCGGGCATCATCACGTCGGAGAGGACGAGGTCCGGGCCGTGCTCGCGGGCGGCGGCGAGGCCTGCGACGCCGTCGGCGGCCTCGACCACACGGTACCGGTCGGCGAGGTGGCCACGGACGAAGGCGCGGAGGTCGGCGTTGTCCTCGACCACAAGCACGACCGGGCGCTCGGCGCTCGCCCCGTCGTCGCCGACGTCCACACCGGACGCCTCCACGAGGCCGTCCCCTCCGACCGACTCCAGCGGCGGGACGATGACGTCCGGCTCCGCCGGGGCGGCCTCGGCGCTGTCGAGGCCGAGGCCGTCTGGATCAGCCGGCAGGTGCACGGTGAACCGCGTCCCGAACCCGACGGCGCTCTCGACCGCGATCGTCCCGCCGTGCATCTCGACGAGCTCCTTGGCGAGCGCGAGCCCGATGCCGGTCCCCTCGTGCGTCCGCGTCGCCGAGCCGTCGACCTGGCGGAACCGGTCGAACACGTGCGGGAGGTCCTCGGCGGCGATGCCCGTGCCGGTGTCCTCGACGGTGAGCACGACGTGGTCGCCGTCGGCGGCGACGCTCACGCGGATCTTCCCGCCCCCCGATGTGAACGCGAGTGCGTTCGCGAGCAGGTTCGTCAACACGCCCTCGACCTTCGGTGCGTCGACGGCGGCCGCCAGCGCGGCGGGGCCGTCGACGAGCAGCGCCACGCCGTCGCGCTCGGCGCGCGAGGCGAACGTGGCGGCGACGCCGCGTGCGAGGCTGGCGAGGTCGGCCGGCCGACGGTCGAGGTCGAGGCCGCCGGCCTCCAGCTTGGCGAGGTCGAGGAGCTGGTTGATGAGGTCGAGCAGGCGGCGCGCATTCCGCTGCATGACCGAGAGCTGATCGCCGAGACGCGGGTCGAGGTCGCCGTAGCGGCCCGCGAGGGCGTCCTCGATGGGGCCGAGCAAGAGCGTGAGCGGCGTCCTGAACTCGTGGCTGACGTTGGCGAAGAACCGCGTCTTGAGGCGGTCCACCTCCTCGAGCCGGTCGGCCTGCGCCTCGAGCTCGGCCTTACTGGCCGCCAGCTCGGCCGTCCGCTCCTCGACGCGGCGCTCCAGGCCGGCGGCGTGCGCGCGGAGGTCGGCCTCGGCGGCCTGCAGCGACGCCGTCATCGCGTTGAACCCCTCGGTCAGCCGTCCGACCTCGTCGCGGACGCGGACGGGCAGCGTCACGTCGCGCTCGCCCGCGTTGACGCGGCGGACACCGTCGAGGAGGCTCGCTACGGGCCGGACAAGGCTTCCCCGCACCGCCAGCGGGACGGCCCCGAGCGCCGCCGCCGTGGCAACCGCCATCAGCCCGAGCAGCCGGAGCATGGCCCCGTGGACGTCCCGGGCCCCCTCCAGCGTCGGCGCCACGCCGCTCGTGAGGTTCGGGTTCAGCGGCACCGCCATCACCACGGCCGTCATCCCGACGAGCGCGAGCACGAGGGCGAGGGCGAGCCCCGCCAGCTTGGCCCGGAGCGACGTCGGCTCGGGGGCGTGCTCAATGTAGATCGCCACGCGGGCGTAGTGCACGGCGAAGATGCCCGGAAGGATGCCGAACACCCACACCACGCCCGCGACGGATTCCGACGCCCCTGCGACGAGCAGGCCGACGATGGTCGCGAGGATGAGCGCGTCGGCGGCGCAGGCGAGGGCGAAGGCGCCAAAGGCGCGCGCGTCGCGGAGCACTCCGGCGGCCCGCGCCCGGCGACGTTTGCGGAGGAGCACGGCGACGGCCCACGCGTCGGCCGCCAGCCACGCGAGGCTGTACGCGCCCATGAGGGGGCTGCGCGGGTCGCTCCCGCCCCGGACGGCGACCGCGAGCGCGACGACGCCCGCAACGGCGAGACCCCAGGCGATGAGAGCGGCCCGCGCCTCCCGCGGGGTGGGCGTCTCCAGGAACCGGTACGCGAACTGGACGAGCGCCCCCAGCCCCGCCATCACGACGACCGCCTCGACGGCCTTGATCGCCCAGAGCCCCTCCGCCGCCAGGCCGAAGATGGAAGCCTCGGCGGTGCGGCACACGTAGAGCACGGCCGTGCCCGCCGTGAAACCGGCCAGCCAGCGCGGCGCCCCGGCCCCCTTCGGGACGCGCACGAGGTAGGCCGTGAGCGCCACGTTCAGGACCGCGAGCGAGAGGGCGCGGATCGACTCGGGCGAGAGGAGGACGGTCATCGGAGCGGGGGGCCGGGGGCAAGCGTAGGGCTCGGGCGGCAAACGCGCCAGCCCCGCCCCCGGAGATCGGGGGCGGGGCCGAACGCCAGGCCGGGATGATCAGCGGCGGTCGGCGCGGGTCGTCGCAATCGCAACGCGGGGCGATCCGTCGTCGGGGACCACGTCGGTGACGACGGTGAGGCCGCCGGCGCCGAGGCGGACCGTGTTGCGGAAGGAGCCCATCTTGGACCCGTCCTCCGGGTTCACCGTCGGCCACGCCATCACGAGCGCATCGCCATCCACCTGGAGCCGGCCGGCAGCGGGGTCGTGGGCGCGCGCCGAGCGGGTCGGGGACCCTGCGTCGCGGCTGTCGAAGCGGTGGACCGTGTAGGCGCCCGTGGCGGCGTCGTAGCCCGCGATGAAGCGCAGGTGGACGGGCTCCTCATAGCCATCGGGGCCGTGCATGGTCATCTCCCAGTCCCACTGCTGGAAGTGACCGCCGAGGATGGGCGAGACGGTGAGGGCGCCATCGAAGGAGCCGCCCTCGATCTGGGCGGTGCCGTCGAGTGTGTAGGTGCCGGCATAGGGGGCGAGACGCGCCATTGCGTCGGAACCCGTCTGAGCGAATGAGGGGGCCGCGAGGAGGAGGAGGGCGAAAAGGAGGAGGGAGCGAGTCATGGCTACGGGGGTGGTTGGTGGATAGTGAGTCGGGTGCCGGCGGCCACGCCACACGCTGGCGGCGCGGCCCGCTAGCCCGACGACGAGCACCAGCGCCGAGCCTCCGAGGGCCGCCAGCGCACCCTGTGCGGCGAGGGCCGCGAGGTCGAGGACGGGCTGAAGACCGGAGAGGAACAGGGCTTCGGCTTCGGCGAGCGGCGAGAACGGGGCTGGCATGGCGAGCGGGGTAGGGTGGCGTCCGGCGGACGGTTCACAGCCTAGGGGGGCGCCGGCCCGGAGCGTGGGCCGTTGTGCCGTGCGATCGCGCGACGTCCCGTTTCCCCGGGGACGACGTCCCATCCGACGGGGGGAGGCGTCCCCGAATCGCCGCCCCTCGCGGCGGAGCGAGAGTCGCGGCAGCCCAGGGCGGCCGCAACGCCGACGGCCTGGTGGTCCTCTCCGCCGACCGGATCACGGACTCGATGGCGCGCAGGATGGAGGAGACCGACCGCCGCCTCGAGCTGGACGCGGCGGCCGAGAACCTGGAGTTCGAGAAGGCCGCCGAGCTCCGCGACTCCATCGCCCAGATCGAGGCCGAGTTGGCGGCCGGAGCCGCTGGGCCGGAGCCGCTGGCGGGGAGCGAGCGCCAGCGGGGCGCTACTCCACGCCGCCGCGCGGGATGGCCTCCGTGCCGTGCGGCGTGTCCTCCGGCACCGGCTCCGGCGTGGCCGCCGCCTTCTCGGCCCGCTCGCGCGCCTTGCGCTGGGCCTTGAGCGCCTTGTCGATGCTCTTCTTGAGCTTGCGGTAGGCGTTGGGCCGGAGCACGCGCGGCGGCAGCAGGAACGCCAGCGAGCCCCGCCCGAACTGGACGTCCGCCCACCGCTCCACCTCCACCTCGATGGCGGCCACGGCGGCCGTCTTCATCTGGACCGCCCCCCCGCCGATGAGCTTCGAGACGAGCCCGGACCATGTCGGCTCGTGGCCGACCACGATGAGCGTCTGCGCATCGTCCGTCTCGGACTGGATCTCCCGCAGCACGTCCTCCGGGGTGGACTCGTAGAGCGCGTCCGTCACGCGGGCCGGGCCGGACCAGCCGCCGGCCTCGGCCGCCGTCGCCAGCGTCTCGCGGGCGCGCGTCGCCGTCGACGAGAGCGCGCGGTCCGGGACGGCCCGGGCCGTCGTCAGGAACCGTCCGATCTTGCGGGCGCCTTTCTGGCCGCGATCGGCGAGGGGGCGGCTGTGGTCCTTGCCGTAGTCGGCGTCCCAGTCGGACTTCCCGTGGCGGAGGAGGAGGATCGTTTTCATCGGGCGGGTGGCCTACGGGAGGATGCCGGACGGGGAGGCGGGGCTGCCGGGCGTGACCTCGGTCGGCGAGGAGTAGATCATCGTCGGGCCGGACTCGAAGAACGCTGCGTACCCGAACACGGCGATGAACCCGACCACCCCCACCACGAGTGCGGCGATGAAGACGGTGTACGAGCGCCGGAGCAACAGGTACTTCTTCTGGAGCACGCTCCCGACCCCGTAGATGTCCTTCATCATCATCTCGTAGATCTGCGTCGGGTCCTGGACCACCTCCTTCATGGCCTCCACGTAGTCCGCCTGCGGCATGTGGTGAAAGTTGCCGAAGAAGAGGATGTTCGTCCGGTTCTGGAGCGCGCTCTCCTTCGTCACCAGCGTCGTCTGCACGCGCGGCCGGGCGGCGAGCACGGCGAACACGAGCGAGGCGAGGCACCCGACGAGGAACAGCGAGGTCGGGATGTAGAGCCACGGGTTGGCGTCGACCTTCGGGGCGATGGAGGCGATGAGGATGGAGACGATCAGGCCGTTGATCGAGATCATGATGTTGGCCTTGGCGTCCGCCAGCGACGAGAGGTCCATGTTGACTCGGTAGGCCGAGCGGAACAGGGTCTCGATGCCGCGCTTGGTGCCCAGGTCCATGAGGTTCTGGTCGGCCGGCGGGAGCGCGCCTTTGGAGGACCCAGCGCTCGCCATCGCGAGCGTCTTCTTCTTCCCCTTCTTCTTTGGGGAGCGTGTCCGCCATGAGAGGGAGGGGCGTCGGGCGCGCCCCGGCCGCCTGGCTCATGTCCACCGTCTGGCCGGTGGCGGGTGCGGGTACGCCGTCGCCCGAAGCGGGGACGTCGGTGTCGGGGCGGGGGGCGGGGGGAGCGTCCATCGGATCGTGGAGCGATAGCGGGAGGAGAGCCGGGCGGGACTAATATGCGAACCCGAGGCCGAGAGTCACGAGCGTGCCCTCGTCCGAGGCGCCGACGGTGAGGTTGACGACGGCCCGATCGAGGATGCCGAGCCAGAGGCCACCGCCGTAGCCGAACTGGAGGCCGTCGCCGGCGTCGGGATCGACGGCGATGAAGCTGAGGAGCGCGCACTGCTCGAACGTGCCGGTGCACTCGGGCGTATCGGCCCAGACGCGGCCGGCGTCGGCGAACCCGAGCACGCCCACTTCGAGCGGCAGCACGTAGGCGTTCAGGTCGAAGACCTTGGCGCGCAGCTCGGCGCTGGCGGAGGCGGCGGTCCGCCCGGCGAACCGCTCGCGGCGGTAGCCCCGGATGGAGCCCGGCCCGCCGAGCACGGCGGCGTCGAAGAACGGGAAATCGCCGATCCGGTGCTCGCCGCCAGCGCGGAGCGCGAGCGTCACCTGGGGCGAGATCCCGAGCGGGAGGTACGCCACGGCCTCGCCGCCGACAGTTCCGTACGTCTCGGCTGAGCTGCTTAGCTCGGCCTGCACCGAGCCCTCGGCCGCCAGGCGCACGCCCTGCCGCGGGTTGACCGGCCGGTCGGCCGTGGTCAGTTCCAGCCGGGCGAAGCCGCCGGCGTGGGCTCTCGCGTCGAAGGCGGACTCGGGGAGGCGCGAGGTGGGGGCGAGGCCGCCGTCGGAGAGCACGACCAGCGAGTCGCGCTGGGCGTCGGCGTAGCGGGCCGTCGGGCCGACGACGAGCCGGACGCCCTGGCCGATGGGCGTGCCCAGCCCGGCGCGGGCCTGGATGCGCGCGAGGTCGACGCGCGCGAGGTCGGGAGCGATCTCGGCCGTCCCGTTCCCGAGCCCGTAGAAGTTGCGGACGTAGCGGGGCGTCGCGGCGAGCGCGTCCACGTCGAGGTCGAACGGGCCGATGGCCTCGCGCATCCGGCCCCTGTAGGTCCCCTCCACGCCGAGCGTGGCCGTGGCGATGTTCACGCCGACGGTGTGGGAGGCGGCGTACGGATGGAGCCGGAAGCCGGGTACGAGCCACGTCTTCTGCACGCCGAGGATCGCCCCGTCGGTCGCCCGGTAGCCGACGATGGGTCCGAGCATCGTGTTGCCGAGCACCTGCTCGCTCCAGTCGTAGCGGTTGACCTCGGGGTCGTCGGAGCGGCGGTCGCGGACGTCCGGCCCGCGCGCGGCGATCTCGAGCCCGTCGGGCGTGTCGTAGACGGCGACGTCGCCGGCCGGGGCGTCGAGCACGTCGTCGCCCGCGCCCGCGATGATGCGGACGAAGATGCGCTCCGGCCCCTCGCCCGTCACGCGGAACGCGTCGCGGCCGGCGAGCCCATAGAGGCGGACCTCGCCGGTCTCGCCCGGCCGGAACGCGCGGTGATAGAGCGGCCGCCCGGCCTCACCGCCCTTGAACGAGCGGACGGTCACGTCGAGCCCGCCGTCCCGCTGGCGGACGACCTCGAACAGCTCGCGCTCGTCGCTGCCCACCACGTCCACGGTGCCGGCCTGGAGGCGGTAGTAGGTCTCGGCCGCGTCGAGCAGCCGGTCGCGGCGGGACTGGAGCGCGTCCGTCCACTTCTCCCCGTCGAGCGCGTAGACCGGGTCGGGTACGGCGCGGACGCTCTGCCGGATGGCCTCGTCGGTGAGGTCGGCCTGGAACTCCTCGACCACGGCCCGCCAGTCGTTCCAGGTCAGCTCGTTGAGGTAGCGGCGGTCCTGGGTGAACCCGTTCTGCATGAGGCCCCGGATGCTGTCGTAGACCTCGCGGGTCGGCTGGAGGCGGCGGTCGAACACCTGGAGGATCGGCTGGCCAAGCCCACCGATGCCATAGAGCGCGAAGTCGCGGTCGCGGGCGATGGGGAGGTAGACCTTGCCCTGCGTCGAGTCCTCGCCCGAGAGCGAGGGGTCCAGCTCGCCCGGCTCGAAGGCGGCCCAGCGCCACTGGTCGGCGTGGCGGTCCCAGTCGTTGAGGACCATGTCGAGGAGGCGGGCGCGGAGGAAGGCCCGCTGGTCCACGCGGTGGTCCTGGTCCTCGCGCATGTCCTCGCGGAGGCTCGCGGACGACCCCACGTCGTCCATCCCCTCGAAGCCGGGGACGTCGGCCATGTCGTCGTCGGGGCGGACCTCGAAGAGGGCGAGCCGGTTCGCGAACGTCTCGCGGTAGCGCCCGAGGCGCGGGTCGTCGGGGATGTAAACGATCTTGGGATCGGGCTGCGCCACGCCGACGGCGCGCGCCAGCGGGGACGCCACGAGCGCGGCCCACGGGGCCATCGCCGCGCGGACCTCCAGCACCACGTCGCCCACGAGCCCGTCGCGCAGCTCGGTGGGGACCTGCGCGAGCCCGCTCTTCTCCAGCAGGCGGAGCCCGTACTCGTGGCCGTCGGCGCCGAGCAGGCGGAGCCCGGTGGTCTGGAGGCCGCCGCCCTTTTTGACGGGCGTGAGGCCGCCGGCCTCGGTTCCCAGGTCGAGCACGGGGTAGGTGATGGGGGCCTTCCAGGCGTCGCGGTAGTTCCGGCCGAAGACCGCGCGCGTGAGGGCGTCGTTCTTGAAGCGCGGCGAGACGAAATCGGCGTCGCTGGCCACCTCCACGGTCCCGCCCAGATTGTCCGGCAGGTCGGCCTCGGCGACGGTCTCGGGCACGCGCGTGTCGACCAGCTCGCGGTTCGGGCCGGAGATCTCGGTCCGGAAGACGACCTCCGCGGCGCCCGTCTCGGGGTCCACCTCGACGGTCTCCTGCCAGAGCCGGCCGTTCTCGAAGTACACGAGGCGCTGGTAGCCCGGCTTGGAGGCCGCGTAGAGCGCGCCGCTCCCGGCGACGGCGCCGGTCTCGCCGCCGGCGGTCCCGGAGACGAGGTAGGTCTGCTCGTTGAGCGCCGAGCGGACGTCCTGGAGCGTGAGCAGGATGGGGTCGTGGGCGGCGGCGTAGACGAGCTCGTCGTGAATGCCGGCGACGCGGCCGAGCACCTCGCGCATCTGGCGGTAGCGCGGCGCGGCGAGGTCCTGGCGGCCGAGGCCGAACGTCCGCGCGGCGAGGCCGGAGAGCGGGTTGGCGCGGTAGCCGGCGTAGGTCCCCCGCGACTGGAGCGGGTGGTGGGCGAGGACGACGATCCGGCTGTCGTCGCGGTCGAGGATGATCTGCTCCAGGATGCGGGCCACGTCGCCGGGCGTGCGGACGTCCTGGTCCTCGGCGTCGCCAGCGGGCCGGTCGCCGGCGTCGAGGAGCCACCACGCCGAGTCGACGGCGATCAGGCGGAGGCCCTCGGCGGGCTCCCACTCGCGCGGGCCGCCGGACTGGTCGCCGGGCGTGAGCACGTCGGCGTCGAAGGCGTCGTCGAGGAGGTCTTCGAGCCGCTTCAGGCCGTCCTCCCCCTCTTCCCAGTCGCGGTCGCCGGGGACCACCACCACGCGGGCCTCCACCCCAGAGAGCGCGTCGATGACGGCGCGGACAGGCCGCTCGGCCTCGGCGCGGTCGGGGTCGCCGTCGGCCGGGAGGCCGCTCTCCGTGACGTCGCCGAGGAAGACGACCGTCGCGTCCTCGCCGGCGGGGCGGACGTCGGCGGCGAGGGCGCGGAGCACGGCGTCGGTCTCGAAGTCGCCCGTGTTGCCCGCCAGGAAGACGGTGTGGGCCACGTCGCCCTCGGGGAGCGGGGGCACGGGCTCGGCCCGCCGCTCCGGGGCGACGTAGGTGCCGGTCGTGGCGCAGCCCCACGCGACGGTGACGAGGAGGGCGGCGAGGGAGACGGTCAGTCGGCGCATCTAGGCGTCGGGGGAGAAGCGGAGGATGGTACCCACACCCGTCGGACCCTCGTTCGAGATAAAGAGCGTCCCGTCGGCCGTGAAGGCGATGCCCTCGGGCTGGGGGAACTGGCGTTCGTCGAGCGGGACGAGGGCAATGAACGTACCGTCCGGGGCGAGCACGGCGAGCGCCTTCCGCACGGACGAGAGCACGTAGAGGTTACCCGACTGCGGGTGAACAGCGAGGCCCGACGGCTTGAACGGGTCCTCCCCGTCAACCTGTATGCGGTCGAGGAGGAAGACGGGCCGCTCGGAGAGGGTCTGCGTGGCGAGGTCGAAGGCGTAGATCGCGCGGACGCCGTCGAGATCGAGCCCGGGGTCCTCCTTGCAGGCGATGAGGAGCCGGCCCTCGGCGGTGTCGTAGGCCAGGCCCTCCGTGTCGTTCCGGCTGGCGAGAGCGGTCTCGAACGTTCGGACCGTCGGCGCGCCGGTCGAGTCGCGGGCCAGCCGGTAGAGGTCGCCGTCGCTGCGGAGCGCCCACACGGCGTCCGGCGCCAGCTCCAGGCCCTCGAAGTCGCCCGCGGTGGCGAAGGGGAGAACCGAGACGATGTCGCCCGTCGAGGGGTCCACCTCGAAGACGGCGCCCCGCTCGTCCTGGACGGCGCCGAGGTGGCCGCTGGGGAGGACGGTGAGGCCGGAGATCTCGCGGAGGTCATCCGCCAGCTGGACGATAGCGTCCGGGGCGTCGAGGCGGTACGGGACGTCGGCGGCGACGCGCTCGGGGGCGGGCTCGGGGGGCGGACCCGGGTCCGCGCAGGCGGCCGTCGCCAGGAGGAGGGGGAGGAGGATCGGTCGCATACGGCGGGCGTCAACGCGCGGCGGGCTCGCCGGGTTCGATGGGCCTGGGCGGGTCGTAGCTTCCACGTTCTTACGATGGACTCGCGACGCATGAAGGTGGGTAATTTTCGGAAGGGGCTCCAGGAGTTCTCGCTCGACGTGATCGGGACGTTGATTCATGGCGCCGTCCTTCTCGTCGGGCCGGCCGTCGCCACAGGACGCCTCGACCGTACGATGGCCATGCGGAAGGACGTGGGGTTCGAGTCCCTGGACGACGGCATCCGCTATGTCGGGGCGCTCGTGGACGTGTCGTGGAGCGCGAGGCCGTCCCCCCTCCAGCCCGTTCGTCATGGCTGACCCGGGCCTGTCCGTCGTCACCGCCCCCCGCCTGGAGCCGCTGCTCGGGCGGCTGGCGGACGTGCTCGGCGGGGAGCCGCTGCCGCCGCTGGAGCCCGAGACGGTCCTCGTGGCCCAGAACAAGGGGCTCCGCGCGTGGCTGACGAAGGCGCTTGCTGAGAGGCTGGGGTGCGCCGCCGCCCTCGACCTCCGCGCGCCGCTCTCGTTCGCCACCGACCTCGCCCGCGACCTCGTCCCGGACGCCCGGCCGCCCGAGGGCGAGCGGCACCCGTTCGACGCCGCCCCGCTGGCGTGGCGCCTCGCCCCCCTCCTCGACGACCTCGGCGACGACCCGACGGCCGACCCGCTCCGCGCCTACCTCGACCGGACGGGCGGCCAGACGATGCCGCTCGCCAAGCGGCTCGCCGCCCTCTTCGACGACTACCAGGTCTACCGGCCCGACGTGCTGGCGGCGTGGGCGCGAGGCGAGGACCCCGTGCCCGAGTTCAGCCACGGCGCGTGGCAAGCGTCGCTCTGGCGCCGCCTCGTCGCCGACGTGCCGGGCACGCTCGACCGCGCGGCCGGCCTCGAGGCGCTGATCGAGCACCTCCACGAGCGAGAGCCGGGGAGCCTGAGCGGTCGGCTGCCGACGCGCATCTCGGTGTTCGGCGCGCTCCTGTTCCCCCCGCTCTACCTGCGGGTCCTCCACGCGGCCAGCCGGCACGTCCCCGTCACGCTCTACGCCGTCACGCCGGGCGACGCGACCGGCGACGGGACCCACGCGCACCCGCTCCTCCGCGCGCTCGCCGGGCGGAGCCGCGACTACGGGGCGGTCCTCCACGACCTCGGCGCCGACGACCGCCAGCGGCTGGCGGACCCCACGGCCGCCCTCGGAGACGCCGCCCCGCCCGCGCTCCACCAGCTCCAAGCGGCGCTCGCCACCGACACGCCGCCGGCGCGGCCCGTCCCCCTCGATCCCGACGACCCCTCGATCCGCGTCCACGACGCGCACTCGCCGACGCGCGAGTTGGAGACGCTCCGCGACGCGCTCCTCGACGCGTTCGCCGAGGTCGAGGGGCTGCGGCCGTCCGACGTGCTCGTCCTCGTCCCGGACCTCGCGACCTACGCCCCGCTGGTGGATGCCGTGTTCGGGGCCGAGGACGCCGCGCCCGACCTCCGCATCCCGTACCACGTCGTGGACCACCCGCACGCGCCGGCGCTCCGCGTGGTCGAGGCGTTCGGGCGCGCGCTGAGGCTCCACGACGGCCGCGTGACGGCCTCGGAGCTGCTCGACCTGCTCGGCACGCCGGTCGTCCGCCGGGCGGCGGGGATCGCAGAGGACGAGCTGCCCCGGCTCCGGACGTGGATCCGAGAAGCCGGCGTGTGCTGGGGCCTCACGGCCGAGCGGAAGGGGCGGTTCGGGCTCCCGGAGGACGACCTCCACACGTGGCGGTTCGGGCTCGACCGGCTCCTGCTCGGCGTGATGACGGGCGCCCCAGCCCCGACCGGGGACGGGCTCGTCCTCGGACACCTCCCCTGCGACGTCGTCGGGGACGGCGGGGCCGACCTCCTGGGGCGGTTCTGCGAATGGGCCGAGGCGCTGTTCGCGGCCCTCGACGCCATCGACCGCCCGGCGACGCTCGACGCCTGGCCCGCCCGGCTCGTAGACTTTCTCGACCGCGCCTTTCTTGCGCAGGACGACGAGGAGATCGAGGCCGTCGTCTTCCTCCGCCAGCAGGCCCTGGAGCTGGCCCACCTCCACGGGCTGGCGGGCCGCCCCGCCGACGAGGTCTCGTTCCGCACCGTCCGCGCCCACCTCGACGGGGCCGCCGGCCGGCTCGAGCAGCGCGAGCCGGTCCTCACAGGCCGCCTCACCGTGGCCGACCCGCAGGTGCTCCGCCACGCGCCGCACCGGGTCGTGGCCGTGCTGGGGCTCAACGACGGTGTGTGGCCGCGCCCCGAGACGCCGCCGGGGTTCGACCTCATCGCGCACGCGCCCCAGCCGGGCGACGCCGATCCGCGCGGCTTCCAGAAGCAGCTGTTCCTCGACGCCGTGCTGGCGGCGCGCGACCGGCTGATCCTGAGCTACGTCGGGCGGAGCCAGAAGGACAACGCCGAGCGCGCCGCCAGCGTCTGCCTCGACGCGTTCCTCGACGCGGCCCACCGGCACTGGGGCGACGACGCCTGCCAGCTCGTCGTGACGCACCGCCTCCAGCCGTTCGCGGCGGACTACTTCGGCGGCACCCCAGGTGGGGATGGGGCTCCGGTGGTGGGCCGGCCACGGCCGAGCTACGCCGCGCAACACCTTGTGGGCACCGCGAATCCGCCTCGGCCCTTCCTCGACGCCGCCGAACGCCTCCCCGCAGACGCGGTGACAACGACACACGACCTTCCCCTCACCGAACTGGCGGAGGCGTGGACCAACCCGAGCCGCTTCGTCGTCCGCCGACGACTCCGCGCCGATCTCGACCTCGACGACGACGCCCTGAGCGACGACGAGCCGGTCATGCTTGGGGGTCTCGAAAAGTGGAAGGTGCGGCAGGCCGTTCTCGACGGCCTGCTCGACGGGTTGACCGAAGCCGAGATCGAAGCCCGGCTTCTCCGCTGCGGATTGTTGCCTGCGGGCGCCCCCGGCCCCTCGTGGGTACGGCAGGCGCGCGAAGAGGTCGGCCCGATGGCGGAAACGATTTTGGCATGGGGCGAGACGGCACCTCGCTCGGTCGACGTGGAAATCGCAGGGGTGCGGCTCGTGGGGACCGTGCCGAAGGTCCACGTCGAACGGGGCGCGCTCCGCTACCGGGCGGGCACCGTCCGGCAGAAAGACCTGATCACGGCGTGGATCGACCACCTCGCCCTCGCGGCCACCTTCCCCTTGGCCGTCGAGTGCACCTGCACAATCGGAATCGAGAAGACGGCTCATTTTGCCCCCGTCGAGGCAGCCCATGCGCAGGCCTATCTCGCCGCGCTCGTCCGCGGGTGGAGGCGCGCGCAGCGATACTCGATCCCTCTCTACGAGCACGCTTCTTACGCGTATGCGAACGAGCTGAGCGACGGCGATCTCGCTCAGTACGCCGAGCGCGTTCGGAGTGAGGGCCGTTCTTCCGACCCGTTCCAGCCGCCGTCGGGCGCGATGAAAAAGGCCCGCTCGGCGTTCAGTCCATTCAAGGGCCGACCCGACCCGCCGCCCGGCGACGACGACGACGCTTACGTCTTGCTCGCCACGCGCGGCCGGACGAACGCCGAGGGCGAGCCCGACCCGTTCGTCCCGGAGGAGCACTTTATGAAGTGGTCGCTTGGGCTCTGGGCGCCGCTCCTGCACTACCACCGCGAGGGCACCCCGTCGTGAACCAGGGGTCCCTCTTCGACGACGCCCTCGATGATGAAACGACGTGGACGGCCAGCGGTGACGGCGCCGCCACGCCGTCCGACGCCGTGCCGTCCGCGCTGGCGGAGGGCGAGCGCCAGCGCGGCGCGCCGGCGTTCGAGTACTGGGCGACGACGGTCGAGCCGGGCCGAACGCTCGTCGAGGCCAGTGCCGGGACGGGCAAGACGTTCGCCATCGCCGGGCTCGTGCTCCGGCTCGTGCTCGAAGGCGACTGGCTGACGGGACCCGACGGCCGGCCCGACCTCCGGCGCCTCCTCGTCGTCACGTTCACGAAAGCAGCCACAGAGGAGCTCAAGACACGGATTCGTGCCGCGCTCCGGACGGCGCTCTCGGTGGTCCGTGGCGACGCCGAACCGGACGACCTGACACGCCCGCTCGTCTCCCTCTTGGAGCGTGACGGAGCCCAGGACCGGCTGCTCGCCGCCCTTGACCGCGTGGACGAGGCCGGCATTTTCACCATCCACGGGTTCTGCAAGCGGGTCCTGCAGCAGGCTGCCTTCGAGAGTGGGACGCCGTTCGAGATGGAGTTCGTGGAGGATGCCGACTCCGACGCCCTCCGCGCTCGCGCCGCCGCCGACGCCTGGGCGAGGATGGTCCACGACGAGCCGCTCCTGACAGCCGTCGCGCTCCACTACAGCCGGAAAAGCAAGGACCCCCTCGCCACAAAGTCCCCGCTCCCGCGCGGCCGGTCGCCCGAGATCCTGCGGGGCTACCACAAGGACACCTCGGACTTTCCACGCGTCCAGATCAAACCCGAATCGCCGGAGCTCGGTGAGGCGCTCGAACGGCTCCGCGCTGCGCAGTCTGCGCTTGCTGGCGTGTGGGACCCGAAGGGCGCCGCGCAGATGCTCCGCGCGCTCGACTGGAACAGCAACGCCCCGCTCGACGGTCACATCGGCGCCGCGTGCGCCCGCGTCGGCGCCTTCGCACGAGGCGAGGCGCCGGACGCCCTCGGCTGGGTGCTCGCCTGCGCCCCCGAGACGGTCGCGAAGACTGCGACGACGCGGAGCGCCGTCCAAAAGGGGGCCGTCGCCGAGATCGGACGGGACGCCGGATTCGTTGCGTGCGGGGAGGTCGCCGAGGCCGTGGTGGAGATCGACCTCGCGTTCGTCCGTGCCTTCCTCCACGAGATCGACGCGCGGACACAGGCGATCAAGGAGCGACGTGGCCACCTCACCTTCGGCGACCTGATCACGCGGCTCCACGACGCACTCCTCGCCACCGACACCGGCCCCGCACTGGCGGGCGGCATCCGCCAACAGTTCTCGGTCGCGCTGATCGACGAGTTCCAGGACACCGACCCGCTCCAATACGCCATCTTCCGGACGGCCTTCGACGGGCGCCCGCTCTACTTCGTCGGCGATCCGAAGCAGGCGATTTATGCCTTCCGCGGGGCGGACGTCCACGCGTACCTCGGTGCGCAGCAAGAGGCCGACCGCCGGTTCACACTCGGGACCAACTGGCGAAGCACGGCGGGACTGGTGGAGGCCGTCAACCGCGTGTTCGAGCGGCCGGAGCGGGCGTTCCTGTTCGACGGCATCCCGTTCCGGCCCGTCGCCTCGTCGCCCGCGAAGCAGACGCCTCGTCTGGACGACGGGGATCTCCCACCGCTCGTCTGGTGGCCCACGCCGGAAGGACCGAAGGGGGCATTGGGCAAAGGCGATCTCCAGAAGGAGCTCCCGCCGCTCGTGGCGACCGAGATCGTCCGTCTTCTCCGCGAGGCCCGGCTCGACGGCCGTCCGTTAGTGGCAGGAGACATCGCCGTCCTGGTCCCGACGCGCTACGAGGCCGCCGATATGCAGGACGCCCTCCGCCAGCGCGGTATCCCGGCCGTCGTATCGCGCGCCAACGACATCCGCGAGAGCGGGGCCATGGCCGACGTCGAACTGATCCTCCGCGCCTTCCTCCACCCGGAGGACGAGCGGGCTCGCCGCGCCGCCCTCTCGACGGAGCTCTGGGGCTGGACGGCCCACGACCTCGCCTCGTTGGACGCGTCCCCAGAGACGGAAGCCAAGGTGGTCCGCGTGCTCCGCGAGGGGCAGAGGCGCTGGCGGCGAGGGGACGTGCTCAGCGCGCTGGTCGCGTTCCAGAACGAGGAGCGCGTCGTAGAGCGCCTGCTCGCCCGGCCCGACGGTGAACGGTGGACGACGGACCTGCGCCATACGGCCGAGTTGCTCCACGAGATCGAGACGGCGACGGGGAAGTCGCCCGAGGACCTTGCCCACTGGCTCCGCCACCGGCAGGACCAGGCGCTTCCGTCTCGGGAGATGAAGGAACTCCGGCTCGAGCGCGACGCCGAGGCCGTCACGATCACGACGCACCACAACTCGAAGGGGCTCGAGTACGAGGTCGTCTTCCTCCCATACCTGTGGTCGCTCAGCCAGCGCGACTACGAGCGCCAGACGCCGACGCTCGCACGGACGCCCGACGGCGTCGTCTACGACCTGGGCTCTGACGACCTCCACGCGCACGACCAGCTCCGCCAGGCCGACGCGCTGGCGGAGGCCGTCCGACGCGCGTACGTGGCGATGACTCGGGCCAAGGAGCGCTGCTACGTGGTCTGGGGACGGGCCGGGTACGGGCGCTGGCGGCTGGACCACCGCTCGGCACTCGGCTACCTCCTGTACGGGCACACGGCCGACTGGACGGGCGACCTCGCGGCGCACGTCAACGACGCACGTTCCCAGGCCAACGTGGACGACCCGCTGGCGGTCGTACCGACGCTCGACTCGGAGGGGACGCTGATGGCTGTCGTTCCCCCTCTGGCTCCGTCAGACACGAGGCTCGAACCAGACGACGAGGGGGCGGAGCCGACTCAAACGATGCCGCTGCCCGCCGCCGCCCGCCAGCGCGCCCGCGACACGTGGCGCCGGGCCAGCTTTAGCGCGTGGACCCGCACGTCCTACGACGCCCGTGACGACGACGGGCTCGCAGCCTCCGACGAGTCCGACGAGGACGCCACAGCCTCCGAGGTCGTGCCGCAGGGCATCCACGCGTTCGCGGCCGGTACTGGGCCGGGCACCTGTCTCCACAAGATCCTGGAGAGCGCCGATTGGCGAGACGACGCGGAGCACGCCGAGCGAGCCGCCGAGCACAACCGCCAGACGGTCACGCACTGGCTGACCGCGCACGGGCTCGATCACGTCGGCCGTCCCCACCGCGCGCCTCTCAATCCGACCGCCGAAGCGCTCGCCTTGCTCGACCGCGTCGCCGAGGCGCCGCTGTTCTCGACCACCGATGGCACTCCGCTTCGCCTCCGAGACGCCGACGCGCTCCGCACCGAGTGGTCGTTCGCGGTCCCGCTTGGCCGCGTCGCCCCGCGCGACCTCGCCGACGTTTTTCGCCAGCACGGCACGCCGCCCTTTGGCCCGGACTACGCCGACGCCCTGGCGGCCCTCTCGCGCGAGGCCGTCGATGGACTGATGGTGGGTGAGATCGACCTCGTTGCGCTCGCCGGCGAGCGCTGGTGGGTGGTCGATTGGAAGTTCAACCGTCTCGGCAACGACGCCGCGGCCTACGTCCCCGACGCGCTCGCCGCCACGATGCGCGGGCACCACTACGGGCTCCAGCTCCACCTCTACACGCTCGGGCTCCACCGCTACCTCCGATCCCGGCTCAAGGACGAGTACGCCTACGACACACACGTCGGCGGGGCGGCCTACGTGTTTCTCCGGGGTCTCGATGATGAGACGGCGGACGATCCGGAGCGAGAGGCGGGACTGTTTCGTCATCGCCCGTCCGCCGCCATGATCGACGCCCTCGACACGCTCCTGACGCCCCATGCGTAGACTGACTCCTGCCGTGTCGCGCGCGCTCGACGCGATCGCAGAGGCCGAGGCCGCGCTCCCCATCGACCTCGCGCTCGCACGGCTCGTCGCCGGCCTCGACGCGGAGCAGAGTGCCACGCCGGACCCCGACCGCGCCCGGACGCTTGCCCTCTCGGCGGCGCTCGTCTCCCGCGAGACGCGCAGCGGCCACAGCGCCGTCGCCCTCGACGAGCACGCCGGGAGCGTGTTTCCCGAGGACGAGCACGCGCGGCCCGCCTTCCGGGGCCTCCCGACGCTCCCCGACCTCGACCGCTGGCAGCGCCACCTCGCCGCGAGCCCGGTCGTCGGCGGCCCCGAGAGCGCCTGCCCCCTCGTCATGGACGACGGCCGGCTCTCGCTTCGGCGGCACTGGAACGCCGAAGCCCGCGTCGCCCGCGCCGTCGCCGACCGACTGGCGCCCCTCGCCGACGAGCCGCCGGACGCCGCCCGCGAGGCGTTCCCGCGCTTGTTCGCCCCCCGCGCCGATGGCGCCCTCGACCGCCAGGCGCTCGCGGCCGCGGCCGCGCTCCGCCAGCGCGTGCTCTTCGTGGCCGGCGGACCGGGGACCGGGAAGACGTACACGGCCGCCCGGCTCCTCGCGCTCGTCCTCGCCGCACAGCCCGACGCCCGCGTGGCCCTCGCCGCGCCCACGGGCAAGGCCGCTTCCCGGCTCCAGGAGAGCGTCGCCGCCCGCGTCGCCGCGCTCCCCGACGACCTCGCCGCCCGCGTCCCGACGACGGCCGAGACGCTCCACCGGCTGCTCGGCGCCCACCCCGAACGGGCCGGCTTCCGCCACGACGCCCGACGTCCGCTCCCCCACGACCTCGTCCTGGTCGACGAAGGCTCGATGGTGGACCTCGGGCTGTTCGACGCACTGCTCCAGGCTCTCCGGCCCGAGGCCCGGCTCGTCGTCCTCGGCGACCCGGACCAGCTCCCGCCGGTCGGCGTGGGCACCACGTTCGCGGACCTCGTCGCCAGCGGGCGGGGACCGGCGCCGCCCGCTCTCGCCGCGTTCTGCCGAGCGCTCGGGATCGACGGCGTCCCGGCCTCCGACGCCGCCGCCCCGCTGGCGGCGGCCGTGATCGAGCTCACCGAGAGCCGCCGGTTCACGGCCGACTCCGACGTGGGCGCCCTCGCCGTGGCCGTCCGCGACGGCGAGGCCGGGGCGGCCCTCGGCGCGCTCCGCCAGCGGGACGCGCTGGCCCTCGTGGAACCCGCCCCGGCCAGCGCCGCGCTCGCGTGGGTGCTCCCGTTCGCCCGCGAGGTCGCGGCCGCCCCAACGGCCGACGACGCGCTGGCGGCGCTGGCGCAGTTCCGGCTGCTCGCCGTCGTCCGGCGCGGGCCTCGCGGCGTCGAGGGACTGAACGAGGCCGTCGAGCGCGCGCTCCGCGACGACGGTCTGGTGCGGTGGAGCCCGTACACCGAGCGGTTCTACCCTGCCCGCCCGGTCCTCGTGACGGTCAACGACCGCGACACCGGGCTCGCCAACGGCGACATCGGCGTCTGCTGGGAGATCGGTGCCGACCGCGTGGTCGTCTTTCCCAACCGCGAGCCGGTCCCGTTCGTGCGGCTACCGCCCCACGCGTCCGCCTGGGTCCTCACGGTCCACAAAAGTCAGGGCTCCGAGTTTGGGGCGGTCGGCGTGGTGCTCCCGGAGCCGGGGACGCGCGGGGCCGGGCTCGTCACGCGCGAGCTGCTCTACACGGCCGCCACGCGGGCCACCACGTCTGTGACGCTGTTCGGAGCGGCGGACGCGGTCGAGGCCGCCGTCCAGACCCGCCGGCGACGCACCTCCACCCTCGCCGCCCGACTGGCGGCGGCGCTCCGCCAGCGCGGCGGACGCGGGCCGGACGGCTGACGGCCGCACAAAAAAAGCCACCCGCCGAAACGGGTGGCCGTGCTGCCCGACAAGGAATCGAACCTTGAACCTCCAGATCCAGAAACTGGCGCTCTGCCAATTGAGCTATCGGGCACTCGCCCGCGGCGAGCCGCAGGGAAGCCCAATCTACAGACTCCCGGCAGGCCAGATCAACCGCGACCGGCCGTGCGGACCCGATCAGACGTGCTCTTCGAGCGGTCTTCGACCGTCGGCGCCCCAGGCGGGGCGGCCAGCGCGTCGACGGACGCGGCTGGCAGCTCGCGCCACGACGCCACGTGGTCCACGATCGCCTGGCGCACCTGGTCGCGGAGCGCCGACGCGTCGGCCTCGATGAGGCCCTCGGTAGGGACGGGCGGGAGCACGTCGAGGCGGATGTCGGCGCGGCCAAACTGCCAGCCGTGCTTCGGGATGGCGTCCATCGTCCCGTCGATGGCGAGGGGGAGGACCGGCACGCCGGCCTGGATCGCCAGTCGGAACGCGCCATCGTGGAACGCCTTGAGGCGTCCGTCTTTCGAGCGCGTGCCCTCGGGGAAAAACATCACCGAGCAGCCGCGGTCCAGCACCCGCTGGGCGCGGATCAGCACCGAGGCGCGGCTGTTGGGGTCCTTCCGGTCGACCGCGATGTCGCCGGCCAGGGTCATCAGCCAGCCCATCACCGGGAGGTCGAACAGCTCCTTCTTCGCCACCCACTTCATCTCCCAGGGCAGGATCGAGATCACCGGGATGTCGGCCAGCGACTGGTGGTTCGAGACGACGACGTACGGGTGCCGCACGCCCTCGACGCCGAACCCGCCGACGTCGACGTGCCACGCCGGGTTGATGGCCGGGATCCAGCTCCCGATGACGCGGAAGGCGCGGCCGGTGCGTAGCCGGGCCGGCGTCCGGTCCACCAGGCGCGAGAGGAGGAGGACGGGGAGGGCGAACAGGACGAGGCCGGCAATCGCCGCCCAGGTCAGCGCGGACTGGATCGCTTTCATCGGGGCTCAGAGACGAGGCGGCTCGTGGAACGCGGCACGGACGGCGGCGATTCTCCGGGCATGGACGTGGTGAAGGTCTTCATCGAGGAGCCCGTTGGGCTGGAGGTGCTCGTGCCGAACGACGAGCCCGACGCGCGCCGACGCTCCGTCGAGGCCGGCTCGCTGGAGGCGTTTCTCGCCCGCGGCCTCGACACAGACTACGCCCGCGCCTACCTCGCCGGGACGCACCTGGCGCCCCCCCGCCCGCGCGTCGGACTGACGGCGCTCGCCGACGCCGACGTGTGGCTCCGGCCGCTCCTGGCCTGGGCCGGCGACCGACCGTGGCAGCACGTCGCCCCCGGCGAATCGCTCGCCGCACGGACGCCCGACGAGGCCGCCCACCACCTCCGCCAGCCGGCCGCGACCGCCGCGCTCGCGCTCGGCGACGTCCCGCCCGACGCGCTGGCGGCGACCGTCGGCAAGGCCCGGCGCGAGGCGCTCCCGGCCCTCCGGTCCGCCCTCGACGCCGACCCGCGCGGGGCCGTCCTCTACCCCGAGCCCGCGCACGACGGACACGACTGGAGCGTATTCACGCGCCGGCCGCTCCGCGAGCCGCTGGTGGATGCGTTCCGCCAGCACCCGGCGCCGGAGGCCGTCCGGTTCATCGCGCCGTACCGGCGGGCGCGCGGCGAGCACACGTTCTACCTGGAGCAGTGGGCGCTGGACGCCCTCCCCGACTGGGCGGAGCCGCTATGACCGACGTCACGGCCATGAGCCGCGCCCTCGACCTCGCCACACGCGGCGCCGGCGCCGTCAGCCCGAACCCGCTCGTCGGCGCCGTCGTGCTGGGCCCCGAGGGAGAGGTGTGGGGCGAGGGCTGGCACGGGCGCTACGGCGGCCCGCACGCCGAGGTCTGGGCCGTCCGCGACGCCGAGCGCCGGGGCTGGGGCGGCCGGCTCTCCGAGGCGACGCTCGTCGTGACGCTGGAGCCGTGCAGCCACCACGGCAAGACACCGCCCTGCGCCGACCTCGTCGTCGAGCGCCAGTTCCGGCGCGTGGTCGTGGCCCACGAGGACCCGTTCCCGGAGGTCGCCGGGCGTGGGATCGCGCGGATCCGAGACGCCGGGATCCCGGTCGAGGTCGGGGTCCGCGAGCACGACGCTCGGCGGCTCAACGAGGCGTTCCTGAGGCGCGTTCAGACGGGGCGGCCGCTCGTCACGCTCAAGACGGCCGGGACGCTGGATGGGCGGGTGGCGACGGCCACGGGCGACAGCCGCTGGGTGACGTCGCCGGAGGCGCGCGCGCACGTCCACCGCCTCCGGGCCGCCTCCGACGCCGTGCTCGTCGGGTCCGGCACCGCCCGCGCCGACGACCCCGCGCTGACGGTCCGCGACGCCCCGCTGGCGGAGGGCGCGGGCCAGCCCCTCCGCGTCGTCCTCGACCGGACGGGCGCGCTCCCGCCTACGCTCAAGCTGTTCACGGACGGCGCCGCCCCCACGCTCGCCGTCACCGCCGATGGCGCTGCGCCCGCCTACGCCGACGCACTCCGCCAGCGGGGCGGCCGGGTGTGGGCGGTCCCGGAGCGCGACGGCCACCTCGACCTCGGCGCCGTCCTCGACCGCCTCGGCACGGGCGACGATCTCCCTGGCGGCGTTCGTCCGGTCCAGTCGGTTCTGGTGGAGGCCGGGCCCGGGCTGGCGACGGCCCTGCTCCGGCAGGATCTGGTGGACCGCGTGCGGTGGTTCGTCGCTCCCAAGCTGGTCGGGACGGGAACACCGGCTGTCCGCGACCTGGGAACCGAGCGCATGGCCGACGCGCTCGTGTTCGTCGAGTCCCGGTGGGAGACGGTCGGGCCGGACGCGCTCCTCGTCGGGTACCGGCGTGAGGTGTGACGCCTTCTCCCGTGGCGACGGACGAGCCGCACGGTCTTCGCCAGGGTTTTCTGCGTGCGTCGAGGCGGCCGGCCTGAGCTTCCATCCCCCGTCCCCATCCCCCGCCATGTTTACCGGAATCATCGAAGAGGTCGGAACCGTCGAGGCCGCCGAGCCCCTGGCGGGCGGGCGGCGCCTACGGGTCGCATGCTCGTTCGCCGACACCCTCCGCGTGGACGAGAGCGTGGCCGTCGACGGCGTGTGCCTCACTGTCGTCGCACAGGACGAGACGGCGTTCGAGGCCGTGGCCGTCGAAGAGACGTTGTCCAAGACCGCCCTCGGCGACCGCCAGCCCGGCGATGGCGTGAACCTGGAGCGGGCGCTCGTGCTCGGAGCCCGCCTCGACGGCCACCTCGTCCAGGGCCACGTCGACACGACGGGCATCGTCGAGAGCGTGGAGGCGCTGGCCGACTCGCACCTCGTCCGCATCCGCTATCCCGAAACCGACGCGCCGTACCTCATCCCACGCGGGAGCCTCTGCGTGGACGGCATCTCGCTGACGGTCGCGCGGCTCGACGAGCCGACCGGCACGCTCGCGCTCGCCATCATCCCGCACACGTGGGAGAAGACGACGGCCGGACGCTGGCGGCCGGGGCAGGCCGTTAACCTTGAGTTCGACCTCGTGGGGAAGTACGTGCTCCGGTCCGGCGTCGGCGGCCGTTCCGTCACCGGGGATTCCCCTATGCGAGACGTTTCGACAGAGTAGCCAGGGGATTTCCCTATGCCAACGCCCACTCTGTAGGAGAGATGCTGACGGCGGCACGACCAAAACGGCAGACGAGGCGCGGTGGCACGAAGCGTGTGAAGAGAACGAGTACCGCGCTCCAATGCCCCTCATGACAGCCCCCCCGCTCTCCCTCCCGGCCGGCCGCCTCGCGAGCCCTTCTGCCCTTCTCGTCCGCCTCGGCTTCGTGTCGGCTGCGCTGCTCAGCCTGGCGGTCTTCTAGGCTGCCTCGCGTTTGGTCCGACGCGCGACCCTCTCTGGCTCCTTCCATCTCCAGAGCCGGCCCGTCCCACCTCCGAGCCCTGCTCGTACGGGTCCTACCCCTCGCTCCCGGACCGACCCTATCCGCCCCGCCCGGCCCCGTAAGGCCGAGCGGGGCGGCTCGCGTTTGTGGGGGATCTCCACCGACGCCTAGCCAGGCGCCGAGGCCGCGCCGCCGTAGCTTCCCGGCCCGAAACGCGCTCCGGACATGCAGCCCATCGCCGACCTCGACGTCCTGACCGAGGACGCCCCCGCCCCGGTCTCGTCCGCCCCCGACGCTCGTGGCGCCGACGCGCCCCGCGCGGTCGCCAGCCGCCCCGGCACGAATGGCCGGAGCGTCTACATCGAGACGTACGGGTGCCAGATGAACGTGGCCGACTCCGAACTCGTCGCGTCCATCCTCGGCGGCGAGGGCTACGCGCTGGCGGAGACCGAGGCCGAGGCCGACGTGGTCCTCATCAACACGTGCGCGATCCGCGAGAAGGCGGAGGACCGCGTCCGCGGCCGGCTGACGCACATCCGGGCACGCAAGGAGAAGAGCCAGCCCGGCCTCCAGATCGGCGTGCTCGGGTGCATGGCCGAGCGGCTCCGGTCCAAGCTGCTGGAGCAAGAGCGGCTCGTCGACCTCGTGGTCGGGCCGGACGCCTACCGCGACCTCCCGCGCCTGCTGGCGGAGTCCCACGACACGGGCCAGGCCGCCGTCAACGTCCAGCTCTCGCGCGAGGAGACCTACGCCGACCTCGCGCCGGTCCGCTACGACTCGAACGGCGTGAGCGCCTTCGTCTCGATCATGCGCGGGTGCGACAACATGTGCGCCTTCTGCGTGGTGCCCTTCACGCGGGGCCGCGAGCGGAGCCGGCCCGTCGCGAGCATCCTCAGCGAGGTCGGCCAGCTGGTCGACGCCGGGTACAAGGAGGTCACGGTCCTCGGCCAGAACGTCAACTCGTACCGCGTGGAGCAGGACGGGACGGCGGTCGACTTCGCGGAACTGCTCTACCGGATCTCGCTCCTCAGCCCGGAGCTCCGGATCCGCTACTCGACGAGCCACCCGAAGGACTGCTCCGACGAGCTGCTGCACGTCCACGCCGAGCGGCCGACGGTCTGTGACTTTATCCACCTGCCGGTCCAGCACGGCAACTCGGACGTGCTCCGGCGGATGCGGCGGACGTACACGCGCGAGCACTACCTCGACCTGATCGCCCGGGCGCGGGCCATCGTCCCCGGCATCGCGTTCTCGACGGACCTCATCGCCGGCTTCTGCGGCGAGACGCCGGAGGAGCATGCCGACACGCTCTCGCTCATGCGCGAGGTCCGGTACGACCACGCCTTCATGTTCGCCTACTCCGAGCGGCCCGACACCTACGCCGCCCGGAAGTACGCCGACGACGTGCCGGAGAGCGTCAAGAAGGCCCGGCTCTCGGAGATCATCACGCTCCAGAACGAGCACTCGCTGGCCAGCCACCGCCAGCGGTTCGGGCGCGAGGAGGTGGTGCTGGTCGAGGGCGCCTCGAAGCGGTCCGACGCGCAGCTCCGGGGCCGGACCGACACGAACCACATGGTCGTCTTCGACCGGCCGGAGGGGGTGCGCCCGGGGGACTACGCCGTCGTCCGCGTGGAGGACGGGACGAGCGCGACGCTGCTGGGCTCGTTCGTCCGGCGCACGACGCTGGAGCACGCCCCGCGGGCAGACGCGGGCCGCCAGCCGGTGGCGGGCTAGAGGCCGGCCCCGGCGTCGTGGGGCTGCAGACGTGCGGAAACCTCACCGTGGATGTAGCCGGCATCTCCTCCCGTCGACATACGGTGGGAGGCGGAGCGGGACGCGTGAGCGTGGCAGGCACGGCGGCGACGGACGCTGGGGACCGAGCGTCGGGCGCGCGGCACTGGCGGGGAGCGGGCCGCCCGCCGGCCGGGCGCCGTCGCCCGCGCAGTGCCGGCTGGGGGCATCGGAGGAGGCGCGCGTCGGGGATCCCGCCAGCCCGGGCGCCCTATCTTGGCGGCCCCTCTCCGCGCACCTCACGAATGGATCGGCAGGCCCTCCAAGAACGGTTCGGTATCCTCGGCGACAGCCCCGCGCTCCGGCGCGTGCTGGAGCGGATTCGGCAGGTGGCCCCGCCGGACATCACGGTGCTCCTGGAAGGCGAGTCCGGCGTCGGCAAGGAGCTGGTGGCGACGGCCATCCACGGACTCTCGGAGCGGCGCCACAAGCGGGTCGTGGTGGTCAACTGCGGGGCGATCCCGGAGGGACTCATCGAGAGCGAGCTGTTCGGGGCCGAGAAGGGGGCCTACACCGGCGCCACCGAGCGGCGGACGGGCTACTTCGAGGAGGCCGACGGCGGGACCCTCTTTCTGGACGAGATCGGCGAGATGCCGCTCCACGCGCAGGTCCGGCTGCTGCGCGTGCTGGAGACGGGCCAGTTTAGCCGGGTCGGCGGGACGGCCCAGCTCCGCGCCGACGTCCGCATCATCGCGGCGACGAACAAGGACCTGGCCGCCGAGGTCCGCGACGGACGGTTCCGCGAGGACCTCTACTACCGCCTGAGCACGGTCGTCCTCCGGATCCCGCCGCTCCGCGACCGGCGGGACGACATCCTCCCCCTGTTCGAGGCGTTCGCCGCCCGCTTCGCCCGCCAGTACGACGCGCAGTACCCCCGGCTGGCGCCCGACGCCGCCGACCTCCTCCGGCGCTACAACTGGCCCGGCAACGTCCGCGAACTGCGCAACGTGGCCGAGCAGGCCGTCGTGCTGGTGCAGCAGAACCCGGTCCCGGCCGAGGCGCTCCGCCCGCACCTCCGCGGCGTCTCGGCGGGCGCCGGGCTCACGCTCGCCCGTCCCCCCGCCGGCGGCACCGACGAGGTCCGCGAGCGCGAGCTGCTGTACCGGGCGCTCCTGGAGCTTCGGGTGGAGATGCGCGAGGTGCGGGGCTGGATCCAGCGGCTCGTGGGCTCCGCCGAGACGGACACGCCCACGGTTCACGTCCCGACCGAGTTCGGCGTGCCCGGCGCCGGCTTCCCGTCGTTCGTGGACCACGACGCCTTCGAGACCGAGCACGAGGTGACGTACGATCCGCCCTCCACGCACGGCCCCGTCGACGCGGCCGACACGCTGTTCGAGATCGAGGACGCCGGCGACGGCCGGGCGTTCGGGACGACGCCCGAGAGCCTGGAGGACGTCCTCGCCGACGGCCTCCCGCTCCCGACCATGGAGGAGGCCGAGGCCGCGCTCATCCGCGAGGCCCTCCGTCGCTTCGACGGCAACCGCCGCCAGACGGCCGAGGCGCTCGGCATCTCGGAGCGCACGCTCTACCGCAAGATCAAGGATCTGGACGACGAGGAGTAAGGGACGCGACCGGCCCCTCGTCTCTTCGCATCCGCCCCGGCCATGCCCTCCTCCCCCCGCTCCGAGACGACTCCGCGCTCCGCTGGCGGTGGTGTGCCGCCAGCCGACGGAGCCGGACGTGGGCCGCGCTCGCTGCCGCACTCCTCCTGCCGGCGTGCGGGATCTACTCGTTCTCCGGCGCCTCCATCCCCGCCGCCCTCCAGACCGTCGCCGTGCCCATCGCGGAGTCGCGGGCCTCGGGCGGGCCGCCGGGCCTGGACCGCATCCTCACCGACGCCCTCGTGAGCCGCTTCGCGGACCGGACGCGGCTCTCGCTGGAGCCCGATGAGACCGAGGCCGATGCCGTCGTCCGGGCCACCATCGAGCAGTACGCCATCGCGCCGGCCGCCGTCACTGGCGACAACGTGGCCGCGCTCAACCGCGTCTCCATCGGCATCCGCGTGGTCGTGTACGACCGGATCGAGGACCGCGACCTCCTCGACCGGACGTTCTCCGGGGCCGACGACTTCGCGCCCAGCGACGGGCTCCAGGGCGAGGCCGACGCGGCGGCAGCGGTCTTGGAGCAACTCGCCCGCGACGCCTTCACGGCCGCGACCTCGGACTGGTGACGCCGGGCGCCCCGCCCCTCCTCGACGCGCTGGCGACGCTGGCCGTCGGGCTCTACGCCGTGGCGACGGCCGTGCTCGCGGGGCTCGGGCTCCACGCCTTCGCGCTGGCCATCGTGCGGAGCGTTCGGCCAGCCCGCGCACTTCTCCAGTCCGTCCCGGCCGAGGGCGAGCCGTGGCCGGCCGTGGCCGTCCAGATTCCGGTGTACGACGAGCCGGCCGCCCTCGTGGCCCGCGCCCTCGACGCCGCCGTGGCCCTCGACTATCCCGGAGCCGTCGAGGTCCAGCTCCTCGACGACTCGCCGGCCCCGGCGCGCCGCCGGAACGCCGTGCTCTGCGCCGAGCGGCGGGCGCTGGGCGTCCGGCACCTGCCCCGCGACCAGCGCGACGGCTTCAAGGCGGGCGCCCTCGCCCACGGCCTCGCCCACACCGACGCCCCGCTGGCGGCCGTCTTCGACGTGGACTTCCGCCCGGCCCCCGACACGCTCCGCCAGCTCGTGCCGGCGCTCCTGGCCGACCCCGGCCTCGCCTTCGTCCAGGCCGTGTGGACCCACCCGGAGGCCGACGCCACGGCGCTGGGCCGGGCGCAGGCGGCCATCCTGGACCTCCACTTTGCCGTCGAGCAGACGGCGCGCGACCGGGCCGGGTGGCCGCTCGTGTTCAACGGGACGGCCGGCGTCTGGCGCGTGGACGCCATCGAGAGCGCCGGGGGGTGGCAGGGCGACACCCTCGCCGAGGACCTCGACCTCGCGCTCCGCGCCCAGGCCGCCAGCTGGCGCGCGCGTCTGGCCGAGAGCGTCCGCGTCCCGGCCGACCTCCCGCCGACGGTCGACGCGTGGCGGCGGCAGCAGGCGCGGTGGGCGAAGGGACTCGCCGAGGTCGCGCGGAAGGACCTCGGGCGCGTCTGGCACTCCGGCCTCGGGCTCCGCGCGCGCCTCGCCGCGACGGCCCACACGGCGCTCTCCCTGAGCCTGCCGTCGCTGCTCGTCGTGATCGTGCTGCATCCGCTCGTCGCGGCGGCGCAGGCGCTCGGCGTCGGGCCGGGGGCGAGCGCGTTCGCCCTGCTCGGCGTCGGCTACGTCGCGCTGGCGGGGCTCGTCGTCGCCCACGGAGCGGCGCAGCGGGCGCTCTACCCGCGCTCGTGGCGTCGCCGGTGGGGGCACGTCGGGCTCGCCCTGCTGGCGCCGCTCGTGCTCGTCGTCCCCGCCAGCCGGGCGGTGGCGGAGGCCGTGCGCGGCCGACGGACCCCGTTCGTCCGAACGCCCAAGGACGGAGCCGTCCGGCCCGAGGCACTGCGGACCGAAGTGGGCCTCGCGGTCTATTCCCTGGCGGGCCTTGTGGGGCTGGCGGGGCTCGGTGCGTGGCCGGCGCTCGCCTTTCAGAGCCTCCTCGCGGTCGGCCTGGGAGGCGTCGCTGTGGCGTCATGGGGACCGAGCGGGCGCGCCGAGCGCGTCCGCACCGGGGCGCTCACCCGGTCCGCGGCCTGAGCAAAGCGGGGGCGATTCCGCGTGCGAGCCGTACCTTCCGGCATCATGTCCGACGCTCCGATTCCGACTCCCGAGCCGGCCATTCAGGTGGCCGCGCGGCTCCTCGCCGAGGGTCAGCCGGCGCAGGCCGTCGAGCGGCTGGCGGCGCTCGTGGACGAGGCCCCGACGTACGCGGCCGCCCACGTGCTCCACGCGACCGCCCTGGAAACCGCCGGGCACGTCGAGGCGGCGCTCGTGGCCTGGAGCCGGGCCGCCGCCCTCGTGCCCCGGAGCCCGCTCGTCCACCGCGAGCGCGAACGGCTTCTGGCCGCCCACCGTCCGTCCCCGCAGGCGGCCGGCGACGAGCTTCCGCCCGCCATCCCGCTCCACGACGACCCGCAGACCGAGGACGCACCGACCCCCTCGTTTCCGGCCGTGCCTCCACCATCGGGAGACGACGAGCCAGTGCCGCTCGACGTCTCCGCCCTCTTGTTTGGGGGAGCCGTCGCCCGAGCCGACCCCGAGCCGCCCACCCCAGACGCGCCTGACGAGGACGACGGCGCAGAGGGGGCCGAAGCGCCGCCGGCGTGGACCGACCATCCGTTCTCACCGACTGACCTCCTCCCGCCGGAAGGGGAGGCGCCCTCGGTCCCGGATGACGCGTTCCACGTGCCCGACGCCCCCGACGTGAGCGGCTGGGCCGTGCTCGCTGAGGAGGACGTCCCCACGCCGCCGCCCGGTACGCACGCGGAGCCCGACGTGGTCGCCCCCGACGACGAGCCGGCCCCGGCGGACGACTCGTTCGCCGTGGCGGACGAACTGGACGCGCTCATCGCCCAGCTCGAAGACGCCCCCCGCATCCGGCCCGACCCGGCCTTCAGCGGCCCCGAGGTCACGTTCGACGACGGCGGGGTAGACGACATGGCCTCGGAGACGCTCGCCAAGATCTACGCCGCGCAGCACCAGTACGTCCAGGCCGCCCTCGTCTACGAGACGCTCGCCGCCCGCCAGCCCGAGAAGGCCGACGACCTGCTCCGCCGCGCCGCCGAGATGCGCGAACGCGGCTAGGTGGCCCACCCCCTCGACCGGCTCCTCCGCCCCGGCCCACGCGTCGTCGCCGGGATCATGAGCGGGACCTCGCTCGACGGCGCCGACGCGGCCGTCGTCCGCCTGGACGGGACCGGGACGGGCGTCCGCGTCGAGACGCTCGGGTTCGTGAGCGAGCCCTACGACGAGGCGCTCCGCGAGGCGCTGGCGGCGTGCGTCGAGACGGCCACGTCCGACGTCCGGCTCGTCAGCCAGCTCCACGGGCGGCTCGGCGCGCGGTTCGCCGAGGCCGTCGAGCACGCCCTCGGCGCCGCCGGCCTCGCCCCGGCCGACCTCGACCTCGTCGGCTCACACGGCCAGACGGTCCAGCACGTCCCGACGCCGGAGGACTGCGCCGGCGTCCCGACCCGCTCGACGCTCCAGATCGGGAGCGCGGCCGAGATCGCCACCCGCCTCGGCGTCCCGGTCGTGGCCGACTTCCGGGCCGGCGACCTCGCCCTCGGCGGGCAGGCGGCGCCGCTCGCCCCGACCCTCGACGGCGCCCTGTTCACGGACGACCGCGAGGCCCGCGTCCTCCTCAATCTGGGCGGCATCGCCAACCTGACCATCCTCCCGCCGGGCGGCCCGCCACGCGCCGCCTTCGACACCGGCCCGGCCAACATGGTCATCGACGCGCTCGCGCTCCGCCTCACCGGCCGGCCGTACGACGAGGGAGGCGCCCTCGCGGCCGAGGGCACGCCCGACGAGGAGTTGCTAGCCGACGTGCTGACGGCCCCCTTTTTCCGCCAGCCGCCGCCCAAGTCCACCGGCCGGGAGGATTTTGGGACGCCCTTCGTCGACTGGCTCGTCGCGCGTGGACCCTCTCGCCCGGCCGACCTGCTGGCGACGGCGACGGCGTTCACGGCGCGGTCCGTGGCCGAGGCCGTCCGCCGATTCGTCGAGCCGACGCCGGACCGCGTGATCGCCTCCGGCGGCGGCGTCCACAACCCGACGCTGATGCGGATGCTGGCCGAGGCGTTCGCCCCGATCCCCGTCGAGACGACGGCGGCCTACGGGCTCGACCCGGACGCGAAGGAGGCCGTCCTGTTCGCGCTCCTGGCGCACGAGTGGGCCAACGGCGTCCGCACCGGACTGCCGGCCGTGACGGGCGCGCGACGGCCCGCCTTCCAGGGATCGCTGACCCTCCCGTAGAACCGTGCAACCTGGAGCGGTCGGGCCCGAACAGGAGAGGCCCGTCGCCCGCTCCCCTTTCCACACTCCTCTGTGTCCACGACCGACTTCGAGCGGAACGACGCCCTCGACGACCTCACGTCGGAGGAGCTCGAGGAGCAGGCGTTCGGGCCGGACCCGTCCGCGCGCCGCACGCGGACAAAGCGACTCCGGCGCCGGAAAAAGAAGGCGGTCCCGGCCGTCGCCGTGCCGCCCGCGCGTCCCGCCCTGACGGCGCCCGCGACCAAGTTCTGCTACGCGTGCGGGGCCGAGGTCGACGCCCGCGCCGAGATCTGCCGGTTCTGTGGCGTCCGCCAGCCGGAGGTGCCCTCGCTTCGAGGCCGGCGAGGCGCGAAGAGCAAGGGGGCCGCCACGCTCCTCGCCCTCTTCCTCGGCGGCGTCGGGGCGCACCGCTTCTACCTCGGCCAGACGAAGGTGGGCCTCGCCATGCTCCTGTTCTGCTGGACGATGATCCCGTTCGCCATCGGCCTCGTAGATGCCCTCCGGTACGTGTTCATGAGCGACCGTCGCTTCGCCGTGCTCTACGAGCCGGAGCCGGCGGCGCTCCTGATCCCGCCACGTCCGGTGCGGCGGCTGAGCCGAGGCACCCGCCCGGCTCACGACGCGACGGAGGAGCCCGAGCCCCTCACGTGACCTGAGGTGCGGCCGGCGCGGCTCTCCCATCACACGCCCGCCGCCCCGATGCCCGTCCGTCTCGTCCTCGCCCTGCTGGCTGTCGCCCTCGCCGGATGCGGCGGCGGCTACCGGACCACCCTCCTCACCACGGCCGAGGGCGACGCGCCGCCGGTCGAATACCGCGTCGAGATCCCGGACGGCTACGATGTCCGCTCGGTGGACTACGACGCGGCGCTCGTCGGCATCGCCAGCGGTGAGAACGCGACGACCGTCGAGGGGAAGGGCGTCGTCTCCGTCTACGCCGTTGAGCGGGCGACGGGCCGCGAGGTCGTCCTCGTCTACGACGACGTGGAGAGCCGGGCGACGCCGACGGCCATCCTCCACTTGGACAGGAGCCGGGCCGACCGAGTGGCTCGCTGAAGACCGCGCGGAGGCGGATCGAAGGCCGCGCGGCCCGGGTTGACCGCCGACCGCCTCCGCCTTCTCGCAATGTCCGACGCCCCCGACGCCGCCCCGTTCACGCCCGTCTCCGAGGTCGGCGAGTTCGGCCTGATCGACCGGCTCTCCGCGACGCTCGGCGACGCCGCCCACGCCCGCGACCTCGTCCAGGGGATCGGCGACGACGCCGCCGTCTACCGCGTCGGCGGCGCGGGCTCGGACGGGCCGAGCCGCGTCCACGTCGTCACGACGGACGCGCTGGTCGAGGGCGTCCACTTCGACCGGACGTACGTGCCGCTGCGGGCGCTCGGCTGGAAGGCCGTCGCCGTCAACGTGAGCGACGTGGTGGCGATGAACGCGCGGCCCCGGTTCGCCACCGTCGCCCTCGGGCTCCCCAACAACCTGTCCGTCGAGGGCGCCGAGACGCTCTACGCCGGGATCGCCCAGGCGTGCGAGCGCTACGGGCTGGCGGTCGTCGGCGGCGACACGACGGCCTCGGCGCGGCTCACGCTGAGTGTGACCGTGATCGGCGAGGCCGACGAAGCGGACGTGGTGTACCGGCGCGGCGCCCAGCCGGGCGACCTCTTGTGCGTCACCGGCGACCTGGGGAGCGCCGCCGCCGGCCTCCAGGTCCTCATCGCGGGCAAGGACGAGATGGCCGGAGGCGACGGCGCCGCCGACGCGCCCCCGCAGCCGGACCTCGCTGAGTTCGCCTACGCCATCGAGCGCCAGCTGATGCCGCAGGCCCGGCTCGACCGCGTCCAAGCGTGGGCCGAGGCCGGCGTCCGTCCGACGTCGCTGATCGACGTCTCCGACGGGCTGGCGAGCGAGACGCACCACCTCTCGCAGGCCGGCGTGATCGGCGCTGTGATCGATGGCGGGCTGCTGCCGGTCCACGTCCAGACCGCGCTCGCGGCCCAGCGCTTCGACGCACGCCCCGAGGCCTACGTCCTCTACGGCGGCGAGGACTACGAGCTGCTGTTCACGCTCCCCGAGGCCGAGGCGTCCAAGCTCGCGGCCGACACCTACGCCGTCGTCGGCCAGATCGTCGAGCCGGACGACGGGGTGATGCTCCGCCTCCCGGACGGGAACCGCGTCCCGCTCTCGGGCGGCGGCTACAAGCACTACTAGCGGGCCACGGGCGGCGACCGTCGCCAGCGGGGCGAGCGTCGCTAGCAGGACAGCGGTTAGGGCAGGGCTAGGTTGCGGGCCCCACCCGTCTCGCCCTGATGTCTCCCGCTCGCGTGCTGATGTGGGCGGTCGCCGTCGCCCTCGTCGCGTGGGCGGCGTGGCTCTGGCCCGACCTCCCGACCCGGATTCCCGTCCACTTCGACGGGGCCGGCACACCCGACCGCTGGGACGGGCGGTCGCTCCTCTCGTGGCTGGGGCTCCCCCTCGTCGGCCTCGCCCCCGCCGCCGGCCTCGACGTGCTGGCGGTGTGGACGCGCCGGCACCCCAGGTCGCCCACGCTGAACCTGCCGAACAAGCAGGCCGTCTTGGACCTCCCCACGGAGCGCCGGGCGCCCGTGCTCCAGCGCGTGTCCGACCTCCTTTTCGCCACGGGGGCCGCCTGCCTCGTGGCGTTCGCGCTCCTCCAGCAAGGAATGTGGACCGCGGCACACGGTGGAAGCGGCGCCGGATGGGTCCGGGCGGGAGGCCTCTCCGCCCTCGTCCTCCCGCTGGGCGCCCTCGTCGCAGTCGATGCGGAGGTAAAGCGCCAGACGCCGTGACCGACCCGCTGGCGGTGGCTGCCAGCGGGCCTTTCCACCAAACCTTCGCCCCGCCGGCCCCCACCGTTCACGGGCGCGCGCGGGGTCTCACGGTAGCTTGGCCGCCCTGCACTCCGCTTCTCCCATCCCGACATCTTGATGGAAACCGCCCCGCCCCCCGTCGGCACCACGACCGGCGAAGTCCTCCAGGTCATCGGCCCCGTCGTCGACTGCGAGTTCCCCGCCGAGTCCGTCCCCGAGATCCTCGACGCCCTCGAGATCGAGCGCGAGACGGGCACGCTCGTGCTGGAGGTGCAGCAGCACCTCGGCGAGAACCGCGTCCGCACCATCTCGATGGACTCCACCGACGGCCTCACGCGCGGCACGGTCGTGGTCGGCACGGGCCGGCCGATTGCGATGCCGGTCGGCGAGGAGGTCCGGGGCCGCCTGTTCAACGTGGTCGGCGAGGCCATCGACGGGCTCCCCAAGCCGAAGGTGACGGAGACGCGCCCGATCCACGCCGCCCCGCCGGACTACGACCAGCTGGCGACGTCCGTCGAGGTGCTGGAGACCGGGATCAAGGTCATCGACCTCATCCAGCCGTACGCCCGTGGCGGCAAGATCGGCCTCTTCGGCGGCGCCGGCGTCGGCAAGACGGTGCTCATCCAGGAGCTGATCAACAACATCGCCAAGGGCCACGAGGGCTTCTCCGTGTTCGCCGGCGTCGGCGAGCGGACGCGCGAGGGAAACGACCTCATGCGCGAGATGCTGGAGTCCGGCATCATGAAGTACGGCGACGCCTTCATGGAGTCGATGGAGCACGGCGGCTGGGATCTGAGCAAGGTCGACATGGAACTGCTCAAGCAGAGCCAGGCGTCGTTCGTGTTCGGCCAGATGAACGAGCCGCCCGGCGCCCGCGCCCGCGTGGCCCTCTCCGGCCTCACGCTCGCCGAGTACTTCCGCGACCAGGGCGGCACGGACGTCCTCTTCTTCGTCGACAACATCTTCCGGTTCACGCAGGCTGGCTCCGAGGTCTCCGCGCTCCTCGGCCGGATGCCGTCGGCGGTGGGCTACCAGCCCACGCTGGCGACCGAGATGGGCCAGATGCAGGAGCGCATCACGTCCACCAAGAAGGGGGCCATCACGTCGGTCCAGGCCGTGTACGTCCCGGCCGACGACCTCACGGACCCGGCCCCGGCCACGACCTTCGCCCACCTCGACGCCACCACGACGCTCTCGCGCGGCATCGCCTCGCTCGGCATCTACCCGGCCGTCGACCCGCTCGACTCCACGAGCCGCATCCTGACCGCCGAGGTCGTCGGCGACGAGCACTACAAGGTCGCCCAGGACACCAAGGAGCTGCTCCAGCGCGACAAGGAGCTCCAGGACATCATCGCCATCCTCGGCCTCGACGAGCTGAGCGACGAGGACAAGCAGGTCGTCAACCGCGCCCGCCGCGTCCAGCGGTTCATGTCGCAGCCGTTCTTCGTCGCCGAGCAGTTTACCGGCACGCCCGGCAAGTACGTGAAGGTGGACGACACCGTCCGCGGCTTCAAGATGATCCTCGACGGCGAGCTGGACCACCTGCCCGAGGGCGCCTTCCTCTACAAGGGGGCCATCGAGGAGGTGATCGAGGCCGGCGAGGAGATGCTCGCCGAGGCCTAGAGGCCTGCAAGGGGCGAGAGGCCTCTCGCCGCTTGCCCCTTCCCCCTTGCCCTTAGACATGGCTGACTCCCTGCTCGTCGAGATCGTCTCCCCGGACCGGGCCGCCTACCGCGGCGAGGCCCGCGCCGTCCGCGCGCCGGGCGTCGAGGGCTCCTTCGAGGTCCTGCGTGGGCACGCCCCGATGCTCGCCGCCACCCAGGTCGGCGTCATAACCGTGACGACGCTGGAGGGCGAGCGCGTCGCGTTCGCCACCTCGGGCGGCTTCGTCGAGGTGCTGGACGACCACGTGATCGTGCTCACCGAGACGGTCGAGCCGGCCTCTGAGATCGACGTCGAGCGCGCCCGCTCGGCCGAAGAGCGCGCCGCCGAGCGTCTCGCGGCGGCCTCGACGCCCGAGGAGCGGGCCGAGCTAGAGGCCGAGCGTGACCGCGCCCGCAACCGGCTCCGCACCGCGATGGGGCAGGTGTAACGCTTCATCGGGGGTTCTTGCCCTTGCCCCCGACGCAGGTGTACCTTAGGGCTCCGATTCCGGTCGCACTCGCGGCCACCCGAGTCGGGTTGAGCACGCCCAGCCCCGCCCTCCAGGGCGAGCTCCCCGATTGAGCGTCCGACGGTCCGCCGTCGGGCGCTCACTTTTTGGGGCCTCCCGCGGGCGGTGTGCGCCAGCGGGGACGAGGCACCGGCTCGGCAGGGAGCGGCGTGTCCGCTACGAGCAGAGACGGCTTCCGATCGAGCTACCTTCTGGGTCTCCCCCCGACCGTCGCCCTGTGGCCCCCTCCTACACCCTCCGCGAAGGGCTCGCCGGCTTCCGCCGCGCCAAGCTCGCCGCCGCCACGAGCGTGGTGGCCCTCGCCATCGCCCTCGTCCTGATCGGCATCTTCGCCCTGCTCGGGTGGCAGGTCCAGAACGTGGCCGAGACGCTCCGCCAGCGGGCCTCCGAGGCCGAGGTGTTTTTGGACGACGCGGCCACCGGCGAGGTCGCCGCCCGGGTGGGCGACCGCCTCCGCGCCATCGCCGGCGTCGACTCGGTGCGCTACATCTCGCACGAGGAGGCCGCCGAGATCTTCCGCGCCGACTTTGGCGAGGAGGCCGATCTCTACGACGACGCCCAGTTCCTCCCGGCCAGCTACCGCGTCCGCCTCGGGGGCGCCTACGCCTCGCCGGACAGCCTCGCCGGCTTCGCCGAGACCGTCGGGACGTGGGAACAGGTGGACGAGGTGGCCTACGACCGCGTCGCCGTCGAGGCCGTCGAGCGGACGCTCCGGCTGATCTCCGGCGTCGGGCTGGCGGTGGCGCTGCTCGTGGTGGTCGCCGCGCTCCTGCTCGTCGGCAACACGGTCCGGCTCTCGATCTACGCCCGCCGGATGCTGATCCGGACGATGAAGCTCGTGGGTGCCACGAACGCCTTCATCCGGCGGCCCTTCCTCGTCGAAGGCGTGGTGCAGGGGCTCGTGGCCGGGCTCCTCGCCGGGCTCGTGCTGTGGGGGCTGTACGGCCTGTTCCTCCGGTTCGTCACCTCGGTGGATGGCGCCGCCGCGATGGGCTGGCCGGGCGGGTCGCCCGCGTTCACCGTGCTCGCCCTGGTCGCCCTCGGCCTCGTGCTCGGCCTGCTGGCGTCGACGGTGGCCGTGCGGCGGTTTATCCGGCAGGTCCGGCTGAGCTGAGGCCCCGGGCTGCGGGAGCGGATGTGACGTGGGAGGGGCCGAGTGCGGCCCAGGGGTTGTCCGCCCCTTCCGTCCCCAGGCCCATGCTCGTCCGCCGCCCGCTCGTCCTTGTCATCGCCCTGCTGGCGGCCGTCGCCAGCGCAGCGCCCGTCCGTCGAGCACCGGCGTGCTCGCCGGCGTCGTCACCGACGCCGAGACGGGCGACCCGCTCGTCGGCGCGGCCGTCTCGATTCCGGCGCTCCAACAAGGCGTGACGGCCGACCTCGACGGACGGTACCGGCTGCGCGGCGTGCCCGCCGGCACGCACACGCTCCAGGTCTCGTTCGTCGGCTACGAGACGCAGGAGGTGCGCGTCGCGGTGCGGGACGGGGCGACGGCTGACGAAGAACGTGGCGCTCTCGCCGGCCGCTACGCTCGACGAGGTGGTGGTCGAATACGAGGGCCGCCAGCGCGCGGCGGCCGGCCTCCAGGTCCGGGGCATCAACGGGAACGCACAGCTCTCGGCCGCGCCGCCCCCGCCGATGCGCTCGGGCGGCTGGCGGTCCGCGCCGCCGACCGACCGCGAGGGCTACGCGCCCCTCGACGAGGTCGGGTTCAAGCGGACCAGTGACGCCCCGCTCTCCACGTTCTCCATCGACGTGGACCGCGCCAGCTACGCGAATGCCCGGCGCTTCCTGACCAACGAGCAACTCCCGCCGCGCGACGCCGTCCGCGTCGAGGAGTTCGTCAACAGCTTCGACTACGGCCTCGACGGGCCGCGCGGCCGGCACCCGTTCGCCGTCCACACCGAGACGACGGTCGCGCCGTGGGCGCCCGCGCACCGGCTCGTGCGGATCGGTCTCCAGGGCCGCCGGATCGAGACCGAGGACCTCCCGCCGGCCAACCTCGTCTTCCTCATCGACGTCTCGGGCTCGATGCAGGCGCCGGACAAGCTCCCGCTCTTGCAGCGTGCGTTCCGGCTGCTCGTCCGCGAGATGCGCCCGCAGGACCGCGTGGCGCTCGTCGTCTACGCCGGCGCCTCCGGGCTCGTCCTCCCGCCCACCGACGGGACCGACAAGGCCGCTATCCTCGACGCCATCGACGACCTCCGCGCGGGCGGCTCGACGGGCGGCGCGGAGGGCCTGCGCCTCGCCTACGCCACGGCCCGCCAGCACTTCGACCCGCGAGCGACCAACCGCGTGATCCTCGCCACCGACGGCGACTTCAACGTGGGCCTCTCGTCCGACGCCGAGATGCAGCGGCTCGTCGAGGAGGAGCGCCAGTCGGGCGTGTTCCTGAGCGTCCTCGGCTTCGGGACCGGCAACCTCCAGGACTCCAAGATGGAGACGCTGGCGGACCACGGCAACGGCAACTACGCCTACATCGACGGCGTCCGCGAGGCCGAGCGCGTGTTCGTCCGCGAGTTCGGCGGGACCCTGTTCGCCATCGCCAAGGACGTCAAGATCCAGGTGGAGTTCAACCCGGCGCACGTGGCCGGCTACCGCCTCATCGGCTACGAGAACCGCACGCTCGCCGACGAGGACTTCAACGACGACCGGAAGGACGCCGGCGAGTTGGGCGCGGGCCACACCGTCACGGCGCTCTACGAGGTCGTCCCGGCCGGCGTCGCAGTGCCCGCCGCCGACGTGGACGACCTCCGCTTCCAGCGCCCGATGGAGCCCACCGAGGCTGCCGACTCGGACGACTGGCTGTGGGTAAAGCTCCGTTACAAGCCCGCCACAGATGCCGGCACGTTCGCCGACGCGAGCGTCCTCCTCGACACCGGCGTCTCTGGCGACGTGGTCCCGCTGGAGCGCGCCTCCGAGGCGACGCGCTGGGCCGTGTCCGTGACCGAGGCCGCCCTCCTGCTCCGCGCCAGCGAGCACGCGCCGGGCGCGAGCTATGCCCACGCGCTCCACCTCGCCCGCCAGTCGCGAGGCGCCGACCCGTTCGGCGACCGGGCCGAGTTCGTCCGCCTGATCGAGACCGCCGCCACACTGGCGGCCACCGAGCGCGGCGGGGACGAGCGCTACGACGCGGGCCTCGGCGACTGACGCCGGAGCGCCGTGCCCTCCGGGGACCGTCAGGCCGCGCGGGCGGCATGGCCTGCCCCCTTGAGACCGGCTCCCGGGCTCCGTCGAGCGACGAGCGGCCCGGCGAGCCAGGCGGAGAGCACGGCCGCGCGGAGGCCTTCGTCCGCGCCGGGCACCGCCGCCAGCGCCTCGAACCGGCCGGCGGGGGCGAGCGGGCCGCGGCCGAGCGGGCGCGTGAGCCGGAGGGGCCGCCTCGCACCCTTTACCCCGGGCGCCGGCCCGCCGATACATCGGGTCCAGATCTTCCCGGCCTCCGGCTCCAGATGGCAGAATTCCGATTCACCGGCGTGTCCACCGGCGGCCAGTCCGTCCAGGGGACGGTCTACGCCCCCAACAAGAAGACGGCCCAGAAGAAGGTCGAGGGGCTCTCCCAGAAGCACGCCTTCACGCTCCGGGACCTCGAGGAGCGGATGCTCTTCAAGTACAAGATCCAGCACCCCTCGGGGAAGGTGGTCAAGGGCGAGCAGAAGGCGTACGCCGAGGACGAGATCCGGAGCGCGCTGGAGCGCATGGGCCTGGAGGTCCTCTGGATCAAGAAGAACCTCCTCAACATCAACCGGAAGCCCCCCACCGGCGACGTGATCATGTTCGTCCGGCTGGCGGCGAACCTGCTCATGGAGAAGATGGCCTTCACCGAGGTGATGAACCTCCTCATGGCCGACATCTCCTCGACCTCGCTCAAGGGCGTCCTCCGCGACATCTCCTCCGACCTCAAGGGCGGCATGGAGGCCAAGCAGGCCTTCATGAAGCACCAGGACAGCCTGGGCAAGTTCACCGCCTACATGCTCGGCGTCGCCAGCACGTCCGGCAACATGGCCGAGATCTACGAGGCGACGGCCCGCTTCCTGGAGCGGAAGGACGAGTTCCGCAAGAGCGTCAAGAGCGCGCTCATCATGCCGGCGGTGACGATCCTCGCCACGCTCGGCGTGTTCGTCTGGTACGTGTGGTACATCGTGCCCCAGACGGCCGGCCTCTTCGCCGACTTCGACGGGATCGAGCTCCCGCCGCTGACCACGTTCTCGCTCGCCATGAGCGCGTTCCTCGACCGGTGGATGGGCGTGATCGGCGTGATCCTGCTCGCCCTCGGCATCGGGGCCGTCGCGTGGGCGCGGACCCCGAAGGGGCAGTTCATCCTCGCCAAGTACATGATCCGGATCCCCGTGGTGGGCGGGCTCCTCCACAAGCTGAACATCGAGGTGTTCTGCCGGGTCTTCGCCATCCTGTACTCCGGTTCGGGCGAGAACCTGGAGGTGATCCGGGTGGCCGCCGAGGCCTCCGGCAACCCCTACATGGAGCACCAGATCAAGACCAAGACGATCCCCATGATGATGGGCCAGGGCGCCGACCTCGTGCGCTCGATGGAGGCCGCCGAGGTGTTCACGCCGATGACGCTCTCGCGCTTCAAGACGGGCGCCGAGACGGGCGCCGTCCGCAAGAGCGCCCAGCAGATGGCCGACTACTACGAGCGCGAGACGACGTTGAAGCTGAAGGTGGCCGTCGAGACCATCCAGACGTTCGTGGGCCTGTTCATCGGCCTCATGGTCGCGTTCCTGACCGTGCTCTCGGCCGAGACCGCCATGATCCGCCCGTCCTCCTCCGACCTGATGAGCCGCTAAAGCGGAGGGACTCCGGGGTGCCGGGGCGTGTGAGGGCACTCCGTCGGCGCCGTGCCTCCCACACACTCCCTTCTCCCACGCTCCCCTCTCCTACTCCTCGCCATGCCCCCGCTCACGCCTCCGCCCGTCCGATCGGCCGGCCCGCTCACCCCGGCTCCGCGCCCGGCGCATCTGGCCGCGCCCGTCGTCCCGGCCCGCCAGCCGGCCGGGCCGCCGCGGCCGTCCGGTCCGGTGGGCGGCGGCGTCCCCGGCCGGCCGACGGGCGGGGCGGCCCCCGCCACGCCCTCCGCGGCGCCGGTGCCCCAGAGCCAGGCGTACTCGCACGTCCAGGACCGCGTGGTCCAGGCGCTCCTGCGGCGCGGGCTGGCGACGCCCGAGCAGGTGACGAAGGCCGAGGGCGAGCGGAAGCGGGCCGGCGGCCGGCAGCCGCTCTGGCGCGCGCTCGTCGACGTCTCCGGCGTCGACCGCGACCGGGTCTTCGAGCAGGCCGCCGCCACCTACGCCTTCCGGCTGGCGCCCGTCCAGGACCGCGAGCCGGAGGCCGAGTTCGCCAAGACCGTCATCGAGTCGTTCGCGGAGGCCCTCGGCGACAAGCTCATCGACCTCAAGGCGGTCCCCTACGCCTACGCTCAGGACCAGCCCTCGGGCATCCTCAAGCTCGTCTTCATCACCGAAGACCCGATGCGGCCGGAGCTGCAGAAGGTCATCAACCAGCTCGAGCTGGAGCGGTTCGAGCTGTGCTACGCCCCGGCGGCGGTCGTCGAGCGGGTGATCCTGGAGGCGTTCCCGCGCAAGAACGAGTTCCTGGAGCGGCTCCACGAGACCGAGAGCCCGGACGTCGACTTCGGCGTCTCGTTCGAGTCCGGCGAGAAGGGGCTCGTGGACGAGGACGCGCTCGAGGCCGAGATCTCGCAGTCGGCCCTGCTCAACCTCACCGAGGCCATCCTGGTGGAAGGCGTGCGGATGGGCGCGAGCGACATCCACATCTGGCCCAACGCCAAGCGCCAGACCGAGGTCCACTTCCGCGTCGACGGCCGGCTGGCGCTGTGGCACACCGAGGAGCGCGGCCACCCGGAGGCGCTGCTGGCGGTGTTCAAGGACGCCGCGCTCAACGTGGACCGCTTCGAGCGCGACATGGCGCAGGACGGGTTCATCCAGCGCAAGGTGGACGGCACGCTCATCCGCTACCGCGTCTCGATCCTGCCCATCGCCAACGCCAACCCCGAGGTCCGCGCCGAGTCCATCGTCATCCGAATCCTGGACGACCGGAAGGTGATCACGGACCTGGGCAAGCTGGGCCTGCTGGAGGGGGCGCTCCAGCAGTTCAACAAGGCCATCCGCCAGCCGCACGGCATGGTGATCCTGACCGGCCCGACGGGCTCGGGAAAGTCCACCACGCTCGTCGCCGCGCTCTCGAACGTGGTCACGCCCGAGGTCAACGTGCTGACCGTCGAGGACCCCGTCGAGTACATCATCCCCGGCGTCCGCCAGATCAAGCTGAGCCACAAGCTCTCGCTGGAGGGCGCGCTCCGCGCCATCCTCCGCCACGACCCCGACGTGGTGATGGTGGGCGAGATGCGCGACAAGGACACCGCCGAGCTGGCGATCAAGCTCGCCAACACGGGCCACCTCACGTTCTCGACGCTCCACACGAACGACGCGCCCTCGGCCGTGAGCCGGCTCTACAAGATGGGGCTCGAGCCGTTCCTCATCGCCTACGCCATCAACCTCGTCGTCGCCCAGCGCCTGATCCGCACGCTCTGCCCGGACTGCAAGCGCCCAGACTCCGAGCCCGACCGCGTGCTGCTCTCGGAGGTCGGCTTCACGCCCGAGGAGATCGAGACGACCACGTTCTACACGGCCTCGCGCGGCGCCTCCTGCCCGACCTGCAAAGGCAAGGGGTACAAAGGGCGCCGGGCCTGCGCCGAAGCCCTCTACTTCACGCCGGCCATCCAGCAGGCCATCGTGCAGGCCGGCGGCCAGATCAACGAGGAACAGATCCGCCAGATCGGCGAGAGCGAAGGGATGCTCACGCTCTCAGCCTCGGCCCGCGTGCTCGTCGTCCGGGGCGAGGTGTCCATCGAGGAGATGATGCGCGTCACCGCCGGGGAGCACTAGGCGCGTCAGAGCGGCAGCGTCAGGTGGCCAGGACGCCGTGCGACCGGACTCCTTCCTACCCTGCCGCCATCCGGAACGGGCCTCTGTATTCCCAGGAGTTAGACAGAGCCGAGGATGAAATCACCCACCGGGGTTACGAATCGGAGGGGCTGGCAGGAGCCGGGCCCGTTCCAAAGCTCGGGCGTAGACCCAACAGTCTGAGCCGGAGGGGGGTGAGGGTGACAGAAGCGTAGGGGATTCAAGGAGTGAGACCGGGGGGACGATCCTGTGACTAGGATTCTCGCCCCACGAGCCCACCCCGATGCCCCAGACGCTCCTCGCACTCCTCGCGCTCGTCCTCGCCTCGTTCCTGATGTTCAACCAGCAGCGGTTGACCGCCCGGTCTCAGACCAACATGGTCACCGACGAGATCGAGATGGCCGCCACCAGCCTCGCCTCCGAGATCATCGAGTTCATCGGGGCCAAGTCGTTCGACGAGGCGAGCACGCCGGAGAAGATCTACCTGGCTGGGAGGCAGGCTCCGAGCGACCCGGCCGACTTTACCCCGGGGAGCTCGTTCGGGGACCCGACCCTCGGCTCGGACGGATGCGACTTCCTCAGGCCCTGGCGCACGCCCAGCTGCGACGACGTGGACGACGTGGACGGCGGCGGCTGGACGCCTGTGGAGGTCCAACTCGCCCACGACCGGACGCTCGGCTTCGAGGTCCGCACGGAGGTCTTCTACGTCGACGACACCGTGAGCATGACGCCAGCCGCGAAGCAGACCCTCCACAAGCGCGTGATCATGGACATCCGTTCCGACCACGTCGCGGGCGACGAGGCCGACGGGCTGCTCCAATTCACCCGGGTCATCTCGTACGACCCCGAGAAGGCGAGGATGGACTACGAGAACGACGAGACGTACGGCCCAAGGGGGACGATCGGCGGCCACACCACCAGCTAACCCACCGACGGACGCCTCCTGCAGGCTGCCCCCGGCACACTCATCCAGCACGGCCCGGCACACCGCTATGCAAGTCCTCCTCGACAACCTCACGGCGACCATCATCTCCGGAATCCTCATCCTCGGGCTCCAGGTGACCCAGGTCCGCTCGCAGCACTCGAGCATCGAGCAGGTCGTCTCGCACTCGGTCAAGGCCAAGACCCACGTGTTCGGCCAGTGGCTCGAGCACGACATCCTCGACCTCGGCGCCAACTACGGCACCAACCTCTACCGCTTCGAGGAGCCCGTCCTCGACGCGTTCGGGAACACGACCGAGTGGACGTTCTACAGCAACGGGACGGACCCGCTGTCGGGCGCCCCCATCCGCATCCTCAAGCGGTACCGGCTCGAACCCACGAAGGAGGTGGTGTTCAGTGAGGGGACGGCCCAGGAGGAGACCTTCCAGCTCTACCGGCTCGACCGCGACTCGCTGGTCGTCGGGTTCGACGCCGGGGGGAACCTCGAGAGTTACACCGAGGGCGACTGGGTGCCGTCGGGCGAGAGCGTCTCGACGCTCTCGTTCTTCCAGATCGACCTGCTCGGCCGCGACGGCCAGACGCCCTGCCTGGATGGGACCGTGGTCACGAACGCCGACGGCGACGTGATCTCCTGCACAGGCGAGATCGATGTCTACAAGGCCGACTACGTCCGCGTCCGGTTCGGGGTCGTCCCCGAGTACGTGCTCAAGCCAGACAACTACATCCGCGAGCTCTACTGGGCCAAGACCCTCAAGATCCGGCCTTACTGGGACCGCCCGGAGTCGCTCAAGCCAAAGTCGGCCCCGGTCGCCAGCTAATCACCCCAGGCGCTCTCGACAGGCGCCGTCGCAACAGACTCACAGACCCCCAAACTCATGGGTAAGGCTCTCCTCTTAATCGTGCTCGGATCCGGACTGATCCTCACGAAACAACTCTACAGCGCCACCGAGCACGAAGGCAAGACGGCCCGGGACCAGGCGGTGCACCAGGAACAGGCGATCGCCCGCGAGATCGCCAACTCCGCCTTCAACATCGGCATGGGCGAGATCCGTGCCTACGGCGAGAACGTCCAGGACGGCGCGAATGCGCTCAACGGCGCCAACAACGCGGGCCGGAAGGGCACGCACACCTCCGGCCGGTTCGCCGGCGGGGCCTACACGGTCCACGCCGAGCTCACCTCGGGCCACAGCGTCCGCGTGGTCGCTACCGGGAGCTACGGGGCCTACCAGGACGCGAAGACCGGCGAGACCAAGTACCGCGCCGAGTACACGATGCACGACGAGTACCGCGTGCCGGTGCTCCAGGCCCGCGAGGACGGGATGGTGACCGTGACGCTCCGCGAGTCGATGGCCGGCTACTGCTCGGCCGTGTTCTACGAGGCGTACAAGTTGGATATGCCCGAGGGGACGGTTCCCGAGCCGGTCATGCTGTTCCCTCCAGGGAATCGGTACCGGACGGCGGATCAGATGATCGACCAGACGATCTTGGTCGAGGCCGGGACGCAGATGAACTTCTTCATCGCCGTCGACAAGAACTGCTCCCTCCTCCTGGAAGTCCCCGTTACCGAGTGCGGCGTCCGTAAGTACGTCCAGGAGTACGAGTACGACGCGAGCAAGTACGACTACGTCCACTACGCGCTCGACATCGAGGCGGGCGAACTCGACCAGGCCCACGAGGATATCTGGGGCCTCGTCGAGCAGCACCCCGACGACCGCCAGCGCTGGCGGATCGGGTGGGAGGACATCCACGACGTCTCGTGGGACCAGCCCGAGTCGGACGCCCCGGCCCAGAGCCTCCAGGCGCTCAAGATGCTGGGCTACGACAAGATCGGCTGGCCCGAGCAGGACACGGACCTGTACCGCCTCCTCCGGGACTACGCCAACCGGCCCGACTTCAGCGACCAGACCGTCGAGATCGAGATCCTCCCCGCGTCGGCCTCCAACTACCACGGGAAGCAGACGGCGGCCCGCGCCAAGCAGGCCAACTGCGGCGAGACCATCGACCTGCCGGTCGTGGAGGACCCGCCGGTGGTCACGGACCCGGAGGTCGTCGAGGACCTCGAGGAGATCGAGGACGCGATCGAGGAGGGCACCCCGGTCGTGACCCCCGACCCCGACCCCGAGCTGGACGCCCTCACCACGTTCGCCTGCGAGTGCACCAAGAACAACACGAACGACAAGACGCCGATCCTGCACCGGCCGCCGGGTAACGAGTCGAACGAGCAGCACCTCTGCCTCCCGACCCCCGCCATCGACAACGCGCACATGGTGAACCACAACGACATCTTCCCGACCTGCCAAGTCCGACAGAACATCAAGTCGAACAACAACAGCAAGAAGGACAAGGAGTAGCGCTCGGACCAACATCCGAGACGTAGAGGGGCGGCCGGAGCGATCCGGCCGCCCTTTCTTGTTTCCGACCAACGGGTTGAATGGGCGCGACCTGTGGCACGGCCGGGTTACGAATCCGGCGGTCAATGGGATGTGGGCATGCCCGGAGAACCGGTAAGACGATACCGGCCAGACCCCTGACGCCTCGTGCTGGGACCCCGTGTTCCCGGACGCCGCCGCCCCTCCCCTCTCGTGACCCCGACCTCCGCATTCCCGTCCGGTAGCCCGGCCCCGCCGTCCGGTGGAGCCGCCCCAGCGGCTCCCTCCACGTGGTCCACGCCGCTTGCGGCGCCGGCCCCGCGTCAGCCGGCCGCCCCGGCCTGGGGAGCGCCGCCCGCTCCGGCCCCCGGCGTTCCTGCCCCTGCCGCCCCGACGGCTGGCGCTCCGGCGGCGGGCCCGGCCCTGGGCGAGCGAGACAGCGACGGGTTCTTTCGCATCCCGCCGTTCGTCCGCCAGCTCGCGCGCTCGGCGCCGAAGCTGCTCGTGGGCGAAGACCGGCTCAAGTTCTACGCCGAGCAGATCGGCCGGCTCTCGGTGGAGCACCGGGAGTCGCTCCGCGAGTTCGTGGATCAGTACGTGGGCCGGATGCACACCATGGACGCCAGTGACCTCGACATGGGCGGTCCGGCCACGATGGGCCGCGTGTGGTACCGCGTCAACGGCGACAAGACGCCGCACTTCGAGCTGGGCGTGGCCTCCAACGACGAGGTCGACATCCTCATCCTCAACGTGCTCTCCGAGCGCCAGCTCGACGACCTCTGGGAGGTCCAGTCGGCCGACTTCTCGTACCAGCTCGACGGCGAGGACGGCCACCGCCGCCGCTTCCGCGGGACCACCTACTTCGACAACCAGAACCTCGGCGTCTGCCTCCGCGCCATCAGCGAGGAGGTCCGCACGCTGGACACGCTGGGGTTCCACCCGGTCATCCAGCGCGGGCTCATGTTCTCGAACGTCCGCTCCGGGCTGGCGCTCGTGACCGGCGTGACGGGCTCGGGCAAGAGCACCACGCTCGACGCCATCATCGACGCCAACAACCGCGACTTCGACGGCCACATCGTCATCGTGGCCAAGCCGCTCGAGTACGTCCACAACCCGCAGCGGTGCATCATCCGGCACCGCGAGGTCGGCCCCGACGTGCCCTCGTTCAAGATGGGCGTGAGCCAGGCGCTCCGCCAGGACCCCGACATCATCATGATCGGGGAGATGCGGGACCCCGAGACGATCGACTCGGCCATCGAGGCGGCCGACACCGGCCACAAGGTGTTCTCGACGCTCCACACGGCCTCCGCCGTCGAGTCCATCGACCGGATCGTGGCCGAGTACCCGCCCTTCGAGCAGGAGCGCGTGCGCTCGCGGCTGGGCGACGTGCTCAACTGCGTCGTCTCGCAGAAGCTGCCGCCCCGGATCGGCGGGGGGCGCGTGCTCGCCAAAGAGGTGCTCTGGGTGACGGCCTCCGTCAAGGCGGCCATCCTCAACGACAACACGGGCGAGATCTACCAGATGATGTGGGAGGGCGGGCGCCAGGGGATGATCACCCTGGAGCAGGACCTGTTCCGGCTCGCACGTGAGCGCAAGATCACGCCCGAGATCGGGCTCCAGTACTCGAACAACAAGCGCCGCTTCCAGCAGCTCATGCAGGCGGCCTAGCCGCCCCTCCGGTCCGTCCGGGCGCGTGCCCGGAGACCTACCCCCTCCTCACGATGAGCGACAACCTGATCTTCCCCGACGGCTCCGACGACGGCCCCTTCGACGACGGCTCGTTCGGCGACGGCTCGTCCGACGCCCCCTCGTTCGACGACGCCTCGTTCGACGCCGTGTCCTTCGACGACGGCTCGTTCGCCGTCTCGCCGGAGGCGGGCGGCTCCTTTGGCGCCCCGCTGGCGGACGGCGACGCGCCGGACCCGTTCGAGAGCGGGGGCGACGACCCCTTCGACCTCTCGTTCTCCGACGCCGAGCCCGGGTTCCCGGACGCCCAGGGCGACGGGGCCGAGACGCCGCTGCCGCCGGCCGATCCCGCCGCTGAGACGCCCAAGAAGGAGAAGAAAGACAAGCTCCCCAAGAGCAAGGACGGGCTGGTCCTCGGCATCCACGTGACGCCGAAGCACGTCTGCGGCGTGCTCGTCCGGCCGTCGGGCGGGGGCTACGAGCCGCTCCGCCAGTTCGTCCGCAACCGCTCGGAGAGCCAGTTCGGCGGCCCCAGCGGCCCGGCCCTCTCGCCGGACGCGATCGGGGAGGAAGAGCCGGCGCTCGAGATGGCCGGCGGCGACGTGCAGGTCCAGTTCGGGGGGGTCGGGGAGATCGACTTCTCGGCCGAGTTCGCCGGGCTCGGCGTGGCGACCGACGCCGCCTTCGACAGCGCCGCCACCGTCGGCCACGTCGACGTGCAGGCCCAGCCCATCGTCTTCGAGCTGCGCGACATCCTGACGGAGTGCGAGAAGGCCGGGTTCGGCCGCCCCGCCCTCGCCTTCGCCGTCGACTCGCCGGACGTCGAGTACTTCGAGCTGACCGTGACGCCGGAGAAGAAGGCGTCCAAGAAAGCTCCCAAGAAGTCGTCGAAGAAGGCCTCCAAGGGCGACAAGAAGGCCAAGCAGGAAGCCCCCGCCGAGGGGCCGGTCAAGCGCGAGCGGCTGCTCGGGCTCCTCCCGGACCTCGACCCGGGCGTGGACAAGTCGCGGGCCGCGTTCGTCCCGATGACGCCGCGCGACGGGTTCCAGCGCTACATGGCCGTCGTCCCGACCGCCAGCGAGCCGGTCGTCGAGTCGCTCAAGATGCTCCGCGAGCAGAGCAGCCACCGGAAGACCGTGTTCCGGACGCTGGAGGCGGAGGTCCCGCTCCTCGTCGGGCTGGTGCGGCTGACGTCGGCGCCGGAGCCGGGCGAGAACACGGCCGTCGTCCGCGTCGGGGCCGAGGACACCGTGGTGCTCCTGCTCACCGGCGACGAGATCCACCACTACGAGCAGATGCAGTCGGTGACGGGCTTCGACGGGCCGGACACGATCTGCTCGCGCGTGCTGCTCCAGCAAGACGTGCAGGGCGTCGGGACGGTCCACAACGTGGTGGTCGTGGCCGAGGAGCGTGAGAAGGAGTTGGTGCAGGGGTTCGCCGCGTTCTACCCCGAGGCCCGCGTCGAGACGCTCCGCGAGGGGCTAGCCGGCCTCGGGCTGGTGGGGCCGTACGGCCCGCTGGCGCCGACGCTGGTCGAGGCCGCCGGCGCGGCGGTCGCCGGTCACCTCCGGTCCGCCAAGGGAGGTCGGAGCGGGCCGTTCGAGGACGTCAACCTGCTGCCGGCCGCGCTCCGCAAGCGGCGCCGGACGTTCGAGTTCTCGCTGAGCTGGCACACGCTCGTCGCGGGCGTGCTCCTGTTCCTGAGCGCCCTCTTCTTCAGCTACTCCTACGTGGCCCAGAAAGGCGAGATCGCCCAGGCCGAGCAGCAGCTCGCCGAGTACCCGCCCGAGGCCAAGATGTCCGTGCCGCAGCTCCAGGCCCGGATCGACAGCCTCCAGACCCGCCAGGCCGACCTCACGGCCTCGCTCACGGCCCTCGACACGCTCCTCGTCGGTACCGACCGGTGGACGCAGACGATGCTCCGCTCGACGCGGGCCGCCGCCCAGACCGGCGGGATCTGGATCGAGGAGTGGACGCCCGACGGCACGGCCGTCTCGCTCCGCGGCTTCTCGACCACCCGCGACCGCGTGGTCGGGCTCGGGCAGCGGCTGAACGCCACCATCGAGGAGGTCACGTTCCAGGCCGTCCGCGACTACCCCGTCTACGAGTACCGGATGCGGTTCGATCAGCCCCAGGAGCTCCCCCAGATCACGCGCGTGCTGCGCGAGCAGGCGGCCGGCCCCGCCCCGGCCGACGACCCGCTCGGCGCCCTCGACGCGCCGCCCCCCACGCCTTCCCCGGCGGTCAACTAGCCCCGGCCCGACCATGTCCAACGACATCCTCAACACCATCATCCTGTCCGTCTTTCTGGCCGCGGCGGCCGGCGGCGGGTACTACGTGACCCAGCGCCAGCAGCCCGCGCGGCTGGCGGAGGTCCGGTCCGAGATCGAGGCCATCGAGAGCCGCGACGCCCAGGTCGAGACGCTCCTGGCCGAAGAGGCGGTGGCGAGCCGCGAGGCGGCCGAGACGCTGGCGCAGTGGAACACCCGCTACAAGGTGCTCCCGTCCGCGCTCTCGTCCTCGGACGTGGTCGCGTACCTCAACGCGCTCTCGGCCCGCGGCTTCCAGCGGTTCGACCTCTCGCTCACCGGCGTCACGCCCGGCCCGACGGCCTCGAACTACACCTACCAGGTGACGGGGCAGGCCTACTTCGAGAGCCTCTTCGCCTTCGTCTGGCACCTCGAGAACAACCGGGGCCTCTACCGGGTCCGCGACCTCTCGATCACGAAGGCCGTGACGATGATCGGGGCGACGGGGGAGAACCCCGGCCGGCAGACCGTCCTGGCCGAGTTCTCGATGGCCGTCGACGCCTACTACAGCACCAACCCGGACATCAGCGCGCCCGACAGCGCCGTGGTGCCGCCGCCGGAGGCGTTCCCGCCGCGCCGCGCCGCCGTCAACCCGTTCTTCCCGTTCATCCTCGCCGAGCTGCCGCCCAACGTGGACGACCTCGTGGACGTGGAGAGCGACGCGCTCGTGAGCGTGATCGGCGGGACGGCCGTCTTCGACCGCGCCGGGCAGCTCCGCCAGCTCCGCTCCGGCGACCGCGTCTACCTCGGCCGCATCGCTTCCGTAGACCCGAGCCGGGCTCGCGTCGTGGTGGAGATGAACAGGGGCGGCATCCGTGAGCGTGTGGAGCTGGACCTGGAGACGGGCGAGCGCTACCGCCAGGCCCTCGGCGGCCAGCAGCTCGTCCCGAGCGGACGCGGCGCCGTGACGCCCGGCCCGGTCCTCGACGTCGCCCCGCCCGCCCCCGGCACGCCCGAAGGCGACGCCTCCGGCCTCTACAGCGGTTCGGCCGACGGCGGCCCGGCCGCCGGCGTCGCGTCCGAGAGCGTCCCCCGCACGCCCCGGCCCTACCAGGCCGCCCCCATCGACAACCGCTAGGCGCCTCGCAGCCGTTCCATCCCCTACCGACATGACCCCGACCCACCCCTCCCGCCGGCTCGCGCCGGCCCTGGCGCTGCTGGCGGCGCTCGCCTTCGCGGCCCCCGCGCTCGTGCCCGCCGCCGTCGCCCAAGACGGCCGCGTCGTCCGCGGCTACGTCCCGCCGGACGAGCTCGTATCGTTCCCGTCGTCGACGCCGCTGAACCAGTTTTTCCGGCTCGTTAACCCGACGTTCCGCCGCGTCACCGGCAAGGAGGTCGTGGACCCGATGGACCGGACCGAGCCCATCGGCGTGGCGCTCAACGGCGTCCACTTTATCGACGCCTTCGAGCTGGTCCTCGACCGGCACCGGCTCGACTTTAGCGAGTCGGCGGGCTACTTCGTCGTCACCGACCCGGCGCTCGTGGCGACCACCACGGACGGCGCCTCGGCCGACGTCGTGGGCGCGGCCGCCACCGTCCCGGCCAGCGGCTCGGCGGCCGGCGCCGCGCTTCCGGCCACGGCCGACACGCGCGAGATCCGGATCGACGCCATCATCTTCCAGCTCAACACGCGCCGTGCCAAGGAGGTCGGGACCAACTGGCCGGCGCTGTTCGGGCAGGCGGCCGGGCAGGCGGCCGGGGGCTCCGGCGGCTCCGGCGGCGGCGATGCGGCTGGCAACTCCGACCTCCGGCCCATCCTCTACGTCAACGGCAGCTCGTTCTTCGACGTGCTCGACGGCGTGCTCGAGACGTCGTCGGAGCGGATCGAGCTCTCGTTCCTGCTCAACCTGTTCCGCTACTTCGAGGAGGAGGGCTACGGGCAGACGCTCGCCACGCCGTTCACGACGGTCCAGAGCGGCGAGCAGGGCCGGCTCCAGAGCGGCCAGGACATCCCGGTCACGGTCCGCGATTTCCAGGGCAACGCGATCACGCAGTTCTTCTCGACCGGGACCATCATCGACGTGACGCCCACGCTGATCGTCGACGAGCGCGGCGAGGAGGCGGTCGAGTTCGTCCACCTCGACGTGAAGGTCGAGAAGTCGACCGCCGTCCCCACCGGCGACGGCATCGCCATCAACAAGGACAACGTGGCGACGCAGCTCCCGCTGCTCTCGGGCGAGATGCGCGCCATCGGCGGCCTGACCTCGAGCGACGAGACGTTCACGCGCCGGGGCGTCCCCATCCTGAAGGACATCCCGATCCTCAACTTCTTCTTCTCCTACAAGCAGAAGCAGGTCCGCCAGAACGAGATCATCATCGTGCTCCGCGCCCGCGTGGTGGACGACATGCGCTCGCGGATGGGCCGGGAGCTGCCGCGCGACCTGCTCCGCCAGGAGCGGGAGGAGACGCGCGAGACGCTCCAGCAATTCGACGCCAGGACGGCCGAGGCCGTCGAGGACCTCGACGCGGGCCCGGCCCCCGACGCCGAGCGCCGCTAGCCCGGCACCCACGGTGGAACGACCCGCCCCGGGGACGCGCCTGCGTCTCCGGGGCGGTGTGCGTTGGGGCGGTCGGCCGAAACGCGGAGGGCTCGGTCTGGGACGCCGGCCGGCCCGGCTGGCGGCGACGGCCGCCAGCGGCGCCGCGTGGCCGCTGCCGGTGTCAGGGACGTGCTGAGATCGCGGAGATGGGCGCACGAACGGAACTGCAGCGCGTTGGCTCGGCTTCGACCCCTCCACTCCCCTCTGCCCGTGTCTCCCCGCGCCTACCTCTCCGTCCGTCCCCTGCCGTTCGGCCACCTCATCCGCCAGTCGGACGGGATCGCGTGGATGAAGGCCGCGCTCCACCGCGCCGCCGAGACGCAGCCGGTGCCGGACCTCGACCGGGCCGTCCGCTATTACGACCTCCTCTCGCGCCGGAGCCAGATCGAGAGCCGCGTGACGGCCCTCGACGACTACACGCACCAGGACTGGGACCGGATGCGGCTCCATGCGGCCCCGCCGACGGGCGACGGCCAGGCGACGGACGGCGCGCCGTGGCACCAGGCGGCCCTCGACCGGCGGATGGCCCTGTTCACCGAGACCGCCGACGCCGTCGCCCAGGAGGGCTTCGCCGGCGACGCGGAGCCGCCCGACGCGCTCCTCCAGGTAAGCTGCACCGGCTACGACAGCCCGAGCGCCGTCCAGCGCCTCGTCGTGGAGCGGGACTGGGGGACGCGCACGCGGGTTCTGAGCGTCGGCCACATGGGCTGCTACGCCGCGCTCCCCGCGCTGGCGACGGCCGCCGACGTGGTGCAGGCCACGGCCGCGCGCACCGCCAGCGTCGTCGGAGCGGACGAGGCGGAGGGCGACGCCCGCGCGGCGATCCTGCTCGTCGAGCTGTGCACGCTCCACCACCACCCGGCCACCACGGACCCCGAGCAGATCGTCCAGCAGTGCCTCTTCGCCGACGGCGCCGCCCGCCTCGACGTGACGGCCCAGCCCGGCCCGGACTCGCAGTTCGCCCTCCTCGACCACGCCGAGGTCCTCGTGCCGGACACCCTCGACCAGATGACGTGGCGCCCCGGCGGCGTCGCCTTCCAGATGACGCTCAGCCGCGACGTGCCGAACCACATCCGCGCCAACGTGGCCGAGACGGTCGAACGGTTCCTCGCTCAGAGCGGGCTCGCCGTGGACGACGTGGACCTGTTCGCCGTCCACCCCGGCGGCCCGCGCGTGATCGAGAGCACGGCCGAGGCGCTCGGCCTCGACGACGACCGCGTACGCCACAGCCACGAGGTGTTCCGCGAGCGCGGCAACATGTCGTCCACCACGCTCCCGCACATCTGGGACCGGATCGCGGAGGACGAGGCTGTCGAGACCGGGGCCCTCGTCTGCTCGGTCGCGTTCGGGCCGGGCCTCACCGTCGCCGTCAACCTGCTCCGCAAAGCGTGACCGGGTGGGCACGATGAAGAGCGTCAACAACGACTTCTACGACGACCTGGGCGAGCGGTGGTTCGAGGGCGACGACCACGCCATCAGCCTGCTCCGGCGCGAGGGGCTGCTGAAGACGGCCTACGTCCGCGAGGTCTTCGACCGCTACGGGATCGAGCCGGGCGCCCGCGTCCTCGACGTGGCCTGTGGCGCCGGCCTCATCTCGATCCCCCTCGCCGACGCCGGCTACCACGTCGAGGGCGTGGACCTCGCCGAAGGCGCCCTGAAGGTCGCCCGGTCGCGCGTCCCCGAGGGCGCCGTCGCCACGTTCCGCACCGCCGACGCCCTCGACCTGGACGTGCCCGACGGCACGGTCGACGCCGTCCTCCTGCTCGACATGCTGGAGCACGTGGAGCGGCCGGACCGCGTGCTCGCGGAGGCCGGGCGTGTGGTGCGCCCCGGCGGTGTGGTCCTGTTCAGCACGTTCAACCAGACGCCGCTGGCGTGGCTCGTGGCCGTCCACGGGTTCAAGTTCGTCGTCCGCGAGGCGCCCACGCACATCCACGTCTGGGACCTGTTCATCCCGCCCGACACGCTCCGCCAGTACGCCGAGGCCGCCGGGCTGGCGGTGGCCGAGGTCCGGGGGATGCGGCCGGCGCTCAACGGCGGCCTGGTGCGGTCGGTCTTGCGGCGGCGCCTGGACCCGGCGTTCCGGTTCACGTACACCGCCAGTCAGGCCGTCGGCTACATCGGGGTGGCGGTGCGGGCTGACTGATCGGCCCGCGTCACCGCTGGAGTGGCGGGGCGGGCGTTCTTTGGATCGTCTGGCTTCGAGAATCGTCGGCTTCTGCGAGATGGCCCTCTCGCTTTAGATTCGCTGCCGTAGCGGGATAGGTCTCCGGTTCATCCGGCGCCCCGCCGTCCAACGCTCGTTCTACCGCACCTTGCCATGACCAAGCGTCTCTTGCTCACGCTAGCCGCCACGCTGGCGGTCGTCGGGTGCGACACCGCCACAGAAGTCCCGCCCGGCGGCCCTCCCGACGGGACAGCTACGGCTACCCTCGACGGCACGACGTACGAGTTCCGCGTCTACGCCCAGCCGAGCGCGTACGACCCGGACGAGGTCGTGCTCCGGGCCTACGCCGCCGGCCTCTCGCGGGCGCTCATGCTCACGTTCGAGCCCGGCGTGGGCCCGGTCGCCGTGAACGTCGAGATGACGGGGTACTGGGACCTCGGGCTCTGCACGCCGTCGGCGGCCTACGTCGTCGCCGGGCCGGACGACGTGAACGTCCACGTGACGAGGAACGAGTCGGGCCAGCTCCGTGGAACGTTCGCGCTCGAGGCCGAGAGCGAGGACGAGACGGGGGAGGTCGTCACGGTCACGGACGGGTCCTTCGACGTCCGGCTCGACGACGAGCCGTTCGAGTATTGCATCGAGGGGTAGTCGGCCGGCCGGTGGGGTGCGGCAGAGCCCCTCAAAGAAGCTGAATAGGTCGAGCGTGGCGACCGGACACGACGAAGCGGGGCTCCGGGCTGAGGCCCTGCCCCTGGCTCCAGCTCTCGCTGGGCAGCGTCCTGCGTCCCCGATCGTGGCGGCCGACTCGTATCGGTGGGTGCCGTCCGCTCGTCAGCCCGGATGGGCCCCGGCGGCGGCCAGGCCCCTCTGCGGAAGGGGCTTCCGCAGTCGAGTTCGCGGGGACCGGATTTCGCCGGGCCATCCGCTGCCCTGAGCGAAGCGGGGCGGTCTCGGGTACACGTCGCGGACACCAGAACCGCCTTCCCATTCCCAACGTGGGGGGCACCGAGGTGGCGCCAGTTCAGCGTGGGGGCTCGACGGTCCGGCCACGGGGGGTAGCTGGAGTATAGGGCCCCCCCTGCTTCTTGGAAGCATCCCGCGCTGTCATTGGGCAGAAGTCAAGGGGCCGGCCCTTCAAAGGCGAGATAGAGCGAGGCCAGCCAAGTTGAAGAGCTACACGCCCAGCGTCTCGCGCACGCGCTGGATCTGCCGCTCGTGGTTGAGGTCGTGGCCCGCCAGCAGCGCGACAATGCGGCGGACGCTCTCTTCGCCCCGCTCGCTGTGGAGCCCGACGCGCTCCCACTGGCGGACGTCGTGGGCGCGGAGCCAGCGGAGGGTCATCCGGCGCATCGCGGCCCGGTCTTCGAGGGCGTCGGCGAGGGTGCCGTGGTGATAGGCCAGCCTGTCGGCCCAAGCGTCCTGGTCGTAGCCGGGGATGGCGGGGCGGTCGGCGGCGACGATGAGGCGGAGCCGGTAGCCGTAGACGATCTCGGAGTCGGCGAGATGGCGGGCGATCTGGAGGACCGACCACGTGCCGTCGCGCTCGGACCGGCGGGCGTCGGCCTCGCTCAGCCCGGCGACAGTCTGGGCCAGCCGAGCGTCGGCGTCGGCCAGCAGCGCCAGCGGGTCGCGGTCGCCCACGAGCGACAAGACGTTCTCGACGTAGGCGCGCGGGTCGTCGGGGTCGTAGCGGGGTGGAGGCGTGCTCATTGGCCGGGGATGCGCGGGACCGTTGGGTCGGCGGTCTCGGTGCCGGGCTCCACGCCGCAGATCGCCACGAGCTGCCCGCGCGCCGCCCTCAGGTCGAGCCGGACGGCCTCCACGTCGGCCACCACGTCGAGGGGGCCGGCGCGCCACGTCTCGGACGCGGCCGGCGGGATGTAGCGGAAGACGACCTCGCCCGTCCGCACCGGCCCCTCGAACAGCCCGGACTCCTCGAACCGGACGCCGACCAGCTCCGGCACCTGCCGGACGTCGTCGGCGCTCAGCGTGCTCGTCGGCGTGAGCACGGTGTAGCCGTGGGCCGTGGTGCGGGCGAGGAGCGTGGGGCAGTCCGGCCGGAGGCGGTAGACGACGTGCGCGTCGATGGTCTCGCCCACCTGGCCCGGCCCGAACACGCCCGCGACGGCGTCGGCGACGGTGCGGCACCCCGTCCCGCTGGCGAGGACGGCCGCCAGCCCGGCGAGCGCGACGGCGGCGCGGCGGGCGCTCATACGTGCCGCTCGGCGTGGTAGGACGAGCGCACCAGCGGCCCGCTCTCGACGTGCTCGATCCCGAGCGCCTCGCCCTGCTCCTTGTACCACGCGAACACGTCGGGGTGGACGAACTCCTCGACGGGGAGGTGGTGGCGCGTCGGCTGGAGGTACTGGCCGATGGTCATCACGTCGACGCCGTGGGCGGCGAAGTCGGCCATCAGGCGCACGACCTCCTCCTTCGTCTCGCCCAGCCCGACCATGATGCCGGACTTGGTGCGGAGGCCGTGCTCGGCCTTCGCCAGTTGGATGACGTCGAGCGAGCGCTGGTAGTCGGCCTGGGGGCGGACGCGGCGGTACAGGCGCGGGACCGTCTCGACGTTGTGGTTGAGCACCTCGGGCCGGGCCTCGAAGACGGTCTCCAGCGCCGGCCGGAGCCCGCGCATATCGGGGATGAGCACCTCGATGGTCTGCCCCTGTGCGTGGACGAGCCGGATGGTCTCGGCGAAGATGGGCGCCCCGCCGTCCTCGCGGTCGTCGCGGTTGATGCTCGTCACGACGACGTGCTGGAGCCCCATCAGCCGGGCGGCCTCGGCGACGCGTCGCGGCTCGTCGTAGTCCAGGTCCTTCTGCTCCGGCCGGCCGGTGAGGACGGCGCAGAACGAGCAGCCCCGCGTGCAGACGTTCCCGAGGATCATGAACGTGGCGGTGCCCGCGCTCCAGCACTCGCCCATGTTGGGGCACCGGGCCGACGAGCAGACCGTGTGGAGGTCGAACTCCTCGATCGTCTTCTGGACGTCGCGGAACGTCTCGCCGTAGGGGAGCTTGGCGCGGAGCCACGGGGGGCGCCCGCCGCGTCGGTTGGCGACCTGCGGCTTCTGTACGACCGGCAGTTCGAGCGCGAAGCCGTCGCCCTCGGGCGTCTCGGCGAGGGGCGAGGCCGGCGCGGCGGCCTTGAGCGCGATCTCGCCGGGGCGGCGGGGCGTCTTCGTGGGAGTGTCCATCGGGGGGCGTCGTCGTGTGCGGGTCCCGACGCGGTGCCGGGCGAACGTCGTACGCCCGAAGGTACGGAGCGGCCTCGGGCGTTCGTGTCCGCGCGCCACTGGCGACGGGCCTCCGCCAGCAGGGCGGGGCGGGGTTTCCCCGACGGCCGCCGCTATCTTCACCGTCGTGCGTAGGGCGTGGGGCGTAGGTCGCAGCAGTGCGGCCGCTCTCGCTCCCCCTACGCCCCACGCCCCACGACCCCGACGCCCATGCAGATCACTGCCTCCGACACGAGAAAAGCGCTTCCGAACGCCGGCGAGGTCCGCGCCATCCTCGGCCGCCACCTCCTCACCGACGGCTACCCCCTGGTCCTCGACATGGAGAACAGCCGGGGCGCCCACCTCCGCGACGCCGTGACGGGCCGCGACTACATCGACTTCTTTACGTTCTACGCCTCGAACCCGCTCGGGATGAACCACCCCGGGCTGGCGGGGGGCTCGGACGAGGCCGTCGGCTTCCGCGAGCGGCTGATGGACGCGGCCGTCAACAAGGTGGCCAACTCGGACGTCTACACGCCCCACCTCGCCCGCTTCGTCGAGACGTTCGGGCGCGTCGGCATACCGGCCGAGCTGCCCCACGCCTTCTTCGTCTCCGGCGGCGCGCTGGCCGTCGAGAACGCGCTGAAGGTGGCGTTCGACTGGAAGGTGCGCAAGAACATGCTGAAGGGGTACTCCGAGGAGCGGGGCCAGATGGTCCTCCACTTCCAGGAGGCGTTCCACGGCCGGAGCGGCTACACCATGTCGCTCACGAACACCGACCCCAACAAGGTCGCCCACTACCCGAAGTTCGACTGGCCGCGCGTCTCGAACCCCAAGATCCGGGGCGGCGACGTGGAGGCGCGCGAGGCCGCCGCGCTGGCGGAGGCCAAGCAGGCGTTCCTCGACCACCCCGACCGCATCGCCGCCATCATCATCGAGCCGATCCAGGGCGAGGGCGGCGACAACCACTTCCGCCCGGCCTTCCTGCAAGCCCTCCGCAACCTGGCCGACGAGGAGGAGGCGCTGCTCGTCTTCGACGAGGTCCAGACGGGCGTCGGCCTCACGGGCGCCTTCTGGGCCTACCAGGGCCTCGGCGTGACGCCCGACGTGCTCGCCTTCGGCAAGAAGACGCAGGTCTGCGGCATCCTCGCCGGTCGCCGCGTCGACGAGGTGGACGACAACGTCTTCCAGAAGTCGAGCCGCATCAACTCGACGTGGGGCGGCAACCTCGTCGACATGGTCCGCTTCGACCGTATCCTCGAGGTCATCGAGGCCGACGACCTCGTGGGCAACGCCCGCCAGCAGGGCGAGCACCTGCTCGCCCGCCTCCGCGAGATGGAGGGGCGCTTCGAGGGCGTGACCGACGCGCGCGGGCGCGGCCTCATGTGCGCCTTCGACCTGCCCAGCACCGAGGTGCGCAACGCCGTCCGCCAGGCGGCCTTCGACGACGGCCTGATCGCGCTCGGCTGCGGCCCCCGCACGATCCGCTTCCGCCCCGCCCTCACGATCAACCAGTCCGACCTCGACGCCGGGCTCGACATCCTGGAGCGCGCCGTCGAGCGGACGCTGTAGCCGCCGGCGGCGTTCGGGCACCGTAGAGGAGCCTCGCCGAGGCGTCTCTCCCGCTGGCGGAGCGCTCCGCCAGCGGGGCGCGCCCGCCGGCGGGGCGCTACAGCCCCGTCGCCTCGGCCCACTCGCGGAGGCCGGCGCGGGCGTCGTCGGAGAGCGTCGGGACGGTGACCTCGACCTCGACGTAGAGGTCGCCCGTCCCCTTGGCCGTCTCGACGCCCTGGCCCTTGATGCGGAGGCGCGTGCCCGGCTGCGTCCCCGGCTTCACCTTGAGGCGGACCGTCTGGCCGTAGGCCGTCCGCACCTCGCGCGTCGTCCCGAGCATGGCCTCGACGGCCGTGATCTCCTCCGTCACGGTGAGGTCGTCGCCGTCGCGGCGGAAGCGGGACTCGGGCGTGACGCGGAACGTGATGAACAGGTCCCCCGGCTCGCCGCGACCGCTCGGGGAGGGCTCGCCGCGCCCGGACATCTTGATCTTGAACCCGTCGCGGACCCCCTTCGGGACGGTGATGCGGACGGCGTCGCCGGAGGGCGTCGTGAACTCGCGCGGGCCGCCCGCGAGCGCCTCCTCGAAGCTGAGGCGGAACGTGGCCTCCACGTCGCGCCCGCCCCGATAGCGCGTCTCGCCGGCCCCGGCGCCTCCCCCCGAAGCGCCCCCGAAAAACTGGTCGAAGATGCTCCCGAGCCCGCCGCCGCCGCCGAACACGAAGTCGTCCTCGCCGACGTCGCCCGGCCCCGCGCCCGTCGTGTCCACACGGACGTAGGTGCCGTCGGGGGCGCGGTAGTACCGCCCGCCTCCGCCACCGCCGGCCGCGAAGCCCTCGAACGGGTTCCCCTCGAACCGGCCGCCGTACGGGTCGTGACGGGCGCGGTCGTACGCCTTCCGCTTGGTCTCGTCGCCGAGCGTGTCGTAGGCCTCCTGGACCTCCTTGAACCGCTCCTCGGCGGCGGCGTCGCCCGCGTTCCGGTCCGGGTGGTACTGCTGGGCGAGCTTCCGGTACGCCTTCTTGATCTCCTTGGCGGAGGCGTCCTCGGCGACGCCGAGCGTGTCGTAGTAGTCGGGGGGCATGGGCTGGGCTGAGCGGGGCCGGATTCACGATGCCGCCGCCCGACCCGTTCCCGCCGACGCGCTGGCGGGGGCGACGCCACGGAGACTTCGCGGCGCTCGGGCGTACGACGGCCGCCCTGCCCCGCCCCCATGTCTCTCGCCCCCCCGCCCCCCGTCGACTGGGACCAGCAGGCCCGGCTGGCCACGTTCGCCGCGCTCCGCCAGCACGACGACCTCGCCCGCGACTACGTGCTCAAGGGCGGCCTCGTGCTGGAGCGCGTCTACGGCTCGCCCCGCGCGTCCGACGACATCGACCTCAACCACGTCCGGGCGCACCCGAACGAGTGGTGCGAGGCGAACACCCGGACGCTCCAGGACGTCTGCGACCGGCTCGGCGAAGCCCTCACGGAGACGGCGGCGGACGCGGGGCTGGCGGCGGCCACCCTCCACGTCGTCAAGTGGAGCGACCTGCTGCCGACCGTGTTCGCGGAGGTCCGCTACCGGGCCGAGCCCGAGGACGCGGCGCCCGTCGAGGGGGCCGTCGAGGTGCAGGTGACGCTGTGCGAGCGCGTCTGCCACACCGTCCTCGCACGGATCGACGGCGTCCCCGTGCTCGCGTCCACCCTCGACGACGTGGTGGCGGACAAGCTGAAGGTGCTCCTCCAGCAGCGGCGGCGCCACAAGGTCCGCCACTCGGACGTCTACGACCTGTGGTTCGCGCTCGAAGAGGCCCCGTTCGTGCCCGACCCCGCGACGGTCCGCGAGGCGCTCCTCGTCAAGCTGGAGTCGTGGCCGGCGTACCTCCCGCTGGCCGCCGCCGCGTTCCGCCAGCCGGCCGTGCGGACGTTCGCGGAGCAGGGCTACCGGAACCTCCGCGCCGAGCAGCCGGACCTCCCGTTCGCCCCGTTCGACGTGGTGTGGGACGCGGTCCAGGCGTTCGTCGACGCGATGGGGCTGCCGGAGGAGCGGCCGGCGTAGGCCGCGCTACCGCGCGAGCGAGAGCTGGGCGCCGGGCGGCCCCTCCCGGACCGTGACCTGCCCGGCGGGCGCGCGGAGCTGGCGGCGGAGCCCGGCGGTCTGCGCCGAGTCGCCCTGGAGGGACAGGCGGAGGCGGGGGTACTGGCGGAGGAGGGCCGCCCACCGGAGGGTCTCGACCGAGTCGGGGAAGGCCTGCGTGCCGAGGGGCACGGCGACGAGGCGGGGCGTGGCGCTGTCGAGGCCGAGGGCCTGCACGGCCTGCCGCACGAGGACCGCCTCGGCCTCCGGCGGGAGCCTCCGGGGCGCCCCGTAGGCGATCTCCAGCACCGGCGTCGTGTCGCCGGTCTCGACGCGCACCTCCCCGCCGACGACCACGACGCTGTCGGGGAGCGCGAGCCCGCCGAGCACGTCCGCCAGCCGGCCGCGGACGGTGGCGAGCGTGGCCGGGAACGGGATCGGCTCCGGCGTCTCGGTGCGGACGGCCGGGCGGGTGGGGAGCGCCGCCGCGAACGAGTCGAGGTCGCCGTCCGAGGCGAGCACCTGCTCCAGGCGGAGCGTGACGGCCTCGCCGGCCCCACGCGAGGCGGCCTCCATGAAGGCGTCCTCCTCGGCCTCGGTGATCCACCGCGTCGTGGCGACGCGGAGGCGGACGGCCGTCTCGTCGTCCCCATAGGCGAGGTCGCGGTCGAGCACGAAGGCCCGGTCGTCGGCTTCGAGCGCGGCGGCGGCGGCGTCCACGGACCGCGTGACGCGGGACTCGCGCACGATCTGGCGCAGCGACGACGACAGCGGCACGGCCACGGCCACCATGAAGGCCACGACGAGCAGGACGCGCGTCCACGGCGCCGAGAGCACCGCGAGGCGGTCGAGCACGTGGAGGTGCTCCAGGCGGGCGGCGAAGCCCGTCGCGTGGTCCCCCTCGTGCCACTGGCGGGCCGCCTTGAGCACGTCGGCCCGCTGCATCCCGATGAGCAAAAACACGAGGAGCCCGCTGAGGACGATCCCGGCCAGGTTGGCCCCGAACAGGAGCAGGCTCCCCCGGATGATGGGCCACTGCCAGCCCGTCCCGACGCCGAACCCGGCCACGCCCAGCGGCGGCACGAGCGCCACGGCCACGGCCACGCCTGGGATGGACGCCGAGAGCCGCTTCTCGCGCGAGGCCGTGACGACGGCGCCCGCCAGCCCCGAGAACACGGCGATCCCGAGGTCGAGCGTGGTCGGCCGCGTGCGGGAGGCGATCTCGTCGGTGACGGTCTGGAACGGGAGCACCGCCGTGAGCAGCGCCCCCAGCGCGACGATCCCGAGCGCGCCGAGCAGGATCGTCGCCGCCGTCTGCACGAACAGCCGCCCGTCGCCCACGGCGAGGGCCAGCGAGATGCCGAGGAGCGGGCCGAGCAGCGGCGCCACCAGCATGGCCCCGATCACCACGGCCGTCGAGTTGAGCGTGAGCCCCATCGTGGCGATCGCGCCCGAGAGCAGGAGGACGACCCAGAACGGGAGATCCGTGTCGGTGGCGGCCTCGGCGGTCTCGCGGTAGAGCGCGGGCCGCTCCCAGCGCCGGAGCCCGAGCTTCTCGCGGGCCGCCGCCTCGATGGGCGAGTCGCCGTTTCCGTCCGGGGCGTTGGCGAGAGCGGGGTCGTCCTCGGGCTCGTCGGCGGGTCGGGCGGCGGGTCGGGCGGCGGGCATCGAGCGGGGGGGGACGGACGCCCCAGACGCCGAGACCGAGCCGCGGGGTCCCACGAGGATGAGCGGGGGCCGAGAGCCCATCGTCCGAACCCGTCCCCTTCCCTCCTCGTCCATCCACCCGCTCCCCCGCCCACTCCCCGCATGCCCGACCTCTCCTCCACCGTCGCCGTCGTGGCCGGCGCCAGCCGGGGCGTCGGGCGCGGCGTGGCGCTGGCGCTCGGCGAGGCCGGCGCGACCGTCTACGTCACCGGCCGGACGCTCAAGGCGCACCGCCGCCGCGACGCGCCCGGCAGCATCGACGAGACGGCCGCCGACGTGACGCGCCTCGGCGGGCGCGGCATCGCCGTCCAGACCGACCACACGCGCGTCGAGGACGTCCGGGCGCTCGTGGCGCAGGTCCGCGCCGAGGCGCGGCGGCTCGACGTGCTCGTCCATGCCGTCTGGGGCGGGAACGAGGTCGGCCTGGAGCCGCAGCCGTTCTGGGAGCAGCCGCTCGCGCTCTGGGACGCGACCATGCGCGCGGGCGTCTGGGCGAGCTATCTCACGAGCCGGTTTGCCGCGCCGCTCATGATCGAGCGGCAGCGCGGCCTGATCGCCACCGTCAGCTTCAGCGACCGCCAGCGCTACACCGGGCACGCCTTCTACGACCTCGCCAAGGCGTCGCTCAACCGGCTCGCCTTCGGGATGGCGGAGGACCTGCGCCCGCACGGCGTGGCGTCCGTCGCCGTCTCGCCCGGCTTCGTCCGGACCGAGCGGGTGCTGGGGTCGTTCGGCACGAGCGAGCGGCGGTGGCCGCGCGTGCCGGAGCTGGCCGGGAGCGAGAGCCCGCGCTACGTCGGCCGCGCGATCGCCGCGCTGGCGGCGGACCCGCACGCCATCGCGCACTCTGGCCAGACGCTCCTCGCCGCCGACCTCGCCCGCCGCTACGGCGTCACGGACCTCGACGGCACGCAGCCCGAGGCGTTCCACCTGCCGGAATAGGGCGCGGGCGGCGGCCTCAGACGGCGCCGTGCGCCCGGCGGGATCTGTCGGGGCCGGCCGCCGTTCCGAGACCATACCCGCGCCCGTTCCCATGGCCGACCGTTTCCAGACCGACGTTCTCGACAAGAGCCACGAAAAGCCCGTCCTCGTCGACTTCTGGGCGCCGTGGTGCGGCCCGTGCCGCGTGCTCAGCCCGACGGTCGAGAAGCTGGCGACGGAGAGCGGCGGGCGCTGGCGGCTCGTCAAGATCAACACGGACGCGCACCAGGACCTCGCGCAGCGCTACGGGGTGCGCGGCATCCCGGCCGTCAAGCTGTTCGTGGACGGCGAGGTGGCGGCCGAGTTCACGGGCGCGCTCCCCGAGCCGGCCGTCCGCCAGTGGCTCGAGGACCACCTGCCGGCGACGGCCTGAGGGCCCCGGCTGCTCGCCGGGCCTGCCTTCGCCCTGTGTCGCCGGACGGCCTCGGCCCGCTCCTCGACCGCGTGCCCAGCACGATGATCAGCCGCTGAGCCTCCCGATCGTGCGCGCCCTCGTAGCGGACCCCCTGGGTGAGTTCGAAGCGTTCGTGCGCTGGGCGCTCCAGGCCTGAGCCGCTGCCCACGCCGGCGGGGGCGACGGCGACCGCGAGCGGCTCAGCGGCGGACCTCGTAGCGCTCCAGCTCCTCGGCGGCCTCGGTGGCCGGAAACACCTCGCGCGCCTCGGCCACGAGAGCGGACGTGTCGGTGTAGCGGGCCGAGAAGTGGGTGAGCAGGAGCCGCTCGGCGCCGGCGTCGCGGGCGACCTCGGCGGCCTGCCGGGCCGTCGAGTGGCCGACGGCGGCGGCGCGCGGGGCGTGGGCGTCGTCGAACGTGGCCTCGTGCATCAGGAGGTCGGCGCCCTGGGCGAGCTGGCGGCCGTTCTCGCAGGGGACCGTGTCGAGCACGTAGGCGAACGCCCCGCCCGGCCGCGGCGGCCCGACGAGCCCGTCTGGCACCACGACCGTCCCGTCGTCCAGCGTCACGGCCTCGCGGCGCTTGAGGGCCTCGAACTGCCAGCCCTCGGAGATGCCGGCCGCGCGGGCCGCGGCGCCGTCGAGCGAGCCCGGCCGCGTCCGCTCCTGGTACCGGAAGCCGGCGCAGAACACGCGGTGCTCGATGGGCCGCGCCTCGACCGTCACGGCCTCGTCCTCGTAGACGACCTCGTGCTCGAAGCCCTCGGACAGCTCCCGGTACGTGACCTCGAACGGGAGCCACTCGTTCCTCAGCCCCGGCATGGCGCGCATCACGTCCGCCAGTCCCTCGGGGCCGACGATGGTGAGTGGGTCGGTCCGCTCCAGGAGGGCCAGCGTGGTGACGAGGCCGGGGAGCCCGTAGAGGTGGTCGCCGTGGAGGTGCGTGATGCAGATGGCGTCGAGCCGGCCGCGCGTGAGCCCGCCGCGCACGAGCTGGAGCTGGGTGCCCTCGCCGCAGTCGAACAGGACCGACCGGCCCTCGCGGCGGACGAGCGTGCCCGCGAGGTGGCGGGTGGCGGTGGGCATCGCGGAGCCGGTCCCGAGCGGGACAACCTCGAACATGACAGACAGGGGTGGGAGACGGGAAGCGCAGGGCGACTGTCCCCAACCTGGACCGCGCGCACGAGGGTCCCCGGTCCTCGCGCGTCGCGGCTGGCGGTAGACTGTGCCTCCTCCTCTCCTCGCCTGTCGTGTCGCTTCGTCTCGCCGCCGCCCTCGCCCTCCTCGTCACTCTCGTAGGCGGACCGCTCGCGGGGTGCTCCGGCCCCCGCCCCGCCGCGCCGCCGCCGCCCGCCCCGCCCGCCGCCGAGCCGGTCCCCGAGCCGCCGGCTCCGCCCGCTCCACCGCCGGCGCCCGAGCCGCCCGGCCTCGTGATCGACGCCGCGACGCTGCCCGGCCCGGCGCGCGAGTTCCGCGCCGCCTGGATCGCCACCGTCGCCAACATCGACTGGCCGAGCCGGCCCGGCCTGTCGTCGGACGATCAAAAGGCCGAGCTGCTGGCGCTCTTCGACCGCGCCGTCGAGGTCGGCCTCAACGCCGTCGTCCTGCAAGTCCGCCCGGCGGCCGACGCGCTCTACTTCTCGCCGCACGAGCCGTGGTCCGAGTACCTCACGGGCGCGCAGGGCCGGCCGCCGAGCCCGTGGTACGACCCGCTCCTGTTCGCCGTGGAGGAGGCCCACGCGCGCGGACTGGAGCTGCACGCCTGGTTCAACCCGTACCGCGCCGGCCACCCCACCGCGTCCGGCCCGCGCGACGCCACGCACGTCTCGCAGCTCCGCCCCGACCTCGTCCGCACCTACGGCGACTACACCTGGCTCGACCCCGGCGAGCCCGAGGCCGCCGACCTCTCCATCGAGACCATCCTCGACGTGGTCCGCCGCTACGACGTCGACGGCGTCCACCTCGACGACTACTTCTACCCGTACCCCGTCAACCGGCGGGGCCGGAAGGTCTCGTTCCCCGACGACGCCTCCTACGCGAGGGCGCGCGCCGGCGGCGAGACGCTCGGCCGCGACGACTGGCGGCGCCAGAACGTGGACCGGTTCATCGAGCGGCTCTACCGGGAGGTCAAGGCCGAGAAGCCGTGGGTGAAGGTCGGCGTCAGCCCGTTCGGGATCTGGCGGCCCGGCCATCCCGAGGGCGTCACCGGGTTCGACCAGTACGCCGAGATCTACGCCGACGCCCGCAAGTGGCAGCGCGAGGGCTGGCTGGACTACCTCTCCCCGCAGCTCTACTGGAGCATCGACAGCCGGGGCCAGAGCTTCCCGGCGCTCCTCGACTGGTGGGGCGAGCAGAACGTCCGCGACCGCCACCTCTGGCCCGGCCTCTACGACAGCCGCGTGCTCCCCGACGTGGGCGGCTACGACGACGCCGAGATCGTGGACCAGGTGCTCCTCGTCCGCGACGACGCGGAGGCCGGCGGGACCGTCCACTTCAGCATGAAGGCACTGACGGAGCGCTACGCCGACCTCGGCGAGACGCTCGCGCGCGGCCCCTACGCCGTGCCCGCCCTCGTCCCGCCCTCGCCCTGGCTCGACGCCGACCCGCCCGCCGCGCCGCGCGTGGACGTCACGCCCCGCGACGGGGCGCTCGACGTGACGATCCAGGCCGGCGGCCCGGAGCCGGCGACGCACTGGGTCGTCCGCGCCCGGCGCGGCGGCGCGTGGACGTGGGACGTGGTCACGCCCGGCGTCGGGACGTACGTGCTGCCTCGGGGGCCCGGAGGCCCGGTCGAGGCCGTGGCCGTCTCGGCCGTGGACCGCGTGGGCAACGAGGGGCCGGCGCGGCTGGTGGAGGTCGGGAGGTAGCGCGCCCGTGCCGCTGGCGGCGGGCGTCCGCCAGCGCGGCGTGACCTCGGGGCGACGGCGGCCGGCATTCGTACCATCAGACGCCCCACCGCTCCCCCCGCATGGACGACGCCCCGCCCCCCGACGCCGAAGTAGCCACGACCGTCACCGACGGCGACGTCCGCACCGGCGAGACGCCCGGATCGCCGGACCAGAAGAGCCCCTGGCGCTGGGTCCCGACCCTCTACTTCGCCGAGGCGCTGCCGTACATGGCCGTCATGGCGCTGGCGGTGATCCTGTACAAGCGGCTCGGGCTCTCCAACACCGACATCGCGCTCTACACGAGCTGGCTCTACCTCCCGTGGGTCATCAAACCGTTCTGGAGCCCGCTCGTGGACGTGCTCCGCACCAAGCGGTGGTGGATCCTGGCGACGCAGATCCTGATCGGCGGCGGCCTCGCGGGCGTCGCCCTCACGATCCCGACGACGGCGTTCGTCCAGGGGTCGCTGGCCTTTTTCTGGCTCCTCGCCTTCGCCTCGGCCACGCACGACATCGCCGCCGACGGGTTCTACATGCTCGCGCTCGACGAGCACGACCAGGCGTGGTACGTCGGCATTCGGAGCACGTTTTACCGGGCGGCCGTCTTCGCCGTCTCGGGCGCCATCCCGTTCCTCGCCGGCACGCTCGAAAGCTCGACCGGCCTCACGCCCGTCGACGTCGAGGTCCGGGCGGTGACGGCCGGCGACTCGGTGGCCGTCGTGGACGCGCTCCCGGAGGGCGCGACGGCGCAGACGGCGACGGCCGGCGCGGCGCGGGAAGACCTCTCGCTCACGGCGTCCGCCAGCCGCGTGGCGATCCCGCTCGCACTCCGCTCGCCGGACGACGTCGCGGCGCTCGTCGAGCAGGCGAAGGCCCAGAACCGCGCCGCCGGGTTCTACCCGGACGAAGCCGAGGCCGGCGGCGACGACGGCGGGCCGTCGTGGTGGGGGCGAACCGTCTCCGGCCCGCTCGGCGAGGCCCTCACGGCGTTGTTTGGGGACGAGCGCGAGGCGTCGGCCGTGGCCGGGAACGTGGGCGTCGTCGCGTTCCGGCTGAGCGGGCCGCCGCCGCCCGGCGAGGAAGTGGCCGTCAACCTGGGCCTCGACGACGGCGACGAGGCGGTCCGGCTCGTCGAGGGCGGCGACCGCTTCACCTTCACCGACGCCAACTGGGACCGCCCGTTCGCGGCCGTCGTCCAGCTCGACCCGAACCTCGACGCGCCGACGGCCGCCACCTTCCGCGCGACGAGTGGCAACATCCCGCTCGCGTGGTCCATCTCGTTCTTCGTCCTGGCCGGCGTGTTCCTGGCCCTCATGGCGTGGCACGCGTTCGCCCTCCCCCGCCCCGCCAGCGACGTGCCGGTGGCCGAGGCCGACGGCGGCGGCGTCCTCCAGTACCTCGGGTTCCTCGTCTTCTTTATCCCGGCCCTCGCCGTCCTCCTGCTCCCGATGGCGCTCGCCGGCATCGTGGCGCCGCGCACGACGGGGCCGTGGGGGCGCCTCTTCCGCGCGCTCCCGTTCTCGGGGACGCCGTTCGCGGAGACCATCGTGTCGTTCTTCGAGAAGCCCGAGATCGGCATCGCCGTCGCGTTCGTCCTGTTCTACCGGTTCGCCGAGGGGCAGGTGGTGAAGCTGGTGACGCCGTTCCTGCTCGACTCCGTCGGCGCCGGCGGGCTGGCGCTGACGACGGGCGAGGTCGGGCTCGTCTACGGGACGGTCGGCGTGGCCGCCCTGACGGTCGGCGGCATCCTGGGCGGCATCGTGGCCGCGCGCGACGGGCTGGGGCGCTGGCTCTGGCCGATGGTGCTCGCCATCAACCTGCCCAACGCGGTCTACCTGTTCCTGGCCGTCGCCCGGCCGGAGAGCCTGTGGGTGGTGAGCGGGGCCATCGCCGTGGAGCAGTTCGGCTACGGGTTCGGGTTCGCCGCCTTCCTCCTCGTGCTCATCTGGATCGCCGAGGGCGAGAGCAAGACGGCCCACTACGCCATCGGCACCGGCCTCATGGCGCTCGGCATGATGATCCCCGGCATGTTCTCGGGCTGGCTCGAGGACATCATCGGCTACCAGAGCTTCTTCGTGTGGGTCCTCATCGCCACCCTCCCGAGCTTCCTCGTGGTCGCCCGCATCCGCATCGACCCGGCGTTCGGGAAGAAGAAGGAGACCGAGCCCGCCCCCTGACGGCCCCGCTGGCGGCGCCCGTCGCCAGCGGCCGGCGCGACTGCCGATGACCGCGAACATCCGCCCGCTCCGCCCCGCCGAGACCGACGCGGCGCACGCGCTCTGGAATCGGAGCGCACCGCTCGACCGGGTCTCCCCCGCCGTCTTCCGCGAGAAGCTGGCGACCGACGGCGACGGGGTCGCGTGGGCCGCCGAAGTCGACGGCGCCCTCGTCGGGCTGGGCGTCGGCGTGCTCTGGCCGGTGGCGGACGCCGTGCGCGGGAGCGTCCGCCTGCTGGCCGTGGATCCGGCGCGCCGGCGGCAGGGCGTCGGGAGCGCGCTGCTCGCCGCGCTCGAAGGCGACCTCCGCCAGCGCGGCGCGGAGGTCGTCCGCATCGGCGAGGCGGCGCCGAACTACCTCACGCCGGGCATCGACCTGCGGAACGAGGCGGGGCTGGCCTTCGCCGAGGCGCACGACTACGAGACGCTGGGCGAGGCCGTCAACCTGGGCGTGGACCTGGGCGCCGACGACTGGCAGACGGACGCGGACGAGGCGCGGCTGGCGGCGCAGGGCGTCGAGGTCCGCCGCGCCTCTCGCGCCGACCGGCCGGCGCTCGGGCGGCTGCTCGGCGCCCACTGGCCCGCGTGGCAGGCCGAGGCCGACCGCGCCCTCGCCCATCGCCCCGCCCACGCTCCACCTCGCGCTCCGCGACGGCGCCGTCCTGGGCTTCGCCGCGTTCGACGCCAACAACGTCGGCACGGGCTGGTTCGGGCCCATGGGGACGGACCCGGCCGCGCGGGGACTCGGCGTCGGCGCCGTACTCCTGCGGCGGTGCCTCCGCGACCTCCGCCAGCGGGGGCTCGGCCGCGCCACGATCGCGTGGGCCGCGGCGCTCCCGTTCTACGAGCGCGCGTGCGGCGCCACCGTCGAGCGGCGGTTCCGGCGTGTCGAGAAGGCCCTGTAGCCGCTACCGCCCCAGCCAGCCGAGCGCGGCCTGCACCAGCGCCGCCCGCCGGCGGTCGTCGGGCACGGCCTCGATGGGGACGGAGAGCGCGACGGTCCGATCCCGGGCGACGCCGGCCCTCTGACCAGAGTCGTACAGGAGCACCGTCCGCGCGTCGGCATCGGGGTCGAGCGTGTCGGGGCGACGGACGGCGTAGGCGTCGGGGCCGTACTCCGTGTTGAACGGGACCGACGCGACGCCCCACCCCTCGCCTTGCTCCGGCGCCACGAGTTCGCTCGCGCCCTCGGCGCTGGCCCCCGGCGCCACGCCGAGATAGCGACGCGCCCACGCCGCCGAGGCCGGGTCGGAGGCCGCGTCGCTGGCCCAGTGCGCGCCCGAGACGAGGAGCGCGCCGCCGCCGTCGAGGTAGGCCCCGAGGCGCTGGCGGAGCGCCTCGGGGAGCGCCTCGAAGGCCGGCGCGCGCGAGGCGTCGGGCCAGAACGTCCGGCGCTCCAGGCCGAGCGCGAGGTCCACGACGGGGTAGTCCGCCAGTCGGACGGTCCCCGCCTCGACCGCCTCATCGGAGGCGGAGACGAACGAGCGGCCGGCGGCGAGGAGCGCGCGGCCGTGCGCAGCGGCGAGGTCGTGCTGGTTGCCGGCGATCCGCGTCGTCTCCAGGTCGCTCGCGCTCTTGCCCCACCCGGGATCCGGATCCGTCTCGTACTCGACGTCCGGGTCGAACACGAGCTGGCGGCCGACGGTCAGCACGCCCACGCCGTCCGGGACGCCGACGGGGTCGAGGAAGCCGACGCTGTCCGGCTCCGTCACCGCGTCCGGCGGGGCGACGCGGTCGAACCCGTCCACCACGAGCACGGGCGGGCCACCGCCCTCGGCTACGCCGACCGCCAGCGCCTCGGACGGGCGGCTCGCGCCGCCGTCGTTGACGGCCACCACGCGCCAGCTCCGCACGACGCCGACGGGCGGGCGCGGCACGCGCGTCTCGGTGCCCTCGACGCGCACCCCGTCGTCCCAGCCCAGGTCGCCGTCGCGGGCGTGGACGACGTAGGCCGTCGGCATGGCGCTCGGCTCCAGCGGGTCGGGCTGCGCGCGCCACGCGAGGCGGACGGCCTCGTCCTCCAGCGTCGCCTCGAAGTGCGTCGGGCGGAGGGGCTGGACGACGAACGACTCGCCGCGCTGCTCGGCCAGAAACCGGCCGAGGGCCTTGTAGACCGCCCGCGCCGCGTCGAACCGGAAGCGCGGGTCGAGCCCGTAGCGCATGTCCTCGAAGTTCTGGTGCGAGAGGAGTTCGAGGAGCGCCGACGGCACGTTGGCGCGGGTCGCCTCCGAATAGGGCCGGTCCCAGAGCGGGCGGCGGCGCCAGTCCGCGCGCCAGTCCGCGCGGAGGTCGTCCACGATCTGGGTCTGGAGGCCGTCGGCGAGGTCGCGGTTGGCGAGGCGCGAGACGCCGTTCGGGAACGTCCGCGTGGAGTCCATGCCGGGGACGTCGTAGATGAGGAGCGTCCCGATGGTGCCGTCGCGGTCGATGCCGGCGTCGGTGTGCCACGCGAGCGAGAGGTCGACGGGGATGCCGAGGCCGGGGTCCTGGCGGTAGCCGGCCGGGCCGAAGGGGGCGCCGCGCAGCCAGTTGACCCACTCGGCGCGGCTCCGGTAATCGTCCACGTAGTCCTCGTCGGGCTCGCCGGTCGGGTTGTAGACGAACGCGGGGGCGCCGGCGAACTGCTCGTAGTAGCGGGCGCCCTCGGTCCAGCGCGGCCGCCCGCTCGTCGCCCCGTCGCGCGAGATGATCCCTTCGCCGCCCCCGAAGCGGACGGCGTCGGCGGAGACGGTCCCGTCGTCGCCCGCCTCCAGGGTCACCGAGCCGGCGCGCCCGGCCTCGAACTCGAACGTGCCCAGGTACACCCACGTCCCCCCCCCGATCTGCTGGTTGACGAGGACCGACGTCTCGCCGCCCGCGTGGCGGACGGTGTAGCGCGCCGCGTCGGAGCGCCCGTCGCCCATCGAGTAGCTCACGTGGACGGCGTAGGCGCCGGCCTCGGGGATCTCGGGCGTCCACGAGGCCGAGCCGTCGGAGGTCTCGCGCGTGGTGCCGAGGCGGAAGGGGTTCTCGCCGGTCCCGTAGGCGTCGCGCAACGCGAAGCCCGCCGGCCCGTCCCGCCAGTCGCCCGTCTCGCGGTAGCCGTCGGCGCCGTCGTCGACGATGGTCTCGCCCCGCTGGCGGCCCCGCTCGCGCGGGAGGAGGACGACGGCGCCGGCCCGCTCCAGCATCGGCGTGAGGTTGGAGGCCACGAGGTCCACCGTCAGCAGGTCCTCGACGGTCGTGAAGAGGCGGGCGCGCTGCCAGCCCCACGTGTCGGTCTCGGCGTTGTAGTACCAGCCGTGGCTGGGCCAGAGCGCGACGTGCCGGCCCGCGAGCCCCTGCGTCGGCCGGTGGGCCGCGTCGGCCGGGCGGACGAGCGGCGGGCCTTCGAGGGGCGGCGCGAACACGCGGGCCGGGTCGCGCTCCGACGCCTCCCGGGCCGCGTTCGGGACGAGGTCCTGGACCGCCGAGCCGCGTGTGACGACGCGGACCGGGACCCCGGGCACGACGTCGGCCAGCGTGCCTTCCACCTCCTGCGCGAACCGCGCCGCCGTTCCCGGGCGGAACGGGACGTCGCCCAGGTCGCGCGAGAACCGGACCTCGACGGCGTCCCCCACCACGACGAGCGTGTCCAGCCCGACGCCCGACCCGACGGGCACGGCGCACGTGCCCTCCCGGCACCGCGAGAGGAGTCCGGCGAGCGCCGTCTCGGCGCGGTCGTACCGGCTGGCGAGCGTCGTCGCCAGCGGCGCGGGTGCGGGGGGCGGCCGTGCGGCACCCGGAGACGGTCAGGACGAGGAGGACGGCGAGGAGGCGGAGGGTCGACATCGGTGGGAGAGGCGTGCGTCCCAACGCTACGAACGAGACGCGGCCCTGGGAGCCCCGACCGACGTGCCATGCCGGCGCCGGCCCGACCGTCTCCGACCCGTCCTTCAAAAAGTCCGGCCCCGGGCGAGCGAGCGCGGCTACACTACCGGCTCCATTCTCCCAGAGCCTGCCTCCCGCGCATCGCTCCCCAGAGTGGGGCCTCCCGGTCCGATGGGGAGTCGAGGCGGCGGCGGCGGGCCACACCCAGCCCTCCCCGGTCATGCCCTCGTACGCAGGCACGGCGTCCCGTGCGTCCTCTCCCCCCGACCCGGCCTACGGCCGCCAAGCGGGGTTCGCGCGCGGCGTCGAGCGCGTCCCCGTCCTCATCTTCGACGACCCCGCCGGACTGGCGAAGCAGGCGGCCCGGCAGGTCCGCACGCTCATCGAGGCCAAGCAGGCCGGCGGCGGCGCGGCCGTGCTGGGCCTCCCCACCGGCTCGACGCCCATCGGCGTCTACCAGGAGCTGATCCGGATGCACCGCGAGGACGGGCTCGACTTCTCGAACGTGGTCACGTTCAACCTCGACGAGTACGTCCCGATGGAGCCGGACAGCCTCCAGAGCTACCACCGCTTCATGCGGGAAAACTTCTTCGACCACGTCAACGTGCCGGAGGACAACATCCACATCCCACGCGGCGACCTCCCCGAGCACGAGATCGAGACGCACGCGGCCGAGTACGAGCGCCTGATCCAGCGGGCCGGCGGGATCGACCTGATGCTCCTCGGGATCGGCCGGAGCGGGCACATCGGGTTCAACGAGCCCGGCTCGACGCCCGACGACCGGACGCGCCTGATCGTCCTCGACGAGATCACCCGGAAGGACGCCGCCTCGGACTTTTTCGAGGAGCGCTACGTCCCCCGCGAGGCGATCACGATGGGCGTCGGCACCATCCTCGACGCCCGCGAGATCATCCTCATCGCGACCGGCGAGCACAAGGCGCCCATCGTGCGCCAGGCCGTCGAGGAGCCGCCGAGCGCCCAGGTCTCGGCCGGCTACCTCCAGCTCCACTCCAACGCCACCTTCTACGTCGACCGCGCCGCGGCCTCCGAGCTGACGCGCGAGAAGACCCCGTGGCTCGTCAAGCACGTGGACTGGACCGAGGAGGCCGCCAAGCGCGCCGTGATCTGGCTCTCGAAGGAGACCGGCAAGGCCATCCTCCGCCTCGACGCCGGCGACTTCCACCGGCACCACCTCCACGACCTCGTCCACGCCCACGGCGTCGACGCCCTCTGCCAGACCGTGTTCGAGGACCTCCGCCAGCGCGTGGTCTACCGCGACAGGCTGCCCAGGCGGCAGAAGGTGATCGTGTTCAGCCCGCACCCCGACGACGACGTGATCTCGATGGGCGGGATGCTCCACGCGCTCGTCCGCAACGGGAACGACGTGACGGTGGCCTACATGACCAACGGGTCCGTGGCCGTGTTCGACCAGGACGTCCGGCGGCACCTCCAGTTCGTCCAGATGGCCCACGACGTGCTCGCGCCCGGCGCCGACGACGCCGTCCGGGACAAGATCGGGGGCATCTTCCGGGACCTCGACAAGAAGAAGCCGGCCGAGGTGGACACCGCCGACGTCCAGACGCTCAAGGCCACGATCCGCTACACCGAGGCCATCGCCGCGATCGAGGTGATGGGGCTCTCGGCCGAGAACGCCCGCTTCCTCGACATGCCGTTCTACAAGACCGGCCGCGTCAAGAAGGACCCCATCGGCGAGGCCGACGTCCAGATCGTGCTCGACCTCCTGGAGGAGACGCGCCCGGCGCACCTGTTCGTGGCCGGCGACCTCTCGGACCCCCACGGGACGCACCGGATGTGCTACAGCGCCATCGACCGGGCCGTCCGCCGCTACGGCGACGCGCTGGCGACGGCCGCCGCCCGCGAGAGCGAGGCCGCCCCCGGCGGCGACGGCGCCCCGGCCAAGAAGGCGCGCCGCAAGAAGACGAGCGCCGACCCGCGCCCGCTCGTCTGGCTCTACCGCGGCGCGTGGCAGGAGTGGGAGATCGACCGGGCCGACGTGTTCCTCCCGCTCTCGAAGGCGGACCTCGACCTCAAGATCGAGGCCATCTACAAGCACGAGTCGCAGAAGGACCGCGCCCTCTTCCCCGGCGCCTACGACGACCGCGAGTTCTGGGAGCGCGCCCGCGACCGGAACACGGAGACGGCCCGCTCGCTCGACGCGCTCGGCCTGCCCGAGTGCTACGCGGCCGAGGCCTTCGTGACCGTCCACGAGATGCCGTGAGGGACGGGGCGCGTTTCGCCCCTCTTCCGACGGGTTATGTGGGGGAGGCGCTCGAGCGTCTCCCCCGCCTGCCCCGGCCGCGAATGGATCTCAGAATGACCTTGCAGACTTTGCTCTCCGAGGCCATCTTTACACATACCGGCGCCGCGCCGCCAGACGACCCGATGTCTGAGAAGCGCTTCCAGAGTTGCCCCCGTTCGGTCCCTCGATGACCCTTGCCACTGTGCTCCGTCTCTCCGCCCTCGCCCTGCTCGCCGCGCTGGCGATGCCGTCCGCCAGCGCCCAGTCGCCGGGCAAGATCTCCGGCCGCGTCGTCGACGCCGCCGAGCAGCCGATCCCCGGGGCCACCGTGTTCGTCGTCGAGACGAGCCGGGGCGCCACGACCGACACCGACGGCTACTACACCATCCTGAACGTCGGCGCGGGCACGTACACGCTCCGCGTCAGCTTCATCGGCTACGGGACGCAGGTGATCGAGAACGTCGACGTCAACATCGGCCAGACGACGACGATCAACGCGACGCTGGTGGACGAGACGGCCCAGATCGACGAGGTCGTCGTCCGTGCCGAGCGGCCGGTCGTGGAGACGGACGTCTCGAACAGCCGCGTGAACGTGGGCGAGGAGGAGATCGAGGCGCTCCCGGTGACGTCGGTCGCGGGCGTCATCGGGCTCCAGGCCGGCGCCCAGGGGCTCTCGATCCGAGGCTCGGGCTCCGACGAGATCTCGTTCCAGGTCAACGGGCTCACGCTCCGCGACGAGCGCAACAACGCGCCCATCACCAACATCAGCCTCTCGTCGGTCCAGGAGGTCCAGGTCCAGACGGGCGGGTTCAACGCCGAGTACGGGAACGTCCGCTCGGGCGTGGTCAACGTGATCACGAAGGAGGGCGACCCCCGGCGCTACGAGGCCGCCGCCATCGTCCGCGTGAGCCCGCCGGCCCAGAAGAACCGCGGGATGCTCGCCAACGACCCGAACGCCTACTGGATTCGCCCCTTCCTCGACCCGGAGGTGGCCTTCACCGGGACCCAGAACTGGGACCCGATCACGCGCGACCAGTACCCCACCTTCCAGGGCTGGAACGCCGTCTCGCAGGCGCGCCTCGCCGACGACGACCCCACCAACGACCTCTCGCCGCAGGCGCTCCAAGACGCCTTCGTGTGGCAGCACCGGAAGTCGATGGAGATCACGGACCCGGACTACGACGTGGACCTCGGCTTCGGCGGCCCGGTCCCCGGCCTCAGCCAGCGGCTGGGCGACCTCCGCTTCTACGCCTCCTACCGGCGTGAGCAGGACCTCTACATGATCCCCCTCCACACCGACCGCTACGAGGAGCAGTCGGGCCACCTCAAGGTGACGAGCAACGTCGCGCCCGGCATGAAGCTCTCCGTGGAGGGCCGGCTCGGGCAGAACCACGGGACCGGCGCCAGCCGCTCGGGCCAGCCCGGCTTCTTCCAGAGCCCGTCGGGGATCGCCTCGAACCTCACCTCGACCAGCTACATCGACAGCCGGATCTTCTCGGGCGACTACTGGGGGCCGAGCACCGTCACCTACAACCAGGTCGGGGCCACGTTCACGCACTCGCCCTCGGCCACGTCGTTCTACCAGGTCCGGCTCAACCGCTTCGACACGCGGTACGACACGAACCCCGGCCGCCTCCGCGACACCACCGCCGTCGTCTCGTTCGGGGGCGTCGGGTTCGACGAGGGGCCGTTCGGGTACATGCCCTCCCCGTCCGACGGCGTGGACGGGATGCGGATGGGCGTGGGGATGAGCAACAGCCGCGACTCCTCGCGGACCGCCATCTACACCGTCCAGGGCGACTACACCAACCAGCTCAACCGCTTCCTGGAGGTCAAGACGGGCCTGGAGTACTCGCTCACGCAGAGCGACATCAACTACGCCCAGATCGACTCCTTCCTGACGGGCACCAACTACCGCGTGACGTGGGACCGGACGCCGGTCCGGGCGGCGGCGTTCGCGCAGACGAAGCTGGAGTTCCAGGGCATGATCGCCAACACCGGCCTCCGCCTCGACTACGCCCACGCCGGCGGCGACTGGTACGACTTCGGCGTGTTCGACCCGGCCTTCGGCGGGATTCCTCTGGAGGACGGCGAGCCCGAGCCGGCGCTCGACACGCTCCTCACGCGAGAGTCCACGCGCCGGGTCGTGACGCTGAGCCCCCGCCTCGGGGTCTCGTTCCCGGTGACGGCCGTCTCGAAGCTGTTCTTCAACTACGGCCACTTCCGCCAGCTCCCCACCGCCGACGACCTCTACCTCGTCCGCGCGCTGGCGGGGTCGGGGCAGATCACGCGGATCGCTAACCCCAACAACCCGCTCCCGCTGACGGTGGCCTACGAGCTGGGCTACGAGCAGTCGTTCTTCGACCGCTACCTCGCACGCGTGGCGGGCTACTACAAGGACATCTCGCTGGAGCCGCGCCTGGTGACGTACCAGAGCCGGAGTGGACGCGTGACGTACTCGCTCACGGAGCCCAACGCCTTCGCCGACGTCCGGGGCTTCGAGCTCTCGCTCTCCAAGACGCGGGGCGACTTTTTCCGCGGGTTCGTGAACTACACCTACATGGTGTACACCAGCGGCTACTTCGGCTTCCCGTCGATCTACGAGAACTCGACGGAGCAGCGCGAGCAGGCCGAGAGCGACGCCGTCCGCCGCGCGGCCTCCAGCCGGCCCGTCCCGCGCCCCTACGGCCGCGTCAACCTCGACTTCTTTACGCCGGCCGACCTCGGGCCGAGCGTGGCCGGCCTCCACCCGCTCGGCGGCTGGCAGGCCAGCGTGCTCGGGCGCTGGCAGGACGGAGGGCGCTACACCTGGGGCGACAACGGGGTCGCCCGGCCCGGCGTGACGCGCAACGTGGACATCGCGGACTTCTGGCAGATCGACCTCCGGTTCCAGCGCTCGTTCACGCTCGGCGGTCGGAGGGCCACCTTCTTCGCCGACATCTTCAACGTGACCGACCGGCGCGACATGTCGCTTTTCTACGGCGCCGTCGACGGGAACGACCGGAACGCCTACCTCGCCAGCCTCCACCTCCCGGAGGGCGAGTACTCCAACGTCCCCGGCACCGACAAGGTGGGCGACTACCGCCCCGACGACGTGGCCTACCAGCCCATGACGCCGGTCCCCGACCGGGCCTCGGTGGGGACGCCGCGCGCCGAGGTGATCTACTACGAGCGCGGGACGGGCACGTACCTCGTCTACCGCGACGACGCGTGGCAGGACGCCGACCCGGCGCGCGTCCAGGAGGTCCTCGACTCGAAGGCGTACATCGACATGCCGAACCAGTCGTACCTCAACTTCCTCGACCCACGGGACATCTTCTTCGGCATCCGCCTCTCGCTCTAGGCCCACCGCTCCGGCCTCCCCGATCCATGACGCCTGCTCCGATGCGGCGCGCCCTCGGCGCCGCCCTCCTCGTCTCCCTCGCCGTCGCGCTGGCGCCCTCAGCGAGCGCCCAGTTCGAGACCCGATGGGTCGCGGCGGGCGACCTCCACAACTGGTACTCCTCGTCGGGCGCCGAGTGCGAGCAGTGCCTCGTGGCGCGGCAGCAGTACGGCTACCGCTGGCCGGGGATCTACCAGTTCACCGACACCCAGGCCGCCAAGGGCCTGTGGATCGGGGCGAAGAACGTGACCGGCCCCCAGGGCACCCAGTTCCCCGTCCGCGTGGTCCACATCGGCCCGCGCGTCTCTGGCGTCGGCGAGGTGTACCCGACGCTCTTCGAGCTGGTCACTCGCAACGACCTCACCGTGGTCACAGTGGACGGCGACCAGTCGTTCGCCTCGGCCGAGATGGTGGCCGACCGCGTGGACCCGTCGATCCCGTCGGACGTGATGCTCGTCTCGCGCGTCAACACGCTGCTGGGCGTGACGATGGAGCGACGCGTCTACCAGTTCAGCCAGCAGTTCCACGACGACTACCACATCATCGAGTACACGTTCACGAACACCGGCAACACGGACGACGACGCCGACATCGAGCTCCCCAACCAGACCGTCGAGGGGTTCCAGGTCTTTTTCCAGGCCCGGATGGCCGTCGCCGCCGAGGGCCGCTACGTCGTCGACAACTCGACGGGCTGGGGCAAGAACACCATGAACGACACGCGCGGGGACGGGCTCCAGGCCGACCCGCCGGACGAGCAGTTCCGGGCGCAGTACGCGTGGCACGGCCTGAGCACAGCCTCTGCCCTCCCATACGACAACCTGGGCGCCTCCGCGCAGGCCCCGGCCGTCAACATCGCCCCCTCCGACACGCTCGGGCGCCTCACGGCCAGCCAGTTCGTCGGCGTCGTCACGCTCCACGCCGACGCCTCGGCCTCGGACGAATCGGACGACCCCAGCCAGCCCTCGACGACCGGCTGGATCCACTCCGACGACCCGCTCGAGGCGAACAACGACGCCTTCAACAACACCAAGATGGCCGCCGAGTACCGCGAGATGACGAGCGGCCACAAGGCGCGCCACGCGACGACCGTCGAGCCGAGCGGGCTGCCGGGCTTCCTCAACCCGACGAAGGACCCCTCGCTGGGCGAGTCCGGCGGGTACTCGTACACCAACGGCTACGGGCCGTACACGCTGGCGCCGGGCGAGGACGTACGGATCGTGGTGGCCGAGGCCGCGGGCGGCCTGAGCCGCGAGGCGAACGCCGCCGTCGGCGCCGCCTTTAAGGCGTCGGGCAACAACGCCGACGCGCCGCTCACCGTCACGGTCGATGGGCAGACCCAGACGATGACCAAGAACGAGTGGATCTTCACCGGGCGCGACTCGCTGTTCCAGACGTTCCGGCGCGCCATCGCCAACTACGACGACGACTACTCGCTCCCCCAGGGGCCCCTCCCGCCCAGCACGCTCGAGATCCGCTCCGGCGGCGACCGGATCTCGCTCGCGTGGACGGCCCACGACGGCGCCCCCTCGTTCGATCGGTGGGAGGTGTACCGCGCCAAGGCCGCTTACGACAGCACCTACACCCTCGTCCACACCGCCGCGCCGGGCGAGCTGAGCTACGACGACACCACGCCGATCCGGGGGATCGACTACTACTACTACGTCGTGGCCGTGCAGGACGGGGCGTCGAACCCCGGTGGCAGCCTCACGCCGGCCGGCGTCCCGCTTCGGAGCAGCCGCTACGCGACGCAGTCGTACGCGCCGGCGCGGCTCCAGCGCCCCCAGGGCGAGCGGCTGGACGACGTCCGCGTGGTCCCCAACCCGTACTACATCGGGTCGAGCCAGGGCGTCCGCTTCCCGGACCAGACCGACAAGCTGGCGTTCTTCAACATCCCCGGGTTCTGCCGGATCGAGATCTACACAGAGCTCGGCGAGCTCGTGGACACCATCGAGCACACCGACGGCAGCGGCGACGACTTCTGGGACCACACGACGTCCTCGCGCCAGGTCGTCGCCAGCGGGCTCTACATCGCCGTCATCACGGTGACGCAGGACATCGAGGACCCGGCCACGGGCGCGCTCCTCTACCAAGCCGGCGAGCAGGCCTTCCGCAAGTTCGTCGTCATCCGCTAGCCCGGACGCCTCCGACCCCATGAGATTCCTCCCCCCTCCGGCACGTCGCGCTGGCGCTCGTCGTCGGCCTCACCGCCATCACTCCGGCTTCGGCCCAGCAAATCGAGAGCCGCGAGAAGCTGGCCCAGACCGGGCTCAAGTTCCTCAGCGTCGCGGGCGACCCGCGCGCCGCCGCCCTCTCCTCCGCCATGACGGCGGCCGAGGGCGGCGCGGCCATGCTGTTCTACAACCCGGCCGGGATGGCCTGGATGGACCAGTCCTCCGACGTGTCGCTGAGCCAGACCGGCTGGATCGCCGACATCAACTACAACCACGGGGCCGTGGCCTTCCGGCCCGCCAACGGCCGCTACGGCGTCTTCGGGGCGACCGCCACGTTCGTGGACTACGGGGACCTCCAGGAGACCGTCCGCGCCGACAACGACCAGGGCTACGTGGACGTCGGGACGTTCTCGCCGGCGGCCTACGCCTTCGGCCTCGGCTACGCTCGCGCCGTGACGGACCGCTTCTCGGTGGGCGGGCAGGTGAAGTACGCGAGCCAGGACTTCGGCGCGGCCATCTCGGCCGCCGAGGCCGGCAACGCCTTCGAGCGGACCGGCCTCCAGGAGGGCACCCTCGCCTACGACTTCGGGGTCCACTACAAGACGGGCTTCGAGAGCCTCGCCTTCGCCGTGAGCGCCCGCAACTTCGCCCCGGACCTGACCTACGCCGAGGAGAGCTTCCAGACGCCGCTCACGCTCCAGATCGGGGTCTCGATGGACGTCATCGACTTCACCTCGCTCGACCCCTCGATGCACAGCCTCGTCCTCACCACCGACGCCGCCAACCCCCGCGACTTCTCGGAGCAGATCAAGGTGGGCGGCGAGTACGAGTTCATGAACACGCTCGCCCTCCGCGCCGGCTACACCTTCCCCACCGACCAGGAGGGGATCAGCCTCGGCGCCGGCGTCCGCCAGTCGCTCGGCGGCGTCGGGTTCGGGGCCGACTACTCGTACACCGACTTCGGCGTGTTCTCCGGCGTCCACCGGATCGCCGTCCGGTTCTCGCTCTGATGCTGCCCCTTCCCCGCGCGCCTCGTCTCCGCATGCGCCTCCTGCTCTTCGCCTCCCTCCTCGTCCTCGCCGCGTGCGACTCCGGCCCCGGCGGGAGCCTCTACGACCCCGACGCCCAGGACGGCCCGGCGCCGGTCATCACCGCCGTCTCGCCCGAGGGCGTGGTGCTGGCGGGCATCGACGAGATCGTCGTGACGGGCCAGAACTTCTCGGAGACGGCCGGCGACAACCTCGTGTTCTTCGACGACGGCGCGGGCAATGCAGCCCAAGGTGAAGTGATCGCGGCCACGCCGACCGAGCTCCGCGTGAAGGTGCCCAACCTCCCCAACCCCGCGCTCCGCCTCCGCGTGAGCGTTCGCGGCGCGGGGGACTTCTCGAACGCCGTGGACCTGCCGTTGACCCCGGCCTTCGTCCCCTTCGGAGACCTCGACCCGAGCCCGGGGGTCCTCGAAGGCCCCGCCGCCATCGTCGGGGACGGGACGGGCGCCGTGTACGTCTCCGTCTCGCGGGGGGGCAATGCCGGCGGCATCGTTCGGATCTCGCCCGAGGGCGTCAGCGAGCCGTTCGCGTCGTCGCGCATCCTCTGGGGCGACCTCGCCCTCGGCCCCGACGTCCCTCTCTACGGGACGCAGGCCGTGCAGGCCATCTTCAAACTCCCCTCCGAGCAACCGGCTCTCCCCATCCTCGGCAACTCGGTCCGGATCACCGCCATCACGCCCGACGGGGCCGGCGGGATCTGGGCCGGCGGGGCTGCGGGGACGCCAACGGCCCCCGCCACGCCGTACCTCTACCGCTTCGACCTGGCCGGGAACGCCACGCAGACCGCGTTCCCCGGGACCGTGAGCGACCTCCGCACCTTCGACGGCTACCTGTACGTGAGCGGCACGCGGTCGGGCGCCGCTCCTGAGGCGAAAGTCTGGCGCCTCCCGATCCTGAGCGACGGCACGCTCGGGCCGGAGGAGGTGGTCTACGACGTGAGCGCCGATCAGCCCGGCCTCCGGCCGTCCGCGCTGGCGATTGCCGCCGACGGGACCGTCTTCGTCGGGATCGCCCCGCCGGTCGCCTCCCCGCGCGACCCCGTCGAGTTTCCAGTGATCCGAGTGGCCCCCGACGGGACGGCCGCGCCCCTCTACCCCGGCGTCCTCCCCTCCCCCGTCAGCGCGCTGACGTGGGGCGAGGGGTCGTCGCTGTACCTTGTCCAGAGCCGGGTCCCGCCGCCGAGTGGCGCCACGGGGTATGGCACGCCGGCTACGATCTTCAAGGTCGAAACCCGGCAGCAAGGCTCCCTTTAGATTCCTCTCCTGCCCGCGCCTGCGGCAGTCCTGTGGCCTCGGCCACGTCATCATGCCCTTCGGGGCGTCCATTCACACCCCCCTCTCATGAGATCTCTGTTACTCGCCTGCGCCCTACTGGCGCCCACCATCGCGTCCGCCCAATGGGCGTTCCAGGAGGACGTTAGCGTCCCCTACGCCACTCCGCCCGGCTCCGGCATCCACGGCGTCGCCGTCGACGGCCAGGGTCGGCTGTGGGTCCAGAACTACTACGGCTCGGAGGCCCTCACCCGGAACGGGGCGGATCTCACCACCCGGGCGCTCTACGTCCTGAACCCGGACGGGACCCAGGCGCCCTGCTCGCCGATCATCTTTATCGAGGATGACCAGGGCACCGTCATCGACACGCTCGGGTACTACACGAAAGCGGACGGCGCTCTCGACTCCCGCACCGGCCGGGGGATCACCTCCGACGCCGACGGGAACATCCTCGTCAGCCAGTACGACGTGCTCTACCAGTTCGACGCCTCGTCGTGCACGGCCGAGCACCCGAACTCCATCGTCCAGATCGCTCGGGCTCAGCCCGTTCCTGGCACGAGCCTCACCTCCGCAGCGGCGGATGCCCAGGGCAACGTGTACGTCGAAGCCGTCGTCTCCGGGGGCCAGCCGATCTTCCAGTACGGCCCCGGACTGACGGCGAAGCAGAACGTCGCGGAGACGGGCTACGCCATCAGCCGCGACCTGCTCGCGACGCCGGACGGCCTCGTCGTGATCGACCACGCGTTTGACAAGCCGGGCGCCGTGGTCCACTACCGCTCGAACACGTTCGCCGCGTTCGACTCGCTCGGCCTCACCCTCCGCGGCCTCGCCACCGAGTCGTCGGGCGTCCAGCCCGGCACGGGCTACCTCTGGTTCAGCTCCGGCCCCGGCGGCGCGATCCAGCCCAACGAGGACCCCGAGGTCGAGACGAACTACCAGGCGTTCTCGTGGTACGCCTACGCGATGGAGGACCTCCTCACGATGGACGCTGGCGGCGCCGTCACGGGGACGGTCGAGAACCCGACGCCCCGCGACAGCATCATCATCTCGGCCGCCGAGTGGGGCGCCGCAGACCCCGGGCCGCGCGGGATCGCCTTCAGCCCCGACGGTGCGACGGCCTACGTCGCCAACTTCGGCGCCCCGACGGCCTCCGCCGTCAAGACGTACGTCAAGGCCAACGTGGCTGCGGAAGGCGGACCCGAGGGCAGCACCCTCGCGCTCGGCCAGAACCAGCCGAACCCGTTCACGGGCCGGACGGAGATCCGCTTCGAACTCGAGTCGGCCGGCCACGCTCGGCTCCGCGTGTTCGACGTGACCGGCCGCCAGGTCGCCACGCTCGTCGACGGCCCGCTGGCGGGTGGCCCGCACACGGCCCTGTTCGACGCAGGGACCCTGGCTCCGGGCGTGTACATGTACACGCTGGAGTTCGAGGGCCGCGCCGCGACGCGCCGCATGGCCGTCGTCCGGTAACGCGGATCTCCTGAGAGTCCGCTCCTACCACCTCGGGGGGCGTCGGGCCGAGCCCGGCGCCCCCCGTTTTATTTCCCCACCAGCTCCCACCATGTCCCTCCGCACTCTCCTCGCGGCCTGCGTGCTCACGCTCGGCACGCTCGCCCACGCCCAGGCTCCGAAACACGAGTTCCGAGGCGCCTGGATCGCCACCGTCGCCAACCTCGACTGGCCGAGCCAGCCCGGCCTCTCGACGGACACGCAAAAGGCCGACCTCATCGAGGTCCTCGACGAGCTCCAGGCCGCTGGCGTCAACGCCGCCGTGTTCCAGGTCCGCACCGAGTCCGACGCGCTCTACGACTCGCCGTTCGAGCCGTGGTCCTACTGGCTGACCGGCGAGCAGGGCACGGCGCCGGACCCCTTCTACGACCCGCTGGCGCTCGCCGTGGAGGAAGCCCACAAGCGCGGGATGGAGCTCCACGCCTGGATCAACCCGTACCGCGCCGACCGGGGCTCGCCGTATCCGAAGGCCGCGAGCCACGTCACGAACGAGCACCCCGAGTGGCTCCTCTCGTTCTCGGACGGGATCCAGATCCTGAACCCGGGGCTCCCCGAAGTCCGCGACCGCGTCGCCTCGATCGTTGCCGACATCGTCCGGCGCTACGACGTCGACGGCATCCATTACGACGACTACTTCTACCCCTACTCCGGGATCGGGAATGAGGACGACGCCACCTTCGCCGCCTACCCCCGTGGGTTCACCAACCGGGGCGATTGGCGGCGCGACAACGTGAATCTCCTCGTCGCCCAGATCCAGGACAGCGTCCAGGCCGTCCGGCCGGAGGTGGTCCACGGCGTGAGCCCGTTTGGGATCTGGAAAAACGGGGTCCCGACCGGCACCACGGGCCTCGACGCCTACAACGTCATCTACGCCGACGCGGTGGCGTGGCTCACGGCCCAGGACATCGACTACCTCGCCCCGCAGCTCTACTGGTCGTCACAGCGGTCGTTCGACGCCAACGGCGACGGGAGCCCCGACTTCAACCGCCAGCGGTTCACGACGCTGGCGCCGTGGTGGGCGTCCGTCCGCAACGAGCGGCACATCTACCCCGGGCTGGCGGCCTACCGCATCGGGGGACCCGGGTTCGAGGCCAACGAGATCCCGACCCAGATCCGGGCTGCCCGCTCCATCGACGGCGTCGAGGGCACCATCCTCTTCCGGCCGTACGCCGGCCTGCTGGTGGGGGGTCTCGGCTTGGAGGACTCCCTCCGGACGGACCTCTACCGGTACCCGGCGCTCACGCCGCCGATGGCGTGGAAGAGCCAGGACGCGCCGGGCACCCCGACGGGCCTGGCGACGACGGCCGTCCCCGGCAACCAGACCGGCGTCGTCCCGCTGACGTGGACGGCGCCCGCCAGCGGCGACGCGGCGGCCCGCTTCTACGCGGTCTACCGCATCCCGATGGACGAGGCCGCCGACCTCTCGGCCGCCCTGGCCGACGCGGACAACCTCGCCGGCGTCACGGGGGAGACCTCCTTCGAGGACACGCCGCCGGGCGACGGCCTCTACACGTACGCCGTCACGGCCGTGAGCGCCAACTCGATCGAGAGCGCGCCCAGCGATGCGGTCACGGCGCAGGGCGCCACGTCCACCGAGACGGCGGCCCCGCTGGCGCTGGCGCTCGACGCGCCCCGGCCCAACCCGGCCCGCGGTGCCGTCACGCTCGGATTCACGCTTCGGGAGCCGGCCCGCGTTACGATCCGCGTCGTGGACGTGCTCGGGCGCGAGGTGGCCCGCCCCCTCGACGGTCGGCCGCTCGGGGCCGACGCGCACGCGGTCGTCTGGGAGACAGGGACGCTCGGGAGCGGGACGTACCTCGTACTCCTCGACGCGGACGGCGAGCGGGTCACGCGGCACCTCACCGTCGTTCGCTGACCCGCAGTTTCCGTCTGACGCTTTCAGGAACGGCCGTCCCGGCGGTGGGGCGGCCGTTCCTGTAGGGTCGTGAGCTACCGGGCGAGGACCATCCGGACCGTCTCGCTCTCCCCGCCCGCGTCGATGCGGGCCGCGTAGACGCCGGCCGCGAGGCTCGACGCATCCCACGCGAGGGTGTGGAGGCCACCTGCGAACGGCTGCCCGTCGGCGAGGACGGCGACCTGCTGGCCGATGGCGTTGAACACCGTCACCGTCACCGGCGACGGAGAGGCCAGAGCGAACTGGATCTCCGTGCGACCTCGGAACGGGTTCGGGCGGACCGGCCCCACGACCAGCGGCGCCCTGCCCTCGGCTCCGTCCTCCGCGTCGACGGACGCGGACCGTCTCACCTGGAGGTCATCGACGTAGAGCTCGCCGAACAGAGGGCCGCTTCCGTCGTAGCCCAGTTGGATGGAGTCGAAGCGGAGCGATCCGTCGAGCGATCCGTCGCCGATCCAGGAGCCCGTCTCCCCCGTGCTCATGTCCCACCGGACGGGCCGCCAGCCGTACCAGTCGACGGCCACCCAGGGGCTCACCTCGGTGGAGGTCGCGTCGTCCACGGCGAACCGGAACCGCGTCCCGTTGCCGTCGCCAAAGACGTAGGCCTGGAGCGTGTACGAGTCGTCGAAGCGGACGGCCTGGGGCGGGCCCCCGTTGAGGTACTCGCGGATCAGCCATGGGCCGGCCCCGTCGTCCCAGCCGTAGTCGATCCGCATCGAGGCGGTCCCGCCCAGGAGCGTGGCGCGCGCGCTGGCGGCCACGGTCGTCGAGTCGGCGACGATCCCGGCCGTCGACCCGCTCTGCGAGGGGAACCACCAGTTGTCGGCGATGCTGGACCCCTCGAAATCGTCGAGGACCGTCACCAGGGGTGCGGCCTCGCCCGTCGTAAATATGAAGGACTGGACTCCCGAGACGTTGCCGTACGGGTCCTCGACGCCGGGCTGAAGGGTGAAGGCGTAGGTCGTGTTGGGGGCGAGCGCCTCGTCCGGCGCGAAGGCCACGACGCTCCGAGGCTCCGGGTCCTCCCCGACGACCCCCGCGAGGTCGTGGACGAACCGGCCCGGAACCGTGGCTCCTCCCACACCGACCGTCAGCGACACGCGCCCGTCGAGCGTGGACGGGTCCACAGGCTCGTCGAAGGTGACGGCGATGAGGGGGCGGAGGTCGACGCCGCGCGCGCTCGGGACCGGCTCCGCCGCGACGAGCTGGGGGGCCCTCGTGTCCGGGTAGCTGGAGGTGAACGTGAGCATGAAGTCGTCGCCGCCGGTCCCGTCGCCGTCGCCGTCGAGCGGGCTGCCGTTCTGGGTCGTGGCCGTGCCGGCGAGCGTGAGGGTAAAGTCGGTGAGCGGATCGAGCGGCGCGGCGGGCGTGAACACCAGCTCGTAGCCACCGTCCTCGTACCTCACCGTCCCGGCGACGGGCGCACCGCCCGCGCTGGGCGCGAGCGAGAAGGCCGGCGTCGTCGTGGCGGGGTCGAGCGGGCGGCTGAACGTGAGCCGGAGCGGGTCGGTGACGGGGAAGCTCGGGTCGTCCTGCGCCGGATCGGCGTCGACCACGACGGGCGGGACCGTCGAGACGAGCGACACGTCGGTGAACGAGAACGTCGTGTCCTGCATCGTCACCTCGGCCGTGGCCGTCTCGTAGCCCTCGGCCGAGACCGTGACGGTGAGCGTGCCCGGCGAGAGGTCTTCGAGGTAGTAGAACCCGTTCGCCAGCTCGTCGGGGTCGTTCGAGAACCGGTGGAAGAGCGACTCGAAGGTGTCCGTGGTGTAGGTCTTGCCGTCGATCTCGACGGTGGCGCCGTTGATCGGGCGCCCGCTCTCGGCGTCGGCGATGACGCCGGCGGCGATCCGGTGCGTCGAGCGCGGGACGCCGTGCCAGTCGAGGATGGCCCAGTAGAACGCCTGCGCCTCCATCCGCTTCCACTCGGCGTTCATGTTGAGCTGGTTCTGGCGCGGGTTCGTGTGGAACCCGGCCTCCGTGAGCACGGACGCCATCCACGACTCGCGGTTGACGTGGAGGTAGGGGTACTGCCGGTCGTGGGTGTCTGGGAAGCCCAGGTAGAACGTCCGGTCGGCGTAGTTGCCGATGGAGGGAAGGCGCATGGCCGTCGTCAGGGCGTCCTCGTACTCGGCCCCCATCCGCCCCCCGCCCTTCGGCGTCTTCTCGATCGTCTCGCCGTTGAGCCGCCAGCCGCCGTAGAGCGTCAGCACGTTGTTGGCGCTCGACGGCCCGGCGTTGCTGTGGATCGAGTGGTAGAAGTCAGCGCCGAGGCTGTTCGCGAGATCCGTGCGCTGCGTGAGGCCGACCAGCTGGCTGTCGTTCGTGCGCGACATGTAGACCGTGTCGATGTCGGTCCGCGAGAGGAGCATCTCGCGGAGCGCGAGCCCGACGCGGAGCACCTTCTCGGGCTCGGCGTAGCCGTAGACGCCGGAATTCTCCGTGGTCCCGCTGTGGCCGGGGTCGAGGAACAGGCTCCAGCCCGAGAGGCCCGTGACCTGCTGGGCGCGCGGAGCGGGGGCGGAGGCCGTGAGCAGGAGGGCGAAGAGCCCGGCAGTCACAAACGGTTTCATCGGGCTACTCGGTGACGGGGAGGAGGTAGAGGGCGCCGGTGGCGGCGTCGTCGAAGGCGATGCGGCGGCCGTCGGGCGACCACGAGGGGTTCATCTCCAGGCGGTCGAGGGAGCGCGTGAGCACGACGCGCCCGGAGCCGTCGGCGCGGACGGCCGCGATCTCGGAGGCCGTGACCTCGTGGCCGTCGTCTTCGGTGAGTTGGAACGCGACCCACCGGCCGTCGGGCGACCACGTCGGACGCGCGCCGGGGCCGAGGTCCGTCAGCCGCCCCGCTGTCGAGGTCCAGCACGTAGAGGTCGCCCCCGAGCCGCTCGAAGGCGACGCGCCGGCCGTCCGGCGACGGCGTCACGTTGAGGACGGCGCCGCCGTCTGGGAGCGAGACCGTGCGGAGCGCCCCGCTCTCGGCCACCGCCAGCGCGCCGTCGGCCTCCAGCACGGCCGCATCGGGCGCCGCCGTCCGCGCCTCGGCGTCGACGGCGACCACGTCGAGGGCGCCGTCGGTGTAGAGCGCGACGTGGTGCGGACCGGCCCAGCGGGGAAGCGATGGCATCGACGCCCGCTCCTCCGTCAGCGCCGTCGCCTCCCCCGTCTGCACGTCGATCACGGTCGGCGTGTGGAACCGGCGGAGCCCGTCGGTACGGGCGGTGCGGGCGAGGAGCGCCGAGCCGTCCGGCGACCACGAGAAGCCGAAGCCCGCGCCGGGCGCGTCGGAGAGCTGGCGGACCCCGTCGCCGTCCACGCCGACGGTCCAGAGGCCGGCGTACGTGGCGCGCGTGAAGGCGAGCCGGGAGCCGTCGGGCGACCAGACCGGGTGGAGCGCCGGCGCCGCGTCGGCGAGGAGCCGGACGGGCGGGCCGGCGGGCCGGAGCTGGGCGTGGGCAGGGAGCCCGCCGAGGACGAGGAGGAGGGCGCCGAGGCCCCACGAGAAGACGCGCATGAGCAGCGAGGAGGACGAGCCCGAAAGCTAGGTCCATCCGCCACCGCGGACCGGGACTTCCGCCGTTACGCGCTCGCCAGCTCCGCCTCGAGCTGCTGCTTGCGCACCATCGTCGCGTACTCGCCGCCAGCCGCCACCAGCTCGGCGTGCGTGCCGCGCTCGGCCACGCGGCCGTCGTCCAGGACGAGGATCTGGTCGGCGTCCTGGACGGCCGAGACGCGGTGGCTCACGACGACGACGGTCCGCTGGCCGAACTGGGCGCGGAGGTTGGCGAGGATCGTCGCCTCGGTGCGCGTGTCGACGGCGCTCAGGGCGTCGTCGAACAGGAGGATCGGCGGGCGGCGGATGAGGGCGCGCGCGATGGCCGTCCGCTGCTTCTGGCCGCCGGAGAGCGTGATGCCGCGCTCGCCGACGCGCGTCTCGAACCCTCGCGGGAAGCCCTCCACGTTGTCCAGGAGATCGGCCTCCTCGGCCGCCTGGCGGATGTCGTCGGCGGCGGCGTCGGGCACCCCGAAGGCCACGTTGTTGCCGACGCTGTCGGAAAACAGAAAGACCTCCTGCGGGACGTAGCCGATGGCGGCGCGGAGCGTCTGGAGCGGGATCTCGCGCACGTCGCGGCCGTCCACGCGGACCGTCCCCGACGTCGGGTCCATGAGGCGCGGGACGAGCTCCACGAGCGTGCTCTTGCCCGCGCCGGTCCGCCCGACGATCCCGAGCGAGGTGCCGGCCGGGACCCGGAACGAGACGCCGTCGAGCACGGCCGGCCCGCCCGGCGTGTAGCGGTACGTGACGTCGTCGAAGGCGAGGTCGCCCTCGACGCCCTCCGCCAGCGGCGCGACGTCGGGGACGTCGGCCACGACGGGCTCGGTGTCGAGGATCTCCGCGATCCGGCTCATGCTGGCCGAGGCCTGCTGGATCATCGAGACGACGTAGCCGAACGAGGCGACCGGCCACGTCAGGATGGTGACGTAGATGATGAACTCGGCGATGTTGCCGAGCGAGAGCTGCCCCTCGATCACGAGCCGCCCGCCGACGCCCACGACGAGCACCGTCGAGGCGCCGATGAGCGTCATCAGGACGGGCCGGAAGGCGGCGTCGACGCGGGCGAGGTCGAGCGCGCGGTCCTGGTAGCTCTGGCTGGCGTCGTCGATGCGGCGGCCCCACGTCTCCTCCTGGGCGTACGCCTTCACCACGCGGATGCCCGAGAGCGCCTCCTGGACGCGGCTCGTGAGCGTCGAGTAGGCCGCCTGCTGGCGGTCGGTGCGGACGTGGACGAGCCGGCTCACGAAGAAGACGGCGACGGCCAGGATCGGCATCGGGAGGACGGACCAGAACGTGAGCGTCGGCGAGATCGCCAGCATCACCGCGAGGGCCGTCACGATGGCCGCCACGGCGCGGGCGAGGTACATCAGCGCCGGGCCGACGTAGCGGCGGACCTTCTCCACGTCGCTCGTCGCCCGCGTCATCACGTCGCCCGTGGGGTAGCGGTGGTAGAAGTCGCCCGAGAGCCGCTGGAGGTGGGCGTAGAGCCGGTTCCGGAGGTCGTACTCGATGTGCCGGCTGGCGACGACCACGAGCCGCCGCATCAGGAACACGAACAGCCCCGAGACCGCGCTCACCCCGAGGACGAGCCCGCCGAGCAGGACGAGCGCGTTCCGGAAGTCGTCGTAGAGCACGTCGGCGGCGGCGGTCCCGGCGGCGTAGCCGTGGACGGCCACCATGCGCGGGATCGCGTCGATGGCCTCGCGGACGAGGCCGGGCACCACGAGCGCGAACAGCGACGAGACGAACGCGCAGAGCAACCCCGGGCCGACGAGCCAGCGGTAGCGCCAGAGGTCGGCGTTGAGACGGCGGAGCGGAGAGGCCATGCGGGTCGAGCGCCGCGGCCACTCGGCCGGCGACGGCCTTCCCAACGCGGCGCCTCCGGCCGGGGTCCCCGCTAGGCCATCGTGGCGCTCGTCAGCAGGTCGACGGCCCGCGACGTCTCCGCGAGCGCGTGGTCGAGGCCGTCCCCGAGGACCGAGGCCTCGCCCTGCCGGAGCCCTTCCTCGACCCTCGTCCACAGCGCCGCCAGCGAGCCGAGGCCGACGTTCGAGGCGCTCCCCCGGAGCTTGTGCGCGGCGGCGGCCACGGCCGCCGCGTCGCGCCCGATGCGGGCCGAGCGGGCCTCGGCCTCGGCCGACTGCGCCGACTCGATGAACGTTCCGACGAGGTCGGCGACGAACTCCGGGTCTTCCTCGCCGAGCAGGTCCACCACGTGGGCGTCGATCTGGTCGAGCAAGGCGCGCGCGGTCCGAGCGCCGTCGGTGTGAGAAGCGTCAGTCATGGGTGTGGAAGCGGCAGTGGACGCAGCGACCGGCAGGGGGCGGTCCAGTCCGGTATCGGTGGATCGACGGACACGTTAATCCGTGCCGCCCGCGCGTGCTCGTTCCGAGGTCGTCTTACACCTCCAGCACGCGGACCTCCGCCTGCACCTCGCGCTTCGGGATGAGGGCGGGCCAGTAGGCGATCACCTCGCTGGGGCGGGGACGGCCGCCGGCGAAGCCGGTCACGGCGCTGGGGCCGGTGAGGATGAGCGGGGCGATCTCGCGCCCGAACTGCTCGACGGCCGCCCTGTCCTGGCCCCGGACCGAGACGCGGAGCTGGACCTCGTCGAGGTCGGCCTCCCGGGCCGGGTCGGCCGCGGTCGTCTCGCTGAGGGCGTTGAGCCCGACGATCTCGGACCGGTACTCGTCGAAGGTGAGGCCGAGCGCGTCGAGGCGCTGGCGGAGGATCTCGGCGGCGGCGCGGGCCTTGGCGGCGGCGTCCGGCCAGGCGTAGACGAGCGTCGAGGTCGCCTTCCAGCCGTCGGCGTAGGCGGCGGAGACCTTGAGGAACTCGGTGTCCTCGGTGCCCCGGATGCCGCTCACGCGGACGCGGTCCGAGCCCTCGTCCTCCAGCTGGATGCTCGTGAAGTCCGCCACGACGTCGGGCGTGATGTAGTCCGTCGGGTCGCCGATCTCGTAGAGGAGCTGCTCGGCGACGGTCCCGCGCGAGACGAGCCCGCCGGTCCCGTCGTGCTTGGTGACGACGAACGAGCCGTCGGCCGAGACCTCGGCGATGGGGAAGCCGACGCCGGCGAGGTCCGGCACGCGCTGCCAGTCGGTGAAGTTGCCGCCGCTGCTCTGCGCGCCGCACTCCAGGATGTGCCCGGCGACGGTGCCGGCGGCCATCTTGTCCCAGTCGGCCCAGTCCCACCCGAACCGGTGGACGAGCGGGGCGAGGGTGAGGCCGGTGTCGGTGGTCCGCCCGGTCACGACCACGTCGGCGCCCATCGCCAGCGCCTCGGCGATGGGCTGCGCGCCGAGGTAGGCGTTCGCGCTGACGATCCGGTCGCGGACCTCCGAGAGCGGCTGCCCGGTCTCCATGTGCTCGAGTGCGACGCCGCGGGCGATCAGGTCGTCCAGCCGGCCGAGCAGGTCGTCGCCGGTGACGACGGCCACCTTCAGGCCCGTCGCGCCGCGCTGGCGGGCGCCGGCGACGATGGCCTCGGCGCAGGCGACGGGGTTCACGCCGCCCGCGTTCGAGATCACCTTGAACCCCTTCTCCTGGATGTCCGGCGCCAGCTCGGTCACGACCTCCACGAAGTCCCGCGCGTAGCCCATCGCCGGGTCGCGGAGCTTCTGCTTCTGCAAGATGGACATCGTGACCTCCGCGAGGTAGTCCATCACGAGGACGTCGATGGGGCCGCGCCGGGCCTGGTCGATGGGGGCGCGCTGGAGGTCGCCCCAGAAGCCCTGGCCGGAGGCGATGCGGAGGGTGGCGGCGCCGTCTCCGTTGGAGGTGTCGGACATGCGAGGTCGGAGGTAGGGAGGGCGGCGCCGGGCGGGCCGGAACCGCTTCCCCAAGCTACCACGGCCGGCGGTCGGTCTCCTCCGCACGGTCTTCGGCGCTCTACCGCCGCCGCACCCGGACCGAGTCCAGGACCACCTCCGACACCTCGATCGTCCGGCCGTCGTCGTAGAGGTCGCCGAACCGCTCCAGCGCCTCCAGCGGGTCGGCCGTGAGGTTGCGCCAGTCCTGGAACAGCACGCCGCCGACGCGCCGGGACCGGATCGGGACGCGGAACCGCGTGCCCGTCTCGGTCCGCGAGGTGTCGCCGGGCGTGGGCTCGTAGGTGTAGGCGTAGTGCCCGATCTGGCCGTCCGACTGGCGGAGCCAGTAGACGTAGCGGTCCTCCCAGTCGGCGCCGCCGCCCTCGGGCGCGAACGTGACCTCGACGCGGTCGTAGTCGGTGCCGCCGACGCGGTCCGGCCGGAGGAGGCGGGCGCGGACGGCGGGGTCGGAGAGCGGGGCCGGGAGGAGCGCGAAGTAGGCGACGGAGTTGACGGCCGTGGCGATCCGGCCGGCCTCGCCAGCCGCCAGCTCCACCTTCTCGCGGTTGACGAAGCGGTGCGCCCCGTCGTTGTCGACGACCTCCTCGACGGTCCGGCCCGCGCTGTCGGTGACGGTGCGGGCGTAGCGGAAGAGGCCGCCGTCGCGGCGGAGCGTGAACGGGACGCCCCGGAACGAGAACGAGACCTCGGCGTGGTCGAGCGCGGCCGAGCCGTGGTGGGTCCGGGCGCGGCGGAGGAGGGCGAGCGCCTCGGCGTCGCCGGTGGGGCCGTCGGCGGCCGGCGGCCCGCAGGCGGCGAGGGCGAGCGCTGCGAGCGCCGCCGCCACGAGTGCGGCGGGCCCGCCCCTCATGCCTCCTTGCGGAGCGACGGGAGGACGGCGTCCGCGTAGAGCGGGAACCGGATCTGGACGGCCGTCCCGCCCCCTGCACGCGGCACGATCTCCAGCGACCCGCCGATCCGGCGGGCGCGGTACCGCATCGTGTTCACGCCGATCCCGCTCCCCCCTTGGGCCTCGCTGTCCGGCATCCCGACGCCGTCGTCCTCGATGACGAGGGCCGCGAGTCCGTCGGAGGGCTCGGTCCCCTCGCGCGGCGGGTCCAGGCAGACGGTCACGGTCCGGGCCTGTCCGTGCCGGATGGCGTTGCCGATGGCCTCCTGCGCGATCCGGTACAGGTCCACGGCCCGGTCGTCGGGGCGGGCGGCGAACGGGGCGTCGCACACGAAGCGGCAGTCGACGTCGTAGGTCGCGGCGGTCTCCTCGGCCAGCCGCGCCAGCTCGGCCGCCAGCCCGTCGCCGGTGACGGCCGCGGGGAACAGGCCGTGCGCGAGCGTCCGGGCCTGCCGCTGGGCCTGTCGCACGAGGTCGGCGGCGCGCGAGGCCTGCTCGGCGTACGCCGAGCGGTCGTCCTCCAGGTCGCCGGCGAGGCCGTGGAGCAGGAAGGCCGTCCCGGCCAGGACCTGGCCCACGCCGTCGTGGAGGTCGCGGGCGATCTCGGCCTGGGCGCGGCTCGTCGCGCCGAGCACTTCGGCCTCCAGCCGCCGCCGCTCGGTCACGTCGCGCTGCGTGGAGACGAAGCGGACCACCTCGCCGCGGTCGTTCCGCATCGGCATGATGTCGATCTCGACCACGTACGGCGTCCCGTCCTTTTTCTGGTTGACCAGCTCGCCGTGGTACGGCAGCCCCCGCTCGAGCTGGCGGCGGAGCCGGTCGAGCGCGGCGCGGTCGGTCATCGGCCCCTGCATGAACCGGGGGCTCCGGCCGACGACCTCGTCGCGGTCGTACCCGGTCATCTGGACGAACGCCTCGTTGACGTAGCGGATGGTGGGGCCGGGCCGGTCGAGGCCGCCGCTGGTGACGACGACGGCGTCGGCGGCCTGCTCGACGGCCGCCGCCAGCTCGGCGCGCTCGGCGTGGTGCGAGGCCGCCTCTACGCGGTCCGTCACGTCGTTCTGGACGCCCACGTAGTGCGTCACGGCGCCGGCCGCGTTGCGGATGGGCGTGATGAACAGGTCGTTCCAGAACCGCTCGCCCCGCTTGGTATAGTTGCGGAGGAGGACGTGGACCGCCTCCTCGTCCTCGATGCACCGCCGGAGCTGGCGGATGCCGTCCTGGTGGTCGTCGCGGGTGCCGTCGGGGCGGACCTGGAGGAACCGGCAGTTCCGGCCGATGACCTCCTCGCGTTCGTAGCCCGTCACGTCCAGGAAGTGCTGGTTGACGAACACGATGGGGAGGTCGTCTTGGGCGGCGTCCGAGACGACGACGAGGTTGTTGGTGGCGTCGAGCGCGCGACGGAACAGGTCGAGGCGGTCACGCGAGACCCGCTCGTCGCCGATGTCGCGCGCGAACAGGAGGACGTGGCCCTCCAGGTGCTCCAGGATGTCGCCGTTGGCGCCGGGGTGGCTCAGGCCGGCCGCGTTCGTGGCGGCGAGGCTGGTCCACCGGTGGGCGCCGTTTCCCTGGAAGCGGACCTCCCACGGCCCGCCGTCCTCCTCGATCCGGGGCGGGAGCCCCCGCCGGTCGTCGGCGTGGACGAGGTCACGGATCGACCGGCCGAGGAGGCAGGCGGCGGGCGTGCCCAGCACCTCCTCGCTCCCGTCGCCCACGTAGACGACCTTCTCCTCGGCGTCGAGGATGAGGAGCGCGTCCGTGATGGCGCGGACGAGGAGTTGGAACCCGGCGCTCGCGTCGAGGCGCCGGGTGAGGGAATCGTGGGCGAGGCCCCCCTCGTGCACGGGGCGCCACTCGGGGAGGGTCGGGATCGAGTCGTCCATCCGTAGCGAAGGTCAGCGGGTCAACGTCTGACGCCCACCGACGCCTCGGGGATTCCACCAGAGCGGCCGGGGGCAAAGGGCCTGGCAGGCGTGCGGGCGATGCCCCCCCAGCACGTCGGCGGCCGCCGTCCGGGATTCTCCTTCCACGGCTCCGCCGCCCGGTCCCTACACGAACGGCGTCTGCCGGCCCACGCGCGCCAGCTTCCTCGTGTCGAGCGCGATCACCAGTTCCTCGTTGGTGGGCACCACCCAGACCTGGACGGCGCTCTCGGGCGTGGTGATGCGGGCCTCGGTGCCGCTGGCGGCGGCGTTGGCCTCCGCGTCGAGGACGATGCCGAGCCGCTCCAGACCCCCGAGGATCTGGGCGCGGATCGGCGCCGCGAACGTCCCGATGCCGGCCGTGAAGGCGACGGCGTCGAGGCCGCCGAGCGTGGCGAGGTAGCGGCCGAGGTAGCCCGTCGCGCGGTGGCAGAAGACGTCGATGGCCTGCTGGCAGCGGACGTCGCCGTCGGCCGCCTCCGCCAGCAGGTCGCGCATGTCGGCGGCGTAGCCGCTGAGGCCGAGGAGCCCCGAGTAACGGTTGAGCAGCGTGTGGACCTCGGCGAGCGGGACCTCCTCCTTGTCCACGATGTCGAACACGATGGACGGGTCGAGGTCGCCGGAGCGGGTGCCCATCACGAGGCCCTCGAGCGGCGTCATGCCCATCGAGGTGTCCACGCTCCGGCCGTCGCGGATGGCGCACGCCGAGCACCCGTTCCCGAGGTGCATCGTGACGACGCGGCTGTCGCCCTTCTCCAGGCCGGCCAGTTCGTAGAGACGCCGGCTGACGTAGTAGTGGCTCGTGCCGTGGAACCCGTAGCGCCGGATCTTGTGGCGCCGGTAGAGCCGGTTGGGGAGCGCGTAGAGGTAGGCCTCCGGCGGGATCGTCTGGTGGAACGCCGTGTCGAAGACGGCCACCTGGGGCACGTCGGGGAACGCCTTCTGGGCGGCCCGGATGCCCTGGAGGTTGGCCGGGTTGTGGAGCGGGGCGAGGTCGAAGGCGTCGCGGATGGCGTCGACCACCTCGCCGTCGATGAGGGCCGACTCGGCGAACCGCTCGCCGCCGTGGACCACGCGGTGCCCGACGGCCTCGATCTCGGGGAGCACGTCGCCCTCGGGGCCGTCGGCCTCGCGCATTCGCTTGAGGAGGTGCTCGAGGGCGGCGGCGTGGTCGGGCGCGGCGAGCGACACGCGCTCGGCCTTGGCGTCGCCGAGCCGGAACGAGGCGAGCGACGAGACGGCCCCGATCCGTTCGACGTGCCCGGCCGCCAGCGTCTCGCGCGCCTCGGCGTCGATGAGGTCCACCTTGAGCGAGGAGGAGCCGGCGTTGAGGACGAGGACGGTCATGCGGAAGGCGGAAGGCGAGATTCCCGCTCACGACTGCCGGCCGCCGGGGAGGATCGAGGTGCCGGGGCCCCTCCGACGACCGCCGCCCCCGTTCCCCGTTTACGCGGAGACGATCTGGGCGCGGCGCTTGTCGTAGGCGTCGTGGAGGGCGGCGGCGGCGGCGTCGCGGATGGCGTCGGGCTCGCCCTCGGCCGGGGCCACGGCGCCGATGAAGAGGGGCGGGTCGCTGGCGGACAGCTCCGTGCACCACTCCGCCATCGCCTCCGGCGCGAGGTGCAGGAACGCCCCGACGAGCAGGTCGCCGAACGGCTCGACGCGCTCCACGTTCGGCGCCCCGGCGAGGCGGGCGTGGAGGGCGGCCTCGGCACGCGCGAGGCCCGGCCCCTCGGCTTCCAGCACCTCCTCGGCGTGGGCCAGCGTGACGAGCGCGAAGGCGAGCGGGCGGTCCGCCGAGCGAGCGGCCTCCTGCTCCTCCCGGATGATCGTCGCGCGGGGCACGGCCGGCGCCTCCTCCGACGGCGCCTCGGCCGGCTCTCCACCGAGGTCCGTGAGCGAGGCCAGGAGGTCCGCGTAGCGCTCGATGCGGGCGAGCACCTCGGCGTCCCCGTCGGCGTCGGGCGTGCCGACGACGAGGAAGACGCGCTCGCCGGGGGGCCCGGCGAGCGCGCGGGCGTAGACGCGGGGCTCGTCTCCGAGCGTCGCGAGGCCGCCGAGGTCGTCCGGGAGGCGCGTTAGGACGTGCTCCTGGGCCGCCCGGTGGAGCGGGCAGTCGTCGGCGGCGATGGGGGCCGGGAGGCGCGTGCGGTCGCCGGCCAGGGCCTCGACGTGGTAGACGTCGCCCTCGTGGCGGAGCACGGCCGCTGTCCCGCCGACGGACGCCGCCAGCGAGGCGAGCAGGTGGGGAACGGCCCGGTCGTCCTCGTCCCACAGCCCGGTACCGGGGCGGACCTGGGCGGGCGGCGCCGGACGGGCCGAGGCGACGGGGCGAGCCTCCGAGGCGGGCGGCCCGGAAGGCCGGGGGGCGACGGGACGAGGCTCGGCCCGGTCGTCGCGCAGCGCCGACTCGCGGGCGGGCCGCATGGGGGTGTCCCTCGGGCGTGAGCCGGAGCGAGACGGCTCTGGGGCCGCCCCCGACGCTGCGCGCGTCGCCGCCACGCGGACGTTGGAGAGGCCGAGGCTGGTGAGGTCGTCGTCGGACGAGGGCGCACGCGTCCGAGCGTCCGAGCGGGTACCGGGACGCGGGGCGGCCCTGCGCTGCCGGAACAGGTAGTACCCGGCGGCGGCGACGACGAGGAGGAGCAGAATCCAGCCGGCGAGGGACACCTGAACGGGGGCCAAGGAAGATCAGAGGAGTCGGTAAGGTATCCGTCCGAGGGAGAGTCCACAACTGGCTCGGGCCGCCGTGGCTGCTACCGCCGACGCGCCGAGCCCGTTAGCTTCGCCCTTTCCCTCCTCCCCTCATTTCGTGGAGACCTACTACAAGCCCGAGCACCTCCCCCGCTTCCCCGAGATCGCCGAGGGCTCGAAGCCGCTCGCCGACGCCTTCTTCAGCTACTACGGCAAGGTGTTCGAGGACGGCGCGCTGACGGCGCGCGAGAAGGCGCTCATCGCCCTCGCCGTGGCCCACACCGTCCAGTGCCCGTACTGCATCGACGCCTACACGCAGGAGTCGCTGGCCAAGGGCTCCGACCTGGAGCAGATGACGGAGGCCGTCCATGTGGCGACGGCCATCCGGGGCGGCGCCTCGCTCGTCCACGGCCTCCAGATGCTCGACGGCGTCAAGGCCCAGACCATGTAAGCGCGCCCGGCTGGCGGCGCGGGTCGCCCGCCGGCCCTGCGCCCGCGCTGTCGGACGCGTGCCTTCCCCGGCGGCGGGCGGCACGAGATGGCACGCCGGGCCGGTTCCCTCTCCGTCCACGACGTTTTACGCCACATGTCCCCCCCCTCCGGAGACGGTTCTGCCCTCTCGCTCCCCGTCCTCTCCGCCGAGTTGGTCGCCGCCGTGGCGGACGGCCCGAAGCGGACGACGAGCCTCTACGGCCGCCGCACGCCGCTGGCGGCGCCCGAGGCCCAGCTCCGCACGCTCGAGGCGGTCCCCCTCGGCGCCGGCCCGACCGGCACGGGCTCGTTCCACGCCGACCTCGTGGCGAGCGGCTGGGACGGGGGCCTCTCGCCCGCGCCCCTGGAGATCTTCCAGGTCAACGTCGGCAAGCTGTGCAACATGACGTGCCGGCACTGCCACGTGGACTCGGGGCCGGACCGGACGGGGGAGAACATGGACCGCGCGACGGCCGAGGCCTGCCTCCGCGCCATCGACCACATCCGGGCTCACCCGGGCGGCGGCTCGCTCCACACCGTCGACCTCACGGGCGGGGCGCCGGAGCTGAACCCGCACTTCGAGTACCTCGTGGACGAGTGCGTCACGCGTGGGCTCCACGTGATCGACCGCTGCAACCTGACGATCCTCACCGTCCGGCGCTACCAGCACCTGCCGGCGTGGTTCGCCGCGCGCGGCGTGGAGGTGGCCTGCTCGCTCCCTCACTACCGCCAGCTCGGCACGGACGCCCAGCGGGGCGACGGGACCTATGAGAAGTCGATCCGCGCCATCCACGCGCTCAACGAGGCCGGCTACGGCCAGGGCGACCCGGACCGCGTGCTGACGCTCGTCACCAACCCCGTCGGGAGCTTCCTCGCCGGCAGCCAGGACTCGCTCGAAGCCGAGTGGAAGGAGGCGCTCCAGCGCAACCACGGCGTCTCGTTCGACCGGCTCTTCGCGCTCAACAACATGCCCATGAGCCGGTACCTGGAGTGGCTCCTGGAGAAAGGCCAGCTCGAGGCCTACATGGACCGGCTGCTGACGGCGTTCAACCCGGCCGCCATCGACGGGCTCATGTGCCGCAACACGATCTCGGTCGGCTGGGACGGCCACGTCTACGACTGCGACTTCAACCAGCAGCTCGAGATGGACGCGGCCACGCCCTTCTCCCATGTCGGCGACTTCGACCTGGACGCCTGGCAGGCGCGGACGGTGCGGACGGCGCGGCACTGCTACGGGTGCACGGCCGGCGCCGGCTCGTCGTGCGGGGGCTCGACGGCGTAGCGCGTGCCGGAGTCGGGAGCGGGGAATCCCCGACCTGAGTGCGGGCCGCCGATCCCCGACGGAGACGGCGCGTTGGAGGTGGAGGCCCTTTCTCTCTCCTCCCCCTCCTATGTTCTCCCGAAAACAACGCTGGATGGCCGTCTCCGGCATCGCCGCGATGGGCGCCGCCTACCTCACCCGGTCCGCCCTCCGACGCGGCTGGAACGCGACGACTGGCGAGGACCCGCCCATGAACCCGGCCTCGACCGAGACGGCCTGGACCGAAGCCCTCGTCTGGACCGTCGCGGCGAGCGTCGTCGCGGGCGTGTCGCGGCTGGCGGCCCGCCGCACGGCCGCCCACTTCGTCGACGGCCCGGTCCCCGACGACAAGTACGACTGACCGCCGCGCTGGCGGAGGCGGGCCGCCAGCGCGGCGGCGAGCGAAACGGGGTCGATGCGGCGGAGGGCGGCGACCATGAGGGACGAGGCGAGCGAGGGGGCAGTGCAGGGTGGGCACCGTTCCCGTTCAAGCCGCGGACGGGCCCTCGGGCTCGCCGGCTGGCACCTGGGGGAGGCCCGGCCCCCTACCTTCGGTCCTCCATCCGCCACCGTCATGCGCCTCGTCCTCTACGTCGCCGCCTTCGCCCTCGCGTCGTCCGCCGCGACCGCCCAAGACGCCGTGCCAGCCATCGACCCGGCCCTCGTCCCCTTCGCCCGCCTCATCGGCGACTGGGAGGGGCCGGCGACGCAGCGGACCCAGCGAGGGCCGGTCGAGATGATCCAGACCGAGCGCGTCCGCGTCGAGTTGGGCGGCGCCCTCCTCACCGTCGAGGGCACCGGCCGCGAGGTCGGCCCCGACGGCGCGCCGGGGGACGTCGCGTTCCACGCGTTCGGCGTGTTCTCCGTCGACGCCGCGACCGGGACCGTCTGGCTCGACACGTTCACACAAGAGGGCCGGCACGTCCGCGTCCAGCCCACGGCCGTCGCCGACGGGTTCGACTGGGGGTTCGACGTGGAGAACGGGCCGCGCGTCCGCTACGAGATGCGGTTCGACGACGCAGGACGGTGGACCGAGCACGGCCGGGTCAGCCTCGACGGCGGGACGACGTGGCTCGACACCTTCGAGATGGCCCTCGATCTCACCTCGGAGGCCCCGTAGCCGGGCCCGCCGGCTCGTAGACGAACCGGGGCGCGCCGGTCGGGACGGTCCGCGCGCCCTCCGGCATCTCGATCTCGGGCAGGCGGACGGGCGGCTCGTAGCCCTCCGGGAGCGGGTTCGGCTCGGCCCAGAGCGTGCCGCGCGTCGTCTCCATCACCACGTGGTCGCCGGCCCGGCCGAGGACGTAGTCGCGCGTGAGCGGGACCTTCCCGTCGGGCGTGTCGAGGACGTAGGCCGGCACGGCGAAGCCGGAGGTGTGGCCGCGAAGCTGGCGCAGGATGCCCATGCCCGCCTCGATGGGCGTGCGGAGGTGGGCCGTCCCGCCGATGAGCTGGGCCTGGTAGACGTAGTACGGCCGGACGCGCGCCGCCACGAGGCCCTCGCAGAGCTGGCGCATCGTGTCGGCGTCGTCGTTGACGCCCGCCAGCAGGACGGTCTGGTTGCCGACGGGCACACCGGCGTCCGCCAGCCGCTCGCAGGCGGCCCGGGCCTCCGGCGTCACCTCCTTCGGGTGGTTGAAGTGCGTGTTCAGCCAGACCGGGTGGTGGCGCGCCAGCACCGCGCACAGCTCGGGCGTGATCCGCATCGGGTTGACGACCGGGAGTCGGCTCCCGATGCGGACGACCTCGACGTGCGGGATCTGGCGGAGCTCGCCCAGCAGCCAGTCGAGGTTCGCGTCCGAGAACACGAGCGGGTCGCCGCCGGTGAGGAGCACGTCGCGGATCTCGGGGTGCGCGCGGAGGTAGGCGAGCCCGTCGCGCAGCTCGTCCTTCCGCATCATCCAGTCCGCGTCGCCGACCATCCGCTTGCGGAGGCAGTACCGGCAGTAGACGGCGCACTCGCTCGTGACGCAGAAGGCGACCTTGTCCGGGTAGTTGTGGACGAGGTTCTTGACCGGGCTGTGGCCGACCTCGTCGAGCGGGTCCGCCACGCCCACGATGTCGGGCGCGACCTCGCCCGGCTGCGGGACGACATGGAGGCGGACCGGGCAGGCGGGGTCCACGGGGTCCATCAGGCTCGCGTAGTACGGCGTGATGGTCCACCGGAACACGCCCGCCGTCGCCGCGATGGCCGCGCGCTCGGCGTCGGTCGGCGTGACGTAGCGCGCCAGCGCGTCGGCGTCGGAGATGCGGTGGCGCATCTGCCACCGCCAGTCGTTCCACTCGGCCTCGGAGGCGTTGTGCTGCGGGCGGGCGGTCATGAGCAGAGCGCGTCGCGGCCGAAGAGCGGCCCGTGCGCATAGGCGCGGAGCACCTCGGCGTCGCGCGTGGCCCCGACCGCCGTCTCGCAGACGCGGCAGCCGAAGCGGATCTCGCGGGGCGGGAGGTCGACGCCACCGAGGAGGACGGCGGCGATCCAGCGCCGCAGGCCGAGGCGGGGCACCGGCGGCACGCGGTCGGGGCCGCAGGGGCAGACGGGCCGGCTCACGCGTCGTCGGGCTTGCGGACGTAGGGGTAGCGGCGGTACTGCTTCAGCACCTCGGGGTCCGTCGTCGTCTCGAACGTCTCGCCGCAGACGGGGCACGCGAAGGCGATCTTCTTGGGCGCGCTCGACATCCCGTTGAACAGGGCGAGCCAGCCGCCGCCGCCGTACGTCAGGCTGGCGCGGACGGCGTGGTGGTAGCGGTCGTGGCCGCAGGAGCAGGTCGGGCGGTCGGGCATGGGCGGGGCGCTGGCGGAAGCGTACCGCCAGCGGCACGGGACGTTCGCGGACGAGCGGTGGATTCAGCTCACGACCGGGCGCGGCGCGGGGCCTGCCGAGGAGCGCTCTCGACCGCCTCGGCGTCGATCCCGGACAGGTCGAGGTCCGGGCGAGCCTCGGCAGGGTTCGTCCTCCCGAGGGCGGCGCCCCGCTCGGTCCCCTGGGGGTCCCCGCCCGTAGGAGCACCGTGTGCCAGTCGGTCCGCGAGGTCGGCGGCGAGGCGCTTCACCTCGTCGGCCTGCCGGTCGCGGCGGTCGACCGTGCGCCGCGTCAGCCCCATCGACCCCAGCGCCGTCCCGAGGACGAGGACGAGGAGCAGGGCGGCGACGCCGGCGACGTCTCCCCACCCGAAGGCTCCGGCGACGAGCGCACCGGCCAGCAGGCCCACGGGAAGCGCGCCGATCGCGCTCACCACCGTGCCCTGCACCCGTGCGTTGGGGAGCCCCCGGTCGACGCGGACGACCCGAATGCGCGTCCGCTCGCCCCGCGGGCTGACCGACACCGTCGTCCGGACGCCCCCCAGGGCGGTGTGCGTCCACTCCTGGTCCGCCCCGACTTGCGACGTGTCCGGCCCCCACCACGTCGGCGCGGCGGACGACCCGAGCCGGATCCGGAGGGCGGCCACCACGTCCTCCCAGGCGCCGGGTGGCAGCGGGCCCTCCACCCAGCGGTCGGCGACGGCCGTCCCGGGACGGGCCGCCTCGAGCCCGAGGGTGCCAGCGTCCAGTTCCCCGGCCGCGCTCCGGAGGAGGGCGGGGTCGAGGCCCGCTTCCTGCCCCGCCCGTTCGATCTCGGCCAGCGTGAGGCCCGGGGCGTCGTCGCGCGGGGCGGCGTGACGCTGGCGCTCGGCGGCCCGCGCGATGATCGCGGCCACGTCGCGTTCGGAATAGGTACGGTCGGGCATCGGGGGGCGGGGATGGGGCAGCGAGGAGGTCCGCCGGACGAGACGCCACAGCCCCGTGCCGGTTGCGACCGCCCCCTCGATCCTCGTTCTACCCCGGCAGACGGACGCAGAAGCACGCGCCCTCGCCCTCGCCGCTCTCGACCGTCAGTGCGCCGCCGTACCCGTGCGTGACGATCTCGTAGGCGAGCGAGAGGCCGAGGCCGGTCCCCTCGCCCGGCGGTTTCGTGGTGTAGAATGGCTCGAACACCCGGTCGTGGAGGTCGGGCGGGATGCCCGGTCCGTTGTCCTCCACCTCGATGGCGACGCCCGTCTCGTCGCGCCGGGTGCGGACGGTGACGGCCGGCGGCGGGGCCGTCGACGCGCGCCCGTCGCCCGACGGGCCGAGGGACATCGCGTCGACGGCGTTGTGGAGGATCGAGGCGAGGACGCGGCCGAGGTCGCGCGGGTCGGCGACCGTCGAGCCGGCGTCGGAGGCGAGGTTGAGGGAGAGGGCGCAGTCCCACCCCGGCCGGCGCTGGCGCGCCGAGGCGAGCACCTCGTTCGCGTGCTCGGTCACGAACGGGTTGACCTCGAGCGGGCGGCGGTCGGCGAGGCTCCGCGACTCCGGGGCGTGGTCGAGGAGCCCCCGGATGACGGCGTCGGCGCGGCGGGCGTGGTGACGCACACGGCCCGTGTTCTCGCGGACCTCCCCGAGGCTCTCCCGCGCCCGCTCGAGGTCGCCGTCGGTGAGGGCGGCCTCGGCCTCGGCCACGAGGTCGGCGTCGATGTCGGCGAAGTTCTGGACGAAGTTGAGCGGGTTCATCAGCTCGTGGGCGAGCCCCGAGGCGAGGCGCCCGATCCCGGCCATCTTCTGCTCCTGGACGAGCTGGGTCTGCGCCCGGCGGAGGTTCTGGAGCGTCGTGCTGAGCTCCGCGTTCGTGGCCCGCTGCCGGCGGTCCTGGAGGAACACCCGCCGCGCGTAGCGCTCGAGCCCGTAGCTCGCCACGCCGCCCGCCAGCAGCGCCGACAGCTCGAACACGGCGCTGTTCAGGAGGATCGGGAGCGGCGTCTCGACGACGACCGCCACCCACACGTAGGCCCCCAGGAGCACGAGGCCCGTCGCCGTCGCCCACACGAACCGGAGCCGGAACAGCACGTGCATGTAGACGAGCACGAGGACGAGCCCGATGTAGTAGTCGTAGTACCCCGAGACGGTCTCGGCCACGAGCACCATCGCCACGACGCCCATCCCGCCGGCGAGGGCCGTCGCCGCCATCACCGGTTGCATCCACCGGATAAACCACGGCGCGAACGTGACCGCGAGCGTGATCCCCGCGACGAGCGCCCCCAGCATACGGATCGTCCGAATCGTGCCGGCCACCTCCGGCGCGAGGAGGTCGTCGAAGGCGGCGAACCCGACGTACTGCGTGATCGCGAGCAGGAGCGCAGCCCGGACGAAGAGGAGCGAGCGGCGGGCGTACTGGTCGCAGAACGCGGCCTCGAGGTCGGGCTCGTCGAACCGGAGAGTGAGGGGGTGGAGGAGGGCGCCGGTCACAAGGGGGGGCGCACGGCGGGGAGGGCCGGCGCGCCAGGTCCATCAAGCCGCATGGTACGGATTAACAGGGGGCTCTGGAGAGAGACCGAGCCGCGCGAACCCTCGCGCGAGCACGTCGGCCAGCCACACCTCGTAGGGCTGGCCGACGAGGGCGGCGAGGATGGCGAACGTCCCGTCCGGGGCGAACGTGGGGAGCGGGTTGACCTCGACGAACCAGACCCGCCCCTCGGCGTCGACGCGGACGTCGCTCCGCGAGACGTCCCGGCACTCGAGCGCGCGGTGGACGGCGAGCGCGTCGGCCTGGAGCCGGGACTCCAGCTCCGGCGTCAGGACGCCCTCGACGGCGTAGCGGAACGGGCGCTCCGGCCGCTCGTGGCGTTCGAGGGCGTGGAGCCCGATGCCCGTCTCCCGCTCGACGGCCCGCTGCAACGCCGGGAGCGCCTCGGCGTCGGCCCCGGTGCCCACGACGCCGACGGTGAACTCGGCCCCTCCGATGAACCGCTCCACCAGGAGATCCTGCCGGTACAGCCCGAGCTGGCGGTGGACCTCGGCAGCCAGGGCCGCGGGGGTCTCGCACCGGCTCGACGGCGCGATGCCCTTCGCCGTCCCCTCGTAGCGCGGCTTGACGAAGACCGGGAAGGGAAGGTCGAGGGCGTCCAGGTCTTCGGCTCTCGAGACGACGCCCCACTCCGGCGTCGCCACCCCGGCGGACCGGGCGACGAGCTTGGTGAGGTGCTTGTCGAGCGAGACGGAGAGCGTGAGGGCGTCGCTCCCGACCGTCGGGACGCCGGCCAGCTCCAGGAGGACCGGGGCGTGGGCCTCGCGGTTGCGGCTCCCGTAGCTCTCGGCGATCGTGATGGCGGCGTCGAGGTGGAGCGGACCGCGCGCCATCGCCGCCAAGAGCGCCGGCACGTTCCCGACGCGGACGGGCTCGTGCCCGAGGCGCCGGACGGCCGCCTCCAGCGTCAGGATCGTGGCCTCCGGCTCGTACTCGGCGTCCCAGTCGGGCGGGGCGCCGGGCGGGGCGGGCGCGTCGCCGAAGCGGTCGTAGACGAGGCCGACGCGCATCAGCCCGTCTGGCGCCGGACGCTCTCGGGCGGGCGGTCGTCGTCCGCCAGCGGGTCGTCGTCGAGAAGGCCCGGGTCGATGCGGCCGGCGGCGGGCACCGGGTCCAGGAATACAGGGTCCCTCCCCGGAGGGTCCTCGTGCGCAGCTACGACCGTGCGCGCGGCGACCTCCTCCATCTGCCGCTCTCGCGTGCCCGCCCAGGCCCGCTGCCGGGTCCAGAGGCCCACCGCCCCGAGTCCACTCCCAAGGGCCACCATCAGCGACGCCCGCAAGGCCTCGGGGTCACTCCCGAAGCTCGTCGAGCTGAAGAAGGCCATGAAGAGGGCGACGAGGGACAACACGGCCGCCGTGACCGTGAGCTGGACCCAGTCGTCGCGGCGCGTTCGGAGGTGGAGGCGGCTGCCGTCGCCGGCCGCCTCCAGCGTGGCGCGGAGGTTCCCGTTGCGCCACTCACGCACCCGTCCCCCCTCCGTGGTCTTTCCCTGTGCAGAGAAGGTGCGGCGGAGGTCCACGACGAGTTGGTCCCAGAGCGCGTCCGTCGGCGGGGTGGGGAGCAACTCGGTCCGGTAGACGCCGCGCGCGATGGGGCCGCGCATGAGCCGCCCCTGCTCGGGCTCGCCGAGGGCGACGGACCGGGCGGCGCGGTCCACGAACTCAGGAGCGATCCCCGCCGAGGCGGCGACCTCTTGCATTTCCGTGAGCGTGAGGCCGTCCTCGCTCGAACGACGGACGGCCCGCTCCTGCTCGGCGGCCGCCCGCTCGAACACCTCGCGCATCTCGCTCTCGCTGAATCGTCTTTCGCGGCTCATCGGACTCTCTGCGTGGGGCGCTGGCGGGGCTCCTCGGCGGGCGCGTCGTCCGCCAGCGCGTCGAGGTCGAGGCGGGCGGCGGGCGCGTCGGCCTCCGGGACGTCCACCTCAGCCTCTGGGAGGTCGGCGGCGGCCGCCTGCTGGCTCGGCGTGCGGAAGACCGGCGCCAGGTCGTCGGCGAGGGCGTCGAGTTGGCGGAGCTTCTTGGCGCGCCAGCGGCGGTCGGCTGTCACGATGATCAGGGCGCCCACCGCCCACGCGACGAGGAACGTGATGAGGGCGGTGACGAGCGCGACGGCGGGGGAGCCGCTGATGCCAGCGCCCGTGACGCCCCCTACGACGGCCACGAAAATGGCGATGACGGCCCCGCAGCCTACGCCTTCGACGGCGGAGCTGGAGATCCCGACGAACTGCGTGAGGTGGAGCCGCGTCCGGTCGCCGCGCGGGCTGGCCGTCACGCGCGTGCGGATGCCCATCCCGCTCGTGTGCAACCACTCGTACGCCCGGCCGACCTGCTGGACGGTCTCGCCGGCGGTGCTCCCGAACGCGGCCCCGATAGGTGCCCCGAACTCGGCCCGGAGGTGGGCCACGGCGTCTTCCCACCCGGCCGACGAGAACGGCGCGTCGATCCACCGCTCGGTGTAGACCTGCGTCTTGCTCTGCCCGTTCTGACGAGCGAGCGTGCGGCCGGCCGCATCGATCTCGGAGGCCGCAGCGCGGAGGTGGGCCGGGTCGATGCCGGACTCGCGGCCAAGCCGCTCGATCTCGTCGAGGGTGAGCCCCGCGTCGCCGCCGCCCACCTCGGCGGTGTGCTGCCGCTCGACGGCCCGCTCGATGATGGCCGCGACCTCGCGTTCGGAGTAGGTGCGCATAACGGTGTATGTGAGGGCGCCCTACGAGCGGGCACGGCGTCGGGATGCGTCCGCGCCCCGTGCCCCCTCCGGCGGCTCCAGGGCGTCGAGGTCCAGCGGCGGCGAGGCCGGAACTGCGCCTGCTGGGTCCTCGAGGGATTCCCCCTCGGGGGCGGCATCTCGGACGATCAGCTCGAACTGATCGAGGAGCGCGTCGAACTGGCGGGCGCGCTCGGCAGACCACCGGGCGAAGGCGACCCGGCCGCCGATCGCCATGATCGCCCCGGCCGCAAGGAGGAAGGCGGGGAGCACCCACGCCATCGGCTCGAACTCTCCGAACACGAAGAAGGCGCTGAACAGAGCCGCCATGCCGACGACGGCGACGGGAGCCGCCCGGAGTCCCTTCGCTTCCTCGGCGCGTGACGTTTCGAGCGTGACACGCGCACCGCCCTCGACCGGCTCGACAGTCGCCTGGAGGTTCGAGAGGCCGCCCCGGCTGTTCGTCCCCGTCCACTCCCTCACGCGGCCGACGTCGGTCGGCGTCCCCTTCGCATCGAACGTCTTCCGCAGGCGGGCCACCATCTGCTCCCAGGCCTCGTCGGTGACGGGGGCCGAGAGCACGCGGCTCGCGCGGACCTCGACGGGGGCGCCCAGGAACGCTCGCGCCTCCGGAGAAGGCCGGACCGCTGCCAGCTGGACCTCGGCGACGGCCGCCGCGACGTGCGCGGGGTCGAGCCCTGCGGCGGCCCCGATCTCTTGCAGCTCGCTCAGCGAGAGCCCGTCGGGGCCGGGCGTCTCCGTCCGCTGGCGCTCGGCGGCGCGGGCGAAGATGCGGCGGGCCTCGTCTTCGGAAAAATGCTCGGGCATGGGTCGGCGGAGATCGACAGAAGCTAGCGCCGTCGCACGATCAGGCCCGCTGGCGGCCCCGGTCAGCGGAGGTCGAGCCGGTCATGTCGAGATCGTCCGCCAGCGCGTCGAGGTCGAGGCGGTCGGCGGGCTCGGAGGAACGCGCGGCCGGCGCGGCCGGCGCGGCGGCGCGCTCAGCGTCGTAGGCCGTCAGCTCCATCCGGTCGAGGAGCCCGTCGAAGCGGGCCGCCTCCCGGCGGTACCAGAGCCGCGCGCCGACCTGCGTCCCGGCCCCGAACAGGACGCCCAGGCTGGCCAGGATCGCGGCCGGAATCCAGAGGGCGGGATCGACGCCCGCCAGCGCCAGGGTCCCGAACAGGGCGGCCATCCCCCACTGGACGAAGGAGGCGATCGTGAACCCGAGCACGGCCTTCTGGACGGACCGGGAGAGCGTGATGCGGGTGCCGTCGGCGGTGGGCTCGGCCGTGAGCCGCGTGATCGCTTGGTGCTTGGTCTCGCCACTGATGCAGGTCCACTCGCGGAGGCGGCCGATCTGGCCGGCCATGCCGGGCTGCCCGAACTCGCGCCGGGCCGCGCTCACCACCTGCGCCCACGTGTCGTCGTCGATGGCGCCGGGCAGGACGCGGTGACGGACGATCTCGGTGGGGACGCCAGCGAGCGTCTTCTCGGGATGAGGCGCGGCGTCCAGCTCGGCGGCGGCGGCGACGACGAGGCCGGGGTCCAGGCCGGCGGCGCTCGCGGCCTCTTCCAAGTCGGCCAAGGTCAGGCTCCCGTCGGCCGCCGAGGCGGTCTCCCGCTGACGCTCGGCGACGCGGGCAAAGATGCGCTGGGCCTCTTCTTCGGTGAAACGGCGGGACATAGGCATGGGGCGGACCGTCCGAACCTACGGCGCCCGGCGTCCAGAGATACGCTACCGGACGTGGGAGGCCGCGTTGACGTCGACGGTCGTGCCGGTCGCGTGGTCGGCGAGGCCGGAGGCGAGGAAGACGACCGTCGGGGCCACGTCGTCGGGCTCGGTGAGGCGGTCGAGGGCGACGCCCTGCGCCGCCGCGCCCTCGCCGTGCTGCTCGATGTAGGAGGCCGCCATGTCGGTCCGCGTGAAGCCGGGCGCGACGCCGAACGCCGCCAGTCCGCCGCCGGCCCGCGCCAGCGACTTGGTGAGCGCCACGACGCCCCCCTTCGAGGCGGCATAGGCCAGGAACTCGGGGTCGTCGCCCCGGAAGGCGGCGCGGCTGGAGACCGTCACGAGACGGAGCACGACGCCCGCCTCGCCGCGCTGGCGCCGCTCGCGTGCGTGGAGAAGGGCCGCCCGCCCCAGCTCCGCCACCGACCGCAGGTTGACCGCCAGCGTCCGGTCCCACGCCGCCAGCCAGTCGTCGAGGGGCGCCTCGAGCGGGGCCTCCACGAAGACCCCGGCGTTGGCGACGACGGCGTCGATGCGTCCGTAGTGGCCTGCGACCTCGTCCCAGAGGCGCTGCCCCGCGCCGGGCGCCCCGAGGTCCTGCCCGAACGCGCGGCTGCCGCTCCCGAACGACGCCGCCAGCGCGTCGGCCGCGTCCCGGCTCCGGCCGTAGTGGACGGCCACGGACGCGCCGGCCTCGGCGAACCGCGTCGCGACGGCGCGGCCGATCCCCCGGCTCGCGCCCGTCACCAGGACCGTCCGGCCGGAGAGGTCGATCCTCACCCGCCCACGCGGCGGAGGTGGACGACCAGCCCGTCGGCGGAGCGGAGCACGAGGAGGTCGCCCCCGAGCACCTGATACGCCATGCCCGGCATCCCCTCGCTCGTGATCCGCCCGTCGTCGGTGCTGAACTGGAAGGCCCGCGTCCGGTTGGTCCGGTCCTCGTCCTGCTCGATGGAGAGGCGGACCTCGGCCGTTCCATCGGCCTCGAAGGCGCACTCCATGTCCTGGATCTCGGCTCCGTAGCGGCCCATCTCGCCCAGCGCCTCCACCTTCATCAGCGTCCAGTCCCCGAGGAGCGCCGGGTCGACGTCGGCCGCCTCGACGGCGGGAGGCCCGGAGGCCGTGACCTGGGCAGACGCGGGGACGGCGGCGAGGACGAGGGCGACGGCGGCGAGCGTGCGGATCATGGTCGGAGGAGAGTTGCAGGAGTGGAACGGGAGCCCGGTCCCCGTTCGCACGTCCTTCAAGGAGAAAGGCGGACGAAGCTCCGGCGGTCGCCGAGGTTTTCCAGCACGAGCTGGCGGGCGCCGTCGTCGCGGGCGAACGAGTACCGGAAGGCGGCCTCGTCGATGAGGAGGTACGGGCCGGCGACGACGTAGGGGTCGGTGGCGTCGTCGCCGTCGGCCTCGACCTGCGCGACCTCGCCGTCGGGCGAGAACGTGAGCGTCGTCTCCTCCTTCCCGAACAGGCCGCGCCACGCGCCCACGAGGTCGGGGTCGAGCGCGAGCGCCGGGTCGGCCTCGCGGAGCCGGAAGAGGACCCCCGTCTGCACGTCGCGCACGATCAGCTCGGTGCCGTCGCGGGCCACGTCGAGGACCGTCGCACTCCGGGCGTCGCGGACGATGAGCTGGCCGTCGGAGACCGTGTAGCGGTCGCGGTGGACGCGCCCTTCCAGCTCGGCGTCGTCGGGGTCGAGGAAGACGAACACGGACCGGACCTCGTCGCCCGTGAACGTCATCCGGCCGAACACGAGGTCGCTCTCGTAGGGGACGTTCTCAGCGGCCGTCATCTCCCACGTCCCCTCGATGCCGTGGCCCTCCACGTCCTGCGCGCTGGCGGGCGCCGCCAGCAGGACGAGGGCGAGGGCGGAGACGGGGCGCATGGGGTCGGCGGGAGCGGCCTCCTCTGACGCCGCCCTCGGGCATCGGTTCGCCCCTGGACGCGCTACCCGCGCGGCGGACCAGCAGGCCGGACCCCGGCAGGCCGGACCCCGGCGGGCTTGACGCCCACGGGCGCCGACCGGGCGGCTTCCGGCCGCGTCGACGGGCGCCGCCAGACGGGCACGGACGAGCACGGCTCGCCGTACATGATCTTCGACGCCACGCCCATCAGCTTGCGCGTGGCCTGGACGAAGGCGTCGACCGGCACCACGTCGTTGCCGCACCCCTTCACCACGACCGGCACGCCGTCGTAGCGGCTCCAGTCGGCGGCGTCGAGGGCGGCGGCGAACCGGGCGCGCTCCACCTCGGGGACCGTCGCCGCCGTGGCGGAGGCGGCCACGCCGTCCAGCTTGGCGGCGACCAGCATGAACGCCCACGTCGGGATGAGGGCGTCGGCGGAGCAGAAGACGGCCACGTCGCGGCCGGCGTAGGCGCTCCAGTCGTGGTCCTTGAGCGACTGGCGGAACTCGCGCTCTTTCAGGATGAGCCCTCTGTAGAGGTGCGGCGCGAGGTCGAACGGGACGACGGGCTCGGTCGGCGCGAACGCCGCCAGGTCGACGGTCTCGATGGCGCTCTCGGCGACGCGGTTGACGATCTCCATGATGGGTTCTGAGGTGAGAGGGGTGAGGTGAGAGTTCCGCGCTCGGAGCCCTCCGAACGCGGGACCCTACGCAGCGGCCCGGCGGCGGACGGCGTGGACGGCCTCGGCGACGTGGCCGACGGCGGCGTCGATCTCGGCCTCGGTGGAGGGGCGGCCCAGGCTGAAGCGGACGGTCGAGAACGACTGCTCGGGCGTGAGGCCCATCGCCGTGAGGACGTGGCTGGGCTGCTGCGTCCGCGTCTGGCAGGCGGCGCCGGTCGAGGCGGCGACGTCGCGCATCACCGGGAGGAGTTGGCCCGTCCGCACGCCCTCGAAGCGGAGGCTGGAGGTGTTGGGCAGGCGCGGCGCCTCGGCGGCGTGGACATGCGTGCCGGGGACGGCCTCGCAGACGGCGGCCTCAAAGCGGTCGCGGAGCGCGCCGATCCGCTCGGCGTCCTCGTCCAGCACGCCGCCGGCGAGCGCGGCGGCGGCGCCCAGCCCCACCACGCCGGGCACGTTGGGCGTCCCGCTCCGGAGCCCGCCCTCGGCCTCTCCGCCGGTGATCTGGGGCTGGAGGCGGACGCGCGGCCCGCGCTGGCGGACGTAGAGCGCGCCGACGCCCTTCGGCCCGTACAGCTTGTGCGCCGAGAGCGAGAGGAGGTCGATCCCGTCGTCGTTGACGCTCACGGGGATCTTGCCGACGGCCTGCGTGGCGTCGGACATCATGAGGGCGCCGGCCTCGTGCGCCAGCGCGGCGATCTCGCGGACCGGCTGGATCACGCCGGTCTCGTTGTTGGCCCACATCACGCTCACCATCAGCGTCTGGTCGCTCAGCGCGTCCGCCAGCGCGTCGAGGTCCACGAGCCCGTTCCGGTCCACGGGCAGGTAGGTCGTCTCGTAGCCCTCGCGCTCCATCGCCTCGCAGGTGGCGAGCACGGCCTTGTGCTCCGTCTGGACCGTCACGATCCGGTGGCGCCGCCCGCCGTAGATGCCGCCGGCGCCTCGGATGGCGAGCGAGATGGCCTCCGTCGCCCCGCTCGTGAACGCGATGGTGCGCGGCGTGGCGCCGATGAGCCGGGCCGTCCGCTCGCGGGCCTGCTTCACGGCCTCCTCGGCGGCCCAGCCGTAGGCGTGCTCGCTGTTGGGGTTGCCGAAGTGGTCCCGGAAAAACGGGAGCATGGCGTCGAGGACGCCGTCGGCGACCGGCGTCGTGGCGTTGTAGTCGAGGTAGATCGGAGCGCTCATTCGGGTTCGGTCCTCACACGCGCCGCCCGGACCCTCCGCCGGTGCAGCGTCACATCGGGTTGCCGATGTATACGCTTTCCCGAGGGCCGATGTTGTGGAGTCTCCCCGGATTGGGGCCGTATGGATCGTCCTTCAATGGCCACCCATCTGGCACCAGACTGCGTCCACGCGCGTTGAGAGGGTCTTTCCTGCTACCGCCCATGCCGCTCCGGTTCGCCATCGTCGCCCTCGTGTTCACCCTCGCCGGCTGCGACAGCCAGTGCGAGCGCTCCGGGTTGGGATGCGGGACGACGGGCGGGGACGACGACCCCGTCGTGGCCGGCGTCCACGTGGACTCGCTCTTCGCGCCCCCGACCGGCGCGGAGATCGCCGCCGTGGAGGCCGCGTGGGCCACCCCTCCCGACGAACCCGCCGCGCTCCGGCTGGCGGCGACGCTGGACCTGGGCGACCGCGAGACGGTCCGCGTGGTCGAGGGCGTGGCGCCCGGCGCCCCGGTCCCGCTCTTCGTCGGCGCCATCCGCCAGCCGCCGCGCGAGGCCGGCGACGCCCGCACGCGCCCGCTCCTCCTCGTCCTCGGCGACGGCCCCGACGCCGACGTGTCCGCGCTCATCCGCGACCTCGCCATCCGTGAGGACCTGAAGGACGAGGTGGTGATGCTGTTCCTGGCCTACCGGGGCGGCACGCTCCGCGTCGGAGACCGCTCGTTCTCGTCGGCGGCTCCGCCCAGCGTGTACGACGGCGACGCCGAGGACGCGCTCACGCTCGTCTCCGGCCTCGACGACGTCGGCGACCTCGTGGGCGTCGACCCCTCGCGGCTGGCGGTCGTGGGCCACGGGCGGGGCGGGAACGTGGCCCTCCTGATGGCGGCCCGCGCCAAGGCCCGCGGCCAGACCGTCCCGCAGTACGTCCTCTCGCTGGCGGCGCCGACGAGCTTTTTCACCCCGCGCGTCGCGGCGCTCGCCCGGGACTACCTGATGGGCCAGTCGCCGGACGACCTGCCTGGCCTCCAGTCCGTGCTCGACGCGACCGCCGGCCGCGTCCAGAGCGGCGCGGCGACGATCCGCGAGGCCCGGATCGGACTGCTCCGACGGTCGGCGGCCCCGTTCTACGGACCGGGCCGACGGTTCGTCCCTCCGTTCGTGTTCGCGGCCTACGGCGTGAACGACCTGCTCGTCCCCCTCGAACAGGCCCGCGCCCTCGACTTCCTGACAGGGCGACCCGAGCAGGGCCTCTACATCGAGTTGGAGGACGCCACCCACACCAGCATCCAGAGCGACGGCGAGGTGCTCTCGTCCGGCGCCGTCCTCCTCTGCTCCCTCCTGCTCAGCCGCACCGACCCCTCCTGCTCATGACCTTCGAGATCCGAGAGGCCACGAGTTCGACCGACTGGGAGGGCGTCCGGGCGATCCGGCAGGCCGTGTTCGTGGAGGAGCAGGCGTGCCCGCCCGAGGAGGAGTGGGACGAGCACGACGCGCCCGACCTCCGGGAACGGCGCGTGCACCACCTGCTGGGGACCGTCGAGGGGCTCCCCGTCGCCTGTACCCGCTGGCGGGAGGTGTGGAAGGAGGGGACCGGGCGGATCAAGATCGAGCGGGTGGCCGTGCTGGCCCCCTTCCGCCGGCAGGGCTACGCGCGGCGCCTGGTCGGGCGCGCGCTCGACCAGGCCCAGGCCGACGGCCACACCCGGTTCGTCCTCCACGCGCAGACCCAGGCCGTCGGGCTCTACGGAGCCTTCGGGTTCGAGCCCGAGGGCGAGCCGTTCGAGGAGGCCGGCATCGAGCACGTGAAAATGACGTTGACGGTCTCCTAGCGTCCGTTTCCGCCTCTACCTTTGTCGTCCTGCCCGGCCGGATGCCGGGCGCCTCACGACCCGCCGCGTTCGTCTAGAGGCCTAGGACGCTGCCCTCTCACGGCGGTAACACGGGTTCGAATCCCGTACGCGGTACCACGCCCCGGCGCTCTCCCGAGCGTCGGGGCGTCGTTCGTTCCGCCTCACCGGCAGCGGCCTCACCGACCGGCGGGGAGGGCGCGGGCCGCGAGCACGAGCCCGACGGCGAACGCCGCGACGACGCCGAACCCGAGTCGGTAGCCCTCGACCGGACTGGCGGCGGACGTCGCCAGCGCCGCCAGCGTCGCCGCCCCCACGAGCTGGCCCACGCTGAGGAAGATGGTCGAGAGCCCCTGCGCGACGGTCCGCTCCTCCGGCCCGGCCTCGGCCAGCAGGATGTAGCTGAGCGACGAGCCCAGAATGCCCGAGAGCCCGAGCCCGAGAACGACGGTGCCCGCGACGTGGACCACGAGCGACGGCGCCGCCGCGACCGCCGCCATCCCCGCCGCCACCAGCACCGCCGCGCCGGTCACGACCGGCCGCGCGCCGACGCGGTCCAGCAGCCGTCCGGCCACGGGCGACCCGACGGCCACGCCCAGCACGAGGGGCAGGAGGAGGTACGAGGCCGTCGACTCGGCCACGCCGAACGCGCTCACGGCGTAGGCCGAGAGCAGCACGAAGGTGGCCTCGACGGCGCCCGCCCCGACCGCCAGCACGCACGCCACCTGCACCGGCCGCCGCGCGACCAGGCCGGGCCGGAGCAGCGGCGCCTCGGCCCGCCGCTCGACCGCCACGAGCACGGGCACGAGCAGCGCCGCCAGCGCCAGCGGCCCCCACACGGACGGCGCGGCGAGGCTCTCGCCCAGCGCCGTCGCGTCGAGGTCGCTCAGCCCGACCACGAGGGACACGAGGAGCGCGGCCAGCGTCCCCACGCCGGCGGCGTCGAACGGGCGGGGGTCGGCGGCTCGGGACTCCGGCAGCGTCCGCGCGCTCAGCACGAACACGACGGCGGCCAGGGGCAGCGACAGCGCGAACAGCCACCGCCAGCTCGCCAGGGCGAGCGTGACGCCGCCGATCACCGGGCCGATCAGGAACGCGACGCCGAACACGGCCCCCAGCAACCCGACCGCCCGCCCGCGCGACTCCGGCGGGAACGTGTCGCCGACGACGGCGCTCGCCACGGGGAAGATGCCGCTCGCCCCGAGCCCCTGCACCACGCGGCCCGCCAGCAGCACGCCGAACGACGGCGCCAGCGCCACGACGAGCGTTCCGGTAGCGAAGACGGCGACGTCGGCGAGGTAGACGCGCCGGCGCCCGATCCGGTCGGCGAGGGCGGCCATGACGGGGAGCCCGGCGAGGTTGGCGAGCACGAACGCCGTGAACGTCCACGCGACGGCCCGCTCGTCCACGCCGAACGCCGCGCGGAGCGCCGGCAGCGCCGGCCCGACGATGGCGATGTCGAGGGCCGCCAGGAGGGTGCCGAGGAAGAGGACGCCGAGGAGCCGGCGCGGCGGGGCAGGACGGTCGGGCATAGGACGCGGGGAGGCCCCCATGCTCGCCCCCCGACGGGCTGGCGACTGCGAAGGCCGCTCGGAATCTGCCGGCCGATGGGACGCGCCCAGGGCAAGGGCCGGCTCTCGGGGGGCGCCGTCTGTCTTGGTCTGCCTCACCTCGCCCGGCAGGCGTCGTTGTCGCTACTTGGCTTCTACCTCATGACAGCGGCGAATCCTATGGCGCACTGCTACTCTCAGATGTTCCTTGGTAGCCGACTCATTCGGCGTCTCTGGGAACTTTCTCGCTCTCTATAACAGCAACGCAGAATCGGAATCGAAAGAATAAAGCTAGCCACAAAACTACCGATTCTACAGCGCCGCGAATGCGGAGCGGAACGCCTCGGCGGCCTCCTCGACCACCGCCGGCGTGTGGGCGCTCGACGTAAAGCACGCCTCGAACGGCGACGGCGGGAGGTAGACCCCGCGCTCCAGGAGCAGCCCGTGGAGCCGCGCGAACGCCGCCTTGTCGCTCGTCTGGACCTCCGCGTAGTCCGTCGGCATCCGGTCGTTGACAAAGAACCCGAACATGGCCCCCACGGCGTCCGTGACGACGGGGACGCCGGCGGCGTCGGCGGCGGTCTGGATGGCCTCGGCCGACTGGCGGGCGGCGTCGGCGGCGAGCTGCCACGCGCCCGTCGCCTCGGCCTCGCGCAGGAGCGCCAGCCCGGCGGCCATCGCCAGCGGGTTCCCCGAGAGCGTCCCGGCCTGGTACACCGGCCCCGACGGCGCCATCATCTCCATCACGTCCGCGCGCCCGCCGTAGGCGCCGACGGGGAGCCCGCCGCCGATGACCTTGCCCAGGATCGTCACGTCCGGCGTCACGCCGAAGAGCGCCTGCGCGCCGCCGGGGTGGACGCGGAAGCCGACCATCACCTCGTCGAACACGAGGAGCGCGTCGTGTGCCTCCGTCACCTCGCGCAGCATCTCCAAAAACCCCTCGCGCGGGCGGACGAGGCCCATGTTGCCGGCGATGGGCTCGACGAGGACCGCCGCGATCTCGTCGCCCTCGCGCTCGAACACGTCGCGGATCGCCGCCTCGTCGTTGAACGGGACGACGAGCGTGTCGGCGGTGACGGCGGCCGGGACGCCGGGCGAGTCGGGCAGGCCGAGCGTGGCGACGCCGCTGCCGGCCTTCGCCAGCAGCAGGTCCGCGTGGCCGTGGTAGTGGCCCTCGAACTTGACCACCTTGTTCCGGCCGGTGAACGCGCGCGCGGCGCGGACGGCGCTCATGGCGCCCTCGGTGCCGGAGTTGACGAACCGGAGCCGCTCCATCGACGGGTAGATCGCCTGGATCGTCTGCGCGAGGTCCACCTCCAGGGGGCTCGGCGCGCCGAAGCTGGACCCGAGCGCGGCCTGCTCCGAGATCGCGCGCGTCACCGCCTCCGGCGCGTGGCCGAGCAAGAGCGGACCGAACGACATCACGTAGTCGATGTAGCGGTTGCCGTCCACGTCCACCAGATACGCGCCCTCTCCCCTCTCGATAAAGCGGGGCGTGCCGCCGACGGACTTGAAGGCGCGGACGGGCGAGGAGACGCCGCCGGGCATGAGGGTCTGGGCCTGGGCGAACAGGCGCTCGGAGGTGAGGGTGAAGGCGGTGTCGGGCGTCATGCTAGAGAGAGTCGAGGAGGGAGTCGGCGGCGGCCTCGGCGCCCGCGATCACGTCGGGCAGGCCGACGCCCCGGAGCGCGGCCCCCGCGAGGGCGAGGCGCGGGTGACGGGCCGCGGCGGCGTCGAGGGCCGCGAGGCGGTCGGGGTGGCCGAGCGTGTAGCGCGGCGACGCGGCCCACCAGCGGTGGACGAACGCGAGCACGGGCGCGTCCCGAAGCCCGGCCCGCTGGCGCAGGTGCTCGGTGGCGGAGGCGAGGAGATCGGCGTCCGGCGCGTCGGCGGTCTCGGGGCGGAGAAAGACGCGGGCGAGGTCGTAGCCGGGCGGCGCCGTACCGGGGTGCTTGCGCGAGAGGAGCGTCACGGCCTGGACCGCACCCCCCTCCGTCCGGGGCACCAGCCACCCGGAGACGTCCGGCATGTCGGCGGCGTCGGTCTCGACCCCGACGAACGCGGCGAGGGCGGTCCCCATCGGGATGGCGGCGAGCGGCGCGGCGAGGGCGGGGTCGAGCGAGCGGAGAGCGCGGGCGGCGGCAGGTGCGGGGAGCGCCACGAGAATCGCGCGGGCCTCGCGGTCGGTCCCATCTGCGAGCCGGACCCGGTAGCCGCCGGCCGTTGCCTCGACGGCCTCGACGGGCGCGTCGGTTTCGAGGACCACGTCGCGCTGGCGGAGCGCGTCCGCCAGCGCGGCGACGAGCCGGTCCATCCCGCCGACGGGCCGCGCGAACGGCGAGCCCGACGGCGCCTCCTGTGCGGAGCGGAGCGAGAGGATCGAGCCGGCGCGCTCGCGGTCGTGGAGGTGCGGGAGCGTCGCGCGGAGCGAGATCGGCCCGGCATCGGCGCCGTAGAGGCCGCCGAGGAGCGGCTCGATCAGTCCGTCCCACACGCCCCGACCGAACCGGCGGACGGCGAACGCCTCCAGGCTCTCGTCGGCGTCGGAGGCGCGGGCTGGGACGAGCGGCTCGGCGGCGGCGCGGAGGCGGGCCGCGAGAGGGAGCGCGGGCGTCGTCAGGAGCGGCCGGATCTGGCCGGGGACGAGCCCGCTGAGGCCCGCCGGGAGCGGGTGGAGCCGCCCGTTCCGCTGGACGAGGGCGCCGCCGCGCGGGGCCGCCGTCGCCACGCCGAGGCGCTCCGCCAGCCGGACGGCGGCGGGCTTCCGCGTCAGGAACACGTCGGGGCCCAACTCGGCCTCGAACCCGTCGCGCCGCACCGTCCGCACGACGCCGCCGAGCCGGCCGGACGCCTCCAGCAGACGGACGCTCCGCCCGGCGTCGGCGAGGCGGAGGGCCGCCGCCAGCCCGGCCACGCCGCCGCCGAGGACGAGCACGTCGGCAGGGTCGGGGTCGGTCACAGTCACGGTCGGCGGGTGGTGGCGTCGTGGCACGCAACGACGGAACGGGGCGGCGCCTCCCGCTGGCGGAAACGGGCCGCCAGCGCGGCGAGGGCTAGACCGGCGACGCCGTCCCCTCCGGCATCGGCATGGTGGGCGTGCCGGCCGACGCGGCGCGCACGTCCGAGTCGATCCAGCCCTCCTCGGCCGCGCGGCCCTCCACCAGCTCCGCCACGAGCCGCGTGAAGCGCGCGTCGTCGTTGAGCGACGGCGGGCGGACGAGCGTCATCCCGCGCTCTTTGGCGGCCTTCTGCGCCTCGATGTCGATGTCGAACAGGATCTCGACGTGGTCGCTCACGAACCCGATGGCGAGGCTGACCACCTTGTCGATCCCGCGCTCGTCGTGGAGCGCCGGGATGTGGTCTTCGAGCTGCGGCCCGAGCCACGGCTCCGGGCTCCGGCCCTCCGACTGGTAGCTCCAGCTCCACTGGTCCTCGCGGAGCCCGGCGCGCTCGGCGATGAGCCGGGCCGTCGTCCAGAGCTGGTCCTGATAGGGGTCGCCCTCACGCAAGATGCGGACCGGCAGGCTGTGCGCGGAGAGCACCACGTGGACCTCGTCCCGCTCGTCCTCCGGGAACGTCTCGATGGCCTCGCGGACGCGCGCCGCGAACGCCTCGATGAGGAGGTCGGCGTCGAAGTAGGCGTCGACGTAGGCCACGTCGAGGTCGCCTCGGTACAGCTCCAGGCCGGCCTTCACCTTCGCCTGGTACTTGGCGATCGACATGGACGAGAAGTGCGGCGCGAGGACGATGGCGACGGCCCGCTCGACCCCGTCGTCCAGCATCTGCCCGACCGTCTCCTCGATCCACGGCGCCCAGTGGCGCATCCCGAGGTACGCCTTGAACCGCTCGGGCTGGCCGGGCGGGTTGAGGTGCGCCATCGCGCCCTCGACCTGCGCCTTCGTCAGCCCCATGATGGGCGAGGCGCCGCCGATGGAGCGGTAGTTGTTGGTGATCTCGTCGAGCACGGCCGTCGTCGTCGGGCGGCCGTGGCGGATGTCGGAGAGGTAGCCGGGGATCTCGTCGAGCGACGCCGGCCCGCCGTAGGCCATGAAGAGGACGCCGATGGGGGCGGAGGAATCAGTCATCAGGGGTCAGGCGTCGGTCGGGAGGGAATCGGTTGGTTCGGAGCGCTGGCGGTCGTCGAGGGCGAGTGCGCCTCAGCGCGCCGTCTTCTCGTGGACGTAGTCCGCCAGCCGGGCGACGGCGTCGGGCGGGGTGGACGGGACGAGCCCGTGGCCGGTGTTGAAGACGTAGCCGGTGGCGGGCGCCTCGGCGAGCACGCGGTCGGTCTGCGCCTTCAGCTCGCGCCACGGCGCCTGCAAGAGGTACGGGTCGAGGTTGCCCTGGAGCGGCTTGCCGCCGACCCGCTGGCGGGCCTCGACGAGCGACGGCCCGGCGTCCACGCCGATGGCGTCGCCGCCGGCCGCGGCCACGGCGTCGAGGTGGCCGGCCGTGCCCGTCGTGAAGTGGACGACGGGCTTGCCGGTCCGCTGGGCGATCTGGATGAGCTTGGACGTGTAGGGCGCCGCGTACCGCTCGTAGTCGTAGCGCGAGAGCGCGCCGGCCCACGAGTCGAACACCTGGAGCGCGTCGGCGCCGGCCTTGGCCTGCTCCGTCAGGAAGCTGCCGGCGACCGTCACCAGCTTGTCCATCAGGCGGCGCCACGCGGCGGGCTCGGTGTACATGAACACGCGCGTCTTCTCGTACTTCTTGGACCCGCCGCCCTCGATGGCGTAGGCCGCCAGCGTGAACGGCGCGCCGGCGAAGCCGAGCACCGGGATCCCCTTCGGCTCCAGCTCTTGCTTGACGAGCCGGATCGCCTCGGGCGTCCACGGCATCGTCTCGCCGGCGGGCGGCGTCGCCAGCAGGTCCACGTCGCGCGTCGTGTTGATGGGGTTCTCGATCACCGGCCCGACGCCCTTTTCGAAGTGGAGCCCGAGCCCCATCGTCTGGAGCGGCGGGAGGAGGTCCGAGTAGATGACGGCGGCGTCGAGGTCGAATCGGCGGATCGGCTGGAGCGTGATCTCGGCCGCGATCTCGGGCGTCTTCACCATCGTCAGGAAGTCGTGGTCCTGGCGGATGGCGCGGTACTCGGGGAGGTAGCGCCCGGCCTGGCGCATGAACCACACGGGCGTGGCGTCGACGGGCTCGCCGCGGAGGGCCTTCAGGAAACGGGACATTCGGGAATGGGAGGTCGGTCGGGTGCGACTGGCAGAGGCGCTCCGCCAGCGGGACGGGCTAGTGGCCGGAGCCCTCGTGCTCGTGGGCCCAGGCGAACGGGCCGGCGGACTGCCAGACGGCGCGGCCGACGAAGAACGGCCCGAGGCGCTCGATGAACTCGGCCGTCTGGCGCGTCGCCCGCATCCGCTGGACGACGGCCGAGAGCGGGTGGAGGTCGCGCCCGACGAGGCCGGCCACGAAGTCGTTGTCGTTCGGGTCGAGCCCGTGGCACGCGAGGCGGACGTCGTGGGCGAGGTCGGACGCGCCGAAGGCCCGCCCGATGCCGCCGTGCTCCATCAGCATCCGGCGCTGCTCCTCGCGCGGCTCGCGCTCGAACCGGCCGGAGCGGCGCAGCGGGTACCACACCGCCCACGGCCACTCCGGGTTCGTCATGGTGCGGACGGGCCGGGCGACGAGGGCGCCGAGCAGGTCCTGCTCGTAGCCGATGGAGTACGTCCGGCCGAACATGGTCAGGTCCGGGAGCGGCGTGAGGCCCTGGAAGGCGTCGGAGGTGTGGAGCCCTCGCCCGTCCTCGACGAAGAACGCGGGGTCCTCGTGGAACGTGACGACGGCGACGCCGCGCGGGTCCTGCGCGCTCTCGTAGACCACGCCGCCGACGCCGCGCTGCTCGGCGGCCTCCGCCAGCCGGCGGGCGTCGGTCGCCCCCGTGTAGGCGAGGAGCTGGACGAACAGCCGCCGGTCGAGCGACTGGGGCGCGCCCTCGGCGGTCTTCCCACGCTCGGCGAGGCTGAGGCCGCTCGTGGGTTCGTCGTCGGCCGTGCGGGGCGCCGGGGGGGCGGCAGTCTGGATGTCGAGAGCCATTGGGTTCGGTCGGTCGGTGCGTCGGTAGGTCGTTAGAAGACGAGGGCTCGCCTTCTGCCCATCCCTCACTCCCCGTCCGCCAGCCAGCGGGCGGCCTGGGTGGCGTAGTACGTGAGGACGAGGTCGGCCCCGGCGCGCTTGATGCCGGTGAGCGTCTCCAGGACGGCGCGGCGCTCGTCGAGCCAGCCCTTGTCGGCGGCCGCCTTGAGCATGGCGTACTCGCCCGAGACGTGGTACGCCCCGAGCGGGCGGTCCGGGAAGGCGTCCTTCGTCTGGCGGATCACGTCGAGATACGCGACGGCCGGCTTCACCATCAGCAGGTCCGCGCCCTGGGCCACGTCGAGGGCCGCCTCGCGGAGCGCCTCGCGGGCGTTGGCCGGGTCCATCTGATGCTGGCGGCGGTCGCCGAAGGCCGGCGCGCTGTCGGCGGCGTCGCGGAACGGGCCGTAGAAGGCGCTCGCGTACTTGACGGCGTAGCTGAAGATGCCGACGTGCGGGTACCCGGCCGCGTCGAGCCCGGCGCGGATCGCGCCCACGACCCCGTCGATCATGGACGACGGCGCCACGAGGTCGGCCCCGGCGCGGGCGTGGCTGACGGCCGCCGCCACGTGCTGCGGCAGCGAGGCCTCCAGCTCCAGCCCGCCGTCGAGACCGATAAAGCCGCAATGCCCGTGGTCGGTGTACTCGCAGAGGCACACGTCGGTGACGACCGCCAGCTCGGGCACGGCCTCTTTGATGGCGCGCGTCGCGCGCTGGACGGCCTCGGCGTCGTCGCAGGCGGCGGAGCCCTCGGCGTCTTTGTGGACCGGGAGGCCGAACAGGAGCACGCCCGAGACCCCCGCCTCGGCCGCGCGCTCCGCCTCTCGCACGGCCTCGTCTACGGATAGCTGGAACACGCCCGGCATCGACACGATCTCGTCGCGCTGCCCCTCGCCGGCCTTCACGAACAGCGGCAGCACGAGGTCGGCCGGCACGAGGCGCGTCTCTCGGACCAGCCGCCGGATGGCCGCCGACTGGCGGAGCCGCATCGGACGGTCCGCGCTCGTAGAGACGCCGGGGGGGGCGCCTCCCCGGGTGGGCGAATCGGCGAAGGACGGGGTCGTCTGCATCACGAGAAAAAGGCGACGAGGGCGTCGAGGAGGCCGGGGATCGTCGAGTCGTCGGGGACGAGGGCCACGTCGAGCCCGGCGTCGGTCACGGCCTCGGCAGTCACGGGGCCGATGGGGATGAGAGCCACGCCGTCGAGGCGCCGAGGGTCCACCCGTCCTGCGAGGAACCCGCGAACCGTGGACGGCGACGTGAACGTGACGGCGTCGGGCCGTGCGTCGAGGGCGCGCGCGACGACGGCGGGGTCGGCCTCGGTGACGGTGTGGTAGGCGACGGCGTCGGTGAGGGCCGCCCCGCGCTGGCGGAGCACGTCGGCGATGGCCGCGCGGGCGATGTGCGAGCGGAGCAGGACCACGCGGTCGCCCGCGTCGACCGGCAGGTCGGCCGCGAAGGCGTCGCCGGACACCTCGTGCGGGAGGAAGTCGGGCGAGACGCCGCGGGCGCGGAGCGCCGCCTCGGTTCCCGGACCGATGGCCGCCACGCCGACGCCCTCGGGAAGCCCGTCCGGCCACACCTCGCCCACCACGTCCCACCCGTACCGGACGCCGCTCGGGCTCGTCATCCCGACCCAGCGCGCGCCCCGGAGCGACGCCACGGCCTCGCGCAGCGCGTCGGGGTCCTCGGCCGGCGTGCTCCGGATCGAGGGGGCCAGCAGCGGCTCCGCGCCGAGATCGCGCAGGCTCTCCGCCAGCCCGTCGGCCTGGTCCTCGGAGCGCGTGACGACGACGCGCCGGCCGGCGAGGGGGCGGGCGGCGCTCATGGCAGGAGCGCGAGGGCGCCCTCGGCGAGCGCGGCGTCGGCGGCGGCGAGGCCGACCGTCTGGCCGCACCGGGCGGCATCGTCCGCGTCGAAGTCGCCGGTCTCCTCCACCTCGACGGTCCGGCCGCCGTCCGCCGAGACGACGCGGGCGCGGAGGTGGAGGTGGGCGCCGTCGACGGTGCCGAGGGCGGCGATCGGGGCGCTGCACCCGCCGCCGAGGCCGGCCAGCAGCGCGCGCTCGGCGGTCACGGCCGCCCGCGTCTCGGCGTGGTCGAGGGCGCCGACGAGCCGGCCGACACGCTCGTCGCCCGCGCGGACCTGGACGCCGAGGGCGGCCTGCCCCGGCGCCGGCAGCATCGTGTCGAGGTCCAGCACGGACGCCGCGCGGTCGGTGATGCCGAGGCGGTGGAGGCCGGCGAGCGCGAGGACGCCCGCGTCGTAGAGGTCGCCGGCCTCGACCTTGCCGATGCGCGTTTCCACGTTGCCGCGGATCGAGCGGATCCGGAGGTCGGGCCGGACGCGGAGGAGCTGGGCGCCGCGCCGGAGGCTGCTCGTCCCGACGGTCCCGCCGGGCGAGAGATCCGCCAGCGTGCCGCCGGACGGGCAGATCCAGACGTCGCGCGGGTCCTCGCGCCGCGTCGTCGCGCCGACCGTGAGCCCGTCGGGGTCGTCGGTGGGGAGGTCCTTGAGGGAGTGGACGGCGAGGTCGATCCGGCCGTCGAGGAGCGCCGCCTCCAGCTCGACCGTGAACAGGCCCTTGCCGCCGATCTCGGGGAGCGGCTTGTCGAGCGTCTTGTCCCCCTCGGTCACGAACGGGACGAGGTCCACGCTCAGGCCGGGCCACGCCCGGCGGAGCGCGTCGGCGACGTGCTCGGCCTGCCACGTGGCGAGGCGCGACGTGCGCGTGCCGAGGCGGAGCGTGCCGGGATCACTCATCGAGCGCGAGGAGCTGGCGGAGCCGGTCGTCGTCGCCATCGGCGGCGCGGAGAGCGGCGGTGACGTCGTGGAGGAGGCGCGTGGTGAGCGTCTTCGAGAGGCCCTCGGGGTCGCTGCACGGGCCGGGGCCGGGCGCGTCGGTCGCCGCCCCACAGGTCCGCTCGTCGCACTTGGCGCAGACGTAGGCCAGCGTCTCCTGGCGGATCGTCTCGGCGCGGCGTCGGAAGTCGGCGACGAGGGTCTCGCGGCCGAGCCGGTCGAGCGACTGGCGGAGCCGGTCGAGCGCGATCTCGATGGCGTCCTCGACCTCCGGGACGGCCGCCTCGCGCGCCGCCAGCCCGGCGTCGACGACGGCGCCGAGCGCGTCCACGTCGGCCAGGGTCACGCCCGAGAGCCGCCCCACCCCCTCGTCCACGTTGCGGGGCACGCCGAGGTCGACGACGACGACGCGGCGCGCGCCGCCGGCCCACGCCGCGCGGGCGTCGTCGAGCGAGAGCGCCCGCCGGTCCGTCGCCATGAACAGGACGTCGGCCTCGGGGAGCAACGCCGGCAGCGCCTCGGGCCGGACCACGCGGAAGCCTGCGTGCTCGGGAGCGTAGGCCGAGACGAGCGTCAGCGACGCCGCGCCGACGTCCGCCAGCCGGCCGAGCAGGAGCCGTCCGATCTCGCCGGCGCCCACCACCACGAGGCGGCGCCCGTCGAGCCCGCCGGCCGTCTCGCCGGCCCACTGGATGGCGGCGGACGCCGTGGACGCCGTGCCGCGCCCGAGGTCCGTCACGCGGCGTGCCCACTGGCCCGTGCGGACGGCGGCGTCGAACGCCTCCCGGAGCGCGGGCCGGAGCACGCCGGCCGCCTCGGCCGCCGCTCGCGCCCGGCGGACCTGCCCGAGGATCTGGGCCTCCCCCAGCACGGCCGACTCCAGCCCGGCGGCGACCCGGAACAGATGGCGCAGCGCGTCCTCCCCCTCGGCCACGCGGAAGTCGGTGGCCGGAGCGTCCGGGCGGGCCGCGCGGAGCTGGCGGCGCCCCCACGCCCCGAGCTCGGCAGCGGACCGGTCGCCCGAGAGCAGCAGCTCGACGCGGAAGCACGTCGAGACGAGACACGCGCCCAGGCCCTCGGCACGGGCGGCCCGGTAGAGCCGGTCCACGTCGAGCGCGCTCAGCGCCCACGCCTCCCGGACGTCCACGGCACACTGCTCGCCGTCGAGCCAGAGGGCGACGATGGTCGGGGAGCCGGTCACGCCTCGCCCGCCTCCGGGAGCGCCTGCGGGGTGTCGGTCTCGTAGGCCCGCGCAATCGTGAGCTGGACCTCGTTCATGAACTCGTTGACCCGGCGCAGGAGCGCGATCTGGTCGGCCGCCGGCTGCTCCTCGAAGCGCGGGTAGTAGGCCGTCGATTCGGTGAGGACGTCGCGGAAGAAGAGGGTCGCGCGGAGGGCCTCGGTGAGGGGGAGGCCCCGGTCCTTCATGTCGAGCGCGTAGCCCCACGAGAGGCGGCGGACCTCGGCGCCCCGCGCCTCGCCGTCGCCCTGGCCGGAGACGTGGCGGAGGAGGAGCCCGACGAGCTGGCGGCCGGTCTCGCGGCGCTGCGCGCGGTCCGGGCCGGAGAACGCCCGGTTCCAGCCGGCGTCCGCGTGCGAGCGGACCTCGTGGCGGGCGTGGACGACGGCGTGATCGGCCCAGGCCTGCTCGCCGGGGGCGGCGTCGTGGGGAGCCACGGCGTCCGGGACGCTCTCGGTGCCCGCCGACGAGCGCTCACGACGGAGCCGCTCGACGGCCTCGGCCGGGATGCGCCGGTGCCCGCCGGGCGTCCGTACGTCCGGGAGGATCCCGTCGTCCGTCCACCGCCGGACGGTCCCCACATGGACGCCCAGCCGGTCGGCGGCGGCGCTGACGTTGAGGAAGGAGGACCGGTCCGACATAGGGAGCTTTGTGTAGGTTCGAAGCTAGCCTTCCGTTCCCACCCTGGAGGTGAAGACGAGGTTCGGGCTGCCCTCCCCCTGAGCCGTCCCGCGCTCGGGGAGCCGGGTCCCGCCGGCGACGGCCGCCCCGAGGCGACGCCCTACAGCGACCGGAGGAACGCGACGAGCGCGTCCCGGTCGGCGCGGCCGAGCTGGCGGAACCGCTCGCGCGCGGGCTCGGCCTCGCCGCCGTGCCACAGGATGGCCTCCACCACGCCGCGCGCACGCCCGTCGTGCAGCAGCTCCTCGGTCCCGTTGACGACCGTCGCCAGCCCGAGGCCCCAGAGCGGCGGCGTCCGCCACTCGCGGCCGTCGGCCTCGAAGTCGGCGCGGCCGTCGGCGAGGGCCGGCCCCATGTCGTGCAGGAGGAGGTCGGTGTAGGGCCGGATCGCCTGGTTAGAGACGGCCGGGACGCCCGGCAGCGTGCCCGTCCGCAGGCGCGGTGCGTGGCAGGCGGCGCACCCGACGCGCTCGAACAGCCGCTCGCCCCGACGGACCGCCGGGTCGTCCAGGCGCCGCCGGGCCGGGACGCCGAGGGTCTGCGAGTAGAAGGCGACGGCCCGGATCGTCTCCATGCTCACCTCGGCCTCGCCGTCGGCGTTGGGGAAGACGGCCGACGAGACGCCCATGTCCTCGGCGTAGGCGGTGGCGGCCTGAGAGAGCAGGCTGGGCTGGTTCGCCTTCCACCCGAACCGCCCGATCCGGACACGCTCCTCGACGGGATCCCACACCCAGTTGGGCCGGCCGGACACCTCGCCCTGCCCGGCCTGCGCATCGGCCAGGGCGAGGAGGTCGGCCTCTGGAACAGCCTCCAGGAGCCCGAGCCCAAACACCGGCCGCGAGAACCGGGGCGACACCTCGACGCCCGCCGGCAGCGGCGCGCGCGTCCCCTCGATCCGGTACGTCGGCACGCGCAGGAGGACGACCTCGCCGTCCGCCAGTCGCTCGGCCCGCTCCGCCCACTCGACCACGACGCGCCCCTCGGGGCTCGCCCCGGCGACCGCGCGGTCCTGGAGCTGGAGGCCGAGGCCCGGCACCGTCGTCGGCTCGCCGCGCACGCCCCGCCCGCCCGCGCTGACGCGGAGCAGGAGCGACGCGCGGCTCCGCCCGTCGCGGGCGTGGCACGCGATGCACGACGTGTTGTTGAAGACCGGCCCGAGCCCCGCGTTGACCGGCGCGGGCGCCGTCACGAACGTGGCCTCGAACGCGACGTCGCCCTCGAGATGCAGCGCCCGCGCGTCGGCCGAGAGGTTGGGGGCCGGGGCCGAGAAGGCATGGCTCGTCGCGTCGAAGACGGTCGTCGCGCCGCCCAGCAGCGCCGCGTCCGCCTCGGCCTCCGGCGCCGAGGCGTCGCAGGCCGCCAGGCTGGCGGCGAGGGCGAGCAGGAGGAAGGGCCGGCGGATCGTCACGGGTCCTTGGTCGGGGGGGCCACCGTCTCAACCTCTGATTCCGCCCCCCTACCGGAGCGCGGCCGTGACGGGCCCTTCGAGCGTCGCCCGGAGCGCCAGCACCGCGTCGATGGCGGCCTGGACCGTCGGGCGGGCCTCGACGATGGCCGTCGAGAACGGGGCCGGGATCGCCTCGATGGCGTCGATGGCCGCCGTGATCTCGCCCTGCACGCGGGCGTCGAGCGCCGCGTCACGCGCGGCGACGAGGTCCGCCAGCCCCTCGCCCGTCGCCCCGGCGTAGTCGCCGAGGTACACGTTCTGGACGCTCCGGATGTTGTCGGCGAAGTCGGCCAGCGAGTTGCCGCTAAAGCGGGACTCCTCCTCGGCCGTCGAGCGGTCGCCGTAGGGGCCGCCGATCTTGCCCGAGCCCACCTCGTCGGCGATGGTCACGAGCCCGTTGACGAGCTCCTGCACGGCCGCCCGCTGGCTGACGTAGGCGCTGCCGGTCTCGCCGGCTCGGGCGACCTGCCCGGCGTAGTCGAGGCCGGACGGCGCCCAGGCGTCGGCGAGCTGCGCCGCGTCGTCGCGGAGGACGGCGGTCGCGGAGACGAGGTAGCCCAGCTCGCGCTCGGTGAAGGCGCCGGCCGTCTTGGTCCCGTCCGTCCCGAACAGGAGGTACTCGATGGTGTGGAAGCCGCGGAGCGTGGCCTCCAGGCCGGCGACGTAGGCCGGTGTGAGCGCCGCGTTCGACGCCAGCACGGCGTCGAGGTCCGTCCGGTTGACGGGCCAGCTGTCGAGCGACGGGTCCAGGCCTTCGGTGTCGACCGGGCCGAAGAGGAAGCCTTCCGAGAGCTCCCACGGCGCGCGCGTGTCGCGCCACTGCTGGCGGGCGGCGTCGAGGAGCGCCGCGCTGGGCGCGGCCTCGAACGCCTCCACGGCCGCGAGCAGGGCGTCGGCCTCGTCTGCGAGGTCCACGTAGGTGGCGGTGATGACGTCGGCGGCGACGTTCTGAAGCACGGGCTGGGCCTCGAAGGTGTCGGTACCGACGTCGCCCCCGCTGTCGCAGGCGGCGAGGGAGAGGGCGAGCGTGCCGAGGAAGAGAGTGCGAGAGAGGGTCATGGGGAGGGGGGAGTTAAAACTCGAATCCGAGGCCGAGCGAAGCCGTGTTCTCGACGCGGTCCTCGCTCGTGCCCAGCAGGCGGCGGCTGACCTGGGCCTTCACGACGACGGGCTCGACGGGCCGCCAGTTGATCCCGCCGGTGGTGGCCGTGCGCGCCCAGCGCGGGTTGTCGAAGACGTCGCCGGTGACGGCGTACATCGAGTCGTAGACGTCGAGACGGGCGAACACGTCCAGGCGGTCGCCGACGCCCTGGAGCCCCGCGAGGCCGACCACGTCGAGCCCGGCCTCGACGCCCACGCCGAGCGCGGCGCTGCCGACGGGCGTCCGCCGGACCCCGAGCGCGTTGGGCAGGTTGCGGTTGGCCTGCGAGACGAGGTCGGCGTTGCCGAGGTGGCCGTAGAGCGCGGCGCCGCGCACCGTCAGCGGCCCGCGCTCGAGCTGGCCGTGGACGTCGACGAGGGCGACGACGGCCGAGGCGGCGAGGTCCGGGCGCGGCCGGTTGTCGGCGCTGTCGCCGAGGTAGCCGCTCACGCCGACGGCGGCGCCGTCCGCGACGGACCAGTCGAGCCGGCCGTGGACGGCCAGGTTCTCGGCGTTGACGGTCTCGAACCGGCTCTGGCCGCCACGCTGGACCCAGTTCGCCGAGCTAAAGCCGCTCGAATCGAGCCCGTTCACGAGCGAGACCACGTAGGCCAGTCCGCGCCCCAGCCGTCCGTACGCCTGCACGCCGACCTCGTACCAGTTGCTCGGGATGAACGTGGCCTCGGCCTCGGCGCGCGTCGTGGTGAAGTACTCGTTCGGCTCGTCGTTGACGGCCGCCAGCCCGACGGGCACCTTCACCTTCCCCGCCCGCACGCCCAGCCACGGCCGCACGGCGAAGTCCACGTGGAGCTGCTCCAGGACGACGGCGCCGCCGGCCTCGACCTCCTGCTCGAACTCGCCGAACTCCTCGAACACGTCGAACTCCAGCGCCGAGCCGGTCCCGGCGTGCTCGATCTCGAACTCGCCCCGCAGCGTGACCCCCTCCGCCAGCCGGACCGACGGGTACAGCACGAGGCGCTCGACGTCGAACGCGCTCCGGCGGCCGGGGTCCGTGTCCCAGTCGTAGGCCGCGTAGTTGACGACGCCGTAGCCGCGGACCGCGAACCGCGCCGGCTCGGCCTCGGGCGCGACGGCGAGCGAGTCGCCGGGGAGCCCCTGCGCGCTGGCGGTCGCGGCGCAGCGCCAGGAGGACGATGGAGACGAGGAGACGCATGAGGCGGCCTTGTTTGGACTCCATCCAAAGTAACCGCACTATCTGGACACGATCCAGATAAGCCCCTCCCTCCGCGCGTCTTCATCGACGCCGCACTCCCCGCCGCCCCCCGCACGGACGGTGCGCCGGGGCCGGACGCACGCGAGGCGGGCCAGCACGGCGCCGGCCCGCCTCGGCGGGTGGGAACGAGCGGGGGTGCACTACGAGGCGTCGCCCTCGGCGTTCTCGCTGGCGTCCTCCATTTTCTCGATGTCCTCGGCCGGCTCGCCGGTCCCGGCCCCGAGTACGGAGTCGATGATGCCGTACTCTTTGGCCTCGACGGGGCTCATGAAGCGGTCGCGGTCGGTGTCCTCCTCGACCTGCTCGACCGTCTGGCCGGTGTGGTGGGCGATCACCTCGTTGAGCCGCTGCTTGATGTAGAGGATCTCTTTGGCCTGGATCTCGATGTCCGAGGCCTGCCCCTGCGCGCCGGACGAGGGCTGGTGGATCATGATGCGCGAGTTCGGAAGCGCGGCCCGCTTGCCGGCGGCTCCGCCGAGCAGGAACACCGAGCCCATCGACGCCGCCAGCCCGACGCAGATCGTCGCCACGTCGGGCTTGACGAACTGCATGGTGTCGTAGACGGCCATCCCGGAGTAGACGGCGCCGCCGGGCGAGTTGATGTAGAGGTTGATGTCCTTCTCGGGGTCCTCGGCGGCGAGGAACAGGAGCTGCGCCACGGCCAGGTTGGCCGTCGTGTCGTTGACCTGGGTCCCGAACAGGACGATCCGGTCCTTGAGCAGGCGCGAGAAGATGTCGTAGGACCGCTCGCCGCGCGTCGTCTGCTCGACGACCATCGGGACGAGGGCGTTGATGGGGGCCTCGTCGAAGCCGCCCGAGTGGATGCCCGTCGGCATGGACGTGATGCCCTTGGCGAAGGTGACGAAGTCGCTGATCTGGCTCATGCGTGGGGTCTCGTGTGGGAGGACGTTTCGCGTGGCACCCGACCCCGGCGGGCGCGGTTCCGACGCGCTGGCGAGTGGCGGCCGCCAGCGCGCGGCGGGACCGGGCGGCGGGACCGGAACGGACGAGCGCCCCCGCCCGACCGGACGGAGGCGCTCCCGTGCGTGACGCGGGGCGTGCGCTACTCCTCCTCGTCCGCGGGCTCGGGGACCGGCGTCAGCTCGACGGGCGCCTCGGCGGCGGCCTTCTCGCGCGCCGCGCGGCGCTCCTCGGCCTCGCGCTCGATGTCCTCCCGCGTCTTCTCGACGATCTCGAAGCGGTCTTCGAGGGCGCGGAACACGCGCTGGTTGAGGAGCTGGTCGCCCATCTGCTCCATGAGCCGGGGCTGCTGCGTGAAGTACTGCTTGACGACGTCGAGGTCCATCCCGTCGCCGGCGAGCTTCGAGAACTCGGCCTCGAAGTCCTCGTCCGAGACCTCGATCCCCTCGTCCTCGATGAGCCGGTCCTTGACGAGGAGCCAGCGGACCTGGTCCTCGGCCTGCTGGCGGTTCTGGTCGCGCCAGGCGTCCACGTCGAAGGTCGGCGGGATCTGGCCCTGGGCCTCCTGCTTCACCTCCTCGAACATGGCGTCGAGGGCAGACTCCACCAGCGTCTCGGGGACCGCCACGACGTCGCGGTGCGCCAGTACGAACGCCTCGACCATGTTCTGCTCGAGGGCCTGGTTGGCCCGCTTGTTCCACGACTGAGCCAGCTCCTCGCGGATCTGGCCCTTGAGGTCGTCCAGGCTCTCGCTCTCGCCGTTCGTCTGGGACTTGATAAAGTCGGCGTCGAGCTCGGGCACGACGCGCTGGAGCACGTCGACGACGGTGAGGCGGTAGCGGTCGACGTGCTCGTCGTGGTCCGTCTCCTCCTCGTCGTCGTGGAGGTGGGGCAGTTCGACGGTCGTCTCGTCGCCGGTGGTGAGGCCGGTGAGGGCCTCGACCATCTCGGGCCGGAGGTCCGGGTTGGCCATCACGATGCGGGCCGCGTTCTGCTTCACGCCCGTCGCCTCGCCCTCGGCGTCGACCGGCTGGATGTCGACCATCGCCACGTGCTCCGTCGCGATGGGCGTGCCCTCGGGCGTGTCCTCTTCTTCCGCGGCGAGGTCGCGGCGGCGCTGGAGGTCGGCGTCGACGTCCTCGTCGCTAAAGGCGCGGACGATGCGGGTGACGGGGACGCCGTCGAGCGAGGCGAGGTCGAACTGCGGGCGGACGCCGAACTGGACCGTCGCCGTGAGCGGCTCCTCGGGCTTCGCCACGTCGAACGAGAGGTCCACGAGGCGCGGCTGGCCGATGACGCTCAGCTCCTCGGGCTCGACGACGGCCTTCTGGTACGCCTCCCCGATGGTCTGCTCGGCCACCTCGACCGACACCTGCGGCCCGACCATCTTGCGGACGACGTTCATGGGCACCTTGCCGGGCCGGAAGCCCTTGAGGTTCATCTGGGCGCGCTGGCGCTTGAGGGCGGCGGTGATCTGGGGCTGGAGGTCCTCGGCGGGGACGGTCACGTCGAGGACGTAGTCCACGTCGTTGAGGGCTCGGACGTCGGTCTGCATCGGTCGGGTCGGGAGTCGGGAGGGCCGGGCGGGGCCGGAATAGACAGCGTGCGCGGCGCCGTGGATCGGGCTGATCCGGCACCGCGCACACTCGTACGCCGAAGGTAGGCGCCGGGAGCCCGGCGCCCGGTGAGGAAGGCGTGAGACGCGGCCCGCTGGCGGCGGGCGTCCGCCAGCGGGGCGCTAGTCCGCGACCGGCGCCGAGCGCTGGACGACGGCGGCGGTGTCGGCGCCGTCGGGGAGCGTGCCGAGTTGGAGGCCGCCGTCGCCGAGGCGGGACGCGCAGAAGGCGTCGGCGACGGCCGGCGGCGCGTGGCGGACGAGGAGCGACGCCTGGAGCGCGAGCGCGAGCGCCTCGGTGAGGCGCCGAGCGCCGGACTCCGTCGGGGACTGGAGCGCCGCGTCCAGACGGTCGAGGTGCGCGTCGAGGCGGGGGTCGGCGCCGGTGGCGAGGCGGACCTCGGCGCGGACGGCCTCGGCGGCAGCCGGCTCGCGGGCGAGCGTCCGGAGCACGTCGAGGCACTGGACGTTGCCGCTCCCCTCCCAGATCGCGTTGACGGGCACGTCGCGGTAGAGCCGCGGCATCCCCGACGCCTCGACGTAGCCGTTCCCGCCGAGGCACTCCATCGCCTCGGCCACGCCGGCCTCGGCACGCTTCGTCACCCAGTACTTCCCGACGGCCGTCGCCAGCCGGGCGAACGCGGCGGCCTCGTCGTCGCCGGCGGCGGCCTCGTCGAAGGCGCGGGCGAGGCGGAGCGCGAGCGCCGTGGCGGCCTCGCTCTCCAGGCACAGGTCCGCGAGCACGTTCGTCATCAGAGGCTGCTCGACGAGCCGCGTGCCGAACGCCTCGCGGTGCGTCGCGTGGTGGACGGCCTCGGCGACGGCCCGGCGGAGCGTCGCGGCCGAGCCGAGCGCGCAGTCGAGCCGCGTGTGGCGGACCATCTCGAGGATCGTCGCCACGCCGCGCCCTTCCTCCCCCACCAGCCACGCCTGGGCGCCGCGGAAGTCGACCTCGGAGGAGGCGTTCGAACGGTTGCCCAGCTTGTCCTTCAGCCGGACAAAGTGGAGCGCGTTGCGCGTGCCGTCGGGCAGGACGCGCGGCATCAGGAAACACGAGAGGCCGCCCGGCGCCTGCGCGAGCACGAGGAAGGCGTCGCTCATAGGCGCCGAGCAGAACCACTTGTGCCCGGTGACGACGTAGGCGCTCGCTGGCGGGCTCGGCGCGCGTCGTGTTGGCGCGGACGTCGCTGCCGCCCTGGCGCTCGGTCATCGCCATGCCGAACAGGCACCCGGCCTTCTCGTCCGGCGGCACGAGGCGCGGGTCGTAGGCGTCGCGGAGGACGCGGGGCTCCCACACGTCGGCCAGGTCCGGCTGGCGCCGGAGCGACGGGACCACGGCGAACGTCATCGTGATCGGGCAGCTCGTCCCCTCGTCCACCTGATGCCGGAGCATCATGAGGGCGCCGCGCGCGACGTAGCGGCCGGCGCGGCGGCGGGTCCACGGGAGGCTGTGCAGGCCGGCCTCCACGCCCAGCCGCATCAGGTCGTGGTACGCCGGGTGGTACTCGACCGTGTCGACCCGGTGGCCGTAGCGGTCGTGCGTGTGGAGGACGGGCGGGTAGTCGTTGGCGAGGCGGCCCCACGCGAGCACCTCCGCCGAGCCGCAGCGCGCGCCGTAGGCGTCGGCAGTCTCGGCGACCCAGCCTCCGCCCTCGCGGCGGACGGCCTCGCGGAGCGGCCGGTCCGTCGCCCAGAGGTTGACGTCCTCGAACGGCGGCGGCTGGTTGAGGACGGCGTCGGGCGAGAGGGACCTGCATCGGGCGGGGCGGTTTTCTCCCCCAACGTCCCGCCTCGCCCCGAAGTCCCCACGCTGGCGGACGCACTCCGCCAGTAGCTCAGAAGTCGAGGCCGATGGAGAGGTACGTCCGGCCCTCGCCGAAGCCGGTCCCGTCGTAGGGCCACGCCCAGTCGACGCGGACGGGGTAGCCGAGGAGGACCGTCCGCAGGCCGACGCCCGCGCCGAGGAGCACGTCGTCGAGGTGGCGTTCGAGGGTGGGCGGCGTGGCCGGGTCCTCGTCGTCGTCCACGGCCACGTCGCGCCAGAGGTCGATCCCGCCGTCGGCGATGAACCCGGCGTCCACGAACCCGACGGTCTGGATGTTGTAGAGCGGGAGGAGCGGGATCGGGCCGGGCAGGAGGGCCGCGATGAGCGGCACGCGCGCCTCGGCATTGACGAGCGCGAATCGGTCGCCGGCGGCCTCGTTGAACCCGAAGCCCCGGATCGGGAGCACCGGCGTGGCGAAGATGAAGTCGTCGGGCCCCTCGACGGGCAGGCTCCGGAAGCTGGCGTTGACCCAGTTCTGGACGCCGCCGGCGTAGAACCGCTGCGTGTTCGGCCCGACGCTGATCCCGGCCGACCCGCGCAGCGCGAGCGCGTAGCCCGGCCCGACCGACGTGTAGCTCCGCCCGTCGAGGAGCGCCGTGGCGAAAAAGGCGTCCGGGCCGGGCGAGCCCGAGAGGCTGGCGGCCCACCGCGTGCCGGACTGGGGGCCGAGGTAGCCCGGCACCGTCTCGTCCACGGTGTACGTGAGCTTGGGGACGGCGAAGGCGCGGCTCGTCGGGCGCTCGCCGAGGTCCGAGAGGTCGGTCAGCGACACGCCCAGCAGGCCGACCTCGGCCTCGACGCGGCGGAACTTGCTGAGCGGGTAGCGCGCGCTCGCCACGAGCCCGTAGTTCCGGTAGCGGTAGACCGTCGCGCGCGAGAAGTCCGCCAGCTCGCGGGCGAGGTGGAAGCCCTCCAGGGCGTAGTCCGTCCGGCGCGCGAGGTAGGCGTAGCTCAGGACGTAGTCCGCGTTGCGGAGGTCGAGGACGAGGTTGGTCGCCAGCCCGATCCGGTGGTTGCCGAGCACGTCCGAGAACAGCATCTGCGTCACGCTCTGGACGCCGTAGATGGTGTCGTAGCCGCTGTTGGCGTAGATCAGGTCGGGCGTAAAGCGGAGCCGGTAGCGGCGGGCGACGAGCGCGCCGGTCGAGTCGCGGCTGCCGGCCGGGGCGAACGGGTCCGCGACGGCGCCGGTGCGCGCACGGGCGCCCTCGTCGAAGGCCTCCGAGAACTCGTAGCTGCGGTAGTCGGCGGGGAGGCCACGCTCCGGGTCGGTGGGGTCGAGGAGGAGCGTGTCGCGGGTGGCGAGGAGGCCGGGCGGCGGGCCGAGGAGCGCCAGGACCGAGTCGGCGAAGGCGAGGGTCTCGGGCGTGGGCCGGGCCGGGCGGCGGGGCGCGGGCGGGGGCGGCTCGCCGTCGGCGGCGTCGCGGAGGAACGGGTTCCGGTCGCGCGTGGCGTCGCTGGCGAGCAGGAGGGACGGGGCCGGCTCGGCCGCGCCGGTCCGGCGCTGCGCCCAGACCGTCGGCGCGAGGGCGTCGCCCAGGTCGGTCCGGCCGAAGGGGTCGCGGAGGGCGAAGATGGAGGGCGTGCCGTCGTCGAGGGCGGCGAAGGCGGCGCGGTCGCCGGAGGCGGAGAGCGAGACGCTGATGACGCCCGTCTGGAGGTTCGTCAGCGGGCGCTCGGCGCCGGTCGCCAGGTCCTTCTGGTAGAGGTTCGGGATGCCGTTGCGGTCGCTCACGAACAGGAGCCGCACGCCGCCGTCGGGCGCGGTCGCCAGCGCGGCGTCGGTCTCGTCCCACACCTCGTCGTCGGTGAGTCGCTCCAGGCGGTCCGGCGCGTCGAGGCGGATCCGGTAGAGGTCGAACTGGCCGCGCCCGAGCGCCCGCGTGTCGAAGCGGCCGGCGTCGGCGGCGGCCTGGGTGGCGAGGCCGGGGACGACGGCGTCGGCGCGGTCGGAGTGGAACACGAGCGCGCGGCCGTCGGGGCTCCAGGCCGGGGCGTGGTCCGAGAACAGGTCGCGGGTGAGGTTCTGGAGCGCGCCCGTGGCGAGGTCGATCACGAACAGGTCCGACTGCGCGCCGACGGTCCCCTCGAAGGCGACGCGCCCGCCGTCCGGGCTCCACGCCACCGACACGATCGTGCCGACGCCCGGCGGCCGGACCTCCTCGACGTCGCGCGTCTCGACGTCGACGAGGGCGAGGGCGTCGCCCGGCCCGCTGGTCACGGCGACCGCCAGCCGCCGGCCGTCGGGGCTCCACGAGAGGCCGGGCGTGAGGAGGCGGAGGCTCTCGAACTGCGTGTTGTCCTGCCCGTCGACCAGCTTCTCGGGCGCCCCGGTGCCGACGGCCGGGGCGAGGTACACGTCGAACAGGCCGTCCTCGGAGGCCACGTAGGCCACACGGTCGCCCTGGGGCGAGATCGCGGGGCTGGCGTGGTACCCGGCGCCGCCGACCTCGCGCGTGGCGACGGGCCGGGCCACGGTCTCGGTCTCCTCGCGGGCGGCGGCCTCGGGGAAGTAGACCGTCCGGAGCGTCCGCTTCCAGCGGTCCGAGAGCTCGCCCAGGCTGAGGCCGGTCGCGCGGCGGAAGGCGCCGCCCACGCTCCGCCCGAGCCGGACCCGCTCCAGCACCTCCGTCACCTTTTCGCGCCCGTACTCCTGGGCCACGAAGTCCCACACGCCCTGGCCACCCCGGTAGGCGAAAAAGCCCGAGAGGCGCGGGATGTCGGCCAGGCGGTCGGTGAGGATGGCCTCGCGGACGTACATGTCGGACTGCGTGTCCCAGCCCTGGGCGGCGTACTCGGCCAGCCCCTCGTTGAACCAGCCGGGGATCTGGAGCCGCAGCCCGCTCCGGATCAGGCTCTGCACCGAGCCGCCGTAGTACAGGTCGTTGACGACGGCGTGGACCAGCTCGTGGTGGACGACGCGCCGGAAGTCCCGCCAGTCGCCCGTGAACGGGATGGCGACCCGGTTTTTGTACAGCTCCGTCACGCCGCCGATGCTCTCGGCGTAGACCGGGAGTTGGACGGCGTTGGTGACGGCGAAGTCGGCGTGGGTCGGGTAGACGAGGAGCGGGACGCGCCGGGCCACGTCGGCCCCGAACAGGACCGAGACCTCGCGGTACGCCTCCTCGGCGGCCTCGGCCGCGAACGTCGCCAGCACGCGCCCACCCGGCGCTTGCCCCTCGGGCTCGTAGTAGTACACGTCGAAGTGCTCCGACTGGAGCGTCCGCCACTCGTGGGCCTCGTACTGGACGCGGTTCTTGCCGTAGCCGAAGTACTGCGCCCGCGCCGTGGGCGCGCCCAGCGTCCCGCTGGCGACGAGCGCCGCCAGCAGGGCGAGGAGACGGGAGAACCTCAGGCGGGCCATACGAGCGGGGCCGGTGGACTCGGACGATAGGGGCGGCAAGCACGGACGGCAAGGGGGAACGGCCCTGCCTGCGGGTTATGGCGTGCCCACGTCTGCTCAGCCGGCGGCACTCAACTCAACGTCCACCTCGCCCACGACCGCCTCGTCCAGACACGGGACGACGACATCGGACGCCTCGTAGCCGGGCGCCTCGGCCCGGAGCAAGAGGTCGCCGCGCGTCTCGCACGTCCCGACGGCGCGGAACAGGTTGAGGAAGAACCCCTCGTCGTCGGCCGCCGTGACCACCAGCACCTGGCCGGGCTCGGGCGGACGCTCCCACGCGAAGCGGACGGTGGCGTCGGCGAGGGGCTCGCCGGTCGTGGCGTCGCGGACGGTGCCGCGCACGTCGCCACCGACGAAGTCGTCGCCAGAGGAGTCGCAGCCGGCGAGGGCGCCGAGGCAGAGGGCGAGGGCGAGGAGTCGTCTCATCAGAATCAACATCGCCCCGCTGGCGGTGGCCGCCAGCGGGGCGGACGCGGGCTAGAACGTGTACGACATCCCGAGGTACGGGATCGGGACGGTCGAGAACTCGCCCTCGTAGGCCCCGAGTGCGACCGCGATGTCGGCCGCCAGGCGGTCGCCGAAGAAGCGGACGCCCGAGAGCGTGCCGAAGAGCGCCTCCGTCGAGCGGCTCGTGATGTCGGCGCCCGTGTTCGGGTCGAAGCCCTGGGACTCCTCGAAGAAGGCCAGAACGAGGTAGTTCTCGCTGATCAGCTTGAACCGATCCGAGATCTGCCGCTCCAGCCCCAGCAGGAGCGCCACCCCGTCGCCGAAATCCGAGTCGACGTTTTCGTCGAAGCTGAGGAGGTAGAACCCGTAGGCCCCGAGCGTGACCGCCCCCGTATCCCCTCCGATCGTCGAGAGCGCGTAGACCGTCCCTACGGCCCCCGGCGTGGTGTCTTCGGTCGAGATCGGGACGACGAGACTTCCGCCCACCGCCGCGCCGAACCCGTCCTGCTCGACGAGGGTGGCCTTGACGTTGCCGTTGAGCCCGAGGAAGACGCCTTCGGACGAGACGAAGGGGATGGTGGACCCGACCGACAGGTCGACATGATCGCTGACGCCCAGGGCGAGCGACGGGAACAGGTAGTACGCCGAGAACCGCTTGGTGCCGGCGCCCAGCGACCGGGCCGTGGGTGAGAAGAAGAGGCGCGTGCGCGCGGGATCGTAGCGCGTGAAGCGACCGTCGAGGAGCTCGGTGATCTCGACGATCTGCGACTGCGGGATCCGCTGCTCGATCCCGTTCTCGGCGCGGATCACGACGGGGTCCGCCGACTCGTCCACGACGACGCCGACGAGGATGGTCCCGTCCACGAGCACGATGCGGCGGACGTCGGGGGCCTGGGCGCTGGCGGCGGGCGCCAGCAGGGCGAGGGTGAAAAGGGCCGCACAGGCGGCGAGAAGCGGACGAGCCATCGGGGGAATGGAGTGGGGGAACGACGGAGTCGGAGAGCCGCAGGAACAGGACGTAGGGTATCGCCCTTCTCCGACGCCGACCTAGTCAATCTGTACCACTCGCACGGGTCTTATCTCACGCCGTCCGCACCCAGCGCCAGAGGTCGGCGAGCGTCGCCTTCTTGCCGTACATCAAGATGCCCACGCGGTAGATCCTCGCCGCCAGCGCGATCACGCCGATGAACGCCGCCGCCAGCAGCACCAGCGAGAGCGCCACCTGCCACACCGGCACGTCCGTGACCGCCATCCGCACTACCATCAGGATGGGCGAGGTGAGCGGGAAGAGCGAGAGCCCGACCGAGAGCGCGCTGTCCGGGTCGTTCGCCACGACGGTGAGGAACAGGACCGGCAGCATGATGGGCAGGATGATGGGCGCCTGCAAGCTCTGCGCGTCCGACTCCTGATCGACGGCGCTCCCGACGGCCGCGAACAGGCTGGAGTAGAGGAGGTAGCCGCCGAAGAAGTAGAGCACGAACGCGATCAGGAGGCCGGGCGAGAGCATCCCCGAGATCATCTCGGGGTCGAACGGGACGTCGGCCTCCGCGCCGGCCGGCACCTCGGGCGCGAAGGCGAGCAAGAGCGGCCCGGTCGCCACGCTGATCCCGGCCATCAGGAGCGTCCACCCGAACAGCTGCGTCAGCCCCACGGCCCCGATCCCGAGCACCTTCCCCATCATCAGCTGGAACGGCCGCACCGACGAGGCGATCACCTCCACGATCCGGTTGGACTTTTCCTCGATCACGCCGCGCATCACGAGCATCCCGTAGATCAGGATCGAGAGGTAGATGAGGAGGCTGAGGAAGTTGGCGAGGAGGAACCGCCCGATGGCGTCGTCGCCGCCGTCGCCGTCCTCCGTCACCGTCACGCGCTCGACGGGCACGTCGGACTCGAAGGCGGCGATGGCCGTGGGCGAGGCGCCGGCCGCCTCGGCCCGCACGCGCTGGACCGCCTCGCGCACCGCGCGCCGGACGTCGGAGCCGGCGTCGATGCCGCCCTTGGTGTAGTAGACGGCCCCGCCCGTGCCGCTGGCGGAGTCCGCGAGGAGGCTCCGAGAGAGGACGAGGGCGCCGTCGAGGTCGCCGGCGAGGATCTGGGCGCGGAGCGTGTCGAGCGGGGCGCTCGTGGCCTCGGCCGTCGTCCCCTCGGGGAGCGCGTCGGCGAGCGGCGCCGCCAGCCGGCCGGTCTCGTCCACGACGGCCACGCGGGCGCCCTCGTCGCCGCCGGAGAAGGCGAGGATGGGGATCACCAGGGAGGCGATCCCGAGGAACGGCACGAGCAGCGTCGCCAGGATGAACCACTTCGACCGGACGCGCCGGAGGTACTCGCTCTTGGCGATGAGGAGGGTCTTGTTCACGAGATCAGAGGAACGGGAGGCGGGAATCGAGGGGCAGGGCGCGGGGGGCCGGGACTCACGATGCCGACTGCGGGGCCTCCTGCGCCCGTCGCTCCTGCGCCCCGAGCCCCGCCTTCTGAGCCCCCGCCCCCTGGACCGCTTGGCGGAAGATGTCGGCGAGGGGCGGCTCGTGGACCTCGAAGCGGTCGACCTCCTCGGCCCCGGCCATGGCGGCTTCGAGGACCCGGCGCGGCGGCGTCGTCTCCGCCAGCCTCACGGTCGCCAGCCCCTCGCTCCGGCTCAGCGTGCGGACGGCGCCCTCGGCCGCGAGCGCGTCCAGCCACGCGCCGTCGCCGGAGAACGCGAGCGAGACGGTGTCCCGCCCGTACCGCCGCTTCACCTCGCGGATCGGGCCCTGGAGGATGGCCCGGCCGCCGGCCATCAGGCAGAGGTCGTCGCACAACGCCTCGACGGACTCCATGCGGTGGCTGGCGAAGAGGACCGTCTTGCCCGCCTCCCGCATCTCCCCGATCACCTCGATCAGCAGGTCGGCATTGATCGGGTCGAGCCCCGAGAACGGCTCGTCGAGGATGATGAGGGTGGGGTCGTGGACGACCGTCGAGATAAACTGGACCTTCTGCTGCATCCCCTTCGAGAGCTCCTCGGTCCGCTTGCCGGTCCACGTGGCCGCGTCGAAGCGGTCGAGCCAGCGGCCGATGGCAGCGCGCGCGTCCCGGAGCGACATCCCCTTGAGCTGGGCGAGGTACTCGAGCTGCTCGCCCACCTTCAGCTTGCGGTAGAGCCCGCGCTCCTCGGGGAGGTAGCCCATCCGCTGCTGCGTCGCCGGCCCGACGGTCTGCCCGCCGAGCGTGATCGTCCCGGCGTCCGGGGTGGTGATGAACGTGACCATCCGGATGGTCGAGGTCTTGCCGGCGCCGTTCGGCCCGAGCAGGCCGAACAGCCGCCCCGGCTCGGCGGTAAACGAAACGTCGTCTACGGCGAGCGTTTGACCGTACCGTTTGGTCACGTGGTCGAGACGGAGGACGGGGGACATTTGAGGCGACGCGGGCGAGGAACGGGGCGGGCAGGGGCCGGGTACGGCCCGAGGCCCCGGAGGTTACTCCTGTCCGGGCGTCGGCGACGGCTCCCACTCACTCTCCACTGCCATGTCTCGTCCGTTCGTCCCGCTCCTGTTCGTCCTGCTCCTCGCCACCGGCTGCGACTCCGACGGAAGCCTGCTCGGCGAGTTCGACGGCCGCGTCGCGCTCACCGGCGAGACCCGCCTCGTGACCGGCGAGGCCGTCTACACCGTCGTCGAGACCGAGCGGGGGCCGGAGTTCGTGCTCGGCCTGTTCGTGGGCGACCTCTTCGAGAGTGGTTACGACGAGTACGACTACCTCCTCTTCCGCCGCCCCGGCTCTCGCCCCGGCGTCGGCGCCTACGCCATCGACGCCGACCCCACGTTCGCCGTCGCCGCGACGATCGCGGAGGTGGACGAGGCCGACGACCCGCTGGCGAGCGTCGGGCACGTGCTCTACGGCACCGACGGCACGCTGGCCGTCACGCGCGTCGACGGGTACGGGTTCGTGGCCGGCTCCTTCCAGTTCGACGCCGAGGGCGTCTCGGTGCGCGCCCCGTCGCGCCGGGTGGCCGGCACCGCCAGCGGCCGGTTCGAGGCCCGCTACGAGCCGCCCGCCACCTTCCAGCGGCTCGGGCTAGACCTCGGGCTTTGAGCCGAGCGGGCGCGGGCGGCTGGCGCTCGCTCCGGCCGGCTCCGCCCTCAAATCAGGCCGACGCGGTCCTCGGGGATGGGCAGCACGTACTGAGGCTCCAGCGACTCTCGGTGGACGCCGAGCTGGCCGGTCCCCCGGAAGTCGACGAGCACGTGGTCCTCGGTCTGCCCCAGCACCTCGCCGACGCCGTAGAAGGCGGGCGCCGGGCCGTAGTAGACCAGCTCGCCCTTGTGCACGTCCGAGGCCCGCGCGCGCCGGTAGAACGGCGGCACGACGGGCAGCAGCTCCAGCCGGTACGGCGGGCGCGGGTTCGGGTAGAGGTCGGAGCGGGACACGTCGCTGGGCATGGAGGCCGCGTGGTGCGGGCGGACAGACCTGAACTGTCGGCGGCTCCCGACAGTATACCGCCCCTCCCCTCTGACCCGTTTCTTCCCCGCCCATGCCGTACGACCGCAAGATCCTCGACCGACAGGTGGGCCGGAACGCGCAGCTCTTCGCCGAGGCCGTCGGCGGCCTCGACTCGCCGGCCGAGCGGTTCCCCTACGTCCGCATCCTGGTGTCGCTGATCGAGAACGCGCACCCGGAGTGGAGCCAGGCCGCGCAGAAGGCCGACCAGATCGCGGACATGGCCGTCGCCCTGAGCGACCGGACGCTCGACCGGGACGAGGTGGCCGACGTCGTCCGCGTCCGCGACGAGGAGCGGGGGCTGGGCGGTGAGCCGGTGGGCCCCTGAGCCGGTGGCCGGGGAGTCGACGCTGAGCGGCTGGCGGAGAGCATCGCCAGCGGGCCAGGCCTGAGCAAGATGCCCTCCGCTCCGCGCGCTACCGCACGCGGCCGGGGTTGGCCTTGATGAAGGCCGCCCAATCCTTCGGGGCGCCACCCGACGCGGGGCCGGCCTGGAGCCGACGCGCGTGGCAGAGCGCGACTGCGAGGGCGTCGCTGGCGTCGAGGCCGCGGTCCTCGCTCACGCCGAGCTGGGCGCGGATCATGAACCAGACCTGCTCCTTCGCCGCCCGCCCCTTCCCCACGACCGACTTCTTGACCTCGGCCGGGGCGTACTGCGCCACGGGGATCTGGCGGTGCATGGCCGCCAGCATCACGGTCGCCTCCACGCGGACCAGCTTCCGCATCGACTGGACGTTCTGGCCGAGGAACGGGACCTCGACGGCCGCCTCGTCCGGGTGGTGCCGGTCCACGAGGTCGAGGATCCGGTCGTAGATGGTCTGGAGGCGGAGCGTGTGGTCCATGCTCTCCGGCAGGTCCACGGCGCCGTAGTCGAGCGCGCGCTCCGTCCGCCCCTCGACCTCGATCACGCCGAAGCCGGCGGTCCGCGTGCCGGGGTCGATGCCGAGGACGATCATTCAGGAGGCGAAAACGGTGAGGACGGAATGCGGAGGGGAAGTCGTCATTCCGCCTTCATCCTTCAGCGAGCGAAGCGAGGGCCTCGTCGTCCATCTCGAGCGTCGAGAAGACGGCCTGGACGTCCTGGTGCTCGTCGAGCTGGTCGAGGAGGCGGAGGACCTTGGCGGCGGCGTCGGGCGGGAGGGCCGTCGTGGTGGTCGGGATCTGCTGGAGGGCGGCCTCGGCGGGCTCGATGCCGGCCTGGGCCAGCGCCGCCTGTACGTCGCCGAACGCCTCGACGGGCGCCTCGACGACGAACACGTCGTCGTCCCGGCGGAGGTCTTCGGCGCCGGCCTCGGCGACGAGCAGGAACAGGTCGTCCTCGGTGACGTGCTCGCCGCCGTCGGGGCGCGCCGGGATCTCGAAGACCGCCTTCTGATCGAACAGGAACGCGACGGAGCCCGAGGTGCCGAGGTTGCCGCCGGCCTTCGAGAACAGGCTCCGGAGGTCGGCCACGGTCCGGTTCGTGTTGTCCGTCAGGGCCTCGACGTAGATGGCGATCCCGCTCGGGCCGTAGCCCTCGTACGACAGTTCCTCGTAGTCGGCCCCCTCGATCTCGCCGGTGCCCCGCTTGATGGCCCGCTCGATGTTGTCCTTGGGCATGTTCTCGGCCTTCGCCTTGTCCACGGCGAGCGCCAGCCGGGCGTTCATGTCCGGCGAGCCGCCGCCTTCGCGGGCCGCGATCATGATGTCGCGGGTGATGCGCGCCCAGACCTTCGACCGCTTAGCGTCAGCGGCCCCCTTCTTGCGCTTGATCTTCGACCATTTGTTGTGGCCCGCCATACCTGCTCCTCTCGGTTGCTCCTGGGCCGCGCGCACCACGGCGCGGTCCCGTTGTTACGAGCTCCAAGATACGGCCGGGCGGCGTCGGTCTAGAAGAGGACCTGGGCGGTGCCGATCATCACGAACATCAGCACGGCGGCGAGGCAGAGGAGGACGGGGCGCATGGGGAGGGGGAGTTGCATGGTGCCTTCATCCCATGAGATCCCTGTGCCCCCCTCGCGTCGGACGCTTTGGCCTGCCCCGACGCAACGGCCCTATTCCCACCCAACGCCTCGTTCGGGCGGAGTCACGTTTCGAGACGCTACCGCGCGACGGTCTCCCACGTCTCCAGCACCTCGTCGCCGTCGACCACGTGGAGCTGGCGGCGCGTGGCGACGGCCACGCAGGCGTGGTTGGGCACGACGAACACGGGGTCGCCGACGTCCCAGATCGAGCCGCCGGGCGTGTCCACCCAGCCGTGCTCCTCGCTCAGCGCCGAGACGCGGGCGTGGGGGTGAGCGATCATGGTGCGCGGGCTGTAGAGGACGGTCCCGTAGGACTCCTCGCGGTCCCGGCGGTCCGCCGTCAGGACCTTCTTGCCCGCGTCGGTGATGACGCGCTCGGTGCCGTCGTCGAAGCGGCGCTTCGAGATCGCGGTGCCGACGCAGACGAGGGCGCAGTCCTGGAGGCGGGCGGCGCCGAGGGCCACCTGCCCGGCGTCGTAGAAGACGTAGGTGCCGGGGCGGATCTCGGTGATGCGGAAGCCGTCGCGCTCGGCATTCGTGAACTGGCTGACCCCGGGCGTGGAGCCGACCGACAGCTCGGCGGTCGCGGGGTCGAGGGCCCCGTCCTCGCCGAGCCGCGCGGCGACGGCGAGGACGCGGTCGCGCTCGGCGTCCATCACGCGGCGGAGCGCGTCGGCCCGCGTCTCGCCCTCGGCGGGGCCGCCGTAGGCGTGGCCGCCGTGCGAGAGCAGCCCGACGAGCCGGAGCGGCTCCGCCAGTTGGACGGCCTCGGCGACGGCCAGCGCCTCGGCCGCGTCGTTCCAGTCCACGCCGCAGCGGCCGTAGCCGGTGTCCACCTCGATCAGCACCTCGACGGGCGCCGGCCGGCCCGCGAACGCCTCGGCCGCAAGGCGCACGCCGGCCACGGAGTCGACGGTGAACGAGACGCGCGTGCCGCCGTCGGCGAGCGCCGCCAGCCGCTCCAGCTTGGTCGGCCCGACGACGGGCGTGGCGAGGCGGAGGTCGTCGAAGCCGTGGGCCGCGAACGCCTCGGCCTCGTCCACGGTGGCGACGGTCAGGCCGCGCGCGCCGCGCGCCCGCTGGAGCCGCGCGAGGTCCGGGCTCTTGTGCGTCTTGGCGTGGGGCCGGAGCGCGACGCCCGTCGCCTCCGCCCGCGCCTGCATCGCGTCGAGGTTGGCGTGGAGCCGCGGGAGGTCGACGAGGAGGGCGGGCGTGGGGAGGTCGGAGACGAGCATCGGCGGAGGGGCGGGGCTCGGTCAGAATGCCGCCCGCCCCGCCCCGGTTCGCCCCCGCCTACTCGACGAGCCGGAGCGTGAGCGGGTACCGGTAGCGCTCGCCCCGGTTGACGGCGAACGCCGCGCGGATCGGGAGCACGAACGCCGCGACGACCGTCGCCAGCAGGAACGGGATCCCGATCACCACCACGCACAGGACGCCGAACACGGCGGCGGCGATGGCGACGGTGATCTGGAAGTTCAGCGCCTCCGTCGCCTGGTCCTCGATGTACGCCGACTCGTCGCGCTTGAGGAAGTAGACGAGGAGCGGGCCGAGGATCGTGAACAGGCCGCTGAGGTGGGCGATGACGGCCGTCGACCGCTCCTCCCTGTCCGGCTCGTAGGTATCGAGAGCCGTGCCGGGAGCGTCGAAGAGCGGGTCGTCGAAGTCGGAGTCGTAGGGGCCGGTGTTGTAGGTGCGCGGTTCCATAACGCTGGGGATCGAAGGGTGTGACTGGCTCTACGGGCGCCCCGGCCGCATGTTGCCCTCCCTCCCCCGCAACCCGACGCCCCACCCCGTCTACATCCGGTCCGGCGCCGAGAGACCGAGGATGGCGAGGCCGTTGGCCAGGACCGTCCGCGCAGCGCGGGCCAGCGCGAGGCGGGCCGTCGCCAGATCCGTCTCCTCGCCCACGATCCGGCAGTCGCGGTAGAAGGCGTTGAAGGCCGTCGCCACGTCGCGGAGGTACGTCGCCAGCCGGTGCGGGCCGCGCGCCTCGGCGGACTGGCGCACCTCGTCGGGGAACAGGAGGAGCGTCTTGATCAGGCTCTCCTCGGACTCGTGCGTGAGCCGCGAGAGGTCGGCGTCGGCGTCGGGCGAGAGGCCGGTCTCCTCCGCCTTCCGCTCGATGGACGCGATCCGCGCGTGGGCGTACTGGAGGTAGAACACGGGGTTCTTGTCGCTCGCCTCGGTCGCCTCGTCGAGGTCGAACTCGAGGTGCGTGTTGGGCGAGCGGACGAGGAAGAAGAACCGGACGACGTCGGAGCCGGCGTCGTACGTCACCTCGCCGTCCGCCTTCTCCGCCAGCACCGCGTTGACCTCGTCCATCAGCTCGTCGAGCGTGACGTAGGTGGCCTTCCGCGTGCTCATCTTGACCGGCTGCCCGCCGCGCACGAGCGTGACGAACTGGTACACGACGACGTCGATCTTGGACGGGTCGCCGCCGAGCGCCTCCACGCCGCGGAGCACGTCGGGGTAGGTGGCGATGTGGTCGGCGCCGAACACGTCGAGCGCGAGGCGGAACCCACGGTCCAGCTTGTCGAGGTGGTAGGCGATGTCGGGGAGCCGGTACGTCGGCTCGCCGGAGGACTTGACGAGGACGACGTCCTGGCCCTCCTCCTCGCCCTCGCGCGTCGTCTGCGTCTTGCCCAGCGCCGACGTCTTGAACCAGACGGCCCCCTCCTTCTCGTAGGCGAGGCCCGCCTCTTTCAGACGCTCCACCACGTCCCAGACGGCGTCCGAGTCGTAGAGCGAGCGCTCGTTGAAGTGCTCGTCCATCTCGACGCCGAGCCGCCGGAGCGTGGCGTCGATCTCGGCGAAGATGGCCGTCTGCGCGGCCGTCGTGAACGGCCCCACGTCGTCGGACGCCAGCAGGTCGTCGCCCTCGTCCTCGCGGAGCCGGCGGGCGACGTCCTCGATGTAGTCGCCGCGGTAGCCGTCTTCGGGGAATCCCTCGGGCACGACGGTGCCGTCCTCCAGCGTCTTCGTCGGCGTGTCCGGGCGGACGAGCGCCTCGTAGCGCGCGCGGACGCTCTGGCCGAGGACCCTCATCTGGCGGCCGGCGTCGTTGAAATAGTACTCGCGCGTGACGTCGTAGCCGGTCCACGCGAGCAGGTTCGCCAGCGTGTCGCCGAGGACGGCGTTGCGCCCGTGGCCGACGGTGAGCGGGCCGGTGGGGTTGGCCGAGACGTACTCGACGAGCGCCGTCTCGCCCGCGTGGTGGTCGGTCCGGCCGTAGGCGTCGCCGCGTCGGAGGATCTCCGCCAGCCCGTCGGCGAGGTGGGCGCGGGCGAAGCGGAGGTTGATGAAGCCGGGGCCGGCGATCTCGGCGCCCGCCACCTGCGCCGGGTCGAGGTCGAGGTTCGCCACGATCCCCTCGGCGATGGCGCGCGGGGCGCGGCGGAGCGGCCGGGCGAGCTGCATCGCCACGTTCGTCGCGAGGTCGCCGTGCGCCGGGTCGTTGGGCGTCTGGAACTCGACCTCGACGGCGGACGGGTCGAAGTCGTCGGGGAGGTCAGGAAAACGGGCGAGGGCGGCGCGGACGGCGGCGGCGAGCGTGTCCTCCATCGGGAGTCGGGGCGGTCGGGAGAGGCGGGATCGCCAAGCTAACCGGGGCGTTCGGCCCGTCTCGGTCCCCTCGCCCCTTCTTCACCCCATGCGCCCCCTCGCTCTCGCCGTGCTGGCGGCCACGCTCGCCGCCTGCGCGCCGGACCCCACCGACGCTCCGGCGGAGCGGCTCGCCCCGCCGCCGGCGCCCGAGGCCCCCGCGCCGTCCGTCCGCATCGACTCGCTCCTCCGCGACGAGCCGGCGCTCCGCTACACCGTCGCCATCGGGTACCCGCAACTCGTCGGGGACGCGCCTGCGACGGCCACCGTCAACGCCGCCATCCGCGACAGCGTCGGGGCGCTGGCGGACGACTTCCGCCCCGCCGAGCCGCCGCCGGACTACGCCGCGCCCTCGTACGCCGTCGAGGTGGACGGCTCGACGGAGCGCTCGTACGTGGGCGGCCACGTGTTCAGCGCGCTCGTGGACGTCTACGCCTACACCGGCGGCGCCCACGGCAACACGTTCTTCCTCCCGCTCACGTACGACCTCACGACCGGCCGGCCCGTCCGCCTGGGCGACCTGTTCACCGAGGGCTCCGCCTACGGCGACACGCTCGCGGCGTGGACTCGGCGCGGCGTGCTCCGCCAGCTCGCAGCGCTGGGGAGCGGGTCGCTGTACGACGAGGGCCTGGCCCCCCTCCGCCAGGGCGACGCGAGCTACACGCTCGGGCCGGACTCGCTCTTCGTCCACGTGCCGCCGTACCAGCTCTCGGCCTACGCCGCCGGGTCGTTCAGCGTCGGCGTGCCGTACACCGCGTTGCGCTCGATGGCGCGGGCCGGCGGCCCGCTCGCCCGGCTGGCGGAGGCGCCCCGCCCGCCGGAGCGTCGCTACGAGTAGACGGCGAAGTCGTCGCGCTTGGCGTGGAGGTTCAGCGCGATGGCGAGCATGGCCGTGTTCGCCAGGATCGCCGATCCGCCGTACGAGATGAACGGGAGCGGAATCCCGATCACCGGCATCAGCCCGATCGTCATCCCCACGTTGATGAGGATGTGGACGAGGAAGATGCCTGTCACGCCGGCGATGAACAGGCGCGGGAGCGCGAACCCGGCCTGCACGCCCAGCCCGGCCAGCCGGATGAGGAGCACGGCGAACAGGACCAGCACCACCATCGCCCCGAGGAACCCCCACTCCTCCCCAATGATCGTGTAGACGAAGTCGGTCGAGTTCTCGGGGATGTAGGCGAGCTGCGTCTGCGTCCCGTTCGTGAACCCCTTCCCAAACAGGCCGCCCGAGCCGATCGCCGCCTTGGCCTGAATCACGTGGAAGCCGGCCCCGTAGCGGAACGCCTCCGGGTCGTCGAAAGCGACGAGCCGGGCGACCTGGTGCGGCTCCAGGATCTTGTACAGCCCGAACCACGCGGCCATCGCGATCCCACCGACGGCGACGAGCATGAGCGCGGCCATCCCGCGCGAGCGCGTCCACAACAGCATCCCCACGGTCGCCAGCGCGACGAAGATGGCGGCGTAGGCCGGGTTCACGATCACGAGGTAGACGGCGACGGCCGCCGCCCCCCCCAGCGCCATCCACGGCAGCGGGACGGCCCCGCTCCAGAACATCATGATGGGGATCAGGGCGAGGAAGACCAGCCCCGTGCCCGTGTCGTTCTGCATCACCACGAGGACCGCCGGGATCAGGATGATCACGACCGCGCCGATGAGGTACGGGATGCTCCCCCGCCGCGCCTCCTTCCGCGAGAGCAGGGCCGTCACCGCCAGGACCGTCCCCACCTTGGCGATCTCGGCGACCTGGAGCGAGAACCCGCCGAACCGGAGCCAGCTCTTGGCCCCGTTCACCACGTCGCCGAACGCGAGCGCCGCGCCCAGGAGCCCCAGGCAGAACACGTACGCCACCGGCGCCAGCCGCACGATCAGCCGCGCCGGGAGCAGCAGGATCACCAGGAGCACCCCGACCGAGATCCCGACCCACTGCGCCTGCCGGTTGAAGTTCTGCTGGACCGACTCCAGCAAGAACTCCCGCGCCGGCCCGTGCGTGGCGCTGTAGATCGCCGTCAGGCCGATCGCCACGAGGGCGAGCCAGAGGAGGAGGGAGACCCAGTCGAGGTTCTTGTACCAGGCGCGCATGGAGCGGGGGGGCGCTGGCGACGGTCGCCAGCGGGGCGAGAGGAGGGACTAGATCCGACCGACGGAGCGCTGGTCGCGGACGAACTGGGCGAGCGCCTGCCGCTGCGGAGACCGGATGCCGCCCCGGAGGAACTGCTCGATCATCAGGGAGGCGATGGGCGCCGCCGTGGTCGAGCCGAAGCCGGCGTTCTCGACGATCACGCCGACCGCCACCTGCGGGTCGTCGGCCGGGGCGTAGGCGATGAACACGGCGTGGTCCTTCCCGCGCGGGTTCTCGGCCGTGCCCGTCTTGCCGGCCACCGGGATCTTCGGCCAGTCCTGGAAGGCCTCGATCCGCGCGCGCCGGGCCGTGCCCGCCCCCTCGACGACGGCCTCCATCCCCTCCCGGACGATCTCGAAGTTGCGCGGCTCGATGGGGATCTGCTGCGGGCGACGCCGGGACGGGACCCACGTCGAGTCTGTGGCCGGGTCCGTCTGGGCCATCACGAGGTGCGGCGTGACGAGCGTCCCGCCGTTGGCGACGGCGGCGGCGTAGCGGGAGAGCTGGAGCGGGCTCACGCCCATGTTGCCCTGGCCGATGCCCAGGTTGACGGTGTAGCCCGGCCCCCAGCCCGCCGGGAACGCGCGGTCGTAGTACGAGGAGTCCGGAATGAGGCCGGTGTTCTGGTTCGGGATGTCGATGGGCGCCAGCTGGCCGAACCCGAAGCGGTGTGCCCAGTCGCCGAACATCTCGAGGTTCATGCGGATGCCCTCGGGGTGCCGGTCGTTGACGAACGTGTCGTTCATCAGCCGGAAGAAGAACGTGTTGCACGAGACGCGGATGGCGTCGCGGACGGTGAGGTTGCCGTGGGCGCCGCCGTGGCACCGGTACAGCCGGCCGAGCACGTAGCCGCCGCCGCAGTAGAGCTCGGTGTCCTCGTCGATCATCCCCTCCTGGAGCGCGACCGACGCCATGAACGGCTTCCACGTCGAGCCCGGCGGGAGGCTGGCCTGCGTGGCCCGGTTGAAGTCGGGCTTGTCCGGGTTGCGGTAGAGGAATTCGACCTCGGACTGCGTGAACCCGTCCTCGAAGATGTCGAGGTTGTAGTCCGGCGCGGAGACCATCGCGATGATCCCGCCCGTGGCCACGTCCATCATCACGGCCCCGCCGCGCTTGTTCACGAACAGGCTCTCGGCGAGCGCCTGCACCTGGACGTCCACGGCGAGCGTGAGCGCGACGCCGGACTGCGGCTCGACGTCCTCGGCCCCGCCCTCGTAGCTCTCGACCTCCATGCCGTGGACGTTCTTGAGCACGAACTCGCGCCCGACGCGCCCGCGCAGCACCGGCTCGTACTCGGCCTCGATGCCCGTCTTCCCGATCCGGTCGCCGAGGCGGTAGCCCTGGGCCTCCATCGCGCTCAGCTCGTCGTCGCCGATCTCGTTGACGTAGCCGAGCGCGTGCGTGAGGTGGGCCGGCCCGTGGTAGCGGCGCTGCTGGTCCTCGCGGAAGCCGAGGCCCCGGAGCCGGTACTGGTTCTCCTGGAGCCGGGCGAAGGTCCAGAACGGGACGTTCTTGAGCAGCACGGCCTCCTGGTAGGCCGAGCGCTGGAGGATCTCGTCGTACTTCTGGCGGACCTCCTCGTAGGGCACGCCCGCCAGCTCGGCAACGAGGGGGAGGTTGGCCTCGTCGAAGTAGCGCGGCTCGACGGTCACGCTCGTCGTCGTCTCGTTGTCGACGAGGAGGACCCCGTTGCGGTCGAAGATGTAGCCGCGCGCCGGGCGGACGATCTTGGTCTCGATGGCGTTGCCGGCGGCCTCCGTGGCGTACTGCTCGCGGTCGAGGATCTGCATCTGGACGAGCCGCGCGGCCAGGAACGCCAGCACCCCGAGCACGACGACGCTGAAGATCCGGTAGCGGAGGCGGGCGTCGTCCCGGGCGGTGGAGGCGAGTACGGTGGGCATCGGGCGTGGAGCGTAGGCGGGAGACGCGCGCCCCGCAGGAGGGCAAAAGCGCGTCGCCTGTCGGGGCAGGGTACGAACGAACGCTCCCGGAGCGTGGTTCGTGCAGTCGCCACGGAGACTTCCCACGACCCGTCGGGCCGGGGCGGGTCTCTCGGGCGCCCGTCTCAGGCCATCTCCCACAGCGGGCACAGAACACGCGCCCCGGCCTGTGGTTAGACCTCGTGCGATCCCGCCGGGCCTTCCGGTGTGCCCCCCGTGACGCCGCCCCGCCCGCGTCCGGCTGACGGGTGCCCGCCTCCTTCCCCCCTTTCATGCGCTTCCGCTCCCTCGTCCAGAGCCTGCTCGTGGCCGCCCTGCTGGCGGCGCTCGCGCCGGCCGCCCAGGCCCAGTACTTCGGCCGCAACAAGGTCCGCTACGACGACTTCGACTTCCGGGTGCTCGAGACCGAGCACTTCGACATCTACTTCTACGAGGGGATGGGGCAGGCCTCGCGCGACGTGGCGCGCATGGCCGAGCGCTGGTACGACCGCCTGAGCGGCATCCTCGGCCACGAGTTCGACGAGCGCAAGTCGATCATCCTCTACGCCGACGACGCCGACTTCCGCCAGACCAACATCACCGACATCGGCGAGGGGACCCAGGGCGTGACCGAGGGCGCCCGCCAGCGCGTCGTGCTCCCGATGGCCGGGACCTACGCCGAGACGAACCACGTGCTCGGCCACGAGCTCGTCCACCAGTTCCAGTACGACATGGCGCAGCGGGCGGGCCGGTTCGCCCAGTTCGTCCGGCTCCCGCTGTTCGTGATCGAGGGGATGGCCGAGTACTACTCGGTCGGCCGCGAGGACGCGCTGACGGCCATGTGGATGCGCGACGCCGTGCTCCGCGACGACTTCCCGACGATCGGCGAGCTCCAGCGCTCGGGCCGCTACAACGAGTACCAGTACGGCCAGCCGTTCTGGGCCTACGTGGCCGGCATCTACGGCGACGAGGCCGGCGTCCAGCTGTTCCGAACGGCGTTCGAGATGCCGCTCGACTCGGCCATCGTCGCCGTGACCGGCGTGGACCCGGACACGCTCTCGGCGCGGTGGGAGGCCCTGCTCCGCCAGGAGCTGGTGCCGCCGGCCGCCGGCCGCTCCGTCCCCTCCCCGCCGCGCACGGAGGAGGAGCTGGCGGAGATCGCCGACGAGCGCCGCCAGCGCGCCGAGGCCATCGCCCAGGGCGACCGCCCCGCCCCCCCGCGCTACCTCGCCTACCCCGACTCGCTCCCCCGCCTCGACTCCGCCACGCGCCTCCTCGCCCGCGAGCGCGAGACGGGCGGCATCAACATCGCCCCGCAGCTCTCGCCCGACGGCCGCTACGTGGCCTACCTCTCCGAGCTGGACCTGTTCGGGATCGACCTGTTCCTCGCCGACGCCGAGACGGGCGAGGTCCTCACCAAGCTCCAGTCCGTCGGGACGGACCCGCACTTCGACGCGCTCCGATTCATCGAGAGCGCCGGCACCTGGAGCCCCGACGGCGAGCGGTTCGCCTACGTCGTCTTCGCCGGCGGCGACAACGAGATCGCCATCCTCGACGTGAACCGCCGCGACGTCGTCCGGCGGCTGACCGTCGAGGGGATCGGGGCCATCAAGGACCCGGCGTGGAGCCCGGACGGCTCCCAGATCGCCTTCGCCGGCATCAAGGGCGGCATCACCGACCTCTACCTCGTCGACGTCGGCGGGCCGACCGACGGCCGCGTCCGCCAGCTCACCAACGACCGCTACGCGGACCTCCAGCCGGCCTGGAGCCCCGACGGCTCCCAGATCGCGTTCTCGACCGACCGCGGCCCCGGCACCGACTTCGTCCGGCTCACGTTCTCGCCCATGCAGATCGCGCTCTACGACGTCGCCGCGGGCACGGTCGAGACGCTCGACTTGTTCGACGACGTCAAGCACATCAACCCGGCCTGGAGCGCCGACGGCGAGAGCCTCTTCTTCATCTCGGACCGCGCCGGCTTCAACGACGTCTACCGCTACGACGTGGCCACGGGCGAGCTCTTCCAGGTGACGAACCTGGCGACGGGCGTCTCGGGCATCTCGGACCTCTCGCCGGCCCTCTCCGTGGCCGACCAGACCGGCGCGCTGGCGTACTCGGTGTTCGAGGCCCAGCGCTACTCGGTCTACCGGACGCCCGCCGAGGAGGCCCACGGCACGCCCGTCGAGCCGCTGGCGGCGGCCGACGTCACGGCCGACGTGCTCCCGCCGACCGACGCCCTCAGCCGCTCGCGCGTCCAGGGCTACATCGCCGACGCCACGGGCGGCCTCCCGGCGGCCCAGGAGTTCCCCACGCGCGGCTACCGCTCCAAGCTCTCGCTGGACTACATCAGCCAGCCGCAGGTGGGCGTCGGGTACGACCCGTACTACAGCAACGGGTTCGGCATCTCCGGCGGCATCTCGTTCCTGTTCTCGGACCAACTGAGCGACAACGTGCTCGGCGTGGCGGTCGCGGCCAACGGCTCGGTCAAGGACATCGGCGGGCAGGCGCTCTACCTCAACCGGGGCGGGCGGCTGACCTACGGCGCCATCGTCGGGCGCATCCCCTACCTCCAGGTCTACCGCCAGCTCCAGCAGGCGGACGGGTTCCTCTACTACTCCAACCTCTACTACCGCACGACGGTCTCGCAGGCGACGGGCCTCACCTCGTACCCGCTCAACCAGAGCCAGCGGTTCGAGGCCAGCCTCGGCGCGCGCCGCATCTCCTACGACGTCGAGTACGACTCGCTCTCGGCCGGCCGCATCGAGCGGGTCTCGCTCGACACCGGGCTCGAGCCGATCAACCTGGGCGAGGCCGGCGTCGCGTTCGTCGGCGACACGTCGTTCTTCGGGTTCACCTCGCCGATCCGCGGCGGGCGCTACCGCTTCGGCCTCGACGCCACCGTCGGCACGCTCGACTTCCTCACGACCACGGCCGACGTCCGGCGCTACGTGATGGCGCGGCCGGGCTTCCTGCCGCGCCGGGTGCCGCTGACGCTCGCGGCCCGAGGCGTCCACATCGGGCGGTACGGGGCGGGGGCGAGAGACGGCCAGCTCACGCCGATCTACCTCGGCAACGGCCAGCTCGTCCGGGGCTACTCGTCGCGGTCGTACGACTTCGACACGCAGGGCCAGTACGACGAGTACCTGGCGACCATGTTCGGGAGCAAGGTGGCGATCGCCTCCGTCGAGGCCCGGCTGCCGCTGCTGGGCGTCCAGCAGCTCGGCCTCCTCAACTTCCCGTACCTCCCGACCGAGCTGGCGTTCTTCGCCGACGCCGGCTTCGCCTGGGGCGCCGCGCCGTACTTCGGCATCGGCCGCGCACCGACCCAGGAGGAGATCGACCGGCTGGACGAAGACGGCGACGTCTGCAACGTGGCCACGTGCTATGGGCGCTCGTTCGGGGAGCAGCAGCCCGTGTTCTCGGCCGGCGTCTCGGCTCGCGTCAACGTGCTCGGCGCGATCATCGTCGAGCCGTACTACGCCTTCCCCTTCTCGCGCTGGGGCGACGGCGGCGACCTCGCGACGGGCCGGGGCGTGTTCGGCTTCAACATCTCGCCGGGCTGGTGAGGGCGGAGCTGGGAGAGGGGAACTAGAGGACGGGCCGAGGTAGTAGTCTGACCCTCGGCCCGTCCCCATCTCCTCCGTCCCCATTTCTCCCCTGTACCGCCTGTTCCGCCCGCTCCTGTTCCGCCTCGACGCCGAGCGCGCGCACGGGTGGGGCGTCCGGGCGGCGCGGCTCGGGCAGCGGACGCCGGGCGTGGTGCGCGGCCTCTTCGGCGGGGCCGACCTCCGGCTGGCGCAGACGCTCTGGGGCCTCCGGTTCGCCTCGCCCGTCGGGCTGGCGGCCGGGTTCGACAAGAACGCGGAGCTGATCGGGTTCTGGGCCGCGCTCGGGTTCGGGTTCGCGGAAGTGGGCTCGGTGAGCGCGCTCCCCAGCGCCGGCAACCCGCGCCCCCGCGCGTTCCGGCTCCCGGCCGACCGCGCGCTCGTCAACCGGATGGGCCTCAACAACGACGGCGCCGAGGCCGTCGCGGCCCGCCTCGCGGCGACGCCCCGCCCGCCCCACTTCGTCCTGGGCGTGAACGTCGCGAAGACCCACCACGCGGACATCCTGGGCGCGGCCGGCGTCGAGGACTTCCGCCAGTCGGTCCGGCGCCTGCTCCCGCACGCGGACTACCTCGCCCTCAACGTCTCGTGCCCCAACACGGCCGAGGGCAAGACGTTCGAGGCGCCCGACGCGCTGGACGCATTGCTCTCCGCGGTGACGGCGGAGGTGGCAAGGGGCAGAGGGCACGAGGCAAGGGGTGGCATCGATGAGCTCCATGCCTCGCCCCCCGTGCCCCACGCCCCTCCCACCCTCGTCAAGCTCTCGCCGCCGGCGTCGGGGGGCGTGGACGTGGGCGCCGTGGACGAGCTGGTGCAGGTCTGCCTCCGCCACGGCGTCGACGGGTTCATCGCCTCGAACACGGCCGCGGACCGCGAGGGCCTGGCGACGCGCGCCGTCGACCTCGACCAGATCGGCGGGGGCGGGCTGAGCGGGCGGCCGCTCGCCGCGCGCGCGACGGCGCTCGTCCGGCACCTCTACCGGACGACGGACGGCCGCGTGCCGATCGTGGGCGTGGGCGGCGTCGACTCGGCGGAGGAGGCGTACGCGCGGATTCGGGCCGGCGCGTCGCTCGTCCAGCTCTACACGGGGCTCGTGTACGAGGGGCCAGGGCTGGTCCGGCGGATCAACCAGGGGCTCGTGCGGCTGCTGGAGCGCGACGGGCTGGCGACGCTCTCCCAGGCCGTCGGGCGGGACGCGTAGGGCTCTCTCCGCTCGCCTGGGGAGGCCGGAAATGAGAGGGGGGTGACGGCTGCTCGCTTCCGATCTCCCGTCCTCCGCTTCCCGAGAGCGGACCTACAGCCCCGGCACCTCGACGGGGAGGCGTCCCGTGGCGCGGTAGCGGCCCATCAACACGTCCGCGACGGCGCCGGCCGTCCGCACCGTCTCGTCGTAGGCGACGACGATACCGGCGGCGTCGGGCGCGAGCGCGGCGGCGTACGGGTTCCCGAGGACGACGAACACGACCGGCGTGCCCGTCGCCAGCACGGCCTCGAGCACGCGCTGCTGGCCGTCACGGAGGCGCGGCACGGCGTCCGACCCGACGCGCAGGTGGACGGCCACGACGGCGAGGTCCGCGCGCTCGGCCGCTGCGACGGCGCGGTCTCGTCCGGCTCCGCCCCGCGAGACCCGGACGTCGGCGTCGGCCCCGAGGTCCCGCTCCAGGCGCGTCATCGCCGCGGAGGCGTCGTAGTTCGCCAGTTGGACGAGCGCGACGCGCTGCCCCGGCTGGATCGGCAGCGCGCCGTCGCGGACGACCGTCACCGACGCCCGCGAGAGCGTCCGGGCGAAGGCCGCGCCGCGCACCTCCGTCAGCATCCGGTCGAGGCGCTGGCGGTCCGCCTGGGCGTTGCGGCCGAGGCCGAGGCGTCCCTTCGCGCGCAGGATGCGGCGCACCGAGGCGTCGATCTGGTCGCGCGGGATCTCGCCGGCCTCGACGGCGCGGACCACGGCCTGGATGCCGTCGCGCGGGCTCCGCATCATCAGCACGAGGTCGGCGCCGGCCTGGATCGGGCGGACGATCCGGTCGGGGAACGGGTAGTTCTTGCGGATGGCGCCCATGTTGAGCGCGTCGGTCGTGATGAGCCCGTCGAAGCCGAGGCTGTCGCGGAGCACGTCGGTGAGGGCGCGGCGGCTGAAGGTGGCCGGCGTCGGCGTGTCGTCGAGGGCGCGCGCCCAGAGGTGCGTCGACATCACGACGCCGGGGTTCGCTTCGAGCGCTCGCCGGAACGCCGCCAGCTCGGTCCGCCAGAGGCTGTCCCAGTCGCCGTCGACCGACGCGAAGTCGACGTGGGTGTCGGTGTCGGTGTTGCCGTGGCCGGGGAAGTGCTTGAGCGTGGCGAGGACGCCGTGGGCCTGGGCGCCGCGCACGTAGGCCGCCGCCAGCGCCCCGACGCGCTCGGGGTCCGACCCGAACGAGCGCGTGTTGATGATCGGGTTGAGCGGGTTGTTGTTGACGTCGGCGACCGGGGCGAACACGACGTTGATCCCGATCGCACGGGCCTCCAGGGCCGTCACGGCCCCGCCCGTCTCGGCGAGCGCCTCGTCGCCGGCCGCGCCGTAGGCCATCGCCGTGGGGAGCGACGTGAAGTTGGTCGTCGGCCGCCCGACGCCCCACTCGAAGTCGGCCGTGGTGAAGAGCGGGACGGGCGCGGCGCGCTGGAGCCGGTTCGTCGCCGCGAGCACCTCGCGCGGCGGCGTCTTCCGGTTGACGTGGAACCCGCCGACGCCCATGGCCGCCAGCCCTCGCGCGTCGCGGACGGCGCCCAGCTCCACGATGAACATCTGGGCCACGCGCTGCTCCAGCGTCAGCGTCGCCAGCACCGAGTCGGCCCAGCGGTTGGCCTCGGCCTCGGGGACCGCCGGCGGCGCCTCGAAGCCGGCGTAGTCGGCCAGGAGCGAGTCGATGCGGGACTGGCGGGCGACGGCCGCCAGCGCGGCGGGGTCGGGCGGATCTGTCGCCACCGTCTGGCCCTCGGCCTCGACGCACCCCGTCGCCACCGTCAGGGCCGAGAGCAGGGCGAGGACGAGGGCGAGGCGCATGGGCGGGAGAGCGTGTGGAGGCCGGGTATCTTGGCGGCCGATCTTCGGCCCGGCGCTCGGGCCGCCCGCTCCCGTCCTCCTCCTGGATGATAGACCGCCTCCGAGGCGAGTGGCAAGCGCTCCGCGCATCCGTCGCCGGCCTCTCCCCCGACGCCCGGCGCGCCGCCGTCGTGCTCGTCGCGGTGACGCTGCTCGTCCTGCTCCACCTCCAGGTCGGCAACCGCCAGTTCTACCGGGGCGTCACGGACAACGTGTTCGGCTTCGAGGACGCCGAGTTCGGCGCCTGGGCGTGGTGGTTCGGGATGCAGGGCGTGCTCGGGTTCGTCGTCCCGGCCCTCATCCTCGTCGCCGGCTTCCGGTGGACGCCCGGCCGCGCCGGCCTCGGGCTGGGCGACTGGCGGCTGGCGGGCGGCCTCGCCCTCGCCTACGTCCCGCTCGTCGTTGTCGGGACGTGGGTGCTCTCGGACGGGGCCGCGTTCCAGGCGCAGTACCCCCACTTTCTCGGGGCCAAGTCGGACTGGGGCGTGTGGCTCGGCTACGAGGCGCTGTTCCTGTTCTACTGGATCGGGTGGGAGTACCTGTGGCGCGGGTTCGTCCTGTTCGGGACGGCGCCGGCCGTGGGCGCGCCGCTGGCGATCGTGATCCAGACGGTCCCGTTCGCCATTCTCCACGCGCAGAAGCCGGCGGCCGAGGCGTACCTCTCGGTGCTCGGCGGGCTGGCGCTCGGCGCGCTCGTCTGGCGCTGCCGGAGCTTCTGGATCGCCGTCCCGATCCACGCCGCGCAGATGATGGCCCTCGACCTGTGGGCCACGCTCCGGTTCCGGACGGGCGCCTCGGGCGTCGGCCTCGACGCGCTGGCGGAGGCGCTGCGCGGGCTCGGCGGTTGATTTCTGGGGGGCCTATGCCGACGGTCGGTTTCATTCGCACCCCGTCGCGTGCAACCCCTGGTCCTCGTCGCCCTCTCGCTGGCCGCCGTCGCAGCGGGTGACGGTCGCGCGCTGAGCGCTACGACCCCACCGCCAGCCGGACGAGCGGGGCCACGTGGACCGTGCGCGCGCCCCCAAGCTCGGAGTACCGCGACGCCTGCACGTCGAGCCCGAGCCGGACGTGCTGGCTGAGGCGGGCGTCCGCGCCCGCTTCGACGCCGACGCGCGTCCCGTGGCCCTGCCAGAATGGGAGGCCCGCCTGCGCGAACGTGCCGACGTGGCGCGCCGTCCAGCCCGAGCGGGAGGCCGGCGCTCTCGGCCCGGTACGTCAGCGCCGCGCCGACGGCGAACTGCTGCTCTCCCTCGATCCGAGACGGACCGCACGGGCCGCCGACGCAGAAGCCAGGGTCGACGACGGCCTCGTACGGGAGCCCCCGCGTCCACGACAGCATCGGCTCCAGCCCCAGGCCGGACGTGGCGAACCGAAGCCGCGCCTCGGAGTGGACCGCGCCGCCCTGGAAGCCGGTCGCGTAGCCGGTCGCGAGCGTCGCGCCCGTGGGGACGTCTTGGGCGGCGACGGGGAGCGCCAGAGCGAGGAGAGCGACGAGAACGACGGGACGCATAGCGGCGGAGGAAGAAGAGACCCAAGCTTCGCGCCTCCGGTGCTCTCAGCAATCCCATCCGACGTGCCCGCGACTGGCGACGCCCGCCGCCAGCGGTCAGAGGCCGAGGCGGACCGTCGCCATGTGCATGACGGCGGTCCCGAACGGCTCCAGCACGGCCGTGTAGTCGACGCGGAGGTCCAGGTCCGTCAGGCGCTGCTGGAGGCCGAACCCGGCCGACGGCCGCAGCTCGCCGACGGCGCCGGCCCCGATCCGGTCGACCCCGCCGCGCACGGCGAAGGCGTCCGTCACCCAGACCTCGGCGCCGAGGCGGCCCTGCACGTCCGCGAGGCGGAGGTCGAGCGTCGTGTCGCGGGCGACGGCCGAGGTGCCGATGGGGCGGACGCCGGCCGGGCGCGTCGTCTCGGCCGGCTGGAGGGCCAGCTCCAGCTCGGCGGCGACGAGCCCGCGCGGCCGTCCGTCGGCGCGCGTCCCGAACGTGTAGGCCGGGCCGCCGCGGAGCCGCACCGGGAAGTAGTCCACGGCCGAGGCGCTGACCGAGCCGGACGAGTTGAACTCGTAGCGCGCGAACAGGTCGTCCACGACGAGCCCGGCCGAGAGACGCTCGGACAGCTGGGCCGAGAGCCCGAGCGAGACGCCGATCGCCGTCGGCGCCTGGACGCCCTGGAACAGTTCGTTGCGGTAGAGCCGGAAGCCGAGGCCGGCCGAGACGGCGTCCGAGAACTGCGTCCCGAAGGCCGCGAAGAAGGCGTACTCGTCGGTCGAGTAGGTCCCGTCGGCCGTCGGCGCGTCGATGGGGAAGCCGCTCGCGTCGCGCCCGTCGATGTTGTCGACGCCGCCGTGGACGACGCCGGCCGCGAACCCGGAGCGCGGCTGGAGCGGGGCCGCCACCTGGACCGCCTCCCACGTCCGGTCGAAGGCGAGGAGCCCGGCCGAGAGCTCGACGCCCTGGGCCGGCTGGAACGGCGCGAGGGCCGGGTTGAGGTAGGGGCTGGCGAGGCCGGAGCGGTCGGCGATCTGGCTGGGCACGGCCAGCGACCGCGCGCCCATCCCCATCCGCGCGAACACGCCCGCGCCCTGGGCCGACGCGCCCGACGCACTGGCGGCGAGCACCGCCAGCAGGACGGCGGAGACGGACGGCCGGACCACGAGACCGCGGTCATACCCCTCCGTCCTCCTCATTGCAGCACCAGGATGCGGCCGGAGCGCTGGCGCCCCTCGGCCTCGACCACGTAGACGTAGGCCCCGTTCGCCACGCGGAGGCCGCCGTCGGAACGCCCGTCCCACGCCACCTCGTTCGGCCCCGCCGGCCGGCCCGGCGCCTCCAGCGTGCGGACGAGGTTCATGGCGTAGTCGAACACGCGGACTGTGACGTCGGAGGCCGCGCCCAGGTCGAGGCGGATGCGGACCGGCCCGTCGCTCGGGTCGAACGGGTTGGGGTAGGCGTAGACCTCGACGGGCCGGTCGGCCGCGTCCGGCGCCACGTTCGAGCGGAAGAGGGTCCACGTCTGGGCGCCGTCGGTGCTTTTGAGGAGGCCGTCGTCCACGCCGACCCAGACCACGCCCGGCGTCGTGGCGACGGCGTTGACGCGGACGCCGTCGATGGGGAGCGGACGGCCGTCGGCGGCGCGGAACGTGCGGTCGACGCGCCACGTGGCGCCGTCGTCGTCGGAGACGTAGAGGCCGTCGTCGCTGGCGGCGTAGGCCCGCGCCTCGTCGAAGGCGAGGTCGTAGACGCGGACGCCGAGCAGGACGGTCTCCAGGATCGGCTGGCCGTCGGCGGCGTCGCCGCGCCAGACCGTCACGCCGAACTCCTCCTCCGAGGCCGAGCCCGGCGCCACGTCGTCCTCGCCCGAGCTCCAGCAGGCCGCCCACACGTCGTCGCGGCCGTTCGGGTCGGGCCTCGCCTCCAGCGCGTACACCAGATTCCCGACGAGCCCCGTCCCGACCGGCGTGTCGATGTAGCGGACCCACGCCGAGGTCGTCGGCGCCGTCGAGGCGGACGGAGCGGTTGAGGCCGCCGAGCGTCCCGGCCCACACCGTCCCTGCCTCGTCCACGAGGACGGAGTAGGCCACGAAGTTGGTCGAGGCGAACGGGAAGACGGGCCGCTCCCGATCGCCGTCCACGAACCCGAGCGGCTGGCGGAGGTCGGGCGAGTAGGTGAAGTCGTACGGCTGGCGCGGGTCGAGGACGAAGAGCGAGTCCGGCGGGAGGACGACGCGCGTCCACGTCGCGCCGTCGTCGGTGGAGCGGCGGAGGCCGGCGAACAGGTTGGCCGAGTAGATCGTGTCGGCGTCGAGGGTGAGCGCGAGGTCGAGCGGGGCGGCGCCCTGCGGGACCGTCGCCGGGATCGCCGGCAGCGTCGAGACGCCGTAGCGGACCGTCGAGTCGCGGCTCTGGTCGAGGGCGGGAAAGCGGAAGGTGTAGCTCGCGCCGCCGTCGGTGGAGACGGCGAAGCCGGCGGTGGTGGCGGGCGGCTCGTCGGCGTCGGCCGTCACGTCGGCGAAGCCGAGCCCGACCACGACCGTCTGCCCGCGCGCGTCGAGGGTGAACACGCGCGCGTCCACGGCCGTGGCGGGGTCGAAGGCGGGGTCGGCGCCGGGGAGCGAGACCCTCCCGTCGGGGGCGATCTCGACGAGGCGCGGGCCGGCGCGGAGCGTCCCGTCCTGCGCGTCGAGCACGAACACGCCGTTGCGGGCGCCGGTCGGGAGCGCCGTCACCGGCCCCTGGCCGGTCTCGACCGTCGTCTGCGCGCTCGCCGGCGCGACGAGCGCGACCGCCAGCAGGGCGAGGAGGGCGCCGCGCATCACTGGACCGTGAAGGTGAACGTGGCCGGCGCGCTCGTCGCCTCCGACCGATCCACGGCCACGATGCCCAGTTCGTAGGTGCCGGGCTCGGTGTCGGCGAAAATCTGGAGGCCGCCCGAGAACCGCCCGTCGCCGGCCCGCTCGTCGGTGCCGCCGTTCGCGCGGCCCAGGTCGTAGAGCCGCCCGATGACGGCGCCCGAAGCCGGGTCCGTGAGCGCCACGACGGCCACGTTGGCGATCCCGTCCGGGTCCGTCACCGTCACGACCAGCGGGGTCGAGCGCGAGCCGCTGGCGGGGCGCGCGACCGTGCTCGGGAACGAGACGTCCACGATGGCCGGCGGCCCGAGGGAGGCGGCGTCGAAGTGGAACACGGCAGCGGCTTGGTCGCCGGGGCGGCCGTCGGCGCCTTCGGTCGAGACCTCGACGCGGTAGTCGCCCGTGGCGCCGCGCGGGAGCGCGAGGGGCACGTCGACCTGGACCGGCCCCGGCTCGGCCTGGAGCGTGGCCGACGCCGTGAGCGAGTCGGTCTCCTCGTAGCGCACGAGCACGCGGACCCGCATCGTCCCCTCGCCCCCGAGGTCCGCCCGGACCGTGAGCGGGACCGTCGCCGTCGGCGCGTCGGTCGCCAGCGAGTCGCGGCTCGGCGTGATCTGGACGTCCGCGAGCGTGGGCGGCGTGCTCTGCGTGGGGAAGCCGGGCTCGGCGTCGCACCCGGCGAGCGCGCACAGGGCGGCGAGCGGCAGGACGAGCGCCAGAGGGCGAAGGGCTACGGGCATCGAGGGCGGGTCGGTCGCCTCCGGGGCGAGCGGCTCGGGAAACGGCGGTGCGGCGTAGCGGTCCTGCGGGGGCAGCGGGGCGGGTGCGGCGCGCAACCTAGCACCGGGCGCGGCCGTGCGGCGCGGGGTGGACCGCTTTTCCCCCGTGCTTCCACGAGCGGCAGGAGACTTGGGCGGCTGGCGGACGCCGTCGCCCGTCGGGCGGGCGAGAGTTGCCCGAGAGTTGTTCACGGCCGATGGCTCCCCCAGGCCGACCGCGTTCCCCGCGTCTTCGGGAATCTGCGCCGATGGGCGGTGCGTACGTTCCGAAGCCCCCCTTTTATCGCCGCCGCGAGCATGTTCGGATTCAACAGCGGGTACGTCGAGGACCTCTACGCGCAGTACCGCCAGAACCCCGAGTCCGTCAGCGAGAGCTGGCGCGACTTTTTCGCCGACTTCGACCCGGGGCCGACCTACAGCATGACCATCGGGGCCGCGCCCGCCGACTCCGACGCCAAGGCGAGCACACTGGCCGCCTCCGGCGACGGCGCCCCCACCGAGCGGCCGACGCCCGCCGCCAGCGCCCCGGCGGCGGACGAGCAGACGACCCCGCCGCCGGTCCCCGCTCCTCCGGCGGCGACCCCACCGGCGCCCGCCGCCAGCGGCGCCACGAACGGCGCGGCGCCCGCCGACCTCCCCGCCCGGCTGGCGGCCCCCGAGGTCGCGCTCCCCGAGGGCGCCGAGACGTCCCCGATCCGGGGCGTCGGGGCCAAGATCGTCGAGAACATGGAGGCCAGCCTGACGATCCCCACGGCGACGTCCGTGCGCGAGGTGCCCGTCAAGCTGATGGCCGAGAACCGGCGGCTCCTCAACCGGCGCCAGAAGGCGACCGGCGGCGACAAGGTCTCGTACACGCACCTCATCGCCTACGCCATCGTCCGCGCGATGGAGACCGTGCCGGGCATGAAGGCCGCCTTCCGCGAGCACGAGGGCGCCCCCGAGCGCATCGACCCGGCCTCGACCGCCTTCGGCCTCGCCATCGACGTCGAGAAGCGCGGCAAGCGCCAGCTCCTCGTGCCGAACATCAAGAAGGCCGAGGCCATGACCTTCGCCGAGTTCCTCGGCGCCTACAACGACGTCGTCAAGCGCGCCCGCGACGGCGGCCTGGAGCTGTCCGACTTCCAGAGCACGACGGCCACGCTCACGAACCCCGGTGGCATCGGGACGAACATGAGCGTCCCGCGCCTGATGCCGGGCCAGAGCGTGATCGTCGCCGTCGGCGCCATCGGGTACCCGCCGGAGTACGCCGGGATGCACACGGACGAGCTCTCGCGGCTCGGCCTGAGCCCGACCATGACGGTGACGTCGACCTACGACCACCGCGTCATCCAGGGCGCGGAGTCGGGCGAGTTCCTCAACCGGATCGCCGAGCTGCTCGTTGGAAAGCACGGGTTCTACGACGAGGTGTTCGAGTCGCTGGGCCTCCACACGCCGCCCTTCCGGGGCGAGGACGACTCGACGCCGCGCCTCGGCGGCAGCCGCCTGGGCTCCGGCGCGAAGGTGTCCAAGATCGAGAAGCAGGCCCGCGTCTACGAGCTGATCCGCGCCTACCGCGTCCGCGGCCACCTCCTGGCCGACACCAACCCGCTGGGCTACGAGCCCCGCAACCACACCGAGCTCGACCCCGCCTCCTACGGCCTGACCGTCTGGGACCTCGACCGCGAGTTCCTCACCGGCGGGATGGCGGGCGTCGGCGGCGGGCTGGCGGGCAAAGGGCGCATGACGCTCCGCGAGATCCTCGATACGCTCTGGGACACCTACACCGGCCACGTCGGGAGCGAGTTCATGCACCTCTCCTCGCCCGAGGAAAAACGGTGGCTCATCGAGCGGATCGAGCCCCAGCAGTTCCGCGAGCCCATCGACACGGCGCGCAAGACGCGGATCTTCGAGAAGCTCAACGAGGCCGAGGCGCTCGAGCAGTTTATCCACACCAAGTACATCGGGCACAAGCGGTTCTCGCTGGAGGGCGCCGAGACGATGATCCCGCTCCTCGACGCCGTCCTGAGTGACGCCGCCGACCAGGAAGCGGAAGAGGTCGTGATCGGGATGGCCCACCGGGGGCGCCTCAACGTGCTCACCAACATCCTCGGCAAGCCGTACGACAAGGTGTTCGGCGAGTTCGAGGGGACCATCGACCCCGACGCCGTCCACGGCTCGGGCGACGTGAAGTACCACCTCGGCCAGACCGGCACGCACACCTCCCCGAATGGCGAGACGACCGAGCTGACGCTGGCCTCCAACCCGTCGCACCTGGAGGCCGTCAACCCCGTCGTGGAGGGGATGGTGCGGGCCAAGCAGCAGCGGATCGTGGAGGCCAACCCCGGGGCCAGCGAGAAGCTGCTCCGCGACCGCGTGCTCCCGGTCCTCGTCCACGGCGACGCCGCGTTCGCGGGGCAGGGCGTCGTCGCGGAGACCCTGAACCTGAGCCAGCTGGAGGGCTACCGGACCGGCGGGACGATCCACCTCGTCGTCAACAACCAGATCGGGTTCACCACGCTCCCGATGCACTCGCGGTCCTCGGCCTACGCCACCGACATCGCGCGGATGATCCAGGCCCCGATCTTCCACGTCAACGGCGACGACCCCGAGGCGGCCGTCCGCGTCGCCCGGCTGGCGCTCGACTACCGCCAGGTGTTCAACAAGGACGTCGTGATCGACCTCGTGTGCTACCGCAAGTACGGCCACAACGAGGGCGACGAGCCGGGCTACACGCAGCCGCTCATGTACGCCGACATCGGCGGCCACCGGAGCGTCCGGAAGCTCTACCTCGAGCTCCTGCTCCGCCGCGGCGAGCTGACGCCCGAGGAGGCCGAGGCCATCCTGGACGACTTCAAGCAGAAGCTGGACCGCGCCTTCGAGGAGACGAAGGAGCTGGCCGAGAAGCGCAAGAACCTCCGGGCCGTCCCCACGCCGGCCCACGTCGAGCCCGAGCAGACGGCCCAGACGGCGGCCTCGCGCGAGGCGCTGACCCGCGTGATGGAGGCGCTCGTGGACCTCCCGGACGACTTCGAGGTCCACAAGAAGCTGGCGCGGCTCATCATCGACCGCCGCCGGAAGCAGTTCGAGGAGGGCCAGATCGACTGGGCCTTCGCCGAGGCGCTCGCCTTCGGGACGCTGCTCCTGGAGGGCACGCCCGTTCGGCTCTCCGGCCAGGACTCCGGGCGCGGCACGTTCAGCCAGCGCCACGCCATCCTCTACGACCAGACCGACGGCCACCGGCTCCTCCCGCTCAACCGGCTCGCCGAGGGCGGGCCGGGCGAGGGGCAGGCCCGGTTCCAGGTCTACGACTCGCTCCTGAGCGAGTACGCCGCGCTCGGCTTCGAGTACGGCTATTCGGTGGCGGCCCCCGAGGCGCTGACGATGTGGGAGGCCCAGTTCGGCGACTTCGTCAACGGCGCCCAGATCATGATCGACCAGTTCATCACGGCCGCCGAGGCCAAGTGGGGACAGACGTCCTCGCTCACGATGCTGCTCCCGCACGGTTACGAGGGGCAGGGGCCGGAGCACTCGTCGGGGCGGCTGGAGCGGTTCCTCCAGGCGTGCGCCGAGGACAACCTCGTCGTCGCCAACTACTCGACGCCGGCCAACTACTTCCACGCGCTTCGGCGGCAGGTGCTGCGGAGCGCCAAGAAGCCGCTCGTGGTGATGACGCCGAAGTCGCTCCTGCGCCACCCGCAGGCCGTCGCGACGGTCGAAGAGCTGGCGGACGGCGAGTACCGGCCCCTCATCCCATCGGGCCAGGACGCGGCCGACCGGCTCGTGATCTGCTCGGGCAAGGTGTACTACGACGTCCTGAAGGCGCGCGAGGGGCTGGAAACCCCGGCGTCCGTGGCCGTCGCGCGGCTGGAGCAGTTCTACCCGTTCCCCGAAGAGTCCGTCCGCGAGGAGCTGGCGCGCTTCGAGGACCGGCCCGTCGTGTGGCTCCAGGAGGAGCCCCAGAACATGGGCGCCTGGACGTTCGTGCAGCCCCGCCTCGACGCGGTCCTCCAGGACCTCCACGGCGGCGACTGCCAGCACCGCGTCGTCTACGCCGGGCGCCGGGCTGCCGCCTCCCCGGCGGCCGGCAGCGCGAAGGTCTACGCCGCCGAGCAGGAGCGCATCCTGCGCGCCGCGCTCGGCATCGAGGACGACGCCTGACCCACCCATCCGCCCCGCCCCTCGTCAGGCCCTGCCGGACGCGCACGCCCGGTGGGCCGCGGCCACGACGCGGCACCTCGGGGCCTGGGGCGAGGGGCGGCCTCCGGCCGGGCGGGGGCGGGGCCTAGACGCACGGCGCCCGCCCCAGACCTCGTCCGGGGCGGGCGCGAGACCGGCGCTGGCGGCGTGCGCCAGCGGGCCGTCGGCTGTCTAGTAGCGGCGCCGGTTGGCGCGGCGCGCCTTCTTCGCCGCCTCCTTCCGCTCCTCCCGCTTGACGGCGGAGGGCTTCGTGTAGGACATGTTCTCCCGGTAGGTCCGGAGGACGCGGGCGCGGTTCACGGTGCGCTTGAACCGGCGCAGGGCGCGGTCGATGGACTCTTTGTCGCGTACTTTGATGCCGATGGCCAAGGCGGTACCTGTCTGTGGGTGGGGCGGGGACGGGCGCAGCGGAATCCGCGCCGGAGCAGCCTTCGAAGTTAGAGGGGCGCCCCGAGCCGTCCAAGAACGCGCGCCCCGAGATTGGTGAAAACAGGGGGAAGGCGAGGGCGAGCGGGCACCCTGCGCCTCGTTGTTGGCACTCGCCGTCGGAGGCAGGCATCTTCCCGGAACCCCTCCATCCGCCCCGGATCCCCATGCGCCTCGTCCTCGCCACCCGCAACCCCGGCAAGGTCGCCGAGCTGGCGGCCCGCCTCGACGGCCTCGGGGCCGACCTCGTCTCCGCCGCCGACCTCGACGCGCCGGAGGTGGCGGAGGACGCCGACACGCTCCGGGGCAACGCCGAGAAGAAGGCGCGCGCCCTCTACGCCCACACCGGCGCCCCCTCCCTCGCCGACGACACCGGCCTGGAGGTCGACGCGCTCGGCGGGGCGCCGGGCGTCCGCAGCGCCCGGTTCGCGGGCGACGACGCGGACGACGAGGCCAACCGCCGCCAGCTCCTCGCGGACCTCGCGGGCGCGCCCTCCCGCACGGCCCGCTTCCGCACCGTCCTCGCCTACGCCGACGAGGCGGGCGTCCGGACGTTCGACGGCGTCTGCGACGGGCTCATCGCGACGGAGGAGTCTGGGACGGGCGGCTTCGGCTACGACTCGCTCTTCCGCCCCGTCGATGGCGACGGGCGGACGTTCGCCGAGATGACGGCCGACGAGAAGAACCGGATCAGCCACCGAGGCCGCGCGCTCGACGCCTTCTCCGAGTGGTGGGCGCGTGAGCGGACGTAATAGGTGAGGGCGCTCCCGCTGGCGGCGGCCGCCAGCGCGCGGCATCTTGCGACCTGCCCCCTCTGCCCGTCCCGATGATCGCCCTCGTCCAGCGCGTCTCCTCCGCCACCGTCCGCGTCGACGGCGAGGTCGTCGGGTCGGTCGGTCGTGGCCTGCTCGTCCTGCTGGGCGTCGTCGTGGGCGACACCGAGGCCGAGGGCGCGTGGCTGGCCGACAAGCTGGCGCGCCTCCGCGTCTTCCCCGACGCCGATGGACGGATGAACCGCTCGCTCCAGGACGTCGGCGGGGCCGCGCTCGTGGTCAGCCAGTTCACGCTCGCCGGCGACGCGCGCAAGGGGACGCGCCCGAGCTACACGCGCGCCGCGCCGCCCGAGGTCGCCGAGCCGCTGTACGAGGCGTTCGCCGCCGCGCTGGCGGAGCGGATCGACGGGCCGGTGGAGACCGGCGTGTTCGGCGCCACGATGGCCGTCGAGTCGGTCAACGACGGGCCGGTGACGCTCTGGGTCGAGCGCGAGCCTCGGTAGCTCGCCCCGCGCGGCGCGGTCGCCAGCGGCGCGCGATCTTGGAGCCCTACCGCCTTCCGCGATCCATGCTGCGCCTTCTCGCCCTGCTCCTCCTCGTGCCCGCCCTCGCCGTCGCCCAGCCGTCCCGGCTCGTCGTCCACAACGCCCGCGTCTACACCGTCGACGCCGCGCAGCCCACGGCCGAGGCGTTCGCCGTCGAGGACGGCCGGTTCGTCGCCGTCGGCTCGGACGCCGAGATCCTGGACCGCTACCCGGACTGGCCGCGCACGGACCTGGGCGGCCGGACCGTCGTCCCCGGCCTCATCGACGCGCACGCGCACCTGATGGGCCTCGGCGAGTCGCTGCTCCAGGCCGACCTCGTGGGGACGACCTCGAAGGCCGAGGTCGTCGAGCGACTCCGTGCCTTCGCCGCCGACCTGCCCGACGGCGCCTGGATCACCGGGCGGGGCTGGGACCAGAACGACTGGGGCGACGGCGAGCCGTTCCCGACCCGCGCCGACCTCGACGCCGCCTTCCCCGACACGCCCGTCTGGATCACGCGGATCGACGGCCACGCGGCCTGGGCCAACTCGGCCGCCCTCCGCGCCGCAGGCATCGACCCCGACGCCCTGGCCCCGGCCGACCCCACGGGCGGCGCCGTGATCCGAGACGCCGACGGGCGCGCGACCGGCGTGTTCGTGGACGCCGCCCAAGGGGTCGTCGCCGGAGCCGTGCCCGCGCCCGACGGGGCGTTCTACGAAGCCGCCCTGGAGCGCGCCCTCGCCGAGACGGCGCGGTACGGGCTGACGGGCGTCCACGAGGCCGGCGTCCCGCTCGCCGCTCCTCGACCTCTACCGCCAGTTCGTCGCCGACGGCCGGTTCCCGCTCCGCAACTACGCCATGATCACGCCCGGCGAGATCGGCGCCTTCTGCGACGCCCACCCGGACGGGCTCGACGTGGACGGCCGGCTGGCGGTCCACGCCGTCAAGGTCTACGCCGACGGCGCGCTCGGCAGCCGCGGCGCCGCGCTCCTGGAGGACTACGCCGACGAGCCCGGCAACCACGGCCTGCTGTTTCTGCCCACGGAAGAGCTTCAGGCGACGGCCGAGCAGGCCATGCGCTGCGGGCTCCAGGTGAACACCCACGCCATCGGCGACCGCGGCAACCGGGCCGTCCTCGACGCCTACGAGGGCGCCATCGAGGCGACCGGCGGCGGGCCGGGCCGCCACCGGATCGAGCACGCCCAGATCCTCGCCCTGGACGACCTCCCGCGCTTCGCCTCGCTCGGCGTGATCGCCAGCGTCCAGCCGACGCACGCCACCAGCGACATGCCGTGGGCCGAGACGCGCGTCGGGCCGGACCGCATCCGGGGCGCCTACGCCTGGCGCCGCCTCGTGGACGCCGGCGCCCGCCTCGCGCTGGGGAGTGACTTCCCCGTCGAGCGGGTCGACCCGATCCTCGGCTTCCACGCGGCCGTCACACGCCAGGACGGCGCCGACGCCCCGGCCGGCGGGTGGTACGGCAACCAGGTGCTCACGCGCGAGGAGGCGCTGCGCGGCTTCACCCTCGACGCCGCCTACGCCGGCTTTATGGAGGACGAGGTGGGCAGCATCGAACCGGGCAAGCGGGCCGACTTCGTCGTCCTCTCGCACGACCTCATGACGGTCCCACCGGAGCAGATCCTCGACACGACGGTGGAGGCGACCTACCTCGACGGGGCGCCGATCTACGCGGCCGAGTAAGGGGGCGGACGCGCGCCGCCAGCGCGGCGCGGGGCGCTGAACCCGCCCCGCCGGGCCGCGTACGCCCCGGCCAACGCCCCCCGACCGTGGAGACAGACCGCCCCGGCTCGCCGAGCCTCCTCACCGACTACACCCCTCCCGAGGCGCCCCCCGACCGGGACCGCGTCGGGCTCCACGTCGGCCTGTTCGTCGCCACGTTCGCGTCCATGGTGTGGGCCGGCGGCGCCTTCGTCGGGCGCAACGCGACGTGGCCGCTGCTCCCCCGCGACGCCTCGTTCTGGGACCAGCTCGCGGCCACGGTCGGCCTGCTCGGCAACCCGACGTTCCTGTACGACGGGGTCGCCTACGCCGTCCCGTTCCTCTTTTTCCTGACGGTCCACGAGTTCGGGCACTACGTCGCGGCGCGGGTCCGGCGGACGCGCGTCTCGCTCCCGTACTACATCCCGGTCCCGCTCCCCGGCACGCTGGGCACGCTGGGCGCCGTGATCCGGATCAAGGAGCCGCTGCGGCGGACCCGCCAGCTCTTCGACATCGGGGCGGCCGGGCCGCTGGCGGGCTTCGTGGTCGCCGTGGGCGTGCTGCTCTGGGCCGTGCTCACGCTCCCGCCCCCAGAGTACCTGTCCAACATGCTCGGCCACGAGGACGTCGTGGCGGCGCTCCAGGCCACGGGCGTCTTTCCCACGTTCGACCCGTCCACGATGGAGCCGGACACGATGGCGTTCGTCCTCGGCGACACGCCCCTGTTCCACCTCCTCAACGGCCTCGGGTGGGTGCGCGTCCCGGGGGACGAGATCGTGCACTACCCCGCCCTGCTGGCGGGCTGGTTCGGGCTGTTCTTCACCGCGCTCAACCTGCTCCCCGTGGGCCAGCTCGACGGCGGCCACGTGGTGTACGCCCTGTTCGGGCCTGCCGTCCACCGCGTCGTGGCGCGCGTGACGACGCTCCTCCTCCTGCTCTCGGGCGGGGTCGGGCTGGTCGCTGAGCTATCGGGCACGATGCCGGCGTGGCAGATGTGGCTGGCGCTGGCGCTCGTCTTCGCGCTGGCGCTGGCGCGGCTGTTCGAGGGCGAGTGGCGGCTCGTGCTCCCGTCGGTCGCTGGCGGTGTGGGAATCGTGTGGGCGCTGGCGACGTTCCTTCCCGGACTGGCGGCCTCGGTCGGGTGGCTCGGGTGGCTCCTCTGGGTCGGGCTCATCCTGTTCGTGATCCGCGTGGACCACCCGCCGGTGCGGGTCCGCGAGCCGCTGACGCCGGGGCGGAAGGCGCTGGGCTGGCTCTGCATCGTGATCTTCGTGCTCTGCTTCTCGATCCAGCCTTTCCAGCTCTATTGAGACGGTGTGGGGAGCCCGAGTGGAGGGGAGTGACCGGTGCTTCTCGCCTCTCCCCTCCCCACGGAGACTCACAGCCAGCCGTGCCGGCGGTACCACCCGACCGTCTCGGCCATCCCCTCCGCCAGCCCCACGCGCGGGGCGTAGCCGATCTCGCGCTCGGCCTTCTCGATCGAGCAGACCCAGGCGTGCCGCGCCGCCTCGGCCTTGTCGCGCGTCAGCGGCGGGAGCGTCCCGACGAGCCCGCCGACGCCCTCCGCCAGCGCGCCGGCCACGCCCAGTAGCGCGCCGGGCACCGGCAGCCGCAGGGTCCGCCGTCCGAGCGCCCCCTCGACGGCCGCCCGCACCTCCCGCCACGAGTACCCGCGCGGGCTCCCGAGGAAGTACGTCTCGCCCTCCGCTGCGGGCGCCTCCAGCGCGTCCACCATGCCGCGCGCGAGGTCGCGGACGTGGACGAGCGACAGGCGGGGCACGCGGCCGTCGCCCACGATGGGGAACAGCCCCCGCGCGGCGCCCCGGATCATCTCGTAAATGTCGGCCTCGCGCGGGCCGTAGACGGCCGGCGGGCGAACGACGGTCACCGGCAGGTCCGCGAACTGCGTCCGCACGACCGTCTCCATGCGCGCCTTGCTGAGGCCGTACATCGAGACCGGCTGCGGCACGTCGGCCTCCGTCGCGGGGATCGGCGTGCCGTCGGGGGCCAGGCGGTTCGGCCCCATCGCCTCCAGGCTGCTCGTCACGAGCACGCGCCGGGCGTCGCCCGACTGGCGGACGGCGTCGAGCAGGCGGACGGTGCCCTCGACGTTGGCGCGGTCGAGCGTCCCTTGGTCGCGGGCGCGCGTGAGGCCGGCCACGTGGACGACCGTGTCGGCGCCCTCGACGCCCCGGCGGAGCGCGTCGGCGTCGTCCAGGTCGCCCCGGACCGTCTCCACCGCTAGCCCGTCCAGCCACTTCGGGTCCGAGCGGACGAGCGCGCGGACGGCGGTGCCGCGCGCGAGCAACTCCTCGGCGACCCAGCTCCCGACGAAGCCGGTTCCGCCCGTGAGGAAGGCGACGGGCGAGGGAGCAGACATACAGGAGCCAGGAATCAGGAGCGAGGGGCGGATTGCCTTCTCACTCCTGACTCCTGGCTCCTGATTCCGAAGGCGGTTGCTACGCCTCCGGCGCGACCTCGATCTCTTGGTCGGCCTCGACCTCGATCGTCAGAGTGATGTCGTCGCCCACGAGCGCCTCGCCGGCCTCGTTGGTCTCGGCCCAGGTCAGGCCCCACTCCGTCCGGTCGATCTCGCCGGAGGCCGTGAACCCGATCTTCTGGGTGCCCTGCATGGTCGCGGAGCCGACGTACTCGGCGTCCAGCTCGACGGGCCGCGTGACCCCGTGCATGGTGAGGTCGCCGACGAGCGTGAACGAGCCGCCCTCACCGGGCCGGACGGCCGTGCTGGTGAACGTGATCTCGGGGTACTGCGCCACGTCGAAAAAGTCCGGGCTCTGGAGGTGGCCGTCGCGGTCGTCGTTGCCGGTGCTGATGGTCGACGCGTCGATGACGGTGGTGGCCTCGAGCGAGCCGAGGCCGTCGCCGACGGTGACGGTCCCGTCCATGGAGCCGAACCGACCCGTGACCGTCGAGATGCCGAGGTGCTTGACGCGGAACTCGGCACGCGAGTGGGCCGGGTCGATGGCGTAGGTGCCGGCAGGGATGCTCGGCGCGTCGGCGAAGGTGCCGGCCGTGGAGACGTTGTCGGTGCCGGCCGTCTCGACGGCGGCGTCGTTGCCGCACGCGGCGAGGCCGCCGGCGAGCACCACCAGCAGGGGGAGGCGGAGGAGAGTCATGGGAGGCGGGGTGGGGTGAAGCGGAGCAGGTCCCGAGGGTCCTGATTACTTGTTGCAACAAATACAACCTCGCGGTGCCCCTCCGGTTCCCCTCCCCCCTGTCTTCACCTCAGGAGCCCCCGGACCTCCGCCCCGGCCCGGATCTGAGACGGCGGCCGGTTCTTGAAGCCGCGTTCCCCCTCCCCGACCCATGCACATCGCCGCCTTTTTCGGATTCGTTCTTGGAGCCCTTATCGGCCTGTTCATGGCCGTGCTCCACGCCCGAGGTCAGAACTCGGGGAAGGGGCTCGGGCTGGGGCACGGCGTGTTCACGGTGTCGAGCCTCCTGCTGCTGGCGGTCGGGTTGGGGATGGAGGTGGTCGGCCCCGGCGGTTGGATCTTCGCCGGGTTCATCGTGGTGGCCGCCGGCGGGGCCTACCTCTTCGCCCGCCAGCTCCGCGGCGAGCCGTGGCCCGGTTTCGTGATCGGGGCCCACGGCGGGCTGGCGGTCGTGATGATCGTGGCGCTCGGCCTGTGGCTGTTCAACCGGACGCCCGAGAACGCGCCCGAGGCCCCGCCCCCGACCGAGGTCGTCGCCGAGTAGACCCCGCGGGCTGATGGGGGACGGCCGGGCGGCTTGCGCACCCGCCCGGCGTCCCCTTCTGCGACCCGCTCTGGGGAGGACGGACTGCGAATCCGAGCCGCTATCGTTCCGCCAACTGCTTACGCCAGTCGCAGCCCGACCACGCTCTCGAATAGATCGGCGGCAGGAGATGACCGCTTCACACCGGTGGTCGCGCCCGGCGGCGTGCTGCGGAGCCTCCATGACCCTGTGGACGCCGACGGAACGGAGGCGTGTGGTCTGCTCGCGCCCCACGGGGCGTGGCCTCGCTCACCTCACGGCGGTGCCCGTCAACCCCCTCGTCCGGGGCAAGGAACGGTGTGAAGCTATGAGGACAGAGCCACGGATGGGGCCACCACCTACGGCAACACATGACGATCTATATTACATTATTTGTTTAATATGTGACTCGCACGATCACTCATGAACTCTTGCTCCCTGCCCTCTCGTTTCCTCACGTCCCCCCTTCTTTGCGGCGCCGAGCGGGAGCCGGTCGATAAGCGTCCGGGGGGCCGGAATTATGGCGCCGGCGGACCCCGCCACGGCTCTCCCCCGCCGCCGTTCTCTCCACGTCCGACCCGCCGCTCGGAGCGGCTGGGGCCTCCGGGTGGGAGGCGCGCTTCGCGAGCGGGAGCGGCGGGGGCTGGCGCCCCTCGTCCCGGGCCCCGCGACCGACGGCGTCGGCCCGTCCGCCCGCGCCACGGCGTCGGGCGCGGCCGGCGACGTGTGCGTCTCCGTCGTTCACCTCCGGATAGGTCCAGACGGACCGTCCCACTGGCGGCGGGGGCCCGCCAGCGGGGCGGCGGAAGGGCCGGTGGGAGTCGGGGCACGGTCCAAGCCGGGCACGGGTTAGGCCCGCCGGGCCCCTGGCCGATACGGCACGGACCACCGCTGCCCGTGTCGCCTGTGTTCCGCTCCCGCCTCACCCGGCGCGCCTCGCTCGTGGCCGCCCTGCTCGTGGCCGCCGCCCCGCTCTCCGGGGGGACGCCTCACGTCGTGGAGGCACCCCCCTCAGACGCCCCGGGGGTCCTGCACGTCGTCCTCATCAGCGTCGACGGGCTCCGCCCCGACGCCGTCGACGCGCTCGGGCCCGCGGGCGCCCCGGCCCTCCACCGCCTCCGGGCCGGGGGGGCCACCACCGACAACGCCCGGGCCGACTACGACTGGACCATCACGCTCCCGAACCACACGACCCAGCTGACGGCCCGGGGGGTCAACGGGGCCCGCGGGCACAACTGGACCACGAACGTGGACCCGGACCCGGGCCAGACCCTCCACGCGAACAAGGGGGCCTACGTCGCGAGCGCCTTCGACGTCGCCCACGACGCCGGCCTCCGGACCGCGCTCTTCGCGAGCAAGTCGAAGTTCACCCTGTTCAGGGACAGCTACGGGCCCGAGCACGGGGCCCCCGACACGACGGGCACGGACGACGGCCAGGGCAAGATCGACCTCTTCGTCGCTGACGGGGACACGGGTGCGCTCGTCGACCGGTTCGTGGCCGAGCTCCAGGTGGCGCGGCCGGCGCTCGCCTTCCTCCACCTTCGCGACGCCGACTCGGCCGGCCACGGGTCCGGGTGGGACCTCGCGCCCGGGAGCCCCTACCTCGACGCCGTCCGCCACGCGGACCGGCTCGTCGGCCTCGTCCTCGCGGCCATCGAGGGCGACCCGGAGTTGAGGGGGACCACCGCCGTGATCCTCACGGCCGACCACGGAGGCTCGGGCCGCGACCACGGGCAGGCCTCGTCCGCCGCCCACTACACGGTCCCGTTCTACGTGTGGGGGGCGGGGGTGGACGCGGGGGCCGACCTCTACGCCCTCAACGGGGCGACGCGGCTGGACCCCGGGACGGGCCGGCCGGGCTACGGGGCGGCGGTCCAGCCGGTCCGCAACGGGGACGCGGCGAACCTCGCGCTCGACCTCCTCGGGCTCGGGGACGTGCCCGGGGGGACACTCAACACCGACGCGGCTCCCCTCGCCGTCTCCGCAGGGGTCGAGACGACGGCCAACCGCGAGGGCGTGCCCGTCGGGCTCGGCCTCGTCGTGGCCCCGAATCCGGCCCCAGGCCGCACGACGGTCTCCTTCGACGTCCCCACGAGCGGGCCCGTCCGGGTCGCCGTGTACGACGGCCTCGGCCGCGAGGTGGCCGCGCTCGTGGGCGGGGACCGCCCGGCCGGGCGGCACCGCGTCCCCTTCGACGGGGCCGGGCTGCCCCGCGGCGTCTACGTCGTCCGGGTGGAGGCCGGCCCCGTGATCCAGGCCCGGGCGGTCACGCTCGTCCGCTGAGCCGCCCCGCCCGCGGGCACCGCCAGCGGCACGCCCCGCCTACGCCAGCCGGAGGCCGACGACGCTCTCCACGTGGTGCGTGTGGGGGAACATGTCGACCGGTTGGACGGCCTCGATCTCGTAGGCTGCCGCTTCCAGGAGGTAGTGGAGGTCGCGGGCCTGCGACTGCGGGTTGCAGCTCACGTAGACGATCCGCTCGGGCCGGAGGTGGGCGATCTGGCCCACCACCTTCGGGTGGAGGCCCGCGCGCGGCGGGTCCAGGATGAGAACGTCCGGGCGACCGTGCTCTTCGATCAGGTCCGGCTTGAACAGCTCCAGCATGTCGCCGGCCACGAACGTGCAGTTCGTCACGCCGTTGGCGGCGGCGCTGGCGCGCGCGTTCTCGACGGCCTCCTCCACCAGCTCCACGCCCACCACCTTTTTGACGGCGTCGGCGATGAACAGGGAGATGGTCCCCGCGCCGCAGTAGAGGTCGTAGACCACGTCGTCCGGCTTGAAGTGGGCGAACTCCTTGGCGACGGCGTAGAGCCGCTCGGCCTGGACCGTGTTGGTCTGGAAAAAGGCGTTCGAGGCGATCTCGTAGGTGTAGTCCCCGATGGTGTCGCGGACGGTGCCCGGCCCGAAGACGGTGTGCATCGCCTCCCCGAACGAGGTCTGCGCTACGCCCGAGTTGATCGTGTTGACGAGCGTCGTCACTTCGGGGAACTCGGCCCGGAGGAAGTCCGCGAAGGCGGCCATGCGCGGCTCGTCGTAGTGCGAGGTCACGAGGTTGACCATCCGGTCGGCCGTGTGCGCCGGCTGGCGGATGGCGAGGATGCGGAGGTAGCCCGTGTGCTCGCGCGGGTGCCAGGGCGTCCACCCCTGGTCCTTCGAGAACTGCGCGGACGCCATTGACGAGCGCGGCGCTCCACGCGCTCTGGAGGTAGCACGCCTTGAGGTCGAGGACCTTGTCGAACCGTCCGGGGACGTGGAGGCCGAGGGCGAAATCGGTGTCGAAGCTCTCGCCCGAGGCCACCTCCCAGTCGGTGAGCCAGCGCATGGCCGAGAACGAGAACTCCATCTTGTTCCGGTAGAAGTAGACGCCGCCGGACCCGTCGCTGAGGTCGGCCCCCAGGGCCGGGCGGACGTCGGCGCGGCTCAGGTCGAGCCCGGCGTGGCGGAGCGCGCCGACGGCGGCGTCGCCCTTCATCGCGACCTGGGCCGGGTACTCCACGTGCTGCCACTTGCAGCCGCCGCACGCCTCGAAGTACTCGCAGCGCGGCTCGGTGCGGAGCGGGCTCGGCTCCAGGACCTCCAGCAGACGGGCCTCGGCGAACCTCTTTTTGCGCTTGATGACGCGCGCCCGGACGCGGTCGCCCGGCACGGCCCCGGCCACGAACACGACGTAGCCGCTCCGCTCGTCGCCGTCGGGCGACGCCAGTCGGGCGAGGCTCTTGCCACGGTCGGCGAAGGCCTCCAGCGTGAGGTCGATCTCGCGGCCCCGTTTGAGGGCGGACGGCGTGAGGGGCGGGGCGTCGGACATGGCGGGGGCGTCTGGGGGGCGCCGAAGATACCGGGCGGCGGGTGGATCTCAGGACAAGAGCCCGCGCGTTGCGGATGCGGCGTAGGTTTACTCCTGGTGCGATACACGCCTGAGAGGACACCTTTCCGTCTCCATGACGCCCTCTCATTACGAATCGGCTCCCCCGCGCCGATGTACCCGTCATGGCACGCCGACCGACCGAGTCCCTCGTCACGCTGGCCCTCATCCGGGTCCTGCTGGTCACGGGCGGGCTCACGCTGGTCGGGTTCGGGGCGCTCTACCGGCTCGGGGAGCCGGACATCGTGGACCCCACGGCGGGGCGGCTCGCCATCGGGCTCTCGGCCGTCTCGCTGGCCGGGCTCACGTTCACGAGCGCGTTCGTGAAGCGGCACGCGCTCGCACTGGTCTACGCCCTGTTCGTGGCCGTCTCGGGCTGGCAGATCGCGCTCGCGGCGAGCAACAGCCTGACGCCGGCCTCCGCGTTCGGGATGCTCCTGGTGTTCATGGGGTGCTCGGCCGGCATCCAGTCCCCGCGCGTGCTGGCGGCGTATTCCCTCGGGTTCGTGGGTGCGGCGGCCGTGGCGACCCTCACGATCTCGGCCCCGCTCGTCCCCCCGGCCTCGTTCCTGGTCACGCTCGGGTCGCTGGCGGCGCTCGGGTGGTACGTCTCCCAAACGCGCCACGAGAACCTCCGGCGCGTGGAGCAGGCCCGCGAGGAGGCCCTGGAGGCGGCCCGCGCCAAGTCCGAGTTTTTGGCCACCATGAGCCACGAGATCCGGACGCCCATGAACGGCGTGATCGGGATGACGGACTTGCTGGAGGGCACCTCGCTCTCGTCCGACCAGCGCGACTACGTCCGCACGATTCGGGCCTCGGGCGACGCGCTCCTCTCGATCATCAACGACGTCCTCGACTTCTCGAAGATCGAGGCGGACCGGATCGACCTGGAGGACGAGCCGATCCTCCTCCGTCACTTTCTCGACGACACCGTGGCCGTCGTGGCACGGACCGCCACGCAGAAGGGCGTCGAGGTGGCCTGCCGCGTTCGCCCCGACGTGCCCGAGGAGGTCCTGGGAGACCCGGCCCGGCTCCGCCAGATCGTGCTCAACCTGCTCTCCAACGCCGTCAAGTTCACCGACGCGGGCTCCGTGGTCCTCGACGCGGCCGTCGAGGGCCAGGCGGCGGGCCGCATCGACCTCCACCTGAGCGTGGCCGACACCGGCATCGGGATCGCGCCCGAGCACCTCGACACCCTGTTCGACTCGTTCTCGCAGGCCGACTCGTCGACGACGCGGCGCTACGGCGGGACGGGCCTCGGGCTGGCGATCTCGTCGCGGCTCGTCGAGCGGATGGGCGGGCGGCTGTGGGTGGAGAGCGAGCCCGGCGTGGGCTCCATCTTCCACGTCACCCTCTCGCTCTTGGAACTGGTCGAGCCCCCCTCGGGCGCCGGGCCGGGCGCCGAGTTGGACGTCACGGTCCTCGTCGTCGGCGGCCCTGACGCATCGCGGACCGCACTCGCGGAGCGGCTCGTCGGCCAGGGTTTGCGGGCGCCGACGGCCGACACCATCGCCGACGCCGAGGTCTGGCTCGCGGACGGCCACCGCTACGACCTCGCCCTCCTCGACGCCACGGTCGACCGCGAGGACGCGTTCGCCCTCGCCCGACGGCTCCGTGCCGACGACCAGCATGCGGGGTGCCCCCTCGTGATGCTCGCCGACGTCGGCGAGCAAGCGCTGGACCCGTTCGACGCCATCCTCACCAAGCCCGTCCGCGACGACCAGCTCCGCGACCTCACCGCGCGCCTCCTCGGCGGCGGAGCCCCCGACCTCGCCGACCGCCCGCCGCTCGTGCGCGCGCCGCCGGTCCCGAGCGATCTCCGCGTGCTGCTCGCCGAAGACCACCCGGTCAACCGCGACGTGGCCCTCGGCCTCCTCCGCACCCTCGGGCTCGACGCGGACGTGGCCGAGGACGGCGCCCAGGCGCTCGACGCCGTCCGTCAGCAGCGGTACGACGTCGTGTTCATGGACGTCCACATGCCCACGATGGACGGCCTGGAGGCCACGCGCCGCATCCGAGCCGACGTGCCCGCCGGCCGCCAGCCGCGCATCGTCGCGCTCACGGCCAACGCCTTCTCCGAGGACGCCGCCCGCTGCCTGGACGCCGGCGTGGACGACTTCCTCGCCAAGCCCGTCCGCCTCGACGATCTCCGACGGGTGCTCCTCGGGAAAGAGGCTGCCGCCTCGGTCGTGCCGGCGCCCGCCCCGCCCCGCCGCGCGGCGACGGCGGAGAGTGTCCTCACCCATCTCTACGCGCTCTGCGAAGGCGACGACGGCCTCGTGGTGGAGATCCTCGACGCCTACCTCCGCACCGACCGCGCGCTGGCGGCGGAGCTGGACGGGTCCGCCGCGCAGGTGGCCGACGCGGCCCACAAGCTGAAGGCGTCGAGCGGAACCCTCGGGGCCGACGCGCTCGCCCAGGACGCCCACACGCTCGAACGAGAGGCGAAAGCGGGGCGGGTGGACCTGGACGCCCTGGACGCTTTTGCGGCGGGGCTCGACGCGTTCCGCGGCGTCGTGGTCGAGGCGCGCGAGGTGGCCGTTGCGCGGGTGCCCACGGCGTCTCGGGCGTAGACGAGAGCCGGCCGACCGTCCCACAGTGCGCCCCCACGACGCGCTGCGCGGGCTCACGATGAGACGAGGACGGATCACTCCGCCGGAACGTCCCCTGCTCGGCACAAATCGGCCGCACGGATAGGGAGATTCCGTAATGGGCGCGGAAGTTTTAACCCGCACTCCGACCCGCCGATACCGTCCAGGCCGATGACCCTCTCCCCCCCTCCCATGCGCGACCGTCCCCTCTTCCGCCATCGTGGATTCGAGCTCACGATCCGCCGGGCGCCGGGCGCCGAGGCGTTCGCCTTCGCCGTCTCGCACCTGGGCCTCGCGCTCCACGCCTCGCGCGCCGAGTTCCGCACGCCCACGAGCGCCGACCGCGCCGCCCGCCGCTTCGTCGACGACGCCCTCCGCGTCTTCGACGCCTCCCCGACCGCCCTCGCCGCGTAGCGCTGGCGGCGGCGGCGCGCACCACGGGCTCACGCCGGCCGCCAGCCGTGCGTTCGCACGCCGCCGACACCCCCAGCACGACGGCGCCCCCAACCAGCTGATGGTCGGAGGCGCCGCGTGGATTAGAGAGAGCTGGTCCGACGCCTGCTACTCGTCCTCGAAGTAGAAGTCCTCGTTGTGGGTCGGGTAGTCGGGCCAGACCTCCTCGATGCTCTCGTAGGGCGCGCCGTCGTCGTCCATCTCTTCGAGGTTCTGGATCACCTCGGCGGGCGCGCCGGTCCGGTCGGCGTAGTCGATCAGCTCGTCCTTGGTCGCCGGCCAGGGGGCGTCCTCCAGCGTCGCGGCGAGTTCGAGCGTCCAGTACATGCGGTCAGCGGTGGGTCGGGGAGAGTCAGAGGGGGGCGCCGGAGCGCGGGCGCACGATAGGGCCAGGGCGCGGGAAATGCAACGCCCGCGACGATGGAGGTTCCGTCAGCAATGGGCCAGTTTGGAACAGACCGCCCCGAGCTGGTGCCTAGTCGAACGAGACGGTCGGCGAGCGGGCGGCCTCCAGCAGCTCGCGATACTGGGCTGGCGTCACGTCCGGGACGAACGTGGCGACCGGGTTCGTCGGCGTCTGCGCCGCGTCGAGCGTGCGGACCTCGTAGTGGAGGTGCGGGGCGGTCGAGAGGCCGGAGTCGCCGCTGTAGGCGACGGTCTGCCCGCGCCGGACGGACGTGCCCACGCGGACGCCGTCGGCGACGCGCGTGAGGTGGGCGTAGCGCGTCATCTTGCCGGCGAGCGGGTGCTCGATCTCCAGGACGGTGCCGTAGCCACCGCGCGTGCCGACGAAACTGACGCGCCCGTCGCCGGTGGCGTAGAGCGGGGTGCGGACTGGCGTCGGAAAGTCGACGCCCGCGTGCATCCGGCTGACGTGGAGGATGGGGTGGTAGCGCATCCCGAAGCCCGACGTCAGCCGGGCGTTCTTGAGCGGGAGGATGGCCGGCTGCTGCCGGAGCACGGCGTCGCGCTGGTCGGCGAGGTCCCGGAGCTCCTCGTAGGACTGGCTCTGGAGCGCGAGCTGGCGCTCCAGCCGGTCGAACGTCTCCGACGTTTCCGAGAGGAGGTCGGCGGTGGGGGTCGAGAACCGGACGAACCGGGCGTCCTCGGCGCCGCCGACGCCCATCCCGAACTCGTCCTCGGTGATGGGATCGGCGCTGAGGACGGTCCGGTAGATCTCGCGGTCGGTCTCCGCCAGCTCCTCGAGGTCGTCCGAGAACGACGCGAGCCGGGCGTTGGCCTGCGTGAGCTGGCCGCGGAGCGCGTCGATCTCCTCGGCCTGCGCCACCTCCACCGGCGAGCCCACCACCTGCGACAGGACGCCGACGCCGACCGCGCTCAGCAGGAGCGCGAGGCCCACCACGGCCCCGGCCTTCCGCCACAGCCCCTTCCGGCTCGGTGCCACCTCGACGAACGCACCCGCGTCGTGGTCGTAGTAGAAATAGCTATTGTCGGGCATGAGAGCGAGGGACAGGGACGGCGTGGACCACCTCCCCGGAGGGGCCTCTGCGAGACGAGAGGGCGACCCACAAAGGAGGGGGCTAGGACGCACACCGTGGATTGGCAACAACCGCGCCGGAGCCCGCCCTCCGTGCGCCCGGCCCTATTCAAGGGCTCGGTCGGTGGCGGCGCACCCCAACAGCGCCGCCAACATAGAGGGGCCCCCGGGGACGAGCAACCCGTACGCCGGGCTTTCCCCGATATCCTCGATCCGGTGGTCCCGATCGTTCCGTTTCGGAACGCCGCGCCTCCAGGGCGGCTGGCGGCCGCAGACGGGCCTCGGCCCGACTCCATCTTGGCTACGGAGCGGATCTTGGGCGCACGCGGCCGGTTCGAACCGACCCGCCCGGCCGACACACCGGCGGGTCCCTTCTCGCAGACCCTCCCCTCCCCCATGCCCCCCGCCCAGCCGCCCGCCGACGCCTGGCGCCGCGCCCTCTCCGGCGACCGCGACGCCTTCGAAGACGCGCTCGCTCCCTACCAGGACGACCTCCGCACCGCCGCCAACCGCCTCCTCGACGTCCAGCGCGACCCCGTCGACGACACGCCCGAGGACGACACCGGCACTCGCACGGACCTCACGCCCGACGAGCTGGTCGGCGAGACGCTCGTGCGAGCCTGGGACCTCCGCGACCGCTACGACGCCAACGCGATGAGCTTCCGGTCGTGGCTGCTCGGGATCGAGAGCCGCTCGCTCGCACGGCTCGCCCGCGCCGACCAGCGCTACGCCGAGCGCAAGGTGATCTCGCTGGACGAGGAGATCCCGACGGGCGAGGACCAGGACGCCGTCGAGGAGGACTTCTACGAGTTCCGCCAGCCCTTCGACGTCGACACCTACGAGGAGATCATCGCTGACACGACGCCCGAGGACCCCGAGATCGACGGCTACCAGGACGCCACCCTCTCTCAGGAGGACCGCGACCTCCTCGCCGACGCCACCTTCCCCGACGCCGTCCACCACGCGACGATCCTCCACGACGAGTTCGAGGTCCCGCTCCCCGAGGTCGCCCAGATCATCGACGCCTCGCTCAAAGAGACGGCGGCCATGATGAACCTCGCCCGCGCCGGCCTCCTCGCCCGCTTCGGCTCCACCGACGACGAGCACGACGACGACCCCGCCACCGACTCCTACACCGGCGATCCGCTCCCGGACGCGTAGGCCGTCCCGACCGCTCGCCGCCCTTCCCCCTCTCTCCCTCTTATGTCGACCACCCTCGCCCCCGACGCCCGCGACACCCTCCTCGCCGAGCTCCGCCGCCGGACCACCACGCCGGGCTTCCACTACCTCTCGGCCGACCACCTCTCGCGCCTCAACGACGCCCGCTCCGACGGCGCCCCCATCGTCAGCCTCTACCTAGAGATGACGCCGGAGGCCCGCCTCGGGACGACGTGGGCGACCACGCTGAAGGACCTCTGCGAGCGGGCCATGGCCCAGGCCGGCGACCACAAGGCGGCCGTCCGCGCTGAGTGCGACCGCATCCACGCCGCCCTGGAGGACGGCCTCCCGCGGACCGGGCGGGGCGTCGTGTTCTTCGCCTGCGAGGAGATCGGGCTCTTCGAGCAGCTCGGTACGGCCATCACGCTCCCCAACGCCGTCCACGTGAGCGACAACCCGTACGTCCGGCCGCTGGCGCGCGTCCGCGACGAGAACGACCGGTTCGTGATCGCGCTCCTCTCGATGCACAAGAGCCGGTTCTTCTTTTCCCAGATCGGGCTCGTGGAGGAGGTCTATGAGATCGAGGGCGAGGAGTTCGCCGTGACCGACCTCGTCTCGAAGGACCAGAAGCAGGACCGGAAGGCCAAGCTCCGCAAGCAGCAGGCGCAGCGCAGCGCCCACGCCCTGGAGCTGATCGCCAAGACGCTCGACGCGCGCCACGTGGTCTACTCCGCCCCGGCCGATATGGAGGCCGACTTTCTCGACGCGCTCAACCAGAGCACGCGCCAGCGCGTGGCGGGCGGCTTCGCCTGCGACACGCTCGCGACGACGGCCGAGGTGGCCGACGCCGCCGAGCCGGTCCAGCGCGAGACCGAGGCCCGCGAGGAACTGGAGACCATCGGGAAGGTGCAGGAGCTGCTCTCGTCGCGCGCCGTGGCCGGCCTCGACGACACGCTCGACATGCTCAACCAGCAGCGCGTGATGACGCTCGTCGTGGACGACGCGGCGACCATCCCCGGCGGCATCGACCCCAAGTCGGGGATGCTCACGACGCAGACCGAGGGGACCTACGAGGCCACCGGCGGCAGCGTCCGTGCCGTGGACGACCTCGTGGAGCTGATGCTCGACAAGGCGATGGAGCAGGGGGCCAGCCTGGAGCTGGTCCGCAGTGAGGAAGCGCGCACGGCGCTCATCGAACACGGGCCGGCCGCCGCGCTCCTCCGCTTCTAGCCGCCGCCCGCGTCTCCTCGACCCCGTAGCTCTCGCCGGCCGCGCTGGCGACGTCCGCCAGCGCGGCCGGTGGGGGCCGCCCTCGTAGGCCGGTCAACGCACCACGCTCATGGACACCGTCCGCTGGGGGATCGTCAGCACCGCCCACATCGCGCGGGCGTTCGCCGGCGACGTCGCGCACGCCCCGAACGCCGAGCTCGTCGCCGTCGCCTCGCGGTCGCTCCCACGCGCCGAGGCCTTCGCCAGCGAGCACGGGATCCCGCGCGCCCACGGGTCCTACCAGGCGCTGTTCGACGACCCGGAGATCGACGCCGTCTACGTCGCCACGCCGCACACGCTCCACGCCGAGAACGCGACGGCCGCGCTGCGGGCGGGCAAGGCCGTCCTGTGCGAGAAGCCGCTGACCGTCTCGCCGGACGAGGCGCGCGCGCTGATCGGGGTGGCCGAGGCCACCGGCGGCTACCTCGCCGAGGCCATGTGGACGCACTTCCTCCCGGCCGTCCAGACAGCCCGCCAGTGGGCCGCCGACGGGCGGATCGGGGAGGTCCGCCACCTCAAGGTGGACTTCGGGCACCGCATCCCCTACGACCCGAGCTCTCGGGTGTACGACCTCGACCTCGCCGGCGGCGCGCTCCTCGACATCGGCGTCTACCCCCTCGCGCTCGCCCACCTGTTTCTCGGCGCGCCGACCGCCACCGTCGCCACGGCCCGGTTCGCCCCGAACGGCGCCGACGACGAGGTCTCGGTCCTCTCGACCCACTCCTCGGCCGACGCCACGCTCGTCGCCTCCTTCCGGCACACCTACCCGAACGTGGCCACCCTCATCGGCGAGCGGGGCGTGATCGAGATCCCGGACTTTTTCCGCGCCACCGAGGCCACGCTCGTCATCGACGGCGAGCGCGCCGACCGCGTCGTCGACGAGCGCCTGGGGCGCGGCTACGAGCACGAGATCCGCGCCGTCAGCGCCGACGTGCTGGCCGGGCGGAGGCAGTCCGAGGTCGTCCCGCTGGCGACGAGCCTGGCCGTGCAGGAGCACATGGCGGCCGTGGCCGAGAGCATCGGATCCGACGGCCTGCGGGTCGTCTCGTGCTGAACGAGAGCGGGCGGCCCCCGACGTGGGAGGCCGCCCGCTCGGGGGGTTGCGCCGCTGGCGACGGTCGCCAGTTGGGGCGGGCGTTAGATGCCGACGCCGGCCCGGATCATGATCAGGTGGACCTTCACGTCATCGTCGCCCTCGGTGTCGCGGATGCCGGTGAGGTCGTAGCCGTAGCGAAGCTCGACGAACCCGCTCGGCCCGACGAGCGGGAATCCGCCCTTCGCGCCGATCCCGACGTTGACGGCCGTGTTGACGTCCACCTTCTCGTCCGAAGTGATCGACTCGAGGGCACCGCCGAGCGGGAACCGGAATTCGGGACCGACGAGCGCGTACGCCTTCACGATGGGCGTCGGCGTCTGGATCTGGAAATCGACCGGGACCGAGATGAAGCTGAGCGTCTCGTCCTCGTTCTCGAACCCGCCGACGCGGAAGTAGTAGAGGCCGGTGCGCGCCGAGGCGAAGAGGAACCCGAAGTCGGCGTAGGCGCCGATGTGGTAGCCGGTGGAGCTGTCGAGGTCGAGCGAGCCGGCGTCGCCGAGGTTGGCGAAGTTGACGCCGCCGGCCACACCGAGGTCGAGTGAGGGGATGATCTGGGCCTGAGCCTGGGGCGCCGCGAAGGCGAGGAGGAGGGCGAGGGGGAGGAATCGCATGGGAGTGGGGGGAGGGACGGGGAGACCGACGCGCTCCCCCCAACGGCGTCCGGGTCCGTTGGGTTCGCTCGCCGCCTGTAGCCACCGAGACGCCCCGCGCCGCCGCCCGTCCCCGAGGCGACGGCTGGTAAGGGCGGCCGTCTGCCGTCGCGTCTAGAGCGTCGCCGGCGCGTTCTCTTGATCGTCGTACACAGCCGGACCCCCGCCCCCTGCTCCGCGTTCGCCGCCCCATGACGATTGGCATCACCTGCTACCCCACCTTCGGCGGCTCCGGCGTCGTCGCCACCGAGTTGGGGAAGGCCCTGGCCCAGCGCGGCCACACGGTCCACTTTATCGCCTACGCCCTCCCGCTGCGGCTGGAGCACGTGGCCGAGCGGCTCTACTTCCACGAGGTCCGCGTCAACACGTACCCGCTGTTCGAGTACCCGCCGTACGCGCTCGCCCTCGCCTCGAAGATGATCGACGTGGCGACGCACGACGGGCTCGACCTGCTCCACGTCCACTACGCGATCCCGCACGCGACGAGCGCGGTTCTGGCCCAGCAGATCTTGCGCTCGAAGGGGATCGAGATCCCGGTCGTGACCACGCTCCACGGGACCGACATCACGCTCGTGGGCAAGGACCCCAGCTTCAAGCCCGTCGTGGAGCACGCCATCGACGCCTCGGACGGGGTCACGGCCGTGAGCGACTGGCTCCGCCGCGAGACGTACGACTCGTTCGACGTGACGAACGAGATCGAGGTGATCCCCAACTTCGTCGACACGGACCGCTTTACCCGCCAGCCGAAGGACCACTTCAAGCAGGCCATCGCCCCGGACGGCGAGCGGCTCGTGGTCCACGTCTCCAACTTCCGCAAGGTGAAGCGGGCGCCGGACGTGGTGGAGGTGTTCGCGCGGCTCTGGGCCGAGGGCGCCTGGCCGGAGGGCCACCCGAAGCACGGCCAGCCCGGCGGCGTCAAGCTGCTGATGGTGGGCGACGGGCCGGACCGGGCGGCCTCGGAGGCCCACGCCCGCGAGGCCGGCGTCTGGCCCGACGTCCGGTTCATCGGCAAGCAGGAGCCCGTCGAGGAGATCCTGTCCATCGCCGACCTGTTCCTGATGCCGTCCGCCAGCGAGACGTTCGGGCTGGCGGCGCTGGAGGCCATGGCGTGCGGCGTGCCCGTCATCTCCAGCGACATCGGCGGCCTCCCGGAGCTGAACGTGGACGGCGAGACGGGCTTCCTCCGCCCGCTCGGCGACGTGGCCGGCATGACGGACGCGGCCCGCCAGATCCTCACGCACCCCGGCCTCCACGAACGCATGGCCGAGGCCGCCCGCCAGCGCGCCGTGACCGAGTTCGACCTCGACCGGATCGTCCCGCGCTACGAGGCCCACTACGCGCGCGTCGTGGCGGGCGAGCCGGTGGCCCCGTCGGACGGCGCGCCGGTCCGCCCGTAGCGACCGACTGGCGACGGCCACGCCCGCGCGGCGCGACCTTTGGAGCCGCCCCGTCTTTGGAGCCGCTCGGCCGTCGGCGCCCGCTGCCGCACCCCTATGGAGCCCCGCCCCAACCTCATCTCCAAGAAGAAGCCGGCCTACCCGGTCTCGGATCACCTCGCCGAGTACCTCGATCACTACGGCCGGCGCGTCGACGGCGGCGTGAGCTACGACGACCTCGCCCGGCACGTCGGGCAGGTCCCGCTCTACGACGAGCACGGCGACGACACGCTCTGGAGCACGGTCTACTTCGGCCCCGCCGAGCAGGTCGAGATCCACGACGCCCTCCGGCTGACCTACGCGCTCCTCAAGTCGGCCGGCGACCGCTCAACCGTCGAGCACCTCTACATCGACCGCGTCGACCTCTGCCTCTACGGCAACACGCTCCCGTTCCGCGTCCGGATCGTGAACCGGCTGAACGAGAACTTCGACTACTTCTACGTCAAGCGCGCCGACGCCTCGCGGGTCTACGGGCTGGAGCTGGAGCACGTCCTCTCGCCCAACTCCATCAACTTCCTCGCCCGCGTGGATGGCCGGGAGCTGCGGGACCAGACGATCATCGAGGAGCACATCATCGGGCTCCCCGGCGACGCGTTCATCCGGGACCAGCTCCCCGACAACCGCTTCGACCAGGTGCGGCTGGCGAAGGAGTTCGTCAAGTTCAACGAGCGGTGCTTCGTGCGGCTCCTCGGCGACATGCACGCCGGCAACTGGGTCGTCGACATCACGCCGGACTTCGAGAAGCTCCACTACCGGATGCGGGCCATCGACTTCGACCAGCAGAGCCACCACCCGACGAAGCGGGTCTACCTGCCGCAGTTCTTCGCCCACAACAACCCGATCATCGCGTTCGGCCTGGAGCACCTCACCGAGACGACCGTCGACCAGTACCAGCGCGAGGAGCGGGCGCTGATGGCGGGGCGCCTGCGCGTCGGCACCCAGCGCTACGAGACGCTGATGGACGTGATGCGCGAGGACCTCATCGCCCCGACGGCTTACGTGGACCGGCTCGGGGCGTCCCTCGCGGCCCACTATGGCGAGCCCGCCTTCCGTCGGGCCGCGACGATGGGCGACCTCGTGTGGACCTCGCTGGACCTCCTCCAGCGCCGCGCCGAGCCGGCCAGCCTCCGCCTCCTCTCCGGCGCCACCGCCGCCGACGTGGCCGCCGACGTGGCCGGCAACGTGGCCTGAGCCGCCGGCAACGCGCGCCGCCAGCCGAGAGTGCAAGAAGGGCGCGCGGAGGCATGGCGCCCCGTCGGCCCCGACCTTGAAGCGCCCGGCATCGGCCGGCCCGACCCCCTCACGACCTATGACGTTCGACGACTTCGACCTCGCCCCCGCCGTCCGCCAGGGCGTCCGCGACGCCGGCTACACCACGCCCACCCCAGTCCAGGCCGCCGCGCTCCCGCCCGCCCTGAAGGGGATCGACGTGGTGGGCGTGGCGCAGACGGGGACCGGCAAGACGGCCGCCTTCGTCCTCCCCATCCTCGACTACCTCGTCAAGGACCCGGTGCAGGCGAAGAAGCGGCCCATCCGCGCGCTCGTGGTGGTCCCCACGCGCGAGCTGGCGGTCCAGGTGGAGGAGGCCGTCCAGACCTACGGCAAGGCGACCCCGATTCGCAGTACCACGATCTACGGCGGCGTGAGCAAGGGGACGCAGCGGACGGCCCTCCGCAACGGCGTCGACGTCGTGGTCGCCACGCCGGGCCGGCTGCTCGACTTCGTCGGGTCGAAGGAGATCGACCTCTCGTTCGTCGACGTGCTCGTGCTCGACGAGGCCGACCGGATGTTCGACATGGGGTTCGTCCGCGACATCCGCAAGATCGTGGCCGAGGTCCCGGAGCAGCGCCAGACCATGCTGTTCTCGGCGACGATGCCGCCGCCGATCCAGGACCTCGCGCGGAGCATCCTCTACAAGCCCGAGACCGTCGAGGTGGGCGAGCGGCGCGACCCGGCGGCGACGGTGGCCCAGCGGGCCGTCCACATCGGCGAGGCCGACAAGCAGGCGCTGCTCCACCACCTTCTCGACACGGAGCCGGTCGAGAAGATGATCGTGTTCTCGCGGACCAAGTACCGCGCCGACCGCATCCGCAAAAAGCTGGGCCAGGCCGGCTACGACGCCATCGCCATCCACTCGAACCGCTCGCAGGGGCAGCGCCAGCGCGCGCTCCGCGGCTTCGAGGGCGGCCAGTTCCAGGTGCTCGTCGCCACCGACATCGCCGCGCGCGGGATCGACATCGAGGGCGTCTCGCACGTCGTCAACTTCGACGCGCCGGGCCAGCCGGAGGACTACATCCACCGCATCGGGCGGACGGGCCGCGCCGAGGCCACCGGCGACGCCATCACGTTCGTCTCGGCCCAGGAGACGGACCAGCTCACGGCCATCGAGAAGCACACGGGCCAGCGCATCGAGCAGGCCACCTTCGACGGGTTCCGGCCGCCGGCGATGGCCGAGGCGCTCGGCAAGGCGACGGGCGGCAAGCGGTCGCCGAAGCCGTCGAACAATGGCAAGGGACGGCGCGGCCCGTCGCAGGGCGGCAACCGGCAGGCCCGGCGCTCGGGGAACCGCTAGCCCGCGCTGGCGGGGGACGTCCGCCCGTGGCTAGAGGTCCTGCAAGAACGGGTTCGTCCGCCGCTCGGCGCCGACCGTCGTCGTGGGGCCGTGGCCGGAGTAGACGACCGTCTCGTCGGGGAGCGCGAGGACCTTGTCGCGGATCGACGCCAGCAGCACGTCGAGGCTCCCCTGCCACAGGTCGGTCCGGCCGATGGAGCCCTGGAACAGCACGTCGCCGCCGACGAGCTGGCCCCCGGCCTCGTCGTAGAAGGCGACCGAGCCGGGCGAGTGGCCGGGCACCCAGAGCACGCGGAGCGTCGTGTCTCCGACCTCGACGGTGTCGCCCTCGGCGAGGTCGCGCGTGGGGGCCGGCGGCGGGTCCACGCGGACGCCGAACCGCTCGCCTTGCACCACGGCGTTCTGGAGGAGCGGGCCGTCGGCCGGGTGCATCTGCCAGCCGCCGTGGTCCGCGTCGGCGCCGTAGCGGTGGGCGAAGTGGTCGCACCCGAACACGTGGTCGATGTGTCCGTGCGTGAGGAGGAGGTGGCGCACGCGGAGCCCGCCCCCGTCGATGGCGGCCTCGACCCGCTGGCGCTCCTCGCGCGAGGCCGTGCCGGGGTCCACGAGCGCGGCCTCGCCGCCGGACGACAGGACGTAGGTGTTCTCGGCGAACGGGCTGACGACGAACGAGCGGACGGTGAGCGGCATGGGCGGGGACGTCTCGTGGAACGGGCGGCGGCCTCCGCCTTCGCGGGAGCAGGCTGCGGCTCCGTCAATACCGGCGGGGCCGCGTCGTTCCCCGGTAGCTTCCGACCCGATGCTCACGCGCCTCCACCGCCAGATCCTCTCGTGGCTGCCGCTCCCGTTCGCGGCGGCGCTGCTGACGCTGGTGTTCCTGCTCCTGATGCAGTTTTTGATCAACTACCTCCCCGACCTCGTCGGGCGGGGGTTGCCGTTCGGGGCGCTGGCGGAGCTGATCGCGTACAGCCTCGCCTACATGGTCACGCTGGCGGTCCCGATGGCGTGGCTGATCGCGCTGCTGGCGGCGTTCGGGCGGCTGGGCGAGAGCCGGGGCTACCTCGTCGCCAAGAGCGCGGGCGTCTCGCTCCCGCGCCTCGCGTGGCCCGTGGCCGTGGTGGGCCTGCTGCTGACGGTGGGGATGGCCTACTTCAACAACCAGATGCTCCCGGAGGCGAACTACCGGATGAACGGGCTCTGGCGCGACATCCGCGTTAGCCGCCCCGGCTTCGCCCTCACGCCGGGCGAGTTCTACACCGGCGTGAGCGGCTACGCCATCCGCGCCGCCGCCATCCCGCCGGACTCCTCGGGCCTGCTCCTGGGCGTCGAGGTGTTCGAGACGCGGGCGACCGGCGGCGGCCAGGCCCTGCTCACCGCCGAGCGCGCCCGGCTCCAGACGCAGTACGGCGGCCAGCGCCTGACGATGCTCCTGGAGGACGGGGAGGTCCACCGCCGCCAGACCTCGGGCTCGCGCGACGAGTACGAGCGGCTGGCGTTCGACCGCTACCGGATGGCCTTCGACCTCTCCAGCCTCGGCGGCTTCGAGCGCCGCGAGCGAGACGGCGGCGGGGGCCGTACCGACCGCTCCATGCGGACGACCGACATGCTCGCCGTCGTCGACTCGCTCGACCGGCTCGCCGGCCAGCGCGGCGACTCGATCCGCGCCGCCCTCGGCCGCTGGGGCCGGACGCCCGGCGACCTCCCCGCCGACGGCGCTACCTGGAACAGCCTCGCCCTCCAGATCGACGGGTTCGACGCCCGCCGACGCGCGACTCGGCCGAGGTCGCAGCTCCGCGCGTCGGTGCCCACCGCGAGGTCCTCGCCGGGCTCGACGACGCGGAGCGGAGCGCGGCGTACAGCCTCGCCCTCCGCCGCGCCCGGTCCGTCCGCTCCGTCGCCGACGCGGCGGAGGCCTCGACCGGCTGGGAGCGCCAGCAGGCCGACCGCTTCCGGGTCGAGATCTACAAAAAGAACTCGATCGCGCTGGCGTGCCTCGTGTTCGTGCTCGTGGGCGTCCCGCTCGGACTGGCGGTGCCGCGCGCCGGCGTCGGGCTGGTGGCGACGCTGGCCGTGTTCGTGTTCCTGTTCTACTGGATCTCGCTCGTCCAGGGCGAGAAGCTGGCCGACCGGGGGATGCTCCCGCCGTGGCTCGGGATGTGGGCGGCGAACGTGATCGTGGGCATCCTGGGCGTCTACCTCACGGCGCGCGAGACGCGCGACCCGGCGTGGCGGGACCCCGTCCGCGCCCTCGCCGCCCGGTTCCAACGGCGGTCCTGACCCCGCGCCGCGCTGGCGGGCGCCGTCCGCCAGTCCCGCTGACGCCCGCCCGGTGGCGCCTCGGTGGAACTTTCCGCCAGCGGGGCATCTTCCCCGTTCCCCGTTCCCCGTTCCCCGTTCCCCGTTCCCCGTTCCCCGTCTTGCTCGTCCTCGTCCCCACCCCCGTCGGCAACCTCGACGACATCACACTCCGCGCGCTCCGCGTGCTCAAGGAGGCCGACCTCGTGGCCTGCGAGGACACGCGGACGACCGGCGTGCTCTTCCAGCACTTCGGGATCGAGACGCCGCGGACCAGCTTCCACGTCCACAACGAGCACCAGAAGGCGGCCTCGCTCGTCGAGCGGATGGAGGCCGGCGAGACCGTCGCGCTCGTGAGCGACGCCGGGACGCCGGGCGTCTCGGACCCCGGCTTCCTGCTCGTCCGCGCCGCCGCCGAGGCCGGCGTCCGCGTCGAGGCGCTGCCCGGCCCGACGGCGTTCGTCCCGGCCCTCGTCGCCAGCGGCCTGCCCACGGACCGGTTCGTGTTCGAGGGGTTTCTCCCGCACAAGAAGGGCCGCCAGACGCGCCTGAAGGCGCTCGCCGACGAGCCGCGCACCGTCGTCCTGTACGAGAGCCCGCACCGGCTCGTGAAGCTGCTCGGCCAGCTGGCGGAGCACCTCGGCGCCGACCGGCCGGCGGCCGTCGCGCGCGAGCTCTCGAAGCTCCACGAGGAGGTCCGGCGCGGAACGCTCGCCGAGCTGGGGGCGTGGTACGGCGCCCAGCCGAAGGTGCGCGGCGAGATCGTCGTCGTCGTCGGAGGCGCCTCCTGACGCCATGACCCGACGCCTCGCCGCCGCCGTCCTCTTTCTGCTCACCGCCGCCGCCAGCGCGCAGGGGACGCCGCCGGACACCGCGCTCACGGCAACGGAGCAGACCGTCCGGGCGACGATCCAGGAGCCGGGCGTCCACGTGGTCCACTTCTGGGCGCCGTGGTGCGGCAACTCGCGGGCCGGGTTCGAGAGCGGGTGGTACGAGACCGTCGAGGCCCACCCCGAGGTCTCGTTCACGTTCGTCACGATCTGGAACGACGGCGACGACGGCGCGGCCACGCTCCGCCGCTACGGCATCCCCGAGCGCGCGGCGATCCTGGCGCAGCCCGACCGAGGCCCCAGCGCCGACCGCGCGAACCGCCGCCGGACGTTCCTCGGCCTCCCCCTCTCGTGGACGCCCTCGACCTGGATCTTCAACCGCGAGGGGCGGCTCGCCTACGCCTTCAACTACGGCGAGGTCTCGGCCGCGATGCTCGAACAGGCCCTCGCCGACGCACAGAACGAGTGGCACCATGACTGACCTCGACGCCGCCCTCCGCGAGGCGGTCCAGCAGGAGGGCGTCCACGTCGTCCACGTGTGGGCGCCGTGGTGCGACAACTCGCTGAACGAGCTGGCGCCGGTCTGGGCCGGCGCCGCCGACCGTCACGAGGACGTGGGCATCACGTTCGTCTCGGTCTGGGCCGAGGGCGACGACGGCGCCGAGACGCTCCGCCAGCACGGCGTCGAGGGCGTGGACGTCCGCGTCCTCCCTGGTCCCAAACCTGAAAAACCGGACCGGCGGACGACGCTCCTCGGCCTCCCGGTGACGTGGATCCCGACGACGTGGGTGTTCAACCGGGGCGGCCTGCTGGCGACCGCGTTCAACTACGGCGAGATCACGGCCGGGCAACTGGCGGAGGCCGTCGCCGGGGCGCGGAGCGGCTGGTAGCTCCGGGCGCACGACTGGAGGCCTACGGCGTGGGCCGCTCGCTGTTGTAGATGTCCCGGTGCAGGGACCAGCGGCCGTCCTCCCGAGCCCACGCGACCACGTACCGCCCCGTGTCGACGACCTGGTCGCCGGCGTAGAGCGTGAAGCGGCCGACCTCGTAGGCCCGGTCGCCGTGGGCCTCAACCTCCACCGTCTGGAGGTCAATCCGGGTCAGGCCGGCTGAGAAGGCCCCCTGGAAGTACTCCCCGATGGCCTCGCGTCCGACCATATCGGGGGCGTTGGGGGCGTAGAGATGGGCGTCGGGGGTGTAGAGGGACGCGATGGCCTCGGCGTCCGCATCGGCGAAGGCCGCCATGAACTGGTCGTTCTGGGACTCGATCGCAGTACGGACATCGGCCTGAGCGGCGGCAGGCAAGGCGGCGGCGAGGGCCGCCAAGAGGACGAGAGAGCGCATGGGAACGGGGCTTGTGGTGTAGGATTGCAGACCGGCGAACCGGCCGACTCTTCTGAGTCTAGTAACAAACTCCACGCGACCAGCCACCCCTACTCCGCTTCCGAACGGAGGTCGGCCCGGAGGAGCCGTCCCCAGACGGCGTTGTACGGGTGGACGTGTTGCACCGCCCGCCCGTCGCGGACGAGCGGGCGCCCCTCGTTGGCCCAGCGGAAGACCGAGCCCTCCAGGTTCCGCACGTCGTCCACGCCGGCCGCCGCCAGCCGCGCGGCCACGCCCGCCGACCGGACGCCGACGGAGCAGTAGACGACGACCGGGCGCCCGGCGTCGGCACCGCCGAGGGTGGCGAGGAGCTGATCGGCGCTGGCGTCCGGGTCCACGCGCCGGGCGCCGGGGAGGTGGCTCACGGCGTACTCCGCCGGCTGGCGGGCGTCGAGGAGGACGGGCGGGCGGCGCGACGGGTCTTCGAGCCACGCCGCCAGTGCGTCGGTCGAGACGCTCGGCACGTCAGGGTAGCGCGTCTGGAGGTCGCGCGCGACGGCCCGCCACGCGAGCGAGCCCGGCCGGCTCTGGCGCCCGGCGACGACGTAGGCGGCCACGCCCAGGGCCAGGGCCGTAGCGAGAAGTCCGAGGGTGAGGCGGCGCATGGGGCGTCAACGCCCGACGGCGCCCCGGAGTGCCGCGCTGGCGGAGCGCCGACGCCCGCCGAGCCGGCACACCCGAAATCGCGGCGTCCTCGCGTTGACCCGGCCCGGACCCCTCGGCGGTCCGGGCTATCTTCGACCGCTCGCCCCTGGGACCCGCCCGCCCCTCCGCATGACCGGTAAACTGTTCGACCGCCTCGTCGGCGTCTTCGTCTTCGTGTACTCCCTCGTGGTCTACTGGTCCACGATGGCCGAGACGACGCCCTTCTGGGACTCGGGCGAGTTTATCGCCATCTCGAACGGGCTCGAGGTGAGCCACCCGCCCGGCGCCCCGTTCTACATGCTCGTGGGGCGGCTCTTCGCCATGCTCTCGCCGCTCTTTGGCGGGCTGTCGCCGGAGCCCATCGCCTACGCCGTGAACCTCGTCTCGGTGCTGTGCAGCGCGCTGACGATCCTGCTCACGCACCTCGTGATCCTGCGGCTCGTGCGCGTCTGGGCCGGCCACCCGGCCACCTGGAGCCCGACGCAGCGGATCGCGGCCAACGCCGGCGGCGTGATCGGCGCGCTCACGTTCGCGGTCACGGACTCGTTCTGGTTCAACGCCGTCGAGGCCGAGGTCTACGCCATGTCGATGCTGTTCACGGCGCTCGTGGTGTGGCTCGCCCTCGTCTGGCGCGACGCGACGCGGGCCGAGGAGGCCGCCCTCGCCAAGCGCGGCGAGCACCCGTTCGGCCTCCACGCCGACCGCTACCTCGTCGCCATCGCCTACCTGTTCGGGCTGGCGATCGGCGTCCACCTGCTGAACGTGCTCACGCTGTTCTTCCTCGCCCTCATCGTCTTCTTCCAGAAGGCCGACCGGCGGGGCTGGACGACGGGCCAGCGCGTGAAGGGGATCGCCGTCACGGCCGGCCTCTCGGTCGCCGCGTTCCTCGTGATCTACCCCGGCGTGGTCCAGACGCTCCCGACGCTGGCGGGCGCCAGCGGGGCGCCGGTCCTGTTCCTGCTCGCCGTCGTGGCCGCGCTCGTGGCCGCCGTCTGGTGGACCCAGAAGAAGCGGATGCCGGTCGCCAACCTCGCCGCGCTCACCGTCACGCTCGTCGTGCTCGGGTACTCGTCGTACGGGCTCATCTTCGTCCGCTCCGCCGCCGACCCGCCGATCGACGAGAACGACCCGGAGACCTCGGAGGCCATCGTGAGCTACCTCAAGCGCGAGCAGTACGGCTCGACGCCGCTCCTCTCCGGCGCCTCGTACAACAACCTCACCGGCCAGGTGGACCGCGAGAAGACGTTCCCGCGCCGCCACTCGTCGTCCCCGCAGCACACCCCCGTCTACGCCCAGTACGACTCCGACGGGGACTTCTTCTGGCGCTACCAGCTCGGCCACATGTACGGGCGGTACTTCATGTGGCAGTTCGTCGGCAAGGCGGCGGACACGCAGGACGCCGGGTGGACCACCGGCCTCACCGGCGGCGAGCCACCGGGCACGACGCCCTCCGAGTGGGCCGGGCGCAACGTCTACTTCGCCCTCCCCTTCTTGCTCGGGCTGCTCGGCCTCGCGTTCCACTTCCAGAAGGACTGGCGGCGCGCGCTGGCGGTGCTGGCGCTGTTCCTGATCACGGGCGTCGGGATCATCCTCTACCTCAACCAGACGCCGGGGCAGCCGCGCGAGCGCGACTACTCGTACGTGGCCTCGTTCTTCGCCTACTCGCTGTGGATCGGGATCGGGGCGACGGGTCTCGTGGAGCTGGTCGCCGAGGTGCTCGAAGAGAGAGGCGCGGCGCTCCGGCGCGGCGCCGGCGCTCGCGCTCGCGGCCGTCCTGTTCCTCGCCGTCCCCGGCTGGATGGCCGTCGAGAACTACGACGACCACGACCGCTCCGGACGCCGGATCGCCACCGACTTCGCCCGCAACATGCTGGAGTCGACGGCGCCCAACGCCATCCTCTTCACGAATGGCGACAACGACACCTTCCCGCTGTGGTACCTCCAGGAAGTCGAGGGGCTGCGGCGCGACGTCCGCGTGGTGAACCTCTCGCTCCTCAACACGCCGTGGTACATCCGCCAGCTCCGCGATCAGTGGAGCCGCGAGAGCGCCCCGGTGCCCCTCTCCGTCACCGACGCCGACCTCGCCGGCATCTCGGGGCCGCTCGACCAGCGCCCGACGGGGTCGCTCGCCCCCGCCATCTTCGACGACCGCGACGTGTCGCTCCCCGTCGACGCGCGCCGGTTCACGGACGAGACCGTCGCCGGGCGCGTGGACGCGAGCCAGATCCCGGACCTGATGACGTGGCGCCTCCGCGGCTCGCCGGTCGACCAGAACCGGAGCATCCTCTACACCGCCGACCTCGCCGTCCTCAACATCTTGCAGTCGGTGGCGGAGGACGGCTGGCAGCGGCCGGTCTATTTCGCCGCGACCGTCGGGCAGAGCTCGGAGTTGGGGCTCCAGGAGTACTTCCAGAACGAGGGGCTCGCGCGGCGCGTGGTCCCGCTCCGGCGAGGTGCGGGCGACCCCGACGGCTACGTGGTGCCGGAGGTGGCGCAGGCCCGGCTCGGCTCGTTCCAGTTCCGCGGCCTCGACGACCCCGACGTGTACCACGACGAGAACGCTCGCAACATGGCCGACGGCTATCGCATCCGCGTGGCCGCCATCGCCGGCCAGCTGGCGGAGCAGGGCCAGACCGAGCAGGCGCTCGCGCTGCTCGACCGCGTCTCGACGGCCGTCCCGACGGCCGTGATCCCGGCCAGCTTCGGCTCGCTCTACACGCTCGCCGAGGCGTACCGCCAGGCGGGCGCCACCGAGCGGATGGCGGCGACGCTCCAGCAGGCGGAGCCGTTCGTGCTCGGCCAGCTCACGGCCGCGCAGACGGCGGCGCAACAGGAGCAGGCCTTCCAGTACGTCCAGTTCCTCCAGTCGGCCTACCTCCTGGCGGACCAGTACGAGGCGGCCTCGGCGTTCATGGGCCGCGTGGCCGACGAGCTGGGCGACGACCGCTTCCGCCGCTCGGCCGACGAGCTCCGCACCGACGCCGCCGCGCTCCAGCGCCAGTCGGAGGCGGCAGAGGCCGCCGCCGTCCGAGCCGACACGCTGCCCGAGGGCTAGCCCGACCGTAGATTCCGGACTCCGCCCGCCCCCACGCCGATGCCCGCCCTCCTCTCCGACGCCGACCTCGACCGCGCGGCCTCTGTGCTGGGCGTCTCGGCCGAGCGCGACGGCCCCCTCACCCGCCTCGCCCTGACCGACTCCGACAGCGGCCGGCGGCTGGCCGTCGAGGTGACGCGCACCGACGAGGAGGCCACCATCGTCAAGGTGTACGGGACGGAGGCGCACCTGGAGCTCCACGACTGCGCCGGCCTCGTCACGTCGGAGGAGTTGGGCGAGGTCATCTTCTTCGCGCGCGGCGGCGGGCGCGTGGCCGGGCTCGTGGTCGAGCGCGAGGCGGCGTGCTCGCTCTACGCCAACGTCTCGGAGCGCCTGCTCTCGGCCGACTTCCTGACCGTCGCGCCGGAGGTGGCACAGGCGGCCGTCGTGCTGTCGCTCAGCGAGCCGCTCTTCGAGGGCGACTGGTCGCCGGAGGCGTGAGTCCAGACGGCGCGGACGCCCTCGAGATCCACCAGGAGCACGACACGCTCCGCCTCGACGAGGGCCGCATCCGCGCCGTGGTCGAGGCCGTGTGCGCGGGCGAGGGCGTCCGGCTCTCGTCGCTCGGCGTCGTGCTGGCGGGCCACGCGCTCGTCCACGACCTCAACCGCCAGTGGCTCGGGCACGACTACGAAACCGACGTGGTCTCGTTCGTGCTCGACGAGGACGCCCAGGCGCGCGCCGAGATCGACGGCGAGGTGTACGTGGACCTCGACACGGCCGCCGAGCGGGCGCCCGAGTTCGGCGTGACGATGGAGCACGAGGCGCTTCGGTACGTCGTGCACGGGCTCCTCCACCTCGTCGGCCACGACGACGCGACGGAGCGACGAGCGCGCGGCGATGCGGGCGCTGGAGGACCACTACCTGCGAGGTACCTGAGCGAGTGCCCCCTGCTTGCGCTCCACCTTCCTGCCGACGATGACTCGCGTCTTCCCCCTGATCGCCACCCTGTGCGTGGTACCCTTCGGTGTTTGCCCCGGCGGACTCCAGCGCGCCTGATCGAATCGGGGTCGCAGAAGTCGAACGTCACGCAATCCGCCCTTCCTCCGGCCCGCTCGAACTGTGGACGCCCAGGACGGGGACGACTTTCTGATCTCGCTGGAACTGGAGGAAGTCGGGTACGGCGAGAAACGCCTCCTCGTCCGCGCTCGGCGAACGTGTAGTGGCGCACGCGCCCCTCCTCCCCGCAAGCGCAGCGAGCTACACCAGCCGCTTGAGCGGCTCGGCCACACGGACGGCGTGCTCGGCCGTCGACATGATGTAGAAGTGGATGCCCGGCGCGCCGGCCTCCATCAGCTCCTGCGCTTGCCGCCGCGCCCACTCGATCCCGACGTCGGCCACGTGCTCCGGGCGAGCCTCCTCCACCTCGGCCGCCAGCGCCTCGGGGATCTCGGTGTAGAACGTCCGCGGGAGCGACTGGAGGTGCCGCTTCGAGGTCAGGATCTTGAGGCCCGGCACGATGGGCACGTGGATCCCCACGTCCCGGCAGCGCTCCACGAAGTCGTGGTAGTGCCGGTTGTCGAAGAACATCTGGGTGACCACGTAGTCGGCGCCGGCGTCCACCTTCCGCTTGAGGTTGAGGATGTCCCACGTCAGGTTCGGCGCGTCGACGTGCTTCTCGGGGTAGCCGCCGACGCCGACGCAGAAGTCGGTCGGCGCCGCGTCGAGGAGGTCTTCGAGGTAGCGCCCCTCGTTCATCGCCTGGATCTGGGCGACGAGGTCGCAGGCGTTCTCGTTGCGCTGGCGGCCCGGCCGCTCGGGCTTCACCACGCCGTTGTCGTCGCCGCGGACGGCGAGGACGTTGTGGATGCCGAGGTAGTTGAGCTCGATGAGGGCGTCCTCCGTCTCCTCCTGCGTGAACCCGAGGCAGAGCACGTGCGGCACGGCGTCGATCCCGAAGCGGTGCTGGATGGCCGCGCAGAGCCCGAGCGTCCCCGGCCGCTTCCGCTTGACGCGCTTGCGGACCGTCCCGTCCGGCATCTCCTCGTAGACCTTCTCGGCCGAGTGGCTCGTGACGTCGATAAACGGCGGGTCGTAAGGCGAGAGCGCCTCGACGATCTCCAGCACGTGCCCGACGGAGCTCCCGCGCTTGGGCGGGATGATCTCGTAGGAGAGGAGCGGCTCGTCGGTCCGCTCGTAGTGCTCGGTGACTTTCACGGGATCAGGGGCTTGGAGCCGGTGGCTCGGGGCCGGTGGAGGCAGGGGTGGGGCCGAATCTCGCCGTTCCCGGGGGTCCGGGTCTGGAACCTACGTCGGCTCTTGGCGCCCCCGTCCCTCTTTCTCCTCCCGCGCGACCGACCCGGAGCCTCTCGCCACCGCCGTCAGTTCCTCCGCAGCCAGAGGTCGTCGAAGAGCGGATGCATGGGCGAGGCCGCGGGCTCGGACTCGTTCGCCTCCAACTCATCGGCCTGGCCACGCGCCGCCGTGCGGCGCCGCGCCTGGTCCTCCAGGATGTCGCGGAGACGGACCGGGACGGACTCGCCGCGCAGCGTGGCCCGCCGACGCCGCTCGACGGGCTCGAACGGGAGCGGCCGCTCGGGGAGCAGGATGCGCAGCGTCGTGACCGCCGCCCACACGAACACCAGGATCAACACCGGGACCGCTACCAGGGCCAGCCCTGCGACCAGGGCTCCGAGCGGAAGCGCGACGGCGGGACTCAGCACGGTGGCACCCCTCGGGAGCGTCTACTCGGTGGGCGCGGAAGCCGGGGGCCGGCGCAGCGGGCGTCCCCTCGAACAGATCGGCGTCCGGCTGGCGGACAAGCGGGGTGGCCTCGTAGGCCTCTTGGAACTGGGCCGCCTCCTCCTCTGCCGTCAGCCTCTCCGATTCGAGGACATCGGCAGGGACGGCGGAGAGCCCATCGAACGTGTCGCGGAACGCGAAGTCGAGGAACGTGAACCCGAAGAAGATGACGAGGAACACGAGGCTCCCGACGAACACGAGCACGTTCGTTCCGCCCTCGTTCTTCAGCCCCATGAACCGGGAGGCCACCCAGTACGCCTTCGTGCCGGCGATGCCGAGCGCCAGCGGCACGCTCAGCCAGCCGATGGGGAGCGCGTAGTCGCGGAACTCGATCTCCAGCCCGAACACGTCGGCGAAGCCGCGCTCCCAGAGGGCGAGCACGACGGTCAGGAGCGTGAGGCCGACGAGGATGAGGAACGTCTTCTTGAGCACCTTGTCGTCGAAGACGTGGTGCCCGTGCTCGTCGGCGTGCTCGCCGTGAAGGTCGGTGTGCGGGTCGTGGGCCATAGCTGTAGTGCGTGCGTCGTAGAGCGCGGGGGCTCGTCTGAGCCGCGTCCCTCCTCTAGATCAGATACATCAGGGGGAAGACGAAAATCCAGATGATGTCGACGATGTGCCAGTACAGGCCGACGTTCTCGACCGGCGTGTACCACACGCTGGAGTAGTCGCCGCGCTGCGCGAAGAACACCAGGAAGCCGATGGCGATGATGCCGATGACGATGTGGAGCGCGTGGATGCCCGTCATCATGTAGTAGATGGCGAAGAAGATGCCCGCGCGGCGGTTGGCGAAGATCTCGCCCTCGCGGCCGTGGCCGCCCGCGTGCTCGGCCTCCGCGGCCGCCGCGCCCGCGCCCGTCGCCGGCAGGTCGGTGGAGGCCCCCTCGCCGACGCCCTCCGCCAGCGCGGCGGCCGGGTCCACGTCGGGCTGGGCCGCATCGGGCACGGCCGGGGTCGTGATGTCGGGGCTCTGGTCCTCGCCGGTGAGGGGGGCGTCGCCGGTGACGGCCACGTTCCCCTCGGCCTCGACCGCCTCCACGTCGACCACCGTCTCGGCCTCGACGACGGCCGCCGCCGTGCCGGTCTCCGTGCCGGGCCGCGGCGGGATGCTGAAGATGGGCTCGAGCGGGGTGGCCCCGTTCAGGTCGCTCACGCGCTGCGTGCCCTCGTTCAGCTCGAAGTTGACGCCGGGGAAGATGCCGAGCTCAAACTTGTGCTCGTACTCGAAGTACTTCACCACGAGGAACACGCACGCCAGCACCATGGTGGCGATGAGGTTGCCGATGAGCACCTTCCGGTTGTCCATCTGCGCACCCCGGATGGCCCAGGCCATCGTCAGCGACGAGAGGAGGAGGACGAGCGTGTTGGCCGCCCCGAGGACCGTGTCGAGCTGGAGACTGGCCTGCTCGTACAGCTCCGGGTACATCACGCGGAAGATGCCGTAGGCCACGAACATCCCGCCGAAGAGGAGGATCTCGGTGGACAGGAACAGCCACATCCCGAGCTTCGAGGCCTCGAACTGCTGCTCGCTCGACACGAAAAAGTGCTGGAGCCGCGACGGGTGCATCTTGCCGTCGTAGCCGAGCAGCATGGGCGCCTCGTGCGCGTGCCCGTCGCCCCCGACCTCGTCGACGTCGTGGGGGTCCTCGACCGTGACCTGAGTGGGTGTCGTCGCCATGAGAGAATCGTCTGGGTGTGCGTGCCCGGGGGCTTAGCGGTCGGTGGCGGACGACGCCGCGGAATCGGGCTGCTCGTCGGCGCCGTCGTGGACCTCCTTCTCCATCTCCTGCGGGCCGCCGACCTCCACGTCGGGGACGGGCGCGCCGCGCTGGCTGTCGCCGGAGGTGTGGAAGAGGACGTCGTAGTCGTAGGGGCCGTGGGTCACGAGCGGCGTGTGGTGGAAGTTGTGGTGGTCCGGCGGGCTCGTCGTGTGCGTCCACTCGAGCGTGGCGCCGCCCCACGGGTTGCCCGGCGCCAGCTTGCCCTTCCGCATCGACCACAGCCCGTTGACGAGCACGCACAGCAGCCCGACCCCGAGCACGTAGGACCCGATGGTCGAGGCCTGGTGGAGCGGCTCCAGCCACTTCATGTCCGGGTAGTCGTAGTACCGGCGCGGCATCCCCTGGCTGCCGATGATGAACTGGATGAAGAACGTCATGTTGAAGCCGAGGAACACGAGCAGCGCCGAGACCTTGCCCAACGTCTCGTTGTAGAGCCGGCCGGTCATCTTGGGCCACCAGTAGTGGATGCCGCCCAGGAACGCCATCACCGTGCCGCCCATCATCACGTAGTGGAAGTGGGCCACCACGAAGTAGGTGTCGTGGAGGTGGATGTCGACCGCCAGCGCGCCGACCATGATGCCCGTCACGCCGCCGATCGTGAACTGGAACAGGAACGTGAGCGCGTAGAGCATCGGCGTCTTGAGCCACACCGAGCCCTTGTACATCGTCCAGGTCCAGTTGAAGACCTTGATGCCGGACGGGATGCCGATGAGGAACGTGATGAGGCTGAACACGACGCTCGACACCGCGCTCTGGCCCGACGTGAACATGTGGTGGCCCCACACCATGAAGCCGAGCAGCGCGATCGCCACCGACGAGAGCGCGACGGCGCGGTAGCCGTAGACGCGCTGGCGGCTGAACGTCCCCATCAGCTCCGAGATCACCCCGAAGGCCGGCAGAATCATGATGTAGACGGCGGGGTGGCTGTAGAACCAGAAGAAGTGCTGGAACAGGACCGGGTCGCCACCGAGCGCGGGGTCGAAGATGCCGATCCCGAGCGTCCGCTCCATGATCAGGAGCACCATCGTGATCCCGATGACGGGCGTGGCGAGGATCTGGACGATGGAGGTCGCGTAGATCGACCACAGGAAGAGCGGCATCCGGTTCCAGGTCATCCCCGGCGCGCGCATCTTGTGGATCGTCACGATAAAGTTGAGGCCCGTCAGGATGGACGAGAAGCCTATCACGAAGGCGCCCGTCGCCATCCAGATCACCGCCGAGCCGGTCTCCTTGGAGTACGGCGTGTAGAACGTCCAGCCCGTGTCCACGCCTCCCGTCAGCACGATCGAGACGGCCGCCAGCGTGGCGCCGCCGATGTAGATGTAGAGGCTGAGGAGGTTGAGCCGGGGGAACGCCACGTCCTTCGCGCCCACCATGATCGGGAGCAGGAAGTTGCCCATCGTGGCCGGGATCGACGGGATGATGAACAGGAACACCATGATCAGCCCGTGCATCGTGAACACGTGGTTGTACGTGTCCGCCGACATGATGGCGCCGCCTACGAGCGCGCCGTTGGCGTCGTACTCGTTCGGGAAGAACAGCTCCGTCCGGATGCCGAGCGCCAGCAGGCCGCCCACGGCGAAGAACACCGAGACGGCGACGAGATACATGATCCCGATCCGCTTGTGGTCCACGGAGAGCGCCCAGGACTTGACCCAGGCCCAGGCGCGGGCCAGGCCGCGCACGTCGTCGGCCGGGCGGGGCTCGTGGAGGTAGTTGTGGACCGGCTCGTGGCCGACGGGGTACGCCCGCGCTTCGCGGGGCGTCGTCGTCGGGGCCGGGGCTTGTGTCAGCGTCGCCATGGTGGGACTGGCTGGGGGAGGAGGCGGGGCCTCGGGAGAATCGGTGGGTTAGCGCTCTTCGCCGGGGAGGAGCGGCTCGTCCTCGCGGACGGCCTCCCGCTCGCCGGGCGCGACGGGGTCGGCGACGGGGACGCCAGGGTCGCCCATCCCTCCCTCCGGCGGCTGTGCACCGACGGTCTGGGACGAGTCGGCGGCGGCGGAGAGCGTCGTGTCAGCGGCCGTCCCGGCCCCGTTCAGCACCCGGATGTAGGCGGCCAGCCCGGCGATCTGCTCGTCGTTGAGCTGGCCGTCGTAGGAGGGCATGTTGACGCTCTCGAAGCCCGGCACAAAGTACGCCTGCGGGTAGAGGACGGACTGCCGGACGTAGGCGTCGTCTACGACCCCCTCGTCGCTGCCGGGCCGGGGCTCGCCCCAGATCCCGAGCCACGACGGGCCGACCTTCACGGAGCCGTCGACCGAGTGGCACGTGTTGCAGTTCCGCTGCGTGTAGAGTTGCTCGCCCAGCTTGGCGGGCGCGACGGGGCCGCCCGTCGCGGGTCCCTCGCGCAGGATCGTGTAGTACTCGCTCCGGCTGACGACGTGGATCCTGGCGCCCATGTTGGAGTGGCCGGTCCCGCAGTACTCGGTGCAGACCACCTGGTACGTCCCCTGCTCCGGCGCCTGAAACCAGACGTACGCGAAGCGGTTGGGGAGCACGTCGTGCTTGATCCTGAACTCGGGGACGTAGAAGCTGTGGAGCACGTCCTGGCTCGTCATCTCCAGCCGGATGGGCGTGTCGACGGGCACCCAGATCTCGCCGAAGCCCTGGATGCCATTCTGGTACTCGAAGGTCCAGGCCCACTTCTGCGCCTTCACGTTGATCGTGACCGCGTTGGTGGGCGGGATCGAGGTGCTCACGTAGGCTCGGAAGCCCCAGAAGAACACGATGAGCACCAGGAGCGTCGGGATCACGATCCAGGACACCTCGAGCCACTTGCTCTCGTGGACGTCGACGGGCCGATCGGCGTGGCTCTTCCGGCGGTACTTCACCAGGAAGACGATCATCGCCACCGCCACCACCAGCGTGAGGATGATGCTGGCGTAGAGGATGAAGTAGAAGAGCGCGTCGACCTCGGGGGCCGTCGTCGAGCTCTGGGGGGGAGCCACAGGGACGCCCCTTCCGCCCAGAAGCTCTGGCGGGTGAGGGAGTCGGCAGCGGCAGCGGTCTGCATCATCATCGGGACAAGATCGGCGTAGAGGGCGCCAGCGGAACGTCAGGGGGTCGGGGGCGGGTCGGGCAACGCGCTCCAGCTCTCGGGCGTCTTCGTCACCTCGCGGCGCCAGAGCGTAAACAAGTACCCGCCGCCCAGCAGGAGGAGCAGGCCGCCCCCGACCTTTAGCGCGGTGAGCGCTACCAGAGAGTAGCCCCGGGCGTCCTCGTCGTACTGGAAACAGGTCAGAAGAAAGTGGTCGACGGTGGAGCCCACCGTGCCTTGCCCGGCCTCGACGATGGCCAGCCGGACGTCGAACGGGGGATAGTCGATGCCGTAGAGGTAGCGCGTGACCTTGCCGGCGGGGCTCAGGAAGGTGAGGACGGCGCCGTGGGCGTAGTCGCCGGTCCGCACGTCGTAGGCGTAGCGGAAGCCGACGGCCTCCGCGAGCGCCTGCACGTCGGCCTCGTGCTCCTGCCCGATCGTCCACAGGTGGAAGGCGCTGGTGTCGGCGCCGGCGCCGATCACGCGAGCGTAGCGGGCCTTCACCTCGCGCACCTTCTGCGGCGTGTCGTTGGGGTCGATGGAGACCGCCAGCACCTGGTAGTCCTCGCCCAACGTGAGGTCGGACGCCGCCACGGCCTCGGCCACGCCGTCCAGGACGAGGCTGCACAGCATCGGGCAGTTGTGGTAGACGAAGGCGACCACGAGGGGCCGCTCGCCGTCGAGGAGCGTCGCCAGCCGGACGGACCGGCCCTCCTCGTCGAAAAACGTGAGGCTGTCGGGGACCGTGGCGCCGAGGTGCTCGTCGATGCCGACCTCCCCCATGAGCCGGTTCGGGAGGGCGCCCTGCCCCTCCTGCCCGTCGAGCGGGACGAAGTCGGAGGTGGTCGTGACCTGGGCGAGCGCGGCTCTCGGCTGCACGAGTCCGGCCGTCGCCAGGAAGGAGACGGCGGCCAAGAGCATCGGGAGGAGGCCGCGCGGAGGCATCAGTTGGCGTCGGGGATCGTCTCCTCGGGTTCGTCGACGCCCACCTCCTCGCCGGTCGACAGGCGAGGCGTCGCGAGCGGCTGGCGATCGAGCCTGACGTCGGGCTCGGGGACCCCGGTCTCGACGGCGCGGCCGGGGCCGCGCATCACCATCAGCGTGTTCCAGCGGGCGTTCGTGGTCGGCGTCGCGCCCGGCAGGTCGCCGGCCGTGTCGTACTGGGCGGCGACGAGCCCCATCGCCCGGCTGATCGGGATCGCGTAGGCGCTGTCGGCGCGGGCGTAGTTGTTGAGCTTGGCCGCCGCGTCGACGCGGACCGCCGCCAGCTCGGGGTACTGCTCCACGTTCTCGGCATCGGCCTGCACGTCGCCGAGGAACGGCTCGTAGAACAGGAAGATGAGGACCACGGAGAGCGCGATGATGGCCGCGACGGTCGCCAGGACGAGCCCGAGGAGCTGTCCCGCCTCGACGCCCTCTTCCTCGACGCCCATCTGGGCCAGGAGCGCCTCCGCCTCGGGGTCGCCGCCTGGCGTGGCCTCCTCCGTGGCCTTCGCGCCGGCGGCCGAGACGAGCCCCTCCACCGGCCCCACGGGCTCCTCCTCGTCGGGTCGGACGACGGCGGGATCGGCCTCTGGCCGGGTGCCCTCGTTGGCAGGCGGGACCGGCTCGCCCCGGTGGGGGTTTGGAACCGGGACCTCCTGGTGAGGGCGGCCCGGGGCGTTGGGATCAGAGGGCGTGCGGTCGTCCATGGTCAGCAGAACGGCCCCGGGGGGCGTTTGTTTTCAGTCTGGATTGAAAGCTCCGTGGAGGGGCCGCCGCCCACCGCTGGCGACGTGCCTCGGCGGGGCCTACACGTTCTCGAAGCGGAGCGAGCTGGCGAAGGTCGGGTCGCCGTACGGCGTCAGCGCGTGGCGGCGGAGGCGCAGGATGGCGGACCCGACGAACAGGCCGAACAGGCCCAGCCACACCGACATCTCGACGAGCGGCAGGTGCGGCTCGACGACATAAATTTGCATCGTCTCCTGCTGGACCACCTCGTCCTGGACGAACGCGCCGAGGCTGGCGACGAGGTCGCCGCCGGCCTGGAGCAACCCGGCGTGCTCGATCCCCTCGGCCACGTGCATCGCCGGCATCGTGATCCACCACAGGTCCACCCAGTGCATCACCAGCAGCCAGGCGGCCATCACCGCCAGCGCCGGGGCGATCCGCTTGGTCATGCGCGGGAGGAGGAGGAGGAACGGGAGGATAAAGTGGAAGATCACGAGCGACCACGCCACCGTCGCCCAGCCGCCCGTAAATCGCTTCTGGAACCAGACGATCTCCTCGGGCAGGTTCGCGTACCAGTACAGCATGTACTGGCTGAAGGCGATGTACGTCCAGAAGACGACGAAGGCGAACATGTACTTGCCCACGTCCTGCGTGTGCTCCGTCGTCACCTCGGGGAGCATCCCGGCCTTTTTGAAGGCGAGCGCCAGGAAGGCGATGAGGCACAGCGCGCCGAGCCAGCCGCCCGCGAAGAAGTAGACCCCGAACATGGTCGAGAACCAGTGGGGGTCCGTCGACATCAGGAAGTCGTACGAGGCGAACGCCGTCGTGACGGCCGTGAGCGGGATCCCGTAGGCGCTGATCTTCCGGAGGTCCAGCGTGTTCTGCGGATCGGGCCGCGCGTCGTTGCGGACGGACCGCGCGTAGAGCCGGTTGCCGAGCCACGTCCACGCGGCGAAGTAGACGACGTAGCGGACGAGGAAGAACGGGGTGTTGAGGTAGGCCCGCTTGCCGGCGAGGATGGCGTCGTACGCCGGCGAGTTGACGTCGTAGAGGTCCGCGTGCGTCCAGTGGAACAGGTCGTGCATCCCGAGGAGGACGGGGATGCCGGCGAGGGCGAGGAGCGGGAAGCTGGCCGCCAGCGCCTCGGGAATCCGGCGGATCGTGGTGCTCCACCGGGCCTTCGTGATGTGGTGGAACATCACGAAGAACAGGGCGCCGAGGGCGACCGACACGCAGAACACCCACCCGATGAGGTAGGCGAACAGGACGCGCTGGAGCTCGCCCGCCGCGATCCCGATCACGGCGGCGGCGACGAGCAGGAGGAGCCCCACGCCGAGCGGCCCCATCCACCAGCGCTGGTCGCCGGTAAAGCGGTAGCGCTCGGGGACGCGGTCGCCCTCGGCGTCGACGGGGTCGAAGAAGAGACGGGTGAGGGGGTTCGCCATGAGATGCAAGAGGGCGTGTCGCGCGGGAGGCCCACGCGCTACGGACGAGGGCTAGTTCTGCCGGACGTTGGGGTTGTCGGTCGCCAGCCGCTGGCGCTCGCGCTCGGGCACGTCGGCGGCGGTCGCGCCCTGCGAGCGCTGGAGCGCGCGGATGTACGAGACGACGGCCCAGCGGTCGCTGGCCGGGATCTCGTGTCCGTAGCTCGGCATGGTGTTGATGCCGTTCTGGATCACGTCGTAGATGTAGCCGTCGGGCCGGGCGCGGAGGGCGTCGGTGTGGTAGCTCGGCACCTGGAAGCCGTAGCCCAGGCCGCCGTTGCCCACGGCCACGATGCCGCGCCCGTCGCCGGCCTGCCCGTGGCACGGCGTGCAGTAGATGTTGAAGCGGTTCTGCCCGCGCGCCACCAGCTCCGGCGTCACCTCCACCGGGATCGACTCGACGTAGTCGCCCCCCGCCGTCCGGCCGTAGTAGAAGGGCGCGTTGCCGGTCGTCCGCAAGCGTCCGCGCGCGACGGTCCCCGGCACCGGCTGGCGCATCGCGGCGCCGTCGACGAAGAGCTGGTTCGGCTCCTGCGCCTCGAACCGCTGGACGTAGTCCATGTTGAGGTTCGGGTGGATCGGCGGGGCCTCGCTCGTCATCCCCCGACAGCCGCCAAAGGCGACGGCGAGGACGAGGGCGAGGAAGAGAAAGCGCGGGGTCATAGGTCGTAGAGCGGAGGGCGTAGGCCGGGGGCGCTCCCCACGTCCCACGCGCGACGCTAGATGTCGCCGGTCGTGTGGTGCGGGGTGGCGGGCTCGGGCGTCGCCTCCGTCCGCGCGGGCTCGGCCGAGACGCCGTCGGCGGAGACGGCCGTCACGCCCTCGTGGTCCACGTACTCGACGGCGGTGGCGCCGAGGCCGAACAGGTCCGAGGCCGTCTCGCCCCGGTCGAACGTGCCGTCGGCGGCGGCGACGTGGAGGAAGAAGGCGTCGTCGGTGGCCCGGCCGAAGCGGTCCGAGTGGAAGAGCGGGTTGTACGGACGCGGGAGCCCGTTGAGTGCGAGCATCGCACCGACGGCCGTGAGCGCCGAGAGCAGGATCGTCAGCTCGAACATGATGGGCACGCTCGACTCGAACCCGAAGAGCGGCTTGTTCGAGATGTTGATCGGGTACCCCTGGAGCGACGTGAACCAGCCCGAGAACGGCTGCGGCCCGGCGCTCGTCCACCACTGGAGAAAGAAGCCGAGGAGGCCGCCCGTCAGGCCGCCGACGAAGACGAAGAAGCCGAGCTTCGAGTAGGGGAGGCCCATCGCCCGGTCCATGCCGTGGATGGGGAAGGGGCTGAACGTGTCGACCCGGGTGTAGCCCTTCTCTCGGAGGCTCTCGACGGCCTCGTAGAGGGCGCCGGGGTCGGGGAACTCGGCGAGCAGGCCCACGTGCTGGTTGGCCCGGTCGTCGAGGCGCTGGCGGATGGCGTCGAGCATGGTGTCGGGGTTAGGCGCGGGCGGGGGCGCCGTCGCCGTCGACGAGGCCGCCCTCGTCGTCCGGGACGCCATCGCGGTCGGTGTCGGGGGGCGCCGGCGAGGCGGTCTGGGCGTTGGCGTCGCGCTGGTAGTCCGCCAGCTCGTGCGGGGCGGCGTGGCCGTCGCCGGCGTGGTGGTAGAAGTGGGGGTCGGCCTGCGGCATCACGCCCTTCACCTCCGCGATGGCCACCATCGGCACGAACCGGAGGAACAGGAGGAACAACGTGAAGAAGAGCCCGAACGTCCCGACGTAGAGGAGGACGTCCCAGATCGTCGGCGAGTAGTAGTCCCAGGACGACGGGAGGAAGTCCTGGCTCAGGGACGTGACGGTGATCACGAACCGCTCGAACCACATCCCGATGTTGGTCGTGATCGAGATGGCGAACATGATCGGGATCGACCGCCGGAAGCTCTTCTTCCAGAAGACCTGCGGGAAGACGAGGTTGCACGTCATCATCGTCCAGTAGGCCCAGGCGTACGGGCCGGTCGCGCGGACGTTGAAGAACACGTACTGCTCGTACTCGACCTGGCTGTACCACGCGATAAAGAACTCCGTGATGTAGGCGAACCCGACCACCGTCCCCGTCACGAGGATGATGATGTTCATCTTCTCGAGGTGGTCGAGCGTGATCAGGTTCTCCAGGCCGTACACCTTCCGCGCGACCACGAGGAGCGTCACCACCATGGCGAAGCCGGAGAAGATGGCCCCGGCCACGAAGTAGGGCGGGAAGATGGTCGTGTGCCAGCCCGGGATGAGCGAGACCGCGAAGTCGAAGGACACGACCGAGTGGACGGAGAGCACGAGGGGCGTCGCCAGCCCGGCCAGGATGAGGTAGGCCCGCTCGTAGTGGCGCCAGCTCCGATTCGAGCCGGTCCAGCCGAGGCTGAAGAAGCCCAGGATGCGCGCCCGGAGCATCCGGCCCTGCCGCACCGCCCGGTCGCGGATCGTGGCGAGGTCCGGGATCAGCCCGACGTACCAGAAGAGCAGCGAGACGGTCCCGTAGATCGACACCGCGAACACGTCCCAGAGCAGCGGGCTCTTGAAGTTCGGCCACATGGCCATCTGGTTCGGGATCGGCAGCGTGTAGTAGATGACCCACACGCGCCCGACGTGGAACGTCGGGAAGACGAGGGCACACGCGACGGCGAACAGCGTCATCGCCTCGGCCGCCCGGTTGATCGAGGTCCGCCAGCGCTGGCGGAACAGGAAGAGGACGGCCGAGATCAGGGTCCCGGCGTGGCCGATGCCGACCCACCAGACGAAGTTGACGATGGCCCAGCCCCAGAACACGGGGCTCGTGAGGCCCCACACGCCCGGCCCGTTCCACACGAGGTAGGCCACGGCCACGGCGAAGATGGCGAGGCCGGTGAGTGCGGCGCCGAAGGCGAGGAACCACCCGACCGGCGTCTTCTTCTCGGTGTGGTACGAGACGAGCTCGGTGACGTCGTGGAACGAGAGGTTGCCGCGCACGAGCGGGGCGTCCTCGAGCGTCATCGGCGTGCCGTCCGGGTAGGCCGGGGCACCGTCGGCGGTGCGGGCGTAGGCGGTCTTGGAGGTGACGGTGGCCACGGGGGCGGGGGCTGGCGGGCGCTGCGGGCGGGGACGAACGGCGAGGCTAGGCGGGGTCGGCGTCGAGGTGCTCCGGGCCGCCGACGGGGTGGGCGTCGTCCAGGGCGTCGAACGGCGAGCCGAGAGCTTCGAGCGTCGGGTTCGGGTTGCGGAGCCGGGCGAGGTAGGTCATGCGCGGCTTCACGGCCAGCTCGGCGAGCAGGGCGTAGTCGCGCGGGCTCTGCTTGATCCTCCAGACGGCGCTGTTCGGGTCCCGGAGGTCGCCGAACACGATGGCGTTGGCCGGGCACACCTGCTGGCACGCCGTGACCACCTCGCCGTCGCGGACCGGCCGGTCCTCGATGTGGGCGTACTGCTGTGCATGGCGGACCCGCTGCACGCAGAACGTGCACTTCTCCATGACGCCGCGGTAGCGGACCGTGACGTACGGGTTCGACTGCATCTGGACTTCCAGCGGGAGGTGCTTCGTCCAGTTGTAGAAGTTGTACCGGCGGACCTTGTACGGGCAGTTGTTGGCGCAGTACCGCGTGCCGATGCAGCGGTTGTACGTCATCTCGTTGATCCCGTCCGGCGAGTGGCTCGTCGCGTTGACCGGGCAGACCTGCTCACACGGGGCGTTCTCACAGTGGACGCAGAACATGGGCTGCGCCACCATGCCCGGCTCGTTCTCGTCGCCGCCGACGTAGTAGCGGTCGAGGCGGAGCCAGTGCATCTCGCGTCCGCGAGAGACCTGGTCCTTGCCCACGACCGGCACGTTGTTCTCGGCCTGGCAGGCGACGACGCACGCGTTGCACCCGGTGCAGGCGTTGAGGTCGACGCTCATGCCCCACTGGTTGTCCGAGTAGATCCACTCGCCGATGGCGGGCGACTCGGAGGCCGAGTTCTCCTCGCCCCAGAGCGGCTCGAAGTTCTCCCACGGCACGTCCTCGACGTAGTGGTCCTCGATCTTGGCGAAGTCCGGGTCCTGGCGGTACTCGGCGAGCGTGGCGGTCCGCACGATGGCGCGGCCGTTCATGGTCCCGTGGTCCTGCGTGCTCGCGAGGAGGTAGCCGTCGCTCTCGCGCTCGATGGCCACGGCCGGGAGGTAGTGGGCGTTGGCGAACGAGCGGAGCCCCTCGGCGCGGGCGGCTGTCGGCCCCCCCTCTAGCTCCGCGCCCACCAACTCCACGATGGGGCCGGGGCGGTAGACGTCGGTGTCCTTGTTGAACAGGCGCTCGAGGAGGCCACGGTCGCGGATCTCGCGGTCCGTCTCCAGGTTGCGGCCGTAGCCGAGGAAGGCGGTGACGGAGCCGTCCGGGTGGCCCGGCTGGACCCACACGGGCAGCCGGACGAACGTGCCGCCCGGCACCGCCAGCGTGACGACGGCCGTGTAGTCCTTGCCGGTCTCCGTCGAGGCCCCGCTGAACTGGCCGCCCTCGTCGTCCGCGAAGTCGATGTCGAGGTCGAGCCCGAGGGCCTGGGCCGTGCGCGGGCTGACGAGCGCAGACGGGTCCCAGGTCAGCTTCGTGACCGGGTGGGGCGCCTCCTGCATCCATGCCACGTTCGAGAACTGCCCGTCGTAGAGCGTCGGGGACAGGCGGAAGACGAGCTCGAGGTCGTCGGCCTCGGGCGTCGCCAGCCCGGAGAGGTTCGGCGTGCCGCCACCGGCGCCGAGCGAGGCGAACCGGGTGTTCGGGACGAACCCGTCGTGGAGCGCCGTCCGCCACGCCGTCTCGAAGTCGCCCGGGAACACCCCGCGCAGCGACTGGCGGAGCAGGTCGTAGCCGGCGTTGTTGCGGCCGGTGACGAGCGTGTTGAGGACCTCGAGGTCCGAGTGCGCGTCGTCGTAGAGCGGCGCGATGAGCGGCTGGACGATGCTGAGCGTGCCGTCGTAGGCGCGGAGGTCGCCCCAGCTCTCGAGGTAGTGGGCCGCCGGGACGTGCCACGTCGACCGCTGCGCCGTCTCGTCGCGGTAGAGGCCGGTGTGGATCGAGAGCGGCACGCGCTCCAGGGCCGCGGCGAAGTTGAGCTCGGCCGGGAGCGTGTAGACCGGGTTCGTCCCGAGCATCAGGAGGGCATCGACCTGGCCCCGGGCCATGTCGCGCACGAGCGCCGCCAGTTGCGGGCCGACGGGCTGCGCCGTCTCGGCGCCCGTGGCGAGGTACTCGACCACGCCGCTCCCGAACCGCCCGTTGAGCGCGGCCGCGAGGGCGTGGACCTGCGGGGGCTGCGTGGCGCCGGCCACGAACGCCGCGCGTCCGCCCGCCGCCTGCACGTCCTCGACGATGGCGTCGATGAACGGCTGCATCTCGGGCGCGACCGAGCCGCGCGCGCCCGTCCCCACGCCGAGCCCGGCGGCGACGGCGGAGGCCACGAACGGGACGGCCCCGGCCTTGACGGCCCGGCGGTGGTCGGCCATGCCGCCCGTCATCGTCATCGTGGACTCGACGACGTAGAGGCGGCTCATCGACCCGCGCTCGTCGACGCGGCGGGAGGCGGCGTACTCGCGGTTGTTCCAGACCGAGTTGGGGTCCTCGGCACTCAGGAAGTCGGCGTCGAAGGAGACGATGACCTCGGCGTTCGAGAAGCGGTAGAGCGGGCGGGCCGGCTGGCCGAGCGCCTCCTGGGTCCCGAGCGTCTGGTAGTCGTCGAGGTACGGGCCGACGGTGATCCAGCGGGCGCCGGGGTAGGTGGCCATGAACCGCTGGCGGAGCGCGTCGGCGGTCGGCGAGGCCGAGGGCTGGGCGATCACGGCGACGCGGGCGCGGCCGCGCTGGGCGAGCAGCCGGTTGGCCTCGGCCACGAAGCTGCCCCAGTCGGCCCGCTCCGGCCCGGCCTCGCCCACGGTGCGGACGCTGTGGCTCCGGTCGGGGTCGTAGAGCTGGAGCACGGACGCCTGCGCGAAGATGTCGGTGGCGCCCTGGCTCACGGGGTGCTCGGGGTTGCCCTCCACCTTCGTCGGGCGCCCCTCGTGGCTCTGCACGAGCAGGGCGTGCCCGACGCCGCCCAGCGGCATCGCCGTCGCGTAGTACGACGGGACGCCCGGGATCACGTCCTCGGGCTTCCGCGCGTACGGCAGGATCGTCTCGACGGGCCGGCGGCAGCCGGTCATGCCCGCCAGCGCCGCGCTGGCGCCCATCACCTTGAGGAAGCTCCGGCGGCTCGTGCCCGCGTCGTCGGCCGAGACCGGCGCGTCCGGGAGAAACTCGTTGCGGGTGACGGCCGGGTCCAGCGTCCCGCCACGCGCGGCGCGGCTGCGCCACGTCGGAGCCTGGCGGCTGGCCGCCTGGGCGTCTTCGTCGGTCGCCCGGTCAATGGCGCTCAGGACGTCGAGTTCGATCATGGGGGGGTGTTGAACGTGGAGTGTCCAAACGTGGAGAGTGGAGCGAGCGGAGGTCGAAGGCTCCCCGTCAACCTTGCACGTTCGACGTTCTAGTAGTGACAGGCCGAGCAGTTCTGGGGCGGCTTGATCCCCTCGGCCGCGATGCGCTGGCGGTTGGCGGCGAGGTAAGCCTCGTACTGGTCCCCGTCGGCGCGGACGGCCTCGGCGTAGCCCATCTGCGTCACGAGATCCGGGTCGCGGAGGTACTTCTCCGGGTTCCGGTGACATTCGAGGCACCACCCCATCGAGAGGGGCTCGGCCTGGGCGACGACCGCCATCTGGTCGATCCGGCCGTGGCAGCTCTCGCAGCCGACGCCCACGTTGACGTGGACCGCGTGGCTGAACTGGGCGTAGTCCGGGATGTGGTGGATCTTGACCCACTCGATCGGCACCCCCGTCGCCCAGCTCTCGCGGACCGGGAGGAGCTTGGCCGACTCCGTCTGCACGACGCCGTGGCAGTTCATGCAGGTCTGCGTGGAGGGCACGTTGGCGTGCGGGCTCTGCTCGACGTGGTTGTGGCAGTACCGGCAGTCCATCCCGAGCTGGCCAGCGTGGAGGGCGTGGCTGTACGGGACCGGCTGCTCGGGCTGGTACCCCACCTCGTAGAACTCGGGCGAGAGGTAGTACCACCCGCCGATGACGACGACGAGGCCCCCGAGGAGCACAGCAACGAGAGAGACCGTGGGGAGCGCGTTGGCCTTGCGCGGGAAAAGCTGAGGCATGACCGCTGGGTGAGAAAAGCCCCTGAGGACGGACGAGGGGCGGTTCCGAAGGTAGACCGGCCTCTAGAGGGGTCAGGCGAAGATAGCTCGAAAGGACGGCCGGCTCTCCCTCCGTTCAGGTGGGGCCGCCGCCCGACACGAGGATCAGGACAACCCCCACAGCTTTCGACCGAAGCTGAAACTACAGGGGCGCCCCCGGTTACGCCGGGGCCAGCGTGTCGGACGGGGCCGGGGAGGCCCGCGTGAGCCGGGCGAACCGGAGCGAGAGCCCGACGGCGGCGGCGGCCAGCCCGAGCGTGAGCCCCCACCACAGCCCGCGGGCGCCCCACCCGGCCCCGAGCCCGAGCGCGGCGGCCGTCGTCAGGCCGAGGCCCCAGTAGGCGAGGGCGGCGATGAGCATCGGCACGCGCGTGTCCTTGAGCCCGCGGAGCGCCCCGGCCACGGCGGCCTGCATCCCGTCGAAGAGCTGGAACACGGCCGCGATCGCGAGCAGCGACGCCGCCAGCCGGGCGACGGCCGGGTCGGGCGCGCTCCCGGCGTAGATCCAGACGACGACGTCGGGGCGGAACCAGAACAGGAGCGCCGAGAGGGCCATGAACGAGACGCCGAGGGCGGCGGCCGTCCACCCGGCCCGGGCCGCGCCGTCGAGGTCGCCCGCGCCGGCGGCCTGCCCGACGCGCACGCCGCCCGCCATCCCGATCCCGAGCGGGACCATGAACGCGACGCTGGCGGCGTTGAGCGCCACCTGATGCGCCGCCAGCGCGACCTCGTGAGCCGGCAGGCGCCCCACCATCAGCGTGGCGACGGTGAACAGCCCGCCCTCCAGCCCGAACCCCACGCCGATGGGCCACCCGAGTCGGAACAGCGCGCCCAGCGCCTCGGGGTCCGGCCGGCGGAGGCCGGCGAACACGCGGAACCGCCCCAGCGGGCCGGTCCGTACGTAGAGCCCCAGGGCCACGAACATGACGGTGATCGTGAGCGCCGAACTCCACCCGGTCCCGACGAGGCCGAGCGCGGGGGCGCCGAGCGCGCCGAACATCAGCACGTAGTTGAGGGCGACGTTCGCGACGACGCCCAGGAGCGTGACCACGAGGACGGGCGCGGGCCGGGCGTCCCCTTCGCACAGACCGCGCAGGGCCGTAAACCAGAGGTTCGGGACGAAGCCCCAGCGGATCGCGCTCACGTAGCCGGCGGCGAGGGCGGCGGTGTCGGGCGCCTGGCCGGTCCACAGAAAGACGTCCTCCGCGAACCCGAGCCCGACCGTGAACGGGACGCCGAGGATCGTGGCGAGCCACAGCCCCTGGCGCGCGCCACGCGCCGCGGCGGCCTCGTCGCCGGCCCCGATGGCCTGGGCCACGGTCGGCTGGACGGCCACGATCACGCCCACGCACAGGAGCGAGAGCGAGAAGTACGCCGTCGAGCCGAGCACGACGGCCGCCAGCGCCTCGGTCCCCAGCCGGCCCACCATCACCACGTCCACGAAGCTCATCGACATCTGCGAGAGCTGGACGAGCACGATGGGGACGGCGAGCGCGAGCGTCGCGCGGACCTCGCGGCCGGGGGGGAGGCGAGGCATGGGCTCGGGGGGCGGCGGCCCAAGCTACCGGCCCCGCCTCACGGGACGGCCGGCGGGGGCCGTCTTCACGCCGCGCCCGCTGGGCCGCCAGCGTGCCCGAACACGCCTTCTGCCCGACCGTTCACCCCGCCCGTCCCGTCCTCGCCATCGGCCCCGCCTATCTTCGGCGACGTCATGACCGGCCTCCCCCTCTCCCCCGCCGTCTCTGGCGCCCCGACCTCGACGGTCCCCGTCGACGTCTCGGTCGTCATCGTGACGTACAACGTGCGGGGGTTTCTGGAGCAGGCGCTCCGGTCGGTGGAGCGCGCCAGCGCCGGGCTGGCGGTCGAGACGTGGGTGGTGGACAACGACTCGGCGGACGGCTCGGCGGAGATGGTCCGCGAGCAGTTCCCGGACGTCCGGCTCGTCGCCAACGAGGAGAACGTGGGGTTCGCCGTCGCCAACAACCAGGCGCTCCGCGAGGCGGCCGGGCGCTACGTGCTCGTGCTCAACCCCGACACGATCCTTCAGGAGGACACGCTCCGCCAGTTGGTCGCTTTCATGGACGCGCATCCGGAGGCGGGCGCCGCCGGGTGCCGCATCCTCAACCCCGACGGCACGTTCGCGCCCGAGAGCCGCCGCGCCTTCCCGACGCCGGCCGTCGCGTTCTACCGGATCGCCGGGCTCAGCCGGCTTTTCCCTCACAGCCCCCGGTTCGGCCGCTACAACCTCACCTATCTCCCCGTGGACGAGGTCTGCGAGGTGGACGCCCTCAGCGGCTCGTGCATGATGGTGCGGCGCGCGGCGGTTCTTTGCGAGCACGAGGAAAGGAGGACGGGGGAAGAGGGAAAGGCGAGTGGCACGGCCTCCTTCCCCGTCCCTCATCCCTCCTCTCGTCAAGCCGCCGGTTTGTTCGACGAGGCGTTCTTCATGTATGGGGAGGACCTCGACTGGTGCTACCGGATTCAGCAGGCGGGCTGGCGGATCTACTACACGCCGGACACCCAGATCGTCCACTACAAGGGCGAGAGCACGAAGCAGGGGGACCTCCGGTACGTGGTCCTGTTCTACGGGGCGATGCTCCGGTTCGTGGAGAAGCACGTCGCCAGCGGGGAGGGCGGCTGGGCGCGGCGGCTGGGGTCGGGCGTCCTGGCGTTCGGGCTGAGGCTGGGGATCGTGGCGCGGGCGGCGCTCGCCGCGCTCGGGCGGGCCGGCCGTGCGGTGGCCTCGCCGGTTCTGGAATTCGGGCTGGCGTGGGCCGCACTGGCGGCGGTCGCCGCGGGGTGGTCCCAGGCGGACGGGTTCTCCTTCAAGCTGTCGTTCTACGGCCTAGCGCTGCCGGCGTACGCCCTCGCGCTCGTCGGCGCCATCGCCTTGAGCGGCGGCTACCGGCGCGGGCGCCGGCCGCTCCGGGCGGTCCCGGTCGGGGCCGGCGTCGCCGCGCTGACCGTGGCGGCGGCCTCGTTCTTCGTGCCCCAGATCGGGTTTAGCCGGGCGGCCCTCGTGCTCGGGTTCCCGCTCGCGGGCGCGCTCCTGCTGGTCCACCGCCTCCGCGGCCGCGCCACGCGGACGGCCCCGAGGCGCGCGCTGGTCGTCGGGGCGGCGTCCGAGGCCGAGCGGTTGCAGCGGTTGCTCGCGGGCCGTCTCGGGGCCGAGACCGTCGTCGTGGGCTACGTGAGCGACGGCGACGGCGGCGGGGACCTCGCGCACGTCGGGCGGCCCCGCCAGCTCCGCGACCTCGCCCGCCTCCAGCGCGCCGACGACGTGGTGTTCGCCGCCGACAGCCTCACCAACACGGCCATCCTCGACGGGATGCGCGCGCTCCGCGACCTGCCCGTCCAGCTCAAGATCCTGGCCTCCGGCCGCGACCGGATCATCGGGAAGGCGTCCGTGGAGGACTACGCGGCGCCGCTGCTGGAGGCCGAGCGGACCGTCGCCCCGCTCCGCCCCCTCTGGAGCCGGCGGCTGGTGGAGCTTCCGGTAGCGTCGGCGCTCGTGGTGCTGGCGCCGGCCCTCCGGCTGGCGTCCCGGCTCCACCCGACGCCCCGCTGGCGCCGCCTCGCGGCGGTGGCGGCCCGGATGCCGAGCGTGCTCGCCGGCCGCCGCGCCCTCGTCGGCTACGACGCCGCCGGCCCGCACCCACCGCCGGCGTGGGGCCTCCCGCCGGGCGTCGTCTCGGTCCTGGACACGCGCCGCCAGCGGCCCCAGACGATCGCCGAGGCGCACCGGGCGTACTGGTTCTACGCCCGCAACCAGTCGGCGTGGATGGACCTCGAGATCCTCGTGCGGGCGCTGGCGCAGGGCTGACGGCAGGGAGCGCCCCGGCTGGCGTCCGTCGCCGCCAGCGGGGCGGGCGGACGTTGCCTGGAACGTTTCCGAGACCGGCCCCTCCTTCCCCGTTTCCCCCCGGCGCTACCTTAGCGGCATGGCCCACCTCCTCGACTTCGAGAAGCCCCTCGCCGACCTCGAAGCCAAGCTCGCCGAGCTTCGCCGCTTCGATGCCGAAGACGGGGCCGTCGACCTCTCCGCGCAGATCGCTGCCCTCGAGACGCGCGTCGAGACCCTCCGCCAGTCCATCTACCGCGGGCTCACGCGGTGGCAGCGCGTCCAGATCGCCCGCCACCCCGAGCGGCCCTACACGCTCGACTACGTCGAGGCCCTGACGGGCGGGTTCGTGGAGTTGCACGGCGACCGCCTCTTCGGCGACGACCACGCCCTCGTCGGCGGGCCGGCCACGTTCCACGGCGCCCGGTTCGGCTCGCGCGACCGGACCGTGATGGTCCTCGGCCACCAGAAAGGCCGCGACACCAAGCAGCGCAAGGAGCGCCGGTTCGGGATGCCCAACCCCGAGGGCTACCGGAAGGCCAAGCGGCTGATGGAGATGGCGGCCAAGTTCGGCAAGCCCGTCGTCACCTTCCTCGACACGCCCGGCGCCTACCCCGGCCTGGAGGCCGAGGAGCGCGGGCAGGCCGAGGCCATCGCCCGCAACCTGATGGTCATGGCCCGGCTGCCGGTCCCCATCGTCGTCGTCGTGATCGGCGAGGGCGCGAGCGGCGGCGCGCTCGGGATCGGCGTGGGCGACCGCGTGCTGATGCTGGAGAACGCGTGGTACTCGGTGATCTCGCCCGAGTCCTGCTCCTCGATCCTGTGGCGCAACTGGGACCACAAGGAGGACGCCGCGCGCGCCCTCAAGCTGACCGCGCCCGACCTGATCCAGCACGGCGTGATCGACGAGATCATCGCGGAGCCCGTCGGCGGCGCGCACCACGACACGGGCGCCACGTTCGAGGCCGTCGGGGCGGCCATCGCCCGCCACCTCGACGAGCTCGGGCCGGTGCCCACCGACGACCTGCTGGCGGCGCGCCTCGCCAAGTTCGACGCGATGGGCGCCTTCGCCGAGGGCGAAGCGGTCGCCGCATGAGCGACCGCGCCCCGGCGATCCGGTACGTCCACCGGCACCGGGTTCGCTACCGCGAGTGCGACCCGATGGGCGTCGTCTACCACGCCCACGTGCTCGACTGGTTCGAGGCCGCGCGCACCGAGGCGCTCCGCGCGGCGGGCCTCCCGTACCGCCAGCTGGAGGAGAGCGGCGTCGTCATGCCCGTCGTGGAGGCTGTGCTCCGCTACCACCGGAGCGCGAGGTACGACGACCTGCTGGAGATCGAGGCCGTCTTCCCCGAGCCGCCGCGCGTCCGCGTGCCCATCGACTACGCCGTCCGCCGGGCGGGCGAGGACGAGGTGCTGATCTCGGGCCGCGTGACGCTCTGCTTCGTGGACGCGGCGCGCGGCCGGCCCGTCCCGGCGCCGGACCTCGTCAAGGCCGCGTTCGAGCGGGGCGCGTGAATGGGGTTCCGCGGGAAAGATGCGGGGTCGCAGGGAACCCCGCCTGTCCGCCCCGCGAACCCTGGCGACCCCGCCGCCCGCCGCCCATGCTCAGCCGCCGCCAGTTCGTCACCCGCACGGCCGTCGCCACCGCCGCGCTCCCGTTCCTCTCCCCGCTGGCGACCGCCGCCGGTGCGCCGCGACGGGCCGACTTCCTGCCCATCCGCCGGAACGTCGGCGCCTTCACCGATCAGGGCGGGACGATCGGCTATCTCCAGTCGCCGGACGCGCTCGTGGCCGTGGACACGCAGTTCCCGGCGTCGGCGGAGACGTTCCTCACCGGCCTCCGCGACGGTTCGACACGCGGGCTCGACCTGCTCGTCAACACGCACCACCACGGCGACCACACGGCCGGCAACGCGGTCCTCGCGCCGCACGCCGCCCAGCACGTGGCGCACGAGGCGGTCCCCGGCCTCCAGCGCGCCTCGGCCGTCCAGGGCGGCTCGCTGGAGGCGCAGCGCTACGCCTCCGAGACGTTCCAGCGGACGTGGAGCGCGGACGTGGGCGACGAGGTGGTCTCGCTCCACTACTTCGGCCCGGCCCACACCTGCGGCGACGCCGTGGTCCACTTCGAGAACGCGGACGTGGTCCACATGGGCGACCTCGTGTTCAACCACCGCCAGCCGTACATCGACCGGCCCGCCGGCGCCTCGGTCCAGAACTGGATGGAGGTTCTGCAGACGGTCCACGGCCGGCACTCGGACGAGACGGCGTTCGTCTTCGGGCACGCGGGCGAGGGCTACCCCGTCGTCGGCACGCGCGCGGACCTGCTCGTGATGCGGGACTTTCTCCGCGCCTTGTACTCCGCCGTCGCCGGCTGGCGGGCGGAGGGAATCGCCGCCGACGCCATCGAGGGCCGCGAAGTCCCCGGCCACTCCGCCTGGGGCCCGATCCCGATGCGCGTCGTGGAGCCCGTCCTCGGTGAGATCGAGGCGAGCGAAGGGTAGCCCGAACGTCCCCATGCTCCCTCTCCCCGAGCCCGTCGCCGCGATGCTGCCCGACCTCGTCGCCCGCGCGCTGGCGGAGGACGTCGGCGCGGGCGACGTGACGACCGAGGCGACGATCCCGCCCGAGACGCGCGCGACGGCCCGCTTCCTGCTGAAAGAAGACGGCGTCGTCGCCGGGCTGGCCGTCGCCGAGCGCGTGTTCGAGGCCGTCGACCCGGACCTCGTCGTGTCGTGGGCCGCTGCCGATGGCGAGCGGCTGCGGGCCGGGTCCGTGTTCGGCACGGTCGAGGGACGCGCGCGGTCGATCCTGGTCGCCGAGCGGCTGGCGCTCAACCTGATGCAGCGGATGGGCGGGATCGCCACGGCGTCGGCGCGGATGGCCGCGGCCGCGACGCCGGCCACCGTGCTCGACACGCGCAAGACGGCGCCCGGCCTCCGGGCGCTCGACAAGTGGGCCGTCCGGCTCGGCGGAGCCGAGAACCACCGCGTCGGGCTGTTCGACATGGTCCTGGTGAAGGACAACCACATCGCGGCGGCGGGCGGCGTCCGGGAGGCGGTCCGCGCCGTCGACGCCTTCCGCCAGCGGGTCCGCGACGTGCCGGTCGAGGTGGAGGCCCGGACGCTCGACGAGGTCGACGCCGTGCTCGCGGCCGTCGCCCACGGCTCGCGCGTCGACCGCGTCCTCCTCGACAACATGGCCCGCCGCACGGACGCCGGGCTCGACGTGTCGATGCTCCGCGAGGCCGTCCGCCGCGTCGCAGGGCGCGTGCAGACGGAGGCGTCGGGGAACGTAACGCTGGAGACGGTGAGCGAGATCGCTGCGACGGGCGTCGACTTCATCTCGTCCGGCGCCCTCACGCACTCCGTCCGTGCCCTCGACGTGTCGTTGAAGATCGACCTGGAGGAATAGGAGCGTGGGGCGACACCCGCGCCCGGCGATTCCTGTCCTACGGAGCCGGCCCGGCCCCTCGCTCTCGCCCCGACAGTCGCATGGAAGGGACTCGGTGCCGGCCGGCGGCCACCGTACACTCCGGCCGTTCGCCCCCGTGCCCATGCGCTGTGCCCTCCTCTTCCTCGCCGTCCTCGCCGTCTCCGCCGAGGCGCAGACCCCGCTCCACGACCTCGGCCCGGTCTCGGAGCGAGCGGCGTCCGCACGCATCGAGGCGGTGGACGCCCTGGACTTTACGTGGGACTGGGAGCCCGCGCCCCGCTGGCTCGACGGCGCCGCGTTCAACCTCCAGGGCTTCGGCGGCGGCCTCGACTTCGGAGACCGCACCTTCAGCTCGACCCTCCCCAACGCGGAGGCCCCACCGATCGAGATCGTGTTCGACCCCGATCTGACCTCCACGGTCTGGGTGTACGACCGCTCCCAGGACTACGCCTACGTCGGGACGGGCACGTTCCCGGGCGCGGCGTACGACGTCTCGGACCCCTCGGCGCCGCGGCGCCTGAACCTCGCGCTCTCGGAGGCCCCGACGCTCAAGACCGCCAACCGCCAGTGGGACCCGGACGCCTCCGCGCTCGGCGGCCGGGAGTACCTCGCCGTGCTGGCGAGCACGTACGACGGCGCCAGCGGGACCCCGCCGGGGCCGGGCTACTTCGGCCTCAACAGCTACTACGGCCTCATCGGCCGCCTGGCCCCAGGCGCCACCCTGGGCAAGGTCCAGGACGCTACCCTCACCGTGACGCCGCGCCCGGTGCGGCGCGTGAGCGCGACGACGCTCGCGAACGGCGTCGTCTCGGTCCAGTGGATCGCGGCGACGTACCTCGACGGCGCCCGCGTCCGCGTCTACGACGCCACCGACACGGGCGACCCGGCGCTCCTGACCGACGTCGCTCCCGGCGACGGCGCCCTCCGCGTGGACGGGCTGGACCCGGCCGTCCGCTACACGTTCCGCGTGGACGTGGTCGACGCGGACGGGACGGTGCTCGGCTCGGAGACCGCCCGCGCGACGCCGTCGCTGTCCCAGGGTGTCCTGGCGGCGGTGTCGTTCGCGCCGTCGCGCGGGCGGTCCGGCTCCTACGGCGACGTCTGGGGCTACACGGCGCCGGACGGGCGGGAGTACGCGCTGCTGGCGCTTCGCAACGCCGGGCTCAGCGTCATCGACGTGACGGACGCCCCGGCGGCGGCGCCCGTCGAGGTCGGGTTCGTCCCGACGGCGGAGGGCGCGTCCGACTCGAAGGACGTCAAGGTCTACGGCCACTACGCCTACCTCGCCAACGAGCGCGGGCCGGTCCAGATCATCGACCTCTCGGACCCGGCGGCGCCGGTCCAGGTCGGCACGCTCGACGTGCAGCCGAGTGCCAGCGAGGGCGGCTCCCACAACGTCCTCGTCGCCAACGGCCACCTGTGGGTGGTGGGCGGGCGGACGAACGGGACGGCCGGCGTCCGCGTCTACTCCCTCGCCGACCCGGCGGCGCCGGCGTACGTCGGCGAGTTCCAGCCGACGCACCAGCCCGTCGTTTACTACCACGACTTCGAGGTGCGCGGGACGCGCGCGTTCGGCACGGCCATCTACAACGGGGGCGGCGTCGACGTGCTCGACGTGAGCGACCCGGCCGACATTCAGCTCGTCACCACCTTCACGTACCCCGGCGCCGGCGCCCACAACACCTGCACCACGGACGACGGCGACTACGTGTTCGTCGGCGACGAGATCGGGACGAGCGGGAACTGGATTCGGACGTTCGACCTCCGCGACCTCGACAACCCCGAGCTCGTGGACGAGATCGTCGTCAACGCGCAGGCCGCCGTCCACAACTGCTACGTGCTCGACGACGAGCTGTACGTGGCCCACTACACCGAGGGCCTCCGCGTGTTCAACGTCTCGGACCCGGCGGCGCCGCGCGAGGTCGCGTTCTACGACACGTACCTGCCCCAGGGCTACGGCTACAACGGGGCGTGGAACGTGTACCCGTACTTCGCTTCCGGCAAGGTCATCGTCTCCGACATCCAGTCCGGGCTGTTCGTGGTCCGCCTCGACCCGAACGCCGTCCGCGCCCAGCCGCCCCCGCCCGAGCCGGTGCTGCTGAGCGTCGCGCCGAACCCGAGCCCCGGCTCCGCGACGGTCCGCTACGACCTCGCCGAGGGCGCGTCCGTCCGGCTGGCGGTGCTCGACGTGCGGGGCCGTGAGGTGGCCGTGCTCCACGACGGGCCGCAGACCGCCGGCCCGCACCGGGCGGCGTTCGAGGGCATGGGCCTGCCCGCCGGCGTCTACCTCGTCCGCCTCCGCGTCGACGGCCGCGACGTGGCGACGCGCCCGGTGACGGTGGTGCGGTAGCGGACGTCTCCGCGCGCGTCGGAGCCGCCAGCGCGGCGGGAGGCCGGCGGCCCTACACGTGCCGGACCTTGCGGCGCGGCGGCACCTGGTGGCTGGGCAGCGTGGCCGGATCGACCACCTCGAAGCGGACGCGTTGCGTCCCGCGCTGGCGCATCCGCAGGCGGTCGGCGGCGGCGCCCGAGAGGTCGAGCTGGCGGCCCCGCACGAACGGCCCCCGGTCGTTGACGCGGACGAGCACGGCGCGGCCGTTGTACGCCGACGTCACGCGGAGGAGCGTCCCGAACGGGAGCGACTTGTGGGCGGCCGTGAGCGCGGCGTGGTTGTAGCGCTCGCCGTTGGCCGTGCGGTGGCCGTGGAGCGAGGCGGCGTAGTAGCTCGCGACGCCCTGACGGGCAGCGGTGCGGCCCTCGGCGCGTCGTCCGCCTGGTGCGATGGGGCCGGCCTGCTGGGCGAGCCCAGGGACGGCGAGGGCCAGGAGGCCGAGGAACAGCAGAAAACGCGTCACAGAAGAGTCGGGGGGTGAGACGGCAGCGAGGGCGGCAGGGCCGCGTTGGCGACGTCAGTCGGCGGAGAGGATAGGGCGCCGCCCCATGCGCTCGACATGAAAGCCCCCGTCTCGCGGACTCTTGGACGACCCTTGACGGAGCCTTCGCCCCTCCCCTCCCCCGTTCGCCACGTGGAAAGAGCAGCCAGGGCGGGCGTCTATCTTTGTGTCTGACCACCCCATACTGCCTGTCCGTGGCCTCCCTCGTCCTCGTCGTCGCCCTCAGCTACCTCCTCGGGGCCATCCCGTTCAGCCTCGTCGTGGGGCGGGCGATGGGCGTGGACCTCCGCCAGCACGGGAGCGGAAACGCCGGGGCCACGAACGCGCTCCGCGTGCTCGGCAAGGGGCCGGGCCTCCTCGTGTTCCTCCTCGACTTCGGCAAGGGGCTCGCGGCCGTCGCCCTCGTCTCCCGCCTCGCCGACGTGCCGGCGCTCGTCGAGGCCGGCGCGCTCGGCTCGCGGCCCGAGCTGGCGGCGGCGTGGGTGGCGACGATCGCCGGGACGGCCGCCATGCTCGGCCACGTGTTCACGGTCTGGGGCCGCCTCTTTTTCGGCTCGTTCAAGGGCGGCAAGGGCGTGGCGACGGGTGCCGGGATGCTGACCGGGCTGGCGCCCCTCGCCATCGGGATCGCGGTCGTCGTGTTCGCAGTGGTGATGGCCCTGACGCGGTACGTCTCGCTGGGGTCGATCCTGGCCGCGCTCTCGCTGCCGCTCTCGCTCCTCGCTCTCCACCTCGGGCTGGGCGTGGAGAGCCCGCCGCCCGTGTGGATCTTCGCGATCGTCGTCCCGGCCTTCATCGTGTGGACGCACCGGGCCAACGTGCGCCGCCTCCTCGACGGGACAGAGACGAAGATGGGGACGTCTGGCACGAAGTGATCCCTACGCGGTTCAGCTCGGACATGGATGCCTTCCACGGTCCCGACCTCGCGCCGCTCGTGGACTCGTCCCCCGTGGCCCTGCGCTATGCCCACACGTAGCGAGCGGACCCGCGTCTCTCGCCTCGGATCGGCCGCCATCTTTCCCGTCCTCGCGTCGTCCCCTCGGTGCGCCGTCATCCTCGGCCGCTGGCGACGGCTCTCCGCCAGGCGGCTGAGGATGGCGGCGCGGCCTCGCAGGGGCGGGCCAGGGCGGCGGCCTGACGCCTTCGCTCAGGCGTAGTCCGCCGGGATTTGAGGGTGGAGGCAGATTATTGCCCTCTCTCGCCGTCCCGATCGCCGCTAGAGCTCTGAGGGCGGCTATCGGCCGGATGGTAACGTTTGCAGTTGTCAGGTTATACAGATTATTCTCGCGAGACCTCCACGGGCGTGCGCGCCACACCTCCCCCAGCGCGTCCCGGATGGGCGGAAGCCGGAACCGCTTCCGTGCCAGATCTCCTCGTCCTCACCAGGCCTCCACCGCCATGCAACTCTCTACCGTGCGACCGCCGTGTCACGTCGTCTCCTGCCTGACGTTCGCGGGCCGATGGGCCGTCGCGGCCGTCTTCCTCCTGGCGATGGCGCCGGGAGCGTTGGCTCAGTCCTTCGAGATTCAGGGGCAGGTCAACGACGCTTCGACGGGAGTCCCTGTCGCGGGCGCCAACATCGTGGAGGTGGGCACCCAGACGGGGGCGAGCACGGACGGCAACGGCTCGTTCTTCCTCGCCGTCTCCGGACCGAACGCGGTCGTCGCCGTCTCGGCGCTGGGCTACATCCGCCAGGAGGTGGACGTGAGCGGGCGCAGCGAGTTGGTCGTCGAGCTGGAGCCGGACACGGCGCTCCTCGACGACGTCGTGGTGACGGCGCTGGGCATCGAGCGCGAGCGCCGGGCCATCGGCTACTCGGTTGAGGAAATCGACGGCGAAGAGCTCCGGGAGGCCCGCGAGACGAACGTGGCGAACGCGCTCGCGGGCCGCGTGGCCGGCGTGATCGTGTCCAAGCCGGCGACCGGGCCGGCCGGGTCGAGCCGCGTCATCATCCGGGGGATCAACTCGCTCGGCGGGAGCGGCCAGCCGCTCTACGTCGTCGACGGCGTCCCCATCGACAACACGACGATCAGCTCCGCTGGCGAGTGGGGCGGCGTCGACGGCGGCGACGGCGTCTCGGGGATCAACCCCGACGACATCGCCAGCATGACGGTGCTCAAGAGCGCGGCGGCCTCGGCGCTCTACGGCTCGCGCGCCCAGGACGGCGTCATCCTCATCACCACCAAGAAGGCCACGCGCGACCCCGGCATCGGCCTCGAGCTCAACTCGAACACGACGGTCGACAACGTCCTCGTCGACACCGACTTCCAGACCGTCTACGGCCAGGGCACGCGGGGCGAGAAGCCGACCACGGCCCTCGCCTCCCGCCAGTCCACGACGACGGCGTGGGGGCCGAGGCTCGACGGCTCCCAGGTGGTCGGGTTCGACGGTGAGATGCGGCCGTACGCGCTCGTCGGCAACAGCAACGTGCGCGACTTCTACGAGACCGGCGTCACGACCACCAACACGGTCGCGCTGACGGCCACCAACGAGACCGCCGCCGTCCGCCTCTCGGGCTCCTACCTCGACAACAACGGCATCAGCCCGTCCTCCGGCCTCACCCGCGCCACGTTCAACCTCCGGGGCACGGCCGACTTCGGCTCGCGGCTCTCCGCCGACGCCAAGCTCAACTTTATCCGGGAGGACGTCTTCAACCGGCCCCGCCTCTCGGATTCGCCCGGCAACGCGAACTACTCGGTGTTCCTGCTCGCGCCCAACGTCGACGTCAACAGCTTCCAGTGCCCGGACGGCGGCTCGGACTGTGAGATGGCCGGAGCCACCGAGACCGGCGTCGAGAACAGCCCGTTCGACTCCGGCTTCGTCACGAACCCGTATTGGGCGGCGACGCAGTTCAAGGCGGCCGACGACGAGCGCCGCCTGATCGGGACGGCCTCGCTGACCTACGAGTTCAACGACTGGCTCGCGCTCCAGGGCCGCTTCGGCGGGGACACCTACACCCTCCGGCGGACCAACATCGAGCCGTACGGGACGGCCTACATCCCCGGCGGCGCCCAGAGCGAGGAGAACTACTCGATCTCCGAGATCAACACGGACTTCCTGTTCTTCGCCGAGCGCCAGCTCACCGACGACCTCTCGCTCAACGCCAACCTCGGCGGCAACATCCGCTACCGGGACAGCGAGACCCTCACGCTAGGCGGTCAGGGCTACAGCATCCCCGGCCTTGAGGTCGTCACCAAGCAGGGGACGGCGACCACCGGGTACGGCGTCAACCAGCGCCAGACCAACTCGCTCTACGGGCTGGCGGAGTTCGGGTACGCCGACTACCTCTTCGTCACGGCCACGGCCCGCAACGACTGGTTCTCGACGCTCAACCCGGAGGACAACTCCATCCTCTACCCATCGCTGAGCGCCAGCTTCGTGTTCTCGGAGCTCGCGGCGCCGTCGTGGCTCACCTTCGGGAAGCTCCGCGCCTCCTACGCCAACGTCGGCGGCGACACCGACCCGTACCAGCTCTACCCCACGTTCGACCTCTTCGGCCCGAGCCACCTCGGGCAGCCGCGCGGCGGCGTCGCGCAGGACTTCATCCCGCTCGAGAGCCTCCGGCCGTCCAGCACGACGGAGTACGAGACCGGATTCGACGTCCGGGCCTTCGACAGCCGGATCGGGCTCGACCTCACGTACTACACCAAGACGACGACGGACCAGATCCTCCGCGTCAACATCCCGTCCACGAGCGGGTTCAACACCCAGGTCATCAACGACGGCGAGATCCGCAACAGCGGCGTCGAGGCCCTCCTCTCGACCACGCCGATCCTGACGAACGACTTCCGCTGGGACCTCAACTTCAACTTCGCCAACAACGACAACGAGGTCGTCGCGCTCTCGGAGGGCGTCGAGACGTTCCAACTGGGGACGAGCCGCTACGGCGGGCCGGGCACGGTCGTCATCACGGCCGACGTCGGGGAGCCGTTCGGGAGCATCAAGGGCTCGACCTACCTCCGCGACGACCAGGGCCGAATCGTCTACGACGCGGACGGCCTCGCCGTCCAGGGGCCGAGGGAGATCCTGGGCAACGCCGTCCCGGACTGGCTGGGCGGCATCTCGACCACGTTCCGCTACAAGCGCCTCACGCTGAGCAGCCTCGTGGACATGCAGTTCGGGGGCAACCTCTTCTCCGCTCTCAACGCGACGGCCTACGGCTCCGGCCTCCACCAGGAGACTCTCCCGGGCCGCGAGGAGGGGTTCATCGTGGGGGAGGGCGTCTCGCTGGCCTCCTGCACCGAGACCACGAACGCCGCCGGCGACCGCGTCCTGAGCAACTGCCAGCCCAACACGGTCCAGGCCGAGCCGCAGGACTACTACGGCCGGATCGCCGGCCAGGTCTCCGAGCAGTTCGTCTACGACGCCAGCTTCGTCAAGCTCCGCGAGATCAACCTCTCGTACCGGGTCCCCGAGCGGCTCTTCGCCAGCACGCCGATCCAGTACGCGACCATCTCGCTCGTGGCCCGCAACCTGTGGCTCATCCACAGCAACGTCCCGAACCTCGACCCCGAGGCCTCCTACCGCAACGACAGCAACGGCATCGGGCTGGAGCTGGCCGGTGTGCCGCAGACGCGGAGCATCGGGTTCAACCTCAACGTCCGTCTCTAAGGCGTCCCCACCCCCTTCTGAACCATGAACCGATTCAAAACGTGGGTCCTGCCGGCGGCCGTCGCGCTGTGCGCCCTCACCCTCCCCGCCTGCGACAACTTCGGGGACATCAACACGGACCCGACGCAGGCGGCCCAGATCGACCCCAACTTCAAGCTCACCAACATCGAGCTCCGGATCTCGGGCGAGCGCTACGAGAACTGGCGGACGAACCTCATCTACAGCTCGACCATGATGCAGCACTTCGCGGCGCTGCCGACGTACTGGTCCGGCGACAAGTACCTCCTCAACACGGGGTACTCGGCCTCGATGTGGGAGCGCTACTACCCCAACATCTCGAAGCAGATCGAGGACCTGATGTCCCAGGTGTGTGAGGCTCCCGAGGACGTGAACCTCTGCGCGATCACACGCATCACGCGCGTGTTCATGTACCACCGCCTGACCGACCTCTACGGCGACATTCCGTACTCGGAAGCCGGCAAGGGGATCACCGAGGGGATCGTGAAGCCGGTGTACGACCCGCAAGAGGAGATCTACCTCGACATGCTGAACGAGCTCCGGGAGGCCGCGGCCTCGCTCGACGCCTCGCAGCCCAGCTTCGGCGCCGGCGACCTGATCTACCAGGGCGACGTCGAGAAGTGGCGCCGGTTCGCCAACTCGATGATGCTCCGGCTCGGGTTCCGCCTCATCGAGCGCGACCCCGCGCTGGCCCAGGAGTGGGTCGAGCGGGCCATCGCCGGCGGCGTGATGGAGAGCAACGAGGACCTCGCGGCCGTCCCGCACGACCCGGCCGCCTGGAGGAACGGGGTCGGCGAGGTGTTTCTGGCCGACGGCAGCCAGCTCATGAGCGAGACGTTCGTCGAGTGGCTCCAGTCCCGGAACGACCCGCGCTTGACGGTCTACGGGCAGGTCCCGGTGGCCGGGGCTCCCGCCGTGGGCCTCCCCAACGGGTACGACGCGACGACCATCCCGACCGACCCCTCGTGGGTCCCGTGCGGGGACGACGGGGAGCCGACGCCGTGCGGCATGGACGTCTACATGACCGTCAACCCGGCCGTCGTGGGCGTGGGCGACCCGATGTTCTTCCAGACCTATGCCGAAGTCGAGCTCATGCTCGCCGAGGCGGCCATCCGCGGCTGGGGCGCGAGCGACGCCAACGGCCACTATGAGGAGGGCGTCCGCGCGGCCATGGAGTACCTCGCGCTCTACGGCGACGGCGCGCTCATCAGCGGCTCCGCCATCGACGCCTACCTCGACGGCGACGACTTCGACAGCGGGGACGCCGACGCCCTGGAGCAGATCGCCGAGCAGTACTGGGCCGCGACGCTCTTCAACGAGTACGAGACGTTCGCCAACTGGCGCCGGACCGGCTTCCCCGACCTCACGCCGGTGAGCTACCCCGGCAACGTGACCGGCGGGACCATCCCGCGCCGGATGATCTACAGCCCCGGCGAGCAGATCACGAACGAGGAGAACTACAACGCCGCCGTCGCCCGTCAGGGGCCAGACGCGCTGACGACGCACGTCTGGTGGGACGCTCAGTAGAGCCCCCTCCGAGACTCGACGACGGGCGCTCTCGGCTTCGGCCGGGGGCGCCCATCCGTTTGCGCCCCCAGCCGCTGGCGGACCGCCTCCGCCAGCGGGCCGAGGTCAGCGGGGCGCGTCGAACGAGATGGACCGCTCGACCTCCAGCCCGGCCGTCTCGTCGCGGACGCGGACCCCGATTCTGACCGCCTCGCCGAGCCAGGGCGCCACGTCCAGCGCGACGGCCTCCTGGACGGTCGCGTCGGAGCCGTCGTAGGTGACGCGCGCCGACGTCTCGCGCCCGTCGGCGTGGCCGACGACGCGATACTCGACGGTGTAGCGCGTCCGCCCCGCCGCGTTCGGCACGAGCCCGTACACCTCGACGTACAGGGCGAGCCGCCCGTCGGCGGGGAGCGAGGCGAAGGGGTGCGGGCGGAGCGCGTCGGCGGGGCCGGTAAGCGGGCGGAGGTCGCTCATCTCCAGCCCCCCGGCGCGGAGCGGGACGAGCGGGTCGGCCGGGCGGAGCGTGCCGACGAGGAGGCGGGGGGCGTCGGGCACTGGCCGGCGCGTCTGCCACTGGAGGGCGAGGCGGGCGGGCGTCGCGCGCAACGGGACCGCCAGCGTGCCCGCCGCCCCGTCGCCCTCGGCAAGCGGGCGGTGGTCGTGGACCGTAGCGCGCGGCTCGAAGTCGTCGGTGAGGACGGCGGCCGACGCCGAGAGGAGGACCGAATCCGAGGGCGCTCGCCCCTGCCGTTCCAGACGCCGCACGAGCCGTGGCGACGGACGGAGCGCCCCCTCCTCAACGGCCCACGAGACGTCGAGGCGCGTCGTCCCGTCGGGCTCGCGGAAGCGCGCCCACCGAGCCGAGGCGCGGAGGGGCTCGGTCCCGGCGTGCGTCGTCGAGACCGAGGCCGGCACGGACTCCCGGCGCACCGCCTCCGCGACGGCGTCGGCGGCCTGGGCCTGGGCAACCACCCGGAGCGCGACGTAGCCCGGGTCGTCCCGGACGATCCCGCTCCCGTTCGAGATGGAGAGGGCGTCGTAGGGAGCGCCGTAGGCCGGGTGGCGGACGGCGAGCTGGCCGTAGACCGCCTCCATCACGGTCAGGAACGCCTCGGCCTCGGCGTCGCCCCGGAGTCCACGCGAGGCGCGGCGGAGGGCGCGCGGGAGAAGGTCCAGGCCGCCTCCCAGCCGGTACGGCCCCCGCCGGGCCTCCCGCACGAACACGTATTGCGCCGAGGCGTGGACGCGGTCGTAGACCCAGAAGGCGTTGTCGGGGAGGCGGCCGATGGGCGAGCGCCCGCGGAGGTCGAACGCCACGATTCCAGCGTCGATCGCTATCTCCGCGACGCGGTCGGGGGGGCCGAGGCGGACGTAGACCTCGCCGCGGTCGTCGTAGCCGCGCGGGTCGTCGGGGGCGGCGTAGGCGCGGAGGGCGTGCGCCACACGGGCGAGGTGCTCGCCGAGCCGCTCGTTGGAGGGCGTCGCCGGGAGGTCGTCCTGGGAGCGCCACCAGCGGACGATCCGGGCGCCGACGCCGGGCGCGAGGCGCGCGAGTGCCCCCCGGCGCAGCGCGTCGTCGAGGCCCCAGGCCACCCGCTCGGCGCCGGGCACGACCGGGGCGAGCTGGCGGAGGTGGCGGGCGAGCGTGGCGGCCTCGGGCTCCGACACGGGCGCCCCGAGCCGGGCGAGCATCGAGAGGTACGCCTCGGCGCCGGTGTCGTAGCGCGCCGAGTCCTGCGCGGCAAAGACGACCGTCACGTACGCGTCGGCCTCCGCGATGCCGATGCGGGCGGCGCCGTCGGCGGGTTGTCCCCCCGCGGCCCCGCTGGCGAGCGAGGCCGCCAGCAGGACGAGCCGGGGCCACGGCGGGCGCATGGGCCTTCTATTCGCGGGGGCGCCGGGAGGTCCTCCCGTCTCGCCTCGCGCGGCGGAACCGCACCCGCTATCTTGTTGCAAACGTTGCCACCGCGCCAGGGATGAGCATGGACCGCAGGCAGTTTCTCCACGTCGGCGGAGCCGGGGCCGTGGGCCTCGCCGCCGGCGCCCCGGCCGGCGCCACGACGCCCGCTCCGAGCGCGTCGCCAGCGGCCCGCCCCGACCTCAAGCACTGGGTCTGGATCCGCGGCTCGCGCTCCTCCAGCGAGTGGCGGGAGGTGCTCGGGACGGCCCGCGAGGTCGGCATCACCGCCGTTCTCATCGACGCCCCGCCGGACGGACTCCGGGAGGCGATCCCGGTCGCGGACGGCCTCGGCATGGAGGTCCACGCCTGGATGATCACGATGATGGAGGGCGGCCTCGAAGACGAGCACCCGGAGTGGTACGCCGTCAACCGCCTCGGCGAGTCCACGGCGACGGACCCGCCCTACGTGGACTACTACAAGTTTATGTGCCCGTCGCGCGAGCCCGTCCGGCGGCACAAGGAGGCGCGCGCGCGGCGGCTCCTGGAGGTCGACGGGATCGCCGGCCTCCACCTCGACTACATCCGCGTCCCCGACGTCATCCTCCCCAGCGCGCTCTGGCCGACCTACGACATCGTCCAGGACCGCGAGTACGCGCCCTACGACTACTGCTACTGCGAGGTCTGCCGGGGGCGCTTCGAGGCCCGCACCGGCATCGACCCGCTGAGTCTGGAGGACCCGTCGCAGAACGCGGCCTGGGTGCAGTACCGCTACGACACCATCACCGAGGTCGTCCACGGGCTCTCGCAAGTGGCGCACGCCGCGGGCAAGCCGATCTCGGCCGCCGTCTTCCCATCGCCGACCATCGCCCGCCAGCTCGTCCGGCAGGACTGGCCGCGCTGGCCGCTCGACGCCGTCCTCCCGATGGTCTACAACTGGTTCTACGAGGAGGGGACGGACTGGATCGAGCCGACGGTCCGCGAGGGCGTGACGGCGCTCGGCGGTCGGTTCCCGCTCTACGCCGGCCTCTACGTGGCCGAGCTGACGCCGGACGGCCTCGCCGAGGCCGCGCGCCGCGCGCTGGCGGGCGGCGCCAGCGGCGTGGTCGTGTTCGAGGGCGTCGGGCCGACGGCGGCGCACTGGTCGGCCCTCGGCGCCGTGCTCCGGTCGTGAGGCGGGCCGCGCTCAGGGTGGCCGGCGTCCTGCTCGTCCTCATCGCCCCATGCGCGGAGGGCCAGCCCCTCTTCGCCCTCGTCCCGCCCGCCGAGAGCGGCGTCGCGTTCGAGAACACGCTCGTCGAGAGCGCGACGGCGAACGTGCTCGCCTACGAGTACTTCTACAACGGCGGCGGCGTCGCGGCCGGCGACGTGGACGGCGACGGGCTGGCGGACCTCTTCTTCACCGCCAACCAGGGGCCGAACCGGCTCTACCTCAACCGGACCGAGCCGGGCGGCCGCTCCGCTTCGAGGACGCGACGGACGCGCCGGCGTCGCCGGCCCCGACGGCGGCTGGACGACCGGCGTCACGATGGCCGACGTAGACGGCGACGGCCACCTCGACCTCTACGTCGCCCGCTCCGGCGACCTCCCGACGGCCCTCCGCCGCAACCTCCTTTACCTCGGCGACGGGCAGGGCGGCTTCCGCGAGGCCGCCGCCGAGCTCGGCCTCGACGACCCAGGCTACTCGACGCACGCCTCGTTCTTCGACTACGACCGCGACGGCGACCTCGACGCCTACGTCGTCAACCACAACGTCAAGCGGCTCCGGGGCTTCGACGTGGGCGTGATGAAGACGCTCCGCGACTCGCTCGCCGGCGACCGGCTCTACCGCAACGATGCGGGCCACTTCACCGACGTCACCGAGGCGGCCGGCGTCCACCAGACGCCCATCGGGTTCGGCCTCAGCGCCACCGTCGGCGACCTCGACGGCGACGGCTGGCCCGACCTCTACGTCACCAACGACTACGACGAGGACGACTACCTCTACCTCAACAACCGCGACGGCACCTTCCGCGACGCCGGCCGCGACCTCCTCGCCCACACGTCGTACTTCTCGATGGGCGCCGACCTCGCCGACGTGGACAACGACGCCCGCCTCGACCTCCTCACGCTCGACATGCTCCCGCCGGACAACCGGCGGCAGAAGCTCCTCAAGGGCCCCGAGAACTACGACCGCCAGCGGCTCCTGCTGAGCTACGGCTACGGCCCGCAGTACATGCGGAACATGCTCCACCTCAACCGGGGCGCCGCCGGGTTCAGCGAGGTCGGCCAGCTGGCGGGCGTCTCGAACACCGACTGGAGCTGGTCGGCGCTGCTGGCCGACTTCGACCTCGACGGCTGGAAGGACCTCGTGGTCACGAACGGGTACGTCCGCGACTACACCAACATGGACTTTTTGAAGTTCACAGCGCCCGAGGCGCGGCGCGCAGCCCAGGCGCGCGGTGAGGAGCCGGACCTGCTCGCGCTCGTCCGCCAGATGCCGTCGTCGGACCTCTCGAACCGGGCGTTCCGCAACACCGGCGGCCTCCGCTTCGAGAACGCCACCCGGGCGTGGGGGCTGGAGCGCCCGTCGCTCTCGAACGGCGCCGCCACGGCCGACCTCGACGGCGACGGCGACCTCGACCTCGTCGTCAACAACCTCAACGCGCCGGCCTTTTTGTATCGGAACCGGGCGGAGGAGATCGCCGGCCGCCACGCGCTCACGGTTCGTTTGGAAGGGGAGGGGCGGAACACGCTCGGCGTCGGCGCGCGCGTCGACGTGACGACGCCGGACGGGCGGACGTTCGTGCAGGAACAGAACCCGGCGCGCGGCTACCAGTCGTCCGTCGAGCCCGTCCTCCATTTTGGAGTGGGGGAGGCCGAGGCCGTGGACCTGACGGTGACGTGGCCCGACGGCCGCCGCCAGTCGCTCGCGGGCGTCCCGGCCGGGACCGTCACGCTCCGCCAGGCCGACGCCGCCGAGGCCGCGCCGGAGGCCGCCGCGCCGGAGGCCGCCGCCCCGAGCCCGCGCTTCGCCCCGCTGGCGGGCGCGCTCGGGCTGGAGGCCACGCACCGCGAGAACCCGTTCGTCGACTTCAAGCGCGAGCCGCTCCTCCCGCACCTCCTCTCGCGCTACGGCCCGGCCCTCGCCACGGGCGACGTGAACGGGGACGGGCTGGACGACGTGTTCGTGGGCGGCGCGCGCGGCCAGCCCGGCGCCCTGTTCGTCCAGCAGGCCGGCGGCCGGTTCGCGCCTGCCGCCGCGCCCCAGATCGCGGCCGACTCGACGTTCGAGGACACCGACGCCTTGTTCTTCGACGCGGACGGCGACGGCGACCTCGACCTCTACGTCGTCAGCGGCGACAGCGAGTCGACCGACCCGGCCGACTACCAGGACCGGCTCTACCGCAACGGCGGCTTCGGAGCGTTCGAGCGCGCGCCGGACGCGCTCCCCGAGATTGCCAGCAGCGGCGCCACGGTCGCGGCGGGCGACTGGGACGGCGACGGCGACCTCGACCTGTTCGTCGGCGGGCGCGTGCTGCCGGGGCGCTACCCGTTCCCGCCCCGGAGCTACCTCTTGGAGAACGAGGGCGGGCGCTTCCGCGACGCGACGGCCGAGGCGGCGCCGGACCTCGTGGAGCCCGGCATGATCGCCGCCGCGCTCTGGGCCGACCTCGACGGCGACGGCCGCCCGGAGCTGGTGATCGCGGGCGAGTGGACGCCGGTCCGGGCGTTCCGGGCGGAGAACGGGCGACTGGCGGAGATCACCGACGCGGTCGGACTGGCCGAGACGGCGGGCTGGTGGAACGCCCTGGAGGCGGCCGACCTCGACGGCGACGGCGACCTCGACCTCGTGGCCGGCAACCGGGGCCTGAACGCCCAGGTCCATGCCTCGCCCGAGGCGCCGGCCACGATCCTCGCCGCCGACGTCGACGGGAACGGGTCCGTCGATCCGGTCCTGAGCCACGTCCTCGACGGCGCGCGCGTCCCCGTCCTCTCGCGCGACGAGATGCTCGCCCAAGTGCCGAGGCTCCGCCGCCGCTTTACCGACTACGCCTCCTACGCCGACGCCACCACCGACGACCTGTTCACGGCCGAGGAGCGCGCCGGCGCCCTGGAACTCTCGGCGACGACGTTCGAGACGACCGTGTTCGAGAACGACGGCGGGCGGTTCCGGGCGCGTCCGCTCCCGGTCGAGGCGCAGGTCGCGCCCGTCCATGCCGTCGTCGTGGGCGACCTGGACCGGGACGGAAAAACGGACCTCCTGCTGGCGGGCAACGAGTTCGGCACGCGCGCCCAGGACGGCCCGTTCGACGCCGGGCGCGGCCTGTTCCTTCGCGGCACCGGCGGGATGGACTTTGAGCCCGTCAGCCCGGCCGAGAGTGGCTTTTTTGCCCCCGGCGACGTGCGAGCGCTCCGGATCGTGACCACGCCGCGCGGGTCGGTCGTGATCGTGGGGTCGAATGACGAGGCGGTGCGCGTGTTCGCGATCTTGTAGCGCCATGCCCGTTCGTCGCCCCCCTCTCGTCCTCCTCCTCGCGCTCGCGGGGTGCGCCGGCCCGGCGTCTCTGCCGACGCCCGAGGGCGCCGAGGGCCGCGCCGTCGTCCGGGCGTCGGTGCAGGCGCTGACGGACGTCATGGTCCACGACATCTTCAGCCCGCCGCAGGCCAGCCGCGTCTACGCCTACGCGACGGTCGCCGGCTACGAGGCCACGCGCGCCGACGCTCCGGCGTTCGCCTCCTACGCCGGGCAGCTGGGCGGGCTCGCTCCGCTCCCCGAGCCGGACGGAGCCGTCGACGGGCTCCTCGCCGGCACCGTCGCCTTTTTCCGCGTCGCCGACGCGATGGTCTTTTCCGTCGAGCGCCTGGACGCCCCGCGCGACTCGCTGCTCCGCGCCGCCGCCGCCGGACTGGCGGCCGACGTCCGCCAGCGGTCCGAGGCGCACGGCGCCGCCGTCGCCGCCCACGTCCTCGCCTGGGCCGCGGCGGACGGCTACGACCGGACGCGCGCGCTCCCGCGCTACTCGCCGGCCTCGGGGCCGGGCGCGTGGCAGCCGACGCCGCCCGCCTACATCGAGGCCATCGAGCCGTATTGGGGAGAGCTCCGTCCGTTCGTGCTCGACTCGGTCGGGCCGTACCGCGCGCCGCCGCCGCCACCGTTCTCGACCGAGTCCGGCTCGCCCTTTTTCGAGAGCGTCCGCGAGGTCTACGAGGTCGGCGAGGGGCTGACGGAGGAGGAGCGTGCCGTCGCCGCGTTCTGGGACTGCAACCCGTTCGTGCTCTACGAGACCGGTCACCTGAGCTACGCCGCCAAAAAGATCTCGCCCGGCGGCCACTGGATGGGGATCGTCGGCATCGCCGTCGAGCGACACGGCGAGAGCCCGACGGGCGCCTACGCCACCTTCAGCCAGACGGCCGTCGCCCTCGCCGACGCCTTTATCGTCTCGTGGGTCGACAAGTACGAGACGAACGTGATCCGCCCCGAGACCATCATCCGCCGGACGCTCGACCCGATGTGGCAGCCGGTCCTCCAGACGCCGCCGTTCCCCGAGTACACGTCCGGCCACAGCGTCATCTCGACGGCCGCCGCCGAGGTCCTGACCTCGATCTATGGCACGGTCGCCTTCGACGACGACTCCGAGACCCCGTACGGATTGCCGGTCCGCCACTTCGGGTCGTTCCGCGAGGCCGCCGCCGAGGCCGCCATCAGCCGTCTCTACGGCGGCATCCACTACCGCCCCGCCATCGAGCACGGCGTCGAGCAGGGGCGGGCCGTGGGTGAGGCCGTCGTCCGCCGCGTCGTTCTCCGTCCCGCCAGGTCGCGGTCCGACCGCCTCGCCGCCCATGAGTAGCCGCCGCTCGTTTCTCCGCCTCGGCGCCCTGGGGGGCGCCGCCTCCGCGCTGGCGACGCTCGTCCCCGCCCGCCGCGCCCGCGCCCAGGGGCCGCCCCCCGACGGCCCCGTCGTGATCTCGACGTGGAACCACGGGCTCGCCGCGAACGCCGCCGCGTGGGAGGTCTTGGGCACGGGCGGCTACGCCCTCGACGCCGTCGAACGGGGCGTCCGCGTGACCGAGGCGGACCCCACGGTCACGTCGGTCGGGCTCGGCGGGTGGCCGGACCGGGAGGGCCACGTCACGCTCGACGCCTGCTGCATGACCGAGGCGGGCGACTGCGGGTCGGTCGCCTTCCTGGAGGACGTTCTCCACCCGATCACGGTCGCGCGCATGGTGATGGAGCGGACGCCGCACGTGATGCTCGTCGGCGAGGGCGCGCAGCAGTTCGCCATCGAGCAGGGCGTCCCCACCCAGAATCTCCTGACGCCCGAGGCGCGGCAGGCGTGGGTCGAGTGGCTCGCCTCCGACGCCGCCGACACGCGCGCCGAGATCAACGTCGAGAACCACGACACGATCGGGATGCTGGCGCTCGACGCGGACGGCCGCGTGTGCGGCGCCTGCACCACCAGCGGCGCCGCCTGGAAGCGGCACGGCCGCGTCGGCGACAGCCCCCTCATCGGCGCCGGCCTCTACGTCGACGGCGACGTGGGCGGCGCCACGGCGACGGGCTGGGGCGAGGCCGTGGTCCGAGCCTGCGGGTGCCACCTCGTGGTCGAGATGATGCGCCAGGGGCACGACCCGCAGGAGGCGTGCCGGCTGGCGGTCGAGCGCGTGGTGGCCAAAAACCCGGACTACCGCGAGATCCAGGTCGGCTTCCTCGCCCTCGACGTGCGGGGCCGCTCGGGGAGCTACTGCATCCAGCCCGGCTTCGACTACGCCGTCCACGACGCCGCCGGCGCCCGCCTGATCGACGCCCCGAGCCGGCTGTGACGGTGTCCCTCTCCGCCTCGCTACCGGCCGACGCGCCACGGGGCGTCTCTACGGCCGCCGCGTTCCTCCTCGCCCTGCTGGCGACGGCCCCCGCCAGCGCGCAGACGTGGGACGCCATGCGCGACATCACGCCGCGCGGCTACCTCGCCCACCGTGCCCCGTCCCCCGTCGTGATCGACGGGCGCCTCGACGACCCCGCGTGGCTCGCCGCGCCCTGGACCGAGCCGTTCGTCGACATCGAGGGCGACGCGAAGCCGCTCCCGACGTACCTCACGCGCGCCCGGATGCTCTGGGACGACGAGTTTCTCTACGTCGGCGTGCAGATGGAGGAGCCGCACGTCTGGGGCGACCTCACCGAGCGCAACGCCGTGATCTTCTACGACAACGATTTCGAGATCTTCCTCGACCCCGACGCCGACCACCACCACTACTACGAGTTCGAGGTCAACGCGCTCAACACCATCTGGGAGCTGACCCTGGGGACACCGTACAAAGACGGCGGCCCGGCCATTTCCCCGACGAACCTCCCCGGCCTGCTCTCGGCCGTGTTCGTCGACGGCACGCTCAACGCCGCACACGACACCGACCGGGGCTGGTCCGTCGAGGTCGCCCTCCCGCTCGCCGCGCTGGCGGCCTACAACGGCGGCCGGCTCCCCGCCGACGGCGACACGTGGCGGGCCGGCTTCTCGCGCGTCGAGTGGCCGCACGAGATCACGGAGGGGGGCGACTACCGGAAGGTGCCGGACACGCCCGAAAACAACTGGGTGTGGTCGCCGCAGGGGATCGTGGACATGCACCGGCCGGAGCGGTGGGGGTTCGTCCAGTTCACCACGGCCCCGCCCGGAACGGTCGCCTTCCGGCCCGACCCGACGCTGCCGGCGCGCGACTTGCTCATGGAGGTCTACCACGCGCAGAAGGCGTACCACGAGACGCACGAGGCGTGGGCGCCGTCGCTCGACGCGCTCGGCCTCGCCCCCGCCCGCCTCGCTCTCGGCGACGCCCGCGTCACGGACCTCCGGATCGACGGCGACGGCTTCGTCGCCACCGCCACGCTCCGCCCCCTGGACGGAACGGTGCGGACGCTCCACACCGACCACCTCTCGCGGATCTGGGAGGAGTAGGCGTCAGCGGAGGACGGCGGCGGCGGCGTCGAGCAGCCGCTCGTCGGGGTCGTGGAGGTGCTGCCACCACATGAGCCCGCCCAGGCCCCGGTCCCGCACGTACTCCGCCTTCGCCGCGATCGAGGTTTCGTCCTCGTAGCTGATGAACGTCCGCGTCTCGGCGTTCCACAGCGTCGGCGCCAGGGCCTCGGCGTCCCACACCCGGTGGTAGCCGTTCCGGTCGACGAAGCGGTCCACGAGATCGGCGTAGCCGTACGAGACGGACTCGCCGGTGTAGGGCTGGCCGAGCCCGTTCGCCTCCGGCGCCACGCCGGTCCAGCCGCGCCCGTAGAAGGCGGCCCCGACCACGATCTTCTCCGGCGGGACTCCGGCGTCCACGAAGCGCTCGACCGCCTCCGAGGCCGACGGCGCGCCGGGCGTGGCGGCCGAGGGGCGGAGGTTCGCGTGGTGCCCCGTGCGCGCCGACCACGCCCCCGAGAAGTCGTACGTCATCAGGTTGACGAAGTCGAGGTATCGCTGGACCTTCGCCATCTCGGTGTGGTCGAGGTAGACGTCGTTGGTGGCGGCGGCGATCGTGAGCTGGTACGGGTCGCGCTGGCGCCCGTCCTCGGCCCCGGCCGCGTCGAGGGCCGCGCGGACGGCGGCCAGCAGGAGCGTGAAGGACTCCCGGTCCTCCGGCCGGAACGTGTTGTCCTCGCCCCGCTGGCCCGGGTACTCCCAGTCGATGTCGATCCCGTCGAGGCCGTGCGCGCGGACGACGGCGACGGCGCTCTGGGCGAAACGCTCGCGCGACGCCTCCGTCAGCGCCGCGTCCGAAAAGTGGTCCGACCACGACCAGCCGCCGACGGAGACGAGAACCCGGAGGTCCGGGTTCGACTGGCGGAGCCCGGTGAGCGCGGCGAGGCGCGCCGTGTCCTCCGGGTCCTCCAGGACCACCCTGCCGCCCGGCGTCACGTTTGCGAAGGCGTAGTTGACGTGCGTCAGCGTCTCAGCGCCGATCTGCGCTAGCGCCTCGGGCGTGCCGCCGTGGACGTAGGCGACCAGGCGGTAACGTACCGGCGTCGGCTCGCCGGTGGTCAACACCTCGCTCGGCCCGCACGCGGGGAGCGCCGCCAGCACGGCGAGGACGAACGACAGGAGAGCGAGCGGTCTCATGGCGCGGGCAGGGGACGGGCGTGGACGCCGAGCACGCGCAGCCGGCGGAGCTGGGCGGGGAGGCGGGCCTCGAAGTCGGACCAGTCGCGGCGGTCCGGGGCGGACCAGACGGTCTCGGCGAGGGCGAGCGCGCGCGGGTACACCATGTACTCCACCTTCTGCGGCGTCGTGATGTACTCGGTCCAGACGTTGGCCTGGGCGCCGAGGACGAGCGCCGCCTGCGCCTCGGAGAAGAAGGCCGGGACGGGCTCGTAGCGGTACACGTCCTCCAGCGTCTCCAGCCCGCCGATGGCGAGCGGCTCGCCGGCCGGGTCGGCCTGGTAGTGGTCGAAGTAGAGCGGGCTGCCAGGCGTCATGACGATGTCGTTGCCCTGGGCGGCGGCCTGCCGGAGCGAGGCGTCGTCCCAGCTCCGCCAGTACATGAGCGTGGCCGTCGGGCTCAGGCCGCCCTCGACGATCTCGTCCCACCCGACGAGGCGCCGGCCATGCTCGGCCAGGAACCGCTCGATGCGACGGACGAAGTAGCTCTGGAGCGCGTGCTCGTCCGCCAGCCCCTCGCGGCGCAGGATCTCCTGGGCCGCCTCGCTCTGCTCCCACGCCGCCTTCGGCGCCTCGTCCCCGCCGATGTGGATGTACTCGCTGGGGAACAGGTCCATCACCTCCGTCAGCACCCCTTCGAGAAACGCGAACGTCTCCTCGGTCGGGCAGAAGATGTCCTCGAACACGCCCCACGACTGCACCACCTCGACCGGCTCGCCGGTGCAGCCCAGCGCCGGGTACGCCGCCAGCGCCGCCGAGGCGTGGCCCGGCATCTCGATCTCAGGAACGACCGTGACGTGCCGCTCAGCCGCGTACGCCACCACCTCTCGGATCTCGTCCTGCGTGTAGAAGCCCCCGTGACGGACGCCGTCGAACGTGTGCGGCTCGTTCCGGTAGCTGCCCACGAGCGACCCGTCGCGCCACGCGCCGACCTCGGTGAGGCGCGGGTACCGCTCGATCTCGATGCGCCAGCCCTGGTCGTCGGTGAGGTGCCAGTGGAAGCGGTTGAGCTTGTAGAGCGCCATCAGGTCGATGTAGCGCTTGACGAACGCGACGGACGAAAAGTGGCGGGCCACGTCCAGGTGGAGGCCGCGCCACCCGAAGCGGGGCGCGTCCTCGATGCGGACGGCCGGGACTTCCCACGCGACCTGCGCCTCGTCCGGGAGCGCCCCGCCCCGCTCGACGGCCGGCGGGAGGAGCTGGCGGAGCGTCTGGGCGCCGTAGAACAGCCCGGCCGCCGTACTCGCCGTGACGGACACGCCCTCCGGCGTGGCGGTGAGCGCGTAGCCCTCCGGCCCCGTCCCGGCGGCCGCGTCGAGGTGGAAGACGACCTGCCCCTCCCCCTCCGGCTCGGCCAGCGGCAGCGGCAGGCCGGACGCGAGGCGGACGCGCGCGGCCCACGCCTCGGCCACGCGCCGCGCCTCGGGATCCTCGGAGGTGACGGCGACGCTGACCGTCTCGTCCAGCCGGAACGCGCCGGCGAGAGGCTCCAGCGCGCGGGGCTGCGGGACGACGGGGTAGCGCGCGGCGTTCTGGGCGAGGCTCGGGCCGGCGGTCACGGCGAGGAGCGCCGCCAGCGCGGCGCGGAGGAGGGAAGCGGGCATGGCACGGGCGAAATGGAACGAGCCGGCGCGAGACGTGGAGCCAGGGTAGGGGGCCGTGGGGGCGGATGCAAACGTTTTTATGTTCCTTCGCCTTCGCCTTCGCCCTCTCACCCGCCCCCGACGCCGTGCCGCCAAGCTCCACGATGCGTCACGCCTGCCCTCCTCTCCCCTGACCTCATGACGCTACTCGGAGGCATCGAGGCCGGCGGCACGAAGGTCGTCTGCGCCGCTGGCACGGGGCCGGACGACCTGCGGGCCGTCGAGCGCTTCCCCACGACGACGCCCTCGGAGACGCTCGCCCGGGCCGTGGCCTTTTTCGAGGCGCAACCCGAGCCCGTCGCCGCCGTCGGCATCGGCTCGTTCGGGCCCGTCGACGTGGACCCTGGCTCGCCGGGCTGGGGGCGCCTCACGAACACGCCCAAGCCGGGCTGGCAGGGGGCCGACCTGGTGGGGCCGGTGGCGCAGGCCCTGGCCGTCCCCGTCGGGTTCGACACCGACGTCAACGCCGCCGCGCTCGCCGAGCACCGCTGGGGCGCGGCCCAGAACCTCGACTCGTTCGTCTACCTGACGGTGGGGACCGGCATCGGCGGGGGCGGGCTCGTCGGGGGCCAGCGCCTCCACGGCCTGACGCACCCGGAGATGGGCCACCTCCGCGTTCCGCGCGTCGCCGGCGACGACTTCGGGGGCGCCTGTCCCTACCACGGCGACTGCTGGGAAGGGCTGGCGGCCGGCCCGGCCATCGAGGCACGCTGGGGCCGCCCCGGCCGCGACCTCCCGCCCGACCACGAGGCGTGGACGCTGGAGGCGGCCTATCTCGCTCTGGGCCTCGTGACCCTCGTGCTCACGCTGTCGCCGCAGCGCGTGATCGTCGGGGGCGGGGTGATGCACCAGGACAGCCTGTTCCCGCTCGTCCGTGCGGAGGTGCAGCGGCTGCTGAACGGGTACGTCCAGGCGCCGGCCCTCCTCGACGAGATCGACGCCTTCCTCGTGCCGCCCGGCTTGGGCGACCGGGCGGGCGTGCTCGGCGCGCTGGCGCTGGCCGACGAAGCGGTCCGCCCTTCGGCCACCCCGTAGCGTCAGGCGTACGTGTCGACGAGGCTCCGCACGCGGAGGCGGGCCGCCAGTGCGTCCGCGTCCACCCCGCCCGCCCGCCGGACGGTGACGGTCTGCGGGGCGCCCGGCCGGAGGTGGAAAAAGTTGTCGGACGTCCACACGTCGGTGCCCTCGACCTCGACCCAGACCCAGAGGGCAGCGCGGCGGGCCACGAGCGTCACGCGCGCCTCGTCCGCGCCGGCCGGCTCGACCGTCGCCTCGATCTCGGGGTCGCGGAGGGAGAGGTGCTTGGGCCGCGCGAACAGGACGAGGTTGCGGGCGAGCACGTCGCCCTCGGCCTCGAACCGCAGCCACAGGATCAGCCCGCGCGGCGTGTGCGCCTCGATCTCGCCCGAGAACTCCAGCGCGCCGGCGGGCGTGTTGGCCCCGGGCGCGGCCTCGACCGGCTGGCGGCCCTCGCGGACGACGGCGCCCTCCAGGTCCGTCAGCGTCCAGGCGACGTGCCCCGCGACGGGCTCTCGGCGGTCGCTCGTGACGTGGAGGTCCACGCGCGGTCCGTCGTCGACGCCCGACACCAGGAGCGGCGCGTAGAACCGGCGCGCGAGGTGGTGGAGCGCCTTCCACCGGCCAAAAAAGTCGATGGACGACCAGCTGGCGCCGGGCCAGCAGTCGCCTAGTTGCCAGTAGAGCGTGCCCATCCCGCGCGGCATCGACCGCCGCCAGTGCTCGACGGCGTACTGCATGGCGAGGCCCTGCACGATCTGGCTCAGGCGGAGCGTAGCCCCGAACTCCGTCGGCAGGCGGAACCAGTCGAGGAGGTAGTGGAGGATGAGCGCGTTGCCGGGCGGGCTCCGCTGGTGCAGCTCCATCACGTAGCTCGTCACGTTCCGGTCCTCGGGCTCCGTGAACGCCTCGACGGTCCGCAGCTCGGGGAACGACTGGAAGCCGAACTCGGAGCAGAAACGGTGCTCGCAGGTCCGGTACCACTCGAACGGCTTCCGGCCGTGCCACACGTCCCACAGGTGGGCGTCGCCGCGCGCGGGATCGTTGAAGTCCTCGCGGTTGCCGGGCGTGTGCGGGCTGCCGGGCCAGTAGTCCGTGTCCGGGTCGAGCGTGCCCACGACGTCCGCCAGCAGGCCGGTGAACAGGCGGTCGTAGTCGGCCCAGGCCATGTGCTCGTCGGTCCACCCCTCGCCCACGAGCCCCTGCTCGATCTCGTTGTTGCCGCACCACAGCGCCAGCGACGCGTGGTGCCGGAGGCGGCGGACGGCGTCCTCGGCCTCGGCACGGACGCTCGCCAGGAAGGCCTCGTCGTCGGCCGGATAGGCGGAGCAGGCGAACAAGAAGTCCTGCCAGACGCAGAGCCCGAGGCGGTCGCACGTCTCGTAGAAGGCGTCCGTCTCGATCACTCCACCGCCCCACACGCGGACCATGTTCATGTGCGCGTCGGCGGCGCTCTGCAAGAGGGCGCGCGTCTGCTCCGGCGGGACGCGCGGGAGCAGGGCGTCGGCCGGGATCCAGTTGGCCCCCTTGGCGAAGAAGGGGACGCCGTTGGCCTCGAAGCAGAACGACTCGCCCCAGGCGTCGGGCTCGCGGACGAGCCGGAGCGTCCGCAGGCCCACCTCACGCTCCCACACGTCGACGGGCTGGCCGTCGCCGTCCACCAGCTCCACGCGGACGGCGTAGAGCGGCTGCGCGCCGAGCCCGTTCGGCCACCACAGGGCGGGGGCCTCGATGGTCAGGCGGAGACGGGCGGACGCCTCGGTCAGGTCGGCCTCCGCCCGCGCGACCCCGGCGCCGTCCAGCGACACCACGCCGACGGCTCGGAGCGGCGCGGCGGTCACGCGCTCCGCCTCGACGCTCACCGCCAGATCGACGCGCCCGTCCTCGTGCCGCTGGCGGACGTGGACGTCGGCGATCCGGGCGACGGGGACGGCCTCGATCCAGATCGACCGCCAGATCCCCTGCGTGACGAGGACCGGCCCCCAGTCCCACCCGAAGCCGGACGCCTGCTTGCGGACCCAGGCCCGCCCGGCCGGCTCCAGGGCGCCGCGCCACTCGGGGAGCGCTCGCTCGGCCTGGCGCTCGGCCAGGAGGGGGAGCGGGCTCCGACACGCGACCTCGACCGTGTTCTCGCCGGGGCGCAGGAGGCCCCGTACGTCCCACCGCCACGTCCGGTGCATGTTGTCCACCTCCCCCACCACCGCGCCGTTGACGCGGACCGTCGCCAGCGTGTCGAGGCCGGCGGCGCAGAGGCGGACGAGCGGGGCGGCGAGGACGCCGTCGGGCACGTCGAACGTGCGGCGGTAGGTCCAGTCGCACCGGCCGACCCACTGCACGTGCCGCTCGTGGTCGCCGACGTAGGGGTCCGGGATGCGCCCGGCCGCGAGGAGGTCCGCGTGGACGCAGCCGGGGACGGTCGCCGGGATCGGGTCGTCGGGGCGGCCGGCCTCGGTGAGTGTCCAGGCGCCGTCGAGCACGAGGCGATCGGGGCGGCCGCTCACGGCCGGCGGGCGGGCGGGCTGCACGAGCCGCGGACGACGAGGGCCGTGGGGAGGGTGACGAGTGCGGGCTCGCGGTCCGGGTCCTCGACCCGCTGGAGGAGGAGGTCCGCGGCCGTCCGGCCGATCTCGAACGTCGGTTGCCGGACGGTCGTCAGGGGCGGCGAGACGAGTTGCGTCCAGGGCGGGTCGTCGAACCCGACCACGGAGAGGTCGTCGGGGACCCGGAGGCCCCGGGAGCGGGCCGCCATCAGCGCGCCCATCGCCATCACGTTGTTGCCGACGAACAGCGCGGTGGGCGGGTCGGGGCTGCCGAGGAGGTCGAAGGCGAGGGTCCGGCCCGCCTCCCGGCGCGGCTCCCCCGTGCGGACCCATCGCTCGTCCGCGGGGAGCCCGTGCTCGCGGAGGGCGCGGAGGTAGCCGGCCTTCCGCTCGCGGCTCGTCGAGAGGGAGAGCGAGGCCGCGACGAGCCCGATCCGCTGGTGCCCGAGCCGGGCGAGGTGCGCGACGGCCTCGAACGCGCCCGCCTCATTGTCGACGACGACGGTGTCGAAGGCGCCCCGCTCCGGGCGCCGGTCCACGCACACGACGGGGAACCCCAGCGCCTCCAGGTCGAGCCCCGAGCCGTCGCTAGAGGGCGGGAGGATGGCCCCGGCGGCGGCCTCCTGGCGGAGCACGTCGAGGTAGAACCGCTCGCGGTCCGGGTCCTCGTTGGTGTTCGAGAGGATCACGGCGTACCCTCCGGCGAACGCCCGGTCCTCGACGCCCCGCACGATCCCCGAATAGAACGGGTTCTCGATGTCGGGGATCAGGAGCCCGAAGATCTGGGCGTGCGTCGGCTGCCCCCGGAGCCGCCGGGCCGCCCGGTGCGGCGTGTAGCCCAGGTGCCGGATGGCGGCCTCGACGCGCGCCCGCGTCTCGTCGTGGACCTTGTCGGGGTGGTTGATCGCTCGCGAGACGGTGCTGAACGAGACGCCGGCACGGTCGGCAACGTGCTTGAGAGTGACCATGGAGGAGGGGCGGTCGCGTCGGCCGAAGGTACGGTGTGGCTCCTTGAGGGCTCGCCGGCCGTCCCCTGGCCGCGCCCGCGCGGCCGGCGATCGTGGAGCCGGACGGGGTCGTCACCTCCCCCGCGTTCCGTGCCCGACGCCTCCTCGCCCACGGCGCTGGCGGCGGCGCTCGGCGGCGTCCGCCAGCGGCGCGGGGGCCGGGCTGTGGAGCCTCGCTCGCGTCGAACACGGCGCCCCCACGGCCGCGTCGCGTGTGTCACGCCTCGTCCAGCCAGCCGCCCTCGAAGCCGTTGCGCCGGAGGCCCTCGGCGAGCGGCGCGCACCGGCGCATGAGCCGCCAGATCAGGCCGGAGCGGTAGTTCTCGACGGCCAGCACGATGGGCCCCTGGTTGAGGGCGTACTGGTGGTCCGAGACCCACCCGAGGTCGGGGTCGCCGTCGGGGAACGTGGGATTGAACGAGCTCTCGAAGCCGAACCGGCCGCCGGTCCCGCCGTGGATGTGGGCGAGGCAGTGGAGGCACGAGAGGACGGCCTCGGGCGCGAACGGCAGGCTGGCGATGGCCGCCCACGGCGCCAGCGTCCCGTCGTCCGGGCCGAAGGGGACGCCGCGCGCGCGGTAGCTCCAGAACCGGCGCTCGCGCCCCCCGACCGTGTGGACGGCCGGGCCGGGGCCGTCGCTGGCCGTCACGCCCCAGGTGTCCCGGCCGTAGCCCTCGAAGCCGCGCGGGTTGCGGGCGGCGTACTCCTGCTGGACGAGCGTGGCCCGCCGGCTGTTCTCGAAGTAGTCGATGGGCTCGCCGGTCTCCTCGCTCTTCGCCCGCATGTACGCGTCGCGGACGCCCCGGAAGTCGACCCAGAGGTGCGAGAACTGGTGGATGAACAGCGGCCCGGCGTAGACGTGGGCGTAGCCGTAGATCGTCTTCCAGCGGTACAGCTGCGTCGCCGCCTCGAACGCGCTCGGCGGGACCGGGTGCGTCGGCGAGCCGGCGGCGAGGGCGTAGAGCAGGAGCGCCTCGTTGTAGCCCTCCCAGCGGTAGCGGAGGAAGCCGCGCTCGGGCCGCCAGCCCATCGCGACGGTCGGGCCGCCGTTCATGGCCCAGTCCCACTCGACGCGCTCGTAGATCGCGCGGGCGCCGTCGCGGACCTCGGCCTCGTCCGGGTCGTCGGCGTCGAAGGACTCGGCGGCGCACAAGAGGCCGGCCACGAGGAGGGTGGTGTCGATGGTCGAGAGCTCGCTCTTCCAGGCCCGCCGCCCGGTGTCCATGTGGAGGAAGTGGTAGAAGAAGCCCCGGTGCCCCACGCCGTCGCGGGCGCCGTCCTGGGGCGCGTCGCGGAAAAAGCGGACGGCGGCGAGCGCCAGCGCCAGCGCCTCGGGCCGCTCCATCCACCCGTGCTCCACGGCGACCGGCAGGCTGCTCAGCCCGAACCCGACGGCGGCGATCGACGCCGCGCTCTCCGGGTGCGTGCTGTCCACGACGAGGCCGTTCGCGGGGTTGGTCTCGCCCGGGAAGTAGGCGAACGCGGCCCGGTGGGCCTGGTCCAGGAGTTCGTCGGAGGCGGGGGGGACGGGAGGAGAGGCGGGCATCGGGGAGAGATGCCGAACGGCCGTCGCCGTTCCGGGCCGTCCTCCCGAATCCACCGCCTCCCGCGCTGGCGGGCGCCCGCCGCCAGCGGCTAGCGGAGCGGTGAGCCGGGGCCGGACCAGGGCGCGCCGAAAGCGCCCGCCACCGTCGCCGCGTGATCGGCGAACGACTCGCTCGTCCCGAGGTCGTGGCCCGTCGGCCCGCCTTTCTCGAACAGCAGAACCGGGACGCGCTCGCGCGTGTGGTCGGTGCCGGGGTGCGTCGGGTCGTTGCCGTGGTCGGCGGTGAGGAGGAGGACGGCGCCGTCGGGGAGCGCGGCCTCCAGGTCCGGGAGCGCGGCGTCGAACGCCTCCAGCGCGCGGGCGTAGCCGGCCGGGTCGTTGCGGTGGCCGAACAGCTCGTCGAAGTCGACGAGGTTGGTCCACACGAACGTCGGCTCGCCCGAGGCCGCCGCGTCGCGGATGGCGCCGAGCGTCTTGGCGACCCCGTCCGCGTTGCCCGCCGTCTTGACCTCCTCGTCCACGCCGGCCCCGCCGAAGAGGCTGGCGATCTTGCCCACGCAGACGGTCCGCACGCCGGACTGGCGGAGCGCGTCGAGGAGGGTCGGCCCCGTGGGCTGGAGCGAGAAGTCCTTCCGCTTGGAGGAGATCCGCTCGAAGGCGCCGGCCTCGCCCGTGAACGGCCGCGCGATCACGCGCCCGACGGCGTGTTCGCCCGTCATCACCTCGTCGCGGGCGGCCCGGCACATCCGGTAGAGGTCGTCCAGCGGGATCGTGTCGACGTGGGCGGCGACCTGGAAGACGCTGTCGGCCGAGGTGTAGACGATGGGCCGGCCGGTCGCCACGTGCTCCTCGCCGAGCGCGTCGATGATCGCCGTGCCGCTGGCGGCGACGTTGCCGAGCACGCCGTCGACGCCGGCTCGCTGACAGAACGCCCCGATCACGTCGGGCGGGAAGCCGTCCGGGTACGTCGGGAACGGGGTCTCCAGGACGAGCCCGGCGAGCGCCCAGTGGCCCGTGGTGGAGTCCTTGCCGGCGGCACGCTCGGTGAGGCGCCCCCACGAGGCGGCCGGCGTCGCGGCGGCGTCCAGCCCGTCGACGAGGCGGCCGAGGCCCCAGCGCGTGAGGTGGGGGAGCGCCGGGCGCTCCTGGCGGATGACGTGGCCGAGCGTGTCGGCGCCGACGTCGCCGTAGGCCTCGGCGTCGGGCGCGTCGCCGACGCCGGCGCCGTCGAGGACGATCGTGACGAAGAGCATGGGGTAGAGGGCAGAGGGGACGGGAAGGTCGGGCCGGACGCGCCGGTCCGCCAGCACGGCCGGCGCTCTTCCCGCGGCCTCCCCGACCGCGCCGCCGTCCCGGGCGATCTTGGCGCCATGATCCCCCAAGGCCTCCCCCCGATCCTCGCCATCGAGACCTCGTGCGACGACACGGCCGCCGCCGTCTGGGCCGGGGGCCGGCTGGCGTCGAGCGTGGTGGCGGGGCAGCGGGTGCACGAGGGGTTCGGCGGCGTCGTGCCCGAGCACGCGAGCCGCGCCCACGAACGCCTCATCGTCCCGACGATCCAGGCCGCGCTGGACGAGGCCGGGATCGGGATGGGCGACCTCGGCGCCGTGGCCGTGACGGTCGGGCCGGGGCTGGCGGGGTCGCTGCTCGTCGGGCTGAGCGCGGCCAAGGGGATCGCGCTCGGGCGCGGGCTACCGCTCGTCGGCGTGAACCACCTGGAGGGCCACGTCTACTCGGTGTTCATCGAGGAGCCCCGTCCGCCGCTCCCGTTTTTATGCCTGACGGTCTCCGGCGGGCACACGCTCCTCACGCTCGTCCGCGAGGGGTTCCGGCACGAGGAGATCGGCCGGACGCGCGACGACGCGGCGGGCGAGGCGTTCGACAAGGTGGCGAAGCTCCTGGGCCTTCCGTACCCCGGCGGCCCGCACGTCGACCGGCTGGCGGCCGAGGGCGACGCGGGCTTTCTGGACCTGCCGAGCCCGCGCCTCGCGGGCAAGCACGGCGAGCGCCCCCTGTTCGACCTCTCGTTCAGCGGGATCAAGACCGCCGTCCGCTACTGGATCGCCGACCTCGACGACGCGAGCCGCCAGCGGACCGTGGAGACGCACCGGGCCGACGTGTGCGCCTCGTTCCAGCGCGTCGTCGTCGGCGCGCTCGTGGAGGGCGTGCGGGAGGCCGTCGAGCAGACGGGCGTGCGGGCCGTGGCCGTGGTCGGCGGCGTCTCGGCCAACCGGGGGCTCCGAGCGGAGATGCGGAGCGCGGGCGACGCCGACGGGTTCGACGTGTTCGTCCCGGACGCCGTGCACTCGGTCGACAACGCGGCCATGATCGCCGTCACGGCGGCGGTCAAGTGGGCGGCGGGCGAGACGAGCGGGCTGGACGTCGGGGCGAGCCCGAGCCTGGCCTTGTAGGGGTTTGGCCCGTGAGGGGTGAGAGATCGGCCCGACATGCGTGAGGCTCCGACGTGCATGGCAGAGCCTCGGACCCAACGGGGCCAGCCGGCGTGTCACTCCAATCATAGTTTCATCACCCCCCGCACCGAGAAGGGGGGTAGCCTCCCCCGTTCTCCCACCTCGCCTCCTCAATGATCCGTTTGCTTCTTGCCCTCGCCCTCCTCTCCGTCGGACTCGGGGCCTCCGCCCAAGACGACCTCCAGGTCCAACAGCTCGGGACGTACGCCACCGGCCTCTTCGGCGAGGGCGCCGCTGAGATCGTCGCGTACGACGCCGCCACCCAGCGCGCCTTCTTCGTCAACGCGGGCGCCTCGCAGGTCCAGGCCCTCGACCTGACCGATCCCGAGGCCCTCACGCTCGCGTTCTCGATCACCGTCTCCGGCGGCGCGCCCACCAGCGTCGCCGTCCGCAACGGGATCGTGGCCGTGGCCGTGGAGGCTGAGACCGTGACCGACCCGGGGGAGGTCCAGTTCTACTCGACGGCGGGGGACGCGCTCGGCTCCGTCACCGTCGGCGCCCTCCCCGACGCCCTCGCGTTCTCGGCCGACGGCCGCTACGTCGTCGTCGCCAACGAGGGCGAGCCGGCCGGCGGCGTCGACCCGGAGGGCTCGATCTCGATCGTCGACCTCCAGGGCGGCGTGGCCGCCGCGACGGTCGCGACGGTCGGGTTCACCGACTTCAACGAGGGCGGGAGTCGGCGCGCGGAGCTGGAGCTTGAGACCGCCACCAAGGGCCTCCTCCTCGACCCCGCCTCGGCGTCGGTCGCGCAAGACCTCGAGCCGGAGAACGTCGCCGTCTACGGCACGACGGCCTACGTCTCGCTCCAGGAAGCGAATGCGGTCGCCGTCGTGGACCTCGCCAGCGGGACGCTCACGGGCGTCTACGGCCTCCTGTTCAAAAACTTCAACTTCGCGGGGCCGCCGCGCTCGGCCGGGCTGGACCCCTCGGACCGCGACGGCGGCGTCGACATCCGGACGGTCCCCGTCGTCGGCGCCTTCCAGCCCGACGGGCTGGCGGCCTTCGAGGACGACGGGACGGTCTACGTCCTCTCGGCCAACGAGGGCGACGCCCGCGACGGCGACGACGCCCGCGTGGCCGACCTCACGCTCGACCCGGCCGCCTTCCCGAACGCGGCGGCGCTCCAGGCCGAGGCCGCGCTCGGACGCCTCCACGTCCGCCCCAGCGCCGGCGACACCGACGGCGACGGCGACCAGGACCTGCTCGTCGCCTTCGGCGGCCGGTCGTTCACCACGTTCCAGGTCTCGGCCAGCGGCCTGACCGCCGTGAGCGAGTCGTTCGACGAGTTCGAGCAGGTCACGGCCGAGCGTTACCCGGACCACTTCAACGCCACCAACGACAACAACGACAGCTTCGACGACCGGAGCGACGACAAGGGGCCGGAGCCCGAGGGCGTCGCCGTCGGGATGGTGGACGGGCGCCGGTACGCCTTCGTCGGGCTGGAGCAGATCGGCGGCGTCATGATCTACGACGTCACCGACCCGCTCGCGTCCACCTTCGTCGCGTACGTCAACAACCGGGACTTCTCGGTCGACGTGCAGCTCGGCAACGGCTCGTCGAACCCCGCCGCCGGCGACCTCGGGCCGGAAGGGCTCGCGTTCATCTCGGCCACCGACAGCCCGACCGGGCAGGCGCTCCTCCTCGTCGCGAACGAGGTCTCGGGGACGGTCACGGTCTACGGCCTCGGGCAGCGCGTCACGGCCCGCTCGGAGGGCCCGGAGGGCTCGGTCCTCCGGCTCGTCGGCGCCGTCCCGAACCCGTCCCGCACGCCGGCGGTCGTGTTCAGCCTGGAGGCGCCGGCCGACGTGCGGCTGGTCGTGTTCGACGCGCTCGGCCGCGAGGTCTCGCGCACCGAGCGCGCCCTCGGCGCCGGTGCCGACCTCCGGCTCGCGCCCGACGTGAGCGGCCTCGCGCCGGGCGTCTACCTCTATCGCATCGAGGCGACGGCCGGCACCGAGACGGACCGCCAGTCGGGCCGGCTGGTGCTCGCGCGGTAAGCGTCTCCGTCCGGTTCCCGTCCGCCCCGCTGGCGCTCGCCGCCAGCGGGGCGGCATTTTGTGGGGGTGGGGAACGCCGCGCGGCGCGGGCGTTGGAGCGGGACGCCCTCTCCGACGCCCTATGTTCCTGATCCCCACCTACCTCGGCCCCAGCAGCATCCACGGGACCGGCGTGTTCACGGCCCGCGACCTCCCGGCCGGCACGCTCATCTGGGAGTTCACGCCCGGCGTCGACTGGGAGATCGCGCCCGACGCCCTCGCCGCCTTCCCGGAGCCCTACCAGACCGAGCTCCGGGCGTGGTGCTACCTCGACGAGACCGGCGTCTACGTCCTCTGCGGCGACACCGGCAAGTTCATGAACCACTCGTTCGAGCCGAACTGCGACGACCCGCCGGACCGCACGACCGTCACGAACCGGCCCATCCACGCGGGCGAGGAGCTGACCTGCGACTACCGCACGTTCGACCACGAGACGGCCGAGAAGGGGTTCGACTTCGACCTCGCCGGCGACGGGGCGTCGGGCTGAGGCCGGCGAGTTGGTAGGACCGAGTGGGCCTCGGGCCTGCCACGAGCCCGATCGGCCGCTACAGAGCAGAAGCGGCCGGCCCTCGCTCCCTTTCCCACGCCGTCCTTCCGGGCCCGCGAGGGATCTCGACGCGCCGCCGCCCGCCCCTGCGACGGCGCTGGCGGCCGCCGCCGACGGCGGCGAAGGACGAGACGGCCGCGCCGAGGCCCTTCGCTCGCTCAGGACGACGGCCCACCCCCATCGTCCGGCCCGCCGACGCCTCGCCGTCTGGATACCTTGCGGCATGGCGTCCCCCCCCACGTTCTCCGGCCACGAGACCTTCCCGCTCCGGTTCACGTGGCCGGCCAAGGCCGTCGAGGCGACCGACCGCGACCCGGCCATTTTCGGGGACGACGCCGCGATCGCCGAGTTCGGCGTCGGGCGCAACATGGTCCGGGCGATCCGCCACTGGGGGCTGGCGACGGGCGTGCTCGAGGCCGAAGGGCGCGGGCTCGTCGGGCCGAGCGCGTTCGGCCGCGCCGTGTTCGGGCCGGACGGGGCCGACCCGTACTGCGAGGACCCCTCGACGCTGTGGCTCCTCCACTGGCACCTCTGCCGGGACGCCGGGCGGGCGGCGCTCTGGCACTTCGTGTTCGGCCACTGGCGCGGCGGCGCGCTCGACCTCCGCACCCTCGCCCCTGCCCTCGCCGACTGGCTCCGCGCCTTCGGCGAGGCGCCGCCGAAGGCCAGCACGCTGAAGCGGGACCTCGGCTGCCTCGCCGCCTGTTACGCCCCGCCCGCACCGCGCGCGGACCCCGAGGACGCCGTAGCCTGCCCGCTCACCTCGCTCGGCCTGCTCGCCTCCGACGGCGGCGCGCTCCACCTCCGCGACGGCCGGAAGCGCGGCCTGGAGCCGGCCGTCTTCGCGTACGCCGTCCTCGACCACTGGCGCCGCCAGCGGCCCGGCGCCGAGACGCTCGCGGTGGCCGACGTGCTGGAGCGCCCCGGCTCGCCCGGCCGCGTTTTCTTGGTGTCTGACGAGCAGGCGTTCGACCTCCTGACGCGCGCCGAAGAAACGGGCGCCTTCCGCTACGACGACACCGCCGGCGTCCGCCAGCTCTACCGGACCTCCAGCGCCGCGCCGGCCGACCTGCTGGACGCGGTCTACGCCCCCGTCGCATGAGCGTCGCCGTCCGAGGCCGGTTCCGGCGGAGCGTCCACCTCGCCCGCGATTTCTACGCCGACGACGGCGCGGGCGGCTACCTCGTGACCGCCAAGGCGCGCGAGGTGACGGCGCGCGTGGCCCGCGCCCTGAGCCGCGACGACGCCACGCGGGCGTGGTCCGTGACGGGGCCGTACGGGACGGGCAAGAGCGCCTTCGCCCTGTTCCTCGCCGCCCTGCTCCGGGGCGACGCCAGCGCCCGCGCGCTCCTGGACGAGGCCGACGCCGCGCTGGCGGAGCGCGTCGGCGAGGCCGTTGGCGGCGCGTTCTGCCCGGTCCTCCTCGTCGGCTCGCGGGAACCGCTGGGGCCGGCCCTTCTCCGCGCGCTCGCCCACGGCCTCCGCCAGTCGGGCGGCGACTACGAGGCGCTCGCGTCAGAGGCGGACGGAGCAGCGGAGACCGGCGACGAGTCGGACGCCATCGACCTGTTCGACCGGGCCGCCGAGGCGGTCCACGCAGCCACGGGCGGCGGGCTCCTCGTGGTCGTGGACGAGATGGGGAAGCTCCTCGAACACGCTGCGCTCCACCCCGAGGGCGGCGACCTGTTCCTGCTCCAGCGCCTCGCCGAGCGCGCGTCGCGGCCGGGCGCGCCGCTCCTCTTGTTCACCATCCTCCACCAGGCGTTCGAGCGCTACGCCGGCCGGCTCGGGCAGGCCCAGCGCGACGAGTGGCAGAAGGTCCAGGGCCGGTTCGAGGACGTGGCCTACGTCGAGCCCGTCGCCGAGACGCTCCGCCTCTTGGCCCAGGCCGTCGAGCCGGACGACGCGGACGCCTACGCCACCGGCGCGCGGGCGCTGGCGGACGACGCGGCCGTGCTCCGAGCGCTCGGGGCCGGCGCCGCGCCCGCCGACGTGCGCCGCCAGCTCGACGGCGCGTTGCCGCTCCACCCGGCCGTCGCCCTCCTCGTCGGGCCGCTGTTCCGGCGCCTCGCGCAGAACGAGCGCTCGATGTTCGCCTTCCTCGCCTCCGGCGAACCGGGCGGCTTCTTGGACGTGGTGAACGGCGGCACGGACCTGTTCGACCAGGCCGAGCCGGGCACGCTCTACCGCCTCGACCACCTCTACGACTACCTCGTCGCCGGCCTCGGCGCGACGCTGTTCTCGGAGCGGATGAACCGGCTCTGGGCCGAGACCGAGACGGCGCTCGCCTCGCTCGACGGCGCCGACGCGCTCCAGGTCCAGCTCGTCAAGCACGTCGCGCTCCTCGGGTTCGCGGGCGGCCTCGCCGGGCTGGCGCCGACGCCGGCCACGCTCGCCCTCACCACCGACCGGCCCGCCGATGACGTGCAGGCCGCGCTCGACGCGCTCCGCGAGGCCCGCGCACTCGCCTACCGCCCGTTCGGGGACGAGTACCACGTCTGGCAGGGGAGCGACTTCGACCTGGGCGCGGCCCTCGCGGAGGCCCGCGCGCACGTCCCGCTGCGGACGCCGCTCGCCACGCTCCTCACGCGCGTGGCCCCGCCCACCCCCGTCGTCGCGCGGCGTCACTCGTACCGGACCGGCGCCACGCGCACGTTCGACGTGCGCTACGCCTCGGACGAGACGTGGCGCGCCGAGGCCGCGAAGCCGCTCACGAAGACCGACGGGCGGATCGTCTACGTCCTCCCCGAGCGCACCGAGACGGTCGGCCTCATCGCGGACCTGACGGACGCCGGCGGCCCCCTCACCCTCTTCGCCGTCCCCGAGGGCGTCGGCGCGCTCCGCGAGGCCGCCCGCGACCTCGCCTGCCTCGACTGGGTGCGCGAGCACGCCGAGGCGCTCCAGGGCGACGCCGCCGCCCGCCGCGAGGTGGCCGAGCAACGGGCCACGCTCGCCGCCGACGTCGAGCGCCAGCTGGCGGCGCTCCTGGTGGCGGACGCCGACGGCCGGAACCCGTGCGTCTGGGCCCACGACGGCGCGACGTTCCGGGTCGCGGGCGAGCGCGCGTTGCAGGAGCGACTGAGCGCGACCTGCGACGAGGTCTTCGCGCACGCGCCCGAGGTCTGGAACGAGCTGCTGAACCGGCGGAAACCGTCGTCCAGCGCCGTGCGCGGGCTCAAGCTCCTGCTCGACGCCATGCTCCACCGCGCCGACGCGCCGCGCCTCGGCATCGAGGGCACGCCGGCCGAGTACGGGATGTACGCCTCCGTGCTGGGGGCGACCGGCATCCACCGCCCCGCTGGCGACGCCGGCCGCCGGCCGGACGGCCGCTGGCACCTCGCCCGGCCGGACGAGACGGAGCGGCCCGGTTGCGCGGCCGTCTGGGACGCCATCGGCGCTACGCTCCGGTCCGCCCAAGGCCAGCCCGTCCCGGTCCGTGATCTGTACGAGGTGCTGAGCGCGCCGCCGTACGGCGTCCGCCCCGGCCTGATCCCCGTCTTCCTGGTCGCGTTCTACAAGCACGCCGAGGACGAGGTCGCCTTCTACGAGAACGGCACGTTCGTGCGCGACCTCCGCTTCGAGACGGTCGAGCGGCTGCTGAAGAGCGTCGAGAAAGGGCAGGACGCTTTCACGATGCAATACGTCGAGATCGACGAGGCACGGGCCGAGGTGCTGGCGACGCTGGCCCCCCTTCTCGGCCTGCCCGCCTCGACGCGGAAGCCGCTGCCCGTGGCCGTCCGCGTGCTCCAGCGCGTCCACGGCCTCGCCCCGACGGTCCGCACCACGGCCCGCCTCTCCGACCCGACGCTGGCCGCCCGCGAGGCGCTGGCGAACGCGACCGACCCGACGCTCCTCCTCTTTCAAGACCTCCCGCGCGCCCTCGGCCTCCCGTCGTTCCTGACCGACGCGCCCGACGCCGAGCGCTTCGCCGAGCGTCTGCAAGACGCGCTCCGCGAGCTGGGGGGAGCTTTCGCCGCCCTCCTCGACGAGATCGAGGCCGACCTCGCCCGCGCCTTCGGCCTCCACGCGGCGTCCCTCGCCGACCGCCGCCACGAGCTGGCGGCCCGCGCGCGCGCGCTCCTCCCCGCCGCCCGCGACCTGCGCCTCAAGGCGTTCCTCGTCCGCGCCACCGACGAGATCCTGGACGCGCAGGCGTGGCTGGAGTCGCTCGCCGCGCTCCTCGTCCGCCGCCCGCCGGCCCAGTGGAGCGACGAGGACCGGACCGGCTTCGGGGCCGCGCTCCGCGAGACGGCCGGCGCCTTCCTCCGCCTCGAACCGCTCGCCGCCGACCTCCTCCAGACCGGCGACGACGACGGGCCGGTCCGCCGCGTCCGCCTGTTCGTCCAGACGCTGAACGAGCGCGAGGAGGCTGGCGTCGTCCACGTCCACCCCGAGGACGACGCCCGCGTGGACGCCCTCGCCGCCCGACTGGCGGACGCCCTCGACGACGACGCGACCGCCGACGTGAAGCTCGCCGCGCTCGGCAAACTCGCCGCCGACCTCCTCCGCCAGCGCGACCCTACCTTGGCCGGCCCCGGCCCCTCAGACTGATGCGCCACGTCGTCGCCTTTAGCGGAGGGAAGGACTCGTCCGCCCTCGCCCTCTACCTCCACGACCCCGAGCGCTGGCGCCGCGCGCTCGGCAAGACGGACCTCCCGCCGCGCCCGCCGCTGACGGAGGCCGAGTACGTCTTCTGCGACACCGGCACCGAACTGGACGAGACCTACGAGTACCTCGACCGCCTGGAGGCGTACCTCGGCCGCCCCATCCAGCGCCTCTCCGCCGACGCGCCGCCCGGCGAGACGCCCTTCGACCACCACCTCCGGCTCTACGGCGGCTTCCTGCCCAGCCCCCAGATGCGGTGGTGCACGCGGAAGCTCAAGCTGGAGCCCTACGAGCGCCACGTCGGCGACGAGCCGGTGACGAGCTACGTCGGCATCCGCGCCGACGAGGACCGCGAGGGCTACCTCTCGACCAAGCCCAACATCACGAGCGTCTTCCCCTTCAAGGAGGACGGCGTCGTGAAGGCCGACGTCTACCGCATCCTCGACGAGAGCGGCGTCGGCGTGCCGGCCTACTACGACTGGCGGAGCCGCTCGGGGTGCTACTTCTGCTTCTACCAGCGGCGGAGCGAGTGGGTCGGGCTGATGGAGAACCACCCAGACCTGTTCGAGAAGGCCAAGGCCTACGAGCGCGAGGACCCCGCGACGGGCGAGGTCTACTCGTGGAACAGCGCCGAGCCGCTCTCCAACATCGAGCGGCCGGAGCGGATCGCGGAGATCAAGCAGCGGACGGCCGAGCGTGCCGAGCGGGTCCGCCAGCAGCGCGGCGGCGTCACGCTCCTGGAGCAGTTCTTCGACGAGGTCCGCGACGCGGAGGACGACGGCGCGGGCTGCTCCCTCTGCCACCTGTAGCGGCCAGATCTCGGCCCGCCGCCGGCTCTCGGCCCGCGGCTGGCGGCGACCTCGCCCGTGGAAGGATGCCCTCCTGACTCTTCCTGAAGTGCGGAGGGCGTGACGTCTCCGGTGCCGGCACCGGGCCTGCCCGCTGGAGCCCGGCTTGGCGCTCGTGAGCCCGTCCCTCCCTCCTCCGCATCCAGCCGCGGCCGCCGGTCGGCGGCGCACCGTCCCCCTCGCTACGGCGGGGCCGCGTCCGGTCTGACGGGTGGCCGCCATCTGGCGACGGCATCTTGCTGAAGCAGCGAGACCAGGGGTTAGGACCTGAAACGGAAGGGTTACAATCCCACCCTGCCTACGGGGCCAGGTCTCTGTGGCACAAAGTATTCTGTAGCGCAGCCGCGCGGCGTGCCCCTGTCCCTCGACGGGCACGAACCCTTCCCCTTCTCCTCGACATGGACCCCGTTCAGAGCCTGCTTGCCCTCATCGAGCGCTCCGCCGAAACGGCTACCCACGGCCCGGCCCTCCTGGCCCCTGACCAGCCCCCCCTCTCCTACGCCGCCCTCGCCGACAGCGTCCGGACGGCGGGGCCGTCCCTCCGGGAACGCGGGGTGGGGCGGGGCGACCGGGTCGCGATCGTGCTGCCCAACGGTGCCGCGATGGCCACCGCCTTTCTCGGCGTCGCGTCCCACGCTACGGCGGCCCCCCTCAACCCGGCGTATCGGGAGGCCGAGCTCGACTTCTACCTCTCGGACCTCGGCGCCCGCGCCCTCCTCACGTCCGACGACCTGGACACGCCCGCTCGTCACGTCGCCCGGAACAGGGGGATCCCGGTTCTGAACCTCGTCTCGTACGGGAACGAGGACCCGTTCCAGTTGGAGGGAGAAGGCGGGTCCCCGTCCGACGACGGAGCCCCTGAGGCCGGCGATGTGGCCCTCGTGCTCCACACGTCGGGGACGACCTCTCGGCCCAAGCAGGTCCCGCTGACCCAGCAGAACCTCGTCGCCTCGGCCCGGCACATCCAGGCGTGGCTCCGCCTCGGCCCGTCCGACCGGTGCCTCAACGTGATGCCGCTCTTCCACATCCACGGGCTCATGGCAGCGCTGACGGCGTCGGTGGCGGGTGGCGCGAGCGTCGTTTGTACGCCGGGCTTTCTGGCGCCCCGCTTTTTCGAGTGGCTCGAGGCCTTCCGGCCCACATGGTACACGGCGGTCCCGACGATGCACCAGGCCATCCTGGAGCGCGCCCCGTCCCATGCCGACGTCGTCCGGGACGCCCCCCTCCGGTTTATCCGGTCGTCCTCGGCGTCGCTCCCGCCCCGCGTGCTCGCCGAGTTGGAGGACACGTTCGGCGCCCCCGTCGTCGAGGCGTACGGGATGACCGAGGCGGCGCACCAGATGACGAGCAACCCGCTCCCGCCCGCCGCCCGCAAGCCGGGCTCGGTCGGCGTGGCGGCGGGGCCGGAGGTGGCCGTCATGGGCGCCGACGGCGCGCTGCTGCCGCCCGGCGCGACGGGCGAGGTCGTCATCCGCGGCCCGAACGTGACGGCCGGGTACGTGGCCTCCCCCGAGGCCAACGCCACCGCCTTCACCGGCGGCTGGTTCCGGACCGGCGACGAGGGGCACCTCGACGCGGACGGCTACCTCGTGCTCTCGGGGCGGATCAAGGAGATCATCAACCGGGCCGGCGAGAAGATCGCCCCGCGCGAGATCGACGAGGTCCTCCTCGACCACCCGGCCGTGGCGCAGGCCGTCGCCTTCGCGGTCCCGCACGCCCGGCTCGGCGAGGAGGTCGCCGCCGTGGTCGTCCGTTCCGACGGAGCCGACGTCACCGAGCGCCAGCTCCAGGAGTTCGTCGGCGCCCGGCTGGCGCCGTTCAAGGTCCCCCGCGCCGTCGTCTTCGCCGACGCCATCCCGAAGGGGCCGACCGGCAAGCTCCAGCGCATCGGGCTGGCGGAGCGGCTCGGCGTGTCCTTCGACGACGTTCCGCCGGTCCGCGAGGAGTCCAGCACGGCGCCCCGGACGGCCGTCGAGGAGGTCGTCGCCGGGCTGTGGGAAGACGTGCTCGGGACCGGCGCCGTCGGCGTCCACGACCGGTTCATCGACGTGGGCGGCGACTCGATCCTCGCCACGCGCCTGATCGCGCGCGTCCGCCAGTCGCTCGACATCGAGCTCTCCATCGTCGATTTCTTCGAGGCGGCGACCGTCGCCGACCAAGCCCGGCTCGTCGAGCGCGTCCTGCTCCAAGATTGACGCCGCCCTCTGACCGTCTGCCTCCGAACCATGATCGACTCGATCCCCTCCCGTCCTTCCACCGAGCGGATGCAGGCCACGCTCGCCGACCGCGACGTCGTCCCCTTCATCGGCGTCTACGACCTGTTCTCGGCGACGCTGGCGGCCCGGCGCCACGACACGCTCTTCGTGAGCGGATTCGGGTTCGCCGCCAGCCACTACGGCCTCCCCGACGTGGGGTTCGTGACGTGGAGCGACGTCGTCGGGTTCGTGCAGCGGCTCCGGGCCGCGCTCCCGGACGCGAAGCTGCTCGTCGACGTCGACGACGGGTACGTCGATACGGACGTGGCCGTCCACGCGGCCGTTACGCTGGAGCGGCTGGGGGCGTGGGGGATCGTCCTCGAGGATCAGGCCCGCCCCCGCCGCTGCGGCCACTTCGAGGGCAAGCGGCTCCTGCCTCCCGACGAGTACGTGACGAAGCTCCGGCGCGTGCTGGCCGCGCGGCGCGACCTCGTCGTCGTGGCGCGGACGGACGCCTCGGACCCTGCCGAGGCGCTCGATCGCGTCGCGGCCTACGCCGAGGCCGGCGCCGACGCCGTCCTCATCGACGGGCTCCGCGACCTCTCGGTGCTCGGCGAGGCCCGCCAGCGGGCGGGCGTCCCGGTCGCGTTCAACCAGATCGCGGGCGGAAAGTCGCCCCGGTGCTCGCTCGACGACCTCCGCCAGTCCGGCGCGTCGATCGCGATCTACAGCACGCCGTGCCTGTTCGCGGCCCAGCAGGCCATCGTCGCGGCCCTAGACGACCTGGAGGCGGACGGCGGACGGCTCGCGGATCCTGACGGCGTCGGCGTCGCCGACTGTACGGCCGTCGTCGCAGGCAACCTCTCCTCCTGAACCCATGCCGACGGACCCCGCCTCCGACCGCGAGCAACTCCTCCGCGACCGCCTCCGCGAACGGCTCGACCGGGCACAGGCCCGTACGCCGGGCATCCCCCGCCGGCCGGCGGACGGGCCGGCCCCGCTCTCGCCGATGCAGGAGTCGATCTGGCTCCTCCAGCGGATGGACCCCGAGGGCACGACCTATCACCGTCCGGTCGCGCTCCGCCTCTCCGGGCCGCTCGACCCGTTGGCGCTCCGGGCCGCCCTCGGCGATCTCGTCGAGCGCCACGAGGCGCTCCGGACCGTGTTCCGCCTCGTGGCGGGGCGGCCCCGGCAGGAGGTGCAGCCCCCGTCCGTGCCTGACCTCGACCTCCGCGACGTGAGCGAGACCGACGACCCTGAGGCAGAGGCCCTGGCGCTCGCCGCGGAGGTGGCCCACGCGCCGTTCGACCTCGCGCGCGGCCCGCTGCTTCGGGCGAGACTGTTTCGCCTGGGAGAGGACGACCACCTGCTCGTGCTCGCCTTGCATCACATCGCGTTCGACGGCTGGTCGGAGGGCGCGCTGCGCGCCGACCTCGCCACGGCCTACGCGGCCCGCCAGCGGGGCGAGGCGCCGACGTTCGACCCGCTCCCCGTCCAGATGGCCGATGTCGCGGCGTGGCAGCGCCAGCGTCAGGCTGACGGAGCCTACGACGCGGGCCTCGCCTACTGGCGTGAGCAGCTCGACGGGCCCTCGCTCACGCTGGACCTCCCGACGGACCGGCCCCGGGCGGGGGCGGGGGCGGCGGCTTCTGCGCACACGTTCACTCTCCCGGCCGACCTCGCCGGGCGCCTGCGTGCGCTGGCCCGGGAGGAGGGGACCACGCTGTACATGGTCCTCCTCGCGACGTTCGAGGTCCTCTTGTTCCGGTACGCTCGGCAGGGCGCCTTCGTCGTCGGGGCTCCGGTGGCGGGGCGGACGCACACCGAGATGGAGGGGGTCGTGGGGTGCCTGTTCAACCTGCTCGCGGTTCGCGCACGCGTCGACGGCGACGAGCCGTTCCGCGCACTCCTCGACCGGGTCCGGCAGACGGTTGTCGAAGCGCTCGATCACCAAGACGTCCCGATGGCGGACGTCATCCGGGACATCGCCCCGGACCGGCGGGGGTTCAGCCCCATCTATCAGGTCCAGTTCCAGCTTCGGAACCTGCCCCCTCCCGAGGCAGGCGGCCCCCTCGACATCCGCCCGGCCCGGGTGCCGCCGGGCGGGCTCGACATGGACCTCGCGCTGGACACGGTGGATCTCGGGGAGGGGGGCCTCTCATGCTGGCTGGCCTACCGCGCCGACCTGTTCGACGCCGCCACCATCGGACGGATGGCTGAGCACTACTGCGTCCTCCTCGACGCCGCTGTATCCGACCCGGCCCGGCCGGTCGGGCAACTCCCGATGCTCACCCCCGACGAGCGGCACTACGTGCTCGCCGAGGTTCAGACCCCGGCGCTGCCGCCGTCCGACGTCGGGGGCGTCCACGTGCTCGTCGAGCGGCAGGCGGCCCGGAATCCCGGGGCCGTCGCGGTCGTTTCCGGCGACGAGGCGTGGACCTACGGCGAGCTCAACGCGCGTGCCAACCGGCTCGCCCACCGGCTCGGTGCGCTCGGCGTGGGGCCGGGCGTGGCCGTCGCACTCGGGATCGACCAGTCGCCCGAGTTGTTGGGGGCCGTGCTCGCTGTCCACAAGGCGGGCGGCGCCTACGTCCCGCTCGACCCCGAGGACCCCGAGGCCCGTATCCGGATGGTCCTTGAGGGAGTCCGCCCCCCGCTCCTCCTCGTGCGGGGGGAGCCGCCGTGGCCGGGGCTCGACGCGCTCGACGTTGCGGTGCTCGACCTCGACGCGCTCGACCTCAGCGGCGAGCCGGACACCGACCCGCAGATGGACGGGCTCCCCCCGGACCGCCCCGCCTACGTGCTCTACACGTCAGGGTCGACGGGCGAACCGAAGGGCGTCGTGATCACACAGGCCAATTTGCTGGCGGCCGTCCCGGGCTGGGCACGGGTCTACCGGCTCGGCACCTGGCGGGCCTTTCTGCAGACGGCGCGGCCGACGTTCGACGTGTTCACGGAGGCCTGGATTCGAGCGCTCGGGTTCGGGGCGCGGCTCGTGCTCTGCCCGCGCGACACGCTCCTCGACCCGCCCGGCCTCGTCCGGCTGATCCGGGAGAGCAGGGTCGATGTGCTCTCCAGTGCTCCGGCCGTCTACCGGCTCCTGACGACTTTCCTCGAAGAGACCGGCCAGCGGCTCGACGGGGTCGGCCTCGCCCTCACCGGGGCGGACGTGTGGCGGCCCGACGACCACGCCCGCCTCCGGGCGGTCCTCCCGAACGCAGACGTCCTGAACGCCTACGGGATCACCGAGACGACGGTGAGCAACACGGTGTTCGAGGGCGCGCCACCGACCCTTCCGTCGGGAACGGTCCCCATCGGCCGCGCCTACCCGAACTCGCTTCTCTACGTCCTCGACCGCTACGGCGCGCCCGTCCCGATCGGCGTGCCGGGCGAGCTCTACATCGGAGGCCCCGTCGTCGGCGCAGGCTACGTCGGCCGGCCCGACCTCACGGCCGATCGGTTCCTCCCCGACCCGTTTTCGGAGGTGCCCGGCGCCCGGATGTACAAGTCCGGCGACCTCGTGCGGTGGCTCCCGAGCGGCGACCTCGACTTCCTGGGGCGGACCGACTTCCAGGTCAAGCTCCGAGGGGGGCTTCGGGTCGAACTCGGCGAGATCGAGGCCGCGCTCGCCACCCACCCGTCCGTCGCAGAGGCCATCGCCACGGTCCAGCGGGGCGAACGTGACGACGATGCTCTCGTCGCCTACGTGGTCGCGACACCGGGCGCGTCGGTCGACGTCACCGCGCTCCAGACCCACGCCCGCGCGCTCCTCCCGGCCTACATGGTCCCGACGGCGTTCGCCGTGCTCGACCGGCTCCCGCTCTCCCCCAACGGCAAGGTGGACCGCCGCGCGCTGGCGGCCGTCGAGGTCGGCGCACCCCAGCCGTCCCGCGGCGGTCCTCCGCAGACGCCGGAGGAAACGGGGCTGGCCGAAATCTGGGCCGAGGTCTTGGGGCAGAGCGAGGTCGGGCGCGACGACGACTTCTTCGACCTCGGCGGCCACTCCCTCCGGGCCATGCAGGTGCTCTCGCGCGTGCAGCAACGGTGGGGCGTGGCCCTTGCCTTCCGTGACCTCGTCGAGACCCCGACGCTCGCCGCGTTGGCCGAGCAGGTTCGCCAGCGGCGCGCGGAGCTGGACGAGGTGACCGACCTCCTCGGCGACCTCGAGTCCCTCTCCGACGAGGAGGCGCAGGCGCTGCTCGGAGGCTCATGACCTGAAGGACGATGCCCCCTCTCTCAGATCTCGCCCTGTGACGACTCTCGCCGATCGAATCGCCAGCCTCTCGCCTGAGCAGCGGGCCCTTCTGGAGAAGCGCCTCCAGGAGCGGCGGTCCGCTGCCCCGGCGATCCCGTCCCTGCCTCCCGAAGCCCCCGCCCCGCTCTCGTCGGCCCAGCAGCGGCTCTGGTTCCTCGACCAGCTCGAACCGGGGACCCCGCTCTACACCATCACGGTCGCGCGTCGCCTCCGTGGGCCGCTCGACGTCGAGGCGCTGCAGCAGGCCCTCACCCAGGTCGTCGATCGGCACGACGCCCTCCGGACTCGCTTCGCCGAAACGCCGACTGGCGCCGTCCAGCACGCTGCCCCTCCTGCGCCGGTGCCGCTCCCGGTCCGCGACGTGAGCCAGGAGGCGGACGCCGCCGCCGTCGGGCTCGCGCTGCTCTGCGACGAGGCCCGCCAGCCGTTCGACCTCGAGACGGGTCCGCTCTTTCGCGCCCTCCTCGTCCGCCTCGCGCCGGACGACCACCTGTTCCTGCTCGCCATCCACCACATCGTGTTCGACGGGTGGTCACTCGGCGTGGTGTACCGGGAGCTGTCGGAGGCGTACGCGGGCCGGATCGCGGGCACGGCCCGTCCCCTCCCGACGCTCCCCGCCCGGTACGCGGACTACGCCGTCTGGCAGGTCGAGCGCCTGGAGTCCGAGGAGATCGCGGCCCAACTCGCCTACTGGGAGGAGCACCTCGCTGGCCTCCCCATGCTCGAGCTGCCGAGCGATCGGCCCGCCTCGGCTGTCCAGTCCCACCGCGGCGGAGAGGTGGCATTCGCCGTTCCCGCGGGCCTCGTCGAGGAGGCGCGCGCGTTCGCACGTGACCGGAAGGCGACGCTGTTCATGGTGCTCCTGGCCGCCTTCGAGGCGCTGCTCCACCGCTACTCCGGCCAGGAGGACTTCGCGGTGGCGCTGCCCGTGGCCGGGCGGAGCCGGCCCGAGTTCGAGGGGCTCGTCGGGTTCTTCGTCAACACGATCGCGGTCCGCGCCGACCTGGCGGGGGCCGTCTCGTTCCACGACCTCGTCGGGCGGGTCCGGGAGGAGATGCTCCAGGCGCTGGCGCACCAGGAGGCCCCGTTCGACCGCGTCGTCCAGGCCGTCCAGACTTCCCGGGAGCGCAGTCACGCCCCGGTCGCACAGGTCATCTTCACCACGCGGGACTCGGCGCGCGACCCGCTCGACCTCGTCGGCGTCGAGGCGACGCCCGTCGACGTGAAGACGGGGACGGCCAAGTTCGACCTCGAGATGCACCTCTCGGAGGGGGGCGTGGGCATGGGGGGGCGGTTGAAGTACAACGCCGACCTGTTCGACGAGGCCACGGCCGAACGCCTCGCCACCCATTACGTCACCCTCCTCTCGGGCTTCCTCGACGACCCCGCTCGCGCGATCGCGGCCGTCCCCCTCCTGACGCCGGACGAGCGCCGCCAGCTGGCGGCCTGGAACGACACGCCCCAGACGGTCCCGGCGGGCCGGTCGGTCCCCGACGTCTTCCGCGAGCAGGCCGCCCGCACTCCGGACGCGGTCGCGCTGGAGCACGATGGCCGGACGTGGACCTACGCCGACGTCGACGCGTGGAGCGACCGGCTGGCGGGGCGGCTCCAGCGAGCGGGCGTCGGGCTCGGCACGCGCGTCGGGATCTGCGCCGAGCGGTCGGCGGCGTTCGCGGTCGGGGCGCTCGCCGTGCTCAAGGCGGGCGGAGCCTACGTCCCGCTGGACCCCATGTACCCCGCCGAGCGGCTCGCGTTCATGGCCGAGGACGCCGGCCTCGGCGCGCTCCTGGTGGGCCCCGGCGTGCGCCGCGCCCCGGCCGTCGCGCCGACGCTCTCGCTCGAAGACGCTCCGGGGCCGGAGCCCGTCGCGGTCGCCATTCCGCCGGAGGCGGCGGCCTACGTGATCTACACGTCGGGCTCGACGGGGCGGCCCAAAGGCGTGGTCGTGCCGCACCGGGCCGTGGTCCACCTCGTGCGCGAGACGGACTACGTCGACCTCGGGCCCGAAGACCGCATCGCCCAGATCGCCAGCCCGTCCTTCGACGCGGCCACGTTCGAGGTCTGGGGCGCCCTCCTGACCGGGGCCCGCCTCGTCGTCGTCTCGCAGGACGTGGTGCTCGACCCGCGGCGGCTGGCGGACACGTTCCGCGGCCAGAAGATCACGACGGCGTTCCTCACGACGTCGCTCTTCAACCTCGTCGTGCGCGAGGCGCCCGGCGCCATCGCTCCGCTGCGGACGGTGCTGTTCGGGGGCGAACGCGCCGACCCCCACGCGGTCCGCGCCGCGCTCGCCGCCCCGCCCCAGCGCCTGATCAACGCCTACGGCCCGACCGAGACCACGACGTTCGCCTCGTGGCACCTCGTCACGGCCCTCCCCGACGACGCGACGAGTGTCCCCATCGGCCGGCCGCTCGCAGGGACGGCGCTCTGGGTCCTCGACGCGCACCGCCAGCCGCTCCCGGTCGGCGTGCCGGGCGAGCTCTACATCGGAGGCGCTGGCGTGGCGACGGGCTACCTCGACCGCCCCGACCTCACGGCCGAGCGGTTCGTGCCCGACCCGTTCTCGGAGGCGCCTGGTGCCCGGATGTACAAGACCGGCGACCTCGTCCGCCGACGGCCCGACGGGACCCTCGATTTTCTCGGGCGGGCCGATCGGCAGGTCAAGCTGCGTGGGTTCCGGATCGAGCCCGGCGAGGTCGAGGCGGCGCTCTGCGATCACGAGGCCGTGGCCGCCGCCGTCGTCTCCGTCCAGGGGGGGGAGCGTCTCGTCGCCCACATCGTCCCGGCCCGAGGCGGCCACGCCGATCCGGCAGCCCTCCGGGCGGCCCTCCAGCGAGCGCTCCCCGAGCACCTCGTGCCCTCGGCCATCGGCGTGGTCCCCGAGATCCCGCTGACCACAAACGGGAAAGTGGATCACCGGGGCCTCCCCTCCCTGGGAGCCGCAATGGAGCGAGCGGCGGAGTCGGAGAGCCTCGTGACGGAGGCCGAGAGGCACCTGGCCGACGTGTGGGAGGAGGTCCTCGGGGTCCGCCCGACGGGCCGCGACGACGACTTCTTCGACCTCGGCGGCCACTCCCTCCTCGCCGTCCAGATGCTCTCGGCCGTCAGGCGGGCGTTCGGGCAAGCTCCCCCGCTCGCCACCCTGTTCGAGGCCTCGACGGTCCGGACGTTCGCGCTCCGCATCCAGGGCGAGGTCCTCCGGGCGACGGGCACCCACGTGTTTCGGATGGGCGGGGAGGAGACGGGCGACCCGGTCCTGTTCGTCCACGGCGCCGAGGCCAACTGCCTCCAGTACGTCAAGCTGGCGCGGCTGCTCGGCACGGACCGGCCGGTCTACGGCACCCAGGGAACGGGCTTCGACGGCGGTCCGATCGCGCACCAATCGGTGGAGGAGATCGCCGCCGCCTACGTCGACGAGTGGGAGCGACTCGGCGTGGCGGGGCCGGTCCACCTCGTCGGGCTCTGCTACGGGGCCGTCCTGGCGATCGAGATCGGACGCCGGTTCGAGGCCCGTGGCCTCGCGGTGGGCAGCGTGATCGCCATCAACCAGTCGCGCATGCCCAGCGAGCAGGTGGCTCCCCCTCCCTCTCCTCTCGCTCACGCGGTCGGGACGGCCCGTTTGTCCGTCGGCCGGTCCGTTCGGGGAGGGCTCTGGCGGCTGTCGCAGTGGGCCGAGGCCGGGGGCCGCCCGCTCGACGGGCTCCGCCGCCGCGTGCCGTACGTCGACCGCGCGCTCGCCTTCGAGGCCGACCGACGCGGCGAGAACGCGACCATGAGCCGCGAGCGGTTCATCAAGCGGAACTACGAGGCCATCGTCCGGGCCGACCGTGGCGGAACGCACACCCACGCGCCCGACGTCGTCCGTGACGCGCTCGCCCTCTACGAGCGCAAACACGTGCAGGGCACGTATCGCCAGATGATGGAGAGATACGAGGGCGGGACGTTCGGCGGGCGGTTCGTTCTGATCCAGAGCGAGGCCCATACTGGCGACTCCATCAGCGAGGGCTTGCAGCGGGTCGTCGGCCCGATCGAGCGCCGGCGTGTTCCCGGGCCTCACACGCCTCTGTACGAGCCCTTCGTGCGGGACGTGGCTGCCGAAATCCACAGCGTCATCAGCTCCTCATGACGGACCAGGAGACTCGGTGGACGCCGCTTCCGGAGGCGTGGGAGGGGGCACCCCAAGCGGTCCACGTGGTTCTCGTGGACGTTCCGAGGATGCAGGACGGCATGGAAGGCTTCCTCGGGGGGCTCTCCGACTCTGAAAGGGACCGCGCTTCCCGGTTTCGTCAAATGGCCGACCGCGACCGGTACGCTATTGCGCGGGGCGCCCTCCGCGCTCTCCTCTCGTACGTGCTCCGCTCAGAGGGGCGGAACGTCCCGCCCGCAGAGGTCGGGATCGAGAGGAGCCGGTGGGGCAAGCCGTACCTGCCCCGCTGGCCCGCCCTCAGGTTCAACGTCTCTCACGCGGGCGATGTCGTGCTCATCGCGCTGGCGTGGGAGCGGGAGGTCGGCGTCGACGTCGAGCACGCTCGGACCGACGTGCCCGTGGACGACCTCGCGTCTGCCGCGCTCGGAGACGAGGAGCGCGCGTGGTGGCGGACGGTCCCGCCGACGCAGCGGCACCGCGCGTTTTTCGACCTGTGGACCCGGAAGGAGGCCATCGCGAAGGCTGTCGGGACGGGGCTGGGAGGGGTCGAGATTCCCTGGTCGGCCGCTTCCCCCGCGGTCCCCGAGCCGGTGCTCACGGCGGAGCGTGTTTGGACCGTGCACCGCGTCGACGTCGCCCCGCTCTATCCCGCCGCGGTCGCAGCTGAAGGGGTCGGGTGGCCGCTACAAACGTGGGCGTACCGGCCCTCGGGATGCGGATGACACGTACGGCGGCGGGCTGGCAAGACGAGATGGCCTCCGGCCAGCGCGGGCCGAGCCCCCACCGCGGCGACTGGCGAGCACCGCCGCCAGTGGGCACGTCCAGACGGGGGCCGGGCCGCGCGGGCGGGTTCAGGAGGTTGGCCCCCCTCCCGATGCGTCTCGCCCCGCTCCTTCTCATCGTGCCACCGGCGGCGACAGCTGGCTCGGCCCGCCTCCGGAGGTGGAATAAACAGAGAGGCCCGGTCGACGCGTGCGACCGGGCCTCGGGTCTTGCAAGCTGGCGACGTGCGCCGCCAGCGGTGCGCGGGCTAGTTGAGGTGCGCGGCGAGCTCCTCGCGGCGGTGCTTCTGGCGGAGCTTGCGGAGCGCCTTCTCCTTGATCTGGCGGACCCGCTCGCGCGTGAGCCCGAACCGCTGGCCCACCTCGACGAGCGTGAGCGGCTGCTCGTGCCCGATCCCGAAGTAGAGCCGCGTGATCTCGGCCTCGCGCGGGTGCAGCGTGGCGAGCGCCCGCTCGATGTCGATGTTGAGGCTCTCGTTGGTGAGGTCCTCGTCGGGCTGCTCGTAGTTGTCGTCGGCGAGGACGTCGAGGAGGCTGTTGCCGTCGTCGTCGTCGAAGGGGGCGTCCATCGAGAGGCTGTGGCGCGAGTGCTGCAAGCCCTCGACCACCTTCTCCTCCTTCAGGTCCAGCTCCTTGGCGATCTCCTCGGGCGTCGGCGGGCGGCCGAGCTCCTGCGCCAGCCGGGCCGAGGCCTTCCGCATCTTCGAGAGCGTCCCGACGCGGTTGAGCGGCAGCCGGACCGTCCGGACCTGGTCGCTCAGCGCCTTCAGGATCGACTGGCGGACCCACCAGACGGCGTACGAGATGAACTTGAACCCGCGCGTCTCGTCGAAGCGCTGGGCGGCCTTCACGAGGCCGTAGTTCCCCTCCGAGATGAGGTCGGCGAGGGAGAGGCCCTGGCCCTGGTACTTTTTGGCGACGGAGACCACGAACCGGAGGTTGGCTCGGACCAGCTTGTGCAGCGCGAGCTGGTCGCCCTGCTTGATCTTCTGGGCGAGTTCGACCTCTTCTTCGGGCTTCAGGAGCGGGACCTGCCCGATCTCCTGGAGATACTGGTCCAGCATCCGCTGACTGCGGGGGACGTACATCGGCGGCTCGTAGGTTGTAGTAGTGGGTTAGCGACGGTGTCCTGCGGCCCTCCAGGGCAGAGACACAAGCGAGCAAGCTAGGGAATCTCCCATTCTCGGCCTGGCGAGAACCCCCATCCTATCGGCTCTGTGGGGTGGAGTTCCATAACACTCTGGTTTTCTCCGCGCCTCCGCGTTCCATTGGGAACGGGAGGCCGCGCCTGGCAGAGTTGGAGAACGAGAGGCCTTCCCGCCCAGTCTCCGCCACGCAGAGGCTTCACAGGCCAGCGGACCCGCCCCGGGACCGGCCCGAGGACGCTGCGGCCGACCGCCCGGCGTCAATGGCCTGCGAGAGGTCATCCCAGAGGTCGTCGGCGGCTTCGAGCCCGACGGAGAGGCGGACGAGGCCGGACGTGATGCCGCCCGCTTCTCGGGCCTCGCCGGTCGAGGCGCGCTGCGTGAGGCCGGCCGGGTGCTGCGCGAGCGTGTCCGTCGAACCCAGGCTGACGGCGGGCGTGGCGAGGCGGAGCGCACGGAGGAACCCGTCGGCGGCGGCGAAGGCGCCCGGCCCGTCGGCCTCGCCGTCCGGACCCAAGACCTCGAACGAGAGCATCGGCCCTGGCCCGCTCATCTGCCGCCCCTCGCCCACGAGCCCGCCGTCGCGCCCCTCGACGCTCGGGTGGTACACGCGTCCGACGCCCCCGTGCGCCCCGAGGTGTGCCGCCAGTGCCGTCGCCGTCGCCTGGGACTGGCGGACGCGGAGCGGGAGCGTGGGGAGGCCCCGGTGCAGGAGGTACGCCGCGAGCGGGTGGAGCACGGCGCCCGTCAGGATGCGGACCTGCCGGAGCTTCGCGGCCCACGCCTCCGAGCACGCCACGACGCCCGCCAGCACGTCGCCGTGGCCGCCGATGAACTTGGTGGCGCTGTGCATCACGAGCGCGGCGCCGAGGGCCGCCGGCTGCTGGAGCACGGGCGTGGCGAACGTCGAGTCCACGAAGACGGGCACGCGGCCGGCCGCCTCCGCGACGGCCCGCACGTCCACGAGGTCGAGCGTGGGGTTGACGGGCGTCTCGATCATCACGAGGCACGTGTCGTCCTGGATCGCGTCGGCGACGCCGGCCGCGTCGGTCCACGTCACGGTCGTGCCGAGGATGCCGGAGGTGAGGAGCCGGTCGGTCGTCCCGTAGATCGGCCGTACGCCGACGACGTGGGCCCGCCCGTCCTCGCGCGCCGCCAGCACGGCGGCCGTGGTCGCCGCCATCCCGGAGGCGAACGCGACGGACGCCTCGGTCCCCTCCATCGCCGCCAGCCCGACCTCGAACCGCCCGACGGTGGGGCTGTAGAGGCGGCTGTAGATCGGCCCGCCGGCCGCCTCGGGCGCCCCGCCCGCCATCATGGCGTCGAGGCTACCGACGGCGTCGCCCAGGCTCTCGAACGGGTACGTCGTCGAGAGGTCGAGGGGCGGGGCGTGGACGCCGAGCGCGCGGAGGTCGTCGCGGCCGGCGTGGACGGCGAGGCTGTCGGGAGTCATAGCGAGTGGAGGGTGAGGAGGGAAGGGTAAAGAGACGGACGGCGATTGGGGTTCGCCTTGCGGCCCTTCGCTCCTCAACTCTTTACCCATCGCTCACCCCAGCCCGCCCGTCACCACGAGCACGTCGTAGAGCGCGTGCGTCCAGGCCGCCAGCGCGAAGCCGCGGAGCAGGAACACGGCGTTGAGCGCGAGCCCGAACAGGAACCGGAACGTGAACACGGAGAGCGTGAACGGGTCGCCGTACGGGCCGAGGTGGTGGACCGCGCTGAACACGACGGCGCCGACCACGGCCGCCAAGACGTAGGCCCGCTTGCGGTCCAGGCGCGACGTTTTCTGGAGCAGCCAGAACAGACCGCCGACGAGGACCACGCGGAACACCAGCTCCTCGTAGAGCCCGGCCCCGATGCTGAGCGCGAGCTGTAAGCCGAGCGGGATCTGAGCAAACTGCGCGAGCGCGAGGTCCGGCAGCGCGCTCGACGGCCACAGCCACGCCCCGAACAGAACGCCGACCGCCCCGCCGACCACGAACGCCAGCCCGACGGCGTACAGCAGCGACTCGCCGACGAGGTATGCGAAGTAGCGCGGCACGAGCGGCGGGCGCCGTTCCCGCTCGCGCCACCAGACGGCCGCCCCGATCAACAGCACGACGCCGCCCAGCGCCGCCCACCCCGTCGCGCCGAGCATGGCCAGGAGCGACTTGAGCCACACGTCGGCGCCGACGCGGATCTCGCCGGGGCCGCGGTTCGCCAGCAGCACGCCGACCTCGTAGAGCACGAACAGAGGCAGCGCGGCCAAGAACCCGTAGGTCGCCGTCCGGGTGGCCTCCGCGTAGCGGGCGGGTCGGGGCGGCGGGGACGCGAGGCGGTCGACCTTGGCGCTGAGCCGGGCGACCTCGTCGGCAGGCGAGGGCATGGGGGCGGGGGGGAGATCCCCGGTCCGTACGCATCGCTGGCGGCAGGGATGCGCGAGGCCCGGCACGTCCGCGCACGCCGGGCCTCGGGGGCGAACGAGCCGGCGATTTATAGACCGTCCGAGTCGTCGTGACCCGCGTCGTCGGCCGGGGGACGACGAGGAGCGCCGCCAGCAGGGCGAGCGCGGTCCGGGGAATACGATGGCCTGGGGTGGGACGTGAGAGGACCCGCAACGTCCCTCGTCCCCCGCCCACGTCCTTGAGCGCGAGCTTCCCTGAGGCTGGGCGGGCCCCGGCCCTACGGCACGCGCCGCACCTCCACGCGCCCGGCCTCGTTCGGGTCCAGCTCCAACACCGCCGCCGCCGCCGCCGACAGCTCCACGAAGTAGGCCTGGCTCACCGGCCCGCGGTCGATCACACGAGCGAACGTGCTCCGCCCACTGCCGGGGTTCGTCACCAGGACGACGGTCCCGAACGGGTACTCGCGGTGGCTGAGCGTGAAGTCGAGCGGGTCGTAGCGCTCGCCGGACTCCGTCGGCCGGCCGGCCATCACCTCGGGGTAGACGAGCGCCAGTCCCTCCGCCTCGACGGGGGGGAGCGGGTTCCGCGCGGCCTCGGCCGGATTGACGGCGTGGGGGAGGTAGAGCGGCGTGCCGGGCTGGAGCGGGGCCGTCGAGAGCGCGTTGCCCGTGGCGAGCGCGTTGAGGTCCACGCCGTAGGCGGCGGCGATGGAATAGAGCGTCTCGCCGGGCTCCACGAAGTGGACGAGGTCGGCCGGGATCGTGGTGTCGGTGATGGACCACGCACGGCGCGGGGCGACGGGGATGGCCGCGCCTCCACTCGATGCGCTGCCGCCGCCGCCCACCACGAGCCGCTGGCCCACCTCGATCTTGTCGCCCTCGATCCCGTTGAGCCGACGCAGCTCGTCCACCGACGTGTCGTAGCGGAGGGCGATGCGGAACAGGGTCTCGCCGGCCTCCACCGTGTGCGTCGCCGCGCCGCCGCTCGTCCGGGGCCCGGCGTCGGGGCGTGGAGAGACCGGGACCGTGGTGACGGGCGGCGCCGGCGTAGGCGCTGGGACCGACGTGGGCGGCACGGGCGCCGGCGTCTGGCGCGGCCTCGGGACGCGGTCGGAGAGGCGGAGCCGCTGGCCCACCTCGATCGTGGTCCCCTCGATCCCGTTGAGCTGGCGGAGCTGCTCGACGCTGAGGCCGTGGGCGCGCGAGATCCGAAACAGCGTGTCGCCCGGCTCCACGACGTACGTGTCGGCCGTCTGCGCGAGGGCCGCCAGCGGCGCGAGGAGGAGGGCGGCGAGGGCGAGGAGTCGGGTCATCTAATCGTCGAAGCCGAGGCCGTCGGCCTCCAGGAGAGCGCTCTGAAGCTCGGCGCGGGCGTGTGGGTCGCCGGCCTCGGTGGCGGCGGCGATGCCGGCGCGGTAGGTGGCGAGCGCCTCGTCGTCGCGGCCGAGGGCACGGTAGAGGGCGCCGAGGTGGTAGTAGGTGCCCACGTAGTCGGGCCGCTCGCGGACGAGGGCCTCGTAGAACGACAGCGCCTCGGCCGTGTTGCCGCGCTTGGCGTGCTCCTGCGCGAGCGCGAACCGCGTGAACGGGTCGGCGGGGTCGTCGCGGAGGAAGTCCTGGAGGGCGTCGAGACGGTCCATGCCGGAAGATAGCCGGTCCCAGGGGGCGGGCTGCCGCTGGCGGAGCCGTCTCGCCAGCCGGACGAGGGCGTCCTCGGCCCGGTCCCGCGCGCACGAGCGGAGCGCGCTACCAGCTTCCGCCCGCGCCGCCGCCGCCCCCGAACCCACCGCCGAAGCCGCCGAAGCCGCCCCCGCCGAAGCCCGCCACCTCCGCCGAAGCCGCCGCCAAAGCCGCCTCCGCTCGACCCGCCCCCGAAGCCGGGCAGGAAGATGACGCCCGGCCCCCCGCTGCGCCGCCGCCGCCTGCCGCCGCCGCTACTCGGCGGCGTCTTCGTCCGCGACGAGAGCACGACGAGGATGATGAAGATGGCGAGCAAGCAGCACAGGGCCGACCCGATCCCGCCGTCGCCGCCGGACGGCGCGGCCCGCGACGGCGCCTCGAACTGGCCGGTCAGCGCGGCCATGATGGCGTCGGTCGCACGGTCGATGCCGGCGTAGAAGTTTCCCTGACGGAACTGCGGGACGAGGACCGACCGGACGATCGTGCCGGCCGTCGCGTCCGTCAGCGCGCCCTCGGCGCCGTAGCCGGTCGTGATGAACACCTCGCGGTCCTCGACGGCCACGAGCAGGACGACGCCGTCGTTCGTGCCGGCCCTCCCGACGCCCCACGCGCGCAGAATCTCCGTCGCGTAGTCCACCGGCGCGACGCCGTCCGTGGAGCGCACGAGGACGACGGCGACCTGCGAGCCCGTCGAGTCGTCGAAGGCGACCAGCTTCCGCTCCAGCGCGTCGCGCTCGCCGCCCGAGAGCGTCCCCGTGAGGTCGTTGACGAGCCGGGGCGGACTCGGCCGCGCCGGGATGTCGACCGTGGACTCGTACGGCTGGCCGCCCTGGGCGGACGCCGTCCCCGACGCGCTGGCGAGGGCCGCCAGCAGGAGCGCAGCGGCGAAGGCGAGGCGTCGGGGCACGGGACGGGGGGACGAGCGGGGGAGCAGGACGAGAGGGTCAGTCGAAGGAGATGTCCGGGGCCTGCTCGGCGCCCTCCTGGGCCTCGAACGTCTCGCGGCGGTCCACGCCCGCGAAGCCGGCGACGAGGTTGGTCGGGAACGTCCGGATCTCGGTGTTCAGGTCGGTCGCGGCGCGGTTGTAATCGCGGCGCGCGGTGGCGATCCGGTTCTCGTTCCCCTCGATCTGGTCCTGGAGCCGGAGGAAGCCCTCGTTGGCCCGGAGCTCGGGGTAGTCCTCGCGGACGACGTTGATGAGCGAGCCGAGCGAGGCGGCCAGCGCCGTCTGCGCCTGCTCGAAGTTGGCGACGGCCTGCGGGTCGTTGAGGTCGTCGGCGTCGAGGTTGACGTTCGTCACTCGCTGCCGCGCCTCGATCACGTTCTGGAGCGTCTCGCTCTCGAAGTCGGCCTGGCCCTGGACCGTCGAGACGACCTGCTCGACGAGGTCGGCGCGGCGTTGGTACTGGTTCTCGACCTCGGCCCAGGCGCCGGTGACGGCCTCGTCCTGGCGCTGGAGGTCGTTGTAGGTCCCGCACCCGGCGCAGCCCGCGAAGGCGACGAGCAGGACGACGACGAGGAGGGCGATGGCTCCGGTGCTTCTCATGGCGATGCGGCAGGGCCGCAGAGGGTGGGTCAGAGGGTCGGTATCATACGGCGTCTCTCAGGAAAGGATGCCCCACGGCCTGAGCCGCCGCTTATGGACCTCTCCCCTGCTTCCCTCGACGCCGTCCACGTCGTCGGCGACCGCGTGCTCGTCCGCCCGGCCGACGACGCCGACCGGACCTCGGCCGGGCTCTACCTCCCGGCGGGCGTCCAGTCGAAGGAGAAGGTGCAGGGCGGGCGCGTGGTGCGATGCGGGCCGGGCCACGTCGTCCCCAACCCGGACTACTCGGCCTCGGAGCCGTGGGCCGCGGACGCCTCGCCGGTCCGCTACCTCCCGCTCCAGGCCCGCGAGGGCGACTTCGCGCTGTTCCTGCGCGGCGAGGCCGTCGAGATCGAGTATGGCGGCGAGAGCTTCCTGATCGTCCCGCACGGGGCCATCCTCGCGCTCGTCCGCCGGCAGCACCCCGAGGACGATCCCGATTTCGGGCTCGACGGATGACGCGCCCCCTCCCCTTCCGGCTCGCGCTCGCCGCACTGGCGACGCTCGCCAGCGGCCTCGGCGCCTGCTCGCCGGAGCCTCCCGAGACGCCGGCTACGCCCGACGCTGGCCCGAACGCTCTCGTCCTCGGCACCGACGGCATCGCCGGGCTGGACGGCGCCACGCCGTTCGATACGGCCGCCGTCCGCGCGGCGCTGCCGCCGGGGTTCACGGTCGAGGTCCGGTCCGTCGAGACGGAGGCCGGGCGCGTGCCGGTCCTGTGGGCGCTCCGCGACGGCCGGCTCGTGCTGGAGGTCTACGCGGGCGCCGACGGCGCCACGGTCGGACGCATCGACGCGGCGGACGAGGGGGTCGCCGGGCCGACCGGCCTCCGCGTCGGGCGCACCTTCGCCGAGGCCGACGGGGCCGACATGGACTGTGAGCCGGGAGCCGAGGAGCTGAGCGGCCGCGCCGTCTGCCGGCCGGACGGCGGGCCCGTCCGCTACGTCTTCGCCAGCCGCTCGACCGGCCCCGACGGCGCGCTCCCCCCTGCCGACTCGCTCGCCGACGCGCTCCTCGAACGCCTCGTCTGGACGGAGGAGTAGAGGCGGGCGTCGAGCGCCCGTCGCCGTGGACACCTCCCGCCCTCCCGACGGGCGGCGGGCGCCGCCAGCGGGACGAGCCGACCGCCTCACCCCGGCAGCCCCGGCGACACGTCGAGCACGCTCTCGCGGTCCACGCGGACGAGGCCGGGCGGGCCGCCTTTGACCGGCCGGACGTACTTCCGCTCCGTCACCGTGACGGGCACGACGGTCTGCGTCTTGGCGGTCGAAAAATGAGCCGCCACGCGGGCCGCGGCGCGGACGGTCGCCGGCGGGACCACCGTCGAGCGTCCGGGGCGCTTGACGACGACGTGCGAGCCGGACACGCCGCGCGCGTGCAGCCAGAGGTCGTGCGGCGAGGCCACGCGCGTGGTGAGGTGGGCGTTGCCCCGCGCGTGCTTCCCGACGAGCGCCTCGTAGCCGCCGGGCAGCGGGATGCGCCGGAACGGCTCGGCCGGCCCGTCGCCGCCGCTCTGTCCCAGGAACTGCGCCAGCGCCTCGGCCTCGTCGTCCAGGATCGTGCGGAGGTCCGCCAGCGACTCGGTGGCGCGGAGGCGCGCGAGGAGCGCGCCCGACGCTTCCGCCTCGGCCTGGACGGATTCCCACCGCCCCTCGGCCTCCGCGCGGGCGCGGCGCGTGCGACGCGCCTTGTCGTAGTACCGCTCCGCGTTCTCGACGGCCGAGAGCGCCGGGTCGAGCGGGATCTCGACGGGCTCGCCCGAGCCGCTCACGATGTCGGGCACCGCGACGGACTCGCGGCCCGGCCCCTCGGCGGCGGCCTGGGCCATGAGGAGGTGGCCCCACGTCTCGTAGCGGTCGGCGCGGCTGGGCTGGGCCAGTTCGTCGAGCATGGCGTCGGCCGAGCGCTGGCGGCGCGCGTGGGCGGCGGCGAGGGCGCGCTCGACGGGCGCGTAGGCCTCGGCGTAGGCCCGCTGCGCGAGCTGCCGGCGGGCGTAGATCCCGACGGCCTTCGTGACTGTCTCGACTGGCTCGGCCCGCCACGCCTCCGGCGGCGCCGCCAGCGGGACGAGCGCGAGCGCCTCCGCGAGCGGCCCACGCCAGTAGATCACCGGCTCCGGCGCGTCGAGGGCCGCGAGAAACTGGCGGACGCTCTCGAAGACGGCGCGGCGGCCGGCGCCGTCCAGGGCCGGCTCCGCGTTCGGGTCGAGGCCTGCGCGGCGGACGGCCTCATCGGCGAGGGACCGCGTGAGGAGGGGGACCGCCCCGGCCACGGTCTGCCCGAGCGTTTTTCGGGATCGCCACCGCGACTCGAACGCCTCGGACGTCTCGACCTCCGGTGCCGGCCTCGGCGTCGGCGCCTCCTCCCCGGCCCACTCGTCCTCATCGAGGAACGCAGCGCGGACGCGGCCGTCGGCGCCGGTCCAGAACACGTTCGGGCGGGAGCCGAACAGGAGGATCTGCACGCGCTCCCCGCTCTCCAGATCCACGAACACGTGGCGGTCCCGGTCGGCCACGCGGACGCCGGCGACGGTGCGGCCCGCCAGTCCGCCGAGCACGTCGGCGGTGTTGCGGCGCTGGCGGCCGGCGCCGTCGGTGAGGAAGAGGAGCGGGAGGCCGGGGTCGCAGAGGACCCGGAGCGTGTGCTGCGCGCCGTCGCGGTCGAACGTCAGGCTCAGCTCGCGCGGGCTCTGCGTCCAGGCGTCGGCGACGGTGGCGCCCGCGAGGCGCGGGTCCCACTCGTGGGCGAGGGCACGGAGCGTGAAAAAGTCCATGCCCCAAGATCGGACCCGCCCGGTCTACCCGTCCGATCCGCCGGTGTCGTGGAGGCCGCCGGTCTCGTCGTGGCTGTGGAGGACCTCGCAGCCGACGCCGGCGCCGGGCGCGAGCGGCGCCTCCAGCCGGGCCGCCTCGCCGTCCCGCTTCTCGACCTCGAAGGTCTGGAGGTGGTACGTGTAGGCGCCGGCCCGGACGGTGTGCGTCCCGACGGGCACGTTCTCGAGTACGAACCGGCCCTGGCGATCCGAGATCGTCCCGGCGTCCAGCCCCACGATCATCACGCCCGCGCCCACGAGCGGGAGCCCCGTCTCGGCGTCGGTGACGACGCCGCTGACGCTGTGAGCCGGCGGCGGGGCGGCATCCGTCTGGGCGAGCGCCGGGCTGGCGGCGGCGAGGAGCAGGGCGAGCGAGAAGAGAAAGCGCATCTCAGACGAACGGCTGGGGGCGAGGACAGACTACGGCACCTGCCGCTCCAGGCACGACACGACCTTCGCCGCCAGCGCGGCGGCGGCCTCGTCGCGGAGCTGGTCGAGGAGCCGGTCGGCGGCGTCCTCGTCCGCGTCGTCGGTGAAGAGGGCGCGCTCGCGGCGCGAGAGGTCGAGGGCGCGCCAGTCGCCGTCGTACGAGGCGCGGTCGTAGCGCTCGGTCGCGCTCACGCGGACCTCGTCCTCGCACACGACCTGGCGGCTCGCGGCGTCGACCACCACGAAGGCGGCGCCGAGCGTCCTCTCCAGCGACACGCGGCGGCGCTGGTACGTGGCGCGGGCGCCGCCTTCGCGGAGCCGGGCCGTCTCGGTGCGCGGCTCGCCCTCGGTGCGCGCTTCCGCCAGCGGGCCCAGCTCGACGGCGACGCCGAAGTCCGCTCCCAGGTCGTCGGCGAAGCGGGCCGTCCGGCGGGGGTGGTCGATGAGGTCGCGCCCTCCCGCCTGACGGACCGGCGTGCGGACGCCGCCCTCGGCGCGGCGGGACTGGCGGCGGACCTCGGCGGGGTCCACGAGGGCGAGCAGCGGCGGGAGCGCGGTCAGCTCGTCGTCCACGAGCACGTCGTCGAAGTCGCGGAGCAGGCCGCGCGGGAGCGCCTCGTCGGACTCCGAGGGGAAGACGGCGGCGACGAGGGTCCCGGCGGCCACGATGTCGTCCAACAGGTCGATCACCGGCCCGGCGGCGGGGTCATCGGGGGCGTACATCCCGAGGGCCGTCTGCGCCCGCCCGTAGGCCGCGCGGAACCGGCCGGCCGCGTAGTCGGCCTCGGCCCAGCCGGCGGTGGCCCGCCGCGCCGAGACGTCGAGCGCGGCCTGCATCTGGGGCGACGGCCGGTAGGCGCGCGCCCGGCCGAGCGTCTGGAGCGCGCCGGCGAAGTCGCCGGCGCGCGCGGCGTCGTCGGCGCGGAGGTGGAGCGTGGCGACGGCGTCTCGGAGGGCCGCGTCGCGGTCGGCGTCGAACGAGGCGGGGCGGGCGAGGTCCACGCCCAGGCGGGACGCCCGCGTGACCAGGGCGTCGGCGGCGAGGTAAGCGTCGGCGCCGCCGACGGGTCCGCGCGGGGGCGCGCTCGCCAGCCACTGGGCCACCGCCTCGCGCCCGGCGACGGCCAGCCGGCCGCGCACGTTGGGCAGGTCGGGGTCGCGCTCCAGGGCGAGGGCGTAGGCGTTGGCCGCGGAGGCGTAGTCGCCCGAGACCTCCTGGTCCATCCCGTCGTGGTAGGCCCGCTCGGCGGAGACGCAGCCTCCGATCAGGCTGAGGACGAGGAGAACGGCAGCGAAACGAAGGCGCATGGTCGGGGCGCCGGGAGGGCGCGGTGAGAGGGGAAGATCGGCCCCGGTGGAGACAGCAAGAGCCCGGCCAATCGGTCCGCCCGTGTCCCGGAGGGCCGCCCTCGGGCTTCCACCGTCCACCCGAGACGCCGGCGGCGTGCGGCGCGGGCTACGCCGCCGCCGGGAGCGAGAGCGTGAACACGGCCCCCTCACCCTTGACGCTCCGCGCCTCCAGCTGCCCGCCCATCTGGCGGACGAGGCGGGCGGCGATGGCGAGGCCGAGGCCGGTCCCCTCGAACTCGCGGTTGACGCGGACGTCCTCCTGCACGAACGGCTCGAAAATAGACTCCAGGACGTCGTCGGCGATGCCGATGCCGGTGTCCTCCACCTCCAGCCGGACCTCGCCGTCGAGCGTCGCCAGCCGGGTGGCGACCCGGCCCTCGGGCGTGAACCGGACGGCGTTGGAGAGCAGCTGGTCCACGACCTGCTCGATGCGGGCGGGGTCGCCCGTGACCACGGCCGGCGCCGTCGGGGCCTCGGCGGCGAGGTCGATGCCGCGCTCGGCGAGCCCGGCGGCATACCGCTGCGTCACCTCCGCGACGACCGCGCCGAGGTCCACGGCCACGTTGCGGAGGTCGAGGGCGCCGGTCTCCAGGCGCGAGAGGTCGAGGAGGTCGGAGACGAGGCGGAGGGCGCGGTCGGAGGCCTCGCAGATCGTGCCGGCGAACTCGGCGATCTCGGGCGGCGCGTCCGCCAGTCCGGCGGCCTCCTCGACGAGGATCTGGGCGAAGCCCCGGATGGCGCCGAGCGGGGTCCGCAGTTCGTGGCTCATGGTGCGGAGGAACGACATCCGCGTCTGGGCCGCGCGCTCGGCCACGCGGCGGGCGCGGTCGAGCTGGGCCTCGGCCTCCTTCTGGGCCGTCACGTCGGCGAGGAGGCCGCCCACGACGGGCCGCCCCACGGCGTCGAGGCTGGGCGTGGCCCGCTCGCTCACCCACGCCACCTCGCCGCCGTCGAGGCGGAGGCGGACGTCGACGCGGGAGGCGTGGCCGGCGTGGAGGCGGGCGTCGTGGGCCGCGAACGCCGCGCGGTCCTCCTCGATCACGAGGTCGGCCCAGTCGGCGTCGCCGGCGAGGAGGGCGTCGGGGTCGAGGCCGGTGAGGGCCTCGGCCTGGGGCGTCACGAAGGCGTAGGCCCGGCGGTCGCCGTCGTAGCCGAACGTGAAGAGGGCGTCGTCGAGGTCGGCCACGGTCCGCTGGAAGCGGGCCTCGGCCTCGGCCCACGACCAGAGCGTGTCGAAGAGGGCCGCCAGCCGGGCGCCCGCGTGCTCCTCGGCGTCGGTCCAGGGCGCGTCGCGGGCGAGGACGAACAGGCCGGGCGCGGTGCCCTCGATCGGGAGCGTGAGGACGTGCGGGTGCCCGAGGCGGTCGGCCAGCACGCCGCCCGTGGCCGTCCGCGGCCGGAGCGACTCGTCGTCGTGGAGCGGTGCCCACTCCAGCAGGTCCGAGGCCGCGCCCGGCGGGCACCCGGCGCAGCGGACGTAGCCGCCGGCGTGCTCGTCGCCGATGAGGGCCACGGCCGCCGGCGCCTCCAGGGCGCGGGCGATCCGGCCGACGCCGGCCTCCAGGAGCGCCAGCGCGTCGGGGTGCACCAGGGCGACGTTGTGGAGCGCCGTCTCGGCGGCCTCGACGCGGTCCTGGAGGGTCGGCGAGTCGAGGGTCGGGTCCGAGGACGTGGGCATAACGCGGAGGGTATCGCCGCACCGCACGTCGGACTAAACGGGGTCGGCGGGCGCCGACAGCCCGGCCCGCGCCTCGGACGGCACCACGAGCGTCAGCCACAGCACGCCGGTCAGGATCTGGAGCCCGGCCAGCCCCAGCACGACGGTCCCGACCGGCAGGCCCCGCTCCATCAGCACGCTCGCGGTCAGCACCGACGCGCTCTGCACCAGCGTCACCAGGAGCCAGTCCGTGGCGATCACGCGGCCCCGGAGGCGGTCCTCAGCGCGCTCCTGGAGGAGCGTCGTGGAGAGGACCCAGTTGGACCCGCTGGCGGCGTGCGCGAACACGACGAGCGCGGCGACGGCCCACCGCGCGTCGCCCGCGAGCGCGACGCCGCCGTAGGCGAGGCCGCTGGCGACGATGCTCGCGCCGAGGACGGCCGGCCACCGCCGCGCGTCGCGGAACAGGGCACGGGCGAGGACGGGGCCGAGGCCGGTCCCCAGCCCGCGCGCGGCGAACAGGACGCCGATCCCCGTCGTCCCCGCCGAGGGGAACAGGCGGTCGCCGAGGACGGCCAGGGCGAGGACGAGCCCGCCGCCGCCGACGCCCCACGTGGCCTTCGCGAGGGCGATCCGGCCGATCTCGGGCCGCGCCCGGAGGTAGCGCCAGCCGTCGGCGATCTGGCGGAGGCCGGCCCGGATCACGCCCCGCTCGGACGGCTCCGGCGTCCGCGCCGGCACGCGGATGCGAGCGATGAAGGCGGCGCTCACGAGGTACGTCCCGGCGTCGAGCCAGAACACCACGTCGGTCCCGAAGGCGTCCACCACCGGCCCGCCCGCCGCCGCGCCGACGGCCAGCATCACGGACCACGTGGCCGAGAGGAGCGCGTTCGCCGTCAGCAGCTCGCCCTTCTGGGTGATCCGGGGGAGCATGGCGTTCTTGGCCGGCGTGAACGCGGCGCTCACGGCGATCTGGGCCGAGGCCAGCACGTAGAGCAGCCAGAGGTCGCCCGCGTCGCGGACGAACAGGAACCCGAGCACGATCCCGGCACGGACGAGGTCGGCGCCGATCATCAACTTGCGCCGGTCGAGGCGGTCCGCCAGCACGCCGGCGATGGGCGACGCCAGCGCGAGCGGGAGCATCTTGGTGAGGAACACGCCGCCCAGCGCCGTCTCCGAGCCCGTCATGTCCAGGACCAGCCGGTAGAGCGCGAGCGTGTTGAACCAGTCGCCGAAGAGGGAGACGATGGTCCCCGCCCACAGCCGCCGCACGCCCGCGTTCGTGCGAAGGAGGGCGCCGTACCCGACCTCGCCCCGGCGCGGCCCGGGCGGCCGGCGGTCTCGTCCGATCATGCGGGGCGGGGACGCGTCATGGCCGCCGCACACGACGCGCGGCCCGTCCGGGTTCACCGTGCCCGCCCTCCGCGCGCCATTCGGCCGGATCTTCTCGCGTCGCGCCGCTCGGGACGGCCCACCGACAGGCGAGACGGCCACCGACAGGTACGCCCCAACGCTCCGACTCACGCCGGGCACCCACGAGCGGTCCGCCGTCCGTGGTCTGCCGCTCCTCCCCCTCCCCGACGTGCGCCCTCGCCCCCTTCTCCTCGCCCTGCTGGCGGCCGTCGTCGCCGGGTGCGCCGGCCCACGGCCGGGCGTCGCCGAGCCGAGCGTTCGGCGGATCGAGGTGAGCGGCCGGTTCGTGACGTCCGAGGGCGGTCGGCCGCCGGTGGGCGTCTACGGGCTCCGCGTGGTCCTCCTGTTCCGCCGGTCGGACGGGGCCGGGTGGGAGGCGGCGCGACCGGTCTCGGGCCGCTGGCGGCGCCACCGCCAGTTCGACGTGCTGGACGAGCGCGGCGCCTTCCGCTTCGCCCTCGCCACCGCCGACGACCTCTCGGCCTACGACGAGGTCGCCGTCGTGCCGACGCTGGAGACGGCGACGGTCCGCCTGGTGCCAGCGCCACGCGGGGCGCGCCGCCTCCCCACGCCCGACGGCCCGGCGACGCTCCTCCCGCCCGACGACGCGCTCCGCCTGCCGCTCCCGCCCGAGGGGCCGATCCGCGCTGTCGGGGCTGGAGGGGCCGGTCCGGCACGAGGTGGGCGTGCCGGTCCGCTACGCCGAGCTGGCGCGCGCGTTCGTCGTCGCCCGCTACGGCGGGGCCCCGCCCTTCCGCCTGCCGCCGGTCCGCGTGGAGCGGAGCCACGGCGGCGGCAACGTGTTCCAGGCGTTCGACCCCGACGCGCTCGGCGGCGCCGAGATCGAACTGAACGTGGACGGCCCCGTCACCGCCACGATCGTGGCGCACGAGTACGGCCACTACGTGAGCTACCGGATGTGGGGGGCCGAGTGGTGGCGCTACACGCTCCGCAACAAGAACCTCCGCGAGGGCTGGGCCATCTTCTTCTCGTTCGCCGCGCGCGCCTACACGGCCGCCGCCACCGGCGACGTGTCCCTGGCGACCTCGAACCCGGAGGCGGCGCCGTTCTCGCACCTCCGCTCGGGCCGCCGCTACGACGGGATCGCCTACGGCTCCTCGCACCCGGACTACTCGGCCATCGGCGCCCTCCTGTGGAGCCTCTACGACGGCGCCGACCGGTCGCCGTTCGAGCCCGACGCGGCCGGTCCGCTCGGGCTGGCGGGCGACAACGACGACGTCTCGGGGCAGGGCCTGGCGCTGTTCGAGGCCGTCCGCCTCTCGCGGGCGAGCGTCCTCGACGAGCCCGGCATCGCCGAGGTCGTCCGCCTGTTCAAGGCGCGGACGCCCCCCGCGCTCGGCCCGTCGGTGGACGGCGCGGTCGGCTTCTTCCTCTGCCCCGCCTTCCCGGACTGCGACCTCAAGGCCCCACCGGATGCCGAGCCGACGACGGCCGCGCCCACGCTCCGGCCCGCGTCGCCCGCCGCGCTCACGGCCCGCCGGCTGGCGGACGTCGCCGTCGAGCTTCGATGGGACCGGCGGGTGACGGAGGTCCCGTGGGGCAACTCGCCCGAGGCGTACCGGATCGTCCGCGACGGCGCGGTCGTCGCCACGGTCGGCGGCACGGCGGCTTCGTACGTCTACCAGAACCCGCAGGGCGTGGACGGGCGGTACGAGGTCCGTGCCATGGGCGGGGGCGGCGAGTCGTACGGGGCGCCGTCGGTCCGTGTCGGCCCGCCTGCCGACGACTGACCCTCAGGCCGGCCGGGCCTTCCAGGCGGGGCCCGCTCGGCTCGCGGGCAGCGTCCGCCAGCGTGGCGGGCTGGCGCTCCCAGACCGCGGGCCGAGGTTTTAGCTTTCGTCCCCCTCTCGCTCCGCACTTCGTGACCTCGTTGGCCGACCCTGCCCGCACCGCCGCCGTCGAGGCGACCGGGCTCTTCGACGCCCAGACCGAGCCCGCCTTCGACCGGCTCGCCCGCGTGGCGCGCCGCACCCTCGGCGGCACGGTCTCGCTCGTGAGCCTCGTCGGCGCCGACCGCCAGGTCGCCAAGGGCCGCGACGGGGCCGACGTCGACGAGTGCCCCGCCCGCGACGGGATCTGCCGGCTCACCGTCGAGCGGGACGCCCCGCTCGCCATCGGCGACACGGCGGCCGACCCGCGCGTCCGCGACCTCCCGCCCGTCCGGGAGGGGAAGGTGGCGGCCTACCTCGGCGTCCCACTCCGGGACTCGGCCGGGGTCCCGGTCGGCTCGTTCTGCGTCTGCGACGAGACGCCCCGCACGTGGACCGACGGCGACGTCGCGCTCCTCTCGGACCTCGGCGAGGCGGCCTCGGCCGAGATCGCCGCCCGCGCCGTCCTCCGCGAACAGAAGGACCGCTTCCGAGCCCTCGCGGACACGGTCCCCGCCCTCCTGTGGGCCACGGACGCCACCGGACGGTGCACCTTCCTCAGCAAGTCGTGGACCGAGTTCACGGGCCAGCCCGAGGCCGTCGGCCTCGGGTTCGGGTGGGTCGAGACCGTCCACCCCGACGACCGCGAGACCGCGCGCGAGACGTTCGAGGCCGCCGCTACCGATCGGGCCCCGTTCGCGTTCGACTACCGCCTCCGGCACCGCGACGGGACCTATCGCTGGGCCATCGACGCCGGCACCCCCCGCTTCGACGCCGACGGCAGCTTCCGCGGGTACGTCGGCGCCGTCACGGACGTCCACGACCGGTCGCTCGCCGAGGCCGCCCTCCGCGAGAGCGAGTCCCGCTACCGCGTGCTCTTCGAGTCGCTCGACGTCGGGTTCTGCATCCTCGACATCGTCTACGACGACGACGGCACGGCCGTCGACTACCGGTTCGTCGAGACGAACCCGGCGTTCATGGAGCAGACCGGGATGGTGGACCCCGTCGGGCGGAAGATGCGCGAGATGGTCCCGGACATCGAGCCTTTTTGGATCGAGACGTACGCCCGCGTCGCGGAGACCGGGGCCCCGGTCCGGTTCGAGAACGAGGCCGTCGCGCTGGGCCGGAGCTTCGACGTCTACGCCGTCCGCGTGGGGGGCGATGAGAGCCGCCGCGTCGCCCTCCTCTTCACCGACACCACCGCGCAGAAGGCGGCCGAGCAGGCCCTCCGCGAGAGCGAGGCGCGCTCCCGGAACCTCACCGAGGCCCTCCCGGCCATCGTCTACACGTCCACCACCGAGGGGTCCCTGGCCTACCTCAACCGCCGCTGGTTCGAGTACACCGGCCAAGCGCCCGACGCCGACCCCGCCGAGGCCATCCAGGCCGCCATCCACCCCGACGACGCCCCGCTCATCGAGGGGGCCTGGGCCGAGGCCCACGCGTCGGGGCAGCCGTTCGAGGCCGAGCTCCGGCTCCGCCAGCACGACGGGGCCTACCGGTGGTTCGTCACCCGCGTCGAGCCCCTCGCTGACGTGGCGGGCACCGTCGCGGAGTGGGTCGGGACGAGCGTCGACATCCACGCCACCAAGGTCGCCGAGGCCGAGTTGGAGGCGCGCGTCCAGGAGCGGACGGCCGAGCTGGCGCGCTCGAACGCCGACCTGGACCAGTTCGCCTACGTCGCCTCGCACGACCTCAAGGCCCCGCTCCGGGCCATCGACAGCCTCGCCACCTGGATCGAGGACGACGCCGGCGGCGTGCTCCCGCCCGCGTCGGCCCGGCACCTCACGCTCTTGCGCGGGCGCGTCGGGAGGATGGAGGGCCTGCTCGACAGCCTCCTCACGTACTCCCGCGTCGGGAGGGAGGAGGCCGCGCCCGAGCTCATCGACACGGGCGCCCTCGCCCGCGACGCCGTCGCGCTCGTGGCCCCGCCGGCCGGCGTCGAGGTCCACGCCGAGGGCGCCTTCCCCACGATCAGGAGCGCCCGCGCCCCGCTCGAACTCGTCGTCCGCAACCTGATCTCGAACGCGGTGAAGCACCACGACCGGCCGGACGGCCACGTGGCGGTCTCGGCCACGGTGCACGGGACCTGGGCCGAGTTCGCCGTCGCCGACGACGGGCCGGGCGTGGCGCCGGCCTACCGCGAGCGCGTGTTCGAGATGTTCCAGACGCTCCGTCCGCGCGACGAGGTCGAGGGCAGCGGGATGGGGCTGTCCATCGCTCGCAAGGCGGTCGAGGCGCGGGGCGGGCGGCTCTGGCTGGAGCCCGGCGCTGGGCGCGGCGCTACCTTTCGGTTCACCTGGCCCCTCACCGCGACTCCGTAACCGATGGAAGTCAATGGCGTCACGCTCCTCCTGGTCGAAGACGACGCCGTCGATGCGGAGGCCATCCAGCGCGCGTTCCGGCAGCAGCGGATCGCCAACCCGTTCGTCGTCGTCCACGACGGCGTCGAGGCGCTGGCGGCGCTCCGGGGCGAGTCCGACGTCGAGGTCCCCCACCCGTACATCATGCTCCTCGACATCAACATGCCGAGGATGAACGGGATCGAGCTCCTGGAGGCGCTCCGTGCCGACCCGGCCCTCTCGCGGACGGTCGTGTTCGTGCTCACGACGAGCGACCGGGAGGAGGACAAGGTGGCCGCGTACGACCGCCACGTGGCCGGCTACATCCTCAAGAGCCGGGCCGGCGAGGACTTCCTGGAGGTCATCCGCCTGCTCAAGGTCTACTGGCGGCTCGTCGAGTTCCCACCGGAGGTCCCGGCCGCGTGACGACGCCGCGCGAGAGCCTCCGCGTCCTCCTCATCGACGACGACGAGGTGGACCGGGCGCGGGTCCGGCGTATGCTCCGGCCCGAGCACGAGGTGTGCGAGGCGGCGACGGCCGCCGAGGGCCGGGCCTGTGCCGAGGACGGCATCGACGGGCACCCGGCCGACGTCGTCCTGCTCGACCTCCGGCTCCCCGACGCCGACGGGTCCGACCTGCTCCCGTGGTTCGAGGCCCGCGGGCTGCCGGTCGTGATGCTGACCGGGGTCGAGGACACGGCCGTCGTCGTGGAGGCCATGCACCGGGGGGCACTCGGCTACCTCGTCAAGGGCGACCTCGACGCGACCGCGCTCGAACAGGCCCTCCAGTGGGCCGTCGAGACGGCCGCGCTCCGGCGGGCCGTCGCCGAGCACCAGGCCGAGATCCTGGAGCAGCGCGACCGGCTGGCGGCGCAGGCCGCCGCCCTGGAGCACACCAACCGGACGATCCGTGAGCAGGAGGTCCGGGTCCGCGAGCTGGCGCAGGCGCTCACGCTGGCCGAGCAGGAGGAGCGCCAGCGGATCGCCCACGTCCTCCACGACGACCTCCAGCAGACCCTGGCCGGCGCCCTCATCCTGGCCTCCGCCGGGGCGACGGACCGGCTCGAAGCCGCCCTCGGCCGCGCCGTCCGCACGGCCCGGACGCTCTCGCACGAGCTGGCCCCGCCGCTCCTCCGGGGCGGCGACCTCGCCGAGCTTCTGGCGTGGATGGCCACCTGGAGCCGCGAGCTGTACGGCCTCGACGTCGAGGTCGCCACGGAGGGCGTCGTGATCGTCGATCAGGAGCACGTCCGGATCCTCCTCTACCGGGTCCTCCGCGAGATCTTGTTCAACGTGGCCAAGCACGCCGGGACGGGCGAGGCCCGGATCACGGCCTACGGCGCCGACGGGGACTCGATGGTACGAATCGCCGTCGAGGACGACGGAGCCGGCTTCGAGGCGGCGGGCGTCGTGTCGGGCACCGGCCTTGCGAGCGTGCGCGAGCGGCTCGAGTTGGTCGGCGGGCGGCTGTCGATCACGACGGCCCCCGGCGACGGGACGCGGGTGACGGTCGAGATCCCGGCAGGACCCCGCGACGAGGCGACGCGCCTAGAGCGGGTCACGAACCGGACGCTTCGACCCCTCTCGCTCCGGGGCGCTCGGACGGTCCCCCTTGCCAAGAGGACAGCTTCCCGCTCTGGGAGCGCAGCGACCGGGAGGGGGCCTGGCTTTTAGCACGCGCTCGCCCTGCGCGGCCAACCCGGGCGGCGCCGGAGCGGAGCGGGCAGGCCGCACGGACCCCGCATGGAGTCCGGGACGACGGCGACGAGGAAGCGGGACGGCCCGACCGTCGGTTCCGGCCCGTTCGGGCGGCACAGGTTCAGGGCCAGCTCTACCCAGGCACCTCCGCGGCGGCCAGCTCCTGCTCCTCCGGGCCGATCTCCGTTCCCCGTCCGGGCGCCTCGTCGAACGTCTTGCGGAGCGGGAGGTCGGGGACGAGGAGCGTGAGCAGCCAGCCCATCGCGGCGAAGCCGAGGGCCGCCGTGTAGACGCGCTGCGTGGCGAGCGCGTACGCCTGGCGGACCGGCTCGGGCGGCAGGCCGCCGGCGTGGACCTCGTCCGGCGCCGCGCCCTCCGCGGGACGCCCGCCCGACGCCGCCTCCGGGCCGAGCGCCGTCACGAGGGTCAGCGCGAGGACGGCCCCGAGCGCCGCCGTCCCCACGGCCCCGCCGATCTGGCGAAAGAACTGCGTCGCGCTCGTGGCCTGCCCCAGCTTCCGCACGTCGACGGCGTTCTGGACGGCGAGCGGGAAGAGCGGGAGCGTCGGGCCGACGCCCAGCCCGCAGACGACCATCAGCAGGAGCACGGTCGAGAACGAGGTGTCGGCCGAGAGCCGGCTGAGCCCGAACACGCCCGCCAGCAGCACGAGCCCGCCGCCCACCATGAACGCCTTGTAGCGCCCGACGCGCGAGACGATCTGCCCGCTGACCGTCGCCCCGAACACGACGCCCAGCGAGAGCGGGATGAGGGCCGTCCCCGCCGCCGTCGCGCTCGTCCCGAGCACGTTCACGAGGTAGAGCGGGAGGAACACCACGAGCCCGAGGAAGGCGGCGCCGTAGCAGAACAGGGCCGCCACCGAGGCCGAGAACACGCGCTGGCGGAACAGGCCCAGGTCGAGGAGCGGGTCCGGCGTCCGCAGCGTGCGCACGACGAAGAGGGCGAGCAAGAGCAGGGCCGCCGCGAGCAGCCCCAGCGTCGCGCCGCCCGTCCACGGGTACGCCTGCTTGTCGAGCTGGAGGGCGAGGATGAGCGGGACGAGGCCGCCCAGCAAGCAGGCGGCCCCGAGCACGTCCAGCCGACCGCGCTCGGCCGGCTCGAACCGGGGCATCCGGCGGAGCACGAACCACAGCGCCACGGCGCCGAACGGGAGGTTGACGTAGAACACCCACCGCCAGCCGGCGACGCCGGGGATCAGCCCGTCGCCGTGGTCGGTGAGGAGGCCGCCGAGGAGCGGGCCGAGCACGCTCGCGATCCCGAACGCCGCGCCCACGAACCCCTGGTACTTCCCCCGCTCGACCGGCGGGAACAGGTCCGCGATCACGATGAAGGCCATCGCAAATAGCCCGGCCCCGCCGACGCCCTGCACGGCCCGGAACAGGATGAGCTGGTTCATCCCGTCGCCGACGAGGGGGAGCGGCCCGAACTCACCCGCCAGCCCGCACAAGGCCGACCCGGCGAGGAAGAGTCCGATCGCCCACAGCTCGATGGTCCGGCGGCTGGCGATGTCGGCCAGCTTGCCGTAGACGGGCACCATGGCCGTCGAGGCGAGCAGGTAGGCCGTCGCCACCCAGGCGTAGCGCGTGACGCCCTGGAGGTCCTCGACGATGCGCGGGAGCGCCGTCGCGACGATGGTCTGGTCGAGGGCGCCGAGGAAGAGCGCGAGGAGGACGGCGAAGAGCGTCAGCGCGCGGTCGCGCGGGGAGAGGTCGGCAGCGGGCATCGGAGCGGGAGCGGGAGCTCGTCCAACACACGCCGGGCGCCGGGGTCCGGCCCGGCCTCAAACATCACGGGACTTTCCCACCCCGCGGGCGGCCGTCGCCCGCGGCCGTCGCCCGCGGGGCGGAGGCGTCGTCACTCCGGCCGGCCGAGGAGCGAGAACATCTTCTGCTTGTAGTTCTCCACGCCCGGCTGGTTGAACGGGTCGACGCCCAGGAGCGTCCCGCTCACGGCCACGGCGTGCTCGTAGAAGTGGATCAGCCGGCCGACGGTCTCGGCGTCGAGGCGCGGGAGCGTGACGGTCCAGTTGGGGACGCCGCCCTCAGCGTGGGCCTCGGCCGTCGCCCGGTACGCCTTCTCGTTGATCTCGCCGTAGCGTTTGCCGGCGAGGTAGTTCAGCCCGTCCGGGTCGCCGTCCTCCTCCGTCACCGCCAGTCCGGCGCCGGCGTCGTCGATGCGGAGGAAGCTCTCGACGAGCGTCCGCTGGCCCTGCTGGACGTACTGGCCGACGGAGTGGAGGTCCGTCGTGTACTGGAGGACGACCGGGAACAGGCCCTTCCCGTCCTTCCCCTCGCTCTCGCCGAAGAGCTGCTGCCACCACGCGCCGATCCCCTTGAGCGCCGGGTCCATGACGGCCATCACCTCGGTCTTGTAGCCCTGCTGGTCGAGCGCGTAGCGGTCGCCGGCGTACTGGAGCGCCGGGTGCGAGGGGCCGGCGTCCGTCACCTCTTTCGCGCCGGCGACGGCCCCGTAGAACAGCGAGCGCACGTCGACGCCCGCCGACGCGATCGGCAGCAGCCCGACGGGCGTCAGCACGGAGAACCGCCCGCCGACGCCGTCGGGGACGACGTACCGGCGGTAGCCCTGCTCGACGGCGAAGTCGTGGAGCGTTCCCTGCGAGGCGTCGGTCGTGGCGACGATGCGGCGGTCGGCGTCGTCGAACCGCTCCTCCAGGAAGCGCCGCGCGAAGCGGAAGGCGAGCGCCGGCTCCAGCGTCGTGCCGGACTTCGAGATCACGTTGACGTAGACGCTCTTGCCGTCGAGGTAGTCGAACAGGCGTTGGTGGTAGTCTGGGCCGAGGTGGTGGCCGGCGAACAGCACCTCGGGGCCGTCGTCGGAAAAGGGCGGGACGAGCGCCTGCATCACGGCCTCGGCGCCGAGGTACGAGCCGCCGATCCCGATGCACAACAGGACGTCGGCGCGGTCGCGGATCTCGGCGGCCGTCTCGGCGACGCTCTCCAGGAGCGCGTCGTCGGGGTCGAGGAGCATCCGGCGCCAGCCCAGCATGTCCGGGCTCTCGGTCTCGCCGTCGATCACACGGCGGTGGGCCTCGGCCACGCGGTCGTCGAGCGCGTCGCGGTCGGTGAGGAAGGGCGTGACGTGCTGGCGGTCGAGGTGGAGCGGCATGGGCGTGGGGAGAGAGGGACTCGTTACACGACGGCCCGCCGCTGCGGTGCCGCCCTCTTCCTGCCCCCGCCGCCCGTCCGCCGCCCGACGGCCCGTCGCTACCGGCCCGCCTCGATCCGCAGGGCGAGAAAGCCGGCGCCCCGATCCTCGTCGTCCGCGCGGTGCTGGACGAGCCGCGCCTGCCGCTGGACGTCGGGCGTGAAGCCGGGGAGGCCGACGTCCACCGGGTCAGCGGTAGCGCCCCTCGCGGAAGACGGCCCGGACGTCATCGAGCACCTCCTGGTCGATCCTCAGCGTCTCGCCGGCGGCGAGGTCCACGTCCGCGACCTCGTCGATGCGGAGGTCGTAGTTCTCCCAGCCCATGTAGTCGGTGAGGACGCGCTGGAACTCGGCGTCGACCACGCCGTCGGCGGGGCCGTCGTAGAAGTCGCGCTCGATCCAGATCTCCTGGAGCTCGCGGGCGATGGCGGGCGTGACCTCGACCATGTCGGCCGGGTCGGAGTCGGTGAAGTAGAGGTCGTTGAGGCGGTAGAGGCGCTCCAGCTCCGCGAGCGGCGTCGGATGGTCGTAGACCGAGATGTCGGCCACGCGGTCGTCGCCGTCGTAGCCGGCCCCCTCGCGGACGACGAGGAGCGCGGCCGACTGCTCGCCCCGCCGGTCGCCGCCGGCCGCGCCGCCGGCCACGAGCGCCGCGACGAGCCGCTCCGCCAGCGGGCCGGGCGTGGACGTGAACGTGCGCGCCATCGCCTCGACGGTCTCGGCGCTGACCAGGATGTTGCCCTGCGCCGCCCAGCCCTCGCCGACGATCATGGTGCCCTGGTCGCTGCGGAGGCCCGTCAGCGACTCCGTCGGGTCGCCGCCGACGCGCCCGCCGCGCCACTCGAAGGCGCCGGAGCCGGTCCACGACGCCGCGTTTCCCTGCGCGTCGACCATGCCGACCTGGCGGCTCTCCGGGTCGGGATCGACGTTCAGTTGGATGAGGAGCGCCGCCTCCGCCGACGCGCCGTTCCGCATCAGCGCCAGCCCCTCGCGGCCGTAGTCGAGGCGCGCGAAGCTCTGCGTGGCGACGGCGCCGACGCCGGCCTCGGCCCACGGCACGACGGCCCGGACGTTGGGGAACTTGGACTGGACGGCCACGCCCAGTTCGCCCGTCGTGGTGTCCACGGCGACGATGGAGAACGTGGAGACGAGCGGGTCGCCGGCGGCGTTCGTGGCCGGCGGCTCGCTCTGGCAGGAGGCGAGGACCGCCGCCAGCAGGGCGAGGGAGACGAAGCGGAGGCGGCGGGGCGTTGGCATCGGCATGGAGAGAGGCTCACCGTATTCTAGCGCCGTGCTCACGACCGTTCCGCGATTCCTTCTGCTCGCCCTCGCGCTGCTGGCGACCGTGGCCGGGACCTCGGCCCACGCCCAGACGCGCGGCGACGTCCAGATCGCCCGCGTCCACTACGGCGGCGGCGGCGACTGGTACTCCGGCGACCCGCTGCCGCACCTGATCGCCTACGCGCGCCAGCACACGCTGCTCGACCTCGACCCGGAGCCGATCACCGTCGAGCTCTCCAGCGACCGGCTGTTCACGGTCCCGGTCCTGTTCCTGAACGGGCATGGCAACGTGGTCTTCACCGACGACGAGGCCGGGCGGCTCCGGCGCTACCTGGAGGGCGGCGGCTTCCTCGTCGTCAACGACGACTACGGGATGGACGAGGCGATCCGGCGCGAGCTGCGGAAGGTGTTCCCCGAGCAGGAGCTCCAGCGGCTCCCCGACGGCCACCCGGTCTACCACGCCCACTTCGACTTCCCCGACGGGCTCCCCAAGATCCACGAGCACGACGGGGCGCCGGCCGAGGGGCTCGGGCTGTTCCACGAGGGCCGGCTCGTCGTGTTCTACGCCTACGAGAGCGACCTCGGCGACGGCTGGGAGCCGGAGGGCGTCCACCCGGACCCGCCAGCGGCGCGCGAGGCGGCGCTCCGGATGGGCGTCAACCTCCTCGTGTTCGCGATGACGCAGGGCGTGGTGCAGTGAACGGGTGGTAGGCCCCTCCCGCGGCGTGATGAACTGGCTCGTCCTCGCCGCCGCCCTCGTCGTTGTCGCCAGCCCGCTCCGGGCTCAGAGCCGCCGCGATCTAACGCCCCGGCCGGTCGTCTACACCAATCCGCACCCCGCCCCGCCGTACCCGCTGGCGGAGGCGTTCGCCGAGGCCCACGCCGCCTCCTGTGCCGAGCCGGGGCCGAAGCGCCACGGCTGCGTGGGGTTCCCGAGCAGCCACCCCTGTGACCGGGACCTCAACCACCCTCCCACCTCCTACGCCGTCGCGGACACGGCGGGACGGGTCCGCGACGTAGGCTCCTACGCGCGCTCCGTCAGCGCGCGCCGGTTGCCCGACAGCACACTCGTCCTCGTCCGAGCCACGTTCGACTGGACCGGCGTCCGAGACGTCCGGGTCATGCGCGCGGTCCAAAAGGCCGGTCGGGGGAGGCCTGCCGACATCGACCCGCTCCGGGCCGATGTTGTCGGAGCCGCAGTCGAATTTGGCCAGGCGGTCCGGGTCCAGCCGCTCGTGTGCCGGGGGGTCCCGCAACCGGGGCCCTACTCGCTCGAATTCGGAGTCGAGAACGGGTTTCTCCAACGCTAGGATCGTCCGCGGTGCCCGGAGGGGGACTCGAACCCCCAAGACCCGAAGGCCGGCAGATTTTGAGTCTGCTGCGTCTACCGATTCCGCCATCCGGGCAGAGTCCGAAGCTACGCCCTCGCCGCCCATCGGTGCCGCGCGCCGCCAGCCCGGCGAGGCGGCGGAGCCCCGCACGGCTGGCGGCGTACGCCTCCCCCTCTCCGACCCCGCGCTCATGGACGCCGCCCTCTCGTACGCCCAGGACCACGCCACCCGCTTCGTCGAGGAGCTCAAGGCCTGGCTCCGCATCCCCTCCATCTCCACCGACTCCGACTACGACGCCCAGACGCGCCGCGCCGCCGACTGGCTCGCCGACACGCTCCGCGACGCCGGCATGAGCACCGTCGAGGTGATGGAGACCGGGACGGCCGCGAGCCCCGGCCACCCCATCGTCTACGCCGAGCACCACGTCTCCGACGACGCGCCGACGGTCCTCGTCTACGGCCACTACGACGTGCAGCCGCCGGACCCGCTGGAGCTGTGGGACCAGGACCCCTTCGAGCCCGTCGAGCGAGACGGCGACCTCGTGGCGCGCGGCGCCGCCGACGACAAGGGCCAGGCGTTCATGCACGTCAAGGCCGTCGAGGCGTACCTCCAGTCGGGCGACGGGCTGCCCGTCAACCTCAAGATGATGGTCGAGGGCGAGGAGGAGAGCGGGTCGGTCCACCTCGCGCCGTTCATCGAGGCCAACAAGGACCTCCTCGCGGCCGACGTGGTGCTCGTGAGCGACACGTCGCTGTTCGCGCCCGGCGTGCCGAGCATCGCCTACGGCCTGCGCGGGCTGGCGTACGTCGAGGTCGAGCTTCAGGGGCCGGCGCGGGACCTCCACTCGGGCGTCTACGGCGGCGGCGTCGAGAACCCGGTCAACGCGCTCGCCCGCATGATCGCCGACCTCCACGACGACGACCACCGCGTGACCGTCGAGGGCTTCTACGACGACGTGCGCCCCCTCAGCGATGAGGAGCGGGAGGGCTTCCGCCAGCTCCCCTTCGACGAGGCCCGGTGGCGAGAAGAGGCCGGCGTGCCGGAGACCAAGACGGAAGCCGGCTACAGCGTCCTCGAAGGGACGACGGCCCGGCCGACGCTCGACGTGAACGGCATCTGGGGCGGCTACACCGGCAAGGGCGCCAAGACGGTCCTCCCCTCGAAGGCGACGGCCAAGATCTCGTGCCGCCTCGTCCCCGACCAGACGCCCGACGACATCACCGAGAAGCTCCGCCAGCATTTCGAGGCCCACGTGCCGGAGACCACGACGCTCACGTTCCGCAACCTCCACGGCGGCCACGGCGCCATCGTGGACACGTCGGCGCCGGCGATGCAGGCGGCGGCCGAGGCGCTCGAAGGCGTGTTCGGCCAGAAGCCCCACTTCACGCGGGAGGGCGGCTCCATCCCCGTCGTCGCCGACTTCAAGCGGCTGCTCGGGCTCGACACGGTGCTCATGGGCTTCGGCCTGGACTCGGACGCCATCCACAGCCCCAACGAGCGGTTCGGGCTGGACCGGTTCCACCAGGGCATTGAGGCGTCCGTCCGGTTCCTGGACGCCTACGCGCGGCAGGCCGAGTAGCCGCCCCGCTGGCGGCGCGCGTCGCCAGCGGCGTAGCTTTTCGTCCGCGACCGGACGACCGCGACGCGCGAACCACGCTCGCTGAGCCAGGCTCACGGGGCGTCGCACCGGAGAGGTGGCAGAGTGGTCGAATGCGCTGGTCTTGAAAACCAGAGTGCCCTCACGGGTACCGTGGGTTCGAATCCCACCCTCTCCGCTCCGGCCAGCGGGCACCCGAAGGTCGAGGCTCGACCGCAACCCGTCGCCGGCCGCTCCGTGTAGGGACGCCGCCCCCTTCCCGACCGATGCCCCGACCGATCCGCCTGCTCGCGCTCCTCGCCCTGACCGTGCCCGCCGTCGCCGCGCAGGAGGTCCCGCCGGGCGGGACCGTCACGCTCGACGAAGCCATCGAGATCGCCGTCGCGCAGAGCCCGCAGGTCCGCCGCGAGGCGCTGGCGGACGAGACCCTCGCGCTCTCGGTCCGCGCGGCCCGGGCCGCGCGGCTGCCGTCGCTCAGCGCCCAGGTCGCGCCGCAGCAGCGCTACGGCCTCGGGTTCGACCAGACGACCGGCCAGGCCGTCACGCAGACCGTCGAGACCGTCAGCGTCGGTGTGGGCGGGTCGATCCCGCTCTACGACGGGGGCCTCGCGCGGGCGTCGGTGGCGCAGGCCCGGCTGGAGCGCGACGCGGCCTCGGCCGGCCTGGAGCGGACGCGCCAGCAGGTCGCGCTCGACGTGGCCCAGCAGTTCCTCACGCTCCTCCTCGACCGCCAGCTCGTCACGATCCAGGAGGAGCAGCTCGCGGCGGCCGAGAGCCAGCTCGCGCGCGTGACGGAGCTGGTGGACGCCGGCGCCCAGCCGCGCGCCGACCAGATCGCCCAGGAGGCCATCGTCGCCGAACGGCGGACGGCCCTCGTCACCGCGCGCGGCGCCGTCGCCCGCGACGAGGTGGCCCTGGTGCAACTCGTCGGGCTCGACCCGCTCGGGGACTACGCGTTCGTGGGGCCGAGCGTGGCGGCGCTGGAGGCCTCGGGCCTGTTCGACTACGAGCCGGCCCCGCTGGCGGCCCTCCTCGCCGCCGCCCGCGAGGCCCGCGCCGACCGCCGCGCGCAGGTCCTCCAGATCGAGGCGGCCGAGGCGAGCGTCGGCGTGGCGCGCGCGGCGGGACGGCCGAGCGTGGACCTGAACGCGTCCGTGGGGACGGGCTACTCCAGCCTCCAGCAGCGGGTCGTCGGGACGGCGCCCGTCACGCCGGTCACGCTCGACGACGGGACGCCCGTCCTCGTCGGCGGTCAGCCGCTCACGTTCCCCGGCGACCCGACGTTCGAGACGACGCCCGTCTTCTCCCAGTTCGGAGACAACCGGAGCGGGGCGCTCGGCCTCACGCTCAACGTCCCGATCTTCGACCGCTACCAGACGCGCCGGGGCGTGGCCGAGGCCCGCATCCGCGCCGACGACGCCCGCATCCAGCTCGACGCCCTCGACCGCCAGCTCGCCGCCGAGGTGCAGCAGTCTGTGGTCGAGGTGGAGACGGCCCAGGCGCGGCTGGTCTCGACCGCGGCCCAGGTGGAGGCGGCCACCGAGGCGCTCCGCGTCGAGCGCGACCGCTACGCCCTCGGCGCCGGCACGCTCTACGACGTGGCCGAGGCCCAGTCCCGGCTCGCAGAGGCCGAGTCGGGGCGCGCGCAGGCCGCCTACGAGCTGGTGTTCCGGATCGCCCTCGTCCGGCTGGCGGTGGGCGACGTGGCGGTCGACGACCTCGCCGAGCGCCTGGTCGGCGAGTAGCGACCGCAACCTCCGCGCCCGCCGTCCGTCGAGTCCGCCGTCCGTCCCCCCCGCTCTCGCTCAACCCTTCCTATGAGCCCCACGAAGAAAATCCTGATCGGCGTCGGCGTGGCGCTCGTGCTGCTCATCGGCCTCGCCGTCGTGCTGGGCGGGGGCGACGACGGCGTCGAGGTGGAGACGGCCGAGGCCCGCGTCCGCACCATCACCGAGACCGTGACGGCGTCCGGCACCGTCGCCTCCGAAGTGGAGGTCCCCATCTCGTCCGACGTCTCGGGCGAGATCGTCTTCCTGGCCGTCGAGGAGGGCGACCGCGTGAACGAGGGCGACCTGCTGCTCCGCGTCCGCCCGGACTTCTACGCCTCGCGGGCCGAGCAGGCCCAGACCCAGATCGCCACGGCCCAGAGCGGCGTCGGCGAGGCGCGGTCCGCCGTGGCCGAGGCCGAGCAGGCCGTCGAGCAGGCCCGCGCCGACCTCGCCCGCGCCACGGCGGACCGCGAGCAGGCCGAGCGGGTCTACCGCCGCCAGCAGGACCTCTTCGACCGCGACGTGATCTCGGCCGCCGACCTGGAGGCGGCACGCGGCGCCTTCGAGGTGTCTCAGGCGACGGAGCGCTCGGCGCGCGAGGCCGTCGGCGGCGCCACCGCGCGCGTCGCCAGCGCGCAGGGCCGCGTGCGCAGCGCGCAGACTCAGGTGCAGGGCGCCCGCGCCCAGGCCCGCGAGGCCGGCCAGCAGCTCGCCCAGACCGCCATCTACGCGCCCATGTCCGGCACCGTCAGCCAGCTCAACGTGGAGCTGGGCGAGCGCGTCGTCGGGACGGCCACCATGTCGGGCACGGAGCTGATGCGGATCGCCCGGCTCGACGCCATGACGATGGAGATCGACGTGAACGAGAACGACGTGGTCCGCGTCGCCCTCGGCGACTCGGCGCGCATCGAGGTGGACGCCTTCCCCGACGAGGCGCTGGGCGGGAGCGTGGCCGAGATCGCCAACTCGGCCCGGATCGAGAACGCCGGCACGTCCCAGGCCGTCACCAACTTCCCCGTGGTCGTGCGGCTGGCGGCGGACGGCGCCTCCGCCACGCAGACCCGCCAGGTCGCCGCCCGCGACGAGGCGCCCCGCGCGACGGGCCTCGTCCTCCGCCCCGGCATGAGCGGGACCGTCGACATCTACACGCGGTCGGTCCCGAACGCCGTCGTGATCCCGATCCAGGCCGTGACCGTCCGCGACTTCAACGAGATCGAGCGCGAGCGCCGCCGCGAGGCCGAGGACCGGGGCGAGGAGGTCCCGGAGGAGCCCGTCCCGACGGAGGAAGACCTGCGCCGCGTCGTGTTCGTGGTGGTGGACGGGAAGGCCGAGATGCGCGAGGTCCGGACCGGCATCTCGGACGACACGCACATCGAGATCCGCGAGGGACTGACGGGGGGCGAGACCGTCGTCACCGGCCCCTTCAGCCTGCTCCGCACCGAGATCGAGGACGGCGACGCGGTCCAAGAGAGCGACGAGTAAGGGGTCACGAGCGAGGGCGGCCCGCCTGCGCTCCCACCGTCCCGGCCCGTACCCCGTCCACCCCACCCTCTGCTCATGCCCGTCATCGACATCGCCGACGTCTGGAAGACGTACCGCATGGGGACCCAGGAGGTCCACGCCCTGCGCGGGTGCTCGCTCGCGGTCGAGCGCGGCGAGTACGTCGCCATCATGGGGCCGTCGGGCTCGGGCAAGAGCACGCTCATGAACATCGTCGGCTGCCTCGACGTGCCGACCACGGGGACGTACCACCTCGACGGCCGCGACGTGGGCCGGCTCTCCGACGACGAGCTGGCGGCGGTCCGCAACGGCCAGATCGGGTTCGTCTTCCAGACGTTCAACCTGCTCCCGCGCCAGGACTGCCTCCAGAACGTGGAGCTCCCGCTGATCTACGCCGGCGTCGGGCGGGCCGAGCGGCGCGAGCGGGCCGCCGAGGCGCTCACGCAGGTCGGCCTGGGCGACCGGCTCGACCACAAGCCGAACGAGCTCTCCGGCGGGCAGCGCCAGCGCGTGGCCGTCGCCCGCGCCCTCGTCAACCGCCCGGCCATCTTGCTGGCGGACGAGCCGACGGGCAACCTGGACTCGACCACGAGCGAGGAGATCATGCGCCTCTTCGAGCTCCTCTACCGGCGCGGCCACACGCTCCTCGTCGTCACGCACGAGGACGACATCGCCGCGCACGCTCGCCGCGTGGTCCGCCTGCGCGACGGGGTCGTGGAGACCGACGCGCGCGTCGAGCGCCCGGTGCTGGCGGACGCCGAGGTCGGGGCGCTGGAGGCGACGGCGGCGTAGGCCCGCGTTCCGTCGGTCGCCGCGCCCGGGCCGGTGAACGGGCGGTGAGTTCGCCCGGCGTCACGCACTCGTCACGGGTTGGCGAGTGCGCGCGGCCGATACTGCGCTCTCTCCCCTCCGCCGTTCCCGTGCCCGACTTCGTCGCCGCCCTCCTCGCGGCGTTCCTCCCGCTCTTCGTCGCCATCAACATCCCCGGCATCCTCCCGCTCTACATCGGGATGACGGAGACGTTCACGGCCGACGACCGCCGCCAGCTCCTCGTCCGCGCGCTCGCGGCGGCCCTCGTGCTGGCGGTGCTCATGCTGTTCGCCGGGCAGGTCATCTTCGACACGCTCGGGATCACGCTCAACGACCTCCGCGTGGGCGGCGGCATCATCCTGCTCGTCATCGCCGTGACGGACCTCGCCTTCGGCGACACCAAGGACCGGCGCGGTGGCAAGAAAGCCGACCGCAAAAAGCTGGAGGCCGCCTCGGAAGCCGCCGAGGCGAACCCGTCGGAGCCGGTGGACCTCCCCATCGTGCCGCTCGGCATCCCGCTCATCATCGGGCCGGGCGCCATCACCACGATCCTCATCACGGACGGCCAGTTCGGGTGGGAGATCACGCTCCTGTCCATCGCGCTCAACATGATCCTCGTGTTCGTCGCCTTCACGTTCGGGCCGGCGCTCTTGCGGCTGTTCGGGCCGGGCACGTCGAAGGCGATCGCGAAGGTGGCCAGCCTGTTCCTCGCGGCCATCTCGGTGGCGATGATCCGGGCCGGCGTGACCGGGATGCTCGGGCTGGGATGACGCGGGCCGCGGTGACCCGCTGACTGGCGGGCGCGCGCCGCCAGCGGGAGAAGGCCGAGGTACTTTTCCGTGGCCGCTTCTTCCCCCGCCCCCGTGACCCCCTACCGAACGCACGAGGTCCGCTGGTTCTGGCCCGGCCCGATCGCCGGCGAGGTCGAGGCCTGGTTCGGACGGCTCGGACCGGCCGTCGAGCCGGAGTCGCGGACGGACCGCTACCTCGCGCCGACGAGCGACGCGCTGGGCGTGAAGCTCCGCGAGGGCAACGTGGAGGCGAAGCGCCGGGAGGGCACGGTCGGAGGGCTGGCGGCCGGCGGGGCCGAGGCCGAGATCGAGGCGTGGGCCAAGTGGTCGTTCGACCTCGTCGACGCGCCCGTGCCCGACGACGGCTGGGTCGTCGTCAAGAAGACGCGCCGCCAGCGGGTCCGGCAGACGGCCGGCGCCGCCTGCGCCCTGGAGCTGGCGACGCTGGAGGTGGCCGGCGAGACGTGGACCTCGATCTGCCTGGAGGCGCACGGCCCCGACGCCGACGCGCGCCGGGCGGCGCTGGAGGCCGGCGCCCGCGCGTGGCTCGACCGGCCCGACGCCCCCGCGCTCTCCCCGGACGCCGCGAGGAGCTACCCGGCGTGGCTGCGCTCCCGTCGCTGAGCCCGCGTCTATACTCCGGGAGTTTCCCCTGCGCCACCATGGCTCCCGCTCGTCTCCTCTTCGTCGCCGCGCTGGCGGTCCTCGCCGCCGGCGTCGCCCGGGCGCAGCCCGATCCGGCCGCGCTCGCCATCATCCCCGCGCCCCTCTCGGCGACGGCCACGGGCGCCGAGCCGTTCGTGATGACGGGCGCCACGCCGATCCGCGTCGAGGCGGAGGGCGAGGACGCCGCCCGTATCGGCCGGATGCTGGCCGACCTCGTCGGGCCGACGTACGACGAGATTTTCGGGGCGCCGGGCGAGGCGTCGGATGAGGAGCCGCCGCCTGGGACCGTCGTCCTCCAGACCGGCCGGGACGACCTCGGGCCGGAGGGCTACGCGCTGGAGGTGACGGCCGAGCGCGTCACGATCACGGCCCCCGCGCCGGCCGGCCTGTTCTACGGCGTCCAGACGCTCCGCCAGCTCATGCCGCCCCACGTCGAGTACGGCGCGGAGACGCCCCGGCCCCTCCAGATCCCGGCCGTCCGCGTCGAGGACCGGCCCCGGTACGCGTGGCGCGGCGCCATGCTCGACGTGGCCCGCCACTTTTTCGAGGTGGACGACGTGACGCGCTACCTCGACCTCATGGCGCTCTACAAGCTCAACCGCCTCCACCTCCACCTCTCCGACGACCAGGGCTGGCGGATCGAGATCCCCGGCTACCCGGCGCTCACCGAGATCGGCGGGAGCACCGAGGTCGGCGGCGGGCCGGGCGGGTTCTACACCACCGAGGACTACGCCGAGATCGTCCGCTACGCCGCGGAGCGGTTCATCACCGTCGTCCCCGAGATCGACCTGCCGGGCCACACGAACGCCGCCCTCGCTTCGCTCCCCGAGCTGACGTGCGACGGCGTGGCGCCCGCGCTCTACACCGGCATCCGGGTCGGATTCAGCCACGTGTGCGTCGAGAAGGAGGAGACCTACGCGTTCGTCGACCGTGTCGTCGGCGCGCTGGCGGCGATGACGCCCGGCCCCGTCGTCCACATCGGCGGCGACGAGGTCCACGAGCTGTCGGCGGAGCAGTACGCCCGGTTCATGGCGCGTGCGCAGGAGATCGTCGCCACGCATGGCAAGACGGTCGCCGCCTGGGACGAGGTGGCCGAGGTGGACCTCGACCTCGCGCCGGACGTCCTCGTGCAGGTGTGGCGCCCCCAGTCGGCGGCGACGGCGGCGCACCTCGCCGAGGCCGTCGCGCAGGGCGCGCGGCTCATCCTCTCCCCCGCCGAGCACGTCTACCTCGACATGAAGTACGACTCGACGACGGTCCTCGGCCTCGCGTGGGCCGGCCCGAGCAGCGTCCGCGACGCCTACGAGTGGGAGCCCAGCACGTTCGTGGCGGGCGTCCCCGAGGAGGCCGTGGTGGGCATCGAGGCGCCGCTGTGGTCCGAGACGCTCGCGACCCTCCGCGACGTCGAGTTCATGGCGTTCCCCCAGCTGGCGGGCGTGGCCGAGGTCGCGTGGTCGGCGCCAGAGCATCGTGGGTGGGACGGCTACCGGCTCCGCCTCGCCGCGCACGGGCCGCGCTGGACGGCCCTCGGCGTCAACTTTTTCCGGGCGCCGGAGGTGCCGTGGCCGCTCGGTGGGGTGGAGTAGGCCCGCGTGCGTGGGGAAAGCGCTTGCGGGACGGGCGGAATGAGCCGACCATGCAGGCCCCTCCTCGCGGTCTCATGCGGTATCTCCTCGCCCTGTCCCTGCTCGTCGCCCTCGCCAGCGCGGCGGCGGCACAACCCGTCGCGGACCAGTTCGAGCGGCTCGAACGCACGTCGAACGGCGTCACGGTCAAGTACGGCCTGTTCGTGCCCGACAATTACGACCCGGACGTGGCCTATCCGCTCGTGATGGCCCTCCACGGGGCCGGCGAACGCGGCTCCGACTACCGAAACCTCACCGTGGGCGACGCCGCGACCAACGGCCTCACCAACTGGGCGACGCCCTCGGTCCAGGACGAGCACCCCGCGTTCGTGCTCGCCCCGCAAGTCCCCTCCGGCCTCCGCTGGAGCGCCGAGACCGACCCCGACCAGTCGGGCTTCACGCCGGTCGAACTCACGACGCTGGAGATCCTGGACTCGATCGAGACCGACTACACCATCGACCCGGACCGGATCTACGTCGCCGGCCTCTCGATGGGCGGGCACGGCACGTGGGACTTTATCTCGCGGCTCGAAGGCCGGTTCGCCGCCGCCGTCCCCATGAGCGGCGAGGGGTTCACGTCCCAGGCCGACGACGTCCTCCACGTTCCGATCTGGGCGTTCACCGGCGAGACCGATACCGTGGTGCCGCCGGGCGAGACGCGCCGCGTGATCCAGGCGATGGAGGACCTCGGCCGCGAGCCCATCTACACCAACTGCCGGCGGTCGCCCCTCGGCGCGCGCGCCTACAACTGCGGGTCCATCGGCCTCGACTCGCTGGCGGAGGCCATCCGCCAGCACGCCGACCTGATCTACACGAGCGAGCCCAGCGTCGGCCACGGCCCGTGGGGACCGTGGTTCCGGCACCCGCTCCTGGCCGACTGGCTGTTCGCCCAGGTCCGCCAGGACACCGACGCCCTCACGATCACGGCGCCGGCCGCCGACGTACGCTGGACCGGCACGCAGACCGTGACGTGGACGACCACGCGGAGCGAGAGCGACACCGTCGAGGTGTGGCTGAGTCTCGACGGGGAGTTCGGCGGCACGAAGCTGGGCGAGGTGCCCATCGCCGACGGCGCGTTCTCGTTCGACACGGACGCCTTCGCGGACGCGGCGCTCGCCGAGGTCCGCCTGTTCGTCCGCAACGAGGACGGCCGGATCGCGGACCGCGTGGAGAGCGGGCCGTTCGCTCTCGACAACGCGGGCAACGCGCCGCCCACGCTCCGGCTCGACGCTGAGGACCTCCGCTTCGACCCGCGCCTCTCGGCGACGAGCTACGACCTCACGCTCACGGCCGCCGACGCCGAGGGCGACGCGCTCACGGCGTCCGTCTTCTACAGCACCGACGACGGCCAGACGTTCTCGCTCGTCGCCGACGAGGCGCTCACGCCGAGCGTCGAGCCGCAGACGATCTCGCTGGATGTCGAAGCCCTGCCCAACTCGCCCACGGCGCGCTTCCGCGTGGAGCTGAGCGACGGCGACGACACCGCGTCCGCGACGACGGCCGCGTTCCTCAAGCAGACCCCGCGCGAGTCATCGACGTCTGTCCAACAGATAGAGGGCGAAGGGGAGGGCACCGTGGCGGCGTACGTCGTCGACGAGGACGCCGTCGAGCAGCACCGGTACCACGTCACCTTCGATGCCTCGGACCCGTTCGCGAAGACCTTCTCGGTGACGGACGTCACGGAGGGTCGGACGGTGCTCTCGGGCGTCCCGTTCTCGGATGGCGTCCAGGAAAGCCCCGTGTTCGACGGGGTCGTCGTCGTGGTCGAGGATCTGGAGGAGGGGCGGGCGAATCTGGACGAGACCGGCTGGACGGAGGGCGACAGCGACCTCGGCGTGACGATCTCCGGCGGCCAGGCCCGCATCTCGATCCTCACCCTCGACCTGCTGGCGACCGAGACGGACTACGAGATCACCATGACCGACGCCGTCGCGGGCCGCTCGATCTCGCTCTACCGCATCCCTGAGACCGACCTCCGCTTTACCGTCACCGGCGACGACGGCGAGGCGCGCGACGTGGTGTTCGTGGACGAGAACGACGACGGGCGCCCCGGCGACGGCGACGTCCTCTACATCGTGGAGCCCGACGCCGAGGGCGATCCGGCGCTGGCCTGGAAGCTCGCGTTCGACGCGACGGCGGCGACGGAGCTTCCCGAGACCGGCGACGTGTTCCGGCTCGTCCCGGTCCGCTCGCTCGGCGACGACGACGTGTTCTTGTTCGAGCCCTTCCTGATCGCGGACCCCATCGAGGACGGGCCGGAGGAGGCCGTCCTCCACCTCACGGCCTACCCGAACCCGTTCTCCGAAACCGTCACGGTGGCCTACCGGACGGCCGAGCCGGCCGCCGTCACGGTCGAGGTGTTCGACGCGCTGGGCCGCCTCGTCGCCACGCTGGCGGACGGCCCGGCCGCGGCCGGCGAGCACCGCGCGGCGTGGGGCGCCGGCGCGAGCGGCGTCTACCACGTCCGCCTGACGGCGCGGCCGGCCTCCGGCGGCCCCGCCCACGTCGTCCGCCAGTCGGTCGTGCGCGTGGGTCGCTAGCGGACGCTCGGGTTCGTCGTGTAGGTCCCGACGATCTCGGCCTGGCCGAGGACGTGGCCGTCGAGGGCCTCGCGCACGTCGTCGCCCCGGAAGCGGCCGTCGGCGCCCAGGCCGAGGCTCTCGGTGTCGAGGGCGTAGACGGTGACGTGGTAGTGGTGGAGGCGCTCGTCGTTCCACGGCGGGCAGGGGCCGTCGTAGCCGCCGTAGGTCCCCTCCCTCTCGGAGCCCTTCAGGAAGTCGGTAAAGTCGTTCGTGCCCTCGATGCCGTGCGTGGTGCGGCCCGGTGCCCGGCCGCCCTCGATCACGCCGTCCGAGAGAGCGCCCTCGGCGATCTCCCCGAGCGAGGCCGGGACGTCGACGAGGAGCCAGTGGTAGAAGTCGGTCCGCTCGGCGTCGGCGGGGATCGTCGTGCCTTCCCGGCCGGCGTCGCTCCCGTCCGCCGGCACGTCGGGGTCGTGCATGACGACGGCGAACGACTTCGTGCCCTCGGGCGCGCCGCTCCAGGCGAGGTGCGGGTTCTTGTTGCCGCCGTTCCGGGTGTGACCGCTGGCGGCGGCGGTGCAGAACGCGTACTGCGGATCGATGGGCTGGCCGTCGGTGAGGGAGGTGCTGGTGAGCGTCATGGGGGCGAGAGGAAAGAGGGGGCGAAATGCAACGCGCCCGCCCCGGCGGAGTGCCGGAGCGGGCGTGCGAGCCGCTGGCGGTGGACGGCGCCGGTGGCTAGGAGGTGGGCACGTCGGACGGATCGGACGCCCGCTGGAACCGGAGCGTAAGCTTGCCCTCGGGCTCCTGGCGGATCTCGTCGGGCACCTTCTTGCCCGGCATCCCGTGGACGATCGTCGTCGCGCCGTCGACCCGCCAGAGCGCGCCGGTGACGTAGCTGGCTTCGTCGGAGGCGAGGAACGCGTAGACGTTGGCGACCTCCTCGGTCGTCCCGCGCCGGCCGAAGGCGGTCGAGAAGACGACGGTCTCCTCGGCGTCGGCGTCCATCGGGCCGGTCTCCTTGTGGGTCCAGCTCGTGTCGATGGGGCCGGGGCAGATCGCGTTGGCGCGGACGCCGTACTTGCCCTGCTCGCCGGCCACCCCCTTCATCAGCGCGTGGATGTAGGCCTTCGTCGGGCCGTACGGCACGAACCGCGGCGACCCGTTCCAGCCGGCCTCGGAGCCGGCCGAGACGATGTTGCCGCGCGTCTTCTGGAGCTCGGGGAGCGCCGCGCGCGTCATGTGGAACGCGGTGTAGATGTTGTTGTGGACGAGCTTCTCGAAGTCCTCGATGGGGTACTCCTGGAGCTCCGCCAGCTTCGGCAGCACGCCCGCGTTGTTGATGAGCACGTCGAGCCTGCCGAACGCGTCGACGGCCGCCGTCACGGCCGCCTCGGCGTTCGCTTGCCCGCCGACGTCTTTGGCGAACGTCTCGACCTTCGTGTCCGGGTACTGCTCGCGGATGTCGCTGGCGACCTGGTCGAGCGGGTCGTCGGGGAGGCCCGCCAGCAGGAGGCCGGCGGCGCCTTCGTAGGCGAACTTGTGGGCGATGGCCTCGCCGATGCCGGTCCCGGCGCCGGTGATGAGGGCCACCTTGCCGTCGAGCTTGCCGGGGCGGGGCGTTCCGTTGGAGGTAGACATGTCGGGAGGGGAAGGAGAGGAGTCAGAGGGAGTTGGATCGGTGCCCCCGCGTGCCCGTTCCAGGCCTCCCCGTTCTCGTCCCGAACTCAGGCCGCCCCCGACCGTGCCCACCGACTCGCCCTCACTCTCCGTCCGCGTCCTCTTGTTCGCCGTCCTCCGAGACGCCGTCGGCGCGGGCGAGCTGGCGGTGACGCTGCCTGAGGGCGCGACCGGCGCCGACCTCCTCGACCGGCTGGCGGACGAGCACGCCGAGGTCGCTCGGCACCGGCCGGTCGTGCGGCTGGCCGTGAACCGGCGGTACGTCCCGCTGGCGACGGCGCTCGCCAGCGGCGACGAGGTCGCGCTCATCACGCCCGTCAGCGGGGGATAGCGCGCGCGGCGGCCGGCCGGCGAGGGTCGCCGGCCGGCCGCGTGCGATCCGGACGGTCGGTCGTCGGCTACAGGCCGAGGTCGTCGCAGGTGGCGTCGGCCGCGTCGTCGAAGCCGCCGCTGTCGCTGGCCCCGTCGACGAACTCGGCACGGGTGAGGAGGCCGTCGCTGTCGTCGTCCCAGCCGCCGAACTCGCCGCGCCACGCCGAGGTGGTGCGCCCCCTGGCGACGCCCGCGTTGAACTCGCTCCGGGTCAGGGTGCCGTCGTCGTCGGTGTCGTACGCATTGAAGAGGCCCGAGGCGGCCTCGTCGCTGGTGACGGTGTCGTCGTTGTCCGTGTCGAGGAGCGAGCAGCCGCCGACGACGGCGCCGGCGGCGCCGGCCGCGACGGCCAGGTCGTCGGCGGCCCCGCATCCAGAGAGAAGGCCGAGGGCGAGCGTGAGAGAGAGGAGGGTCCGCATGGTCAGAGAGCGTGATGGGAGAGACGCTGCGGACCGCCCGGCGCCCCTCGGGTTCCTCCGCCCGCCCGGCCAGCCGGGCTCACGGGCGACAACCAGAGATCGCCCCACGTCGGCGAGCAGGTGCGACCCTATGCCGACCGGCCCCCGTCCTGCGGTTCCTCTCCCGCGAAGGCTGGAACATCCTCGCAGGCGACGGTCAGAGGACGCCCCATGCGATCACCCGGCCCGCCGGGCGATGCGCCGTGATCTGACGCTACCTCCGCGTCGACGCCCGTCCCGCCGACGGCGACGCGGGCCCTGAGCGCGATGGGGGCGGTGGAGACGCATCGCCGGAGACGCCGACGGGGTACGATCTTCCCGTGGTCGCCCCCCTCATGATGCTCCAGGCCCTGATCGTTGATGATGAGCCCCTCGCGCGGCGCCGCGTGGTCCAGTTGCTGGACGGCGAGCCCGACGTCGAGGTCGTCGGGGAGTGCGAGGACGGGGCCGAAGCCATAGAGGCGGTCGCCTCGCTCCGTCCGGACCTCCTGTTCCTCGACGTCCAGATGCCCGAGGTGACGGGCCTCGACGTGGTCGCGGCGCTGGCGGAGGCCGACGGCCCCGTCCCGGCCATCGTCTTCGCCACGGCCTACGACGCGTACGCGCTCCGCGCCTTCGAGGCCAACGCGGTGGACTACCTCCTCAAGCCGTACTCGGCCGGCCGCTTCCAGGAGGCGCTCGAGCGCGCCCGCGCGCGCCTCCGCGAGCGGGCCGCCCCCGGGGACGACGACGCCGTCCGCCAGCAGGTCGAGGGGCTCTTGGCGTCGCTGGCCGCCGAGCGCCAGGCGCCCGAGCGGATCGTCGCGCGCGTCGGCGACCGCCACGTGTTCGTCGGGCTCGACGAGGTCGACTGGCTGGAGGCCGAGGGCAACTACGTGTGCGTCCACGCGCGGGGGCAGGACTACCTCCTCCGCGACACGCTGTCGGGGATGGCCGAGCGCCTCCCGGCCGAGCGGTTCGTCCGCGTCCACCGCTCGGCCGTCGTCAACGCCGACCGGATCCGCGACGTCGAGCCCCTCGCGAAGGGGACCTACCTCATCCGCCTCCGCAGCGGGGGCACCGTCGCCACGGGGCGGTCCTACCGCGACCACGTTCAGTCTCTTCTCGATGGCACGCTCTGAGCCCTCCGACGATGTCCTCGCGCTGGCCCCGCGGTCCGTCGGCGTCGCCTTCGGGCTGTGGCTCGGGGCCATGGCGGTGACGTACGGGGCCGAGGTCCTCGCCCGCACCCTCTCTGAAACGACCGTGCTTGGGGTCGGGCCCGAGTTCTTGTGGGCCCCGTTCGTGGACGCCGCGCTGTGGACGGCCGTGACGGTGGCGGCCGTCGGCCTCGTCCGTCGATTTCCGCTCGGGGCCGGGCGGTGGCTCCGCCACGGTGCCGTGCTCGTCGCCGTCGGGTTCGTCCTCGTCCCCCTGCGGAACGTGGCGCTCGCGGTGCCCGGATTCGTGTTCGGCGGCCTCCGCACCGACTTCGACTTTGTGTACCTCTTCATCTCGACCACTCGCGACGACCTCTACGTCTACGGGCTCATGGTCCTGGCCCTCCACGCCGTGCGACACACCCAGGCACTGCGACAGCGGGAGGTCGCGCAGGCCCGTGTGGAGACGGAACTGGCCGAGGTCCAGCTCCAGACGCTGAAAGGCCACCTCCAGCCGCACTTCCTCTTCAACACGCTCCACGCCATCTCGACGCTCGTCCACGACGACCCCGCCCGCGCCGGGACGATGATCGAGCAGCTCAGCGAGATGCTCCGGACGACGCTGGCCTACCGCGAGGCCCAGGAGGTCCCGCTGAAGGACGAGGTCGCCACGCTCCGGCCCTACCTCGCCATCGAGCAGACGCGCCTCGGGGACCGGCTGAGGGCGGAGGTCGAGGTGGCGCCGGAAGCCGAGCGGGCGCTCGTGCCGCACCTCCTGCTCCAGCCGCTCGTCGAGAACGCCGTCCGCCACGGGATCGCCCCACGCCGCGGGCCGGGACGGATTCGTGTGACCGCCCGCCTCGACGGCGACGACGTCCTCCTGAGGGTCGAGGACGACGGGCTCGGGATGCGCGGGCCGGTCCGGCCGGGCTCCATCGGCCTCGCCACCACGCGCGACCGACTCGGCCACCTCTACGGCGACGCCCACCGCTTCGCCATCGACTCGGCGCCGGACGAGGGGACGCGCATCGAGATCCGGGTCCCGTTCCACACGACGGACCGGGCGGCCTGAACGCGAACGCGCCGGCCCCGCTCATGGCAGGGCCGGCGCGGGTCCGCAGACACCGGGTCCACTCGGCGCCGCGGGGCTCAGCGACGGAACAGGTACTGGACCTTGAAGAAGAGCTGGCGCTGCGTCGGGGCGAGCGGGCCGACGGTGCCGTCGAGGCCGGCCGCCGGCGCGTAGCCGTGCGTCGAGCCGAGGTAGACGACGGAGAACGGGTTGAGCTTGTACGAGAGGAGGGGCTCGACGCTCACGCGGTCTGAGAACCCGTCGTACTGGCCGACGAGGCGGACCGCCAGCTCGCGCGTGAACTGCATCCGCGCCTGACCCCGGAGCACGACGCCCTCGAAGAACGCCTCGCCCGACTCGCGGTCGCGCATGGCGGCGTAGTTGGCCGCCGCCTGGAGCTGGAGTTGCGAGGTCGGCTTGAGGGTGAGGTCGAGGCCCGCGGCGCAGTAGTCCCCGGCGACCGGCACCTCCAGCGACCGCACCACGTCGACGCCGGCGTGGACGTAGCCGCTCCCGCTCACGACGTCGCTGAACCGCGTGCTCGCCGTGAGCACGCCGTACCCGATTCCGTCGAACTCGACGCCGCGGAAGGTCTCGTAGCGGTGGGCGTAGGCCATCCCGACGTTCGTTTGCCCGATGAGGTCGAACTGGAGCTGGGGCTGCACCACCGTCCGCCATGCGGTCCCGCCCCAGTCGAGCGTCTGGTAGGCCGCCACGAGGGGGAAGACGCGCTCGACGAGCCGTGTGGCTGGCCGGAACTGGTACCCGTAGTAGCCCTTGACGAGGTGGTAGTCGTTCTGGCGGACGAAGCCGGTCGAGGCCCGGAAGGTGGGGCTGTAGCCCTCGTAGGCCGCGTCGAGCACCCAGTCGCGGGCCGAGCGGTTGAACGTGACCGTCGCGCCGACGCCCGAGAACGCCTCGCCGTCGAGGGCGGCCGTGTAGCGGCCGTCCGCGAACGTGCGGTCGCCGAGGCTCTCGGAGCGGGCGGCGTCCGTCGCCTCACGCGTGTGGCTGAGGGCGACCTGGCCGGTCAGGCTGTACGGCCCGCCGAGCTGGACGCGGGCGTCGGCGCTGGCGAGGGTGCCCGCGCCGCCGTCGAACAGGCGGCGGTCGGTGAGCGTGGCCCCGGCGAACGAGGCCTCGCCGAACCCGTGCCGTGCGCGGAGGACCGTCGAGGCGCTCCGCCCGGCCTCGACCGTGGCGCTCCGGTCATCGAACGGGAGCAGGACCGGCGTCCGCTCGTCGATGGCGTTGAGGAAGGCGACCTCGGTCCGCCCCACGCGCCCGGTCGCCTTCGCCGCCGCGATGGGGTCGTTGATGGACCGCGTGTAGACGACGCTCATGGGCGTGGCGAACATCTCGGCGTCCTCCTGGAAGAACGGCCGTCGTTCCGGGAGCGAGAGCGCATACGACGAGTTGACGTCGATCTGGGCCGCGTCGGACTCGATCTGGCTGAAGTCCGGGTTGAGGGTCGCGCTGAGGGCGACGTCTGACGAGAGGCCGTAGCGGAGGCTGAGCGACGGCTGCGCCCGGAACGCGCCGGCGTCGAGCCCGCCCTCGGCGGCCACGGCCGACTGCGAGCCGACGAGGGCCGGGAGCACCTCGAGCGACGCACCGACGCCGATGCTCTCGATCCCGCTCGCCGTCCCGAACTGGCACGGCCAGCAGGGGTCCGACATATCGAACGGGACCCAGGAGTAGATCTGGCGGCTCCCGCGAGGGCGGGCCCGGAGGAACGTGAGGGCCCAGTCCCGCCCGTCGGTCGGGGCGCGGAGCGCACGGAACGGGATGGCCATCTCGACCACGTAGCCGGCGTCGGTGATCTGCCCGGCCGACTCGAAGACGAGGTCGAACCCGGGATCTTCCTCGCCGCCGGCGTAGAGCGCGTCCTGCTGGACGCCGAGCGGGTTGGCATAGACCATGTAGCCCCGGGCACCGTCGCCTTGCGGGTCGAGCGCGACGCCGACGAAGTCCTCCTCGGCGATGTCGTCGCGGTCACGGAGCGTGGCGCGGAGGGTGGCGGGGTCGTCGGCCGCGCGGAAGGCGACGTAGAGGTGGGTCTCGGAGTACGTCACGAGGGCTTCCGTTCGAACGGCCGGGGCCGCACCGAGGTCGGGCGCGACCTCGTGGAAGCCCGTCGCCACCGCGGCGTCGGCCCAGGCCGGGTCCGAGAGGTCGCCGTCGATGCGGATGGCAGACTCGGCCGAGGGAACCGTCAGCTCGGGGCGAGGCGGGGCGCCTGGGGTGGGGCGCGCATGGGCGGCGCTGGCGACGAGCAGGAGCGCCGCCAGCAGGGCCAGGGGGAGGGCGGTAAGGGGGAGGCGGGAGGTGTGGACCATGGGGGTGCCGCGAACGGCGGATGTGGACTCGCCTCCAGGATTCGCAGAGAGCCCCGTGTTGTGAGCTCTACGGGATGAACGCCCCTTCCAGTGGTGACGAACCGTCCCCTCCGTGGGATGAACGAGACCCCCTGCGAAGGCCTCGTCGCCCCCTCCCCGGACCTCTTCCGCCCCCCGACTGGAGACGGCGGGCGGGCTACCGCGCGACGGCGACGGCCCGGACCTCCCGGATCACCGTCACCTTGATCTGGCCGGGGTACTCCATCTCGCGCTCGATGCGCCGCGAGATGTCGAGGGCGAGGGTCTCGGCCACGGCGTCCGAGACGAGGTCGGTGTCGACCACGACGCGGATCTCGCGGCCCGCCTGGATGGCGTACGCCTGCTCGACGCCCTCGAAGTCGCGGGCGATCTCTTCGAGGTGCGCGAGCCGCTGGACGTAGCGTTCCAGGGCCTCGCGGCGGGCGCCGGGGCGGGCGCCGGAGGCCGCGTCGGCGGCCTGGACGAGCGGGGCGATGAGCGTCGCCATCGGGACCTCGTCGTGGTGGGCGCCGATGGCGTTGGCCACGTCCGGGTGCTCTTTGTACTGGCGGGCCAGCTCCATCCCGGCGATCGCGTGCGGGCTCTCGAGGTCCCCCTCGATCACCTTGCCGATGTCGTGGAGGAGGCCGGCGCGCTTGGCCCGGCGCGCGTCGAGGTCCAGCTCGGCGGCCATGATCCCGGCCAGCTTGGCGACCTCGACGGAGTGCTGGAGCAGGTTCTGCCCGTAGCTCGCCCGGTACTTCATCCGCCCGACCAGCCGCACCAGCTCGGGGTGGAGGCCGTGGACCTGAAGCTCCAGGGCCGCCTGCTCGCCGGCCTCGACGACCTCGGCGTCGATCTCCTCCTTCGTCGCGGCCACGATCTCCTCGATGCGGGCCGGGTGGATGCGGCCGTCGTCCAACAAGCGGACGAGCGAGAGCCGGGCGATCTCGCGGCGGACGGGGTCGAAGCCGGAGACGAGCACGGCGTCGGGCGTGTCGTCCACGATCACCTCGACGCCGGTGGCGGCCTCGAACGCGCGGATGTTGCGGCCTTCGCGGCCGATCACGCGTCCCTTCATGTCCTCGCTGCGGAGCGGGACGGCCGAGACGGTGTGCTCGATGGTGGCGCTGGCGGCGATCCGCTGGATGGCCTTGAGGATCGTTTTCTGGGCCTCGCGCTGGGCCGTCCGGCGGGCCTCGTCGCGGGCCTCTTTCACCATGCCGGCGGCCTCCAGCTTGGCCGCGCGCGTCATCTCGGCCACGAGGTCGTCGCGGGCTTGCTCGCGGGTGAGCTTCGCGGCGCGCTCCAGCTTGCCGAGGTGCTCCTGCACGAGCCGGTCGAGGCGCTCGGTCTCCTCGCGGAGGTGGGACTGGAGGTCCGCCACGTCGCGCTCGCGCTCGGCCAGCTCCTGCTGGCGGCGGGCGGCGGCGGTGGCGAGGGTCTGGGCCTGCCCTCGGAGCGTGTCGGCCTCGGCGCGGCGGCGCTCGGCGGCGGCGGTGAGGGCGTCGAGGGCGTCGGCGGCCTCCGCGAGGGCCGTCTCCTGGGCGGCGAGGCGGCGGGCGCGCGCGTTGACGCGTGTCCGGACGGCCTCCACCTTCTCCTTCATCCGGCGGTGGCGCTCCTTGGCCTCGGCGGTCTTGGTCTCCAGCCGCGCCCGGCGGCGCTGGATCTCCTCGCGGGCCGTCGCCAGCTCGGCGCGGGCGACCTCGACGTGCTCGCGCCGGAACGTCTCGGCCTCCGACTCGGCACGGGCGGCGGCGGCCTCGGCCTCTCTCGCGGCGGCCTCGAACCGCGCCGCCACCCGCCCCCCTCCCCTCACTCCCGACCCGACGAACCCGACGGCCAGGGCGAGGGCCACCCCGATGAGGGCGAGCGTGAGGGCGAGCGGGTCCATGCGCAGGGTGGGGAACGACGCGGGCGCCGCGGAGCGGGCTGATGCTCCAGCCACTCCGAGACGCCCACGTCTCCGCGCCCCCCGTCTGGGGACGCGGTCGAAAAAGGCACCAGCCTGCAGCGCGAGACGAGAACCTTGCTCGTCAAAAACAGTGGGGGCCCTCCGGACCCTCTCGCCTTCCGCGGCCCGGGGCCGAAGCCCTGGAGCCCCGCCGAAGCGGGGTGCGGCCTGATGGTCAGGTCCTAAGTGGAGCCCCCGCGGTAAACGCTGTTCAGGTTCCCATGCGATGGCTGCAAGCCGGTGAGCACCGGGCGGGCGGTGAACCCTCCCGGGCACGTCCAATATCGCTGCGCGCCGCCGCCTGTTCCGGCAGGGCCAGCGAATTCCCCGTCGATCCGAACGCTACTCCTCGGCCGGGGCGCCGTCGCCGCCGGTGCCGGAGAGGGCCGCCTCCAGCCGGTCCGCCAGCGCGGCCGACTCGATCTCGACGCGGGCGCGGAGCCGGTCGGTCTCGGCGCGGGCGGCGTACAGTTCCTCGGCCAGTTCGAGGGCCGTGAGGATGGCGTGGGTGAGGTCGGGCTGGCTCGGGAGCTGCTGCCGGAGCCGCCGGAGCCGCTCGTCGACGCGCTGGGCGAGGTGGACCGTGTAGTCCTCGTCGCCCGGCGCCACGCGGAGCGGGTAGTCCCGGTCGAGGATGCGGACGCGGATCGAGACGGGCGGCGGCGTGCTCATCGGTCGGCGTCGGTGGGCGCCTCGGCGTCGTCGGCCTGGAGGAGGCGGTCGATGGTGTCGATGAAGCCCTGGACCTTCCTACGGAGCGCCTCCGGGTCGTCGCCGCCCTCGCCGAAGGCGAACGACGGGGCGCGCTCGCGGCGGTCCTGGACCTCCAGCACGCGCTCGGCGAGCGCGGCGTTCTCGGCCCGGAGCCGCTCGATCTCGCGGGCAGCCGCCTCCACGCGGTCACGGAGGTGGCTCAGCGACCGCCAGTCGGCGCGGCCCCCGTCGGAACGGGGGCCCTCGGCGGAGGGGGAGGGGACGTCGGTCTCCATACGAGGGAGTGGAGGGGGATCAAGATAGGCACACACCGGCCCGACCCGTCCCCCACCGCCCGCCTAGGTACGCAACGTCGCCCCGTGCGCGGCCTCCAGCGACTTGACGATGCGGCGCACGCGGCCGTCGACCTCCTGGTCGCGGAGCGTCCGGTCGGCCCCGAAGCGGAGCGTGAAGGCGAGGCTCTTGGTCCCCTCCGCCACGTGCTCGCCCTCGTAGAGGTCGAACAGGCGGACGTCCTGGAGGAGCGGCGCGCCGGACTGGCGGATCGTCTGGAGCAGCGGCCCGGCCGGCTGCCCCTCCGAGACCACGAGCGCGAGGTCGCGCGCGACGACGGGGAAGCGCGAGATGGGCACGTACGTCGTCGGCGCGGCGCGGTCGGCGAGTCGGGCGAGGGCGTCCCAGTCGAGCTCCGCCACGAAGAGCGGCGCCTGAAGCTCGGACGACGTCGCCACGGCGTCGGCGACGAGGCCGAGGGAGCCGAGGCGCGTGTCGCCCACCGAGAGGTCGAGGGCGTAGGCCGTGAGCGCGTCGGGCGCCGGGCGCGGCGTCTCCGTCACGTCCCCGATGCCGAGGTCCGCCAGCAGGTCGAGCACGACGCCCTTCAGGTCGTAGATGTCCGTCTCGCGGGCGTCGGCGTTCCACCCCGCGCGCTGGGCGAGGCCGCTCATGCCGATCGCCAGCGACGTGTGCTCGTGGTAGCCCTCGACGGCCGTGCCGGGGCCGTCGGTGCGGCGCATGACGTGGCCGGCCTCGAACAGCCGGAGCGTCTCGGCCCCGCGCGCCTGGTTGTACGAGGCGACCGTCAGCAGGCCGGGCAGGAGCGACGGACGGAGCGCCGCCATCTCCTGCGAGATCGGGTTGAGCGTGCCGACGGGCGGGCCGGCGAGGCCGGTCCAGGCGGCGTCGGCGAACGCCTCGGCGGTGGCCGTCGGGAGGAGCGAGTTGGTGGTGACCTCGCGGAAGCCGAGGGCCGCCAGCCGCTGGCGGACGCGGGCGAGGAGCCTCGCGCTCGGCGTGTCGCTGGCCGGGACGAGCGGGATCAGAGTGGACGCGGGCACCGGGAGCCGGTCGAAGCCCCAGAGCCGGGCGACCTCCTCGATCACGTCGACCTCGCGTTCTACGTCGGGGCGGAACGGGGGAATCGTGACGGTGAGGCCGGCGCCGGCGGCCTCGCTGGCGGCGGCGTCCACGCCCTCTTCCCGCATCGCCGCCTCGGCGAAGGCGTCGAGCGTGTGGTCCTCGGCGTCGGAGACCTCGAACCCGATGGCGGTGAGCAGGCGGACGATCTCGTCCTCGGGCACGGCGGTGCCCAGCACGCGGGCCACGCGCGACGGCCGGAGCGTGACGGTGCGCGGCTCGTACGGGACGGGGGTCTCGTCCGCCATGCCGGGCACGATCTCTCCGCCGGCCACCTCGGCGAGGAGCTGGGCGGCGCGGGCGGCGGCGCGGGCCTGCGCCGTCGGGTCCACGCCGCGCTCGAAGCGGTAGCTCGCGTCGGTCTGGAGGCCGAGCGCCTTCGACGCCTTCCGGACGCGCGACGGATCGAAGTACGCGCTCTCGATCAGCACGTCCGTCGTGGACTCGCTCACCTCGGAGTTGGCGCCGCCCATCACGCCGGCCACGGCGACGGGCCGCTCGGCGTCGCAGATGAGGAGCGTGCCCTCGGGGAGCGCCCGCTTCTGGTCGTCGAGCGTCGTGATCGCCTCCCCCTTTTCGCTCGCGCGGACCACGATCGCGGCGCCCGCCAGCCGCGCGAGGTCGAAGGCGTGGAGCGGCTGGCCCGTCTCGTGGAGCACGTAGTTCGTCACGTCCACGACGTTGTTGATCGGGCGCACGCCGATGGCCTCCAGCCGCTGGCGCATCCAGTCCGGCGACGGCCCGACGGTCACGCCGCGCACGACCATGGCGACGTAGCGCGGGCAGCCGGCCTCGTCCTCGATCCGCACCGTCACCTGGTCGGCGGCCTCCCCGCCGGCCTCGGGCACGTCCACCTCCGGGAGCACCAGCGGCGCGTCGGTGAGGGCGGCCACGTCGCGGGCGACGCCGATGTGGCTCGTGGCGTCGGGCCGGTTGGGGGTGATGGCGATGTCGAGGACGGCGTCGCCGGGGAGCGCGCCCCGCTGGCGGAGGTGCGCGGCGAGCGGCTCGCCGACGGGCGCGTCGTCGGGGAGCACGAGGATGCCGTCGTGACTGTCGCCGAGGCCGAGCTCGTCCTCGGCGCAGATCATCCCCATCGACACCTCCCCCCGGATCTTCCCCTTCTTGATGGTGACGGGCGCGAGGCCCGAGCCGTCCCGCGCCGGCAGCATCAGCTCCGTCCCCACCGTGGCGACGGGGACGTGCTGGCCGGCGGCCACGTTCGGCGCGCCGCAGACGATCTGGACCGGCTCGCCGGGCGTCGGCGACGCGTCCCCGAGGTCCACGTCGCAGAGCTGGAGGCGGTCGGCGTCCGGGTGGGGCCGCACGCTCCGCACGCGCCCGACGACGACGCCGTCGAGCGTCGGCCCGCTCTGGACCACCTCCTCGACTTCGAGGCCGGACATGGTGAGCACCTCCGCCAGCGCCTCGGGCGCGAGGCCGTGGGCGACGTAGTCGGAGAGCCAGTTGATCGAGAGGTTCACGGGGTAGCGGTTTGGCGGTTGACGGTTCTCAGTCGGATGGCTCACGGCCGGGGACTCGGTCTGTTGAACCCGACCGTGAACCCTCGAACCATGGACCTCAAAACTGACGGAGGAAGCGGACGTCGTTCTCGTAGAGGAGCCGGATGTCGTCGATGCCGTGGCGCAGCATGGCCATCCGCTCGACGCCCATCCCGAAGGCGTAGCCCGTGTAGCGCTCCGGGTCCACGCCGACGTTGGTGAGCACGTTCGGGTCGACCATGCCGGAGCCGAGGATCTCCATCCAGCGGCCGCCGCCGGGGAGGTTCTCGTCGGCCCACCAGACGTCGACCTCCGCGCTCGGCTCCGTGAACGGGAAGAAGCTCGGCCGGAACCGCATCTTCGCCTCGCGCGCGGGTCCGTCGCTCACCCCAAAGAAGGCGCGGGCGAACGCCGTCAGCATCGCCTTGAGGTCGGCGAAGCTCACGCCCTCGTCCACGACCAGCCCCTCGACCTGGTGGAACAGGCAGAAGCTCTTGTACGAGATGGCCTCGTTGCGGAACACGCGCCCCGGCGCGATCACGCGGACCGGCGGCGCGGTCTGCTCCAGCACGCGCACCTGGACGGGCGACGTGTGCGTGCGGAGGACGACGCCCCGGCCCTCGGGCGGCGGCGGCTCCAGGAAGAACGTGTCCTGCATGTCCCGCGCCGGGTGGTCGGGCGGGAAGTTGAGCGCCGAGAAGTTGTGCCAGTCGTCCTCGATCTCGGGGCCCCGCGCCACGGCGAACCCGAACGACTGGAAGATGTCCTGGATGTCGGCCTGGGTCTGCGTGAGCACGTGGAGGCTCCCGCGCTCGACGGGGGCCGGGACGCGTCCGGGGAGCGTGAGGTCGAGGGCCGTCGCCCCGCTGGCGACGTCGCCCGCCAGCGCGGCGGTGGCGGCGTCGAGGCGGTCCTGAGCGCGCTGCTTGAGCGCGTTGAGCCGCTGCCCGACGGCCCGCCGCTCCTCGGCCGGCACCGTCCCGATCTTCGAGAACAGGTCGGTCACGACGCCGGACTTGCGGCCGAGGAACCGGACGCGGTAGGCCTCGGCCTCGTCGGCGTCGGTGAGCGGGAGCGTGTCGATCTCGGCCTGGACGGCTTCGATGTCGGCGTCGAGAGGCGTGGCGGACATGAGGAGCGGGCGGGGCGCCAGCGGGAGCTGGGGGCCGTGGCGGTGCTAACCAAAAACTCCCGCCGGGCCGGGGCCGGGCGGGAGTCGTGGTCGAGCGGAGGCGGGCGCTAGGCCGCGGCCTGCTCGACCACGGCGGTAAAGGCGGCCTTGTCGTGGACCGCGAGGTCCGCGAGGACCTTCCGGTTGAGCGGGATGTCGGCCTTCTTGAGCCCGGAGATCAGGCGCGAGTAGGAGGTCCCGTTCTGTCGGGCAGCGGCGTTGATCCGGGCGATCCAGAGGCGCCGGAACTGCCGCTTGCGTGCGCGGCGGTCCCGGTAGGCGTACTGCATCCCCTTCTCGACGGAGTGCTTGGCAACGGTGTAGACGTTGCTACGGCGTCCCCAGTAGCCTTTCGCCTGCTTGAGAATCTTGCGGCGACGGCGACGGGAGGCCACGAGATTTCGTGCTCGGGGCATCTTGGTTCCGTGGGTGAGGGTGGAAAAAAAGGCTGGGCGCCGCCGGCGCGTGGCTCGTCGCCTCCTCTCGGAAGCCACCAGTCACGGGCCACGAGCCTAGCTCTAGAGGTTGATGAGGCGCTTCATGCGCTGCTCATCGGCCTTGTGGACCAGGGTCGCCTCGCGGAGGTCTCGCTTCCGCTTCGGCGACTTCTTGGTCAGGATGTGGCTGGCGAACGCCTTCTTGCGCTTGACGCGACCCGTCCCGGTCAGCGTGAAGCGCTTCTTGGCGCCGCTGTTCGTCTTCATCTTGGGCATCGGACTCTCTCGGGAGTGGCCGGACAACGACCGCCCGCCGCAGGGACGCGACGGGCGGGGCGAACGCGGAAGGTAGGGGGGCCCCTCGGGCGGTGCCACCCGCCGCCGTGCTCTTCGCAGAGTGTTCGGGCGGACCGCTGGCGACCGGCGCCGCCAGCGCCGGGGCTACTTCTTCTCCGGCGTGAGCATGATGACCATGCGGCGGCCTTCCATCATGGCCGGCTGGTCGATCTTCGAGATGTCCGAGAGGTCCTCGGTGAACCGCTCCAGCATCTCGAGGCCCTGGTCCTTGTAGATGATGTCGCGGCCTCGGAACTGGACCCACGCCTTCACCTTGTTCCCCTTCTCGAGGAACTCGCGGGCGTGCTTCGTCTTGAACTCGTAGTCGTGGTCGTCGGTGCGCGGGCGGAACCGGACCTCCTTGAGTTCGCCCTGCTGGGCCTGCTTTTTCCGCTGCTCCTTGGCCTTCTTCTGTTGCTCGTAGCGGTACTTCCCGAAGTCCATGACCTTGGTCACGGGCGGGTCGGCAGAACCGGCGATCTCGACGAGGTCGAGGCCGCGCGAACGGGCAAAGTCGAGCGCCTCCTCGATGGGCATGACCCCCTTCTGCCCCTCGCCGTCGACGACGACGCGGACTTTCGAGGCGCGGATGTTCTCGTTGATGTTGGCGTCCGGCTCGCGGCGCTTAGGCTGGGGCCGGCTGGATCGGCGTCTGGCTATGGTGAACCTCTGGGTGGTTGAACTAAAGCGCGGCCCGAAGGCCGCAGGTGAGGAGAGATACGCAGACTGCGGCGACCGGTTCAGCCGAGCGGGCGAAATCTCGGCCCAGACCGGGAGGGGCCGGACCTAGCTTGCCGTCCTCCGCCGAGACCGACCATGGACTTTACCACCTTCGACCTCCGGGTCGGCACCGTTGCCGAGGCCCTCGCCGAGGGCGACACGCTCCACCTCACGATCGATCTCGGCGGCGTCCGGCGCGAGGCCGTCGCGCGCATCACCGAGAACTACACCTCGGAGCGCCTCGTTGGCGAGCAGGTGGTGGTGGTGACGAATCCCGGCGGCTCGCAGACCGGCGAGGTGGTGGTGCTGGCGGCCGTGAGCCCCAGCCAGGGCGCCGTCCTCCTCCGCCCAGACCGGCCCGTTGCCGACGGGACACAGGTGGTGTGACGGGGCGCGCCGGCCGGTGCTTTACGCTGGAGACGGACGCGACGCCACTCCCACGTCTGCACCGCCGTCTCCGACGAACCCATCCACGTGGACGAGCCGACGAGCAACGCCGCCACCTTCAGCGCGTTCAGGCCCCCCGAGGGGGCGCTTGCTCAACACATCGCCGGGCCGGCTGTGCTCGACGGGTTCTCAGTCGAGGGGCGAGCCTGTTCGCCCGACCCGGCGGCTGGCGACGCGCGCCGCCAGTCGCGCGGCCGGCCTACGCGCGGCCGAGGCCACGCGCGACCTCGTCGAGGAGCGCCTGCCGGAGCGCCTCGACGGACTGCGTGCCCTGGTCGGACTCGTCGCCGAGACCGTGACGGCGGACGCTGACGGTCCCGGCCTCGGCCTCGTTCTTGCCGATGATCAGCATGACGGGGACCTTCTCGACCTCGGCGTCGCGGATCTTGCGGCCCACCTTCTCGGAGCGCGTGTCCACCTCGACGCGGAGCCCGACGTCTCGCAGGTCAGCCGCAACCGACGCCGCGTAATCGTTCTGGTCGTCGGTGATGGGGAGGACCTGGACCTGCGTCGGCGCGAGCCACAGCGGGAGGTTGCCGCCGGTGTGCTCCAGCATCACGCCCACGAACCGCTCCAGCGACCCGAACGGCGCCCGGTGGATCATGACCGGCCGGACGCGCTCGTCGTTCTCGTCGATGTACGTGATGTCGAACCGCTCGGGCAGGTTGTTGTCGAGTTGGACCGTCCCGAGCTGCCAGCGCCGGCCGAGCGCGTCCTTGACCATGAAGTCGAGCTTCGGGCCGTAGAAGGCCGCCTCGCCCTCCACCTCCACCGTCTCCAGGCCCATCTCGGCGGCGGCCTCGCGGATCGCCTGCTCGGCGGCGTCCCACGCGGCCGGCTCGCCGATGTACTTCTCCGTGTTGTTCGGATCGCGGAGCGAGACCTGCGCGGTGAAGTCGTCGAACGAGAGCGCCTTGAGGACCGTCAGCGTGAGGTCGATGACGTTCTTGAACTCGTCCTTGACCTGGGCCGGGGTGCAGAAGATGTGGGCGTCGTCCTGGGTGAAGCCGCGGACGCGCGTGAGCCCGCCCAGCTCGCCCGACTGCTCGTAGCGGTAGACCGTCCCGAACTCCGCCAGCCGGACGGGCAGGTCGCGGTACGAGTGCGGGCGGTAGGCGTAGATCTCGATGTGGTGCGGGCAGTTCATCGGCTTGAGCAGGTAGCCCTGCTCGTCGCCGACGACCGGCGCGGCGCCCTCGGCCCCGTCGCCGGAGTTCGCCAGCTCCGCCCCCTCGCTCGGCCCGCTGGCGGCGCCCGCCGACGCCCCCTTCTCGACCATGGGCGGGAACTGCGAGTCGCTGTAGTACGGGTAGTGCCCGCTCGTCCGGTACAGCTCCAGCCGCCCGATGTGGGGCGTGACGACGGGCTCGTAGCCGCGCTTGACCTGCTCCTCCTTGAGGAAGTCGACGAGCGTCTCGCGGAGGCGGGCGCCCTTCGGGAGCCAGATCGGCAAGCCCGGCCCGACCTTCTCGGAGAACATGAACAGGCCGAGGTCGCGGCCCAGCTTCCGGTGGTCGCGCTGCTTCGCCAGCTCCAGCCGCTCCAGGTGCTCCTCCAGGAGCTTCTGCTTCGGGAAGCTGACGCCGTAGATCCGCGTCAGCTGCGGGCGGCTCTCGTCGCCGCGCCAGTAGGCGCCCGCGAGGTTCAGCAGCTTGACGGCCTTGATGGGCTTGGTGGAGGCGATGTGCGGCCCGCGGCAGAGGTCCACGAAGGCGCCCTGCTGGTAGAACGTGATCTGCCCGTCCTCCAGGCCCTCCAGCAGCTCCAGCTTGTACGGGTCGCCCTTGGCCTCGAAGTGGGCGACCGCCTCGGCCTTGGGCACGTCGCGGCGCTCGAAGGCGCTGTCGGCCCGGGCCAGCTCGATCATCTTCTTCTCGATCTGGGGGAGGTCGTCGGCCGAGAGGACCGGGTGGTCCGTCTCGCTCAGGTCCACGTCGTAGTAGAACCCGTTCTCGATGGCCGGGCCGATGCCCAGCTTCACGCCGGGGTAGAGGGCCTCGAGCGCCTCGGCCATGAGGTGCGCCGACGAGTGCCAGAAGGCGGCCTTGCCGCCCTCGCTCTCCCACGTCAGGATCGAGACGGTGGCGCCGTCGGGGAGCGGCCGGTCGAGGTCGCGGACCTCGCCGTCCACCTCGACCGCCAGCGCGGCGCGGGCGAGGCCGGCGGAGATGGACGCGGCGAGGTCGCGGCCGGTGGCGCCGGCGTCGAGCGGGCGGGTGGAGCCGTCGGGGAGCGTGATCTGCATGAGGAACCGGTCGGGGCGGACGAGAAGCTACCGAGCGCCCCCGCTGGCGACGGCCGCCAGCGGCGAAGACGGGGCGGAAACGGCGGAGACGCGGCGGCGGGTCTCCTCGTTGATCGAGAAAGCCAGAACCCTTATGATCTGTTTTACATGAGGATGGGACGTATCCCTATAGCCCCCTGCGGCCGCTTTTCCTACGATGCCCTCCTCGCATGCCCCGTTCGCTCCCCGTCCGTTCGCTCCACCCCGTCGCCGCGCTCGCGTGGGGTTCGTCTCCCTCCTCGCGTTCGCCCGTGCCCCACTGGCGGCCCAGCCCGTCGCGGAGCCCGCCTTCGGGTCCTTCGACCCGGCTGCCTCGACGACCTCAAACCACGGGCTTCGACACCTACGAGACCGTCGATGAGGAAGACGCCCCCGCGCCGCTCGCACCGGGCGTCCCGCTCGCGGCCCCCTGGAGACCCTCGCCTTGACTCCCAGTCCCATGACCCGTTCGTTTCCCGCCTTCATCGCCAGCTTCGCCCTCGCGCTCGTGACGGGCGCCCTGATCCTCTTCGCAGTCGGGTGCCTGCTCGCGTTCCTCAGCGCCCCGGCCGCGGCTCAGACCACCAACGGGGAGTGTGACAACGGCGTCCCGTCGGAAGTCGACGCGGACCGCGACTGCATCCCCGGCACGCTGGAGGCCAGCGGGTACAACCGCTCGCTCCAGCCCTGCGCTCCGGACACCGACGGGTGCTTCGTCACGGACTCCCTGACGTGGTCCTCGGACGGCGACCCGTACAGCGACTACCAGGAAGCCACGGGCGTCGGGATGGAAGGGAGCGTTCCCGAGCCCTACAGCCACCCCCTCGTCGCGGCGATGCCTCAGATCGAGGTGGTCCTGGAGGGGTACCGGTACACACCGACCGAGCAGATCACGGACTCGCAGGGAGGCAGCGTGTCTACGACCGAGTCGGAGGAGTTCAACATCTCGGCGACCGTCTCGGCGTCGTACACAGTGAAATCGGAGGTGAGCCTGACCGGCGCGTCGGCCTCGGCCGAAACGACCGTCTCGGCGTCCGTCACGGCCGGCTACACGGCGTCGTCGAGCCAGACCGAGGAGGTCAACTGGGAGACCGCGACCTCGACGTCGGCCAACGCGGCGGCCGAGCTGAAGCTGTTCATCCGGGCACGAAACACCGGCGGCGCGACGGCCGCCGACGTCGAGCCGACGTTCAACCTCTACATCGGCGGCGAACTCGTAGGAACTCTCCAGGTCCCCGACCCCATGCCGACGCTGACCGACGGGCTCATCGCGCCGGGCACGTCCACCGAGCGCGTCACCATCCAGGACCGGAGGGTGGGGTCGAATACGGAGCCGATCACGCTCTCCCTCCGCCAGCTTCGTCGTCTCCGGACGGGGGCGCCCGTCGAGATCCGGCTCATCGGCCTCAGCGCCACCGTCGTGCGTTGGCAGAACGCGACGAGCAACTGGTCGTGCGGGAGTGCGGACCAGCCGTGCCGCTGGGGCTCGTTCATCCAGCAGATCGAGTCGCGGACGACGCGGATCACGCTCGATTTCGGCTACACGGGCGACCCCGACGCGGTCATCCCCGCCCGCTACTTCGGGACGCCGTTCGACTACCGGGTGTTCACGGGGTCCTCCTTCGCGGACCCCGAGGTCACGCTCCGCGACGCGCTCCGCTACCTCGGCCTCGCCAACGAGTCCGGCGGGACGTTCCAGATCCTCGATCGCCCGTTCCCGAGCCGGTGGGCGGCGGTGAGCGGGCCGGCCCGCGACGACCAGAACCGGCGGTTCCTGGAGCACTGGCAGAACGAGGCTGGGGCGTCGGACGAGTGGCCCCGCGACCTGCTCGACTTCGTGCTCCCGCGCAAGACCGAGCTGGCCCTGGCGAGCCCGGCCAGCGAGCCGGAGGAAGCGGGTCCCGTCCTCTCGGCGGCCCGCTTCGAGGATGACCTCCGGTCGCTCGCCGTCTCGGCCCGGCCGAAGGGCTCCTTCCCGGCCGTCGCCGTCGACGCGCACCTGTTCATCCACGGGCAGAAGCAGGTGGTGCCGATGGTGCAGGTCGAGGGGAGCGACTACTTCGTCCTCTCCGACACGACGTCCCTCCCGGTCTCGGCGGGCTCGTCGTACGTCGTCGCTCGCGACCGGTGGGGGAACGAGCAGACCACCCCGCTGGTGACGACGCTCCCGCTGGTCGCCACCTGCGCCGATCTGCCCGAATCCTTCCGCCGCGCGTCGTACTTCGAGCGCCCGTTCCCTGGGACGTACGGCTACGGCAACACGACCGTCTTCATCGACGGCGACCTCGACAAGCCGGCCACGGTCTTTTGCTACGGGGCCGCCGGCTCGACGCCGGGCACCGACTACTGGTACGGCCAGGTGAGCGACCGGGGCAGCTTCGACGTCCTCGGCGTGGCCGTCCTCGACGTCGACCGCCGGATCGCCGTCGGGGAGGGCTTCATCCTTCGGAGCGGAAACGGGGGGCGGACGTGGGTCGAGGCCCCGATCCCTGGCGGTCTGCCGAGCACCACCTTCCTCTCCGTGACGTTCCGGGAGGGCGGAGCCCCCGGCGCCGAGGTCGGTATCATCGGCGGACAGGGCGGCGTGCTCCTCCGCACCGAGGACGGTGGGCGGACGTGGACGGAGGCGGATAACGGCACGAGCCGTGACATGCGAGCCGTCGACTATGCCGGCGGCGGCACGTGGTTCGCCGTCGGTCAGGACCGTATCCAGCGCTCGAGGGATGATGGCCGCACGTGGACCAACATCAACCTCTCCGACCAGACCACCTTCGAGTATCTGAACGGGACGGTGGTCACCTCCCCGCCCTTCACGGCGCTCGCGGCGCTCGCGTTTATCGACGGAGACTCCGGCGTCGTCGCCGACCAAGAGTTGGGCAGCGGGATCAACATCGGCAGCCTCTTCGCGACCACGGACGGCGGCGAGACGTGGCGTGAGATCGTCAAGATCGACGACGTCCGGGACATCGCGTACAACGGCGAGGACGGGTGGGTGGTCGTCCAGACGAACACCTCCGGTGGCCGCATTTTCTACGAGGAGGACCTCCTCACCCCGCTGACGGAGGGGATCACACGGGTGGTCGGTGTGGATCAGGCCCTTGACGCCGTCGACTTTGGCACGCCAGACATCGGATTCGTGCTCCAAGAGGGCGGACCGGTCTGGCGGACCGAGGACGGTGGCCAGACGTGGACGCGGGGCGGCGGGTATGCCACGTCGTCGCATGCGGGCGCCCAGTTCATGCGCGACATCGACATGCTCGACGCCAACATCGGCGCCATCGTCGGGACCGACGGGGCCATCGGCGCGACGGACTCGGGCGGCGGAGCCCCGACCTACGAGACCATCGTGACCGTCGATGAGGAGGAGGCGCCCGCGCCGCTCGCGCCCGGCGTGGCGCTGGCGCTCCCCGCGCCCAACCCGTTCCGCCAGTCCACACGCCTCCGCTACGCGCTCGACGCGCCGGGCCGCGCACGGCTGGCGGTCTACGACGCGCTCGGCCGCGAGGTCGCCGTCCTGGTCGATAGCGACCGTGCGGCGGGCGAGCACGAGGCCCGATTCGAGGCGTCGGGGCTGGCGTCAGGCGTCTATGTGATCCGGCTCGTAGCCGACGGCGCCGTGGCGCTGCGGACCGTCACGGTCGTCCGCTGACGCCCCCGCTGGCGACCGTCGCCAGTGGCGAAGAGCGGGCAGAGACGGGCCGCCGGGGCACACCGCCCGGCGGCCCGTCGTTCCTTGGGGCACGCGATGCCCCACCCCATGCCCGACGCCCCGACCGCGCCCGCCCTCGGCCCCGGACCCCGTCCGGGGCAGGCTGTCGAACGCCTCCGCGCCGACTTCCCCATCCTCCAGCGGACCGTCTACGACGGCCGGCCGCTCGTCTACCTCGACAACGCCGCGACGACGCAGAAGCCCCAGGTGGTGCTCGACCGGCTGGCGGCGTACTACACGAACGAGAACGCCAACGTCCACCGGGGCGTCCACTTCCTGAGCGCGGCCGGGACCGACGCCTACGAGGAGGCCCGCCGGACGGTCCAGCGGTTCACCGGCGCCGAGCACGCGCACGAGGTCGTGTTCACGCGCGGGACGACGGAGGCGATCAACCTCGTGGCGCACGGGTTCGCCAGTCGGCTGGAGGCAGGCGACGAGATCGTCGTCTCGGCCCTCGAGCACCACGCCAACATCGTCCCCTGGCAACTGGCCTGCGAGCGGTCCGGCGCCCGCCTCCGCGTGATCCCGGCGCTCGACACCGGCGACCTCGACCTGAGCACGCTCGACGAGGTCGTCACTGACAGGACGCGCGTCGTCGCCATCACGCACACGTCGAACGCGCTCGGGACCGTCGTGGACACCGGACCCATCGTGGCGGCGGCGCGGGCCGTCGGCGCGGCGGTCCTCATCGACGGCGCACAGGCGGCGCCCCACGCGCCCGTCGACGTGCAGGCCCTCGACGCGGACTTTTTCGTGTTCTCGGGCCACAAGACGTTCGGCCCGACCGGCATCGGCGCGCTCGTCGGCCGCGAGGACTGGCTGGAGAAGCTCCCGCCGTACCAGGGCGGCGGCGACATGATCGACCGGGTCACGTTCGAGAAGACGACGTTCGCCGGGCTCCCGGCCAAGTTCGAGGCCGGCACGCCGCACGTCGCTGGCGGCATCGGCCTCGGGACGGCCCTCGACTACCTCATGGCGATCGGGATGGAGAGCGTCGCGGCGTACGAGCACGACCTGCTGGCGCACGCCGAGCGCCAGTTGGCCGAGGTCGAGGGGCTCCGGTTCGTGGGAACGCCCCGGCGGCGGGCGGGCGCCATCTCGTTCCTCCTCGACGGCATCCACCCGTACGACGCCGGGACCGTCCTCGACCGGCTCGGCGTGGCCGTCCGCACCGGCCAGCACTGCGCGCAGCCGGTCATGGACCGCTTCGGGATCGACGGGACCATCCGCGCCTCGTTCGCCTTCTACAACACCCGCGCCGACGTGGACGCGCTCGTGGACGGGCTCGGCAAGGTCCGCACCTTGTTCGGGTGATCGTTGAGAGGGGGCGGAGTCCCGAGTTTTTATGGTTCCGACGGCCCAGGCTCCACTCTCACCTCGAAACGCTCACCATGGACATGACTGAACCCGACCGCCGCCAGCAGGCCATCGTCGACGAGTTCGCGTTCCTGGACGACTGGATGCTCCGATTCCAGCAGGTGATCGAGCACGGCGAGACGATGCCGCCGATGCCCGAGGCCGAGAAGACCGACGGGCGGCTCGTCCGCGGCTGCCAGTCGCGCGTGTGGGTCGCCACGAACGCCGAGGGCGGCGCCTTCCACGTCCGCGCCGACTCGGACAGCCAGCTCGTGCGGGGGCTGGCGTCGCTCCTCGTCCGCGTGTTCGACGGGCTCGCGCCCGGCGAGGCGGCCTCGGCCGACCTCTGGTTCCCCACCGAGATCGGGCTCGACGCGCACCTCTCGCCCAACCGCGCCAACGGCCTCGACGCCATGACGCGGGCGATCCAGCGCGCCGCGACGGCGGCGGCCTGACCCGCTGGCGGGCGCCCTCCGCCAGCGGCGCGAGCGTCAGAGGCCGAGGCGCGGGCGGAGGAAGGCGGTGCCGGAGAAGGGGGGCGAGGGCATGGGGAGAACCGGCGTCGCCGCGCTGCCTGTCCCCGCGAAGGCGGGGCCGAGACGGTCCGCCCGCGCGACGGGAATCGGCTAGATGTCGATGGACGCCACCGAGCCGCCGTCGACGCGGTAGTTCGAGCCGACCACGAACGAGGCCCGCTCCGAGCACAGGAACGCGATGACCGCCGCGACCTCCTCCGGACGCCCGCGCCGGTCGAGCACGAGGCTCGGGCGGTCGTTGTTGAGGAAGGTGCGGATCGCCTCGTCCATCGTCTCGCCCTGCTCCTCGGCCGTCTTCTCCATCATCCCGTCCGTCATGTCGGTGGCGATAAAGGCCGGGGCGACCGAGTTGACGAGGACGCCGTCGGGCGCGTAGCGCTGGCCCATCGCCTTGGCCGTCGTGAGGACGGCGGCCTTCGCCGCGTTGTAGACGGCCTCGCTGGAGTACGGCTGCGCCACGTTCTCGCTCGTCACGAACACGACGCGGCCCCAGCCGCGCTCGCGCATGCCGGGCACGAACGCGCGCGAGACACGGACGCCCGACATGAAGTCGGTCTGCCACGCCTCCATCCAGTCCTCGTCGGTGATGTCGTCGAGCGGGTCGCCCTTGGCGCCGGTGATGCCGCAGGTGTGGACGAGGATGTCCACGTCGCCGGCGGCGTCCTTGAGCGTCTGGACTCCCTCGGGGTCGGTGAGATCGGCCACGACGGACGAGACGCGGTCGGCGTGGTCCCCGAGCATCCGGACGGAGAGGTCGAGCTGATCGGCGTCGAGGTCGGTGAGGAGGACGGCGACGCCGTCTTCGAGGAGGAGCCGGGCCGTCGCCAGCCCGATGCCGCCGGCCGCGCCGGTCACGACGGCGCGGCGGTCAGAGATTCCGAGGTCCATGAGCGAGAAGGAGAGAGAGGAACGCGGCCAATCGGCCGCGGCCGAGGCAGTTCCTCCCGCTTGCCATCTCAGGAACGCCCTGCCCGCTCGCGCCGCCTCCGCTCACGGACCAGGCTCCCGTTGCTCGGCGCTTCAGGACGACGAGCAGACCGACACGGCCTCGCCCGCGTGAGGGTTACGACACGCTGGCGGTGTCAGTGGAGGCCGCCGGGGCGAGCCGCTCCATGTGCTGCGGCGTGAAGTCGAGGTAGGGCGTCGAGGGCTCTTCGCCGGGCGGGACCGGCGTCGGGGCCAGCTCTCCGGCCTCGCCGAGCGACTGGATGTAGCGGTAGACGGAACGGGCGTCGGCCTCGCTGAGCGCGTTGACGGAAGTCCACGGCATCGGCGGCAGCCCAGACCCCTGCAGCCGCGCCACCCACTGGTCCTCGGTGAGCTGGTGGACCGTCAGGCGGAGGTTCCTCGCGTAGCTCGTGCCCCACGGGCCTCGGAAGCCGACCGGCGTCCCGGTCAGCCGCTGGGCCTCCGGAACGGCTGTCCCTTGCTCCATGAAGCCGGCCGTGTGGCAGTCGTTGCACCCGCCGAACGCGACCAGATAGCGGCCCGCCTCGACGTCGTTCGCAGCGGAGACCATGGGGACGGTCGGTAGAGCGGCGGCAGGAGGCGTGTCGGTCGCGGAGGACGGACGGCAGCCCGTGAGGGCGGGGAGGAGGAGGAACGCGACGAGGAGGAAACGACGGGAGACCATCGAAGGAAGGAGACGGAGCCCGGTGGGCGACGGCCCCAGCCGGGCAGGGCGAGCGGGAGTTGGTCCAGCGCGGACGGGCCGGGGAGGCGTACCGCCGACGTGCAGGGACGCAGCGAGAAACGTGCGGTCGTGGCGCGGAGAGTCGGGGCGCCTAGCACCTGAAAAGGCTGGCTCTATGTAGTACGCCGTGGCCCCGATTCCAAGAGTCGGCTCTGCCGATTTATCGGCCTCGCTGACGGTGCCGCCGGGGGAGCGTCAGCCCGTTACGCGCGCCACCTCGGCATCGGGCGGCTCCAGGTCCTCCAGCGCCCCGAGCCGCCGGAGTGACGGCCAGATCGCCGCCGCCGCGCCGACTGTCACGAGCGTCATCACGCCGCCGAGCGCGACCGTCGCCACGGACCCGATCAGGCTGGCGACGACGCCCGACTCCAGCTCGCCGATCTCGTTGCTCGTCCCGATAAAGACGGCGTTGACGGCGGCCACGCGCCCGCGCATCGCGTCCGGCGTGAGGAGCTGGAGGACCGTCGAGCGGACGACGACGGAGACGTTGTCGGCGGCGCCGATGCAGAACAGGGCCACGAGCGAGAGCGGGTAGCTCGTCGAGAGCCCGAACACGATGGTCGCCACCCCGAACGCGGCGACGGCCACGAGGAGCGCCCGGCCGGCCTTCCGCATGGGCGGGAGGAGCGCGAGGGCGAGCCCCATCACGATGGCCCCGAGAGACGGCATCGCCCGCATCCACCCGAAGCCCGTCGCCCCCACGCCGAGCACGTCGGTCGCGTAGACCGGGAGGAGCGCCACGGCCCCACCGAACAGGACGGCCACCATGTCGAGCGTGATCGTGCTCAGGATGACGGGCTGGCGGCGGACGAACGTCGCGCCCTCGATCAGGCTCGCCCACGAGCGCCGCTCGGTCGAGCGCGCCTGCGGCGTCGGCCTCACGAACAGGAGGCACCCGAAGAGGACGAGGCTGGAGGCCGCGTCGAGGAGGTAGACCGGCGCCGGGCCGTAGACCGCCAGGAGCGCGCCGCCCGCCAGCGGCCCGAGCGTGGCCGAGAGCTGGAACGCCACGCTCCGCCACATCGCCGCGTTCGCGAACACGGGCGACGGCACGAGGCCCGTCACGATGGCCTGCGACGCCGGCCAGCCGACGGCGCGGAAGATGCCCGTGCCGAGCAGGAACGCGTAGGTGAGCACGAGGGGGCCGCCCGTCCACGAGACCCAGGCGAGGCCGAGGCCGGAGACCGCCAGCCCGACCTGGGCGATCTGGATGAGCCGCTTGCGCGGGTAGCGGTCGGCGGCGGCGCCGGCCGGGAGCGCGAGGAGGAGCACCGGGAGCGCCAGCGTCAGCCCGATGAGGCCGAGGCTGAGTGGCGTCGCCGTGCGCTGGTAGACCTCCCACCCGACCGCCACCGTCCGCATCTGGTTGCCGGCGTTCGAGACGAGGCTCCCGGCGAGGTAGAGGAGGAAGCCCGGCCGACGGAGCGAGGCGAGCGGGTCCGGACGAGCCGGCGCGGCGCCTTCCTGGTGGAGCTCTTCGGCGGGGGCTCCGGGAGCGGCAGGTCGGCGGTCTTCGTCCGGAGTCTCCATGCAGCGGGGGGATGGGCCGCCAACGCCCCGACTGGCCGTGCGTTCGGGCCTCGCCGTGCGACCTGCGTGAATGCGCCCCGCCGCTGGGGCCGCCGTCCGGACTCATCCGCCGAGGCAGTCTCGCAGGAAGGCCCGCTCCACGCCGCGCTCGGTCCCGATCTGCTCGAAGAACTCCGCGAGGTACTCGACGGCCCGCTCGGCCACGTCGGGCTCCAGATAGGGCGACTCGCGAAAGAGGGCGTAGAGGTCGTCCTCGTGGGCGCGGAACCGGTCGAGGACCGGGCGCAACTCGTCCGCCGTCCGGCAGAACCCGAGGTACTTCCGTTCCCGGACGGACCGGAGGCCGAGCTGGGGGTCGGGCGTGGCGTAGGGCGTGGCGATCAGGCCGGACCAGTCGAAGTCGTAGGGGACGGCCAGGATCGCGCTCGCGCTCCCGTCGAACGTGCCGGCCTGCACGAGGCTGTCGGCCCGCGCGTCGCTGTAGACGAGGCGGATGTTGTGGAGCCTCGAGACGGTCCAGTCCGTGTTCCCGACGAGGTAGTGGAAGACCGACATCAGCGCGACCTGCTGGCGGTCGGTGGCGTCGGGATGGATCTGCGCCCGCTCGATGACCTGGCCCCCGAGCCGCTCCGCCAGCGCGTCGTCGTCTTCGATGAGGAAGCCGAAACGGGTGACGTCGTCGCGGCGGCCGGCGGCGTCCCGGTACGTGATCCGGACGAGCCTCGTCCGGAAGCTGACGTCGGTGAGGAGGCTGTAGGCCCGGTAGATCAGGTACTCCTGGAGCGCGTACTGCTCGTAGGCGTCGCGGCCGTTCTGGCAGTGCGTGACGAGCTTGAGCTTGTCCTGCCCGGCGAAGACGGTCCCGTCGGCTTCCCGCCGGCGGAGGTTGAGGCGCAGCGGCGGCACGTCGCAGTCGAGGTAGTGGAGCCGGTAGTAGCCCCGCGTCCGGACGCCGACGTCGAGCGCCGTCGGCGCGCCGTCCGAGCCCGTGTGCGTGAGGCGAGCGGGGTACCACGGTGGGGCGTCCGACCGGTCCTTCGTCACCTCGTCCACGTCGAACGTGAGGGTGAGGGTGAGCGGCGCGTCGTCGGCGAAGAGCGGGGGCGCCTGGGCGAGGGCGGACGGGAGGAGCCCGGCGAGGACGAGGAGGCAGAGGAGCCGCATGGGGAGGGAGGGCACAGGTCGTTGGAAACATAGAGCGTTTGCCCGGTCGGAAGGCGTGGCCGGCGGCGGCCCGTGCCCTACGTTGCGGGCTCTCCCCTCTCTTCCGACATGCGCGCGTTCCTTCTCGCCGTCGCCGTCGCCAGCGGGGCGGCCGTCGGGGCCCAGCCCGTCGGGCCGCCGCCGGTGCCCGAGATTCACGCCGAGCACTTCCTCTACGGCTACCCCACCGGCACGCCCATCACCAACGACCTCGTCGTCCGCGACCTCTACGCGCTCTCGTCCAACGACGAGACCCGCTTCGCCGACTGGGTCGCCTACCGGCTCACCGTGCGGGAGGTGGCCGGCGTGGCCGAGTCCGGCGACCTGGAACGCAACTGGCGCCGTGACCCCTGGCTCGACGCCGGCGAGACGCTGGACCCGAACCCGACGCTCGCCGACCCGTACCGGGGCTCCGGCTACGACCGGGGCCACCTCGTGCCGCTGGCGGCCGTCGTCGGGTCGGCCTCGGCGCCGGAGGTCAACGTCTACAGCAACGTGGTGCCGCAGCGGCCGGCGCTCAACCGGGGGCCGTGGGAGGCGGTGGAGGCCGCCGTCCGCGCCCTCGTGCTCCGCCGGGCCGAGCAGGCGCTCGCCCGCCGGCCCCCCGGCCACCGAGGGTTCCCCCAGCCCGACGACCGCGCCGCCGTCTGGGTCTACGCCGGCCCCCTCTACGAGCGCCCGATGGACCCGCTCCGGACGAGCCTCCCGCACGTCGTCCCGTCCGGCTTCTGGACCGTCGTGTCCGTCGTGGACGGGTGGGACGCGGAGGGCGTCCGGGCCGTGGCTTTCCTCTTCGACCAGGACACGTTCGACGCCGACCCGCTGGGCAACCTCGTGTCGGTGGACGAGGTCGAGCAGCGGAGCGGCCTGGACCTGCTCCGGCTGCTTCCCGATGGGATCGAGACGGCGCTGGAAGGCCGCGTCGACCCGGCCGACGCCGGCGCGCTCCTCTTCCCCGACGAGTAGCGATCAGAACAACCTCCGCTGGCGGCTCTCCAGGTCGAGGAGGGCGCGCTTCCGCTCCAGCCCCCCCGCGTAGCCCGTCAGCGAGCCGTCCGCGCCGACGACGCGGTGGCACGGGACGACGACGGCCACCGGGTTCTGCCCGTTCGCGGCGCCGACGGCCTGCGCCGCCCTCGGGTCGCCGAGCCGGGCCGCCAGCGCGCCGTAGCTGAGCGTCGCCCCGTGCGGGATCTCGCAGAGGGCGGCCCACACGCGCCGCTGGAACGGCGTCCCCGCCGGCCGCACCGGCACGCTGAAGGCGACCGGCTCGCCCTCGAAGTAGGCCGCGAGCTGGCGGCGGGCCTCCGCGAGCACGGCGTCGTGGCCCGGCACGGCGCCCTCGGGGACCTGATCGCCGAAGGTGACCGCGACGAGCGCCTCGCCGTCCGAGACGAGACGGAGGGCGCCGAGTGGCGTGGAGAAGACGGCGGAGAGGGTCGACATCAGGAAATTCTTTACGGGGCCCGAAACTGCGACGCGCTTGGCCGATATAAATAAGGAAGCTAGAGAACAAACCACCGGTGCAGAGCTGCTTATGGCAACCCCCAAGATGAACCGCGACTGGCGACGCCTCCGAGACCGCATCAAGGCGATGTGGTCCGACGTCGAGTTCGACGACAAGCGGATGAAGAAGGCCCGCGGCGGCCTCCGCAAGATGGTCAACCTGATCCATGAACGGACCGACGAGCCACGAGCCGAGATCCGGCAGAAGATCGCCGCCGTGATGTAGCGGCCCCGCTCTGATTCCCCCGACGCGCCCCGTACCGGACTACCACCCGGTGCGGGGCGCGGTCGGTTGTGGTGGCCGGGACGGCTGACGGTGGCGTCGGTCGGGCCGACGGGAAGGCGGCGTGCGAGGCCGTCGTCCACGCTCCTGATCGCGCGCGTCTTCCGCCCCGACCTCCTCGCGCTCGGCGTGCTCCGCCAGCGACTCGCGGCGCTACCATGAGGGCGCACCCGCCTCCCCTCCCATGCCCGACACTGACGCGATCGTCGTAGGCGCCGGCCTGGCCGGCCTCGTCGCCGCCGCCGAGCTGGCGGACGCCGGGCGCCGCGTGGTCGTGCTCGACCAGGAGCCTGCGCAGAGCCTCGGCGGCCAGGCGTGGTGGTCGTTCGGCGGGCTCTTCCTGGTGGACTCGCCCGAACAGCGGCGGATGCGGATCAAAGACTCCCGCGACCTCGCGTGGCAGGACTGGCTCGGCACCGCCGGCTTCGACCGCGCGGACGACCGGTGGCCCCGCGCCTGGGCCGAGGCCTACGTCGACTGGGCCGCGGGCGAGAAGCGCGACTGGATCCGCCAGCGCGGCATCAAGCTGTTCCCGGTCGTCGGGTGGGCGGAGCGCGGCGGCTACGGCGCGACCGGGCCGGGCAACTCGGTGCCGCGCTTCCACATCGTCTGGGGGACCGGGCCGGGGCTCGTCGAGCCGTTCGTGGCGCGGCTCCGGGAGGCCGAGGCGCGCGGCCACGTCACGTTCCGCTTCCGCCACCGCGTGACGCGCCTGACCGTCACGGACGGCGCCGTGACGGGCGTCGCGGGCGACGTGCTCGCCCCGAGCGACGCCGAGCGCGGTGCGCCCTCGAACCGGGACGTCGTCGGGGACTTCGCCCTCGAAGCGGGCGCCGTCGTCGTCACGAGCGGCGGCATCGGGGCGAACCTCGACCTCGTCCGCCAGAACTGGCCCGCGCGCCTCGGCTCGCCGCCGGACCAGATGCTCGTCGGCGTGCCGGACCACGTGGACGGCCGGATGCTCGGCGTGGTCGAGGCCGCCGGCGGGCGCGTCATCCACCCCGACCGGATGTGGCACTACGTCGAGGGCATCGAGAACTACGCGCCCGTCTGGACGCGCCACGGCATCCGCATCCTGCCCGGCCCGTCGTCGCTCTGGCTCGACGCGACGGGGCGGCGCCTGCCCGTCCCGCTCTTCCCCGGCTTCGACACGCTGGGCACGCTCGCCCACCTCCGCCAGACCGGCCACGACCACTCGTGGTTCGTCCTCACGCAGCGGATCATCGAGAAGGAGTTCGCGCTCTCGGGCTCGGAGCAGAACCCGGACCTGACCGGCCGGAGCGTCCGCGGCATCCTCGGGCGGCTCGGCAAGGGCGCGCCGCCGCCCGTCGAGCGGTTCAAGGAGCGCGGCGCCGACTTCGTCGTGGCCGACACGCTGGCGGCGCTCGTCGACGGGATGAACGCGCTGACGGACGAGCCCCTCCTCCCGCTGGCGGACGTCGAGCGCGAGGTCGTCGCGCGCGACCGCGAGATCGAGAACGCCTTCACCAAGGACCTCCAGATCACGGCGCTCCGCGGCGCCCGCCAGTACCTCGGCGACAAGCTGATCCGCGTGGCGCCCCCGCACCGCCTCCTCGACCCCGACGCGGGTCCGCTCATCGGCGTCAAGCTCCACGTCCTGACGCGCAAGACGCTCGGCGGGATCGAGACGGACCTGAGCGCGCGCGTCCTCGGGGCGGACGGCGAGCCGATCCCCGGCCTCTGGGCCGCCGGCGAGGCGGCCGGCTTCGGCGGCGGCGGGATGCACGGCTACCGCTCCCTCGAAGGCACCTTCCTCGGCGGCTGCCTGTTCTCCGGCCGCGCGGCGGGGCGCGCGACCGCCGGCGCCGTCTAGCCCGGCGCTCGCTCCGCCGCCGGGGCGTCCGCCAGCGTGGCGTGAATCCGGTTCAGCCACCTGGTCATCCATGCTGTGTCGGAGCTCGTAGCGACCATAGCACCCCTCCGTAGCTGCCGACGGCTCAGCGCTCGTCAGCACCGTCGGCGCGTCGGAAGTCTGGCGCGGCGGTCGATCGAGACGCTGCCCGAGTGACCCGGACGGCGCCTTTTTCTTCCGGGCCGTGTACTCTTTATCGATCGGCCGTACGTCGAGTGGCATCCCCCCTCTTTCCGTCCCCTCCATGCGCGTCTCGCTCCTCGTCCTTGTTCTCCTCGCCAGCCCGCTCGCGCTCGCCCAACAGCGGCTCGCCTGGGACCCCGGCGCGGCCTCGTTCACGCTCGCCGTCCCCGAAGTCGACTTCTCGACGGAGGTGGTCGTCGCCGAGATCGATGCCGACGGGGGGGTCAACCTGCCCCTCATCTATGACGACGGCCAGCGGCTGACGGTCGAGATGCGCGGCGCGCTCGGCACGCTCCGGGTCGCGCCCGAGGTGGCGGGACGCTTCGACGTCGAGGTTGCCGGCATGCCGAGCGGGGCCGCGTTCGTGCTCAGCTTCTCGCCTCCGGCAGAGGTCCGCTTCAACGAGGCGTACCGCCAGCGGTATGGAGGCGTGTCGCGGATGGTGGTCCCGGAGGTCTACGAGTTGGTCCACGTCGTGCTCGCCCTCACGCCGACCGGGCGCGACACGACGAATGGGCTGGTGGCGAAGCGCGGCGCGTACTACGACGCCGTGCTCGACCAGTTTGGCGCCTACGCCGAGCATCCAGCCGTCGCCACGTTCGAAGCCGTTCTCCAGGCCGACGAACTCGTCGGCGTCCGCTCGAACGCGCTCGCCTTCCAGTTCGACGGCGACGCGCTCGTGGGCGACTCGACCTACGTCTCGCTCGGACGCGGCCACGAGCGGCTGGCGGAGCTCCTCCCCGCCCTGGAGGACTTCGCGCAGGCGTCCGGCTTCCGTGCGTTCTACGCCGCCCACGCGGACGCGTATGCCGCGTTGGTGCGCGAGATGGAGGCCCTCGTCCCCGTGCCCCAGATGTGGGCGTGGCTGGAGGCCGAGTTCCCCGACCGCTCGCAGAGCTACCTCACCGTCTTCTCGCCGCTCACCGGCTGGACGCACAACGCGAAGACGCTCCAGGACAGCGGCCACCGCGAGTCCATCGGGTTCGTCGCCGGCCCCGGCATCCTGGACGACGGCGAGCTGGTGGTGAGTCACGACATGCCGGCGTGGCGCGAGATCGAGATGAGCCGGATCGCCTTTACCGAGTACGACCACACCTACGTCAACCCCGTGATGGACGAGGTCGGGGACGAGATCAGCCTCGCGATGGCGGACCAAGAGGCGTGGAACGGCTCCGGCGACTACGCGAGCTCCTACAACACGTTCGCCGAGTACATGACCTGGGCCGCGCTCCTGCTCTACGTCGACGCCCACTACCCTGCCGACGTGGCCACCGGGACGCGCGCCGGCGTGGTCCGGTTCATGGAGCGGGGCCGGGGGTTCTGGCGTTTCGGCGCGTTCCTCGACGCCGCGACCGTCCTCTACGGTTCGCGCGCGGAGGGCGAAACCCTCGCCGCGCTGATGCCCCGTCTGGCCCGCTGGGCCGCCCGTCAGTAGCCGATTCCCCCGACGGGCCCATCGGTCACGCGCCACTTGGGAAACCGAACCCCCTTTCCCACTCGTCGATGGAACCGCAGCCGCTGCTCCCATCATCGTACGGGCTCCTTGGTAGGTACTCCTTCGAGGAGCGGGGCTGAAAGAGCGTCGCTCTGTCCCCTCGGAGGGGCAGCGTCAGTCGGCCGGGGTTATGTGGGCCACCATGCCGGGCAGCGGCCACAGCGCCACTCGCACCGTCTCGCGCGTCTCGGGGTCGAAGGCGACCTCAATGAGGCCGGACGGCGGGACCGCTGACACCGTCCACACCCGCCGCCCGTCGATCTCTCTGGGGCCATCGACGGTCAACGTCACCTCTGCCACGCCCTCGGCCGAGTCCATGTGGTACGAAGCCTGGTACCCCTCCGTGAGCGGGAGCAGACGGGCGACCTCCGAGAGGAGCGCCACGGAGGTGCCGAACACGGGGGTCTCGAGCGCGCGCTCCGTAGAGCCGGAGGCTGTGGTCTCGCGCACGATGCCGTCGGAATAGACGCGTTCCGTCAGGGCACCGTCGGCGACGCTCGTCTCGGTCAGCGGCTGCAACGAGGGGTACGCCAGCGTGACGGTCTCGATCGTGCGCTGGCCACGCGTGGCCAGGGTGTTGGTGACCAGCGTCGCCGTGCCCGCTTCGGCGTCCACGGTCCATGTTTGGGTTAGGGTCGCGAGGTCCTGCCGCATCGTCTCTGGCGTGACCACCCGGAGGGCGTACGACCGGGTCCCGTTCTGGAGAGCGCCGACCGCGAGTTCGCCGCTGCCGGGCCGGAGCGGCGGGCTCGCCTCCCTCTCCGCCACGCGGGCCGCGATGGCTTCCTGCGTCGTCGGCTCGATGAGAACGCCGGAGTCCGCGCTCAGCCGCGTCTCGATCGCGATGAGGTCCCGGGTCTCAGGGTCCACGAAGAGCCGCCGGGTGTAGCCCCCTCGGCCACTGACCGTCTCGTCGACCGCCCATGCCGAAACGGCCGTGCCGTCGTGCAGCCTGACCTCGTCCGGTCCGATGACCGTCAAGGCATGGTCGCGGAGGCGATGGCGGGCCGAGAAGGCTGGAGCGACAGCGGTGTAGCCCGCCTGGAGGGGGAGCGCGCGGGCGACGAACTCGACGGTCTCCTCCTGAAACGGAACCTGCTGGAGCGTCAGGTCGAAGGGTGTCGCGGGGCGCGCGTCACGGACGAACTGACCCGACACCTGCGCCCCGTCGAACACGGCCTCGCCCGCCCACTCGCCGGATTCCTCGACACGGTCCGACAGCGGACGGAGCGAGGGCCACACGAACCGTACGGTCCGATGCCTCTGGGACCCGTCGTAGAGTTCAGAGATCGACTCCAAGGTCACGATGCTGTCCGCCTGGGCGACGGTGCGGGACGTGGTGTTGACGTCGTGGCCGCTCAACCTGGCAACCCGAGGCGCGCCGTCGATTGTGACCTCGGCGACGGCGAGGTCTGGGTGTCCGGGGTGCAGAAGAACCTGAGCGTCGGCGCCCGCTGTCGCTGCGAGGGTGGCGAGCAGGGCGAGGCGACAGAGAGAGGAGAGCATGACGAGTAGAGGCGGCAGGCGGTGCGAGACGCCTCATGCGAGTTCTGAAGAGAATGAGGAGACCCTTAGCCATAATCCACCGCTGCATTTGCTGGTGCACCGCGGCCAACGCGGGGCGTGCGGGAGGTAGCGCCAAGGGCATCCGGAGCGGATCGGATGGATGGTGCGCCGGAGGTGTAGCCAGACACGCCCGGAATCTATCTCGCCCCTTCGAGTCCATAACACGCTCTAGCCCGACGCTCGCTCCGCGGCCGGGGCGTCCGCCAGCGTGGCGAGGTGCCGGCCGAACTGGCGCATCACGAACAGGTGCGCCACCGCCTGCGTCAGCCGGTAGAGCGCCCACGGCAGGCGCGGGGCGAAGTCGTGGATCGCCGCGAGCAGGCACTCGCCGTCGAGGATCTCTCGGAACTCCAGCCGGGGCCGGTTCTGCGCCCCCGGCTGCGCCAGGACGCCGCCGGTCACGGAGAACACCGCGCGGTCGGGCGTGCTCCGGTCGGGCGCGTGCGTCAGCTCCAAGACCGGCCGCGAGAGCGGACGGACGTAGAACCGCGCGACCCACTGGGCCCCGGCCTCGTCCACGCGGACGCGGAGGAACGGGCCGGCGAACCCGTCGAGCCAGCGCATGTACTCCCGCCCGGCCCACTCGGCGTCGCGCCCACGCGGGAGCGAGAACCGCTGGACGGAGCGGACGAGCTGGGCTTCGCGGACGGCCTCGTCGTCCTGCTGGCGGTGGCTGTGGCGGGCGTTGGGGAACGGCGTCCCGTCGGGCCGGACGGCCTCGCGGAGCGCCTCCTTGAACGAGAGCGCGTCCGGCGCGAGGACGGCCTGGAGCGGGTTCGGCCGCGCCACCATGTCGTGCCGGAGGCTGGCGACGAGCGGGCCGACGAGCGCGCGTGGGCTCCCGGATACGAGGCTGACCCAGAGCGTCGAGAGGCGCGGGGTGAGGACCGGGACCCCCGACGTCGAGCGCTCGACGCCCAGCACCTCCGCCGTCTGCTCCAGCATCTCGCGGTAGCTCATCACCTCGGGGCCGGCGATGTCGAACGCGCCCTCGAACCGGTCCGGCGCGCCGAGCACGAGCCGGAACGCGCGCACCACGTCGCGCAGGGCGATGGGCTGCGTGTCGGACTCGGTCCACGCCGGGAGCAGCATGGCCGGCAGCCGCCGCACGAGGTTGACCAGGATCCGCAGCGACGACCCGCCCTGCCCCACGACGAGGCCCGTCCGGAGCGTCGTCACCGGGACGCCGTGGGCCGCGAGCGTCCGCTCGACTTCCCAGCGGCTGCGGAGGTGGCGCGAGAGGTCCGTCGTGTCCTCCGGGAGCAGGCCGCTGAGGTAGACGATCTGGCGGACGCCGGCCTGCTCGGCCGCCCGCGCGAAGTTGTCCGCGAGGATGAGGTCGAGGTCGGCGAACGTGCCCTGCGTCAGCCGCGACGACGGCAGCATCGAGTGGACGAGGTAGATGGCCAGGTCCGCGCCGTCGAGCCCCCGCTCGACCTCGCGGAGCGAGTACAGGTCGCAGTGGCGCCAGCGGATCTGGTCGCCCTCGTCGGTCTGCGCCGCGCGCGCCGGGGACCGCGTGAGCCCCACGAGCCGGTACGACGCCGGCAGCGCCTGGCGGAGCGCCGTCCCGACGAACCCCGACGCGCCGGCGATGGCGACGGTCGGGCGCTCGTCCGTCGAGGTCGCTTCCGAGGCGGCCGGCGGCTCGGGCGCGGCGGGCGGCGGAGGGTCCGGGGCCACCGCCTTAGCGGCGGAGCCCGACGGCGAGCCCCGCCAGCAGCGCGAGGCCGGCCGCGCCCCACGTGGCCTCCGGCGGCACGCGCACCTCGACGGCGCCGAGCCCGGCCGCCGCCGCGATCCGCCCGCCCTGCGCCGATGGGCCGGCCGCGAGCACGCTCCGCCCGCCGACCGTCACCTCGACGTCCACGCCGAACTGCTCCAGCGTGTCGGTCACGGCTCGGAGGAGGTGGCGTCCCGGCCGGTTCGACCGGAACAGCCGGGCCGCCGTCGACGCGCGGTCGACGGCGATCGTCACCCGCTCCCCGTCGCCTCGGATGGCGATGGGGTGCCCGTCGACCGTCAGGTCGAGGTCGGCGTCTACGAGGATCTGGCGGCGGGGCGGCTGCATCAGCCCTTGGCGGCGCCGCCGTGCTCGGGGTCGCGCGTGCGGACACGGACGGTCCCGTTCATCTTCCAATGCGCGTGGCTCGCGTTGGAGCCGGTCCCGGAGGGCACGCGGAGGTCGAAGTCGTCGAACTCGTACTCGATCTCGGCGCCGCGACCGGTGAGCTTGTCGTAGAGCCCGATGGCGAGTTCGGGCCAGGTTTGGGTCTGCTGATCAGTGGAGGGAGTGTCGGCCATGGGGGAGGGAAAAGATGGAGGGCGCGTATCCCCGTACCGGGGCTGAGTTTCCTCCCGCCCCTGCGCGGTCGAAGAATCGGGGCGTTCCCGAGAGGCGAGCGCGGAGGCCGCCGTGGAGCCGTTTCTTCGGGCGATGGACGTGTCTCTCCCCACCCCCGAGCGCGAGGCCGGGCTCTCCGAGCGGCTGGCGGCGTCGCCCGCCAGCGGCCGGCGGTACGCCGTCAAGGCGCTGTGGCGGACGGTCCAGGGGGAGGGCACGCAGGCCGGCCGCGCGGCCGTGTTCGTCCGCCTCGCCGGGTGCAACCTGTGGTCCGGCGTCGAGCGAGACCGTGCCCGCGACGCCGCCCGCTCCGGCGCCGACTGCCCAACGTGGTGCGACACGGAGTTCGCCCCGCCCGGGGCCGTCAAGCTCTCGGCCGAGGCGCTCGCCGCCGAGGCCGCACGCGTCGGCGGGGCCGTCCGGTTCTGCGTCCTCACGGGCGGCGAGCCGCTCCTCCAGGCCGACGCCGCGCTCGTCCGCGCGCTCCGCGCCGAGGGCTTCGTCGTCGCCGTCGAGACGAACGGGACGCAGCGGCTGGCGACCGCCTTTGGCGAGGAGTCGGACTGGCCGGACTGGGTCGTGTGCAGCCCGAAGCTCCCCGAGGACCGGCTCGCGCTGGAAGCGTGCGACGAGCTCAAGCTGGTCGTCCCGGACTACCGGCCCGAGGCGTACCGCGCGTTCGCCGAGCGCGTCCGCCCCCACGGCGGGCGCCGCGCCCTGTGGCTCCAGCCCGAGGACGGCCCGCGCCTCGCAGCGGCGACGCGCCTCGCGCTCGACCTCGTGTTCGAGGACCCGCGCTGGCGGGTCTCCGTGCAAACGCACAAGGCGCTCGGCGTGGACTGAGCGTCTCGTGCGTTCGTGTGCGAGACGGAGGCGCGGCCGGCCGACGAGGTCGTGTCGCCGAGGGCTCAGAACGCAGCCCTCCTCGTTCACTGCTCCCCTCTCGGGCCGTCTGCTCGGCTCGCTCGCTGGTCCGGTGTGGGCGAACCGAGAGGAGCAGGGGGCGGCCCGCCGGCTCCCGCTGGGCGTCGGGGTCCAGGACGGGCGCCCGCAGCGTGGCGTCTTCCGGGCGCGGCGGTGCGATTGGAGCACACACGGTGCGCCGAGAGCCACTAGTAGCCGTCCGGCCTCCGGCCTATGTTGCCGCCGGTCCCGCGATCATCTCCCGTTCCTGTCACACCCGTGCTGCGTTCCCGCCCGGCGTTTCCCGGCGGCCGGTTCCGGGGTACGCCGTTGTCTCCGCCACATCGCGACGCCCTCCTTTCCGACATGGACCTCCCGATCCCCCGCCGCACGACCCGCGCCGCCTTCGAGACACTCGCCGTCATCGAGCACCGTGACCCAGCCGGCCACTCGTTCGTGACGGAGGGCGCCATCAACGCCACCTCACGCGCGCTCGGGGTGACCGAGCAGTACGTGGCCGACGTGCTCCAGCGCGCCGACGCGCTCCCGTCCGCGCTCCGCGACGACGTGCTCTACCTCTACGCCGTCAACGTGGAGCGCGGGGTGAAGACGTACTGCCGGGCGCGGACGGGCGTCGCCCCCTACGAGCCGCCCGCGCTCGTCCACGAGAGCCGCCAGCGGCTGGGGCCCCCCAGCGTCAACTAGGGGCCAGCCCTCTCGTCGCCGCCACGGCTCTCGGGGTCACCATCGTCGGGACGCTCCTGATGGCCGGGGCCGCACGCGGCGGGACGAGTTCGGAGGCGACCGGGACGCGTAGCCTCGCGCGGCTGGCGACGGGCGAAGCCGGGGTCCGCCAGCGGGGCGAGGACGTAGCTTCCCAGACGCCTGCCCCGCCCCGCCATGTCCGCCCTCCACGACACCGACCCCGCCGTCTTCGACATCGTCCGCCGTGAGGTGGAGCGGCAGAACGACGGGCTGGAGCTGATCGCCTCTGAGAACTTCGTGAGCCCGGCCGTGCTCCAGGCGATGGGCAGCCCGCTCACCAACAAGTACGCCGAGGGGCTCCCGGGCAAGCGCTACTACGGCGGCTGCGAGGTGGTCGACGAGGTGGAGGCGCTCGCCATCGATCGCGCCAAAGAGCTGTTCGGGGCCGACTGGGTGAACGTCCAGCCGCACTCCGGGGCCACGGCCAACAGCGCCGTCTACCTCGCCTTCATGGAGCCCGGCCAAAAGCTCCTCGGGCTCGACCTCGCCCACGGCGGCCACCTCACCCACGGCAGCCCGGTCAACTTCTCGGGCAAGCTCTACGAGCCCCACTTCTACGGCGTCGAGACGGAGGGCGAGGACGCCGGGCGGATCGACCTCGACCGGGTCCGCGACAAGGCGCGCGAGGTGCGGCCCCGGATGCTCTCGGTCGGCGCCAGCGCCTACAGCCGCGACTTCGACTACGCCACGATGCGCCAGATCGCCGACGAGGTGGGGGCCATCCTCTGGGTGGACATGGCGCACACGGCCGGCCTCATCGCCGCCGGCCTCCTCAACGACCCCCTCCCCCACGCCCACGTCGTAACGACCACGACGCACAAGACGCTCCGCGGCCCGCGCGGCGGGATGATCCTCGTCGGGACCGACGGCGACTCCCCGACGGGCGAGACGCTCCGCTCCGGCGCCCCCAAGTCGACCGGGCAGGTGCTCGACTCGGCCATGTTCCCCGGCACGATCGGCGGCCCGCTGATGCACGTGATCGCGGCCAAGGCCGTCGCCTTCGGCGAGGCGCTGGCGGACTCGTTCACCGAGTACCAGCGGCAGACGATCCGCAACGCGCGGGCCATGGCCGAGGCGTTCGTCGGGCTCGGCTACGCCGTCGTCTCGGGCGGGACCGACAACCACCTCGCCCTCGTGGACCTCCGCTCGAAGGGCTGCACCGGCAAGGAGGCCGAGGCGTGGCTGGGCGAGGCCGACATCACCGTCAACAAGAACATGGTCCCCGGCGACCCCGAGAGCCCGTTCGTAACGTCGGGCATCCGCCTCGGCGCGCCCGCCATGACCACGCGCGGGCTGGGCGAGGACGAGTTCCGGCGCATCGTGCGCCTCATGGACCGCGTGATCACGAGCCGAGGCACCGAGGCGGAGGCCGTCCGACGCGAGGTCCACGCGCTCACCGAGGCGTTCCCGCTCTACGACGTGGCGAGCCTCGGCGCCGAGCCCGTCGTCGCGGCGTAGGCCGCGCGGCCCGGCGCGGGCCGTCCCGATCTGGGACACACGCGATGCGCGCCGCGTGCGTTGAGGGTTCAGCGAGCGCCGGGCGGGTCGGGCGATTCCGCAACTCTGTGTAAGACCGCCGCGTCCACGGCTGCGGCACCCCGTTTGCGCGCCGCGACGCCGTATGTTTCCGCCCGCCGCCGGCCCCCGCACGCAGCGCCGCCAGCCGTCCCCCTCGATGCCGAACGACTACAGCACCGTCCCCGAGTCCGCCCTGGCCAAGCTGGGGCACACGCTCTACCAGCGGGCGCTCGTGCGGCGCGAGGACGAGACCATCACCGACCCGCGCGGGCAGCCCATCGGGTGGCTCCTCGACACGCGGGCGCCCATGCTCGACGGCGAGGTGTTCGCCGAGGCCGGCGCCGTGCTCGCCGAGCGGCTCCGCCAGCGCGACATCGAGCAGGTGGCCGGCTTCGGCTACGGCGCCTTCCCGCTCGTGACCGCCGTGCTCCCGCACGGGACGGCGGAGCGCCCGTTCCGGGGCGGCTTCATCCGCGAGCGCCGCAAGGCCTACGGCCGGCGCCGCCTCGTCGAAGGGCCGCTCGACCGCCAGAAGCCGGTCGCCCTCATGGACGACATCCTCAACAGCGGCCGGAGCGCGGCCCGCGCGGCGGCCCTCCTCCGCAGCGACGGGTTCGAGGTGGCCGGCGTGGTGACGCTGTTCAACTTTACCTGGAGCGGGGGGCGGGCGCGGCTGGAGGGCGAGGGGCTGTGGGTAGAGTCCCTGCTGGAGCTGAACCTCCGCGAGAGCGCGCGGGCGGCGACGCCGTCCGGCGACACGGCCTAGAGGCACCCCATGGACGTCTGGCGCTCGCGTGCGTCGAAGAAGACCCCGGTCCATTCCGGTGACGGGGCCTCCGAGCCCGGAGTCCGTCTCGACCAGACGGCGCCGCCCGTCCTCCCGGACCCGACGGCCCCCCAGGCCGGCGAGATGCCGTTCCTCGACCACCTCGAGGAGCTGCGCTGGCGCATCTTCAAGGCGCTCGGGGGCGTCCTCGTCTGCGCCATCGCCTGCCTCTTCTTCGCCGGCTGGATCATCGACGAGGTCCTCCTCGGCCCGACCAAGCCCGGCTTCTTCATGTACGACGTGTTGCGCCTCGACGCGCTCGCGATCGTGCTCCAGAACCGGACCGTCACGGGGCAGTTTTTCGCCTACTTCGGGACGGTCCTGGCGGCGGGCCTCGTGATCGGATCGCCGCTCGTGGTGTACCAGACGTGGAAGTTCATCGAGCCGGGGCTCTACCCCGAGGAGCGGAAGGGGCTCCGGTTCGCGGCCGTCTTCGCCACCTTCTTCTTCGCGCTCGGGATCACGTTCGGGTACCTCATCATCGCGCCCATCGCGCTCCAGTTTTTCGCCCACTTCCAGATCTCGGACCAGATCATCAACGAGTTCGACATCTCGAAGTACTTCTCGATGCTGCTCACGTGGTCGTTCGGGGCCGGCATCCTGTTCGAGCTCCCCGTCGTGGTGACGGTCCTGGCCAAGATCGGCGTGCTCACGCAGGAGATGCTCAAGGCCGGCCGGCGGTACGCCGTCGTCGTGGTCCTCATCATCTCGGCCTTCCTGACGCCGCCGGACCCGTGGAGCCAGCTCCTCATGGCGATCCCGCTGATGGGCCTCTACGAGCTGTCCATCGTGCTGACCGGCTTCGTGGAGCGCCAGCGCCTCAAGGAGCTGGCGAAGGTGGAGGCCGTGGAGAAGGCGGGCGAATCGTAGGAGGAACGCGAAGAAGGCCGGGACGGCGTTCGTGTGACGAACAGTTTGCCGATGCCGACCCGCCCCCCGCGTTTCGAGAGGTCGCTCCGCTCCCGAGTCGAAACGCCGCCTCCCTTGTGAAGGAGGACAGTCTGAGCGCCCGTCGAGCCGAACGATGAGCGCTCAGACGGGGGGTCCGTTCAGCGCACGAAACCCGACACCTCCTCCCCCACGCCCGCCGCCATGCGCCGCCTGCTCCTCGCCGTCCTCGTCTCGCTCCCGGCCGTCGCCAGCGCGCAGAGCGAACCGGACTTTTTCGCCATCCGCAAGAGCTTCGGCCTGTTCGGAACGATCTACGAGACGCTGGCCTCGGAGTACGTGGACCCCGTCGACGCCGAGCGGCTGATGCGGACCGGGATCGGCGCCATGACCGACGCGCTCGACCCGTACACGGTCTACTACGACGAGGCCACGACGGCCGCCAGCCGGCTCCAGCAACAGGGCGACGTGGGCGGCGTCGGCGTGGTCCTCTCGGAGCGGGCCGGCGGGCTCGTGGTGGGGAGCGTGCTCGACGGCTCCGACGCCGAGATGCAGGGGCTCCGGCCGGGCGACACCGTGGTCCTCGTGGGGACGCGGGCGGCGAGCGAGCTGTCGGCCGAGCGCGCGAACGCGCTCCTGCGCGGCGAACCGGGGTCGAGCATCCCCGTCGAGGTCGAGCGGGAGGGCGAGCCGGAGCCGCTCCGGTTCGTGCTCGTCCGCGCCGGCGAGGAGCGGGCCGACGTGACGTACTCGGGCTACGTCGGAGACCCGGCCGACGGCGTCGGGTACGTCCGGCTGGGGCGGTTCCTGTTCGAGTCGCAGGTGCAGGTGGCGAACGCGGTCAACGCGCTCCAGAACGAGGGCGAGCTGGCGGCGCTCGTGCTCGACCTCCGGGGCAACCCCGGAGGCCTCCTGGAGCAGGCCGTCGCCCTGAGCGGGATGTTCCTCCCGGCCAACACGCTCGTCACCGCCACGCAGGGCCGGGCCGACGGCACCGACCGGCCGTACCGGACGGCCGAGCCGCCCGTCCTCCCGGACGTCCCGCTGGCGGTGCTCGTGGACGGGTCGAGCGCGTCGGCGTCGGAGATCGTGGCCGGCGCGCTCCAGGACCACGACCGCGCCGTGATCGTGGGCGAGACGACGTTCGGGAAGGGGCTCGTGCAGGTGGTCCGGCCGATGCCCTACGGGACGGCCCTCAAGCTGACGGTCAGCCGCTACACGACGCCCTCGGGGCGCCAGATCCAGCGCCTCGCCTACGCCCAGGGCGAGCGCGCCGCCGCCGTCCCCGACTCGCTCCGCCGGGCGTTCCGCACCGACGCCGGCCGCCAGGTCCGCAGCGGCGGCGGCATCGACCCGGACGTGCCCGTGTCGCTGGGCGAGGAGAGCGAGCTGGAGCGGGCGCTCGTCCGCGCCGCCGCCTTCCTCCGGTTCGCCAACCGCTACGCCGCCGAGCACGCCGAGCTTCCGGCCGGCTTCCTCGTGGACGACGCCCTCCTCCGCGACTTCCGCCGGTTCGTCGAGGGCGAGCGGATCGCGTACCGCACCGACGCCGAGCGGACCGCCGACGCGCTCCGCGACGAGCTGGCGGAGGCCGGCTACGACGGCGCCCAAAACGCGCTGGCCGACCTGAGCCGCGCCGTCGAGCGCGAAAAGGAGGGCGACTTCGAACGCCACGCGCCGCGCCTCCGCCAGCACCTCCAGCGCGAGATCCTGTCCCGCTACGTCGGCCAGCGCGAGCAGACCGTGGCCGCCCTCGCCGACGACCCGGTGCTGGAGGCGGCCCGTCGCGTCCTCCTGGACCCGGCGGCCTACCGCCGGACGCTGGGCCGGTAGGGATCGCCGCGCGCCCGGCGCCGGTACGGGCCGAGCGACTGGCGAGACGCCTCCGCCAGCGCGTGGCGCCCTCTCGCCCTCCTCCTGCCGATGCTCGTTCTTCTTCTCGTAGCCGGCGCCGTCGGCGGGTTCGTGGCCGGTCTCGTGGGCGTCGGGGGCGGGGTCATCTTCGGGCCGGTCCTCTTTTTTACGTTCCAGGCCGCCGGCATCGAGGACCCGGTCCTCACGCCGCTGACGTTGGGGACCAGCCTGCTCTGCACGTTCGCGGCGTCGGCGTCCGGGACCGTGGCGCAGCGGGAGGCCGGTGCCATCGACACGCGGACGGCGCTCGTCGCGGGGGCCTTCGCGGCCGTCGCCGTGGTCCTCATCGGCCGGTTCGTCTCCACGCAGCCGTGGTACGACAAGCAGGCGTTCCAGCTCATCCTCGGCGCCGTGCTGATCGTCGTCGTCGTCCGGATGCTGACGAAGCCGGACCGCCCGGACACGCTCTCCACGGCGGACGCGCGGCGAGGCCTCGGCGGGCTCGCGGCGACGGGCGGCGCGGCCGGCGTGATCGCGTCGCTGGCGGGCGTGGGCGGCGGCGTGGTGCTCGTGCCGGCGTTCAGCGGGCTCGTCCGGCTCCCGCTGAAGGTGGCGGCGGGGACCTCCACGGCGGCCATCACCCTCATCACGGCCGTCGGCGTGGCGACGTACGCCGTCCTCGGGTGGGGCGAGCCGGTCCCCGCCGGCGCCCTCGGCTACGTCGACTGGCGGGGCGCGGCGGCGCTCGCCCTCCCGGCCGTCGTCACCGCGCGGCTGGGCGTCTCGACGGCCCACCGCATCGACGTCCGCTACGTGCGGTACAGCTTCGCCGCGTTCGCCGCCGTCGTCGCCGTCCGGATGCTCTGGAACGCGCTGGGGTAACCGTCGTGGACGGCGCGTCCCTCCCCACCCCGATGCCACGGCTCCTCTTCGTGCTCGCCGCCGCGCTCAGGCTCGGCGCTGGCTCCTGAATAGACCGCGCCCCGCCGGCCGGAACCAGCGGGGCGCGGGGGAGCAGACGGGGAGCCTCAGCTCAAGTCGTCTCGGCTCTGGACCACGAACGTCACCTTGCAGTGGACGCGGAAGCGGCCGGCCTTGTCCTCGCCGGGCTCGTAGATGAAGTCCTCGACGTAGACGCTCTGGACGCCGCGGATGGTCTGCGACACTTCGGAGTACGCTTGCTTGACGGCGTCGTCGAAGCTTTTGTCGGAGACGGCCGCGACCTCGATGATTTTTGCGATGGGCATGGAGACGATGGGGGCTGGTGAGAAGGGGACGTCTCGTACGCCGGCCGTCGGCTTGCGGGTCCGGCCCGCCGCTGGCGACGCGCGTCGCCAGCGGGGCGCGGGCTAGCTCCGCGGAATCCAGACCGTCGCGCCGTCGCGGTCGATGTAGCCCATCTTCTCGCCGAGCCAGACGGCCGCGAGGCCGCCCGCGAAGTCGGCCACCGCGTCGAACTCGGGCTCGCGGAGGAGCGAGCCGTCGGCGCGGACGAACGTCCAGAGCCCGTCGATCTGGACGGCGGCCCGGCCGTCGGCGAAGGCGCGGGCCTCCTCGAAGCGCGGCTCGATGGCGCGGCGCCCGTCCTCGTCCACGTACTCCCACAGGTTCTCGGTGCGGACCGGCGCCAAACCCTCCGCGAAGTCTCCGGCCGAGATGAACGTGGCGCTCCCAAGCAGCCGCTGGTTGGCCGCGTCGATGTAGAACCACCGCTGGCCCTGGCGGACGGCGGCCCGGCCGCCCGAGAACGCGCGGGCGTCGTCGTAGGCGGCCGGGATGACCGCGGCGCCCGTGCCGTCGACGAACCCGAAGGCCCCGTCGCCCTCGACGCGGGCGCGGCCGTCGTGGAGGTCGCCGAGCGAGCCCCAGCGCGGCTCCACCACCACGCGGCCGGTCTCGTCCATAAAGCCCCACTGCCAGCCCGTCGTCTTCACGCGCGCCAGCCCCTCGCGGACGTCGCGGGCGTCGTTCAGGCCCGGGTTCACCACGAACCGGCCCTTGGTGTCCACGAACCCGTACTTGCCGTCCACGCGAACGCGGACGAGGCCGGCCTGCGGCGCCCACGCCTCGTCGGCGGCGATCGAGAAGGCGACGGTGCCGTCGGCGTCGAAAAAGTCCCAGACGCTCCGGCCCTCCCAGCGGCGGGCGGGCGTGAGGCCCTCGGCGCCGGGTCCGACGGCGTTGTACCCGTCGAGGTCCACCACCACGCGGCCCGTGGCGTCGATGAGGGCGTGGCTCCCGTTCTGGACGGCGGGGAACAGGCGCCGGCTGGTGTCCACCCCGGCGCCAGCGTCAGAGCCGGTGAACGTGTCGCACCCGGCGAGGGCGAAGAGGACGGAGAGAACGGAGAGGAGGACGAGGCGAGGCATGAGGTCGGAGGGATGGAGGGTTCGGGATGGAGCGATACCGGCGGGACGAGGGCGAGGGGGTACGAGAGGAGCCCCTCCCGCCTCCCCGATCCCTCTCACCGGGTCGGCTCCCAGACGAAGGCGCCCGTCGGGTCCACGTAGCCGACGCGGGCGTTCTCGTCGCTTCCCATCACGACCTGGGCGAGGCCGCCGCGAAAGGCGTGGGCCTCCGTGTAGAAGGGGCTCGTCACCACGAGCCCGTCGTCGCGGCGGACGTAGGTCCAGCGCTGGTTGAAGCGGACGGCCGCGAGGCCCTCGGAGAACGGCCCGGCCTCGGCCAGCTCCGGGCCGACGAGGAACGTGCCGTCGCGGTCGATGAAGCCCGTCCGGCCGTTGACGCCGACGCGGGCGTAGCCCTCCGTGAACGGCGTGGCGGACTCGAACGTCGTGTTGAGCGCGACGGCGCCGGAGCGGTCCACGTACTTCCACACCTCGCTGCCCGCCTCGCGGACCGGCGCGAGGCCGACCTCGGAAAAGGTCCCGGCCTCCGCGAACGTGCCGCCCACGACCACCTCGCCGGACGCGTCGATGTAGCCCCAGCCGCTGGCGGTCTGGACCGGCGCGAGGCCCTCCGCGAACGGGCCGACGGCGGCGAACTGCGGCACGACGACCTCCGCCCCGCTCTCGTCGAGGTAGCCCCAGAGCACCCCTTTTCGGACGGCGGCGCGGCCGTCGGAGAGCTCCTCGGCGCTGTCGTATTGGGCGGCGACGACGAGCGTGCCGGACTCGTCCACGTAGCCCCAGCCCTCGGCCGTGCGGACCGGCGCGAGGCGCCCGGCGAACCGCCCGGCTACCTGGAACTGCGGCTCGACCGCGACGGACCCGTCCGGCCGCGCGTAGCCCCACAGCGTCCCCGTGCGGACAGCCGCCAGCCCGCCGTACACCTCGTCGGCGAAGTCGTACGACGGCGGCACGAGGAGCCGGCCTTCAGCGTCGATGAACCCCCAGAGGCCGTCCACCTGGACGGGGAAGGCCTCGACGGCCTGGCGCGCGGAGCCGCTACCGTCGCCGCCGAGCGTGTCGCAGGCGGGGAGGAGCGCGAGGGCGAGGAGGCAGAAGAGGAGGCGGCGCATGGGCGTGAGGCGCTGGCGGTGCGAGGGGGGCAGGACGGTCAGCGGACGACCGTCACGGAAACCGTCTGGGACGGGCCGCCGGCGTCGAGGCGGACGAGGTAGAGGCCGGCCGCCAGTCCGCCGGTGTCGAGCGTGGCCACATGCGGGCCGGCGGCGAAGGCGCCCTCGGCGATGGGCCGGACGGACCGGCCCTGGAGGTCGAGGAGCCGGAGCGAGGCGCCGCCCGCGCGCGGCAGCGAGAACGCGACGCGCGCGCGGCCGGCGATCGGGTTGGGCGCGACCGCGAGCGTGAGCCCGTCGGCCTCCGGCGCCGCCTCGCTGGCGACGGTGAACGGCGAGGCCACGAGGCCGGCGAGCGGCTGGAAGCCACCGCCGAGGACGTCGCCCGTCGCGTCCGCTCCCAGCCCGAACCACTCGTCGAGGACGCTGGCGTAGACGCGCCGGAAGTCGACGGACATGGGGAGCGCGCTCGCGTCGTTCGCGAGCGCGTCGAGGACGTCGGCCCCGGCCCGTCGCCGTAGAGCCCGCCGCCGACGCCGGCGCCGAACACGAGCATGGGCGAGGCCTCGGCGTGGTCGGTCCCGGCCGATCCGTTCTGGCCGATGGTCCGGCCGAACTCGGAGAACGTCATGGTCAGCACGCGGTCGGCGTCGCCGGTGGCGCCGAGGTCGGCGTAAAAGGCCGTCACGGCGTCGGCGATCTCGCGGAGCAGGCCCGGCTGGCGGTTCAGCTGGTCCGAGTGCGTGTCGAAGCCGCCGATCGAGACGGCGTAGATCCGCGACGCCAGCCCGCCCTTGATGAGCCGCGCGACCGCCGCCAGCGAGGACGACAGGCCGCCGCCCGCATACCCGGCCTCGGCGTCGTTGTCGCCCGCCTGCGAGGCGTCGTACACGGCGTCGCGGTAGCGCAAGCCCGAGTTGTAGATCTCGCGGACGAACCGGAGCTCGTCGCCCGCCAGCGTGGCCGGCACGTCGCCCTCGTCGTAGAACTGGCCGGTCTGCGCGAGCCGCTCGAACTGGCCCGCGTTCGAGAAGCTCATGCCGAGGCTCCCGCCGGACCCGCGCACGAGGAGCGACGACGCCCCGCCGATCCGAATGGCGACGGGGTACGGCAGCGGCTCGGCCACGTGTCCGGGGAAGGCGCGGTCCACATAGCGGCCGGTCCAACCGTCGGCGCGCGTCTCGTCGGCGTCCGAGGCCGAGGCCCAGATGTCGGTCGAGCGGAAGTGGGAGCGGCTGTGGCTCGGGTAGCCCGCCGAGTGGATCACGGCGAGGTCGCCCTCGCCCCACATCCCTTCGAGCGACGACATGGCGCCGTTGAGGCCGTAATCGCCGTCGAGCAGCATCAGCGAGCTCTTCTGCTGGGCGATGGTCGGGCGGCGGCGGTAGTAGGCGTCGCTCGTGTGCGGCACCACCATGTTGAGCCCGTCGTTCCCGCCGCCGAGCTGGATGATGACGAGGACGCGGTCGGTCTCGGCCCGGCCGAGGCTCTGGAGGAGGGCCGTGTGCGACGACGCGCGGACGGTCCGGGCGCTCGCGCCGCTCCCGAGCAGAAAGGCGCCCGCCGCCGCCGCGGTGGCCCCGGTCAGAAAATCGCGGCGGGACCACGCGGCGTGGTCGCGGTCGTGGTCGCGGCCGAAGTCGAGCGAGATCGCCCGGCGCGGCGGCGCGTGGTGGTGGTCGCACATGGCCTAGACGAGCTGGTACTCCGGGAGGTTGACGAGCGACGAGAGCAGCCCCCGGAGCCGGTCGCGGGCGACGCCCTCGGCCGAGACCACGATCTCGGTCCAGAACGCCTGCCGCTCGGCGCGCTCGTAGGACGCCGGCACGCCGTCGAGGACGGTCCGCTCCGCCAGCTCGTCGACGGCGGCCTCGGAGAGCGGGACCGCCAGCAGGTGCTCGCTCAGATCGCGGACGATCCGGTACGGGTCGTAGCGGTCCGAGAGCTGCTCCACGAGCGGGAGCGGGTCGAACGTGGGGAAGGCGCCGCCGCCGTAGACCGCGTCGTCGGCGAGACCGCGGCGCTCGGGGATCGTGCCGGTCGTGACCCAGGCGCGGTACTCGAGCGGGTCGTCGTAGCCGGGCCAGCCTTCAACGCTCGGCGGGTTGAGGATCTCCTGCCCGACGGACTGGCTGGCGGTGCGGAACTGCTCCAGCACGGCCGCCGAGGGCGCGATGCCCAACTCGCGGACGAGCCCCACCATCAGCTCCATCGGGCTCTTGAGGCGCGCGCCGACCACGGCGGCGTCGTAGAAGTGGGCGCTCGTGAGGAGCGCGCGCACGGCCACGGCCACGTCGTAGTCGCTCTCGCGCAGCACGTCCGCCAGTGCCGCGACGACGCCCGCGTTCGGGACGGGGTGGACGAACCAGGCGTAGAGCTTGCCGGCCAGGAAGTGCGCCGCGGCCTCGCCTCGCTCGGAGAAGATCAGGTCCACGACGTCGGCGGCGTCCCAGGCGCCGGTCTTGCCGAAGATGGTCTTCGAGCCCGCGTCGTGACGGCTGGCCTGGAACTCGCCCCGGATGCGGCTCTCGTTCACCACCCAGCCGGTGAGCGCGCGGGCGGCCTCCACGATGTCGGCCTGCGAGTAGTTGTCTTCGCCGTCGGGGCCGGTGATGCCGAGCGAGAACAGCTCCAGGATCTCGCGGGCGTAGTTCTCATTGAGGTTGCCGGCCTCGTTGGTGTCGTTGTCGAGGAAGCGGAGCATGGCCGGCCGCGTTCCGATCCCCTCCACGAGCGGCCGGAACCTCCCGAGCGCACGCACGCGCAGAAACGTGAGGTAGTCCACGGCGAAGGCGGCGTGGTAGTAGACCGCGTGGCCCGTGGCGAAGTGGTCGTGCCAGAAGAGGAGCATCTTCTCGCGGAGGCCGCCCGCCGCCATCTCGGCGGTCCACGCGCGCTGCCACTCGTAGAGGCGCTGCGTGTTGGTGCCGCCGTCGGCGGTGGTGCTGCCGGCCCAGCGCGGCGCGTCGGGGAGCGGCCGCACGAGGGCCGCGTCGACGATGGCATCGACGGCGGCACGAGCGCCTCCGGTCTGACCACGTACGACGGCCGAGACCACGTCGGGCCGCCCGGCGCCACAGTGCGTCCGCCGGACGAGGTGGGCCGCGCGCCGGGTCGTCCACTCGCCGGCGAACGGCGCGAGGTCGGCCGATGCGGTGGCGTGGGGGAGCGCGGGGGCCGGTGCGCGGCGAGCGCGTCCGAGAAAGGCGCGGCGGTCCATAGAGGCCGGGGGAGAGGTCGGGCCGGACCGTGGAGGCGGATTCTCCACAGCCGGCCCCGCCGGTGTCGGCCTCTCCGACGAACGTCTAAAAACCCCAGCGTTTCAGGCCCCCGTCCGTCACCGGCGCGCGCCACGAGGCGCGGGCAAACCCCTCCCCGCTGGCGACGCGCGCCGCCAGCGGGGCGCGGGCTAGGCGTAGTCCTCCATCGGCGGGCAGGAGCACACGAGGTTCCGGTCGCCCCAGGCGTTGTCGACGCGCCCGACGCTCGGCCAGAACTTCCGCTCGTGCGACCACGGCGCCGGCCACGCGGCCTGCTGGCGGGAGTACGGGTGCGCCCACTCGTCGGCCGAGACCTCGGCCACGGTGTGCGGCGCGTTCGTGAGGACGTTGTCGTCGGCGTCGGCCGTGCCCAGCTCGACCTCCTGGATCTCGGTGCGGATGGCGATCATGGCGTCGCAGAACCGGTCCAGCTCCGCCTTCGGCTCCGACTCCGTCGGCTCCACCATCAGCGTGCCGGCGACGGGCCAGGACATCGTCGGGGCGTGGAAGCCGTAGTCGATGAGCCGCTTGGCGATGTCCTCGGCCGAAACACCCGCCGCCTGGAACGGCCGCACGTCGAGGATGAACTCGTGGGCGACGTAGCCGTTGGGGCCGCGGTAGAGCACGTCGTAGTGGCCCTCCAGCCGCTTCGCCATGTAGTTGGCGTTGAGGATGGCCGTCTGCGACGCGCGCTTCAGCCCCTCGGCGCCCATCATGGCGATGTAGGCCCACGAAATCAAGAGAACGAGGGCGCTCCCGTAGGGCGCCGCCGCGACCGGCCCGATCCCCTGCTCCCCGCCCGTCGGGACGACCGGGTGCCTGGGGAGGTACGGCTCCAGCGCCTCCGTCACGCCGATCGGCCCCATCCCCGGCCCGCCTCCGCCGTGCGGGATGGCGAACGTCTTGTGCAGGTTGAGGTGGCACACGTCCATCCCGAAGTCGCCGGGCCGGCAGAGCCCGACCATCGCGTTCAGGTTGGCCCCGTCCATGTAGACGAGCCCGCCGTGCTCGTGGACGACGTCGGCGATCTCGCGGATCGTCCGCTCGAAGACGCCGTGCGTGCTGGGGTAGGTGATCATGAGCGCCGCCAGCCGGTCGGCGTGCTGCTCGGCCTTGGCGTTCAGGTCGTCCATGTCCACCTCGCCCTGGTCCGTCACCTTCACGGCGACGACGTCCATGCCGGCCATCACGGCCGAGGCCGGGTTGGTGCCGTGCGCGCTCGTCGGGATGAGGCAGACGGTCCGCTGCTCGTCGCCGCGCGAGAGGTGGTAGGCGCGGATGGTGAGCAGGCCGGCGTACTCGCCCTGGGCGCCCGAGTTGGGCTGGAGCGAGACGGCGTCGAACCCGGTGATCTCGGCCAGCCACTCCTCGAGCGTGTCGACGACCTCCTCGTAGCCCTCCGTCTGCTCGTCCGGCGCGAACGGGTGGACGGCGGCGAAGCCGGGGAACGTGATCGGCATCATCTCGGCCGTCGCGTTCAGCTTCATGGTGCACGACCCGAGCGGGATCATGCTGTGGACGAGCGAGAGGTCCTTGTTCTCGAGCCGCTTGAGGTAGCGGAGCATCTCGGTCTCGCTGTGGTACGCGCCGAACGTCGGGTGCTCCAGGAAGGCCGACTGGCGGGCGAGCGGGCCGGTGTACCCGTCGTCATCGGTGACGGGCAGCATCGTCCCGCCGAAGGCGTCCACGAGGTCCGCCAGGTCGGCGTCGGTGACGGTCTCGTCGAGGGCGACGCCGACGGTCCCGTCGTCGTAGGCGCGGAGGTTGATGTCGTACTCGTCGCGGGCCACGGCCACGGCGTCGAGCCCGTCGGCGGGACGGACGCGGAGCGTGTCGAAGAAGCCGTCGTGGACGACCTCGTGGCCGGCCGCTTCGAGCGCCGCCGCCAGCCGCCGCGTGTTCGTGTGGACGTACGCGGCGATCTGGCGGAGTCCCTCGGGGCCGTGGTAGACGGCGTAGAAGCCGGCGATGTTGGCGAGGAGCACCTGCGCGGTGCAGATGTTGGAGGTCGCCTTCTCGCGGCGGATGTGCTGCTCGCGCGTCTGGAGCGCCATGCGGAGCGCCGTCTCGCCGTGGCGGTCCTGGCTGACGCCGATGATGCGGCCGGGGATCTGGCGCTTGAACTCCTCCTGGGTCGCGAAGAAGGCGGCGTGCGGGCCGCCGAACCCCATCGGCACGCCGAAGCGCTGGCTGCTGCCGAGCGCGACGTCGGCGCCCCAGGTGCCCGGCGCCTCGATGAGCGTGAGCGCCAGCAGGTCGGTGGCGACGGCGAGGTAGCCGCCGGCGTCGTGGACGCGCTCGGCCACGCCGCCGTAGTCCACGATCTCGCCGTCCGTCGTCGGGTACTGGACGAGCGCGCCGATGGTGTCGTCCCCGAACTCGGCCCCCGCCACGTCGGTCACGACGACGGTGATGCCGACCGGCTCGGCGCGCATCCGGACGACGGCGACCGTCTGCGGGTGGCACCGCTCGTCGACGACGAACGTGGAGCGCTTGCCGCGCAGCGCGCCGGCGAACATCGACATGGCCTCGGCGGCGGCCGTCCCCTCGTCCAGGAGCGAGGCGTTGGCGAGCGGGAGGCCGGTCAGGTCGCTCACGGCCGTCTGGAAGTTGAGGAGCGCCTCCAGCCGTCCCTGCGCGATCTCGGCCTGGTAGGGCGTGTACTGCGTGTACCAGCCCGGGTTCTCGAGCACGTTCCGCTGGATGACTGGCGGCGTGAGCGTGCCGTAGTAGCCCATGCCGAGGTAGGACCGCGCCGGCGCGTTCAGCTCGGCCAGCTCGCGCAGCTCCGCCAGCAGCTCGTGCTCGGAGCGGGCGTCGGGGAGGTCGAGCGGCCGGCCGAGCTGGATGTCGGTGGGGACGGCCGCGTCGGAGAGGGCGTCGAGCGAGTCGAACCCGAGCGTCTCCAGCATCGCGGCCTGCTCGGCGTCGGACGGCCCGAGGTGCCGGTCGACGAAGCGGTCGGGGTGGCCGGTGCGCGTGGCGGGGGCGGGGATCTCCATCGTCGCGAGGGGGCAGGCTGGGGGAACGGGCGCACGGTACGCACGGCCGGAGGGCGGCGCTCCGGGAGCGCTTCCTCTTCGCTCCGGCTTCGCCGCTGGCGGTGCGTGCCGCCCGCGCGCGGCGTCCTACCGTCGGGCGCTGTGGCTCGGGAGCGGCGCTACGGCGGGCTCGCCTCGCGCCGATGGTCTTGGCCTCTCGGGCGGGCGTGCCCGACGCGCGCTCCCGCCGCTGGCGGAGGGCCGCGAGCGCCTCGCGCGCGGCGGCCTGCTCGGCCTGCTTTTTCGACTTGGCCGCCCCCTCGCCCAACCGCTCGCCCCCCACGACGGCGGCGATGGTGAAGTGGCGGTCGTGGCTCGGCCCCTCCTCGGACACCACCTCGTAGGACGGTTGCTCCATGCCGAGCCCCTGCACGTACTCCAGGAGCCGGCTCTTGTGGTTGCTCCGGTCGGCCGCCGCCTCCTCCAAGTCGACGCACCGGGCGAGCACGTCGGAGACGAACCGGCGGGCGGCGGCGAAGCCGAGGTCGAGGTAGACGGCCCCGACGACGGCCTCGAAGGCGTCGGCGAGGATGGTCTGGTTGGCCCGCCCGTCGGACGCGTCCATGTTGTCGCTCATGAGGATGAGCGGCCCGAGCCCGATGGCCTCGGCGTAGCCGGCCAGCGCCTTCCCGTTGACGAGCGTCGCGCGGGTGCGCGTGAGGTGCCCTTCGGAGCGGCTGGGGAACGCCTTGTACATGCTCTCGGCCACGATGGCGCCGAGGACGGCGTCGCCCAAAAACTCCAGCCGCTCGTTGCTCTCGGTCCCGTCGGTCGCGAGGCCCCGGAACAGAGAGCGGTGGCGGAGGGCGTGGTCGTAGAGGCCGAGGTCGCCGACGGGCATCCCGACGAGCGCTTCGACGTCGCGGCGGGCGACGCCCCGCACCGTCCGCTCCTCCATCTCGTCCGGCGTCCGCGCCACCGGCCCCCGTCGTTCGGCGGGTCCTCGGAGCGCGCCGATCCACGACCGCATGAGGCGGGCGCCACGGCGCATGGTTCCGGAAGTCGGCATCGAACGGGAGAGGGTGAGGCTGGAATCTCCTCAGAAGCGTCGCCGTTGGCAAACGGCCGCCCGCGTTTTCACGGGCGGCTGAAAGCCCCGACTCCCCCGGTGGCTACCTCAACCGCGTCACGGCCGCCACCGCCCGCGTGCCGCCGAACGTGATGAAGGGCCGCGTCATTGGTCCAAGACCACCGCCCGGCTCGCCGTCCCGGCCGCCGTCACCGCGCGGACGACGTAGACGCCGCTCGGCAGGCCGTCTGCCACGACGACGACCTCGGTCTGCGGGGCGAGCGGGCCGTCGTGGAGCTGGCGGACCTCGCGGCCGAGGAGGTCGAGGAGCACGATCTGAACCGGCCCCGCCTGGTCCGTCGTGAGCACGAGGCGCGTCGCGTGGGAGAACGGGTTGGGCGACGCGGGCGAGAGCCGCAGCGGCGAGCCGGACGCCAGGGGCTCGGTCAAGGTCGCCCCTGACGACTCAATCACGTACGCGCTGCCGGACACGTCGCCGTTGTCGTCGCCGCCATCGGCGCCGATGAGGCTGTACTCCCCGTAGGGGCTGAGGGAGACTGTCTTGCCGAACTGGTCGCCCTGGGCAGCATCGCTGGCGGTGAGCTTGGTCTCCTCGGTCCACGTCGTCCCGTCGAGCGAGAAGAGGTAGGCACTGCCGGAGAGGCTTCCCGCGTCGTCGTCGGCAAAGGCCCCGATGAGGGCGCGCTCGCCGTCCGCACGGAGGGAGACAGCGATTCCGAAGCTGTCTCCGCCGGCCCGATCCGACGCGACTAGCCGGGCCTCTTCTGTCCAGGTCGTGCCGCTCCGAGCGAAGACGAAGGCGCTGCCCGCGTCGTCGTCCGCGACCGCTCCAACGAGCGCGCGACTCCCGTCCTCGCTGAGCGCCACGGCACGCCCGAAGGCGTCGCCGACGGCCCCGCCAGCGGCCGAGAGCCGGGCCTGTGTCGTCCACGTCGAGCCGGAGGACACGAAGACGTAGGCAGCGCCGGGTCCGGCAGCGAGGATATCCGGGCCGCTGGCGCCGACGAGGGCCGTCGTGCCAGTCTGGCTGAGGGCGACCGCGCGACCGAACCGGTCGAGAGCAGCCCCGGCGTTGGCCGTGAGCTTGGACGCCTGCGTCCACAGTTCCCCCGTGCGCACGAAGACGTAGGCGGCGCCGGAATCGCTGCCGTGGTCGTCGTCGCCAGAGGCTCCCACGAGGGCGACCGCCCCATCGACGCTGAGTGCGACGGCGACCCCGAAGGCGTCGCTCACGGCACCGTCGGAAGCCGTGAGCTTGGCCTGCTCCGACCAACCCGTGCCGGAGCGGACGAAGACGTAGGCGCTGCCCGAGCCAGACCCCGCAGGGTCGGCGCCAGAGGCTCCAATGAGGGCGGTCATGCCGTCGGCGCTGAGCGCGACGGCGGCACCGAAAAAGTCCGAGAGGTTGGCGTCTAGGGCGACGAGCCGGGCCTGCTCGGCCCACACGGAGCCGCTGCGGGTGAAGACGTAGGCACTGCCGGTGTCGTCGTCGTTCTGCGCGCCGACGAGGGCGGTCGTGCCGTCGCCGCTGATCGCGACGGCGCTGCCGAAGATGTCTTGTGTCTCGCCGTCGCCGGGAAGGAGCTTGCTCTCCTGCGCAAGCACGGCGCCAGAGGCAAAGAGAGCGAAGACGATGAGAGCACGCGGAAGAGCGGCGAGCATGGCGAGGGAGGGATCGGTTTCAAGAGGTGGCGTCGTTTCTGCTCCGAAGTGGACATCGGCGCTGAGAAGCGGGGCGACGCCGTGCTCGTCGCGGAAAGGAAGGCCGCCCCTCCGACCGCCAGCGACTGGCGGCCCCGCCCCACGTGCCGCCGACGGTCGCCGCTCACCGCACGTGGACGATGCGCCGCACGGCCCGGACTGTCGCGCCCTCGGCCCGGACGACGTAGAGCCCCAGCGCGGCGGCCCCGGCTTCCCACACCAGCTCCAGCGGGCGCGCCGGGCCCACAGCGCCCTCGTAGAGCACGGCCACTCGGCGGCCGAGCGCGTCGTAGACCGCCACCGACACGCGCCCCTCGTGCGGGACGGACAGCCGGAGCGTCACGCGCGACGCGAACGGGTTAGGCTGGGCCTCCAGCCGCGCCGGGCCGCCTGGCGCGTCCGCCAGCGGCTCGCCCGCGACGGGCACCTGCTCCGGGGCCACCTTCATCATGAACAGGTCGTTCTGGCCGGCGCTCGTGCGCTCGTCGAGTCCCGCACCGGGGTCAAAGTCGGTCGTGTTGGTGAACGAGCCCGTGAGGAGCACGTAGCCGTCGTCGGCCGAGGCGACCGCGCGGGCGGCGTTCAGCCCGTCGCCGCCGACGGCGAAGACGGACTGGAAACCCCCGGCCGGGCCGTAGCGGGCGACGAAGGCGTCCGAGCCCGCGCCGGACGAGAGCGTGCCGTCGGGTCCCGGGCCGAACGCGACGGTGCCGCTGAACGTCCCCGAGACGAGGCTGACCCCGGAGGCGAGGGTCGTGAGGCCCAGCGTGTTGGACGTCCCGTCGCTGACGGTCACGAACCGGAACGACCCGTCCGGCCGGTAGCCGGCCACGAACGAGCTCCCGCCGGCCCTCTCGGTGACCGTCTCGCGGTCGCCGTTGCCGTCGGTGTCGGTGGGGTCGAAGGAGGCGGTGCCCGAGAACGACCCGACCACCACCACGTTGCCTGCGGCGTCGATGGCGACCGCCTCGCCCTGCCCCTCGGGCCCGAAGACGTGCACGAACCGCTGGCTGCCGTTGGGGGCGTAGCTCGCGATGAACGGGCCCGCGCCGCCCCCGCCCGTGCTGTCACGCGTCAGTGTCGAGGCGTCGAGGCGGCCGGTGATGAAGACGAGGCCCGAGGCATCGACGGCGACGCCCTGGGCCGCGTCGTTGTTCGGCCCCCCGAGCCGGGTGGCCGAGCGGAACGCGCCCGTCGCGTCGTAGCTGGCGAGGAAGATGTCGGTGCCGCCGGCGCTCGTGAGCAGCACCGGCTGCGAAGCACCCGGCGCGAAGTTGAGCTCGCCGGCGAACTGCCCGGCCACGTAGACGTCGCCGCTCGCGTCGAGCGCCACGGCGGAGCCGGCCCCGTTCGCCCCGGAGGGGCCTTCCGGCGCGACGGCAAACCGGAAGTGCCCGTCGGTGTCGTAGCCGGCGACGAAGAGCCGGCCGGTCCGGAGCTCGACGCCCACCGGGTCGGGGTCGAAGTCGATGGCCCCGAACGGCTGACTGCCGGTCACCACGAAATCGCCGGCGGGGCTCACGGCGATGCCGCCGGCGGTCTCCGACGTTGCGAACCCGTTGCCGATGGGGAACGCGAAGCGGAAGCCGCCGAGCGGGTCGTAGGAGGCGACGTAGACGTCGGACTGCGCGCTCGTGATCTCGGCCACGCCCGCGCCGGGGTCGAAGTCGAACGTCCCCCGGAATTCGCCCACGAAGAAGGCGTTTCGCAGGCTGTCGACGCCGACGCCGACGCCCTCGTCGAAGCTGGCCCCGCCGAGCGTGACCACGTACGGCGCGTCCGTGATCGGGGGGCGGAGGTCGAAGACGTAGGCGCTCCCCGAGTTGGTCCCGTCGTCGTCGTCCGAGTTCGAGCCGATCAGGGCCGAGGTGCCATCCCCGCTGAGGGCCACGGCGCGTCCGAAGGAATCGCTCGATGCTCCGTCCGATGCCGTGAGCTTCGTTCTCGCGGTCCACGTGCCTCCTCTCCGCTCGAAGACGTAGGCGCTCCCGGTGAACTGCTCGTCGCGCCGGGCTCCGACGAGCGCCGTCATGCCATCGGTGCTCAGGTCGAGTGACGCGCCGAACTCGTCGCCGTTCGCGTTGCCAGGGGCCGTGAGCTTGGCCTGCTCGGTCCAGGTCGTGCCGCTCCGCTCGTAGACGTACGCGCTCCCGGTGTAGCTGTCGTCGCCGGGAGCGCCGATGAGGGCGGTGAGGCCGTCGGCGCTGAGGGCGACGGTGCCGCCAAAGATGTCGAGAGAGGCTCCGTCGGAGGCGGTGAGCCTGGCCTGTTGCGTCCACGCCGCCCCACTCCGTTCGAACACGTATGCGCTTCCCGCAGAGAGGGTGTCGTTGATGGCACCGACGAGGGCGCGCGAGCCGTCGGCGCTGAGGGCGACGGCTTCGCCGAAGTCGTCGTACAGGTCTCCATCGGAAGCGGTGAGCTCGGCCTGCTCCGCCCAGGTGCTCCCGCTCCGCTTGAACACGTAGGCGCTCCCGGTCTCGATCCCGTTCGCGTCGTCGCCGATGGGGGCTCCGATGAGCGCGGCGGTGCCATCGTCGCTGAGGGCGACGGACCCGCCGAAGGTATCGTCTCCGTCCGCGTCCGAGGCGGTGAGCTTGGCCTGCTCCGTCCACGTGTTCCCGCTTCTCTCGAACACGTACGCACTCCCGGAGAATCCGAAACCTCCGACGTCGGCGTTGTAGGCGGCCCCGACGAGGGCGTAGCCCCCGTCTCCGCTGAGGGCCACGCTGCCGCCGAACTCATCGCCGACCGCAGCGTCGGAGGCGGTGAGCTTCGCGCGCTGCACCCACGCGCCGCCGCTCCGCTCGAAAACGTAGGCGCTCCCGGTTGCGTTCTCGTCGCCCAACGCACCCACGAGGGCGAAGCGGCCATCGGCGCTCCGCGCAACGGCATAGCCGAAGTAGTCACCCGCCGCTCGGTCGCTCGCGAGGAGCTTGACCTCGGGGACCGGCTGGGCGTTGACGAGCGGCGCCACCAAGACGAAGACGAGGAGGGACAGGCGGGGCATGGCGACGCGTCGAGGGTCGGGGGAGAGGGGGCCGTTGCAAGAGGTGGCGTCGTTTCCGTCCCGAGGTGGACATCGGAGCTGAGAATCGGGGCGGACGCCGTACTCTTCGCCCAGGCTCAGACCGGCCCGCCGATGTCCCCCACCACCGTCACGGACCTGCTGCACCACTGGGGCGACGGTGACGCCGCCGCGCTGGACCGTTTGGTGCCGCTCCTCTACGGCGAACTGCACGCGCTCGCGCGGCGCCAGCTCCGCGACGAGCGGACCGGCCACACGCTCAACCCGACGGCGCTCGTCAACGAGGCGTACCTCAAGCTGGCCCGGCAGCGCGAGGTCCGAGCCGAGGACCGCGGCCAGTTCCTCGCCGTCGCCGCGACCACCATGCGGCGGCTCCTCGTGGACTACGCCCGCGCCCGGAAACGGCTCAAGCGCGGCGGCGGCGTGCCGGACCTCGCGCTCGACGACGTGCTCCCCTTCCTCACCGAGCAGGATGCCGACGAGCTGCTGGCGCTCGACGAGGCGCTCACGCGGCTGGCGGCCCTCGACCCGCGCGCGAGCCAGATCGTCCACCACCGCTTCTTCGGCGGTCTCAGCCTGGAGGAGACGGCCGACGTGCTGGCGGTCTCGGCCAAGACCGTCCAGCGCGCGTGGTCGGCGGCGCAGGCGTGGCTCCGCAAGGAGGTCTCGCCTCGCCCTCTCGGACTGATGAGGGCGCGCTGGGACCAGATCGAGTCCCTCTTCGCCGACGCCCTCGCGCTTGACGTCGCGGAGCGCACGGGCTTTCTGGAGACGGCGTGCGTCGGGGCGCCGGGCCTCCGCCGGGAGGTCGAGGCCATGCTCGACGCGCGCGATCGGCCGCTCGGGATCGAGGCCCGCCTGCTCGCCGGGGCGTCGGAGCAATCACCGCCAGTGGGCGCGCGCGTCGGGCCGTACCTACTGCTGGAGCCGCTGGGGGAGGGTGGCATGGGCGCCGTGTGGCGCGCCCGCCGCGTCGACGGCGTGCTCGACCGTGAGGTGGCGCTCAAGCTGGTCCGGTGGCCGGGCGACGGCGCCGGTCTCCGCCAGCGGTTCGAGGCCGAGCGGCAGGTGCTGGCGCGTCTGGAGCACCCCGGCATCGTCCGCCTCCTCGAAGCGGGGACGTCGGCGCCGGCGCCGGACGCGCCGGGCGGGCGTCCCTACTTCGCCATGGACCTCGTGGACGGTGTGCCGATCACGGCCTACGCCGAGGCGCACGGGCTGGACGCCGAGGCGCGCGTCGGCCTCGTCGTGCAAGCGTGCGAGGCCGTCGCCCACGCCCACCGGCGGCTCGTGGTCCACCGCGATCTCAAGCCGTCGAACCTCCTCGTCACAGCGGACGGGCAGGTAAAGCTCCTCGACTTCGGGATCGCCAAGCTCCTGGGAAACGCGACCGACGCGGCCCGCACCGAGACCGGCGCCCGTGCCATGACGCGGGCCTACGCCGCGCCAGAGCAGGTCCGCGGCGAGGCCGCGACGACGGCGACGGACGTGTACGCGCTCGGCGTCGTCCTCTACGAGTTGCTCGCCGGGCGACGACCGTTCGAGGCCTCGTCGCCGGCGCAGCAGGAGGACGCTCTCCTGCACGCGACGCCGCCCCGGCCGAGCGCGACGGCCTCGGGGTCGGTCGACGCGCGGCGCGTGCGGGGCGACCTCGACGCCGTCGTGCTGACGGCGCTTCGGGCGGAGCCCGAGGCCCGGTACGGTTCCGCCGACGCCCTGGCGGCCGACCTCCGCCGCTTCGTCGGTGGGCTCCCGGTCGCGGCCCGCGCGCCCTCCGCCGCCTACCGCGCACGCCTGTTCGCCCGCCGCCATCGCCTCGGCGTGTCGGCCGCCGTCGCCGCCGCCGTGGCCCTCGTGGCGTTCACGGCGGCGCTCGCCGTGCAGCAGCGGGCCACAGCCCGCGAACGCGACGCCGCCCAGGCCACGGCCGGGATGCTGGCGCAGATGCTCAGCGCAGACCCCTTCGCGGCGGGCCGCCCCGACACGCTCCGCCTCCGCGACGTGCTCGACCGCGGCCTCGCCCAGGCCCGGACGGACCTCGCCGATCAGCCGCTCGTCCGCGCGCGGCTGCTCTTCCTGATCGGCCGGTCGTACGTCCAGCTCGGCGCGCACCCCCGCGCCGAGGCGCCGCTGGAAGAGGCCACGTCGATCCTGCGCGAGAGCGGCGACGTGGCCACGCTCGCCGCCGCCCTCGCCGAACTGGCGACCGTCCGGGACTCGCAGGGACGGCTGAGCGAGGCGGAGGCCCTGGCGCGGGAGGCCCTCCGTCTCGCCGACCGACGGACCGCAGGCCGGCGCGCGGACCCGGCGCTCCGGGCGCGCGTCGAGTACGTCCTGGGCCTCGTGCTCATCGACGCCGACCGGGCCGACGAGGCCGAGGCCCTCCTCCGGACGGCCGCCGCTCGGTCGCCCGAGGCGGAGGCGTTCGTCGTGGAGCAGACGCTCGGCCGGGCGATCCTCGACCAGGGCCGCCTCGACGACGCCGAGGTCCTTTTCCTCGACCTCCGCGAGCGGCTGGCCGAGCGATACGGCCCCGACGACCCCCGCCTCGCCGGCGTCCTCACCTCGCTCATGTTCCTCTACCTCATGGCCGACCGCCTCGACGAGGCCGAGCGGATGGGCTCCGACGGCATCGCGATCCTGCGAGCGGCTCAGCCGACGAGCAGCACGCTGAGCCAAATGCTCGGGCTGTACGGGTCCGTCCTGCGCCGCCAGGGGCGCCTGGACGACGCGGAGGCCGCGCTCCGAGAGGCGATCCGCTTGCCGCCCCTCCGGCCTGGGGCGCACGCCGTCCCCTGCGGGGTCCTCGCCTCGGTGCTCGCCGAGCGGGGCGATCTGGAGGGCGCCATCGAGGCCCAGCGGGAGGCGCTCGCGTGGCTCGCGCGCGATCCGCACACGGGGCCGTCGGGGACGGCCTTCAGCCAGATCAAGCTGGCGCAGCTTCTCCGCGACGCGCGACGGTTCGAGGAGGCCGAGGCGGCGCTGCTACGCGTGCCGACCGACGCGGCCGGCGCCTCAGACCACGGAGGGCCGGCCCTCGCCGAGGAGTGGGCGGCACTCTACGACGCCTGGGGACGCCCCGTCGACGCTGCGCGGTGGCGCGCGCGACGGCCCGGCCGACAAGGGTGAACCGGGTACGCGGCTCGTCCGTCTCTCACGTCCCCGCCCACTCCCCTACGATGCCCACCACCGTCAACCCCGCCACCGGCGCCGAGATCGCGACCTACGAACGCCTCTCCGCCAGCGACCTCGATGCGGCCCTCGGCCGCGCCGCCGACGCCTTCGAGGCGCACCGCCAGTCGGGCTTCGACGCCCGCGCCGCCGCCATGCGCCGGCTGGCGGACGCGCTGGAGCGGGACAAGGAAAGCCACGCCCGGCTCATGACGCGCGAGATGGGCAAGCCGCTCGCGCAGGCCGTCGCCGAAGCGGAAAAGTGCGCGTGGGTCTGCCGCTATTACGCCGAGCACGCCGAGCGCTTCTTGCAGGACGAGGAGCGGGAGACCGACGCCCGCCGCTCGTTCGTGGCCTTCGAGCCGCTCGGGCCGGTGCTGGCGGTCATGCCCTGGAACTTCCCCTACTGGCAGGTCTTCCGGTTCGCCGCGCCGACCGTGATGGCGGGCGGCGTCGGGCTGTTGAAGCACGCCGAGGCCGTGCTCGGCTGCGGCGAGGCCATCGCCGGCCTGTTCCACGAGGCCGGCTTCGCGGACGGCGTCTTCCAGCACCTCGTCATCGACCACGACCAGACGGCCGACGTCATCGGCGACGCCCGCGTCCGCGCCGTCACGCTGACCGGGAGCGACCGGGCCGGGCGGACGGTCGGCAAGCTGGCGGGCGAGGCGCTCAAGCCGTCCGTGCTGGAGCTGGGCGGCTCCGACGCCTTCGTCGTCCTGGCCGACGCCGACCTCGACGCGGCCGTCGAGACGGGCGTCCAGGCGCGCGTCCAGAACAACGGCCAGAGCTGCATCGCGGCCAAGCGGTTCATCCTGGAGCAGCCCATCGCGGAGGCGTACGCGCGCCGCTTTACCGAGCGCATGGAGGCCCTCACCGTCGGCGACCCGATGGGCGACGCGGACCTCGGCCCGCTGGCGCGCGGCGACCTCCGCGACGGCGTCCAGGATCAGGTGGACCGCGCCGTCCAGGACGGCGCCGAGGTCTTGTGCGGCGGCGCGATCCCCGAGGGCGACGGCTTCTACTACCCGCCGACCGTGCTCGGGAATGTGCGCGAGGGGACGGTCGCCTTCGAGGAGGAAATCTTCGGGCCCGTCGCGTCGATGATCGTGGCCGAGGACGCCGACGACGCCGTGCGACTGGCCAACGCCACGCGCTTCGGCCTCGGCGGGAGCGTCTGGACTCAGGACCGCGCGCGCGGCGAGCGCCTCGCCCGCGCGATCCGCTCCGGCGCCGTGTTCGTCAACGAGATGACCAAGAGCCACCCGAACCTCCCCTTCGGCGGCGTCGGCGACTCGGGCTACGGCCGCGAGCTGGCGCGCCCCGGCATCCGCGCCTTCGTCAACCAGAAAACGGTCTGGGTCGATTGAGCCGCTGGCGGCGCTCGTCGCCAGCGCCGCAACCTCCGGCCGGAGCGCCCGTCTCGCGGCGTACGTTCCTGCCGGACCCCTCCCCTGCTCTCATGTCGCCTCTTCTGATCCCGATCCTGGCGCTCCTGATCCCGATCGTCGCCATCGTCGCCGGCACCTACTCCAAGATCGTGAAGATGAAGGCGGAGACGACCGCGCAGCTCGGCCGCGCCACGGGCCACCTCGAAGACGACCTGGCGGCGGCGAAGGCCGAGCGCGACCGGCTCCGCCAGCGGATCGAGGCGCTGGAGGCCATCGTCACCAGCGAGGGCTACGACCTGGAGCGCGAGGCGCGCGCCGCGGGCCTCGACCGAATCGACCCGTCTCTTCTGGACGACCTCCCCGTCGCGTCGGCCGACGCGACGGGCACGGTCCGTCCACGTACGCGCGAGTAGCGCCGACTACTCCCGGACCACGCGCCCGTCGTGGACCACGAGCCGCACGTGGCGGAGCGCCGAGGCGTCCGCCAGCGGGTCGCCGTCGACGGCGACGAGGTCGGCGGCGAGGCCGGGGCGGACGGACCCGACCTCGTCCTCCAGACGGAGCATCCGGGCGTTGCCGCTCGTGGCGGCGCGGAGCGCGTCGAGCGCCGGCATCCCATAGGCCACCATCAGCTCGACCTCGCGGGCCTGGCCGCCGTGCGAGAACACGCCCACGTCGCTCCCGACGCACATCGGCACGCCGGCCGCGAGGGCGGCCTGGAACGACTGCCGTTTCTGGACGACGCGCGCCGGCTCCGGCTCGGCGCCGTCCCACCCGGAGTAGCGGGAGATCGCGTCCACGGCGGCGAGCGTCGGGCAGAGCCACGTCCCACGCTGCGCCATCTCGGCCCAGACCTCGGGCGTCCCGCCGTCGCCGTGCTCCACCGACCGGACGCCGGCCCGGACCGCCCGGAGCATCCCCTCGGCCGTCCCCGCGTGCGCGGCCACGTCGCGCCCGGCGGAGGCCGCCGTCTCGACGACCGCCCGGATCTCGTCCTCCGAGAAGGTCGCCAGCGCCTCGCCGTTCGGCCCCCACCGGTAGTCGGCGTAGACCTTGACCCAGTCGATGCCGTGGCCGATCTGGTCGCGCGCCGCGCGGACGAGGTCGGCGCCGTCGGCCTCCTCGGCGCCGAGCGGGACGGCCATGTCGGGCCGGAAGCCTTTCGGTCCGTACGAGCCCGTCGCCACGAGCGCCGGCCCGGCCACGAGCAGGCGCGGCCCCGGCACGACGCCCTTCTCGATGGCGTCGCGGAGGCCGACGTCGGCGTAGCCGGCGCCTTCGGAGCCGAGGTCGCGCGTGGTCGTCCAGCCCGCCCGCAGCCCGGCCTCGGCGTGCGCGACGCCCCGCGCCACGCGCTCGGCGACCGACTCGCGGAGGACCTGGTCGGTCCAGCCCGTCTCGTCGTAGGGGTGGAGGAGCAGGTGGCTGTGGCCCTCGATGAGCCCCGGCATCAACGTCGTGCCGGCGAGGTCGATCACGCGGGCGTCGGCCGGCGTCGTGAGGGACGGCCCGGCGGCGGCGATCGTGTCGGCGCGGACGAGGACGGACCAGCCGTCGTGCATCGCCTCGCCGTCGAACACGCGGTCCGGGCGGAGCAGGAGGGCCGGCTGGGCGGCCGCGGGACTGGCGGCGAGCGTCGCCAGCAGGACGAGGAGGAGAGAGCAGCGCATGACGGAACGTACGCGCGCCGGCCGAGGAGCCGATCCGTCGCCGCCCGGTATGTTGGCTCCACCTCTCCCCCGCGCGCATGACCCTCACCTTCTGGGGCGCCGCCCAGACCGTCACCGGCTCCCTCCACGTCCTCGAGTTGGACGACGGCACCCGCCTGTTCCTCGACTGCGGGCTCTTCCAGGGCCGCCGCTCCGAGGCCCGCGAGAAAAACCGCGACTGGCCCTGCGAGCCGTCCTCGGTCGACGCCGTCCTCCTCTCGCACGCCCACATCGACCACTCCGGCCTCCTCCCGAAGCTCTGGCGCGACGGCTTCCGCGGGACCGTCTACGCCACCCACGCGACCGTCGACCTGTGCGCGCTCATGCTCCGCGACAGCGCCCACATCCAGGAGAAGGACGCCGAGTTCTTCAACCGGAAGATCCGCAAGAAGGGACAGGAGAAAGTCGAGCCGCTCTACGGGATGGAGGACGCCGAGGGCATCATGGCGCGCTTCCACGGCGTCCCCTACGACACGCCGTTCCACGTCCCCGGCGGCGTCGAGGTCGTCTACCGCGACGCCGGCCACATCCTCGGCTCCGCGACGATGACGCTCGACGTGGACGAGGGCGGCCGGACCAAGCGGCTCGGCTTCACCGGCGACCTCGGCAACCCCGGCCGTCCCATCCTCCGCGACCCGACGCCGCTCCCGCCGGTCGACTGGCTGATCTGCGAAAGCACGTACGGCGGGAAGGAGCACGAGCCCGCCGACAAGGCCAAGGACCGACTGGCGGAGATCATCAGCACGACCGCCGGGCGCGGCGGACGCGTCGTGATCCCGGCCTTCGCCGTCGGTCGAACGCAGGAGATCGTCCACGCCCTCGACCAGCTCTGGAACGAGGAGCGGATCCCGCCCATCCCCGTCTTCGTCGACAGCCCGCTCGCCGTCAACGCGACGGCCGTGTTCCAGACGCACCCCGAGTGCTACGACGCCGACCTCCTGGAGTACCTGCTCACCGACCCCAACCCGTTCGGCTTCGAGCGGCTGGAGTACGTCCGCGAGGCGAGCCGGTCGAAGGAGCTGAACGGGCTGCACGTCCCGTTCGTCGTGATCTCCGCGTCCGGGATGTGCGAGGCGGGGCGCATCCTCCACCACCTCCGCAACACCGTCGAGGACCCGAAGAACACGGTCCTGATCGTGGGCTACCAGGCCGAGCACACGCTCGGCCGCCGGATCGTGGAGCGCCGCGAGACGATCAAGATCTTCGGCCAGCCGCACCCGCTCCACGCGCAGGTGGAGGTGATGAACACGTTCTCGGCCCACGCCGACGAGCCCGGCCTCGTGGCCTTCGTCGATGCGCTAGACAAGGACCGGCTCCGGACCGTCTACCTCGTCCACGGCGACCCGCCGCGTCAGGCGGCGCTGGCGGACGCCCTCCACCAGTCCGGCGTGCGCGACGTGGAGGCGCCGGCGCGAGGCACCGCGGTTACGCTCTAGGCCCGGGTCAGGCTGCGTCCGCGCCGGCCGACCGGAGCGCCTCGAACCCGCCCACGTTGACGGCCCCCTCATAGCCGAGCTGGCGGAGGGTCTGGGCCGCCTGTCCGGAGCGGTTGCCGGAGCGGCAGTACAGGTACACCGGCCCATCGGTCGGCAGGTCGAGGGCCTGCACCCGGTCGGCGAAGTCGGGAGCGAGGACGTCCACGTTGACGGCGCCGCGGAGGTGGCCGGCGGCGAACTCGGACGGCGTGCGAACGTCGAGGAGCGGGGCGGCCGGGTCGTGCTGGGCGACGAACTCGGCGGGCGGCATCGTGGTGCCGTGGCCGAGGAGACGGGACAGGAAAGACATCGCGCTAGGGGGTGAGGAGAGACAGGGTGACGGCGACCGGCGGCGTGGAGAGGCCGAGGGCGGCGGGCGCCTCCTTGTACAGGATGAACCCGCCCATGATCACGAGGAAGACGGCGAACCCGCGCTTGAGACGGGCCTGCGGAACGCGCTGGCTGAGGCGGGCGCCGACGAGCGAGCCGGCGATGCCGATGGCCGCGAACGTACCCACCAGCCGCCAGTCGACGGCGCCGCCCGTATCGGCGAGGGTGTCGAGGTACTTCAGGAAGCCCGTCGCGCTGTTGAGGACGATGATCGAGAGGCTAGTCCCTACGGCCAGCCGCATGTCGAGCCCGACGAGGAGCACGAGGGCCGGCACGATGAGAAACCCACCGCCCACGCCGACGAGCCCGGTCATCCCGCCGACGGCTACGCCGAGCGCGGCGACGGCCGCGGCGGACCGGGGCTCGCGGGCGGCGGCTTCCAGCCCCGCGCGGCCGTTCAGCATCGCGCCCGCCGCCGCCAGCATCACCACGCCGAAGAGCGCCAGCTGGACCGCCCCGGGCACGAAGGACGCGAGGGCGGCACCGAGGTAGGTCCCCACGGTCCCGGGCACGCCGAAGCCGACCACGCTCCGCCAGGCCACGAGGCCCTGCCGCGCGTAGGAGAGGGCGCCGACCGAGGCGATGGCCCCGACGATGGCGAGGCTCTCGGCGATGGCCACCTTGTCCGGCTCGTGGGCGAGGTAGACGAGGACGGGGACGGTGAGGATGGAGCCGCCGGAGCCGAGGAGGCCGAGGACGAGGCCGATGGCGACGGCCCCGAGGAGAGCGTACAGCATGAGGACGAACGGCTAGGCGGTGACGGGAGCGCCGGTCTCGGCGAGCCCGAGCGCGCGGTAGTCGGCGAAGGGGGCGTTCACGTAGGTCACGTCGCGCCCCGTCGAGGCCAGGAAGGCGCTCGCGACCGCCGCCCGCACGCCGCTCTGGCAGTGGACGAGAAGGGGCTGGTCGGTGGGAATCTCGTCGAGCCGCTCTGCGAGGCGCGTGTGCGGCGCCCACACGGAGCCCGGCACGTGCCCCTCTTCCACCTCGGCCGCCCGTCGGACGTCCACGACCACGGCGTCCTGGCCGCGGGCGCGGACCGCTTCGAAGTCGACCTCGGGGATCGACGCCGACGCGCCGCCGCCCTGGATGTGGGTCGCCAGCGTCTCGTAGGTCGCGTAGGCGACCACGTGGTCCAGCCCGATCCGCACGAGGTCGCAGACCGCCTCTTCGACGCGTGCCTCTGGCACGATCAGGACGAGCGGGGTCTCCGGATCGGTCACGTACGACCCGACGACCGTACTGAACGTCGACCCGAGCGGGGCGTAGAGCGCACCCGGCAGGTGGGCGGCCATAAACGCCGACGGGTCGGGCCGCGTGTCGACGATGACGGCGTCCGAGAGGACGGTGGGCGTCCGGTCCGCGGCCTCCTCGTCGGCCAGCGCAGCGAGGGCGTCGCGGGTGAGCGAGCGGGGCGTCGGGAGCGCGCCGAGCGTCGGGACGCCGTCGCGGTTCTGGGCCTTCATCCGCGCGAAGTAGAGCGGCGGCTCGGGCTGGCCGTCGAGGATGGCCTCCACGAACGCGGACTCGCCACGGCGGGCGGCGTCGATGGCTCCGTTGAACCGGCGCTCGTAGCCGACCGTCGACTGGGGCACGGCGCCGAGCGCCTTCCCGCATGCGCTGCCGGCGCCATGGGCCGGCCACACCTGCACGCCGTCGTCGAGGTCGAGGAACCGGTGGACGCTCGCGTAGAGTTGGCGGGCCGCCGGCTCCTGCGCTCCAGATACGCCGGCGGCCTGCTCCAAGAGGTCCGGCCGGCCGAGGTCGCCGACGAACACGAAGTCGCCCGAGATCAGGCCCATCGGCGCATCGGCGCCGCCCCCGTGGTCGGTCACGAGAAACGACAGGTGCTCGGGCGTGTGGCCCGGCGTGTGGACGGCCCGGACGGCGATGTGGCCGACCTCGAACACGGCGCCGTCGCGGAGGAACGTCACGTCGTGTCGGTCCTCGGCCCAGCGGGACGACCAGCCCTCGTCCTCGCCCTCGGCTGAGAGGTAAAGGCGGGCGCCGGTCCGGTCCGCCAACTCGCGGGCGCCGGAGAGGAAGTCGGCGTGGATGTGGGTCTCGGCCACGTGCGTGATCGTGAAGCCCTCCTCGGCCGCGAGGGCGAGGTAGCGGCCGACGTCACGCTCGGGGTCGACGAGGAGGGCCTCGCCGGTCTTCTGGCAGCCCACGAGGTAGGCGTACTGGGCGAGGCTGGGGTCGGAGATCTGGCGGAACAGCATGGGTCGGAAGGTCGGGTCCGTCGAGGTCAGTGGGGGAGATGATCGCGGAGAGCGGCGTAGGCCCAGGTCCCGGCGAGGGCGGCCACGAGCGCGGCAGCCATGACGGTTACGCCGCCACCGAGGAGGGCGACGAGCGGGCCAGGGCACGCGCCCAAGAGGGCCCACCCGAGGCCGAACGTGAGGCCGCCCATCCAGTAGCGCGCGCCGGGGACCCGCGAGCCGCCCCACGCCTTCGGGGCGATCTCGATGGGCTCGCCGTGGACCGTCGTGAGCTGGAGCCGCTTGATCATCCAGACCGACAGGGCGGCCGTGGCGATGGCGCTCCCGATGATCCCGTACATGTGGAACGACTCAAACCGGAACATCTCGTAGATCCGGAACCACGAGACCACCTGGGCCTGCGTGAACACGAGGCCGAGGCCGGCGCCGAGCAGGCCGTAGACGAGGAGGGCGAGGGGGGCATTCCCCTCAGCGAGCGCCTGCGGACGGAGCAAGGGCGAGACCTGCTCGACGTCGGTGCAATCGGCCGGCTCGGTCGTCGCCGTGTCGGCCGGTCCGAGGGTGGGCGCGAGGTCCACGAGGTCGGGCCGGGGCGTGCCGTCGCCGTGGAGGGGGCGGGGAGGGGTGGCGGTGCGCATGGGACGACGACTCCGGTTATGCGAGGAGGGCGGGGAGGAGGACGTGGACCACCAGGAGGCCGCCGGCGAAGAAGCCCGCGACGGCCACGAGCGACGGGAACTGGAGGTCGGCGAGGCCCGAGATGGCGTGGCCCGATGTGCAGCCGCCGGCCCACCGGGCGCCGAACCCGACGAGGAAGCCGCCACCGAGGATGAGGAGCGCCCCGATGGGGGTCGTCAGCGCTCCCCACGAGATCAGCTGGCTCGGCACGATACCGACGAGGTCGGTCACGCCGAGGCCGTGGAGGGCGGCGACCGTGTCGGGGGCGAGGGCGAGAGGCGCCTCCGGGTCCGAGAAGACGCGGAGCCCAAGGAACCCGCCGACGCCGGTCCCGAGGGCGAACGCGAGATTCCAGAGGCCCGCGTGCTGCCAGTCGTAGCGGAGGAACTCGGGCTTGGCGCGCCGGGGGACCGGCAGGGCGGCGCAGGCGTGGCGAAGGTTGGCGGACAGGCCGAACGCCTTGCCGCCGAACACGAGGAGGACCGGCACGATCAGCCCGATGAGCGGGCCAGCGACGTACCAGGGGAGGGGGGAGGTGGGCTCCATGAGGGCGGAGTACGACTGGTTGGTTGATTATACAACTGAGCAGTTGTCAACTTCGTTCGCGAAGGAACGACAAAGAGGCCCCGGGCTATTTTGGACGGCCTCGCACGTTAGGAGCCCATGCCCGAGGCCCCGCTCGTCCCCGCCCCCCTGCTCGACGCCGCCGCCGCCCGGTTCCGCCTCCTCGGCGACCCGACGCGCCTGCGGATTCTCCGCGCCCTCTATGACGCGGACGAGATGACGGTCCAGGCGGTGGCCGCGGCGACCGGCCAGAGCCACGCGAACACGTCGAAGCACCTCCGCCTCCTCGCCGACGACGGAGTGGTCGAAGGCCGGCGGGACGGGCTGCGCGTCCACTACCGGATCATCGACCCGACGCTCCGGCGGATCTGCGACCTCGTCTGCGAGGCGTTGAACGACGCCGTCGAGGACGTGGACGAACCGGGTGCCTAGCGCGCAGGCTCAGCCAGGACCACGCGTGCCGTCACCAGCAGTTGCCCGACGTGCCGCGTCGTGTGCTCGGCGGCGTGGACGAGCAGGCCGAGGACCGTCGACGGAATCCGGTCGCGCCCAACGCCCCGCGCGTCGAGGAGCATGGCCTCGTCCGTCGTGCGAAGCTGGTCGAGGGCGCGGTCGACCTCTCGTCCGAACGCGTCGACCAGCGAGGCGATGGACAGCGCGTCGTCTGGCGTCCCTTCCCGGCGGAGCGACTCGAACTGGGGGGCGCTGAGGGACTCGCCACGTGCATACGTCAGCAGCCGGTCGAGGACGCCCGCGAGGTGCTGGAGGTGGAACCCGACCGAGGCCACCCCGGCCGGCCGATCCCACAGCGCGCCGTCCGGGAAGCCGGCTGTCGCCGCCTCCACCTCCTCGCGCGCCTGCAGGAGCGCGTGGGCGACGGGCTGGAGCAGCGGCGGCACGCCGTCGAGCGGACCGCGCAGCCAGACTTCGAGGGCCGTATCCATGCCGCCAGCACGCCCGCCAGGCCCGAGAGATCCCGGCCGGCGGAGCGGGTCAGTGGCCGAGGGCGAGCGTGGCGCCCGGCTTGTCGTGCGTGGCGAGGCGGTCGAGCAGCGTCGCGCTCCGCTCGTTGAGCCCGACGACCTCGACCTCCACGCCGCGCTGGCGGTAGCGGAGCACGGCCTTGTCGATGGCCGCCACCGCCGAACCGTCCCAAACGTGCGACTGGGTGAGGTCGATGACCACGCGGTCCACGTCCTCGCCGTACTGGAAGAAGTCCAGGAAGCCGTTGACCGTCACGAAGAAGAGCTGGCCCGTCACGGCGTAGGTGTGCGTCCGGCCGTCCGTGCTCTCGTGGAGCTCCATGAAGGCGTGGTCCGCCACGGCGCGGGCGAACAGGAGCGCACTCAGGACGACGCCCACGAGCACGCCGATCGACAGGTCGTGCGTGTAGACGACCGTCGCCACGGTCACCACCATCACGAGCGTCTCGCCCTTCGGCGCGACCGCCATCGTCCGGAGCGAGGACCAGTCGAACGTCCCCACCGAGACCATGATCATGACGGCCACGAGCGCGCCCATCGGGATCAGGACCAGCCACTCGCTGAAGACGAGGATGAACAGGAGCAGGAACACGCCGGCCGAGAACGTCGAGAGCCGCCCGCGCCCGCCCGCTCGACACGTTGATGACGGACTGGCCGATCATGGCGCAGCCGGCCATCCCGCCGAAGAACCCGGTGACGACGTTGGCGATGCCCTGGCCGCGCGCCTCGCGGTTCTTGTCGGAGCCCGTGTCCGTCCGCTCGTCCACGATCTGGGCCGTCAGGAGCGACTCGATGAGGCCGACGAGCGCGAGCGCGAACGAGATCGGGAAGAGGATCTCCAGCGTCTCCAGCGTCAGCGGCACCGACGGGAGCGCGAAGAACGGGCAGCTCCGTCGGCAGCGCGCCCATGTCGCCGACGGTCCGCAGGCCGAACCCGCTCATGAGCGAGACGAGCGTCAGCACCACGATGGCGATGAGCGGCGACGGGATCGCCGTCGTCAGGCGCGGCACGCCGTAGATGATCGCCAGCCCGGCGGCCACGAACGCGTACATCTCCCACCCGACGCCCACGAACTGCGGGAGCTGCGCCATGAAGATGAGGATGGCGAGGGCGTTGACGAACCCGGTCATCACGGCCTTCGGGACGAACTTCATCACGCGCCCCAGCCGGAACGCCCCGAACGCGAACTGGATGGCGCCGGTCAGGATCGTCGCGGCGAACAGGTAGGGCAGGCCGTGCTCCTTCACGAGCGTGATCATCAGGAGCGCCATCGCGCCCGTCGCGGCCGAGATCATGCCCGGCCGGCCGCCGACGAACGCCGTCGTGACGGCGATCGTGAACGAGGCGTAGAGCCCGACCTTCGGGTCCACGCCGGCGATGATCGAGAAGGCGATGGCCTCCGGGATCAGCGCCAGCGCGACGACGGCGCCCGCCAGCAGGTCGGCGCGGACGGTCCCGAACCACTCCTGGCGGAGGACGGACGGGGAGAGCGAGGCGGGGAGGGAGAACGTCACAGGCAGAGGCTGGTAGGCGGGCGGCGACGGGGCCGGGGCGACCGGCCCGAAACAAACGCGGGACCCGCACACGCGTGCGAGTCCCGAACGAGGAGGCCGCGGGTTCGGCAGCCGTGAGGTCAAGCTACAGGCTCACCCTCCTCAGAACGCCCGCGCGGCCCGTCTTCGGCATGGTTTGGCCGCCTCGTCGCGGGGTCTCCACAGAGCGGGCGCACGGGCTCTGAGGTCCCGATCTGCCGGAAGCGCTTGGCGGGCTAGGCGCCCTCGCCGCCGACGGGCGGACGCCGCTGGAGGGGAGGTCATTCAGGCCCCGTGTGGACCAGCGTCCAGTCGCCCCAGCCGATGCGGTAGACGTCGTTGGCCCAGTGGCCGCTCCAGATCATCACCGCCAGCAGCGGGAAGCGGATCCAGTGCACCCACCGGATCGCGCGAGGGTGTCCCTGGATGGCACGTCGGCGAGGGTCTACGGGGCAGGAGGCGGGGGGACTCCGGGAGGCGAGACCGGAAGATCATCCGCCGCGTGAGCGAGGGACCGCCGCCCCGCTGGCGGGCGCGCCGCACCCCTCCAGAGGAGAGGACAGATACCGTTTTACCAGGGGCAAATCCTGCCGATCAATGCTCGTATATGTTGTAGGACAAAACGCTCGTTCTCGATGCCGGGCGCCGGCGACCAGTCGGGCACCTGACGGCGAAGTTGGGGTGAGCGATCGCGGCCGCCGCACCGGGCGCCTACCTTGCAGCCTGCTCTTTCACCCCGCCTCGGGTTCTGCGCCGCACGCCGGCGCGGATCAAAAGGGAATCCGGTCAGGAAATGCAGACTTGAGAATTGAGAAGGCCCACGCCTTTCCATTCTCGACTCTCCATCTCGAACGCCGGAGCTGTACCCGCAACTGTAGGCGGCCCGCCGTCGGCGCCGACGCCCGCGACCACTCGTCCTAGACGGGGAAGGTCGGGGCCGAGCCGACGCACGCTCGATGGACGACCCCACGAGCCGGGCCGCGAGCCAGGAGACCTGCCCGCGTGCGCCGCCCCCCACCGCCTCCGGGACCAGAGGCGCGGTGTGCTCGCTCCCCGACGGATCGCGTCGGCGTGTGCCTGAACCCCGTGTCTCCGTGAGGCGCGGGGTTTTCTCATGCGCCTCCGCGCCCTCCTCCCCTTCCTGCTCCTCCCGCTGGCGACGGCCACCGCCAGCGCGCAGCCGACTGGCCGGCCCGACTCCCTCGGCGAGGTGACGGTGACGGCCGCCCGCGAGGCGCTCGACACGCGCGCGGCGCCGGCCCGCGTGACGGTGATCGACCGCGAGGCGCTCGACGCGACGGCGGCGGCGAGCGTGGCCGACGCGCTCCAGGCCCGCGCGCCGCTCCACATCCGCCGCTACGGCCCGACCGGGCTGGCGACGGTGACGATCCGGGGCGCCGCGTCGTCGCAGGCACTCGTCCTCCTCGACGGGCAGCCGCTCACCGACCCGCAACTCGGGCAGGTGGACCTCGGGCTCGTGCCGGCGGCGCTCCTCGAATCGGTCGAGGTGCTGAGCGGGCCGGGCGCGGGGCTCTACGGATCGAGCGCCCTCGGTGGCGTCGTCCACCTCCGCCCTCTCGCGCCCGCAAGCGGCGCGGCGGCACGGCTCGTGACGGAGGTGGGGCCGTGGGGCGAGCGCCGGCTGAGCGGGCTCGCGTCGGCGCAGGCCGGGGACGTCCGGGCACTCGTCGCGGCGGAGGCCGGCGTCGCAGAGGACGATTACTCGTACCCCGACCGGACGCAGATCGGGGCGCCGAGCGTCACCCGCGAGGGCTGGGACTCGGAGCGGACCGCGCTCTACGCCTCGCTCGGCGCCGACGCGGGCGCCACCTCGGCCGGACTCAGCCTGTGGGCGGCCGACGCCGAGCGCGGGCTGGGCGGCGACGGCACGACGGGCGAGCGCCAGTGGGACCGGCTCCTCCGCCTCGGCACGACGGCGCGGCACCGGACCCCTTGGGGGCGGCTCGAAGCCGCCGGGGCGCTCCAGCGCTCGCGCCTCCGCTACGCCAACCCGTTCCCCGCCGGCTCCCGGCCCGACGCGCTCGACGAGACCGGCCACACCACGACGTCTCACCTCGACCTCCGCGCCTCGACGCACGCCCTCGCCGGCTGGACGTGGACCGGCGCGCTGGCGGGCGGCGTCGGGCGGGCCGAGCATCCGAGTCTCGTGGAGACCGCCGAGGACCGATTCGTCAGCGCCGCGCTCTCCGGGATCGGCCGGACCGGGCAGCTCACGCTCTTCCCGACGCTCCGCGCCGACCTCTACGCGCCCGCCGGCGGGCGACCGCCAGCTCGCCCTCACGCCGCAGCTTGGGCTGAACGCGGCGCTCGCGCCGGGGCTGACGCTCAAAACGACCCTCGCCCGCGCCTTCCGAATGCCGACGCTCAACGACCGGTTCTGGCTGCCCGGCGGCGACCCCGATCTCCGTCCCGAGACGGCCTGGAGCGCCGACGCCGGGCTCGTGATCTCGCGGGCCGGCGTGCAGGCCGAGGCCACCGGCTTTGCCACGACGGCGCGTGACCAGATCGTGTGGGCGCCGACGGGGCCGGCTTCTGGGCGCCCTCGAACGTCGCGCGCACGCGGACGCTCGGCGTCGAGGCGTCGGCGCGGGCGACGCGGGCGGTCCGCCTCGGGCGGTGGGCCGGACGGGCCGACGCCGGCGCGCTGGCGACGGCGCTCGACGCGCGCGACCTCGACACCCGCCAGCCGCTCCGCTACGTCCCGCGCTGGACGGCGAAGGCGTGGGGCGGACTCGCGCTCGGTGCCGTCCGTCTCGACCTCGGCCTGCGGGCGGTCGGCCGGCGCTTTACGACGGCGTCGGGCTCCGGGGCGCTCCCGGCCCACCTCGTCCTCGACGCGCAGCTCGGCGTGCGCCGGTCCCTGCCGGGGGCCGAGATCCGCCTGTCCGTCGCCGCCCAAAACCTCACCGACGCCCGCTACGAGGTCGTCCGCTCTTATCCCATGCCGCCGCGTCACGCGCGGCTCCGCCTCACCCTCCACACTCTCTGATTCATGCGTCGTCTCTTCCTCCTCCCGCTTCTCCTCGCCCTCGCCGCCTGCGACTCGTCCGGCGACGACACGACGGCCGCCGTCTACGTCGGCAACCAGGGCATCTTCTCCGACAACGGCGGGTCCGTCACCGCCTACGACCCCGAGGCGGGCACCGCGACCGCCGACGCCGTGGCGAACCTCGGCGGGCTCGTCCAGAACCTGAAGGTGCGTGGCGGGCGGCTCTACGTGTTCCTCAACTTCGACGACTCGTTCACGACCGGCCGCGGCCGGATCGACGTCGTGGATCTGGAGACCGGCGAGCGGACGCAGCAGATCGACGTGCCGGCGCCGCGCGACTGGGCCGTCGTAGACGGGACGGCCTACGTCTCGAACCTCTACGGCCAGTCGCTCACGCCCGTCTACCTCGCCACCGGCCAGACCGGCCCGTCGGTGCGGGTGGGGGTCCACCCGGAGGGCGTGGCGGCGGTCGGGAACCGCGTCTACGTCGCGGGCTACGGGTCGAACGACGGCGGGTTCGGGGCCGGCCGGACGGTCTCGGTGCTGAGCGCCGTCAACAACGCCGTGGTCGAGACCCTCGACGTGGGCTGCGACGGCGCGCGCGGCGCGCTGGCGGACGGCGACGGCGAGGTCTGGATCGTCTGCACCGGCCGGACCCTCTTCGACGCCGACTTCCACGTGGTCGGTCAGACGAACGGCGAGATCGTCGTGCTCGACGGCGACACGGGCGAGGTCGTCACGCGGATTCCGCTCGACGCCCAGGTCGGGAACGGGACGCTCGGCCAGGACGCCGTCCTCAGCCTCGACCGCGACGAGCTGTACGTCGTCGTCGGGCAGACGCTCCGCCGCTTCGACACGCGCACGCACGCCGCCAGCGGGCAGATCGCGGTGGCCGGTGCCCCCATCTCGGCCGTCGCGTATGACGACGACGCGGACCGCCTCTACCTCGGCCGCCTCGATGCGGACAGCCCGTACGCCGCCGACGGCACCGTCACGGTCCACACGCGCGATGGCGCACAGGTCGCGCAGTTCGACGCCGGCGTGATTCCGGGCGCTGTTGCCTTTGGGAGCGCCCGCACCCCAATCGGTGCGAACTGATGGCGCCCCCTGAGCCACGGGCCGGCCCGTACGAGCGGCCTCCCCTGCTCGCCCAGTAGTATCCCTGGCCGCGCCTCCTCCAGATCGCCCTCGAAACCATGCGCCTCGTCGCTACGCTCCTCGCCCTTCTCCTGGTCTCGCCGGCGGAGGCCCAGCTCGTCGTCGTCAACGGGGGCTCTGCCGCTGCGGGCGACGGATCGCTGACGTTGATTCCGGACGGCCGCGGCGGGGAAACGAGGCCGTGCAACTGTTCGAGGGGCAGCTCGGGGCGACCCTCCACAGCGCGGCCGAGTTTCGGAACGACCTGTACCTCGTCTCCAGCTCCGCCGACCGGATCGACATCGTGGACATCGAGGCGAGAACGCGCGTCGGCCAGATCACGGACGGGCTGAGCAACCCGCGCCACCTCGCGTTCACCGGGTTCTTCAACAGAAGGGCCTACGTGAGCAACCACGGGGACGGAGGCCCCTCCTACGTCCTTCCCATCGACCTGTCCACGCTGGAAATGGGGACGCCGATTCTGGTGGACGGGCGGCCCGAGTCCTTCGCCGTCCCCTTCGATCAACTCGGCCAGCCCCCCAAAGCCTACGTGGCCCTCGGGGCGCTCGGCCCCGGAGACGGAGGCGTCGACTCGCTGGCGGTCCTCGACACGGAGGCCGACACGCTCCTCCGCTACGTCGAGATCGGGTGCTACGCCGGGTCCGTGCTGGCGAACGCGGAGGAGGTCCTCGCCTTCTGCGAGAACACCGACGAGGCCGTGGTGGTCTCGGCCGAGACCGACGAGGTCGTGCAGCGGATCGCGTTCGGCGAAGACATCGGCACGCCCTACGGGCTCGGGCAGGGCGTCGGTCCGGGAGACCCCATCGAGTACGCGATCCGCCGTTCGACACCGCGTTCCCTCACCGTCCTCGTCGTCACCGTATCGGGGCTCGCGGAGGTCGGGCGAGACGAGCAAACGGGAGAGTATCGGATCGAGCGAACGATTCCGATCCCCGACCTCGCCACCCGGCCCATCTCGGCGGTCTCCCAGACGTACTACGGCTCCATCGTGCTGGGGCGGCCGGACCCGGACGACCCCTTCTCCGCCGACGGCACGATCACGACCCACGACTCGGAGAGCGGGGAGCTGTACGACACCTATCCCGCCGGGGTCTTCCCCATCCACGTCGTCCTGGACGAGGCGTATCCCCTGGCCGCAGGGGACGAGCCCGAAGCGGGTGGCCTCGCGCTCGCGTTGGCGGGACCCAATCCGGCACGCCACCGCACCACCCTCCTACTCACGCTCGACCGTCCGGCCGAGCTTCAGATCGACCTGTTCGACGGCCTCGGGCGGCGCGTGGGCACGATCACGAGCGGAGCGCGGAGCGCGGGCGAGCACCGGATCGGCCTCGACGTGAGCGGGCTTCCGGCCGGCGCCTACGCCGCTCGCGCGACCGCCGACGGGCGCACGGCGAGCCTGCCGATCACGGTCGCCCGGTGAGTCTCCGCATCGACCGCTGCCTGTGCTTCGACCGGACCTTCGCCGAGCTGGCGGAGGTCGCCGCCGAGACCGGCGCCGAGACAGTCGCGGCGCTTCAGGAGCACGCGCGCTTCGGGCAGAAGTGCAAGCTCTGCCACCCCTACGTCCGGCGGATGCTGCGGACGGGCCAGACGGTGTTCCGCGAGGTCGTGACCGAGGCCGACGAGCCCGCACTGGCGGACGACGCCCGCCAGCGCGACGGCTAGAAAAAGAACCGCCGCGGAGGGCCGCCGTCGTCCCGTATCCGGAGCGGTCCCCGTCGTCGGAGCCGTGCGAGCGCCCGTCTGAATTCTGCGGCGGACCGCCTCAAAAAGACCGGCCACGCGTACGTTCACCGCCCCCTCCGCCCCGTGCGCGTGAGCCTCTTTTCCGTCCACCCCGTCACCCTTCGGTTTCGTGACCCGGCCGCTGAGACCGCGTTCCGGGCGGACTACGTCGAGCGCTCGTGGCCGCTCGTCCGCGCCGCGCTGGTGCTCGGGTTCTTCCAGTACGCCGCGTTCGGGTGGCTGGACCAGTGGGTCGCGCCGGTGGCGTACCGGGAGGTCCGGTTGGTGCGGGTCGTGGTGTGCGCCGTGGTGGCCGTGGGGATCGCGGCGACGTACGCCCCGCGGGTCCGGCGGTGGCTGAAGCCGGCGGTGACGGTGGCGTTGGCGAGCGGGCTCGGCGTGGTGGCCATGGAGGGGGCCGTCCAGCAGACCGTCGCCGCGGCCGGCGCCGACCTGACGACGCGGGGCCTCCTCATCCTCGACGGCTATTACTACAGCGGGCTGATGCTCGTCCTGATCTACGTCCACGTCCTGCTGCGCCTGCGGTTCGTGACGGCGACGGTGGTCGGCGGCCTGCTCATCGTGCTCTACCTCGCCGTCGCCTCGCTCCACACGCCCGGCCTCTACCTCGCCAACGCCGCGCAGTTCTTGCTCTCGACGCAGTTCAGCGGCATGATCGCGTCGTACGCGCTGGAGCGGTACGCCCGCTACGAGTTCGCCCACGCGCGCCGCCAGGCCGAGAGCAACGACGAGCTGGCGACGGCCCTGCGGGGGTTGACGGCGGCGCAGGACCGGCTCGTCCACGCCGAGAAGATGGCGTCGCTCGGGCGGGTGACCGCGGGGGTGGCCCACGAGATCCAGAACCCGCTCAACTTCGTGACCAACTTCGCCGGCCTCGCCTTCGATCGCGTGGCCGAGCTCCGTGTCCACCTGGAGGGCCTCGACGGGGAGCCGGCCGAGGCCCTCGAGGACATCGCTCTCAGCGTGGCGAAGGTGGCGGAGCACGGCGCCCGCGCCAGCGGCGTCGTCCGGAGCATGCTGGACCACAGTCGGCGCGGCCCGTCGGCGCACGAGGCCGTCGACCTCAACGCGCTCGTGGCCGAGCACGCGGCGCTCGCCGAGCACGCGGCGGCGGCCCGCGACGCCGACGCGCCGTCTGTCGCCCTCGACCTCGACCCCGCCGTGGGGACGGTCGTCGTCGCGCCGGCCGACCTCGGGCGCGTCGTGCTCAACCTGCTCGGGAACGCGTACGACGCCCTCCGCCAGCGGCCCGAGCCTGCGGCCGGGCCGCCCCTCACGCTCACGACGCGCCGCCGGGGCGAGGCCGTCGTCGTCGCCGTGAGGGACCGGGGGGCCGGGATGCCGACGGACGTGGCGGCCCGCGCCTTCGAGCCCTTCTTCACGACCAAGCCGACGGGCTCCGGGACCGGCCTCGGCCTCTCGCTCGCGTACGAGATCGTGCGGGAGGGGCACGGCGGGGAGATCACCCTCGAGTCGGCGGAGGGGGCCGGGACGACGGTGCGGATCACGATCCCGGCGCCGGCCGCCGTGGCGGTGCCATCGTCGGTCGCCTTCGAGGCCGCCTAACCGACGCGCGCGAACCCGAGGCTCTTGGGCGCCGTCCGGCCGAAGTGCTCGCGCATCGCGGCCAGCTCCGGCGCCGCGAGCTGGGGGTCCGCCTCGGCGATGGCGAACGCCGCCTCGCGGGCCTCGCTCAGGATCTCCGCGTCTCGGACGAGGTCGCCGATCTTGAGGTCCGGCAGGCCCGACTGGCGGGTTCCGAAGAAGTCGCCGGCGCCGCGCAGCCGGAGGTCGATCTCGGAGATCTCGAAGCCGTCCGTCGTGGCCGCCATCGCGTCGAGGCGCTCCTCGGCCTCTGACGTGCGCTTGTACGACGCCATCAGGAAGCAGTAGCTCTGGTCGGCCCCGCGCCCGACGCGGCCGCGGAGCTGGTGGAGCTGGCTGAGCCCGAACCGCTCGGCGTGCTCGATCACCATGACCGTCGCGTTGGGCACGTCGACGCCGACCTCGATGACGGTCGTCGCCACGAGCACGTCGGTCTCGCCGCTCTTGAACCGGTCCATCGCCTCGTCCTTCTCGTACGAGAGCATCCGGCCGTGGACGAGGTCGACGCGGTACGGCCGGAGCGCCTCGGCGAGCTCGGCCGCCCCGTTCTCGGCGTCCTTCACGTCCGCCAGCGTCTCGGACTCGGACTCCTCGACGAGCGGGTAGACGACGTACGCCTGCCGGCCCTCGCGGAGCTGGCGCTTGACGAAGTCGAGCATCTCGTCGCGCCGCTTGTCGGAGTAGACGCGCGTGTCGATGGGCTTGCGGCCGGCCGGGAGCTCGTCGATGGCCGAGACGTCGAGGTCGCCGTAGACGGTCATCGCGAGCGAGCGCGGGATGGGCGTCGCGGTCATCATGAGGACGTGGGGGCGCTGGCCCTTCTTGAACATCTTGGCCCGCTGGACCACCCCGAACCGGTGCTGCTCGTCCACGACGGTCAGCCCGAGCTTGGCGAACGCCACCTTGTCCTCGATGATCGCGTGCGTGCCGACGACGACGTGCGCCGTCCCGTCGGCGATCTCGGCGAGGATCTCGTCGCGGAGCGTCTTGCGCTGGCCGCCGATGAGGAGGCGCGTCTCCAGCCCGAGCGGCTCCAGGAAGCGCCGGATGTTGGCGTAGTGCTGCTCCGTCAGGATCTCGGTCGGCGCCATGAACGCCGCCTGGTGGCCGGCGTCGACCGCCATGAGCATCGCCGCCACGCCGACGACCGTCTTGCCGGAGCCCACGTCGCCCTGGACGAGCCGGTTCATCTGGTGCCCGGAGGCCGTGTCGCGGGCGATGGTGTCGAGCACGCGCTGCTGGGCGCCCGTCAACTCGAACGGCAGCACCTCGTCGAGGAACTGGCGGGCGTGGTCGCCGAGGCCGCCGAGCGGGACGCCGGCGCGCTTTTCTTGCCGGCCCTTGGTCAGCGCCAGCAGCAGCTGCAAGAAGAAGAACTCCTCGAAGACGAGCCGCCGCACCGCCCGCCCGCGCTCGGCCGCGTCCTTCGGGAAGTGGACGGCCCGGAGCGCGACGTTCCCCTCGATCAGCCCGTACCGCGCTCTCACGCTCTCGGGCAGGACCTCGGGGATCGCCAGCCCGTGCTCCTTGAACATCCGGTAGACGAGGGTGCGGAGCGTCCGGCTGTTGAGGCCGACCTTTTCCAGGGCGGCCCCGCCCGGATACAACGGGACGATCCGGCCGGTCGCCAGCGCCGCGCTCGCGTCGTCCAGCTTGTCGGACTCCGGGTGGGCCATCGAGAACTGGCTCCCGTACTTCTCGGCCTTCCCGTGGAAGGCGTAGAGGTCGCCGCGGTTGTAGAGCCGCTGGATCCAGTTGGCGCCGCGGAACCAGACGCACTTGAGCGTCCCGCCGCTCTCGTCGGTCACGCGGAGCTCGAACCGGCTCCGCCCGCCGCGCCCCGGCACCAAGCCCTTCGCCGAGACGGTCCCGACGACGGTGTACTCGCCGGGCTCGGTGATCTGGCGGATCGGCGTGACGGTGCTCCGGTCGAGGTAGCGGCGCGGGTAGTAGCGCAGCAGGTCGCCGTAGGTCTTGACGCCGGCCTTGCGGAGCGGCTCGGCGCGGCGCTCGCCCACGCCGGGGAACTGCTCGATGTCGGTGTCGAGGACGGAGACGGCCGGGACGGTCGGGGCGCTCATGCGCGGGATCGGGAGGCGGACGCCGAAAGCTAGGGCCTCGGGCTGACGGCCGTCCCGTCACGCCCCTTCCCGCTTGCAACGCGCCGCCCCCGACGCCCGCGAGGCGTCGGGGCGCCCAGGGACCCGGCCGAGGTGGATCCAGCAGATCCGGGTCCGGTCGATGACCGTCTCGCCCCCTTTCAGGCACGTCCCGATGCCGAGCCCGATCGAGAACGCGGTGGTGATACACGAGAAGTAGGCGCTGGCGGAGGAGCCGGGCGACCGGGCAGCGGGAGCGAGACGGACGTGCGGGGTCGTGGGAGCCCGTCGCTCAGGGATGGCCGGCGTCCGGTACCGCGTGCCGGCGCGGCCGCCGAGGGGGCTGGACGGGGAACCGAGAGGACAGCGTCGTCGCCCGCGCGACTGGCGGACGGCCTCCGCCAGCGGCCCCGCCCGTCTCGACGTGCGCGTCGGCGGGGACGGGCGTGGCGGAGAGACTCCGGCTCCGGGTCGGCCGAGACCGCCAGCTCCTCCCCTCAGGGAGGTCCATCTGTCGGCCGATCTGGCGGCGTACGGACCCGCTGGGGCGGGTCGCCAGAGAGGGCGTGGGGGAACGACCTTGACAGACCCTTGACAATGTCAGGCGGGGCTCCTATCATCACTCCGAACGTTTGCAACGTTTCAAACGCAGCGTAGACGTTCCTCGTTCCTTCCATGCCCACTCCCCTCACCCCCTCCCAGCGCGACCTCGTCCACGAGTTCGGGTCGATCTACGAGCAGTACGGGTTCCAGCGTCTGAAGGGCCTCCTCGTGGGGCTCCTCCTCGTCCAGCCGGACCCGCTCTCGCTCGACGACATGGCCGACCTGTTGGGCCGCAGCAAAGGGCCGATCTCGACGGCCGTCCGCGACCTCTCGTCCACCGGCCTCGTCCGCAAGGTCGACGGCGAGAACGCCCGGCGCGACTACTACGCGGCCCACCCCGACCTCTTCCTGAACAACTTCAAGCACAACATGGCCACCGTCCGGAAAAACCGGCGGACGGCCGAGCAGTTCTTGAACGAGATGGACGGGGACGAGGCCAACGCCGAGGCGCTCCGCAACCTGGACCAGATGCGGGCCTTCTACACGCTCATGGAGTCCTTCTACGAGGACTTCGCCGAGCGGTGGGAGGTCGAGTCTGCCCGGCTCAACGAGCGCGCGTAGCGTCTGGAAGCGCTTTCGAGGATGGGCTCCTCCCCCCCACCATCATGCCCCGCTTGTTCGCGAGCCTCCTCCTCAGCGTCCTCCTCACGGGCGCCGCCGTCGCCCAAGACGCCCGCTTCGAGGGCCGCGTCACCGTGGCCGCGACCGGCGCCCCCCTCGTCGGCGCCACGGTCTCCCTCGGCAGCACCGTCTACGGCGGCTCGACCGACGCCGACGGCCGGTACGAGTTCTCGGCCCCGGCCGGCGCTTACACGCTCGCCGCCTCGTTCGTGGGCTACGAGACGGAGCGCCGCGACGTGCGCCCCGCCGCCGGCGAGACGGTGCGGCAGGACTTCGCACTCTCCGAGGGCGCCGCGGCCGTCGGCGACGTGGTCGTGACCGGCGCCAGCCGCCGCGCCGAACGGCTGACCGAGAGCCCGGCCACCATCTCGGTGATCTCGGGCGCCGACCTGGAGACGTTCCCAGGCGCCTCCTATGAGCAGGCGCTGGCGACCGTCAAGGGCGTCGACTTCGTGCGCGCCGGCATCAGCGGGTTCGGCATCAACGCCCGCGGCTTCAACAGCGCCTTCAACACCAAGATGCTGCTGCTCACCGACGGGCGCCGCCAGATGCTGCCCGGCGCCGGGCTCCCGTTCGCCAACATGAACCCGGTGATCAAGGAGGACGTGGACCGCGTCGAGGTCATCCTCGGGCCGTCGTCGGCACTCTACGGGGCCAACGCGCACAACGGCATCGTCAACGTGATCACCAAGGACCCGCGCAACACGCCCGGCCTGACGGTCGTGGCCGAGGGCGGCGGCGGCGGCGCGTCGAGCTCGCTGTACTCGGCGCGCGGGCGCTATGCGCAGGGCTTCGCCGACAACCGGTTCGCGGTCAAGGTGACCGGCGAGTACACGGGCGGCCAGGACTTCGACTTCCGCGACACGGTCTACGTCAACGTCCCCGCCCCGACGCCCGAGGCCGCGGGCTTCGACGTGGAGCACCTCCGGGGCCAGGCCGAGCTCTACGTCTCCCCCGTCGCCGACACCGACGTGGTGCTGAGCTACGCCGGCAGCCAGAACTCGTACCTCGGCGTCACCAACCTGGGCCGCAACCAGATCGACGACTGGACGCTCCACCAGTTTCAGGCCCGCGTGGTCCATCCACGCGTGTTCGCCCAGGTCTACCGCACGCTGAGCAACTCCGGCAACACGTTCGCGCTCCAGAACTACGCCATCTACAACGCGCTCGGCCAGGACGACGCGACGGCGCGCGAGTCGGCCCGGTTCATCGACAAGAGCCGCAAGACGAACGCCGAGATCCAGGGCAACGTCGAGCTCTACGGCCTGCGCCTGATCGCCGGCGCGGACATCGAGTGGGAGAAGGCCGTCAGCGAGGGGACCTACCTCTCGGACACGACGGGCGTCGACGGGCTCGACTTCGAGCAGTACGGGCTGAGCGCCCAGGCCGAGTACGACCTGACGCGCCAGCTGCGCGTGGTGGCCGCCGGCCGCTTCGACTCCCAGAGCAACTACGGCGAGCGGTTCTCGCCCAAGGTCGGGCTCGTGTTCACGCCGCAGCCGCAGAACAGCTTCCGCGTCACCTACGGCGAGGCCTTCGTGGCGCCGACGGTCCTGCAACAGGAGATCTTTATCCCGTCGGGCTCGGCCGGCGGCATCCCCATCGTGATCCGAGGCAACGCCGGCGGGTTTACGACGGTGAACTTCGACGGCACACCGGGGGCGGCCATCGCGCCCATCGAGCCCGAGGAGGTCCGCACGCTGGAGGTCGGCTACCGCGGCCTGCCCGCCCCCACCTTCTTCGTCGACGTCAACGCCTACGCGTCGAAGTCGGAGAACTTCATCACGCCGCTGACGGCGCTGCCGGGCCTGGTAACGGCCATCGGCGACCGGACGCTCGACCAGCCGGAGGTCGTCCTGACCTACCAGAACTTCGGCGAGGTCACGAACTACGGCGCCGATCTGGGCGTGACCTACTTCCTGAACGACCGGATCTCGGTCGGCGGGACGTACTCGTACTTCGACGCCGACCTCGACGAGGAGTCGTTCGACCTCAACGGCGACGGCGAGGTGTCGCCCAACGAGATCTCGCTCAACACGCCGGGCCACAAGGGCTCGATCACGCTGACGGCCCGCGACTTCATCCGTCAGGGCCTGACGGGCGCGATCACGGTGCGCGGCGTCTCGGAGTACTCGTTCGTCTCCGGCCGCCACTTCGCGAGCGAGGAGCAGGAGGGCCAGCGCGTGATCCTGACGACGGCCGGCGGACCGGTCGCCTTCAACTACAACTACGGCCCCCTCGGCGGCTTCGTGACGACGAGCGTGAGCGCCGGCTACCGGCTCTCGCCCATGCTCTCGCTGGGCGCCTCGGTGACCAACCTGTTCGGCGTCGAGCAGCGCGAGTTCGTCGGCGCCGCCCCGACGCCGCGCTTCTTCACGGCCACGCTCCGCGCCGACCTCCCGTCGCTCGGCCGCTAGCCGCGCCCGGCCCGACGGGCGGCGCGGGTCGCCCGTCGGGCCGACGGCGTCCCACCCCTGACACCCATCCCATGACTCTCGAAGGAAAAGTCGCCGTCGTCACCGGCGGCGCCCAGGGCATCGGCCGCGCCACGTGCGAGCGGTTCGTCGCCGACGGCGCGTCCGTCGTCATCGCCGACGTGGCCGAGGACGCGGGCCGCCAGCTGGCGGACGAGTTGGGCGACGCTGCCCGCTTCGTCCCCACCGACGTGACCGACGCCGATCGTGCCGCCGCCGCGATGCAGGCGGCCGTCGACCACTTCGGCGGGCTCGACGTGCTCGTCAACAACGCCGGCATCACGCGCGACGCGACGCTGAAGAAGATGACGGCCGACCAGTTCGACGCCGTCGTCAACGTCAACCTGAAGGGCGTCTACCTCTGCACGCAGGCGGCCGTGCCGCACCTCGACGCGCGCGGCGGCGGGGCGATCCTGAACGCGGCGAGCGTGGTGGCGCACAACGGCAACTTCGGCCAGACCAACTACGTGGCCACCAAGGCCGGCGTGATCGGGATGACCAAGACGTGGGCGCGCGAGCTGGGCCGCAAGGGGATCCGCGTGAACGCCGTCGCGCCGGGCTTCGTCGCCACCGAGATGGTGCTGACGGTCCCGGAGAAGGTCCTCGACGGGCTCCGCGACAAGACGCCGCTCGGCACGCTCGGCCAGCCCGAGGACATCGCGGCGGCCTACGCCTTCCTCGCCTCCGACGACGCCCGGTTCATCACCGGCGCCGTGCTCAACGTCGACGGCGGGCTCGTCCTTTAGCCTCGCCCCGCTGGCGGCGCCCGCCAGCGCGCACCCCCGCCCCCTCATGCGCCGCGCCCAGATCCTCGGGACCGGACTCTACGCGCCCGAGCGCGTCGTCCCCAACAGCTACTTCGACGCGATGTACGGCGAGGACGTCTCGACCTTCCTGGTCGAGCGCCGCAACATCCGCGAGCGCCGCTACGCCGCCGACGACCAGGCCCCGAGCGACCTCGTGGTGGAGGCCGCCCGCGAGGCGCTCCACCGGTCCGGCACGCCCGCCGAGGACCTCGACCTGATCGTGGTCGCCACCGACACGCCCGACTACCTCTCGCCGTCGACGGCCGCCGTGGTCCAGCACAAGCTGGGCGCGACCGGCGCCGGCTCGTTCGACCTCAACACGGCGTGCGCCGGGTTCGTGACGGCGCTCGACGTGGCCAACAAGTTCGTCGCCGCCGACGACCCGCAACACCCGCAGTACCGGCGCGTGCTCGTCGCCGGGGCCTACCTCATGAGCCGGTTCATCGACTACCGGCACAAGAACACGGCGACGCTCTTCGCCGACGGCGCCGGGGCCGTCGTCCTCGGCCCGACCGACGGGCCGGGCGGCGTGCTGGCGAGCGAGCTCGAGACGCGCGGCGAGTTCGCCGAGCACATGGGCATCTACGTCGGCGGCGCGGCGGCACCGGCGACCGCCGAGCGTGTGGCGGCGCAAGAGCACCTGCTCCAGTTCCGGGAGAAGTTCCCCAAGGAGTTCAACCGCGAGTCGTGGAGCGCCGTCGCCCGCCGGCTGGCGGAGCGCGTCGGCGTGGAGGTCGCGGACGTAGACCACTGGGTCTTTACCCAGATCAACGTCGAGAGCATCCAGGAGACGATGGCGCTGCTGGAGCAGCCGATGGACCGGGCCGTGCTGGTCATGGACCGCTTCGGCTACACCGGCAGCGCCTGCGTCCCGATGGCCCTCGCCGACGCCGACCGGCAGGGCCGCTTCCAGGACGGCGACCTCGTGGTCCTCGTCGCCTCCGGCGGCGGCGCCGCCATCGCCGGGCTCGCCCTCCGCTGGGGCACGTAGCCGAGGACCGTGCGGGTGGACCGTCTGTCTGCCCCTCCCGACGCCCTCCGCCAGCGCCGCGCGCCTCCCCGTCGGCCCTTCCACGCTCCACACCGCACGTCGCACCGACCCCATGACCGACGCCGCCATCTCGTGGGCCTTTTTCCTCGGCTACCTCGTGCTCGTCGGCGGGGCGGCGGTCGTGGGCATCCGCCGCGTCAAGAGCTTCACGTCGTTCTCCGTCGGCGACCGGCGGACGAGCCCGGTGTGGGTCGGCCTCGCGCTGGCGGCCAACCTGACGAGCGCGGCGACGTTCGTCATCAACCCCGGCCTGATCTACCTCTACGGGATCTCGGGGATGCTGGGCTACGCCGTCGCCACGCCGCTGGGCATCTTTCTCGGGCTGACGGTGCTGACGAAGGCGTTCCGGCGCGTGGGCGACAGGACGGCCGCGCTGACGGTGCCCCAGTGGATCGCGGACCGCTACGGCAGCCGCGCGCTCCGCTTTTTCTTCGCCGGCCTGTCCCTCCTTCAGATCACGTTCCTGGTGCTCATCGTGGTCGGGCTCACGCTCGTGCTCTCGAACGTGCTCGGCGTGTCGCGGCCCGTCGCGATGGCGATGACGCTGGGCATCCCGCTCGTCTACGTGATGCTGGGGGGCGCCAGCGCGCACACGCTGACGAACTCGGTCCAGGCCGTCATCATGATCGTGGTGGCCGTGATGCTGATCGGGTCCGGGCTGGCGCTCGTCGTCGGCGAGCCCGGCCTGCTGGGCCGGCTGGCCCAGATCGACCCGGTGCTGGCGGCGCCGGTCAACCCCGAGAGCCTGCTGTTCCGGAGCGTGTTCGAGGTGTTCGTGGCCAACTTCTTCGTCGGCATCGCGGTGATCATGCAGCCGCACGTGATGTCGAAGGCGCTCTACCTCCGCGACGAGCGCGACGTGACGGTCTACCTCGGCGTCGGGTTCACGGCCCTGGTGCTGTTCTTCGCCGTGCTGGCGATCGGGCTCTACGCCCGCGTGACGCTGGGCGGCGACGTGCTCCCGCCCGACCAGGTGGTGCCGACGTACCTGGTGGAGCGGTTCGGCGTCGTCGCCCGGTCCATCGTGACCGTCGGGCTGGTGGCCGCCGGGTTCTCGACGCTGGAGGGGCTGCTGGTGGCGCTCTCGACCATCTTCGCCAACGACGTCTACAAGCCGCTCGCGCGGCGCCGCGGCGTGGGCGAGGACCAGGCCGACCGACGCGCCATCGGGTTCTCGAAGGCGTTTCTGGTCGCCCTCGTGCCGGTCGTGGCGCTGCTGTCGTGGGGCCAGATCGTCAGCCCCAACCTGTCGGTCGCGCTGCTGGCGCAGAACGGGGTGTACGGCCTGTTCGCGGCGACCTTCGTGCCCATCCTGTTCGGCGTGTTCGTCCCGCGCGTGACGACGGCGGGCGTGGCGGCGGCGGCCGTCGCGGCCCTCGTCGTCCACTTCGGGATGTACTACGGCGAGGTCGGGCCGTACTGGAACAACCCGGCCGTGCCGGCGACCTTCGCGCTGCTCACGAGCACGGCCGTCGCCGGTCTGTCGCTCCTCGTTGCGCGGCGCCCGCCGGACACCGAGCCCGCCCGCCTCGGCGCCGAGGCCGAGCGTGTCGCCCCCCTCCCATGACCGACGCGATCCGCACCGACTGGCTGGAGCGCCAGGCCGTCTACCACGGCGACCGCGTCGCCGTGGTGTGGCACCCGACGGGCGAGGCGCTCTCGTTCGCCGACCTCGACCGCCAGTCGGCCGCGCTGGCGGCGGGGCTGGCCGAGCGGTTCGGCACCCAGAAAGGCGACCGCGTGGCGGTCCTCAGCGAGAACAGCCTGGAGCACGTGCTCCTGTTCGCGGCGTGCCAGAAGGCCGGGCTCGTGCTCGTCCCGCTGAACTACCGGCTGACGGGTCCCGAGCTCGCGTACCTGGTGGAGGACGCCGACCCCGCCGTCCTGTTCGTCTCCGACGACCTCGCCGGTGCCGTCGCCTTCGACGGGCCGACCGCTCCGCTCGCCAACGTCCGCCCCCTGGCGGCGGGCGAGGAGCGGTGGAGCGGCGAGCCGCCGACGCTGGACGACCCGCTGCTCATCCTCTACACCTCGGGCACGACGGGGCGGCCCAAGGGCGCGATCTACACGCACGGGATGCTGGTGTGGAACGCCGTCAACACGGTCCACCGCCTCAGCCTCACGCCGGACGACGTGTCGTTCAACGCGGCGCCGTTCTACCACACCGGCGGCTGGAACGTGCTCCTCACCCCGTTCCTCCTCACCGGCGGCCGCACGGTCTTGCTCGACCGCTTCGACGCCGACGCGCTCCTCCGGCTGTGCGACGAGGAGGGCATCACGATCCTGTGGGGCGTCCCGACGATGCTCCAGATGATGGCCGAGAGCCCGGCCTTCGCGTCCGCCGGCCTGGCGAGCGTCCGGTACGCCGTCGTGGGCGGCGAGCCGATGCCGGCGCCGCTCACGCGCACCTGGCAGGCCAAGGGCGTCCCGATCCGCCAGGGCTTCGGCATGACCGAGGTCGGCGTGAACTGCTTCTCGCTCCCCGAGGCCGACGCCGTCCGCAAGATGGGCTCGATCGGCTTCCCCAACCTGTTCGTGGACGTCCGGGTCCTCGACGCCGAGGGGAACGACGTGGCACCGGGCGAGACGGGCGAGCTGGTATTCCGCGGGCCCGTCGTGACGCCGGGCTACTGGCGGAACCCGTCGGCGACCGCGAAGGCCTTTACCTCCGACGGCTGGTTCCGCTCGGGCGACCTGGTGCGCCAGGACGACGAGGGGTACACGTACGTCGTGGGGCGCCTCAAGGAGATGTACATCTCGGGCGGCGAGAACGTGTACCCGGCCGAGGTCGAGGCCGCCCTCCGCGAGCACCCCGCCGTGGCCCAGGCCGCCGTCGTGGGCGTGCCGGACGCCCGGTGGGGCGAGGCCGGCCTCGCCTTCGTCGTCCCCGCCGGCCGACGCCCCCGACCCCGCCGCCCTCCTCGACCACTGCCGCCAGCGGTTGGCGCGGTACAAAGTGCCGCGCGAGGTCCGTTTCCTCGACGCCCTGCCCGTCGGCCACAGCGGGAAGGTGCAGAAGACCGACCTCGCCCGCCTCGCCACCGACGCCCCCTGACATGCTCGCCCTCTGCCTCGCCGCCCTGATGTCCACCTTCTCGGCCCCGGCCGACACCACGCTCCCGTTCTACCCCGGCCCCGTCCAGCGTCTCGACGTCGGCGGCCGGCGGCTGGCGGTGTTGGACACCGGCGGCGAGGGGGCGCCGGTCGTCCTGGTCCACGGGCTGGGGACGAACCTCTCGTTCTGGCGCGAGACGATCCCGGCGCTCGAAGCCGACGGCCGCCGCGTCGTCGCGCTCGACCTGCCGGGCTACGGGCTCTCCGACAAGGAGGACGTGAGCGGGACGATGGCCGGCTTCGCCGACGCCGTGCTCGGCGTGATGGACGCGCTCGGCCTCGGCCAGCCCGACGTCGTCGGCGTCTCGATGGGCGGCCAGATCGCCCTCACGCTCGCGCTCGACCACCCCGACCGCGTCCGCCGCCTGGCGCTCCTGTCGCCGGCCGGCATCGAGACGTTCTCCGACGCCGAGGCCGCCGCGCTCAAGGGACTCATGACGCCCGAGGCCGTCGCCGCCACGCCCGAGGCGCAGGTGGCCGTCAACATCGCCGCCAACTTCTCGGCGTACGACGAGGCCCGCGACGGCTGGATCGGTGCGCAGCGCCGGGCCGTCGCCGCCCGCGACGACTTCCCCGACTACGCCGCCGCGAACGCTGCCAGCGTGGCCGGGATGCTCGACGGCCCCGTGTTCGAGCGGCTCGGCCGGCTCAAGGTGCCCACGCTCGTCCTCTACGGCGCCGACGACGCGCTCATCCCGAACCCGTACCTCCACCCCGCCCTCACGACGGCCGACGTCGCCGAGGCCGCGCGCGCGATTCCCGGCGCCGAGGTCCACCTCGTTCCCGACGCCGGGCACCTCGTGATGCTGGAGCAGCCCGAGGCCGTGAACGCGCACCTCGTCCGGTTCCTGGCCGAGTAGCCCGCGCGACGGGGGGAGCGCCCCGCCAGCGGCTCAGCCCGTCTCGACGTGCGCGTCGGCGGGGACGGGCGCGGTGGGGAGATCCACCTCCGGGGCGTGGGCGACCGGCTTCTCGACCACCTCGTAGAGGTCCAGCCGGCGGTCGGCCCAGGGGCGGACGGTGCCGGCGATCCGGTTGCGGCGCGTCAGCTCCAGGTCGAGGTCGGCCACGACGATGGCCTCGATGTTCGGCTCGCACTCGGCGGCCACGCCGTCGCGCGCGAACGGGAAGTCGGACGGCGTGAAGACCCCGCTCTGGGCGTAGTTCACGTCCATGTTGTCGACGTCCGGGATCAGGCCCGTCACGCCGGCCGTCACCACGTACATCTGGTTCTCGATGGCGCGGGCCTGCGCGCAGAGCCGGACGCGGAGGTAGCCCTGCCGGTTGTCGGTGCAGAACGGGACGAACAGGATCTGCGCCCCCTTCTGCGCCGCGATCCGCGCGACCTCCGGGAACTCGACGTCGTAGCAGATCGAGATGGCCACGCGGCCCCGGTCGGTGTCGAACACGCGGACGCCGTCGCCCGCGCGGACGCCCCACCAGCGGGCCTCGTTGGGCGTGATGTGGAGCTTCTTCTGCTCCTCGATGGACCCGTCGCGCCGGAACAGGTAGGCCACGTTGTAGACCCCGTCGTCCTCCTCCACGTAGGTGCTCCCGCCCACGATGTTCGTGTTGTAGCGGACGGCGAGGTCGTGGAACAGGTCGAGGTAGTCGGGCGCGAGCGCCGCCAGCTGGCGGACGGCCTGGCCGCGCTGCGCGTGCGGCAGGAACGACAGGAGCTGGAGCGTAAAGATCTCCGGGAAGAGCACGAAGTCGGCCCGGTAGCCACCGGCGGCGTCGACGAAGAACGTGACCTGGCGCGCGAAGTCCTCGAACGAGCCGATGGTCCGAACGGGGTACTGGACGGCGCACACGCGGACCGGGAACGTGCTCCGGGTCCGCTCGGCGGGGTCCGGGTGGTAGTGGAGGTTCACCCACTCCATGATGACGCCGTAGCCGCGGCTCTCGTGGTCGTCCGGGAGGTAGTCCTTCACGACGCGCTTGATGGCGAACCCGTTGGCGAGCTGGAACGTGAGGACCGGCTCGGTGAGCGCCCGGGCCACGACGCCCTCGACGTACGCCTGCGCCGTCATCTCGTCCTCGTACTTGTGGTAGCCGGGGAGGCGCCCGCCGATCACGATCCGCTTGAGGTTGCGCCGCCGGCACAGCGCCTTCCGCTCCTCGTAGAGCCGCCGCCCGATCCGCATCCCCTGGAACGCCGGGTCCACGGCCACCTCGATGCCGTAGAGCGAGTCGCCGTCGGGGTCGTGGCTGGCGGCGAGGTCGTCGTGGACCACGTCGTCGTAGACGTGGCTGGCCCCGTACTCGTCGATGTCGACGAGGAGGCTGAGCGAGGTGGCGATCAGGCGGCCGTCGTTCTCGACGCCGATCTGCCCCTCGGGGAACTGCCGCGTGAGCGCGTCGAGCTCACTCTCGGACCACGTCTCCATGCCGGGGAAGCAGAGGCCGTGGAGGCGGACGATCGCGTCGTGGTCGTCCGGGGTGAGGGGGCGGACGCGGAGGGAGGTCTGGAACTCGTCGAGGTCGATCTCGGGCACGGGGGCAAGAGGCGGCGGAGCAGGAGGGGACGGCCCGGATTCAACCCACACCGCCCGTGCGGGTGCCCCGGGCTGTGTCGAGACCGTGCAGATCCGGCGACGCGCTAGGACGGCAGGCCGACGGCCAGCCACGCCACGACGCCGCCCGCCAGCCACACGAGCGAGGCCACGGCCAGCCACGTCAGCACGCGGTCGAGGGCGCCCCGGCTCGCCATCTCCATCGACATGGCCTCGGTGTCCGTCGAGCGCCAGAGCCAGACGAGCAGGCCCGAGACGGCGAGGAACGCCCCATTGAGCCAGAACCCGACGTCGAGCGCGAAGAAGTCCTGCCCGGTCACGCTCCCCGACTGGCGGGCGCCGCCGGTCGGCAGGAGGCCGAGGAGGCCGAACCCGTAGTGGAGCGCGAGCGCCGCTGCGACCAGCGACGTCAGGAGCGCGGCGGCGATGTAGAGCGACATCTTCCAGCCGTAGTACGCCGCGTTGATCCGGAGGACGGGGAACACGACGAGGTCCGAGAACAGGAACGCCATCACGCCCCCGAACGAGACGCCGTTGTCGTAGAGCAGCGCCGCCAGCGGCACGTTCCCCATCGACCCGATGAAGGTGGCGAACGCGGCCACCGGCCCGACGGCGGCCTGGGCCAGCACCTCCAGGAAGCCGGGCTCGCCCTCGCCGCCGCTCCCCACGAACAGCGTCTCGAAGAACGACGACGGCACGAACGCCGCGATCACGCCGGCGACGGCGAACCCGAACGTCACGTCCTTCCACACCATCCGCCACTCGGAGACGTAGCGCCCGCCGACCTTGGCCCAGCCCTCGCGGCTCGTGACGAGCCTTTTCCAGTCGGGCACGTCCTCGTCGCCGCCGTCCTCGCCCCCGACGCGCTGGCGGGCCGCCTCCACCAGGTCGTCCGGCTGGGTGAGGCGGACGAACAGCCACGCCCCGCCGATGAGCAGCAGCCCCCCGACGTACTCGCCGACGACGAACGGCCACGCGAGGAACACGGCGATGACGATGCCGAGCTCGATGACGAGGTTCGTCGAGGCGAGCAGGAACGCGAGCGACGGCACGAGGCCCGCCCCCTTCTTGAACAGCGACTTCGTGGTGGCGAGCGCGGCGAACGAGCACGACGACGAGAGGAACCCGAAGACGGTCGCCAGCCCGACGCTCTCGGCCCCGGCCTCGCCCATCGACCGCCGCATCCGCTCCTGGGTCACGAACACCTGGATCGCGGCCGAGACGACGTATCCGAAGGCGAAGGCCCAGAGGGCCATCCAGAAGAAGCCGAGCGAGGTCCGGGCGGCCTCGGCCCACTGCTGGAAGAACGAGCCGTCGGAGGACGGGAGGAGGGCGAGCATGGGGAGCAATGGGCGTCGGAGCACGAACGCCCCGCGCCCCACGCGTGTCCGCCCGACCATCAGCATGGGGGAACCCCCGCCAGCGCGTCCGCCGCCAGTCGCTAGGCCGACCTCGCCGCCAGGTCCCCGTCGGCCTCCAGGTCGGTGTGGAAAGCCAGGTCGTCGTGGAAAGCGCGGTCGTCGCGCGCCGCGGCCTCGGAGCCGAGGGGGAGAGACGGGAGGACTCGGGTGCCCTCGCCTCTCCCACAGCCCCCGACTTACCGGAACGCCACCTCGTCCACCACCTCGCGCCCCAGGTGCTCGTTCATCCGCTCCCGCCACGCCGACCGCTGGAACTGGAGCTGGTGCCGCCACGCCGCCGACCGAATCTTGACGTGGAGCACCCCGTCCCGCATCCACACCTGCTCCGTCACCTTCGCCACGGCCTCGCCGGCCACCTCGGGCCACGCCTCGACGGCGCGCGCCGCGTCCAGGCGCTCGCGGTAGCCGTACCGCTCGACGAGGTCGGAGAGGACGGCGCCGAGGGACTGGGGCTGATTGGTCGAGGGCACGGATGGCGGCGGCGGACGTACGCAAGCTAGACCCTCCCCTCGGCCCTCGCCATGCGCCTTCTCTCGCTCCTCCTCCTCGCCGCCTGCTCCCCGTCCCCGGACGCGCCGGCCGAGCCCGCCCCGCTGGCGGCGGCCGACACGACGGACCTCCCCGCCGCCGTCCGCACCGAGACGCTGAGGCCCGCGCCCATCCGTATCGACGGGGCCGACCTGCCCCAGCCCTACGCCTCCGAGTCGGCCCGTCAGAGCCCGGACGTAGTCGGCGTGCCGGCGGACCCCGTGCTCCGCGTGCCCGCCGGGTTCGCCGTCCAGGTGTGGGCCGAGGACCTGGCCAGCCCGCGCTGGCTGGCGCTCGCGCCGGACGGGAGCGTGCTGCTCGCCGCCAGCCGCGAGAACACCCTTCTCCGCCTCCGCGACGCGGACGGCGACGGCGTGGCCGAGAGCCGCCAGTCGTTCGCCACCGAGGACGACAACGCGCTCGACCTCCCGATGGGCATGGCCTTCGCGGACGGCTCGTTCTTCGTCGGCAACACGAGCGAGGTCCGGCGCTACCCGTACACGCGCGGGCAGGCGCGGCTGGAAGGCGAGGGCGCCGTCGTCGCGGAGCTTCCCGGCGGGGGCTACAACCAGCACTGGACGCGCAACGTGGTCGCCTCCCCGGACGGCGACAGCCTCTACGTGACCGTCGGCTCGCAGTCGAACGCGGACCCGGAGCCGCTGCCCCGCGCCTCCGTCTTCCGCATCGCGCCGGACGGCTCGGGCCGCGAGACCGTCTCGTTCGGCCTCCGCAACCCTGTCGGGCTGGACTTCCACCCGGCGACGGGCGCGCCGTACGTGACCGTCAACGAGCGCGACGGGCTGGGCGACGACCTCGTCCCGGACTACCTCACCCAGATCGGCCTCGGCGCCGACGGCGAGCCCCGGTTCTACGGCTGGCCCTACGCCTACCTCACGCCTGAGAACCTCGACCCGCGCCGACCACGCCAGCGGGCGAGCGAGCGGCCGGACCTCGTGGCCCAGACCACGACGCCGGACGTGCTCTTCCAGGCCCACTCCGCCGCCCTCGGCCTCCAGTTCTACGACGAGGACGCGTTCCCCGAGCGCTACCAGGGCGGCGCCTTCGTCGCCATGCGCGGGTCGTGGAATCGGAGCCGCGGGACCGGCTACAAGGTCGTCTTCGTCCCGTTCGAGGACGGCCGGCCCGTCGGCCACTACGAGGACTTCCTGACGGGCCTCTTGATCGACCCCTCCGGCCCGACGACGTGGGGCCGCCCCGTTGGCCTGCTCGTGTTGCCGGACGGGTCGCTCCTGGTCACGGAAGAGAGCAACGGCCGGATCTACCGGGTGAGCTACCGGGGCCGCATGGGCTCCTGATCGTCGGACTGGCGACGCGGGCCGGGCCGTCCGCCGCTAGCCTCGCGTGGCGAGGTGCCAGAGGAAGCCGGCCTCGGCGCGGGCCGAGAGCGCCAGCCATACGAGCCCGGCCGCCGCCAGCAGGAACGGGACGCCGAACCCGAGCAGCACCACGCGGGCCGGCGGCGCGTGCGTGACGGCCTCCAGGTCCCACATCGTCTTGTAGCCGGCCACGACCTCGATCAGGAGCGCGACGCCCAGAAGGGCCGGGGCGAGGGCCGTCGCCAGTCGGGCGTCGATGCCGCCGAGCACGAGGGCCACCACCATCAGCGGGAGCCAGCCCCACCGGCTCCAGACGGCCAGCGAGAGGGCCTGCGCCGGCCGGAGACGGCGGCGCCCCACCATCAGCTTGAGCCAGATCAGGACGAGCACGAGCCACGCGCCGTAGGCCAGGGCCAGGGTGAGCGTGAGCAGGAGCGGCTGCCCGATAAAGTCCGTCAGGCGGGCTTGGGCGTCGGGCGACCACGAGGCGGTCGCGGCGACGAGCGCGTCGGTGCGGGCGAGGGCGCGGAGCACGGCGGCCCCGACGACGCCGGCCGCCACGGCGAGGCCGACGGCGAGGCCGGCGGTCTCCAGGACGGAGAGGTCGTAGCCGCGCGCGACGGCCTCCCGGTACAGGTCGCGGCGGGAGAAGTAGCGCGGGGCGAGGCCGCTCAGGCGGGGGGCGCCGGCGTAGAACACCCCCAGGCAGAGCACGAGCCCCCACCCGAGGAGCAGGAGCGGCGAGGCCCGCAGTTCCTGCTCGGCGGGCACGCCGGCGTCGAAGGCGAACACGCGCTGGCGACCCGTCCAGACTCCCTCGGCCACGCTGAACGCCGGTCGGGGCGTGTCACCGTCACCGAGGAGGCCGAAGCGCGAGCCCGTCACCTCGGCGCGCTGGTCGCGCTCCGCGGCGTCCTCGGGCGCGTCGCGCCAGCGGTAGACGAAGGCGGCGACGGGCGGCGTCCCGAGCGCGAGCAGGTCGGAGAGCGCCGTCTCCAGGGTCCGTGCCTGGGCCGCCTCGCTGCCGGGCGTCCGCCAGCCGCCGTCGCGTCCGGGCCGCACGCCGGTCCCGACCGAGGCCAACCCGGCGGGCGTCTCGTGCGCGCTCCGCCAGCGCCGCAGGACGGCGACCGGGTCGACGTCGCGCGCGTCGAGCAGGACGAAGTCGACGGTCCGGTCGGCCCGGTCGCTGGAGGGGAAGCGGCTAACGTAGTAGGTCTGGGTGTTGGGCGCGCCGCGCTCGTGGGCGAGGCGGGTGAGCGCCTCGAAGTAGGGCCGGGCGCGCGGATCGCTCGTGTCGCTCGCGCGGGCGAGGCCAAAGTGCCGGGCCGCCGGGTAGGGGCGGGCGAGCGCCAGCGCCTCGGCCAGCAGCCGCGCGGCGGCGTCGGTCTGGTCCACCAGGAACGTGGCCGGCAGGCCCTCGACGGGGAGGTCCTGGAACAGGCGCATGCCCAGCAGGCTCGCCCCGCGCAGCACGAGCGTGTCCGCGACGAGCCCGGTGCGGACCACGCGGACGCCGGCGCGGCGCATCGCCAGCAGGTCGTCGAGCGCGGCGGCCGTGCCGGCGGGCGCGTTCCAGACGACGCCGGCCAGGGCGGGCGGGAGCGGCTCGAACGGTCCGCGCGGCGTGAGTCCACCCGAGTCGGCGAGGGCGGCGCGGATGCGGCCGAGCGCGGCGGCCTCGGGCGTCGCCGGCCGGGCGGGGGCGACCTCCGCCGAGTCGGTGCGGACCGTGTCCGGCGAGGCCGGCGGGGGTGGCGTCGTTTGCGCGCTGGCGGCCGGCACCGCCAGCAGGACGAGCGCGAGGAGCGGGAGGAGTCGGGGCACGGGCGGGGTCGGCATCGGCCGGTGTACGCCGCGCGGGGTCCGGCGTTCGCGGCGCCGGCGGTTCCCGGCGGAGGCCTCGCGTCGACACAAAAGAGGCCCCGCCGGGCGGAGATCCGGCGGGGCCTCAGGACAACCCTGGCGAAGTTGTCCGGGGGGATCGGGAACCAGCGGAACGGCGAAGGCGAAAAGCGAGAGAGGCCCGTCCGGCAACCGCTCGGCCCGACGCTGGGAGACTACGTGGGCCCTGTGCCACGGGTGCGTCACGGCCGACGGGAGGAGGCTCTTTTCCGCGTTCTGCCTTTTTCTAGTCCATCATCCGCCGGAGGAAGGCCGGGATCTCGGTGTCCTCCTTGTTGATCCGCTCGCGGCGCGGGACGTCGGAGTTCGAGATCGGTCGGACGTTGGAGGGGCGGTCCGAGCGGCCCGGGACCTCCTCGTCCTCGCGGAGCCGCTCGGCGGTCGACTGCTGGCGGCGCTCGTAGGCGGGCTCGTCGAGGATGCGGAGGTTGTCCTCGCCCTTGTAGTGGGGCGGCCCGGAGGACGGGCCGAGCGTGACGCTGGGCCGGCGGGCCGGCTCCGCGTCGTCGCTCTGGGACGTGCCCTGGTCGAAGCCCGTGGCGATGACCGTCACGCGGAGCGAGTCGCCGAGCCCCTCGTCGATCACGGTGCCGAAGATGACCTCGGCCTCGTCGCCGGCCTCCGTCTGGATGACGGACGTCGCCTGCGTGGCCTCGCGGACGCCGAGGTCGATCCCGGCCGTGATGTTGACGAGCACGTTGCGGGCGCCGGCGATCGAGATGCCGTCGAGGAGCGGGCTGGAGATGGCCTCCTTGGCCGCGCGCTCGGCCCGCCGCTCGCCGGAGGCGATGGCCGACGACATGAGCGCCGTGCCGCCGTCGAGCATGGTCGTCCGGATGTCGGCGAAGTCGAGGTTGATGAGGCCGTGGACGGTGATCAGCTCGGAGATGCCGCGCGTCGCGTTGTAGAGCACGTCGTCGGCCATCTCGAAGGCCTCGACCAGCGTCGTGTTGTCGTCGGCCACGTCGAGCAGGCGCTCGTTCGGGATGATGATGAGCGTGTCGACGACCTCGCGGAGCTGCTCGATCCCCTGCTCGGCCATCTTCGACCGCTTCCGGCCCTCGGCCGTGAACGGCTTCGTGACGACGGCCACGGTGAGGATGCCCATCTTCTTCGCCAGCGCGGCGACGACGGGCGCGGCGCCGGTGCCGGTCCCGCCGCCCATGCCGGCGGCGACGAACACCATGTCGGCCCCTTCCAGCGAGGCCTCGATGTCGCGGTGGCTCTCCTGGGCGGCCTCGGCGCCGACCGTCGGGCGGGCGCCGGCCCCGAGCCCCTTGGTCAGCTCGCGGCCGACCTGGATCTTGGTCGGCGCCTGGTTGGCCGTGAGCGCCTGGGCGTCCGTGTTGACGGCGACGAACTCGACGCCGTGGATGCCCTTCGAGAGCATGTTGTTGACGGCGTTGCCGCCGCCGCCGCCCACGCCGATGACGCGGATGAGGGCCGCGTCTTGCGCGTCGTCATCGAAAGTGAAACGTGTGGAGAAATCAGGAGTCATGAGGGGTCCCTCCGAAAAGGTTCTATGCCAGGGTTGTGGGAGTGACGGTGGGACAACCGGAAGGTACCGGCTCCGCAGTCTCACCGCCGGGTGAGTTTGGGGGTTTAGAGCTCGTCGAACCAGCTCCGCATGCGACTGGCGATCTTCGTCACCAGCCCGTCGGGGTCCGAGTCGTAGCCGTCGCCGGCGATGGGCTCGGGGAGGTCGTCGGCCGGGGCCGACGTGCGGGCGGAGGCCGGCGCCTCGGCCTCGGTGGCGAGGAGCGAGGCGCCGCGCCCGGCGCCGGTGCGGAGGCCGTGGAGCACGAGGCCCACGCCCGTCGCGTACTTCGGGTCGTTGACCTCCTCCACGAGCCCGCCGTCGAGCCCGAGCGGGCAGCCGATGCGGGCCTCCAGCCCGAGGATCTCCGACGCCAGCTCGGCCGTGCCGGGGATGAGCGCGCCGCCGCCCGTGAGCACGACGCCGGCCGAGAGGTGGCGGCCGTAGCCGGAGCGCTTGATCTCGATGGCGACGATCTCGAGGATCTCCTCCATGCGCGGCTGGATGATCTGGGCCAGCGTCGAGTGGCCGATGGACTTGTCCGGGCGCCCGCCGATGCCGGGGATCTGGATCTCCTTGTCCTCGGTGACGCGGTCGACGAGGGCCACGCCGAACTGGCGCTTGAGCCGCTCGGCCTGGTCGTGGAGGATGCCGAGCCCCTTGCGGAGGTCGTCGGTCACCTTGTTGCCGGCGACGGCGACGACGGCCGTGTGGCGGATCGTCTTGTCCTCGAAGATGGCGATGTCGGTCGTGCCGCCGCCGATGTCGACGAGGACGACGCCGACCTCCTTCTCGTCGTCGTGGAGCACGGCGTGGCTCGACGCCAGCGGCTCGAGGACGATGTCGTCGACCTCGTAGCCGGCCTTCTCGATGCAGCGGTACACGTTCTTGGCCGCGCTCACGAGCCCCGTGATGATGTGGACGTTGGCCTCCAGCCGGACGCCGCTCATGCCGATGGGGTCGGCCACGCCGTCCTGGCCGTCGACGATGAACTCCTGCGGGAGCACGTGGAGGATCTCGCGGTCGGCGGGCATCGCCACGTGCTTGGTGTCCTCCAGGAGGCGGCGCACGTCGTCGCGGCCGATCTCGCCGCCAGCGACGGTGATCACGCCCCGGCTCTGGAAGCTCTGGATGTGGTCGCCCGCGATGCCGACGATCACGCTCTGGGTCTCGATGCCGGCCGCGTGCTCGGCCTCGTCGATGGCCCTCTTCACGGCCTCGACGGTCTTGTCGATGTTGACGACGACGCCTCGGTTGAGGCCCTCGGAGGGCGCCCAGCCGACGCCGCGCACGTTGATGCGGTCGAGCTCGTCGGCGCTGCCGACGACGGCGCAGATCTTGGTGGTGCCGAAGTCGACACCGACGACGAAGCGTTCGTTTTCGTTCATGACGGTGGAGGGTGTTGGGGAAGGATGGATCGGTGAGACGCGACGGGGGGCGGGCGGCGAGAGGGGCTACGCTGGCGGAGGGGTGACGCTCGCTTCCCCCCCCACGCCCGGCCCGTTGCTCCTAGGCTCGCCCTCGCGCGTGACGACCTGGCCCTCGAAGCGAAGGTCGACCAGGCCGAAAGGCGTGTCCGGCCGGGGCAGGACCGACTGGTCCCAGAAGGCTCGGAGCCGGCGGAGCTGGCTCGCGTGCCCGTCGTGCCCGAGGCGGACGGCGACGGACCCGTGGCCCTCGACGGGCGTGGTCCAGAGCGTGACGCGGCGGCCCCAGTCGATCTCGGAGACGAGCGCCTGCGTCGCGCCGTCGGCGGCCGCCAGCGCGGCGAGGAGCGACCGGAGCCCGGCGCTCTCGGCCGGCTGCGTGGGGTGGTAGGCCGGGGCGCCGCGCAGGACGGGCACGTCGTAGACGGTCGGCGAGGCGGCGGCGACGGGCATGGCGTAGCCCTCGGCGTCGAGGAAATGAGACGGCCGGCCGGACCCGTCGAGCACGAGCACGACGGGCTGGCGCTCCTCGACGGCCACGCGGAGCGTGCCCGTCGGCAGGCGGCGGACGGTGGCGGCGGCGACCCACGGGTGCCGCTGCGCGCGGTCCGCGATCAGCGCCGGCGAGAGCGAGAACAGCGCGACCGAGTCGGGCTCGGCGGCCGTGAGGGCCACGATCTCCTCGGCCGGCGCGTGGTCGGCCCCGACCACGTCGATCCGTTCCAGCGGGAGCGTCCGCTGCCAGACCCAGGCCGCGGCGAGCCCGAGCGCCCCCGCGACGAGCCCGACGACGCGGAGCACGCGGCGGCGACGCTGGCGGCGGTCGGCCTTTTCCTTGGGAGTCGTCGTCGCCATCACTCGGCCTCGTCGGTCTGGAGGGCGTGGAGGAAGGACTCCCCGAAGCGCCACACGTCGCCGGCGCCCATCGTGATCACGAGGTCGCCGGCGCGGGTGAGGCTCTGGAGGTGGGCCGGGAGCGCCTCCTTCTCCGCCACGTAGTGGACGTCGCGGTGGCCGTACTGGCGGGCGAGGTCGGCGATGATCTTGCCGCTGACGCCCTCGATGGGCTCCTCGCGCGCCGGGAACACGTCGGTCACGACCAGCACGTCGGCGTCGTAGAAGGCGAGGGCGAACTCTTCGGCGAGGTCGCGGGTGCGGCTGTAGAGGTGCGGCTGGAAGACGGCGACGACGCGGCGGTCGGCCCAGCCGCGGGCGGCGGCCTGGAGCGTCGCCTCGATCTCGGTCGGGTGGTGGGCGTAGTCGTCCACCAGGATCACGCTGCCGTCCGCGACCTCGGCCTCGCCCTTCATCTGGAAGCGGCGGTCGACGCCGGTGTACTCGGCCAGCCCGGCGGCGATGGTCTCGAACGGGACGTCCAGTTCGAGCCCGACGGCCACGGCCGCCAGCGCGTTGCGGACGTTGTGGAGGCCGGGCGCGTGGAGCCGCACGTGCCCGATCCGCTCGACGCCCTCGAACACGTCGAACTGCGCCTCGGCGCCCACCTGCTCCACGTTCTCGGCGCGGAGCGTGGCCTGCCGGCTCGTCCCGTACGTGACGACCGGCCGGTGGATCTGGCCGAGCACGGAGCGGACGTTCTCGTCGTCCAGGCACAGGATGGCGGCGCCGAAGAACGGGACCGAGTTGGCGAACTGGACGAACGCCTCCTTGATGTCGTCGAGGTCCTCGTAGATGTCGAGGTGGTCGGCCTCGATGTTGGTCACGACGGCGACGATGGGCGTGAGCCGGAGGAACGTCCGGTCGTACTCGTCGGCCTCGACCACGATCAGCTCGCCCTCGCCGGAGACGGCGTTCGAGCCGAACACGGCCACCTTGCCGCCGACGATGATGGTCGGGTCGAAGTCGGCCGCCTTGGCCACGAGCCCGACCATCGTCGTCGTCGTCGTCTTCCCGTGCGTCCCGGCGATCCCGACGCCGCGCTTGGCGCGCATCAGCTCGCCCAGCATCTCGGACCGCTTGATGATGGGGATGAGCCGCCGCTGCGCCTCGGCCGTCTCCGGGTTCGCCTCCGGCTTCTTGACGGCCGACGAGTAGACGACGACGTCGGCGTCCTGGACGTGCTCGGCGGCGTGGCCCTCGTGGATCGTCGCGCCGAGCGCTTCGAGGTGCGCCGTCACGTCGCTCGTCTTGAGGTCGGAGCCGGAGACCTGGAAGCCCCGGTTGATCAGGACCTCGGCGATCGACGACATCCCGATCCCGCCGATGCCCACCATGTGGACGCGCCGGACGCGGCCCATCTCGCCTTGCTTCTGGGTGCGCGTGCTCATCGGGTCTCGGCGAGGGCGACGACGGCCTCTGCGATGGTGTGGGCGGCGTCGGGGCGGGCGATCGCTCGGGCGGCCTCGGCCATCGTCGCCAGCCGCTGGCGGTCGCGGAGGAGCGGGAGGACGGCGTCGTCGAAGCGCGTGTCGAGGTCGGGCTCGCGGAGGAGCACGGCGGCCCCGGCCTCCTCGAGGGCGCGGGCGTTCTTGGTCTGGTGGTCGGCGGTGACGTTGGGGCTGGGGACGAGGACGGCCGGCGTGCCCGTCACGGCCAGCTCGGAGCAGGTGATGGCGCCGGCGCGGCAGAGCGCGAGGTCAGTGGCGGCGTAGGCCAGGTCCATCCGGTCGAGGTAGGGGACGAGGCGGAGGCGCTCGTGGTCCGGGACGGCCTCGCGGAGCGTGTCGTAGTAGCGCTTGCCGGCGGCCCAGATCACGACCATGTCGGGGTCCGCGAGCAGGTCGTCGAGGTGGAGCTTGAGGGCGCCGTTGATCGGCCCGGCGCCGAGCGAGCCGCCCATCGCCAACAGCACGCGCGCGTCGTCGGGGATCTCCCAGTGCGCGCGGGCCTCGGCGCGGTCGGCGTCGGCGAGGTCCTGCCGGACCGGGTTGCCGGCCACCTGGACGTCGGCGCCGTCGAAGTACGGCCGGGCCGCCTCGAAGGCGACGAACACCTCGTCGGCCCGCGTGGAGAGCAGCTTGTTGGTGGCGCCGGCGTAGGCGTTCTGCTCCTGGAGCACCAGCGGCCGCCCGCGCAGCGACGCCGCCAGCCCGACCGGCCCGCTGGCGTAGCCCCCCGTCCCCACCACCACGTCGGGGTCGAACGAGCCGACGAGCCGCCAGCTCTCCCAGAGCCCCTTCGCCAGCTTGAACGGGAACGTCAGGTTCCGCGCGACCGACTGGGCGGAGAGACCGCGCTGGAAGCCGCTGACCGTCACGGCGTGGATCGGGTAGCCGGCCTTCGGGACGGCCTCCCACTCCATCCGGTCGCGCGTGCCGGCGAAGGCGACGGCGGCGCCCGGCCGGAGCTGGCGGACCGCGTCGGCGATGGCGATGGCGGGGTAGACGTGGCCGCCGGTCCCGCCGCAGGCGAACAGCACGCGCGGCGTCCCGACCGCGTCGGGGCGGTCGGCAGCGTCGGGCTGGCGGAGGGCGGTGGGGGTCATCGAGAGTCGGTAGAGACGCCACGCCGGGGCGTCTTCAGGGGGGCGAGATGGATCAGGTGGCCGGCGAGGAATGGCGCGACACGTTGAGCAGAATCCCGACCATCGCGCCCGTCGCCAGCAGCGACGTCCCGCCGTAGCTGACGAACGGCATCGCCAGCCCCGTCACGGGCAGGAGCCCCGTCGCCACGGAGGCGTTGACGAACCCGCCCAGCACGACGGCCGTCGTGAGGCCCGTCGCCAGGAACAGGCCGAGCGGGTCGGGCGCGCCCTTCGCCACGCGCAGGAAGCCGCGTCCGAGAATCCAGACGAACACGAGGAGCACGAGGCCGGCCCCGAGCAGGCCGTACTCCTCGGCGATGATGGCGAAGATGAAGTCGTTGTAGGGCGCCGGGAGGAAGTCGCGCTGGATGCTCTTGCCCGGCCCGACGCCCGTGAGCCCGCCCATGGCGAACGCGATCCGCGCCTGGTCCGCCTGGTAGTTCTCGTCCTGGCCGCCCATCTCGACCACGTCGTTGTTGGCCTCGAACAGCTCCAGGCCGGTCCACGCCTCCAGCCGCGCCGCCCGCTGCGGGTTCGACGCCAGGAACCCGACCGCCAGCACCGCGCCCACCAGCCCGACGGCCACCATGTGCGTCACCCGCACGCGCCCGACGAACAGCATGGCCGCCATCGTGAGCGAGAGGATCGCCGCCGTCGAGAGGTCCTCCATCCCGATCAAGAGGACCGCCGGGCCGATCCACACGAGGAGCGGGACGAACCCGCGCTTCAGGTCGCCGATGTAGTCCTGCTTCTTGGCCAGCAGCACGGCCACGTGCAGGATGAGGGCCACCTTCGCCAGGTCGGACGGCTGGAAGCTCACCGGGCCGAGCTCGAGCCACCGCTGCGCCCCGTTCGTCGCGGCGCCGAGCACCTGGACCGCCACGAGGAGCCCCAGCGAGCCGATCATGGCCAGCTTCGAGACGCGCGCCAGCTTCCGGTAATCCACCAGCGAGAGCACGCCGGCCACGCCGAGCGACAGCCCGATGCGGAGCAGGTGGCGGAACAGGAACCGCTCGGTGTCGCCGCCGGACTTGGTCTCGGCGAGGAACGAGACGGCCGAGTACACCGCCACCACGCCCATCGCGCACAGCGCGAGGACGGCCCAGATCACGGCCCGGTCGGCCTGGGCACGCGGGAGGCTGGCGGTGGCGGTCTTGGACATGAGGAGGGGCGGGGAGAGAGGCCCCAGCGGGGCGTCTATACAGGCTCGGATCTGCCCGGCTGGCGGCGTCCGCCAGCGCGGCGGCTAGAGGGCGTGGACGAGGCGCTTGAAGGTGTCCCCGCGGTCCTCGTAGTTCTCGTACATGTCGAACGAGGAGCAGGCGGGGCTGAGCAGGATGGTGTCGCCGGGCTCGGCGAGGAGCCGGGCGTACTGGATGGCGTCCTCCATCGAGTCGGCGTGGGCGAGGCTCCCGGTGTGCGGCCCCAGCTCGCGCTCGATGGCCTCGGCCCCCTCCCCGATGGCGACGATCCCCCTCACCTTCTCCTCCACGAGGCGCTTGAGCGGCTCGTAGTCGTTCCCCTTGTCGCGCCCGCCGGCGATCAGAACCACGGTGCCGGAGAACGACTCCAGCGCGTACCAGACGGCGTTCACGTTCGTCGCCTTCGAGTCGTTCACGAAGTCGACGCCGTTCACCGTCCGGACGGACTCCAGCCGGTGCGGGACGCCCTCGAACGAGGTCAGGCTCTCGCGGACGACGTCGCTCCGGATCTCCATCGCCCTCGCCACGATGGCCGAGGCGAGGGAGTTGTAGAGGTTGTGGCGCCCGGGGAGGGCGAGGTCGGAAGCGGACATGAGGTCCTCGTCGCGGATCATGGAGGGGGGGAGGCGGGCGTCTGAGGAAGCGGGGAGGGCCAGGACGATGTGCTCGTCGCCGTCTGGGGCCGTGCGGACGAAGGCGCCGGGCGTGGGCTCCTGCTCGGTCGAGAACGCGACCGGCGTGAGCCCGCGCTCGGAGGCGAGGCGCAGGACGCGTTCGCGCACCAGGGCGTCGTCGTGGTTGTAGATGGGCCAGTCGCCGGGTTCGAGGGCCTCGAACAGGCGGAGCTTGGCCGCCGCGTACTTGTCGAGGTCGTGGTCGTAGCGGTCGAGGTGGTCCGGCGTGATGTTGAGGAGGACGGCCACGTGCGGCCGGAACGTGGCGACGTGGTCGAGCTGGAAGCTGGAGACCTCCAGGACGACCGCCGTCTCCTCGTCGATCTCGTCCACGTAGTCCGAGAACGGATAGCCGATGTTGCCGGCGACGACGTACTTGCGCCCGGCCGTCCGAAACAGGTGGCCGATGAGCGAGGTCGTCGTCGTCTTCCCGTTCGAGCCGGTGACGGCCACGACCGGGCCTCGGCAGAACCAGCTCGCCACCTCGATCTCGGAATACACGGGCCGCTTCTGCCGCAGCGCCGACTGCACGAGGTTCGTGGTGCTCGGCACGCCGGGGCTCAGCACCAGCCAGTCGGCGTCGAGGGCGCGGGCCGTGTGGCCTCCGAACTCGCTCTCGATGCCGGCCTTCGTCAGCCCCTCCGCCACGCCCGGCTCGGCCGGGGCGTGGTCGGTCAGGAACACGTCGGCGCCGCGCCGGGCCAGGAGCCTCGCCACGGCCAGCCCGCTGCGGGCGCCGCCGACGACCGTCACGCGCGCGCCCGGCACCGACTGGCGGAGCGCCTCGGGCGTCGTCGGCGTCTCGGGCCGGATCGGGGGGATCTGGAGCTCGGAGGGCGTCATCGGATCCGGAAGAGGAACATGGCCAGGATGGACAGCAACGCCGTCACGATCCAGAACCGGATCACGATCTTCGACTCGTGGGTGCCGAGGGCCTCGTAGTGGTGGTGCAGCGGGGCCATGCGGAGGACCCGCCGCCCCTCGCCGTACTTCCGCTTCGTGTACTTGAAGTAGCCCGTCTGGACGATCACCGAGACCGTCTCCGCGAAGAAGATGGCGCCCACGACGGGCAGGTACAGCTCCTTCTTGATCAGGATCGCCAGCGTGCCGATGGCGGCGCCCAGCGCGAGGCTCCCGGTGTCGCCCATGAAGACCTGGGCCGGGTGCCCGTTGTACCACAGGAACCCGAAGCACGCCGCCGCGAGGGCCGCGCCGAAGATGACCAGCTCGCTCGTCCCCGGCAGGTACACGTCGTTCACGAACGCGGCGAGGTTCGCGTTGCCCGTGATGTAGGTCATCCCGATGATGGCGAGCAGCGAGAACGCGGCCGTCCCCGCCGTCAGCCCGTCGAGCCCGTCCGTCAGGTTGACGGCGTTCGAGACGCCGGTCAGGATGAACGTGGTGACGAGGATGTAGACGAGCCAGCTCAGGTCGACCCCCGTCGCCGTCGTCAGCACGTCGTAGTCGATGCCGCCGTCCGGCACGAAGGGGAGGCTCGTGTAGGTGTTGGCGACGTCGCCGTGCGGGAGGGCGTAGAGGACGAGGAGCGCGACGAGGACGCCGAGCGAGAGCTGCCCCACCAACTTCACCTTCGGCGCGATCCCCTCCTTGCTCTTCTTGATCGTCTTGATGTAGTCGTCGGCGAAGCCGAAGGCGCCCATCCAGAGCGTCGCCACGAGGGCGACCCAGACGTAGGCGTTGCGGAGGTCGGCCCAGAGGAGCACGCCGCTCGTGAGGGCCAAGAGCAGGATGATGCCGCCCATCGTGGGCGTGCCGGCCTTGTGGGCGTGGCTCACGGCGCCGGCGTCCTCGCCCTCGCGGATCGTCTCGCCGATCTGCTTTCGGCGGAGGGCGCGGATGATCTTCTTGCCGGCGAAGAGCGCCACGAGCAGCGCCGTCCCCGCCGCCAGCCCGGCGCGGACCGTCGAGAACTGGAAGATCTGGAAGCCCGGCGGCCCGTAGGTCCGCTCGATCCACTCGAAGAGGAGGTACAGCATCAGGCGACTTCCTCTCGGTGGGTGAGCGCGTCTCGGAGGACCACGCGGTCGTCGAAGTCGCGGCGCTCGGCGCCGACGATCTGGTACGTCTCGTGCCCCTTGCCGGCGACCACGATCACGTCGCCCGGCGCGGCCTCGCGGGCGGCGAAGGCGATGGCGTCTTCCCGGCTGGCGATGCGCGTGGCGGCGCCCGGGTCGTCGAGGCCGGCCTCGACGTCGTCGAGGATGGCGTCGGGGGCCTCGGTGCGCGGGTTGTCGCTGGTGAGGACCACGCGGTCGGCGAGCGTTTCGGCGACGGCGGCCATCTCGGGACGCTTCGTGGTGTCGCGGTCGCCGCCGCAGCCGAAGACGGCCCAGAGCTGGCGGTCGGCGGGGACGATCTCGCGGGCGGTGCGGAGGACGTTGCTCAGGGCGTCCGGCGTGTGGGCGTAGTCGACCACGCCGAGCACGCCGCCGGCGCGGACCGTCTCGAACCGTCCGGGCACGCCGGGCGCGTCCGCCAGCGCGTCGAGCACGTCGGTCTTGTCGAAGCCGAGGGCGACGCCGGCCGCGTACGCCGCCGCGAGGTTGAGCGCGTTGAACCGGCCCGCCAGCTTGAACCGGCGTTCCGTGCCGTCGAGGCGGAGGCGGAGCCCGTCGAGGCTGTTGCCGAGCACCTCGACGCGCACGTCTGCGCCTGGAGCGGTGCCGAAGGTGACGACGCGGGCGGCGCTGTCGGCCGTCATCCGCGCGGAGGCCGGGTCGTCCGCGTTGACGACGGCGACGGCGTCGGCCGCCAGTCCATCGAACAGCTTCTTTTTGGCCGCCTCGTACGCCTCGGCCGTGCCGTGGTAGTCGAGGTGGTCGTGGCTGAGGTTCGTAAAGACGGCCACGTCGAAGCCCAGGCCGCGGACGCGGTCGAGCGCGAGGCCGTGGCTGGAGACCTCCATCGCCGCGTGCGTGCAGCCGCCCTCGACGCAGGCGCGGAGGAAGCGCTGGAGAGCGGGCGCCTCGGGCGTCGTGAAGGCCGTCGCGTAGCGCTCGGTCCCGATCCGGTTCTCGACGGTGCCGACGAGGCCGGCGGTCTGGCCGAGCGCCGTCAACAGGTGATGCAGGAGGAAGACGGTCGTCGTCTTCCCGTTCGTCCCGGTCACGCCGAGGAGGGCGAGGTCGGCGCCGGGGCGCGCGTAGACCTCCATAGCAACCTCCGCCAGCGCGGCCCTCGTGTCCTGGGATGGAACGAGGACCGCGCCGCGGAGGCGCTCACCCTTCCCCAAGGGTTCCGGTGCCGACGGTGCCTCGGGGCGCTGGCGGAGCCACTCGTCGGAGACGAGGGCGGCCGAGGCGCCGCGCGCGAGCGCGTCGTCGACGAAGTCGTGGCCGTCGCGGCCGGCGTGCGTGTCTGGGGTGACGGCGCCGAAGAGCGTGCCGGGGCCGGCCCGGCGGCTGTCGATGGTGACGTCCGAGATCCGCACGTCGGTCGGACCGGCGGGCTCGGCCGCGAGCAGGCCGCGCTCCCGCAGCACGTCCGCCAGCGCGGCGAGCGGGCGGGGCGCGACGTGGACGGCCGGCGTCTGGTCGTGGAGCCCGCTCATGAGGGCTGCCCGGTGAGCGTGACCGACGACGGGAGCGCGCGGCCGGCCGGCACCGACTGGCGGCGGATCGCGCCGCGCCCGACGACGCGGGGCTCGACGCCGAGCGACCGCAGCCACGCGACGGCCTCGCGAACGGAGCGGCCTCGGAGGTCGGGCATCGTGGTGGTCTCGCCGTCGGTGGGATCCAGGCGGACGGACTCGGAGAGGGGGCGCGGACCGCTCGCGTCGCCCCGGAGCGCGACCGGCCGCCAGAGGTCGTCGCGGTCGAGGCGGACGCGGAAGCCCTCGGCCTCGATGCGGTGGGCGGCCAGCGTGGCCGGCAGGCCGGCGATGTCCGGCACGGGGGCGGCGGTGCGGGCTGGGATCTCGCCGGCCGGCGCCACGCGCTCGGCGACGGTCGGGAACGTGCCGACCCAGCGGCGGGCGACCTGTCCGAAGATGGGGGCGGCGACGGAGCCGCCGTAGAACCCGTTCGTCGGCCGGTCCAGGATGATGGCGAGCACCACCTCGGGCGCCTCGACGGGGAACATCCCGACGAACGAGGCCCGGTAGGTCCGGGAGTAGCCGCCGCCCGTCGCACGCTGGGCCGTTCCGGTCTTGCCCGCCACGCGGAGCCCCTCGACGGCCGCACGCGGCGCCGTGCCCTCGCGGCTCACGACGCGCTCGAAGTACGGCATCAACGCCTCGGCCGTCTCGGCGCGGAACGCCCGGCGGACCGAGTCCTGCTTCGCCTCCCAGACGACCTCCCCCGTCGCCGCATTCCGCCGCTCCTGGACGACGTACGGGCGCACGAGCAGGCCACCGTTGGCGAGGGCCGCGTACGCCGTCGCGATCTGGAGCGGCGTCACCTCGACGGAGTAGCCGGTGCTCATCCAGGGGAGCGTGAGCGTGCCCCAGTCCTCGGGCTTGCGGAGCGTGCCGGCCACCTCGCCGGGGAGGTCCACGAACGTCGGCTGGCCGAAGCCGAGGTCGCGGGCGGCACGGTAGAGCGGCCCCTTCCCCATCCGCTCGGCGGCCAGTGCCATCCCGATGTTGGACGACTTGACGATGGCCTCGCCGAAGGAGATCTGTCCGTAGCCGTGGCTGTCCTTCATGGTCCGCCCGTGGAAGACGTGCCAGCCCTGGCCGGTGTCGAACGTGTCCGCCGGGCGGATCGCCCCGCTCTCGAGCGCGGCCACGGCCGTGACCAGCTTGAACGTCGAGCCCGGCTCGATCCGGTCGACGACGGCGTGGTTGCGGCGGGCCGCGTCGGAGAAGGCCCCGGCCCGGTTGGGGTCGAAGGTGGGGACGTTGGCGAGGGCCAGGATGGCGCCCGTGTGCGGGTCGAGGGCGACGGCCGTTCCCCACGCCGCGCCGGCCTCGGCGACGCCCTTCGCCAGTTCCTCCTCCAGGATGGCCTGCCGCACGAGGTCGATGGTGAGGACCACGTTGTCGCCGTTCCGGGGCTCGACGCGCGTTCCGCCGACGACGGCCTTGACCACGCCGCGCCGGTCTCGCTGGACGGCCTGCCGGCCGGGCGTCCCCTGGAGCGCCTCGTCGAGGACCATTTCGAGTCCCGCCACGCCGTGCATGTCCCGCGTGACGTGGCCGAGGACGTGGGCCGCGTGCGTGCCGTAGTTGTAGCGCCGGCGGTAGGAGCCGTGGACGATGAGCCCGTCGAAGTCGGCGGCGTCGAGTCGGTCCTTGCTGGCCTCGTCGAGGTCGCGGACGAGGACGACGTACTGGCGGCTCGCGCGGTCGCGGACGCGGCGGCGGAAGGGGTCGGCGCCGCGCCCGGTGAGGCGGCCGAGCAGATCGTACAGCTCGTCCGCGCGAGCGTCGAAGCCCGCGACGGTCGGGTCCGCCGCCACCTCGTACCGCGCCGTGTTCACCGCCAGCGCCCGCCCCATCCGGTCGAGGATGGCCCCGCGCTGGGCCGCCAGTTCGATCACGCTCTCCGCCTGCCGTTCGCCGCGCGCACGCAGCTCGGCCCCCTCGTTCAGATGGAGCCGGGCCATCTGAACGACGACGAGTCCCGGCAGCACCAAGAGGGCCACGAAGACGCCGTAGAGGCGGGTGAGGATGGAGTCGCGAGCGGCGATGGGTTCGGAGGTCGGTGCAGAGACGCCTTCGGAGCGTCTCTACAGGAGGTCAGTCGTCGAGGTGGATGGGCGGGCCGTAGGCGACGCCTTCTTCGAGGCCGAGGCGGGCGGCTTCGGCCATGATGGTGTGGGGGCCGGTCATGCGGTCCACGTCGCCCTGGAGGCGCTGGTGCGTCAGGCGGAGGCGCTCGTTCTCGCGGCGCACGTCTTGCAGCTCCGCCAGTGTGGCGCGCGTGGCGTAGACGTGGCTCACGTAGAGCGTCATCGCCACGAACACGAACAGCGCCAGCAGCCCGAAGCGGAGGCTCGGGACGGCGTCGAGCGGGCGCGCACGGCGGACCTTCGCGGCGGCCTGCTTCGACGCCTGCTTCGCGCCGGCCTTCGCGCGGCTGGCTTGCTTCGAGATCCGCCCGGCCTCGACCGGCCCGAGGTCACCCCACGCCGGGAGCGCCGTGCCCGTCCGGCGGCGGGTCGTCGACGACCGCGACGGCGCCCGGCGAGCGGACGTTTTCGTTCGAGGCTGGGTCGCAGTCTGAGTCGCCATGGGTGAGAGAAAAAGGAGGGCGAGGTCCCGAGGCGGGGGCGGACGGCCGGGGGCACACGTGCCGGGCCGCGCGGTCCGCTCACGCGTCGGGATGTCGCTCGGGGGGCTCGGGGAGTGCGGTCTTTTCGGCGACGCGGAGGCGGGCGCTCCGCGCGCGGGGGTTCAGGTCGATCTCGTGGGCCGAGGCCGTGATGGGCTTGCGGGTGACGGCGCGCCAGGGCGTCAGCGGATTGCCGTAGAGGTCCTTCTCGACGGTCGAGGAAAACCGGCCGGTGCGGAGGAACTGCTTGGCGCGGCGGTCCTCCAGGCTGTGGTAGGCGATCACGGCGAGGCGCCCGCCCTCCGCCAGCACGTCGAGCGCGGCCGGCAGCGCGCGCTCCAGCACCTCCATCTCGCCGTTGACGGCGATGCGGAGCGCCTGGAACACGCGGGCCAGCGCCTTCACCTCGTCGCGCGTCGGCACGGACCGGCGGACGGCGTCCGCCAGCGCGCCGGTGGTGGCCGGCGCGGCGGCCTTGATGGCGCGGGCGATCTGGCGCGAGCGCCGCTCCTCGCCGTACTGGTAGATGACGTCGGCGAGGTCGTCGGCGCTGAGGCGGGCGATGAGGTCGGCGGCCGTCTCGCCGGCGTCCGCGTCCATCCGCATGTCGAGCGGGCCGCTGGCGGAGAAGGCGAAGCCGCGCGCGGCCTCGTCGATCTGGTGGCTGCTCACGCCGAGGTCGAGGAGCACGCCAGCGGCCGGGCGTCCGTGGGCCGGGCCGAGGCCGGCGCGGTCGAGGAGCCGGTCGAGGTCTCCAAAGTTGCCCTGGAGCGCGACGAAGCGGCCGGCGGCCTCGGCGTCCGCCAGCCGGGCGCGGGCCGCCGCCAGCGCCTCGGCGTCCTGGTCGATCCCGACGACGAGCGCTTCCGTCCCGAGCGCGTCGAGGAGGGCCGCCGAGTGGCCCCCGCCGCCGAGCGTGCCGTCCACGTAGAGGCCGGCCGGGTCGGTCACGAGCGCCTCGACCGTCTCCGCTGCCAGGACGGGCGCGTGGTAGGCAGTGGCGTAGCGGAGGGCTTCCACGCCGCCCTCCCCCCGCGCGCCCCTGGCGGCCGTGACGGGGCCGGCCTCCGAAGAGGCGTCGGCGCGTCGCGGGCGGCGGGGGCGGGTCATGGGGGGGAGGGTGGTCATGGACAGCACGGGCGGGATCTCCGGGGGGTCAGATCCCTCCCATCACTCGCTCCGCGAGCGTCTCGTAGGACTCAGTCTGCTGGTTCAGGTGGGCGTCGAAGACGGCGGGGTCCCAGACCTCGATGCGGTCGAAGGCGCCGATCACCTGCGCCTTGCCGCCGGGCTGGAGGTCGGCGAACTCGATGAGCGCCTTGGGGAGCGCGATGCGGCCCTGGCTGTCCATCGTCAGCTCCTCCGCCCACATGTTGATGGTGCGGACGAAGGCGCGGGACTCCGGCTCGAACTGGTTGAGCCGCGCCATCTCGCCCTCGATCCGCTCCCAGGTGTCGAGCGGGTAGAGGAACACGCACTGCTCCAGACCGCGCGTGGCGACGAACGTCTCCTTGGCGTCTGGGCTGAGGGACCGACGCATCTTCGCCGGGACGGGCAGTCGGCCCTTCCCGTCGATGGAGTTCTCCGCTTGTCCTTTGAAGCCGGCCATGGCCGGGAGTGTGGGTAGCGCAGGGGGGCCGCCAGGCCGTGAGGAGGATTCCCCACTTTTCCCCACTGCGACTCCAACATACCCCACCCCCTCATAAACCACGAGAATCGACGTTTTTTGTGGATAAGTCCCCCCTGCCCACCCCTCCTCCTCCCGCCGAATCACCGACTGACCCGTCTAGGTGAAAATACGTTCACCCCTGAATCCTGTCAGGTAAAAACATTTTCACCCTGCTAGATTCCCCCAGACTCTCCTCTTCCCCATGCAAGCCCGGCTCACCGAGCGCCAGAACCAGGTCTACGAGTTTCTCCGGTCGTACGTCCGGAAGCAGGGGAAGCCCCCCACCATCAAGGAGGTCGGGAGCCACCTCGGCATCCGGTCCACGAACGGCGTCCACAAGCTGCTCGTGGCGCTGGAGACGAAGGGCTACATCACGCGGACGCCGCACGAGGCGCGCGGGCTGGAGATCGTCGGCGAGGAGCCCACCTACGCCTTCGACGACGAGCCGCCCGGGGTGCTGATGCTGAAGCAGAAGGAGGGCGCCGGCCGGCGAGCGCGGCTGCTCACGTCGGAGAACGCGTCCCACCCTCTCCCCCGCTCGCGCCGCCAGCTCCTCCTCGACCTCACCCTCCTCCCCGACGACACCGACCTCGACGAGTGCCTCGGCGTGGTCGCGGGCGACGACGGGATGAATGGGGCCGGTGTCCGCAAGGGCGACCTCGTGGTGGTGCGGGAGTCCGACTGGCGGGACGTGCCGAACGGGGCGCCCGTGGCCGTCCTCTTCTACGACCGCCTCGTGATCCGCCAGTTCGAGCTGGCCAACAACCGGCTCCACTTCCGCGCCGCCGACCGGACCTACGCCGACGAGGCGGTGCGGACCGACGACCCGGAGTTCTTCGTCGTCGGCCGCGCGCTGGCGATGATGCGGAAGCTGGCGTGAGGGGCCGCGGTTCGAGGTCCGTAGCCGTGGAGGTCGGAGCCGCCTGACCGCGAACCGTCAGCCCCCCAGTTGCCCGAGCATCCAGGCGCAGCCGAGCGCGGCGTAGATCCCGAGCACGTAGCCGGCGACCGCCATCAGCAGCCCGACCGGCGCCATCGCGGGGTGATACACGCCGGCCACGATCGGTGCGGACGCGGCCCCTCCGACGTTCGCCATGCTCCCGGTCGCCACGAAGAAGAGCGGCGCGCGGAGCACCTTGGCCGCCAGGAACAGCAGGCCAATGTGGACCGCCAGCCAGACGACGCCGGTGAGCAGGTAGAGCGGCGCGTCGAGCACGGCCGTCAGGTCGCCCTGGGCGCCGATACTGGTGAGCAGCAGGTAGAGCGCGACGTAGCCGATGCGGCTGGCGCCGTCGACCTCCAGGCGGCGCATCGGGGTGAACGAGAGGAGCAGCCCGGCCGTGACCGCCACGAGCACGGCCCACGTCCCGTGCGAGATGATCGTCGGGTCGCCCAGCGCCGGGATCGCCCCGCCGATCACGCGTGCCAGAACGGCCGCGCCGATCCCGAGCCCGATGATGATGGCACCGGTCTCGACCGTGATCGGCCGGCGCGTGGTGTCGATCTGCTTCAGCGTCTCGTCCACGCGGTCCATCGCCGACGTGTCGGCGCGGACCCAGCGGTTGAACCGCGTCTGGTAGTTGCTCAGAAAGAGGAGGATCCCCATCCACCCGTACCCGACGACCGTGTCGACGACGATGATCGGTCCGAGGTCGCGGAGCCCGACGCTCTCCTGGATGGCGACCATGTTGGCCGTGCCGCCGATCCACGAGCCGGAGAGTGCCGCGAGCCCCTTCCAGGCATCCGCATCCGCAATGAACTGGCCGACGGCGAGGTAGGCGATTGGCCCGCCGATCACGATCCCGAACGTCCCGACGAGGAGCATGAGGAGCGCCAGCCGCCCCAGACTGGCGATCGCCCGGAGGTCGATGGTCAGCATGAGCAGGAACAGCGCCATCGGGAGGAGGATGGTCCCGAACAGGTCGTAGGCGGGGTTCGTGTAGCCGTCCGCGTAGGGCTGCGTCACGCCGGCCGTGGTGAGCAGCATGGGCACGAAGTAGGCCCAGATCACCGGCGGGACGATCTCGAACACCTTCGACAGTGCCGGCACGCGCGCGAGCCCAAATACGGCGGCGAGCACGGCCGCCAGGAGCGCCCCCGTCTGGACGGGGTCAGTGATGAGGGCGGCGGGTCCGGTGGGCTCCATGCAGACGGCGTCAGTGAGCGGCGAAGATAGACGGACGTCGCCCGGAGTCGGCGAGAGTGCCCACCGGACGCGTGGCAGACGGGCAGCGAGGCCGGGGAGCGCCGTCAGCCCCCAGTGCGGCTCGGGGACCTCGGTCGCCTTCTGGACACAGGATCTCGGCGCTCAGCCCCTCGACACACTGGCGGTCGATGGCGACGACCACGGTGGCCTGGAGCGTCGACAGGCGGCGGTGTCTCGAGAAGGCGGGCCGTCAGCCGCCCAGGTCGAGCCGCTCGTCACAGAGCCGGTCGAGCAGGTCGGCGCGGTGGCTGGAGAGGACCACCAGTCCGCCGCCGTCGCGGAACGCCGCCAGCAGAGCGAGTGCGGCCTCCGTCGCCTCGGTGTCGAGCGCGCGGAACGGCTCGTCGAGGAGGAGGACGGACGGCGCGCCGCACAGCGCGGCCGCGAGCTGCGCTTTCCGCGTCATGCCCGCCGAATACGTCCCCACGAGTTGGTCGCGCCGCTCGTCGAGGCGGACGGCGTCGAGGAGCGCCGCGTGGCGGGCCGGCGCTCCCTCGTCCCACGTGCCGCGCTCGCGGGCGATCCACTCCAGCGTCTCGACGGCCGTGAGGTAGCCGGGAAGGTCCGGCTGATCGTGGACGACCCCGACGGACGCGAGGAAGCGGTGGGGCTCCTCATGGGCCTCCAGGTCGCCGTAGCGGACGTGCCCGCTCGTCGGCACGCTCAAGGACGAGAGGATGCGGAGCAGCGTCGACTTCCCCGAGCCGTTCGGCCCCACCAGCCCGGTGGCCGTGCCGGGCTCGAAGGTGTGCGAGAGGTCGCGCAGGACGAACGGCCCGAACAGGTACTTTTTCGTCACGTCCTCCACCGAGAGCGGACGCTGTCGCTCGCGTGCGACAGCCACGAGCGGGGCGATCTCAGGCAACGGCACGGCGGAGGCGGGTCTGGGCAAAGAGGGTGACGAAAAGGGCGCTGAGGGCTGCAACGGCGAGGTCAACGAGCGTCCACGCAGCGAGGTCTCGCACCGTGACGCTCTCCATCACCCACGCCAGGAGGGCGAGCGTCCCGGCCAGCGGTGGCAGCCAGCGGACGTTCATCAGGAAGCGGGCGAGCGTCCACCCGGTGGCACCGTGGAGGCGGGTCGCCAGCGCCCCGGGCACGAGCGCGTCGGACGCGGTGAACGCCACGGCCGCGTTGATCCCGACGGTCCACAGCGCGAGCGTGGCGACGCGGAGCCCGGCTGACGCCCCGGCCGCGTGGACGGCCACGACGAGCGCGAGCCCGGCCGCCGCCACGCGCCCCAGCGGCACCCGCCGGTCGAGGCTCACGAGCCCGGCCCACACGGCCGGCCGCACCGCCCGGGGCGACCAGTAGACGGCTCCGTACGTGAGCGGCTCGCGCCCCGCCGCCGGCCCGGCCGACTGGCGGAAGGCGTCGGCCCACACGCCGTTCGTCGTCCAGAACGCCCGGTCGAACCCGTCCGACTGCCGCCGCAGGAGCCCGACGGCGAACGCCGCCAGCGCAACGGCGGCGGCAAGGCCGAGCGCGCCCGACGCCTGCCCTGCGATCGCCACTGCCGAGCCGACGAGGAGCACCTCGCCCGTCAGGAGCAGGCCCGGCACGAGCGGGTCCGGAACGAGAAAGCGGAGGGCCGGTGCTCGCGTCGTCAACGAGCGATACCACGCTCCAGCCACCCCGCTCTCCCATGTGCGGATGCGCGGCCCGAGTGCCGCGACACGAGCGAGCGCGTAGAGGCCGAGCCCCCACACCGAGACGACGCCTTCGGCGGCGAGCCGCCCCTCCCGGATCGGTCCGCCCAGCGCCACCACGAGGGCTGGCACCGAGAGCGCGCCGAGGACCAGCGCCCACCGCCCGACCTGATGCCACAGCAGCCGGCGCGGCGACGGGTTCGAGAGCTGAAGGCGCCCTGCCGACGGGTCCGGGTAGAGCCCGTGCGGCGCCCCGACGGCGAGGCCGGCCGCGATCAAGATCCCGACGTAGCGCACCAGCCGCGCACGGTCACTCAGGTCCAGCCCACGCCCGGCCGTCGCCGCCAGCGCGCCGATGCCGAGGAGGACCACCGCGTACGCCGCACGCCGCGCCCACTGCCCAGCGCGGCTCCGCGATCCGGGGAGGACGGCACTCACCGGAACGTACCCAGGTAAACGGTCCCCTCGGGGAACCCCGCCCGCGCGTCCGCCGCCAGCCGGCCGACGAACGGCTCGGGGTAAACGGTCAACGATGCCAACTCGTCGAACGGGACGAGGCGAAGCGAGCGGAGCAACTGGCGGTCGCCCAGCTCCGGGTCGGAGCCGAGGCGGGCGAGGCCGAGGTCCGGCGCCCGGCACTCCAGGTAGAACGAGACGGCGTGGAGCGGCGGCCGCACGAAGTCGAGCGCATAGCGGACGGGGCCGACCTCGATGTCAACGCCAGTTTCTTCCGTCACTTCGCGCCGCAGCGCCTCTGCCAGCGACTCGCCGAACTCGACGCCGCCGCCCGGTGGTGTCCAGAACGGCCGGTCCTCCCACAGCCCCTCGTGCTCCACCAGCAGGACGGCCGAGGGCGCCGTCGGCTCGTCGAAGAGAAGGGCACCGACGCGGACGCGGACGCGTCCCGCTAGCGGGTCCGGGACGCGCCCGCCCGACGGGCGCTCGCCGGTGCTGCTCATCGTCACGGGTACTCTCCGCCAGCGCGCGGCGGACCGAGCGCCGGCTCGTTCCTCGTTCCCCCTTCCTCGTCCCCTGCGAGCGGAGCGAGCCTCACTCCTCCGTCAGCACGCGGGCCGTGGCGCGGCGGACGCGGCGCGTACGGCTCGGCGCCTTCGGCTCGTCGAACTGGCCGGCGACGCGGGCGTGCGCGACGGCCGCCGCCACGAACCCGACGAACAGCGGGTGCGGCTCGCGCACGCGCGAGCGGTACTCCGGGTGGAACTGGACGCCCACGAACCACGGGTGCGTCGGCCCGTCGGCGACGGCGCCGTCGCCCCCCGCCCCGCGCGGCAGCTCGATGATCTCGACGAGATCGCGGTCCGGGTTGACGCCCGAGAACACCAGGCCCGCCTCGCGCAGTTTGTAGCGGAGGTCGTTGTTGACCTCGTAGCGGTGGCGGTGCCGCTCCTTGACGGCGTCGGCGCCCGCGTAGACCGCCCGCGCCAGCGAGTCCTCGGCGAGCGCGCAGTCGTAGGCGCCGAGGCGCATCGTGCCGCCCTTGTCGGTGACGGTCTTCTGCTCGGCCATCATCGAGATGACCGGGAACGGGTTGTCCGGCTCGAACTCGGTCGAGTGGGCGCCCTCCAGCCCGGCCACGTTCCGCGCGAACTCGACGGTTGCCACCTGCATCCCGAGGCAGATGCCCAGGAACGGCACGCCGCCCTCACGCGCCCACCGGACCGCCTCGATCTTGCCGTCGATGCCGCGGTCGCCGAAGCCGGGTGCTACGAGCACGCCGCTCACGCCCGCCAGCCGCTCGGCCACGTTCTCGGCCGTCACGTCGTCCGAGAGCACACTCCGGACCTCCACCTGCACGCCGTTCTTGGCCCCCGCCAGCAGGAAGCTCTCCGAAATCGACTTGTAGGCGTCCTGGTGCTCGACGTACTTGCCCACGAGCGCGACGGTCACCTTGCCCTCGGGGTCCTTCATCCGACGGAGGAACTCGACCCAGTCGGCGAGGTCGGGCGTCGGGTCCGTCTCCAGATAGCCGTCGAGGTGGAGGCGGCGGAGGACGACCTCGTCGAGCTTCTGCTCGCGGAGGAGGAGCGGCACTTCGTAGATCGACTCGGCGTCGAGCGCCTCGATGACCTCGTCCGGCGAGACGTTGCAGAAGAGGGCGATCTTGCGGCGGACGTCCTCGGGGAGCGGGTGCTCCGTCCGCGCGACGAGCACGTCGGGCTGGAGGCCGTAGCTCTGGAGCGTCTTGACGGAGTGCTGCGTCGGCTTCGTCTTGAGCTCGCCGGCGGCGGCGAGGAACGGGACGAGCGTGAGGTGGACGAGGGCCGTGTTGGCGCGCCCTTCCTCCAGGCTGAGCTGGCGGATCGCCTCCAGGTACGGAAGGCTCTCGATGTCGCCGGCCGTCCCGCCGACCTCGGTGATGATGATGTCGTAATCGCCCGTTTCGGCGAGGCGGCGCATCCAGCCCTTGATCTCGTCGATCACGTGGGGCACCACCTGGACCGTCTTGCCGAGGTACGCCCCGGCCCGCTCCTTCGCGATCACGCCCGAGTAGACGCGGCCCGTCGTCACGTTGTTGGCCTGCGACATCGGGACGCCCAGGTAGCGCTCGTAGTGGCCGAGATCGAGGTCCGTCTCGGCCCCGTCGTCGGTGACGTAGACCTCGCCGTGCTCGAACGGGTTCATCGTCCCCGCGTCGACGTTGATGTACGGGTCGAACTTCTGGATCGTGACGCGGAGGCCTCGCGCCTCGAGCAGCCGGCCGAGGCTGGCGGAGACGATCCCCTTGCCCAGCGACGACGTCACGCCGCCGGTCACGAAGAGGAACTTGACGGGGCTCGGAGGAGCCCCCGTGGGTCGGTCGGCGGGCATCGGCGATGGGGAGAACGCTCGCCTCGCAAGCTACGGGAGCCGCCCCCTCCGAAAGGGCCGATGTTGCCGGGCGAGTCGGCTTTCACACGACGGACCGCGCCGGCCGGGCCGGATCCCCTGCCCCCGGCCGCTGTGACGTCACCAGCACGCCCGTCCCGGTCGCGTTGTCGCGGCGCACGTCGACGGCGTTGAGGGCGAGCCCGAGCGGCCCGGCCGGGAGGTAGTAGAGCGCCACGAGCGGCGTCAGCCAGCGGCTGGCGGAGAGCATCTGGATGGGCCACTTCACGAGCAACCGCCACGCCGCCGAGCCGACCGGCCCGTACGTGTAGAGCGCCTCTACCACCTCCAGCCCGGCCGTCTCCAGCTTTTCGCGCAGTTCGGCCATCGGGTAGCCGTCGCGCACGTGCTCGCCGATAAAGCTCTCCTCCCCCTCGCCCGTCACGCCGCTACCCCCCTGGTCGCTCGGCGTGTTGACGATCAGGTGGCCGCCCGGCCTCAATGCGGCGCGGACGTTGCGGAACACGGCCCTGTCGTCCTCGATGTGCTCCATCACGTCGACCGAGAGCGCGAGGTCGAAGGTGTCGGCGTACTCGAGCGGGAGCGTGAGGTCGGCGCGCTCGAAGGTCACGCGGCCGGCGTAGGGCGTCTGGGCCATGAACGCCTGCGCGCGCTCCAGATAGTCCTCCTTCACGTCGACGGCCGTGACCTCCACGTTCGGGAACGTGTCGACGAGCCAGTAGGCGTACTGTCCGAACCCGGTCCCGGCGTCGAGCACGCGGACCGGCCGGTCGCCCAGCGCCTCGACGCGCTGGCGGAGCGCGCGGCGCACGTACCACGACCGCAGGAAGACGGCGTCGAGCAGGCGGTAGAACGCCTTCGTCCGGGCGGGCGTGGTCCAGAAGAAAGCGCCCAGACGGTCTTTGACGGGATCGTAGTCCATCACGGGTTGGAGGAGACGCGGAAGGTTACGCCGGGGGCGCCGCGGCTCGCGACCGAGTTCGGTGAAGCCCTTCCCCCACCCGTAGCTTTCTCACCCTGGCACCTGAACCTCGACATGGCCACCTACCGCGCTGTCCCGATCAACGCCTTTATCCAGGTGTCGATCGAAGGGGCCCTCAATGTGGAGACGAGCCTGGCCATCCTCCTCGACATCGTCCAGAATCAAGAATTTGCCGGCCGCCCCCTCCTCGTCGACCTTCGGGGCGCCAAGGGCGAGTTCTCGTTTCCGGACATCTATCGGCTCGTCCGGGTTCTCGATGAACATCCCGACGCCTTCTCCGGACGTCTCGCGTTCCTAGACGACTACGATGAGCGGTTCGAGAAGACACAGTTTTTCCAGGCCTCCGCGTCGGAGCGCGGCTTTCACGTCCGGGCCTTCCTCGATGAGACGGCAGCTATCGCGTGGCTAGGCGCGGCAACCGCCCCCTAGCTGCGACCGCCCAGATCCTCGACGGCCTCGGCCAGCCGGTCCCACGAGAACCGCTCCCGCTGGCGGCGCACGCCGGCCGCCAGCGGCTCGGCCAGATCGTCCTCGACGAACCGGACGAGCGCGGCGGCGAGCGCGCTCGGGTCCTCGGGCGGGACGACGAGCCCGGCCTCGCCGTCGGGCACCGCCTCGGCCAGCCCGCCGACGTCGGTGGTAATCACCGGCCGACCCAAGTGGAAGGCGACCTGCGCCACACCGCTCTGCGTCGCCGAGACGTACGGCTGCACCACGGCGTCGGCCGCGCAGACGTACACGCCGACGCGGTCGTCGGGGACGTACGCGGCGTGCAGGTGGACGCTCTCGCCCAGCGCGGCGATCTGCGCGCGGAGCGCCTCCTCGTCGGCGTAGAACTCGCCGGCGATCACGAGGTGTGCCTCCGGCACCTGCTCGTGGACGCTCTGCCACGCGTCGAGCAGGACGTGAAGCCCTTTGTACCGGCGGATGAAACCGAAGAACAAGAAGACCGGGACCTCGGGCGGGAGGCCGAGCGCGGCGCGGGCCTCGGGTTGCGGCACCGGCTCGCCGAAGCCGTCGTAGAGCGGATGCGGCACGAGGCGGACTGGCGCCGTCACGCCCAGCCGTCCGAGGTCGGCGCGGACCGTCTCGCTCATCGCCACGAGCCCGTCGCAGGCGCCGAGCGCGTACCGGCCGAGCGCGAGATCGCCCGGCCGCCGCTCGTGCGGGATCGCGTTGTGGACGACGGCCAGCACCCGCACGCCGCGCCGCCGCAGGCCACGCGCCAGCACGCCGAGCGCCGGCGCCAGAAACGGCATCCAGTACATCAGGACGGCGACCTCGGCCCCACCGTCCGCGACGAACCGGGCGGTCCGCCACCACGAGAGCGGGTTGAGCGTATCGAGCAACTGAGCCGCCAGCGGCACGCCGTCCGGCGGTGGGCCGTCGTCGAACTGCGTCTTTCCCGGAAACAGGACCTCCGGGTACTGGCGGCGAAAGGTGACGGACCGGACCTCGTGCCCGCGCCGCGTGAGCACGCGCGCTAGCGAGGCCGAGAAGTGGGCGATGCCCCCTCGGTACGGCCACGCGGGGCCGACAAGCGTGATGCGGGTAGACGCGCCGTTCGTCTCGCTCACGACGCTTTGACGGGCCGGCGCACGCTGCCGGTGGCCACCTCCAAGCGTTCAGACGCTGGGCGTCCCGACGCCGTCAGCTCGTCGCGTACGTCGTAGCGTCCCGCGTCCTCCATCTCCGGGCGGACGACCATCTCGCCCAGCAAGCCGGCCAGGAACGACTGCGCGCCGAGCAGGATGAGGAGAACGCCGAACGTCAACAGCGGCCGACCGCCGATGGGCTCCCCGAACGCCAGCTTGACCACGGTGAGGTAGGCGAGCACCCCGAAGCCGACCAGGAAGCCGACCGTCCCCAGCCCTCCGAAAAACACCATCGGCCGCCGGGCAAACCGCGTGATGAACACGACGGTCACGAGGTCGAGGAAGCCCCGTAGGTAGCGCTCGAACCCGAACTTGGTCTCGCCGTGGATGCGCGGCCGGTGGTTCACGACCTGCTCCTCAATGTTCGTGTACCCCTCCCACTTGGCGAGCAGCGGGATGTACCGGTGCAGTTCGCCGTACACGCGCACGCTCTGGATCACGTCGGCGCGGTAGGCTTTGATGCCGCTGTTGAAGTCGTGGAGCGGGATGCCGCTGGCGACGCGCGTCACCCAGTTGAAGAACTTGGACGGGAGGCGTTTTTCCCACGGGTCGTTCCGCTTCCGCTTCCACCCGCTCACGAGGTCGGCGCCGGCGTCCAGGCGAGCGATCATGGCTGGAAGCTCGGCCGGGTCGTCCTGAAGGTCGGCATCGAGCGTGGCGATGGCGCGGCCGGCGGCCCGCCGGAAGCCCGCCGCGAGCGCGGCGCTCTTGCCGTAGTTGCGCCGGAAGCGGACGCCGACGAACCGCTCATCTTCAGCGTGGAGCCGCTCGATGGCGCTCCACGAGCCGTCGGTCGAGCCGTCGTCGACGAGCCAGACCTCGAACGTGTGGTCGCCCAGGGCCGCGCGGATCTCGTCCGCCAGCGTGGGCAGGCTCTCGGCCTCGTTGTAGACCGGGACGACGATGGAGAGGTCGGGGCGCATGGCGTCAACCTACGCCGGTCCTGCTACCTGTCCCCGCAACGGCGGGGGCGACGGACATCGCCAGCGGGCACGGGACACGTGCGGAGGGCTCATGGCAATGCGGCCGTAGCGGTCCTGCTCAATCTTGAAGGGGAGGTTTCGGAGGAGCGGGTGCGCGCACACGTCGCCCCACGTCATCGTTCCCTCTCCGCCTCTCCCCGAATCCCACGTCTCCGACTGAGCGGCGGCACGCCGAGCGGTCGGTTTCTGTGCAGTCGTGGCCATGGCAGCGGGCCGCTGGCGGGGGCCGTCCGCCAGCCGGTCGGCTAGGTGTCGATGGTGGCGTACTTCGCGTTCCGCTCGATGAACTTGCGCCGGGGCTCGACGGCGTCGCCCATGAGCGTCGAGAACGTCTTGTCGGCGGCGGCGGCATCGTCGACGGTCACGATCTGGAGCATCCGGTGGTCGGGGTCCATCGTCGTGCTCCAGAGCTGCTCCGGGTTCATCTCGCCGAGCCCCTTGTAGCGCTGCACGCCGACGCCCTTCGCGCCCCCCAGCTCTTCGATGGCCTCGGCGAGCTGCTGGTCGTTCCAGGCGTAGATCTCCTTCGAGCCCTTCTTGGCGCGGTAGAGCGGCGGGAGCGCGATGTAGATGTAGCCGGCCTCCAAGAGCGGGCGGAGGTAGCGGTAGATGAACGTGAGCAGGAGCGTCCGGATGTGGGCGCCGTCCACGTCGGCATCGGTCATCAGGACGATCTTGTGGTAGCGGAGCCGCTCGTCGGAGAACTCGTCGGACCCGGCGGCGATCTGGACGCCCAGGGCCGTGACCATGTTTTTGATCTCCTCGTTGTCGAGGATCTTGTCGAGCCGGGCCTTTTCCACGTTCAGGATCTTGCCGCGGAGCGGGAGGATCGCCTGGAAGTGCCGGTCGCGGGCCTGCTTCGCCGAGCCGCCGGCCGAGTCGCCCTCGACGAGGTACAGCTCGGACTCGCTCGGGTCCTTGCTCGCGCAGTCCGCCAGCTTGCCCGGGAGGCCGCCCCCGCCGAAGGCGCTCTTGCGCTGGACCAACTCGCGCGCGCGCCGGGCCGCCGTCCGCGCCTGGGCGCTCAGGATCACCTTCTGGACGATGGTCTTGGCCTCGCGCGGATGGTCCTCCAGCCACTCCCCCAGCTTCTGTCCGACGAGGCTCTCGACGGCCCCCTGGACGTCGCTGTTGCCCAGCTTGGTCTTGGTCTGGCCCTCGAACTGCGGCTCGGCCACTTTCACGGAGAGGACGGCCGTCAGGCCCTCGCGAAAGTCGTCGCCGGAGAGCGTGACCTTCGCCTTTTTCAGCAGGTCGTTGTTGTCGGCGTACCCCTTGAGGACGCGCGTGAGGGCGCGGCGGAAGCCGGAGACGTGCGTCCCGCCCTCGTGCGTGTTGATGTTGTTGACGAACGAGAGGACGTTCTCCTGGTAGCCCGTGTTGTAGCGCATCGCCAGCTCGACCGGCACCTCGGCGTCCTCGTCCTCAATGTGGATGACGCCGTCGAAGAGCGGCTCGCGGGCCTCGTCGAGGTAGGTCACGAACTCGGCGAGGCCGCCCTCGGAGTGGTAGACCTCCCGGCCCAGCTCCTCGTCCTCCTCGCGCTCGTCCACGAGTGTGATCGTGACGCCCTTGTTGAGGTAGGCCAGTTCGCGCATCCGCGCCGCCAGCGTGTCGAAGCGATAGACGGTGTCGATGAAGATGGAGGCGTCCGGCTTGAAGTGGACGACGGTGCCCGTCTCCTCGTCCGGCTCCATATCGCGGACGTGCCGCAGTTCCTCGACGGTGTGCCCTTTCTCGAAGGCCATCTCGAACACGCCGCCGTCGCGGCGGACCGTCACCTCCAGGCGGCCGCTCAGCGCGTTCACGCACGACACGCCGACGCCGTGGAGTCCACCAGAGACCTTGTAGGTGTCCTTGTCGAACTTGCCGCCGGCGTGCAGGACCGTCATCACGACCTCGACGGCCGGGCGGCCCTCCTTGTGCATCTCGACGGGGATGCCGCGCCCGTCGTCGGCCACGGTGATCGAGTTGTCGCCGTGGATCGTGACCTCGATGTGGTCGCAGTAGCCGGCGAGGGCCTCGTCGATGGAGTTGTCGACGACCTCGTAGACGAGGTGGTGGAGGCCGCGCACGCCGACGTCGCCGATGTACATGGCCGGCCGCTTCCGCACGGCCTCCAGTCCTTCGAGCACCTGGATGTTGGAGGCGCCGTAGTCGCCGCGCGCGGGTGCGCCGTCGCCGCTGGCGGGGGGCGTCGCCAGCGCGTTGGCGGGGGGCGTCGGCGTGTCGCCTTCGGGCGTGGCGGCGTTCTCGTACGGTCGGTCGGTCGGGGTCGAATCGGGCATCAGTCAGGGGGCGGGGGGACGGACGGCAGCGTCCGAGTGTCGCGTCGTGCCAAGCGGTTCAATATACGGCTTGGCACGTTCAAAAACCGCGTTTTGAGCGTCACAGGCCGCTGGATTCCAACGTTTCGCGCGCTCCTCGCATTGCCGCCTCGGACCGACCCACAGCCGCCGAGACGCGGAGTCGAGACGCGGCTAGGCCAGCGCCTCGCGGACCTCGTCCAGCCAGTCGCCGAGGCGCCGGGCGAGCGGCCCCATCTCGGAGTCGGCGTCGTCCGCGTAGGCGGCGGTGGCCGCTGCCGTGGCCAGCTGGCGGGCCTCCTCCACGAGCCCACCCGGGACGACCGGGTACAGGCTGAGCAGCTTCTGGTGCGCGCGGCGTGCGTCCTGGGCGACCTCGTCCAGGAGGAGGCGGTCCTCGAACGCCTGCGCGAGCGCCGCCGCCTCGCTCCCCACCTCGCCGGTGACGGCGCGCAGTTGCAGGCGGACGCCGAGCCCCGACAGCCCGTCCGCCAGCGCGGCGAGGTCGGCGCGTGCGGGGGCCTCCGCCTCCTGCTCCGATGGGTCGCGCCCAGCCCGGCGGTCGGCCACGCTGCGCGCCGCACGCAGGGCCGTTCTCGCGGCGGCCACGAGGGCCACTGCGTGGAAGGCGGTCGCGGGGTGCGTGTGGTCTCGCATTCGTCCGTAGGACGTAGGGAGGACCTGGGCCACTCCCCCACGTCCGGCTAAACCTCCAGGTACCTCAGGAAGGCGGCAGCCCGCTCCTCCAGGTCGTTGGCCGCCTCGTCGAACACGGCCACGACGTTGTAGTCGTAATGGGCCATGATGTGGCGGACGCGCGCCGTGTCGGTCACGTTCAGCTTGAGCGTGACGCGGACGCGGCCGGCGCCGGGATCGTCCTCAGTCGAGACGGAGAGGACGCGGACACCATTCTGCTCGATGAGCTGGGCCACCTGGCCGAGCGAGAAGTCCGCGCGGGCCACGTCGAGGACGACGATGGCGCCGGGCTCCTCCGTCGCGAGCATGTGCGCGAGCTGGGCGAACACGTCCTGGCGGACGACGAGGCCGGCGTAGGTCCCGTCCTCGGCGACGACGGGGAGCACGCTCAGGGCGTGCTGGCGCAGCAGGTGGGCAGCGTCGAAGACGTGCGTGTCGAGGCCGATGGAGAGCGGCTCGCCAGCGATGAGCGCGCCGAGCGGCGCCTCGGGATCCGGGTGGGCACGGAGGGCGGCCTCGGCGACGAGCGAGTCCAGAACGCCCTCGGGCGTCAGGACAGGGAGGTGCCCGACGTGGGCCTCGGCCAGCTCGACGAGCGCCTCACCGACGGTGTCGTCCGTCGAGAGGGGATCGAGCGAGCTGAGGATGGTGGCAACGGTCATGGCAGTGGGGGGACGACCGGGTGTGGGAAGCTAACCGACCCGTCGCACACTAGACGTACAAGACCCGTTCCATGTGACGCGGCCCAGGGACTGATCCCGACCGTTCGGCACGGCCGCTGACCCGTTCGGGCGATTCCGCCCCCTCGGCCGCCCGACGGGCGCCGCAGACTCACGCCGCGTCGGTCGAATCCGCCAGCCCGGCGGGCGTAGCGGACCCGTCGCCCGTAGGATCTGGCGCGGGCTCGGTCCAGCGGAGGTTGCTGTACTGCTGGAGCATCCGGTCGAGGTCGGGCGCGTTCTTGCGCGAGGTCCGGAACCGGAGGCGGAGGACCGGCACGCGGCCCGCGCTGGCGTCGAAGACGTCCTCGGCGAAGCCGACCTCCTCGCTCGCCACCTCGGCCACGCGGTGGATGTGAGCCCGGGGCTTGGGCTCGGCGACGGGCAGGACCGCCAGCCGCTCCACGTAGTCGGCCTCGACGAGGGCGAGGATCTGCTCCCGCAGCTCGTCCAGCCCGATTCCACGCGCGGCCGAGATGAACACGGCGTTGTCGTGGACCGCGCGAAGCTGGTCGAGGAGGCCGCGATCTTCCAGGGCGTCCACCTTATTGAACACCATGAGCGTCGGCTTGTCGAGCGCGTCTAGCTCCTTCAGCGTCTCGTTCACCACGCGGATGTGGTCCTCCGCGTTCGGGTGCGTCACGTCGACGACGTGGAGCAGCAGGTCGGCCTCACGGGTCTCGTCGAGGGTGCTCTTGAAGCTCTCGACGAGGCTGTGCGGGAGCTTGCGGATGAACCCGACGGTGTCGGCGAGCAAGATCGACTTGTTGGTGTCGAGGTCCACCTGGCGCGTCGTGGCGTCGAGCGTGGCGAAGAGGCGGTTCTCGGCCAAGACGGTCTCGTCGGCGAGCGCGTTCATGAGCGTGCTCTTGCCGGCGTTCGTGTACCCGACGAGGGCGACGCGCGTCTCGTCGGCGCGGCCCTTGCGCTGCGTCGTCCGCTGGCGGTCGATGCGGTCGAGTTGGTCCTTGAGGACGGCGATCCGCTTGCCGATGAGCCGGCGGTCGGTCTCGATCTGGGTCTCGCCCGGCCCGCGCATCCCGATGCCGCCCTTCTGGCGTTCGAGGTGGGTCCAGGCGCGCGTGAGGCGGCTGCGGAGGTACTCGAGCTGGGCCAGCTCCACCTGCGCCTTCGCCTGCGACGAGCGGGCGCGGTCGGCGAAGATGTCCAGGATGAGCCCGGAGCGGTCGACCAGCTTGACGGCGTTGTCCTCGGACTTTAGCGCCTTCTCCAGGTTGCGGACCTGGACCGGCGTGAGGTCGTCGTCGAACACGACGAGGTCGGCCTTGTGCTTTTCGACGACCTGCCGGAGCTGCTCCACCTTCCCCTTCCCAATGAACGTGGACGAGTGGATGCGGTCGAGCGACTGCGTGATGCGCTCTGCCGTGTCGGCGCCGGCCGTGTCGGTCAGCAGTTCCAACTCGTCGAGCCCGTCCTTGAGGTCGTCGGGCGTGGTGTCGGGCGTCTGCACACCGACGAGGACGGCGGTCTCGCGGCGGCGGGGGGTCGTGGGCGTCAAAAGGCAGTCGGAGGTCGAGGAGACCGGTAACGGGGCCGGCATGTATCAACGTCTCTCAAGCTAGATCGGTCTGTGTGGAGGCGTTGGGACGAGAGGGAGAATTCGGATCGCGCCTTACGCGGATACCGGCGCCGGCGCCGTCTGCCAGCGCGCCGTCACGAGCGTCTCCGCGACGAGGCACGCCAGCGCCAGCGCCAGGAAAACGGTCCACAGCGGCACGCCGGACCGCTGGCCGTCGCGGGCGGCGAGGGCGTCGGCCCCGTCGAGGACGCGGACGGGGCGGCCGGTGATCTGCTCCAGCCGCCGCGCTGCCGCGTCCGGGTCGAGTGCCGCCGGGTCCGACTCGCGTGGGTCCTCGTTCACGGCGACGATTCGGAGCACGCGGTCGCCCTGCATCACGCGGTACAGGCCCGCCTCGGCCACGGCGTCGTCCACGTCGAGGACGACGGCGCCGGGGACCGTTCGTTGGAGGGGCGTGATCGCCACGCCGTCCGGCCCGACGAGGCGGAGCGGCTGCCCGGCGTCGACGCCCTCAACGCGCACCGACCCGCCCGCACGGACCGCCAGCTCGCCGGTGTCGGCCACCGACGACCCGGCGGCGAGATACGCGGCGGCGCGGTACAGGAGCGGGACGAAGAGGCCGCGCTGCGGGAGGTCGCTCCACGTCAGGTCGGGCGCCACGCCGAACAGGAGGACGCTCCCGTCGCCCCGGCGGATCTCCTGGAGAAGGGGCGGCCCGGCCTGGAGCCCGATCAGCGTCGACTCGTCGCCGCCCCCCGGCCGGTATCGCGCGGCCTGTTGCACGTCCGGCCGCTCCAGCGTCGGGCGCGACTGGTCGAAGACGCCGGCGAAGAGCGGGTGGTCGAGGTCGGCGTCCGTCGTGCTGCCAATCGAGGGACCGCCCGCCTCGCCCACGACGCCATCGATCCGCCCGCCGCCGACGGCCTGGAGGAGCGGGTTGAGCGAGCCAGGCTCTGCGCCCGGAAATGCGAGGACGCCGCCGCCGCCCGCCACGAAGTCTTCGAGCCGTCCGGCCGATCCGTCCAAGCGGGCGGGCCCGACAAGGACCACGACGTCGTAGCGGCCGAGGTCGGCGCCGGGGAGCGCGCCCTCGGCGATCTCGTTGAGCGCGACGCCGCCCTGCTCGGCCGCCACGCCGAGCGCCAGCGTCACGAGGTCGGCCCGCTGGCCGTCGCCGCGGACGACGAGCACGCGCGGCGGCGGCGGCACGCGGAGCGCGAAGGACCGGGCGTCGTCCCACTCGGCCGCGTCCCCTTCGATGCGGACCTCGCCGCCCAGCCACCCGCGTGCGGGCGGCGTGACGGTGAACGTCACCGTCTGTGGCTCGCCGGGCACGAGGTCGACGGCCGTTTCGCTCACGCGCTGCCCGTCCAGGCTGAGGGACGCACCGACGGTCCCCTCGCTCCCGCCGTATCGCACGACCGTCGCCTCCACCTCGACCGGCCGTCCGGGCTCGACGATCCGGCTCGCCACCCGCACGTCCGTTACGGCCGTGTTGACCTGCCGGCGGGCGCCGAGCGGGAGCAGCGTCACGGACACGTCGGCCGGGAGCGCGGCGCTGGCGGAGTCGGTGAACGTGGCCGCCTGGAGGTCGCTCACGACGACGATCTCTTTGCGGACGTGCGCGGCGCCTTCGAGCAGGCTGCCGGCTCGCGCGACGGAGGCCGTCAGCGGCTCCGCGCCCGCCAGCGGCCCGAGCGCCGCGACGGCGTCGAGGGCCGGACCGGGCGTGACGAACGGGACGGGCCGATACTCCGGCGGCGCGGCGACGGGCAGGACCGTCCGCTCATCACCCTGGCCCGTCGCGTCGAGGGCGGCCACGCCGAGCGCCTTCGCCTGGTCGAGGAGTTCGCCCTGCGCATCACGGAGCGTCATCGAGCGGCTGTTGTCGAGGACGAGGATGAGGCTCTGGGCCGCGCCGTCCTCGAACACGTCCGCATCGGCCGTCCGCGTGGGGCGCGCAAAGGCGAGGACGAGGAACACGATGGCGAGCGTCCTGAGCGCCAGTAAGAGCCACTGACGGATGCGGACGCGCCGCATGGCCGTCGCTTCCATCGCACGCAGGAACCGGAGCGTCGAGAAATCGACGCGGTCCGGCCGGCGGAAGTTGAACAGGTGGACGGCGATGGGAATCGCCGCCGCCGCCAGCCCGAAGAGGAGGAGGGGATTGAGAAACGCCATGGCCGACGAACGTAGCCACACCCGCCCCTCGCGCGCCGCGGCGGACCCCGAACGGCCGGACCGCTGCGCACTGGCCATGCGGTCGGGCCTGGCGATCTGGCGTCGCCCAGTCGAGGGCTTTGCCGTCCCGTCCGTGCCGTGATCAGCGACGCGGCCAACTGGCGGCGCTCCGCGCGGTCCTGGCCTGGGGCCGCCTATGCCATGACGTCCGCCCACACGTCCCGCCGGACGCCGTCGCCAGCGGGCGGCCCGTCGGCCTCGGGGAAGACGACGCGTGTGCGCGGCAGGGCCTCCGGGTGGTGCTCGCGGAGCCACGCCAGCAGTTTCTCGCGGACCTCGCACCGAAGCTCCCAGGCGTGGTCGGCCGTCGGGGCCGACATCAGCGCCCGCATCTCGACCCCGCGCTCGCCCAGATCGGTCACGTGGAGACGCCAGACTTCCCCGTCGGAATGGGGCGACGCCTCGACGATCCGCCCGACCTCCGCTCGTACCTCCTCGACGGGGACGGTGTAGTCGGTCCGCACGTATGCCGTCCCGATCACCTGGGCCGACGAGCGGGTCCAGTTCTGGAACGGCGTCTCGATAAAGTAGGAGATCGGGAGGACCAGCCGCCGGAGGTCCCAGATGCGGACGACGACGTACGTCAGCGTGATCTCCTCGACGCGCGCCCACTCGCCCTCGACCACCACCACGTCGTCCACGCGGATCGGCTGAGTGATGGCGATCTGGATACCGGCGAACAGGTTGCCGAGCACGCGCTGCGCCGCGAAGCCGAGCACGATCCCCGCCACGCCAGCCGACGCCAGCAGTCCCGTCCCGAACTGCCGGAACGTCTCGAAGTGGAGCAAGATCGCCGCCAGCGCGACGACCCAGATCCCCACGTGCAGCAGCCGCTGGAGCAACCCGATCTGGGTGAGGATGCGGCGCTCCGAGAGGTTGTCGTCCTTTTCCAGATCGAGCCGCTCGCCGAGCGCGTGACGCGCCGCCCCGACCGTCCGCACGGCGAGCCACGCCACCGCCAGCACGACCGCGACGTGCAGGGCGGCGTCGAGTACGGGCCGCAGCTCGGGCACGGCGTTCAGAGGAAGCCGTGCGTACGCGACCCGGACGGCGAGCGCGAGGAGCGTCCACCGTGCCGGCCGGTCGGTGCGGGCGACGAGGTGTCCCCGCATCGGGAGCCTCTCCGGTGCGCGCCGCCGAATCCGGTGCAGGGCACCGTACAAGCCCGCGTGAACCAGCAGCGCCCCGCCCACGGCCACCGCCAGTGCGACGGCGAACACGGGCCACGGATCGAGGTCGGGCGTCAGAAGGGGTTGGAACAGAGTCATGAGAGCCCAACGCACGCCCTCCCCCCACGGGTTGCCCGGCCCGCTGGCGGCACCGCTTCCAGTCACGGAGTCTCCATGCACGACGCCGTACCGCGAGGCCGCGTAGAGACAGACGCTCCATCTGACACACTGGCTTCACAGGGCCTGAGGCATCTTCGACGGCCCCGCTGCGTTCGCCCCCGTCCGACTGGCGGAGCGCGCCGCCAGCAGCCCCTCCCCTCCCCGATGGCAAAGACGAAGGCCGCCCCGACACCGGCATCCCGGCCCACCCCCAACGGCGCCGACCCGAAAAACCGCTTCGTCGGGCGCGACCTCGTGGTCAAGGGCGCCCGCCAGCACAACCTGAAGAACGTCGACCTGACGATCCCCAAAAAGAGGCTCGTCGTCGTCACGGGGCCGTCCGGCTCGGGCAAGTCGTCGCTGGTGTTCGACACGATCTATGCGGAGGGGCAGCGCCGCTACGTCGAGAGCCTGAGCGCCTACGCCCGCCAGTTCCTCGACCGGATGGACAAGCCGGACGTGGACCTCATCACGGGCCTCGCGCCCGCCATCGCCATCGAGCAGCAGACGGGCACCAAGAACCCGCGCTCGACGGTCGCCACACAGACCGAGGTCTACGATTACCTCCGTCTGCTCTACGCCCGCGTCGGAACGACGGTGTCGCCGGTCTCAGGAGAGGTGGTCACCCAGGACAGCCCGCGCTCGGCAGCGGAGGAGATCCAGGAGGCGTTGCCGGAGAAGACTCGGTTTTACCTGTGCTTCCCCTTTCCCTCGCACAAGGGCGCCAAAAAGGTACAGGAGCTAGAGGCGCTCCTCGCGCGCGGCTTCTTCCGTCTCCTCGCACTCCCGACCGAGAAGCAAGCCGAAAAGGGTCAGCAGCCTGAGGTCATCGACCTCAACGAGACGCCGCCCGATCAGGTCAAGACGCCGGTTTCCCGCCTCCTCGTCTTGGTCGACCGTCTGGCGGCGAAGCCCGGCGACGACGCGACGACCAACCGCATCGCGGACTCCGTTGAGCAGGCGTTCCGCGAGGGCGATGAGCGCGCCGTCGTGGTCACGGCGCCGCGCCCCGACGCCGGCGAGGCGTTCGAGACCCTCGACTTCTCGGCCCGCTTCGAGCGCGACGGGATCGAGTTTGAGGAGCCGACGCCCCAGCTCTTCTCGTTCAACAGCCCCCTGGGGGCGTGCCCAGCATGCCAGGGATTCGGCCGCGTGCCTGGCATTGACCCGGACCTCGTGATCCCCAACCCGGAGCTCTCGATCCGCCAGGGCGCCGTCGCCCCGTTCCGGACGGATACGTGGTCGAAGCATCAACGCACGTTGATGCGCATCGCGGCCCAGAACGACATCGATCTCGACACCCCCTACACGCTCCTCTCCCAGGACCAGAAGTCGCTCATCTGGAAAGGAAAGGACGATTACGTCGGCGTGGACGGGTTTTTCGCCTTCCTCCAGAAGAAGGCGTACAAGATGCACTACCGCATCTACAACGCCCGCTTCCGAGGCTACACGCGCTGCCCGGCCTGCGACGGCTACCGGCTCCGCCCGCAGGCGCTCCACGTCAAGCTGAAGGGGCCGGCGCTCGGCACCGAGGGCGACACGCCGCGCTGGACCCACATCGGCGAGATCGCAGAGCTGACGACCGCTGACGCCCGCGCGTTCTTCGACGCCATCGAACTGAGCGAGCACGACCACGAGGTGGCGGGTCGCGTGCTGGAGGAGATCCGCAAGCGTCTCGGCTACCTCGTCGAGGTCGGGCTCGACTACCTCACGCTCGACCGGCTGGCGATGACGCTCTCCGGCGGCGAGACGCAGCGGATCAACCTCGCCACGTCGCTCGGCTCGTCGCTCGTCGGCAGCCTCTACGTCCTCGACGAGCCGACCATCGGCCTCCACCCCCGCGACAACGACCGGCTCATTACGATTCTCGAAGGGCTCCGCGACATCGGCAACACGGTCCTCGTGGTCGAGCACGACGAGCAGATGATGCGCCGGGCCGACCAGATCATCGATATCGGGCCAGGCTCAGGGGCGCTCGGGGGCGAGGTCATGTTCCAGGGCACCTTCGAGGAAGCGCTCGCCAGCGACGCGAGCCTGACCGGCGCCTACCTCTCGGGCCGCAAGACGATCCCCGTGCCCGACGAGCGTCGGTCCGTCGACCCCGAGCGCGTCATCACGGTCACAGGCGCACGCGAGCACAACCTGAAGCGCCTGGAGGTCTCGTTCCCGCTCGACACGATCACGGTCGTCACCGGCGTCTCCGGCTCGGGGAAGTCGACGCTCGTTCACGCCACCCTCTTCGCCGCGCTCCAGCGCCTCAAAGGACGCGACTTCGAGGGCAAAGTGGGCACCCACGACGACGTCACCGGCGCCGAGCACATCGAGACCGTCGAGATGGTGGACCAGTCGCCCATCGGGAAGTCGCCGCGCTCGAACCCGGTCACGTACGTCAAGGCGTTCGACGCGATCCGCGACCTCCTGGCGAGCACGCATCAGGCCAAGATCCGGGGCTACCGCGCCGGGACGTTCTCGTTCAACGTGCCCGGCGGCCGCTGCGAGACGTGCCAGGGCGAGGGCGTCGTCCAAGTGGAGATGCAGTTTCTGGCCGACCTCTACCTGGAGTGCGAGGCGTGTGGCGGCAAGCGATTCAAGCAGGACGTGCTCGAGATCCGGTTCAAAGGAAAGAACGTGGCCGAGATCCTGGACCTGACGGTGGACGAGGCCGTCGTGTTCTTCAACGGCCAGTCGAGGATCGAGAACCGGCTCCAGACGCTCCAGGACGTCGGGCTCGGGTACCTCACGCTCGGCCAGCCCTCCAACACGCTCTCGGGCGGCGAGGCGCAGCGCGTGAAGCTGGCGGCCCACCTGAGCAAGAGCCACCAGGGCCACACGCTCTACCTCTTCGACGAGCCGACGACGGGGCTCCACTTCGACGACATCAAGAAGCTGCTCGCCGCCTTCAACGCACTCGTCGAGGCCGGCCACTCGGTCGTCCTGATCGAGCACAACCTGGACGTGATCAAGGCGGCCGACTGGGTGATCGACATCGGGCCGGAGGGGGGTCGGCGCGGCGGTTTCCTGGTCGCGGAAGGCACGCCGGAGCAGGTGGCTGCGGTGGAGGAGAGCCATACGGGCCGGTTCCTCCGCGACGTGTTGACGACCGACGCGTAGAGCGTGGGGCGGAGGGCATGGGATGCGATCTTCCTCACGCCCCACGTCCCACGCTTTCTCTGTGTCGCCCCTCCGGATCGCCCTGTTCACGGGCAACTACAATCACATTGAGGACGGCGTCTCGCGGACGCTCGGCCGGCTCGTCGGGTACTTGGAGCGCGAGGGGCACGAGGTTCTCGTCGTCGGCCCGACCATCGACGACCCGCTCGACCAGCCGGGACCCTTCCTCGCGGCTCCTTCCGTTCCCATCCCTGGGCGTCCGGAGTATCGGTTTACGGTCGGGTTCCCGCGCGCGCTCCGCCAGCGGATCGAGGCGTTCCGGCCCGACCTCGTCCACGTCGCCACACCGGACGTGTTGGGTCACCGCGCGGTGACGTGGGCGCGTAGGCAGAAGCTCACCGTGGTCTCGACGTATCACACCCACTTCCCGTCCTACCTCTCGTACTACGGCCTCGGGTTCGGCGAACCGGCTCTGTGGGCGGTCGCCCGGCACTTCTACAACCGCTGCGACGAGGTCTACGTCCCGACGCCCTCGATGGAGCAGGCGCTGCGCGACCACGGCATCGCCGCCCCGATCCGCATTTGGCCGCGTGGGATCGAGCTCGACCGGTTCTCCCCCTCGTTCCGCTCCGAGGACTGGCGGCGAGCTCAGGGACTTGCTCCCTCCGATATCGTCGTCACGTTCGTGAGCCGACTCGTGAAAGAAAAGGGCCTGGACGTGTTCGTCGAGACGGTCCGCCAGCTTCAGCGCGCGGATCGGCCCATCCGCGCCCTCGTCGTCGGCGAGGGGCCCGCGCGGGAAGCGCTCGGCGCCGAGTTGCCCGACGCGGTGTTCAGCGGGCACCTCAGCGGCTCCGACCTCGCGACCGCGTATGCGTCGTCCGACGTGTTCCTCTTTCCTAGTGAGACGGAGACGTTTGGGAACGTCACACTAGAAGCCATGGCGTCCGGGCTCCCCGTTGTCTGTGCGGACGCCGCGGGAAGCCGGAGTCTAGTCCGAGACGGCGTCACCGGCCTCCTCTGCCCCCCACGTACGACCGGCTGTTTCGTGGAGCAGACCGGCCTCCTCGTCTCTGACGCGGACCTACGATCTCGGCTCGGAGCCGCCGCTCGCGACTCGGCCCGCGAATACGACTGGCCCGCCGTCCTCCATCGCATGGTCGAGTTCTATCGAGGTGCCATGAGCCCGCGTGGCGCCCGAATCTGACGTATTTTTTCTGTCTAAATATTTAACACAATGATGTTTATGCTTAACTGTACCTCTCTTCATCCAGAGACTGTGGGAAAACTGGGAGGGGCTGGCGGACTTTCTAGACAGTCGTTTCACCGTTAGGTTTGCCGTCGTCTGCGTGAAGCCGGAAAGTCGGTCGGCGTAGCGCGCGGAGGTCGCCCAGGTCATAACGGCGGCGCTGGCGTCGAGGCCCGTCGAGCCATCGGTTGTCTTCGAGCACCTGCAAGAGAGCGGGATAGAAGACGAGTGTGGCCGCCAATGTGGTGCTGATCCCTACGACGGCCAGCACGCCGATGGATCGGAGGCCGGGATGTGACGACAGCAGGAGGCCGCCGAACCCGATGAGGTTGGTGAGCGCTCCCATCGTGACGTGCTCGCCCGTAGAGCGGAGGACTCGCCGGATGGAGCCCCTCCCCTCTTCTTGGTATCGGTGGGTCAGGTGGACGCCCCCGTCGTTCCCGACGCCGAGCACCGTGGGGAGCACCACGAGATTGTAGAACGTCAGTCGGATGTCGAACAGCACCATCATGCCCATCATCCACACCAGCCCGACCGCCAGCGGCGTGATGGCGACGAGAGTCCACCGGAACGACCGGAACGAAACGAACACCAGCACGAAGACGAGTAAGAACGTGACTCCGATCATCAACGGGCTCTCCTCTTGCATCAGCCGGAGCATATCGGCGGCGACGAGTTGCGTGGACGCCGCGTAAAACTCTCCCCCGTCTTCGGTCGTCACCTTGCCGATCAGTTCTGCAAATCGGAGAGAGCGCCTCCCGTCGGCCATGTTTCCACGTGGAAAGACGATCACGAAGTTGCCAAGCTCTCCCTCGCGAGTCGTGAACTGGCGGGTGATGAACGGAGGCACACTATCGAGTGGGATCGGCTCCGTCGCGGAGGCCGCCTGTCGCAGCCGCTCCACCTGTCCCGTCGTGTCCGCGATCAGGAACGGGTCGTCGAGCACCGCGCGGATCTGAGCGAGACGGTTCAACTTCTCCTCCGTCGTCCTCTCATCCGTGGGGAACCGCTCCTGCAAGCTTTCGACCGTCAGGATGAGGGAGTCGGATGCAGCCAGTCCCTCCAACGCCTCGGAGACTTGGCGGACGTCCTCCGTATTGTCGAGGAGGATGTAGGCCGGGTTTCGGCGCTCGCTCTGCCCGAAGACGGGGGCGAGCGCCTCGGCACGCCGATAGTATTCGTCGTACTCCGGCTCCAGCTTCGAGAAGTTGTACTCGAACGACGTCTCGGGCGCGACGGCCCCACTCGCCACCACCAGGACGAGACAGGCGACTACGATCGTCCGAGAGAACGGGAAACGGGTGTCTGGATCGTACGGCGACGCCTCCCCACGTGCACGGAGGTTCAGCGCCCCCGTCCGCTCCGCGATGCTGAGGAGCGCGGGGAGCACCGTCAGCATGGAGAGCAGCGCGAACAGGATTCCAAGCCCGCCGATCAGCCCGAACTCGCTGAACCCGCGGAAGTCAGCGAGTTGCAACACGAACAAGGCGCACGCGGTGGTACATGCGGATACGGCGATCCCCTGGCCCGTGCTGACGAACGTCTCTTCCACGGCATCCTCTACGTTCTTCCCAGCTCCCCGCTCTTCGGCGTAGCGGGCGTAAAAGTGGATGCCGTAGTCGATACCGAGCCCAAAGAGAATGAGGCCGAGCGTTGACGTCATCAGGTTCAACGTTCCGAATGCCACCGCCGCAACGCCTCCTGCCCACGACAGACTGATAAGGAGCGGCAGGGTGAGGAGCAGTGCCGTCACCGGCGTTCTCAGCAACTCGCTGAACACCACGCTCCACACGAGCCTCCCTCCCGTTCTTGCTTGAACTGACTTGTAGAGGAAGTAGAGAACGACGGACAGGATCACCGCCAGCACGCCAGCTCCGAACGAGTTCCGCACATCGTTCGTGATGGATCGGACTTCGATGGTCTGTCGGAGGAGCCGCCCCGCAGGTGTCACCACCATGTCGGCCGCGTAGTCCGACGGGTTCATTCGGTCCACCAGAGAGTCGACGTCCGCGTACAGTCTCTCAACGAACGCGAGGTCCGTCTGAGAGCCCGTCGGGTAGAACCGAACGACCAGCGTCGTCGAGTCTGGACTGACGAGGTACTCTGAGAGCGCGATCTGTGCGAGGTCTGCTCGGAGCCGATCTGCGTCTCGCTGGCGGGCCGCCTCGACGCTGTCGCTCGCTATCTGGAACAGGTTCATCCGAAGCGGGTCGGTCGCGGATCGCACCTGCTGCGCCTGGCCTCTCAGGAACCTCTCCAGTCGGTCGATCTCGTCGAACGTCGCGAAGTAGAGGGCATTGGCCGAGACGAATCCGATGTCCCTCTTGAAGTCGACCCGCGTGAAGTAGTCCGACCCGTCCGGAGCGGTTAGGCTCAACATCGCCGGAACGAAGTCTGTCGCGAACTCGAGGTTGTCGTCGAATTCGGAGCTGGCGATTGCGACGTCTACGGTCGTCTCTGCCCCTACCGCTTCCTGCAGGCGTTGGAGCGCTTGCACGCTCTCGTACTCCGGCGGAAGCAGCGTGACGATGTCGGCATCTACTTTCAGGGCCGTAGCCCTCCACAGCCCGAGTGCTGCCAGTGCGACGGCCACAGCAACCACGGCATACGGGTGCACCGCGATCCATCTTGGGACGCCTCGAAATCGGTCGAACACGGAGATGCTAGAGCGCTACGGGGTGAGGGGGTTGTGGGATCTCTACGCTGAACGTTTCACGTGGAACCCCCTCCTGGAATGCCGATTGGTGCCAGGGGGACTCAAGAGCGTCATGTACAAGTACAACTGCCGCAGGCGAAATCTAGATGCTTGTCCTCGTCTTCGAATGAAGAGGTGGCCGGTCGCACCTCGAACGAGGAGTGAGGGAAAAACCTGGCATGACGTTCACGGCCTTGGTAGCCTCTGTGCTCCTCTCCTTCTAGACCCATGGCCCACACGTACGACTCCCTCTCCGTTGGCGACACCTACTCATGGTCGCGGGTTCTAACGATGGATGATGTTCGCTCGTTCGCCGACATCACAGGCGATGACAACCCGATCCATATCGACGAAGAGGCCGGGCGGAACAGCCGCTTTGGACGTCCAGTCGTGCATGGGGTGTACATCCTGGGGCTCGCCTCGAAAGTGTTGGGACGAGACTTTCCAGGCCCGGGCTCAATCGCCGTGTCGCTTTCGGCGAAGTTCCTCCGCCCTGTTCCCGTGGGTGAGGAGGTGAGGATCGAAGTAAAGGTGTCCGAAAAGCTTGAACGCCATCACCATGTGAAAATGCGGATGTATGCATATACGGGCGGCAAAATGGCGCTCGGCGGCGAAGCGGTAGTGATCCCCCCTCCATCGCCCTCATAAGCGGTAGGGAAGCGGACGAGAGGGCAGGACCTCGCTGTTCGCGTCACGGTCGACGCAGTACAGATTGCCTGCTCGCTTACTCGGGTAGTTTCACCGATCGGCCAGTGGGAATCACTTCAGACAAGCCGACTTGATTCATGATGGAGATCTCGACGGCCGACAATCCGGTGGGGAGAGTTCGTCCCTGAAGAAGAGCCTCAATGCTCGTAGGGCCACTCGTCCTCATCACTTCCAAGCGGCTGGGCTGACGGTTGAGGTACCGACTCTCCGTTAGGCGGCCAAAGCTGTCAGCAGTCGAGCGAAACTGGCGGACGTACTGCGAGAACAGGTCAGCAGAGGTGATGCCGAGAAGTTGGTACACGTTGCCTCCAAAATCGATAAAAGTGGCCGAAAAGCCGAGCGTCCCATTTTGCTGCTGAGCGCGCCCCTCTACTCGATACGCTGGGTTCCCATTGATCGTGATTGACTGACTTCCCGTCACCTGGATCCCTTGCTGAGACGCAAAAGAGCGTGCCGCAGCCTCGGCAGAAGTCTCATCCGACAGGGTTAGTTGCATCGCCGCCTGCCCGTTGGGCTCAGACATCACAAAGGCTGCCGGAGTATTCTGCGTCTGCCAGCCAGCAGGGAAAGAAAAGCGGAACCGAAGCTCCGGGTGGTAGAACACGTTCCCCTCGACGAATCCCTGGCGAGGGTCCTCGCCAATGACGATCCCTTCGATGTGCTGGAGATACTCGGCTGCGTCTACCTCCGTCCCTCGCGGGTCATACTGGGAAGCGAGATCTGGAATTGTCTGGGCACGCTCCCCCGGATCTGGATGAGTCGAGAGGAAGTTGGGGATTCCCCCCTGCCCAGACGCCTCGCCGAGCCGCTGCAAAGCGACGAAGAAACGAGCGGCCTGTTCGGCATCGTAGCCGGCGAACTCCGAGTAAGCAACGCCAGCTCGGTCCGCCTCACGCTCCGCCTGTCTGCCATTCTTGAGCTGGAGAAGCTGGAGGCCAGCACCTCCGTAGTTGAGAAGCCCCTCGGCCACGTTTCCCCCTCCCAGAACGCCGCCCAGGACGGCCGCTCCGATCAGGCCGAGTTGGTTCCGCTGGGCCTCGAACGCCTGACGCGACGAATGGCGACCCAGCACGTGTCCGATCTCATGGCCGAGGACGACGGACAGTTGAGCCTCATTCTCCAGATACGCCAGCAATCCCCGGGTGACGTAGACGTACCCGCCAGGTAACGCGAATGCGTTGACAACGGGAGAGTCGAGGATTCGGAAGTGAAACTCCGTGTTGCGGACTTCCACAGGTGTGGTCGGGTCCGTGTAGGCACTCGTTGTCAGCACATCCTGCGCAATCCGCTCTACATATGCTGTCAAAGCGGGATCAGCGTCGTACAGACCGTAAGCAGCCTGGATCTGTTGGTCGGCCTCCGTTCCTAGCTGAACCTCCTGGGCCCACGTGTACGCCCCCTGCTGCTTTTCTCCTGTCACGTAGTTGACGTTAGACGTGCCGCAGGCAGAAAGGAAGAGGAGGACAACGAGTGAGAGACCGATGCGGGATTGGAAAGAGCGTCGACTCATGAATCTAGAGAGGTTGAGGAGGAGAAGGTGGGAGCGACCTCACCGTGTTCCACGTGAAACAGTGCGTGCTCGGAGTCTTCGAACGGAACAGACCCCATGAAGGGTTCTTCACGCGCTGCCGTAATGAGAGACTGCCCGATCTGGCCCGACGCAAGAAGATCCAAGACGAGTGAGGTCCGGTCCGAATCGAGAGGCCCAAACACGTCATCGAGGAGGAGAAGAGGCGTTTCATCCAGGCGATCGCGGAGGTAAAGCGCTTGAGCGAGTCGAACGGCAAGGGCGAACGTGCGGTGTTGACCCTGAGAAGCGAACGGACGAACGTCGAAGCCGTCGAGTTGAAACGAGACTTCGTCCAAGTGGGGGCCCACGAGCGTTCGGCCAAGCTGGCGGCTCCGACGGCGAGACCGTACGAGCGCTTCGCGAAGCGAGTCGTAGGGCCCATCTTCGACATCAACCGACGGGGCGTAGGTAAGGGTAGGCTCGGCACCAGGCGAGTCCAACAGTCGATACGCGTCCGCGACGAACGACACGAACCGATCGAGGAACGAACGCCTCCGCTCCATCAGCCGTCCCCCCAACGTAGCCAGTTCCTCCTCCCACGCATCGAACGTGTCGGCGGCGACAGAACGGCCCTTCCGCGCTGATTGGAGAAGGGCATTCTGCTGCTTCAACGCACGCCGGTACTTGAGCGAATCGTCCAAGTAGACAGGGTAGGCCTGGCTCAGGGTGGCGTCGAGGAATCGGCGCCGCTCGGAGGGTCCACCCGCTGTCAAGTCGTAGTCGGAGGGAGAGAGGATCACGACAGGAACCCGGCCGACGAGGTCCGCCAGACGGTCGAGAGGAGCACCGTTGACGAACGCCCGTTTGCCCTCACCGGGGACGAACGCGAGACGCACGGAGACGCTGGTGCCGTGGTCGCTCTCGAACCGACCCGCGACGTCGAAATAAGAGGCCCCTCTCGAAACGACGTGCTGGTCGGTGGACGCCACGAAGCTCTTGCCCAGACACAAGTACCCGACCGCCTCGATCAGATTCGTCTTGCCAGCCCCATTAGAGCCGACGAACACATTGACGCGAGGAGACAGGTCGAGGGACGTACCCGTGTGGGCCCGAAAATGGGTCAGACGAAGATGGCGGAGGTTCAACAGATCGAGGGAAGGGGCGGTTCGTACCCTACGAGGACTGTCAAGTTCAGTATCGTTAGAACCTCTGCCCTCGTAGGGATTGAACCCTCCTGCCTATGCGCGCCTCGCTCTGGATTGTGCTCGCTGTCGCGCTGAGCCTCTCCGGCTATCGCCTCGCGTACCAAGAGGACTTGATGACCGAAGAGCAGTGCTGGAGGGAGCAGCAGGAATTCAGCAGGATCTATGTAGCCGAGCGCAACCAGAGCCCGGAGGCGCGAGAGCGGCTGCTAGAGAAGCTGGCTCCGCTTCTCGAACGATCCCGGGTCCAGACGCCGATCTGCGAGAGCCGACTGCGCAACCACGAGGCCTACCTCCTCGTGTTCAACAAGCGGTACGAGGATCTCCTGGAACGGTCGTCGGAATACCTCGAGCGTTCCGGAGATGAGGGCGACCCGAGCGACCGGATCAGCATTCGGCGGCAACGCGCGTACTCGTTCAGGCGTCTCGGAGACATCCAGTCGATGGCGCGGGAGTATTTCGCCGCCGCCGCACTGGCAGACGAGGCCAAGGCGGCGTCCGCCGTCCGCGCGCTCGTCACCGCGTCCATGAGCGCTCGGGACTTCGGGGACCTCGAAACCGCCCAGCGCTACCTCGATCATATCTACCGCCTCGTGGCGGATAGCCTGGAGACAAATCCGGGGCTTCGGAAGGAACTGGGCTTCGCGCTCCTGAGCCAGAGCTATCTCACGTTCTACCGCCTGTCCATGACGTCCGATCGGGCAGAGCGCAACTCGGCTCGCAGAAGCTTTGGAGTCGTCGTCGGAGCGGGCGCTCGAGATGCTCGCAGACGACAACAGTTCGACGCGTCGGTGGACGCTCGGCAACCGTTCCGAAGCCCTCAACTTTTACGCGCTCGCAGCCGCCATCCAGGGCCATCACAGAGAAGCCGCCAGCCGCATCGGGCCCGCGCTCGCGTTCGCCATTGAGGCCGGGAGCGCAGATCCCAACGCCAGGATCAACGCGTGGCTAGCACGGCATCGGGTCGCGGAGATGGCGGGCGACACCGCGACGGCGCGGCATGCGGCCCTCCAGGCGCTGCAGACCGCACGAGAGCTGGAGCTGGTAGAGTACGAGGCCGACGCAACCATCAGGCTGGGGGATCTCGCCGAGCAGCGCGGAGCGTGGGACCAGGCGGCGGCCGAGTACAACCGTGCCATCGACCTGCAAGAAACTCGCCACGAGGCCATGGGCCTCCGGGACTGGAACGCGCAGGCATTCGCCAGCCTCCAGGAGCCGTACCGTGGGCTCATCCGGGTCCAGCTGGCGACCGGCGACGCTCGAGGAGCGCTCGGCACGCTCGACCAAACGCAAGCCCGCTACCTCCGCGACTTGCGGAATCACCTCGCGCTGCGCGAGCGGCTGAGCAGCGCCCAACGCTCCGTCGCCGACAGCCTGGTAAACGCCCTGGAAGCGGCCCGGCTGGCCCTGCTCAACCGGAACACAGGGGGCGGCGAACGAGCAGCCCTGATGCAGACGGCCGCCGAGCTGCAAACGAGTCTAGAAGAAGTCACGGAGTCGCGGAGTCTCCCACCGGCCCCGCTCGACGTGAGCCGCGTGCAGAAGGTGCTCCTCACCGAGGGCCGGACGCTCATCGCCTACTTCCTGGACGATCGCAAGAGCACGGCGTTCGTGGTCCGGCCCGATACCGTCGTAGCGGTCCCGCTTCAGACTTCGGAGTCCGGCATCCGCGATCTACTCCGTGCCGTGGGTTCGAGGTGGGACGAGGACGGCGTCCCAGACCCTGCCTTCGCGCTCGGCCCGCTTCACGACCTGTACCGGACGGTGGTCGAGCCGGTGATGCCCTGGATCCCGGACGACACGCGAGCCCTCACCATCGTCCCCGACGGAGTGCTCGCCGCCGTGCCCTTGTCCATGCTCCTCACGGCGCCGGCAGAGAGCTACGAGGAGGCGCCGTACCTCGTGCGCCGCTTCCCAATCGCATACGAGCTCGCCACGTCCCTGGTCGGGACGGAGAACGAACGGGAGGCGCCCCCGGAGCTCGACCTGCTGGCGTACGGCCGCAGCCAGTTCGACACGCCGCGCGTCCCGGAGTACGAGCGGCACCCTCTGATCGACCTCCCCTTCGTAAAGGACGAGCTTCGACGCGTCACTCGGCAGGTCCAAGACAGCCGGGTCGTGACGGGGGACGAGGCGACGGAGGCGAGCCTGCGTCACGACCTCGGCACAGCCCGCATCGTCCACGTCGCCTCGCACGCCGAGGTCCACCCCACGCTCCCGCTCTACAGCCGGATCTACCTCCGCGATGACCCGGAGGACCGCGACGACGGCGTCCTCTACCTCTACGAGATCCAAAGCCAGTCGCTCCCGGCCGACCTCGTGGTCCTCAGCGGGTGCTCCACCGCGAGCGGGCAGGCGGGCGAGGGGATCAACGGGCTCCAGTACGCGGTGAGGACGGCCGGCGCGCACGCGTCTCTCGCCACGCTATGGCCCGTCGACGACCATGCCGTCGCCGACCTGATGGGCGAGTTCTACAACGGTCTGACGCAAGGGCTCTCGAAGGACGAGGCGTTGCAACGCGCCCAGCTCGCCTACCTCGAACAGAGCGAGGGCCTAGCGGCGAGCCCGTTCTACTGGGCCGCCCCCGTCCTCTCGGGCGACCCCTCCCCCGTCCCCATCGACGGGACAGGCGGGGCGGGCTGGATACTGGCCGTCCTGCTCGGCGGCCTCGGAGCCGGGCTAGCTTGGTTCCTTCGCACGCGCCCCTCCCATGCCTGACTCGTCCGAGCTCTTCGCCCAACTCCAGACACTGACCACCGAGAAACGGAATCCCCGAACGATGGGGATCGACACGGCACCGCTCGGGGAGGTCCTCCGCCTGCTCCACGAGGAGGACCAGCGGGCCGTCGACGCCGTGACGCCGGAGCTACCGTACGTGGAGCGGGCCGTCGAGATCGTGGAGCACGCCTTCCGCAGCGGAGGGCGCCTGTTCTACGCCGGCGCCGGGACGAGCGGGCGCCTCGGGGTGCTCGATGCCGCCGAATGCCCGCCGACGTTCGGCACGCCGCCGGAGATGGTGCAGGGCCTGATCGCGGGCGGGCGCGAGGCCATGTTCGAGGCCCAAGAGGGCGCGGAGGACCACGAGTCGAACGGCGCGGAGGCCATCGACGCGGCGGGCATCACCGAGCGCGACGTCGTGTGCGGCATCGCCGCCAGCAGGCGGACGCCCTACGTAGTCGGCGCCGTCAAACGCGCCCGCGAGATCGGGGCGCGGACGCTGTTCGTCACGTGCAACCCCCGCAGCCAGTTCACCCTCGACGTGGACGTCGCGATCTGCCCGGACGTGGGGCCGGAGCCGATCATGGGCTCGACGCGGATGAAGAGCGGGACGGCCACCAAGCTCGTCCTCAACATGATCTCGACGGCGACGATGATCCGGCTCGGGAAGGTCTACGAGAACATGATGGTGGACCTCCAGATGACCAACCTCAAGCTCGTCGAGCGGTCCAAAAAGATCGTAATGACAGTAACGGGCGTCGACTACGAGACGGCCGGCGCCACGCTGGAGGCGGCCGGCGGGCACGTCAAGACGGCGCTCGTGATGCTGCTGGCGGACGTCGACGCCGAGGCCGCCCGCCAGCGGATCGAGCGTGCAGACGGGTTCGTGCGGCACGCCATCGAGGGGACGGCGTAATCCAGAACGAGACGAGGGAGCCGAGACGCGACGCGGAGGGCGCGGGAACGCGCGCGTCGGGGGTGTCGGCATGGTGTCAGCCAGAGCGGCGTACCTCCCGTGTCGGGAACGCCGTAGAGGCGCGTCAGAGATCGCCTGGACGCCTCCGCCTTGCGGCAATCTCCCGGGTCCCGCGCGTTCTTCTCCGTTGACAGGCTCCTCTCATGATCGCTCTCCTCCTCGTTTCCCTCCTCGCCGCCGCCCCGGCCGTCCCCGACAGCATCGACGACGCCGACCGCCACGCGGAGGTGATGGCCGCCGTCCGCCAGTACGCCCGGCCCGTCGATGCCTCGCTGGACTCGGTCGCCGTCCGGGTCGCCTGGGTAGACGTGAGCGGCGATGGCCGGGACGACGCGCTCGTCTACCTCACGGCAGGAGACTGGTGCGGCTCAGGCGGCTGCACCGTCCTCGTGTTCGAGGCGATGGACGAGATCGACGCCGAGGAAATGGGCGCCTACCGCCCGGCCGCTGAGATCAGCATGATGCATGGGTCGGTCCACGTGGTCGCGGGGCGGCGCGGGACGTGGAGCGACCTGATCGTCCAAGACGAGAACGGCGTCGCCCGTCGGCTCTCGTTCGACGGCGAGACGTACCCGTTCAGCCCGGCGGGCGGACGTGTGATCCGGGGAGCGACGCCCGCCGGCACGACGCTCTTCGCAGACGCTCGATAACCACGCCGGACCCGACAGCCGGACCCGGGGTTCACCCTTCTCCCTTCCACGCCCGGAGCGCCGCGCTTCGGGCTTTTCGTGTGTGCCCGCCGTGACGCTCTCCGACCTCCGCGACCGCCTCGCCGCCCTCCCCTTCTTCGACGCCGTCCGGCGCGAGACCCGCGCGCTCGATCCCGGCGGCCGGCTTCGTCTACGGGGGACGGTCGGTTCGCTGCCGGCCTTCGTGCTGGCGGATCTTCTCGACCAGCGCGGCGGGCCGCTCGTGGCCTTGCTCGCCGAGAGCGAGAGCGCCGACTACCTCCGCTCCGACCTCGAGCAGCTCCTCGGCGGCGACGACCGGGTCCTCTTCCTCCCCCCCACCGGCCACGACCCGTACGACCCCGAGCAGCTGGCCGACACGCTCCCCCTCGTCCAGCGGGCCGACGCGCTCGGCCGCCTCCGCGACGGCTTCGACGGGCTCCTGGTGACGAGCGTCGAGGCGATCTCGGAGCTGGTGCCGCTCCCCGAGACTGTCAGCGACGAGACGATGACGGTGCGTGTGGGCGACGAGGTGCCGCCAGAGGACCTGATGGACCGCCTGACGGGCCAGGGTTTCCGGCCGGTCGAGTTCGTGAGCGAGCCCGGCGAGCTGGCCCTGCGCGGCGGCATCCTGGACGTGTACCCGTTCGCCGGAGGCTACCCGATCCGCCTGGAGTTCTTCGGCGACGAGGTGGACCAGATCCGCGAGTTCGACCCCCAAACGCAACGCTCGGTGACGCGCCTGGAGACGGCCCGGCTCGTCCCCAACCTGGGCGCCGAGCGGTACACCGAGAGCGGCCACGTCACGCCGCTCGACTATCTCCCGGCCACGACGCCGCTCGCCCTGTTCGATTCACAACGGCTGGTCGAGTCGGCGCAGGAGCGGTTCGCGGCCGCCACCGAGGCGTACCGCGAGCGACGGGCGGACCTCGGAGACGCGGACGAAAAACCCGCCGAACCGGATAGCCAGTACCTCACCGGCGAGGCCCTGTCGGCGCTCGTCGACGCGCGGCCGGTGCTCCTCTTCGGCACGTTCAGCGGCGATGGCGACACGGCGTTGGAGCTTCAGGCGACGCCGCAGCCGTCGTACAACGGCGACCTCAAGCGCCTCCGCGCTGACCTCGACGTGCGTACCGGAACGGACACCGTGATCGTGTGCGACAGCACCTCGCAGAAGAGCCGGCTGTGGGAGTTGCTCGGCGGCGACCTGGAGAGCGGCAAGCCGCCCACGAACGCCGACCTCCTGGTCGAGTCGCTCCACGAGGGGTTCGAGGTGCCCGCCGCCTCGCTGGCGGTCTACACCGACCACCAGCTCTTCAACCGCTACCACCGCCCGACGGCGCGGAAACGGGCCAAGGCGCGCGGCGGCCTCTCGCTCCGCGAAGTCAAGGCCCTCCGCCCCGGCGACTTCGTGGTCCACGTGGACTACGGGATCGGCAAGTTCGCCGGGCTCCAGACGATCACCGTCCGCGACCAGAAGCAGGAGGCGGTCCGGCTCATCTTCCAGGGCGGCGACGAGCTGTTCGTCAACGTGGCGGCGCTCCACAAGCTGCACAAGTACACCGGCAAGGAGGGCCACCAGCCGCGCCTGACCAAGCTGGGCACCGGCGCCTGGGAGCGCCTCAAGGCACGGACCAAGAAGCGGGTCAAGGACATCGCCCGCGACCTGATTCAGATCTACGCCAAGCGCCGGGCCTCTCAGGGGTTCTCCTTCAAGGGCGACACCGTGTGGCAGCGCGAGTTGGAGGCGTCGTTCGAGTTCGAGGAAACGCCCGACCAAGCGACCGCCATCGACGCCATCAAAGAGGACATGCAGCAGGCGGTCCCGATGGACCGCCTCGTCTGCGGCGACGTCGGGTTCGGGAAAACCGAGGTGGCCGTGCGCGCCGCCTTCAAGGCGATCCAGGACGGCAAGCAGGTGGCGGTCGTGGTCCCAACGACGGTGCTCGCGCGGCAGCACGCCGAGACGTTCACCAAGCGGATGGGCCGGTTCCCCATCCAGATCCGCCAGCTTTCCCGGTTCGTCAGCACGGCCGATCAGAAGGAGACGATCGCCGGACTGGCGGAGGGGACGGTCGACGTCGTGATCGGGACGCAGCGGGTGCTCTCGAAGGACGTCGCCTTCAAAGACCTCGGCCTCCTCATCGTGGACGAGGAGCAGCGGTTCGGCGTCGGGTCGAAGGAGAAGCTCCGCAAGCTCCGGCCCAACGTCGACACGCTGACGCTGACGGCGACGCCGATCCCGCGGACGCTCCAGTTCTCGCTCCTCGGCGCCCGCGACCTCTCGCTCATCCAGACGCCGCCGCTCAACCGCCAGCCGGTCACGACCGAGATCCACACCTTCGACCGCGACCTCATCCGCGACGCGATCCTCTACGAGGTGGGCCGGGGCGGGCAGGTGTTCTTCATCCACAACCGCGTCCAGACCATCGACGAGATGGCGGCCATGATCCGCGCCCTCGTCCCCGACGTTCGCGTGCGGACCGCCCACGGCCAGATGTCGACGAAGGACCTGGAGGGGGCGATGCTCGGGTTCATGGACCGCGAGTACGACGTGCTCGTCTGCACCAACATCGTCGAGAGCGGGCTCGACGTGTCGAACGCCAACACCATCATCATCGACCACGCCGAGCGCCACGGCCTCGCCGACCTCCACCAGCTCCGCGGGCGCGTCGGGCGGAACGACCAGCGCGCGTTCTGCTATCTCCTCGTGCCGAGCGTCCACTCGTTGACCAAGGAGGCCCGGCAGCGGCTCCAGGCCGTCGAGGAGTTCTCGGATCTGGGGGCGGGATTCAACCTGTCGATGCGCGACCTCGATATCCGGGGCGCGGGGAATATGCTGGGCGCCGAGCAGTCCGGCTTCATCGAGGACGTCGGGTTCGAGACGTACCACAAGATCCTCGACGAGGCCGTCCAGGAGCTCCGGCACGAGGAGTTCGCCGACGTCTTCGCCGACCAGGACACGGCCCCTCCCCCACCCGAGCCGACCGTCGACGTGGCGGACGACGTGTTCATCCCGCAGGACTACGTCACGAATCCCGTCGAGCGGCTGAACCTCTACCGCCGGCTGGCGGACGTGGAGGGCGAAGACGAGATCGACGGCTTCCGCCAGGAGCTCGAGGACCGCTTCGGCCCGGCGCCGGCCGCCATCGAGACGCTCCTGGTGATGGCGGCCATGCGCCCGCTCGCGATGCGGCTCCGCCTGCCGCGCGTCGTCTGGAAAAACGAGCGCCTGTTCCTCACCATCCCCGACCCGTCGGACGACCCGTACTTCCACACGAAGCTGTTCAACGACTTCCTGGAAGCGCTGGGCGGGCTCCGCCAGCGCTACGCGCTGAAGGACAGCCGGACGGGCCGGCTCCGCGCCATCGTCCAAGACGTGGCGACGCTGGCCGAGGCGCGCGACGTGCTCGCCACGCTGGCCGAGGCGCTCTCCACCGCCGAGCCCGAGGCGGCCGAGGTCTGACAGCCAGTCTTCGTCCGATATCTGGCGCGCTCGGTGGCACCGGTGCCGATCTGCCCAGATGTTGACGAGCGGGCGTCCGGCGCGTGCTGGACGCCCGCTCTGGGTTCACCGCTCACCGGTGGGCCGGTTGGGTTGGCTCTCCCTCTCTCTGCATGACCAAAGACTTCTTCTCCAAGTACGGCCTCTCGTTCGTGATGGTGGCCAGCTACTTCGGCGCCGGCTCCATCTTTATCGCCTCGGACGCCGGGGTCCGGTTCGGGTACACGCTCGTCTGGGCCGTCGTGGGCGCCGTCGCGCTCGGGTTCATGGGGCAGGACATGAGCGCCCGCGTGGGCATCTTTGGCTCGACGCTGATGTCGTTCACGCGGCGCAAGCTGGGCAAGGGGCTCTCGCTCGCGCTGGCGCTGTTCCTCTCGTTCGGCTGCGTCCTCTGGTGCCTGGAACTGACGGCGGCCGTGGGCAAGGGGATCGAACTTCTGTTCGGGATGGAGGACGGGATGTGGAAGCCGCTCGCCTACGGCACCGGCGTCGTCGCCATGCTGACCGGCGTGCTCAACTACGCGAAGGCAGAGAAGGTGATGACGTACATGATGTTCGCGCTTCTGGCGCTGTACCTCATCGTCGCCGTCATGAGCGGACCGGCGCCCATCGAGCTGGCGGCCGGGTTCGTCCCGCGCATCGTGAGCGAGGGCGCCCTGCTCACGGCCGTCGCCATCCTCGGCACGACGGCGCTCTGGCCCAACTTCTTCCTGGAGTCGACGCTGGTGAAAGAGAAGGGGTGGACGACGAAGTCGGACCTGCCGCACGTCCGCCGCGACCTCGCGTTGGGCTACGCCGTGGGCGGCATCATCACGATTGCGATCATCGTCGTGGCCGCCGCCGTGCTTCGGCCCGCCGGCTACACGCAGCTCGACACGTTCCTGACGCCTGGCATCGCGCTGGAGGAGGTTCTCGGGCAGTGGGCGCGCGTAGCGTTCCTCATCGGCGCCGTCGCCGCCGCGTTCAACAGCATCATCCCGATCATGTGGACGCCGGCCTACATGGTGATGCGGTCCCTGGATCTGGACCCCGAAGGCGGGTCGAATCGGACGTTCAAGTGGATCTACGCCGTCGGCATCTTGCTCGGCAGCCTCTCGCCGCTCGTCAACCAGTTTTTCGGGCTGAGCGTCGTGGACATGATCCTCCTGTTTCCGGCCTACAACGGCGTTGTGGGATTGCCCATCGCCGCGATCCTCCTGTTCTGGGCCGTCAACAGCAAGGACGAAGTGGGCGAGCACCGCAACGGGTGGAAGATGAACGTGGTGAACAGCCTGCTGGTGGTCCTCTCGCTCTACGCCGCCTTCCGGTCCGGGAGCGGCATCCTGAACGCCATCTTCGGAGGCGGCCTGGGCGCATGAACAGCACACTCCTGCTGATCGTGATCGCGCTCGTCGGCGGCATCGCGATCACCCTCCTCGGACCCGGCGGCATCTTCGTGACGGTGACGCTGCACGCGCTGGGCTACCCGGCCGCCGTGGTGGCCGGGACGGCGAGCGCGGCCTTTATCGGGACGGGCCTCGTCGGGAGCGTGGCCTACTGGCGGTCCGGCCACCTAGCCGATGAGGGCGTGCGCCGCGACGCCCTCGTCCTGAGCGCGGCGAGCGTGGCGGGCGCCCTCGCCGGGAGCGCGCTCAACGCCTTCCTGGACCGGACCTCCTTCGGGATCGCCCTCGGTGCGTTCGTCGGCGCGACGGCGCTTCTCCTCCTGGTCCGCCAGCAGCGCGGACTCGGCGCCGTGGTCCAGATCGATGTCGGCTCGCCGCGCGCGCTCCTCGGAATGCTGATGCTGGGCGTGGCGGTGGGCGTGCCGGGCGGGATGCTCGGCGTCGGAGGGCCGGTGCTCGCCGTGCCTCTGCTCGTCCTCATCGGGGTGCCGATGCTGACGGCGGTGGCGATGGCGCAGGTCCAGTCGGTGGCGATTGCCGTGTTCGCCACCGTGGGGTACGCGGCGCGCGGGGCGGTCGACGGACCGCTCGCCCTCGTGATCGGCGTGCCGCTCGTGATCGGCACGGTGATCGGGTGGCGACTCGCGCAGCGGTCGGCCCCCGAGCGGCTCACGACGCTCCTCGCGCTCGTGCTGCTGGCGGTGGGCGTCTACCTCGTCGGCGACGCCGTGTGGAGTCAGGCGTAGGTCACGCGCTCGCGGGCGATGAATCGGTCGAGGGCGTAGCGCCCGGCGCCGGCCACGAGCAGCGCCAGCGCGACGACGAGGTAGAGGAACGCCTTCTCGCCGTCCGCAAACGGGTCGTCGCCGTGGCGGACGAAGAAGGCGACCGCCATGGTGCCGGCCACGAACAAGGCGGCCGGGCGCGTCGCCAGCCCGAGGGCGAGGAGCAGGCCGCCGGCGAACTCACTCAGCGCGGCGGCCCACGCGAACAGGACTGGGAGCGGGAAGCCCATCTCGGCCGTCCCGTCGATGAAGCCGGCGGAGGGCGGGATCTTGCCGAGCCCGTGTGCGAACGCGAGCGAGAGGCCCACACCGAGGCGGAGGACCAGAAGGCCGACGTCGGTCGCGCGCGACGTGTTGCCGGAGCCGAACAGGAGAGATCGGGCGGTCATGGCGGAAGCGGGGTGGCGGGTTCCTACCGCGCCGAACGCGACGGGACCGGCTCCGGTGCCCGTCCCCGTCGGAACGCGCCGAGGCAGACGCGGGTTGGCGAAGGTCCCTCCCCTCTTCCCCCGTGCCCGACCTCACCTCCAAACAGCGCGCCCACCTGCGGGGCCTCTCGCACTCGCTCAAGCCCACCGTCCACGTTGGCAAGGAGGGCGTGACGCCGGCCGTGCTCGACGGGCTCCGCCAGACGTTCGCGGCCAACGAGCTGGTGAAGGTCCGGGTGCTGGAGAACGCGCCCGACGGCGCGGCGGCGACGGCCCACGCGCTGGCGGCGCGCATCGACGGGGCGGCCGTGGTGCAGACGGTCGGCCGCAACGCGACGCTCTACCGGCCGGACCCGGACGAGCCGGCGATCCGGCTGCCCTAGCGCCTGCGGTCTTTTTAGCCGCGCACGTAACCGCCGGTCGGGGAGGTCGTCGGAGGGGCCTCCCCTCTGCCACTGCCATGCCCCGCCCGCTCGCCCGCTGGTCGCTCCTCGCTCTCGTCGTCCTCGTCGCACGCGCCGACGCGCAGCCCCTCGACGCCGACGCCCGTCGCGATGCCGTCGCCCGGCTGGCGGACGAGTTGGAGGCGCGCTACGTCTTCCCCGACGTGGGCACTGAGGCGGCCGCCCACGTCGAGGCCCAGCTCGCGGCCGGCTCCTACGACGAGCTCGACGACGCCGACGCCTTCGCCGAGCGGCTCACGGCCGACCTCCAGTCGGTCACGCACGACAAGCACCTCAACGTCTGGCTCACGCCTGAGGGCACCGACAGCGCGGATCAGAAAGCCCTCGCCCGGCTCCGCGAGCGCCACGCCATCGAGCGCAACTTCGGCTTCGCCCGCGTCGAGCGACTTGACGGCAACGTCGGCTACCTCGACCTCCGCGGCTTCTACCCGACCGACGTCGCCGCCGAGACGGCCCTCGCGGCCCTCCGCCTCCTCGACGGCGCCGATGCGCTCGTGGTCGACCTCCGCCAGAACGGGGGCGGCGACCCCGACATGGTCCGCTTCCTCCTCACGCACCTGTTCGCCGAGCGGACGCACCTCAACAGCCTCTACTGGCGCGAGACCGGCGAGACGGAGGAGTTCTGGACTCTCGACGAGCGCCCCGGCCCGGACCTCTCCGACCTCCCCCTCGTCGTCCTCACCAGCGCGCGGACGTTCTCGGGCGGCGAGGAGTTCGCCTACGACGTCCAGACCCGCCAGCGGGGCACGCTCGTCGGCGAGACGACGGGCGGCGGGGCCAACCCGGGTGCGGCCTTCCCCATCGGGCGGGCGTTCCAGGTGTTCATGCCGATGGGCCGCGCCGCGAACCCGGTGACGGGGACGAACTGGGAGGGCGTCGGCGTCGTGCCGGACGTGGCGACCTCGGCCGAGGCGGCCTACGACCGGGGCCTCGAGATCGCCCGGGCCGCCGCCGAGAAGCGGCAGGAGAGCCGCGACCTCTAGGCTACGCCGCCTGCCGGACGGCCTCGACCACGTGCTCGTGGACCTGCGGGTGGAACGGGCTCGGGACCAGCTCGTCGTCCGGCGCGAGGGCGCTGATGGCCTGCGCCGCAGCGATCTTCATCGCGCTCGTGATGGCCGGCGCGCCCACGGCGAGCGCGGCCTTGAACAGGCCCGGAAACGCGAGCGCGTTGTTGACGCTCCGCCCGTCGGCCGCGAAGATGGCCCCCGCCGCGAGGGCCGCCTCGGGCGTGATCTCCGGGACCGGATTGGACAGCGCCAGGACGATCTGCCCCGGCCGGATCATCTCCGGCGTGATGAGGCCGACGACGCCCGTCGTGGCGATGAGCACGTCGGCCTCGGCGGCGGCGTCCTCCAGCGTCGCCGTCCGTCCGCCGCGCGCTTCGAGGCGCTGGCGGGCGTCCTCGCCGGGGTCCACGCCGACGACGCGGAAGCCGGCGTCGAGCAGGAGCTTGGCGATGGCGAGGCCGGCGGCGCCGAGGCCGATCTGAGCACACGTCAGGTCGCGGTCGCCCTCGCGGCCCGTCTGGCGGAGCGCGCTGAGGACGGCCGCCAGCAGGACGGTCGCCGTCCCGTGCTGGTCGTCGTGCATCACGGGCTGCGGGAGGCGGCGGATCAGTTCCTCCTCGATCCAGAAGCAGTCCGGCGTGCGGATGTCCTCCAGGTGGATGCCGCCGAAGCTCGGCGCGACCCGGCAGACGGTGTCCACGAACGCCTCCGGATCGTCCTCGTCCACCACAATCGGGACGGCGCCGAGGCCGACGAAGCGGTCGTAGAGGACGGCCTTGCCCTCCATCACCGGCAGGCTGGCGAGCGCGCCGATGTTGCCCAACCCGAGCACGCGCGTGCCATTCGTGAAGATGCCGACGGTGTGGCCGACGGCCGTGAAGTCGCGGGCGAGGGCCGGGTCCCGCTCGATGGCGCGGCAGACGCGGGCCACGCCCGGCGTGTAGATGTAGCGGAGGTCTTCGAGCCGCTCCACCTCGGTCGTGCGGACCGTCCGGATCTTGCCGCCCGCGTGGCGCTCGAACACGAGGTCCTTGACGTCCAGCACCTCGGTATCCGTCTCCTCCTTGATCGCGGCCAGGACCTCGTCGAGGTGGGCTTCGTCGAAGACGGAGAGCGTGACGTCGCGGAGGAAGTGGTCGCGCCCGATGTAGCGCGTCTCGATGTCGCCGACGAGCGCGCCGAGGTCGCCGACGAGGCCGAGCAGGCGGCCGATCATGCCCGGCCGCTGCGGGTTGCGGACGGTGAGCACGACGTCGTACTCGGGCAGGAACGGACGGGTCGGGTGCGGATCGGGCTCGCTCATGCGGCCAAGCTACTCTGAGGCGCGCGAGCCGGATGTGCAGCGTACGTGGCTTCAGGGTCCGAGCACGCGCATCCACCCCGCACCCGTCCCCCCGATTGCGCCCTACGCCTCCTTCTCGGCGTGGCACCCCTTCCTCTACCCGGACGCTCGACGAGAAGCCCCGCCTTCTCTGTCCGTCCGAGCGGTGGGTGACGGAGCGGCGAGACGACGAGGGGCCGGCCCGAGCGCGCACCGACGGGCCTGTAGACCTCGAAGCAGGAGGCCGCTTAGACGCGCGGGGTGAGGTCGCGCGACGCGAGGTCGTACGTCCCACGCCCGACGCGCTCGATACGACCCCGCTTGACGAGCTTGCTCAGCATCCGCCCCGCGTAGTCCTTCGACGTGCCGACGGCCTCCGCCAGCCGGTCGCGATGGACGGCGCCGGGCATGCGGGCGAGGTGGTACAGAAGGTTTTGGGTGACGGAATCGGAGTCGAACGCCATGAGGGCGGGGAGAGCTGGTGAGGGCGGCAGGGAAGCCCCGTCGAGTACGAGACCGCACGCGCCTGTCCGCCAAAGGCTTGTACCGGACACGGGCGTCAGCGTTTCGAGCCCGTGGCCGTCACCCTCCGAACCCGGCGCGGAACGGGCGGAGCTCCGCTGCCGCCTGCGCCCCACCCCGCTCGGGAAACCGGCGGTCGAGGAACGCCGCCAGCTCAGACACGCCGCCCAGGAACGCGCTCGCCCGGACCCTCCGGCCGTCATGCGTGCGGACCGTGAGATAGCCGCTGACCTTGCCGAACCGGACCTCGGCCACCTCCGTCCACTCCAGCCGCGTCGGCTCGCTGGCGAAGGCCGTCTGGCCGGTCAGGCCGTCTGTTCGCACATGGACCCACTCGCGGCGCGCGCCGACCACGAAGAGAGCGCCGCCCCCGCAGCAGATGGCGAGGATCGTCGCCGCCGCCAGCGCATCGCCGACGGTCGGGAGGCCAGATGGAATGGAAAGCCAGACGACGAGCGCCACACCGACCGTGCAGAACGCCCAGCCGGCGATCTCGAACGCGCGTGGGTAGCGGAGCACGAGCGCGTCGCCCTCGACGGGCGGCTCGCCACCCCCCGACCGGATCAGCCACCACAACGCCGCCGACGTGAGCACCGCAGGCGCCGCCACGTTCAGAAGCTCCCCCCACACGTCGTCAGACGTTGAACCGGAACAGCATCACGTCGCCGTCCGAGACGACGTACTCCTTCCCCTCGCTCCGCATGGCGCCGGCCTCGCGGGCGGCGGACTCGCTCCCGAGCCGGTCGTAGTCGGCGAACTTGATGGTCTCGGCGCGGATGAAGCCCTTCTCGAAGTCGGTGTGGATGACGCCGGCGGCCTGGGGCGCCTTCGTCCCACGCCGGATCTGCCACGCGCGCGCCTCCTTCGGCCCGGCCGTGAAGTACGTGATGAGCCCGAGCAGCTCGTAGGCCGCCTGCGCCAGCCGGTCGAGTCCGCTCTCCTCGACGCCAGCCGCCTCCAGGAACTCGGTCCGGTCCTCGTCCGGGAGGTCGGCCAGCTGGGCCTCGAACTCGGCCGAGACCACGACGACGCCGGCGCCCTCCGCCTCGGCCCGCTGGCGGACCTGCTCGACGTAGGCGTTGCCGTCCGGCAGGTCGCCCTCGCCCACGTTCGCGGCGTAGAGGACCGGCTTGGCGGTGAGCAAAAACTGGTCGCGGAGGATCGGCGCCTCGGCGTCGGAGAGGTCGAGCGTTCGGGCGGGCTGGCCGTCGCCGAGGTGAGCCTCGAGGCGCTCCAGGAAGTCGGCCTCCAGCCGGGCCGCCTTGTCGCCGGTCTTGACCGACTTCGCCACGCGCTCGCGGCGCTTCGAGACCGTGTCGAGGTCCTTCAAGAGCAGCTCGGTCTCGATGGTCTCGATGTCCCGGAGCGGATCGACGGAGCCCTCGACGTGGACGACGTTCGGATCCTCGAAACACCGGACGACGTGGACGACGGCGTCCACCTCGCGGATGTGAGCGAGGAACTGGTTGCCCAGCCCCTCCCCTTTCGAGGCGCCCGCCACGAGCCCGGCGATGTCGACGAACTCGATGACGGCGGGGAGCGTCTGCGCCGAGCCGGCGAGGTCGGCCAGCCGGTGCAGCCGCGTGTCCGGCACCGGCACGACGCCGACGTTCGGCTCGATGGTGCAGAACGGGTAATTGGCCGCCTCGGCGCCGGCCTCGGAGAGGGCGTTGAAGAGGGTGCTCTTCCCCACGTTGGGGAGTCCGACGATGCCGACGCGGAGGGCCATTCGATTGCAGGGTGCGGTGAGCGGGCAGTCTACCGAGCGGGGCCGCCAGCGGAGCGGAGGCGGTGCGAAAAGGGAGGGTGAGGCTTTCGGGGTCGAGCGAGTCGCGCCCGCCCGTCGTCCTGCCTCGCGGGACCTGCCGACCCCGCCCCCCTCGGACCGCTAGCTTTCCCCCATGCGTCCGTTGCTCACCCTGATCTTCGCCCTCGCGCCGCTGGCGGCCATCGCGCAGGAGCCGGCGCCCATCGGCGACCAGACGCGGGGCTACCTCGGCGTGGGATTCGGGCCGGGCGTCGGCGGCGTGGCGTTCACCACGGACCCCGTGTTCGACGTGTTCACGCGCGAGGCCGTCCTCTACGCCGACTACGTCCCGCGCGTCACGGGCGGGAGCGGACGCCTGCTCACGGCCGTCGGCCTCGGCGCGGGGGTGCGGATGCTCCGGGTCTACGAAGTGGTCCAGAACAGAGACCCGGGACGCCTCGACCTCGACCTCGGAATCCGAATCGGCCCCTCGTTCTACACGGCCTTTTTCGAGCAGTCGGCCGAGAGCAAGTCGCGCGCGTTCAGCGTCATGCTCGACCCGTTCGCACGGGCGACGTACCGGATCGGGTCGGGCCGCGTCCTGTTTGCGGAGGTGGGGGCGCAAGCGCCCGCTCTCCGCGCCGGCCTCTCCACGTCCATCGGTCTCTGAGGATCGGCCCCGGCACCGCCAGTCCGGCGAGCGCTACAAGCTCCAGGGCTCGTAATCGACCGTTGCCACGTCGATGAACCGACGTTCGGGAAGCGCGACGGCCGTCAGGCGCCCCAGCCCTTCCCGGTTGACGAACACGGCGCCCGTGTCGATGTCGAGCAGCATGGGCATAGCGATGGGCTCGACGACGGGCGTGTGTCCGCAGACGACCGGCGTCTCCCAGCGCGAGAGGTCCGCCTGGAGGTGGGACCGGCTCCAGAGCAAGACGTCCGGGTCGGGATCGGCGAGGTTCTCAGCGACGGTCCGCGTCGGGTCCAGACCGGCGTGGACGAACACGAACCCGCCGTGCTCGGCTACCAGCTCGGTCCGGCGGAGGAACTCGACGTGGGACGCGGGGACGCTCCACTCGCGCCGGTTCTCGTACGACTGGAGCGTCGTCCGGCCGCCGTTGGCCCACCACAACTCCGCGTCGCCCGTCCCGTCGACGTAGTCGAGCATCATCTGGTCGTGGTTGCCCCGGAGGAAGACGCACGCCGGACCCGTCCCAGCTTTCGCAGCCGCCTCCAGCTCGATGGCGCGCTCGATGACGCCCGCGCTGTCCGGCCCCCGATCGATGTAGTCGCCCACGAACACGAGCGTGTCGCTGGGCCGGAGCGTGCCGCCGGCGTCGTCGGCGAGTCGGTCGAGCAGGACGTCGAGCGTGCGCGCGCAGCCGTGGACGTCCCCGATGGCGTACAGCACGTCGGTTCGGGCTAGGCGCCGGAGCGCGGGGTCGTCTCGACGAGGCCGCGTCCCGACTTCTTCATGCGGTCCGAGTCGCGGAGCTCTTGGAGGACGGCGTCGAGGACGCCGTTGACGAACGGCGCGCTCTTTTCGGTCCCGAATGCCCGTGCGACTTCCACCGCTTCGTTGATCGTCACCTTGGGCGGGATGTCCTCGAAGTACAGAAACTCCGCGATCGCGATCCACAGCACCAGACGGTCGGTGCGGGCGAGACGGCTGAGGTCCCAGTTCTCGACGTGCTTGTCGATGAGGACGTCGGCCTCGCCCCGGGCGTCGGCGCTTTTGAGGAAGAGGCGCTCCGCGAACCGGAGGTAGGTCCGGTCGTCCTCGAAGGCCGGCCGGATGAGCGTCGCCAGCACGTGGTCGGCGCTGTCGCCGCTGGCCTCGTAGGCGTAGAGGCCCTGGAGGACGCGCTCGCGCACCTGGCGGCGTTTACTCAGGCGGGGTGGCTGGGACACGAGGGGGACGGGGAGAGAGCACGCGGGACCGCTCAGTATACCGGGACGGGACGGGCGGAGGCGGTCAAGACGAAACGAAGTGGGAGCACGAGACGGGTTAGAGAGATCGCTCGCGCGAGGTCTAGCCGGTTTTCTCACCCGATGCCGCTGGCCCCGCCGCCCCCGCCTCTCCGCGCTGCGACGCGCCCGCTGCTCGTGATGGCAGTCGCACTGGGAACGGGAATCTGGCTGTCCGCGCACGCGCCGACCGTTCCCGTCGGAGGATGGGCCCTCGGCGTCGCGCTGGCGACGGTCGGCGCCGCCGCGTACGCGTTCTGGACGCGCCAGCGGCTCGTGTCGCTCCGGAAGCTCGTGGTCGTCGGCGCCGTCCTCGTGGCGACCGCCGGGCTCGGGGGCGCCCGCATGGCGACGTGGCGGGCGCTGCCGCCGGACCATGTGGCGCACGTCGCGCAGGCCGCCTGGGCCGCCGACAGCGTCCGGGACGACCGGGGCGCCCTCACGCTCTGGGCGACGGTCGAGGATCCGCCGGCGCGGTCGGCGTGGAGCGTCCGATTTGTCGTGCGGGCGGACTCGGCGGAGCGGGGAGGCGCACGCGGAAGCGTCTCCGGTCTCGTCCAGGTCTCGCTCCTCACGCCCGACGACGCCCCGCCCGTCTACCCCGCCCTCCGCCTCGGCGACCGGGTTCGCCTGACGGGTCGGCTGGAGCGTCCGCCGCCGCAACGGAATCCTGCGCAGATGCCCTACGGCGCGTACCTCCGAGGACGAGGGATCCACGCGACGCTACGGATCGAGGACGAAACGGGCGTTGCCTTCCTGGCCCCGTCGCGGCGTCTCTCCGTCCGACTGGCGACGACGATCCGGCGCCACGTCTACCGCGCCCTGGCCCGGCGCGTCCCGGCGTCCGAGCCCCGGTCCGTGCTGCTAGCGTTGCTGCTCGCCGACCGGAGCGGGATCGAGAGCGACGCGCTCGACACGTTCCGCCAGACCGGCCTGATGCACCTGCTCGCCGTCTCCGGGCTTCACGTCGGGCTCGTGGGGCTGGCGCTGTACGCACTGCTCAAGCCGCTGCTCGGGCGCCTCGGCTTCCGACGCCTCACGGTCGAATGGAGCCGGGCCGCGCTGACGCTCGGCGTGCTCGGACTGTACGTGCTCGTTACCGGCGGGTCGGTATCGGTGGAGCGGGCGTTCGTGATGGCCGCGCTGCTGATCCTTGGACGAGCGTGGGAGCGCCCGGCAGACGCGCTGAACTCGCTCGGTGGCGCCGCACTCGTTTTGCTCCTCCTCCGGCCGACCGCCCTGTTCGAGGTCGGCTTCCAGCTCTCGTTCGGGGCCGTGACCGCACTCGTCACGCTCGGGCCCCTCCTCACCTCCGCCCTCCCCGAGCGGTTCTACGAGACCAAGGCCGGCGCCTTCGTGGCGGGGTCGCTCGTCGCCTCCGTCGCGGCGACGCTGGGGACGGCACCGGCCCTGCTGGCCCACTTTGGCGCGCTCCCCCTCGGTGGCCTGCTCCTCAACCTCCCGGCGATCCCGCTCACCGGCCTCGCGCTGGCGGGCGGCCTCGGCGCGTCCGCGTTCGACGGCTGGTTCCCGGTCGCCGCGAGCGGGTTCGGACTGTTCGCCGAGGCCGGCGCGAGGGGCCTCTTGTGGACGAGCCGCGTCGGCGCCTCCTGGCTCGGGTGGGCGTCCTTCGACGGCTACCTGGACAGCGCGCCCGTCCTGATCGCCGGGATCCTGGCGCTGGGTAGCCTCGCCCTGTGGCACCGCCCCGTCGCCCGACGGCGGTTGGCGCTCGGCGTCCTCGCCGCACTTACGGTGGGCCTGTGGGGACGGGTCGCCAGCGGGGACGCGCGGCCGGTGCTCGACGTCCTCTTTCTCGACGTGGGGCAGGGAGATGCCACGCTCCTCTCGCTTCCATCCGGCGGGCACGTCCTGATCGACGCCGGCGTCCGGTCGCCGTACGTGGACGAGGGCGTGCGGACAGTCGTCCCGCACCTGGAGCGCGGCGGGATCGACCGCCTCGACGCCCTCGTCCTGACCCACGCCGACGCCGACCACATCGGCGGCGCGCAGGCCGTGCTGCGGAGCGTCCGCGTGGGCCGGCTCCTCCACAACGGCCTCGACGGGACGACCGACCTCTGGGATCGGGTGCTCCAGACAGCGGATTCGCTCGGCGTTCCCGTCGAGGCGCTGGCGGCGGGCGACACGCTCCAGATCGATCCCTCGGTTCGGCTCCGCGTGCTCGGCCCCTCGCCCGCGCTCGTCGCCAGCGGCGAGCCGAACGACGCCTCCGTCGTCGTCCTCGCCGAGTACGGACGGACACGCTGGCTCCTCACCGGCGACGCCGAGACGGCCGGCGAGGCGGCCCTCGTCTCCCGCTATCCGGACGCGCTCGGTGCGGACGTGGTGAAGGTGGGCCACCACGGCTCGCGTACCAGCTCGACGGCGGCGCTCGTCCAGGCGGCGGGCGCGCCGTCGTTCGCGGTCGTTTCGGTGGCGCGGCGCAACCGCTACGGGCTCCCGAACACCGAGCCCCTCGCCCGTTGGGAGCAGACCGGCGCCCAGATGCTCCTCACGTCCGCCGAGGGCGCCATCTGGCTCCGGTCCGACGGGCGGATCGTCTCGCGCGTCGCGTGGCGCTAACAGCCTTGCCCGGCTGGCGGCATCGTGCCGCCAGCGGCTCAGTGGTACAAGAAGAGCGGGATCTTCGCGTCGTCCAGCAGCTTCGTCGTGGTCGACCCGAACACGAGTTTGCGGAAGCCGCTCTTGGTGTAGGCCCCCGAGACCATCAGGTCCGCGCGCGTGCCGTCGGCGTAGCGGAGGATCTGCTCCGAGGGGTCGCCCTCGATGCTGGAGAGCGTGACCGACCCGAACCCGTAGGCCCCGAGGTAAGCCTCGGCGTCGTGGAGGAGCCGCTCGCTGGCGAGCCGGTCCGCCGAGCTCCCGCCCCGGACGTGGACCAGCTCGACGTCGAGGTCCGTCCCGAACGGGCGGAGGTGGGCAAACTTCTGGAGCACGCGCGCGGCCGGGGTGCTCCCGTCGTAGGCCACAGCCACGCGCTGCACAACCGGCGGCGTGTTCCCCACGATCAGCGTCGCCGCGGCAGCCGACTGGATCACCTTGGCGAGCGTGTGCGTCCGCTGATCCGGGTCCGCATAGTAAAAATGGCTTACGCGTCCAGCTACGAGAAGGTCGTGGGTCCTCATCTGGTCCACGAGGCTCCGGACGAGCCCCTCTTCCCCCACGCGGTCGCCGGTATGGGTGACGCCGGCGGCTTCCACCTCCTCAACGAACGTCCGGATGAGGGCGTTGGCGCGCTCGCGCGTCTCTTCCGTGAGGCGCTGGCGGAGCTTCTCGGCATAGTGCATCGACCCGATGCCCCCACCGAGCGAATCGCTCTCGATGGAGTCTTTGTCGACGAGTGCCAGCCCGGTCACCTCGGCGTCGTAGCGACGGGCGATCTCGATGGCGGTGTGCGTGGCGACAGGCGTATCGGAGTCCGGGTCGAGGACGACGAGGATTCGCTGGGTCATGGGGGCGTCGGGAGAAGGGCCTGAAAGGTACGGGTAGGGCTCGACTGGGGAGGACAGGTGTCAGGGTGTCACCCTCCTGGTACAGGGTGGTATACCGGAGGCGGAGGCGCCTTGGCGGACTTCTCCACGCCCCTCTTTAATTCGGTTTAGTTATTTAGGTAAAGAAGAAATAGTAGTAGGCCTGTGGACACCGTGGACAACCAGAGCGCCCGCCGCCGATGTGCGTAGCCGTGGACAACCCCACCCGCTATCCACATCCCTGTCCACGCCGAGCGGCCGCCGAGGAGTCGCTGAGGCAGGCCCCTGGTCCGATCTCGGGTATCTCGTCCACAAGTCCACCGTCGTCCACGAGGAGGCTCCGGCCCTAACCCGCACGCCCGGGAGGCCGCGGACCTGTGGAGAACCTGTCGGGTATTCCGTGGGCGGACCGGAGTTGACGAACCGGGCCTCGGCCCCATCATCCGGCTCGTCCACGGGCCTCCCCGGTGAGGGGCGGGTTATCAACACCCCTATCCACAGTGTGGACGACCGCGTGCTGAGCATCCACGGCAGGGTACGAGGCTCAGCGAGAACCAGCCTCCGGTCCCCCAATCGGACCACCACCTTCCCCTTCGAGCCTCCGCTAGGGTGGCGCTTGGTGCCTCCACAGCCTGCCGTCCGCTGCGAGACGACCCCGACGCCACTACCCGCGCACGTCGAGCAACGGGCGGTGGAGAATCGGCACGCGATGCGCCAGCCGAAGCGCGCCGTCCCGAAGCGTCGCCAGCGGTGGGGGCAGCGTCACGAGCCGACCGAGCCGGACGGCCTGCCGCACGACGGCCTCGACGTGAAGGCGGCGGACGGCCTCGTACGTGTCCAGGGACTCGGCCGGCGCCCCGCCTGCGACGCCGGCGAGGAGCGGCGCCAGCGCCCAGGCGTCGCGGAGACCCGCGCCGAGGCCTTGGCCCAGGAACGGCGGCATCTGGTGCGCCGCGTCGCCCGCGATCAGCAGGCGGCCCCGCCGCCAAGGCCGCGCGACGAGGTCGTGGAAGGTGTAGATCGCCGCGCGCTCGACCTCCACAGCGTTGGGGGCCACGTGTGGCGCGAGCAGGGCGCGGACGGCCGCCGGCTGGCGGATCGCGTCGGCGTCTTCGTCGTCCGTCAGCTTGAACTCCCACCGGCGGCGCGGGTCGGGGAATGGGACGAAGGTCGTCGGGCGGCGTGGATCAGCGATCTGGAGCAGCCGGCTCGGGAGATCCACCGGACGCATCAGGAGCGTGTCGACCACGAGCCACCGCTGCTCGAAGCCTCGGCCCACCAGCTCCGCACCGAGGACCTCGCGCACACGGCTGGCCGCTCCGTCGCACCCGACGGCGAACGACGAGCGGACCTCGAACGGCTCGTCGCCGCGACGGCCTCGGATCGTCACGAGGCGGGTCCGTTCTTCCACCTGCTCGACGGCGTGCCCGTGGCGAACGTCGACCGTTGCGAGGTCGGACAACCGAGACCGGAGGACAGACTCCACGTCGGGCTGGTGGATGAGGACGCCGGCCGGGAATCCGGGCGGTGGCCCTTCGGACGGGCGTCCCCGGAGCAGGAGCCGGCCGGCGGCATCGACGAGGTCGAACCCGTCGAGCGGACGGCCGAGATGTGCGGCGGGCGCACCGGCCGCGTCGAGGATGCGGAGGGCCTCGCCGTCGAGGTGAGCCGCGCGGGGGAGCGTGTGCGGGGTCGTCTCTCGCTCTAGCACCACGACGCGGAGCCCACGTCCGCCGAGGAGCGCCGCCAGCGTCGCGCCCACCGGCCCGAGGCCGACGATGGCGACGTCGTAGAGAGCGGGAGTCGAGGGCTCGGTCACGGCTGGGAGAAACACCGCCGGACGTGCTCGGATTCAACGGACCCCTCTCCTTCCTCCCCTCTCATGTCCGACCACTCCATCAAAAAGATCGATTCCTCCGCCTCTCCCGAGGGCGAGATGGGCCAGACCTACCTCGTCTCCGGCACCTCCCTCGCCCTGCGCCTCTGGAAAGAGAGCGCCGGCGAGGCCGGTGAGGAGCACACGCGCCCCTACGAGACCGTCGGCTATGTGGTCGAGGGCCGCATCGAGGTCCACGTCGGCGACGACGTGGTGACGTGTGGCGCAGGCGACAGCTACCTCGTGCCCGACGGGGCCGTCCGCAAGTACAAGGTCCTCGACGACCTCACCGCCGTCGAGGCCACCTCGCCGCCGGCCCGCGTGAACGACCGCGACGACGGGTAAAGAAATCCCGTAGCGGGATGAAACTGGGCGCCGGGTGCAACACGCGCCCGGCGTCGTCGTTCGACGGCTTTGCGTTTTAAAGCAAACCCCCGTACCCCGTGCTCGCTTCGCCGTCCCGCCGCCTCGGTCTCGCCATTCTCCTGGGAGGGTGGGTGGCCGCGCTCGTCGCCGTCCGACTCTGGATCACCGGCTCGCCGTTCGGGCTGTTCCTGGCGTGGAACCTGTTCCTCGCGGCCGTCCCGCTCGTGGCCTCGACGGCTCTCGTCCGCCTCGACGCGCGAGGGGCGCCCCGCCTGGTGCTGCTCGGCCTCGGCGCCGTCTGGCTGGCGTTCTTGCCCAACGCGCCGTACATCCTCACCGACCTCGTCCACTTGGGCACCCGGCCGCCGGTCCCCTTCTGGTACGACCTCGGGCTGCTGCTCTCGGGGGCGGGCGTCGGCCTGCTGAGCGGCTACGTGTCGCTGGCGGACGTGCAGGGCGTGATCGCGCGGCGATGGGGCACGGCGCGCGGGTGGATGGCGTCGGTGGGGGTCCTGTTCCTCTGCGCGTTCGGCGTCTACCTGGGACGCGTGCTCCGGTGGAACTCGTGGGACGTGCTGACGGCCCCGACCCACCTCGCGCGCGACATCGCGAGCCTCGCCCTGGACCCACGCCAGTCGCCGAGCCTGATCGTGATGACGGTGGTCTTCGGCGGAATGCTGACGCTGGGCTACGTGGCGCTCCACGCCCTCGCGGCGCCAGCCCCCAACCGCCCGTAGCGCTACCCGCGCTGGAGCGTCACGTCGCAGAGACCGCTATCGGTCCCTTGCCACACCACGTTGTAGGCCGCATTGGGCACGACGGTGAGCGTCCCCTCCCCTACTGCCTCGCACGAGCCGACGTACGGACACTGGATCGACCCGCGGATCTCGTACGGCTGCGGACCTTCGAGGACGCCGCTCATCCGAAAGGAATTGCCTTGTGGAACGGCCGTCTGGTCGCCGATGCGCACCTGGAGCTGGAGGCCGCAGCTATAGAGGTCGCCGAGGTAGGCCAGCGAGATCTCCGTCCGACGAGCCGGCTCCGGCTCCTCGACATCCACGAGAGGGCGGGCCGCCGGTGGACCGGCTTGGGCGGGACGGTCCGCCTCAGGAGTCGGGCGATCCTCGCGGAGCGCCTCGGTCGAGCGCCCCACCGTCCGCTCAGGCCCGTCGCCAGGCGAGGGCGTCGGCGCCGCCTGGACCAGGATGACGAGCCCGAAGCCCGCCATCCCGACGAAAATCATACTGAAGATGACGACCTTCACGCGGTCGCTGGACTTCTGGAAAAAGAGGTACGCGATGACCCCGACGGTGAGGATCAGGAGGGCCAGAATCCCGAGGGGGCTCTGTGCGGCGGCTTCGATGACCGAGGGCGCGTTGTCGAGGGCGTTGTCCATGAGAGCGGAGTGCGCGGAGGAGACGTTCGCGACTCAAGTCTAAGACAAACAGAGAACGCCGCTCGCGTTCAGCCCTCCGCCCCTCTACGACGAGGCCCCGCTGGCGAGCTCGCCAGCGGGGCCGTAGAAGAGCCGGACGAACGGGAGGAGCTACTCCACCGTCTCGATCACCACGTCGCCGAAGGGCTGGAGCTGCTCCTCCACCACACTCCGGTCTCCGACGACCACGACGAGCGCGTCGTCGCCCCGGATCACGTCGCGCGCCACGCGCTGGACGTCCTCCGGCGTGACGGCGTAGACGCGCTGAACGTACTCGTCCAGGTAGCTCCGGTCGAGGCCGTGGAGGTCGAGGAACGAGAGGAGCCCGGCGATGCCACCCGCCGACGAGTTCTGGAGGACGAACGTCCCGGCGAGGTAGTTCTTGATCCCCTCCAGTTCCTCCTCGGAGGGCGGGTTCGAGGCGAGGCTGTCGATCTCGTAGAGGATCTCGCGGATGGCCGGGCCGGTGGACGGCGTGACGATGGCGGCGCTTTCCGCCCAATACGCGTTCCGGAACCGCGACGACACGGACGAGCCGGGGCTGTAGGTGTAGCCCTTGTCCTCGCGGATGTTGCGCGTGATGCGCGAGCCGAAGGAGCCGCCGAGGAGCGCGTTCGTCACCTGAAGCTCCACGTACTCCTCCGGGTCGGACGGGTCGACGGTCGGGACGCCGACGGTCACCTGGGACTGGGCCGCGCCGGGCTGGTCGACGAGGAGGACGCGCCGGCCGGCGGGCGAGGTCTCGGGCGGGGTCGGGTCCGCGGCCACCACGCCACGGTCCCAGTCCCCGAACGCCGCGCGGATGGCGGCCTCGGTCGCGTCCTCGTCGAACTGGCCGACGACGTAGAGCCGCGTCCGCGCCGGGCCGACGTTGGCCTGGTAGAAGGCGCGGGCGTCGTCGGGCGTCGCCGCCTCGATGGCCGCCGCGTCCGGGAGGATGACCGAGGCGTAGGGATGGTCGCCGTAGAGCGCGCGCCGCCACGCCGCCAGTGCCACGGTGCCGGGCTGCGACCGCGCGACGGCCGCGCCCCGAAGCTGGTTCCGCTGGTTCCGCTCGAAGGCGTCGGCGTCGAACGCCGGGCGACGGAGCACGTCGGCCGTGAGGCGGACGAACTCGGGCACGAACTCGCTCAGCACGCGCCCGCCGACGGTCGTCTGGTCGAGCCCAGCGCCGGCTGAGATGGAACCGCCCATCGAGGCCGCCGCCTCGGCGATCTCTTCGGCCGACATCGTCTCCGTGCCTTCGGTCAGGAGCGGGATCGTGAGGTCGGCGAGGCTGTTCTGACCCACCCCCTCGTCCACGTTGCCGACGCGGACCACGGCGAGCACGTTGGCTTTGGGGAGCGCGCCGTACGGGACGAGGGTGACGGCGAGCCCGTTGTCGAGCGTGAACGTCCGGCCCTCGGGGACTTCGAACGGGGCGGGCTCGCCGGGCGCGGGCGGTGTGGCGGGAAAGTCTTGGGCCGCCGCGGCGGGGGCGACGGCCGCCAGCAGGGCGAGGGCGAAAAAGCGGAAGGCGTTCATAAGTAGGGTGCAGTCAGGTCGGCGGCAGAGACGCCACGCCGTGGCGTCGGTCCGGCCGGGGGATCTGGAGGGGGTGTTCGCTGCCGTAGCGTTGCACGCAACGCCTGGGCAGCGTCGCTCAGGAGCCGGCGGCACCGGCCTCCAGCACGATGATGGAGCGGTTCTCAGGGCGGAGCACCTGCTGCGCCGTCCGCCGGATGAGGCCCGGCGTGACGGCCTCGAAGCGGTCCACGAGCCGGTTGATGCGGGCCGGGTCGTCGTCGAAGAGGGCGAACGAGGCGAGCAGGTCCGCGCGGCCGAACCCGAACGTGCCGCCGATGGTGTCGTAGAGGCCCGACCGGAACTTGACCTTCGCGCGCGCCAGCTCCTCGGGGCTCACGCCCTCCTCCTGGACCCTCTGGATCTCCTCGTCGACGATCGCCAGGATCGAGTCCGGCACCGCCGCCTCGTCGTGGACGAGCGAGAAGGCCCACAGCATCGGCCCGTTGTAGTTGAACATGTTGCCGAGGAAGTTGATGCCGCCCGACACGCCGCCCGTCACGGCCGCGTCGTTGACGAGGGCCTGGTGGAGCCGGCTGTCGTCACCCTGGAGCAGGATCTCGTTGAGGAGGCCCATGGCGAAGTAAGCATCCGAGTCGCGCGGCGGCATGTGGTAGCCGACGGCCAGGGCCGGTCGCTGCGCCAGCGAGTCCACCTTCACGAGCCGCTTCTCCTCCGTCTGCGGCGGCTCCGCGAGGTCCGGGATCGGCGGCACGTCGGCGGACTGGATGCCGCCGAAGTACGTCTCGATCCACTCCATCGTCTGGTCCGGGTCGATGTCGCCCACGACGACGAGGGCGGCGTTGTTGGGCGCGTAGTAGGTGTCGAAGAACGTCTGCACGTCGCCGAGCGTGGCGGCCTCGATCTCGTCCAGCTCGCCGTAGAAGTTGTGGGCGTTGTACCAGTTCTCGTTGGCGAGCTGCGGGAGGTCGAGCCAGGGGAACCCGCCGTACGGCTGGTTGATGACGTTGACGCGGACCTCGTTCGAGACCACGCCCTGCTGGTTGGTCAGGTTGTCCTGCGTGATGTCGAGCCCGCGCATCCGGTCGGCCTCGGCCCAGAGCATCGTCTCGAGCGTGTTCGAAGGGACGATCTCGAAGTAGTTGGTGAAGTCGAAGCGCGTCGAGCCGTTGAGGATGCCGCCGTTCTTCTGGACGAGCCCGATGAACTCGTTCTTGCCCAGGTTCTCGGAGCCCTGGAACATCATGTGCTCGAACAGGTGGGCGAACCCGGTCCGCTCGCGGGGCTCGATGCGGAAGCCGATGTTGTAGTAGACGGCCACGACGGCGGTCGGCGAGGAGTGGTCCTCGGAGAGGACCACCTTGAGGCCGTTGTCGAGCGTCCGGTAGAGCACCGGGACCTCGAACTCGGTCTCTTGGGCCTCCTGAAGCTCATCAGCGGTGAGCGGGTCGAAAGCGGGCTCGGTGGACGGCGGGGCCTCGGGGGCGTCGAGGACCTGGACGCCGGAGGCGCAGCCAGCGACGAGCGCGAGCAACAGCGCGAGGGGGACGGCGGATCGCATGGGCGAAGGGGTGGGTGGTCTGGGGACAAACGAGGCCGGCGCGCGAGCGGTGCCTACGAGGGGAATATGGGTCGGTCTTCGAAGACAGTCAGGGGAAGGCTCCGCCTTGTCTGAAGAGTCGGACGATACCGAACCGGAAGCGCTTCCAGCCATTCGGCCACTCTATCTTGGTCGTCCCGGCCCGCTGCTCCGCGCCGTGCTGGCGGACTCGGCCGCCAGCGGCCCCGCCGTCTTTCCCACCCCCTTCCCCCATCCCATGTCGAAGCCCCGCATCTGGTTCAACGGCGAGCTCGTCGCCTACGAGGACGCGACCATCCACGTCCTCTCCCACGTCGTCCATTACGGCTCGTCCGTGTTCGAGGGAATCCGCGCCTACGACACCGAGCGCGGCCCGGCCGTCTTCCGGCTCCGCGAGCACATGGCCCGGCTCATCGACTCGGCCAAGATCCACCGGATGGACCTCGGCTACTCGCTGGACCAGCTCTGCGACGCCGTCGTCGAGACCGTCGCGGACAGTGGACTCGACGCCTGCTACATCCGGCCCGTCGCGTTCCGGGGCTACGGCAAGATGGGCGTCAACCCGTTGAGCAACCCCGTCGAGACGGCCGTCGCCGTGTGGGAGTGGGGCCAGTACCTCGGCGACGAGGCCGTGGAGCAGGGCGTGGACGTGCAGGTCTCGTCGTGGAACCGGCCGGCGCCCAACACACTCCCGTCGATGGCGAAGGCCGGCGGCAACTACCTCGGCGGCAGCCTCATCAAGATGGAGGCCATCCTCAACGGCTACTCCGAGGGCATCGCCCTCAGCGTGGACGGCTACCTCTCGGAGGGCTCGGGCGAGAACCTGTTCGTGGTCCGCGACGGCGTCCTCTACACGGCCCCGACGACGCTCTCCATCTTGCCCGGCATCACGCGCGACTCCGTCATGCAGATCGCCCGCGAGCGCGGCTACACGATCCGTGAGCAGGCGCTCCCGCGCGAGGCGCTCTACCTCGCCGACGAGCTGTTCTTCACGGGCACGGCCGCCGAGGTCACGCCGATCCGCTCGGTGGACCATTACCAGATCGGGGAGGGCCAGCGTGGGCCGATCACAGAGGAGCTTCAGACGGCGTACTTCGAGGCGCTCCGCGACGGGGACAACCCGCGCGGCTGGCTCACGTTCGTGAGCGAGGGCCGGTCGCCGGCCGGGGTGAACGGGCACGTGGCCGAGACGGCCTGACGCCGCTCTGCTGGACGGCCACTGGCGGCCACCGCCAGCGGTGCAGTCACGAGGCGCTCCGGTTCGGCCGGGGCGCCTCGTCGCGTGTCGGTCCGCTTCCGTCCTGCGAAGCCTCTGGTTCTTGTGGTGCCAGGAGGCGACCTTGGCCTTCCCTTCCCGTCTCCCCGTTCGATGCCGCGCGTCCACCTGCTCCTTCTCGCTGTTCTTCTCACGCCGCTGGCGGTCTCAGCGCAGCCGATGCAGACCGACGCGCCGGCCGCCGTCCAGGCGCTCCGGCTTGCGGCCGGCGCTGAGGGCTCGGCGACCTTCGACGTCCGGGCCGTCTCGGAGAGCGGCGTCCCGGACTGCCCTGGCTACGTGGACCCCTCGGCGCCGGACGTGGTGCTGGACTGGGGCGGCGGCGACCTCCGCTTCTGGGTCCGTGCCGGGTTCGACGCGACGCTCCTCGTCGCGGGCCCCGACGGCGAATGGACGTGCAACGACGACGCCGAGGGGACTTCGCCGGTGGTCGACCTGACGAACGCGGAGGCGGGTCGCTACGCCGTCTGGCTGGGCTCCTTCAGCCCGGACGCGTACGAGCCCGAGGCGACGCTCTACGCCGGGGCGCCGCCGCCGCCGCCGGTCCTCGACCCCACGGCCGCGCCGGTATCGGGGACCGTCGAGGCGGTCGCCGGCTTCGAAGAGGCACAGGGCGCCATCGAGATCAACGTCCAGGCGGGAGGCGGAGACCGCGCCGCCGCCCTCGACCTGGACCCGAGCCTGTTCTGCACCGGGTTCATCGACGCCGCCCAGCCGACGGCCCTCATCGACTACACAGCAAGCGACGGCCCCGGAACGCTCGTGATCGCCGCGTACGCAATGGAGGGGGACCTCGTCCTGCTCGTCTCCGGACCGGAGGGCGAGGTCTGGTGCAACGACGATGTCTACGGGTCGGACCCGGCCATCGAGGTGGCCGATGCAGAAAGCGGGGCCTACGCAGTCTGGGTCGGGACCTACGGCGCACAGCTCGAGACGGCGCCGGCGACGCTGACGTTCTCCGAGACGGAGTTGATGATGGGCGACGAGGGCTTCGACGACTACTCGTTCGACGAGCCCGGTATGGGAGGTCCGTTCGGGGAGGGGACCTACGGCGTGCTCGACCTCTCGGCGTCGCCCTCCGCGCTCGTCTTGGAAGGCGACGAGACCTCGGCGGACCTCGTGATCTCTCCCACGATGCTCAACCCCATTCAAGGCGGCCTCTGTAGCGGGCTCGTCGAGGAGCGCCCGACCGTGAGCGTCACGGTCGAGGGCGACGGCCCGGTGGCGATCACGGCGTCGGGCGAGGTGGACCTCGTGATGATCCTCCGCACGCCGAGCGGCACGTGGTATTGCAGCGACGACGCCTACAACCTCGACCCCGGTGTCCAGATCGACGAGCCCGAGGCGGGCGCCTATCTCGTGTGGGCTGGCTCGTACGGCGACCTGGGGGAGCCCTTCGACGTGACGGTGCGGGCGGCGCGCGGGGAACTGGAGGTCTCGGAGAGGAGCGTCGGCCCAGAGCCGGTCGGCGTCGATCCGCAGTCCGAGGGGACGTACGACGGGACCGAGATCCGGGCCGGGCAGGCCGCCCTCACGCTCGACCTCGGCGAGACGGCGTCGGTGCGGGCCGGTGGGCCGATCCTCAACCCGGTGGTGGGGACCGCGTGCAGCGGGTTCGTGAGCGAGCGGCCTACGGCCTCGTTCACCGCCAGCGGGCCGGTCCGCGTCTCGGCCTCCGCCGATGCGGACCTCACGCTGCTCGTCCAGGCGCCCGGCGGCGCGTGGTATTGCAGCGACGATGCCGACGGCACCGACCCCCGCATCGACGTGCCCGAAAGTGCGGAGGGCGCCTTCTCCGTCTGGGTCGGGACCTTCTCCCGTCTCACCGCCCCGCCAGACGCTGAACTGTCCCTTTTCCGGGAGGTCGGGACGGGGGGAGAGTAGGCGGCACCAATCCGTCTGGCACCGCGTTTGTAGTCGCACAGGCTCACCCTCCCGTACCCGGCCATGCGTCTTCTCACTCTCTCGGCCCTCGCCCTGCTGGCGGCGCTCCCCGCCAGCGCTCAGCCACAGCGGAACGCGGCCCCTCAGTCCGGGACGCTTCAAGTCACCGCCGAGCCCGCGGCGCTGGCGATCCGGGCGGGCGGCCAGGACCGCAACGCGGTCCCCGGCAACGGCTGCTCGGGCTACATCGACGGCGCCCCCAACGCAGCGGTCTCGTTCGAGGGCAGCGGCCCGCTCGCGATCTACGCCACCTCCGACACCGACACGACGCTCCTCGTGCTGGACCCCGCCGGCCGCTGGCATTGCAGCGACGACGCCAACGGGAGCAACCCCGCCGTGACCTTCTCGAACGGGGCCGCCGGCACCTACAAGGTGTGGGTGGGGACGTTCTCGCCCGACGTGGCGGATGCCCCCGCTCAACTCCGCGCCGTCCGCGGCGAGCCGCGCTGGTAGCACGGGTCAGGTCCATCTCGTGCGGCCCGGCCGCCGGCGTCCCTGCCGGAGGTCGGGCCGTCCCTATGTCTGGTCGGTTCGCATTTTTTCCAAGAGGCGGGAGAGCGTCCCGAGTTCGTCGTCGGACAGGTGACGGGTGACGCGCGCGGTAGCCCGCGCGACCGGCTCGTCGAGCCGGTCGAGAAGGTCCAACCCGGCCGGCGTGATTCCGACCTCGACCACGCGGCGGTCGTGCTCGGCCTGGCGCCGCTCGACGAGCCCCTGCTTTTCCAGGCGTACGAGGAGGCGCGTCACGTCGGGCGTCCGGTCGAGGAGGCGGCAGCCGATCTCGGAGCAGGCGTAACGCTCGGGATGGTGGCCGCGCAAGATCCGGAGGACGTTGTACTGCGCTCGCGTGATGCCAAGGGGCGAGATCGCCGCGGCGATCTCGCCCGCCGCCCACGAGTCCGTCGCGAACACATTGAGGAGAGCTTCCTGCGCGGGCGACGCGAAGTTGGTCTGCTGGATAAGCTCGGCGAGGGTCACGGCGGAGGGGGTGGGGAGCCCTCGTACCCGTGGAGACCGAGCCCGTGTTCCGAAACCTCTGTTGTGACGACTTACGGCACCCTGGAGTCGCGCGACGCCGAGCCGTGGAGCCGTGGCACCTGCGCTCCGAGCGTGGCCCCGTCGCCGCGGAGTGGGAACGGGGGGCCTGCCGAGGGGAGCGAGAACGCGAACGTGGAGCCGTAGCCGAGACGGCTCTCCACGTCGAGACGCTGGCCATGCGCCTCCAAGATGTGCTTGACGATGGCGAGGCCGAGGCCGGTACCGCCCTCGGCCCGGGACCGACTTTTGTCGACCCGGAAAAAGCGCTCCGTCAGCCGTCCGAGCGCCTCCTCTGGAATCCCGATCCCATCGTCCACGACGGACACGCGGACGTCGCCCGTGGGCCGCTGGCGGGCCGTGACCTCCACCTGCCCGCCCGGCTCGTTGTACTTGAGCGCGTTCTCGGCCAGGTTCGTGAGCACCTGCCGTAGCCGCTCGCGGTCGCCCACGGCGGGGGGGAGATCCGCGGAGATGCGGGCCGCGAGCGTCACATTGTGGTCGCGCGCGGCGTGCTCCAAGCCCTCTACCACTTCGGCTACCAGTTGGCGGAGGTCGAACGGGGCGCGGTCGAGCTGGAGGCGGCCGGTCTCGAGCTTCGAGATGTCCGAGAGGTCGCGCGTGAGGGCCTCCAACCGACGGGCGTTGGAGAGGACTTTCTCGACGAATCGGCGGCGCACGCGGTCGTCGTCGAGGGCGCCGTCGAGGAGGGTCTCGGCAAAGCCAGCCACGGCGAAGATGGGGGTCCGCAGCTCGTGGCTCACGTCGCCCAAGAACTCGCGCCGGTAGCTCTCGACACGCTCCAGCCGCTCGATCTCCTGCTGGAGCGTCCGCCCAGCCCGTCCGACCTGGTGAATGAGGGCGTCCAGTTCGTCGCCGTTCTGGGTGCCGGGGAGGGAGGCGAGGGCGTCGAACCGTCGTTTCCGGGCGTCTCGGAGCGTGCGGCGCGCCAGCTCCAGCCGGTCGGCCACTTGTCGGGCAACGGTGAGGTACGTGGCCCCGCCTGCGACAGCCGCCAGCGCAGCGGCGACCGCGACCCGAGGGCCCCACCCTTCAACGACCAGGACCGCCAGGATAAGGCTCGCCCCGCCGACCGCGAGCCCCACCGTCCGTGCGACGCGGAGCGCGAGGCGGTGCAGACGCGGCGAGTGCGGGGTCGGACGGGTCACGGGGGCGGCGGCGGCAGATTGAAGGATACGCTGCTCGCAAGCCCGGTAGGCCGCTGGCCGAGAGCACCACCGGCCCTTCCCCTCTCGGTCTTGATGGGTCACCCAGAAAGAGAGCGGCTGGCCTCGAGATTCGAATCAGTCATTTGTTTTATATAGACTTGATCTCTATATAGGGACACGGGCTCAGCGGAGTCCGGTCTCCAGATCCGCGCCGCACGCGTCTTGGAGGGCCTGCAGCCCGGCGTGGCGACGGAGCCTTCAGATTGATCCCCACGACCATGGCACACCCTGTGAAGCGTGTCTCCACCCCTGACCGCTCCAAACAGCGGCTCGAGCACGCGCTCCTCTCCCTCCTCCAGGACTTCGAGCGCCAGACGGGCCGGTGCGTGGAGGGAATCCGCATCAACAACGCGGCTACGTACGAGGGCGGCCGGTGCCCCGCCGCCGTCCACGTCCGCCTTGAGGAGTAGTTACCTCCTCGGCATCCGGCCCATCTCCCCTCCTGCTACGAGACCATGCGAGCCTCTAAAGACACGCTCCCCATTCTCCTCGAAGCCGGTCCCGCGACAGTCCGCGGTGTAGACTGGGGAGGCATGCGGGCGGCAGTCGTATCGGTCCCGGCCGGAACGGACTTCGGTCCTCTCCTCAAGGGACTTCCCGGTGACCACTGCCCTTGCCCCCACTGGATCTACGTCATAAGCGGGAGGATCCGGGTCGAGTACGATGACGGGGGGGAGGAGACCCTCCGGGCGGGAGACGTCTGCTACCTCCCCCCCGGACACACCGCCGTCGCCGAGGAAGACCTCGAGTTCTTCGAGCTCTCCCCCCCGGGCGAGCACCAGCGGTTCGTCGAGGCGGCTCAGGCGAACCTGGCGGCGATGGCAGCCGGCTCGTGAGGGAGCCGGCTTCCCTGTTGGCAGGAAAGGGTGAGCATCTGGGTCGTTAGAGACGAGAGCCGTACTCCCGTCCCACCTCCTCGCCACAAGCACGGGTCGCCCCGGGTTTTTTAGGAGCGACCGTGGTCTCTGCGGGGCCGGCCGTCGGCTCTGGATGCGTGATTCGTGTTCCCGAGGCGACGTCACGAATCACGGACCCGCTCGGGCTGGCGGGAACGACCCGATGTGGATTACTCGTCCAACGACTCCGCCAGTCGGTAGCCCACGCCCTTGACCGTCTCGATGTAGTCGCTCCCGATCTTCTCGCGGATCTTCCGCACGTGGACGTCCACGGTCCGGTCCACGACGACGACGTCGGCGCCCCAGACGGCGGACAGCAGGTCGTCGCGCTCGAACACGCGGCCGGGGTGGCTCGCCAGGAAGAACAGCAGCTCGAACTCTTTGCGCGGGAGCCGAAACGTCTCGTCCGCGCCCGGCCGCTCGACCACGTACCGCTCGCGGTCGATCACGAGGTCGTGGACGCGGATCTGGGAGGTGGTCGCCTCTTCCTCGCGCTCGATCCGGCGTAGGAGCGCCTTCACACGGCTGACGAGCCGGCGCGGGCTGACCGGCTTCGGGAGGTAGTCGTCGGCACCGGCCTCCAGCCCGGCGATCTCGTCGTGCTCGTTGGTCCGGGCCGTGAGCATGAGGATGGGGGTGAGGCGGAGGGCGGCCCGCTCGCGGACCTTCTCGGTGAGGGCCACGCCGTCCATCAGCGGCATCATGATGTCGACGACGAGGAGGTCCGGCTTCTCGGCCTCGGCGAGCGCCAGCCCCTCGATGCCGTCGGCGGCGGTGAGCACGCGGAAGCCGGCCGTCTCGAGCGCGTACTGGAGCAACTCGACGAGGTCCGGCTCGTCGTCGACGACGAGGACGGTGGCGGTCTCGGAGACCTCGGGGTCGGGGGCCATGCAGCGGTGGGACGTGGACGGGCGCTCCAACCTAGGGGCTCGGAGCTCGAGCCGTATTACCCCCGTCTTACGCTCTCGCTAGGCCCCTCTAGCTGGCGACACGCGCCTGCCAGCCGTCAGCCTTCGCGGAGGGCGAGCCGGATGAGGTCCTCGGCGGACTGGACGCCGGGGTGGGCGCGGAGCGCTTTTCGGAGCCGTCGCTCGGCCTCGGCGCGGGAGAGGCCGAGCGCTTCGAGGCCGGCGCGGGCGTCGGACCGAGCCTCGGCGCTGCCGTCTCCGCCGAGGGCGCCGGCCGGCTCCAGGCCGTCGATGGCCGCGAACTTGTCGCGCAGCTCCACGATCAGCCGCTCGGCCGTCTTCTTCCCGATCCCCGGCACGCGCGTGAGCATGGCTGCGTCGCCGCCGACGACGGTGTCGCGCAGTTCCGAGGGGCTCATGGCGCTGAGTGCTGCCAGCCCCAGCTTCGGCCCGACGCCGGAGACGGCCGTCATCGTCTCGAACGTCGTTCGTTCCGCGTCCGTGGCGAAGCCGTAGAGCGTGTGCGCATCGTCTCGGACCACGTAGGTGGTGACGAGCTTGGCGGGCTGCCCCTTGGCGGGGAGCTTCTCGAACGACGAGGCCGGGATCAGGAGGCGGTAGCCGATGCCGCCAGCCTCGATGACGGCTTCGGTGGGCTTTTTCTCGGCGAGCGTGCCGGAGACGTATGCGTACACAGGAGGGGAATCTGGCTCGCCCGAAGGTACCGCCGGCCCGTGCCAGCGACCTGTCAGTGCTGGCGTTCAGGCCCCGTCCTGCGTGCGGATGTAGTCGAGGAGCCGGCGGGCCGCGGGCGCTCGGTACCCACCTTCGCGGACCAGCGTCCCCAACACGCGGGCCGCGTCCGCGTCGCGGCCGAGGTAGAGAGAGACGCGGCCGAGCGCGTACCGAGCCTCCTGCGAGACGGCGGTCTCGGGATCGGCCTCGGTGGCGACGGCCCCGAGGTCGGCGGCGACGGCCGCCAGTCGGTCGGCGTCGTAGCGCGGGAACAGGCCGAGCGTGGACTGGCGAGCCTCGTCCACACGGTCGAGCGCGGCGTCGAGGCGCCCGGGGAGGGAGGCGTCGGCGGTGCCGCGCAGTGTGGGGGCCACGTATCCGGACAGCTCGCCGAGCGCGGCGAGCTGGGACCGCTCCGAGACGGAGGCGGCCGAGGCCGCATAGAGCCCGCCGTACGCGACGGCGAGCACGGCCACGCCGACCGCGATCCACCGGGGCAAATGGGACGACCGGCGCAATGCGACGACCGCCGGCCGGTCCGGGGCCGCCGAGAGGCCGTGCGCTTGGCCGTCTCCCCCCAGGGCGGGCTCCGCGACCGACGCGGCGTCTAGAGACCGGCCCGTCAGGCGTTCGAACTTGCGGACCGGGTCCTCGGCCGTGGCCAGTTCGTCGAGGCGACGGCGGAGGCGGTCGGCATCGAGAGTGTCCCCAGAACGGGGCGCCCACTCTCGCTCCGACGTGTTCAGCCCCAGGCGTTCGTCCACGGCCCGCCGGACCACCGCATCCGTCTCGTCGTCCACGGCTGCGTCGAGGAGGGCGGCGAAGGCCTGGGCCTCGGCGAGGGAGCCTTCCCACTCCGGATGGGCCGCCACAAACGCGTCGACCTCAGCGCGCTGGCGAGGGAGAAGGTCGGGGTAGTCAGCGAGGCGGGAGCTGATGTCGGTCACAGGAGGTGGAGAACGCCCGTTTAGACAGGGAAATGGCGGACATCTAACCCGGCGGGATCACTTGGTGGCCTCTTCACCACCGGGAGGCCCACCGAGCCCAGGCGGGAGGAGATCGTCGAAGTAGAGCGACCGGAGGTCGCCGTTCGTACGGAGCCGGGTGAGAGCCTTCGAGACGTAGGTGCGGACGGTGGGCGTCGGTCGGCCGGTCTCCTCAGCGATCGCCTCGTACTCCATCCCGTCGAGCAGCCGCATCCGGGCGATATCGCGGATCGCCTCCGGGAGTGCCTGGATGGCGCAGGCGAGCACATGGCGGACGAGGCGTCGATCGTAGTCGCGAGCTTCGGCGAACCCAGTGGGAGCCATCCCCTCCGTCACCTCGGTCGTCTCTTTTCGGCGCGCGCGGTGATTGAGGAGCGTCCGCTTGCAGATCACGCTCACGAAGTGGGCGAACTTGAGCGGATCGCGGACGGAGTCGAGGTGGGTGAGGACGCGGAGGTAGGCCTTGTCGATGGCCGCGTCGAGGTCGCTGACGCCCCCCGTCCGCTCCCGCGCGAACTTGGTGTAGAAGTACCGATACGTGTAGCAGTACGTCCAGATCTCGACCGTCTGGAGATCGGCGTGGTGCTCCGACTCCCGCCACCGAGCAAACGCGGCGCCCGCTGCCGAGTAGTCGTCCACCGCGAACGGTAGGCGTTCGGCGATGGCGTTGAGGTGGCGAAGCTGGACAGGGCTCACGTCGCGGCGGGGCGTGGGCGCGAGAAACGAACAAGATACGGGGCCGCAGGAGGCCGGGGAAGAATCCTTGAACCCGTCCGTTTGGGGGTCTTCGAGGGCCTCGCCACGTTGACCCGGCCCTGTGGCGGGCCCTAGCTTGTCCCGTTCTATGGCGCCCGTCCGTCTGCCTCCCGCCGTTGGGAGGCCGTGGGCGCCCCCGGTCGCGGTGCGGCTGGGCTGGCCAACCCGCTCGGCGGGGCCAGTCTCATGGCCGCCCGCCTGTTCGTCCGGCCCCGACCTTCTATCTCTGCGCGCTCGCGCGCCGGCCGTCTCGGCGGCCCCGTTTTCCCTGGGCCTCGGCCCCCTCCAAGCTATGAACACGACCTCGTTCAAGACGTACAGCGCGAAGCCCGGCGACGTCGAGAAGGCGTGGCACGTCGTCGACGCGGAGAACGTCGTCGTCGGCCGGCTCGCCGCTCGCGTGGCCACCATCCTTCGCGGCAAGCATCGCCCCGAGTACACGCCCCACATGGACGTCGGCGACAACGTGATCGTCGTCAACGCAGACAAGGCGCGGTTCACGGGCAAGAAGGAGACCGACAAGGAGTACTTCCGGCACTCCGGCTACCCCGGCGGCATCAAGAAGCGGACGCCGAAGGAGCTCCGCGACTCGAAGCCCGAGTTCATCGTCGAGAACGCCGTCAAGGGCATGATGCCGCGCAACAAGCTCGGCCGGGCGATGCTGAAGAAGCTCCACGTCTACGCCGGCCCGGACCATCCGCACGAGGCCCAGCAGCCCGAGACGCTCACGATCTAGTCGTCAGTTGTCAGTCGTCAGAGTTCGGTAAGACCTCCAGCGACGACTGAAGACTGAATTCCTGACAACTGACTCCTCCCCTACTTATGGCAACCCAGTACCAGGCCGTCGGCCGCCGCAAGACGTCGGTCGCCCGCGTCTACCTCCGCCCCGGCGCCGGCAACGTCGTCGTCAACAAGCGCCCGCTCGCGGAGTACCTCCCGACGCCGATCCGCCAGGCCTCGGCCACGGCGCCGCTCGACCTCACCGAGCTCCGCGGCCAGTTCGACGTCCTCGTCAACGCCAAGGGCGGTGGGCTCACCGGACAGGCCGAGGCCATCCAGCTCGGGATCGCCCGCGCCCTCGTCGACTTCAACGAGGACCTCCGCAAGCCGCTCCGCGACGCCGGCTACCTCACGCGCGACCCGCGCATGGTGGAGCGGAAGAAGCCCGGCCAGCCGAAGGCCCGCAAGAAGTTCCAGTTCTCGAAGCGCTAAACCGCTTCACAGGCTGTTGGCCGCCGACTGGCGGCTTGGAGCCACGGGCCGCCGGCCGCGAGCTGCTGGTCCTTTATCCCACACCCCGCCCGACGCGCTGGCGGGTGTCTCGCGCGGCCTCGGCCGCCGAGATCGCCAGCGCGGCCGACGGCGGGGCCAGGCACAACCCGCGCCCCCGCGGCGCACACCCCCACGACTCTCATGGCACGCGTCCCAATCGAAGACCTCCTCCGCGCTGGCGCCCACTTCGGGCACCTCACCAGCCGGTGGAACCCGAAGATGGCCCCGTTCATCTTCATGCAGCGGAACGGGATCCACATCCTCGACCTCAAGCAGACGCAGGCCCGCCTCGACGAGGCCGCCGACGCCGCCGCCCGGTTCGCCGCCCGCGGCCGCGACATCCTCTTCGTCGGCACCAAGAAGCAGGCGCAGAACGTGGTCCGCGAGGAGGCCGAGCGCGCCGGGATGCCGTTCGCCGTCGACCGCTGGCTGGGCGGGATGCTCACCAACTTCTCGACGATCCGCGGGAGCCTCCGCCGCATGGAGACGCTCCGCCGCGAGGAGACCGATGGGACCACCGCGCAGCTCAAGAAGAAGGAGCGCCTCATGCGGAGCCGCGAGCTCGAGAAGCTCGACCGCGTCCTCGGCGGCATCTCGGACATGGGCAAGCTGCCCGGCGCCCTCTTCGTCGTCGACGTGAAGCGCGAGCACATCGCCGTGGACGAGGCCCGCAAGCTGAACATCCCGGTGATCGCCCTCGTCGACTCCAACGTCGACCCCGACCTCGTCGACTTCCCGATCCCGGCCAACGACGACGCCATGAAGTCGGTGGCGCTCTTCACGCGCGTCATCGCCGACGCCATCATCGAGGGCCGCCAGACGGGGCTCGCGCAGCGCGAGGAGGCCGCCGTCGAGGCCGCCACCCGCGCCGCCGAAGCTGCCGACGAGGCCGAGAAGGGCGACGACGGCGCGACCGAGGAGAAGGAGCCCGTCACCACGCTCGCCGACGCCGAGGCGTCCGACAAGGCGAACGGCTAGTCCTCCGCCTCTCGCCCGCCGACGAGCGGGCACCGGATGCGTGATCCGTGATGCGTGCCTCTCCCGACCCCGGCGTCGCGGCAGAGCGCCCTCACGGGTCACGCATCCACGCATCGGGCCTCTCCTCTCTCAGACCACTCACTCAGACTCTACAGACATGGCTATTTCCGCACAGGACGTCAAGAAGCTCCGCGAGCAGACCGGCGTCGGCATGATGGACTGCAAGAAGGCGCTCGTCGAGGCCGACGGCGACTTCGAGCAGGCCGTCGAGATCCTCCGCAAGAAGGGCCAGAAGGTGGCCGCCAAGCGCGCCGACCGCGAGGCCACCGAGGGTGCCGTCGTCACCGCCACCACCGCGAGCGGCGACGCGGGCGTGATCGCCGAGATCAACTCCGAGACCGACTTCGTCGCCCGCAACGACCAGTTCGTCACGTTCGCCCAGACCGTCGCCGACGCCCTGCTGGCGGCCCGTCCGGCCGACGTGGAGGCCGCCCGCACGAGCGTCCAACTCGAGGGCCAGCCCCTCGGCGAGGCCCTCACCCAGATGACGGGCAAGATCGGCGAGAAGATCGATCTCCGCCGCTTCGAGATCGTGGAGGCGACCGACGGTGGGACCGTCGTCGATTACATCCACCCCGGCGCCAAGCTCGGCGTGCTCGTCGAGATGACCGGCTCGGGCGATCTGGAGGAGGCCGGCCGCGACGTGGCCATGCAGGCCGCCGCCATGAACCCCGTCGCCGCCACCCGCGCCGACGTCCCGCAGGACGTGCAGGACAAGGAGCGCGAGATCGGCCGTGAGCAGGCCCGTGCCGAGGGCAAGCCGGACCAGATCCTCGACAAGATCGCCGAGGGCAAGCTGACCCGGTACTTCAAGGACAACGTGCTCGTGGAGCAGCCGTTCGTCAAGGACTCCTCGATGACCGTCGAGCAGATGCTCAAGAAGAACGACGCCAGCCTCACCCGCTTCGTCCGCTTCGCCCTCGGCGGCTGACGGCCTTCCCTGGACCAGAAGGGGCCCGCCCGGCACGATGTCGGGCGGGCTTTTTTGTGGCCTCTCGGGACGCCGCGTCTACGTCGGGCTGGCGGGGGAGTAGAGCGAGCGCCGGGACGGCGGGGCACGAGCGCGCGCCGACTCTTCGCCTGCCGCTCGTCAGCCGTCGATGAGTCGCTGGAAGACGGCGCCGAGGTGCCGCGTGACGGCCTCGGCGTCTCTGTCGGCGAGCGGCGAGACGCCGAGCACGTCGCGTGTGAGTGCGAACCCGAAGAGCATCGCCACGACGAGTCCGGCCCGCTCGTGTGCGTCGGCGGCGCCGAGCCAGTCCGCCAGCGGTGCGGCTACCTGCTCGGCGAGGGCGTCGCGGAGCACGCCGCCGGCCTCCGGAGACGCGGCCGAGCGGAGCAGGACGAGGGTCGGGTCGAAGCCTGTGCGGCGCGGCCGAGCAAGGTAGCGTGCGAGGCGGTCGCCCAGCGTGGCCCGGTCTCCCATGAGGAGGTCGCCGATCGTGAAGCTCTCGCCGACGGCCTCCTCGAACAGGCCGAGCTTGGAGCCGAAGTAGCGGTTGATGAGCGCCGCGTTGACGTCGGCCGTCGCCGCGATCTCGCGGACGCCGACGTAGTCGTAGCCGTGCTGCGAAAACAGGCGGCGCGCGCCGTCGAGCAGCGCGCGCCGGGTGGCTTCGCGGGAGCCGGAGCGGGGCGGAGTCGGGGAAGAGGCCATCAGACCGGGGGCGAGGGGCGGCAAGGTAAACCGCTGCCGACGCCGCGCTGTCTCGTTGCCCCGCTCGAGCACCGCGCCGTACCTTTGGGCCGCCCCGCCCCGGCTCTCGCTTTCCCTCCTGCCATGCCCCCCGAGGCCGACGACGCGCCCGCATCGACCCACCGGTCTCCGTCCGGAAACGGCGCCCTCCGCTATCGCCGCGTCCTGCTCAAGCTGAGCGGCGAGGCCCTCCTCGGGTCGAAGGAGTTCGGGATCGACCACGCGGTGCTGTCCCAGTATGCCGCCGACGTGAAGGAGGCCGTCGAGGCGGGCGCGCAGGTGGCCCTCGTCATCGGCGGAGGCAACATCTTCCGAGGCGTCTCGCCGCAGGGGCAGGAGATGTCCAGCCGCGCCCACGCCGACTACATGGGGATGCTGGCGACGATGATCAACGGGATGGCGCTCCAGGACGCGCTGGAGGGCGTTGGCCTCCACACCCGGCTGATCTCGGCCATCGACATGAACGAGATCGCGGAGCCGTTCATCCGGCGTCGCGCCATCCGGCACCTCGAAAAGGGCCGCGTGGTCGTGTTCGGGGCCGGCACCGGCCACCCCTACTTCTCGACCGACACCGCCGCCGCGCTCCGCGCCGCCGAGGTCGACGCCGAAGTCATCCTCAAAGGCACTCGCGTCGACGGCGTGTTCACGGCCGACCCCGAGCGAGACACGACGGCCCGTCGGTTCGAGACCATCTACGGCGGCGAGGTGATCCAGAAGGACCTCAAGGTCATGGACCTCACGGCCGTCACGCTCGCCAAAGAGAGCGGGCTCCCGATCCTCGTCTTCAACATGAACCAGCCGGGCACCTTCGCGCGCGTCCTCCGCGGCGAGCCCGTCGGCACGACGGTCCACTGGGACCCCGACGCCGAGCCGCTCGTCCTGGCCGCTCTCTAGCTCCCCCGGCGGCCGCCGCCCGTCCTCCTCTCTCACGACCGATGTTTGACCCGACGCTCCAAGAAGTCCTCGACGAGGCCGAGATGCAGATGGATGCCGCTCTCGACCACCTCGCCCACGAGCTGTCCTCGATCCGTGCCGGCCGCGCCAACCCCCAGATGCTCGACGGGGTCCGCGTGGACGCCTACGGCACCACCGTCCCGCTCAATCAGGTCGCCAACGTGGCCGCGCCCCAGGCCGACCTGCTCACGGTCGCGCCGTACGACAAGAACACGATCGGGGCCATCGAGAAAGGAATCACGAACGCCAACCTCGGTCTCAACCCGACCAACAACGGCCAGCAGATCCTCCTCTCGATTCCCCCGCTGACCGAGGAGCGCCGTCGCGATCTCGCCAAGAACGCCCGTGCCAAGGGGGAGGAGGCCAAGATCTCGGTCCGCAACGCGCGCCGCCAGGCCAAGGAGGGGATCAAGAAAACCGCCACCTCGGAGTCGCTCTCAGAAGACATGGAGTACGAGGCGGAGGGCACTCTCCAAGAGCTGACGGACCGCTACGTGAAACGCATCGACGCCCGCCTGGAGGAGAAGGAGAAGGACATCATGACCGTCTGACGCTGACGGCAACAGGCCGGCGGCTCGATTTTGCGGTCCCTTCCAACCGCGCCTCCTCTCGGTCTTTTAGCTTTCGCCGTCTGCCTACTGGAGAGGTGCCCGAGTGGCTGAAGGGGCGCGCCTGGAAAGCGCGTGTGCCGGTTCCCGGTACCGAGGGTTCGAATCCCTCTCTCTCCGCTCCCGGTCCAGAGTCGCCGAACCTGGACCGGGAGCGACGGCGGTTGGGGAGCGGGATGCACGGAAGACGTAGCGGCATCCTCGGGGGGCGAATGGTCTGACCTGCTGCACAGGTGGGGGGAGGCCAGCATTGAGAGGGCGGAGGGCCGCCCCGCGAACGTTCCGGAATCGGCCCGCAGCCGTCCTCGGAGAACACCGGGGCCATTGGCTGCGTATTCGGGAACGGAGCGTCTACTGCTCGTGCCTCCTATCTGGAGAGTTTCCAAGTGCGGACCCCGGATTGCGTTGTGATCTCCCAATGCGCCGGGCGACCTCCCAAGACACCAACCTTGAGAGCGGTTCTCCCATCCCATCGCTTCAATCCCCATGGCTTACGCCCGCCCCTTCTATCGGAGCTCCCGACTCCAGCACCTCGCTGGCGGCCTCGCTCTAGGTCTGTCTCTCGTCCTGGTGGCCTCGACCTGCGGGGACGCAACCGACATCGAACGAGGATTCGCGGCTGGCGGGGGCGTTCAGGCAGCCGTGGCCGGAGGCCCACTCCCAGACGGTGCGATCCCGCTCGACCTCGACGTCCAAGTCATCCCTGGCGATTGCGATTCAACAGGGGCTGAGGCCTACCGAATCCCCTACGGCCCGGACGAGACGCCGCCGGACGGCGCCCGCGACCGGGTGCGCGTCGTGATCCGGACGTGCTGCTGCTGCGATTCCTCGTACACGCCCCTCGGTCTGTTACGCGGGTCGAGTTCTGACGTATCGAGCCGGCGGCCGCGCGTAAAAACCCCGGGTGAGGTCGCGTCGAGACGTGAGGTGACGCCTCGGGACCGGCCGGCGCCGATCCCGAAGACGCCCATCCTCCCGATCTCTCCTCAGAACCCGCAGCCGTTCGCTCCCATCGCGGCGTCCGGCGTTCCGGCCGTCCCCGTCTCCGCCACGATCACTCCGGCGACACGAGTCCCGTGGTGGCTCGGACTTCTGGCCATCCCAGCGGGCCTGTTCGTCATTGAGCGGATGCCCGAGGGGACCATGTGTGACGATTCGGGTCCAGCGGTTGGACCGAACCGGGAGAGCTGCGACCTCCCCCCCTTCCGTAGTCCGCAGACGTAAACGCTCGGTTCGGAGGAACGGCTTCGGCGGTTTCGTCCTGTTGGCCAGCGATTCTCGTTAGCGGATCGCGCTCGCGCCAGACCGTTCCCGTCAGATGACCAGGCTCCGTCTGGATTCCCCAAACGAGCCAGGAAAGGTCTCCGAAGTGACAGTTTTGTGGGGTGTCATGTCTCGCGGATCAATCGAGAGTGTGCTCTGTTCGCTCGTTGAGACACGCGACGGACAAGACCGCCGACTTCGACCGGAAAGATGAATAGATCGTCCAGGACCGGATTACGTGCGCCAAAAACCCATGCCTGTTGAGCCCGACCCGGGAGGGTGGCGCGAGTCCTGCTCGGTATCGTGCGTTCCCGAGACCTACGCTCGCGGCTCTTATCTGCTGCTATCCCCATGACCAACGACCCGTCCCCCGTCCCTCGCCGCACCGCTCCACGGGCGAGTTCCCGCAAGCGACAGATCGAGGAGATCCTCGACGTCCTCTACCGCCGCCGCTGGATCGTCGTGGCCTCCGTCGCGGTCATGCTGGCTTTGTCGGTCGCATACGTGTTCACGCAGACGCCGATGTACCAGACGGCGGCCTACGTCCTCGTCGATCTCAGCCGGGCACAGGGGAGTGAGGCCAGCACCGTCACCGAGGCCGGCCCCTTCGTCCGCGCCAACCGCTCCGTGTCAACGGAGCTGTTCGTTCTCAACTCGTCGCTCGGGATTCGGGAGCGCGTCATGAACCGGTTCGGAGGAGATCTGCCGGGGAACGTCGGGTTCTCGCAGGCGACCCGAGACGTGGCGAGCGCCATCCAGATCACGGCCACCAGCACGGACCCGCAGGCCGCCGCCGCGCTGGCGAACGCCTACGCCGAGGAGTACGTGTCGCAGACCCAGACGGCCAGCCGGAGCTACCTGACGGACACCCGCAAGTTCTTGGAGGAGCAGGCCGACCGGCTCCGGGGGGAGTTGAACGAGGCGGAAGGGGAAGTGGAGGGCCAGATGGAGTCCCAGGGCACGGCGGCCCTCGGTGCGAGCTCGCTCATCACCCAGCTCGCCAGCCTCAAAGCCCAGCGCGACGAGGCTCAGATCGCGCTCCAGACGAGCCGGTACCGCCTCCAGTCGATCAACGACCAGCTCGGCGACATCGCCCCGCGCCTCGCGGACCGGATGTCGTCTAACAGTGAGCGCCGCATCCAGCAGATCGATGCGCAACTGGCCCAACTCGAAACGGAGTACCGCACGACGTTCCAGCCCCGAATCGCTCGGGGGGAGAGTGTGAGTGGGCGCGCACAGGAAATCCAGCGCCAGATCGCCTCGCTCGAGCGCGAGAAGCAGACGCTCGCTGGCGAGTTCGCGCGGGAGGCGCTCGACGCCGGGGGCGTGGTGGCCCCCCAGACGGCGCTCTCGTTCGTCACCGACCTCAAGTCCAGTGCGTCCCAGGAGCAGATCCAGATCGATGGGATCGAGGGCCAGATCGGCGTGCTCAACCGACGGATCGGCGAGCTCGAGCGTGAGCTGGGCCGGGTCCCGTCTCAGACGACGGCGATGGGCCGTGTGGCTCGCGACCGCGATCAGGTGGTCGGGATGTACCAGAACGTCGTCAGCCAGCTCCAGCAGGTCCGCGTCCAGGAGGAGTCGGAGCCGGGCTACGCCCGCGTCCTCCGCGAGGCGACGCCGCCCGTGCTCCCGACCGGAACGAACCCGTACAAGACGCTCGCGCTGGCGCTGCTCGGCGGGCTCGGGCTCGGGATCGCGCTCGCCGTCGGCCGCGACAAGATCGACAACCGAATCCACAAGCCGGAGCACATCGCAGCGCTCGGGGTCCCCGTCCTCGAAGCCGTCCCCGATCTCACCTCGGTGATCGAGGACGAGTACGACGGGGCCGCGACCATCGAGGCGAACGGAGTCCCGATCGCCTCCGAGCTGATCGCGCTCCATGCCCCGCTCTCGCCGGCCTCCGAGACGTACCGGCATCTCCGGACAGCGATCCAGTTCAGCCGCCCCGACGTCCTCGTGCGGACGATCCTCGTCTCCAGCGCGGGGGCTGGCGAAGGCAAGTCGACGACGGCCTCGAACCTCGCCGTCACGTTCGCCCAGGCCGGGCGCCGGACCCTCCTCCTCGACGCCGACATTCGCCGTCCCCGCATCCATGACGTGTTCGGGACGGCGCCGACGCCGGGGCTCGCTCAGATCCTCTCGACGAAGCGTACCGACCCTGAGACCCTCCGCACGTGGCTGGACGGATCGTTCAAGGGTCCCATTGATGACCTCTACGTCGTCCCGACTGGCGCCATCGCGGCCGAAGCCGGGGCTACCGATCCAGACGACGGCCGGGCCCGCGTGAACAACCCGTCTGAGCTTCTCGGGTCGTCCGACTTCCGAGAGCTCCTCCAGGCACTCCACGAGATCGTCGACGTGGTCGTGATCGATACGCCCCCAGTGCTGGCCGCGACCGACGCCGTGCTCCTGGCCACGCAGGCGGACGCGACGATCCTCGTCGCCAGCGCCGGGAAGACGAAGGCGGGCGACATCGAGCAAGCGCTCTCCCATCTCTCGGATGTCGGCGCTCGCGTGGTCGGCGCCGTTCTCAACAAGTTCTCGCTCAAGAACGCCCTCGGCTACGCCTACACGTACGGCCACTACTCCCGCTACGGCCCGTACTCGAAGTACGGCCCCGGCGGGTCGTACGGCGCCTACGGATCGACCCCGGCGAAGAAGAAGCTCCGTCTCAGCCGGCGCCAGCCGAAGGCCCCGAACGAAGCCTAATGATGACTCTCCGCTTCAAGGGCGGCGCCCGATCCGTATCCAGCGCCGCCCTCGCGCTCTGCCTCCTCGCTGCCACGTACGCCCTCCCCGCCAACGCGCAGGTGTACGATGGACCCGTAACCGAAGACCTCCAAACTTCCGGCACCGCGTACTTCATCTTTACGGAGGCCGGCGCCCCGACCATTGAGGTCTTCATGGCTGGAGAGGGGGCCCGGAACGGGATCTACCGACTCCAGCGAGGGACCTCGCTCACCCAGCTTTTGGTCCTTTCCGGCGGCGTCCCGACCTCCGAAGAGACCGACCGCCAGATCACCGAGGCGTTCGTCCGGAGTCCTCCGGGCCACGGGAGGGGGAGGCCGCGATGTGATCTACGAGGCGACCACGGAGCAGGCGTTCCGCGAACCCCAGAACCATCCCGTGCTCCAGAACGACGACCTCGTAGAACTCGACGTGACATACGAGGACCTAGGTGAACCGTTCACGTTTCGAGATGGCGTAGAAATTGCATCCAGAGTTGCATCAATCACTCTGCTGATTCTCCGGCTCTACGATGCAACCCGGTAATAGCCTCCTAGTGTGAGTCTGCGGGGAGGCTTACTCGATGACGCTCTTCTATCTCGTCCTCGCTGGATTCGCCGTCGCGTTCGGGGTGACGGCATGGATGACTCCGCTCGTGGGTCGGCTCGCCGTCCGGCGGGGATGGACAGACCAGCCGGACGGCCGGCGGAAGCTTCACCGACGGGTGACGCCGTCCATCGGAGGCGTCGCCATCTTTTGCGGGACGGTGTGCGGCATGGCTCTCGTGCTGTGGGCGGCCCCCCGGCTCTCCCTCGCGGGATCTGGGCTCCACCCCTTCGTCGTGTTGGGCGCCTGTATCATGGCGGCGACCGGAGCCATTGACGACGTACGGGGCCTTGGGTTCAAGGCGAGACTGGTCGTAGAGGCCCTCGTGGCTGCCGGATTGGTGTACGTGGGTGTGAACGTGGACCTCTCGCCCCTCGTTGGGCTCGGCATGGCCCCTGCCGCTGCGTCCACCTTGGGCGCCACGCTCACGATCCTGTGGGTGGTGGGAGTCACCAACGCCGTGAACATGATCGATGGGATCGACGGGCTCGCCGGGGGAGTGGTCGGGATCGCGTTCGTGAGCTTGGCCGTCGTGTTCGGACTTTCCGGGGACCTCGCACTGGCGGCCGTCGCGGCCGTGTTCGTGGGGGCCGTGGGAGGATTCCTCGTCCACAACTTCAGCCCCGCGACCATCTTTATGGGCGATTCGGGGAGCCTCTTTCTCGGGTACTCCCTGGCGGTCTACGCGATCACGGCGCCCGCCAGTAGCAATCCTATCCTGGGTCTCCTCGTCCCCGTGCTCGCGCTCGGCCTCCCCATTTTGGACACCGTCTTGTCGATGGTGCGGCGGGCCGTCGGGAAGCGGTCGATCTACGCCCCGGATCGGGACCACATCCATCACCGGATGGTCGACCGGATGGAGACGCGCCGGGCGGTGATCGTCCTGTACGGAGTGGCGTCGATGTTCGGCGTTCTCGCCGTGCTCATGAGCTTCTCGACCTGGACAGGGGGCACAGCCGCGATGGCGGCGGCGGCGGTCGTGATCGTCGCTCTCCTTCTCCGGTTAGGCTACGTCCGCTTCCCGTACTCGTCGCCCTCTCTGCGTCCGATCCCAGCTCTGACGCAGCGCGAGACGCCGAACATCGACGACGAGTGGGCGGGGGAGTACCCGTTGAAAGAATCCGAGGCTGTCGAAGGAGGAGACGGCATAGTTTCCGCTGGGGAGCGCGCGTCTCACGAGCCGGCCCTCCAGAACCCTACCTGACACCGCGTACACCTGATGTCCCTCTCTCCAGACGCGACCGTCGTCGTCTCCCAGAACGTTGCCGTTGCCGACCTGGGAAGCGAGGCTGTTTTGCTCGATCCTACGTCCGGGACCTACTTCGGCCTGAACGAGGTCGCGGCTCGCATCCTCGACCTCGCGCAGGAGACCATCACCATCGACTCCATCGTGGACCGCTTGCTCGACGAGTTCGATGTGGACCGCAACCGGCTTTTTGGAGACGTCACCGCATTCGTCGGAGACCTGGAGCGTCGGGGGCTGATTACCGTCCAATGAACTCCGGGACCGCTCGCTTCGCTGCCCTCCGCCGCGCGTCGCGCCACGTACGCACGCTGGGGTCTCTCTCCGGGCGGGAGTGGGCGGCGCTGGCTCGGGCACTCGCTTGGGTTCCAGCGACGCGGGCCGCGCTGGCGGTCTTCCCGTGGCGGCTGGTGTCGGCAGCGTTCGAGCGGCAGACCGTTTCTCCACGTCCCCCCGACTGGGCAGAAGCGAAAGTCACCGTCTGGGCCATCGGTGCTGTTTCGAAGCGTGCTCTCCGTGATCGCCCCTGCTTGACCCAGGCGCTCGTAGCCCGTCGCCTTCTGCGATCCTGCGGAATCGACACAGACCTTCACTTGGGCGCTACCCGATCCGCCGACGGAACGTTTCAGGCGCACGCATGGCTCGAGCACGAGGGGACTGTCGTCATCGGAGGCGCCGACTCTAGGACGACGTATGCCCCGTTCCGGCCCGCTACCGACCGGCCGTCCGAGAGCCGGCCTGTCCGCCCACGTCCGTCGGCCACGGAACAAGCGTGAGGAGACGAGGGGCGTTCGCGAGAGTCCTCGCGGTGAACGACAGCGTTCGTCAGGGCTGCTGTGTGCTCGCAACACGGTGAAGGTGAGCGTGAGAAAGCGGGTCGGGTGGGGCCTGTTCGCCGCCGCTGATGCTGCGGTCTCCGCGTTGTTCGTGCTCGGATACGCGGCTCGGTCTGTCCCCCCTGCCGTGGAGTGGCGTCTCCAACTCGCAGCGCTGGCGTTGCCTGCGACGGCTGTCGGGACCGTCTTGACGAGCGCCGTGTGGGCGCGTTGGCCGCCGAAGGGCCGGGTCCTCCGCTGGGTTGGAGTCGGCGCGCACGCGGCCCTCGTGGGCGCGGCTGCGGTTCGGTTCATTCCCCTCACCACCGTGCCTCTTCTCTCCGAGGAACGTGCATTGACGGAGAGACGGGAGACTTCCTTTCGGATCGTCAGCCTGAATGCTGGGAAGGGAGGGCCACCGGCGCACGCGTTGATGGAAGGCGTCCTCGACCGTGTGCGGCCCGACCTCGTCCTGTTTCAAGAAGCCGCTCTTCATCGGACGGTAGTAGAGGAAGTCGGGCCCGTGTTTTCGGCTCCTCCCCCCGTCTTGGCCGCGCTCGCTGCAGGGTACCGAGCCCCCGAGTCCGACGACGAGAGCAGCGTGACGACGCTGACACGCTTGCCCATCGGCACCCACACAGCCGGGTCGCTCGGAGCAGCGGGGGACGAGAGCGCCGGTCGGTACTCGCGTGTGACCCTCGAGTGGGACGGCCGCGACGTGGCGGTCTACAACGTCCACCTCCGGTCGTTCAACGAAGACCGCCCCTCGATGCCGACTCCCTCGACGGACCTCCGCGACTGGCTCCAGTCGGTAGAAGGGTTAAGGCGCGACTTCGTGCTGCGGGCTCAGGAAGCTGAGCGTCTCCGAACTCTCTTGGAGGAAGAAACCATCCCGTTCCTCGTCGCCGGCGACCTCAACTCGACTCCCCACCAGTGGGTCTACGCTGCAATCTCCGCCAGCCTGCGAGATGCCATTCGGATGGCGCCTGGATGGGCTCCGACCTACCCCAACGATCGACCGCTCGTCCAGATCGATGCGGTCTTCGCGAGTCCAGAATGGGACGTGCTCGCGGCCGCCACCGGACCCCCGGGACTTTCGGACCACCGAGCAGTGATGGCCGAGATGAGGTTGCGTCCGTGACGAAGTGGGAACGGTCCGGCTTGTACACGAACTCCCTTCCGACGTCATCCCCGCGCAGGTGGGGGGCCAGTCCCTTCTGAGGCGTCCGATGAGCCCCGCCTACGCAGGAATGACGGACGGGGAAAGGGGGCGCCGCATGAGGTCCCACACAGACCCTAGATCGGCTCGGCAGGGTCGGGTTCCGGTCGGCTGCGTCGGACGCGCCACCACAGTAGGATGTATGCCGATCGACATTAAATCATATGAATCTAAATTATTACGATGTAATAGTTGTGCAGGTCCGACCTGCGGTTGCTCCCGGACCCGAGGAGGGGCAGAGGCTCCGTATGTTGATCTTCCGTCCGGGGACGGCAACGAAGCCGCCCCTCGGATGCGCTCCGAGTCGATTCCACAGTATGCATTGAGGCGGGGTTGACTATCCTACGTTCGCTCACGATGGGACACTACGCCTCTATCACCGACGCTGAGTACGAACTGGTCCGCCTGTTCGCCAGAGCGCGACTGGACGATCACCACATCGACGCGCTGGAGGCGGGGCTGGAGAATGTGGACTGGAAAGGAGTGATTGGGCTGGCCGCGTACCACCGGGTCCTCCCCATGATGTGGGTTCACCTGAAGGAGCACGAACCGGAGGGCGTCCCTCCCGAGGTTGTCGACTACCTCCGGCGCCGAGCGGTGGAGGGAGGCGTCCAGGTCCTGTTCCTGTCCGCGGAGATGGCGAAGATTGCACGGGCGCTCAAGGAGGTCGAGATCCCATTTTTGGTCCTCAAGGGGCCGTCGTTGGCAGAGGCGTACGGGGGCATGGCCTACCGGCCGTTCGTTGACAACGACCTTCTCGTGCGGGCAGGCGACTTCTCCCGGCTCGAGCGTGTCCTCCTCGATATAGGATTCGACCGCCTGAAGAAGAGCGAACGCCAGCTCAAAGGTTATCTCTTCGTACACGGAGAGTACACGTTCGGCCGCCGAGTCGGGACGCAGGTGTCGACCGTGGACGCGCACACCAGCGTGGTACCCCGTGGATACTCCTATGCCGGGGACTACGACGTTCTGATCCAGAGGTCGCGTGAGATCACGGTGGGAGGCGAGGCCGTCCGTGCACTCGGTTGGCACGACCTGTTCCTCACGCTCTGTGTGAACGCCCTGAAGGACCAGTGGAACCGCCTCCGACTCGCGAGCGACCTAGCCCAGCTGGGGCCGTTCGTCGATGACTGGAATGAGTTGGAGACCTTGGCTGAGCAGACGAAGAGCCTCCGAGCCTTTCGCGTAGGCGTCCTCGTCGCGGCCGACGAGATCGGCGCTCCGTTCCCAAAGGAGGTCGTCGATCGTGCCCGGTCCGATCCCAAAGCCGCCTCCCTCTCCGTCCACGTCCAGTCTCACCTGAGGACGTTCCACGAGGAGTGGGTCATGAGCGGGGGCGACCGGGCGCGGCTCGTTCTCCAAGCACAGGACGATGTACGAGGCCAGATTCGATACCTCAGCTACGTGGCCCTCCGGCGCCTGATCGAGCGCATGGTGAGTCCGCATGAGGAGGCGCCGCTACCCGCCCGGCCTGACCAGCTGAGGTCCTAGCTGTCGGTCCCCTGAGCGTAGGTCCACCGGATGGCGAACTGGAGCAGCTCCGTGACCGAGTCGAGCCCGAGCTTCTCCTTGGCCCGCCGCCGGTACGTCTCGACCGTCTTCCGCGAGAGGTTCAGCCGGTCGGCGATCTCCTCCGGCGGCCGCCCCTGCCCCAGGAGCTGGAACACGGCCATCTCCCGGTCGGTCAGCTCCTCGAGCCCCTCGGCGGGCCCGGCCCCCGGCCCCCCGGCCCGGCCCCCGCCCTCGCCCTTGGTCGGGGCACCGCGCTCGGCCCCGAACGCGACGCGGGCGAGGATCCGGCTCGCCGCGCGCCGGGCGAGGTAGATCTCGCCGGCGGCCGCGGCCCGGATCGCCTCGGTCACGGCCGTGGTCGGCTCCGACTTCCGGACGTAGCCGCGGGCCCCGGCCCGGAGCGCGCGCTCGGCGTAGACGGCCTCGTCGTACATCGAGAAGACGACGACCTCGAGGTCGGGGTGCTGGGCGCGGAGGTTCTGGACGAGGTCGAGCCCGTGGGCGTCGCCGAGGGAGATGTCGACGACGGCGACGTCGGGGTCCGCGGTCCGGAGGAGGTCGAAGGCCTCGGCGGCGGACCCGGCGACGCCGGCGAGGTCCATGTCGGGCTGGGCCGCGACGGCCTGGGCGATCGCGTCCCGAACCGCCGGGTGGTCGTCGATGGCGACGACCCGGATGGGCGAGACCGAACGCGAGGGAGAGGTGCCCACAGTGCTTTTGGCGAGCGACACGCTGAGAAGGGGATGGAAGGTCGGAGGGGGGCTCAGCGCTCGGCCGAGAGGGGCGGGTGAGGGCATCAACTAGAGGTCTCGATACGAGCGCCAGCTCACAAGCTGGCGGCGGTGGTGGAATCGAGGGGCAATGCACGGACCCCCTCACGGTTGCCACAGTGTCACCAACAGGGCGGATAGAGGAAAGCGCTTTCGGTTCCGCAGGAGGAGGGGAGTTGGCTCATGTTGAGGCTGGAGGATGCGCCACCCCGGCCAAGGCCGCGTGCGGCCACAGGGCGCCGGCGTCTCAAAACTTCCACGCATGCAGCTCCCCAGGAGCAGGGTATCCTGGGGAGAGGCCGCGAGCCCTTGCGCACGCTCTACACCCAAAGACCTACATGAGCGCTATTTCAGGCTACTACCGACTCACTGGCCAAGACGCGAGCGAGCGAGCGGCGCGGGACATGATTGGGCCCCTCTCACATCGAGGGCCGGACTCAGAGTCGGTCCTGGAGGATGGGCCGGTGGCCCTCGGATACCGGGCGCACCGCACGACCGCGACCACCGACGACGGCGTGGTCGAGGCGGCGGGAGGTCGCTACCGGATGGTCGCGGACCTCCGGCTCGACAACCGTGAGGACCTCGGGCGACGGATGAGGCTCTCGCCGGACGAGGTCGCGACGATGTCAGACGGCGCGCTGGCGCTCCGCGCCTACCTCCGCTGGGGAGCAGACGCCTTCCGCCAGCTGGTCGGGGACTTCGCGCTCGCCATCTGGGACCGGGAGGAGAGGACGCTGACCTGTGCGCGGGACCCGTTCGGCGTCCGGCCGCTCTACTACTACCACAGCCCGGCCGTCTTCGCGTTTGCGAGCGAGCCGAAGGCGCTCTTCACGCTGGAAGAGGTCCCGAAGCGGTTGAACGAGGGGAAGCTGGCGGAGTACCTCGCCCTGCTCCGCGAGGACCCGTACGGGACCATCTACGACGGGGTGTTCTTGCTCGGTGCGGCAGAGAGGCTGGTCGTCGAGCCGCAAGGGCTCCGCACCGAGTCGTACTACGAGCTCGAGCCGGAGGCCGGCCTGGACGGGCGCTCGGTGGACGATCTGGTGGAGGGGTTCCGGTCGCGGTTCTGGGAGGGCGTCACGCGCTGCACCCGGAGCGTCGTCCCGATCGGCTCTCACCTCAGCGGTGGGCTCGACTCCTCGGCCGTCGCCTGTGTGGCTCGTGAGGTGCTGTCGGAGCGGGGGGAGACGCTCCACGCGTTCTCGGCCATCTACGAAGGCGTCCCGGTGTCCGATGAGCGGGTCTACATCGACGCCGTGGTGGAGCAAGGAGGGATCGTGCCTCACTTCGTCGACGGCGCGCAACTCGGCCCCCTCTCCAACCTGGACGACCTCTACGACACCCTCGACGACGAGCCCGTCGGGGGGAACCAGCACATCGTGTGGGGGCTCGTCGGGGCCGCGAAGCAAGCCGGTGTCGGCGTACTGCTCGACGGCCTCGACGGGGACAACGTCGTGGGCCACGGTCTTGAGTACCTCCGCCGGCTGGCTCAGGAGGGCGACTGGGCCGAGTTCGCTCGGCTCGCTCCGGCTGTCGCCAGCCGGCTCGACGGAGAGGCCCACTTCCAGCCCTTCCAGGAAACCCTGCGCTCGACGGGCCGCATCTTCGCGGGGTACGGGTACCCAGTCCTGCACGAGGCCGCCACCCGCCGGGAGTGGAAGAGCTTGCTTCGGGGCGTCCGCGGCGCCCGCCAGCACCTCGGCGTCTCGCGCTCCCAGCTCTTCCGGGCGTTAGCACGAGCCGTTCTCGGGCGTGGAGCCGACGGGGACGAAAAGACCGGCGAGATCAACGCGCTGGGGTTGGACTTGGTCGATCCCGACCTCGCCCGTCGCGTGAACCTGAGGGGCCGGATCGACGCCGCGGACGAGTCGTCGTTCAGCGACCTCGACCCATCGGACGCGGTCGAGGGACGCCGCATGGTCCTCCAGCATCCACGGTTCAACCGAGGGATTACGCTGACGAACCTCGCCGCGGGCTCGTTCGGCGTCGAGTCGCGCCACCCGTTCCTCTACCGTCCGCTGGTGGAGTACTGCATCGGGCTCCCGCCGGCCCTCTTGCTACACGACGGGTGGACCCGCTACGTGCTCCGCGCCGCGCTCAGAGACGTGTTGCCGACGTCCATTGCGAACCGGGGGGGCAAGGCGGACATCACGTCTGCCTTCGTTCACACGCTCACGCGCATCGAGGGCGAGCGTCTGGCGGCGTGGGTGGACGATCCTGGAACGTTCGGAGACGTGGTGCAGCCCGAGCGGCTCCGCGACCTACACCGTCGCGCGATGGCCGCCGATCCGACGCAGTCGGACCCGGCGCGGACGCTCCTCGTCCAGGTGTACGGGACCTACAAGCTGCTCGAACGGAACGGGCTCTTGTGAGGAGGAAGGCTCGCCGCCGCGCCTCCGCGGCGGCTCGTCTGAACCTCCATCTCACGAACACGAACGTCACGCCGCGCATGACGGAGCACGGAGACCTCGTCGCTCTGACCGGGTTGACGGGCAGCGCGACCGGGCGGGACACCGTCCTCACGCCCACCGACACCGTCGGATTCTCCGGCCGGGCTTCGGAGTACGCGTGCGCTATCCGAATGCCACCCCCATCAGTGCTGCCCAGAGCAACTCCGTGAGGTAGCCCGTCTCTAGACGCGTGCCAACACGCTCTGAGGGAGAGGTCGTGCGTCCTCCAGAGGCTTCGTCGCCACCGACATGGGGCGCCTGGAGAAGCGGGCCAGTGGGCGGCCTCACCCTATCTTCTGGGTGGTCACCCCCCCAGCGGGTGGGGCGCCGTTTCAGGATGCTCCTCGACCGCACGATAACGTTGGCTCACGACGACCCCGCCGGATGTATTCCTACAAGCTGTTCGGTCTCGGTATCCACTCGGACATTCGATTGGGAGGTCTCCGGTGCCAGGAGGCCCCGCGTGACGTCGTCATCACGGAGGTGGGCGAGGCCGAGTGGAACGATCTCCACGCCGCCGCCGCCGACCGGCTCGGCGGAGATGCCGTCGCGGCCCAATTCTACGGGAGCCTCTACTACCTCGCAGAAGGGGGAGAGCAGGTCTGGGTGTACCGGAAGAAGGAGATGCCCGAGGACCTCGTCGAGCAGTGCCTCGTCGGCCAGCCGCTCGCCGTCATCCTCCGTCAGCGGGGCCACCTCGTGCTCCATGCGTGCTCGGTGGCGTGGAAGGGGGAGGCCATCGGCTTCGTCGGAGGGTCGGGTGTGGGGAAGTCGACGCTGGCGGAGGCGTGCCGCCAGCGGGGCTACCAAGTCCTGGGCGACGACATCCTGGCCATCCGGATGAGGCCGGAGGCTCTGTACGCCCTCCCCGCCGCCCCCTTCATCCGAATCCGAGAGGAGACGGGACTGGCCCTCGTGGACGGTTACGGAGACCTCGCCCCCACGTGGTCGGCGTCCGAGCAGCGCGTGCGCACGCTGGAGGGGGAGAGGTCGGAAGCCCGTCTCATCGGGCTGTACCTGCTCGACGTGGAGGACCATGCCGTCACTGAGGTGCGGGACGTGCCGGAGCAAGAGGCGCTCGTGGGCCTGTTCAGGCAAACCTGGGCCTTCAACGCCTTCACCGCGCCAGCCTACGCGGCCTCTCACCTAAACCAGCTCGCGCGCCTCGTGAGGGAGGGCTTCGTTCGGCGCTTGGTCCGCCGCCGCGCGTTCGATCAGATCGACCGTTATCTGGAGGTCATCCGTGAGGATGTCGGGTGGTAGACACCCGCCCTCCACGATCTTGAGGACCCGTACCCCCAACGACTGCTGTGTTCGCTGAGATCAACCACAAGATCCGAGACGTCCGGTCGCGGGCGCGGTATGCCCGGGAGGCCCTCGGCTTCATCTGGGAAGCCGCGAAGGGGTGGACCATCGCGTGGGTCTTCCTGCTCGCCATCAGCGGCGCGCTCCCCGCGGTCAGCGTCTACCTCACCAAGCTCGTCGTCGACTCGTTCGCAGAGGCCATCGGCCAGGGCACCGGGTGGGACGTGGTCCAGGTCGTGGCCGGCCCCGCGCTCCTGATGGTCGGCGTGATCCTGGTCCAGCGGATCACGAGCAGCCTCCAGGAGTGGGTCAGCGTCGGGCAGTCCGAGCACGTGACGGACTTCCTGAAGGAGAAGCTCCACCGGCGGGCGGCGGCGGCGGACTACGCCTTCTACGAGTCGTCGGCGTACCACGACCTGTTGGAGCAGGCCAACTCCCAGGCCAGCACGCGCGTGCTGCAGCTCACCCGCGACGGGGGCTCGTTCATCCAGGCGACCATCGGGTTCCTCTCGCTCGGGTTCGTCCTGATCCAGTACGGGTGGGTGATCCCAGCCATCCTGCTCGTGGGCGCGCTCCCGGCGTTCCTCGTCCTCGTCCGGTACAACAAGATCTACCACGTCTGGTGGAAAGAGTCGACGGCGCGGCGGCGGCTCGCCCAGTACTACGACGTCATGCTGACGATAGACGCGGGGGCGGCGGAGGTGCGGATGAACCGGCTGGGCCACTTTTTCCTGACGCAGTACCAGAAGGTCCGGCAGGCGCTCCGCATCGAGCAGCTGGCGATCCTCCGCCGCCAGCTCGCGGGCCGGTTCCTGGCGACCCTCTTCGCGCTGGTGGCGACCGGCGCGGCGATGGGCTGGGTCGCGCTCGCCGCCCTCCGGGGGGAGGCCACCATCGGCGACCTCGCCCTGTTCTACACGGCGTTCAACCAGGGGCAGTCGATGCTGGGCTCGGTGCTGAGCAGCGTCGGGCAGCTCTACACCAACACGCTGTTCCTGGAGCACGTGTTCGACTTCCTCAACCACGAAAACGAGATCCGCGACCCCGAGGAGCCCGTCCCGTTCCCCGAGCAGCTCCAGTCCGGCGTGGTGTTCGAGAACGTGACCTTCGCCTACCCCGGCGCGTCGGAGCCAGCCCTCGAGAACTTCTCGCTGGAGATCCCGGCTCAGAAGATGGTCGCCATCGTGGGCGAGAATGGGGCCGGCAAGAGCACGCTCATCAAGCTGCTGTGCCGGTTCTACGACCCCTCGGAGGGGCGCGTCCTCATCGACGGCCGGGACATCCGCGAGTACGAGATGGAGGAGCTGCGGCGGCGGATCTCGGTGATGTTCCAGTTCCCGATGAAGTACCAGATGACGGCCCGGGAGAACATCGCGCTGGGCAACCTCCCGGCCAGGGCGACGGACCTGAGCACCGGCGGCTCGCTCGACGACGTGCGGCGGGCCGCTGCCCAGGCCGGCGCGGACGGCTTCCTGGAGCGGACGCCTCGGCAGTACGACACGCTCCTCGGGCGCTGGTTCGCCGGCGGGACCGAGCTGAGTGGGGGCGAGTGGCAGCGGGTCGCCCTGGCCCGGGCGTTCCTGCGGAAGGCCCCGTTCATCATCCTCGACGAGCCGACGAGCTTCATGGACTCCTGGGCCGAGAACGAGTGGATCGAGCGGTTCAAGCAGATGGTCGAGGGCCGGACGGCCCTCATCATCACCCACCGCTTCACCACGGCGATGCAGGCCGACATGATCCACGTCGTCCAGAACGGGCACATCGTCGAGAGTGGGACGCACGGCCAACTCCTCCGGCGCGACGGGGAGTACGCGCGGTCGTGGCGGACCCAGATGGAACGCGCGCGTGGGGAGGAGGAGGCGATCCTGGAGTAGGGAGGGGCGCTGCGCCCGGGACGACGGGCGGCTCTGGACCCCAGGCATCGACGTCTCGACCCCAACGTCGCTCCAGGCCCTCGTCTGCGGTCTCTCGTCTTCGCCTACAGCGTGGCCGTCACGGCTGCGCCCACGACCGGCGCCTTCGCGCCCTGGAGGCCGGCCGTCAGCACGAGCCCGCCGACGACGCCGACGCGCGAGCCCACGCTGACCGTCCGGCCGTCGTACTCCGCCAGGACGTCGAGGCGACGGAACAGGCCGTCGCCCTCGAAGAATGTGAGCGCCGCGCCGCCGAAGGGACCGACGAACTGGTAGCCCGAGGCCTCGACGACGTCCGTCCCCCAGCCCAGGTGGAGGTCGACGGCCGGGACGACCTGGCCGACCGCGCCGCCCGGCGCGAAACGCTTGGAGGCGACGGCGTAGAGGGCGTTGAAAAAGTTGGTCTGGCTCTCCGAGCTCCGGAGGAAGTCGTGCGCACCGACGGCGACGGCCGGCCGCGCACCGCGCTCCTCGAGGAGACGGACCCGGACCAGGAACATCCGGTCGCCGAGGGCTTGCGGCCCGGAGTCCAGCGCCCGCGAGAACCGGAACCCCAGTTCGACCGAGGGCAGGAACGTGATCGACGCATACAGCGGAGCGTAGTCGAACCGCCCGTCCGTGTACGTCGAGAACGCCCGGTCCACGAAGCCCGTGCCGACGACGAGGGTCCCGTCCGGGTGCATCCGGGCCGTCGGGATCGTGAGGAGCCCGGCCGTCCCCGTCACCGACTGGCCGAGCGCTGGCGGCACCGCGAGGACGGCCGCCAGCGCGAACGCAGGGATCCACCGTCGGATCAATCGATGCCCCCCTGGTCGTGGCAGCTGAAGTCGCAGGCGCGGAAGCTGACTCCGCAGGCTTCCTTTTGCTCGTCCGTGGTCGCGTTCTCGAGGCAGGTGGCGTACCGGGCCTCACACGCGCCGGCGCACCGCTCGACGTTGTTGCACAGCCCGGCGTTCTTGGTCGTCAGGCCGACCACCTGGAAGTCTCCGTAGACGTCTCCGGGGAGGACGCACTGCGAGCAGCTGGTGTGGATCGTGGCCTGCGGCGTGCTCGCCCCGTTGACGAACAGGCCGATCTCGTTGCCGATCGTCCCTGCCAGGCCGTTGCTCCCCCCCCGGTTCTCGCCCAACGCGGTGACAACCTCGTTGGGGTCGACGGGTGCAGACGGGAAGGGGATGAACCCGGAGTTGGGGCCGTTACTCGGGTTGGTCACCCGAATCTCGACGTCGGCGGTGGCGGCCCCGATGTACAGGAGGGCGATCGAGGTGAACTGCCCGTCGCCGCAACACGGGGAGTTGTTGGTGTCGCAGCGGTCGGGAGCGCTCAGGCGTGCCGCCGTGCTCGCAGGCGAGGAGAGGAAGGGGTGGATGAAGGGGCCGTTCTGGTGGATCCACACCGTGTACAGGAACTGCTGCACCGGCGAGAGCGGGCCGTCTGCGCGGAGCACGGAGCGGAGCGTGGGCCCCTCGGCAGCGATGGCGAGGGCCATGGCGCCGAGCGGCCCCTCCTCTCCGCTGCGGAGCGCGGCGGCGGCGTCAGCGCTCAGCACGAGGGAGGCTTCGGTCGCATTCGCCCGGATCGGGGTCCGCGTGAACGGTACGACGCCCACTTCGAGGTTTTTCACGATGGCCTTGGCCCGACGGTCCGCTTCGACCACGGCCGCGTGAACGTCCTCCACGCGGACGCGCTCGGAGGTCCGGCCGGAGACGAACGCGGCGTGCCGGACGGCCAACGCCCGGATCTCGTCGTCCGTTACGGAATAGGTCCCGAACGCCAGCTTCTCGTCGGGCACGTCGGCCTGCCACGACGTGCGGACGCCCACCTTGTTGAGGACGCCCCGGATCGCCCGCTCGGCCTGGTCCGGCGTCGAGGCCGTCGCCAGCGCGTCGAGGTGTTGCTGGATGGGGAGGCCGGCGCCCTCGTCGACGCGCGTAAAGTCGCAGCCGGTGAACCAGACCCCGGCCCCGGCAACCAGGGCGGCGGCCAAGAGGGGAGCGAGTCGGAAGCGGCGTCCAGGTACGAGAAGTCTCACAGGTGGCCTCGGAAGGAGGGGGCGGAGGGGGGAGCCGCGTCGGGGAGGGAACGTCCGGCGAGGCTCGTCAAGAGGAGGAGGCTACGCCAGCCTCGGGGAGTAAAGAGCGCAGAAGGCGTCGTGCCGTCACGTAGGCATTGGCGCAAACTGCGTAGGCCTTCGACGCAAGCGGTGCGAGAAGCGGGGTTAGGGGGCGCGCAGGCGCCGGACGTGGTAGGGGAGGAGCGCCGGGTTCAGGGGACCCAGGGGCGCCCAGGGGTAGACGGCGGCGTCGTAGTCGGGCGCCTCGCCCGGCACCCGACGGTAGCGATACTCGACCCCGAACGAGTCCGCCAGCCGGACGCGCACCCGTCCCGGACGCGCGTGGCGCCGGACGGGGAGGGGGAGGATGAGCTGGCCGCCCACGTTCGGGTTGCCCTCGGAGGTCAGCGCGAACACGCCGACGGTGGCCTCCCCGAAGCTCCGGTAGAGGTCGGCACGCACGCCCGGCTCCTCCGAGAGGTACCGCCCGACCGTCACGCCGGCCCCGAGCCCGTACTGCGGCACCACGATCCCGTCCAGCCGGGCCGAATACGTCGTGGTGCTCGGGGACGAGTAGCGCCCCGTGCCGCCCTCGACGGCGGCGAAGCCGGTCTGGCCCGCCCGGAGGGTGAGCGCCGCGCGCCCATCCAGCACGTACGTCGTCGTCGTCACGTCAAGCCCGTAGCGCTGGCGCGTGAAGAGCCCGGCGCTGACGCGGGCGAACGTCGCGAGCGGGAGCCGGAGCTCCTGGTGCGCCGCGACGATGCCCGGCCGGACGCCGGAGTACAGGGCGTCCGTCTCTTCGACGAACGGGATCACCACCTGCGCCGTCACGCTCATCCCGTCCCACAGGTGGACGTCGAGGGCGGGGGCGACGCCGAGGTCGAGGCGGACCGGGTCGTCGAAGTCGCCGAACCCGAGCCCGAGGACGGGATGGAGCACGAGGTCGAGCCGGAACCGGGACGACGGTGTGGTAGGAGGGGGGGATGAGCCGACGTCGAGGGAGGCCGAGAGGGTGGCGGAGTCCAGTCCGTCTTCGCGGCGGCCCGGCATCGAGACCTCCACGAGCGGCACGCCGTTGCGCGTCGGGACGAGCCGGAGGTGGCCCACGTCGCCCAGGGTGGCCGTTGCGGCTCGGGCCACCCTCTCCATCGCCCGGACGTCGTAGCGGAGCAGCCGGTTCTCGTACGTCACCGTCACCTCGTCCCCGGCGACGCGCACGCCGACGGCCTCGAACCCCTCGTCCGCGAGCGCCCGCGCGAGGGGCTCGGCGCGGACGGGCGCGGAGGGGGCGGGCGTCGTCTGCGCTCCGGCGGCGGCGGCCGCCAGCAGGAGCGCGAGGACGACGCGGACGGGTCGGATCAAGGGGACGCCGGCTAGCTGTCGGTCCCCTGAGCGTAGGTCCACCGGATGGCGAACTGGAGCAGCTCCGTGACCGAGTCGAGCCCGAGCTTCTCCTTGGCCCGCCGCCGGTACGTCTCGACCGTCTTCCGCGAGAGGTTCAGCCGGTCGGCGATCTCCTCCGGCGGCCGCCCCTGCCCCAGGAGCTGGAACACGGCCATCTCCCGGTCGGTCAGCTCCTCGAGCCCGCTCGGCGGGCCCGGCCCCCGGCCCCCCGGCCCGGCCCCCGCCCTCGCCCTTGGTCGGGGCACCGCGCTCGGCCCCGAACGCGACGCGGGCGAGGATCCGGCTCGCCGCGCGCCGGGCGAGGTAGATCTCGCCGGCGGCCGCGGCCCGGATCGCCTCGGTCACGGCCGTGGTCGGCTCCGACTTCCGGACGTAGCCGCGGGCCCCGGCCCGGAGCGCGCGCTCGGCGTAGACGGCCTCGTCGTACATCGAGAAGACGACGACCTCGAGGTCGGGGTGCTGGGCGCGGAGGTTCTGGACGAGGTCGAGCCCGTGGGCGTCGCCGAGGGAGATGTCGACGACGGCGACGTCGGGGTCCGCGGTCCGGAGGAGGTCGAAGGCCTCGGCGGCGGACCCGGCGACGCCGGCGAGGTCCATGTCGGGCTGGGCCGCGACGGCCTGGGCGATCGCGTCCCGAACCGCCGGGTGGTCGTCGACGACGGCGACGGAGAGACGGCGGGTGCTAGAAGGGGGAGTACCCATAGGAGGTCGCCTGATCGCGGAAGGCGGTGCGGGGGAGCCGTCGTCGAGAGAAGAACGCACCAGATGCACGTGGGCGGCTAAGGTAGGGATTCGCGTCACGGCAGGGTTCCGAGGGGCGGGGGGTGAACGCCGCCGGACGAGGAGGACGCGGGCGGCGACGTGCCGAGCGGGAGCGTGACCCGGACGGTGGTCCCCGCGCCGGGGCGCGTCTCGATGGCCAGCGTCGCCCCGATGGAGTGTGCCCGCCGGTGCATGCTGTAGAGCCCGATGGAGCGCGCTCGCTCCGCGTCGAGGACGAACCCGTCGCCGTCGTCCTCGACCTCCACCACGAGGTCGTCCTCGTCGCGGCCGAAGTAGACCCACACGGTCTGGGCGTTGGCGTGGCGAAGCGCGTTGGAGAGGGCCTCTTGGACGATCCGGTACACTTGGAGCGCGGCGTCGGGGTCGTAGAGGTCGACCCGTCCGTCGTGGCGGAAGGTGCAGCGGGTGGGGCCGAGCGCGTCGACGTGGTCCACCAGCTCGTCGAGGGCGCCGGCGGCCCCCTCGGAATAGAGCTGGGGCGGGACGAGCCCCCGGCAGATGGCGCGGACCCGGTCGAGCGCCTCGGCCGAGTAGGCGGCGATGCGGGCGGCCGTCGTCTCGGACTCCTGGCCGGCGGGCTGGTGGATGAGCCCCTCGCTCAGCATCCGGACGCCGGTGAGGAGCTGGCCGACGCTGTCGTGGAGGTCGCGCCCGATCCGCTCCTGCTGGTCCTCCAGCACGGCCACCATGCTCCGCTCCATCTCCACGCGCTCGGTGATGTCGGTGCAGCTCCCCCACAGCCCGACGAGGTCGTCGCGGTCGAACCGTCCGACGGCGTTGATCGAGTAGTGACGGGGCGGCTGGCCGTCGGCGCGGACGGCGATCTCGTGGGCGAGCAGGTGGTGGTCGGCGCCCACGAGGGCGCGGAGGAGCGGTGGCCCGTAGGACCCGAGGAACTGCGTGAACGGGGCGCCCAGGGACGGCTCGGAGCCGTCCCAGAACATCGTGGCCATGGTCGGGTTGAGCTCGGCGATGCGCCCGTACTGGAGCACGTGCTCCACCTGGACGCGGGGGAGCGCGTGGCGCGAGATGGGCCGGTCCAGCTCGACGCGCCAGACGCCCTCGGAGATCGTCTCGACGAACGTCCGGTACCGCTCCTCGCTCTCTCGCCGGTCCGTCATGTCCCGGACGACGCACTGGACGCCGCCCGCGACGCCGGGGAACGGCACGCGCACCGTCTCGACGATCCGCTCCTCCCCGTCGAGCCGGAGCACGGTGTGCTCGAAGGGACTCGGGTGGGAGTCGGCGAGCTGGGCCTCCTGCCCGGCCATGACCTTGTCGACCTCGGCGGCGGAGAGGAAGTCGTCGAACGGCCGCTCATAGAGCGACGCGGGGGTGTCGGCCCCGAGGAGCCGGGCGGCCGCCGCGTTGGCGTAGGTGATCGCGCCGTGGACGAGGACGAACGTGGGGTCTGGGTGCCGGTCCACGAGGCTCCGCCACCGGGCCTCGGACTGCTCGCGCGCCTCCTCGGCGGCGAGCCGGCTGAGGTGGGTCCCCAGCACGTCGCCGAGCACGGAGAGGATGCGGTCCTGGGGGGCGTCCAGGGCGCCGGTGAGCCCGGCACGCTCGATGCCGAGGTAGCCCACGAACCGCTCGTCCTCGGCGAGCAGCGGGACGGCCAGCGCGCGGCCCCCGTCGTCGCCGTCCACGAAGCGGATCGAGGCCGAGCTGTCGGCCGGAGCCGGGTGCATCCGCTCCGCTCCCCCCCGTCCCGCGTCCACGAGAGAACGCGGCCGGCGAGGTACGAGGGCGCGGAGGCCAGGGCGTCGGCGCCGGCCGCCGAGGGCGGCGCCGGGTCGGAGGCGAGGACGAAGTAGACGGCGTCGGCGTCCAGGGCGTCGCCGAGGAGCGCCAGCACGCGGTCCAGGTCCGTCCCGGCGCTGGAGACGAGAAACCGGGAGATCTGAGCGAGCGCGTGTTCCACGGGGTCCGGCGACGGATCGACGGGGCGGCCCGGGGGCGGGGAGGCGTGAGGGGCCACGGGAAGCGGTGTGAGCGAGAGCGGTGCGGCGAGGGTCGCGAGGTGGTTCTTAGCCGCAAACCGAATCTCCGGTCTGCCGCCGAGACGTGCAACGACGTCCATACACCGGCGGGGTGTAACTTTAGGCGCTAAAGGCACGCCCTCCCCACGTCCGCCATCCCCCGATGACGCCTGGCCTCCTCGCTCTCGTCGGAGAGGTCGCGGCGCGGCCGGAGGAGACGGGGGGAGAGGGGCCGCGCGTACGGCTCTCGGCGTCCCCGAGCCCGCTGCCGAACGGCCCCCGGAGGGCGCAGCGCGGGCCGCTCGTGGCCGTGGCCGACCTCCGCCTCGACAACCGCTCCGCGCTCCGCGCCGAGCTGGCGGTGCCCGACGGCGACGACCTCGACCTGCTGCTGGCCGCCTACGAGCGCTGGGCCGACGGGCTGGCGGCGCACCTGGAGGGGCCATTCGCTTACGTCGTGTGGGACCCGCGCGAGGGGCGCGTGTCGTTCGCGCGCGACCGGCTCGGGCTCCGGCCGCTCTACGTCGCCAGCGGGCCGAGGGGCGTCGTGATCGGGTCGAGCCTGCCGAGGGTCCGGCAGGCGGCTCCCGGAGGCGTCTGCGTGGAGGCCCTCGCAGACCACCTCGCCGGGCGCTTCGACCACCCGCACGCCACGTTCGTCCGCGGCATCGAGCGGGTGCCGGCCGCACATCGCGGCGCCGTCTCCGTACCGGACGGGACGGTCTGGATGGAACGCTATTGGGCGCTCGCCCCGGACTCGTCGCACGGCGCGATCCTAGACGGCGAGGCAGAGGAAACCTTTCGGGAGGCGTTCGACCAGGCCGTTCTCGCTCGTCTGGGCGAGACGCCGGGGGCGCTCCTGAGCGGCGGCCTCGACTCGTCGTCCATCGTCGCCACGGCGCGGAGCCTCCGGCCCGACCTCCCGCTCCCGACCTTCAGCATCGTCTACGACACGCCGGCCGCCGACGAGCGGCGCTACCTCGACGCCGTGGCGGAGCGGTCGGGCGTCGATCCGCTCCGGGTCCAGGGTGAGGGCCTGTCGCTGCTGGCGGGGCTGGACGACGACCTCCGGGCGGTCGGGGAGCCGTTCTTCACGCCCAACCTGTTCCTCACGCGGAGCCTCTACGCCGAGGCCGCCGCGCGTGGCCTCGGCGCCGTCCTGGACGGGTTCGCCGGCGACAACGTGGTCGGCCACGGCGACCATTGGCTGACGGAGCTGGCGCTCAGCCTCCGGTGGCCGTCGCTCTGGCGCGAGGTCCGGGGGGCGGCGCGGCGGTCGAGCCGGCCCCGGCGGGCGGTCGTTTCCTTGCTCCGGCAGTACGCCCTCGACCCGCTGGCGACGCCCTTCCGCCGGAGGGTCCCGCCGCCTCGGTTCCTGCGCCGCGAGTGGGCGTCGGCGGACCGGCCGCGCGACCCGTCGTACCTCCGCGACCGCGACCTCCACCTCGCCGACCTCTCCGGCCCGACGCTCCCGCGTGCCTTCGAGGTGGCCTACACGCGCGCGGCGGCCCTCGGCATCGAGCCGCGGTTCCCGTTCGCCGACCGCCGGCTCGTGGAGGTCTGCCTCGCGCTCCCGCCCCGCCAGCGCGTCCGCGACGGGCTCACGCGCTCGATCCTGCGCCGCGCCATGGGCGACCGCCTGCCCGACGTCCTCCGCGACCGATCTGGCAAGGCCCGCCTCGGCGGCACCTTCGAGGACGCGCTGTTCGACCGCGACCCGGACCTCCTCCGCCAGCTCGTCGAGGAGGACGTGCCGGCGGCTTCGGAGTACCTCGACGTGGCGGCAGTCCAGGCGGCGTACTACGAGGCGGTCCAGAACCCGGAGACGCGCGGGGCCGTCGCGCTCCCGCTCTGGCGCGCCGTCACGGTCGCCCGCTGGCTCTCGACGCACGCCGACCCGCCCTCTTCGCCCTGACCTCCTGTGCCTCCCTCAACCGACCCCTGGTACGACGTCTGCGGCCTCCGCCTGCGCTCGGAGCTGGAGATCCCCGGCCTGGCGCTGGCGGAGCCCGCCGCCGAGGCCGACCTCGTGGTGCAGTGGGGCCGCGTGGAGGCGCCCGAGCGGTGGCCGGCGTCTGGGATCGCGGCCTGGCCCGCGCCCGAGGCCGACGTGCTCTCGTGGGCCGGTCGCGCGAAGCTCCGGGTGTCGTCCGACGAGATCGTCGTGGACAGCGAGAACGAGCCGTTCGCCCGCCAGTGCGTCGTCGGGCCGGGGCTGGGCGTCGCGCTCCACCGGCGCGGGCGGCTGGTGCTCCACGGGAGCGCCGTGGACGTGGGCGGGCGGGCCGTCGTCCTGCTCGGCCACAAGGGCGCCGGCAAATCGACGACCGCCGCCGCGCTCCTTACCCGAGGCCACGCGCTCCTGACGGACGACCTCGTCGTGCTCCTCCCCGACGCCGACGGGCCGCTCTGTGCCCCTGGTCCGACCCAGATGAAGCTGTGGCCGGCCTCCGCCGAGGCGTTCGGCCTGGACGGTGAGGTCCGGCCGTTCATGGAGGGGCTGGCGAAGGGCGTCTGGTTCGGCGCGCGGGCGGCGCGCGAGGCGGCGCCCGTCGAGGCGGTCTGCGTCCTGGCGTGGGGCGACGACGTGGAGGTGGAGGCGCTCAGCGGACCGGCGGCGTTCGGGGCCGCGTTCGAACACGTCTACGCGCCCCGCTTTCTCGGCGCCCCGGCGGGCACGTCGCTCGTGGCGCCGGTCGCCCGGCTGTGCGGCCAGGTCGCGGTGCTCCGCCTCACGCGCCCGCAGCGCCTCGACGCCGTGGGCGATGGGATCGACGCCCTGCTCGACGCCGTCGCCAGCGGGGCGTGACGCCGCTGGCGGTCACGGTCGGGCGGGACCCGGACCGCTATCCCTCGACGATCCGGGCGTCCGCGAGCGCCTGGCGGACGATCTCGGCGGCCTCGGCCACGCTGAGCTCTTTCGTCGCCAGCGTGATCTCCGGGTTCTCCGGCGCCTCGTACGGCGCGGAGACGCCCGTCAGGTTCTCGATCTCTCCGCGCGCGGCCTTCGCGTAGACGCCCTTCGGGTCGCGCGCCGTGGCCGTCTCCACGTCCACGTCCACGAACACCTCGAAAAAGCGGTCGTCGGGGATGAGGGCGCGGACGCGGTCGCGGTCGGCCTTGTACGGCGAGACGAACGTGCAGAGCGTGACGGCGCCGGACTCGAAGAAGAGCCGGGCCACCTCGCCGATGCGGCGGACGTTCTCGCGCCGGTCGTCGGGGCTGAAGCCGAGGTCGCCGGAGAGCCCGTGGCGCACCTGGTCGCCGTCGAGGAGCATGGTCTGGACGCCGGCCTCGAACAGCTGGCGCTCGACCTCGCGGGCGACGGTCGTCTTGCCCGAGCCCGAGAGGCCGGTGAACCACAGCACGGCGGCGCCGTGGCCCTGGCGGCGCTCGCGCGTCTCGCGCGGGATGTTGAGCCCTTCCCAGGTCACGTTCGGCGACACCTTCCGCGCCCGCGCGCCGGCGGCGTCCGCCGAGCGCTCCATCTGGGCGGCCCGGCCGGCCACCTCGTCGGCGCTCTGGGCCGCGCCCCGGATCATGCCGGCGGCGACGGTCGCGTTCGAGTACGGGTCGATGAGGATGAAGGCGCCCGTCTCGTGGTTCACCCGGTACGGGTCGAAAAAGAGCGGGGCGGCGGTCGTGATGCGGACGCGCCCGATGTCGTTGAGCCCGAGCGCCGGCACGTCCTCGCGGTGGAGCGTGTCCACGTCCACGCGGTAGACCAGCTCGTCGACGAACGCCTTCACCTCGCGCGTGGTGTGGCGCAGGAGGTAGTGGCGGTCGCGCTGGAGCGGCTCCTCGGCCATCCAGCAGAGCATCGCCTCGATGGCCGTCTCCACCTGCGGCAGGTTGCCGGACCGGACGAGCATGTCGCCCCGGCTCACGTCGATCTCGTCCTCCAGCGTGATCACGATGGCCTCGTCGGCGCGGGCCTCGTCGAGGTCGCCGTCGAGCGTCGTGATCGTCTTGACGACCGAGCGCGTGCCGGCGGGGAGCGCCAGCACCTCCTCGCCCGGCCGGATCGCCCCGCTGGCGACGGTCCCGGCGAAGCCGCGGAACGTCTGGTCCGGCCGGATCACGGTCTGGACCGGGAACCGGAAGTCGCGGAGGTTCCGGTCGCCGGCGACGTTGACGTTTTCGAGGTGGTGGAGCAGCGTCGAGCCCTGGTACCACGGCATGTTGTCGCCGCGCTCGACCACGTTGTCGCCGCGGAGCGCCGAGACCGGGATGAACTCGATGTCCTTCACGTCCAGCTTGGACGCGAACTCGAGGTACCCCCGCCGGATGTCCTGGAACACGTCCTCGGCGTAGCCCACGAGGTCCATCTTGTTGACGGCCACGACGACGTGGGGAATCCCGAGGAGCGAGGCGATGAAGCCGTGCCGCTTGCTCTGCGTCTGGACGCCGCGCTTGGCGTCGAGCAAGATGATGGCGAGGTCGGCCGTCGAGGCGCCCGTCACCATGTTGCGGGTGTACTGGACGTGCCCCGGCGTGTCGGCGATGATGAACTTGCGCCGGGGCGTGGCGAAGTAGCGGTAGGCCACGTCGATGGTGATCCCCTGCTCGCGCTCGGCGCGGAGCCCGTCGGTGAGGAGGGCCAGGTTGGGGACGTCGTCGTCGTCCGTCATCCCGCGCGCCCGCGAGGCCTCCTCGACGGCCTCCATCTGGTCCTCGAAGATGGACTTGGAGTCGTAGAGGAGCCGCCCGATCAGCGTGCTCTTGCCGTCGTCGACGCTGCCCGCGGTCGTGAACCGCAGCAGGTCCATGTCGAGGTAGGCGTCGCCGGCGTCCGGGGCGCTGGCGTCGTCGGGGCGGGCGTCGTCGCCAGTGGGGGAGGTCGTGCCGTTGGTCTGCATGGTCGAGAGAGATGCGGGATGGAGGGAGGCGGGATGGGGCGCGGATGGGCTTTCGGCTCACCCTCGTCCCCGCACGCTCGTCATCCCTCTTAGAAATACCCTTGCTTCTTGCGGTCCTCCATGGCCGCCTCGGAGCGCTTGTCGTCGTGGCGTCCGCCGCGCTCGGTCTGGCGCGCAGCGGCGACCTCCTGGATGATCTCCGGGAGCGTGGCCGCCGTGCTCTCGACGGCCCCGGTGCAGGTGGCGTCGCCGATGGTGCGGAACCGGACCGTCCGGCGCTCGGGCGTCTCGCCCGGCTGGAGATCGATAAAGTCCGTGGTGGCGAGGAGTGTGCCGCGCCGGTCGAACACCTCGCGCTCGTGGGCGAAGTAGAGGTTCGGGAGGTCGACGTCTTCGAGGGCGATGTACTGCCAGACGTCCATCTCGGTCCAGTTGCTCAGCGGGAACACCCGGAACGTCTCGCCCACGTTCTTGTGGCCGTTGTAGAGGTTCCAGAGTTCGGGCCGCTGGTTCTTGGGGTCCCACTGGCCGAAGCGGTCGCGGTGGGAGAAGAAGCGCTCCTTCGCGCGGGCCTTCTCCTCATCGCGGCGTCCCCCGCCGAAGGCGGCGTCGTAGCGGTGCTCCTGGAGCGCGTCGAGGAGCGGGACGATCTGGAGCCCGTTGCGGCTCGCCTCCGGCCCGGTCTCCTCGACGACGCGCCCGGTGTCGATGGCGTCCTGGACGCTCGCCACCTCCAGCCGCACGCCGAGCTGCTCCACCAGCTGGTCGCGGAAGGCGATGGTCTCGGGGAAGTTGTGCCCGGTGTCCACGTGGAGCAGCGGGAACGGGATCGGCGCCGGGTGGAACGCCTTCCGCGCGAGGTGGACCATCAGGATCGAGTCCTTCCCGCCCGAGAACAGGAGGACCGGCCGCTCGAACTGGGCCGCCACCTCGCGCATGACGTGGATCGCCTCGGCTTCGAGGGCGCGGAGGTGGGAGGTGCGGACGGTGCGCGCGGCCATAGAAAGGGAGGGCTGGGGGCGACGGAGAAGCTAGAGCCCGCCGGGACGGGCGGTGCCGTCGCCGGCGTCAGAGCCAGACGAGGGAGCAGACCGTGACGGTCACGGCCATCACAATGAGGCTGACGGGGAGTCCCGCCCGCGTATAGTCGGTGTATTTGTAGCCGCCGGCGGCCATCACCATCAGGTTGGTCTGGTAGCCGATGGGCGTCAGGAAGCTGGCGGCGCTGCCCACCGTGACCGCCACGGCGAACGGGAGCCAGTCCACGCCGAGGTCGGCGGCGACGGCGAGGGCCACGGGCAGCATGAGCACCGCCGACGCCTTGTTCGTGATCAGCTCGGCCAGCCCGTTCGAGACGGCGTAGACGACGAGCAGCGTGACGACCGGCCCGAGCGGGGCGACCCCCTCGATGCCGCGGGCGGCGAGCGCCGCCAGCCCGGTCGCCTCGACGGCCTGCCCGATCCCGAGCGCGGCCCCGATCACGAGCAGGACCGGCACGTCGACGGCCCGGCGCAGGGCGTCGCCTCGGAGGCAGCCGGTGACGGCCATCCCGAGCGCGGCCGAGAACGTGGCCGTGACGAGCGGGAGCACGCCGGCGCCGGCCAGCACGATCATGCCGACGAGGAGCGCCAGCGCGACGGGCGCCCGCGACGTGGCCGGGCGGACCTGGTCCACGGCCGAGACGAGGGCGAAGTCGTCGCCCAGGGTGGCGAGCCGCGTGGCGAGGCCGGGCCACCCCTCGACGAGCAGGAGGTCGCCGGCCCTCAGCCGGACGCGCCCCAGCCCGCCGTCGACGTCCGTCGGCCCCCGCCGCAGGGCGACGACCACGCCGCCGTAGCGCTCGCGGAACCCGACCTCGCGGAGCGTCCGCCCCTCCAGCCGGGACCCCGGCGCGACGACGGCCTCGAACAGGTGGAGGTCCGGGTGGGACTCGACGGCCGGCGCCATCCGTGCCAGCCCGTCCCGCGCCAGGAGCGCGTCGAACGCCGACGTCCCGCCGACGAACGTGAGCACGTCGCCCGGCAGCAGCGCCGTCTCCGGGGTCGCCTCCACGACGGCCTCGCCTCGTCGTACGCGTGTGAGGTAGGCGTCGCCGAGCGTCCGGAAGCCGGCGGCCTCGACGGTCTGCCCCCGGAACGGGGCCGCGTCGGTCACCCGAAGCTCGAAGAGGTAGCCCTTCCCGGCCGGGTCGTGGTCCGCCTCCGAGTCGCCCTCGGGTAGCAGCCGGTGGCCGACGAGCACGTAGTAGACCGCGACCAGGACGACGGCCGGGACGCCCACCCACGTCAGCGTGAAGAACCCGAAGCCCGGCAGCCCCTGCGCCTGAAGGAGGCCGTGGACCACGACGTTCGTGCTCGTCCCGATGAGCGTGAGCCAGCCGCCGACGATGGCGGCGGTCGAGAGCGGGATGAGCATCTTCGACGCCGCGGGCCCCCGCATCCGCGCCCACGCCTGGACGCGGGGGATGAGCATCGCCACGATGGGCGTGTTGTTGAGGACGCCCGAGAGGAGCGCCGTCGGGAGCATGAGGCGGGCCAGGGCCGGGCCGGGACGGGCCGAGCGCGGGCGCAGGAGGTCGTCGAGGAAGGCGAGCGCGCCCGTCCGGTCCACGCCGGCGGCCACGATGAAGAGGGCGCCGATGGCGACGACGGCCGGGTTGGCGAAGCCGGCGAACGCCGCCGTCGGGTCCACGACGCCGGCGAGCAGCAGCAGCCCGAGCGCCCCGAGCAGGACGACGTCCGTCCGCGCCACGTTGCGGACGAGCCCGCCCACCATGAGGGCGAGCACGACGAGCGTGTAGCCGGCCTGCCAGGTCATGGCCGGGGGCGGGCGGCTCGTGGCCCCAGGCGGAGAGCGAGGCCCCCGCCCCGCTGGCGGTCGTCGAGGGCGGTCACGGGGCGTCCGCGAGCCAGCGCCGCCAGTCGAGCGACGGGTCGCCCCAGCAGAAGACGGACGGGTTGCGGAGGTCGTCCTTGTTGTACGCCAGCCGGTCGGCGGCGCGGGTGCCGACGCCGCCGCCCGCCGCCTCGACGACGGCCTGGGCCGCCGCCGTGTCCCACTCGAAGGTCGGGACCGTGCGCGGGTAGAAGTCGGCGGCGCCCTCGGCCACGAGGCAGAACTTGAGCGACGAGCCCATGGAGGCCGAGGCCGCCGTCCGCCCGTCGGCCTCGATCCGGTCGAGGATGGCGGCCACCTCCGGCCCCGCGTGGTCCCGGCTGGCGACGACCGTGAGCGCGCCGTCCGGCGCCGGCCGCGTCGAGATCCGCACCGGGTCGGCGTCGCCCGTCTGCTTCCACGCCTCGCCGCCGGCGGCGACGTACGTCACGCCCTGCACCGGGACGTGGACCACGCCGAGCACCGGCGCCCCGTCTTCCACGAGGGCGATGTTGACCGTGAACTCGCCCGAGGCCCCGTCGGGGTCGCCCGCGCCCTTCACGAACTCCTTCGTGCCGTCGAGCGGGTCGACGCACCAGAACCGCCGCCAGCCCCGCCGGTCGGCCGACTCCGGGTCCCCCTCCTCCGACAGCACGGGGAGGCCGGACGCCTCCAGCGCGGCGACGATGGTGCGGTGCGCGGCGAGATCGGCCTGCGTCAGCGGCGAGTCGTCGGCCTTGCGGTCGACGGGGATCGGCTGGCCGTAGAACTGGAGGATGGCCTGGCCGGCCTCTTCAGCGGCACGGCGAGCGAGGGGAAGGAGGTCCGTCATAAAGCGGTGGGACGTGCGGAGGGCGGGCCGGACGATGATACGGTCCGCCGAATGGGCGGGGACCGAAGGGGAGAGGCCCCACGGATGGGTAAGAAGCACCCACGTCGCCCGCCGATTCGTGGGCGGGCCTTTATGAATCTGGAAAAGGGAACGCAGGACTCGATGTCCAAGGGCGGAGGGAACGACGCGTACGCCGAGTCGCCATGTGATCCACTCGCCAGGGACGGACCCGATACCGCCGGCAGTCAACTCCTGCCCGCATGCTCGCCGCCCTCTCCGCAATCGCCCTGGTTGCGCTCGCTCCCGACCCGATTTACTTCGCGGATTGTCCCTCACGCACGGGGTCCAGTGCGACCGTCGTGGTCCCCTCGTGGGCCGGCGTCTCGATGTCGAAAGGGGCGCTCGAGGCCGGCGACGAGCTGGCGGTCCTCGCCCCCGACGGGTCGTGCGTGGGCTCGGGGGTGTGGAGCGGCGACGGGTTCGCCATCGCCGTCTGGGGCGACGACCCCTTCACGCCGGTCCTCGACGGCCTCCTCGACGGCGACGCGCTCTCGTTCGCGGCGTACGACGCGACGGGCGGCGGCGCCATGGAGACCGTCTCTGTCGCCTACGACGAGTCGTTCGCGCTGAGCGAGGCGGGGTACCAGGGCAACGACCTCTACGTGCTCGGCGCGAGCGAGACGAACGCGGCGACTCCGCCCGCCAGCGACGCGCTCCGTTTGGACCAGACGTACCCGAACCCCATGCGGGGCTCCGCGACCGTCCCCTTCTCGCTGGACCGCTCGGGACCCGTCCGCCTCGACGTCTACGACACGCTCGGACGGCTCGTGCTCACGCCCGTCGACGGCGAGACGCTGGAGCCGGGCGACCACGCCGTGCCGATCGACGCCTCCGGCCTCGCGCCCGGCCAGTACCTCTACCGCCTCACGGCCGGCGGCGAGGTCCGCCAGCGGTCGCTGACGGTCGTGCGGTAGGGCGTCCGGCGGAGGCCCGCCGCACACGTCTCAGCGCCGGGGCCGGCGGTCGAGGGGAGACCGGCGGCCCGGATCTGCGCCGGCCCGTGTGGTCCGATTGAGCCGATACTCCACGGGTCCGGTGGAGACCCCGCCGAGCCTCGTCGGTAGCTTCACGACTCGCTCCCCCCGCTGCCATGTGTGGCATCGCCGCGTCCTTCTCCTACGCCTCCGGCGCCACCGACCGGGCCGCGCTCGCGCGTGCGTGCGACCGCATGGAGACGCGCGGCCCCGACGGCTCGGGGGTCTGGACGAGCCCGGACGAGCGTGCCGGGCTCGGGCACCGGCGGCTCGCCATCATCGACCTGAGCGAGGACGGCGCCCAGCCGATGTCGGTCGACGACGGGCGCGTCGTGATCGCCTTCAACGGGGAGATCTACAACCACGAGCAGATCCGGGCGGGCCTCGAAGCGAAAGGCTACCCGTTCCGCTCGACCTCCGATACGGAGGTGATCCTCCACCTCTACCGCGAGAAGGGCGAGCGGCTGGTCGAGGACCTCCGGGGGATGTACGCCTTCGCCCTCTGGGACGAGCGGAAGCAGGGGATGCTGCTCGCGCGCGACCCGTACGGCATCAAGCCGCTCTACGTCGCCGACGACGGGCGCACGCTCCAGGCCGCCTCGCAGGTCCAGGCGCTCCTGGCGATGGGCGGCGTCGATACGAGCCCGGAGCCGGCGGGCCACGCGGGCTTCTTCCTGTGGGGGCACGTCCCGGAGCCGTTCACGCTCTACCGCGGCATCCGCGCGTTCCCGCCCGGCCACACGCAGTGGATCGACGGAGACGGACCCCAGGCGCCCCGCTCGTTCGCGGACCTCACGGCGGCGCTCCGCGAGGCCGAGCGTTCGGCGGCGGGCGAGGGCGCGACGCAGGCCGAGCTGGACGCCGCCGTCCGCGAGGCGCTGCTCGACTCCGTCCGTCACCACCTCGTGGCCGACGTCGACGTCGGCGTGTTCCTCTCGTCCGGGCGGGACTCGACGACGCTCGCCGCGCTGGCGGCCGAGGCCGGCGGCCGGCTCCGGACGGTCACGCTCGGGTTCGACGAGTACGCCGGGACGGCCGACGACGAGGTCCCGCTCGCCGAGGCCGCCGCCGCCCACTACGGCGCCGAGCACCGGACGGTCCGCGTCGGGCAGAAGGAGTTCGCCGGCCTCGTCGACGACTACTTCGGGGCGATGGACCAGCCCTCCATCGACGGGCTCAACACGTTCCTCGTCAGCCGCGCGGCCGTCGCGGCGGGGCTGAAGGTGGCGCTCTCCGGCCTCGGCGGCGACGAGCTGTTCGGGGGCTACCCCAGCTTCGAAGAGGTCCCCCGCCTCGCGGGCGCCGTCGGCGCGATCCCTGGAAGCGCGGCGCTCGGGCGGGGGCTCCGGGCGATCAGCGCGCCCGTGCTGAGCCGGGTCACGTCGCCGAAGGCGGCCGGGCTGGTCGAGTACGGGGGGACCGTCGAGGGCGCGTACCTCCTGCGCCGGGCGCTGTTCATGCCCTACGAGCTGCCGGCGGTCCTCGACCCCGACCTCGCGCGGGAGGGGCTGGAGGCGCTCGCGCCGCTCGACGCGCTCCGCCAGACGGTCCGGGGCCTCGACTCCGACCGGCTCCGCATCACGGCCCTCGAATCGGCCCACTACATGCGCTCGCAGCTCCTCCGCGACTCGGACTGGGCCAGCATGGCGCACTCGCTCGAGCTCCGCGTGCCCCTCGTGGACTGGGAGCTGCTCCGGCGCGTCGCCCCGCTGGCGGCGGCCCGGCCGGAGGCCGTCGACAAGGCGACGCTGGCGCGGGCGGCGCGACCGCCGCTCCCGCCCGCCATCGCGGACCGTCCCAAGACGGGGTTCACGACGCCCGTCCGCCAGTGGCTCCTGGCCTCCGGCGCGGCCGACGCGTCGGACCGGGGGCTCCGGGGCTGGGCCAAGCACGTCTACCGCCGCCAGTCCAACGCCGCCCCCGCGCTCGCGTGACGCTCCTCGCCCTCCTCACCGACGCCTACGGAGGCCGCGGCGGCATCGCCAAGGTCAACCGCGACCTTCTCGGTGCCATCGTGGAGATGGACGAGATCGAGCGCGTCGTGGCCTTGCCGCGCGTGGTCTCGGAGGCCGTGGAGGGCGTGCCCGACGCCGTCGATTTCCGCACGGACGCGGCCGGCGGGATGGGCGCCTTCGTCCGCACGCTCGGCGTCGTCGTCGCGCAGGGCGGGTACGACGGCGTGATCTGCGGGCACCTCCACCTCGCCCCGTTCGCCGCGCTGGCGGCGGCGCGGGCGGGCGTCCCGTGGGTCCTCATCGTCCACGGCGTCGAGGCGTGGGGGCCGCCGCACTGGCCGCCGACGCAGACGGGGCTCGTGGGGGCCGCCACGAAAGCGGCCGTCCGCCGGGCCGACGCCTTCGTCGCGGTCAGCGACCTCACGCGCCGCCGGTTCGCCGCGCGCATGGGGATTCCCATCGAGCGCGGGACCGTCGTCCCCAACAGCGTCGACCTCTCCGACTTCGGCCCCGGCCCGACGCGCGACGACCTCCTCGACCGCTACGGCCTCCACGGTCGGACCGTCCTGATGACGCTCGCCCGGCTCTCGCCCTCCGAGCGGTACAAGGGCCTCGACGAGGTGATGGAGGCGCTCCCCGCGCTGGCCGCGTCGGTCCCGGACATCGCCTACCTCGTCTGCGGCGGCGGCGACGACCGCCCCCGGCTGGAAGCGAAGGCCCGCCAGCTCGGCGTGGCCGACCGCGTGGTCTTCGCCGGCTACGTCCCGGAGGACGAGAAGGCCGACCACTACCGGCTGGCGGACGCGTTCGTGATGCCGGGCCGGGGCGAGGGGTTCGGGATCGTGTACCTGGAGGCGCTCGCGTGCGGCGTCCCCGTCGTCGCGTCCTCGGCCGACGCCAGCCGCGAGGCGGTCCGCGACGGGAGGCTCGGCGTCGTGGTCGATCCGGACGATCTGGCGTCGATCCGGGAAGGGATTCTGGACGCGCTGGCCTCTCCGAAGGGCGTGCCGGAGGGGCTGGACTACTTCTCGCAGGAGCGGTTCGACGAGCGCTGGCGCACGGTCGTCAGCGACATTTTCGTTCGGGATCACGCCCCAGCTACCGTAGCCTGAGCCCTCCCGCCTGTCGGTCTCTATGCGTTCGATCCTCCGAAAGCTCTCCTACCTCCTCAACGCGAACGAGAAAAGCGGAACGCCGGGATCCTCTTCGTGCTGATGTGGGTCGGCGCCCTCCTCGAGGTCGTCGGCGTCGGGCGCCATCCCGGCGTTCGTCGGCGTCATCAGCATGCCCGAGAGGCTCCTGGAGTACGACGCCGGTCCGCGCCGTCGTACGACGCGCTCGGGGATCGACCTCGGCCGAGGAGATGGTGATGTGGGCGGCCCTCGGGCTCATCATCGTGTTCGTCGTCAAGAACCTGTACCTCACGTTCCTGGCCTACGTCCAGGCCCGGTACAACTCCGGCCGGCCGCGTCGAGCATCTCGAACCGGCTGTTCCGGGCCTACCTCCGCTCGCCGTACACCTTCCACCTCCAGCGGAACACGGCCGAGCTGCTCCGGAACACGAACTCGGAGTCCGGGAGCATCATCAGCGGCGTGATGAGCCCGCTGATGACGCTGGCCCAGGAGGCCCTCGTGCTCGTCTTCGTCTTCGTGCTGCTGGTCGCTCGTCGAGCCCGTCGTGACGCTCGTCGTCTTCGGCGTGCTGGGGACCGTCACGGTCGTGTTCTACCGGGCTACGCGGGCCAAGATCAGCGAGTACGCGAAGGAGTAGCAGCGCCACCGGAAGCTCTCGGTGCAGGCCGTGAACCAGGGGCTCGGCGGGTTCAAGGACGCCCGCATCCTGGGCCGGGAGGGGTTCTTCCTCGAGTCGTACAGCGGAGAGCACGTGGTTCCAGGCCGAGGCCGAGCGGTACAAGGCGGTGATCGGCGGCGCTCCCCCGGCTCTTCCTCGAGACGATCGCGGTGGCCGGCATGCTCGGCGTCTCGGCCCTCCTCGTGGCCCAGGACCGGCCCGCTCGAGTCCATCATCCCGACGCTCACGCTCCTCGGCGTCGCCATCGTCCGGCTGATGCCCTCGTTCCAGAAGGTCGCGGGGAACGTCAACTCGCTCAAGTGGGGCGAGCAGGCGCTGGACGCCGTCTACGACGACCTCGCCGAGCTCGAGCCGAGCAGGAGCGCGAGTCCCGCGCTCGGCAGCAGACCAGGGCGCCCGCTCGCCTTCGAGCGGGAGATCCGGTTCGACCGGCTCAGCTACCAGTACCCTGGGCAGGAGGACCACGCCCTCCGCGACGTGTCGCTGGCGATCCCCAAGGACGCCTCGGTCGGGTTCGTCGGGCCGTCCGGCGCCGGCAAGACGACGATCGTCGACGTGCTCCTCGGGCTCCTCGACCCGACGGAGGGGCGCGTGCTCGTCGACGGCGTCGACATCCAGGAGCGGATGGTCGCGTGGCAGCGGAAGATCGGCTACATCCCCCAGAGCATCTACCTCACCGACGACTCGGTCCGCGGCAACGTGGCCTTCGGGATGGGCGACGACGAGATCGACGACGACGCGGTGTGGGCGGCGCTCGAGGCGGCCCAACTCCGCGACATGGTGGAGGGGCTCCCCGACGGGCTCGACACGATGGTCGGCGAGCGGGGCGTCCGGCTCTCCGGCGGCCAGCGCCAGCGGATCGGGATCGCGCGGGCGCTCTACCACAACCCCGAGGTGCTGGTGATGGACGAGGCGACGAGCGCGCTCGACAACCAGACCGAGCGCCAGTTCGTCGAGGCGCTGGAGCGGCTCCAGGGCAGCCACACGCTCGTCGTGATCGCCCACCGGCTGAGCACGGTCCGCAACTGCGACACGCTCTTCATGCTGGACGAGGGGCGGCTCGTGGCGAGGGGAGCTACGACGAGCTGATGGCGACGAGCGACGTGTTCCGGCGGATGGCCGGCGAGGATGAACTGGTCAACTCACTCCATGTCGGTACCTGAGGGGGCGGGGTACCTGCACAGATGCTCAGAATCAGAGCTTGCCATGCCCCTCAACACCATCAAACATCAGCTACGCAAACGGATGGCGCGGCTGGGCTGCGAGGTCGCAAGAGTCGCCCCTCTCGACCTCCAGGGGGCCGACGTAGACCCGGTCGCAGCAACCCGCCAGGCAGAGCTGAGGCGGCCTCTTGTTCTAGACATTCCGGTCCATCGGTGCAGGGGGCTTTACTGGTTTCCCGCTCGAGATCGACGCGCACCCGTTCGTCGCCACGGTTGCCGATACCGCGAGGGAGGCGGCCTAGCCTACTCTGGGTCTCCACTCGAGACATATTTCGCCGAGGCCATGCCGCCGAACGCGCTCTCTGCCCTCGGCCTTGACGCCGACGAAGCGCCTGGGTTTGTTGGCGAGCCCGCCGCCGCATTCTGCCTCCCGTGGCATAGCGGGACGCCGGACGAGCGGGTCGCCAAGCGCGTGGAGACTGCGCGGTACGAGGCCGCCCAGCATGGATATGAGCCCGACGAGCCTGAGGGGTGCAAGCTGTTTGGACCGGTCAACCGCGCCAAGGGTGAGCTTGAGCTCCACCGGCTGATCGACCTGACAGACTCCGTCGTCGCTTGGGGATACCACCGCCACCCTGGCCGCGGCGGCGACATCGGCGGGACGGTGCTGCTCGACGATGACGGGACGTGGTCTGTGCAGGTCGGGCGCGGCGAGCACCGAGCGGCCGTCCTCGCCGCGCTCGGGCGGTCCCACCTCCCCATCCGCCTCTCGCGCCCACCCCTCCGGCTGGCGGACATCAAGTACTGGCCGCAGGTCGCGGCCGGACGGATTACCCCGGTCGGGGCGGCGGCCGTGTTCCGCCGGGTCCTGCGGGGCCAGCCCCCGCCTGCCTTCGCCTCGGCCCTCCCTACCTACAGATAACGTGGGGTTGGGGACCCTCCCGCCTCTGCCGCCTTCCAGACTTGCCCTTCATGTCCTGTTCTCCTCCATCCCTCCGCCCCATTTTTATCGTGGGGTCCGGCCGCTCGGGCACGACACTGCTGCGGAGCCTGCTCTCAGCGCACTCCCGGCTCGCGGTGACGCCCGAGACACACTACATGAAGTGGGCCGCGCGGTATGGCGCCTTCGGGAAGCGGGAGGCCGAGTTCCGCCCGCTCTGGGACGAGTACATGACCACGTGGCGGTTCGAGGCGCTCGGCGTGGAGCCCGAGCGGTGCCGCCAGATCGTCGCCGAGTTGGGGGGCGAGACGTGCCGGAACGCCTTCCTCGCCATGCTCACGGCCTACGGCGAGGAGGTCGGAAAGGCCCGGGTGGGAGAGAAGAGCCCGAGCCACGTCCAGCACCTCGCCCGCCTGTTCGAGTGGTACCCCGAGGCTCGCGTCATTGTCATGCTCCGCGACCCCCGCGCCGTCCTTGCCTCGAAGCTCCAGAGCCCGTGGGTCACGCGCGACATCGCGCCGCCGTCGATCCGCCACGGGCTAGCCGTCCAGAGCCGGGCCTACGCCGTCGCCGGCGGGGCCGAGAAGTGGGCCAGGATCTACCGTGAGCGCATCCCGCCGTGGCGGGCGGACCCGCGGGTCCGCGTCGTGATCTACGAGGCGCTCGTCGCAGACCCCGAGGCTGAGACCCGGGCAGTCTGTGAGCACCTGGGTGAGCCGTTCGAGCCGGCTATGCTCGAGGGCCGGTCGAGCGAGACCGTCCGGCTGCCGGCCGCCGAGGTCCCCGACGCCGGGCTCGCCGACTATCAGCGTGAGCACCACGCCAAGACGCTCCGCCCGATCTCGGCCGACTCGCTCGATAAGTGGACGCGCGAGCTTTCCGCCGCCGAGGTTGCCATAGTCGAGGGCGTCTGCGAGGACGTAATGGCGGCGTGGGGCTACGTCCCAACGCTCCTCGCGCCTGCGCGCGCGGCGGGCCGGGCGTCGGCGCGGGCGGTGCTGGCGGCCGAGCGGGTCGAGCGGGTGGCCCGGTCGCGGGCGGGCGCCCTCCGGCGCCGTATGCAGCGCCTGCCGTCGTGATGGCCCGGCCCCTCATCAAGGCCGCTCGGCGGCTGGCGCAGCGCCTCGGTCGCGAGGGCGTGCGCCGCGGCGTCCCGCCTGCCTGGGCCGGCTACCGCTGGGTCGAGACCGACAGGCTGGCGGATCTTGCTGCCGAGGGTTCGAATATCGGGGAGTTCGAGACCGTCCACGAGCAGGTAGTCCACGCCTACCCGCTCCCCCAGAACGTGGCTTCCCGGGGCGCGCTTCCGGCCGACCGGGGGTGGTGGGGGTTCTCGATGCACGACGTCCCCGACCTCACCAGCGCGCCGACCGTGATCGGCACGCTCCCCGACTGCACGGTCGTCCCGTACCGCGGCGAGCCGCGCGGCGAGTTCCACCCAGCCGTCCTGGGGCCGAAGGGCCGCGCCGTCAAGGCCCGCGAGGTCTCGTTCCGTCCGTGGCACGGGAGGTTCCTCCGCTCAGCCGGTGAGCCGGTGCGCGTCGAGCGGGCAACGTGGGTCACGGAGCGTGTTTATGGCAACTACGCACACTGGCTCACGGGCGTCCTGCCGAAGCTCGTTCTGCTCCGCCAGCGAGGCGAGCTCGGCGGCGTGCTCCTGCCCCGCCAGCGAACTGGGATCATGGAGGCGTCAATGCGGGCGCTCGGGTTCGATGTCGAGGCGTTTCGCACGTTTGACTGCGAGCGGCCGATTTGCGTCGGAGAGCTGACGCTCCTCGACACCGACCGATTCCGGCCCGAGCTGTTAGGGGCGGTCCGCGAGGCGTTCGGGGGCGGGAGCGCCGCGCCGGAGAGGCGGGTCTACGTCAGCCGCGAGGGGGCGCCGCACCGCCGCCTTGTCAACGAGGCCGAGGTGTGGGCCGTCTTGGAGCGGGCCGGGTTCGAGCGCGTTCAGATGGAGACGCTATCGTTCGAGGACCAGGTCGCGCTCATGCAGGAAACGCGCGTCCTCGTTGCCCCGCACGGGGCCGGGCTGACGAACATTCTGTTCTGCCCCCCGGGGACCGACGTGGTCGAGATCAGCGACACGCGCGACTTTGCCAACCCCAACTTCTACGCGATGGCGTGCGCTCTAGGCCACGCATACTGGCTCGTCGAGGGTCGGTCGGTCGGGGCCGAGGCCCCGCCCTGGCGCGACCTCCACGTCGACGTTTTGGCCGTCACCGCCGTCCTCCGCCGTCTCGGCCTCTAGCGATGCGTGTCTCCGTCGTCATCCCGTGCTACAACGCCGAGCCGTTCGTCGGGCAAACGATCCGGTCGGTCCTGGAGCAGACGCGGCCGCCGGACGAGGTGGTCGTCGTCGACGACGGGTCGACGGACAGGGAGCGTCGACGTCGTCCGTCAATTCGGCGACCGCGTCCGGCTCCTGACGGGGAGGAACGGGGGCGCCTCGCCGACCCGAAACCGGGGGCTTGCTGCAGGTTACGGGGGGAGGCGCTCATGTTCCTCGACGCCGACGACGTGCTCGGCCCAACGGCGCTCGAGGCGCTGGCGGCGGCCGTCGAGGCCAATCCCGGGGGCGTCGCGGCGTGCCCGTGGTCCCGGTTGGAGCATGAGGGTGGGCGGTGGGTCCGCCAGCCGCCGTCATACACGCCACGCCGGCCGGGACAGGACGCCCTCGCGGGCTGGCTGAGCGGGTGGTACCACCCACCCTGCTCCGTCCTCTGGTCGCGATCCGCCTTTGAGATCGTCGGCCGCTGGGATGGACGGGGAGGTCCTAACGACGACGGCCACGTGATGATGCAAGCGCTCGCTCGGGGCGTCTCTCTAGTCCTCACCGAGCAGGGCGAGGTGTTCTACCGTCGGCTCCGGCCGACTGATGCCCCCTCCGTCAGCAGCGCGGGGAACACGAAGCCTGGGCTCGAGGCGCGGTTGTGGGTGCTTGAGCAACTCGCTCGGACGCTCCGCCAGCGTGGCACACTCACCGGCTACCGCGTGCCACTTGACGCGGCCCTCGAGCGCGTCGCGTCCGAGGCCCGCGAGCGCTATCCCAACGTCGTCGTCCACGCCGGTGCCCTCGCCCGCGCCTATGCCGGCTACCCCTGGGTGCGGACAGGCCGGCGCGTCCGCCGTCGGCTTACTGCGGCGGGCAGGCAGATGGCGGGCGCCTTCCGTCCAGTGGCCGCACCCGCCGGGCTCGAGCCCGAGGAGATCCGGTTCGGACTTGACGTCCCAGATACCCCGTAGCCGCTCATGGACGCCCCGGACATCCTCCACCTCCACATTGGCCTGCCGAAGACTGCAACAACGTACCTCCAACGGGAGGTGTTTCCGACGTACGGCCACCTCACCTACATCGGCATCCCCCGAGGGGACGTGTTCACTGCCGCAAAGGACCACGAGCGCGACCGGCGAACCTTGACGAACTGTGTCCAGCGGTCGGTCGAGGTCTGGGCCGGCCGGGGGGACGCCATTTTTGAGAGCGTGTTCGGGTGCGTGCGCAGCGAGAGGCCCGCCGGTGACGCGCTCCTGAGTGATGAGGGCGTCGGGCGGAGCGGGAGCCGGCCGGCTCTGCTAGCGGCCCACCTCGGCGCGCTCGCCCAGGCCGCCCGCTCCTGGGGGTTCGGGTCCGTGACCGTCCTGTGCGCCGTCCGTCGGCAAGACCAGTGGCTCGCCTCGCACTACGCTCAGGTTTCCGACCGCAACCCGGACGCCTCTCAGGCCGACTTCGAGGTGTACGTCCGACAGACTCTGAGCCCAACCAGCGGGCGCTACGGGTTTGGGATGCTCCTCGACTACGCCGCGCTCGTTGAGCACGTGAGCGACGTGGTGGGGGAGGAGAACATTCTCGTTCTCCCGTACGAGATGCTCAGCCAGGACCCGTCGGCGTTCCTCAATTGCGTGTCGTCGTTCGTCGGTGGGGCGACGGAGACCGCCACCGCAGGGCGCCGCCAAAACGTCCGTTCGCGTGGGGAGGATGTGTGGGCGCTCGGCCTGCGCTCCGGGAGTCCTCTGTGAGCCTGCGTCCGCGCCGGATGCTCTCCGCGCTCGACCTGCCCCACGAGGTCTGCGCGCGACGGTGGACGCGGGGAGGCGAGGTCCGGCTGACGATGGCAACGAGCGGTGTGGTGCTCTCGGCGTACGAGGCGAGCAACCGGCGTCTTGAAGAGCGCATAGGACGGGACCTCGGCGTCTACGGCTACTTTCCTTCCTCATCCCCCCGGTGACCGGCCGCACGTCGCCCGCGACGCACAACAGACCTCGGAGACCATCGCGGTCAACCTGCCTCGGCTTCCAGACGCCGCAGCGTCGCACGACAAACTGTGAGCTCTCCTCATCGCAACGTTTTCGTCCTCTCGACCGGCCGATGCGGGTCAACGACGTTCACCCGGGCGTGCGAGCACGCCACGAACTACACAGCGGCCCACGAGTCAAGGGCCGATGTGGTTGCCGACCGGCTGGCCTACCCGGCCGGCCACGTTGAGGTAGATAACCGGCTCACGTGGTTCCTCGGCCGGCTCCACGACACCTACGGCGATGAGGCGTCGTACGTCCACCTCACCCGCGACCGAGAGGCCACGGCTAAGAGCCTCGCTCGGCGCTACCCCGTCGGGATCATCAAGGCGTACCGCGATGAGTTCTTCGTCCACGCGCCCCAGCCCGACCTTCTGGACCTCGGTTTGGATTTTGTGGATACGGCCAATGCCAACATCCGCGCCTTCCTCCGAGACAAGAGCCGGACCCTGCACGTCCAGATGGAGACCATGGCTGACGGAATTGCCGATGTCTGGGATTGGGCCGCCGTCGAGGGTGATCTCGACGCCGCCCGAGCCGAATGCGGGGTCCGCTACAACACTGCCGAGGACTTGGAGAAGTGGCAGGCCGCCAGCGCCGCCGAAGTGGCCCGCCAGAACGGCGCCCCGACCCTCACCCGAGCCATGCGGAAGGTTCAGCGGATTGCCCAGAAGCTGCCTGAATTCGTCCGCTCTGCGTGACGCCCTTCCCGACCCGCCTCGTGTGACGCCACGCATTTCCGTTATCGTCCCGACGTATAACCGAGAGGACACCCTCCCGCGCGCGCTCGACAGCGTGCTCGCTCAGACGTTCGGGGACTACGAGATCCTCGTCGTCGATGATGGATCGACGGACGACACGGCGGCGCTCCTGGCTGAGTACGAGGCTCGGGACGAGCGGGTCCAGTACCTCCGCAGGCCCGCAGAACGCGGGCGTGAGTGCGGCCCGAATGGGGACTTCGCGAGGCCCGAGGCGCATTCATCGCCTTCCTCGACTCGGATGACGAGTGGTTCCCCGGCAAGCTGGAGCGCCAAGTGGCTCTCCTTCGGGAGCCGCCCTGAGACCGTCGGCCTCGTGTACACCGGCGTGGAGTCCGTCTTCGGTGACTGGACACGCCGTCGTGGACACGGCCCGCGTTCCGCGGCGACGTCTACGCCAACACTGCTCCAGAAGAACGTGCTGCACGGCGGCGGCTCAAACGTCCTTCATCCGGAGGAGCGTGGTGGACCGGGTCGGGTACTTCGACGAGGGGATCCCGGCCATCGAGGACTACGACTACTGGCTCCGCGTGGCTCAGCACTACCACGTCGACTTCGTCCCAGACCCGCTCGTCCGGTACTACGATCCCGAGCCGGTGCCGAGCGGAAGTCGCTCAACGCGCAGGAGAACCACGACGCCCGCGACTGGCTCTACCACAAGCACGTAGCCGAGATGCGGCGGGCCGGAGTTGCTCACCAGTTCCTCCTCGAGAGCGCGCGGCGGCGCCTCGCGGACGCTGACCCCGACCTCAGCGCCGTGAGGCAGCTGGCTCTCGCCGCCATCCGGGCACGCCCGTTTGCCCGTTCGCCCTATCGGATGCTCCTGCGCGCGACCCTTCCGGCGTCGGTTCTCCGGGCGGTCCGTCATTTGCTGTGAACGGGGCGCCCCTCGCGCCCTCGCCGCTGGGCGCCCGCACCTCGGCCGCTCCACCTGCCCCAACGTTGCCTTACTCGTGAACGTCCTCCTCTACACCATCAGCTCTCGCCGCACCGTGGGTGGCGCCGAGAACGTGAGGGATGCGGTCGGCGACGGTCTTCGGGCGCGGGGCCACACGGTTACGACGGTGTTCACCGAGCCCGAGACCGATCTCGCAGAGACGGACTGGGGGCGCTGGGCGCTCCGCGTGAGCGGAGTGAGCACGCGGTGGAAAGTGCCGACGCCCAGCATGCTTACTGGCGCCGCCGGGTCGCTCTAGCGCTTCGTCCGCTGCCTCCGGACCGTCCGCCCTGACGTCGTCAACGTCCACTACGTGGACGTGCGGACAGCGTATTTCGTCGCGCTCCGCCCCTTCTTCGGGTATCGGCTTGTCCTGACGGCGCACGGGAGCGACGTGCTCGGCCGTTTAGCCGGGCCAACGCCGCCGCACTTCCTCACCTGCTCCGTCGTGCCGATGCTGTCATCGCCGTGTCCGAAGCTGTTGCGGAAGGAGTCCGCACTGCGTGTCAGGACATTCTTCGCGCCTCGTCGTCGTCGAGAATGGAGTCGATCTCTCGTTTTGGTCGCCGGCGCCAGCTCCCAATCCAGATGTGAAACGGGTGGTCCACGTCGGCCGTCTGAGCCACGTGAAAGGGCAGGATGTTCTGATCAGAGCATTCAACGACGTTCTCAAGGAGCACCCCGAGGCACATCTCGAAGTGATCGGCGACGGCGAACGGCGGAGCGACTGGAGACACTCGCGGTCTCGCTTGGCATCGCCGAATCCATTTCTTTCCTCGGAGCACTCTCTCCTGAAGACGTGCGGAGACAACTTCGCGAAGCCAGGGTAGCTGTCCTCCATCCCGGAGCGAGGGCCTCCCGCTGTCTCTGTTAGAAGCCTTTGGCACGGGAGTGCCCATGGTTGCAACGTCGGTCGGCGGCGTGCCGGCCACCTCCAGCATGCCCGGGGCGTGTCTCTTGGTCCCACCAGAGTCGCCCTCTCTTCTCGCCGCAGGCGATAGGACGGGTGCTCGCGGAAGACGATCTAGCTGCTGAGATGCGGGATCGTGGACTCCGTCAGGTCCAAATGTTTTCTTTTGGACCGTGAGGTGAGGCGGACGGAAGGGCTTCTTCGAGAAGGTCCTGTTGAAGGAACGGACTACATGAGTAACGTCATCTCGCCTATGGCATGGTCGTGCCCAGCGACGTGGAGGGCTGCCTCGCCGAGGTCCGCGCAGCTCACCGAGGCTGACGTCGTGCGCGTGGACGTCCCGCGCCCCGAGGACGCCGACGCGCTGGCGGCCGATCTTATCGCTACCGGCAGTGACGCCGCTAGCGGGCGTTGCGATCCTTCGCTACGCTTAGGATGACAGCCTCACTTCTACTGGGTAGCGCTGTAGGCAGTACGTCTATTGCTCGAAACCGATGTCCAACGCGGGCGCGCTCGGGCTCGAACTCCGCACCGGCAAAAAGTCCTCGGACACCTAGCCCGTCAAGGCTGATTTCTACTATGACCCTCAAACGGACCACGCCAGAGCAGATGCTCACCATCGTGCGCGACTTCTGGGCCGCTCGCCCTAGCCCGCTCAGCGGGAGCGACTCTGGACCCCGTCGGGACTTGGTCGGTGCCCGGGTCCCCAGGCGCTGGTCCACGGCCCGAAGATCCTGAGGCCGTCGCCAACTTCTTCTCGGTCATGACGATCGGAAAGAGTTCCTGGCTCTACCAGCCCCTTCTCACGCTGGCCTGCTGGAGCGGGCTCGCACTGAAAATGGCGATCCGGAGCGGGCGTGTTCACAGCGTGGTGGAGGCCCCCGCCCGGCGTGCGGTGGGGAGCGGTGGACGCCTTACTCGCGGAGTGGCAGTTGGTCGGCTGCTTCTCGCTCGCCGAGGGGCTCGTCGCCCACTGTCTCTCGTACGAGAAGTACTCCCCGTTGCCTGGCCAACGAGATGGAGGGGCACGCAGCAGCGTCGGACGTCCCTGAACGTGCCCGAGGTGATGGCGGCCTACACCTCGGCGCCGGCCGGGTGGACGGAGCAGATCGTGCGGGGAGGTGGCAAAGTCCTCGCCGACAGCGAGCCTTATCGAGAGGTGCAGGACGGCTTGCTCGCGCTGTATCGGAAGACCGGAGAGGAGGTCGAGATGGAGGACTACCTCGGCGACCTCGTCCGGCGCGCGCGCCAGTTCCACGAGCACGAGGATGTGATCGCCGCCATCGGGTCGCTCGTTGGCCGCGTGCGCGACCTGTGCGGGGGACGCTGCGACGGGAAGGTCCAGCTGGCCGGTGCCACGGCGACGTGACCCCCCGACAGGTTCTCGTCGAGGACGGCCAGCCCTACGTCATCGACTGGAGCGAGTCCGAGACGGCTACCGGCACCCACGACTTCGTTTACTCGGCCGTGTTCCACAACGGCTGGGACCGTTACACAGGGCCGGTCGACGTGCCGGTGCTGGCGAGGCTTCGGGACGGGCTCGGCGAATACCTGGAACGGTTCACTCCGGCCGTCTGGATGGGTGTGATGCTCGCCGAGGTGGGGGTCAAGCAGTACGTCGACTACAACGAGCGGAGGGGGACGCTGAGGCGATGGACTAAACTCGCGGACCGCTATCTGGCAGAGACTGAGTCTCACCGTCGAGTCCGGTGTCGTAGAAACCGCGGAACAGGGGCCGCCAGCGTAGCTTTCTAGCATGGAGCAAGACCTCCCCTCGTCTCCGTCCTAACAGCTTCCTACAACGCCGAACGTACGGTTGCGGGAGACTTAGATGGGTGTTGGAGCAGACGTACCCGAACGTTGAGATCGGGGCCGTCAGTGACGGGTCGACGGACGGCACGTTCGGCGTGGCCCGCCAGTTCAAGGAGGCCGTGTACGCGTGCTCGCGCAGGAGAACCGGGGTGCGTGCACCGCCCCGACCCGAGCGTGGAGCGGCCGCAGAACTTCAAACCCGTACCCAAGAATACGTACCAGGCCTCCGCCCACCTGAAGGGCCACATGGACCGTTTCCTATTCAGATGGCTGGATAAAATATGCTTAATGACCCAAAAGAAGTAAAAGGTATAGAGTTTTCTGCTCCATACGAATTAGTACGTAACTTAGGGGGTGCATCCCCCGGGGCTAGGGTGGATCTCGTGTTATTTAGAGGAAAATATGCCGTTTGTAAGACGTTCGGCTACTTATCCAAGTTTAAGCGAGAGAAAGATATATATAAATTGTCAGGTCAATTTGATTTCATACCAATGTTACTTGAGGAGGGGGACAACTGGCTGGTGGTGGAGTACTTAGAAGGATATGATAATGTTAAAACAGTCGTATATACTTATTACGACCCATGTATATCTAAAAGTATTTTCTATTATTTAAAAGAATTGCATGATTTAAATTATGCCCTCCTTGATTTTCACGCTGGCAATGTGCTCGTTAACCCTAAAAGTAAAGATATAAAGTTTATAGACTTCGAGCATTCGTACAAGTATAGAGAATCTAGACCCCCCTTCCTGGAGGGTGCGTCTGTAGATTCTAGACGTTTCTTCGAAGGATATGCTAGTATGACCGACATACCTGAGTATAGAGATGAGGCTATAAGGTATATCGAGATGAATAGGAGTTTGTCTTCGTACAGCGCTAAGTGGCAGGCCAAAGTAGGTGTGCCAATAGATTCACTCATGAATAAACCAGTATGGCTTTTAAGAGCAATATTGGTATTGTCAGTATTAAGCCTCAGATTTGTTCTGAGAAACATAAAAATCATGATGCGCTATAGGTCGAAGTGACATACAGACTTGACCATCTGACACGACGCTCTGGGACCAAGCAATGCTTAGTTCCAGAGTGTCATGGCCGGCCCCTGACGGGCATCTTCACCGATCAGCTGTGGGACAGGCTCTACGCGGCAACGCCACCACTCGGATAGCAGGATCTCCCCCGGATTCAAACAGTCGTCGCAACAACTCACAAGAGGAGGTTGCGAGGAAGAGACGGAAGCGGCGTTCGGCGCGCGGGACGCGCTCCCTTGGGCTCCCTGGGCCGGCCGCCGGTGGGGCGACGGGAGCATCGGAGCAGTTCTGGGCGGCGATTGCGGCCGGGGGATCCAGCGAGGCGGCTGCGGGGTCTGCAGGGGTGTCCCCGGTGGTCGGGGTACGCTGGTTCCGAACTTCGGGCGGTATGCCACCTTCACATCTGTCAGCCTCCGCGAAGCCGCTTTCCGGGCGGTACCTATCCTTCCCCGAACGCGAAGAGATCGCCCTCCTGCGGGCGCGGGGCGCGGGGGTGCGAGAGATCGCGCGCCAGCTCGGCCGAGACGCATCGACGATCTCTCGCGAACTGCGCCGCAATGCAGGCACGCGCAGCGGCGGCTTCACCTATCGAGCGACGACAGCGCAGTGGCACGCCGACCGAGCCGCCTCGCGCCCGAAGCCGGCGAAGCTGGCCACGAACGAGAGACTGCGGCAGTATGTGCAGGAGCGCCTGGCGGGCCAGATCGTGGCGCCGGGCGGGGAGAGCGTCCCCGGGCCAGAGGTCGCCTGGAAGGGGCGCCGGCACGGACGTCGCCAGCATCGTCGATGGGCTCGGGCGTGGAGCCCGGAGCAGATCGCCCGTCGTCTGCCCCTCGACTTCCCCGACGATCCGACGATGCGCATCAGCCACGAGGCCATCTACCAGGCGCTCTACATCCAAGGCCGAGGTGCCCTGCGGCGTGAGCTGACCGCCTGTCTGCGCACAGGTCGCGCACTCCGGGTGCCGCGCTCGCGCACGCAGCGCGCGGCAAGTCCTTCGTTACCCCCGAGCTCTTGATCAGCGAGCGCCCGGCCGAGGCAGCCGACCGCGCGGTGCCGGGCCACTGGGAAGGCGATCTCATCCTGGGCCTGGGAAGCTCCGCCATCGGCACCCCCGTGGAACGCACGACACGCTTCACGCTGCTGCTTCACCTGCCCCGGATGGAAGGCCATGGGTCGGGGCAGCGGGAGAAGAACGGGCCTGCACTCGCGGGCCATGGCGCCGAGGCAGGCCGTGAGGCCATCGCGCGTACGATCACGACGCTGCCCGAGCAGCTCCGACGCTCGGTGACTTAGGACCAGGGGGCGGAGATGGCGCAGCATGCCAGCTGCGATCGACACAGGGATCGAAGTCTACTTCTGCGATCCCCACAGCCCCTGGCAGCGCGGCACGAACGAGAACACGAATGGACTACTACGGCAGTATTTTCCCAAGGGCACCGACCTGAGCGCGCATAGCGCCGACGACCTCGCCGCCGTGGCCCTGGCGCTGAACACCCGGCCGCGCAAAACTCTGGGGTGGAGTACCCCGGCCGAGGCGTTGGAGGAGTTCCTACGATCGGCTCACACAGGCAGTGTTGCGACGACCCTTTGAACCCGGGTCCTTGCTAGGTCGTGTGGACAATGGTTGAGCCGCTCACGCTTCTGGACGATCCCTCGGCGGTCACACCTGACCGCCGACATGGAACGCTACGCCATCTCCGACCGGACGTGGGAGGCCCTCGCCCCGCTCCTTCCTGGACGGCCCGGCACTTCGGGCCGGAACGCCCGGGACAACCGGCTCTTCCTCGACGCCGTCGTCTGGATCGCCCGCAACGGCGGCCCCTGGCGCGACCTCCCCAAGCGGTTCGGGAGCTGGAACTCGGCCTGGCGACGGTTCGACCGCTGGAGCAAGAGCGGCGTCTGGCTCCGGCTCTTCGAGGCGGCGCAGGAGGCAGATCTCGAGTGGGTCATGATCGACTCCACGACCGTCCGAGCGCACCAGCACGCCGCTGGCGCCCGAAAAAGGGGGACCCGCCCGACATCGCCGCGGCCCGCGAGGGGCTCGGTCGGAGCCGGGGCGGCCTGACGACGAAGGTCCACGCAGCGTGCGACGCGCTCGGCAACCCGCTCCGGTTCACGCTCTCGGCCGGCCAGCGCCACGACCTCACGCAGGCCGAAGCGCTCCTCGACGGCTACGAGGCCGGGGCCGTCGTCGCCGACAAGGGGTACGACGCCGACTGGCTCGCGGAGCAGATCGCCGAGGCCGGGGCCGTCGTCGTGATCCCACCGAAGGCGAACCGGGTCGAGCGGCGGGACTACGACCGGAACCTCTACGCGGACCGGAACAAGATCGAGCGCCTGTTCGGCCGGCTCAAGCACTACCGCCGGGTGGCGACGCGGTACGACAAGACGGGCCGGAACTACCTCAGCTTCGTGTTCTTGGCCTCGACGCTCGTCTCACTCCTGTGATTGTCCACACGACCTAGTCCTCCACCCATGTCATCCTCACTTGTTTCTGTCCTCATCGCCGCCTACAATGCCGAGCCGTGGCTGCTCTGAGGCCATCGAGTCGGCGCTCGGGCAGACGCACCCGAACGTCGAGATCGTCGTCGTTGACGACGGGTCCACCGACGGCACGCTCGGCGTCGCCTGCCAGTTCGAGGGGGAGCGGGTCCGAGTCATCCACCAGAAGAACCAGGGCGCGTGTGCCGCCCGGAACCGGGCCTTCCAAGAGTCCTCCGGCGACTACGTCCAGTTCCTCGACGCAGACGACATCCTCCACCCGGAGAAGCTCGAGCGCCAGCTCCGGTGCTTGGCGGAGGAGCCCGAGGGGACAGTCGCCATCGGCCCATGGGTCCGGTTCCGCGGCGCCGTCGCCGACGCCGACCTCACGTGGTCCGGCCCCGACTGGCGAGACTACGAGCCGGCCACCGACTGGCTCCTCCAGGCCTCGGGACAGGGGGGCGGGATGCCGACGGTGGTCTGGCTCACACCCCGTACTCTCGCCGAGGCGGCAGGGCCTTGGAACAAGGGTCATTCTTCGGAACCAGGACGGGATGCTTTACGCGCGTTGTCGCGGAGGCCCGGAAGGTGGCATTCTGCGAGGGCGCCTGGGATATTGCCGCGTCTGGCATGCGAACAGCGTCAGCAGCCGGCGGAGCGACGCCTCTCTCCGCTCGAACTATCAGGTCGCAGAGCTCGACGAGGCTGTCCTCCTCAGCCGCGTCGTGGATGCAGCGGAGTCCCGGCGTGCGTGCGGGGCGCTTTGGCAGGGGGTAGCATGTTGCTCTGTACCCCCGGCTACCCCGAGCTATCGCGGAAAGCAGAAGAGACGTGCACAGGCTCTCGGGGCGCCGCCCCGTGTTCCTCGAACGATCCGCTCGGTCCGTCCGATCCTGCGCCTGTTCGGGTGGAAGAGGCCGCCCTCCGAGTCCAACACGTGCTATGACCGCGTCCGTTATGCGGAAGCAGTCGCTGCCTGTCGTCTGAGCTATGCAGCGCTCCCGCGACCTTGCCCAGATGAGTGACCCGGCCTTCCACCTCTTCGGGATGCCCCAGCGTATCGACCTGCCTGCACTGGTCGGAGAGGGCTGCATCGCCGACAGACAAACGGTCCACCCACGACAGACTTCTGCTCGAGTGTCTGACGACGGTGTTTGGAGATGCCTCACCTCTCTGGTCAACTTGGTGCCTCGCTCGTCAGGTCCTCGTGGAGTCGTCGAATGCGGCGTTTGGGAAGGACGCCGCCAGCTTGCTCGGTCCAGGCTCTCGTGATGACCCGCACGTGCGCAAAAGCTTTCGCCAGCGACCGCCGGCGGTCGGGGCGTCGTCGTGGCTCACACCGGCATGAACGCCGCCACCCGCGAACTCCTCGTCGGTCTTGACGAGCGCGGACTACTCGACCGTTTCGTCACGACGCTCGGATTCACTGCAGGGTGCGACCATCGCTCGCGCACGCTGTCCTCGGCGCGTCCAGCCAGGAAGCTCGCCTCGCCCCGTTTGGTCCCGCTTCCCCGGAAGCGCATTGCCTACCTGCCCCCCGATCGAGATCGTTCCGTCTGGCGGCGAAGGCAGTCGGTCCTACCCCGGCCGATTGGGTGTGGGAGCGCGGCGACCGGTGGTTTCTCACGCCGCGTAGCGGCCGGGCTCCGCGAGAGCACCGGCGGACTCGTTGCGTTCGAGCACCTTGCCTTGGAGGCGTTCCGGCAGGCGAAGAGTCTGGGCGTTCCTACGGTCCTCCGCTCGGAAGCTCTGCCCCACCAGGCCGCGCGCCGGATCTACGACCGCCAGCGCACGCTTTTCCCCGACCTGTTTCGAGGACAGATGGAGGTCCAGACGGCGCCTCACACCGCACGCCGCGACCGCCGCAAGCAGGAGGAGCTTCGGATCGCCGGCGCCGTCATCTGCAACACATCGTACATCCGGCAGACTCTCTTGGACGGCGGTGTTGCTGCGGACAAGGTCCATGTAGTCCCCTATGGGTTCCCTACCGTAGAACGCATGGAGCGCCGTTCGAGCGAGGACAAGGTGGTGTTCCTCCACGCCGGCAGCCTCAGCATCATCAAGGGCACGCCGTACGTCATCGAGGCATGGCGGCGGCTCGCGCCGCCTGCCAGTCAGGCCGAACTGTGGCTCGTCGGGTCCGACTACCTCGACCTCGACGTGGCCGCTCTGCCTGGAACCGTCCGGGTCTTCGGGCGCGTGCCGCGCGAGCGGCTGTGGGAGCTCTACGCGGAAGCGTCCGTGCTCGTGTTCCCGTCGCTGGGGGAGGGGTCGGGGCTCGTCCTCTCCGAGGCCATGTCGAGGGGGCTCGCCGCGATCACCACCGACCGGACGGCGGCCTGCGACTTCGTGACGCACGGTGAGAACGGTTGGATCGTCGAGGCCGAGAGCGCCGACGCCATCGCGGAGGCGATGGAGGACCGTATGCTCCATCCGGAAGAGACGGTGGCCGCCGGGAAGGCCGCAGCAGAGACCGCTCGCGGGTGGACCTGGGCCGATCATCGGCGGCTCATGGCCGAGACCGTCGCTCGTCTCACCGTCGCGGCTCGTTCCTGATGCCAGCCACCATCTGCCTGATCACGAACACGCACCTGGCCGCCAACCCGCGCCTCGTCAAGGAGGCGTCAGCGCTGCTCGGTGCGGGGTACCGGGTCGTCGCGCTGTACTACCCTCACATCGATCGACTCCGTGCCAACGACGCCGACGTGCTCGGCACGCTCTCCGACCTCGAAGCAGTCTCCCTGTTCGGCGTGGCGCCCAGCTTACTCGGGCGCATCCGCCGGCTGGCCCACCGGGCTGAGTTCGCCGCGTGGCGCCGGGCCGTCGAGCGCGCCGGTCTGGGGACGTTCGACGCTCGGGCGATGATACCGCGGTACCGGGCGTTCTGCCGGAGGGCAATCCGGATGAACGCGGACCTGTACATCGCCCACAACCTCGGCGCGCTCCCTGTGGCGGCTCGAGCAGCGGCGGCGACGAGAGCGAAGCTCGGGTTCGACGCCGAGGACTATCACCGGGGCGAGTACGCCGATCCCTCGGCCCCACGCGCGCGTCTCACGCGGCGCGTGGAGGCGGCGCTCATCCCCCGCTGCGACTACGTGACGGCGGCCTCCGACGGGATCGCCGACGCCTATGCTCGGGTACTTGGCATCCCACGTCCGACGACGGTCCTCAACGTGTTCCCCCTCGCCGACCGCCAGCGCTCCATGACGGCCGGCGAGCGCCGGCGTGAGAAGCCGGATGGGATCGTGTCGCTCTACTGGTTCAGCCAAGTCATCGGGCCGGACCGGGGTTTGGAAGATGTCGTCCGCGCGCTTCCCCAACTGGATGAGAAGAGTCACCTCTCGCTCCGCGGCCAGTGGGCCGACGGGTATGAGGCGGAGTTGCTGGCGCTGGCGGACCGCCTCGGCGTGCGCGACCGGGTTCGGCACATGGCCGTGGCGCCGCCGGGCGAGATGATCGCGCGCGCGGCCTGCCACGACGTCGGGCTCGCGCTCGAGACCGGCGAGACCGAGAACCGGCAGATTTGCGTCACCAACAAGATATTCACGTATCTCTTGGCAGGCCTTCCAGCCGTCGCCACCGACACCGAGGGACAGCGTGGAGTCGCCCAAGATGCGGGGGACGCTGTGGCTCTCTACCCCTCAGGAGACCCCGAAGCACTCGCGAGCGCGATGCGGACGCTCCTCGGCTCCGATCATCCCCGCCAGACGGCCGAGCGACTGGCGACGGCCCGGTACAACTGGGAGGTAGAGCAGGAGAGGTTTCTCGACGTCGTCCGCGACGTGCTTGCGTGACCTACTCGGACGGCGACATAGTCGGCCGGTTCGACTCCACCGCCTCCCCAGTTGTGGGGGATCCCTCGGGCCCTGGCGACGTGAGGTTCACCCTCATGGAGCCGTAAAGCCCCACTTCACTACGGGGAAGTTGAATGCCTCTCCGAATGCGATCATGTCCGACTGTAGCCATTCTCGGAGACGGTCTGTCTGATCCGCCTTCAACTCCTTTGTGGCAGAGGTGCCGTGAGTTCGGAGTAATCGCTTCGCTCCTTGGCGGATCGGTAAGGGAACGATATGCCGGATCTTATGGATGGGCGACCGGACCAACGCAAGCTCAGCCTCCGACCGGGGAGGGGTCTGGTTCCGCGGGGGTTCTAAGGATATGGAGAAAGGGTCGAGGTCGAGCCATTCGAAGACTTCCTGAGCTAGTACCTCTGGCTTCGCTTTTATATCGTCGAAATCGACGATGAGGTACCTACTGGTATCTCCAAAATATTGAAGATACTCGCGCATCTGTGTGTAATACATCGAAAAAGCGGTCGCATAAAGTCCAAGAAGATCATCAGATCCCCAGTCGTAGTTGTTTATGTGGGCGTAGTTTAAATGAGATTGTGTCCTGGCTATAGGGTCGCGCACAATGTAAATTAGTAATGGATTAATTCCATATTCTTTAATACGCATCGGAACACCTGGATTCTCGGGGTACTTGGTATACCCAGTTGATGCTTCGATGCAGTACTTGTGAACGGACGGGTCAAATTCGAACAGATCCTCGTATCGGTCGACGTCGAGTCTGTGATTCTGATTTATAGAGAAGAATTCGGGCTCTTTATCCCATGATTGACACAATGCTGGGTGCTGTGTCAGGAGGGTGAAAAGCGAAGACGTGCCTGCTTTCATAGCCCCAACGATCATCACGTAGTGGTCAGAGGGAGACGATTGGTCCATGGTGGGGTGGCGGTGCCAACGTGGCCAAGCGGTCGGCGAGCGCGGAGTAACTAGGGAGGCCCCGCGGGAGCAGTCCTGGCTCTTTCGAGGCGCTGAAGAAGACGAGGGCCGATCACAAAATAGGCTTTGAAGCGGCCCAGGACGCGCGTCGCTCCCGAGTCTACCTTAGGGCCTTAGTAGCGCGTCCTGACTGCTCGGGTCCTTGCCATCGTTCGGAAGCCGTGTCGCACCATTAATCGATCTCGTGAAGCGCGTCCTCCTCGTCGCCCCCCACTTCCCGCCGTCGAACTTGGCGTCGGTGCACCGGGCGCGTCTGTTTGCGCAGCACCTCCCGGAGTTCGGATGGGACCCCACCGTGCTGGCCGTCCACCACGAGGACTACACGGAGGAGCTCGATTGGGACCTCGCGGAGCTCGTTCCAGATCGCGTCCGGGTTGAGTGGGTCCGAGCCAGCTTCGATCCACTCGACATCGGCCCTCAGCGGTTCGTCGGTGATGTCGTACTCCGATCGTTCCGGCCGCTCGTCCGCCGAGCCGTCGAGTTGGTCGACGGCGAGGACATCGACTTCGTTTACGTCCTGATCCCGTCTTTCTACGGTGCTCTCGTGGGTCGGGCCGTTCACGAGCGTCAGGGGACCCCCTACGGGATCGACTACATCGACCCATGGGTGGAGCCCAACGCTTATCCGTTCGGGAGCAAGCGGTGGCTGTCGCAGCGGTTGGCTCGGGTGCTCGAGCCCATCGCCGTCCGCGACGCCTCGCTTATCACAGGCGTGGCCGAGGGGTACTACGAGGCCGTCCTGGAGCGGAACCCTCAACTCCGGGAGGTCGTGACGGCGGCGATGCCGTACGGCGGCGAGGCCGAGGACCACCGGAGCGTGCAGCGGCTCGGGATCGAGCCGTGGCTGTTCAAACGGGACGAGCGGTTCCGACTCCTCTACGCTGGTGCCCTCCTGCCCCAGGCTGTCGAGCCGCTCCACCGCGTGTTCCAGGCCATCGCTGCACACCGCGAGGTCTTCGCCGACGTCGAACTGTTCTTCGTCGGGACGGGGTCCTCCCCAGACGACGCCGAGGGCTACCTCGTTCGCCCGGTCGCCGAGGAGTACGGGCTGTGGGGGAGCATCGTGAAGGAGCACCCAGCGCGGATTCCGTACCTCGCCGCGCTCGCCCACCTCGAAGCGGCCGAGGGCGTGTTCATCCTCGGGAGCACCGAGCCCCACTACACGCCCTCGAAGGTGTACCAGGGCGTCCTCTCCGAGAAGCCCGTGCTCGCCGTGCTCCACCGGGAAAGCACGGCCTGCGAAGTGATCCGCCGGACCGGCGCCGGCCGCGTTCTCTCCTTCGACGGCGAGGCGGGTCTGGACACGATCCGCGACACCTTCGTCGATACGTTCGCTGCATTCCGCGAGGATGCCCACACCTTCCGGCCGGAGAACGTCGACCGGGAAGCCTTCGACGAGTTCTCGGCCCGGCGTGTCACCGAGACGCTGGCCGTTGCCCTCGGCGAGGCTCTCGCGCTCGGCCAGCGGCGGGGCAATTGAGGACCGTGTGCGTCTCCGATGCGGTACTGACCTCGGCCGTATCTAGGGCACTCGTGTTCTGGCAGATGGTTCGCGGTCCCCTCTACCCATGCGCCTCGGCGTTCTCGCTACGCACCCGATCCAGTATCACGCCCCGCTCTACCGGGCGCTGACTGACGAACTGGACCTCTCCGTCTACTTCGCTCATCAGCAGACGGCAGCGGGGCAGGCCGACGCCGGGTTCGGCGTTCCCTTCGAATGGGACGTGCCCCTCCTCGACGGCTACCCGCACACGTTCCTCCGGAATAGGGCCGCTCGACCGGATGTGAGCGCCCCGTTTGGTTGCCACACGCCGGACATCGCTGACCTCATCGCGCGCGAGCGGTTCGATGCGTTCCTCGTCAACGGGTGGTACAACCGGAGCTTCTGGCAGGCCATCCGCGCATGCTGGCGGACGGGCACGCCGCTTCTGGTGCGCGGCGACTCCCAGCTTCGCACGCCGCGCAGCCTCGCGAAGCGCCTCGCCAAAGAAGCCGCCTATCGCGCCTTCATCCCCCGCTTCGACGGCTACCTCGTTGTCGGGCAGCGCGCGAGGGAGTACTACCTCCACTATGGCGCGCGGCCGGAGCGCATGCACTTCGTGCCGCACTTCGTCGACAACGCATTCTTCCGCGAGCGGTCCGAGGGGGCGACGGGGGCCGCTTCGGGCCAAACTGGGCGTACGCCGACGACACGCCTCGTCCTCCTGTTCGCGGGGAAGTTCATCCCCGAGAAGCGGCCGACCGACCTCGTCCGCGCGGCCGATACGGCTCCGCCAGCGGGGCCACGATGCCCGGATCGCTGTTCGTGGGGGCAGGTGGGCTCGAGCGAGCGAGATCCGCGGCCGAGGTCGAGCGGACGGGCGTCCCGGCCCACTTCGCGGGCTTCAGGAACCAGACGGAGCTGCCCGCCTACTACGCCTCCGCCGACCTCCTGGCGCTCCCGTCGGTGAGTGAGACCTGGGGGCTCGTCGTCAACGAGGCGATGGCGTGTGGGACGCCCGGCCGTCGTGTCCGACGCCGTCGGGTGCGCCCCGGACCTGATCGAGGAGGGGGTGACAGGGGCAACGTTCCCCGTTGGCGGATGTGCCGCGCGTTCGCAGAGGCCGTCGACGCGGATGGTACCCTGCCTCGGAACGGAGCGTGTCGTGAAGGCACTAGCCGACAAGGTAGACACCTACTCCCTGGACCATGCCGTTGAGGGTGCGCTCGCGGCTGTTCAGCACGTCTCTCGTCGCACCAGCAGAGATGCTGTCGCTTCTGCCCTATGAAAGACACCAACGACGTCCGCGTCCTCGTCATGCTCGGTGGTATTCCGCTCTGGGGGCAGGAGCGGGGAAACATCCAGGTGTTCGCCGCTCTGAAGGGGCACCTCCGCTCCCTGTTTGTGACGCACAAGGCGTACGGGCACGAGAGTATCCAGCCCATGCTCGACCGCCTTGGGCTCGCGTGGACGACGGGAACCTACCCTGGGGCTGATCTCACGAGGGATGGGTCTTCGTACGTGGGCATCGCGGGTACGCGCGGGGGCCGCTGCCAACCTCGACTTCTGGCGCGCCGGACGGCAGTTCAAGCCGACGCACATCCACGTCTGCAGCGACAGCCAACTCCTCTCTGAAGCTGGCCGGCCGTCAAGGCGCTCGGCGTCCCCGTCATCTACCGTCTGGGCGACGAGCCCCGCCAGCACCGGGCGCTGTTCCGACGGCTGTGGCGCCGAGTGATCATTCCCAGCGTGGACCAGTTCGTGTGCATCTCGGAGTTCGTCCGAGACAAGCTTTTGGAGGCCGGAGCCGACCCTGCCACCATCCGTGTGATCTACAACGCGCCCCCGCAGCGCCCGCCGGGGTTCGCCGTCGGTGGCGTGGCCGCCGCGTCCCAGGGCGACGAGGCGCTGGTGGCCCTCGCCGCCGAACCGTTCGAGGGGCGGACGGTGGCCTACGTGGGGCAGCTCAACGAGAACAAGGGCGTGGACGTGCTCGTCGAGGTGGCTCTCCGGCTGTGCCGGGAACGACCCGGAGTGCGGTTCCTGATCGCGGGGGACTACGAGTGGCAGAACCCGTTCGCCCGTGGACTCATGCAAGCCGTCGACGTCGGCTGGGCTCGCCGGCCGAATCCAGTTCCTGGGATACGTGAACGACGTCCCGGCCCTTCTCTCCCTCGCAGACGTTCACTGCGCCCCGTCGGTGTGGCAGGAAGCGCTTGGCAACGTCGTCGGTCGAGGCTAAGCAGGCGGGCATCCCGAGTGTGGTCGTTCCAGACCGGCGGTCTTCCTGAGCTCGTCGTCGAGCAGGGGCTGGACGGCTTCGTGTGTGCACGAGAAGGACGCCGAAGCCCTCGAAGCGGGGCTCCGCCACTACCTCGACCTGTCTGAGCCGGACCTCGACGCGGCGAAGGCGTCGGCCCGACGCGTCACTGGAGCGGCTTGGCATCACCCCCGAGGCGTTTACCCGAGCGTGGCAGGACGTATACGGGGTAGACGTGCGCCCCCCAGGCGAGGCCACAGCGACACCAGCCAGCCCAGCGATGGCAGACCAAACGGCTGCGACGGACGTACCTACCCGATGAGCTACTGGACTCCTGCCTTCGATCTTTCTGCGCCCGCAGGAGAATGAGGCCTTGCAGGGCGAGCAGGCGTCGCGGTTTGTCCGCCTTCCCTCTGGCGTGTGGGGCCTCGTTCTGGCCGCGGCGGGGCTGGGGCTGCTGGCGGCGAACCCGCTCCTGACGGCCGCCAGCATCCTTGTGCTCCCCGTCTTCGCCACGTTGCTGTGGCGCGAGGGCGAGACGCCCGTGCTCCTGTTCGCCGTCGGGTTCCAGTGGATACAGGTCACCGCCAAGGTGTTCCACGCCGACATATTGGGAGTACGCGTCGCCCTCCTCTCGGCGAGCCCGGCCGTGGAGACTGCGATCTGGCTCAGCCTGACAGGCTTGGTCGTGCTCTCGGTGGGGATGCGTGTGGGGATGCGGGTCCTCCGGGAGGCGACGGGGGAACGGGCGCAGGTGGAGGCCGAATGGTTTTCGGTAGATCGAGCCTTCTGGCTGTACGTCGGTGGGTTCGTGTTCTCGGAACTGGCCCGTCAGCTTGCCGCCATTGCCAAGCAGCTTGCTGACGGGTTCACAGTCCTCCACTGGGTGGGGTTCTTCATCTTCGCCTACGTCGCGCTCCGTCAGCGACAGCGCTTGCTCCTCCTGCCGGTCGTGATTGGGTTCGAGTTCGTCATGGGCATCGGGTTCTTTTCCGGATTCAAGACAGTCCTGTTCGTTACGCTCATCGCGTACTTCACCGCTCGACCGACTCTCAAGACCTCCACCCTCCTGGGGGGCGCCGTTCTCGTCGTGGCTCTCGCCATTTTCGGTTCCGCGTGGACCCTCGTGAAGCGACGATTACCGCCTCTTTTTGAGTGGAGGAGAAGGTTCGCAGAGTGTGGTGGTCTCTCAGGGCGAGGCGCTCGCATACCTCGTCGATCACGTGTCCGCCCTTTCGGGAGAGGACATCGTTGCAGGGCTCGTGCCGATGTTCGAGCGAATCTCGTACGTGGATTACTTCGCCTCCACCATCGAGTACGTCCCGAGCGTGCTCCCCCACGAGAACGGGGAGCTGTGGAAGACCGCGATGCTCCATGTGCTTCAGCCCCGCCTCCTCTTCCCCAGCAAGCCGTCCCTCCCCTCTGACTCGGATGTGACAGCCCGCTATACAGGTCTCTACGTCGCCGGTGAGGGGACGTCGATCAGCATCGGATACATGGGCGAGAGCTACATCGACTTCGGCCGCGTGGGAATGTTCGCGCCCATTCTCCTCATCGGTGTCTTGTGGGGACTCCTCTATGCGTATTTCCTTCGGAAGCCGAGGTATGTGCTGCTCGGATATGCGTTCGCGACGGCCCTGCTGGTGAACGCCTACCAGCTGGAAATTGCAAGCATCAAGCTCCTCGGGAGTATCCTGGCCAAGTTTATCGTTCTCGCGGTTCTATTTCATTACCTCGAGCCCTACATCGAGAGGTGGCTCCTCGGTGGAGCGGCCCACGACGACGAACCCGCGCTACAGCCCGCCGGCTCGTGAGTTGCGAAGCGCGCGTTCTGGTCATCCTCGGCAATCGTGCTCTGAACGGTCAGGAACGGGGCAACATGGAGGTGTATCGCGCTCTGGCAGGCACGGGCGTCGATGCTCTGTTCGTGACCCACGCTGCGTGGGGGGCTGAAGCCGTCCAGCCTTACCTCGACCACCTCGGGCTTGCGTGGACGGAACTGGCCTACGCGCGTCACTTTACCCGTCGCATGGGACTCCGCGAGGGGATCCGAAACGTCGGCCGCGTGCGTGAGGGGTCTCGGGCATTCGCTCGCATGATCCAGGAGTACCACCCGACTCACATCCACGTCGCCAATCCGCATTACGCTCTCTGCGTGCTCCCGGCGCTCCGTCGAGCCGACGTGCCCGTAATCTTCCGGCTCGGCGACGTCCCGACGGTCCACTCATTCTACGGGCCACTGTGGCGGCGGGCGCTCGTGCCGCTCGTGAGCCGGTTCGTGTGCATCTCGCAGTTCGTGGCCGAGGCGGCCGTTGCCTCGGGCGTCCCCCCGTCCAAGACGCGCGTGATCCTGAGCACGCCTCCTGGCCGCCCGGCAGGTGCGTCGGACGTGCCCGACGATCTCGTGGTGCGTGCCCTTGACGGTCCTCTACGTCGGGCAGATCGCGCCCCACAAGGGCGTCCACCTACTGGTCGACGCCGTCGCGGCGCTCGTGGCTCGGGGGCAGGACGTGCGCCTGCTCCTCGCAGGTCGGCCAGCGTCCCAGGGCTACCTGCGCTCGCTCGCCACGCGCGCGCTGAGCGGCGGCCTCGCCGACCACATCCGGTTCCTCGGGTACGTCGAGGACGTGGGCGGGCTGTTCGTGCAGGCCGACGTCCACGCCTGCCCGTCCGTGTGTGACGAGGCGCTGGGGAACGTAGTGCTGGAGGCGAAGCGGGCCGGCGTCCCGAGCGTCGTTTTCCCCTCCGGTGGCCTCCCCGAGTTGGTCGTCGAGCCGGGGCGAGACGGGCTCGTCTGCGCAGCGCCGACGGCCGAGGCTCTCGCAGACGGCCTCGACCACTTTCTCCAGATGTCGCCCGAGGCACGGGAAGCCGCCGGAGAGGCGGCCTCGGCGTCGCTCGCTCGTCTGGGGGCCGACGAGCCCTCTACCCGGCGCCGCGTGGCTCGGCGTGCTGGAGGGAACGCAGGTCGAGGGGCGGCCGTGAGCGAGCGCATCGTCCATACCCTCGGGTCGCTGGCGGCGGCCAATGGTGGCCCGAGCCGGAGCGTCAAGACTCCGGAACGCGCTCGTCCGAGAAGGGGCCCGCGTCGACGTCGTGGTCACGCGCGAGCAGCCTGGAGATCTAGTGGTCTGCCCTGCCGAGACCGAGGTGGCAGTCCGGCTCGTACCGGGATCGGAGAGGGAGGGACTCTGGCGCGCTCGGTCGTCCCCGTACGGACGGGCTGTCGCGGCCGTCGCGCGAAGGGACGCCGTCGTCCACAACCACGGCGTCTGGCTGCCCACGAACCGGACGGCGTCGCTCGTCGCGTCTCGAGCCGGGAGCCCGCTCGTCGTCAGCCCCAAGGGGATGCTCTCCGAGTGGGCACTGGGGGAGGGGCGCATGAAGAAACGCCTCGCGTGGGCGGCGTATCAGCGACGCGCGCTTGCGCGGGCCGCTGCGTTCTCGGTGACGGCCGAGGCGGAGGCGGAGGACGTACGCCGGCTGGGACTGCGTCTGCCCGTGGCGGTGATTCCGCACGGGGTTGTGTCGCCCTCGCCGGGCGCGCTGGTGCCCCGCGATGAACCGGGCGGTGAACGGACGGCCCTGTTCCTATCCCGCGTGCACCCCAAGAAAGGACTTCCCGACCTGATCGCGGCGTGGACCGAGGTTCGTCCGGCAGGCTGGCGGCTGCAGATTGTCGGTCCGGGTGACCCTAGTCACGAGGCCGAGGTGCGGGGGCTCGTCCGCCAGCGCCGGTTCGAGGCCGAGGTCTCATTCGTTGGTGAGGTCGACGACGTCCAGAAGTGGGCGCTCTACGGTGCCGCCGATCTGTTCGTGCTCCCGACGCTGAGCGAGAACTTCGGGATCGTCGTCGCCGAGGCACTCGCGGCTGGAACGCCAGTCCTGACGACGCAGGCGGCCCCCTGGCAGGCGCTCCAAGACCACGGCTGTGGGTGGTGGGTGGCGCCCGGTGCCGGCCCGGTCGGGGCGGCGCTCGCCGAGGCCACCGCCATGCCCGGCGACGAGCTGCGGCGGATGGGGGAGAGGGGGCGAGCCTACGTCGAGTCCGACCTGTCGTGGGCGCGGTCTGCCCGAGATCACCTCGCTCTCTATCGCTGGCTCCTCGGACGCGGCGACCGCCCAGCGTGCGTGCTCAGCGAATAAGGGACGTGACAGGATAGGCAGGCCAGGACGTGCGTTCCCCTGCCCGGATCGTCGTGCATCCGTTCCCACCCGGCCTCCACGATCGTGATCTCCCAGACACGGAACGGCGTCGGCAGGAGGCCCCCTTTTCGCTCACGCGAATGGCCGCTACTAGCTTCCCCCTCTCTCAATTCTGATCCTGTGCTTCGTGGCGGCATTACTCCTCTGATCCTCACTTACAATGAGGAGGCCAACATCGGCCGCGTCCTCGACCGGCTGACCTGGGCAGACCGGGTGATCGTGCTCGATAGCTACAGCACGGACCGCACGCTCGATAGGGTCCGCGCCTTCCCCAACGTCGACGTCCACCAGCGAGCGTTCGACTCGTTCGCGGGGCAGTGCAACTACGGGCTCAGCCTCGTCGAGACCGACTGGACGCTGTCGCTCGACGCGGACTACGTGCTGACGCAAGAGTTGGCAGACGAGATCGCCGCGCTCCCACCCGACCCTGGCGTAGACGGCTATGAGGTGGCGTTCACCTACTTGATCGGGGGGAGACCGCTCCGGGGGACACTCTACCCCTCTCGGACCGTCCTCTACCGGACCGATCGTGCCACGTACCACCAGGACGGCCACGCCCACCGCGTCGAGGTCGACGGCTTCGTCGGCTCGCTCGCTGGCCGGATCTGGCACGACGACCGGAAGCCGCTCGGATCGTGGCTCGACGCCCCGAGGCGCTACGCCGCCCAGGAAGCCGCCAAGCTTCGGGAAACCCCACCCGATGAACTTGGGCGGAACGACCGGCTCCGCCTCAAGGGCGTCCTGGCCCCCATCCTCGCTCCGCTTTACGCGTTGGTCGTGAAGGGCGGCCTCCTCGACGGCCGCGCCGGCTGGCATTACGCGCTCCAGCGGGCCTACGCCGAGATCCTCCTGGCGCTCCACCTCCACGAGCCCCTCTCCGACGACTCAGTTCCTCCACCGACTCTCTAGCTCCATGTACGTCCTCGGCATCAACGCCTATCACGGCGACGTCTCCGCCGTGCTCCTCCGCGACGGCCGGTTGTCGCCGCCCTCGAAGAGGAGCGCTTCACGCGCATCAAGCACTACGCTGGCTTCCCGACGCAGTCGATCCAACGGTGCCTCGACATGGCCGGCATCGACGGCTCGCAGGTGACCGACGTCGCCATCAGCCGCGATCCCACGGCGCACCTCCGGCGGAAGGCGCTCTTCGTGCTCAGCACCGGCCGTCGATCCGCTCGTCCTCGACCGGCGCAAGAACCAGCGGGCCGTCCGCGAGGTCGAGGCGCCCTCGCGGAGGCGCTCGGCGTGGACCGAGGCGTCGCTCCCGCCAGATGCACTACGTCGAGCACCACCCGGCGCACCTCGCCAGCGCCTTCTTCTGCTCGCCGTTCGACGAGGCGGCCGTGTGCGCCATCGACGGGTTCGGCGACTTCGTCAGCGACGTCGTGGGCCGCGGGCGCGGGAACCGCGATCGAGGTGCTCGACCGCGTCTACTTCCCGCACTCGCTCGGCATGCTGTACCTCGCCGTCACGCAGTACCTCGGGTTTCCGCACTACGGCGACGAGTTCAAGGTGATGGGGCTCGCGCCGTACGGCGCGCCGACTTCGCGTCGACGAGGTCCGCCAGCTCGTCCACCTCACGCCCGGCGGCCGGTTCGAGCTGGACGCTCGACTACTTCCGCCACTGGTCCGGCGGCGTCGCGATGACCTGGGACGAGCGGCGACGCCGCACGCTCGGCGCGCGTCTTCACGGCCGAAGCTGGAGGCGCTGCTCGGCCCGGCGCGGCGGCCCGACGAGCCGCTCGAGCCGCGCCACGAGGACGCTCGCCGCCTCGCTCCAGGTGGTCTACGAGGAGGCCGCGTTGCACGTGCTCCGAACGGGCTCTACGAGCGCGACGCACAGCGCCGCGCCTGTGCCTGGCCGGCGGCTGCGCGCATGAACAGCGTCGCCAACGGGAAAATCCGCGAGCGCACGCCGTTCGAGGAGGTCTACATCCAGCCGGCCGCCGGCGACAACGGGACCGCGCTCGGCGCCGCGCTCTCGGGTCTGGCACCAGGCCGCTCGGCCGCGCGCGCGCGGCTTCGTGATGGACGCACGGCTACTGGGGCCCGCCTTCCCCGACGACGACGTCGAGGCCATCCTCGACGCCGCCGCGCGGGCCGCGAGGCGACGCGGGCGCTGCACCGCCCCGCCTCGACTCGACGAGGACGCCCTCGACGCGCGACCGCGGACCATCCTGGCCGCCGGCAACGTGATCGGCTGGTTCCAGGGCCGCATGGAGTGGGGCGCGCCGCGCGCTCGGCAACCGCAGCATCCTCGCCGACCCGCGCGCGCGCCGACATGCGCGACATCATCAACCGCAAGATCAAGTTCCGCGAGCGGTTCCGGCCGTTCGCGCCGTCGATGCTCGGAGGAGGCGCTCGACGACTACTTCGTCGGCGCCGTGCCGGACCCGTTCATGATGCAGGTCTACCCCGTGCAGCCCGACAAGCGCGACGGTCGTGCCGGCCATGACGCACGTCGACGGATCGGGCCGGCTCCAGACGGTCAGCCGCGACGACCAACCCGCGCTACCACGCGCTCATCCCGGCGTTCGAGACGCGGACCGGCGTGCCGATGCTGCTGAACACCTCGTTCAACGAGAACGAGCCCATCGTCGACACCCGAGCAGGCGCTCGACTGCTTCCTCCGGACGCGGATGGACGCCGTCGTGATCAACCACACGGTCGTCCAGCGTGTCCCAGTCGAGGAGCCCGAGGAGGCATAGGTGACCGACCCGGCCAGTGCACGAGAGGGGAGACGCCGACCGACGTCTCCCCTCTCGGTTTTCTCGGCAGCGGCGGCTACAGGTCGAGGTCCGGGACCTCTACGCCGTCCTCCCACGGCCGGACGGCGGCATCGATCGTAAGTGTCCGGCTGCCGAGCGGCTCGGACAGCGTGACGCGGACGTACGGCTGGCGCTTGTCTTCGCCGAGCGCGTTGCCATCCGCGTCCGTGATCTCCCACGACGCCACGGCCGAGCCGCCAGCGCCGCTGAACGTCACGAAGGCGCGGTCGAGGGGCGCCCAGAACAGGTCGAGTGGGACGAGGGCCTCCAGCCCGTCGAAGTCGGAGGACCGAAGCGTCTGCCGCGTTTCGCTGGTGTGTCCGGAGCGGCGGTCGGTGACGCTGCGGAACCGGGCCATCGCGAAGAAGAGTTCCGCATTGACGAAGTTGCGGTCACTCATGTTAAACGTGACATCCTCCATGAAGACACGGAGCTTCGAGGGATCGCCCCCGCCTTTCAGATCCTCGATGCGGCCCCCGCCTGAGCCGCTAAACAGGCGGTCCGAACTGTTGTCGAACGAGCTGTTTCGGATGAAGACGTCCATCCCAGCAGGGTCGTCCTGTCCGACGGTCACATCGAAGAGATAGTGCGTCGGGCCATCCGAGATGTCCTCGAACACCTGGACCTGCGGGGTGTCCCAGGCGGGGTGGTTCCGGCGACGGGCTGCGAGCTCGAAGGACCGGCCGCCGCGCCCTGACCCACGAGAACGGTCCACCCGGACATCGCGCACGACGCTATTGGTCGCGTTGAGCGTCCCCGTGATATACCCCATATGGTCTCGGTCGCTGACGTTATCGTCGGGATCGATGATGAGGATGTGCGCGAAGACATTGCTGTGGTAGAGGGCTTTTTGGTATCCGTTGGCGTTCTCCTTATAGATCCCCGCCGAATTTCGGTCCTTGGGGAGCACGATTACGCCTGGTTCTTCCTCGGAGACGCCTCGGATCGCCACGTTCGAGCCGATACCAGAAAACAACAAACTACTATCCGATCCTCGGAGGTCGGCATAGAACCCGGTGATGTTGGTGTAGAGCGGGGGCACAGTACCGTCAGACCGGGTGTAGGCTCCGTGGCCGGTCATCTCGTCGGAGTCGTAGGCATCGCCGCCGCGGATTCCGAACACTTCCCTCGTCCGTCGGCCGATAGGGCTGATGGCCCCACGCTCGTAGACGAGGTTCGAGATCTCTCCCCAGAGCCAGACGGCGTGGTCTCCAGGCGAACCCGGTCAGCGTCAGGTTCGTGTGCGTCCCGTTCGCACCGTACATCCCGTGGTTGTACAGGACATCCCCGATGAGCAGGTTCTCCGTCGTCCACGTGTTGTTGATGTGCCCGAGGATGCCGGTCGCGGCGTACCCGAGAATGGCGCGAATTTCGGATGACGAACTCTTGCCCGAGCGGGATGTCTTTCCCGTGGGCAGTCGCCGTGAAGCCTGACCACCCAGGCTGCGTTGCGGAGCCAGTCCTCGAATTATTTGCTGCCCCACCCCTCGTCCCACGCCTGCATATTCCCCTCCCAGTTCCCGTCCAGGACGATGTCCTCCAGGCCCGCGATACATCGCGCTGTTTGCGACCGTGATCCGAGAGTGGCGCATCTCCATCGCGTCCTTTGCGTCGGGGGGAGGTAAAAGGCGTCCGAAGGGGTCCTCTAGCATCCGGAGGAAGCTTGAGCGCCTCCCCGTCGAGCACGCGAAGCGTCGTGTGGGCGTCGCGGATGCGGACCGGCCGGTAGGTGTTGCCGAGGTCGTCGGTGGCCGTGGCGAGATAGGTACCACCCGCCCCACGAATCGTCAGGCCGTCGGGCACCTCGATGGTCCCGAAATAGCCGTACACCTCCGGCTTGGGGAGGAGCACGGACACGGATCGTGAACCGCCCGCTTCATTGATCGCCTGAGCCACGTTCAGGGCCTGGCAGAGGACGGGCTGGTTGTCGAAGCCGGGGCTCTCACTCTCGTTCGTGCGCCGAACCACGTGACGTCGATCTCCGAGCCCACAGCCTGCCGGTGCAGGCGGAGGTCGCTCGTGGTGTGACGATACGTGAACCGGAGCGCGACCCTTACGCCAGCCGTTCCGAACGTGCCATTGAAGAACTTGCACGGTCCGGCCTCGCATTGTCGTAGAAGATGCCGTCTTCGTAGTAAAAGATGGGTCGGAGGTCGGACCGTGCTTTCAACGTATGGCCGTGGAGGTGCTCGCCAGGGACCGTGACGACGAGATCGCCCTGGCGGTCGAGGAGGTCGAGCGTGAGCGACCCGAACACGACATCTTCCCCGTCGGGGACGCCGGGGACGTTGAGGGTCTTGCTGAACGGCGCCGTCGAGACCACCTCCGCGCTCTGGTGCTCGAGCGGGACGAACACGGTCCCGCCGTTGGGTCCCTGGCCGCTGTCCACGACGTCGAAGACGCCGCCGCCGCCGTCGCCGGGAGTGTAGTAGCCGAGCACACGGACGGTCTGTCCTGGCGTGAGCCCCCGGAGCGCGAGGGCGTCGTCGATCGTCGCGACCGTGATGTCCGCAGCGGGCGGGGCGCTCGGCGGAGAGGTCCGCGTACACGAGCGTGTCGCGCCGGGACAGCCGCACGCGGTAGCCCTCCCCCGGGACCAGCACGTCCAGCGGCGCCAGCCCGTCGGAGGCCGGGTACACGTGTCCGCTGCCGGACTCGACGCGGAGCACGCTCTCGGAGATCGAGGCGAGGGCCGAGTCGACGGCGACCGGCCGGTCGTAGAGGAACGCGACGTCGTTCCAGCCCTCCTCGAGCACGAGGGCGCTCTCCGGGGCGATCCGTTCGCCCTCGACCGTCCAGTCGGTGGACTGGCGGGCGTGGACGAGGTAGGCGCGCCCGTCGGCCCACGACGCCAGCGTACCCACCTTGTAGTCCGGCGAAAAGACCCGGCCTTCCTCGTCGCGGACGAGGATGATGGCGTCGATGGCGTCTCCGAAGAGGGCGTCGAGGGTCGGGGCCGTCGGGCGGACGAAGAGGGAGACGAGGTTGGGGCCTTCTTCGAGCCGGATCCGCTGGGTGGTGGCCGCTCCCAGGTGGAGAGAGGCCGGCCTCACCGGAGGGGCCAGGGCCTCGCGGGCGGGTCCCGACGGAGACGAGGGTCCCTGCGCCTCCGAGGGACGGGCGACGGCGGCGGCGAGCACGAAGGCGCCGATCAGAAAACGGCGAGAGAGAAAACAGGTCACGATGGAAAGGAGAGTGCGGGCGTGGCATCGGCCACTCAACTGGAAACTCAACCCCGGCGGTTTTACGACTCGGCTGTGGGACGCCCGGAGCGCTCCGGTGGATCTCGCGAGGGGAAGAGCCGCCAGTCGCGGGCGAGACCTTCATGCCCGAGGTCGGACCCGCTCGCCGGTGCGGCTGGGCTGCGATCCCTGTGCCGAGGCCGACCTGGTCGCTCCTCAGCGGAGGAAACCGTCGGCGCCTGGGAGGGAGCATAGCGCGGGCGGCGGCGGCCGAGTCGGAGGGACGGCGAATTTGCCGCCGTGCTCGTTTCGTCTCGCTGGCGGGCGCCGCGTTCCACGGACGGACACCATCGCCAGGGTGCGGGCGTCCTCGCCGGCCGCCGCCGTTACCTTTCGGAGCCGCGAACCGCGCGGCCGGACGGCACCCTCACGCACCCACGCCCCTCCCGAATGCTCCGCAGCATGACCGGCTTCGGCCGAGGCTCCGGCCACGCCGACGGCGCCGAGGCGACGGTCGAGATCCGGACCGTCAACGGGCGCTACGCGGAGGCGGCGGTGCGCGGGCTAGGCGATCTCGGGGAGCACGAGACGGCCGTCCAGAACACCGTCAAGGCGGCCATCGACCGGGGCAACGCGACCGTCCACGTGTCGCTGGACCGGACGGGCGGCGCGGCGGCGGGGCTCCGGGTGGACCAGGACGCGGCGCGCGCCTACGGCGACCTGCTCCGCGAGGCCGCGACGGCCGCCGGCCTCGGTGCCCTCTCCGTCACCGTGGCCGACGTGTTGCGCTCCCCCGACGTCCTCGTCCCGGCTCCGCGTGAGGACCGGGGCGCCTGGGAGGCGGTCCAGGCGGCTCTCGCCGAGGCCCTCGCCCGTCTCGACGCCATGCGCCTCTCGGAAGGCGCCGCGCTCCACGACGACCTCGTCGCGCGGTGCGCGGCGGTGGAGGACTTGGTGGAGCGGGTCGAGGCCCGCGCGCCGGAGCGGCTGGAGGAGGCCCGCGCCCGCCTCCGCGACCGGCTGGCGGACCTCCTCGACGACGGCGACCTCGACCCCGCCCGGCTGGAGGCCGAGGTCGTCCTCCTGGCCGACAAGCTGGACGTGACCGAGGAGACTGTCCGCCTGCGGAGCCACCTCGGCCAGTTCCGCGAGGCGCTCGGCCTGAGCGAGCCCGTCGGGCGGCGGCTCAACTTCCTGGCCCAGGAGATCGGCCGCGAGATCAACACGGTCGGCTCGAAGGCCAACGACGCCGAGATCACGCGCCACGCCGTCGCCATGAAGGAGGAGCTGGAGAAGATCCGCGAGCAGGTCCAGAACGTTGTCTGAGGGAAGGGGGACGGGGCGAGCGGCGAGGGGGCACCTCTCTCTTGCCCCGTTCCTCACCCCCCTTCCCCCTTCCCCTCACTCATGAAGCTCCTCGTCCTCACGGCCCCCAGCGGCGCGGGCAAGACGACCATCGCCCGTCGCCTGATGGACGAGGTGGACGGCCTCCGCTTCTCCATCAGCGCGACCACGCGCGCCCCGCGGCCGGCCGAGGAGGACGGCGTCCACTACTTTTTCCTCTCGCCGGACGAGTTCCAGGCTCGGCTCGCCGCCGACGACTTCCTGGAGCACGAGGAGGTCTACCCCGGACCGGTTCTACGGGACGCTCCGGCAGGAGGTGGAGCGGCTGGCCGTGGCCGAGGACGTCCGCGCCGTCGTCCTCGACATCGACGTGAAGGGGGCCATCAACGTGAAGCGGCTCTACGGCGACCGCGCGTTCACCCTCTTCGTCGCGCCGCCCAGCCTCTCCGCGCTGGCGGTGCGCCTCCGCGAGCGCGGGACGGAGACCGAGCAGCAGGTGGGCGTCCGGCTGGAGCGGGCGCGGATGGAGATGGGCTACGCCGGCGAGTTCGACGCCGTCGTGGTCAACGACGACCTCGAGGAGGCCGTGGGGGAGACCGTGGCGCTGACGCGCGCGTTCCTCGATTCTTAGCGATCCGGGGCGCGGGCCGGGCGTACTCTACCCGCTTCCGTCCGTCCGACTCTACTATCTACATGGCGATCCAGACCCTCGACACGGCCAAGCTCGCGGCCGAAACCGGCAACCTCTACGAGACCGTCGCCGTGCTCTCGAAGCGCGCCCGCCAGCTCTCCGCCAAGACCAAGGCCGAGCTCGACCAGCGCCTGAGCTACTTCGAGGACCTCTCGCTGGACCCGGCCGAGGAGCTCCGCTCCAACGAGGACCAGCTCCGCATCTCGCTCGAGTACGAGCGCCAGCCGAAGCCGAGCCGCGCGGCCATCGAGGAGATCCAGGAGGGCGAGCTCTACTTCCGCAACCCGACCGCGGCCGACCAGGCGTAGACGCCGTCGGCCTCGTCTCATCCCGGCTCCGGGCCTCGCGCGAGGCACCTGAGCCGGGATGACGTGTATCCAGGCCCCACGCCCTCCTCGTCCTCGTGTCCCTCGCCGGCAAAAAGCTCGTCCTCGGCGTCACGGGGAGCATCGCGGCCTACAAGGCCGCCGACCTCGTCCGCCAGCTCGTCAAGGCCGGGGCCGAGGTGCAGCCGGTGATGACGGCGGCGGCGGCCCGCTTTCTCCCGCCGCTGACGGTGGCGACGCTGGCGAAGCGCGAGGTGCTCTCGGAGCTGTTCCCCGAGGCCGGCGCGGCGCAGACGGCGTGGACGAAGCACGTGGACCTCGGCCTGTGGGCCGATGGCGTCGTGATCGCCCCGGCGACGGCGCAGACGCTGGCCAAGCTGGCCGGCGGATTCTGCGACTCGATGCTGACGGCCGTCGTGCTCTCGGCGCGGTGCCCGGTGCTCGTGGCGCCGGCCATGGACCACGACATGTGGGGCCACCCGGCCACGCAGCGGAACGTCCGCCAGCTCCAGGCCGACGGCGTGGCGGTGGTCCCGCCCGCGCACGGCGAACTGGCGAGCGGCCTCGTCGGCGACGGGCGGCTGCCGGAGCCCGCCGACCTCGTCCGCCAGATCGACGAGTGGCTGACGCCGGCCGGCCCGGCGCGTCGGTCGCTCGCCGGCCGGCACGTCCTCGTCACGGCCGGGCCGACGCGCGAGGCCCTCGACCCCGTCCGCTTCCTCTCGAACGGGTCGACGGGGGTGATGGGGTTCGCGCTCGCCGAGGCCGCCCGCCAGCGCGGCGCCCGCGTCACGCTCGTCGCCGGGCCCGTCGCGCTGGCGACGCCGCCGGGCGTGGACCGCGTCGACGTGACGACGGCCGACGACATGCTGGAGGCCGCCCTCGCCCACGCCGACGCCGACCTCGTGATCGCCGCCGCCGCCGTCGGCGACTACGCGCCGGCCGAGCCGTCGGACCAGAAGATCAAGAAGGGCGAGGGGGACCTCACGCTCACGCTCCGCCGCACGCCCGACGTGCTGGCCGCGCTCGGCGAGCGCAGTTAAGCGGGGGGCAGCGGCCAGACGCTCGTCGGCTTCGCCCTCGAAACCCACGACGGCGAGCCGAACGCCCGCGCCAAGCTGGAGCGGAAGCACCTGGACTGGATCGCGCTCAATCATGCCGCCGAGCCCGGCGCCGGCATGGGCGCGGCCACGAACCGCGTGACGCTCCTCGGCGCCGGCGGCCAGCGCGTCGAGATCGCGACGGCGCCGAAGGCGGAGGTCGCCCGGCAGATCCTCGACGCCGTCGCCGGGTGACGCGCCTCGCCCTCTGCCTCGCCGGCTGCATGCCCGACTCCGCCCCTTCCGAGCCCGCCCCGGCCCCGCCCGGCGACGTCGGCACGCGCTACCTCGCCCTCGGCGACTCCTACACCATCGGCGAGGGCGTGGCCCCGGACGACCGCTGGCCCGTCGTGCTGGCGGAGCGGCTCCGCGCCGACGGAATCGAGATCGACCGCCCCCGGATCATCGCCCAGACGGGGTGGACGACGGACGAGCTGAACGACGCCATCCGCCCGGCCGACCTGGAGCCGCCGTACGCCCTCGTCACCCTTCTCATCGGCGTGAACGACCAGTACCGGGGGCGCCCGCTCGACGCGTACCGCGACCGGTTCCGCGAGCTGCTCGACCGCGCCATTGGCTTCGCCGGCCGCGACCCCGGCCGCGTCGTCGTCGTCTCGGTCCCGGACTGGGGCGTGACGCCGTTCGCCGCCGGCCGCGACCGCGCTCCGATCGCCCGTGAGATCGACGCCCTCAACGCCGTCGCCGCCGAGGCCGCCCGCCAGCGGCGCGCGCGCTTCGTGGACGTCACGGCGCTCTCGCGCAGGCAGGGCGATCTCACTACGAGCGACGGCCTCCACCCGAGCGCCGAGGCCTACCAGGCGTGGGTGGACCTCATCGAGCCCGCCGTGTTCACCGACTAGCGGGCGATCGCGTTAGTCGTCCCGGTCCCTCCGGTCCGATCGGGGGGGCGCGGCCGAGCGGGCTTCGCTGGCCCCGTTGATCTCGGTGTGGCGGATCTCGCCGCCGAGGTTGCCCGTCCAGGCCATCAGCCCGAACACGGCGGCCGCGCCGAGGAGGACGACCACGGTCGGGACCGTGCCGATCTCGGGGGCGCTCCGACGCCAGACGAGCACCCCGAGCGCCGCCAGTGCGAGGGCGAGGGAGGCCCACATCGCCTTCTCGGCCGCCTCCTCGTGCTCGTGGATCGTCGCGTGCGTGATCCCAGCGATCTCTTCGACGACCTCCTCGGCGTCGTCCCCAGTCTCCTCCGCCACGAACGCGAACGCCCCGCACACCACGAGGGCGAGGAACGAGGCTCGAACGACGGCCGGCTGGCGACGGACGGCGCCGTACGCCCCGAGGAGGAGGGCGAAGAGGGTCCCGAGGATGGGGACGTGGTTGACGAGGAGGTGGAGGTGCGCGTCGTTCATCGGGGGCTTGGGGAGGAGAGGGGCAGGGAAGAGGCTAGCGGCCACCTCCCACCTGTTCCTGAGAGGTCGGTGAGAAGCGGAGGGCACATTCTCATCGACCTCTCACCGAACCCCGCGCGACCGCGGGGGCGCCGGAGCGTTCGAGGACCTCGGCCGGCCCCGTCCGTACGCGGCGGGAGGCATGACGGCCCGCTCTCCCTCCGGCGGTGCCTCGCCGTCCCTGCCCCCGACCGCGTGCCCTCCATCGTCGCCACGGCCTCCGGCCTCCCGGACCACCACTACCCCCAGGCCGTCCTGACCGCCCAGCTCCAGGAGCTCTGGGCCGACCGGGGCGTGAACCTCGCCCGGCTCGCCTCGCTCCACGAGAACACGACCATCGAGACCCGCTACACGGCCGAGCCGCGCGAGCGCTACCTCGAGATGACCGGGTGGGCGGGGCTCAACGAGGCGTACCTCCGGGACGCCGTCGCGCTGGGCGAGCGGGCGCTGGTGTCCCTGATGGAGCAGGTGGACCTCGGCTTCGGAGACGTGGCCCACCTCGCCGTGTTCTCCACGACGGGGATTGCCGTGCCGTCGCTCGACGCGCGGCTCATGAACCGGCTCCCGTTCTCGCCCTCGCTGAAGCGGCTGCCCGTCTACGGGCTGGGCTGTGCGGCCGGCGCCGCCGGCGTGGCTCGCGTGGCCGACTACCTCGTGGGCCACCCCGAGGAGGCCGCCATCGCCCTCACCGTGGAGCTGTGCTCGCTGACCATCGAGCCGGGCGACACCTCGATCGCCAACGTCATCGCGTGCGGGCTCTTCGGCGACGCGGCGGCGGCCGTCCTCCTCGTCGGCGACCGCCACCCGCTGGCGGCGGCGAACGCCAGCGCGGGGCGGCCCCTGGCCCTCCCCGTCGGCGGCGACGGCGCCCTCGCACGGCAGGCCCCGAGCGGCCCGTCGGTGCGCGTCGTCGGCACGCGGTCCGTGTTCTTTCCCGGCACGGAGCGGCACATGGGGTGGGACGTGACCGACGACGGGATGCGGATCGTCCTCTCGGGCGGCGTCCCCGAGACGGCGCGGACGGCCCTCCGCCCGCATGTCGAGACGTTCTTGGAGGAGCACGGGCTCACGATCCCCGACGTCGGCCGCTGGCTCTGCCACCCCGGCGGCCCGCGCGTGGTCGACGCCATCGAGGACGGGCTGGGCCTGGAGCCGGGCCGCCTCGACGACACGCGAGCCCTGCTCCGCCGCGTCGGCAACGTGTCGTCCACCTCCGTCCTCCTGCTCCTCGACGAGGCCCTGCGGATCGCGGCCGAGCCCGAGGGGACCTGGGGCCTGATGCTGGCGATGGGGCCGGGCTTCGGAGCCGAGCTGGTCCTCCTCCGATGGGGCGCGTGAGGCGGGGCCGCGTCGCCAGCCGCGTCGCCAGCCGGGCGGCGTTCACGGCGCTCGTCGCGGGCGTCGCCGGGCTCCGCCTGTCGGAGCTCCGCACGTCGGCACGGAACGAGCGGGCGCTGCGCGCGCGCGGCGGCGTGGAGCACGCGCGCGGGCAGATGCCCCTCATGCGGACGCTCCACACGGCCTGGTTCGGGTCGATGCTGACCGAGGTCTGGACGCGCCGACGACCGTTCCGGCCGGGGCTGGCTGCCCTCGGCCTCGCCGGGCTGGGCGCCGGGATCGCCCTCCGCGCGACGTCGATGCAGGCGCTCGGGGATCGCTGGACGGCGACCCTCATGACGGTCCCCGGGGAGCCCCGGATCCGGACCGGGATCTACCGCTGGATCCGCCACCCCAATTACCTCGGCGTGGGGATCGAGATCGCGGCCGTCCCGCTCATCCACGGGGCGTGGGCCACGGCCGGCACGTTCAGCGCGCTCAACGGGGCCATGCTCGCGGCCCGAATCCGGGCCGAGGAACGGGCCCTCCACGCGGCCGAGGCGGCTCCCTCCCCTGGGCCGCCACGTCCGTGAGGAAGGAGAAGAGCTGTTGGGGCGCCGAGCCCCGTCCGTACCCTGCATTCGCCATGCGCCGCCTCCTCCTCGTCGAAGACGAACGCCACGTCGCCTCCTTCGTCCGCCAGGGGTTGGAGGAGGAGGGGTACGTCGTCGAGTGGGCGGCGACCGGCGCCGACGGCCGCCGCCGCGCGACGGCCGAGCCGTTCGACGCCGTGCTGCTGGACGTCCGCCTGCCCGACGTGTCCGGCGTCGAGGTGTGCCGCGAGATCCGCCGCCACGACGCCTCGCTCCCGGTCCTCATGCTGACCGCGCTCGACGCCGTCGAGGACCGCGTGGCCGGCCTCCGCGCCGGCGCCGACGACTACCTCCCGAAGCCGTTCGCCTTCGATGAGCTGGTGGCCCGCGTCGAGGCCCTGCTCCGCCGTGCGGCCGCCGTCCCGCCCGCCGTCGCGCACGCCGACGGCCCGCTCTGCCTGGACCCGAGCGCGCGCACGGTCGCCTGCCACGGGCGCCCCGTCGACCTCACGCCGACGGAGTTCGACCTCCTGGCCTACTTCCTCGCGCGGCGCGGCCAGGCCCTCTCGCGGGACGAGATCCACCGGGGCGTCTGGGGCCACGACTTCGACCGCGGCACGAACCTCATCGACGTCTACGTGGGCTACCTCCGCCGGAAGCTGGCCGACGCCGGGTGCCCCTCGGCGATCGACGCCGTTCGGGGCGTGGGGTACCGCTACGGCGCGTCCGGCGACGCCCCTGCCGCACCGCCCGATGCCTGACGGCCCCCCGACGCGTCCCCCATTCCGGCGCCGGCTGACGCTGGCGTTGGGGCTCGCGCTGAGCGTGGCGCTGGCCGTCGTCGGCACGCTCGTCTGGCTCGGGGCCTCGGCGTGGACGACCTACGAGGCACGAACCGCCCTCCGGGCGGAGGCCGCCGCCGTCGAGCGGGCCGTCGTCACGCCGGACGGCCGCCTCGACGCCGACCGCTACGAGTGGGACGAGCCGCACCACCGGTTCGCCGCGCCCCGCATCGACCCCAACTTCCTCCAGGTGTTCGACGCCGCGGGTCGCCTCGCGAAGGCCTCCGACAACCTCGCCGCGCTCCCCGGCTTCCCGAGCCGCCTCCTCGCATCCACGGCCCGCGACGGGCCGCTCGTCCCCCTCGCCACCCTCGAGGCCGGCGGCCGGCCGCTCTACCGGATCACCGAGCCGCTCCGCACCCGGTCCGGGCAGGCCGTGGGGTACGTCCAGCTCGCCCGGTACGACCCCGGCCTCCGCGCTCAGCTCCAGCGGCTGGCGGCCGGCCTGGCCGCGGGCCTCGGGCTTCTCCTCGCCGCCCTCCTCGGGCTCGTGTGGACGGTCGGCAGCCGTGTCGTCCGCCCGCTCGAGGCCATCACGACCCACGCCGCGGCCCTCTCGGCGACGACGCTCGGCGACCGGATCCCCGTCCCACCCGACGCCGACCGGGAGACGAGCGCCCTGGCGGCGGCGCTCAACGACGCGCTCGAACGGCTCGACGGGTCGTTCGCCGAGATGCAGCGGTTCACGGCGAACGCGGCCCACGAGCTCCAGACGCCCCTCACGGTCCTCCGCGGCCACGTCGACGTGGCCCTGCGGAGGACGCGCGAGCCCGACGTCTACCGCCAGACCCTCCGCCTGCTCGGGGGCGAGGTGGATGGGATGACCCACACCGTGCGAGGCCTCCTCGCCCTTGCCCGCCTCGACGTCGGCGTCCCCTTCGACACGGAGGTGGTCGATCTCTCTGCCCTCGCCCGTACCGAGGCCGACGCCTTCCGCCCGCAGGCCGAGGCGAAGGGCCTCACGCTCACCGTCGACGCCGTACCCACCCCCGTCGAGGGCCACCCGGACCTGCTCCGCGACGTCGCCCGCACCCTCCTCGACAACGCCGTCAAGTACACCGACGCTGGGACCGTGCGGGTCTCGGTGGGCTCGGGGGACGGGCGTGCACGCCTCGTCGTGGCCGACTCCGGCCCCGGGATCGCCCCCGACCACGTCGGCCGAGTGACCGACCGGTTCTGGCGGGCCGACGACGTCCAGCACGTCCCGGGGAGCGGGCTCGGGCTGGCCATCGCCGCGCGCATCGTGGAGCGGCACGAGGGGCGGCTCACCGTCGGCAACCAGCCCGACGGCGGCGCCCGAATCGAGGTCACGCTCCCCCGCGTCTCCGTTTGAGTCCTCGGCGGGCAACGCGGGTGGGGGAGCGCCCCACCGAGGCGGCGGGGCCGCCGTGGGCGCCCTCCTCCTCGCCCTGTCGCTCGCCGGGTGCGTCGTCGTCGCGCCCAACGTTGGAGAGCGGCACGCGGCTCACCGCCTTCGGCGAGGCCGACGAGCCGGCCCAGCCGCCGGGCGTCCCGAGCAACGAGACGTCCGCGGAGCAGCTCCAGCTCGCCATCGTCGTCCGCGACCAGGGCGACGCGCTGCAACGGGCCGAGCGGGCCATGCTCAACGCCGAGGCCGTCGACGCCTCCGAGACGACGGTGGACGACGTGCGGGTGGCCTACGCCGTCGAGTACGCCGAGTCCTACTGGGCCTTCCGCGGCGACGAGCTGGCGTTCGACTTCCGGGCGGAGATGACGACCGCGATGAACGCGCACGTGGAGGTGGCCCCGCGTGCCGCGCTCGGGCCGGTACCAGCTCCGCGTCCAGATCGAGCCGCCAGCGTACCGCCGCTGGACCCGCCTCGGCGACTTCTTCGACGCCCCGCTCGACGTGACCTTCGACGACGTCGACGTCCGGACCGGCCAGAAGTAGCCATGCCCTTCTCTCTCGTCTCGCGCCGTGATCCGTCTGCTCGCCCTCTCGCTGTGCCTCGGTCTCGCCGCGCCCGTCCAGGCCCAGTTCGACAAGGTCTACGGGTGGGAGATCCCCGGCCGCGGCTGGGCCGAGCCGACCGTCTGGACCCAGGTCGTCGCCTCCAGCGACCGCGACTACGAGCGGCCCGCTCGCCGACCCCGACCCGCTCGACGAGCAGCGCCACGTCCTCTACCCGACGCTCGACGTGAACCTGATGCAGGGGCTGAGCCTGAACCTGGGCGTCGGGATCGGGCTGACCGACGGGAGCGACGACGTGACGGTGAAGGGGATCCTGAGCTACGAGTTCAACACGGTCCGCCGGCCAACCAGCGGCGGTAGCGCGGCGCCGCGCCGACCAGAGCTGCCGGCCAGGATCGGCCGTCGAACGCGCCGCCGCGAAGGCGCCCCGTTCTCACCGATCTCACAGGATTGTCCGTCGAGGCGCCTCCACTTTGAGGCGCCTCGGCTCCCGTCCCCTCCAAGTCCCCTCCAAAGGGCGGCCTTCCGAGTCCTTCCTCCCCGCCTCATGGACTCTGTGCTCGATCCCGAGGGCACCGCCCTCCCGCGTCGCGACTTCCTTCGCCGCTCGTGCGGCCTGTTCACCGTCGCCGTCCTCGCCGCCAACGGTGCCACGCTCGCCGCGTGCGACTCGGTCAGCGGCACGGACTCCTCGTCCAACACGGAGGGCGTCTCGTTCGACGGCGCGACGCTGACCGTCGCCCTCACGCAGGCGGTGTCGCTCGCCGCCGTCGGGAGCGCGCTCCTCGTCCGCGATGCCCACACGCTCATCGTCCACGTCGCGGAGAACGACTACCGGGCGTTCAACTCGGTGTGCCCCCACGAGCACAACACGATCCGCCAGGTGGTCCCCTCCGGGAGCACCTACGAGCTTCGGTGCCCCTCGCACGGGTGGACGTTCGACCTCGACGGCGACCCGACGGGGCGTGCGCAACGCGGGACCCAACGGTACGCCCTCACGCAGGACGGGCAGACCCTCGCGATCACCGTCGCCTAGCCGCCATGACGCGCCTCCTCTGCACCGTCGGGATCGCCATCTGGGCCGCCGCCCCGTGTGCTCAGGTCCTCGAGACCGATCCCCTCGTCGCCGACCCGTCGGTCTCCAGGATCGTAGCGGTGGTCGCCGAGGCCCCCATCGTCCCGGGCGCGAAGGACGACGTACGGGGCGACCTTCCGGCCGAGGCCGATACGCTCGCGGCCGTCGTCGCGGCGTGGGACCCGGCGAAGGCCCCTGGAGGAGTCTTCGGCCTTCCGTCCGGCGCCTTCGCCGACTCGACCCTCTCTCCCCTCGACACGCTCGACATGTCGCTCTGGGAGCGGACGTTCTGGGGACGCCACGGGCTCGCCCGCGTGACCGGCCTGTTTCCGACGCACCCCGACGAGCCCACCGACGACCTCCGCCAGATCGCGGCCGTCCGGCGCCGGATGCTCGGGCTCCACCAGACGCTCGGCCTGGCGACGGTGGCGTCGATGGCGGCGACGGTCGTGGGCGGCCAGATCGCCGTGAGCACGGGGAACAGCGGCTTCCACGAGGCCACGCTCCCCGTCACCATCGGGCTCTACTCGACGACGGCCGCCCTCGCGCTCCTCTCGCCGCCGAAGATCGTGTCCTTCGACGGCGGCGGGATCGACTCGATCACGCTCCACCGCTGGCTGGCCGCCGGCCACGTGGCCGGGATGATCCTGACCCCCCTCCTCGCCCCCGACGGCGCCGACGACGCGCGCGTCCACCAGATCTCCGGCTACGCCACGTTCGGCACGCTCACGGCCGCGATGCTGGTCGTGACCCTCTTGCGCCGGTAGCCCCGGCCCCTCGGCATGACCTCCCGACTCGCCCGGCTCGCCGCCGTCGCCGCTACGCTCGCGGCCGGCCTCCTCCTCGCCCCCGCCGCCGCCGCCCAGACGACCTACCGGATCGACCCCGACCGAAGCGAGATCGTCTACTCGATGAGCCACCCCGCCCACGACTGGACGGGCGAGAGCCACCGGGTGTCGGGCACGCTGACGGTGAGCGGGTCCACCGTGACCGGCGGGCGGGTCCAGGCCCCGGTCCAGTCGTTCACGAGTGGGAACCGGAACCGGGACTCCCACATGGCCGAGACGACGGAGTCGTACCTCTACCCGAACGTCACCTTCGAGGCCCGCACGGTCACGATGCTCCCGGCCGCCGAGCGGACGGCCGACCGGAACGCGACGGTCCAGGGCGTCCTCACGTTCCACGACGTGGCCCGGCCGGTGACGGTCCCCGTCCTCGTCTCGGTCGCGAACGGGGCGGCCCGTGTGACGGGCGCGTTCGACGTGACGCTGACCGAGTTCGGGATGGACCGGCCGTCGCTGCTCGGGATCAAGACGAGGGACTGGGTCGGGCTCCGCCTCGACCTCACGGCGCGGGCCGACTCCTCGTCCTGACGCTCTCCGGCCGCTCCCGGGGGAGGGAAGCTGGCCGCGGGTGCGGGGCCTCCGGGGTTTTCATGGAGACGGCGCGTTGTAGGGGACGGGGCCGCCCGCTACATTGACGGGTCCCGGCGTCGGCACCCACGCCGCGACCGTCCCCCCACCCCCGTGATCGACGCGCTCCGCGAGGCCCGCTCCCTGCTCGCCCTCCAGCGCGAGATCGTCGGCGACGTGCGGTACCTCGCCGGCGTGTCGGACGCGCCAGCCGCGGGCGGGACGTCACACCCCGACCCCCCGGCGACGCCCCACATCGCGCCGCTGGCCGTCACGCCGACGCCCGGCCCCGCCCCGCTGGCGGACGCCGCCCGCCCGCCCGACGCTCCTCCCCCCGACGACGACTCCGACGTGCCCGACCTTTTCGGTAAGCTCCCCGACCCCAGCCAGGACGAGACGCTCTCGCCCTACGAGCGCATCGAGGCCCTCATCCCCGAGGACTCCCCGCTCCACGACATGGCGTCGCTGGAGGAGGTGTACGAGTGGCTCGCCAAGACGGAGCTCGTCCCCATCGACGAGGCGCGGATCAACCCGGTGCTGGGCACGGGCGACCCGGACGCCGACCTCATGATCGTCGGCGAGGCCCCGGGCGCCGACGAGGACCGGACGGGCGTCCCGTTCACCGGCCGCGCCGGGCAGCTCCTCAACAAGATCCTGGAGGCCGTCCACTTCCAGCGCGAGGAGGTCTACATCACGAACATCCTCAAGAGCCGGCCGCCGGGCAACCGCGACCCGCTCCCCGAGGAGGTCGAGGCCCACATCCCGATCCTCTACAAGCAGATCGCGCTCGTCCGGCCGACGGTGATCCTGGCCGTCGGCAAGAGCGCCGGCAACGGGCTGCTCGGGAAAAAGTCGTCGCTGGCCAGCCTGCGGGGCTCGTTCCACGACTTCTACGGCCTCCCGCTCATGGTGACGTACCACCCGGCCGCGCTCCTCCGCAACCCGCAGTGGAAGCGGCCCACCTGGGAGGACGTCAAGCTCCTCCGCACCCGCTACGACCAGCTGACGGAGGGGTAGAGGAAGACGGGACGGGGGCGTGAGCGCCCGTCCCTCGACCCCTCCATCCCCCATCTCTCCCCCCGATGGCCGACCCCGACGACTTCCAGCAGCGCCCGCTCCGCATCGACGAGTCCACGCCCGGCGTGCCCATCGAGAAGATGAGCGGCGGGCGGCGGCGCCCGCTCAACGTGCTGCCCATGCAGCAGCAGGCCGGCCGGATGCCGCCCCAGGCGACCGACGTGGAGCAGTCCGTGCTGGGCGCCATGCTCATCGAGCGCGAGGCGATCCCGAAGGCCATCGAGATCCTCCCCGCCGACGCCTTCTACGAGCCGCGCCACCAGCGGATCTACGAGGCCGTCGAGGCCCTCTTCGAGCGCGGCAACCCCGTCGACCTCATCACGCTCACCGAGGAGCTCAAGCGCCGCGGCGACTACGACGCCATCGGCGGCTACTACCTCACCGAGCTGACGACGCAGGTCGCCAGCGCGGCGAACGTCGAGTACCACGCCCGCATCATCGCCGAGAAGAGCCTGCTCCGCAAGCTCATCACCACCATGACCGGCGTCGTGGGCCAGGCCTTCGACCCGACGACGGACGCGTTCGACCTGCTCGACAACGCCGAGCGCGAGATCTTCCAGATCTCGGAGTCCCAGCTCCGCAAGGGCGCCGTCGACATGAACTCGGTGGTGCACCAGACGATGCAGCACCTCGAGTCGATCCACGGGCGCGAGGGCGGCATCACGGGCGTCCCCTCCGGGTTCACCGCGCTCGACGCCATGACCGGAGGCTGGCAGCCGTCGGACATGATCATCATCGCGGCGAGGCCCTCCATGGGCAAGACCGCCCTGTCGCTGGCGGTCACGCGGAACGCGGCGCTGCACCCCGAGAAGCCGGCCGGCGTGGCCTACTTCTCGCTCGAGATGAGCGCCCAGCAGCTGGCCCAGCGCTTGCTCACCTCCGAGGCCCGCGTCGACGCCCAGCGCGCCCGGACCGGCCGCCTCCACGACGACGACTGGCCCAAGCTGGCCCGCGCCGCCGGCCGCCTCTCGGCCGCCAACATCTTCATCGACGACACGCCGGGCCTCGGCATCCTCGAGCTCCGCGCCAAGTGCCGGCGGCTCAAGGCCGAGCACGGGATCGGCCTCGTGATCGTGGACTACCTCCAGCTCATGCACGGGACGACGCAGGCCCAGAGCGGGAACCGCGAGCAGGAGATCGCCCAGATCAGCCGCTCGCTCAAGGGGCTGGCGAAGGAGCTGAACGTGCCCGTCCTCGCGCTCAGCCAGCTCTCCCGCGCCGTCGAGACGCGCGGCGGCGACAAGCGGCCCCAGCTGAGCGACCTCCGCGAGTCGGGCTCCATCGAGCAGGACGCCGACGTGGTCATGTTCATCTACCGCGCCGAGCGCTACGGGATCACCGTCGACGAGAACGGCAACTCGACCGAGGGGCTCGGCGAGCTCCTCATCGGGAAGCAGCGAAACGGACCCATCGGCGACGTCAAGGTGGCGTTCGTCAACCAGTACGCCCGGTTCGAGAACCTCACGAGCTACGTCGCGAGCGACACGTCGGGCGGCTACGAGGACTACCCGCCGGCCGGCGGTCCGGGCGGCTACGGCGGCGACGGTGGCCCGCCGCCGCTCCCGCCGCCGGCCACGGACGCCCCGTTCTAGGCTCTGTCCGGCGATTCTGCGTGATGCTGAGACGGAGAGCCAGGGCGCGCCAGCAAGAAGCACGACGCAGGCCACGAGGCAGTCACCGAACAAAGTCTCGCGTCGGGGCGGCGCTGTTCGATCCACAGACGCACGCGCCGGCCGGAGAGAGGACCCCGGCCGGCGACGTGTGCTGTCTGACGGATCAGTCGCGGTACACGAGCCCGGCGAGCGTCACCGTGTACTCGTCGCGCTCGGCGTCGTAGTGAGCGGTATAGCGCGTGGGGTAGTGCCCCGGCGTGGGGTAGACCTCGGGCAGCGCGATGGCCTCGTCCACCGGCTCGCGGCTGGCGACGAATGCCTGCGTTAGCATCGGCTCGACAAACTGCATCTGGCCGTCGTAGAAGCCGTAGATGAGAACCTCCGAGAACGAGCCGCCTGGCGCGTAGGTGGGGTCGGCCGTGTCGATCCAGTGGGCGCCCATGCGCGGGACGCCGCCGGGCGTCGGGACGTAGCCCGTGGGGACCTCGGTGGCGGGCGGGGCCACCGCCAGCTTGGCCTCCCACTCCGGATCCGCCGGCGAGATCGCGTCCCGCTCCGATGGCGAGATCAGGTAGAAGTGGACGTCCACGTGGGGACGGTCGAAGAGCCCCGGAGGCTCGTGGCCGGCCGGGTTCCAGTCGAGCGCGACGTGGTCGAAGGGGAGGCCGGCCACGTTGGGCAGATCGAGCGCTAGCTCGAACATGCCGTGCATCGGGTTGTCCGAAGGCGTGTGCGCCGCGAGGAGCGCGTCGAGCGCGTCGGCCCCGAACGTGACGCCGACACCCTCAGGCGTGCCGCTGGCGGTCCCGTCGGAGGTGCGTACCCAGGCGCGGGCCTCCGCGCCACCGAACGTCGCGCGCTCGCCAATGAGGGGATCATCCGGAGGGGGCGCCTCACTGTCGCAGGCGGTGCAGAACAGGGAAAAGACGAGGACGGACCACAGCATGGGAGGGAGGGAGCGGGGACGGATCTGAAAGAGGGTTGACATAGGGAGAGAAGGCTCAGGATGCGGCGTCGCAGGTCACGTCGGGGTTGAAGTCGGCGAAGAGGCCGGCCGGGTTGTGGCGCCACACCCACACGTGGAGAGCCCAGCCGCCAGCGCCGGCGCTCGGGTGGAAGGCCCGGCCAAACAGCTCGGGCGCCGACCCGTTTTCTGGCGCGACCCCAAACGGGACGACGTACTCGACGGCGACGAGGCGAAGGCGCCCGTTGCGCATCGGCTCGTAGACCAAGACCTCCGGCGCAGCCGGATCGAGCTCGCCATCCATCAGGGCAAGGTTGACGTAGTGGTGCCCCATGCCGCCGAGCTCGGGGTGAGAGACGCATTCGCTGATCACGACAGCGCCCCACCCGTCGGCCACAGCGCGGTCGGCGCGGTGGTAGCGGGCGGTGGCTCGGCGTGCCTCGGCGAGGGCCGCGTCTTCAGATCGGGAGGCCGAGACAGCCGGCGCCGTGAGGTCGGGGCCGCCGGCGTCGCATGCGGCGAGAGACAAGGCGAGAAGGAAGAGTCCGGAGGCGCGCATAGCAGGAGCGGGGAGGGATCGACCCCAAGCAATCCGGATATCGCCGCCGGAGCATGGGTGACATCACCTATTTTCAAAATGCTAGCGTCTCACTCATGGCCCTCACCCTCACCTCAGACGACCTTGCGCGCCTCCGCGCGGCCCAGGGCGCCCTGCTCGCTCCGCTTGCCGAGCCCACCGCCGCGGCCTGGGGCACCCACGTGGTCGAGGTGCTGGCCGACCTGCTTGGCGCCGACAGCGGGATCATGCACCTCCCGGTACCGGAGAGCCCCGTCGTGCGGTGGGGGATGGACGGGGCGCTAGACGAGGTCTTCCACCACTTTGTCGTCGAGCCGCGGCTGGCCGGGAGAGCGCTCCCGGACCCCAACATGGAGGCCTGTACACAGATCCGGCTCGTCCGGAACGTCCACTCGCTGACGTATGCCCGGCTGGACCACTTCCTCGGCGGCACGCTAACGACCTCCCCGTACTACAACGAGACCCAGACGGCCCACCCCCACCGCGAGGCCGCCGTGCTGCTGGCGGACCTCGAGCGCGACGGCAGGCACGTCGAGGGTGCTGTCCACCTCTACTTCACGTCGGACCCAGCCTTTGGCGACGAGACGCTGAGCGTGCAGGATCTCCTCATCCCGGCGCTCGACGCAGGCGTGAGCGCGGCGCTCGACCTCGGCGCCCGCCGCGCCATGCTCGATGCCCTCGACACGCCGCTCGTGGCGTGCGACGTGGATGGCCGCGTGGTGTACGAGTCGTCAGCCCTCACGGCAGCCCTCGCCCTCGACGACCGGGCCGCGCACGTCCGGGCCGAGGCTGCGCGTCTGGCCGCGGACCTCCGCACGCCCGAGTTGAGAGCCGCCCCCATGCGGACGGTCCGGACCGACCGGGGCACCTATGGGCTGCGTGCAACTCTCCTTCCTGAGGGCGCCACGCTCAGCCCGCGCCCTGGCGTGCTCGTGTCCGTCCGGGTGCCGGCCTCGCCCTGGCCCACCGCCCGCGCGCTCCGCCATCGGTTCGCCCTGACGCGCCGCGAGGCCGAGGTGGCGTTGCTTCTCGCGCGTGGCCTCGCGAACGGTGCCGTCGCGGACACGCTCTGCATCAGCCCGCACACCGCACGACGACATACCGAGCGGGTGATGGGCAAGCTCAGCGTCGCCGCGCGCGGACAAGTTGCGGCCGCGGTTCTCACCTCCGACGCGAGCCACGCCGGCACCGCGTAAGAGACCGGCCAGCCTCCGCGTCGAAGCGTTATGGCAGACTCAATCGACCCTCGCGTCGGCATCGGCCACGTCCACCTCAAGGTGGCCGACCTCGACCGCGCGCTCGCCTTCTACCACGGCGTCCTCGGCTTCGAGGTCACGCAGCGGATGGGCGCGCGGCGGCGTTCCTCAGCGCCGGCGGCTATCACCACCACATCGGCCTCAACACGTGGGAGAGCCACGGCGGACCCGCCGCCGCGCGGCACGACGGGCCTCTACCACGTCGCCATCCTCTACCCCGACCGCGCCGCGCTGGCGGACGCGCTCCGGCGGCTCGTCGACGCCGGCGTTCGCCTCGACGGCGCGGCCGACCACGGCGTGAGCGAGGCGCTCTACCTCCGCGACCCCGACGGCAACGGCGTCGAGCTGTACCGCGACCGTCCGCGCGAGGCGTGGCCGCGCACCGCCAGTGGCGAACTGGCGATGGGGACAGAGCCGCTCGACCTGGCCGCGCTGCTCGCCGAGACGGGGGCGCGAATCCGGAGCCCGGCAGCCGCCAGGGCGACGATCCGGCGTAGACGGGGCCTGCATCAGGAGATTCCGGGACGGGAGTTCGGGCGCTGCGGGACGGCCGGCGGCGCCGGATCGGAGCGTTCACGCGCCGTTGGCCTCTCCCTCCTCTCCCCTCCGACATGAAGGCCCTCCGCTGGCACGGCACAGGCGACGTCTCCGTCGACACCGTCGACGACCCCCAGATCCACGACCCCCACGACTGCATCGTCGACGTCTCGCTGACGGCGATCTGCGGCTCCGACCTCCACCTCTACGACGGCTACATCCCGACGATGGAGGACGGCGACATCCTCGGCCACGAGTTCATGGGCGAGGTGGTCGAGGTCGGGAGCGAGGTCCAGACCCTGAAGAAGGGCGACCGCGTGGTCGTCCCGTTCCCCATCGCGTGCGGGCACTGCCACTACTGCAACCGGGAGGAGTACTCGCTCTGCGACACCTCGAACCGGAACGCCGAGATCCAGGCCACGGCCTACGGCTACGCCGCCGCCGGCATCTTCGGCTACAGCCACATGCTCGGCGGCTTCGCCGGCGGCCAGGCCGAGTACGTCCGCGTGCCCTACGCCGACGTGGGCCCGCTCAAAGTGCCCGAGGCGCTCACGGACGAGCAGGTCCTGTTCCTCACCGACATCTACCCGACGGGCTACCAGGCCGCCGTCAACTGCGACATCGAGGAGGGCGACACGGTCGTGGTGTGGGGCTGCGGGCCGGTCGGGCTGTTCGCCCAGATCTCGGCCGCGATGCTCGGCGCCAACGTGATCGGGATCGACCGCATCCCGGAGCGGCTCCGGATGGCCGAGCAGTTCGCCGGCTCGACGACCATCGACTACTCGGACGAGGACGTGTTCGAGAAGCTCAAGGAGCTCAACGAGGGCCGCGGGCCGAACGCCTGCATCGACGCCGTCGGGCTCGAGGCCCACGGGATGGGGGTCACCGGCGCCGCCGAGAAGGTCGAGCAGACGCTCCGGCTGGAGACCGACCGGGGGACGGCCATCCGCGAGGCGATCCAGGCCTGCGGCAAGGGGGGGACCGTGAGCATCCCCGGCGTCTACGGCGGCGTCGTCAACCACTTCAACCTGGGCGCCGCCTTCGGCAAGGGGCTCACGTTCAAGATGGGCCAGACGCACGTCCAGAAGTACATCCGCGACCTCCTCGGTCACATCGAGCGCGGCGAGCTGGACCCGAGCTACATCATCACGCACAAGGCCCCGCTGGCGAAGGCGCCCGAGCTCTACGAGACGTTCCGCGACAAGGAGGACGACTGCATCAAGGTGGTCCTCGACTCGTCGTGGGACGACGACCACGAGGTCGAGGTGCGGACCCAGAAGGTGGCCGCCGAGGCGTAAGCCGGAGCGCCCAGGCGCTCGGTGGGCCGGGCGCCTGGGCCGCCAGCGCGAGCTCCGCCGAGCCGTCTCGTTCGCCGATGCCGCCGGTGACCCGTTCCCCGAGCCCGGGTCGTCGTACGGGCTCGGGGATACCCTCCTGGACCCATGCCCGCCGCCCCCGACTCACAACCCCCGGGCCAGCCCGCGTCGCGAGACGAGCAGTTCGACCTCCTCCTCCGCAACGCGCGCGAGTACGCCATCTTCCTGATGGACCGCGACGCGCGGATCACGTCGTGGAACGTCGGCGCCGAGAACCTCCTCGGCTGGACCGCGGAGGAGGCGTGCGGCGAACTCGGAGAGATCGTGTTCACCGACGAACAACGCGCGGCCGACGTCCCGACCTACGAGCTGGCGACGGCCCGGCGGGAGGGGCAGGCCGAGGACCAGCGGTGGCACCAGCGGAAGGACGGGTCGCGGTTCTGGGCCAACGGGATGATGATCGCGCTCTACGACGCGGACGGCGCCGTCCGGGGCTTCGCCAAGATCCTCCGCGACAACACGCAGGAGAAGGCGTACCGCGAGACCCTGGAAGATCTCAACCGGACGCTGGAAGCCCGCGTCGCCGAGCAGACGGCCCGCGTCCGCGCCCTCGCCGCCTCGCTGGCGGCGGCCGAGGCCGACGAGCGGCGCCGCATCTCGGACCTCCTCCACGACGACCTCCAGCAGCGGCTCTACGCCATCTTCCTCAGCACCGAGGGGCTCGTCCGTGAGCTCGGCGAGACCGACCATGCCGCGCGCGCCCAGCAGCTCCGGGGGTGGGCCGAGGAGACGGTCGCGCTGGCGCGCCGGCTCGCGTCCGACCTCCTCACGCCCGGCGGGGACAGCGACCGTCTCGCCGACGGCCTGGAGGACCTGGGCCGGCAGGTCGAGGCGCTCCACGGGCTCCGCGTTCACCGCCGCCTGGACCCGGACGTCACGGTGCCGGACGAGGGCGTCCGGGTCCTGCTGCTGCAGGCCGTCCGCGAGCTCCTGTTCAACGTGGTCAAGCACGCGGGCACGGACGAGGCCACGCTCTCGATGCAGTCCGTCCCCGAGGGGGTCCAGGTCCGCGTCGAGGACGAGGGGCGGGGGTTCGACGTGGAGCACGCGCGGGGGCCGTCGCTCGGCCTGAAGGGCGTCCGCCAGCGCCTCGCGCTCGTCGGCGGCGCGGCGGAGGTCGAGGGGACGGTCGGGAGCGGCACCCGCGTCACGCTGACGGTGCCCTCCTCGCCGGACCGCTCAGTCCTCCGCCCCCACCGCCACGTCCCGTAGGCCCACGCCGCGCGCGTGGTCCACGGCCCAGGCGACGGCGTAGCGCACCAGGTGGGCGGAGTCCGGGACGCCCAGCTTCAGCTTGAGCCGCTCGCGGTGGGCCTCGACCGTACTCACGCTGAGCCCGAGCGTCTCGGCGATGTGACGAGGAGCGTACCCACGGCCGAGGAGGAGGAACACCTCCGTCTCCCGGTCGCTCAGGTCGGGGAAGGCCATCGGCGCCTCCACGTCCACGCCCCGGCCGAGGTACACCCCTCCGCGGAGCACGGTGCGGATCGCCCTCAAGATTTCGGACTCGTCGCTGTCCTTGCAGAGGTACCCCCGCGCCCCGGCCGCCAGCGCGCGGCTCGCGTACAGCTGGGGGGCGTGCATGGAGACCATGAGGACGGGCGGGGCCGCGTCCCACATCTGGAGCTGCTTGGCGAGGTCGAGCCCGCTCTCCCGCCCCAGCTCGACGTCGGCTACGACGAGGTCGGGTCGGAGCCGCTCGACGGCCGCGAGGGCCTCCGCCAGCCGACTGGCCTCCCCGCACGCCGTCAGGCCCAGGGCAGATTCCACTACCTGCCGCAGCCCGGCCCGCGTCATCGGGTGGTCGTCGACCAGGAGGACCGTGTGGGACATGGGGGCGGCGGGCACGGGTACGGGACAGGCCACATACTCTCCGTCGGTGTCGTGGGTGCCTCGACGGCCCCACCCCGGGGGTTCCCTTAGGAGAATCCTCCGCTACTCCGACGGGGGGGACGCCGCTACTCTGGCGGCCCTCCGTTGCGCGGCCCCGGAAGGCGGATTCCATCGCCCCGCGAGCCTGGAGGTCTCCCGTGTTCCCTCCTCCCTCTCCGTTCTCCGTGCCCCGCCCCCTCGTCGTGTTCTCCCACCTCCGGTGGGACTTCGTCTACCAGCGTCCCCAGCACGTCCTCTCCCGCCTCGCCGCCCGCCGGCCCGTCCTCGTCGTCGAGGAGCCCGTGGTCGACGAGGGGGACGCGCACTGGGAGCGCCAGTCGCCGGCGCCCGGCGTCACCGTCCTCCGCCCGCACACGTCGGTCCAGGAGGACGGCTTCACCGACGCCCAGATCGAGGCCACGTCCCCGCTCGTCGCCGCGCTGGCGGAGGAGGTCGGGCCGTGCGACGCCTGGTTCTACACGCCGCTCGCGCTCCCGCTCCTCGACGCGCTCGACGACGCGGGGTCGGTCCGCACCGTCGTGTACGACTGCATGGACGAGCTGGCGGCGTTCGACCACGCCCCGGCCGCCCTCCTCGACCGCGAGCGCGACCTGCTGGAGCGGGCCGACCTCGTGTTCACGGGCGGCCCGAGCCTCTACCGCGCCAAGCGCGACCGGCACCCGGCGGTCCACTGCTTCCCGTCGTCCGTCGACGCCGGCCACTTCGGCGCGGCGCGGCCCGACGCCCCCGCGCTCGACGAGCCGGCCGACCAGCGCGAGATCCCGCACCCCCGCCTCGGGTTCTTCGGCGTGATCGACGAGCGGCTCGACCGCGACCTCGTCGCGGCGCTCGCCGCGGCCCGCCCGGACTGGCACGTGGTCATGCTCGGGCCCGTCGTCAAGATCGACGCGGCGTCGCTGCCCGCAGCGCCGACAACCTCCACTGGCTCGGGGGGAAGCCCTACGGCGAGCTGCCCGCCTACCTCGCCGGGTGGGACGTGTGCCTGCTCCCGTTCGCCCGGAACCGGGCCACCGAGTTCATCAGCCCGACGAAGACGCTGGAGTACATGGCCGCCGAGCGGCCGATCGTCTCGACGCCGATCACGGACGTGGCCGAGCCCTACGGCGACGTGGTCTACCTCGGCGAGACGCCCGAGGCCTTCGTCGCCGCCTGCGCCGCCGCGCTGAAGGCGAGCCCGCGCCGCCGGGCCGAGAACGTCGCCGCCATGCAGGAGGTCATCGCCCAGACCTCGTGGGACGCGACCGTCGGCCGCATGGCCGCGCTCCTCGACGGCGTCTCCACGCCCCCGGCCGCCGGGACGGGCGCCCGCTCCACCACCGCCGCCCTCCGCTAGCCATGTACGACACCCTCATCGTCGGGGCCGGGTTCGCCGGCGCCGTCCTCGCCGAGCGGCTCGCGACCGAGCTCGGCCGCAAGCGTCCTCGTCGTCGAGAAGCGGCCCCACGTCGGCGGGAACGCCTACGACGAGTACAACGACGACGGCCTCCTCGTCCACCGCTACGGGCCCCACGTCTTCCACACGAACAGCCGGCGCGTCTGGGACTACCTCGGCCGGTTCACCGCGTGGCGGCCGTACGAGCACCGCGTGCTCGCCTCGGTCGACGGCCAGCAGGTCCCGATCCCGATCAACCTCGACACGATCAACCGGCTCTACGGGCTCTACGCTGACCTCGTTCGAGGTCGAGGCCTTCCTCGCCTCGGTCGCCGAGCCCCGCGACGAGGTCCGGACGAGCGAGGACGTCGTCGTCGGGCGTCGTGGGCCGGGAGCTCTACCGGAAGTTCTTCCGCGGGTACACCCGGAAGCAGTGGGGGCTCGACCCGTCCGAGCTCGACGCGAGCGTGACCTCCCGGGTCCCGACGCGGACGAACCGGGACGACCGGTACTTCACCGACACGTACCAGGCCATGCCGCTGCACGGGTACACCCGGATGTTCGAGCGGATGCTGGCCCACCCCGGCATCAGCGTGCTCCTGAACACGGACTACGGCGACGTCCGCGAGGCGATCCCCCACGGCCACGTCGTCTACACGGGGCCGGTCGACGAGTACTTCGGGTTCCGGTTCGGGCGGCTCCCGTACCGCTCGCTCCACTTCGAGCACGAGACGCACGCGGTCGGGCGGTTCCAGGCCGCGCCGGTCGTGAACTACCCGAACGACCACGCCTACACGCGGTGCACGGAGTTCAAGTGGCTCACGGGCCAGGACCACCCGAAGACGGCCGTGGTCTACGAGTACCCCCGGGCCGAGGGCGACCCGTACTACCCGGTCCCGCGGCCGGAGAACGCCGCGCTGTACCGGCGGTACCAGGCGCTGGCGGAGGCCGAGGGGGGCGTGGACTTCGTGGGGCGGCTGGCGACGTACAAGTACTACAACATGGACCAGGTCGCGGCCCAGGCGCTCGCGCTGTTCGAGGCGATCGCCGCGCGCGGCGACGGGCGCGGCGACGGGGGCCCGGCCGCCCCCGCGCTCCCGACGGGCACGACGAAAGGCGCGGCTCGGCGCCCCGACCATCGCTGGCCGGCGCCGGCGACGGCGACGGCCGCCGCCCCCCCGTGCCGTAGCTGTGGCCGCGTCGTCGCTGTTCCGGTCGTTCTGGATGGGCGGGTTCGAGTGCTCCTCGCACCGCCGCCCCGACGGCGTCCGTGTCGACGGGATCGCGGCGTCGGGCCACGACCGGGCGGCGGCGGCCGACTACCGCCAGTTGGCCGCGCACGGGATCCGGACGGTGCGCGACGGGCTCCGGTGGCCGCTCATCGAGGCCTCGCCGGGCCGCTACGACTGGTCCTCGTTCCTCCCCCAACTCCGGGCCGCGCGCGAGACGGGGACGCAGGTGATCTGGGACCTCTGCCACTATGGGGTCCCCGACGGCCTCGACGTGTGGAAGCCCGAGTTCGTCGAGCGCTTCGAGGCGTTCGCGCGGGCGGCGGCCGGCGTCGTCCGGCTGGAGACGAGCGAGGCGCCGTGGTGGTGCCCCATCAACGAGATCTCGTTCTGGTCGTGGGCCGGCGGCGACGCCGGGTTCTTTCCGCCGTTCGCGCACGGGCGCGGATTCGAACTGAAGGTCCAGCTCGCACAGGCGGCCCTCGCCGCCGCCGACGTCGTGCGCGACATGGACCCGCGCGCCCGGTTCCTCTGGGCCGAGCCGGCGATCCACGTGGCCTGCCACCCTCAGCGACCGGAGGAGGCCCCCCACGCCGAGGGCCACCGCCAGGCTCAGTTCCAGGCGTGGGACCTGCTGGCGGGCGAGCTCTGGCCGCAGATCGGGGGACGCGGGCACGTGCTCGACGTGCTGGGCCTCACCTACGACCCGACGAGCCAGTGGGTCCACGGCGGCCCCTCCCTCGGGCGCGGACACCGGCTCTACCGCCCGTTCCGGGAGATCGTGCGCGAAGTCTCCGACCGCTACGGCCGCCCGATGGTCGTGGCGAAAACGAGCGCCCCCGGCGGCGACCGGGCCGGCTGGCTCCGCTACGTGGCGGCCGAGGTGGAGGCCGCGGCCCACGGCGGCGCCCCCGTCGAAGGTCTCTGCTGGCACCCCATCGCCGACCCCACCGGCTGGGACGACGGCCGGCGCTGCCCGAACGGGCTCCTCGGCTCCCTGGACGAGCGTGGAGCGCGGCCGGTCGACCCCGCGCTCGGGGCGGAGCTCGCGCGTCAGCAACAGCGGGGGTGCGCCGGGCTCCTCGCCTGTCCGACACCCCGCGCCAAGCCGGTGCTGACCCTGTGAGAACGCGGCGTGATGGGCTCGGCGGACACGGTATACAGCCGGGCACTCTTGGCGATCCGGCGCTACCGCCGCCCGGGCGAGGCGTCGCCTGGGCGCCACGGCCCCTCCGGCGACGACCGCGAGAGCGACCGGCCCACCGGCGTGTCCGGCCCCTCGGAGACGCCCAGGTCCTCGGACGCGCGTCCCTGGGCCGGCCCGTCGCTCGCCACGAAGGCGCCCTCGTAGCTGAGGAACTGGCGGGCGCTCCCGTCCGGCGCGACGAGGGCGACGCCGTCCGGGGAGCCGTTCTGGATGCGCGGAATGGCCGTCCACTGCGCGCCCGTCGTCGGGAGCGCGCCGCTCAGCGAGACCGTCTCGTAGGCCGTCCCGCCGTCGCCGTTGTAGAGCACGACCCGCCAGCCGTCCAGCGAGGCGCCGGCCGGGCCGGACACCTCGACGCCCTCGCCCACGTCGGCGCCTACGTTGTCGTAGTGGATCTCGGAGAGCCAGAGGTCGGAGGCGGGGCCGCCGGTCGGCGCCGCCGGTTCGTCCGGGGCGGGCGTGGCGTAAAGGCGGCGGGCCAGCGTCGGGTCGAGGACGAACGGGTTGGGCGCCCCCTGCTGCTCGGCGATCCAGGCGCTCCGGGCCACCTCGGCCGCGTCCGGCGGGTCGAGGTCGTTCCAGCGGAGGAGGTCGTCGCGCATCGTCTCGAAAAACGGCGCGCCGCCATTCGCGTCGGCCTGCGAGCGGTAGAGCGTGTAGACGTAGAAGACGGCGCGCGCCACGTCGCCCTCCTTCGCCTCGCGCGGCTCGAAGCGACCCTGGCCCCGCTCGCTCCAGGCGTCGAGGTCGGCGGCCGGCGTGTTGGACTGGCTCTGGTCGAGGCGGTACCACGCCTCCGTCTGCCGGTCGTCGACCTCGCCGAACGGGAGGTTGCCGCGCGACGAGTTGACGACGTCGCGGACCGGGAACAGGTGGTGCATGTCGCTCCGGAGCGGCTCGGCGCGGGCGCCGTAGGACTGCGGCCACACGTGCTCCGTGTTGACCCCGAGGTCGGCCGCCGCCGCCGAGGCGTCGGCGCCGGGCGGCAGGGTGATCGTGTACCCGGCGTAGACGTCTTCCAGCGCGCCGTCGGTGTCCTCCTCATGGCGGAAGAGGAGGTCCCGCGCCGGGCCGTAGCCGAGCGTGTGGTCCGGCGCGTAGTCGGCCACGAGCGCGGCCTGGAGGGCGTCGCCAGTGAGATCCGGGAAGACCGTCGCCTCGCCGGGCGGCGGGACGAACGGGCCGGCCGTCGAGGGGCCGCCGGACGCAGGCCGTTCGCACGCGGCGAGCGCGGCGGCGAGGCAGAGGCAGAGGAGGACGCGCATGGCGGAAAGATCGGACGTTTTGCCCGAGGGACCAGCCGCCCGCGATCAGCCGTCCGGGATCGGCTGCGATGCTGAAGACGTGGGCAGCTCCGGCTCGCCCGGCTGGCGACGAGGGCCGCCAGCGGCACGCGTTCCCCGAACTCCTACGCCGTCTCGGGGAGCGGCCGCCGAGCGACGGCGTGGCGGCCGACGGTCCACAGGATCTTGGCCCCGGCGCGGATCGTCCCGCTGACGGTCCCGGTGATCTTCGAGCGGCCCACGCGGCGTCGGTAGCTCACCGGCACCTCGGCGCAGCGGAGCCCGGCGCGCACCGCCCGCACCTGCATCTCGACGGTCCACCCGAACGTCTCGTCGCGCATCCCGAGGCGCTGGAGCGCGTCGTAGCGGACGGCCCTAAACGGGCCGAGGTCGGTGAAGCGGACGCCCCAGCGCGCCCGGACGAGGGCGCAGGCGAGCGCGTTGCCCCACCGCGCCTGTGGCAGCAGCGCGCCCCGCTCGACGCGTCCGGCGCGCTGCCCGAGCACGCGGCTCCCGATCACGAGGTCGGCCTCGCCGCGCTCGATGGGCGCCAGGATCTCGACCAGTTCCTCGGGGCGGTCGCTGAGGTCGGCGTCGACGAAGGCGACCACGGCCGGCGGCTCCGACTGGCGGGCGACGTGCGCCAGCCCGGCGAGGCACGCGCGCCCGTAGCCCGCGCGCGGCTCCTGCACCACCGTGGCGCCGGCCGCGCTCGCGGCCTCGGCCGTCCCGTCGCACGAGCCGTTGTCGACGACGACCACCTCGCGCACCGGCGGCAGCGCTGCGACGACGGCCCCCACCGACCGCTCCTCGTCGCGGGCGGGGATCACGACGACGGTCTCGGAGAGGAGGGAAGAGGGCACGGCGGGAGGGCGGGGTCCGTCGAATGCGCCCCGCGTGACCGGGGTCCCTCCGTGAGCGCCCTGAGGAGAGCAACGGCCCGCCGTACCATGAACCCATGACCCGCCTCGTCGCCTCGCTCCTGGTGCTCGTCGCCCTGCCTGCCGTCGCCCAGTCCGACGAGCAACTGGCGCAGGTCGGCGCGGCGCTCATCGCGGGCGACTCCAGCCGGGCGTACCGGATCGCCCGCGACGCCTCGCGCCGCGACCGCGAGAGCGCCGGCCTCGCCCGCGCGCGCCTCCGCCTCGAAATGAGCCACCACGCCGAGGAGTGGATCCCGATCTGGGCACGCCTCGAGCAGATCACGGACGTCGCCCGCCTCCTCTCCCGTCTCAGCCCGGACGACACGCTCGCCCTCCGCGCCCTCTCCGCCGACGCGCTCTACACCCTCCTCACCCAGCACGACAAGGTGCTGTCGATCGAGAGGATCGGAGGCATGACCGTGGGCGAGGAGCCGGCCACGCCCCCCGGCGGCGAGGTCGGCTCGGCGATCCGGTCGGTGGCGTCGGAGGAGGCGCGCCGGATGCTGCCGCGCTCCAAGTTCGACCTCGGCCCCCGCGACCAGGTCGAGCCGATGCTCGACGCGACCGGACGCGCGGAGAGCGCTCGGACGCGCCTGGGCGCCTACCTCGGCCGCTGGAAGGGGGCCGCCCCCGACGACGCGCGCCCCTACCTGGTCGCCGCCACCGTCGCCGCGCTCGACGAGGACTGGCCGACGCTGCTCGCCAGCGCGCGGGCCTTCCGGTCCCGACGCCCGGACGCGCCGATGCCGCTCCTGCTGCTCGGGCTCGCCCACACGCGGCTGGGACACCCCGACGCCGCCGAGGCCGCCTTCGAGGAAGGCGTCGCGCGCCTCCCCGAGCCCCTCCGCTACCGATTCCAGGACATCACGAGCCTCCTCACCCCGGAGCAGCAAGAGGCCTACGCCCGAGACCCCGACGGCGTCGCGCGGGCGTTCTGGCGAGCGGCCGACCCGCGCCTGTTCACGACGGCCAACGAGCGACGGGCGGAGCATTTCGCGCGCGTCGTCGAGGCGGACCTCCTGTTCTCGCTCGACCTGTACGACTTCCCGGACCTCTTCGGTCTCCCGCTCTGGCCGCCGTCGGGCGCCGAGACCGAGCAGGGCCGCATCTGGATCCGCTACGGCCGGCCCGACAAGACCGTCCGGTTCACCACGAAGACGGGCGAGATGGCCTACGGCGAGCGGGACCTGCGCTTTTCGGTGTGGGAGTACCCCGAGTTCCGGTACGTGTTCACGGACCCGTGGCGCCGCGACTCCTACCAGAAGTACGCGCCCCCCGCGACGGCCTTCTCCAGCGGAGACGCCACCCGCGACGACTACGTGATGCAGGACCGTCGCCTCCAGCGGGAGGCGCCCTCGCTCACGCAGGTCACGCCGTCGTTCCCGCTCGCGCTCCTCGCCAGCCGCTTCCGCCAGCCGGACGGCGGTACCGAGGCCGTCGTCGCCTACGGCGTGCCGCTGGCGGACGCCGCGCGCGTGCCGGAGCAGATCGAGGCCGGGGTGTTCAGCGTCGGCGGTGCCGGTCCGGTCGACGCCAGCCGCACGACGGTCCGGCCGAGTCCGGGCCGCGTGCTCCGTGGCGAGGGCGGGGCCGTCTGGGCGAACGCGGCGACGGTGGCGCTCCCGGCGTCGGCCGCGACGGTCCGCGCCGAGGTCGAGGTCGGCGACCTGTGGGGCGCGGCGAACGCATCGCTCGCCCCGCTGCCGGCGTCGGGGTTCGGCCTGAGCGACCTGCTGCTGGCGAGCCACGTCGAGGAGGGCGGCGACGGGCCGGTCGTCCGCGACGGACTGGCGATCACGCCCGTGCCGTGGGGCGTCTTCGGCGTCGGCGACCCGATCTACGTCTACGTCGAGACCTACGGGCTGGCGCTGGACGGCGGCCGGACGGCCTACAGCGTCGAGGCCCAACTCGTCCCGGAGGCCACGCGCGACGGGCTCCTCGGGAGGATCTTCGGGCGCGGCCAGAGGCCGGGCGTCGCCGTCCGCACGGACGCCTCGGGCGACCGCGAGACGGAGGCGACGTACGTCGTCCTCGACGCGGGCGGCCAGGAGCCGGGCCGCTACACGCTCCGCATCGAGGTGACGGACCGGACCACGGGCGAGGCGGCCACGACGGAGCGGTCGGTCCGGTTGGAGAAGTAGGAGTGCGAGTGTGGGAAGAACCGCTCCCCGCGCTCAGTCGCCGGCCGGGCGCGGGCGGAGGCGCCGCCAGCCGAGCGCGCCCCACAGGCCGAAGCCGATGGCGTTGATCCAGCCGTGGGTCGTCACCATCCACGCCACGTCGGGTCCGCCGCCGAGGCGCGGGCCGAGGTGGAACCAGAGGGCGAGGGCCATGGCGAACGCGAGCGCCCCGCCCGAGACGCCCACCATCAGCCCGTCCCACTGGCCGCCGAGGCGCGGGGCCACGGCCAGGCCGAGCCCGCCGGTGGCGATGGCGCAGACGGTGAGGAGCAGCACGCCGAGGGTCTCGACGAGCGCGCCCCCGGCCGGCCCTCCGCCCAGCGCGATCCCGACGGCGACGAGCCAGACGCCGACCACGACGCCGCCTCCGAGCCAGGCGTGCGCGCGCCGGAGCGCGGGCGAGGCGTCGGCGAGGGTGCGGCCGAGCAGCCCGCTCCAGACGGGCACGGCGAACGCGGCGTAGTGGAAGTGCGCCGCCGTGAGCAACACCACGAGCGGCCCGTACGGACCCGGGTCGACGCCCGACCGTGCGAAGAACAGCCAGACGGCCCCGCCCGGCAGCATCGCCAGCCCGGCCGTGAGGAGGACCTCGGGCGCATCGAGGCGGCCGTCTCGCCACAGGCCCCAGGCGCGCCGGAGCGCCCACGCGGCCACGAGCGCCGTCGCCACGACCCACGGCACGACGAGGGCGCCCGCGATCGTCTCGCCCGTGAGGACGGTGCCGCGGGCGGGGAGCACGAGGCTCGCGCCGACGGGAACGACGAACGCCGCGCTGGCGGCGGCCGCGGCCGGGAGGAGCGTCCACGACGCGGCCGTGAGCAGCGGCTCCGGCCGCGCGGAGAACGAGAACGGGGCGGCGGCCTGGAGGAACAGCGGGACGAGGACGAGCGGCGCGAGCAGCACGAGGTGCGCCGCCTCCTCCATCGGGCCGGGGTCCACGGCGAGCGGGACGAACAGGAGCGCCAGCCACACGATCATGCCGACGAAGGCGCTGCGGGCGAGGCGGATCGAGAGGGCGGGCACGAGCGGGGAGAGGGGAGGCGAGAGTTTAGCCCGCCTCCGGGGCAGACGTTCACGCCGAGTCCGTCCGTTCGTCACACGCCACCCGTTGCCGAAACAGCCTGCCCGGGCGACCGTACGCTCGCCCCCTCGCGCTCGTCCCATGCGACCTCTCGCCCTCCTCCTCGCCCTCCTCCTCGTCGGCTGCGAGCAGACCGCCCAGTCCCAGCAGGCCGACGCCGGCGCGCAGACCGTCGCGCAGACGTTGGACCGCGCCGAGACCGAGGTCTCCGCCAGCCGCCGGACGGCCATCACGCGCGCCGTCGAGACGGCCGCCCCGGCCGTCGTCTCGGTCAACATCATCGAGGTGCAGGAGGTCCGCGTCCGCGATCCGTTCGCCGCCTTCTTCGGCCGCCGCACGCCGGACCGCGTGTACCAGCGCGAGGTCCAGGGCGTCGGCTCCGGGTTCCTCATCTCGTCCGACGGCTACATCGTCACCAACGACCACGTGGCCGGCAACGCGACCAAGGTCACGATCGCGTTCTCCGACGGGAGCCAGCGCCCGGCCCGCCTCGTCGGGAGCGACCCGCTGACGGACATCGCGCTCCTCAAGGTGGACGCCGACGAGCGCTTCCCGCACCTCGCCTTCGAGGACCTCGGCGACGCCATCGTGGGCGAGTGGGCCGTGGCGCTGGGCAACCCCTACGGCCTGTTCGAGGCCGCCGAGCCGACCGTGACCGTCGGCGTGGTGAGCGCCATCGGCCGGGACTTCCCGACGCAGGGCGGGCGCACCTTCCGCGACATGATCCAGACCGACGCCGCCATCAACAGCGGCAACTCGGGCGGGCCGCTCGTGAACGCCCTCGGCCACGTGATCGGGATGAACACGTTCATCTACTCGCAGAGCGGGGGCTCGGTGGGCCTCGGGTTCGCCGTGCCCGCGTGGCGCATCCGCCAGGTGGTCGAGGAGCTGCGCGAGACGGGCTCCGTCGACCGCTCGTTCTACACCGGCCTCAACGTGAACACCGTCACGCCCCGGATCGCGCGGGCGCTCGACATGGACACCGTGCGCGGGCTCATCGTCCGCAACGTCGAGGCCGACAGCCCGGCCGAGGCCGCCGGCCTCCAGCCGTACGACGTGATCGTCCGCATCGGCGACGAGGAGGTCGGCTCGAACGAGGACATCCGGCAGCGGCTCGTCGACAACCGGGCCGGCGACACGGTCCGCCTCGGCGTGCTCCGCGACGGCCGCGAGCTGGACGTCGATCTCCGGCTGGTGGCCCGAGGATGACGCGCTGGACGCTCGCCCCCCTGCTCGTCCTCGCCGCGCTCGGGGGCTGCCTCCCGTCCAGCCAGAAGCACAACAGCCGCTCGCTCATCGAGGCCGACTCGGTCTCGGCCCGGCGCGCCGCCGAGGCCCCCGTCGACACGCTCGGCGTCGTCTGGACCGCCCGCGCGCCCGAGGCCGACCCGATGGCGGTCCCGATGACGCTGGGCTGGGTGGCCGGCCGGCTGGCGGTGGTCGACGCGCTGGACGGGAGCGTCCGCTCGTTTACCGACGAGGGAGCCTACGGCGGGCGGACGGACGGGGGCGGCGAGGGCGCCTTCCCGTACCTCGCCGGCGCTCGGGGCGACACCGTCGTCGTGCTCGCACGCGGGCGGAGCGAGCTCTTGTGGGTGCGGCCGGGCGAGGGCGTCGTCCGCACCGTCGCCGTCCCCGAGGGCGCGCTGATGGGCGTCGTGGGGGACTCGGTGCTGGCGGTCCGCCTCGGCGGCGGCGTGAGCGAGGCCGCGCCGGAGGTCGTGACGGTGACGGAGAACGGGACCGTCGCCGGGCGCCACCCGCTGCGCGGGCCGGCGTGGCGGTCGGCCGGCTCGCTCCGCGTCTGGGACGGCCGCGTCGTCGCGCTCTCGGGCTACCGGCCGGTCGTGGACGTGCTGCCGGCGGGCGCCCGTCCCTCGGCGCCGCTCGACACGCTCGCGCTCGACGGGTTCGACTCGCCCCAGTTCGTCCGCTCGGCCCAGTTCCTGCGCGGCGAGGTGAACGAGCCGCCGCTCCTCATGTCCAGCGCGGACCCGCTCGGGACGAGGCTGTTCGTGCTCAACCTCCGCGACGACCACGTCCGCATCGACGTGTACGGCCGCGACGGCGCGCTCCGCCAGGTGCTCGTGAGCCCGCGCCCGTGGGCCCCCATCGACGCCGTGCCGCAGGACCTCGCCGTGCGGCCCGGCCCCGATGGCACCATCGACCTCGCGGTGTTGATGGCCCGCCCGCCGGGGCTGCTGCGGTCCCCCGAGAGCCGCGTCGTCCTGTACCGCTGGCGGCCGGCCTCGCCGCTGGCTCTGTAGTCCTCCCATGCGCCTCGTCCTCTCCGTCTCGCTCCTCGCCCTCGCCGCGTGCCGTCCTTCGGAGCCCGCGCCCGACGCCCCTGCCGCCGGCGGTTCAGCCTCGGCGGACGCCCCGCCGGCGCCGGTCGCGCCCGACACGCTCGTCCTCACCACCGACGACCGCCAGCTCGCCGAGCGCCCGATGGCCCCGGTCCGCGTCGACGGCGCGTGCCCGTTCGAGGGCTGCACCTACGGCACCTGGACCACGAGCGACGAGACGACGGTCTACGGCACGGCGGGCGACTCGACCAGCGCGGCGTTTGCCGTCCCGGCGGGGACGCCGCTGGAGGCCTCCGACGGGTTCGTCCTGCTCACGCGGCTCGGCGTGTCCGTCGCCACGCGGCCGACCGAGCTGTTCCTGACGGCCGAGGAGACGGCCCCGCTCGCCGAGGGCGACACGCTCTGGGTGCTCGATTACGAGGGCGAGGGGAGCTTCCGCGTGTGGCACGACGGCCGCCTCGGGTTCTCCGGCGCCGGGTCCGGCGTCGGCACCGTGGGCGGCCCGGACCTCCCGTTCCGCCAGCTGGCGGCGCCCGAGTCGCAGTGGTGGGCGCGCGTCACGGCGCCCGACGGCCGCGCCGGCTGGCTCTGGATGGACCGGACGCCCGGCGTCTCGGGCGCCGACGCCCTCGGGGGGTAGCGCGCGGCGCGCGGCCTTCGCCCCGGACCTACTCCACGAGGTCGGCGCGGACGAGCGGGTAGGACTGGTACGCCTCGCCGTCGTGGATCTCGAGGGTCGCCCCCGGCCCCGGCGCGTTGACGGCCTGGGCGCCCTTCCGGCTCAGCCGGTAGCTCGCCGTGGTCACCCGCGTCGTCCCGTTCTCGACGGACCGCACCGGCTCCCCGATCATCGGGGCCTCGATGAGGCCGCTGGAGGTCCGGACGCGGACGGCGTGCGCCTCGCTGAGCGGGGCCGTGGTCGGCCCTCGGAAGGTCACGGAGAGCACCGCGCCGTCACCGTTGCCCAGGACCACCACCTCCGGCGACCACGCGGCCTCTCCGGCCGTGGACGACGCGGCCCCCTCGGCGGGCGCGGCGGGTGGGCGTGGCCCACAGGCGAACAGCACGGGGACGAGGACGAGGAAGGGGAGACGCATGAGAACGGGGCAGGGGCGGGCGCACGACACGAACGAGACGGGGGGCCGAGACGTGCCCGGCCCCCCGTCTCCGTCTGCGACGGCCGTCAGCGGACGACGACCAGCTTCCGCGCGTCTGCGTCGGCGCCGGCCTGCACGCGGACCACGTAGACGCCCGCCGGGAGGCCCTGCGTGCCGAGCGGCACCGACTGCTCCCCGGCCGCCATCGGCCGAGCGTCGGCCAGGACCGCCACGCGCTGCCCGATGGCGTTGTACACCTCGACCGTGACGTCGGCGGCCTCGGGGAGGCCGAAGTGGACGGTGGCGCTCCCCCGCGTCGGGTTCGGCCGGACGCCGTAGACGGCGAAGGCGTCCGGCACCGGGGCGTCCGCCGCGTCCGTCGACATGAGCACCGAGACCTCGACCGGGACCTCGACCACCTGGGCGGCCGGGTTGTTGGTGAGGAACGCGAGCGTGTCCCGCACGACGGAGCCGCCCGGCGCGTCCGGCGACAGACGGACCGTGACGACGCCCGTCTCTCCGGTCTCGACGTCGTTCCCGAACGCCGGCCGCAGGGCCGAGACGAACGTTTGCGTCGAGACCGGGAGGTCCGGCGGGTCCACCGAGATCACCTTGGCCGGGCCGGTGGGCACTCCGCTCGCGTCGCGTGTGGGCCGCGTGAGCAGGTAGAACGCCCCGTCGGGGTCCGTCAAGCTGCGGCGGAAGGCCGCCGCCGAGGAGACGCCGTCGAAGGCCGCGTCCGTCAGGTCGAACGGGATGGCGCCGGAGACCAGCTCGCCGAACTGGTCATACTGGACGAAGCTGATCTGGTCCCCGTCGCCGTTGGAGAGGTCGAGGAAGCCGATCTCCAGGACGCCTCCGGTCATGGAGAGCCCTTGGTAGAACGACCCGCGGGCAAACCGGACGTCCGCGTAGCCGGGGAGCGGGTTCGCGTCGAGGTCGTAGGCCTCGACGAGGTTCGAGTTGTACGGGATGGTGAGGAAGGCGTCGAGGGCCGGGCTGTAGTCCAGCGCGGAGACCTGGAACCCGAGGTCGACCGTCTCGCCCGTCAGCGTGAGCCCGCCGTCGCCCAGCGTGACCTCGTAGAGGCGCCCACTCTGGAAGCCGGCGTACCATAGCGACTCGGTGCGGTCGTTGTAGGTGAGCCCGAGGACCTGCTGCCCGGTCGGCACCACGCCGTCGTAGCTCTCGAACGACGAGAGGTCCTCGGCGATGACGAACGTCCGGCCTGGGGCCGTCCCGCTCCCGACCTCGGCCGCGACGAGGCGGCCGTCGGGGAGCTGCGTGAAGGCGACCGCGAACGTCGTCGGGAGGTCGAGGACCCCGAGCGCCCGGCTGGCGGTCGTCGTCGAGGCCGCCACCTCCGCCGTCCGCGCGGTGCGGGCCTCGTCGGTCACGAGGCCGTCGACCCTCTCGTAGTCGGCCGAGCTCGGCGCGAGGCGCGCGGGCGAGGGGTCCGCGCGGAATCGGCTGAGGGCCGGCTCCAGGAGGCGGAGGTAGGTCAGCGGCGCGTCCCCGGCGTTCGTGAGGATCACGTCCACGTCCTCCGTCTGTCCCTCGCGGATGGACCGGCTGACGGTCGGCTCCGAGGGCAAGAGGGTGGGGAACGCCGGCGAGTCGATCTCGAACTGGACCTGGAGCGGGGCGGGGTCGTCGGCCCGCTGGTTCGTGACCACCGAGACGGTGCCTCGGTAGAACCCGCTCTCCAGGAAGCCCGCGCGGGCCGTGACCGTCACGTCCTCGGTCGCGGTCGGCCCCGTCACCGAGCCCACGCGCGGCGTGGCGTAGAACGGGTTGACGCCCTCCGTCACCGAGACCTCCACGTCGTCGAGGTACCAGCCCTCGTCGGTCACGTTGCCGTCGCTCTGGAACTGGAACGCGAGGCGGACGGGGTCCTCCAGGCCGGAGAGCGCCGCGAGGTTTACCATCACGGACGTCCACCCGTCGTCGGTGTTCGTGAGGAGGCCCTGGTCGGAGGTGGCGGCCTCCTCGAACGTGGTGCCGCCGTCGACGGAGTAGAGCACCGAGGCGAAGTCGAAGCCCTCCTCGGCCTGGAGGTAGTAGTTGAACGTGAGCAGGACGAGGTCGTCGGGGGTGTAGCTGCTGAGGTCGATCTCGGGGAAGAGGATCTGGCCCGTCGCGTTGTCCGCGTACTGGTAGACGTCCACGCCGCCCTCGAGCGTGATCTTGCCGAAGTAGAGCGACGTCGGCTGGGAGTGGCCGCTGAGCTGTGAGGAGCCGCCCGTGACGATCCGCCAGTCGCCGGGCGCGCTCCCGCCCGTCGTGAACGGCGCGAGCGGGTCGGCCCCCTCGAAGTCCGTCTCGAACAGGGTGGTGGCCTCGGCCGCCGCGCGGGCGCCGACGAACGCGCGGAGCGCGCGGGCCGGGGCCGCTCGTCGGGCGTCGCGGGGCGTCGGCTCGTTGAGGAACGGGAACTTGCGGGTCTGGAGCCCGGTGACGACCTCGTACTGGAGCGGGAGGGTGCCCGCGTTTCCGACCGTGAACGTGGCCGACGCGGACTCCGCCCCGGTCAGGTTGCCGAAGTCGCCGAGGCGGCCGTCGTCCGCGCCGTCGCCCTCGGCGAGCGTGAGGAGCGGCTCGGTGGCCCCGCCGACGCTGAACTCGAACGGGACCTCGATCACGAGCGCCGAGTCGGCGTTGGTGCGGATCCGGAGGCGGCCGACGAAGAACGACGGCTCGCTGGCGCCCCCGATGGTGAGCTGGAGGGTCTGGGCGCCGCCGGCCTCGACGACTCCCTCCGTCGTGCCGAGCGTGGCGCTGGGCGTGGCCCCCGCGGGAATCCGTCCGTCGACGACCACCTCGGCGTCGAAGGCGAGCCGGGGCGAGAGGGCGTCCGGGTTGCGGACCTCGACGGCGACCTCCCGCGTCCCGCCGACCGCGACGTCGCCGAGCCGGACCGGCTCGACGGACAGCGTGTCGACGTCGACGTCCGCCCCGTCGATGGAGAGGTCGATGCCGGTGGCGTACGAGGGGGCGTACTCGACCTCGTACCCCAGCGTCTCGAGCACGCGGAGGTCGGGGTACTTGTAGAGCTGGCGGACGCCCGGCCCGAAGTTGGGGTCCATGATGCCGATGTAGCGGTCGCCGCTGTCGAGCGGCACCGGCGGGCGCTGCGAGTCGTCGCGCCAGTGGGAGGCCTGCTGGCCGTCGCCGCCGACGCGCGTGCCGGTGGCCGTCGAGGTCTCGTAGACGCCGAGGCCGTCGAAGAAGGCGTGCTCGGCGAGGAAGTAGGTCTCCCCGCCCTGCTCGACGGTCCGGCTCGGGGGCGGCCCCGGCGTCACCACGCGCGGCGTCGTCTCCCAGCCCCGGCCGTCGGTCAGGCTCTCACCGGCCGTCACCGAGTCGGGCCGGACGCGGAACAGGTCCCACGGCGTCGCGAGGACGCCGAAGTTCTGCTGCGCGAAGCCGACGGCCGACGTGAAGCCGAGCGAGTGACCCATCTCGTGGATCACGATGGCCTCGAAGTCGATGAGGGCCGCGTCGGTGCCGTCGTTCGGGTCGAAGTCGAAGTCGAAGGCCGAGTTGAACCCGAGGTTCGGGACCTCCCCGAACGGGTTCACCGTCGGGTCCGGGTCGAGGGCGGCCGGGGCGTAGCCGAGCATCTGGAGCGTCGGCTGCCCCCCATAGACGAAGCCGATGGGGGCGCGCGTGGTCTCGTCCCCGTCGCCGTCGACGACCGTCGAGGGGATCGGGTCGGGGACGGCGGCATAGAGGGCCTGGAGCTGGGCGTCGTCGGCCGCCTTCCCCGTCATCACGGCGAGGACCTGGCTCGGCGTCGCCGGCGACCCGCCCGTGTTGAAGGCGATGCTGGCGGCACTGTTGGCACTGGCGATCGTGGTGGGCGCGTACGGGTCGCCGCCGAACCGCGTCGGGCCGTAGTCGATGTCGTAGACGATGGTGATCGGCGTCTTGATCGCGCGCTCCCAGCGGGCCGCCGCCCGGCGGAACGCGAGCAGGGCATCGGGACGGTCGAGGAGCTGGTCCGTCGCGCGGAGCACGATCCGCAGGCCCGTCAGCTCCTCCGGTGGGTTGAGCGAGGGGAGGACGGTGAGGGCCGGCGCGCCGCCGACGCGGGCCACGTCCAGCCGGCCGTCCTCCTCGACGGCGGGCTCACACACGAACGTCCCGTTGGGGCCGAGGACGACGGTGTACCGCCCCGGCAGGCCGCTGGCGTCGATGGGGGCGACCTGGGCGGTTGCGGAGGCGGCGAGGAGCACGGCGAGCGTGCTCCCGGCCAGGCGTACAAAAGGAATCATGCTCGGGGCGTCGGGAGGAAAGGGGGCCAAAGGTATGCCCAGGCCGGGGTGGCACCCTGGCGGCGGTCGCCGTTCTGTTACGGAGTGAGGCCGAGACCGCCGGCGACGCGGGCCGAGCGCCCAGCCGTCCAGGCGCGCACGCTCGGCCCGCTCGCGCACGGCGCAGGCCGCAACGCCCGCCCTGGAGGAACGGCACACGGCGGGCGGCGTGAGGGGAGACCAAGAGACTCCGACGCCCCCCGATGGCAGACGCCCCCCCCATTTCGACCCTCGGCGACCTCCGAGCCAGCGGCTACCGGCCGCGCTCCGTGAAGGACGAGGTCCGCGCCAACCTCATCGCCAAGCTCAAGGCCGGCGAGACGGTCTTCCCCGGCATCCTCGGCTTCGACAAGACCGTCATCCCGCAGATCGAGAACGCGATCCTCGGCCGGCACGACTTTATCCTGCTCGGGCTGCGGGGGCAGGCCAAGAGCCGGCTCGTGCGCCTCCTCCCGTCGCTGCTCGACGAGTGGGTGCCGGAGGTCGAGGGGTCCGAGATCCACGACGACCCGCTGGCGCCGGTGAGCAAGCACGCCCGCGACCTCGTCCGCGAGAAGGGCGACGACGCGCCGGTCGCGTGGCTCCACCGCTCCGAGCGTTACGGCGAGAAGCTGGCGACGCCCGACACCAGCATCGCCGACCTCATCGGCGACATCGACCCGATCAAGGCGGCCACGCGCAAGCTGACCTACGCCGACGAGGAGGTGATCCATTTCGGCATCATCCCGCGCACGCACCGGGGCATCTTCGCCATCAACGAACTGCCGGACCTCCAGCCGCGCATCCAGGTCGGCCTCCTCAACATCATGGAGGAGCAGGACATCCAGATCCGCGGGTTCAACGTCCGCATCCCGATCGACGTGCTCATGGTGTTCACGGCGAACCCGGAGGACTACACGAACCGGGGCGCGATCATCACGCCGCTCAAGGACCGCATCGACTCGCAGATCCTGACGCACTACCCGCGGGACCTCGGCACCGGCGTCGAGATCACACGCCAGGAGGCGTGGGCCGACCGCCAGAACGGCGCGGCCGAGTCGCCGTCCGTCCGGGTGCCCCACGTGTTCCGTGAGGTCGTGGAGCAGGTGGCCTTCGAGGCCCGCGCCTCGGAGTACGTGGACCAAAAATCGGGCGTGAGCGCGCGGCTCACGCGGGCGGCGCTCGAGGACCTCATCTCGGCCGCCGAGCGCCGCGCGCTCGTCAACGGCGAGGCCGAGACGACGGTCCGCGCGGCCGACCTCCAGGCCATCGAGCCGGCCGTGACGGGCAAGGTGGAGCTGGTCTACGAGGGCGAGCAGGAGGGGGCGCAGGGCGTGGCGCGCGCGCTCGTCGGCAAGGCCGTCGCCACGATCGTCAAGAAGTACCTCCCGGACCCGGCCGACAAGGGCGCCGGCGAGGACGGGGGCCGCGCGGCTTATGCCGACGTGCTCCGCTGGTTCTCGCGCGGCAACACCGTCGACCTGGACTCCGACCTGAGCTTCGACGCCTACGTCCGCCAGCTCGACCGCGTCGAGGGGCTGGCGGCGCTCGTCGAGGCCCACACGTCGCCCTCGACGCCGGCCGAGAAGGCGTCGATGATGGAGCTGGCCCTGGAGGCGCTCCACCAGCACTCGCTGCTCGGCAAGGACGCCGAGGACGCCGGCGCCCGCTACTCGGACCTCATGGGCTCGGTCCTCTCCGGCCTCGGCTCCTTCGGCGCGGACGACGACGAGGACGACTACGATGACGAGGACGACTACCGTCGGTTTGGCTGAGCGTCCGTTCCACGGGGCCCTGCTCGTCGCCCTGCTGCTGGCCCTCGGGCCGGCGGCGGCCCAGGAGACGCTGGCGGCCCCGGAGACGCCGGCCACCGGCACCCTCACCGTGGCCGTCTACGAGGCGGCGCCGTTCGCCGAGCGGACCGCCGACGGCACGTGGGACGGGCTGGGCGTGGAACTGGCGGGGGAGATCGGGCAGACGTTGGGGCGCGGCGTCCGGTTCGTGGAAGCCCCGGCCGACAGCGGAGTCGCCGCCGTGGTGTCCGGCCGCGCCGACCTCGCGCTCGGCCCGATGACGGCGGCCGGCGAGGCCGAGGCGGACTACACGGCCCCGTTCTACTCGGCGCGCCTCGGCGTCGTCCGCCCGCTCGGGAGCCGGATCGCGGAGGTCGCGTCGGTCTTCTTCTCCGGGCTCTTCTTCAAGATCGCCGGGGGGCTGGCCGTGCTCCTGCTCCTCGTCGGCGCGGCCGTCTGGGCGCTGGAGCGGGACGTCAACGACGACGAGTTCCGCCCGGACGCGCGGGGCGGGATCTGGGACGGCTTCTGGTGGGCCGGGGTCACGATGACGACGATCGGGTACGGCGACAAGACGCCCCGGACGGTCCCCGGACGTGCGCTCGCCCTGGTCTGGATGCTCATCTCGATGGCCGTCACGGCCGTCCTGACGGCCGCCCTCGTCTCGGCCCTCGGGCTCCGGGGCTCCGGCTCCGGCCCCGCCGATGTCCGGCTCCCCGACGACCTCCGGGGCGAGCGCGTGGGGGTGGTCTCCGGGTCCGCGGCGGCCGCCATGCTCCGGGAGGCGCGCGTCGACGCCCGGCCCTACTCCGACGTCTCGGCCGGGCTCCGGGCGATCGGCGACGACTCGCTCGACGCGTTCGTCGACGCGGCCCCCCGGCTCCGCACCGCCCGCCGCGACGGCTCCGAGCTCCAGACCCAGACGACGGACATCGAGTTCGAGCGGTGGGCGTTCGCGGTCGCCGATGGGAGCCCGCTCCGCGACGCCGTCAGCCGCGCCGTGCTCGACCGCGTCCACAGCGCCGACTGGCCCTCGACCGTCCACCGCTACGTCGGCTCCGACTGAGCCGCTGGCGGCACGCCGTCGCCAGCGGGCCGGGCGCCCCCACCTGCACGCCATGACGCTCCGCCCCGCCACGCCCGCCGACGCCGAGGCGGTCCACCGGCTGATCCTCGACCTCGCCGCCTACGAGAAGGCCGGCCCGTCCGACGTCGCCGCCACGCCCGAGGCCGTCGCCGCCGCGCTCGCGCCCGACGCTCGCCCGGCCCTCTCCGCGATCCTCGCGTTCGACGACGCGGGGGAGCCGGCCGGCTTCGCCCTCTGTTTCGCGGCCTTCTCCACGTGGCGGGCCAACTGGGGCCTGTACCTGGAGGACCTGTTCGTGAGGCCGGAGTACCGGGGCCAGGGGATGGGGCTCGCCCTGTTCCGCGCCGTCGCCGCCGAGGCCGTCGCGCGGGGCGCCGAGCGGATGGAGTGGGTGGTGCTGGACTGGAACCGCCTCGCGATCGACTTCTACGAGTCGCTCGGGGCCGAGGCGCTGGACGGCTGGACCAAGATGCGCCTCGCGGGCGACGCCCTCGCCGCGCTGGCGGACGCCGACGGCGACTGGTGACGCGGGCGTAGGTTCTCCGGGTCTCCGCCCGCGCTCCCATGCTCCGCCGCCTGTCCCTCGCGCTCGTCGCGGCCCTCCTCGTCGCCGGCTGCCAGACGGCCACGGTCGCGCCGGCGCCCGCCGCGAGCGGTCCGGTCCGCGGCACGGCCGAGGGGCTCTACCTCCCCGAGCGCGACCTCGGCCGGCTCTTCCACGACGTCCAGCTCGCCCGCGTCTTCCCGGACTCCAAGACGTTCGCCGACGCGCGGCCCCTCGTGCCGCCCGCCGAGATCGTCCGCCAGTACGAGCTCGAGCGGGACGCGCCCGGCTTCGACTTGGCGGCCTTCGTGGGCACGCACTTCGCGGCCCCCCGGCCCGTCGGGGAGGGCTACGAGACGGACCCGTCGCGGACGATGGAGGACCACATCCGCGCGCTCTGGCCCATCCTCACGCGCCCGCCGGATGACCCCGCCCTCGTCACGTCCCTGATCCCGCTCCCCAACGAGTACGTGGTGCCCGGCGGGCGCTTCCGCGAGGTCTACTACTGGGACTCGTACTTCACCCTGCTCGGCCTCGTCGAGAGCGGGCGGTTGGACCTCGCGCGGAGCGTGCTCGACAACTTCGCCCACCTCGTCGAGACCGTCGGGCACGTCCCCAACGGGAACCGGACGTACTACCTCGGGCCGGAGTCAGCCGCCGTTCTTCGCGGCGATGGTCGGCCTCTACGCCACGGCGACGGACTCGGCGGAGGCGCTCCGCTGGCTGCCGGCCCTGGAGGCCGAGCACGCCTTCTGGATGGAGGGCGCCGAGGGGCTGGCGCCCGGCACCGCCCACCGCCGCGTGGTGCGGATGGCCGACGGGACGCTCCTCAACCGCTACTGGGACGACGTCGCCGCGCCCCGCCCCGAGTCGTACCGCGAGGACTACGAGCTGGCGCAGGCGCTGCCCGAGGCCGAGCGGCCGGCGCTCTACCGGAACCTCCGGGCCGCCGCCGAGAGCGGGTGGGACTTTTCGAGCCGCTGGATGGGCGACCCGTCCGACCTGCGGACGCTGGAGACCGTCGACCTCGTCCCAGTGGACCTCAACAGCCTCCTCTACCACGCCGAGCAGACGATTGGCCGGCTCCACGCCGTCGACGGCGACGCCGCCCAGGCTCGCCGGTGGGCCGCGCTCGCCGAGGCCCGCCGCCAGGCGCTCCGGCGCGTGGCCTACGACGACGGCGCCTTCTACGACGTCCGCTGGCGGACCGGCGAGCGCGTGACCGACCGGCCGACGATGGCGATGGCCGCCCCCCTCTACTTCGGCGTCGCCAGCCCGGCACAGGGCCGCGCCACGGCGGCTACGCTGGAGCGCGACTTCCTGAAGCCCGGCGGCTTCGTGACCACGCAGGTCGCCTCCGGCCAGCAGTGGGACGCGCCCAACGGGTGGCCCCCGCTCCAGTGGCTCGGTGCCGAGGGCGTCCGCCGCTACGGCCGCGCCGACCTCGCGGACACGGCCCGCGACCGCTGGCTCGCCCTCAACCGCCGCGTCTACCAAGCCACCGGCAAGATGACCGAGAAGTACGACGTGACCGACCTCCGCCGCTCGGCCGGCGGCGGCGAGTACCCCAACCAGGACGGTTTCGGCTGGACGAACGGTGTCGCGCTCACCTTCAGCGCACAGGAATAGCCCCCGCCTACGCGCCGCCTCCCGGCCGCCACGCCGCGCTGGCGACGGCCGCCAGCGCGCAGCCCGTGCCCGACGGCCTCGTCTCCCACGACGACCGGCTCGTTCTTCCGACCGCCGGCCTGACGCCGACGCCCAGAGGGGCGTCGCTACGGCCGAACCGACCGCCAGCGCGGCGTCGCGGCTGGCCCGCTGGCCCCGTCCGTCGGCACACCCGGCCGCTCGGCCCACGTCGCCGGGAGGTCGTCGTGCCGCTCCGGTAGGCCGAGGCGCTGGGCAAAAGCGCACCCAGCCCTTTGGATCGGGAGAGGCCCCGCCTACATTGGTGCCGTCTCCGCCGTCGTCATGCGCTGTCTCCTCATGCTGCTCGCATTTCTGCTCGCCGGGTGTGGGTCGAGCGGTCGGGCCGGGGCGGAGGACCGCGACCCGAACACCGTCGAGGCCAGGGACCTCGCGGGCCGCGAGGCCCACCGCGTCGAGGAGATGCTGCGCGGCCAGATCGCCGGCGTCGAGGTGTACGAGACCCCCTCCGGGCTGGCGATCCGCATCCGGGGTGGCACCGGCTTTCGGGAGTCGCCCCCGCTATTCGTCATCGACGGCCTCCCCCTCCGACAGACGGCCGATGGGGCTTTGGAGGGGCTCAACCCCGCCGACATCGAGTCGATCCGCGTGCTGAAAAACGTGAGCGAGACGGCGGCGTACGGGTCGCGCGGGGCAAACGGCGTGGTCCTCATCACGACGATTCGCCCGCCCCCCAGCCCCCCCTCCAACGATCCGGGCGACGGCGAGAGGGGGCGCTGATCGAGGGCGGAGCCGATCGGGGGAAGAGCCGTCGGGGGCGGAGTCACCGGGCGGCCTAAGGGAGCGCCGTACCTGCCCATGGGTGGTTGCACGTTCATTCACAGAATCTTACACTCTCTGGGTGGCAGCGCTTCCGGGCGTCACCTGCGCGTCTTGTCGTTGTCCCAAGCTTCCCATCTCCCCACACACAGATGAGCCGGAACGCTACTCTCCTCCTCGCCGCCCTCCTGTTCGCCCTCGGGTCCGTCCCCGCCGCCGCCCAGACCCGGACCGTCACGGGCACCGTCACGGACGCCACCACCGGCGACCCGCTCCCCTTCGTCAACGTCGTCGTCCAGGGGACGACGCGCGGCGCCGCGACGAGCCTCGACGGCGAGTACTCGATTGAGGTCGACGGCCCCCAGTCGGTCCTCGTCTACCGCTTCCTCGGGTACGTCGAGCAGACACAGACCGTCGGGTCCCGGTCGGTGATCGACGTCCAACTGGAGGAGGACTCGAACCTCCTCGACGACGTGGTCGTGGTCGGGTACGGGACCCAGCGGCGCGGCGACGTGACGGCGTCGGTGTCGACGGTCGAGGTCGACGACGCCAACGACGGCCTCGTGACCTCGGCCACCGACTTTCTCGAGGGCCGCGTCGCGGGCCTCAACGTGATCGAGACGAGCGGCGAGCCCGGCGCGAACGTTGAGGTTCGGATCCGGGGGGGCACGTCGATCACCTCGTCGAACCAGCCCCTCTACGTCATCGACGGCATCCCGGTCAGCGGCGACGCCGTGACGCCGGGCGGTGCGGGCGACGTCTCGACGGGGCCGGCGCCGAACCCGCTCACGCTCATCAACCCGAACGACATCGAGACGATGACGGTCCTCAAGGACGCCTCGGCGACGGCCATCTACGGCTCGCGCGGCGCCAACGGCGTCATCCTCATCACGACCAAGAGCGGGGTGCAGGGCCAGACCTCGGTGGACTACGAGGGGAACGTCTCGTTCTCGTCGGCCGCCAGCCTGTACGACGTCGTCTCCGCGGACCGGCTCCGCTCCGTCGTCGGCGAGTTTAGCCCGGACGGGCAGACGGCCGTGGACGCGCTCGGCGACGCCGACTCGGACTTCCAGGACGCGGTCTTTGGCGGGGCCGTCTCGCAGACGCACAACCTCTCGTTCGCCGGCGGCAACTCGGCCGCGCAGTACCGGGCGTCGGTGGGGTACCTCAACGAGGAGGGCATCGTGGTCTCGTCGGGCCAGGAGCGGATCTCGGGGCGCCTCAACGCGAACAGCCAGTTCCTGGGCGACCGCCTCCGCGTCGGGCTCAACCTCACGAGCGCTCTGACGAGCAACGACTTCGTGCCGGCCAACGCCACTGGCGGGTTCCAGGGCGGCATCTTCCAGAACGTCCTCGACTTCCGCCCGACGCTGCCGGTCTACGCCGACGACACCCCCGACGGGTTCTACGAGCAGGGCGGCTCCACGTCCCCGCGCAACCCGGTCGCCCTGGCGGAGCAGCTCGACGAGTCGGCCCAGACGACGCGGACGCTGGGCAACCTCCAGGCCGAGGCCGACCTGTTCGAGGGCCTGACGGCCACGCTCAACGTGGGCGGCGACCGCTCGGTCGGCCGGCGGCAGGGGTACTTCTCGCGGTTCAGCCCGGTCACGGAGGGCGTCAAGGGGTCCGCGTTCCAGCGGGACCTCGAGCGGACCTCGATCACGCTCCAGAGCTACCTCACGTACACGCTCCAGAGCAGCGGCCCGCACAGCCTCAACGTCCTCGGCGGGTACGAGTACAACGACTTCGACACCCGCGAGTTTTCGCTCCAGTCCCAGGGGTTCGTGACCGACGTGCTCTCGGCCGACCGGCTCAACGCGGCCGAGAACGTCGGCCTCATCGAGGGCGGCGGCGTCGGGCCGGGCAGCTTCTCGTTCCGCACCGGGTACCGGCTGGTCTCGTTCCTGAGCCGGGCCAACTACGGCTTCGACGACAGGTACTACCTCACCGGTGTCCTCCGCTACGACGGCTCCTCGCGATTCTCCGACGAGAACCAGTTCGCGCTCTTCCCGGCGGTCTCGGCCGCGTGGCGCCTGAGCAACGAGCCGTTCCTCGCCGACAACGACTTCATCTCGGACCTCCGCCTCCGGGCCGGGTTCGGCATCGTCGGCAACCAGGCCCTCCCGAGCGACTACCTCTCGCAGGCCCTGCTGGCGGCGGACCCCGGCTCGCGTGCCGTCCTCGGCGGCACGGTGCTCACGGGCGTGGCGCCCAACCAGCTCGCCAACCCGGACCTCAAGTGGGAGCAGAAGCAAGAGTTCACCGTCGGTCTCGACTACGGGGTCTTCGGGGGACGCGCCTTCGGCTCGCTCGAGTTCTACCGGAACACGACGGACGACCTGCTCCTCCAGGTCCAGATCCCCGCTCCGGCGCCCGTCCCGTTCCAGATCCAGAACGTCGGCTCCATCCGGAACACCGGCGTCGACTTCGCCCTCGACGCGCTCGTCTACGAGACGGCGGCGGCGGCGTTTACCATCGGCGCCACGGTGAGCACGAACCGCAACGAGGTCCGCGATCTCGGCGGCCGGAACCAGATCTTCACCGGCACCATCAGCGGCCGGGGCCAGACGGGCCAGAGCGCGCTCCTGCTCACGCCGGGCCAGCCGTACCCGGTCTTCTACGGGGCCGAGTTCACCGGGGGGTTCGACGACCAGGGGTTCCCCCTTTACAACGACTACGAGGACTCCAACAACGACGGGTTCAACGACCAGCTCGTCGGGGAGACGACGCTCCCGGACCAGGGAGACTACCAGATCATCGGGGACCCGCGCCCGGACTTCACCTACGGCCTCCGCTTCAACCTGGACGTGGGGCGGTTCGGAGCCCGCGCGTTCTTCCGGGGCGAGCAGGGCCGCGAGCTCTTCAACAACACGAACCTCGTGTACTCCTCGCTCGGCGCGGCCCTCTCCGGGTACAACTACATCGAGCGCGACTTCGACGCGCAGGAGAACCCGAACGCTCCGGCCGTCTACTCGGATCGGTTCGTCGAGGACGCCTCCTTCCTCCGCCTGGACCAGCTCACGGTCGAGTACAGCCTCCCGACGGAGAGCTTTGGGTCCGCCTTTGGGGCCTCCGTTCGGAACGTGCGCCTGTTCGTGACGGGCAACAACCTGTTCGTCCTCACCCCCTACAGTGGGGTCGACCCCGAGGTGAGCGCCAATGCGTCCGCGAACGGGATCGCGGCCTTCGGCATCGACTACCTCCCATACCCGCGCTCTCGGACCTTCACCCTAGGAGTTGGCCTGGGCCTCTAGCCCGTCGAGACCCACCGCCTCGCCACTCCCCTAAGCTCCACTCTCCCATGTTGTTTTCTTCGAAGCGCGCGAAGACTCTCGGCCTCCTGGCCCTCGCGGCGCCCACCTTCGCCCTCGGTGCGTGCACCGACCTCACGGTGGACACCTACAGCCAGATCCCGGCCGACCAGTTCTTCCAGAATGAGGAGGAGGTGCTGGCGGCGCTGGCCCCGGTCTACGCCAACCTTCGCAACCTCCTCCCCAACAACCAATACCACGGCATCACGGAGGTCTCCTCGGACGAGAACATCATCCCGACGCGCGGGACGGACTGGGGCGACGGCGGGCTCTGGCTCCAGCTCCAGCGCCACACCTGGACCGCCCAGAACGGGTTCCTCAACGACGCCTGGAACACGTCCTCGACGGGCATCGCGCGGGCGAACGGCCTCCTGAGCAACCTCGCCGACGCCGACGTCCCCAACAAGGACGCCATCGTCGCGGAGGTCCGTGCGCTCCGGGCATTCTACTACTACACCCTGCTCGACTTCTACGGCCGCGTGCCTCTCATCGGCGACGAAGAGGGCGAGTTCCTCCCCGACCCGAACGACCCGCCGGTGGCCGAGACGCGAGCCACCGTGTTCGCGTTCGTCGAGAGCGAGCTGCTCGACGTCCGCGACCAGCTCGAGCCGCAGCCCGCGCAGACGGGCCGCTTCGGCCGCGACGCCGTCGACGCGATCCTGGCGAGCCTCTACCTGAACGCGGAGGTGTTCGGCGGAGAGGTGACGGCCGGCGGCCTCCAACGTGGGCCGGCCCGGTGGAGCGACGCCTTCGACTACGCCGACGGCCTCATCAAGTCCGGCCGCTACTCGCTCGCCGACGACTGGTTCTCGATCTTCGCCGTCGATAACGAGAACAACCCCGAGCACATCCTCGTGATCCAGCACATAGCCGAGCAGGGGCTGGGGGAGAGCTTCCCGAACCGGGCGCTCCACTACAACTCGACGAACGTGGGCGCGTGGAACGGGTTCTCGGTGCTCGCCGACACCTACAACGCCTTCGACGGCGACCCCCGCCAGGAGATCTTCCTCCAGGGCCCCCAGGTCAACCTCATCACCGGGGAGCCGGTCCTGGACCGCCAAGACAACCGCCTGAACTTCACCGTCACGTTCGACAAGCGGACCAACCCGGCCGTCGAGGACGTCACCGATGCCATCGACTATGCCGGTGTCCGGCCCAACAAGTTCCCGCCGGACCCGAACGAGGTCAACGGCAACCACGGCAACGACTACGCCTTTTTCCGGCTCGGTGAGATGTACCTGATTCGCGCCGAGGCCGCCCTCGAGATGGGGGACGCGGGCCAGGCGCTGGCGGACGTGAACGCCGTCCGCGCCCGCGTCGGTGCGCCGACCCTGACGTCGGTGGACCGCGCGACGATCCTCCGAGAGCGGCTCCTCGAACTGGCGTCGGAGGCCAAGCGGCGCCAGGACCTGATCCGAGCCGACGAGTCCATCTCGTTTGGCACCAGCGGTGGCGGCAACCTGTGGACGCGCGGCTGGGAGTTCAAAACGGCGTCCGAGCCCTTCCGCGTGGTCTACCCGATCCCGCAGCCCCAGCTCAACGCGAACCCCGCGCTGATCCAGAACCCCGGCTACTAGCCCGCGCCCCGGCTGTGGAGCGTACCGAGCGCCCTGCCCCGCAACAGGCGGGGCGCTCTCTGTGTGGCCCCCCCGGCGCCTTGGTCGGCGGCGCTCTCCGTAGCTTTCCCGGGGCAGCCGTGGGGCCGCCCCGACTGACGTTGTCCCCATGCGCACCCCCCGCTTCCTCGCCGTCGGGCTCGCCGTCGGGCTCGCCGTCGGGGCGGGGTGCGCCCCCGACCCCGCGCCTCTGTTCGAGCCGCTCGGCGCGGATGTGACCGGGCTCGACTTCGAGAACCGGATTGAGGAGACGCAGGAGGTCAACGTGTTCACCTACCGCAACTTCTTCAACGGCGGCGGGGTCGGCATCGGAGACGTCGACGGCGACGGGCGGCCGGACGTGTACCTCACGGCCAACCTCGGCCCCAACAAGCTCTTCCTCAACCGGACCGAGCCCGGAGGGGCCGTCCGGTTCGAGGACGTGACCGAGGCGGCCGGCGCGGCCGGCACCCACGCCTGGAGCACCGGCGTCTCGGTGGCCGACGTGGACGGCGACGGCCGGCTCGACCTTTACGTCTCGAACGCCGGCAACGTCGACGGCGACGACCGGGCCAACGAGCTGCTCCGGAACCTGGGGCCGGGGCCGGACGGCGTGCCTCGATTCCGCGACGTGGCCGCGGCGTGGGGCGTGGCCGACGAGGGGACCTCGACGCACGGTGCGTTCTTCGACGCCGACGGGGACGGCGACCTCGACCTCTACGTCCTCAACAACTCGTTCCGGCCCGTGACCTCGTTCGGGCTCCGGAACGTCCGCGACGAGCGGAACGAGCAGGGCGGCGACGTGCTCTACCTCAACGTCGGGGAGCCCGGCGCGCCCCGCTTCGAGGACCGCAGTGCCGAGGCCGGCATCTTCGGCTCCGAGATCGCCTTCGGGCTCGGCGTCGCGCTCGGCGACGTCGACGCGGATGGGCGGCTCGACATTTACGTCTCGAACGACTTCTTCGAGCGCGACTACCTCTACCTCAGCAACGGCGACGGGACGTTCCGCGAGGTGCTGGCGGACGCCATGCCGACGATCAGCCTGTCGTCGATGGGGTCCGACATGGCCGACCTCACCGGCGACGGGCGCCCCGAGGTGTTCGTCGTCGACATGCTCCCCTGGGACGACGACCGCCTCAAGCAGTCGTCGAGCTACGAGGGCTACACGCTCTACCAGACGAAGGTGGGCGAGGGGTACCACCACCAGTTCATGCGGAACACGCTCCAGCGAAACGACGGGGGCGTCGGGCGGGAGGGCGAGCCGCTGTTCTCGGAGATCGCCAGCCTCGCGGGCGTCGCCGACACGGACTGGAGTTGGGCGCCGCTCTTCGTCGACCTGGACCTCGACGGCTGGCAGGATCTCTACGTCACCAACGGCATCTTGCGCGACGTGACCGACCAGGACTACATCGCCTTCCTGGCCGACTCTCGGACGCGCGAGGCCGTCGCCACCGGCGAGGGCGTCGACTTCCTGGCGCTGACGGAGGAGATGCCGACCACGCCGCTCGACAACCTCGTCTTTCGCAACACCGGCGCCGCCGAGGGCGTGGCCTTCGAGCGGGCACCCGAGTGGGGCCTCATCGAGCCCGGCTACTCGAACGGCGCCGCCGCGGCCGACTTCGACGGCGACGGCGACCTCGACCTCGTCGTCAACAACGTCAACGCGCCGGCGAGCTTCTACCTCAACCACGCCGCCGAGCGGTTCCCGGAGCGCCGCGCGCTGGCGGTGTCGCTGGAAGGGGAGGGCGGCAACACGGGCGGCATCGGCGCCCGCGTGGAGGCGTGGACGGGCGGGCGGCGCCAGCTCCGCGAGGCCGTCCCCACGCGCGGCTTCCAGTCGTCCGTGGACCCGGTGCTGCACGTGGGGCTGGGCGAGCGGGCCGAGGCGGACTCGGTGATCGTGTGGTGGCCCGACGGCCGCTCGCAGGTGCTCCGCGACGTGCCGGCGGGCGCGCTCACGCTCCGCCAGTCGGAGGCGACGGAGACCGGCCGGCCGCGCGTGCCGGAGGCCGGCGAGCCCGGTCCGTTCCGCGACGTGACGGCCCAGGCGGGGCTCGGCTGGGCCCACACCGAGAACCCGTACGTCGACTTTAACCGGGAGCTGCTCCTGCCGTGGATGGCGTCGCGTGAGGGGCCGGCCGTGGCCGTGGGCGACGTGGACGGCGACGGCCTGGACGACCTCTACCTGGGCGGCGCGTTCGGCCAGCCGGGCGCCCTGTTCGTCCAGCGCGGCGGGCGCCTTGCGGCCCGGCCCGTGTCCGCTTTCGACGCGGACGCCGATCGTGAGGACGTCGGCGCGGCCTTCCTCGACGCCGACGGCGACGGCGACCTCGACCTCTACGTCGGCTCGGGAGGGTACGAGCCGGAGCGTGGGGCGCCCCTCCTCCGCGACCGGCTCTACCTCGGCGACGGACGCGGCGGCTTCGAGCCGGCCCCCGAGGGCGCCGTCCCGGCCACGGCCGAGAGCGCCGGCCCCGTCGTCGCGGCCGACTGGGACGGCGACGGGGACACGGACCTGTTCGTCGGCGGGCGCGTGGTGCCGGGCGCGTATGGCGTGCCGGCCCGGAGCGCGCTCCTCCGGAACGATTCCCGAGACGGCGCCCCCCGGTTCGTCGACGTGACGCGCAGCGCGGCGCCCGGCCTCGACGCGGCCGGCCTCGTCAGCGGCGCCCGCTTCGCCGATGTGGACGGCGACGGCGACGCGGACCTCGTCGTCGTCGGCGAGTGGATGCCGATCACGGTCTGGACCAACGACGGCGGCGGACGATTCACGCCGACGCCCATCGACGGCACGGCCGGCCTCTGGGGCGGCGTGGAGGCCGCCGACTGGGACGGGGACGGGGACCTCGACCTCGTCGCGGCCGGCTGGGGCCTCAACAGCCGGCTCCACGCCTCGCCCGAGGAGCCGATGTCGCTCCTCGTGGGCGACTTCGACGCGAACGGCCAGACGGAACCGCTCCTCTCGGTCTACAACCGGGGCCGGAGCCTCCCCTTCGCGCTCCGCTCGGACCTTACGCGCCAGCTCCCGGTGCTCAAGCGCGAGTACCTCACCCACGACGCCTACGTCGGCCGGACCGTCGGGGACCTGCTCTCGCCCGAGCAGGTGTCTCGCGGGACGAGGCACGACGCGACCGAGCTGGCGAGCGTGTTCGTCGAGAACGAGGGCGGGTCGTGGGCGGTCCGCCGGCTTCCGTTCGACGCCCAGACCGCGCCGATGGCGGCCGTCCTCCCCGGCGACTTCGACGGCGACGGCCGGCTCGACGTGCTGCTGGCCGGCAACCGCGACGGGCTCAAGCCCGACCTCGGCCGGCAGGCCGGGTCGTACGGCGTGTACCTGCGGGGCGACGGTGCCGGCGGCTTCCGGTCGGTGCCCGCCCTCCAGAGCGGCCTCGTGGTGCCGGGCGAGACGCGCCGGCTCGCCCGCCTCGACACGCCCACCGGCCCGCTCGTCGTCGCCGTCAAGAACGACGCGCCGCCCCAGGTCTTCTCGCTCGCCGCGCCCGCCGCCCTCGCCCGCCGATGACGCTCGTCCCGATGCCCCCGCGCGGCCTCCCCGCCCTCGTCCTGCTGCTGGCCGCGCTCGCCGCCAGCGGCTGCGGCGGGAGCGCCGACAGCGCCCTGTTCGAGCGACTCGACCCGGCCGACACCGGCGTCGCCTTCGAGAACGCGCTCGCGGAAGGCCCCGACTTCAACATCATCAACTACCTGTACTACTTCAACGGCGGCGGCGTCGCCGCTGGCGACGTGGACGGCGACGGGCTCCCGGACCTTTACTTCACGGCCAACGAACGCCCCAACGTGCTCTACCTCAACCGGACCACGTCCGGGGGGGGCGTCCGCTTCGAGGACGTGACGGAGGCGGCCGGCGTGGCTGGCACGTCGGAGTGGACGACGGGCGTGACGATGGCGGACGTGGACGGGGACGGCCGGCTCGACCTCTACGTCAGCGCGCTCGGCGGCGTCGCGGCGCGGCGCGGCCGCAACGAGCTGTTCTTGAACGAAGGACCCGGCCCCGACGGCGTGCCCCGGTTCCGCGAGGCCGCCGCCGAGGTCGGCCTCGACTTCGAGGGCTACGGCACGCAGGCCACGTTCTTCGACTATGACCGCGACGGCGATCTGGACGTCTACCTCCTCAACCACGCCGTCCACACGAACAGGTCCTACAGCAGCCTCGAGACGGCGCGGACGCGCGACGAGCGGTCCGGCGACCGGCTCTACCGCAACGACGGCGAGCCCGGCCGCCTGCCGCGCTTCACAGAGGTGACGGAGGAGGCCGGCATCCGGAGCGGCATCGCCGGCTACGGCCTCTCCGTCGTCGCGGCCGACCTCGACGGCGACGGCTGGCCGGACCTCTACGTCGGCAACGACTTCCACGAGAACGACTTCCTCTACCTCAACAACCAGGATGGCACGTTCCGGGAGGTCGGCCCGACGGCGTTCCCGCACACGAGCCGGTTCTCGATGGGCGCCGACGCGGCCGACGTCGACGGCGACGGGCGGGCCGACGTGGTGGTGCTCGACATGCTCCCCCGCCGGGCCGACGTCCGGGCCGTCTCCGGGGGGGAGGAGACGCGCGACCAGGCCGCGCTCAAGGCCGGGATCGGCTACCTCCCCCAGGTCGCCCGCAACACGCTCCAGCTCAACCGGGGCCTCGGCCCCGACGGCGAGCCCCGGTTCTCCGACGCGGCCTACCTCGCCGGCGTCGAGGCGACCGACTGGAGCTGGTCGGCGCTCCTGGCGGACCTCGACCTCGACGGCCACCGCGACCTCTACATCACCAACGGGATCTGGCGCCGGCCCAACGACCTCGACTTTATCGACTACGCCTCCGCGGCCCACATCCAGCGCGATCTGGAGGCGGGCATCAGCCCCGAGAACCTGGGCCTGTTCGAGCGGATGCCGCAGGTGCCAGTCCCGAACGAGGCGTTCCGGGGCGGGCCGGGCGTCCGCTTCGAGGACGTCGGCGCGGCGTGGGGCCTGGCCGACGCGGGCTACTCGAACGGCGCCGCCACCGTTGACCTCGACAACGACGGCGACCTCGACCTCGTCGTCAACAACGTCAACGCGCCGGCCTCGGTGTACCTCAACCGTGCGGCGGAGCGCGGCGCGACCTCACTCGAGATCCGGTTCGAGGGCGAGGCGCCGAACACGGCCGGCCTGGGCGCCCGCGTGGAGGTCCGCACGGACAGCCTCACGCAGGCGGCCGAGCTCTCGCCCACACGCGGGTTCCTCTCGTCCGTAGACCCCCGGCTGGTCGTCGGGCTGGGCGGGGCCGAGCGGGCGGCCCAGGTCCGCGTGACGTGGCCGGACGGCCGCGTGCAAACGCTGACCGACGTGCCGGCCGGTCCGCTCACCGTCCGCCAGTCCGACGCGGGGCCGCCCGAGGAGGCGCCGGCGGCACCGCCCGCCACGCCGCTCTTCGCCGACGTCACCGACGCGCTCGGGCTCGCGTGGTCCCACCGCGAGACGGTCTTCGAGGACTTCGACCGCGAGCCGCTCATGCCCCACGGCGTCTCGACGCTCGGCCCCGCCCTCGCCGTCGGCGACGTGGACGGCGACGGGCTGGAGGACCTGTTCGTCGGCGGGGCGAAGGCGCAGCCGGCGGCCCTGTTCCGCCAGACGGCCGCCGGCTTCGTCGCCACCGGCCCCGACCCGTGGCGGGCCGACAGCCTCGGCGAAGATGTGGCCGCGGAGTTCTTCGACGCCGACGGGGACGGCGACCTCGACCTCTACGTGGGCACGGCCGGCAACGAGTTCTGGGGCCAGAGCGACGCCCTCCGCGACCGGCTCTACCTCGGCGACGGGGCCGGGGGCTTCGAGCCGGCACCAGCGGGCAGCCTCCCGGACCTGTTCGTGCAGACGGGCGCCGTCGCCCCGGTCGACGTGGACGGCGACGGGGACACGGACCTGTTCGTCGGCGGGCGCGTGGTGTCGCGGGCGTACGGCCGGACGCCCGCGAGCGCGCTCCTCCTGAACGACGGGCGCGGCCGGTTCCGCGACGCCACCGACGAGTGGTCGCCCGGCCTGGAGCGCGTCGGGATGGTGGCGGCGGCGGCCTGGGCCGACCTCGACGGCGACGGCCGCCCGGACCTCGCGCTCGCCGGCGAGTGGATGGCCCCGACCGTCTACCGGAACACGGGCCGCGCGCTAGAACGGATCGACGACGGCCTCGGCGACGCCACCGGCTGGTGGAGCGCGCTCGCGGCGGCCGACCTCGACGGCGACGGCGACACGGACCTCGCCCTCGGCAACCTCGGCCTCAACTCGTCCGTCCGCGCCGGCGCGGGGCGCCCCGCCCGCCTCTGGCTGGCCGACGTCGATGGCGACGAGACGACCGACGGCCTCGTCACGACCTTCCGCGACGGCGCCGACTACCCGTTCGTGACGGTCCGCACCTTCCAGAAGCGGTTCCCCGAGCTGCGGAAGCGCTGGCCCACCGCCACCGAGTTCGGCGCCCGGACCCCCGAGGAGCTGTTCGGGGACCGCGCCCGCAACGCGGAGCAGCGGACGGCGGCCACGTTCGCCAGCGCCATCGCGCTGAACGACGGACGCGGCCGGTTCACGCTCCGCGCCCTGCCCGACCTCGCCCAGCTCGAGCCGGTCTACGCGCTCCTCCCCGGCGACGCAGACGGCGACGGCGCGGCTGACCTCGTGCTGGGCGGCGGCCTCCTCAACGTGCCCCCGGAGCGCGGGCGCTACGACGCGGGCTACGGGCTCCTCCTGCGGAACGCGGGCGGAGGGCGGCTCCGCCCGGCCGGGCTCGACGCCGGGCTCGTCCTCGACGGCGAGATCCGCCAGCTCCGCTGGCTCCGCGCCGCCGACGGCGGGCGGCTCCTCGTGGCTGCCCGCAACGACGGCCCGCTCCGCGTCCTCCGCCTGACGGACGGCGCGACCGGCCGCGCCAGCGCGGGCAGCGCCTCCGCCGCGTGGGCGGCACGGTGAGGCCGGCGACCTCGGATTGCGACGGCCGCCCGGTGGGGCATCCTGTGACCCACCGGGCGCCCAGGCCAACCGGCCGCTTTGGACCCCGGACCGATGGCGACGTAGGTTGTGGACTCTCCAGAGTTTCCCTCACAGACTGGTCCTCATGAGGCTCCGCCCGCTCCTGCTCGCGCTCCCGCTGCTCGCCCTCGCGGCGTGCCAGGACGCCAGCCCCGAGGCCGCGCCGCCCGAGGCCGCCGACCCCGAGCTGTACCGGGGCGCCGTCCTCCGGGTCACGGAGGTGATGACCCACGACATCTTCAGCCCGCCCCAGGCCAGCCGCGTCTACGCGTACCTCACGGTCGCCGGCTACGAGGCGCTCGCGGCCACCCGGCCCGATCTGGTCTCGCTCGCGGGCCAGCTCACCGATTTCGAGGCGGCCTCGCCCCCGGCCGAGCCGGTCCACGGCCCGACGGCCGCGCTCTACGCCGCGCTCGCCGTCGGCGAGGCGCTCACGTTCTCGACCGGCGACGTGGAGGCGTACCGACAGGAGGCGGCCGCGAAGCTCCGCGAGGCCGGCCTCCGCGGCCGGCTCCTCGACCGCTCGGCAGCCTATGGGGAGGCCGTCGCCGCCCACGTGCTCGCGTGGGCCGCCGAGGACGGCTACGCCCGGACCCGGAGCGGCCCGGCCTACACCGTCACCGATGGGCCGGGCCTCTGGAAGCCCACGCCCCCAGCCTACCTGGACGCCATCGAGCCCAACTGGCAGACGCTTCGCCCGTTCGTCCTCGACTCGGCCGCCCAGTTCAAGCCCCCCCCTCCGTACCCGTACTCGCTCGCCCCCGGCACCCCGTTCCGCCAGCAGGTCGACGAGGTCTACACCGTCGGCCGCGACCTGACCGACGAGCAGCGCGAGATCGCGAGCTTCTGGGACTGCAACCCCTACGTGATGCACACGCGGGGCCACGCCATGTTCGCCACCAAAAAGATCACGCCGGGTGGCCACTGGATGGGCATCGCCGAGATCGCCAGCCGGAAGGCGGGGAGCGACGTCGCCGAGACCGCCGAGGCGTACGTGCGGACGGCCCTGGCCCTCGCCGACGGGTTCATCTCCGTCTGGGACGAGAAGTACCGGAGCCGGCTCATTCGGCCCGAGACCGTCATCAACGAGCACATCGACGAGGCGTGGGCGCCCCTCCTCCAGACGCCCCCGTTCCCCGAGTACTCGTCCGGACACAGCGTGATCTCGGCCGCCGCCGCCGAGGCGCTGACGGCGCTCTACGGCGACCACTTCGCGTTCGACGACACGTCCGAGGAGCCGTACGGCATCCCCGCCCGGTCGTTCTCGTCGTTCCGCGAGGCCGCCGAGGAGGCCGCCATCAGCCGGCTCTACGGGGGCATCCACTACCGGATGGCCGCCGAGCGGGGGATCGAGCAGGGCCGCCGCGTGGGCGGCCTGCACGTCGGCCGGATCGAGACGCGAGCGCCGGCCGTGGTCCACCTAGCGCCCTGAGGCGCCGACCGCTCGCCCCGTCGTCGCTCCCGCCTTTGCCACCGATGCGTCTCCCCCTCCTCTCCCTCGCGGCGCTGGCGGCCCTCGCCGTCGTCTCCGGCTGCGACGCCGGCGCCGACGCCATCGGCCTGACGGGGACGTGGGAAGGGGAGATCTACGACGCCGCCGACTCGGACGCTCCGCGCTACGACGTCACGCTCCGGCTGAGCGACAACGGCCAGTCGGTCAGCGGGACCGGCACGGCCGGCTCCAACGCGGGCGACCAGACGTTTTCCGTCTCCGGTGGCTCGTTCGTCGGCACCGCCGTCACGCTCCCGCTCTTCTTCGCCTCCGAGCCCATCCCGGGCCGCCTCACGGGAACGCTGACGAACCAGACCCCGGGCCGGATCGAAGGGACCTTCTCGGGGCCGGCCGACCTCGACGGCGACGTGCGGATTGAGCTGGTGGCGCGGTAGCCGGACCGCCCGGTCGGCGTGGGTCCGACACCGAGGCAGGCCCTGAAAGGGCTTTCATCGAAGCTCCTTTATCCGTTACATTAGAGCCTTCACCGTCCGTTAACACCGTCGATGCGGCGTGCGCTCCTCCTCCCTCTCCTCCTCTGCGCCGGCTGCGCGGTCCACGTCAGCGGCTCCGACGGGGCTCCGGGAGCGACCGCCAGCTCGGGCTGGGTCGAGCTGTTCGACGGTCAGTCGCTCGACGGCTGGCACGGCTACAACCGCGCCGACACGCCCGGCGGCTGGAGCGTCGAGGACGGCGCCCTCCACCTCACGCCCGGCACCGACGACGGCGGCGACCTCATGGCCGACGGCATCTACGACGACTTCGAGCTGGAGCTGGAGTGGAAGGTCGCCGCGTGCGGCAACGGCGGCGTGTTCTACTGGGCCGAGGAGTCGCCCGAGATCCAGGTCCCGTGGCAGACGGGCCTGGAGATGCAGATCCTCGACGACGCCTGCCACTCGGACGCCGCCTACCCCAGCCACCGGGCCGGCGCCCTCTACGACCTCTACGTCCCCACCGCCGAGGCCGCGCGGCCGGCGGGCGAGTGGAACCGCGCCCGCATCGTGGCCCGCAGCGGGCGCATCGAGCACTGGCTGAACGGGCAGCAGATCGTCGAGGCCGATCCCGGCTCGGACGACTGGGACGCCCGCGTGGCCGTCAGCAAGTTCCGCGACGGCGCCAGCTTCCCGGCCTACGGCACCCGCCGCCAGGGCGCCATCGGCCTCCAGGACCACGGCGACGCCGTGTGGGTCCGCAACGTCCGCGTCCGCTCCCTCTAACCCGACACCGCTATGAACGGGATCAAGGCTCGGCTGAGCACGATGATGTTCCTGGAGTTCTTCGTCTGGGGCGCCTGGTACACCACCGTCGCCGTCTACATGGCGGCCGAGGGCCTGGGCGACCTCACGCACTGGCCGTTCACGGTGAACCCCATCGCGGCCATCGTCGCCCCGTTCTTCCTCGGGCTCGTGGCCGACCGCTACTTCGCGGCGCAGAAGGTGTTCGGCGTGCTCCACCTGCTCGGCGGCGTGTTCATGCTGCTGGCGCCCAGCCTGATCGGCGACCCGACGCTGTTCATCCTGGCGCTCCTGGCCTACAACCTCTGTTACATGCCCACGCTGGGCCTCTCGAACACGATCGCGTTCGAGCAGCTGGAGGACCAGGAGAAGGAGTTCCCCGTGATCCGCGTGTTCGGGACCATCGGGTGGATCGTGGCCGGGCTGGCGATCTCGTTCGTGCTGAGCCCCGTGCTCGGCGTCGAGCAAGCCGAGGCGACGGCGTGGCCGCTCTACCTGACCGGCATCGGGAGCCTCATCCTGGGCGTCTTCGCGTTCTCGCTGCCCGACACGCCGCCGGTGGCGAAGGGGCAGCCGGTCTCCGCCGCGAGCATCGCGGGCGTCGACGCGTTCCGCCAGCTCGGGAGCCGCCCGTTCTACATCTTCCTCGCCGCCAGCTTCCTGATCTGCATCCCGCTCGCGGCCTACTACAACTTTACGCAGCTCTTCCTCGGGGCCACCGGCTTCGAGAACATCGCGGGGACGCAGACGCTGGGCCAGTTCTCCGAGCTCGCGTTCATGCTCCTGATGCCGCTCCTGTTCGTCCGGTGGGGCGTCAAGTGGATGCTGGCGGCGGGGATGTTCGCGTGGGTGGTCCGGTACGCCCTCTTCGCGCTGGCGGCGCCCGAGGCCGTGACCTGGATGATCGTGGGCGGCGTCGCGCTGCACGGCATCTGCTACGACTTCTTCTTCGTGACGGGCCAGATCTACGTCGAGAAGAAGAGCACGCCGGCCGTGCGGGGCCAGGCCCAGGGCCTCCTCGTCCTCGTGACGTACGGCGTCGGGATGCTGATCGGGGCCCAGATCGCGGGCGCGGTCTACAACGGGTTCCTCGGCGGGCGCGACCTGCTGCCGCTCGCGGAGTGGACCCAGTTCTGGTGGATTCCGGCCGCCTTCGCCGGCGTCGTCCTCGTCCTGTTCGTCGCCCTCTTCCACGACCGGGTGGACCGCTCGGCCGTCACCGTGGAGCCCCATGCCGACGCGCCGGACGCCTCGCTGACGCCGGCCTCCGAGGCCGGCGTCCCCGTCGTCTCCTAAGCCATGCACGACCTCCTCTCCGTCCCGCTCGGCCGCCGCGCCGCGCTCCGCCGGATCGGCTACGCGCTCGGCGGGATCGCGACGGCCCCGCTCGCGTCCGGCCTGCTCGCCGGCTGCCGGACGCCCGGCGGCGACGACCTCGCCGCCTACTCGTTCCAGACGCTCAGCGACGGCCAGCAGCGCTCGCTCGCGGCCCTCGTAGACCAGATCCTCCCGGCCACCGAGACGCCGGGCGCGGCCGAGGTCGGCGTGCCCCAGTTCGTCGACACGATGCTCTCGGAGTGGTACGCGCCCGAGGAGCGGGATGCCTTCCTGGCCGGACTGGCGGAGGTCGACCGCCAGGCCGGCGGCTCCGTCGCCGACCTCGACCCGGACGCGCAGGCGTCGCTCGTGGCCGCCCTCGACGCCGCCGCCTTCGCGCCCGCTCCCGAGCCGACGCCCGAAGCCGACCCCGACGTGGCCTCGGCCGCCCAGGAGGGGACCTACCAGACCGACGAGCAGGCCGAGCGCGAGGTGGCCGGGATGCAAGGCGACCTCGGCGACGCCCAATCGGATTCGGCCGCTGCGGCTCCGCTCAACACCGGCGAAGGGACCGTCTCGGCCGGTGAGCCCGACGCGGCGCCCCCCTTCTTCCGCCAGCTCAAAGAGCTCGCGGTCGCCGGCTACTACACCTCCGAGGTCGGTGCCACAGAGGAGCTCCGGTGGGTCGCCGCGCCCGGCCGCTACGACCCCGACGTCCCGCTCGCTGAGGCCGGCCGCGCCTGGGCGTGATTTGAGGTACGGAGGCGGCTTCTGCCGGCCCGTCTCGCCCCGTTCCTCGTCCCTGATCTCCCGTACCCGCCCCGGCGGCGATCCTCCACTCCGATGCAGACCCACTCCCACGACGCCAGCGCCATCGAGAAGCTCCGGACCGTCAACGTCCAAGCGGGTGCTGAGGTCTACGACGCCATCGTCATCGGGTCGGGGATGTCGGGAGGGTGGGCCGCCAAAGAGCTCACCGAGAAGGGCCTCAAGACGCTCGTGCTGGAGCGGGGCCGGAACGTGGAGCACGGCACCGACTACGTCACCGAGCACCGGGCGCCGTGGGAGACCCCGTTCCGAGGGCGCGGCGACCGCCGCCACGCCGAGGACCGCCAGTTCCGCCAGATGAAGGCCGGCCCGTACAACGAGAACACGGCCCACTGGTACGTCGACGACGTGGACCACCCCTACGAGACGGGCGAGGACGGCGCGGCCGACGAGTTCCTCTGGGTCCGGGGCTACCACCTGGGCGGGCGATCCATCATGTGGGGCCGCCAGAGCTACCGGCTCTCGGACATGGACTTCACGGCCAACGAGCGCGAGGGGCGCGGGACGCGCTGGCCCGTCGGGTACGCGGACGTCGAGCCGTGGTACTCGTATGTCGAGCGGTTCGCGGGCATCTCGGGCGAGCGCCTCGGGCTCCGCCAGCTCCCCGACTCCGAGTTCCTCCCGGCCATGCCGCTCACGGCCGTCGAGGCCCACGTCCGTGACGCCATCGCGCGCGACTTCGACGGCCGCGCGATGACGATCGGCCGGGCCGCCATCCTCACGCAGCCGCACAACGGCCGCGCCGGGTGCCACTACTGCGGGCCGTGCGACCGGGGCTGCTCGGCCGGCGCCTACTTCTGCGCGCTCTCGACCACGCTCCCGGCCGCCCAGGCCACCGGCAACCTCACCATCCGGCCGGACTCCATCGTCCACTCGCTCGTCTACGACGAGGACGCCGACCGCGTGACGGGCGTCCGCGTCGTGGACCGAGAGACGAAGGAGGAGCAGGTGTTCAACGCGCGGCTCGTGTTCCTCAACGCGAGCGCCATCGGGAGCGCCATGATCCTGATGAACACCAAGACGCCGCGCTTCCCGGACGGCCTGGGCAACCAGTCGGGCCTGCTCGGGCGCGGGATCATGGACCACCACTTCAAGGTGGGGGCCTCCGGCGAGGTCCCGGGCTTCGAGGACCGGACGACGTTCGGCAACCGGCCGAACGGGATCTACATCCCGCGCTTCCAGAACCTCCCCTGGGAGCCGGCGTCGCAGCGCGACTTCGTGCGGGGCTACGGCTACCAGGGCGGCTCGGGGAGGGCCGGCTGGGGGCGCGGCGCCTGGACGCCGGGCGTCGGCGTGGCGCTCAAGGAGAGCCTCCAGGAGCCGGGCCAGTGGAGCTTCACGATGTACCCGTTCGGCGAGACGCTGGCCTACGACGACAACCGCGTGGAGCTGACCGACGAGGTCGACCAGTGGGGCGTCCCGATCCCCCGCATCACCGGCTCGATCCGCGACAACGAGCGGCGGATGCGCGAGGGGATGAAGACCGACGGGGCCGAGATGCTGGAGGCCGCCGGCGCCACGAACGTCCAGACCTTCGACCAGCCGTACCGCCTCGGCGAGGGCATCCACGAGATGGGGACGGCCCGGATGAGCGCCACCCCCGAGACGGGCTGCCTCGACGCCTGGAACCGGGTCCACGAGGTCCCCAACCTCTACGTCACCGACGGCTCGTTCATGACCTCCGCTGGCTGTCAGAACCCGTCGCTCACCTACATGGCGTTCACGGCCCGCGCCGTGGACCACGCCGTCGCCGCCGTCAACCGAGGCGACCTTCGCGTCTAGAGGGGTGACGGATACGGGATGGAGGCACGAGCAGAGTCGGCCCCTCCCCGAATCTCTCGTCCCACATCCACCCATCCCGCATGCACCGTCGATCGTTCGTCCGCACCGCCGCCGCCGCCTCTGCGGCACCGTTCGTCGTCCCGCGCCACGTGCTCGGCGGGCCGGGGTTCGTCGCCCCGAGCGACACCGTCGCCGTGGGCATGATCGGGGCGGGGGGGATGGGGGCCTCGAACGCCTCCGCGCTGGCGGTCCGTGACGACGTGCGGTTCGTCGCCCTCGCCGACGTGGACATGGACCGCGTGTGGGCGGGCGTCCAGGACCGGATCGACTCGGACGACGCCGACCGCCGCCAGCAGGGCGAGGCGCTGAAGGCGGCCTACGAGAACGCCACGCCCTACGCCGACCTCCGCGAGATGCTGGCCCGCGAGACCGGCCTCGACGCCGTCGTCGTCGCCACGCCGGACCACGCGCACGCCGTCGCCGCGCTGCTGGCGATGGACCGGGGGCTCCACGTCTACTGCCAGAAGCCGCTGACCTACACCGTCGATGAGAGCCGGCGGCTGGCGGCGAAGGCGGCCGCCACCGGGCTCGTGACCCAGATGGGAAACCAGGGCCACTCCGGCGACGACGGCCGCCGCGCCGTCGAGGTCCTCCGCGCCGGCGTGATCGGGCCGGTCCGCGAGGTCCACTCGTGGACGAACCGGCCCAACGGGTGGTGGCTCCAGGGTGAGCCGGCGACGGAGCCCGAGCCGGTCCCCGACGGGCTGAACTGGGAGGTGTACCTCGGCCCCAACGAGGAGCAGCCGTACCGGCCCGGCATCCACCCGTTCGGGTGGCGCGGCTGGGTCGGATTCGGGACGGGCTCGCTGGGCGACATGGGCGCGCACCTCGTCGACTTCCCCGTGTGGGCGCTGGACCTGCCGCGCCCGAGCCGCGTCGAGACGCGCCACACGCCCTGGGGCGGCGACCGCGACGATCCCGCCACCTACCCGCTGGCGACCGTCACGACGTACGACTTCGACGGGCTCGGCGCCGAGGCGGGCGCGGCCGACGCCGGCCAGGACCTCCGCATGACGTGGTACGACGGCGGCCTCCTCCCATCCACGCCTCGGAGCGCGCCGGACGGGTTCACGCTCGACCCCAACGGCGGCGTCCTCTACGTCGGCGACCGGGGGATCTTGATCCACGAGACGTACGGCCAGAACCCCCGCTTCCTCCCCGTCGAGCCCGGCGGCGACGGGGCCGCCCTCGAAGCCGCCGCCGCCGCGGTGCCCACGACGCTCCGCCGCATCGAGGGAGGCATCGGCGGCCACGAGGCCAACTGGATCCGCGCGATCCGAGGCGAGGAGGCCATTTCGTCTCCCTTCAGCTACGCCGCGCACCTCAACGAGGTCATGCTCCTCGGGGTCGCCGCGATGAAGGCCGGCCACCCGCTGACCGTCGCCGCCGACGGCACGATCACGAACGACCCCGCCGGCGCGGCCCTCCTGACGCGCACCTACCGCGACGGCTGGGAGCTTCCCGAGTGACGGAGGACGGGCAACGTGTGACGTGCCCTTCACCGCTCCCTCCTTACTCCTCACCCCTCACTCGTTATGAACCGCCGCCACTTTCTCCGCCAGTCCGGCGCCGCGCTGGCGGCCGGCGCCGTCCTCGGCCCGGGCGCCGCCCGCGCGCTCGCCGCCGCCCGCGCCGCCGACGTCCCCGCCGAGATCGGCCTCCAACTCTACACCGTCCGCGACGTCTTTCCGGGCGACGTGAACGGCGTCCTGGAGATGCTCGCGCGCTACGGCTACGGCGAGGTCGAGACGGCCGGCTACGCCGACCGCGACCCGGCCGACCTCCGCGCCGTTCTGGACGACCTCGGCCTCGCGGCGCCCAGCGCGCACGTCCCGCTCGACGCCCTCCGCGCGGACCTCGACGGCGCCCTCGACGTGGCCCGCACGATGGGCCACCGCTACGTCGTCGTCCCGTGGCTGGCGCCGGAGCAGCGGCCGGGCCGCGACGGCTACCTCGCCCTCGCCGACGAGATCAACACGATGGGCGAACGGGCGAGCGCCGCCGGCCTCACGATGGCCTACCACAACCACGACTTCGAGTTCGACACGTTCGGGACCGACCGGCCCGCCTACTTCGACTTCGTGGAGCGGCTCGACCCGGACCTCGTGGCCCTCGAACTGGACCTGTTCTGGGCCGCCGTCGCCGGCTACGATCCGGTCGCGCTGTTCGAGCGGTACCCCGGCCGGTTCCCGCTGTGGCACGTCAAGGACGGCCGGGGGCCGGACATGACGCAGACGGTCGTCGGCGCGGGCACGATGGACTGGCCGCGCATCTTCGCCGCGAGCGAGACGGCCGGCCTGGAGCACGCCTTCATCGAGGCCGATTCTCCGCCGAACGACGAGAGCCTCGCCTTCGCCGAGGCCAGCCTCGACTACGTGGACTCGCTCCGCGGCTGAGGATGCGGCGGCGCGACTTCGTCCGAACGGCTGGCGCGGCGCTCCCGCTCGCCGGCTGCACGGCCGCCGCGCTCGCCACGCCCGGCCCGCTGGCGGCGGGCGTCGCCAGCCGGGCGCCGTCGTTCCGCCACTCGGTCACGCGGTGGCCGTTTGGCGACTGGTCGCTGGACGAGCTGTGCGCGACGGCCGTCGAGCTCGGCATCGAGTCCGTCGAGCTCGTCCAGCCCACCGACGCGCCCACGCTCGAGCGCTACGGGCTCACGTGCGCCATGACGTCGCACCCCGAGGAGGCCGTCGACGGGCTGCGCCAGGGGTGGAATCGGGCGGAGCACCACGACTACCTCGTCCCCGCCTACCGCCGCCAGCTGGCGGCCACCGCCGACGCCGGCTGGCCCAACCTCATCTGCTTCTCCGGCAACCGCGACGGCCTGAGCGACGAGGCCGGCCTGGAGACGATGGCGCAGGGCATCGAGCAGGTCCTCCCCGACGCCGAGCGGCTCGGCGTCACGCTCTGCATCGAGCTGTTCAACTCGAAGGTCGACCACCCCGACTACATGGGCGACTCGACCGACTGGGGCCTCGCGCTCGTCGACCGGATCGGCTCGGAGCGGTTCAAGATCCTCTACGACATCTACCACATGCAGATCATGGAGGGCGACGTGATCCGCACCGTCACCGACAACCTCGACGCCTTCGTCCACTTCCACACGGCCGGCGTGCCGGGGCGCCACGAGATCGACGAGTCGCAGGAGCTGTTCTACCCCGCCATCGTGCGCGCGCTCGACGCGGCCGGCTTCTCGGGCTTCGTGGCCCAGGAGTTCATCCCGACCGGCGACCCGCGCGCCGCGCTGGCGGACGCCGTGGCCCGGTGCTCCGTGTAGGCGGACCACGGGAGGCGTGGGCCGGTTCGGTCCGACGACGCCTCCCTTCCAGATGCCCCGACGAGGTGCCTTTACCGAGACCCCGACCCACGCCATGCCCCTGAACCGACCCCTCCGCGCCGGCCAGGTCGGCGGCGGCCCCGGCGCCTTCATCGGCGAGGTCCACCGCCGCGCGATGCGGCTGGACGGGCTGGCGACGCTCGTCGCCGGCTCGTTCTCGTCCGACCCCGACAAGAGCCGCGCGCACGCCGAGGCGCTCGGCGTCGAGCGGGCGTACGGCTCTTATCGAGAGATGGCCGAGGCCGAGGCCGGCCGGGAGGACGGCATCGAGGTGGTCTCCATCGTCACGCCGAACTGGCTCCACGCGCCCGTCGCGCTCGCGTTCATCGAGCGCGGCATCTCCGTCGTCTGCGACAAGCCGATGACGACGACGCTGGAGGACGCCGAGGCGCTCGTCCGGGCCGTCCGCCAGCACGGCGTGACCTTCGCCCTCACGCACAACTACACCGGCTACCCGATGGTGAAGCAGGCCCGCGCGATGGTGGCGAGCGGGGAGTTAGGCGAGATCCGCAAGGTGGTCGCGGAGTACAGCCAGGGCTGGCTGGCGGAGCCCGTCGAGCGGGAGGGGAGCAAGCAGGCGGCCTGGCGGACGGACCCCACGAAGGCCGGCGCCGGCGCCCTCGGCGACATCGGGAGCCACGCCGAGAACCTCGCCGCCTACGTCACCGGCCTTCGCCTCGACCGGCTCTGCGCCGACGTCCGCACCTACGTCGAGGGCCGGCCCGTGGACGACGACGCCAACCTCCTGGTGCGCTACGAGGGAGGGGCGGGCGGCGTCCTCCACTGCTCCCAGATCGCGGCCGGCCGCGAGAACGACCTCAGCCTCAAGGTCTCCGGCACGAAGGGCTCGCTCACGTGGCGCCAGGAGGAGCCGAACGAGCTGAGGGTGCTCCCGCTCGACGGGCCGGAGCGCGTCTACCGCCGCGGCCACGACGACCTCGCGCCGGCCGCCCGGCACGCGAGCCGCCTCCCGGCCGGCCACCCCGAGGCGTTCCACGAAGCGTTCGCCACCGTCTACTCGAACGCGCTCCGCACCATCCGCGCCCGGCTGGCGGGCGACGAGCCCGACCCGCTCGACCTCGACTTCCCGACCGTCGAGGACGGCGCGCGCGGCGTCCACTTTATCCTGACGGCCCTCGAGAGCGGTGAGAAGGAAGCCTGGGTGGACGCGAGCTACTCGCCGCCTTTGGGGGGGCCATAGGGATGAGGCAAGGGGCAAGAGAGAGACTCACCTGTCACGCCCCGGCCCCCTCCTGAACGCTCTCCTGCCTTTCCGCCCCATGCCCCATCCCTCGTCCCCCATGCCCTCCACGGTCGTCTTCGACCTCGGCGGCGTCCTCATCGACTGGGACCCGCGCTACGCCTACCGCCAGATGGGCGGGACCGAGGCGGAGATCGAGCACTTCCTCGACCACGTCGCCGCCGCCGAGTGGAACCGCCAGATGGACGCCGGCAAGCCGTTCGCCGATGCCATCGCCGAGCGCAAAGAGCGGTTCCCCGAGCACGCCGACTGGCTCGACGCGTGGTGGAGCCGGTGGCCCGAGATGCTCGGCGGCGCCATCGAAGGCACCGTCGACGTTCTCCGCGAGCTGAGGGAGGCCGGCGTTCCGCTCTACGCGCTCACCAACTGGTCGGCCGAGACCTTCCCCATCGCCCGCGAGCGGTTCGACTTCCTGGACTGGTTCGAGGACATCGTCGTCTCCGGCGAGGTCGAGATGGCCAAGCCGGACGCCGAGATCTTCCACCACCTCACGGACGATTGCGGCCTCGACCCGCCCGCCGCCGTGTTCATCGACGACTCGTTCCCCAACGTGGAGACGGCCCGCGCGCTCGGCTTCCACGGCGTCCACTTCACGTCGCCCGGCGACCTCCGCGAGCGGCTGGCGGCGCTCGGGCTGCCGGTGGCCGTGGAGACGCCTTCGTAGAGACGCCCCGCCGGCAGACGCCGAGGGTCTCTACGGGCGCTCCGGTGGGCGTCCTCCCTCCTCACCCTTCGCTCCCCACCCGCCATGCCCCGCCCTGTCACTCTCTTTACCGGCCAGTGGGCCGACATGCCCATCGCCGAGCTGGCGCCGAAGGCCGCCTCCTGGGGCTACGACGGCCTCGAACTGGCGACGTGGGGGGACCACCTCGACGTCCACAAGGTCCTGGAAGAGGACGGCTACGCCGAGTCGCAGAAGCAGCTCTTGTCGGAGAACGGGCTCGGGCTGTGGGCCATCTCGTGCCACCTCGTCGGGCAGGCCGTGGCCGACCGGATCATCGACGGCCGCCACAAGGCCATCGTGCCGGCCCACGTCTGGGGCGACGGCGACGCCGAGGGCGTCCGCCAGCGCGCGGCCGGCGAGGTCGTGAAGACGGCCGAGGCGGCGGCGGCGCTCGGGCTGGAGGTCGTGACGGGCTTCACGGGCTCGCCCATCTGGCACCTGTTCTACTCGTGGCCGCCGAACCTGCCTGAGGACGTCGAGGCCGGCTTCCAGGAAACCGCCGAACGATGGACGCCCATCCTCGACCGATTCCAGGAGCTGGGCGTCCGGTTCGCCCTCGAAGTCCACCCGTCCGAGATCGCGTTCGACGGGCCGAGCTGGGAGCGCGCGCTCGACGCGATGGGCGGCCACCCCGCCTTCGGGATCAACTTCGACCCGAGCCACTTCGGCTACCAGAATGCCGACTACGTCCGGTTCATCCGCGAGCAGGGCGAGCGCATCTTCCACGTCCACATGAAGGACGTCTGGTGGTCCGACGTGCGGACGGAGGCGGGCACCCTCGGCGGCCACACCGAGTTCGGCGATCCCCGCCGCTCGTGGGACTTCCGCAGCCTCGGCCGTGGCAAGATCGACTTCGAGGAGATCATCCGCGCCCTCAACGACGTCGGCTACGACGGGCCGCTGTCGGTCGAGTGGGAGGACATGAAGATGGACCGCGAGCACGGCGCCGCCGAGGCCGCCGCCTTCGTCAAGCGCGTCGACTTCCCGTCGTCGGACATCGTCTTCGACCAGCAGTTCTCGAAGGCGAGCGAGGGCTGAGCCGCATCGGGAGGAGCTGGACGGCCATCCCCCCCGATTCGGCCCGCGTCCGAAACAGAGCGGCCGGACGCGGTATAAGCTCCGTTCACCCCCACGGCGGTACGTTCCCACTGGCGGCGGCCGACCGCCAGCCGCCGTCCACCCGACCCCTCGCCTCTCATGTCCGACTCCGTCTCCCGCCGTCGCTTTCTCGTCACCACCGGCGCCGTCCTCGGCCTCGGCCCCGCCTTCGCCGCCTGCGGCGGCCCCGTCAACGCCGCCTCCTGCGAGGGCTACGACACGCTGACGGCGCAGGACCTTCAGACTCGCGCCACCCTCAACTACGTCGACGAGACGCCGATCGCCGGCCAGCGCTGCGACAACTGCCGCTTCTACAACCGTCCGGCGGGCAGCTCGCCGTGCGGCGGGTGCCAGCTCTTCGCCGGCCCGGTCGCGCCGGGCGGCCACTGCACCTCGTGGGCCGCGCAGGCGGCGTAGGCCGATGATCCCGTGAGCACGCCGAGCCTCTGGTCTCGGCACCGTCGGTCATCTCCTCTGCGGCGAGAAGACCGCGGCCGGGCTCGACCGCGCCGTCCAACCAGCGACGTCGGACGCCACACCACGTGTTGGGGACCGTGACGCCCGCGCAGGGGCCAGGCAGGGTGGCCGGGGAGGCGCTTGTCGGGGAGGCCTGCTACCCGGCGGACGTCGAGCGGGCGGGCGCTCTGGATGGCCCGCACACCGGCGACAGCGACTTGGTGGGGGCCGTCTGCGCCACCTCCTCGGCATGGCGCTCGGCGTGAGGGATCCCTGAGAGGTGGCGGGCAGAGGCCGAACTGGCCGACATCGTGCTCCGTGTCAGCGACTTCCGCGATGCGTCGACGGCGGACGTGGGCCTGCGGAGCCGACCGGTGCCCGCCGGCCTGAGGAAGCCGGGAGGGGGCGACGGCCGGGGGAGAGGCAGAGTGGAAACGCTTTCATGACTCGGCTACCTTCACGCTCACTCCACCTTCCGTTCCATGCCCGAGTTCACCCTGACGACGCTCGACATCGCCGTGGTCTTGGCGTACGGCGTCGTCATCTTCGGGATCGGCCTGTACTTCTCGCGGCAGACCGACGACAGCGAGGACTACTTCCTGGCCGGCCGGTCGCTCACGTGGGGCCTGATCGGGATCAGCCTCGTGGCGTCGAACCTGTCGTCGTCGTCGATGATCGGGATGGCGAGCGCGGCCTACGGCGGCATCGGGCTCTCGGTGTACAACTACGAGTGGATGGCGGCGCTGGTGCTCGTCGTGTTCGTGCTGTTCTTCCTGCCGTTCTACCTCTCGAGCGGGATCTACACGATGCCGGAGTTCCTCGAGAAGCGGTTCGACGGGCGGAGCCGGACCTACTTCTCGGCCATCTCCATCTTCCTCTCGGTGATCGTCGACACGGCCGCGGCACTCTACGCTGGCGCCCTCGTCGTCCAACTCCTCTACCCGAGCTTCCCGCTCTGGGCCTCGATGGCGATCCTGGCCCTCGTGGCCGGGGCTTATACGATCGCGGGCGGGCTCAAGGCCGTCGTCTACACCGACGCCATCCAGGGCACGCTGCTGCTCGTCGGGGCCTCGGCCGTCTCGTTCATGGCATGGCGGCGGTCCGGCGGGTGGGACGCCGTGACCGCCGTGACGCCCGAGGACAAGCTCTCGCTTATCCAGCCGCTCTCCAGCCCGGACATGCCGTGGCTCGGGCTCATCACAGGCGTCTTCCTGCTGGGGTTCTATTTCTGGACCACCAACCAGTTCATGGTCCAGCGCGTCCTCGGTGCCAAGAACCTCAACCACGGCCGGTGGGGGGCCCTCTTCGGTGGGCTCCTCAAGCTGCCCATCCTGTTCCTCATGGTGATGCCGGGCACGTTCGGGCGCGTGCTCTACCCCGACGGGATGGTCGCCAACCCGGACCAGATCTTCCCGACGCTCCTCTTCGACCTCCTGCCCGACGGGTTCCGGGCGCTCGTGCTCACGGCCATGGTCGCCGCCATCATGTCGTCGGTCGACTCGACGCTGAACGCGGCCTCGACGCTCGTCACGATGGACTTTATCAAGAAGTACCGGCCGGACACGTCGCCCCAGGCGCTCGCCCGGATCGGGCGGATCGTGACGGGGGTGTGCATGGTGATCGCGATCGCGTGGAGCCCCGTCATCGTCAACGCGGGCACGCTCTGGGACTACCTCCAGTCGACGCTGGCGTACGTGGCGCCGCCGGCGATCGCGCTGTTCGTGCTGGGCGTGTTCTGGAAACGCGCGAACGCGCAGGGGGCGCTGGCCGGGCTCGCGGCTGGGCACCTCGCCTCCGCCGTCTTCCTGGTCCTGAGCATCCAGGAGATCCTGGTGTTCAACTTCCTCTACCTCGCGCCCGTCCTGCTGGCGATCTCGATGGCAGTGATGGTGGTCGTGAGTCTCCAGACGGCGCCGCCGCCGCCGGAGAAGACGGAGGGCCTGATGTGGACGCCAGCCTTCTTCCGCGCCGAGACCGAGGAGTTGAAGGGCGTCCCGGCCTGGAAAAACTACCGGGTCCAGTCGGTCGTGCTGGTCGCGCTGACGGCGGTCATCGTGGGGCTGTTCTGGTAGGGGCCGGGGAGACAGGGAACCATTCTGACCCTCTGGGCTCTTGGCCCACCCCCGAGCCCTCCCATGACGTACCTCGAGTTCCACCTCGCGTTCACGATCCCGCCCCTCGTCGTGCTGGCGCTCCTGCAGGGGCGGACGCGCGAGCCGTGGTGGCCGCTGGCGGCGCTCGTCGGCATCGCCTTCGTGTACACGACGCCGTGGGACAACTACCTCGTCGCCCGTGAGGTCTGGACGTACCCGCCGGGCCGCGTGCTCGCGACGGTCGGCTACGTGCCGGTCGAGGAGTACGCCTTCTTCGGGATCCAGACCGTCCTCGTCGGGCTGTGGACGCGGCTGCTCCAGGCGCGCTGGCCCGTCGCAGAGCAGCCGCCCGAGGCGCTCGCGGTGCGGGCGACGGGGGCGACCGTGTTCGGCGCGTTGGCGCTCCTCGGGGTGGGGCTGCTCGTGGCCGGCGGGCACGGGCTCTACCTCGGGCTGATCGTTGCCTGGGCGTTCCCGGTGCTGGCCGGGATGTGGTGGCTGGGTGGCCACCTGATCTGGGCGCGGCGGCGGCTCGTGGCGTGGGCCGTGGTGCCCCCCTCGTTCTACTTCTGGGCCGCCGACGGGTACGCGATCCGGGACGGCATCTGGGACATCTCGGACGCCACGCGGACCGGGTGGGAGGTCGCCGGGCTGCCCGTCGAGGAGGCGCTCTTCTTCGTCGTGACGTCGCTGCTGGTGGCACAGGGCCTCGTGATGCTGGAGCGCGTCCGCGACCCCGCGCCCGTGCTGGCATGACGGCGCCCGACCTGCTCCGCGAGTCGCTGACCGACGCCGGCTACCTCGCCTCCCCCCAGCGGCGGACCAACTACCGGCGCGTCTGGGCGCGCGACGGCGTGATCTGCGGGCTGGCCGGCCTCGCCTCCGGCGACGACGTGCTCGCGGACGGCCTGCGGCGGACGGTCGAGACCTTGCTGTCGCACCTCGGCCCGCAGGGGCAGGTCCCGTCGAACGTGGCGGTCGGGGCCGACGGCGGGGCGGAGGTCGTGAGCTACGGCGGGCTGGCAGGGCGCGTCGACGCCGGGCCGTGGGCCGTGCTCGGCGCCGCCCGTTGGGCCCGCCAGTCGGGCGACCGGGCGTGGGCCGCGCGCTGGGCGCCGGCCATCGGGGGCGTTCTCCGCCTGCTCGACGCCTGGGAGATCAACGCGCGCGGGCTCGTCTACGTCCCACAGTCCGGCGACTGGGCCGACGAGTACGACCTCCACGGGTACCTCCTCTACGACCAGGTGCTCCGGCTGCTGGCGCTCCGCGCCTGGGCGCCGTTCGCGCCCTCGCCGGCGGGCACCGAGGCGCAGGCCGACCGGCTCCACGCGCTCCTCGAGGCGACGTTCTGGCCCCACGCCGAGGGCGACTCCGAGGGGGCGTACCACCCGGCGGCGTACCTGGCCGCACGGGCCGAGGGCGCCGCGCCGCACCCGTTCGCCGCGCTGACGCCGGGCGGCTACGCGCGGCGGTTCGACGCGCTCGGCTCGGCGCTGGCGATCCTCGCTGGCCTGTGGCCGGACCGGCGCGGCACGCTCCTCGACCACGGCCTCGCGCTGGCGGCCGACACCGCGCCGGGCCTCGTCCCCGCCTTCGCCCCGACGATCGGGGAGGGCGACGACGGGTGGGCGGTGCTCCGGGGCAACGTCCGCGACCACTTTTCGAACCGGCCGGGACACTACCACAACGGCGGGTGCTGGCCGATGGTGAACGGCTGGTGGGTAGCGGCGCTGGCCGAAGCCGGCCGGGCCGGCGACGCCCACGCACTGCTGGGCCGGGTCCAGGCCGCCAACGCCGACGTGTTCCCGGAGTACCTCGACGCCGAGCACGGCGAGCGCCTCGGCACGACGCCGCTGGCCTGGAGCGCCGCCGGCGCCGTCCTCGGGCGGGCGGCCCTCGACGGCCGGCTCCGCAGGGAGTGGACGGCGCCCGACCCCCCGCCGTCGAGGGAACCGTCCGAGCCGCTCGGGGCGGTCGTAGCGGGCGAGGTGCTGGTCGACCTCCTCACGGCGGAGGTGACGGGCGACCTCGGCGGCGGCGGCGTGTTCGAACGGCACGCGGGCGGGAGCCCGGCCAACCTCGCCTCGAACCTCGCCCGTCTCGGTGTGCCCGTCGCGCTCGTCGCCTCGGTCGGCGACGACGGCTTCGGGCGGTTCCTCCGCCGAGCCGTCGAACGGGCCGGCGTCGAGGTGCGGCTCACCGTCCGCGACGAGCCGACCAGCCTCGTGGCGGTCGCCCGCTCAGCCGGGACGCCCGACTTTGTGGCCTACCGGGCGGCCGACCGGCTGCTGGAGCCGGCCCAACTTCCCGACGCGCTCCTCCGGCGGGCCAGGCTGTTCCACACGTCCGGCTTCGCCCTCAGCCGCGAGCCCGCGCGTGCGACGCTCCTCGACGCTGCCGCGCGCGCTCGGGCGCTCGGGCGGGAGGTGTCCGTCGACCTCAACTTCGCGCCCGACACCGCCGCCCGCCGCGTATCCGACCAGGAGGCGGCGCGGCGGGTGCTGGCGCTCGGCCCGCTCGTCAAGTGCAGCCGGGACGACGCCGAGCGCCTCTGGGGCCACGGCGCGGCCGGCGACGACGCGGCCGTCGACCGCCTGCGCCACCTCGGCGCGTCGCTCGTCTGCCTCACGCGAGGCCCCGACGGTGCGCTCGTGGTGTGGGAGGGCGGCCGCGCGGAGGTCCCCGCCGAGCCCGCCGAGCCCGCCGACGCGACGGGCGCCGGCGACGCCTTCTGGAGCGGGTTCCTGGCGGCGTGGCTCGCCGGGCAGGCCCCGCCGGCCTGCGCCCGCGCCGGCGCCCGGATGGCCGCCCGCAAGCTCGCCCACGTCGGCCCGCTCCCCGACGCGGTCGACGCGGCCGTCATCCTCGGCACGGCCTGACGACGCGCGCCGCCAGCGGGCGCGGCGGCGCCTCGGAGTCAGCGAGAGGCAACGGTGCGGCGTGCCGACCTTGCGCCCATGACCGAGACCCCTGCTCCGGAGGCGCTGAGCGTCCTCGACATGCTCAAGATCGGCGTCGGGCCGTCGTCGCACACGCTGGGGCCGTGGCGGGCCGTCCAGCGGTGGGTGGCCGAGACCGAGGCCGGCGCGCTGGCGGCCTCGGGCGTGTCCGCGTCCGCCTCCACGGTCGAGCCGGTGACGATCGTTCTGTCATCTCACGACCACCATTCTGCCGGAGTGAACGGCGTCCTCCACCTCCAGCCGGTAGAAGTACACCCCGCTCGCCACTCGATTCGCGTCGAACATCACCCGGTGCCGTCCGGCAACCTGCTCGGCGTCAACGAGCGTCGACACGTGGCGACCGAGGATGTCGTACACAGCCAGCCTGACGTGCGCCTCCTGGGGCAGGTCGTAGCCGATGACTGTGTGGGCGTTGAATGGGTTCGGGAAGTTCGAGTGCAGCGCGACGACCTCCGGGAGGTCCGCGAGATCGGGCGCCTGGCCGGCGTTGGCCAGCTCGATCACGGCTGGGTCGGCCGGGTTGCCGAGCCCCGTTTGGGCCGCGAAGCCGACGGTCGCGACCGCCTCGTACAGCTCCCCGCTCTCGCCGTCGTAGACGCTCACCACGAGCGGTTTCTGTTCGTCCACGTCCCCGAAGAGCATCATGTACATGAGGTAGCGGTCGAGCGCTTCGACGTAGTGGACCTCTCCGACGCCGCGGATCTCGTCACCGTCGAACGCAGCCACCTTCATCGTCGTCTGCCTCACAGGGGCGCCGTTGAGTAGGATCTCGCCGACGAGGGTCATCGACCCGTCGTACGGTCGAGAATCGACCGTCCACTCGGGCCCCTCCGTCGTCGTCTCGTGCAGGTACGGCTCGGCGGGCGTGTAGGTCTCCGGCGTCGGGGGGTACAGGAGCTTCCCGCCGCCGTCCAAGTGGATCGCGTAGCTCTCGCCCGGCACCATCTGGCGAAGCGTGCCGACCCAACCGACCCCCTTCACGTAGTGCGCGAAGGACTCGCGGCCCACGATCGCATCGCCTTCGAGGACGCGGTCGTCGAGCGAGGCGAGGGCCTCATCGAGCGGCATCCGCATGGTCGGGATGTAACCGATCCACGTCCAGCCCGGTGCGAGCGTGAGAGGCTCGGCCTCCTCGATCGCCTCCCCCTCGACGCGCAAGAGGGCCGCGTTCTTCAGGCGGACCCGGTAGCCGTAGCCCGGGGAGAGGCGTGTGAGGTTGCCGACCCAGCCGGCCGTCGAGTCGAACCGGCTCTCGGTGCGCTGGCCCCTGAGGACGTCGCCGTGCTCAGCGGCCACGCCCTCAAGGAGCGTGTTGACGTCGCCGCCCTCGCGGTTGATCGAGATCCAGTTCCAGCCCGTCGACAGCTGCGCCGTCTGGAGCTGGGCTCCGTTGGGGTTGAAGTAGACGCTGAAGAACGTGGTGTCCGACTGCGCGAACGGGAAAGCCGGGTAGCCGCCCCAGATCGGGAACTCGTCGGGCGGGTACATCATCACGCCGACCCGCTCGTACTCGAGCGACGACGAGCTCGCGAAGACGTCCATGTTGACCGTGAGCGACCGGCCCGGTTCGAGCACGTACTCCCGCGGGGATGTTAGCAGGCCGCCGCCGACGTTGATCCCGAGGTTGTTCGTGTTGGTCTCCGGCGGGGCCATGATCACGTAGCGCCGGCGCTCGTCGCTCTCGCTCCCGTTCGTGAGCGTGAGCTGGAAGTTGCCCGCGTCGGACGGGTCCACGTCGTAGCGCACGACGGGGTCGACCTGGATGATCGGGTTGTCCCGGCACTGGGTCTCGTTCTCACACGGGTTCGAGCTCCGGCCCGCGATCGTGTCGAAGACGTAGGTGTTGAAGACGGAGTCTTTCGCGACGTCCACTGAGAAGTAGTCGCCGCCGTCGTTGTCCGAGAGGACGTACCCGTAGGTCCTCGTATTGGACTCGGTGTCCTCCCGCTCGCTGACCCATTCGGCTCGGATGTCGAAGGCAACGCCCACCTTATTGTCGAAGCCAACTTTGAAGACGCCCCCGATGTTGTTGGAGCTGTCGATGTAGATCCGCGACGACTCGAGCCGGGTCACGCTCGTGGTGTCTCGGCTCGTCGAGGCCCCGATTTCGGCGCCACCGCTGAAGGAGCGGTTCGTCCGCTCCACCCCCCGATCTATTCCTTGCGTGCCGTAGGCGAGCTGGCTGTTCCAGTTCGCCAGGGCCTCCTGGAGCCGAACGGACTCCTCGTCGCCGTCGATCTCGCCGGTCAGGGTGCCATCGCCCCCGAGGCGAATGATGGTCTCGAGCTGGGGGATAAGGGTCTCCTTGATGTGCGTCTTGCCGTAGATGTAGGCCGTCTCGAAGGGGTCCGCTGCGTCGATGTCGGTGGCCAGCTCTTCGGAGAGGACCACCTCGCATGAGCCAGCGTCCGCGTCGACCACGTCCGCGAGTGCGAAGATGAGGTTGAGCGCGACTCCCATGTAGAGGTCCTCGCCCACCCATCCCGGGTCGCTGGACGTGGCCCACCGGTCGGAGGTCGTGAAGCAGATCTCCCGGTTCGGGCCGTCGCCGAGGTTTGTGTTGTCCCGGCCAGCCACCGTCCGTCCGTCGAAGTGGAAGCCGCCCCCGCCCTCGACCTCGAAGTGAGCGCCGAGCGAGAAGCCAGTCGCAGCCGCGAACCCGAAGTTGAGGTCGGCGAACGCGCCAGCCCCGCCCCCGACCATCCTCGTGTTCGAGATCCGAGAGCACATCGTCTTGTCCTTCTCGATGTAGGCGTACGACTGGGAGCCCGGGGGGTCGTAGAGGATCATCAGCGGGAACGGCTCCGTCGTCGCGGACACGAACGTCGCGGCGCGCTCGCGGTAGCCGTTGACGAGGGCCCACTGGGTCTCGACGAGGGCCGGCCGGCCCTCGACCTGGGCCACGACGGTGAGCGGCTTCTGGAGGGACCGGTCCTGGCCGTCGATTCGGGCACCCGTGAAGATGTTCGGCGACGCGCCGAACGTGCAGTACGCGACGACCCCGTTCGGTGCGTCCGCGATGGCGAGCGTCGAGTCGGCGTCGGCCCGGTCGGCGATCGCGTCGAAGATGGTGATCGTGCCCTCGGTGACGTTACACGTCTGGTTGTTCCCGTAGTCCTCCGTCACGACGATGGTGAGGGGGACCGTATCGAAGGCGTCGATCACGGGCACCTGCGGGAGCAGGCGCAGGGGGTTGTCATCCAGGTCCACCACGGTGAGCCCGGCTCTACAACTGTTCGTGGGCAGGCCAGCGACCTGGAGCGTGAGCGGCGCGCGGTACGTGAGGTTCCGTTCGGCATCGCCCGCCCGGAGGTCCACCTCGATCTGTCCCAGCGCCTTGAAGAACGCGGCGATGTCCTCGGCCCGGTCCGCGGGGGCCGTTCCCGGCACGGGGACGACCTCGATGAGGTACTCGAGGGGTGGGAGGTTGAGCGAGAACGCCCCGGCCATCACAGCGCTGTCGACGGTGTAGGTCCGGCGGTAGACGCCGTCCTGAGTCGCGATGTGAAGCTCTGCCGAGCCGATGTTCACCCCGCACGAGATGGGGTCGCCGCCGCTGAAGTTGCCGGAGAGGACGTTGCGCTGCAGGTCGAGGAAGTTGACGCCGGACGTGTCGGCACGCACCACCACCTCCCTCGTGGCCGGGTCGAACGGGTGGTCCACGTCGGCCGTGGCCGGCCCCGACATCATGACGAACCACGGGTCGGAGGCGTCCGTGCTCGGGTCCACCGACACCGCGTACCGGCCGTCGGCGCCCGTCGAGGTCTTGATGTTGCTGTCTGACGGGAGGTCGCCCTTGTCGACGTGGATCGTGACGTCGGCCGCGGGATACCTCAGGGTGTCGCCGGCGACGACGTCCTCGTAGGTCACCAAGCCAGCGACGGTGTAGGCGGTCACGTCGCTGAAGAAGACCTCGTTCTGGACGGGGCTGTCCGTGGACAGCGTGATCTTCTTGAACGCCGGCGTGAACCGGCGCCCGGCGCGCGTGGGGATGACGTCGAACTCGCGCGTCTCGCCGTAGCGGATCCGCGAGATGCTGTAGTTGCCGTCGTCCGAGGTCTGGCCGCACACGTCGAGGTCGGCGCCCTGCGAGGTGGCGTAGACGCCGGAGATGAGGTTTCCGTGGTTGGCCGCCCTGGTGATGTCGGGCACGATGCGGCGGGCGCCGTCGTCGAGCGGCCAGTAGGCGGCCAGGCTCTCTTCGCGGCCCGTCAGAGCGGACTGGTAGGCGCCGGCGATCTCTGCCGAGTCCCGGGCGATGCTCCAGACCCGCACTTCGTCGATCTCGCCTCGGAAGAAGCCGGTCGAGTCGGCGGCCTGCCCGATCCACAGCGACGTGGAGTCGGTCTTGGGGGAGACGAGCCGGTTGCCTGTGTCCGGCCCTGTGCCAATCCGGGACCCGTTGAGATAGAACGTGGTGGTGTTGTTGCCTTCGCGCACGACGGCGACGTGGTGCCAATCGCCGGCCGTGAGCCCCGCACCAACGCGGATGGTCGCCTCGTCTGGCGAATCGACCTCGAAGACCGAGAACTGGAGGTCGCCGTTCACCAGCGCAAACGCGTAGGAGCTGTCCCGGACGAGGATGGTTTGCGTGCCGCTGACGGTCTGGGGCCGGATCCACGCCTCGATCGTGAAGTTCTTCTCGAAAGCGAGTGTGGGGGCGCGGTCATCGGCGTCCGTGGAGTCGAGCGCGACCACGACGTGCCCGCCGGTCCCATCGAGGAGGAGTCCGCGGTTGAGGCTCGGGCTCAGGCACACGACGGCGGCGTCGGTCCCAGCGCCGGAGCGGGTCGCGACGCGGCCGGCGATCGTCCCGTTGGGCGGGCGCCACCCGATGTCGCAGCCCCGGCCGCTCTCCGTGTAGGGCGCGAGGCTGAAGGCGGCCACGCAGTACGTGTAGGCCTCACCCGGCGCGGCGGCGAAGTCGTCGTAGAACTCGACGTCGGCCGAGACCTCGGCCAGGCGCTCGAAGTCGCCATTCTCCTCGCTACGGTAGATGACATGCCCCTTCTCGTTCTTGGACGTGTCGGTCCAGCGGATCTGGATCCGGTCGGGCGTGGTGCCGTCGGACGCGGCCACGTTCTCGGGCTCGTTGATCTCGACCGCGACCACGGGGCCGGGGTCGACGGACGGCTCGGAGCCGCGGGGGATGTAGTAAACGGACCCATTGTTCTCGAGCGGTGCACCGACGAGGAACCCACTATCGGTCACTTCCACCGAGGCCCCGAATTCGGTCCGCGCGGCGGGGGTGTTCGCCACGCTGGCGTCGTAGCGCGTCTCGTCCGCGAGGGACCCCTCCCACGTGTAGACGTACGCCGCCCCGGCCTTTTCTCGCTCGGCGACCGTCTCGCCGGGGGCTCCCACGATCACCGTGGACTCGAGGACGGCCACGGCCGCCCCGTACTCGGGGGATTCCCCCGGCTTGTTCTGCTGCTCGGACCACGTTCCGTTTGGACCGGCGCTCCGCTCCCAGACCGAGATGGCTCTCGACGTCGGGTCGCCGATGACGGCGAGGGACCCGTCGATGGCGACGGCCGCCCCAAAGGTTCCGTCCTCGTCGAACACGACGTCGGGGGACTCGATCGACACGGCCAGTGTCCAGTCCGCCGTCTCGTTGCACCCGAGGCTCAGGTCGCACTCGAAGATGTAAGCCGCCCGCTCCCCGGGCGCACCGACGATGGCGTAGAGCGCGGCAGGCCCGCCCCCGGTGCTGCGCGTGATGGCGACGGCGCGGCCGAATTCGTTGTCTTCCTCCTTCGAGACCGGATCGACGCCGCTGGCTGGAGCAGCGTCTTCGAGCCGTGCGAACTGGAGGCAATTTTTGTCCGCCGTCGCGTCGCAGACGATGGCCCCACCGTGCCGAGAGGGAGTCGTTCCATACTCGTTGTCGCCCACGAGTACGTGCGAGCCGGAGACGTCGGCCGCGATGCCCGAGTTCGTCCCGTCTTGCTTGAAGGTCCAGTCCTCCCAATCGCTCCCATTTCGTTTCCAGATCCGATAGGTGCCATTCGTGTCCCCGTCATCAAGCGGGTCGCCAATGACGGCGTAGTCCTGGGACAGGCCCACGCTCCACCCCGATTTTTTGCCCGTCCTCGAACCGGGCACTATGGTGGTGTCTGGCGCTCCCCCAGCCGCGAGGCTGTCCGCGAAGTAGAAGTTCGCTTGGCCTTTGGGGCTGGCCCTGGGGAGGCCGATGAGCGCGTTCCCGTCCTCGTCCGCCGCTACGTCAAACCCGAACAACGCACCGCCGAGGGTCGTCTGGATCCGGACAGGGCCTCCCTCCGGGCCGGTGGGGCCGCCGCCTGGGCCACCGCCTGTGCTCTTCCGCCCCCGATCACAGACGGGGGCCGTGAGGAGGGGGGCGCCGTTCGACGTGACGCGCGTCTGGAGGCAGTACTCGTACTCGGGCCCGATCACGACCGCGGGGTCCGTGTCCGGGTAGGAGGTGGTGTTCGCGGCCAGCACGATCGGAGCGCTGACGTCCCGCGTCCCGACCTGGCGGCGCGTCAGGACGTAGTCCTCCTCCACGGCGGAGCGGTCCACCCAGACGACGACGACCCGGTCGCTGTACACCGAGGAGGCGTTCACGTCCGAGGGCGCCTGGATGAACGTCCGGCCCGTCGAGGTCGAGTCCGTGCGGAGCGACTCGCCGTAGCGGTCGAACGCCGCGATGCGGTACTCGAACGTCGTCCCGCGGAGGTTGGCGGGGACGACGTCGGCGTAGCCCGGCTCGCTCGACCCGGTCGAGTCGATGAGGGCGAACGGATCGGAGGTCCCGGCCGGGCGGCGGTAGACCCGGTAGCCGAGTTCGGCGGCCGAGTTGTCCTTCCACGCCAGCAGGACCGTCGTCTCGCTCGTGCCGTTCGAGGCGGTGAACTGGGTGGGCGGCTCGAGGGTCCGCTGGCCCCTGTCGCTCGCCGAGGCGGACATGCCGTACTCGTCGAACGCCTCGACGGTGTAGTCGAACGGCTGGCCCGGCGTGCCCCGGAAGTCGAGGTACGTGGTCCGGTTCGCCGACAGCGAGTCGATGAGGAGGGGTGCACTGGTGCCCTGCGAACGGAACACGCGGTAGCCGGTCTCGACCTGCGAGTTGTCAGTCCACTCGAGGCGGACGTGCCCCTCGAACTCGTCGTCCGAGGCGGTGACCTCGGTGGGGGGCGCCATTGAACGGGACCCGGTCGCGCAGACGGCGTCCGACTCGACGTACCCGGCCTCGAACGCCGAGGCGGCGACCAGGCCGCCCTCGGTCTCGAACCCGAGCGCACTGTAGACGGCGTCCATCCGGACCTCCGCGGTGCTCGGGGCGAGCCCGGAGCCCTCGCGGGCGGAGTCCTGGACGCGGAAGTCGTAGAGGACCTGGGATACCGTCGCCTGTGCGACTCGCGCGTTTCCGTTCACGACCGTGGCCGCGGAGACGCAGTACGGGATGTCCGTGTCGGACGCGATCTTCCGGTCTGTCGCCGCGGTGATGTTCCGGTCGAGCACCTCGATGAGGGTGTCGTCGCGGTAGACCAGGAACAGCATCGCCGTCGTGGACGGGTTCTTCCACTTGAGCTCGACGCGGTCCTCGAACTCCGCGTCAGTTGCGGTCAGATCCATTGGCGCGAGCACGTTGGCCCGTCTGCCGGGCGCCATCGTGCATGCCGGGTCCGAATAGCTCGGTGCCTGGGGGTCCAACTCGCTGAACGAGCGGACGCAGTAGTGGTAGCCCACTCCTTGCGCGGCCGTGAGGTCGTTGTACTGGCGGGCGTCCGCGCCGAGCGTCGCGATCCGGTCGTCCTCCTGGAGCGTCCCGCCGGTCGGGAACGGGGCGTCCGACCGGTACAGCTCGAAGCCCTGTCCCCTGTTGGTACGATCGACCCACGTGAGGGTGATGCGGTCGTCGAACTCGTCGACCGAGGCGACGAGGCTGTCCGGAGCGGGCAGTCCGCCCCGCTGGCCGATGTCACACGCCCGCGTGGACTCGGCGCCAGCCCCGAAGCTGGTCACGCAGTATTCGTAGGGCTGCTCCAGCGCAGCCGTCATGTCGTCGTACAGGACGGCGTTCGCGGCCACCGTACCGATCCGCGTCCCCTCGCGGTAGATGTAGAACCCGCCCTCGGCGCCCGATCGGTCGGTCCAGACCACGCGGACGCGGTCGAGGAACTGCCCGTCCGACGCCACGACGTCGCCCGGGGGCGATAGGCGTCCGCGCCACCCGGTGTCCGTTCGCTGCTCCGACTCGAAGTCCTGCCCCATCGTGTAGGCCCCGTCGCCGTCGACGTCCTCGAACGCCCCGATGCGGTAGGTGTAGCTCTCGAAGCCCGGGGCCGCCACGGCGTCGATATACGACGTGATGTTGGGCGGGCTCACGGCATAGCGGTCTGGCACACCCGAGACCACCCAGCTCGCGGCCGGCATGTTCACCAACGAGCCCGTGCTCGACCCGACGACGTCCGTAGCGACGAGGCCCGTGGTCGCGTCCATGGGCCAGTAATGCACCAGGCCGGCCTCGTTCACGCGCAGAAGGGCTCCCTTGGCCCTCACGACTTCCTCGCGTGTGAGTGCGCGGTTCCACTGGCGGACCTCATCGAGCCGGCCGTGGTAGTGACCTCGTGCCGTGGCGTTCCCCCCTTTTCGGCGGCGGCCGATCTCCAGGAGCCCCTCTGCGGAGAACGCTTCGGCGACCACGTCGTTGGCGACCAGCTCGCCGTCGCGGTAGACGAAACGCCGCCGGTCCGGGGCGTCGTAGACGACGGCCCAGTGGTGCCACCCCAGGTCCCGGTAGGCCACGGGCGTGTTCAGGAGGCTCGTGCCGAACCCGACGCTGAACCGGCTGTCCGCCGTAAACCCGATCTCGAGATCTTTCCGGACGGGGTCTCCCAACGGGGAACGCTCGACGCCCAGCACGAAGTCCGGCGTGCCCGTGGACCCGCGGCTCGCCCAGAACTCGACGGTGAAGCTCCCCTCGAGCAGGGTGTTCCCTGGCGTCTCGACGTAGTCGTTGTTCCCGTCGAACACCAGCGCGTTCCCGGCGTCGCGGTAGATGTTGTAGCCCCCCTCGATTTGGGACTGGTCCGCCCACGTGAGCAGCACGTGCTCCTCGAACTGGCCCTTGGTCGCCCGGAAGCTGGTCGGGCGCGCGATCACACGCCCTCCCGTCTCGCAGACGGGGTCCTGGTCCGTACCGTCCGCGAGGCGGACGCCGATGCAGTACTCGTAGGGGGTGCTCGGCACGGTGCTCCGGTCCTCATAGACCGAGACCGTGGAGGCGGCGACCCCCAGCAGGGTGCCGTCCCGCCAGATCGTGTACCGGCTCGTCGGAGCGATGGGGGTCTCGCTCGACCAGAAGATCTCGACGCGGTCTTCGAGGGCACTGAGCGACTCCGGGCCTGTGGCTCGGACCTCGGAGGGCTGCGTGGCCGGCGCCTGGGCACGGGCCGGCAGTCCGAAGGCGAGAAGCGCGACGACGAGTCCCGCCGAGAACACCTGGGACGCGGGGACGCTGAGGGACCCCAGCACGGGGACTCGCCGGAAGCGGCTCAGGAGGGAGAAGCAGTCCAACATGTCAGTGAGCGAAAGGGGAACCGGAGCGAGTGAGCGCGCCGAGATCGGACGACGGCTCTCGTGGGGAGAGAGCGGAGTTTCGCCGGGGTGGGCGAATGGGGTGTCCAGGGTACAGTGCACGATCTTCATAAACCTGATTTATTTTAAACCATTGGAAGTAAACAGGTGAAACCGCCCCAGCTGTCCCGGGAACCGGGTTGCGCGAGGGCTGATGTGGTGGCTCGATCTCCTGGCGGCGGTAGAAAGCGCCCTCGGCCTCGGCCAGGCCGGGGACTGCCAGGGGCTCCGCCAGAGAGGGCTCACCCGCGTTCGGTCTGGCGACGTCGGGGGCCGGCCCCCGACGACGACGCGCCCTCGCCCCACCCTCGGCGACCCCGAGCGCCAGTTGCACCGCTGGCTCGGGGCCGATCGCGCCCGAGGCGCGGCGCCCTCACGGGGAGGCCCCGCGGCGGTCGGCCCGGCCGGTCGGCTTCCCGGGGTGGGCCGAGGCGACCGGCTCGGCCCCGACCTCGGCGTCCTGAAATCGTATCATCGGCCGGTGGGAGCGCTCTCCTTCCAGACCCCCACCCGCCGGGATCCTCGACGGGCCGCGTCCGAGAATCCGCTCCTCATCTATCCCCCCATGGAGGCCCTCAGCGTCTTCGACATGCTCAAGATCGGCGTCGGGCCGTCGTCGTCGCACACGCTAGGGCCGTGGCGGGCCGTCCAGCGGTGGGTGACCGAGACCGAGGCCGCCGTCGGGCTGGCGGCCGTCGAGCGCGTCCGCGTCCACCTCTACGGCTCGCTCGCGCTGACGGGGCGCGGCCACTGCACCGACCAGGCCGTGATGTTGGCCCTTCTGGGGCACGACCCCGAGACGGTGGATGTGGACGCCATCCCCGGCTTCGTCGCGGACCTCGCGCTCGACAGGCGGCTGGCCTTCGGGGAGCACGAGCATCCCGTTCGACCCCGAGACGGACATCGTCTTCCACCAGGCCGAGCGGCTGCCGGGCCACGCGAACGGGATGCGGTGCGTGGCCGAGGTGGCGGGCGTGGAGCACGCCTCGACCTACTACTCGGTCGGCGGCGGGTTCGTCGTGGCCGAGGGCGAGGGGCCGACGGCCTCGGCGTCGGTCCGGCTCCCGCACCCGGCGCAGGTCCCGGCCGAGCTGCTCGCGCAGTGCCAGGACTGCCGCATCGCGGACGTGGTGGGGCGCAACGAGCAGGCGTGGCGCCCCGCCGACGAGATCCGCCAGCGCCTCGGGTCCATCTGGGACGTGATGCGCGAGGGCGTCTTCCGAGGTTGCCACACGGACGGCACGCTGCCCGGCGGGCTCGGCGTCGCCCGCCGCGCCGCGGCCCTCACCCGGCGCCTCCTCCCGGACGACGACGCCGAGACGTCGGACGAGTGGATCGCCGCCATCCGGTCACGGCCGTACCGCTTCCCCCAGATCTTGCAGTGGGTGAGCGCCTTCGCGCTCGCCGTCAACGAGGAGAACGCGAACCTCGGCCGCGTGGTGACCGCGCCGACGAACGGGGCGGCCGGCGTGATCCCGGCCGTCCTCTTCTACCACGTCTGCTTCTCGGAGGAGCCGGTGACGGAGCAGGCCGTGCTCGACTTCCTCCTCGTGGCCGGCGAGATCGGGACGTTCTTCAAGAAGGGCGCGACGATCTCGGCGGCGATGGGCGGGTGCCAGGCCGAAGTCGGCGTGTCGAGCGCGATGGCGGCGGCGGCGCTGGCGGAGGCGCAGGGCGGGACGCCGGCGCAGGCGTTCCAGGCGGCCGAGATCGCCATGGAGCACCACCTCGGCCTCACGTGCGACCCCATCGGCGGGCTCGTCCAGGTGCCGTGCATCGAGCGGAACACGATGGGGGCCGTGAAGGCGATCAACGCGGCCGAGCTGGCGCTGGCGGGGACGCCCGAGGACGCCCGCGTCTCGCTCGACGCGGTCATCCAGACGATGCGCCAGACGGCCGAGGACATGTCCGACAAGTACAAGGAGACCTCGCAGGGAGGCCTCGCCGTCAACGTGTCGGTGCGGTTCTCGGAGTGCTGAGGGCTCGCCGGCGGCTCGCGGGATTGGGGATCGGGAGACGCCCCGACCCCCAACCCTGACCCCTACTTCCCACTAAACAGCATCTCGCGGTAGGTCGGGAGCGGCCAGAGGTCGGCCGGGATCTCCTTCTCGAGGGCGTCGCACGCTGCGCGGACCTTCGTCATGGCCGGGATCACCTTGTCCTTCATCGCCGCCGACTCGTCCTCGGCTGTGTGGGCCGCGTCGCGCGCCTTGCCCAGCCCGCCGAGCGCCTTCCGAAGCGCGTTGACCTGGTCGACCACGGCGCCGGCCGTCTCCTTCGTCCCGGACCCGTCGAGGCCCATCTCCTCGATCCCCCCGGCCGTCTCCAGCAGCTCGGCGAGGTAGCGGACGGCGGCAGGCAGCACCAGCGTCTTCGCCATCGACTCCGTCGTGGCGGCCTCCACGTTGAGCGTGAGCGCGTACTGCTCCGAGAGGATGTCCTTGCGGCTCTCCAACTCGCGCCCCGAGAGCACGTCGTAGGCCTCGAAGAGCGAGACGTTCTTCTCGTCGGTCAGCGTCGCCAGCGCGTCGGGCGTGGTCGTCAGGTTGAGCAGCCCGCGCTCCTCGACGGCCTCCTTGTGCCAGGCCTCCGAATAGCCGTCGCCGTTGAAGACGATCTGGGTGTGCTCGCGGATCGCGTCCGTGATGACCTCCTGGAGCGCGCCCTCGACGGCCTTTTTGGAGCGCTGCTTGCCCAGCTTGTCCTCCAGCTTCGTCGCCAGGTCGTCGATGGCCTCGGCCACGATCGTGTTGAGGACCGTGAGCGGGAAGCTGACCGACTGGCTGGAGCCGACGGCGCGGAACTCGAACTTGTTGCCGGTGAAGGCGAACGGCGAGGTCCGGTTGCGGTCGCCCGCGTGGCGCGGGAGCGTCGGGAGGACCGGGCTGCCGAGCCCGAGGAGCCCGCTCTGCTTGCTCTCCGTCGCCTTGCCGGCGGCCGTGATCTGCTCGAACACGTCGGAGAGCTGGTCGCCGAGGAAGATGGAGATGATGGCCGGGGGCGCCTCGTTGGCGCCGAGGCGGTGGTCGTTGGCCGCCGTCGCGATCGCCGCCCGCAGGAGGTCCTGGTGCGTGTGGACGGCCTGGACCACGGCCGTGCAGAAGAACAGGAAGCGGAGGTTCGAGTGCGGCGTGTCGCCCGGCTCCAGGAGGTTCATCCCGGTGTCCGTGGACATGGACCAGTTGACGTGCTTGCCGGAGCCGTTGATGCCGGCGAACGGCTTCTCGTGGAGCAGGCACGCCAGCCCGAACCGCTTGGCCACGCGCTGGAGCACCATCATCATGATCTGCTGGTGGTCGGCGGCGACGTTGGCGTCCTCGAAGATGGGCGCGAACTCGTACTGCCCCGGCGCCACCTCGTTGTGGCGCGTGGCGACGGGCACGCCGAGCCGGTAGAGCTCGGTCTCGACCGCGTTCATGTAGGCCATGATGCGCTCGGGGATCGAGCCGAAGTAGTGGTCGTCGAACTCCTGCCCGCGCGGCGGGGCGGCGCCGACGAGCGTCCGGCCGGCGACGAGCAGGTCCGGCCGGGCCTCGAAGAAGGCCTCGTCCACGAGGAAGTACTCCTGCTCCGAGCCGCAGGTCGCCGTCACGCGGCCGACGTCGTCGCCGAGGAGCGAGAGCGCGCGCTGCGCCTGCTGGTTCAGGGCCTCCATGCTGCGCAAGAGCGGGATCTTGTGGTCGAGCGCCTCGCCCGTCCACGACGCGAAGGCCGTCGGGATGCAGAGGGTCGCGGACCCGTTGTGCTCCACGAGGAAGGCCGGGCTCGTCGGGTCGTAGGCCGTGTAGCCCCGCGCCTCGAACGTGGCCCGGAGGCCGCCGCCGGGGAAGCTGGAGGCGTCGGGCTCGCCCTGGATCAGGTTCTTGCCCGAGAACTCGGCCACGGCGCCGCCGCCGGCGTTCGGCGTGATGAACGAGTCGTGCTTCTCGGCCGTCCGCCCGGTGAGCGGCTGGAACCAGTGGGTGTAGTGCGTCGCGCCGCGCTCGACGGCCCACTCCTTCATCGCCAGCGCCACGGCGTCGGCGACGGTCGCGTCGAACGGCTCGCCGCCCTCGATGGTGGCGCAGAGGCGCCTGTAGACGGACTTGGGCAGCCGGGACTTCATCTCGGCCAGCCCGAACGTGTTCTGGCCGAAGATCTCTTCGACGTCGGTGGGCGCGGCGCCGTTGGAGGCGGTGCGGGTGAGCGTAGGCATGGTGCTGGGGAGGGTGGGGGAGGCGCGGGATAGACGACCCGCCGGGGCGTCTCTTCTACAGGGCGATCAGTCGTCGCCGGTGGGGACGAGCGCCATCGGTTCGGCGCGGAGGTACGAGGTCTCTTTGAGCGTCGAGAGCACGAGGCTGGTGCGCGTGCCTCGGACGCCGGGGAGGGCCTGGATGCGGGCGAGGAGCCGCTCCAGCGCCGTCGTGTTGCGGACGCGGATCTTGAGGACGTGGGAGCCGTCGCCGGTCACGGAGTGGAGCTCCTGCACCTCCTCCATCCCCATCACGGCCTCGATGAACTCGCCGTAGTGCTCGCTCCCGGCCGACTGGATCCAGACGAACGCGGTCACGTCGTGGCCCAGCCGCTTGGCGTCCACCGAGGCGTGGTACCCCGCCAGCACGCCGCGCTCGGCCAGCTTCCGCATCCGGTCGCTGACGGACGGGATCGAGAGGCCGACGGACTCGGCGATGTCTTTCCGCTTGATCCGCCCCTCGGTCTGGAGGAGGTGGAGAATCTGAGCGTCGATCTCGTCGATCTTTTCCATCAGGGAGGTCGCGAACGGGAATTAGGGGTCGGTGTCCAATCTACCGAATCAAATGAGGCAAATAGAGCCGGGCACTTCGAACATTTATGAAACCTGAGTTGTTGGAACTGCTTCCCGTTTTGCGGACCAGCGGGGGCCGGCGGCTTTATCGGTCCCGGTGATCCCATCGGCCTCCGGTTCTCGGATGTAGGGGAGAGGGCCGCCTTCGGGTGGCTCGATTCCCAACCCCTCTCTCCGTCTGTGGTGGGCCGGGGGAGTGGTCGCCCCGCCCAGACCGCACTCTGGGCGGGGCGTTCGGGTTGGGCCCGTCCCGCTGGCGCTCTGCGCCGGGGCCGTCAGCACGGCGGTAGCTTCGGGCTCCGGGCTCGTAGCACAATTGGTTAGTGCAGCCGGCTCATAACCGGACGGTTGCAGGTTCAAGTCCTGCCGGGCCCACGGCACGAGCGCGCACTCCGCTCTGGTTGGGGCGACCGTTCCGTGTGGTCGGCTCCCCCAGCTCCCCCGGCGTCGGTCCAACCGCCAGCCGTCGGAGGGGACGCAGGTTCGATCCGCAAGGCGGCGCGCACGGGCAGGGCAGCCGACGGCCTCGGCCCCTCCGTCCTCGCCGGAGGCGGAGGGGTTAAGGCAGCGACGGAAGGGACGATGCCTCAGAGCGTTCCGCCCTTCACACCGCCATGCTTCCGCCCCGCTTTCTCGCCCGCATGATCGCCCTCGCCATGACCGTCTCGGTGGGCGTGGCGGTCGTCTTCTCGGTCTAGCCCGCGCCCTGGCAGACCCGCGCGCCGCGCCGGGACGACCACGGTCGGGATGCGCTCCACGACGCGGTCCGGCAGGACCCGGACGGGCGCGCCCCCGTCGATGGAGAGTGCGTTCGGTGCGCCGACGGTGAGCGACTTCGCCGCCCGCGCCGACACCTTCCGGTAGCGCTCGCCCCCGAGCCGGAAGGGCGCCCCGTGAGGGAGCCGGACGAACTCGATCCGGCGTGGCGCCGGGTCGGCGTCGGGGACGTGGACGCCGCAGCGCGCGAGCGCCTCGACTGCCGTCACGCCCTCGGTGAGGGCGACGTGGACCGCCAGCTCGCGCGGCCCTTCGGCGCCGGCGCGGGCGAGGGCGCGGTCCACCTCCAGGCGGACGTCGTCGGGGGTTCGGGTGCGGTCGGGCATAAGGGGGCTGACTAACGAACGGGTCACGGGAGAGGCTCCCGAACGTCGAGGGGGCACGAGGGGAATGGGAAGACGGCCAAAGGCGGGGCAGAACGGACGCTAACCTGGTGCTCTTTTGGATCAGATGCCCCATGGCTTAGGAAATCCAACCCTTGCCTGATACACTCCACGCTGGCCGTCGCCTCTTCGTCTCCTTCCTCCTCAGCCCTGCGCCCTCATGTCCTGGTTCCGCCCGCTCCGCCGCGCGCCCTCCGACGCCACGCCAACCGCACCGCCCGTCTCCCGGCGCCGGTTCGCCGCGGGCGGCGTGGCCCTGGCGAGCACGCTCCTCGCCGACCCCTCGTGGGCGGCGGTCGAGGCCCGGGCGGCCGCCCTCGGCATCACGCCCGGTACACGCGTCGACGCGCAGGGGCGGCCCCTGAGCGGGGCGTCGATGGGCCTCGAGCCGTTCGTCGGCGAGGTCATGCTGTTCGGCGGCAATTTCGCCCCGCTGGGCTGGGCCTTCTGCGACGGTCAGCTGCTGGCGGTCAGCGAGAACGACGCCCTCTTCAGCCTGCTGGGGACGATCTACGGTGGCGACGGGCAGACGACGTTCGCGCTCCCCGATCTCCGCGGCCGGGTCCCGATCCATGCCGGGACCGGCTCCGGCCTCTCGCCCCGCGTTCTCGGCGCCAGGGGCGGCCAGGAGCAGGTCACGCTGACGGCGGTGCAGCTTCCGGCGCACGACACGCTCCCCGAGGTCCAGGTGCGTGGGACCGGCCCGGCGACTGTCGGGGCCACGGTGGGCGGAAACCCCGGAACGCCGGTGGCCGGGTCGAGCGCGGGCGGCAGCCAGGCCCACGACAACATGCCCCCCGTCCTCGCGGTGAACTACTGCATCGCACTGTTTGGCATCTACCCTTCGCGCAACTAGCCACGTCCGCCCTGCCTCGGCCCCCGTCCCGCTTCCCCTCTGCCCATGTCCTGGCTCCGTTCGCTCCGCCGCACCCTCGCCGGCCCCTCCCCGTCTGACGCCGCCGTCTCCCGCCGCCGATTCTTCGCCGGCACCGGCGCCGTTCTCGGTGGGGCGCTCCTCGCTGGCGACGCCCACGCCGCACCTCTCGACATCGCTCCCGGGACGGTCGTCGACGCGCAGGGCCGGCCGCTCGGCCGCCCGGTGCAGTACTCCGATCCTTTCGTCGCCGAGATCATCCTGGTCCCTTACAACTTCGCGCCGCGTGGTTGGGCTTTTTGTCAGGGACAACTCCTTGCTATCTCACAGAATACGGCTCTGTTTTCTCTCCTCGGCACGATCTACGGCGGCGACGGGCGGGCGACGTTCGGCCTCCCCGACCTCCGGGGCCGCATCCCGATCCATCCAGGGAGAGGCCCTGGCCTCTCCGACCGCCGGCTCGGAGAACGGCTGGGAACGGAGACGAGCACGCTGTCGGCCGCCCAGGTCCCCGCACACCAGCCCACAGCGACGGAGGTCGAGTTCCGCGGGACCGGGACGCAGGCCAAGGGGGTGACGGTGGGCGGCGACCTCGGCCAGACGGCTCCGACGGCCACGGTCGGCGGCAGTCAGCCTCACAACAACATGCCGCCGTACCTGACGATCAACTACTGCATCGCGCTGGTCGGCGTCTACCCCTCGCGCAACTAGCCGCGCCGCCCTCCCCGCCTCGGCACCCGCCCCGCTTCCCCTCCGCCCATGTCCTGGCTCCGTTCGCTCCGCCTCCCTCCCGCCGCCCCCCCGTCCGCTCCGGCGGTCTCGCGCCGCCAGTTCTTCGCCGGCCCCGCCGCGGCGTTCTCCGACACCGAATGGGATGAGGTGGAGGCGCGCGCCGCCCGGTTCGGCATTACGCCCGGGACCGTCGTCGACGCGCAGGGGCGGCCCGTGGAACACAGCGACTCGGCCGAGCCGGGGTCGATCCCGTTCCTGGGCCAGATCATGATCGTCGGGTTCAACTTCCCGCCGCGCGGGTGGACCCTCTGCGATGGCCAGCTTCTTCCGATCAACCAGAACCAGGCGCTCTTCAGCCTGCTGGGGACGATCTACGGCGGCGACGGGCGGACGACGTTCCAACTCCCCGATCTTCGGGGACGGGCCTCGTTCAGCTCTGGGCAGGGGGGCGGGCTGAGTGATCGCCAGATCGGAGAGCAGAGTGGGGCCGAGACCCACACGCTGACGACGGCCCAGATCCCGAGCCACAGCCACACGTTCCCCGAGATCCAGGTTCGGGGCGCCGGCACCCAGATTCCCGGCGTGTCGTCGGGCGAGAACCTCAACACATCCGTGCCGCTCGGCGGGGGCGGGGGGCAGGCCCACGACAACATGCCCCCGTTCCTCGTCCTGAACTACTGCATCGCGCTCCAGGGCATCTTTCCGTCGCGCAACTAGAGCCGCCCGGCCCGCTTCCTTCTCCGCTCACCCCAGATCCATGCTCCGGTCTCTTACCCGCTCGGGCGCCGCCCTCGCGCTCCTCGTCGCCCTCTCGCTGGCGGCCAGCGCCCAGCCCGGCAACTCGTTCGACATCTCGGGCACGACCGTGGGGGCGCCCACGGCGAACCTGCCGCTGTTCCTCTCGACGCCTGGGGCATGCTCGCTCGCGCCGAGCGCCGAGCCCTACGACGAGACGCCGTTCACCGTCGCCCCAGACGGGACCTACCATTTCAGCGTGACCGACCCGATCGACGTCGGATTCGGGGACGACACCATCATCATCGTCTACGAGACGGCCTTCGACCCGAGTGACGCCTGCGCCAACTTCGTCGGGATCGGGAACGAGACGCCGGGGAGCGGGCTGACGCTGGACCTCGAGGCGTCAAAGAGCTACGTGCTCGTGGTCGGCGGGTTCTTCGGGAGCGAGGACGCCTACACGATCCGCGTCACGGGTCCGGAGGCGTGCACGATCGAGGCCCCCCTCGTCATCTCGGCGTTCTCGACTTCCGAGACCACGGTCGACAACACCTCCTCCGACTCAGCCGTCGACCTCTCCGCGTGCACTGTCGCCGCCTACGACGGGCGCACGGAGCTCGTCACGGCCGCACAGGACCCCACCGACGTGCTCGCCCCGACGGCCTCACTGCCCGTCGCGCTCCCCGCCCCGGCCGGCCCTGGCGCCGTCGTTGTTGCCGCGACCGACCTCGGCGTCGGGTCGACCGTCGGAGACGCGGCCGGCTCCGTCGTCGCCGCCGTCGTCTATGACGAGACCGGGGCGACCTACGTGGCCACCGACGGCACGAAAGGCGAGTGCGGAAACGGTCCAGACGTGAGCCCCTGCAACAGCCCGGCCGGCCAGGCCGCCATCGGGGCCGCACTGGCCGCCCTCTTTGGGGGGGCCGTGGGCGTCGAGGAGGAGGGCCCCATCGACCTCTCCGTCACGGTGGCTCCCAACCCGACGGCTCGGCGGGCGACGGTCGCGTTCGGGCTGGCGGCGCCCGCCGACGTCCGCGTCTCGCTCCACGACGCCCTCGGACGAGAAGTCGCGGTCCTCGCCGCGGGCCCCTACGGAGCCGGTCGGCACGAAGCCACCATCGAGGCGGCCGCCCTCCCGGCCGGCGTCTACATCGTGCGCGTGGTCGGGCCCGACGTGGCGACGGTGCCCCTCACGGTCGCGCGGTAGCCCGAGCCGTCCGACCGGGTCCCCTGCGCGCCCCGATGCCTCGCTGGCGTCGGGGCGCGGTGCGTTACAAGCGGGAGGAGGGCGTGACGGGACGGCCCTCAGCCCGAGGCCCCAGGGCTGCGCCAGGCTGACTTATCGGGTGGGAGGCGTAGTCCCGTAGGCCCCGCCTCCCACGACCATGCCGACCAAGCACGCCGTCCGGGTCTCGGCGGGGGACGTGGCGGAGACGCGCCGGCTCGTCCGCGTGCGGAGAGGCGGGTCAGCCCGCGCGCAGCCGGTCCGCCAGCTCGGCGTGGCCGTGGGCGGCGGCGAGGTCGGCCGGCGTCATCCCGTTCGCGTCCGCGAGCGAGGCATCGGCGCCGTGCTCGACGAGGAGGTTCGCCAGCGCCGACTGGTGGAACATGGCCGCGAAGTGGAGGGCCGTCGCACCGGCCGGGTTCTGCGCGTTCGGGTCGGCCCCGGCGTCGAGCAGCTGGCGGGCGCGGTCGACGTGGCCCTTGAAGGCCATCCCCATGAGCGGCGTGTTGCCCGAGGCGTCGGGCGCGTCCGGATCGGCGCCGCGCGCCAGGAGGAGCGCCGTCGTCGGCTCCTGGTCGTTGTACGCCGCGATCATCAGGAGCGAGTAGCCCTTCGGGTCGCGGAGGTCCGGGTCGAGGCCGGCGTCGAGGAAGACGGCCAGCACCTCGGCGTCGCCGCGGCGGGCGATCTCGTGGAAGTCGACGTTGTCGAGGTCGATGGGGGCGTTGTCGGTGGGCATGGGCGAGGGGACGGGTGCGGACGGCGCCACGCGGGCGGCGAGCCTCCGCCGTGGGCGGCGGGAACCGAAAACGCCCCGGCAGCCGAAGCCGCCGGGGCGCAGGAAGCGGGGACGGCCGGCGCTCAGTCGCGCTGGGCCTCGCCCTCCGGCACGGCGTCGCGGACGGCCATCGCGGCGTCCACCGACTGCCCGTCGCCGCCCGACTGGCGGACCTTGCCCACGGCCTCGCGGACGCGCCGGCCGTAGTCCTCGTCCACGCGGTCGAACAGGGCGAGCTGGCGGTCGACGATCTCCTGCCGGTCCACGCCGCCGAGGGCACCCGCGAGGTTCTCGACCAGCCGGCCCTTCTCGTCCTCACTCATGAGGCGGTAGAGGTCGGCGGCCTGGCTGAAGTCGTCGTTGCCCTCGCGGCTGTTGTAGCGCTCGACGGTCACGTCGCCGAGGTGCCACGCCGGATCGGCGTAGGACGGGTCCGGGCGCGGGGCGCCCTCGACCGAGTTCGGGTAGTAGTTGGGGTGGCCCGTCCCCTCGTCGAGGATGCCGCCGAACTGGCCGTCGCGCATGTAGCTGCGGACGGGCGTGACCGGCTGGTTCACCGTGAGGGCGCGGTAGTTGACGCCGATCCGGTAGATGTGGGCGTCCTGGTAGCTCATCAAGCGGCCCTGGAGCATCTTGTCCGGGCTCGGCCCGACGCCCGGCACGAGCGAGCTCGGGTTGTACGCCGCCTGCTCCACCTCGTGGAAGTAGTTCTGCGGGTTCCGGTTGAGCTCCATCCGCCCGACCTCGATGAGGGGGTAGTCGGCGTGGGGCCAGACCTTCGTGAGGTCGAACGGGTTGTCCGGGTGGGCCTCGGCCTGCTCCTGGGTCATCACCTGGATGTAGAGCGTCCACGACGGGAAGTCGCCGTTGTCGATGGCCTCCCAGAGGTCGCGCTGGTGGCTCTCGCGGTCCTGCGCGATGAGGTCCGCGGCCTCCTCGTTCGTCAGGCACTCGATGCCCTGGTCCGTCTTGAAGTGGAACTTGACCCAGACGCGCTCGCCCTCGGCGTTGATGAGGGAGTAGGTGTGGGAGCCGTACCCGTTCATGTGGCGGTACGTCTTCGGGATGCCGCGGTCGCCGAAGAGCCACGTGACCTGGTGGAGGCTCTCGGGGCAGAGGCTCCAGAAGTCCCACTGCATGTCGGCGTCGCGCAGGTTCGTGTGCGGGTGCCGCTTCTGCGAGTGGATGAACATGGCGAACTTGTACGGGTCGCGCACGAAGAACACCGGCGTGTTATTCCCGACGAGGTCCCAGTTGCCTTCTTCGGTGTAGAACTTGACCGCGAAGCCGCGCGGGTCGCGCTCGGCGTCGGCCGCGCCGCGCTCGCCGGCGACCGTCGAGAACCGGATCGACATCTCGGTCTGCTTGCCGACCTCCGAGAACAGCGCCGCCCGCGTGTACTGCGTGATGTCGTTGGTGACGGTGAACGTGCCGAAGGCGCCGGAGCCCTTCGCGTGGACCACGCGCTCGGGCACGCGCTCGCGGTTGAACCGCTGCATCTGCTCCTGGAGCACCACGTCCTGCATCAGGACGGGCCCGCGCGGGCCGGCCGTCAGCGCGTTTTCCTGGTCGGCGATGGGCGCGCCGTCGGCGGTGGTGAGGAGGGGGCCGTCTTTCTTGGTCGGGTCGGTCGCCATGAGCGTGGGGTGTAGAGGGAGTCGTGCGGGAGGTACGAGCACGGCCTGCGCGGGGTCCGGCGGTCGGGCCGCTTTCCGGGTCTTTCTCCGTCGCGCTGGCGGGCTCCCTCCGCCAGCGGTCAGCCGCGGAGGGCCGAGGCGAAAATGCCGGGCAGCTTGAGCGGGCTCGGGTCGGCGGCGAAGTGCGTGAGGCGCCGGTTCGTCGTCTCGGCCGTCTCGTTGGTCACGAACCACACCGGCCGAGGCGCGGTGTGCGTCTCGCCGAGGAGGAGCGAGCGCGGGAACGGCGCGAACGGCCCCTGGACGACCGTCTTCTGCGGCTTCTCGAAGAGGTACGCGTTGTGGACCACGCCCGTGCCGCTCTGGATGTCGTCGCGGGTGTGGCCGGGGAACGCGCCCCACGTGCCCTGAGCGACGAGGAAGCCGACGCCGCTCCACACGTTCACCCCGACGGTCCCGTAGCGGAGCCGCGCGACGGCGTCCCAGAAGCGGTCGCCGAGCTGGCGGAGCGTGCGCGGGTGGACGAGGATCGTCAGGCCGAGCGTGCCCATCAGCGAGTCGTTGCAGAAGTCGACGGCGCGGTCGAGCCAGTCGCCGGGGTCTTCGTCGCCGCCGGGGAGGCTGGTGACGGCCAGCGTGCTGCTGAAGAACTCGCGGTCGAAGGCCGGCTCGCCCTCGTCGGGGGGGACATTCGTGACGAGCGTGCGGGCGCCGGTCGGGCCGAGGCGTTCGGCGGTCTCGGGGTACGCCTCGCGGGCGCCTCCCACGCGGTCGTCGGCGCCGGGGTAGTAGGCCGGCCGGTCCGGCAACTCGCGGAGCACGCGGCGGACGGCGTGGACGAAGGCGTCGCGCTGGCGCCACGCCTCGGGGAGCACGAGCACCTGGCTGGCGATGCAGTTGAACCCGCCGTTGTGCATCTTCTGCGTCGCCACGTGCTCGGCCTGGAAGTCGAGGTCGGGCTCGGACCAGTCGCCGGGGACGACGAGGCAGGGGCTCACGCCGCCCAACTCGCTCGTCAGGCGCTTGTCGATGGCCGGCTCGTCGCGCTCCTTGCGCGCCTCGCCTTCCGGCCCGGTGCCGTAGACGATGGCGTCGTGCGTGGCGGCGCTCCCGGTCATGTGGATCTCGTCCACGAGGTCGTGCCGGGTGAGATACTCGCCCACGTCCGCGCCGCCGTACGCGACCCGGAGGTAGCCGGCGTGGACGAACGCGGCGAAGATCTCCTCCAGGATCGGCCCGAGGTAGCTGTTGACCGGGTTCAGCTTCAGCAGGACCACCTGGCCCTCGGCGTAGAGCTTGTAGAGCACGTCGAGTGGCGGGATCGCGGCGATGTTGCCGGCGCCGAGGACGAGCGCGACGGCGCCGTCCGGGGCGTCCTCGTCGTAGAACGTCGCCATCTGGCGCGGGAGCGACTCCGGCGTGACGCCCGGCTGCATCCAGACGTCCACGGACATCCCCGAGAACAGGAGCCGGTCGGTGATCCCATCCGGCAGCACGCGGACGACCGTCTGGCCGTCGTCGCGCTGGCGGACCTTGCCGTCGAGGTACTCGTGGAGCGTCCCGGCCTGGACGTGGCGGAGCGTCTCGGCGAGCGGGGCGAGGTAGCTGACCGTCGCCCACGGACCGGACGACCACTCCTCGCCCCGGAGCGGCGAGCCCTCGGGGAGCCCCTTCGCGCGCGAGGCCGCCGTCACCCAGCGCCCGGCGGCGTCGTCGATCCGTTCCGCCAGCCCCTCCAGCATCCAGATCTTGCGGTCGATGGGCAGCCGCGCCCACTCGGTCTTCTTGGCGGCGAGCTCCGCCAGCGCGGCGTCGAGGTCGGCGGGCGTGCTGTCGGGGGGGATAGAGGGGGATTGCATGGCGGTGCGAGATAGGGTGGGAACGTTCGTCTGGGACCGGCGAAGAGACGGGGGCCGCCGGCTCGGGACCCGCATTACACGGCGGCGGGCTCGGCGGCGAGGACGAGGTCGGCGGCCTTCTCGGCGATCATGATGGTCGGGGCGTTCGTGTTGCCGCGCGTGATCGTGGGCATCACGCTGGCGTCGGCCACGCGGAGGCCGCGCACGCCGCGCACCCGGAGGTCCGGGTCGAGGACGGCCTCGGGGCCGGTGCCCATCGCGCACGTGCCGACGGGGTGATACAGAGTCTCGGAGGACGAGCGGAGGAACGGGACGATCTCGGCGTCGTCGGTGAGGACGCGCTCGGGCTCGTAGGGGCCGCCGTTGACCTCCGCGAAGGCGTCGGCGTCGGCGATGGACTGGGCGAGGCGGAAGCTCCACACGCTCCGCCGGAGGTCCTCCCCCTCCGAGTCCGAGAAGTAGCGCGGGTCGATGAGTGGCTTCTGGCGGCCGTCGGGGCTCGCCAGCCGGACGGTCCCGCGGCTGGCGGGCGTCAGCACGAGCCCGCCGACGGTGTAGCCCGGCTCGCCCTCGGGGTTGCGCCGGCCGTGCTCCAGGAAGAAGCCCGGCCCGAAGTGGTACTGGACGTCCGGCGCCTCCAGCGACGGGTCGGAGCGGACGAAGCCGCCGGCCTCGGCCACGTTGCTCGTGAACGGCCCGCGCTTGCGGACGACGTAGTCGAACAGGTTGCGGCCGAGGTGGCTCAGCGCCTCGGCCACGTCGAGGGTGTCGGCGAAGCGGGAGTGCCGGGTGACGCCCGAGATGAGGTGGTCCTGGAGGTTCTCGCCCACGCCCGGCAGGTCGTGGCGCACCTCCACGCCGTGCTCGCGGAGGTGATCGGCGGGGCCGACGCCCGAGAGCATCAGGAGGTGCGGGCTCCCGAAGGCGCCGGCCGCCAGCACCACCTCGCGCTTCGCCCGCACCGTGACGCGCTCGCCGTCGCGCTCCACCTCGACGCCCGTCGCACGGAGGCCGCCGTCGTCGTCCTGTTCGGTGACGACGCGGAGGGCGTGGGCCTCCGTCCACACCTCCAGGTTGTGACGGCCTCGGGCGGGCTCGAGGAAGGCGCGGGCCGTGCTCCAGCGCGCGCCGCCCCGCTGCGTCACCTGGTACGGGCCGAAGCCGGTCTGCTCGCCGCTGTTGAAGTCGTCGTTGCGGGGGTAGCCCTGCTCAGTGGCGGCCTCGACGAACGTCTCCGTCAGCGGGCTGGGGCTGCGGAGGTCCCCGACCGTGAGCGGCCCGCCGGTGCCGTGCTCCGGGTCGCCGGGCACGCGCTGCTGGTCCTCGCTCCGGCGGAAGTAGGGGAGGACGCTCTCGGAGTCCCAGCCGTCGCAGCCGAGGGCGGCCCAGCCGTCGTAGTCGGCCCGGTGCCCGCGGACGTAGATCATCGCGTTGATCGAGCTGGACCCGCCGAGCGTCTTCCCGCGCGGTTGGTAGAGGCGGCGGCCGGCGAGGTGCTCTTGCGGGACGGTCCGGTAGTTCCAGTCGGCGTCGCTCTCGAACAGCTTGGAGAAGGCGGCCGGGATGTGGATGTTCTTGTCGGTGTCCTCGCCGCCGGCTTCGAGGAGCAGCACGCGATGACGGCCGGAGGCGCTCAGGCGGTTCGCCAGCACGCACCCGGCCGAGCCAGCGCCGACGATGATGTAGTCGAAGGGAGCGTCAGACATGGGACGAGGGTGGGGCCGGCGAAGGTAGCGACGGGGTGAACGGCGTTAACCCGCCCGTGGTGCCGCCACCGACGTAGACTGCCCGCTCCCTGCGCCTACGCCCATGCCCGACCCGTTCGCCCGCGCCGCCGTCGTCCTCACCGGGGCCTCGTCCGGGATCGGCCGCGCCCTCGCCTTCCAACTCGCCGACCAGGGCGCCCGGCTGGCCCTCGCCGCGCGCGGCACGGACGAGCTCGAAGCCACCGCCGAGGCCTGCCGCCAGCGCGGCGCCGAGGCGCTGGCGGTCCCGACCGACGTGTCCGACGAGGGCCAGTGCCGCGCGCTCGTGCAAACGGCCGTCGAGGCGTTCGGTCGGCTCGACGTGCTCGTCAACAACGCCGGCATCTCGATGTGGGCGCGGTTCGACGAGATGGAGGACCTGGAGCCGCTCCGCCGGATCATGGACGTCAACTACTTCGGGGCGGTCTACGGCACGCACGCGGCGCTCCCGCACCTGAAAGCCACGGGCGGGCGGATCGTGAACGTCGCCAGCCTCACCGGCAAAACGGGCGTCCCCACGCGGACGGGCTACGCGGCCTCGAAGCACGCGATGGCCGGGTTCTTCGACTCGCTCCGGATCGAGCTGGCCGGCTCCGGCGTGAGCGTCACGACCGTCTACCCCGGCTTCGTCGCCACGGGCGTCCGCCGCCACGCCTACGGGCCGGACGGTGCCCCGCTCGGCGAGAGCCCGGTCCGCGAGGACGACGTGATGACGGCCGACGCGTGCGCCCGCCTCACCCTCGCCGCCGCCGCCGACCGCAAGCGCGAGCTGGTGATGACCGCGCGCGGCAAGGCCGGCCAGTGGCTCAAGCTCGTCGCTCCCGGCCTCGTGGACCGGCTGGCGGCCCGCGCCATCGAGCGCGGCGTCTAGCGCATCGGGCGTCACGCCGTCGCGGCCGCCAGCGGTGAGGGCGTCGTGAGAAACGAGCCGGCAGGCAGGGGCGCGAGCGCCGGGACCCTCCCGGAATCGGCATTTTCCCGTTCGGGAGGCCCTGAGGCAAAGCCTCAGGAAACGATCAGACTTCTACGCTAGGCGCGACGCGCGCGATCTGCGATGTTGCCGCTGTCCCGTTCGCTGACGTTCCATTCTTGGACCGATGACCCGCTCGCTCTCGCTTCCGTCTCGGACGACCCTGCGCTACACGATCGTGGCCGTACTTCTAGGCCTATCCGTCGTGGCATCGCTCGGCGGCTGAGCCCCCGTCCCGGAGGCCGCCCGACTACTCGGCGCCCTCCCAGGTGAGGATGTCCTCCTCGTTCTTCGTCTCGGACTCGGGCGGTGTGGCCCACTGCTCGCACTCCGGGAGCTCCGGCTTCTTCTCGGTGAGGTTGTAGCCGAGCGCCTGCCACTGACGGCTGAGGTAGTCGTTCCACTCGGTGTAGTGCGCCCACTCCTCCGGCAGCTCGTCGTCGGCGTAGATGGCCTCGACGGGGCACGCCGGGACGCACGCGTTGCAGTCGATGCACTCGTCGGGGTGGATGGCGAGAAAGTTCGGCCCTTCGTAGAAGCAGTCGACGGGGCAGACCTCGACGCAGTCGGTGTGCTTGCAGTTGATGCAGGGCTGGGCGACGACGTACGGCATGGGAGGAGAAGAGGGGAGAGTGGAGGGAGACGAGATAAGGCGGGCGGGCGCGCCTCGCGTGGGGCCTTCCGCGTCTCTTCCCGGCGGGGTCCGTTACCGGGCCGGGCCGCCGGGCGGCTAAACTACCGTCCCACCCTGACCGCTCGCGCACGGCCGTGTTCCACTCGTCTCCTCTCTGCTCCCGTTTCGCCCTGGCCGCTCTGGCGGCCGTCCTCGTCTCCGGGTGCGGGCCGTCGAACCGGCTCCGCGAGGTGTCGCTGGACGGGCGCCGCGTGGCCGTGACGGCCGCCATCCCGCCGGCCCCGCGTGTCCAGGCCGGGAGCCCGCTCGAGTCCGGGATCGACCTCTACGACCCGGTCGGGACGGCCGTCCGCGTCGGGACTTCCATCGAGAAGCGGCGGCAGGCGCGCCGTGCCCAGACGCGCCTCGACAGCGTCGTGGCGCACGTGGACGTGGCGGACCGGATCGCGCGGCAGGTGCTCGCGGGCTCGGCCACGGCCCTCGGCTTCGCCCCGTCGGCGCGGCCCTCCACCTCCGACTTCGTGCTCGACCTCCGGATCGAGGACTACGCCCTCGTCGCCGACTCCTTCGAGGGGGCCACCTTCTTCGTGCTCCTCGGCGAGATGCGCCTGCTCGACGCCCGGACCGGCGCGGAGCTGTGGCGGACGACGCTGGAGGAGCGGGAGGTGCTCGACCGGGCCTTTTTCGGGATGCCGGCCGCCGCCGGCAACGTCATCACCGGCCGCGCGCTGGCGTCGCTCTCGCCCGAGGAGATGGCGACGGGGCTCGCGCGCCTCGGCGACTACGTGGCGCAGCGTGTGACGGACCGCCTCGCCCGCGACTACGTCCGCTCGCGCGACGCCTACGCCGACCGCCAGCGCCGCTGACGCCGTCTCGCCGGGGGCCGGTCGGCCCCGTGAATTCGCCCGGCCGCTGGATCGTCTCGGAAGGGCTTCCGTTCGGGAGGTCACTCTCACCTACGCATACGATCCATGGACCGCAACGACGCTAAGGACCGCCTCCACAAGGAAGAGGCCAGGGGCCGCAAAGAGCAGGCGGCCGGCGCCCTCAACGAGATGAAGGGCTCCGTCAAGAAGAACGTCGGCGACGTGCTCGACGACGCGAAGATGCAGGCGAAGGGCGCCGCCGAGGAGATGGCCGGGAAGGCCCGCAAGAACGCGGGCGACGCGCACGCCGACGCGGCCGACAAAGCCGAGGACATGATCGACTAACTGCGCATCTCCGCAGACGCCGTCGGCCCCGACGCTCCCGTGGCGTCGGGGCCGACGTGCCGTTGGGGCGGGCGGTGCGCGCCCGAGGGGCGCCGGACGTCCAGGGCGCCCCGGATGGACCCCGAGGGCCAGACCGTCGTACAGTGAGGCCGATGATCCGCGCCGCCACGCACCACGCCAAGCAAGCCCTCACCACGCCCCGCTACTACGCGGGCGGGCTGTGGAAGGTGTTCACCACGGACCCCGTGTTTCTGTGGGCGCAGGCCATCGCGTTCAAGACGCTCGTCACGCTGCTCCCTCTCTTGCTGCTGGCGACGGGCATCTTCGGCCTCGTGCTCCGGCAAGAGGACCCGTTCACGGCCGTGGCCCAGTTCCTGCGGTCCTTCCTACCGCCGAGCCAGAGCGACGGGCTGGTGACGCTCGTGCTCCGGCTCCAGGAGGCCTCCGGCACCCTGACCATCGTGGCGGCGGCCGCCTTCTTCGTCACCGTCGTGACCATGTTCTCCACGCTCCGGTACGTGGTGGGCGCGGCGATGGGCGAGAGCCGGCACCGGATGCGCTCCATCCTCGGCGGCTACGTGTTCGACGTCCGGATGATGGCGCAGGTGGGCTCGCTGTTCCTCCTGTCGTTCGGGATCACGGCGGCCACGCGGTTCCTGAGCGCCCGGACCGGCGCCCTCGCGCGGGGCGCGGGGCTGGACCCCGAGGTGGTGGGCGCGGCGACGGGCGGGCTGCTCCAGGTGGTCACGTTCGTCGTCCCGTACATCCTGACCGTGGGGATGCTGGCCCAGCTCTACTACTTCGTGCCCCGGCCGAAGGCGCCGCTCCGGAGCGCGCTGGCGGGGGCCGCCGTCGCGGCCATCTTGTTCGAGGTGGCCAAGAACGGGTTCGCCTTCTACGCCACCTACGTGGCCGACTTCAACCGCTACGCCAGCGACGGCGACGCGCTCGGCAGTCTGGGCGGCGTGTTCGGGCTGATCCTGGCGTTCGTGTTCTGGGTCTACCTCTCGGGCCTGATCCTCGTCATCGGGGCGGCGGTCGCCGCGCTCCACGAGCGCCGCCACCAACCGCGCCGCCAGCGGCTCCGGAGCCTGTGGTCGCGGGTGAACTCGTTCCGCCGGCACCGCGAGCGGGTCGAGGCCGAGGCCGTCGAGCAGGTGGCCGCCGAGTGCGACGGCACGGGGGGCGGCGAGGCCCCCCACGAAGAGCACGCGGACGAGCCGGCGGCCGACCTTCCCGAGCCCCCGCCCGTCGGCGGAGACGGCGCGGGGACGCCCGAGGCCGCCACGCCCGACGCCCTGAGCCGCCCGACGTGACGCTAGCTTTAGCGCCCCTCTCAGCCCGGACGTCCGCCGGATCTCGTTTGCGCGTGCCCCTCCCTCTCGCCCGGCTGGCGGCCTCTCTCGCCGTGCTCCTGGTCGCCGTCGGTGTGCGGGCGCAGGCCCCGCTCACGCTCGTCAACGACGAGACGACGGTGTCCGCGCTGACCTTCGAGTTCGAGGACACGCAGACGCTCCTCATCGAGGACCTCCAGCTCCAGATCGCCACGAAGGCGCCGGATCCGGGGATCGTCGCTGGGTTGATCCGGCGGATCGCGGGCGACCCCAACGTCTACCCGTTCGACCCCATCGAGCTGGCGCGCGACGTGGTCCGGCTCCGGCGGTACTACGAGGAGAACGGGTTCCCCCGCGCCGACGTGGACTACGAGGTGGACCTCGACACGGCGTCGAACACGGTCGACGTGACGTTCCTGATCGACCAGGGGCCGCCGCTCCTCATCGACGAGGTCGCGTTCGCCGGGCCGGGACAGGTGGACGTCGCCACTCTCCTGGCCCCCGAGATCCGGGACGAGTGGGCCGAGTACACGCGCCAGATCCGGCTCCGCTCGGGCCAGCGGCTCGCCCGGTCCGCACGGCTCCGACTCCAGACCGAGACGACGAGCTGGCTCCGGAACCGGGGCTACGCCTTCGCCAACTCCAGCGCCGAGTCGTTCCCGGACTCGACGGGCCTGATGGCCGACGTCCGCGTGAAGGTCAACGTCGGCCCGCGCGCCACCTTCGGCCGGATCCGGGTCTTGAGCGCCGACACGACGGACGCCGTGCGCGGCGTGCCGGGGATCGCGGACGGCGTGATCCTCCGCGAACTGCCCTTCGAATCGGGCGACCTGTTCGACGCGAGCGCGCTCGCCGAGGGGCAGCAGGAGATCTTCAGCCTCGGCATCTTCCAACTCGCCGTCGTGGACGTGGACCCCGGCCAGGCCCGCTCCGACACCACCATCGACGTGACCGTCCGCGTGCGCCGCGGGCCGACGCGGGTGCTCAACGCCTTCGGCGGCTACTTCTCCGACGGCGGCCTGACCGTCCGGGGTCAGGCCAGCCACCTCAACTTCTTCGGCGCCGCCCGCCGGCTCTCGCTCGGGCTGGAGTGGCGGACCGGGATCGGCGGCGTCGGCGGGCGCTCGGTGAGCGGCGGGCCGATCCGGGACCTCCGCGCCACGCTCACCTTCCGCCAGCCGTACGTCCTCGACCGCCGGCTCTCGTACACGTTCCAGCCGTCGGTCCGCGACCGCGACGACGAGATCGAGCAGAGCCTGCAGGCCGAGGTCGCCAACACGCTCCTCTTCACGCAGGGCCAGCTCCGCACGGCCGCCCTCTCGCTCACGGGCCGCTACCGCGACCTCTCGCGCGGGCAGCAGGGCGTCCGGTTCCTCGACGGCGGCTTCTTCGAGCTCCAGCCGGAGCCGACCATCCCCTCGTCGCTCACGGCGACGACCGGCGTGCTGGGGGCGGACATGACGTGGGGCCGGCTCGACGACCCGCTCCAGCCGCGCGCCGGCTACGTCCTCCGGCCCTCGCTCTCGGCCGCCGGCGGCGACGTGAGCTACGCCCGTGCCCGGCTGGCGGCCACCGTGCTCCGGCCTGTGGGCGAGACGCTGGGGCTGGCGGCGCGGGCCACCGTCGGCACGCTCGTCCCGCTCGGCGGCACCTCCGCCGACCAGACCGTCGACTACGTGCTCCTCCGCGACCAGCTCTTCTACGCCGGCGGCACGACGGACGTGCGCGGGTGGGCCGCCGCCCGGCTGGGGCCGAAGACGCTCGCCGTCACGCCGCCCGTCTCGGCCACCGAGATCTCGGACCCGGTGGCCATCACGAGCCCCGGCGACGTCAACTACGTCGGCGTGGGCGGGCGGCTCAAGGCGTCGGCGTCGCTCCAGCTCAACCTGCCGCTCCCGATCGGGCCGAAGTGGGGGGCCAGCGTGTTCCTCGACGGCGGGCAGGTCTGGAGCCCCAGCACGGTCCCCTCCCAGACCCTCCTCCGCCAGACCGGCGCCCCGGCCGACTCGACGCTGGCGGACCTCGTCGACGGCGAGGGCGGGCTCCGGTTCGCCAGCGGCGCGGGCATCCAGTACCTCACGCCCGTCGGGTTCATCTCGTTCGGGCTCGGGGTCAAGCTGAACCCCTCCTACTTCGACCTCCACCAAGCCGCCCGCGTCTACTGCGGCGACTCGATCTACGCCGACGACCCCACCTGCTTCAGCGGCGCCGTCCCCTCCGAGGGCGAGGCCCTCGGCTACCTCGACGCCCGCCTCAACGGGACCGACTTCGACCCAGACGAGATTCGGTCCCAGCCGATCCTCGGCCGGATTCAACTGTACATCTCCATCGGGCAGACGTTCTAGGCGCTCGCCCTGCGTCCTCGCTCACTCGCCCTTCGAATCGCACGGCCCCCTGCGGGCGAGGGACCGAGGACGGACCCAGCGCCGCACCCCTGAAAATCGACGGGACCTCACCCGGCCCACAGGTCCCTCACACACCTTCCGCCCGCTCGCGGCGTTCAGCCCCCGTGCCCACCGATCCCTCCCGCACCGACCGAGACGCGCTCGGCGACGGCGCCGCGCCCGACGCGGGCGCCCGGCGAGGCGTGGACCCGGCCGCGCCGGGCGCCTCGGGCGACGGCGGGCCGGAGACGCCGGCGCGGCCGCACAGGACGCGGCGCCGGGTGGCACGCGCGCTCCTCGCGGTGGCCGGCGTGCTGGCGGTGCTCGTGGTCGGGGCGCTCGTGTTCTTGCAGACGGAGGCCGGGCAGACGTTCGCGCAGGGGCTCGTGATCGGGCAGATCGAGAACCTCCTCGCCGACGACGCCGAGGTGCACGTCGAGAGGCTCTCGGGCAACTTCCTCACCGGCGCCGTGCTCACCGGCCTGGAGATCCGCCGCTACGGCGAGACGGTCCTCGCCGTCGACACGGTGGCCGTGGACTACACGCTGACGACGCTGCTCCGGCGGACGTTCTCGGCCAGCCAGCTGGCCGTCAGCGGGCCGTCGCTGTTCGTCCGCCAGCGGGCCGACAGCACGTTCAACGTGTCCGGCCTGCTCAAGCCGGCCGAGGACACGACCGGCGCCGGCTTCGCCGTGCTCCTGGACGAGGTGGCCGTGCGGCACGGCTACGCCGAGGTCCGCTGGCTGACCGAGGGCGACCGCGACTCGGTCCACGTCGTGGATAGCCTCCAGGTGCTCGTCCGCGACTTCGTCTCGCGAGAGGACAGCCTCGTCGGCCAGATCGAGGCCCTGGCGCTCGTGGCGCGGGCGCCCTACGGCGCCGGCCGCGCGCTCGTCACCGGGGCCGGCCGGTTCTCGCGCGAGCAGTTCCGCCTCGACCGGCTCCGCATTGTCAGCGCCGCCGGGACGAACGTGAACGGCGCCGCCCGCCTCGCCTTCGGAGGGGGCGGCGACCTGCCGGTATTCGAGGCCAACATCGAGGCCACGCCCGTCGCCCTGGAGGATGTCCGCGCCTTCGCCGGCGTCCCGCTCTACGGCGACCCCCGCCTCCGCCTCCGCGCCGACTCCGACGGCGACGTCCTCACGGTCGCCCTCAACGGCGCCCTCGACGACGCGACGGTCTCGCTCGACGGCGAGTTCTCGCGCGAGACCGACGGGCCGGTCCACTACCGCGCCGAGGGCACGCTCCGGCGGTTCAACCCGGCGGCGCTGACGCGCAACGAGGCGCTGGCGGCCGAGATCACCGGCGACCTGCGCCTGAACCTCCAGGGGTCCAGCCTCGAAACGCTCAGCGGCCCGTTCGCCGTCACGCTCCGCGAGAGCCGAGCGGCCGGGCGTCGGATCGACTGGCTGCGCGTGGACGGCTCGTTCGCCACCGGCCGCGTCTCGTTCGACCTCGACGGGGCGCTCCCCGGCGCCTCGCTCCGCGCCGAGGGGAGCGCCCGCCCCTTCGACGACGTGCCCCAGGTCCAGGTCGCGGGGTCGGCGCAGGACGTGGACGTCGGGCTCCTCCTCCCGGGCTCGGGCCGGACCGACACGTTCGCGGGCGACTTCGCCCTCGTCGGCCGGGGCACCTCGCTCGACACGTTCACGGGCACCCTCGCGCTCGACCTCTCGCGCGCCGACCTCGACCTCGACACGCGCCGCCTCCGTCTCTCGGACGCCGCCCTCGACGCCACCGTCTCGCGCGGGCGCGTGACCTACAACGCGGACCTCACGCTGGCCGGCGGCGACGGCCGGGTCGTCGCCAGCGGCACGATGAGGCTCGGGCAGGAGCCGCTCCCGTTCACGGCCGAGGGTCAGGCCTACGGGCTCAACCTCGCCGCGCTCACCGGCAACCCCTCCCAGGAGAGCGATCTCACGGGCGACTTCGCCATCGACGCCCAAGGCCTCGACGTCACGCAGTCGGCCATCGAGCTGACGGCCGACCTCCGGGACTCGCGCTACGGGACGTACAACCTCGCCGCCGGCCAGCTGGCGGTCCAGCTCCGGCGGGGCGTGGCGGAGATCGACGCCGACCTCGACCTCGGGCCGGGCGGGCAGGTGACGGCCACCGGCACGGCGCGGCCCTTCGCCGACCCGCTGGCGTTCGACCTCCGCGGGACGATGCGGAACCTCGACCTCGCCGAAGTCCAGGGCGTGCCCGAGCGCTACAGCGACCTCACGGGCACCTTCACCGCCAGCGGGGCCGGCGTGGACCCGGCGACGATGACGCTCACCGCGCGCATCGAGATCACCGAGCCCTCGTCCTACGGCGAGCGGTTCGTGGACGCGGCCGACCTCGTGGTGACGCTCCAAAACGGCGACCTGGCGGTGAACGGCACGGCGCGGACGCCCGAGGGCGCGTTCGACGTCGCACTCACCGGGCGGCCGTTCGACGAGAGCCCCAGCTTCGCCTTCACCAACACCTGCTTCTCCGACCTCGACGTGTCGGCGTTCGCGCCGAGCGCCCCGCGCTCCCGTCTCAACGGCTGCCTCAGCGGGCGGATCGCCGGCATCTCCGACCTCCCGACGGCCGACGGCGAGGGCGTCGTCACGCTCCGCCCGTCCACGATCAGCGACGCCGAGATCGAGGACGGCCGCCTCTCGTTCACGCTCTCGAACGGCGCCCTCGGGGCCACACTCGACGCCACGCTCGCCAGCCCGCCGGCCGACGAGGGCGTGGCCGAGGGCGGCCGGCTCGTCGCCGCCGTCCAGGGCCGGCCGTTCGATGAGGACCCCTCGTTCTCCGTCCGCGGCCGCACCGAGACGCTCGACGCGGGCGTCCTGCTCGACCTCCCGCCCGACCAGCCGCTCCGCCTCTCGCTCGCCTTCGACCTCGACGTGCGCGGGACCGACCCCGAGACGATGACGCTCGCCGGCTCGCTCGCCGGCGGCCCGTCCACGCTCGGGCCGGTCGCGCTCGACACGCTCCGGGCGCGGTTCGCGCTCGAAGACGGCGTCGTCCGCGTCGACACGCTCGTGCTGGACTCCGACATGGCCGACCTCGAGGGCGGCGGGACGCTCGCCCTCTTCGACAAAGACGCGCCCTCCGACTTCCGGCTGGAAGGCAACGTCGAGAGCCTCGCCCCGCTGGCGGCCTACACCGAGCAGACGCTGGGCCTGGAGAGCGGCACGTTCGACCTCGCCGTGACGGCCGAGCCCGGCGCCCCGCTCCAGATCCTCGGCACGCTCGACGCCCGCCAGCTCGTCGTCGGCGAGTACGCCGTGACCGGGCTCGACGGCGCCATCAACGCGACGTGGGACCGGGCGCTCCCGGACTCGCTCGGCTTCGACGTCCTCGCCGCCCTCAACGGCCGCGTCGTGGCCTCGTTCGACGTGCTCTCGACGCCGCGCTTTATCGTGGAAGGAGGGCAGGCCACGGTCGCCGCCGAGGCCGGCGAGTTCACCATCGACGGGGCCGTGACCGTCGACGAACGCCGCGACCTCGACTTCTTCGCCCGCCTGGAGGCCGACACGGACCCGCCGGCCGTGATCCTGGAGCGCGGCCGGTTCTCGCTCGACCAGACCACGTGGACGCTGGAGCAGCCCGCCCGCATCGCGCTCGAAGACAACGGGATCGACGTGCGCGGCCTCCTCCTCACCTCCGACACCGGCGGGCAGCAGATCGCCGCCGACGGCGAGATCGACTTCGACGGCGAGCAGAACTTTATCGTGACCGTCGAGGACGTCCAGATCGGCGGCCTCACCGACCTCTTCGACCTCGACGCCCTCGGCGGCGAACTCACGGCCACGCTCGTGCTGAGCGGCCCGGCCACGGCCCCCCTCATCGACGGCACCATCGAGCTCGACGACTTCACCTCGCGTGGCGAGACGGTCGGCGCCATCGACGTGGCCCTCCGCTACGCCGACAACCGGCTCGGCCTCGACGCCGTCCTCACCCACGTCTCCGGCCAGGCGCTCACCGTCGAGGGCTCGATCCCGCTCCAGTTCGCGCTCGCCAAGGCGCCCGCCGAGGAGGTCCGCGCCGACGCCGAGGTGGACCTCGTCGCCCGCGCCGACTCGTTCCCCATCGCCTGGGCGCGTCCGTTCCTCAACGAGGACACCTACAGCGACCTCGGGGGCGCCCTCGCGCTCGACCTCACCGTCGGCGGCACGCAGGGCACCCCGCGCCTCGACGGCACCGCCACGCTCTCGGACGGGCGGCTCGGCGTGGTCGCCACGGGCCGGACCTACGAGCCCATCCAGGCCGACCTCACGTTCCAGAACAACCGGATCGTCCTCGACGACGTCCGCATCCTCAATGGCGGCGGACGGACGGCGCTCGACGTGACCGGGGCCGTCCGCTTCCCCCAGCTCTCGGCGGCCGAGCTGGACCTGACGATCACGCCGCGCGACTTCGTGGCCATGGACACGCGGACGTTCCGGGGCCTCACGCTGGACCGGGGCTCGACGCCCCTCCGCCTGACCGGCACGCTGGACCGGCCCACGCTCCGGGGGGCCGTGGTGCTGTCCGAAGGCGACATCTACCTCACCGACGAGCTGGCCCCGCCGGAGCTGGACCCCGTGGTGCTCACCGACGCCCAGATCCGCGAGGTCGAGGCCCGCTTCGGCCGCGTCATCACCGCCCGCGACACGGCCGTCAGCCGCTTTACCGACGCCCTCGACTACAACCTGACCGTCGAGATCCGACGCAACGTGTGGCTCCGCTCGCAGGGCGCGCTCCCGTTCGACATCGAGTTCGAGGGCGACGTCCAGGCCATCAAGGGGCCGTTCGCCGAGAGCAGCAACCTCTACGGGACCATCAACCTCGTGCGCGGGACCGTCAAGCCGTTCGCCGCGCTCAACCGCCGGTTCGACGTCAACGGCGGGACGCTCACCTTCAACGGCGACCCACTGGCGGTCCTCCTCGACTTCACGGCGACCGCCGACATCCGCATCCCCGGCTCCGTCTCCGGCCAGTCCTCCGTCACGGTCACGCTCACGGCCTCGGGCCAGTTCAACGACGACCCCACGTTCCGCCTGACCTCGAGCCCGTCGCTGGAGCAGGCCGACATCGTCTCGCTCATCGCCACCGGCCGGCTGGCGAGCGAGGGCGCCGGGGCGGTCGGGGGGCTCGGGCAGCAGCTCGTCTTCGGCGGCCTCTCGGCCGCTCTCGAGAACGCCGCTGGGAACCTCTCGAGCTTCGACGTCCAGGTGGACGTGGACGCGAGCGGGGCCGTCGTCGTGCGCCTCGGCCGGTACCTCACCGACCAGCTGTTCGCCACCGTCGGCTACGCCTACGACTCGGCCGGCGCCGCCGGGCGGGGCGAGGACAGCGGCGCCGTGTTCACGCTCGACTACGCGATCCGCCAGTGGCTCGCGGCCCAGGGCGAGGTCCAGGTGAGCCCCGGCCAGGGCGTCGACCCCGGCGGCGGCCTCAGCGCCGAGTTCTCGTGGTAGAGGGAGGGGGCAGGCGTTAGGAGTCAGTCAGAGCGCGAGGGGCCTCATCGCGCCGCTCCGTCCCCCGACGGGTCCGAGCCAACCGGCGGGCGGGGACGGCCCCCAGCGCCCGGGCCTGGTCCCTGACAACTGATCTACCTTCCGGCATGGAGACCGACGTCCCGCCCCCCTCCCGTGTCGACTCGCTGACGCAGCGGCTTCGCGCCTCGCGCCGGTCGCGCCAGAACGAGAAGATCCTCCAGGAAAAGGAGATCGAGCAGAAGGTGGAAGAGCGGCAGACGGCCGTCCGCGAGTCGTCGGCGCCGGGCGAGGGGTTTCTGAGCGAGGCCGGCGGGCTGTTCGCCTTCGTGGGTCGCTTTTTCGCCCGGTTCTGGCGCCGCCCCTTCGAAGTGAAGGAGCTGCTGAAGCAGATGGACGAGGTGGGCGCCAAGAGCCTCACGCTGACGGGCGTCGTCGGCTTCTCGATCGGGATCGTGCTGGCGATGCAGAGCCGGGGGACGCTGGCCCGGTTCGGGGCCGAGAGCTTCCTGCCGTCGATGCTGGCGCTGAGCGTGATCAAAGAGATCGGGCCGGTGCTCACGAGCCTCGTGCTGGCGGGCCGCCTCGGCGCGGGGATGGGCGCCGAGCTGGGGTCGATGAAGGTGACGGAGCAGATCGACGCGCTGGAGGTGGCCGCGCTCAAGCCGTTCCACTACCTCGTGGTCACGCGCGTGCTGGCCTGCGTGCTCATGTTCCCCATCATGACCATGCTGACGGACGTGCTGGCCCTCTCGGGCGGGTTCCTGGAGGCCACGTTCTCGGGCGGCATGGACTACCGCGTCTTTATCGCCACGGCCTTCGACACGCTCCGCTTCGTGGACGTGATCTCGGACACGATGAAGACCTCCATCTTCGGGTTCATCGTCGGCATCGTGAGCTGCTACCTCGGCTACAACGTGCGCGGCGGGACGCGCGAGGTGGGCCGCGCCGCCATGCAGGCCGTGGTCGTCTCCAGCCTCCTCATCCTCATCGCCGACGTGGTCATCGTCCGCGCCACGATCCTGTTCTTCGGCGACATCAGCGACGCCGCTTAGCCCGGGGGACGTGACGTGGAGCGTGGGGCCGACCCGACGCTCCGCCGTCTCGCTCCCACGTCCTGCGCCCCACGCCCTCCGTCTCCCATGTCCCGTATCTCCAGACGCGCCGACGGCCGCCGCCAGCGGGACGACGCCGACGCGCTCCCGGACCCGCTCGGGCCGGAGGGCGAGCCGACCACGCCCGGCGACGAGCCGACCGGCGCGCCCCGCGCGGGCGTCCCCGCCGCTCGCCCCGACGACCGCGAGGCGCTCACCGGCAACTCGCCGCCGCCGCCCGACGACGTCGTCGTGGACCTCCGCGACCTCCACAAGTCGTTCGGGACGAAGCACATCCTCAAGGGCGTCAACCTGAGCGTCGAGCGGGGGACGAGCGCCGTGGTCCTCGGCGGCTCGGGGACGGGCAAGAGCGTGCTCACCAAGCACGTCGTGGGCCTGCTCACGCCGACCTCGGGCGAGGTCTGGGTCCTCGGCGACCGCGTGGACCTCATGGACCAGGACCGGCTCGACCGCAAGCGGACGCGCCTCGGCTACCTCTTCCAGGGCGGCGCCCTCTTCGACTCGATGACGGTCTACGAGAACATGCGGTTCTTCCTCGACCGCCTCACCACGCTCGACCCCGACGAGAAGGACGACCTGATCCAGGAGAGCCTGGAGGACGTGAACCTCCCCGAGACCAAGGACGCCTACCCGGCCGAGCTCTCCGGCGGGCAGAAAAAGCGGATCGGCCTGGCCCGCACGCTCATCCTCCGCCCCGACATCATCCTCTACGACGAGCCCACGACCGGGCTCGACCCCGTGAGCGTCCGCGTGGTGAGCGAGCTGATCGTCCAGCTCCGCGACACGCGCGGGATCTCGTCCATCGCCATCACGCACGACCTGCTGGCGGCCGAGATCATCACCGACCAGGCCCACTTCCTCCACGACGGCACCATCGTCGCCTCGGGCACGCTCGCCGAGGTCCGCCAGTCCGACCACCCCGTGCTCCGGGAGTTTTTCCAGGGCACCGAGGCCTACGGGCACGCCTGACGAGGCCGGGCGAGTTGGAGGAGGCTCCAAGGGCTCGCACGACCGCCGCCGCCCGGCGCCGAGAATCCGCCGCACCGGCGTTAACCTGCCGGACCCGCTGACCCCCGCCGTCCCATGTCCCGCCAAGCCCGCCTCGGCCTCGTCGTCCTCGTCGGCCTCGCCTCCGCCGTGGCGTTCCTGTTCGTGATCGCGAGCCAGGGGAACCTTCTGGCCAACACGTTCACGGTCCGCGCCACCTTCAACCAGGTGGCCGGGCTTCAAGAAGGGGCCGGTGTGTTCTACAACGGGATCTCGGTCGGCCGCGTCCAAAAGGTCGCGTTGCCGCGCGCGCCGGGCGACCCGATCACGGTTCGCATGGCGGTCAACGAGGAGGCGCGCCCGCTCATCCGCGAGGACAGCCGGGCGCTGATCCAGACCGACGGGCTCGTGGGCAACGTGATCGTCTCGCTCACCGACGGCTCGCCCAACCGCCCGCAGGTCGCCGACAACGGCCAGATCCGCGGCGTCGACCCGTTCGCGCTGAGCGAGGTCTCGGACCGGCTGTTCGCCTCGGTCAGCCGGTTCGACTCGGTGACGGTCCAGCTGGCGGGCATCATGGGCGACGTGCGGACGGGTCAGGGCACGCTCGGCCGGTTCCTCTACGACGAGGCCCTCTACGACAACACCGTCGCCACGACGGAGGAGTTCCAGAACACGCTCCGCACCTTCACGGCCCGCGCCGACGCGCTCGTCTCGGTGGCCGAGAACGCGTCGCAGGGCGTCGATCAGATCCTCGCCAAGGTCAACACCGGCAACGGGACCGTGGCCCGCTTCCTCAACGAGGACGACGTCTACACCACGTTCCTCGCCACGGCGGCCCAGCTCCAGGAGGGCGCCGCCCAGCTCCAGACGGTCTCCTCCGACATCCGGGCCATCACGGACCGCTTCAACCAGGCCGCCGGGTGGGCCTCGCTGGGCGCGTTCCGGTTCTCCGAAAACATGGAGGCTCTCAAGCACAACTTCTTGTTCCGTAGCTACTTCGAGGACCGGGGCTACTACGAGATGGCGCCGTTCGAAGTCCGCGAGGTGGCCATCGCGGAGACGCTCGCCGACCTCCAGGCGTGGGAGCTCCGGCTCGTGGCCCAGGAGCGCGAGATCGACCGCATCCTGACCGAGCTCCGCGCGCGCGGCATCGAGATCCCCGAGAGCGATAGCGGCGCTGTGCCGCCCGTTGCCCCGCCGCCCGGCGCCCCGCCGACGGGCGAGACCGTCGACACGGCGCCGGGCGGCGGACGCTAGAACGGGAAGAGTGTGGGAGGAGGGGGACCTCTCCCTTCCTCCCACCCCCCACATTCCCACGCTCCCGTTGGACTACCGCTTTCTCATCGCGCGGCGCTACCTCGCCAGCCGGCGGCGGCTCACGCTCATCTCCGTCATCAGCGGCATCTCGGTGGCCGGCGTGGCCGTCGGGGTGGCGGCGCTGGTCGTCGTGCTGAGCGTGATGAACGGGTTCTACGACGTCGTCCGCGACCTCCTGGTGAGCTACGACCCGCACGTGCGGATCGAGGCCGCCAGCGGCGGCGGGCTGGACCAGGCCGACGCGCTGGCGGCGCTCGCGCGCGAGGAGCCAGGCGTCGTCAGCGCGGCGCCGTTCGTGGAGGGGAAGGCGCTGCTCGCCACGCCCGACGGCGGGACGCTCAACCGGGTCGTCGTGGTGCGCGGCGTGGACGACCGGGCCGTCGACGCCGAGGTGGAGCGCTCGATCCGCGACGGCGCCTTCGACCTCGACCGGCGCGCGGGCCAGGCCGGGATCGTGCTCGGCTCGTCGCTCGCCCTCGACACGGGCGTCTACGCCGGCGACCCCGGCGTGGACGGCGGCGGGGCCATCGAGGGCAGCCGCGTGACGCTCCTCTCGGCGCAGGCCTTGGAGCGGGCCGTCCAGCTCTACCCGTTCGGCCTGCCCGACCAGCGCGCCTTCACCGTGCGCGGCACGTTCGCCCTGGAGCCGACCTACGACGAGACGCACGTGTTCGTGGCCCTCGACGAGGCCCAGCGGCTGTTCCAGATGCCCGGCCGCGTGACCGGCGTGGACCTCCGCCTGAGTGACCTCGACGACGCCGGCTCCGTCCGCGACGACCTCCAGGACCGGCTCGACGCGGCCTACGGCGCCGGCCGCTTCAGCGTCAAGACGTGGTACGACCTCCAGGGCTCGCTCTACAGCGTGATGCGGCTGGAGAAGTGGGCCGCCTGGGCCATCCTCGCCCTCATCATCGTCGTCGCCGCGTTCAACATCGTCGGGGCGCTGACGATGATCGTGATCGAGAAGCAGCGGGACCTCGGCGCGCTCCAGGCGATGGGCGTCAGCCGCCGCGACGTGCGCCGGATCTTTCTGATCGAGGGGCTGCTCGTGGGCGGCGTCGGCGCCGGGATCGGGCTGGCCGTGGGGCTCGCGATCGCGCTCGTGCAGCAGACGTTCGGGATCGTGACGATGGCCGAGAAGGGCTCGTTCGTCATCGACGCGTGGCCGGTCGCCATCCGCCCGCTCGACGTCGGCCTGACGGTGGCGATGGCCGTCGGGCTCTGCGCGCTCGCGGCGGTGTACCCCGCCAGCCGGGCGGCGGCCATCGACCCGGCGCGGGCCGTGCAGTCACGGGCGTAGGCCCTTGACGGCCAAAGACGTAGAAAGGCCGTGGGGATTCGGGGAGTAGCTTTACGAACCCGTCACGGCCGTCGATACTGCCGGTCGCATCCCCTCCATCTCCGTCGACCTTATGCCCCCGTTCGTACGCCCGCTCCAGGGTCTCCTCCTGGCCCTCCTCCTGCTCCCGCTCGCCGCCTGTGACGAGACCGGCACCGTCAGCGACGACGTGGACGTCGCCGTCCAGGACGCGGTCATCGCCCGCCAGAGCGGCGACTACGACACGGCCGTCAAGATCCTCGAACGCGCGCACGAGCGCGACGCCGCGAACCCGAAGGTCCGCGTGGAGCTGGCGACGACGCTGCTCGAACGCGACGACATCGACCTCCTCGACGTCGACCGCATCGCCCAGTTTATCAGCGAGGGCGTCGGGGCGGAGGCCCGGACCCAGACGGCTCCGCGCACAACCGACGTGGCCCGCAGCGGCGCCGCCTGTGTCTACGCCTCCGACGCCGACGCCGAGGCGTTCGAGATGACGGCCATCGCGGGCTTCACGGACCTCGTGGACGAGGTGGCCTCCATCGAGCGGGCCAACGAACTGCTCGCCACGGTCCTCCCGCCGCAGATCACGGAGTTCGACCTCTGCACGAACGTCGTCGACGGCGAGCTCACGTACGACCGCGGCGGCGCCCTGGCGGCGCTCTACGAGCAGGGACTGAGCGAGACGCAGGTCCGCCAGGTCCTCGCCGTCAACGCGCTGGCCCGCATCATCGACGCCTACCTCTTCGTCTCGACCGAGATCGAGCAGGAGGTGACGTGGTACCGCCTCGGCGACGGCTCCGTCGCCCTCTGCGCCGACGACCCGGCAGCGCTCCAGGACGAGGTGGAGGAGGCCGTGGCCGGGTTCGGCGTGGCCGTGCTCTCGCTCGACGCCCGTGCCTCGCTGCTCGGCAACGCCGCGGCTTCAGACCTCGTGGACCTTGCCAAGGGCGCCTTCGAGGAGCTGCGCGACGCCACCGGCGACTACTGCGCCAGCGTCTAGTCGGGGGTCGGGTTGTCGTCCTCCTGAGCGAGCGAAGGGTCTCCACGTCGGGGCGTCGGCCGTCGCATCCCGCGTTGCCGGACGTCGCCGCTGACGTGGAGGTCCGCCGCCGCTCTGCTTCTCGGGGTGACCAGGAGTTGCCCTCTCGCCCGTCGTACGAAGCGCCGCCCCAGCGTCGCCCTTCTTCTCTTGGCCCAATGCCTACCCGCCTCCTCCAGCTCGCCGCGCTCATCGCCTTCCCGGCGGTCGCCCTCGCGCAACCGTTCTCGACGCTCTCGCAGGACTCGCCCGTCGCCGTCGCCGACCTGGGCCGGCTCGCGTCCGGCGGAGCTGTGGCGGCGATGCCCACGCTCGACTCGCCGTTTCTCTCCAACCCGGCCCACATCACCGGCACCTCGGGCGTCCGCCTGAACGTGCTCGGCGTGACGGCCGGGGCCGGCGGCAACCTCCGGGAGTCGTACGACTTCTACGACCAGCAGCTCGGCCCAGCCATCGAGGAGGGCCTCGACGAGATCCGCCGGAACGACCCCGAGCGGCTGGAGGCGCTCTACGACGAGGCGCTCCGGATCGGGAGCTCCCAGAAAACCGCGAACGTGGCCCTGTTCGCCCCGTCGCTCCGCGCCTCGGCCGGACCCGTCGCGTTCGGCGTCGGCGTGTTCGGGGGGAGCGTGACGCGGGCCAAGATGATCGACGGCGGCGCGGGCGTCCCCTACGTGGACCTCTACGGCCAGGCCGACCTCGCCGTGCCAGCGGTCGTCGGCGTGGACCTGAGCCAGACGCCCGCCGGACTGGCGCTGCCGTTCGACCTCAGCCTCGGCGCGCGGGCCACGTTCCTCCAGCGCCGCATCACGGCCAAGGGCGAGACCGTCGACGCGCTCGACCCGGACGCCGAGAAGCTGTACCTCCTCAAGGGCGAGACACTTCGCCTCGGCGTGGGCGCGCTCGCCCGCAACGTGGCCGTCCCGGGCCTCGACGTGGGCCTGGAGGTGTCGAGCGTCGGCGGCAACGTGGAGTACGACCTCGACACCTCGTGGGCCATTTCGGGCTCCGAGGGCACGCCCGACGACCTGGCCGAGGTGGCCGCGCTCCAGGCCCGCTTCGGCGAGCGCCCGGCCGAGCCGGTCGTCCGCGTCGGCGCCGCGTACCGGCTCCCGACGGTCCTCGTCCCCGGCCTCTCCGACGTCGCCGTTTCGCTCGACCACACCTCGGCCTCGACCTCCGAGTTCGACCAGTCGTTCCAGGCCGGACTGCGCGCGGGCGCGCGGGCCACGCTCGGCGGCGTGCTGGAACTGCGGGCGGGCGTGAGCCAGGGGATGCCCTCCGCGGGCGTCGCGCTGGCGTCGCGCGTTGTCCGGCTGGAGTACGCCACCTTCGGCGTCGAGGACGGCCGCCTGCTCGGCCAGCTCCGCCGCCGCGAGCACGTCGTCCAGCTCCGCCTCGGCTGGTTTTGAGGAGTACGGGCTCGGAGTCGAGAAGGCGTCAGGTGGAGCGCTCCAGTCTCGACTCCGGCCCGATTCCCCTCTGGGTTCTTCGCCCCAGACTCACACGTTCGGACGCTCTCGGGCTTGGCCCCGGCCCTCGGACCGCCGTAGGTTCTTCGACTCCGCTCCCTCCGCGAGCGAGCTCCCGTCCTGAGACTCTGACTTCCGAGCCCGGCTCCGCCGGCTCCTGACCGATCCCGATGGCACGCAAAGACCAACTTACCGGCAAGGGGCCGATGTCCGGCAACCACGTCTCGCACTCGAACAACAAGGTGCGGCGACGGTTCAACGTGAACCTCCAGAAAAAGAGGTTCTACGTGCCCGAGGAAGACCGTTGGGTGACGCTCCGCGTCTCGGCCCAGACCATCAAGACGATCAACAAAAAGGGGATCTCGGCCGTTCTGAAAGAGGCCCGCGCCAACGGCACCAGCCTCGTCTAACCCGACGCTCCCTCCCACCCGCTAGACCCCCGAGACGATGGCCAAGGGCAAAGACGCGCGCCACCAGATCACGCTCGAGTGCACCGAGGCGCCCGGCACCTCGCGCTACTCGACGATGAAGAACCGCCGCAACACGACGTCGCGGCTGGAGCTGAAGAAGTACAACCCGGTCCTCCGGAAGCACACGCTCCACCGCGAGATCAAGTAGCACGAAGGACGCGGCCCGCCCGTTCGCAGGCCCTCCCTCACAGCCCCTCCAGACCCATGGCAAAGAAAGTCTCCAAGAACCAGCGGACCAACCGTGGCGCCGTCGAAGCCAAGCAGATGGCGAAGATCATCGTGGCCTCGAAAAAGCAGAACGGCCAGTTCGAGTTCCGCTCGAAGATGGTCGAGGCCGGCAACGTCCAGGACGAGCTGAAGTCGGCCCAGGCCGCCTAGCTCTACCCGATCCCGCTGGCGCCAGTCGCCGGCGACGCTCCGCCGAGGGCGGCTCCGCAGTGGGGCCGCCCTCGCTGTTTATCCCCGTCGCCGCAGTGCGAGCCAGCCGGCCACGCGGTCGTCGCTGGGCCACAGGAGGGCGGCGAAGGCGAAGAGCGGCACGCCGAACGCGAGCGCCAGCAGGTCGCCGGTGAGGAGGGCGGCCACGGCCCCCGCCAGCGCCGGCACCTCGGCAACGGCGAGAGCGGCGACCCCGTGCGTGCGGATCGTGGCCTCGGCCTCAGCGTCGGAGCCGGCCGTGGCCAACTTCCTCTCCATCCGCTGGACGAGGGCGAACGCGCCGGCCGTCCCGGCGAGCCCGAGGAAGGCGACGGCGTAGAAGGCGCCCTCGGCGTGCTCCGCGAGCGCGTGCGCGTCGGCCTGGACTGCCAACCAGCCCATCACGCCGAGGGCCAGCGCCGCGCCCGTGCACACCGCCCCCCAGACGATGCGGAGGGGCTGGGCCAGGCGGGCGGGATCGGACATCGACAGAGATCGCACGGGGTGGGACGGAAGGTAGTCCCAGGCCGTATCTTCGGCGTCGGCCGCACCAGCGGCCCCTCGGGGCGTAGCGCAGCCCGGTAGCGCGCCTGCTTTGGGAGCAGGAGGTCGTGGGTTCGAATCCCGCCGCCCCGACACGCCCCGTACCGGTGGGGCACCCGGGCCTGTAGCTCAACCGGATAGAGCGTCGACCTTCTAAGTCGAGGGTTCCAGGTTCGAGTCCTGGCAGGCCCGCGATAAAAGACCCCTGTCCTATTGCATGACAAGGGGGCCCATACCACGCGGTACAACCGAGGTACAACAAACCCGCCGGGGGCGTCGGGGGAGGGCGAGTCAGGGTGTCGCACGTAGGTGATATTCCAGTGTGCCTTTAGATATTTACTAACGGTATCTAAAGTCATCTACCTCCTCCTCTCTGCCTCCCCTGAGTAGACTCGGGGACTATCCGGCTCCCGAGCGACGCCCGGACACAGGAGGCCGGTAGACTCTGGATACTCCGAGGGCGTGGAGCGAGGGTTACGTGAGACGCCCCCGCCAGCCGGAGCCGACGGGGGCGTCACCGTGTCCTTGGCTCTTCTTTCTACCGGGCCACTCTGCAAAACCCGTCACAGCGGTTCAAATCCGCTCGGCACTCCGCGCCCCGCCAGTCCGACTGGCGGGGCGCTGTGCATTCGGGGCGACCTCGCCCGCGCCGAGGCGGGAGGACTTGGCCACTCAGGGCTACCGGACCAGTGCCATCGCGCGGGAGGCGTGGAAGGTGCCCGCCACGATCCGGTAGAAGTACGTCCCGCTCGGTGCGTCCGCCGCGTCCCAGACCACCACGTGGTGGCCCGCTGGCAGGACGGCGCCGTCATAAAGCACGGCGACGTGCCGCCCCACTGCGTCGTAGACGTCAAGGGTCACGGGCGCGGCCTCCGGCAGCGAGAACTCGATGGCGGTCACGGGCGAGAACGGGTTCGGCCGGTTCGGGTGGAGCGCGAACTCCATAGGCACGACGGAGGCGTCCTGAATATGGCCGTCCTCCGACGGCCCCGCCCCACCGGTCCGAGACTCGGCGTCGGCGACGAGAGCCGAGAGGTCGCACCCGTCCACGGTGTAGGCCGCCCCGTCGTTGACGGCGAGCGGACCGGTCGCCACGCTCTTCGGGACGTGGACCTCGTACGTCGCCTTGCCCACGTTCCCGCTCTTGTCGGCCACCTGGAGCAGGAGCTCGTACACCCGGCCGTTGCCCCCCTGCAGCCGTTCGGAGCGGAGCTCGATCGACTGGCAGGTGGCCCCGATGACGATGTCGTCGACGGTATTGCCGTCGCCGCCCCGGGTGTTCTCGGCCTCGTCACTCGACGCCGAGGCGATGACCACGTCGGCGGCCGAGACCGTCTCGTCGCAGGCGTCGGTCGCCGTGATGTCGAGGTCCGAGAGGGCCAGCGTGCGGTACTTGTGGTTCGGCGGCCAGTACGTCGTCGGCGCCGAGGCCACGGTGAGGTCCGGGGGTGTCGTGTCGACCACGATCACGGTCCGTTCGACGGGGTCGGCCACGTTGCCGCTGTGGTCGACGGCCGTGTAGAGGACCTTGTACTCGCCCGGCTCATGCAGGTCGACGGCGCTGGCGTCGATGGTCAGCGTCGGCGACGGGTCGCACAGGTCGGTCACGGTCGCGCCGGGTTCGACGTAGTCCTCCAGGGCACACTCCAGCGTGATCTCAGCCAGGCCGTCGAGCGTGATCAGCGGCTTTATGGTGTCCTCGACCGTGACCGTGACCTCGTCGGTGTCGGTGAGCAGGTTGCCGTCGTCGACCTCCAGCGTGATCGTGTGGACGCCCTCGGCGAGCGTGACCTGCACGGTGGCGTTCGTCGTCGGCCCGGCGATGACCGTGGCGCCCTCATACCACGTGTAGGTCAGTACGTCGCCGTTGGGGTCCGAGGAGCCGGACGCGTCGAGGGTCACCTCGGTCCCGGAGAAGCCCGCGCACTCGACCGTCTGGTCGTCGCCGGCGTCGGCCACGGGCGGGCTGCCGGTCGGGACCTGGTCCACGAAGTAGTCGAGGTCGCCGAGGCTCGCGCTGTTGTCGGCCCACACCGGGAAGGCCACGCCGTCGAGGCTGGCCACGCCGATGTACTCGAGGAAGTTGCCGCCGTAGCGGCTGGCGTTGTCCTGGGACTGGTCGGAGGGGTTGTCGGCGACCTGGACGTTGGGCCCGAAGGTCGCCCCGCCGTCTTTGCTCGTGCCGAGGAAGACCTCGACCTGCTTGTTGTTGACGTCGTTGCGGGCGTCGTACCACACGACGTTGACGTCGCCCGTCGCCTGGTCCACGTCGAGCCACGGGAGGAACTGGCTGGTGGTCCCCCCGTCGTTGTTGGCCCGGACCGGGGCCGACCACGTGGCCCCGCCATCGCCGGAGGAGCGGACAAAGACGTCGATGTCGGCCGCGCCGCTGTCGGTACCGAAGTTGTAGGTGAGCCCGCCGGCGCCGACGTCGGTGTAGGTGACGTAGAGGCGGCCGTTGAAGGGCCCGCCGCTCCGGTCCGTATCGAAGGTCGGACCGATCGGGATCCCTCGATCCGGCTGTGCGGGGATGGGCGTCTTGAAGCCCGTGCTGCTGGTGGCCACGGCCACGTCCGTGCCGAAGGTGAGGCCGCCGTCGGTGGAAGCGTCGACGAGGATCTGGCCGTTGGCGTCCCACCCGACGTACAACTCACCGTTCGGTCCCACGGCCGGGTCGGCGAAGAGGTTGCCCGAACTGGTCCCGCTGATCGAGGCGTCGTTGATGACGAGCGAGGCGGTCCACGTCAGGCCGCCGTCGGTCGAGCGGGACACGACGATGCGTTGGTCGGTCCCGGCCATCTCCGAGATGTTCTTCGTCCACGCGATGTAGACGTTCTGCTGGGCCGGGGTGACCGGGTCGGGGCCGGCCGCGAGGTGCCACTTGTCGTTGCCCGGGAGCGTCCCGATGTCGGCGGTCGTGTCGATCGAGACGCAGGTCGGGTACGACTGCCCCCCATTGGTGCTCTTGCAGACGACCACGGTGCGCTGGTTTCCCCCGCCACCCGCTGCGGTCCGCACGCCGTAGCCGACGTAGAGGGTGCCGTTGTCGTCGAAGACGACGGTGGGGTCGAAGCGGAAGGTGCTGGTGAGTCCGTCTGCTGCGTCGTCGAGGGAGACGAATGACCAGGTGAGTCCGCCATCCATCGTGTAGAAGGTGTTCATCGTCTGCAGGTCGCCCGCGTGCCCGACGACGACCTGGTTGTCCCGGTTGGTCGGGTTCACGTCGATGCTCACCTCGCTGAGGGCCTGCTCCCCGGCGAGCACGTCGGCCGCGACGACCCCGTCGAGGGAGGACTGGTCGAGCCGGATCTGCGCCGACGTCTCCGGATGGTCTCCGGCGAAGCGGCCTTGGGCGGGCACCTCGGGCAGCGAGGACACGGGTTCCGTGGACTGGGCGACGGCTACAGCCGGGAGAAGCACGAGGCTGAATACGATCCACGCGTGAAAGAGAAGGTGCCGTTTCATGAGAGCCTTTGGAGGATGAAGGTGAACGAAGGACGCCGCCCGGCGCGCACCGCCATGCTGCCGGTTACGGTGTCGAATGCGGCGCAGCGGTCACCGCACGCCGAACGATGGGGATACGGCGGTTTTCACGCGGCCGGACATCGCCCCGCTGCCCACCGCGTAGCGCAGGACGGCTCGGTAGGTCCCCGGCTCGAGCGTCCCCTCGGCGCCTCCCGAGGGGCGGAAGGTGACGGTGAGGTCCGTGTGCGACTCGAGGGCGACCTCGGCGGGGGGAGTGCCCGAGAGGCAGTTTCGCACTTCGTTCCAGTTCGGGTCGCTCCACCGCTCCAACCCGAGGATGGTGCAGAAGGCCTGCTGGTCCAGCGCTGTGACGCCGACGCCGAGCGTATTGCGGACGTGGAGCACGATCTCTTCCCCCTGCCGGTACTCGTCCTTCGAGGCCTCGACCACGACTCCCGCCCCGCGTACCGAGTCCGCCGCGACGGTCACCGTCTCCCCGTCCTCCCCTCCACCCGGATAAACGGTCGCCACGGCCAAGCCGTCGCACGCCCATACGGATCCCGCACACGCCAGCAGGACGACCCACCCTACCGATCTCGAGCGATGGCGACTCATGGGGCAGGGTGGCGACTCATGGGGGCAGCGGGCTGGTGAAGGAGCTCAATCTATCAGTATGACTCTTAAAAACAAACGGTTGTACAATTTGCCTGCGTGGCTCGCGTGCCACGGCCGACCCCACGCCGAGGGCGTGTAGACGGGCCCTCGGCCCGAGTGCTTCGACGCGTCGACGGGGCCGGACTTCGACGGGAACGTGATCCGCGATGGGGCCCGCCGGCTCATCGAGGCACGGCCCCCGTCAAGGCCCCCCTCTTCGAGTTCTACGACACGGAGAACCTCGTCGTCGGCGACCCCGAGGACGACACGGGGAACCCGCTCGCCCTGGCCGACCGGACCGGCGGCGCCTTCACGCTCGCCGCCCCGGCCCCCGTCGTCCGGCTCCCGCTCTCCCCGGCCGACCCGCAGAACAACGACGTCCGGTTCTTCCTCAAGGTGACCGACGAGTGCGGGCGGACGGTCGACCTCGACCCCCAGTTCGCCCTCTCCGCCGCCGACCGCCCCGCCGCTCCGCCCGCGGCGCCGCTCCTGGCGTGGGAGCCCCCGCGGATCGACCGGCTGGGGTCGCTCGCCGAGGTGACCGGCGGGATCCTCAGCCTGAGCTGAGGGCCCCTCGGCACCGCCGCCGTAGGACCAAGGGGCCGTACGCGACCCGCGAGCCGTACGCGGCCCGCCAGCCGGGGGAGCCCTCCACGGTCCTCCCCTCCCGCTCCGGCGGGTCCGGGCGGTGACGGCCGGGCCGCACGCGGACAGGGGCGACCTCGACCAACTCTTTGGTGGCGTCGGTGGGTTCAACGCCCTGAGCGACGGGACCTCATAAGGGTGCCGGGCAGGACCTTGAAAAGTCCCGCAGTAGGGATGGAGGGCCTCGTGTAGAGGCCGTGTGGACCGTGCCGGGGGGCGTGAGCGTGCCCCGGCCTTCGACGAGCGGGCTCCAGAAGCTCGGAGTGGCCGGCTTCTGAGCAGATGATTCTGAGAAGGGTCGTGAGACTCCGTCCGAACTGAAAACGGCCTCCTCTTCTCTGGGCGCTCTGTCTTGGCGGCGGGTCCGTGCGAACGGTCCTCCCCGGATGTACCTTCAGAGTCCGTGGTGCCGTGGCCGAGGGGTTAGGCACAGGTCTGCAAAACCTGCTACAGCGGTTCAAATCCGCTCGGCACCTCCACGATGCGCCCCGCCAGCGACCGGCTGGCGGGGCGCTCCTGTGCAGACGAGGCGGCGGGCTACTCCACCGTCACCCGGTCGGCGAAGCCCGCCAGTTTGGCCGGGCCGATCCCGCTGACCCTCGTCACGTCCTCGACTGTGCGGAAGGGGCCGTACTCCGTGCGGTAGGCGATGATGCGCGCCGCGAGGGCGGGGCCGATGCCGTCCAGCGTATCCAACTCCTCGGCCGTGGCCGTGTTGAGGTTCACGACGGTCGCGACCGTCGCCGTCTCGATCTCGGGAGAGGGCTCCGGCGGCTCGGTCGCAGGTACGCCGCCGCCCGCGATCGTCACCACCGTCCGCCCACTCACCGTGAGGTGGGGGAGCATCGGTTCGATGTTGCGGGGGCCGATGCCACTCACGCCCTCCAACTCGCGGACGCTCCCAAACGGGCCGTTCTGCCTCCGATATGCGATGATGGCCGCGGCTCGGCTCGGGCCGATGCCGGGGACCTCGTCCAGTTCCTCCGCCGTCGCCGTGTTGAGGTTGACGAGAATGACCGCCTCCCCGTCGTTCTGCGCGTCGACGACGGGGCCGTTGTCCGCCGGCGTCGGCCCGGCGTCGACCCGGAGCTGGTCCTTGACGGCCCCGACCAGGGCCACGTAGAACGGCGGGTCCGTCAGCGGGTCCGCCCGGTAGGCATAGTCGACCCCGAGGAGCTTGACGATGGTGAGCTGGGCGTCGGTGAGGAGATCCTGCTTGATGAACGTCAGCGCGAGGAGCCGGTACGCCCGCTGCACGTCGGCCGCCGTCGCCGTCGGGCGGTAAACGCAATCGAGCACGAGGGGCTCCACCTCGTCGAAGCGCTGGTTGGCGTAGTGGTCGGCGGCCACCGCCAGCGTCTGCTCGCATCCTCCGACGGGCCCGGTCCGAGCGGGCTCCGTCTGGGCGAGGGCCGGGCTCGGGCTCGCTCCGGTGAGAGCGACGGCGAGCGCGACGACTCGAAAAAGCGGGCGAGGAGAGGGCACGTTCATGAGGCAGATGTCGTCAGCAGCAGAAGGCGAGAGGAAGCCGACGACGGGGACCGTCCCGCGACGGCTCGGAGGGTACGGCCGCCGAGGCTGGGGCCCCCTCCTAGAACGCGTGCGCGTCGCCTACGTCTCCTCGTCAACGTAGGCGACGTGGCGGAAGTACGTCTGCTCCTCGAAGGAGGCGCCGAGCGCCCCGACCCCGAGGCCGAGCGCGGCGACGAAGCCGGCGAACGTCAGCACGTGCCGCATGCGGACGGGCTCGCCCAGCGACGCCGCCCACCCGGCCAGGATCTCGCCGTCGAAGAACAGCGCGCCGACGGCGAGCGTGGTCCCAAAGAGGAGCGCGTAGGTCGTCGCCATGCCCAGGCCGAGCGCGATGAGGATAGAGGCCGTCGTGACGACCTGCTGCTCCGTCCGCTCGCGGCCATGCCGGCGGGCCAGCAGCCGCTGCTTGCGGACGAGGTAGCCGCTGGTGCCCACGAGGGAGACGAGCGAGAGGACGGCCACGAGAACGGGCGGCTGGCGGGTGCCGAGGTCCCAGGCCTCGGCCGTGATCACGAGGATGACGAGCGTGGAGAAGGCGGCGGTGGTCAGCTTCGAGAGCTGGAACGGGAAGAGCCAGGGCCGGATCTGGAGGACCGTGTCGGCCACGTCGGCCCAGCCGTGGCGGAGCGCGCGGAGGGCGAAGGCGATGCCGCTGAGGCGTCGGAACCGCGTGTTCTCCTCCAGGCGCGGGTCGGCCACGTCGGTCAGCTCGTCCTCCATCTCCTCGCGGCTGGACTCGGTGAAGCCCGTGGGCGCGTCGAGGTCGGCCGGGGTCTCGGGCGGATGCATCCAGGCCTCCGGCGCGTCCTCGTGCCCGAGCCCGTTGAGGTGGCCCAGCGCGTGGAGCGCGAGCGTGGCGAGCCGGCGCCCCGTGATGCGGGCGCGTTCGTGGGCGGAGCGGCCGCCGTCGCGGAGGCCGGGGTCCAGGCGGGCCAGCGAGAGCACGCCCGTCGCGAGCGCCAGCGCGGGCGTCGCCAGCGTGAAGGGCCGGTAGCGCGATCGGAGGTCGGCCGCCGTCACCACGAGCGCGAAGTCCCACCCGGCGAGCGCGCGCTCGGCCGCCCCGGCGTCCAGCAGGTCCACGGGCTCGGCACGGAGCCCGACCGGCGCGATGTCCTTCCGGCGGACCACGGGGAAGGCCCACGCGAACCCGGGCAGCTCCTCGCGCAGCACCTCACGAACCCGCTGCCGGGCGGTCTTGAACGCCGCCCGCTGCGTCTCGTCCAGGGGCCCCGCTTGCACCCATCCCACCACGACGGCCGGGAGGTGGCGGGGGGCGGCGGCCGGGCCGGTGGGGCTGGGGGGAGCGAGGGTGGTCTCCATGCTGGAAGGTCGTACAGCACGCTGCGCGGCGCTCGGTCAAACGAACGAGCGCCGCAGCGCGTTCTCCGCGTTCTCGAGGCGAGGCCGCCCGATGTGGTATCCTCTTCTTTCTCTGAGGCGTACCCGTTGGCCGGCTCCCGGAGGCCCGATATGTCCGACCTGCACCCTTCTCCTTCCGACCCGCGCCCCCCGCCCGTGACCCGCCGGCCGCCGTCGCCGTGGTCCCCGCCCTCGTCTCCGCTAGCGGCGCTCGGGGACGCGCGCGTCGTGGCCCTGAAAGTGGTGGGCGCGGTGCTACTCGTGGTGATCCTGGGCATCGGCCTTCTCGTGTACGACAGCACCCGCGAAGCGGCGGAGGTCGCGGAGCTCCGCGAACTGGCGGCCGGCGGCGTCGCAGCTACGCCCGACGACACACCCGCGAGCCTCTGGGTCAGCGCCAAGCCCATCGGCGCGGTCGTCCTCATCGACGGCGACTCCGTGGGCACGACGCCGCTGTGGATGGAGTCTCTCGCGCCCGGCACCTACCGCGTCCAGGTGGTGGGCACCGCCGGGAGTCGTCTCGACACGATGCTCTCGGTTGCAGCCGGGGCGATGGCCGAGCTGGACACGAACCTGCGTACGCTCATCGAAGAGCCCGAGCCGGACGCCGTCGCCATCGCCGATCCGCCCGTTGAGGAGACGCCATCGACCGAGGGCATGCCTCAGACGGCGACGACGGGCACCCTCCGCGTGAGCTCCTCGCCCGCTGGCGCCGTCGTCCGGCTCGACGGACGCCGCGTGGGGACGACGCCGGTCTCGCTCAGCAGGGTCTCGCCGGGGCGGCGCTCGGTGTCCGTTGCCCGCGGGGGGTACGAGACGTCCGTCCAGCAGATCGACATCCGGCCGGGCGTCCAGTTCGAGACGGTCGTCGATCTCCGGCCGGTGCCGCAGGCCGCCCCGCCCCCGCGCGAGGCGACGCCCCGGCCCGAGCCCCGCCGATCGCCAGTCGCCGCGACGGGAACCGTCGAGATCCTCGTCCGACCGTGGGGGCGGATCGTGATCGACGGCGAGACCAGAGAGCGCGAGTCCGACACCGTCTACCGGACGACGCTCTCGGCGGGGACGCACCAGGTCGCCGTGTCCCACCCCCAACTCGGGTCCGACGAGCGGACGATCACCGTCCAGCCGGGCGGCGTGGCGCGCATCGAGTTTGACCTTTCCCGAGGAGTGGACGGACCGTAGGCTGCCGGTGCGGTCTCGACACCCCGAACACGAACGAGCGGTCACGGGCGATGCGCCCGGGCCGAGCCCTGGCCCGCGCACCGTTCCTTTCTATCCCGTTCCGCTCCCCGTATGCCCGTCCCCGTCTGCCGTCTCTGGGCTGTCCTCGCCGTCTGTTTTCTCACTCTGCTGGGCTCCTCCGCGGCGTCGCAGACGTGCCCCGACGCGCTCGCCCAAGCCGAGGCGCGGTACGTGGAGGGGGCCTTCGGGAGCGTCATCGGTGGGCTTGGCGCGTGCCTCGACGACACGCCACGCTCGATCCCGGCGCGGCGGCTGCTCACGTTGGCCTACCTCCGCCTGGGCGAGATCGGCGAGGCCAAGCGGTCGCTGCTCCACATCTTCGCGATCCAGCCGACTTACCAGCCCGACCCCGTCGAGGACCCGCCCGCCTACCAGTCCCTGGTCCACGTTGTGGAGGCTCAACTCACGGCGCAGACGGCCGAGCCTGTCATGGACCCGCCGTCTCCACGGCCGCCGGCCGACCTCGAGCCGACGGAGCCCGAGCCGGCCGACGCTGAGCCCGTCGTGACGGCGCCGGAGGCCCCTGAGAGGCGGGGCCCTGGGCCGGTCGAGCCCGAGCCGGCAACCGGCGCGATGCCCGATTTGCCCCTCGCCTTCCGCTACTGGGTCGGCGCCGGGAGCTACGGGGGAGAACGGGGGGCGCAGGCATCGGGACCGTTCCAGGAGTTCGCCGACAACGCCGGCGTCGCGTTCGGCATCGGCATTGAGGGGCGGCTCTTGCCGTGGCTCGACCTGTTCGGAGACATCGAGGCCGGCTACTACCCGACCCTCTCCACGGATCGGGGCAACAACTCCGTCTTCGAGCCGGTCGAGGAGATAAGCCTCAGCCCGTGGGTCCGGTTCGTGACGGCCGGCGCGCGCGCGCGGGTGTTCGAGCAGCGGGGCATCTCGCTCTACGGGGCGCTCGGCGGAGGGATCGCCTCCGGCGACAACAGCCTCGCCGGGGCCGTGTCCGTCGGGGCCGGCGCCGAGACGGCCGTCTCGTCCTCGATGGGCGTCTTCGTCGACGGGACGTGGACGCTGGCCGGCCCGCCCCGCGCCATCGACGCCGCCGCAACAGAATCGGCTATCGGCGACTTGTTCAGCGCCCTCCGCGTTGGCCTCACCTACCGCATCGGCACGGAGTAGCGGTCAGTCGGCGACGGCCAGCTCGGCGGTGCGGAGCAGATGGAACGGGTTGACGGGCGTCCCTCGGCCGCTGCCGCGCTTGTCGAGCACCTGGAAGTGGAGGTGCGGCCCGCGCGCGTTCCCCGTCGCGCCGACCGTGCCGAGTACCTGACCGCGTCGGACGCGGGTGCCGATCTCGATGCCCTCGGCGTAGCTGTCGAGGTGGGCGTAGTAGTAGTCGTAGCGGCCGTCGGCCGAGGTGAGGTAGAGCGTCCGGCCGCCGAGCCCGTTCCAGTGTTTCCGGCTGACCACCCCATCGGTGACGGCCACGAGCGGCGTCCCCGTCGGCGCCGCGATGTCGATGGCGTCGTGCGTGCGCCCGCCCGAGCGCGGAGACGTGAACGAGTCGCGAAGGACGTCGCCTCCGATCCCGACGACGGGGATCACGAGCATCGACGAGGAGACCTCCTCTCGCTCCGCTGGCGGGCGCCGAGGGCGCTCCCGGGGGCGGCGGCGGGCGTCGGGCGGGGGCGCTCGGCCTCGCGGTCGGCGCTGCGGCCCGCGGCCCACCCGTTGGGTCGTGTGCCGCCAGCCGAGCCGGCGCAGGCGGAGAGGGAGACGAGGGAGACGGCGGCGAGGAGGATCGGTCCGCGCATGGTCGGGGGGGAGCGACAGGCGTATCCCAATATCGGTGCGGCGACGCCGGAGGATAGACCCCCTGCCGGATTTGACCGGCTCCGCCCGAGGTGGATCTATGGCCGTTGCGACCCCGGCCCGGTCTCCCGATGCATCCAGCCCCGTGTCGCTCGTCGCTTCACTGACGACCGCTCCTCCGTCGTCAAGAGGTCCAAGCAGCGCCGCGTTGAGGTGGAGGACTCGAGAAGACAGGACGTGTACACGCGTCGAGCGCGTCACGCTAGAGCCCGGGAGGTCTGCCGGCCGAGGGAGTTCATTCTCGCTTTGCAACCCTCAATGGATTGGTCTATAAGAAGACATGACAGGAGGAATTATGCTCCTCGTGTCTCGCTACCCTTTTATTTCCTCATCTATCATGATTACGCTCTCCACTTCTACCATTCAGGGTACCAAGGTCGTCAACAAGGCCGGGAAGGATCTCGGCACGATCGAGGACCTGATGGTCGACCCCGCCACGGCCCGCGTCCAGTACGCCGTGCTCGACTTCGGCGGCTTTCTCGGGATCGGCGACAAGCTGTTTGCCGTCCCCCTCGAAGCGTTCGACGTCGACACCACCAACGAGCGGTTCACGCTCGACGTGACCAAGGAGCGCCTCGAGTCGGCCCCCGGCTTCGACAAGTCGAACTGGCCCACCACCGCCGACCCGTCGTTCGTCGAGAACGTGTACGACTTCTACGGCCACCGCGAGACCTACATGCGGAATCGCGTGAACGACCCGGCCCTCAGCAACTGAGGCAACCGAAGTAGCGCTTGGTAGCACGAGCGCAAGGCCCCCATCCGGTGCCCGCCGGAGGGGGCTTTTTTATGTGCCAGCCGCTCGCTCGGCGTCGCCCAGCCCGTTCCACCAGTCGGCGTAGGGCGTGTTCGTGGGCGCCTTCCGGTTGTGGTCCTCGTCGTCCTCCCACCACGTCGGCCCCCGCTCGCCCAGGGCCACCTTGGCGCGGTGAACGCGGTTGCGTGCGTCGCGCTCGGCGTCTGCGTCGCCCTCCCTCGTCGCCTGCCCGACGGCGCGGCGCGCGGCCATCAGCTCTTGCACGAGCCGCTGGCGGTCGTCCTCGCCGAGGTCGGGGTTGGAGCACCGCCACAGGCGACCGCCGTGGACGAAGTAGCGGCCGTCCGGCGTGCTGGGCAGGTGGTCGGGGCAGGCGGACACGGGCGGGGCAGGCTGGACCCGCCCTTTACGCCCGGACGAGCCCGAGGATGCCGGAGGCCTCGCCCGGTGCCGGGAGCGCCTCGGACACGTCGTCGGTGGCGAGAGCGTCCAGGTAGAACCGCGCGAAGGCGAGCCGCTCCTGCGCGGAGGCGTTGGCGTCCTCGAACAGGTCGTCGAACCGGGTCATCACCGAGTCGTCGACGGTGCCGGTGATGTAGCCGGCGAGCAGGGAGGTGAGGCCGTGGGAGGCGGTGAGCGTGTCGGTCGTCATGAGGGCGAGGGAAGTTCACAGAATCTCTTATCAAGAGCCGTGCCAACTCGCAGCGTCTGCACCGAGCGCGGGCACGGACGGACAGGTACCACAGAGCGCCCGGCAAGAAGCCGCGTCGGCATTACCATTCGGCTCTCTGAACGCCGTCCCTCGTGACGCAGCTCGACGCCACCCGACGACGATTCCGCTACCACCGGTGGGCGATGGCGACCCTCGCGGACGCTCTCGTCCAGGCCGACGTGCCCGCCGCCCGGCGGCCGTTCGCCCACGCTGCGACGGCCGACCGTGTCTGGCTCCTTCGCCTCCGTGGCGAGCCGACCGGCTGCATCGACCTCTGGCCGGACCTGGACGCGGCGGCCTGCCGGAGCCTCGCCCAACACAACGCCGACGGCTACGCGACGACTCTGGACGGTCTCGGCCCCGGCGGGCTGGCGGAGCCCGTCGTCTATCAGAACTCCCGAGGGACGACGTATGAGAGCACGGTCGGTGACGTTCTCGACCACGTCCTGATGCACGCCTCGCACCACCGGGGGCAGACCAACGCCGCCCTCCGCGCCGCCGGCCACGCACCTCCCCACGTCGATCTCATCGCGTGGCTCCGCGCGGGCGAGCCCACCTGATCTCCCTCCTCATGCGCCTCCTCCTTCTCGCTGTCTCGCTCGCCGCCGCCGGATGCGCCCAGACGGAGCCCGCCAGCGCCGACGCCGCGCCAGGTCCGGCGGCGGACTCGACCGCCCGGCCGCCCCAGATCGGCCCCGTCATGGCCGGCCCGATGCGCGCCGACGCCGTCTACGACGCGGCCACGCTCGTGGCGGCCATGCACGACCGCTACGCCGAGACGTGGTACCGGACGCTCGCGTTCACGCAGGTCACGAGCCGCCTCCTGCCCGACGGCTCAACGAGCACGGAGACGTGGCGGGAGTGGGCCGCGCCCCCCGGCCGCCTCCGGATCGAGATGGGCGACCCGATGGCTGGCGTCGACGCGCTCTACGCCCGCGACAGCACGTTCCTCTACCGCGATGGCACGCTGGCGGCCGCCCGCGCCGAGCGGAACCCGCTCCTGCTCTGGGGCTTCGACGTGTACGCCCAGCCGCCGGCCGAGACGCTGGCAATCCTGGAGGACGAGGGCCTCGACCTCGGCGCGTTCCGCGCGGACGTGTGGGACGGCCGGCGGATGTACGTCCTCGGCGTGCCCGCCTCCGGCGAGGTCTGGGTCGAGCGCGACCGGCTCCTGTTCGTCCGCCTCGTGGAGCCGTCGCAGGGCGGCGGGAAGCAGGACGTCCGGTTCCTCGACTACGAGCCGCTGGCCGGCGGCTGGATCGCCCCGCTCGTGGAAGTCTGGTCCGGCGGCCAGCGCGTGTTCTGGGAGGAGTACTCCGACATCGAGGCCGGCATGGACCTCGACCCGGTCCTGTTCGACCCGCGCCGCTGGGCCGAGGGCGTCGCCGCGCACGACTGAGGCCGCCAGTCGTCAGCGCACGCGGCGGGACGTGATCCGGAACCGCCGCGCGAACGCGGACCCGACGCCGCTCCACTCCATCGTGTCGCCGCGGAGGCGGACCACCCACCGGCTGTCGTCCTGGGGGCCGGCGTCGCTGTCTAGCCTCAGCTCCTGGCTGCCGTGGTCGTACGTCCAGCGGCCCGCGTTGCGCCCGTAGGGCTGGCCGCCGCTCTCGAACAGGCCGTCGGCGCGGAGCACGATGTAGCGGTCGCCGGCCGGGTTGTGCTCGGCCGAGACGTCCCGACCGTCGTCGGTGATCTGCTCCATCGCCCAGGACCCGACGAGGGCAGAGCGAGTCGGCGGCGGGGCGGTCGTGGCGCAGCCGGCGGCGACGAGGAGGAAAGAGGCGAGGGCGACGAAGCGCATACGAGGCGTTAGGGGGAGACGCCTCCTAGATGCCCGACGCCCAGAGAGGTTGCACGGGCGGCGCCCGCCAGCGCGGCGGCCGGACTCAGGCGAGCACGATCTGCTTGCGGAGCCGCGCGACCGGGATGTTGAGCTGCTCGCGGTACTTGGTCACGGTCCGCCGGGCGATGGGGAAGCCCTCCTCGGCCAGGAGGTCCGCCAGCTTCTGGTCGCTGAGCGGCTTCGCCTTGTCCTCGGCCCCGATGATCCGCTCCAGGAGCGCCTTCACCTCTTTGTTCGAGACCTCCTCGCCCTCGTCGCTCGTGATGCCCTCCGAAAAGAAGTGCTTCAGCTCGTAGACGCCGTACTCCGTCTGGACGTACTTCCCGTTGACCACGCGGGACACCGTCGAGATGTCCATGTGGATGATCTCCGCGATGTCTTTCAGGATCATGGGCTTGAGGTTGCCCTCGCCGTGCTCGAAAAAGTCGTGCTGGATCTGGACGATGGCGTCCATCACGCGGAGCATCGTGTTGCGCCGCTGCTGGATCGAGTTGATGAACCACCGCGCGCTCTCCATGCGCGTCTTGAGAAAGTCCTTCGTCTCCTTCGCCTTCCCGTCGCCCTTCGTGCTTTTCGACGAGAGGTCGTTCCACATATTCCGGTAGTGCCGGTTCACCCGTAGCTCGGGCGCGTTGCGGCCGTTGAGCAAGATGCGGAAGTCGTCGCCGTCTCGCTCGACGGTAAAGTCGGGCGTGATGTAGTTGGTCTGGACGGCGACGGTGCCCTCGCCGGGCTTCGGGTCGAGGCTGCGGACGAGGTCGTAGGCCTCCTTCAGGTCGTACTCGTCGATGCCGAGCTTGCGCTGGATGGCGTCGAAGTGCTTCATCGTGAACGCCTTGTAGGCGTCGCGGAGCATGTCGATGGCGGTCTCGCGGCTGTCCACCTCGTCGCCCATCATGTCCAGTTGGACGAGGAGGCACTCGCGGAGGTCGCGGGCCGCGATGCCGACGGGGTCGAGCCGCTGGATGCGCGAGAGCACGCGCTCGACGTCGGCCTCGGTGATCATCACGCCGAAGTTGAACATGACGTCGTCGAGGATCGACTCGACGGGCCGGCGGAGGTAGCCGTCCTCGTCGATGGAGCCGATGATCTGGTCGGCGATCAACTCCTCGGTCTCGTCGAGGTCGAGGAGGTGGACCTGCTCCCTCAGCGACTCGGCGATGGTGGACGTGGCCTCCATGGGCATCTCGCGCTCGTCCTCCTCGGCCGAGTGGTCCACCTGGGCCTTGTAGCCGTAGAGGTCGTCGGGCGCGTTCAAGAACTCGTCCCAGTCGAACTCGTCGTCGGACGAGGACTCGGTGTTCTCGGACGGGAGGTCGTCGTCATCGTCCGCGCTGACCGGCTCGTCGCCGGTGTCGTCGAGCTGGAGGTCGTCCTCTTCCTCGCCCTCTTCCAGGAGCGGGTTGGACTCCATCTCGGCCTTGATCCGCTGCTCCAGGGCGAGCGTCGGCAGTTGCAGCAGCTTGATGTACTGGATCTGCTGCGGCGAGAGCTTCTGCTGAAGCGACTGGTTTTGGCGAAGGTTGAGCATGGGTCAGGGGGCGTCCCCGTCGGTATCGGGCGATCGGCGGGGCGGTTAAGACGGGGGCGTGCTGGCGGGCTCGTCCGGGGCGGGCTCCTCCTCGGGGCCGATGCCCACGTCGAGGCGGCGCTGGCGGAGCGTCTCGCGGAAGCGGCCGAACCAGTCGGCGCCGTACTTGCGCGTCAGTGGTCGCTCCAGGAAGTCCGCCAGCTGGACGCCGGTCCGCTCGCCGTGGGGGACGGCCGGCGCGCACAAGTCGATCCGCTCGTAGTTCAGCACCTCGACGGCGTCGGCGCCCTCGCCGTAGCGCTCGACGCGGACGGGGTAGAGGTGGCACGAGACGGGCTTCTCGAAGCTCAGCTTCCCCGCCCAGAACGCCTCCTGGAGTGCGCACTTGGCGATCTCCCGCTTGCCGACGTGGTCGTAAACGACGAACACGCACTCGCGCCCTTTGACCGTCGTGGTGTGGTAGCCGTCGCGCTCGGTGCCCTCCCAGGTCCCGCTGCGGGCGATCTCGGCCTTCGCCTCCGGGCGGAGGCGGTCCTCCACCACCGGCAGGGCCTCGTCGAGCGCCGCGCGTTCCTCCGCCTCGACGGGCGCGCCCTGGTCGCCGTGGACGCAGCAGGCGCCGAGGCAGCTCCCGAGGTGGCACGCGAACGGCGCGTCGAGGAGGGCGTCGGAGACGAGGACGTGGTCGACAGCAAACATGGTTCCAACCTAGCGTCAGCGGCCGGCGGGGTCAACGGGGAACGGCCTGGCCTCGCCCGCTGGCGGTGGCGCTCCGCCCGCGCGGCGGGGACCGCTCGGGCCGGGAGCGGCGGCGCTTCTACCGCTCGCCGCCCGGCGGCAGCGTCCGGTCCCAGTGGCGGACGCCGTACGCATCGAGCACCTCCAACACGCGGCCCAGCGGGAGGGCCTCGACCGTGCCCCGGTGGCCGACGACGGTGGTGGCCCGGAGCAGCGAGTTGTAGACGGCCTCCTCGGTAGCCTCCGCGACGGCCTGGAAGAGCGGCGACATCGCGCCGTTGGCCACGAGCGGCCCGCCGTCGTGCACCGTCGAAAAGGCGATCACGTAGTCGCCGGACCCGTTGGTCATGCTGGCGCCGGTCCGGGCGAGGCCGGTGAGCGCGCGCGTCGCCAGCCGCTCCAGCAGGCGCGCGTCGAGCGGTGCGTCGGTGGCCACGACGATCATGATGCTCCCGTCGGCGCTCTCGCCGAGGCGGCTCTGAAACGCGAACTGCCCCAGCTCCCGCCCGACGGGCGCCCCGTTCATCGTGAGCACCCCGCCAAAGTTGGACTGGACGAGGACGCCGACCGTGTGCCCGCCGAGCGCAGACGGCAGCGCCCGCGAGCTGGTCCCGATGCCGCCCTTCCACCCGAAGGCGACCGTGCCCGTGCCCGCCCCGACGGACCCCTCGGCCACCGGCCCGCCCGCCGCCGCCGCCAGCGCCTCGGCCACGTGCTCCGGGCGGATCGGACGGCTTCGGATGTCGTTCAGGAATCCGTCGTTCGTCTCGCCCACGACGGGGTTGATGGACCGGACGTCCTCCATGCCGGGCTCGGCCAGGAGCCGGTCCACCAGGGCGTCGGCGGCCTCCCAGACGCAGAGCGTGCAGGTGAGGAGGATAGGGGTCTCGATCTCACCCAACTCGCGGACCTGCGTCACGCCGAGCAACTTCCCGAACCCGTTCCCCACCACGATGGCCGCCGGCACTTTCTCCTGGTAGACGCTGCTGCCGTGCGGGAGGATGGCCGTCACGCCCGTCCGCACCGAGTCCCCCTCGATCACGGTGGCGTGCCCCACGCGTACGCCCCCGACGTCGGTGATGGCGTTGAAGGGGCCGGTCGGGAGGATGCCGACGGCGAGGCCGACGTCGCGCGCACGCGGACGCTCCGGCTCCTGCGCGCGGACGGCGACGGCGACGAGACAGACGACGGCCCAGAGAACGAGACGGGTCACGGCGGCGGTAGAAGGCGGAGCGGGGAGTCTACTCCAGGCCGCGCGGCGCGTGTCTCGCCGACGAGCGGTACGGGCGCTCGGTGCGGGCCGGGCTCACGGGCCGGCGAGGGCACCCGGACAGCTCCGGCGGACGAGGGCGCGGGCGAGCACGTCCGTGGCGTCCACGAGCGGGACGCCCCGCACCGTCGTCTCCGTCAACGCCAGCGGGATCTCCGTACACGCGAGCACGACGACATCGGCCCCCGCCGCGAGAAGGTAGTCGAGACCGGCCCGGAGCCCGCCGACGGCTCGCGCGCTGACGGGGCCGGGCGTCGCCTTGATGCCGTACGCCTCGTCGTAGATGGCGGGCTGCACCGTCTGCTCCTGGAGCGAGAGCGGAAGCTGGAGCACGTCGAGGCCCAGCGGGTGGAGGCAGGCCGGGTACACGTCCGCGACGAGCGTCCCCGCCGTCGAGAGCACGCCGACCGTCCGGGCGTCCGGGAGCCGCCGGGCGATCTCGGCGCCCACCTCCTCGACCATGTTCACCACGTCGCACCGTCCCGCGAGGCGGTTCTCGATCACCTCGAAGATCACCGTCGCGTGGGCCGTGTTGCAGGGGATGCCAACGATCTCGGCGCCCCCCGCGACGAGTTGGTCGGCGAGGTCCGCGAGGGCGAGGCCGGGGTTCACGCTCGTGTGGCCCAGCAGGAACGCCGTCCGGTCCGGGACGCGGTGCGGGAGCGAGAGCAGCGAGATGGGGAGGTGGTCCTGGTCGTGGCTCGCCCGCGTCGCAGAGAGGATCTTCTGGACGAGGTCGAGGCCGGCGCGGGGGCCGACGCCTCCGACGACGCCGATCTGGCGGGCGGGCAGCATGGCGAAGCAGAGCCGTGAGGAGGCCGAGACGCGTGAGGGCGGCTCCCTGATCCGTCCCCGCCCGCTGGCGGTGGCGCTCCGCCAGCGCGGCGGTCCCGGCCGGTCGATGACACGTCCTGTCACCCCTCTCCCGTACCTTGCCGGCCAACCGACCCCGCACACCATGGACTCCGTTCCCCGCGACGCCTCGGCCCCGACCGTCGCCGCCGACGCCGACCTCGAAAAGGCCCTCCGGCCCCGCGCCCTCGACGACTTTATCGGCCAGCAGAAGATCAAGGACAACCTCCGCGTGTTCATCACGGCCGCCCTCCAGCGCGGCGAGGCCCTGGACCACGTGATCCTCTCCGGCCCGCCGGGCCTCGGGAAGACGACGCTCGCGCACATCATCGCCGAGGAGATGGGCGCCGAGGTCAAGACGACGTCCGGCCCGGCGCTCGACAAGCCGGCCAACATCGCCGGCCTCCTCACCAACCTCAACGAGGGCGACGTCCTGTTCATCGACGAGATCCACCGGCTCGCGCCCGTCGTCGAGGAGTACCTGTACTCGGCGATGGAGGACTACGCCATCGACATCCTGATCGACTCGGGCCCGTCGGCGCGGTCGGTGCGGATCGCGCTCCCGCCGTTCACGCTCATCGGCGCGACCACACGAAAGGGGCTGCTCACGGCCCCGCTCCGCGCCCGCTTCGGCGTCGACTTCCGGTACGACTACTACGACGCCGACCTGCTCCGCCGGATCGTCCTCCGCTCGGCGAGCTTGATGAACGTCGAGATCCAGGAGGACGGCGCCCACGAGATCGCCCGCCGCTCGCGCGGCACGCCGCGCATCGCCAACAAGCTGCTCCGCCGGACGCGCGACTTCGCCGAGGTCGAGACGGCCGCGGGGCCGGGCGACGGTCGCATCACGCGCGCCGTGGCGGACCACGCGCTCAACGCGCTCGACGTGGACGAGGCCGGGCTCGATGAGATGGACGCCCGCATCCTCCTCTCGCTCATGGAGAAGTTCGACGGCGGCCCGGTCGGCGTGAGCACGATCGCCGTCGCCGTGGGCGAGGACGCCGGGACGGTCGAGGAGGTCTACGAGCCGTACCTCATCCAGGAGGGCTTCATGGCGCGGACGCCGCGTGGCCGGGTCGCCACGCGCCGCGCTTACGACCACTTCGACATCGCCCCGCCGCTCAAGCAGTCGGACATCTTCGACGAGCTGCTCGGCTGAGCGTGGCCCTGGCCGGCGGGCGCCGCCGTTCGGGGAAGCCTCAACAGGCGAACGCCCGCCCCGCGAGAAACGGGACGGGCGCTCTATCCGGGCGGCTATGGCGGTAGCCGGTCCCGGCTCGGGGCTGGCGGAGCGTGTCCGCCAGCGGGTCGGGGCTAGGTGCCGGCGGAGTAGTCCGTGGCGTACGTGACCTGCTCGTCGGTGAGGTGGTCGATGGCGAGGCCCATCGTCTCCAGCTTGATCCCGGCGATCTCCTGGTCCAGCTCCTCCGGCAGGTCGAGGACCGTGTTCGGGAGCTCCTCGCCGGCCTCGTGGCGGCGGATCAGCGCGAGGTGGGCCTGGAACTGGTTGGCGAAGCTCATGTCCATCACCTCCGAGGGGTGGCCCTCGGCGGCGGCCAGGTTGACGAGCCGGCCGTCGGCGAGGACGTAGACCTTCTTGCCGTTGTCGAGCGTGTACTCGCGGTTGTCGTCGCGGATCATGCGGGCGTCGGTCGAGACCTCGGCCAGCTCCTTCAGGTTCAACTCCACGTCGTAGTGGCCCGTGTTGCAGACGATGGCGCCCTCCTTCATGGAGACGAAGTGCTCGCCGCGGATGACGTCCCGCATGCCCGTCGCGGTCACGAAGATGTCGCCGACCTTGGCGGCCTCCTCCATCGGCATCACGCGCATGCCCTCGAGCGTGGCCTTGAGGGCGGCCGTGGCCTTGACCTCGGTGACGATGACGTTGGCGCCCATGCCCTTGGCCCGCATCGCCACGCCGCGGCCGCAGTGGCCGTAGCCGGCGACGACGAAGTTCTTGCCCGCGAGGAGGACCGACGACGCCCGGAGGATGCCGTCGAGCGTGCTCTGGCCCGTGCCGTAGACGTTGTCGAAGTCCCACTTCGTCTCGGCGTCGTTGACGGCGTAGACGGGGTAGAGCAGCTTGCCGTCGTCGGCCATCGCGCGGAGGCGGTGGACGCCCGTCGTGGTCTCCTCGGAGCCCCCGATGATGTCGCCGGCCTTCTCGGGGAAGGCGGAGTGGACGCGGAAGATGAGGTCGGCGCCGTCGTCGAGCGTCGTGCTCGGGGTGGTGTCGATGGTCCGGTCGATGCACCAGTAGAAGGCCTCGGTGTCCTGGCCGTACCAGGCGTAGATCTCGACCCCGTCGCCGTCGCCGTTCGGGCCGAGCGCGAGGGCGGCGGCCACGCTGTCGTTGGTCGAGAGCGGGTTGCAGCCGCTCCACGCCACCTCGGCGCCGCAGGCCTTGAGCGTCTCGATGAGGACGGCGGTCTCCTTGGTGACGTGGAGGCAGCCGGTGATCTTGTAGCCGGCGAACGGCTGGCTCTGCGCGTACTCGTCGCGGAGGCGCATGAGGACCGGCATCCGGCTCTCGGCCCACTCGATCCGCTTGCGGCCGTCCTCGGCGAGCGAGAGGTCGGCGACTTTGTACTGTCCTTCCTTGTGGTCCATGTTCGGCGGGTGTCGTGTGTCGGGGAGTATCTGACGAGAGGATAGGGCGCTCGGTCCCCGACGCGGCTCAATTTCGTGGGAAGCGCGCCGATCGAGGGGGCGTCGCGCCGTCGTTCGCGGTCGCCTACGCCGCCGCGCTGGCGGCCTTCGTCAGCGTGTCCACGAGGTCGAGCCGCTCCCAGGGGAAGCCGTCGCGGCCGAAGTGCCCGTAGGCCGCCGTGTCTCGGTACCGCGGGCGGGCCGCGTCGTCCGGGTCGAGGAGCCCGAGCCGCCGGATGATGGCGGCCGGCCTGAGGTCCACGGTCTCGCGCACGATCTGGGCCAGCCGGGCGTCGGTGAGCCCGTCGCGGGCCGTCCCGTTCGTCTCGACGCGGATCGAGACCGGCTCTGGCACGCCGATGGCGTAGGCCACCTGCACGAGGGCCTCGTCCGCCAGCCCGGCGGCGACGAGGTTCTTGGCCACGTGGCGCGTGGCGTAGGCCGCGCTCCGGTCCACCTTGCTCGGGTCCTTGCCGCTGAAGGCGCCGCCGCCGTGGGCGCCCTTCCCGCCGTAGGTGTCCACGATGATCTTGCGGCCCGTGAGCCCGGTGTCGCCGTGCGGCCCGCCGATGATGAACTGGCCGGTCGGGTTGACGTGGAGGATGAGGTCGTCGTCGACGAGGTCGGGCGGGAGGACGGCCGGGAGCACGTGGCGCCGGACGTCGTCCTTGATCTGGGCCAGCGGCGTCTCGGCGTGCTGCGTCGAGATCACGACGGTGTGGACGCGCCGGGGCGTCCGGCCGTCGGCCTCGTACTCGATGGTGACCTGGCTCTTGGCGTCGGGCCGGAGGTAGGGCATGACGGCGGCGTCCGGGCCGCTCGTCGCCTTCCGGATCTCGGCCAGCCGGCGGACGAGCCGGTGCGAGAGCACGAGCGCGAGCGGCATCAGCGTCTCCTCGTGCTCGCGGGTCGCGTAGCCGAACATCATGCCCTGGTCGCCGGCGCCCTGCTCGGTGTGGAGCCCCTTGTCGTCGTCGACGCCCTGGGCGATGTCGGCCGACTGCTCGTGGATCGTGACGAGCACGCCGCACGAGCGGGCGTCGAACTGGAGCGCCGGGTCGGTGTAGCCGATCTCCTCGATGGTCCGCCGGACGACCTCCTGGACGTCCACGTAGGTGTCGCTCGTGACCTCGCCCGAGACCACGACGAGGCCCGTGGTGCAGAGCGTCTCGATGGCGCAGCGGCTGGCGGGGTCGCCCGCGAGGAAGGCGTCGAGGAGCGCGTCGGAGATCTGGTCGGAGACCTTGTCCGGGTGGCCTTCGGAGACGGACTCGGAGGTGAAGAGGGTCGGCATGCGGGCGGCGTCGGGTCGGTCGGGCAGGGCCGACGAAGATAGCGGGCACAGCGGGCGGAGGCCTCCCCACGCCGGCCTCAGGGGACGCCTCCGGTGGAACTCTCTTGGCGCCGTGGAGTGGGGGGCCGTAGTTTCGGGGCTGCAACTCTCGTGCACGCCCGCGCCGGGTTTCCGCCTGGTGCCCCCTCTTCCCTCACCGACCCGCCCCCTCATGGCCGACGAGACCACCGAACAGCGCATCAAGGCGATCATCGTCGAGAAACTCGGCGTCGACGAAGCCGACATCACGCGCGACGCATCGTTCACGAACGACCTCGGCGCCGACTCTCTCGACACCGTCGAGCTCATCATGGAGTTCGAGAAGGAGTTCGACATGACCATCCCCGACGAGGACGCCGAGCAGATCGCCACCGTCGGTGACGCCGTCGACTACGTCGACTCGAACAAGGCCTAGCGCCGCCTCCGCGACTGGCGGCTTCCCGGCGGGGCGTCTCGGCACGCGCCGCCGGTTTTTGTAGGCGCCCGGACGGGCCCCCAGCCCCGGACGCGCGGCTCGACCCGAGACCCGCCCCCTCTCCCATGCCCATGCAGGACCGCCGCGTCGTCGTCACCGGCCTCGGTGCCCTCACACCCATCGGCAACACGGTCCCGGACTTCTGGGACGCCATGATGGCCGGACGGAGCGGAGCCGCCCCGATCACCCACTTCGACGCCTCGGAGTATCCGACCACGTTCGCGTGCGAGGTGAAGGGGTTCGACCCCGACGACTACCTCGACCGGAAGGAGGCCCGGCGGCTCGACCCGTTCGCTCAGTTCGCCATCGTCGCCGCCGACGAGGCGCTGGCGGACGCCGGCCTCGACACGGCCGCGTTCTCGGACGAGGAGAAGGCGAACACGGGCGTCGTGATGGGGAGCGGGATCGGCGGCATGAAGCTGTTCCAGGACCAGGTGGTCGGGTTCGCCGAGCATGGGCCGCGACGGCTCAGCCCGTTCTTCGTGCCGATGATGATCATCGACATGGCGCCCGGCCTGATCTCGATCCGCCACGGGCTCCACGGGCCGAACTACGCGACGGTCTCGGCGTGCGCCACCTCCAACAACGCCATCGCCGACGCGGCCCTCGTCATCCGCGCCGGCCTCGCCGACACCATGGTGGCCGGCGGCACCGACGCCTCGATCACCAAGATCGGCCTCGGCGGGTTCGGCAACATGAAGGCGCTCTCGACGCGGAACGACTCGCCTGAAACCGCCAGCCGCCCGTTCGACGCCACGCGCGACGGGTTCGTGATGGGGGAGGGCGCCGGCGCGCTCGTCCTGGAGGAGTACGAGCATGCCAAGGCCCGCGGCGCGCACGTCTACGCCGAGGTCATCGGCCTGGGCATGAGCGCCGACGCTTACCACATCTCGGCGCCCCACCCCGAGGGGCTCGGCGCCAAGCTGGCGATGCAGCAGGCGCTCAAGACGGCCGGCATCGAGCCCTCCGAGGTGGACTACCTCAACATGCACGGCACCTCGACGCCGCTCGGCGACGTGGCTGAGACGAAGGCGATCAAGGCGGTCTTCGGCGAGCACGCCTACGAAATGAATCTCTCGTCGACCAAGTCGATGACGGGCCACCTGCTGGGCGCCGCCGGGGCCGTCGAGGCCATCGCCTCGATCCTCGCCATGGAGCACGGGCGCGTCCCGCCGACCATCAACTTCGAGACGCCGGACCCGGCCTGCGACCTGAACTACACGTTCAACGAGCCGCAGGACCGCGAGGTGAACGTGGCCCTCTCGAACGCGTTCGGGTTCGGCGGCCACAACACGTGCGTCGTGTTCAAGAAGGTGGAGGGGCAGTAGCTCAGACGGCCCCTTCTGCGTGTTTTGGGGAGGGCCGCGGAGGGCGCGGTTCTATAGACTCGACACCGCGATGCTCGTGTCGGGACGTTCGTTGGACGCCGGGTAGCCGTCCAATCAGGACAGGCGTTGGAGGGGATAGGCGAACGCGTTGGGTGGGGATCTCTCTTCCAGGTCGAGACTGTCGGCTCTAGGAGTGAGCCGGGAGCCAGAGGTCTTCGGCGCGCAGATGTGACGTTTCTGCGACCGCGGGTTGCAATGAACGTGAAGCCCGTGTATTCTCGGCGCTCCCTCCCCCTTTGGACATATGAAGAACATATTCTCGGTGCTCGCCCTCGGCGCGCTCACCCTCACCGCTTGTGACAGCACCGGTCCAGACTCGGTCGACGCGACGGTCGCTTCCGCCTCCCTCACCGCGGCAGCAACGGCGCCCGCAGACGGGCCATTTGTCGAGGTCCCGCTGACCGTGGAGGTCCCCTCCCGCCATGTCGTCCTTTTCTCCGGGAATGGAGTAGTTCCCCGCACGTTCGCCAGCCGAGTTGAGCGGCTGGGGGGAACAGTGGTTCTCTCTCACGAAGCTGGGATCGGCATCGTTGAGGGACTGTCTGACGCTGCCGCCGCCCAACTCAGCCGGGCTTCTGGCATCGCGGAGGTGCAGCCGGACATCGATCTCCGCGAGGAACTCCCCGAGGGTTTCCAGACTCCGGAAGCCGCTTCCGTCGATAGCCCGCTGAACCCGGCCGGCGCGTTCTTCTATGGACGCCAGTGGAACATGCGCGCCATCGACGCAGATGACGCCTGGGATGCTGGCCGCCTCGGCTCGGACGACGTGACCGTCGCCATCCTCGACACAGGACTCGACTACCTCAACCTGGATCTCCAGGGCCGAGTGGATCTCGATCGCTCTGTCTCGTTCCTTCCCGTTGAGGACCAAATTGTCGCTGCCTATTTCCCGAACCGCCTACCCTTCACGGACCTCGGCTACCACGGGACTCACGTCGGCGCGACCGTCGCCTCCAACGGATACATCGGTGCCGGCGTCACGTCGCAGACGACGCTCATGGCCGTCAAGGTGTGCTACGGGAACGACTACGTCATGCAGGACGGGTCGACCGTCGGCGGGTGCCCCAGCAGCGCCATCTTCAGCGGCCTGCTCCACGCTGTGGACAACGGTGCCGACGTCGTGAACATGAGCCTCGGCGGCAGCTTCTCGAAGGCTGGCAATGGTCGCTATGTCGGGTACCTGAACAAGCTGTTCAACTACGCCCGGAGCCAGGACGTGACCGTTGTGGTGTCAGCCGGCAACAGTGCCATCGACCTCGACCACGACGGGAACGGGTACAAGACGTACTGCAGCACGCCGAGCACGATTTGCGTCTCGGCCACAGGCCCGACGAACTACTCGCTGGGCCGCCCGACGGACCCGGCCTTCGAGAACGTGGACGCGCCCGCCTCGTACACGAACTACGGCCGGTCCGCGATCAACGTAGCGGCTCCTGGCGGTAACGAGTCGTACGTCTACGCCGCGTGCTCCACGTCGAGCCTCGCCGTCCCTGTCTGCCAGACGGGCAACTACATCATCGGCCTCGCCGGGACGTCGATGGCCGCCCCGCACGTCTCTGGGCTGGCGGCTCTCCTCGTCGAGGACTACGGCCGCACTCCGGCGCGGATCAAGACGCAGATGCAGCAGACGGCCGAAGACCTCGGCCAGCGTGGCACGGACCCGTACTACGGGAAGGGCCGCATCAACGTCGCACGGGCGCTCGGGCTCACCCCTGAAGTCTAGGTCCTAGCCGGACGGACTGGACGCCAGCGGGCGGCGGGGTTTCGACCTCGCCGCCCGCATTTGTTTATAGGGCTGTGTTCTGAGCACTCGGCAGGCAGCCGCGTCTCCATGCCCTACAGTGCGGTGCGTCTGCGACGTGGGTGAGTCCGCGCCGGAGGTGCCGCCATTCGGTAAATGGGAGCGGCATCTACTCGGCGGCCTCCGCAACGAGGGTGCGGAGTCCTTCGGCGCCGTCTCCGGCACGGCGGACGCGGAGTAGGGACTGGAGGAACGAGTTTCGACGAGACGGCACAGCTCGGTGTAGAGCTTGGCCGCCTCCTGGACTGTTCGGGAAAGTCTTCCTGTCCGAGAACGGCGAGCGAGACCACCCCCGCGCCCAGCGTCGCGACGGCTACCTGCGCGCTCCGCCAGCGCGTCCAGCCACACCGAGGAGGAACGCGTAGCCGATCAGTACCTGCCCTTGCTCGTCGGTCGGGCGAGCACGCTGGGGCTGGACGGTGTAGAGCGGGCAGACACGCGCGTGGCATGGAGATCGGCATAGACCTCGCAGGTCCCGCCAGAGTAGGTCCGCCTTGCTCATGTCCCGGTCGCGGTTGTAAAAGTGAGGATAGCTGAGATGAGTACGACGAACGGTAGCCTATACAGCTTAGGCGCCCTCCGCGCGCTACCGGTTCTAACGCTCGTCCCACTGATGATGCTCGCCGCCAGTGGGGCGGGCGCTGCAAGGGGTTGCGACTCTAGCCGGCCGGTACGGCGAGGGGCACCCCGGATCGCCGAGGTGCCCCCTTCTCGCCGGTGGCGTCCGGGCTACTCGCCCGGCGTCGCCGTGTCGTTCTCGCGGTCCGTGTCCGGGAGCAGGCCGTCCGGGTCGAGGCGGGCGCTCGTGGCGTCGCGGCCGTCGGCGGCCACCTGCACCGTCACCTCGTCATCGCGGCCCCAGCCCTCGACGGGGACGGCCACGCGCTCGGTCGAGCCGTCGCCGAAGGAGACCTCGATCTCGGTCGGGAACACGAGCCCACCCACTTGGCCGACGGTCAGCGTCACCTCGTCGTCGGCTTGGGCCATCGAGACCAGGGCGGCGTCGTAGTGGTGGCGCGTGTCGAACCAGCCGCGCCAGAACCAGTCGAGATCCTCGCCGGAGACGTCCTCGATCGTGCGGAAAAAGTCGGCCGGCTGTGGGTGCTTGTAGGCCCAGCGGCGGATGTACTCCTTGAAGGCGCTGTCGAAGCGCTCCTGCCCGAGCACGGCCGTGCGGAGGAAGAACAGGCCGGCGCCCGGCTTCTGATAGCTGTTCCAGCCGCCCTCGCGCCCGTTGAGTTGGTCGGCGTAGGTCAGGATCTCGTCGTCGACCCCGATCTCGGTGTTGAGGAAGGTGCGCGCGACGCCGTCGGGGTCGGTCGGGGTCGCCTCGCCGTAGCCGGGGAGCGAGGGGTCGTCGCCCTCGTTATAAAACGTGATTTCGGACGGCCCGTTGAGGAACGTGTTGAACCCCTCGTCCATCCAGGCGTGGCGGCGCTCGTCGGAGCCCACGATCATGGGGAACCAGTTGTGGCCCAGCTCGTGGTCCACGACGCCGAACAGGCCCTTGTGGCGGCTCCGCACGGACGAGAAGTGGAGCATCGGGTACTCCATGCCGCCGATGTGGCTGGCCACGGAGATGGCGACGGGGTAGGGGTAGGGGTACCAGTAGCTGTTGTTGAGGATGCTCGCGCGGCCGTAGCGCGTGGCCTCTTCCCAGCCCGGCTCCTCGGCCGTCCCGATCCCCTCGGAGGGGTAGGCGCTCAGGATGAGCACGTCGTTGGTCGACCCGTCGTCCATCGGGACCGCCGCGTTCGCGCCGTCCACCAGGAACGCCTTCGAGGAGCCCCAGGCCACGTCGCGGACGTTCTCGGCGCGGAAGCGCCACGTCTTGGTGCCGGTCGCGGAGGCCGCCGCGTCGCGGTCCTCGGCGGTCACGATGGGGAGCGCGTCCTCGCTCTGGCGCGCCGCCGCCAGCCGCTGGCGCTGCGCGCGCGAGTAGACGTCGTCGGGGTTCTGGAGCACGCCCGTCGCCACGACGGTGTGGGAGGCGGGGACGGTCAGGGCCATCTCGTAGTCGCCGTAGTCGAGGTAGAACTCGCCGGAGCCGAGGTAGGGCTGGTGGTTCCAGCCGTTGACGTCGTCGTAGACGGCCACGCGGGGGAACCACTGGGCGAGGGCGTAGATCGTCCCGTGCTCGGTGTCGAGGCGGCCCATGCGCGGCGTGCCGGGCGAGCCGGGGATCACGAACGAATACGGGATCACGACCTCGACGGTGCCGCCGCCGCCCTCCAGCGGCTCAGGCAGGGTGAGCCGCATCCGGGTGTCGGTCACCAGCGGCTCGACGGGCTGGCCGTCGACGGTGATGGCGCCGAGGCGGTAGCCGTGCTCGTCGTCCAGCGACGAGGAGGCGCGGCCGGTGATCGGCCCGCCCCGGCTGTCGGACTCGAACAGGTTCTGCTCCAGGTGGAACCAGAGGTAGTCCAGCGCCTCGGGGCTGTTGTTGGTGTAGGTCAGCCGGACTGTGCCGGTGACGGTGTGCGTCTGGTCGTCCAGGCTGGCCGTGAGGTCATAATCGGCCTGCTGCTGCCAGTAGTTGGGGCCGGGGCGCCCGCTGCCGGTGCGGATCGTGGTGGGCGTCGGCAGGTCGAAGGGCTCGAACAGGTCGACGGGCTCGGGCGCGTTGGCCGCGCGGAGCGAGTCCTGCCGGGCCTCGTAGGCGGCGAACGGATCGGCCGCGCGCGTCGCTCGGATGCCGAAGGGCGGGTTGCTGGCGATCGTGAGCGTGCCCTCGAACGTGTCGCCCGCGACGGTGCCCGAGAGCGTGAACGGGGCGCCGCCGAGCGCGTCGAGGGAGCCGGTCGCCGTCTGGGCGTCGCCTTCGGTCTCGAACGAGATGCCGCTCATCGGGGAGTCGATGCCGTTGGCGGTCAGGACGAGCCGGCCGTCGCCCGTGGGCGGGAGGCTCATCGGCCCGCTGTCGAACGCGGTGTCGCCGCCACCGGACGGGTAGAGGTCGAAGGTCCAGGAGCCGGCGAGGCTCTGGGCGAGCGCCAGCGGGGCGGCGAGGAGCAGCACGAGCGCTGCGAGGAGGCGAGGCATGAGCGGGTGGAGAGGGTCGAGATAAAGGGACCAGGCCAGTACGACTCAACGGCCGCATCTGTTACGTGAACGCGCCTCGTCGCTGGCGACGCGCGTCGCCAGCGACGAGGCCGCGGTCCACTATCAGATGCGTGACCCGGGACTCTACGGGCGGCATCGCGGCAGGAACAGGCGCCGTCAGACCGTCTGGACCACGTCGTCGTAGTCGAGGCGCGGCGAGCGGGCGAACCACGCGCCCTCCTCCGCCGGCTGGCCGATGTTGACGACGAGGAACGAGTGCCAGGGGCGGTCCGCGAAGAACTCCGCGTCGACGCCGGCGCGGTCGAAGCCGCCCATCGGCCCGGCCGCCAGCCCCGCCGCGCGGACGCCGAGGAGGACGTAGCCGGCCTGGAGCCAGGCGTTCTCGCGTGCGGACTCCGCGCGCCGCGCGTCCTGCTCCGGGCTCCCCTCGAACCACGACTTCGCGGCCGGGGCGTGGGGGAAGACGCGTGGGAGGTGCTCGTGGAAGTCGGCGTCGTAGGCGAGCACGGCCACGAGCGGGGCCCCCGCGGTCTTGGCCACGTTCCCCTCGCTCATATGAGGGAGGAGCCGGGCTCGGGCCTCCTCGGAGCGGACGAGGAGGACGCGGAGCGGCTGGCCGTTGACGGCCGTCGGAGCCCACTTGACGAGGTCGTAGAGGGCCTCGACCTGCTCGTCGGTCACGGGCTCGTCGGAAAAGGCGTTGGCCGTGCGGGCCTCGCGGAAGAGGAGGTTCTGGGCCTCTTCGGGGAGGACGAGGGGGGCGTCGAGGGTGACCTGCATGGGAGTGCGCCGCGTCGGGGGTGGGGATCGGACGGGAGGAACGGGGCGCCTCGATTACATGTTGCAACAAGTAATTGTGAGGATGCCCCTCTGCGCCCCGTCGAGATGCCTCCGCGGCGGGCGTCGCCAGCCGGGCGTCCGTTTCGCGTTACCGAATCAGCGCCATCCTCCGCGTCTTGGAGTCGGTCGGCGTCTGGACCCGGTAGAAGTACATCCCGCTCGGTAGCCCCTCGGCGTCGAAGTCCACCGTGTACGCCCCTGCCGCGTGGGCGCCATCCACCAGCACAGCCACCCGCTGCCCGACCGCGTTGAACACCTCGACCGTGACGTTCCCGGCTTGTGGCAGCACGTAGCCGACTCGGGTGGTCGCGCCGAAGGGGTTGGGCCGGTTCTGCTCCAGACTGAAGACGAGGGGCTGGCCTGCACCGGGTTCGCCCGCTACCGCCGAGGCCTCGGTGACCGCGATGTAGTTGAGGCTGAAGAGCCACCCCGTCTTGTCGGACTCGGAGTCGAACTCGAAGCGCAGGATGTGGGTGCCGGCGTCGAGCGACACGTCGGCGACCTCGATGGGCCGCCAGGACTGCCAGCCTCCGGTGTTCGTCACGGCGCGGACGCCGCTCACGTCGACGTTGTCGATGAGCATCCGGAACGTGCCGAAGCCGGGCACGCTGGCGACGTACGGGGTGAACGTGAACGCTCCGGCCTCCGTCACCTCGAAGGTGTACTCCAGCCACTCGCCGGCCGTGATCCAGTACACGTCGAAGCCGTGCGTGGCCGCCCCCTCCAGGTCCACGCCCTCGTCCGGGCGGTAGGCGAGGCCGATGTTGTTCGCCTCGGCGTCGTGGTAGGCCGTCCCCTCGCCGCCGCGGTCGTAGTCCTCCGCCTCGATCACGGCGGGGACCCGGACGGGCGAACCCGAGTAAGGCGTCCCGTTGCCGATGACGCGGATCTGGACGCTGTCGCGGGTCACGAGGCCCTGCGCGTTTGCGAGGGCGAGCGTCACCCACCGCTCGCCCACCTCCGTGAACGTGACCGTCGTGTCGGCCGCCGCCGACGTGCGGCCGTCGCCGAACGACCACGCGAACGTGAGCGCCTCGCCCGCCGGGTCGAAGCTCCGGCTGCCCTCGAAGGCGACGGTGAGCGGCGCCTTGCCGGCCGTCTTGTCCGCCAGCAGGAGCGCGACGGGCGCGTTGGGGTCCGCCGTCGACGTGCTGGCGGAGGCGAGCGAGCGCGGCCCGACGGTCAGAACGTAGCCGTCCGAGAAGGTCACCTCGCGCGCCTCGGGGCCCGCGTTGTAGGCGACGTAGGTACGGTCGTCGTTCCGGTCGCGGAAGACGGCGTAGGTGGGGACGTCGGCCGTGACGCCCGTCTCCACGTGGCCCATCTTCTTCAGGTTGTACAGCCAGTGGAGCGTGTGCGCGCGCGACTCGCCGTCGAACGGCGCGTAGCCGCGGTCGGCGAAGTAATAGGAGAGGGCGAGGGACGGGTCGCTGAGGGCGAGGTACTCCCACAGCACGTCCTTCCACACGGTCGGCGGCCCGTTCCGCTCGGCGACGACCTCGTCGTAGTTGGCGCGGACGTAGTCCGGGTGATGGCCGAGGTAGAGCGAGCCGGCCGTGATGGGCAGGAGGTTGATCCCGTGGATGAACTCGGGGTCGGCGCCGAACCACGTCGAGTGGACCCCCTTGCCGCCCCACACCATCCCGATGGCGACGTGCGGGTAGTCGGCGGGGAAGACCTCGTTGTCCACGTCGAACCAGTACTGGTCCACGGCGCTGGCCTCCGTCGTGTAGAGGAAGACGCCGAGGTCGCGGATCTCCGCCTGACCCGTGGCCTCGCCCCACAGGACGACGGCCGAGGCGAAGTTCATCGACTCGGAGCTGGACTCCTGGTTGTTGCCCTCGGCGAAGTCGCCGTGGCCGGCGGCCCAGGAGTGGCCGGCGTAGGCGTCGAAGGTGCGGAGGAACGGGAACCGATCGTCGGTCCGGTCCCAGTTGTTGGCGTCCTTGATGAGCAGGTTCACCATCCCGCCCCAGTGGTCCTGCGCCGCCCACGTGCTGTCGTACTGGGCGATCGTCGCCGCGCTCATCACGGCGTAGCTCGCGTGGAAGTGGTGGTCGTTGATCTGGTTGTCCGCGCCGTAGCCGGAGGGGTAGCCCGTGAGGACGTCCCACGTGGCGTCGTACGAGTACTCCTGGGCCCCGCCGACGGTGAACCAGTCCTCCAGTCGTCGCTTGAGCTCGCTCAAGAAGACGTCGCGCTCTTCCGTCGCGCCGAGCTGGTCGGCGATGTGGACGAGGTGCGAGAAGCGGCCCATCGCCTTGCCGTTCTCGTAGCTCGGGCCAGCGGGCAGCGTCTCGGCGGCGACCTCGCGGACGAGCGCCAGCAGGTCCGCCCGGTTGTAGTCGCCTCGGTCGGGGAGGGCCGGGAGGACGCCGGAGAAGGTCTGCTCGGTCGTGAACGCGTTGCCCTCGGCGAGGCGCATCTCGCCGCGCGGGGACTGGTAGGCGTGGCCTGTGGTGGCGTCCGGGGTGTGGAGCCACTGGTGCCGGTACAGGGCCGTCATCGTCTCGTTCACGAGCGAGGGCCCCTCTTCCATCGGCTCCGTGTCGTAGGTGTAGCGGGCCGTGAGGCGAGCCCCGGCCTCGTCGTAGTCCCACGCCACCCGGCTGTCGGTCACGAAGGCGTAGGCGTGGGTCCGGAACAGCTCCAGCGTCTCGGCGCGGGCGTCGGGGAGCAGGGCGACGGAGAGGTAGCCCTTGCCGTCGAGCGTGGACGTGAGCGTGCTCGACCCGGACCACGTCGATCCGGACGGTGCGAACACGCCGTAGTGCTTGCCGCCGACCGTCAGGCCGAGCACGCCGGCGTCGTTGTGCCAGACGGTCGGGCTCTGGGCCGGCGTGAGGACCGCGGGCCCGCCGTCCACCTGGAAAAAGACGTACGGGAGCCCGTGTCCCAGCGTGGCCCGCATCGTCACCGGCCCGCCGTCCCACAGCGCCGTCACGGTCCAGTCGCCGTAGTGGTCCGCCACGGCCCGGCTCGCCGCCAGCCCCTCGGCGCCGACCGTTAGCTGGGGGCTGAACGGGTAGAGGTAGTCGTTGGCGGCGAAGAGGTGGGTGTCGGTGTACCCGATCTGGAGACCGCTGGCCGTCGCTCTCGCGTCGAGGGGGTGCGCGTAGAGGATGTTGGAATACGGGTCGCCGAAGAACGGGTAGAGCAGGCTGCTCCAGTAGTCGTTCGACTGGATGGGCAGCGAGAAGTCCGCCGCCACCTTCGGCTGGACCGGCTGCCCCGCGGCGTTCTGCGGCCCCACCTCGCCGGAGGGGCGCGACGTGCTGTAGCTCCCCAGTCCCACGGGCACCGTCTGGCCCCACGCGGGGCCTCCGGCAACGACGAGGGACAGGACCCACAACGCGCGCAGAGCCCGGTGTTGGCAAGAGACACTCGCCCCGAGGCGAGAGACGGCGTGGGACATGATCCTGAGCAAAGAGGTGACCGAGACGGGGCACCGGCTCCTCTCCCTGAGGGGACCCCTGCGATGGAGGCGAAGGTAGGGCGAGGGGGGACGACAACCTACGAGCCGAGCATGATGGGCACGCCTCGCCGCCAGCCTGGGCCGCAGCGTCCCACTCGCAGGGGCCACCCGAACGGGCGTACCGCTCGGGAGCGGGGAGGCCGGTGGGGGAGCGACCGCCCCAGGCGTCCGGCCGTACGTTTGGCGCCATGCCGACGCCGCCCTCCGCCCTCGACGACGACCTCGCCGGCGTCGACCTCTCCCTCGAACGCGGCGCCGAGGACCCGGCGCCGCCTCCGCAACGGGTCCAGCGCGCGGGCCTGATGGGCGGGGCGCTCCTGTTCGCCGTCCTCCTGCTCGTGCCCCCCCCCGACGGGCTCTCCGCCGAGGGCTGGCGGTGCGCGGCGGTGGGGCTCCTGATGGCCGTGTGGTGGATCACCGAGGCCATCCCGATCCCGGCGACGGCGCTCCTCCCGCTCGTCCTGTTCCCCGTGCTCGGCGTGCTGCCCATCGACGAGGCGGCGGCGCCGTTCGCCAACCCGCTCATCTACCTCTACCTCGCCGGGTTCCTGCTGGCGCTGGGGATGCAGCGGTGGGGGCTCCACCGGCGCGTCGCGCTCACCATCATCCGCCTCGTCGGCGACAGCCCGCAGCGCATCGCGTTCGGCTTCCTCCTGGCGACGGCGTTCGTCTCGATGTGGGTCAGCAACACGGCCACGGCGCTGATGATGCTGCCCATCGGGGTGAGCGTGGCCGGCATCGTGGCCGAGGGCGCCGACCGCCAGCAGGCCCGGAACGTCGGCGTGGTCATCGCCCTCTCCATCGCCTACGGCGCGACGGTCGGGGGCGTGGGCACCATCATCGGGACGCCGCCGAACGCGCTCCTGGCCGGCTTCCTGAGCGAGACGTACGGCGTCGAGATCGGGTTCGGGCAGTGGATGCTGCTCGGCGTGCCGGTCGTGCTGATCGGGCTGCCGCTCGTGTTCGCGGTGCTGGTGCGGATCTACCCGGTCGGGCACGAGCCGATGGCGCAGGGCGCGGCGGCCATCCGCGAGGAGCTCGCGGCGATGGGGCGGATGCGTGGGCCGGAGCGGACGGTGGCCGTCGTGTTCGGTCTCGTGGCGCTCCTCTGGATGTGCGGGCCGCTCGTTCGCGAGGCGCTGCCCGGCCTCAGCGACACGGCCATCGGGATGGGCGGGGCGCTGCTCCTGTTCGTCCTCCCGGTCGACTGGCGGCGCATGGTGTTCGTGCTCGACTGGCGCTCGGCGGAGGCGCTGCCGTGGGGCGTGCTCGTCCTCTTCGGCGGCGGCCTCTCGCTCGCGGCGGCGATCCAGGCGACCGGCCTGGCCGACTTTATCGGGAGCCTGCTCGTCGGGCTGGGCGGCCTGCCGACGCTGGCGGTCGTGGCCATCATCGCGCTCGTGATCCTCCTCCTGACGGAGATGACGAGCAACACGGCGACGGCGGCGGCCTTCCTGCCGGTCGTGGCCGCGCTGGCGGTGGCGCTCGGCGAGAGCCCGCTCCTGCTCGCCGTGCCGACGGCGCTCGCGGCGTCGTGCGCGTTCGCGCTGCCCGTCGGGACGCCGCCCAACGCCATCGTCTTCGGGAGCAACTTGGTGACGCTGCCGCAGATGGCGCGGGCCGGCGTGTGGCTGAACCTCGTCTTCGTCGTCCTCGTTACGGCCGCGGCCTACCTCCTCCTGCCCCTCGTGTTCGGGGTCGTCTACGGCGAGGCCCCCGCCTGGGCCGCTCCGTAGCGCCACCGGCAGATGATCGGAGGGAGGGCGCGGAGGCGTGCCAGGGATGGCGAGAGGGGCCGAGCCCCTTCCTCTCCTCCGTCCCGCATCCCTCCATCCCTCACCGACCCGACGGGTACCCTGACACCATGAAGCTCCGCATCAAAGGCGACTCCGTCCGCCTCCGCCTCACGCAGCCCGAGGTCCGCCAGCTGGCCGAGGCCGGCGCCGTCGAGGACGCGATGCACGTCGCGCCCGGCGCGGCGCTCCCGTACGGCCTCCGCGCCGCGGACGTCCGCCAGCTCCGCGCGGACTGGACCGGCGGCACGCTGACCGTCCTCGTCCCGCAGGACTGGATCGGGGACTGGGCGCAGGGCGACGGGGTCGGGTTCGACGGCGAGCAGGAGGCGGGGGACGGCCGCACGCTCTCGATCCTCATCGAGAAGGACTTCGAGTGCCTCCACCAGCGCCCCGACGAGCCGGACGCCTTCCCGAACCCTCTTGCCGACCCGCGCTGACACCACGGGCCTGATCCTGGCCGGCGGCCGGAGCCGGCGGTTCGGGACCGACAAGGCGCTGGCCGACCTCGCCGGCGTCCCGTTCGTCGCGCTCGTCCACGCCGCGCTGGCGGCGCACGCGGACGCGACGCTGATCGCCACGGGCTCTGCGCCGCGGGCCTACCCCGTGCCCGCCCGCGTCGTCCTCGACGCACGGGCGGACGCCGGGCCGCTGGCGGGACTCGTGGCCGGGCTGGAGGCGGCCGAGACGCCGTGGCTCCTCGCCGCCGCCGTGGACCTCCCGTACCTCACGCCGGCCGCGCTCCGCCCGCTCGTCCAGGCCCCGACCGACGGCGCCGACGTTCTCGTCGCCCTCGGCGCCGACGGGCGGCGCCAGCCGGCCTGCGCACTCTGGCGCGTGCGGACCGCCGCGCCGGTCGCGCGCGGCCACCTCACGTCCGGCCGCCTCGCGCTCCACGACCTCCTCGGCGCGCTGGCGGTCCGTGAGGTGGCGGTCGAGGGCGGCGCGCTCCACAACGTCAACCGGCCGGACGACCTGGGGCGAGGGAGGGAATCCTGAGCGGCGCCGTGCGTACACGCCGTCCCCTCGCCCTCGACCCCGCCATGCCGACCCGCCCCTGGACCGCCGACGACATCCCCGACCTCACCGGACGCACCGCCGTCGTCACCGGCGCCAACAGCGGCCTCGGTCTGGAAACGACGCGCGAGCTGGCCCGCAAGGGCGCCCACGTGGTCATGGCCTGCCGCAGCGAGGACCGCGCGCGGAGCGCCCGCGCCGAGGTCCGCCGCGACGTCCCAGGTGCCAAGCTGGACGTCGAGATCCTGGACCTCGCCCGCCTCGACTCGGTCCGCCAGTTTGCCGAGGGCTACGCCCACGACCGCCTCGACGTCCTCTACTGCAACGCCGGCATCATGGCGATCCCGCGCAGCGAGACCGACGACGGCTTCGAGACGCAGTTCGGCGTCAACGTGTTGGGGCACTTCGCGCTCGTCGGGCGCCTCCTCGGCCGGCTCCTCGCCACCGACGACAGCCGCGTCGTCTGGCTCTCCAGCATGGCCGCCTGGAGCGGGAAGATCCACTTCCAGGACCTCCAGGGCGAGGAGAGCTACGGCCGCTGGCGGGCCTACAACCAGTCCAAGCTGGCCGACCTCATGCTCGGGATCGACATGAACCGTCGCCTCCAGGCCGCCGGCGAGACCACGATCTCGGTGATCGCGCACCCCGGCCTCTCCAACACCGACCTCCAGTCGACGAGCGCCGAGAAGAGCGACTCGTTCGTGGAAAAGGCGCTCTACAGCCTCACGATGGACCGGATCGCGATGACGGCGGCCGAGGGCGCGCTCCCCCAGCTCCGCGCCGGGACGGACCCGTTCGCCCGCGGCGGCGCCTTCTACGGGCCGAACCACAAGATGCGCGGCGTGCCCGTCGAGGTGAACCCGCCGGAGCGGGCGCTGAACCCTGGCGCCCGCGCCCATCTCTGGCGCGTCTGCGAGGAGCTCACCGGCGTCGCCTACCTCTCGGACTGAGACGCACCCGCTGGCGGCGAGCGTCGCCAGCGGGGCGGTGCGTCAGGCGAGGTTGTGGAAGACGCGCTGGACGTCCTCGTCGGCCTCCAGCTTGGCGACGAGTTCGAGCACGGCGTCGGCCTGCTCGTCCGGGAGGGCGGCGGGCGTGGAGGGGACGTACTCGACCTCGGCGGCGATGGGCTCGATCCCGCGCTCGTCCAGCGCCTTCTGCAGGTGGCCGAAGTCCGAGAAGGCGCACCGGGCGACGAGCGCGTCGCGGCCGTCCTCGGTCACGGTCTCGCCCAGCTCTTCCAGGCCCTCGTCGATCAGCTCCAGCTCGAACTCGTCGCGGTCCGGCACGCTGGCGGGGTCGAGGGTGAAGGCGCCCATCTTGGTGAACTGGAAGGCGACCGAGCCCGTGGTGCCCAGGTTGCCGCCGCCGCGCGAGAAGAGCGCCCGGAGGTTGGCAACGGTCCGGTTCACGTTGTCGGTGGCCGTCTCGATGAGGAGCGGGACGCCGTGGGGGCCGTAGCCCTCGTAGAGCACCTCGTCGTAGCCGGCGGTGTCCTTGCCCATCGCCCGCTTGATGGCCGCGTCCACCTTGTCCTTGGGCATGTTGACGCCCTTGGCGTTCTGGATGGCCCGCCGGAGCTGGGGGTTGAGGTCGGGGTCCGGGCCGCCGGCCTTGACGGCGATCACGATGTCTTTTCCGATCCGGGCGAACTGCTTCGCCATGCGGTCGAAGCGCGCGAACATGGTGTGCTTGCGCTTCTCGAACATGCGGCCCATACGAGCGGGGTCTGGTGAGGCGGCGGAAGCTAGCGGTGCCTCCGTGGAGCGTCCACGAATCGCAGCCCGGCTCCGCTGGCGGACGCGGGCCGCCAGCGGCTCGGAGCCAGCGCCGTACGTTGCCGCATGGCCGACGCCCCGCCCCGAGGCTACCTCTCCGCCACCGTCGAGCGCCGTCTCGACGTGGCCGACGACCTCGCCGTGTTCTGGCTCCGCCCGTCCGAGCCGCTGGCGTTCGCGCCGGGCCAGTACCTGACGCTGGCGGCCCCCGACGCCGACGGGCACGTCGTCAAGCGGGCGTACTCCATCGTGAGCGCGCCGCACGAGCCGCTCGTGGAGCTGGTGATCGAGCACGTGCCGGGCGGGGCGCTCACGCCGGTGTTGTGGCCGCTCCGCGCCGGCGACGCCGTCCACGTCCGGCAGAAAGTGGTGGGCCACTTCCTCCTCGACGCCGAGCGGACGCGCCACGTGATGGCCTGCACCGTGACCGGGATCGCGCCGTTCCTCTCGATGCTCCGCGCCCACGCCGCCGCGCTCGACGCGGGCGAGGCCGTCCCGGAGCACCGCTTCCTCGTGATCCACGGGGCCAGCCACGCCGTCGAGCACGGGCCGTACCGCGCCGAGCTGGCGGCGCTGGCCGACGAGGCCTGGGTCGCGGCCGTCTCCACCATCAGCCGCCCGTGGGACGACCCGGCGTGGACGGGCGAGGTCGGCCGCGTGGAGGACGTGCTCCGCAAGCACCTCGACGGGCTCGGGTGGGCCGGCGCGGACGTGGCGGGCTACGCCTGCGGTCACCCCCAGATGATCGAGACGGTGCGGGGCATCCTCCGGCGCGCGGGCGTCCCCGAGGCCCGCGTCCACGAGGAGAAGTACTTCACCGTAGGGGAGGCGGCGCCCGTCGAGCCGGACGTGGAAGCCGAGCCCAACGCCCCGGCGCGTCCGCCCGGCGGCCTCGTGCTGAAGGCGGTGCCCCGGCCGGACCCGCCCGCGTGAGAGAACGGCCGGCCCGCCCGCGCGTTGGCGCTGCATGACCGACCTGGCCGACCTCCTGCCCGCCGAGACCGCCAGCGCCGACGAGACGCGCGCGCTCGGCCGCCAGCTCGCCGAGCGTCTGGAGCCTGGCGACGTGCTCGCGCTCCAGGGCGACCTCGGCGCCGGCAAGACGCACCTCGCCAAAGGCATCGCGGCCGGCCTCGGGCTCGACCCGGAGGCCGTCACCTCGCCCACGTTCACCCTCGTCCAGGAGCACGGCGACGGCGCGCTGCTCCACCTCGACCTCTACCGCATCGAGTCCGAGGAGGAGGTCGCCCGCCTCGGGCTCGACGAACTGCTCGACGGCGACGCGGTGGCCCTCGTCGAGTGGCCCGACCGCGGGCGCGACTGGCTGCCGGCGCGGACCGTCTGGCTCCGGCTCACCCACCTCGGCGGCGACCGGCGGCGGATAGAAGGGAGAGGCGAAAAGTGAAAAGTGAAAAGCAGGACTCACCGGGAGCCACAGAGCGGCCGGCTGACCTTTCTCCCGTCTCCCGTCTCCCGTCTCCCCTCCTCCGCGCGGAGCGCCGTCTCCTCGCCCTCCCGCGCTTTGCCGACGCGGGCGCCGCCGCCTACCAACCCGGCCTGGAGCGGATGCGCGCGCTCCTCACTGCCCTCGGCGACCCGCAGACGGCGTACCCCGCGATCCACGTCGCCGGGACGAACGGGAAGGGCTCCACCGCCTCGCTGGCGGCGGCCATCGCCAGCGCGTCGGGGCTGAGGGTCGGGCTCCACACGTCGCCGCACCTCGTCACGCTCCGCGAGCGGATGCGCGTCGATGGCGAGCCGGCGTCCGAGGCGTGGGTGGCCGACGCCGTCGGGCGGATGGCGGGCGCGCTGGAGGCGGTGGGGCCGAGCTTTTTCGAGGCCACCGTCGCGCTGTCGCTCCTCTCCTTCGCCGAGCGCGAGGTCGATCTCGCCGTGGTCGAGGTCGGCCTCGGCGGGCGCCTCGACGCGACGACGGTGGTCGAGCCCGTCGCGTGCGCCGTCACCCACATCGGCCTGGACCACACCGACCTGCTGGGCGAGACGCTGCCCGAGATCGCGCGCGAAAAGGCCGGGATCGCCAAGCCGGGGGTGCCGCTGCTCCACGCCGTCGAGGACGCCGAGTCGGTCACCGCTCTCACCGACGAGGCCGTCCGGCGTGGCGCCCCGGTCGAGGCCGTCCGCGCGTCGTGCCGAGCCGAGGTCGCCGGGCACGACCCGCTCCGCGTGCGGCTGGCGACGCCGGGGCAGGAGTATGGGGAGGTGGAGATCGGGCTGCCGGGTGCGCACCAGGCGTGGAACGCCGCGCTCGCCGTGCGCGCCGTCGAGGTGGGAATGGACCGGGCCGGGCGCGCCGCGCCGACCGCCGAGGCCGTCCGGTGCGGGCTCCGCGACGTGGTCGCCCTCAGCGGACTCCGAGGCCGGGGCGAGGCGCTCCCCGAGGACGCGCGCGTCGTGCTCGACGTGGCCCACAACGCCGACGGCTGGCGGGCCGCCCTCGCCGCGCTCCGCGTGCCCGAGGGCGGGCGCCTCTGGGCGCTCGTCGGCGTGATGGCGGACAAGGAGGCCGACGCGCTCGCCCGGCTCCTGGCCGACGCCGGCGCCACGGCACTCCCCATCGACCTCCCCGGCGACCGGGCGCTCCCGGCCGCCGCCCTCGCCGACGCGCTCCGCCAGCGCGGCGTGCCCGTGAGGCCCGCCGGGACGGCCGCCGAGGCCCTCCAGACGTTCCGCCAGCAGGCCGGCCCGCTCGGCCGGCTGCTCGTGACGGGGTCCCACCTCACCGTCGCCGCCGTCCTCGCCGAGCGAACCGCAAGCGCCGGAGTGGGTTAGACACCGGCCGGGAGTGAACGCCGTCCCGGAGCTACGTCTACTATTTCTTCGGCCGCCCCTCTGCCCCTCTCGCGGTCCCGCCTCTCTCCCCGCTCCAGCCGCGGCCCGGAGCCCCCGTCCCCATGAACATCACCGCTCTGGAGCAGAAAAAGGTCTCCGAGCTGCACGAGATCGCGCGCCGCCTCGGGATCGAGGGCTACAGCGACCTCCGACGCCGGGACCTCATCTACGAGATCCTGGGAGCCCAGGCCGCGGCCGACGCGGATGCCTCCGACGTCCGGACGGGGAGCGGGCTCGAGGACCGCCCCGCCATCCGGCCCCGTCCCACGCGCCGGCCCTCGCTCTCCGACCGCTCCGCAGGGGAGGAGGGCGCCGCCCGCCGCCGCGAGCCGCGCCGGCGCACCCCGCGCCCCCGCCAGCCCATCTCGCCCGACTGGCCGGACTACATGCAGGGCTTCGACCCGCTGGCGATCCCGCTCGACGGGCTCGTCCGCAAAGAGGGCGTCCTCGAGATCCTCCCCGACGGCTACGGCTTCCTCCGCTCGGCCGAGTACAGCTACCTCTCCTCGCCCGACGACATCTACGTCTCGCCCAGCCAGATCAAGCGGTTCGCCCTCCGCGTCGGCGACACCGTGGACGGGCAGATCCGGCCGCCCAAAGAAGGCCAGCGCTTTTTCGCCCTCATCCGCGTCCACGCCATCAACGGCCGCGCGCCGGAGGACCTCGACGAGCGCGCCGCCTACGACTTCCTCACGCCGGCCTACCCCGACGAGCCGCTCCGCCTGGAGACCACGCCCGACGAGCTGTCGACCCGCGTCGTGGACCTGTTCGCGCCCATCGGGAAGGGCCAGCGCGGGCTCATCGTGGCCCAGCCGAAGTCCGGCAAGACGGTCCTGCTCCAGAAGATCGCCCAGGCCATCACCCAGAACGAGCCCTCCGCGACCGTCATCGTGCTCCTCATCGACGAGCGGCCCGAGGAGGTGACGGAGTTCGAGCGGACGGTGCCCGGCGCCGAGGTCGTGGCCTCCACGTTCGACGAGGACCCCGAGCGCCAGATCCACATCGCCGACCTCGTGCTGGAAAAGGCCAAGCGGCTCGTCGAGGCCGGCCAGGACGTCGTGATCCTGCTCGACTCGCTCACGCGGCTCGCGCGGGCGCACAACGCCGCCTTCGAGGGCGAGTCCCGGACGATGTCGGGCGGGCTGGAGGCCGGCGCGCTCCGCGGCCCGAAGCGGCTCTTCGGCGCCGCCCGCGCCGTCGAGGAGGGGGGCAGCCTGACGGTCATCGCCACGGCCCTCGTCGACACCGGCTCGCGCATGGACGACGTGATCTACGAGGAGTTCAAGGGGACCGGGAACATGGAGCTCGTCCTCCGCCGCGACCTCGCCGACCGCCGCCTCTTCCCGGCCGTCGACCTCCTCGCCAGTGGCACGCGCCGCGAGGAGATCCTGCTCTCGCCCGAGCGGCTGGGCCGCATCTGGGTCCTCCGCCAGCGCCTCGCCGACCTCGACCCCGACGGGGCCATGACGTTCCTCCTCGACAAGATGCGGGGCACGGAGTCCAACGAGAGCTTCCTGGAGGCGATGAACTCGTAGGCGCCGGGCGTGGGGATATTCCGCCTACGCTCCCCGCCCGCCGAACGATGAAAGCTGTTTTGCTCGACATGGACGGCGTCCTGGTGGACGTGCGGGGCTCGTACCGGCGGGCCATCACCGAGACCGTGGCCCACTTCACGGGGGAGGGGCCGTCGCCCGAGCAGATCCAGGCCAAGAAGGACCAGGGCGGCTTCAACAACGACTGGGTCCTGAGCGACGCCTTCGTCCGCGAGGCCGGCCAGGAGGTCCCCTTCGACGAGATCCGGGACACGTTCGACGCGATCTACCGGGGCGACGACTACGACGGGCTCATCATGACCGAGCCGTCCGCCGTCCGCACCGAGACGCTGGCGGCGCTCGCCGAGCGCTACCGGCTCGCGCTCGTCACCGGCCGCCCCGACGCCGACGCCGCGTGGACGCTCCGGCGCTTCGGGTGGGACGCGCTCGTGCCGGTCGTCGTCGGGATGGACCAGCAGGCGGGGCGCGAGAAGCCGGACCCGTACGGGCTCGCCCTCGCGCTCGACGCGCTCGGCGTGGCTCCGGACGAGGCCGTCTACGCCGGCGACACCGTGGACGACGTGCGGGCGGCGCTCGCCGCCGGGTGCGTCCCCGTCGGCATCGTCCCGCCCGGCCTCTCCGCGCGCGCCCACACGCGGACGCTCATGGACGTCGGGGCCCGCGTCGTCCTCTCGACGCCCGACGACCTCCCCGCGCTGATGACCGTCCTCCACGAGGGAGCGGAGGGGGAGGGCTAGGCGGCGCCGCACGAGCGAGCGAGAGGGCGACTGGAGCGAAAGGAGACGCCGCCGCTCGCAAAGGCAGCGGGCCGCACCGTGCGGTCGGCGTGCACCGTCCAGTTACACCCCCACCGGCTCGGGATCGACGGCCTGCTCCGTCGGCTCCGGGAGCTTCCGCCAGACGAGCGCGGCCATGGCCAGGATCGCCACCGTCGAGGCCAGCGTGTTCGACGGGTAGCCCCACCCGGCGTAGAGCAGGCCGCCGAGCGTGGCCCCGATGCCGGTCCCGATCTGGCCCACGGCGATCGTGAGCGAGAGGAACGCGCCGCGCTGGCGGCCGGGGACGAGCGCCGTGAGGAGCGCCTGGAGCGGCGCCATCCGCATGGCGAAGAGGCCCATGATGGCGACGTAGAGCGGGTACGCCGTCCACCGCTCCGTCACCACGTAGGGCAGCGCGGCCGTCACGGCGGCCAGCCCGAGGCACGAGGCCAGGATGAGCGGCCGGCGCCCGACGCGGTCCGAGAGCGTCCCGGCGCGCGGGCCGACCAGCACGCTCACCACGCCGCCGGCCAGGAACAGCGTGGCGATAAAGTCGAGCGGGAGCCCGAACACCGCCAGCGGCCGGCCGAACACCTTGACGTCCATCGGGAACCGCTCGGTCAGCCACTGCGGGAGGTAGACGATGAGGAGCCCGAGCCCGAGGTACATCAGGAAGTAGGTGGCCGTCGCCGTGGCGGTGTCGCTCTGGCGGAGGAGCGCGGCGTACTGGCGGAGCGCGCCGCCCACCGTCGGTCGCTCGTCCGAGAGGCGGACCTCCGGTTGGGGCACGACGGCGAGGATGAGGAGGAACGCGACGACCATCACCGCCGCGAACACCACGAACGGCGTCCGAAACCCGAACCCGACGGCCAGGGCCCGGCCCAGCGGGATCCCGATCACGAGCCCGAACGGGACGCCGCTCATCACCCACCCCGTGGCCCACCCCCGCCGCTCGTAGGAGAAGTAGTCGCCGACGTAGCTGACGGCGGCGCCCGAGAGGATCCCGCCGCCGGCGCCGGCCAGCACGCGCATCCCCAGCAGCGCGCCGAACGTGTCCGCCAGCCCGTGGAGCGCGAGGGCGCCCGCCAGCGCGCCGGACCCGAGCAGGAGCACGCGCCGCCGCCCGATCCGGTCCGAGATCGGCCCCATCACGAGGGCCGCCGCCGCCAGCACCCACGAGTAGACGGAGACGAGCAGCCCCAGCGCCCCCGGCTCGGCGTCCAGCGCCTCGCCGATGAGCGGGAGGATCGGCGTGATGATGATGGTCTGGCTGGCCGCCGTGAACACGAGCAGCCACAGGGCGAACAGGATGCCGGCGGTCTGAGAGCGCGAGGGGGCGGTGGGTGTCGGAACAGGCATCTCTCGTTGAAGCCGCCGGCCGGTCAAAGGTTCGAGGGGCGTGCTGCTCCGGCCCGTCGGGGACGGGCTCCGACGCTCCGCCCGACCCGCTGGCGGCGGTCGCCAGCGCGGCAGCTCGCTACGGCCCCAGGCATTTCGGCGTCCCTTCATCGGAATCGGGGAGGCGTAACGGTGCGGTAACGGCGGGGTAAACAGGAGGTAACGACGATCCGGTAGTGTGGAGATCGACGGGCTCTGGGGTCCCACACCCCGGCCAGATTTCCTCCGCTCGGCACCCGCCGGGACTCCCACACCCCCTCCCCATGTCGTTCCCTCTCGACCGCGCGCGGCGCGGCATCCGGCTGGCCCGCTGGGCCGCCCTGTCTCTCGCCCTCCTCCCGGCCGCCGTCTTCGCCCAGACCACCGGCTCCATCACCGGGACCGTGGTCGACGGCGACTTCGGGGGCGGGCTCCCCGGCGCCAGCGTGCTCGTGGTCGAGCTGGGCACGGGAGCGGCCACCGACCTCGACGGCCGCTACACGGTCCGCGAGGTGCCCGTCGGGACGTACACCGTCCGGTACTCGTTCATCGGCTACGGCGTGCAGACGGTCGAGAACGTCCGGGTGACGGCCGGCGAGCCGAGCACGATCAACGTGACGCTCTCGCCCGGCGCCGAGCTGGCGGAGGTGGTGGTCGAGGCCGAGGAGATCATCGCCATGAACAGCGAGGTCGGGCTGCTCCGGGTGCGCGCGAAGGCGGCCCAGGTGTCGGACGCCATCTCGGCCGAGGCCATCTCGCAGAGCGGGTCCTCCGACGCCGCCGACGCCATGGAGCGCGTGACCGGCGCGAGCGTCCAGGGCGGGCGCTACGTGTTCGTCCGCGGCCTCGGCGACCGCTACGCCAGCACCCAGCTCAACGGCTCCACGCTCCCGACGGCCGACCCCGACCGCCGCGCCGTCCAGTTCGACCTGTTCCCGAGCGAGTTCCTGGAAAACATCGTCACGCTGAAGACCTTCACGCCGGACAAGCCGGGCAGCTTCTCCGGCGGCCTCGTCGACATCAACACGCGCTCGTTCCCGGACGGCCTGACCGCCTCGCTCTCCGTCTCCAGTGGCCTCTCGACGCAGGTCGGCCTCGGCGACGAGATCCTCGTGGACCCGGCCGTCGGCATCTCGTACCTGGGGACGGCCGGCGCCGTCGGCGTCCCGAGCGCCCTCCGCGACGGCGGCGCCTTCCCGTTCGTCTCGGCCAACGAGATCTTCGACCCGGAGACCGAGGAGGGCCGGGAGCGGCTCGCCGTGATCGCGGCCAACGAGTCCCTCGTGGACTACTTCTCGGGCCAGAGCGTGGCGCCGGCCGCCGGCACGGCCGAGCCTACGCTGAGCCTCAGCGGGTCGGTGGGCAACCGGATCTCGGTCCTCGGCAACGACCTCGGGTTCATCCTCGGGGCCACCCTCGACCGGGGCATCGGCTCCTACGACGAGGGCGTCGTGGGGCGCTACGACACGGTCGGCTCCGAGGGCGCCCCGCGCCTCCGCCAGCGGCGCCGCGACCAGCGCTCGACGGTCGAGTCCACCCTCGGGGGGATCGCCAACCTCACCTACCGCCTGGGCGGCCAGAGCGAGATCGGCCTCAACACGCTGTTCTCGCAGAGCGCCGAGAGCGAGGCCCGCGTCCTCTCCGGCCCGGCCCCGATCCCCATCGGCGGCGAGGGCGACGACATCGAGGTGACGGACCGCGTGGTCGGGCACACGGAGCGCCAGCTCCGCTCGGCCCAGCTCCGCGGGCGCCACCTCGTCCCGGCGCTGGCGGGCCTGGAGGCCGAGTGGCGGGCGAGCTACGCCGTCACGGCCATCGACGAGCCCGACCTCCGGTTCTTCGCCAACGCGCAGCTGGAGGACGACCGGCTCGTGGTCGGCGGCGCCTCGCTCAACAACACGCTCCACTTTTTCCGCGCGTCGGAGGAGGACCTCGGCAGCCTCGGCCTCGACCTGACCGTCCCGCCGCGCGGGCTGGCGGGGCTGCCGGTGCAGGTCAAGGTCGGCGGGCTCTACGAGCGGACGGCCCGCGACTTCCGCGAGCGCCGGTTCGAGATCCTCTCCGAGGGCCTCCAGCTCGCCAGCAACGCCGCCGAGGACGTCGACGCCTTTTTCGGCGAGGGCAACTCGGGCGTGGTCGAGACGCGGGCGCCGAACCCGCGCGACCCGAAGCGGCGCTCGACCTACGTCATCGGCAACCGGCTCGTCGACAACACGCAGCCGAACAACCAGTACGACGGGGGCCTGGACGTGGCGGCGGCCTACGCGATGGCCGAGGTCCCGCTCTTCCCGAGGCTCCGCGCGATCGGCGGCGTCCGCTACGAGCGGACCGACCTCTCGCTCGACGTCGTGGACCCGCTGACCGGCCTCCCCCTCGACGCCGACGACCCGACCCTGAGCGGGCGCATCCAGGAGACCGACTGGCTCCCGTCGCTCAACCTCGTCTACGCCCTCCGCGGCGACATGAACCTCCGGGCGGCGGCGACGCGCACGCTGGCCCGCCCGACGTTCCGCGAGATCGCCCCGTTCGCCGCCTTCGACTTCGCCACCGACGGCCCGCTGACGGGCAACCCGGACCTCGACCGGACGCTCATCACCAACCTCGACCTCCGGTGGGAGTGGTTCAACCGGCCCGGCGCGCTCGTCGCCGTGAGCGGCTACTACAAGCAGCTCGACCGGCCCATCGAGCGGGTCATCATCGACCTGGAAAACAACATCAACCAGTTCCAGAACGTGGACGAGGCGACGATCTACGGGGCCGAGGTCGAGGTCCGCCAGCGGCTCGGCGTGTTCCTCGACCTCCCGGTCGTCCGCGACCTCTCGCTGGGCGGCAACCTCACGCTCACGCAGTCCGAGATCACGATCTCGGAGGACGAGCTGGCCGAGCGCCGCTCCATCGACCCCGACGCCTCGGGGACGCGCGCGCTCCAGGGCCAGAGCCCCTACCTCGTCAACCTCGACCTGACGTACGAGGGCTCCGCGACGACGGCCGGGCTCTACGTGAACGTGTTCGGCCGGCGGCTCTCGCGCGTCGGCGTGCCGGACGTGTATGAGAGCCCGAGCCCGCAGCTCGACCTCGTCGCCAGCCGGCAGGTGCTGGACCAGTTCCGCCTCAAGCTGGCGGTCAAGAACCTGCTGAACCAGGGCGTCGAGGAGGTCTACGACTTCCCCGAGTCGACGTACGCGGCGATTGGCGGGGAGGCCCCCATCTACCAGTCCTACGCCCGCGGGACCTCCGTCTCGGTCGGCCTCAGCTTCAGCCCCCGGTTCGGTGGCGCCTCGCCGGTCGTCCCGCCGATCCCGTCGCCCACGGCGGGGCCGCTGGCCGAGTAGGCCCCGAGGCACCCCCGCTCCCCCTCTTCCACCTCACCCTTCCCCCATGCGACCCCTCGCACCCCTCACTCTGGCCGCTCTCGGCCTGCTTCTCGCGTCGGCGCCGGCCTCCGCGCAGGCGACCACGCAGACGCTCACCGGCGTCATCACCGGCACCCGCACGCTCGACGCGAACGAGGTCTACCTCATCGACGGCGAGCTGTACGTCGACGACGGCGCGACCCTGAACATCCCGGCCGGGACGATCCTGAAGGGCAAGCGCGAGCCCACGCAGGGCAACGGCGAGGCCAGCGTGCTCGTCGTCCAGCGCGGCGGGACGATCAACGCGCTCGGCACGGCCGAGGCCCCGATCATCTTCACCGCCGAGGCCGACGACGTGAGCGACGCGTTCGACACGAACGAGAGCCAGCGCGGCCTCTGGGGCGGCGTCATCCTGCTCGGCCACGCGACCAACAACCGGGGCGAGCGCTCCATCGAGGGCCTCACGCCGAGCAACCCCCGCGTCCTCTTCGGGCCGGGCGCCGGCTTCCCCGTGGACGACGACGACGACTCGGGCGTGATGCGCTACGTCTCGATCCGCCACGCGGGCTACACGCGCAACCCGAACGAGGAGATCAACGGGCTCACGTTCGGCGCCGTCGGCCGGGGCACGACCATCGAGTACGTCGAGGTGTTCGCCAACTCGGACGACTCGTTCGAGTTTTTCGGCGGGACCGTCAACGCCAAGTATCTCCTGGGCGCCTTCAGCGGCGACGACGACTTCGACTGGGACCAGGGCTACACCGGCAAGCTCCAGTTCCTGTTCTCGATCAAGGACGAGTCCGGCGACGTCGGGCGCTGCATCGAGGGCGACGGCGGCGCGGCTCCGTTCACCAGCACGCCGCTCTCCAGCCCCGTCGTCTCCAACCTGACGTGCGTCGGGTCCGGCGTCGGCAGCACGCCCGGCGGCAGCGACGCCGGCGGCCCCACGCTCAAGCTCCGCGAGAACACGGGCGGCTTCCTCTACAACTCGGTGTTCACGGCCTACCAGACCTCCAACGGCGGCATCGACCTGGAGACGCAGCCGACCGACGACGACGGCAACCCGCTCGGCGCCACGGACGGCTCGGTGAGCACGGCCCAGAACTTCTTCGACGGCGAGCTGGACATCCGCAACAACGTGTTCGCGGACTACAGCACCGGCAACACGGTCGCCGGCATCGTCCGCCGCGACGACGCCGCGCTGGAGGCCGACCTCGGCGCCCGGAACACGTTCACCACCTCCGCCGGCCTCGTCGCCATCGCGGACGGGCTGGGCGACTTCGACGACGCCCGCGACCAGGACGCCCGCCTCGACCCGCGCCCGACGCCGGGTGCGATCTCGGCCGCCGGTGGCGACTTCACGATGGGGCGGCTGGCGGACGACTCGGACGACAACGACGCCGACGACGGGGACTTTTTCCGCACCGTCAGCTACCGGGGCGCGTTCGCGCCGGGCGAGCCCGTCTGGGCCTCGGACTGGACCGCGCTGGAGACGATGGGCTACCTCTCCGGCCTCGCCACGCCCGCGGAGGGCGGCCCCGAGGCGCTCTCGCTCGCCCTGACGGTCGGCCCCAACCCGACGCGCGGCGCCGCTACGGTCCGCTTCTGGCTGGACCGCGCCCAGGACGTCCGCCTCGCGCTCTACGACGTGCTCGGCCGCGAGGTCTCCGTCGTGACGCAGGGGGCGTACGGCGTCGGCGAGCAGACGGCGCGCGTCGAGACGAGCGCGCTCACGGCCGGCGTCTACGTGCTCCGGCTGGCGGGCGAGGCGGCGGCGGCGAGCCGCACGCTCAGCGTCGTCCGCTAAGGCTCCCCGCTGGCGGCGCCCGTCGCCAGCGGTCCGATCTCAGCTGGGCGCGCCCGTCACGGACGCGAGTCTGCACCGCCCGGCCGAGCAGAACGCCGGCCCCCTGTGGGAGGGGGCCGGCGTTCGTCTGTCGGCGACGGCGCGGCCGGCGCCGGTCGGCGCGCCTCGCGTCCGCCAGCGGGTCGGGAATCCCGGCGAAAGGCGGGCCCCGCGTCCGGCACCGCTCTCGGCGCCGGTACCTTCTCCGTCCCTCTCCGCGCCCCGCCGATGACGCCCGTTTCTCTCCCCCACGACCCCGAGGTCACGCCCGACCTCGCGAAAGAGCACGGCCTCACCGACGACGAGTACGCCCGCGTCCAGGAGATCCTCGGCCGGACGCCGACCTACACCGAGCTGGGCGTCTACTCGGTCATGTGGAGCGAGCACTGCTCGTACAAGAACTCCATCGCCCTCCTCAAGACGCTCCCTCGCGACGGCGAGAAGCTGCTGGCGGCGGCCGGCGACGAGAACGCCGGGCTCGTCGACATCGGCGGCGGGCTGGCGGTCGCGTTCAAGATCGAGAGCCACAACCACCCCTCCGCCGTCGAGCCGTACCAGGGCGCGGCGACGGGCGTCGGCGGCATCCAGCGGGACATCTTCACGATGGGCGCGCGGCCCATCGCCAGCCTCAACTCGCTCCGGTTCGGGGATCTGAACAACCCGCGCGTGCGGTTCCTCTTCGACGGCGTCGTGCGCGGGATCGGCGGCTACGGCAACTCGTTCGGCGTGCCGACCGTCGGCGGCGAGGTCGTGTTCGACCCGGCCTACGAGGGCAACCCGCTCGTCAACGCCATGTCGGTCGGGATCGTGACCGTCGGCGAGACGGTGTCGGCGACGGCGGCGGGCGTGGGCAACCCGGTCTACATCGTCGGCTCCGCCACCGGCCGCGACGGGATCCACGGGGCCACGTTCGCCTCGGAGGAGATCAGCGAGGAGAGCGAGGCGAAGCGGCCGAGCGTCCAGGTGGGCGACCCGTTCACGGAGAAGCTGCTGCTCGAAGCGTCGCTGGAGGCCATCCAGACCGGCGCCGTGGTCGGGATGCAGGACATGGGCGCGGCCGGGATCACGTGCTCGTCGTCCGAGATGAGCGAGAAGGGAGCCGTCGGGATGGACCTCCACCTGGAGAAGACGCCGCAGCGCGAGACGGGCATGACGCCCTACGAACTCTTGCTCAGCGAGAGCCAGGAGCGGATGCTCGTCGTGGTCGAGAAGGGCCGCGAGGCCGAGATCGAGGCCGTCTTCGACAAGTGGGACCTCCACGCCGTCCCCATCGGCGAGGTGACGGGCACCGAGCGCGTCCGCGTGTTCTGGCACGGCGACCTCGTGGTGGACGTGCCGGCGGAATCGCTCGTGCTGGGCGGCGGCGCGCCGGTCTACCACCGGGAGACGAAGCGGCCCGCCTACCTCGACGACACGCGGGCCGCCGACCTCGACGCGCTCCCGGACCTGACGGCCGAGACCGCCAGCGCCGCGCTGGCGGAGATGATGGGCGCGCCGAACATCGCCTCGAAGCGGTGGGTCTTCGAGCAGTACGACACGCACGTCCGCACCAACACCGTCGCCGGGCCGGGGCCGACCGACGCCGCCGTGGTCCGCCTGAAGGGCACGGACCGGGGGCTGGCGATGACGACCGACTGCAACGGGCGTTACGTCTATCTCAACCCGCGCCGGGGCGCCCAGATCGCCGTCGCCGAGGCGGCGCGCAACGTGGTCTGCGCCGGCGGCGAGCCGCTGGCCGTCACCAACTGCCTCAACTTCGGCAACCCCTACAAGCCCGAGGTCTACTGGCAGTTCACCGAGGCCGTCGGCGGGATGGGCGACGCCTGCCGCGCCTTCGGCACGCCGGTCACGGGCGGCAACGTGAGCTTCTACAACGAGAGCCCCGACGGCGCCGTCTTCCCGACACCCACCATCGGGATGGTCGGGCTGGTGGAGAGCCTGGGGCACGTCACGACGGCCGCGTTCGTCACGCCCGGCGACGTGCTCCTGCTCGTCACGCCCGAGGCGTGGTGGCACACAGGCGGCATCGAGGGGAGCGAATTCCTCGCCACGCGCCACGGCCGGACGGCGGGCGACGCCCCGCACCTCGACCTGGACGAGGAGAGGGCCGTCCAGGCCGCCGTCCTCGGCGCCATCCGGGCCGGCCTCGTCCGCTCCGCGCACGACGTCGCCGACGGCGGGCTGGCGGTGTGCCTCGCCGAGAGCGCCGTGTTCTCGGGCCTCGGCGCCGACGTCGCGCTCCCCCAGGTCGACGCGCGCCTCGACGCCGTCCTGTTCGGGGAGGCCCAGAGCCGGATCGTTCTGAGTGTCGCGCCCGACGACGCCGAGGCCGTCCGCCAGCTCTGCGCCGGGCACGGCGCGCAGGCGACGCCCATCGGGACGGTCACGGACGGCCCGCTGGCGATCTCCGTCGGCGGCGAGACGGTGGTGTCGCTCGCCGTCGAGGCCCTCCGCCAGCCGTACGAGACGGCGATCCCCGAGGCGATGGGCGAGGCCGTCGCGGCGGCGTAAATCGCGTCGGCACCCCCGCCGGGGCGGGCCTACGCCGTCTTGACCTCGGGCTCGGCTCCCTGCGCCATGCCGTCCCCGAGGGGCAGGCCGCGCGGGAGCGTGACCGTGAAGGCCGTGCCCACGCCCCACTGGCTGTCCACGGCGATCGTGCCGCCCATCATGTCCACGAGCCGCTGGGTGATGGCGAGGCCGAGGCCGGTGCCCTCGTGGCTGCGCGCGTCGCCCTCGGACTGCTGGCGGAACTCGGTGAACAGGTCGGGCAGGAAGTCGTCGGCGATGCCGATGCCGGTGTCGATCACGCGGAGCACGAGCACGTCGGCGTCGCCGTCGAGCTCGACGGTCACGCCGCCCTCCTCGGTAAACTTGATGGCGTTGCCGACGAGGTTGGTGAGGATGCGGCCCACGGCGTCGGGGTCGAGGACGGCCGGGAGCCGCTCGGCCCCCCCCACCTCGACGCCGAGCTGGAGACCCCGTCTGTCGGCGAGCGGCCGGAGCAGGGCCACCTCGCGCTCGACGTGCTCGATGACCTCGACCGGCATGGGGTGGAGCGGCTCTCGCTCGGCGTCGAGGCGGGCGATGTCGAGGACCGAGTTGAGCGTGGCGAGCAGGCGCTGCCCGCCCGCCTCGATGGCCTCGACGAGGCCGCGGTCCTCGGGGTCCACCTCCTCCATCAGCAGCTCCGCGAACCCGATCACGGCCGTGAGCGGCGTGCGGATCTCGTGGCTCATCGACGCCAGGAAGGCGCTCTTGACGCGGGCGGCCTCCTCGGCCTCCTCGCGCGCCGCGATCAGCCCACGCTCGTAGGAGCGCCGCGTGCCCACGTCGCGCCCGAGCGAGAGCACGCGGGTGGTGCCGTTGAGCGAGATCGCCTGGGACTCGAACTCCAGCAGTTGCTCCCTCCCGCACGGCGTGACCACGTGGAGGTCGACCCGCGAGTTGCCGGTCGCGGCCACCCTCGCCGCGTGCTGCCGGGCCTGCGCGCCGTCCCGGCGCGCGACGATGTCGAACATGGACGGGATCGGGGCGCCCTCGGGCAGCCCGAGGAGCGCGCGCGCGGAGCTGTTGACCTCGACGTTCCGACCGTCGAGGTCGTGGACGAACACGGCGTCCGAGGCGCGGTCGACGAGGGTGCGGTACCGGCTCTCGGAGGCCTGGAGCGCGGCGACACGACGCCGGACCTGGAGACGGAGCGCGGCCGCGAGGCCGAGCGCGAGCAGGAACGACGCCCCTGCGCCGAGCGCCGCCCAGCGGTACACCGACGCTGAAATCCCAGCCGTCCAGAGGTCGGCCGGGCGGCGGGGGTAGATCTGGTACGAGTCCACGTACGGCGCGGCGCGGTCATACTGGCCGACGACCCCCGTCACATGGACGTGGTCGCCGGGCTCCAAATCCTCGAAGGAGAGCGGCTCGGGTTGGCCGTCGAACGCGAACACGGCGACCAACGAGAGGTCGTCGAGCGAGATCAGGAGCGCCCGCCCGGCCGAGACCTGGCTCTGGCCCACCACGACGCCCTCGGCCTCGACGAGCTGGCCCTCCAGGGCCTCGGCGTCGGCGGCGACGTAGGGGACGGGGGCCGGGACGCGCGGCGCGGCATCGATCCGGCGGAGCCCCGTGGGCTCGAGGTACGTCGTCCCGTGGCGGAACCGGACGGTGCCGGTGACGCGGAGGCTGTCGCCCGCGCGGACCGTCGGGGCCGACGTGAGTACGCCGTCACGGAGTTCGATGCCCCCCGTCGCGCCCTGGAGGTAGAGCCCGCTCGTGGCGGAGCCGAAGGTGCCCCGGTCCACGGAGGCCCGCCCGGCGACCGTGACCGTCTGGCCCACGCGGTCGGGCACGCGGTCGCCGTCGGCGTCCACGCGGACGGCCGCGAGCGACTGGGTCGGCTGCGCCGACGGCGCGGCGCCGACGAGCGCTGACAGGACGAGGACGAGGGGGGCGAGGCGCATCAGTCGAGCGGGGCGACGTCCGAGTGCGGAGACGGGGACCCGTCGCCTGCCTGGGACTCGCCGGCCGCGATCAGGTCGGAGAGGGTGCCGGGGAGCGGCACCGTGGGAATCGGGGGCGGGTCGGGCGGGGGGTCTGGGACGGGGGCCTCGGAGGGGAGGGCCACCTCGAACAGCGTGCCCTCGCCGCGCTGGCTCCACACACGGATCTCGCCCCCCATGAGGTCCACGAGCCGCTTGACGACGGCGAGGCCCAGGCCCGTCCCCTCGTGGCTCCGAGAGTGCCCGTTGGACTCCTGCTTGAACGCCTCGTAGAGGTCCGGCAGGAAGTCCTCCGCGATGCCGACGCCCGTGTCTTGCACACGGACGGCGAAGAACGCCTCGGCGTGATGGATGGTGACGTGCACCTCGCCTTGGTCGGTGAACTTGATGGCGTTGCCGACGAGCGTGGTCACGATCCGTTCGAGCGACGAGCGGGAGTGGACGGCCGGCACCGAGGCCGCGCTCGACTGGAGGTGGAGTCCGAGCCCGCGCTGCCGGGCCAGCGGCGCCAGCCCGGCGACGGCGTCGCGCACCACTTCGGTCACGTTGAGCGGTTCCGGCTCGAGCGACGCGCGTTCGGCGTTGAGGCGCGCAAAGTCGACGATGTCGTTGAGCGTGCGGAGCAGGCGCTGGCCCCCGTCCTGAATCGAGCCCACGAAGTCGCGGAGGTCGTCGTCGACCTCCTCGCTCAGGATGTCCGCGAAGCCGATGATGGCCGTGAGCGGCGTCCGGATCTCGTGGCTCATGTTCGTGAGGATCGCGGACTTGAGCCGGTCGGCCTCCTCCGCCTGCGTCCGCGCCGCCTCGGCGACCTCGATGGACCGCAGGAGCCCGTGCTCGTAGAGCCGCCGCTGCTCCACGTTGCGGGCGACGGAGACCACCACGGACTCGGACCCCTCACGGAGGCCGCGCGTGGCGACCTCGTACGGGATTGGCCGCCCCTCCACCCCGAGCAGGTCGAGGTTCCCTGAGGCCGCCCCGTTGCGGTCTGCCTGGGCGAGGTGGTGGGCCGCCTCCTGGTCGTCGGCGGCGAGGTCGGAGAGGCGGGCGGGGCGGCCGTCGGCGCGGTCGCCAGTGGGGCGGAGGCCGAGCGCGCGCTGGGCGGCCCGGTTCGCCTCGACCACGCGGCCCGCCTGCTCCAGGTCGAGCACGAGCACGGGGTCGGCGGCGGCGTCGAAGAGGTGGCCGTAGCGGGCCTCCGAGGTCCGGAGCGCCTCGGACCGCTTGCGCACCTGCCGGCGCAGGAGCGCGGCCCACAGCAGGGCGAAGAGGAGGAGCGCGGCCACCGCCAGCGCGCCGTACTTGTACTCCGTGGGCGAGAGGCCGACCCGCCGCACGTCGTTCGCGGAGAGCGGCAAAATGAGGTAGGAGCCGGTGTAGGGCGCGGCGAGGTCGCGCTGAGCCGCGATGCCTCGGATGCGGACGTAGTCCCCGATCTGGACGTCCTCGAAGGAGATCGGCGCGGTGCGCTGGGCATACGAGAAGGCCGAGATGAGGTCGGTCCCACTCAGGAGCATGAGCTGGCTCCCGCTCCGGTTGCCGTCGCTCTCGATCACCCGGCCCTCCAGCACCACCAGCTCGCCTTCGTGGGCCTCCATCGCCGGCCCCTTCCCGCCGTTGGGACGAGCCAGCAGCGGCAGCCGCAGGGGCGTCACGTCGCGCGGCGGCGCGGAGACCGTCTGCACGTTGGGCGCCACCATCTCGGCCATCCCGGAGCGGAAGCCCAGGACGCCGTGGACGAGCAGGCTGTCGCCCGTGAGGATCGTCGGGGCGCTCGCCGGGAAGACGAGGCGGAGCCCGCCCGTGCCGTCCTGGAGGTACACCTCGACGGCGTCGGCGCGGAGGACGCCCGTCCCGGCCGTCACGCGGCCGCCCACCAGGACCTCCTCGCCCACCCGGTCCGGGACGGCGTCGCCGTCGGCGTCGGCACGGACGGCACCGATCCCTTCGAGCGGGCGCTCCCAGTCGGGCGGAGGCGTCGGAGGGCCCTCCACGAGGGGCGCGCCTCCGGGGAGGGCGTCCGGCGTCTGGGCCGAGGCGGCCCCCGCCGTGCCGACGGTGCACGCCGCGGCCCACGCGCACGCGAGGAGGGCGGGCCAAACGGAGCGTCGAGAGGAGAGGGGCACGGGCAGGGAAGGCGAGCGGGGAGTATCGGCGCGGGTCGGGAAACCTCAAACGGCCCCGGAGGCCCCTCGTAGCTTGACCGCCCTCGTAAGACGAGCCTCGCTGGCGGCGTCTGAGGGCGGCCGGAGAACACACCTTCTCCCGTGGCCGTACCTCCCCCTGACTGACACTCTTCCACCGTCTCTATCCCACCATGGCAACCACCGTCACCGACGCCACCTTCGAAACCGAGGTGCTCAACAGCGACCAGCCCGTCCTCGTCGACTTCTGGGCCACGTGGTGCGGCCCGTGCCGCACCATCGCGCCGACCATCGAGGAGCTCGCCTCCGACTACGACGGCAAGGCCAAGGTGGTCAAGCTCGACGTCGACAACAACCCGCAGACGGCGATGAAGTACGGGATCCGCTCGATCCCGTCCCTCCTGTTCTTCAAGGACGGCCGCCCGGTCGACCAGATGGTCGGCGTCGTCCCGAAGAAGGTGCTCGCCGAGAAGCTCGACACGCTCTCCGGCCAGGCTGCGTAGCCGAGAAGGCGTGAGCGATGGGGGATGAGGGACGGGCGCCCGCCCGCCTTCATCCCCCATCTGCATTCCGCGCCCCCGCCTCGCGCCGACCGTTCCTCCCCGCATTCTCTCCTCGTCTCATGTCCCCCACCCCGCTCCCCGACGGCCTCGACTGGACAGAGGCCGAGCGCCGCGACATCGTGATCGTGGGCACCGGCCCGGCCGGGTTCACGGCCGCCCTCTACGCCGCCCGCGCGGGCCTCGACCCGCTCGTGGTCCAGGGGCCCGAGCCCGGCGGCCAGCTCACCACGACGACCGACGTCGAGAACTTCCCCGGCTACCCCGAGGGCGTGATGGGGCCGGACATGATGCAGGACCTCGAGAAGCAGGCGGTCCGATTCGGCGCCGAGCTGCGGTGGGGGACCGTCACGCACGTCGATCTCTCGGAGCGCCCGTTCCGGCTGGCGGTCGACGAGCAGGCGCCGGTCCTGGCCGAGACCGTGATCGTCGCGACGGGCGCGAGCGCGAAGTACCTCGGGCTGGAGAACGAGAAGCGCCTGCTCGGGCGCGGCGTCAGCGCGTGCGCGACGTGCGACGGCGCGTTCTTCCGCGACGAGGAGATCGCCATCGTCGGCGGCGGCGACACGGCCATGGAGGAGGCCCTCTTCCTGACCCGCTTCGCCTCGACGGTCCACATCCTCCACCGCCGCGACGAGTTCCGGGCCTCGAAGATCATGCAGGACCGGGTGCTCAAGAACGGCAAGGTGCGGGTCCATTGGAACACGGTCGTCACCGACGTGATCGGGGAGGAGGCCGTCGAGGCGCTGGCTCTCGAAGACACCGAGACCGGCGAGGCGCGCACGCTCCCCGTCACCGGCTTCTTCGTCGCCATCGGCCACAAGCCCAACACCGAGATCTTCCAGGGCTGGCTGGACGTGGACGAGGCCGGTTACATCCAGACGCTCCCGGACTCGACCTACACCAACGTCGAGGGCGTCTTCGCCTGCGGCGACGCCCAGGACCACGTCTACCGCCAGGCCGTCACGGCGGCCGGCACCGGCTGCATGGCGGCCATCGACGCCGAGCGCTGGCTGGCCGAGCACGGCGAGATCGAGGACGTCCGCACGGAGACGGAGTACCACGCCGCCGAGGCCGAGGACTCCGACGACGGCGTGGCGGTGCAGGACAAGCTGGAGGCGGCCGAGCGGTAGCCGGGCGCGCAGCCTCGGCGCTAGACGGTCACGTACCGGCCCCCTCCGTTCCTGCGGGCTCCGTGGCGGGGGGGAGCCGCCCAGGAACGCGGCCACGTCGAGGCGCCGGACGCGGAGGAACCCGAACAGGGAGATCAGGAGGGCCGCCGCTCCGGCGTAGGTGACGACCAGAAGCGCGGCCCAGCCGTACCACACGGGCCCCCGGGGGATTCGAATCGAGTCCGGCCCGCTGTCCGACATGAGCGCGGCGACGCCATCGGCGCTCTGCTCCGCGCCCGGCGCCCCGTCCCCGGCCTCGCAGGGAGGCGGATAGTCGAGGCGGCAGTCGACGAACGGGAACCGGAGCCCGTCGTCGCCGAGGGTGGCGGGGACGAAGATCTTGGTCGCTTCCTCCCCGCCGGACCAGTCGTACTCCGCCACCACAGTCGAGTACGCGAAAAAGTAGACGACCATCAGGACGATCGCGAGGGCAGCGGTCCAGAGGATGCGGCGGCCGAGTCGGGGCGGCGGCCACGCCTCGATCTCCGTCCGGTGGACGAGCACCCAGCCAATGATCGCCGCGATCACGACGGCCAGAACTCCTGCGCAGAGCTTGGCGAGCGCGTCGGGGAGCACCAGGCCGCCCACCAGGAAGGCGAGGCCCGGCACACCCATCACCGCGGAGTCGACGAGGCCACCGGCTTTCATGGCGTCACCCCCATTCAGTCAGACCCGCCGCAGAAGGGCACGTTCGAGAGCACGGAGAGGTCGACGGGCTCGTCGAGCGGCGGCTTCCCGATGTCGTGAGGCCGGTAGACCATCCGCGTCGAGTCCCGGCCCATCACGACGACGGCGCGCCGGGGATACCGGCTGGAGAGGGTCCCGTCCTGTGCGGCAAAGCCGATTCGGGCCAACGTCGGGGCGTCGCAGAGAATGGAGGGGCTCCGGTCGACGAGCGGTTTGGGGAGGACGAACACTTCCGCACCGGGCCAGGCGCGGACCTTGAATTCTACCTGGGCCACCCCGTAGGCGAGCGGGCCGACGAGGGACGCGATAACGCCGGTGTCGAGCGGCGCGTTCGCAGATTCGGGCGGATACGTGTAAGCGACCGCCCCTAGGGAGGAGGCTGTGAAGGAGATCTGGTCGGGGGTGACACCCTCGGCCTCGTACGCTCTCAGCAACGTCCTCATGCGGGCCGCGCCCAGTTCCGGCCGTGCCACGCCCGACGAGTCCCACGGGCTCACGGCGACCGTGACGTGCAGCCCCGGGTTCTCAGCGATGATGAGCGCCTGGTCCGCTACGAGCCAGTCGGCGAGCGGGGTGAGGGCGCTGTCTCCTGGGGCGAACTCGATGGGCCGGAGCAGGAAGGCCCGCGCGGCGGCGACCTCCGCGGCCGAGCCGTACCGCACGACCTGGCTTTCTCCGGGGGGCCCCGTGATGATCTGCGACCGCCCCGTGACCGGGAGCCCGACGGCCACGAGCAGGGCCCCGATGAGAGCGGAGTTTGACCGGAGAGAAGCGAACCTCATGGCGCCGTCGGGGAGGCGATGATTTTACGAAGCTAGGCAAACCGCTGGAAAAAAAGCAAAAGTGGGTACAGGGGGGCCTCCTTGAACTCTCTCGTCCGTGTTGGAGTGGGGAGATGGGAGAGAGGGTGTCCCTCTCCGACGCCGAGTCTCCAGCTCCAGACCGCGCACTCCGAGAAGGTGCTCGCCCCAGCGGAGGCATCGCGCTGGGTCTCTGGCCTAGCTTGTCGCCTCCCTGCCGGCCCGCCGTGTTGCGCCTCGTCCTCGCCCTGCTCCTCACCGCCCCGCTGGCGGCGCCCGTCCGCGCCCAGGTGGCCGTGCGGCTCGACGACCTCCGCCTCGCCACCGCCGTCCGCCTCGCGCTCGTGGACGACGCGCGGACTCGCCCGCTCGACCTCGACGTGACGGCTCGGAGCGGCGACGTTCTGATTGCGGGCGACGTGCCGGCCCTGAGCCGCCGGACGGTCGCGGAGGTTTCCGAACGGGTGCACGGCGTCCGCCGGGTCGAGGGGCTGGGGACGCTGACGGAGCCGCCGGCCGGCCCTGTCGTCGCGGTGCCCGCCCGCGCCGTCTCGGACCGCCAGCCGCCCGAAGACGGACGGCCCGGTGTACCACACCGTCCAGCGCGGCGACACCTTGTTCTCGCTCGCGCGCCGCTACGGCACGACGGTGGACGCCATCCTCGCGCTCAACGGCCGCCCGTCCACGGCCATCCAGGCCGGGCAGCGGCTGCGGGTTCGGTAGGCCGGCTCAGCCCCGGACGAGCGCTTTCAGCACGAAGAGCACGTTCTCCTTGCGCTCGCGGAGGCGGCGCGAGAAGTACGGGACCCACTCCGTCCCGTAGGGCACGTAGACGCGCAACCGGTAGCCGTCGGCCACCATCTGGCGCTGCGTCTCGGGGCGGAGGCCGTAGAGCATCTGGAACTCGAAGTCGTCGCGGCCGATGCCGCGCTCGCGGACGAGCTGCTTCACGGCCGCGATCAGCTCGTCGTCGTGGGTGGCGATGCCGGGGTAGCGGGCGCCGGTGAGCAGCCGGGCCGCGTGCTGGCGGTAGTGCCAGCGGATCGTCGGCATGTCCTGGTAGGCGATGGAGGCGGGCTCGGCGTAGGCGCCCTTGCAGAGTCGGACGCGGGCGTCGAGGGCGCACATCCGGGCCACGTCCGCCGCCGTCCGGTGGAGGTACGCCTGGAGCACCGGCCCGACGTGGTCCGGGTAGTCCGGGTAGACCGCCTCGAACAGGTCGAGCGTGGACTGCGTGACGTCGGAGCCCTCCATGTCGAGCCGGACGAAGAGGTCGGCCTCGCGGGCGGTGTCGAGGAGGGCGCGGAGGTTGGCCTCGCACTGGTCGCGATCGACCACCTGCCCGATCATCGAGAGCTTGACCGACACGCCGACGGCCTCGGCCGCCACCCCGCGCGCGTCGCGGAAGGCCGCCAGCCGCTCGACGTGGTCGCGGTAGGTGGCCGCGAAGCCGTCGGCGCGGTCGCGCTGCTGGACGTGCTCGCCCAGCAGGTCGAGCGTGACGAAGAGGCCGTCGTCGAGGAGGGCGCCGACGGCCGGGAGAGCGGCCTCGAGCGTTTCGCCGGCGACGAACCGGCGGGCGAGCGCGAACGGGAGGGTCATGGAAAACCGGCGAGGGACGCCGAAGCTACGCCCGCCTTCCGCCCATCCAGGCCCTGGGGCGGCGCCGTGGAACGATCTGTGTGCACCTTGCGGCGGGCGCTCCGCGAGGTCCCTTCGCCGCCGCTTCCGTCTTTATGCGTTACGAATCAACCCCATGACGTCTCCTTCTGACTCCCCGGCCGCCCCGCCCTGGGTGGACCGTTGGATCGGGCCGGCCTCCGCGCGCGGAGACGCTCAGGCGGTCCGGCAGGCCCGGATCGCCGTCGTCGGAGGCGTCGTGTCGATCATTGTCCACGCGGTCATCGCCGTCGCGCTGGCGACGGGCGGGGCGCCGGTGGCGCCGCTGATCCAGGCCGTCGGGTCCGGAGTGCTCTCGGTGATCGCGTTGGGGCTCGTCCGGTCGGGACGTCGCACGGAGGAGGCGGCGGTGCTCCTCACGTTCTCGCTCCTGCTCACGGCCACGCTCCAGGCGGCCCTGGACGGCGGCCTCCGCGACCCGATCCTGGCGCTCGTCGCCATCGTGCCGCTCGCGGCTGCGATGATCTCGGGGCCACGCCTCGCGGTCGGCGCGGCCGTGGTGGGCGTGGCGAGCGTGCTGGTCCTGTTCGTGACGGAGGCGGCGGGCGTGGCTCCGGTGTCGTACTCCACCGAGGCCGAGTTCCGGGTGTTCACGCTGCTGGTCCTCATCGGCGGGACGTGGCTCTCGACGCTCGCGGGCGTGCTCTACGTCCGCCACACGCGGCTGGCGCTGGCGGCGGCCGAGGGGCAGAGCACGCGGCTCGACGCGGCGCTCCAGGCGTCCGAGACCCGCTACCGCTCCCTCTTCGACCACATCCCGGTGGGGATGTACCGGACGACCCCCGAGGGCCGCGTCCTCCTCGCCAACGCCGCGCTCGCGCGCATGATCGGCGCCCGGAGCCCCGAGGCGGCCCTCGACGTCGACGCCCTCTCGCTCTACGACGACCCCCAGGACCGCGCCCGCTTCGGCGCTCAGGTCCTCCGGGAGGGGAGCGTCCGACGGTTCGAGGCGCTCTGGCGGCGGCTCGACGGCGAGCTCCTCTACGTCCGAATCGGCGCCCAGGTCGTCCTCGGCCCGGACCGCCAGCCGCTCTACTACGAGGGGACCGTGGAGGACGTGACGGCCGAGATCGAGGCGCGGGAGGCCCTCTACCGGAGCGAGGCCCGCTTCCGGGCGCTCGTCCAGCGTTCGTCCGACGTGATCGTCGTCGTGGACCGCGAGGGGCGACTGACGTACGTGAGCCCGTCCGTGGAAGGGCTCCTCGGGTACGTCCCGGATCGCCTGATCGGGCGTCCCCTCGTCGTCCTCGTCCACCCCGAGGACCGCCCCGACGCGGAGGCGTTCGTGGCGGCGTCGCACGAGGGCACGGCCACGTCGTCTCAGATGGAGGTCCGCTTCCGCCACGCCGACGGCCACTTCGTGTTCGCCGAGGGGGCCGGCACCCCGCTCTACGACGACGTGGCCGTGGGCGGGCTCGTGCTCAACCTCCGCGACGTCACCGAGCGGAAACGGGCGCAGGCCGTGCTCGTGCAGGCCAAGCGCCAGGCCGAGGAGGTCGCCGCGCTCAAGAGCACGTTCCTCGCCAACATGAGCCACGAGATCCGGACGCCGCTCACGGCCATCCTCGGCTTCTCGGACGTCCTGGCCGAGGAGGTGGAGGACCCCGACCAGAGAGAGTTCGTCGACCTCATCGCTCGGAGCGGGCGCCGCCTCATGGACACGCTCAACTCGGTCCTCGACCTGGCCCGCCTGGAGTCCAGCACGGACCGGCTGGCGCGGAACCGCGTCGACGTGGCCGCGCTCGTCGCCGAGTCGGTGCAGATGTTCCAGCCGGCGGCGGCCGAGCGCGGGCTCCGCCTCGACGCCGAGATCGAGCCCGGCGCCGTCCACGAGGCGATCCTCGACGAGCCCGCCCTGGCGCGCGTGTTCCACAACCTCATCGGCAACGCGCTCAAGTTCACGGAGGTCGGCGGCATCACCGTCCACGTCCATTCCGAGCCGGCCGGGCTGAACGGCCCCGAGGTGGTCGTCCGCGTCTGCGATACGGGCATCGGGATCGACGAGGCGTTCCTGCCGCGTGTGTTCGGCGAGTTCGAGCAGGAGTCGAGCGGCGTCGAGCGGACGCACGAGGGGGCCGGCCTCGGGCTCTCGATCTCCCGCCAGCTCGTCGAGCGGATGGACGGGACGATCGGCGTCGAGAGTCGGAAGGGCGAGGGGACCACGTTCACCGTCACGCTCCGCGCCGCCGAGGCCGCCGCGCCCGACGTGGATACGCGCCCGCTCGTCCTCATCGTGGACGACAACGACCAGGCGCGCGACGTGGCCTGCGCACACCCTCAAGGCGCGCTACCGCGTAGCCCTCGCCAGTAGCGGCGACGAGGCGCTGGCGGCCGTCGCGGGCGAGCGGCCCGACGTCGTCCTCCTCGACATCCACCTCGGCCAGTCGATCACCGGCGAGGACGTGATGCGGACGCTCCGCCAGACGCCGGACTTCGCCGCGCTCCCCATCGTCGCGGTCACGGCGTACGCGCTCCCCGGCGACCGCGACCGGTTCCTCGCCTCCGGCTTCGACGCCTACGTCACCAAGCCCTACACGCGGCAGCACCTCGTGGAGTCGATGGAGGAGGCGATGCAGATGAGGGCCGGGGACGGCGCGGCGGAGGTCGCCTTCGTCGCTCGCAAGGCGGGGGGAGCGGCCGAGCCCGTGGCCGCCCCGTCGCCGCCCGTGGCGGGTCGGTAGCGGGGAACAACGTTCGAGGGGGCCGGTCGAGGGCGTCTGTCTTCCCCAGCCCCGATGCGCCTCGCCATCGTCGGAGCGGGCGCGGCCGGCCTCGCCGCCGCCCACGCCCTCCGTGACGCCCCCGTCTCCGCCGTCGTCTTCGAGAAGAGCCGGGGGCTCTCGGGCCGCGCCGCCACGCGCTGGCGGGACGCGCCGGCGCCGGACGGATCCACCTTCCGCTGGCGCTACGACCACGGCGCGCAGTACCTCAGCCCGGACGCCGACAGCCGCTCGGCCCGCCTGATCCGGAGCCTGGGCGACGACGGGCTCGCCCAGATCGACGGCGCCGTCTGGCCGTTCGACGACGACGGCACGCTCCGCCCCGACCGCGCCAAGTCGGACCCCGGCCCCCGGTGGACCTTCCGCGACGGCATCGCCGACCTCGGCCGCCGCCTCTGCGACGCCACGCCCGGACTCGCCCCCGGATCGAGTCCGGGGCAGGCCCTGCGCCAGCAGACGCGCGTCGTCCGGCTCGACCGCCCGTCGGACGGCGGGTGGGCCGTCGAGACCGAGGGCGGCGCGCGCCACGACGGGTTCGACGCGGTCCTCCTCACGCCGCCCGCCCCGCAGACAGCCGACCTCCTCCGCGCCAGCCGTCTCGGGGACGCGGACGCCGCCGCGCTGGCGGACGCGCTCGGCGAGGCCGACTACCGCTCGCAGTTCACCGTCGTCTGGGCCTTCGGGCGCGAGATCGAGCGGCCGGCCGACGTCTACGCCCTCGTCAATGCGGACGAGCACGGCGGCTCCGGCGGCGGGCACGACGTGGCGTGGCTGGCCGTCGAGAGCGACAAGCCGAACCGGGCGCCGTCCGGCGCGACGCTTCTGCTCGCGCAGATGGCGCCGGCCTGGACGGAGGCGCACGACGACGACGACCGCGCCGACGTGGTCGCCGCCGCCGCCGAGGCCGTCGCGGGCCTCTGGGGTCCGCTCCCCGACCCGCTCTGGACCGACACGCAGCGCTGGCGCTACGCGCTCCCCAACACCCCGGCCGACACGGACATGTTGGCCGGGGCCGCCGAGCACGGCCTCTTTTTCGCCGGCGACTTTACGGCCGGGAAGGGCCGCGTCCACCTCGCCCTGGAGGAGGGACTGGAGGCCGCCGAGCGGATCGGCGCTCTACTCGGGGAGTGACCGCTGCGCCCCGTCCGCCAGCGCGCGGTGCTTGACGGCCTCGCCGAACACGCACAGCCCGGCGTTCACGACGCACAGCGCCGCCGTCCCGTACAGCACGAACGGCTCGCCGCGCCCCTTCCGCAGCGTGGCCTCGCCGACGAGCGAGAGCCCGAGCCCGACCGCCGACAGACCGAGCGGGGCGAACCGGCGCCACGTCGTCAGGTGGGCCTCGGTGGACGGGGAGGGGATGGGGCGCGTGATCTCAGACATCGAACCGTGGGAGGGGAGGCGCGTCCTAGACGGCGCCCCACCCGGACCGTTCCCCATGCCCGACTCCGTCGCCAGCCTCCGCCAGTCGTACGAGCGCGGCGCCCTCGACGCCGCCGACCTCCCCGCCTCGCCCTTCGACCTGTTCGACGCGTGGTTCGAGGAGGCGCGGGCCGCCGACACGCGCGAGCCCAACGCCATGACGCTGGCGACGGCCACAGCCGAGGGCGTCCCCTCCGCCCGAATGGTGCTGCTGAAGGGCGTCGGCGCGCAGGGCTTCGCCTTCTACACCAACCTGGAGAGCCGCAAGGCCGAGGAACTGGACGCCAACCCCCACGCCGCGCTCGTCTTCTGGTGGCCCGAGGTGGAGCGGCAGGTCCGCGTCGAGGGCCGCGTCGAGCGCGTGCCGGACGACGCGGCCGACGCCTACTTCGCCAGCCGTCCGCGCGGGAGTCGCCTCGGCGCGTGGGCCAGCCCTCAGAGCCGGCCCATCGCGGACCGCAGCGTGATCGACGGGCTGCTGGCGGAGATCGAGGGCGAGTTCGAGGGCCGCGAGGACGTGCCGCGCCCCGGCTTCTGGGGCGGCTGGCGCGTCGTCCCCGAGGCCGTCGAGTTCTGGCAGGGACGGAAAAGCCGGCTCCACGACCGCCACGTCTACCGCCGCGACGACGCGGCCCCGAGCGGCTGGCGGACCGAGCGGCTGGCGCCGTAAGCGGTGGGCGGGTCGTCTGGTGGGCGAGGGGCTCTGCCTCACGACGCGCCCGCTCACTCGGACACGTCCCCGCTCGACCTGTTGTCCGCCACGCCGCGGACGTTGGTGACGGCCAGGAACCCCTGGAGCGCGACGAGCGCCCAGGCCGCGTCGTGCCAGCCCCAGGCGACCCACAGCGCGTTCGAGAGGAGGAAGAGGCCGAAGCCCCACAGCCGCCAGCGCTGCCGCTCGGAGGCGACGAGCCAGCCGGCGGCGACGGTGACGGCGAAGGCGGGCCATTGCAGGAGGTCGAGCCAGGTCACGGGTGCGAGGGGAGGGGGCGTCCCCCAACGGGCCGGCGGGGCGCCCGGCTCCAGGCGCCCCGCCGGATCGTCGTTCCCCCGAGGTCACGCCGGGACAGCGCCGTTGACGGCGGGCCGCTCGCGCCGCGCGCCGCCGTCCGGCCCCGCCAGCTCCGGCTTCGCCAGGACGGCCTCCCAGTCCAGCCGGCCCGTCGCCTGCATCACCACGAACAGCGTCGAGACGGAGAGGAGCGTCACGGCCAGCCCGGTAAAGCCCTCCAGGAAGAACGTCGCCGCGAAGGCCACGAGGTAGACGAGCTGCGCCCCGCCGACCTCCACCAGCGCGAACCGCAGGCCGGCCACGAGCCGCACGTACGACACCACGAGCGCCAGGCTCACGACGGACGCGACCAGCATCGCCACGCCGACCGCCACGTGGTCCACGAGGTACGCCAGGAGTAGGTGGAACGCGAAGCACGCCGCGCCGAGGAAGAAGTAGTGCATCGGGTGGAGCCGGACGCCGCGCAGGATCGAGAGCACGAACACGGCGAAAAAGAACAGGAACAGGCTGACCGGCGCGAAGAACGTCACGCGGCTCACCCACGGGCCGGGGTTCAGCTTCTGCGGCATCGCGAGGCCCACGTCGGCCGAGGACACGAGCGTGCCGTGGTCCCACACGAGCCGCCAGCCGTCGGCGGTCGTCTTTTTCTCGGTCGGGGAGAGGGTGCCCTCGGGGAAGTCGATGTCCGCGAAGTCGGTCGTCACCGCGAGCCGGAAGTCGCGGGCCGTGTGGACGCCTCCGCTCGGGACGACCTCCGCGGCGGTTCCGTTCGTGTCGACGGTCGGCGGGCGGCCGTCGCCAGCGAGGGCGTAGCGCCACGTCGAGACGCCCTGCGAGCCGTAGTGGACGCGGAGGTCGGCGCCCTCGCCCGGCTCCAGATCCAGCGCGTGGCGGATCTGCCCGCCCTCGGCGTCCACCTCGACCGCCGTCCCGTCGATCTCCAGCGTGAGGTCCGAGAACACGGATGACGCCGCCGGGAGGGGAAACTGGAAGGCGAACGTGCCCGCTTCCTCGCCGTCGTTCTCGACCCGGTAGCGGCCGTCGAAGGTGGCGGCGTAGGTCGGGTACCACATCAGGCCCTTTTTGCGGTGCGCGAGGCGGAGGTCGGCGGCGAGGTCGCTGGCGGCGAGCGGGACCGGCGTCCGCGTCGTCTCCTCGACGGTCTCGGTGACGGTTCGGAACGAGCCGTCGGGGGCGCCGGTGGGCTGCTGGCGCACGACCTCGCGCGTCCGCGTGCCGAGACGGGCGACGGTCGGGGCGTGCTGGACCTGCGGCCCGCCCCACATCTCGCCGACGGCGCCGCGCGTGGCGGTCCCCGAGGTCTCGGTGCGGTGGACGACGGTGCCGCCCAGGATCGTCCAGGCGACGGAGCAGCAGGCGAAGATGAAGGCGATGGCGAGGAGACGCTTGATCATGGGTCGAGGGGGATGAAGGGATGGGAGGCCCGTCGGGAGGCCGGGCCGGGACGCCCCGCCAGGGCGTCGGTAGAGATCGGAGGTCAGGCCGCGACGAGGCCGCCGAAGCGGCGCTGGCGTCCGTGGAAGGCGTCGAGCGCGTCCGCCAGCGTGTCGGCCGTGACGTCGGGCCAGAGCGTGTCGAGGAAGAGCAACTCCGCGTAGGCGCTCTCCCAGAGGAGGAAGTCGCTCAGGCGCTGCTCGCCGCCCGTCCGCAGCACGAGGTCGACGGGCGGCGCGGGGGAGCCGTCCGGGTGGAGCACGGCGGCGAGGGCGGCGTCGAAGGCGTCCCCGCTGGCGGAGGCACCCGCCAGCCGGGCGGCGGCCTCGCGGATGGCCCACCGCGCCGAGTAGTCCACGGCCACGCGGAGGTGGAGGCGGGCGCCGTGCCGCGTCTCCCACTCGGCCCGACAGATCGACCCGCGCAGGGCCCCCGGCAGCCGGTCGCGCCGACCGACGAGCTGGAGCCGGACGCCCGCCCGCTTCAGGCGCGGCGTCTCGGCGCGGAGGTAGCCCGCGAGGAGCGCCATCAGCGCCGTCACCTCGGCCGTCGGGCGCTTCCAGTTGTCGGCCGAGAAGGCGTAGACCGTGAGCGTCCCGACGCCCAGCCCGGGCGCGGCCTCGACGACGCGGCGCAAGGCCTCGGCCCCGGCGCGGTGGCCGGCGCTCCGCGAGAGCCCGCGCCGCTCGGCCCAGCGGCCGTTGCCGTCCATGATGCAGGCGACGTGGGTCCCTGGGCTATGACGAAGAGTTCTTTGTGATTCAAAGTTAAGAGGCATGGCAACGGGATCTGGGCGGTGGGAGAGGGACGCCCCGCCGGGGCGTCGTTGCAATCAGGAGGGGCGGGCTGACTGGATGAGGGCCTCCATCTCGTCGAGGTACGCCGCCAGCGCCTCGCGCCCGGCCCCGGTGAGCGCGTACTCCGTCAGCGGCGTCCGGTCCGCGAACGACTTGCTGACCTCGACGTAGCCGGCCTCCTCCAGCTTCCGCGCGTGGACCGACAGGTTGCCGTCGGTCAGGTCCAGGACCGTCTTGAGGTCCGTGAATGAGGTGGTGCCGCCGGCGGCGAGCGCGCTCAAGATCCCGAGCCGCACCCGCTGGTGGACGATGGGGTCGAGGTCGGGGACGGCCGGGGCGGTGCGCGCGGGCCGCTGGATGGAGGAGTCGTTGGCCATGTCGGTCAGCCCCCGTGGCGGAGGGCGATGAGGAGCCCGAAGGCGAGGTGGAGCCCGCCGAAGCCGACGCCCATGAACACGTCGCCCCAGGCGGCGGGCGCCAGCAGCGCGAGCGCGCCGCAGAGCATGAAGAGGGAGCCCATGAGCGGGATCGGCCGGATCGAGAACATCCCCGCCGAGGCCACGCCGGCGCCGTAGAGCAGGAGCCAGAGGCCGGGGAGGAGGGTCCGGCTGGCCGTCGCCAGCGAGGTCTGCCGCGCGACGGACTCGCCCGCCGCGCCGACCTCGTAGCCGTAGACGGCCACCGTCAGCGCCACGCCGACGAGGAGCGCGGGGAGCAGGCCGAGCAGGAACTTCCGGCCCTGGCCGCTGAGGAGCGGCGCCCCGCCGCGCCGGGCCTTCGCCGCCGTCGTCCAGGCGCCGAGGACGAGGCCGACGAGCGCCTCGGCGGTCCACACCGTCAGCCAGTCGCTCACGGTCGGCTGGCGGGCGGCGAGCACGGCGGCGAGCACGGCCGTGGCGCCCATCGCCACGCCGCCCCAGCCGGGGACCGCCGTGAAGGTGCTCGTCCGCGCCATCGTCTCGCGGATGAAGCGGAGGCTGGAGGCCGCCGCCGCGTCGGGCGGCGTGGCGGGCTCGTGGCGGCGGAGGGCGGGGCGGTCGGGGCGCATGGGCTCAGGCTTTGTGATTCAAAGTAGGACGCCCACTTTGCGTTGTCAAGTGGCGTCGGCGCAAGGTGGCCGTGGAACCGTTCCGGCACCCTCCGCCCGTCCCGCTGGCGACCGTCGTCGCCAGCCGGCCACCTCCCGTTCCTACGCCTCCCGCAGCCGCTCCGGGTGGAAGCGGTGGTCCGCCGTGAACAACCGCCGGTAGGCCAGTCCCACGACGCCCAGCGCCGCCAGCGCCACGCACGCCGCGATCATGAACACGATCAGGATCTGGTAGCGGACGGCGTCGGCGGGGGCGGCGCCGGCCAGGATCTGGCCCGTCATCATGCCCGGCAGGCTCACGACGCCCATCACGGCCATGCTGTTCGTGATCGGGATGAGCCCCGTGCGGACGGCGTCGCGGAACAGCGGCCGCGCGGCCTCCCAGCGCGTCGCGCCGAGCGCGAGCCGGGCCTCGACGAGCCCACGCCCGCGTCCTGCTCCCTCCATGAAGCGGTCCAGCGAGAGCGAGATGCCGGTGAGCGCGTTCCCGAGCAGCATCCCGTGGAGCGGGATGAGGTACTGCGGGTCGTACCACGGGTCGACGCGCAAGATGCCGAGCACGGCCGCGCCCGTCACCACGAACGAGGCGCCGAGGACGCTCACGAGCGCGTCGAGGTAGATGCCCGAGAACCGCCGCGAGGTCCGGCGGACGGCCGCCTGCCCGGCCAGCAGCGCCATCCCCACGGCCAGCGCGACGACGACGACGGGGTTCGCCGTCGAGAACACCCACTCCAGCACCAGCCCGACGAGCAGGAGCTGGACCACCATCCGGGTCGCCGCGACCGCCAGCCCACGCGTCAGCCCGAGCTTCAGGGCGACGGACAGCCCGAGGCCGATGAGCAGGAGCGCCGAGGCCAGCGCGAGTTGGCCGAGCGAGATGTCGACGTAGCTGGAGGTCACAGGGCGAGGGCGCGGTCGGTGGTGCGGGCGAGCTGGGCGGCGTCGTGGCTGGTCCACACGACGGCTCGTTCGGGGTCCGCGTCGAGAAACTCCGACACGACCTGCTCCACGGCGGCGGCCCGTTCGGGGTCGAGGCCGGCCGTGGGCTCGTCCAGGAGGAGGACGGTCGGCTCGGTGAGGAGCGCGCGCACGAGGCCGACCGTCTGCATCTCGCCCCCGGAGAGCCGGTCGGCGGGCTGGTCGAGGAACGACGCCTCGCGGCCGAGCGCCGCCAGCAGGGCCCGCGCGCCGCCGTCGGGGTACCGCCGGCGGTCGTGGACGGCGAAGGCGAACGGGGCCTGGAGGTTGTCGCGGACCGTCGTGTCGAACAGGGCCGGCCGCTGGGCGACGAGCGCGACGGCGGCGCGGTGCTGCGGGAGGTCGGAGACCGGCTCGCCATCTACGAGGAGCGCGCCCTCGTCGAGCGCGTCGAGGCCGGCGAGCGTGCGGAGCAGGAGCGTTTTCCCCGCCCCCGACGGCCCCGTGATCGCCACCCGCTCGCCCGGGCGGACCGCCGCGTCGAGCCCGCGCCACACCCAGCGGTCGTCGACGCGGCGGCCGGCAGACTGGAGCGCGATCTCGGGCATGGGCGGGATGGGGAGCCGGGGGTGAAGAGCGGGCGGATGGGCAAAAGTTCCGCCCGGCGAGCGGCGTCCGGTCGCGGACGACGCGGCGACGAGCTCGCGGCCGTCCGGCTGGCGACGGGCCTCCGCCAGTGGCCGCTCGCCCCCCTGACCCTCCGGTGGCACGCGGCCCGTCGAGATTGCCGGCATGAGCGACCCCGGACGGTTCTTCCTCTGCTCCTACTGGCCCCTGGTCAAAACGCTCGGCGGGCGCCGGGCCGTCGAGGCGTACGCGCTCCCGCCGTACGCCAACGGCATGAGCCGCCGCGAGCCTGACTTCGAGCACCCGACGCCCGCGCTCACGTCGTCCAGCCGGGGGCGCGGGTTCGTGCCGCGCCTCCATGTGGGCGACACGGTCGTGTATACGACGACGAAGGGCCGGTGGGGCGGCGTGCCCGGGCGGCCCGCCCACTGGCGGCTCGTGGCCGTGCTGGAGGTGGCCCACCGGTTCGAGACGCACGCCGAGGCCGCGGCGTGGTACGCCGCCCGCCGGGTGCGCCCGCCCGGCAACCTCGTCGTCGACGGCAACCCGCCGCTCCCGATCCCCCTCACGATCCACCACGGCAAGGTCCACGACGGCGACTGGGACCATGTCTGCGTCGAGCGCGCGGCGGAGTGTGGCACGGTGCTCGCGTGCCAGACGCGCCTGCTCGACCTGTTCGACCCGCCGCCGATCCTCCAGGACGACTGGCTCGCGCTGTTCGGGGGCGTCCCCAACACGCGGACGCCCCCGGAGATTTCGGAGGCCCAGTTCGACCGGCTCCTCGCGCGGGCGGACGCGCGCCGACCGTCGGGGCCGAGCCGCCGCGCGGCGTAGCGGCCGCCCGTCGGCTGGAACCGGGAGCCGTCGCGTGTAGCTTCGCGCATCCCTCTCCCTCTGACCCGTCATGCGTCCCGCCCTCCTCGCCCTGCTCGTCATGCTCGCCGCCTCCGCCCGCGCCCAGACCACGCTCGCCTACGACGGCGGCTGGACCGACACGGCCTCGGGGGAGGCGCTCGTCTCGCTCCCCGACGGCTACGACGCTGACAGCGAGCGCGAGTGGCCGCTCATGATCTTCCTCCACGGCGCCGGCGAGCGCGGCGACGACCTCTCGCTCGTCGGCATCCACGGGCCGCTGAAGGAGCGCCGCGAGGGGCGGGACCTCCCCTTCGTGATCGTCGCCCCCCAGGTGCCGGCGGGCGGGCGGTGGACGGTCGGGCGCGTGGCGGCGGCGCTGGACGACGCCATCGCCCGGTACCGGATCGACGAGGACCGCGTCTACCTCACGGGCCTCTCGATGGGCGGGTTCGGCACGTGGGAGGCCATCCAGCGGATGCCGGAGCGCTTCGCGGCGGCGGTCCCGATCTGCGGCGGCGGCCTCCCGCTCGGCATCGACGCCGCCGCCAGCGTGCCCGTCTGGAACTTCCACGGGGCGATGGACCCCGTCGTGCCCATCGAGATGTCGGTCGGGATGGTCCGCGCGCTCCGCAACGCCGGCGGCGACGTCCGCTTCACCGTCTACCCCGACGCCGGGCACGACTCGTGGACGGAGACCTACGCCAACCCCGAGGTCTACGCCTGGCTCCTGAGCCACCGTCTCTCCGACCGCCCGTAGCGCTGGCGGAGCCGCACCGCCAGCGGACGGCGCGGCCGCTCGGGAGGGAGGAGGCGGTGCGAGAGGGGCGCGGCCCACCCCTCCATCCCCGGTCCCTCCCGCTCAGGCGCTCGCCTTCCGCTCCTCGTAGATCGGGGCCGCCCCCTCGACGATCGTCGCGGCCGTGACCCGGCAGACGGTCCCGCCCCGCGCATCGGGCACCTCGAACATGAGGTCCAGCATGGCCTCCTCCAGGACCGCGCGGAGCCCGCGCGCGCCGGTCTTCAGCGCCAGGGCCTTCTCGACGGCCGCGTCGAGCGCGTCGTCGTCGATCACGAGGTCCACGCCGTCCATGGCGAACAGCTTCTGGTACTGCCGCACGAGCGCGTTCTTGGGCTCGGTGAGGATGCGCCGGAGGTCGTCGCGCGTGAGGGCGTCGAGCGCGGTGAGGACGGGGAGCCGGCCGATGAGCTCGGGGATGAGCCCGTACTTGAGGAGGTCGTCGGGCTCGGCGTGGCGGAAGACGGTCGGGTCGGCGGGGTCGATGGCGTGCTGGGCGTGGCCCTCGGGGTGGAACCCGATCTGGCCGCGCGAGAGGCGCCGCGCGATCTGGGGCGCCAGCCCGTCGAAGGCGCCGCCGCAGATGAACAGCACGTGCCGCGTGTCGAACTGGACGAGCGACTGCTCGGGGTGCTTCCGGCCGCCCTTGGGCGGGACGCCCGCGACGGTCCCCTCCAGCATCTTGAGCAGCGCCTGCTGGACGCCCTCGCCCGACACGTCGCGCGTGATGCTCGCGTTGTCGCCCTTGCGCGAGAGCTTGTCCACCTCGTCGACGTAGATGATGCCGCGCTCGGCCCGCTCGACGTCGTAGTCGGCGGCCTGGAGCAGGTGACTGAGGATCGACTCCACGTCCTCGCCCACGTAGCCGGCCTCCGTCAGCGCCGTGGCGTCGGCGATGGAGAACGGGACGTCGAGGATCTTCGCCAGCGTGCGGGCCAGGAGCGTCTTGCCCGTCCCGCTCGGCCCCAGGAGCAGGATGTTGGACTTCTCCAGCTCCACGTCGTCGTAGGCGTGGAGGTAGTCCTCGGCCTCGATCCGCTTGTAGTGGTTGTAGACGGCGACCGAGAGCGTCCGCTTGGCACCGTCCTGCCCGATCACGTGCTCGTCGAGGGACGCCTTGATCTCGCGTGGCGTCATCCGGTGGGGCCGCGCCGGCCCGCCGCGCCGCGCCGCCGACGGGCTGGGGACGTAGGGCTGGAGGTCGCCGCGCACGATGCCGGAGGCGTCGTGGATGCAGCGGTCGCAGATGTAGACGTCGGGGCCGGCCACCATCGAGGTGACTTCGTGGGCGGTGCGGCTGCAGAACGAGCAGCGGATGACGTCGTCGCCGCCGGAGGGCATGGGCGCGGGGTCGGAGGGCTACCCAATCTAGGCACGGGCGGCGCCCGGCGAGCGGCGCCCGGCGAGCGGCCCACCCGGAGACGACTCCGAGGACGACGCCCGCCGGTCCGGCTGGCGACCGCGGTCGCCGTCGCGCAGCTCCTACCGGCCCATCTCCTTCCGGTTTTCCCGGTCCTCGGCTGCCGGAGTGCGCATCCTAGCCCGTCTGATTGTGCTCCCAACCTCGCGCCCCCGTGCCGCTTCCTGATCCCTTCGTCGACCGGCTCCGCCAGATCGTCCCGGCCGACCGCTTCGACGCTGTCCTCACCTCGTTCGAGACGACGCCCGCGACCGGATTCCGCGTCAACACGATGATCCGGCCGGAGGAGGAGGTGATCGGGGCGCTCGTGGACGAGGGCGTGCCCGTCGAGACGGTCGAGGGCGTGCCCGGCGCCTACGCCGTCCCGGCCGACGGCCGCCCGGCGCTGATGGGCTCGCTCCCCTACGCCGAGGGACACGTCTACGTCCAGAACGTCTCGAGCCAGCTCCCCGCGCGGTCGCTCGCGCCCCGCTCCGGCGACCGCGTGCTGGACCTGTGCGCGGCGCCGGGCTCCAAGACGGGCCAGCTGTCGATCCTGGTCGGCGAGGGCGGCGAGGTGACGGCCGTCGAGAAGGTGCGGCCCCGGTTCTACAAGCTGAAGGCCAACGTCTACCGCCAGGGGGCCACGAACGTGCTCCCGTGGCTCGGTAACGGCGCGGCCTACTGGCGGCGCGAGCCGGAGGCCTTCGACCGCGTCCTCGTCGACGCCCCGTGCTCCACCGAGGGCCGCTTCCGCACCCACGACCCGGAGACGACGCAGTACTGGAGCCTCCGCAAGGTGAAGGAGATGCGCTCGAAGCAGCAGAAGCTGCTCTGGGCCGGCATCCAGGCGCTCAAGCCGGGCGGCACGCTCGTCTACTCGACGTGCACGTTCGCGCCGGAGGAGAACGAGGCGGTGATCGCCAAAGCGCTCCGCACGTTCGGCGACGCCATCGAGGTGGTGGACGCCAACCTGCCGACGTCCGGGCCGGTGGCCGAGCAGACGGTCGCCGGCCTCACGTCGTGGGACGGCCGGGACTTCCCGCCGAGCCTCACCCTCACCCGGCGCGTCCTCCCGACGGACTTGCTGGAGGGGTTTTTCGTCGCCCGGCTCGCCAAGCGGGCCAGCACCACCAGCGTCGAGACGGAATAAGGCGGGCCCCGCTGGCGGAGGACGGCCGCCAGTGGGTCCGTCGCGTCAGCGGACGTGGCGGCGGTCGGGCGGGAGCGCGTCGCCCTCGGGGGCGTCGCCCAGGGCGCCGAGGTCGAGCTGGGGCGGACCGCTGGGCACGACGTCGGCGGGGTCGCCGGTGGCGGTGACGATGGCCTCCAGGTGCTCGATCCGGCGCTGGAGCCGGGCGAGGTTCTGCGGCGCCCCGGCCGGGAGCGCCCGCGCGTCGAGCGTCTCGTCGAGGAGCTGGCGGAGACGGGTCTCGCTGGCCTCCGCGCCCATCAACTCCTGCGTCCGCCGCTCGACCCAGCCGCCGCCGATCTCGTTCCCGAACGTCCTGAAGGCGTGGCTGGCGAGCCCGATGCCCCACCCGAGGAGCGGCCAGAAAAACCAGAGGGTGCCCGGCGACGTGAGCAGGTTGAGCGCCGCCAGCCCCGACATCACCACGACGTATTTGGCGAGGTGCCCGTAGAACGCGCGCTCTTTCGTCGCCTGCTTGCGGGCGGCCGATTCGGTGAGGGAGGCGTCGGAGGGCATGGCGGAGAGGTCAGGGCTCGCACTCGGCAACGTACGCCGCACCGGGGACGACGCGGAGCGCTGACGGCACCACCTCGAACGTGATCGGGTCGTTGGTCCTGAGCTCGCCGTCCACGTTGAACCACATGCCCGGCGTGGACTCGACGGTCAGCCGCTCGACCCGGTTGAAGACGATGTGGTCGTCGGCGAGGTAGTCGCCGGCCAGGACGCGGGCGACGAGGCGGGCCACGTCGGCGCCGGTGCCCGCCCGGACCACGACCACGTCGAGGAGCCCGTCCTCGGGGTTGGCGCGGGGCGCGACGGGCTTGCCGCCGCCGGCCGTCCGGCCATTGGCGACGACGATGTTGAAGGCGTGGATCCGCTCTCTCGGCCCGCCGTCCCATCCGACGCGCGTGTCGTACTCGCTGAGGTCCGGGAGCGCCTTGACCGCGCCGACGAGGTAGGCCAGCGGCCCCCAGGTCCCCTTCATCTCCGAGGTCAGGACCTCGTCCACGGCGCCGCTGAAGCCGCCGGCGCACACGTTGACGGCGTACGGCGTGGCGCCCTCCTGGCCGGGATGCGAAACGCGGATCAGGTCCATCGGGCGGGGCGTGCCGCGCCGGATGGCGTCGAGCGCCTCGACGGGCGGCGCGTCCAGGTCGAGCCCGAGCGTGCGCGCGAAGTCGTTGCCGGTGCCGAGCGGGAGGACGCCGAGCGCGGGCCGCGTCTCGGCCGAGGTCCCCGCCTGCATCAGCCCGTTGGCGACGAGGTGGACCGTCCCATCGCCCCCGGCGGCCACGACCAGCGCCTCGCCCGCGCGGCCGGCGTCGGCCGCGGCGGCGATGGTGTCGTCCGGCTCCTGACAGTCGACCAGATCGACGCCGGGGATCGTGCGGAGCGCGTCGATGTCGGCGTCGGGCGCGCTGCCGGCGTTCGAGTTGTAGAGGACGCGCATGGAGGAGGGGGCGGGGGCGGGGTCAACGTTACGTCCGCCGCCCGGTGCCCGAGGCGCTGGCGACGCCGGCCGCCCGTCCGGGTAGACGCTGCGTGCCGGACGCTGATCGCTGGCAGTTCCCTCCAAGAAGAAAAGCGCTTCCAGAATCGAAAAGGGGCGGGGCATGGCGCGGCCCCTTGCGTCCCGGAGCCGCCGGCCGTTACCATCGTCGCATGATCGCCGCCCGCCCCGACTCCGCCGCCTTCCCGTTTTACGGGTATTGGTTTAGGCGTCCGGCGGGCCGACGGCGCTCGGGATAAGTCTCATCCCAGCTCCCTCACGCAGCCCGCCCCACCCGGCGGGCTTTTTTGTTGCCCTCCCTCCATGTCCGACCTCTCCTCCCTCCGCGACGACCTCGACGCCGTCGACCGCCGCCTGATCGACGCCCTCGCCGAGCGCCAGCGGCTCGTCGCCGACGTGGCCGCCGTCAAAGCGTCCGACGACGCGCTCCCGATCCAGGACGCCGACCGCGAGCACGACCTGCTCGCCCGCGTCCACCGCCACGCCGAGGACGCCGGCGTCGACGGCTACTTCGCCTCGACGCTGTTCCGCGAGATCCTGCGCCACTCGGTCCGCTACCAGGCCGTCCGTCAGGGCGGCGAGGCCGGCGCGCTGAGGGTGGCCTACCAGGGCGACCCCGGCTGCTACAGCCACTCGGCGTCGCGGCGGCACTTCGCGGCCGTCGGCGGCGCGGGCTACGAGGGGACGCGGACGTTCGGGGCGGCCATCGAGGCCCTCAAGCGCGGCGACGTGGACCGCGCCGTGCTCCCGGTCGAGAACACGACGGCCGGGCCGATCTCGGGCGTCTACGACCTGCTCACGGAGCCCGGGCTCCACATCGTCGGGGAGGAGATCCTGAAGGTGGAGCACTGCCTGCTCGCCCTCGACGACGTCCCGCTCTCCCACATCAAGCGGATCGGGTCCCACCCGCAGGCCCTCGCCCAGTGCAGCCTGTTCCTGGCCGGTTTGGAGGACGTTCGCGTGGACGCCGAGGACGACACGGCCGGCGCCGCGCGGCTCGTGGCCGAGTCCGGCGACCTCTCGCGGGCGGCCATCGCCGGTGAGGACGCCGCCGCGCTCTACGGCCTGACGGTCGTCAAGCGCTACATCGCCAACCGCAAGGAGAACTACACGCGCTTCCTGATCGTGGCGACCGAGCCGCTGGCGCACGACGCGCGCCTCCCGCACAAGACGTCGCTCGTCCTCGCCACGGACCACCAGAAGGGCGCGCTCGCCCGCATCCTCCAGGTGTTCGCCGACGCGGACCTCAACATGACGAAGCTGGAGAGCCGCCCCAGCCAGACGACGCCCTTCGAGTTCCTGTTCTACATCGACATCGAGGGCGGGATGCACGAGGACGCCGTCCGCGAGGCGGTCGAGGAGGCCGGCCAGCACGCCCGGTCGATCCGCGTGCTCGGCTCGTACCCCGTCTTCCAGGCCGAGACCGCGCGCGCGGCGCTCAGCAAAGCGGCCTCTGGCGACGGCGCCCCGGCGCGCCCGGCCGCCACGACCGGCGCCGCCAGCGCGAAGGCGAAGCGCGCCAAACTCGTCGATCGCGGCGACCGGCCCGACACCGTGATCGAGGTCGGCGGCATCCGCATCGGCGGCGACGAGCCGCCGGTGCTCATCGCCGGGCCGTGCTCGGTGGAGAGCCGCGAGCAGATCTTCGAGTCGGCGCGGGGCGTCCGCGAGGCGGGCGGCGTCATGCTCCGCGGCGGCTGCTTCAAGCCCCGGACGCTCCCGTACGACTTCCAGGGGCTCGGCTTCGAGGGGCTGGCGATGATGCACGAGGCCGGCCGCGCGAACGGGCTCCCCATCGTCACCGAGGTGCTCCACCCGGCGGACGTGGAGGCCGTCGCCCGCGAGGCCGACGTGCTTCAGATCGGCGCGCGCAACATGCAGAACTTCGAGCTGCTGAAAGAGGTCGGCAAGACGCAGACGGCCGTCCTCCTCAAGCGCGGCATGATGGCCTCGATCGACGAGTGGCTGGCGGCGGCCGAGTACGTCCTGGCCGGCGGCAACGAGCGCGTGATGCTCTGCGAGCGCGGCATCCGCACCTTCGAGACGGCCACCCGCAACACGCTCGACCTCTCGTCCGTCGTCGTCGCCCGGGAGCGGACGCACCTGCCCATCATCGTGGACCCGAGCCACGCGGCGGGTATCCGGCGCTGGGTGCCGGCGCTGTGCAAGGCGGCCATCGCGGCCGGCGCGCACGGCCTGATCGTCGAGGCGCACCCGGACCCCGACCGCGCGCTCTCGGACGGCCCGCAGTCGCTCACGCTGGACGCGCTGGCGGACCTCGGCGACGAGCTCGGCCTCCGCCGGCCCGTCGCGGCGTAGGGTGTGGGCGAGCCGTGGCCCCCAGCCCCAGAGGCAGGGCTTACACCTCCGGCTGCTCCAGCGGGACGAACCAGCCCGCGATGCCGAGGAACTTCCAGGCGCCCCCCGGCCGCCGGCCGTTGAGGTCGGCGGTGTAGACGCTGGCGACGTAGTAGTCCTCCCGGCCGAAGGCGTCGGAGGCGAGGTCGCCCGCGCGCCGGCCGAGGCGGTCGGCGATGAAGCCGGCCACGTTGCCACCCAGCTCGCCGCCGGCGACCTCGCCGGCCTCCCGCGCGCGCTCGGCGGCCTGCTCGGCCAGCTCTTCCCGGAGGAACTCCTTGAACTTGTCCGGCCCCGGGTTGAGGACGTAGAGGATGCCGGCCAGGAGGATCAGGCCGAGGAGGAGAACGCGGGACGGGGTCATGGCAGGAGGTCGGTACGGTGGGGGCTCGCGTCGATGGTACGGCCGCCCATGGTACGGGTCCGAGGGTTCCCCGGCGCACAGAGCTTACCACGCCCGGCCGCATTGTCGCGGTCCCTCGCTCTGGCGGATGCCTGTTCTGCGACCTCTCCCGCCGGGTCCGTTCGTCTCGTGGTAGGCGTGCGTGAGGCCGCAGACGGTTATGACGAAGCCTGTTCTAGAGCGTCGGCGTAGAGGTCGAGGAGGTGTCGGAAGGTGGTCGGCCACGAGAAGTGGGCCTCCACGTGATGGCGGGCGGCACCCGCCATCGACTCCGGGTCGGCGGCGACCGTCAGCAGGTTGGCGGCCATGGCCGCCGCGTCGTCCACCGGCCCGAGCCGGCCCAGCCCCGACGGGACGCGCTCGGTCAGCGCCCCGGCCGCCACGCCGACCACGGGGAGCCCGCACGCCTGGGCCTCGATCACCGAGAGCCCGAACGTCTCGTACGGCCCAGCGGTGAGGTAGAGGTCCGCCGAGGCGAGCAGCCGCGCGAGCGCTCGCGGGTCCTCGACGTAGGGGAGCACGCGGATCGGGGCGCCGGCCGCCTCGCGCGCTTCGAGCGCCTCGCGGTGCGGCCCCTCACCGGCCAGCACCAGCCGCGTCGGCCGCTGGCGGTCGGCGAGGACGGCGGCGTCGACCATCGTGGCGGTCCGCTTCTCGGAGTCGAGCCGCCCGACGTAGGCCGCCAGCACCGCGTCGGCTGGGATGTCGAGGTCGGCTCGGACGGCCGGGTCCGCCCGCTCGGGCGTGAACAGGGCCGTGTCCACGCCCGGCGTGACGACGTGGACGTCCTCGATCCCGATCTCGGCGAGGCGCTGGGCCTGGAGCGGCGAGGGCGCCAGCCGGAGGTCCGCACGCCCCAGGACCGACGCGACGTATCGGGCCGCCACGCCTCCCACCGCCCGCCCGAGCCGGCGCCCCACCACCGGGCGGGCGTACGCCTCGGCGTAGGAGGCGGCAAAGTCGGTGTGCGCCTGGATGGCTACGATCGAGCGGCGCCCGGCCTGGCGGGACCGGCGGCGGTAGGCGTAGGCCGGCCGCCACTCGGTCGGCATGTAGAACGTGGCGACCTCGACCACGTCCGGCGCCGCCTCCTCGAGCGCGTCGAGGACGCGGCGGGAGCGGGCGAAAAACCGGTACGGCGCCGCGCCGGGGATGGTCGGGCTGGCGATGCGAATCGTCGTGGCCCGCCCGTCCCGCTCAACGCCGTTCGCCTCGCCGGGGACGATCAGGACGTGGTCGTGGCCCGTGTGATCGAGGAGGTAGCGCCGCTTGGCGTCGATGTACGTCCGGATGCCGCCGCTCGTCGTGTGGTAGGCGTGGGTGAGGTCGCAGACGGTCATGGACGATCCGGTCGAGAGAGGACGCCCCGGGCCGAGGCGGCCGGGCTACATCCGCGAGCCCGCCCGCGCCGGCGGCAGGGCCGGCGCCGGCTCCAGGCCGAGCACGTCCACGCCCTGCTCGAACACCACGTCGACGGGGATGCCGGCGTCGTTGACGCGGTCCAGGCTGGCGGTGAGCGCCGGCGTCATCCGGCCGTACCGCTTCACGAACGCGTCCACGGCGTCGTAGTCGCCGTCGCCCTGGAGCGTGAGGATGCGGCCCGCCAGCGCCTCGACGGCCTCGCCCATCCGCTCGGGCACCACGCGCCAGACCTCGCCCTCCGGCGTGGCCTCGGGCACGATGGCGCCTCGCTCGCGGAAGTAGTTGAACCGGACGAGGTTCGCCCGCCCGTGCGCGCTCGACGCCCCGAACCGGATCGACCGGAAGACGGACGCCATGAACGTGACGTAGTGCTCCTCCAGCGTCGCCTCGTCCCACGCGCCGCGCTCGATGAGCTGCTGGACCATGTAGAGCCCGAGCACGTCGGCCTTGCCCTCCTCCAGCGCTGAGGCCCGGTCCTGGAGCGCCTCGCGGACCGTTCCGTTGCCGGTGATCGTGTTCTTGATCCCGAGCCCGTGGGCCACCTCGTGGAACATGGTGTTGCCGAAGAACGCCTCGAACGTCACGAGGTCGCGCTGGTCCTCGGGCAGCAGCACGTCCGCGATGGGGACGAGGATGCGGTCGAACTTGGCCCGCATGGCGTTCTTGAGCTGGAGCCGCCGCGATCCCTTTTCCAGCTGGACCGTCTCGTCGTTGGGCAGGTTGATGGCGATCGTCTTCGAGCCGGCGTTCGCGTCGCCGGCGTAGTAGACCACGTCGTAGGCGCCGAGGTCGGCGTCGGTGCCGGGCTCTTCGGCCTTGTAGGCGTCGGGCACGGGGAGGCCGCGCTGGAGCGACGGGAGGAGGTCGGCGTAGCCCGCCAGCCGGTCGCTCCACGCCTGGTCCTTGACGAGCACGTAGGCCTCGTGCGCCGCCTTGTAGCCCGCGAGCGCGTCCTCGTACGTCTCGATCGGCCCGACCACGATGTCGAGCGGGTTGTCGCGCATGTCCATCCACGCGAGGTCGCTCGGGCGGTAGTCGTCGGTGAGGAGGGCGTCGGCGCGGAGGCGGAGGTAGCGCTCCAGGCCGGGATCCTGGGCGAGGTCGGCGGCGGCGCGGAGGTGGGCGGCGGCCCGGCCGTGCGGCTCGGCGAAGGCCTCGTGGTAGGGGACGCTGATCAGGGTGCCGTTCTCCCGGCGGACGAGCGTGTAGAGACTCGTCAGCTGGCGGTCGGGGTAGAGGTCGGCCGTGCGGAGCAATTCGTCCTTCGTGAGGTCGTGCGGGTAGAGGTTCGAGCCGAGCGGCTTCGGCTCGACGCCCGGCAGGAACGGCGCGTTGCCGTCGAGCCGGTCCCACGGGCCGACGTTGATCTGGGCGTAGCGGCGCGCGGCCTCGCTCCCGAGCCCCGCCAGCAGCGAGTCGCGGTCGCCGTAGGCCTCGATCCAGAACACGTCGTCCATCGCCTGGGCCGCCGCGATGAGGTGGGGGATCATCCGGCGCGTCGAGTCGCTGAGGCCCGAGAGGTCGGCGTCGAGGCGAACCGTGGTGTACTGAGCGAGCAGCGCCTCCAGCGTCGAGTCCTCCGGCGTGAGGCTGGCGAGGCCATCGGTGGTGGCGGTCGGCGAGACGGCGTCGGCGGGCTCGGCGTCGAGGCGGCATCCGAGGAGCGCGGCGACGGCGAGCAGGGCGAGGAGGGTGGGGTTCATGGGCGGCGTGGACGGGTCCGGGAAGATAGCCGGCCCCTCGCTGCGTCCGCCGACCCCCGGAACGACCTGCGTGGCCGTCTCGCGTGGCCTCCCGTCGCCATGTGGAACGGGTCGAGATTCTGACCTCCGCTCCATGCAGTGCTCGCTCGTCCATGCAGTGCTCGCTCGGCACGGAGTCGGCGTCAGAGCGCGCCCCGATAGCTCAGCCGGTGCGCGAGGTGCGTCGGCTGCGGGAGCTTGTACCTCGTGGCGAGCCGGAGCGCCAGCCGTCCGGCGTCGCGGAGCGTGATCCGGTGGCCGACCGACACGTACACCGGCTGGACGCGCTCGCGCGTCCGCAGCGCCACGCCGACGGTCTCGCCCTTGTGAACGAGCGGCGCCTCGCTCCCCTTCGGCTCGTCGAGATCGCCCTCGACGCGGCCCACGAGGATCGACTTGGCGACGCCCAGGGCGGGCGCGTCCAGCAACACGCCGAGGTGGCACGCGAGCCCGAACCGGCGGGGGTGCGCCCGGCCCTGCGCGTCGAGCATGTAGACGTCGGGGAGCTGGCGGAGCTTCTCCAGCGCGGGCAGGATGGCTGGGACCTCGCGGAAAGAGAGCAGGCCGGGCACGTAGGGGAACGGCGTCGGCCCCTCCCAGATCGTGTGCTCCACGACGGACTCGGCGCGCACGTCGTAGACCACGACGGCCGCCCGCACGCGGTCGTCGCGGACGCTCACGTCGAGCCCGGCGACGGTCCGCACGGCGTCGAGGTCGAGCGGCGCCTCGCGGACGAGCGGCGCCAGCTCGCGCTGGATGGCGACGGCCTCGGTCGGCGAGACGTCCCAAGCGTGGGCGTGGTGGAGGTCGAGGTCGGGCATGGTCGGGACGGAAGCGGAGCCCCAAGGTCCGCGCCGCGGGCGGCGGTCGCCAGGGGGGAGCGCCCGAGCCGGCTACGCCTCGTCGGCTGCGCCCCCGCCTCTCAGGAACGGGGGCGGCTCCACCTTGGCTACGTCGAGGGCCTCGGGCTCGGGGGCCGCGTCGGCGCCGTCGGTGGCGGAGACGGGCGCGGTGGCGGCGAACCGGCTCGCCGCGTCGCGGATGGCGACCACGTCCGGGACCGTCGAGGGGCCGTCGCGGCGGGCCTCGTAGGTCGGGCTCAAGATCTCGACCCCGGCCTCCGCGAAGCGGTCCTGGACGTGCTGGTGGATGTCGCTGTAGAGGCGGGCCATCCGCGTGACCTCGCGGGTGTAGGCGTTGAGCTGGTACGCCACCGAGAAGTCGCCGAGGGCCGTCTGGAGCACGAACGGCGGCGGCTCGGGCTCGACGCCGGCCGTGTCGCGCGCGGCCTGGATCAGCAGGCGGTGGACCTGCGGCCACGGCACGTCGTAGCCGATCGTGATCTCGGTGTGGAGGATCACGCCGCTCCCGTCGCGGGCCATCGCCGAGTAGTTGACGACGTGGTTGGAGAGGACGTTCGCGTTGGGCACCGAGATGTCCTCGTTCTTGGTCGTCCGGATGCGCGTGGCGAGGAACCCCTTCTCGACCACGTCGCCGAAGGCGTCGCCCACCTTCACGCGGTCGCCGAGCCGGAAGGCGCGGGTGTAGGTGAGGACGAGGCCGGCCACCATGTTCGAGATGGCCGTGGAGGAGCCGAGCGAGATGAGCAGGCCGAAAAAGACCGTCAGGCCCTGGAAGCCCCGGTTGTCCGCGATGGGCGTGTAGGGATAGGTCAGCATGATGCCCATCACGATCAGGACGAACTTGACGATCTTGCGCGTCGGGTCCGCCAGCTCGGCGTGGAACCCCTTGAACTCGACCTCGCCCCGAGACACCTGGTGGAAGAGGTAGTCCGAGAACTGCACGATCCACCGGACCACGACGATGATCACCAGGATGGCGATCACGTTGTCGATGGAGGCGAGGAGGAGGGCGCCGAGCCGCTGGAGCGGCGAGAGGGCCGCCGCCAGCAGGTTCTCGCTCCAGCTCTGCGTCCACGGGAACTGCCCGAAGACGAACGTGAGGAAGACGTAGATCAGGATGAGCGAGAGGGAGAGCCGGAACAGCCCGACGAGCCCGCGCCCGACCCGCGACACCTGCTCCTTCCCGACCACCTCCAGCGTCCCGATCCGGAGGCCCCGGAGGTAGCGCCCTCGGAGCGCCGTCGTCCGCTCGTCGAGCCAGTGGAACACGCGCCCGAGCGCCCGGAGCGCGAGGACCAGCACGAGGAGCGCGACCACGGAGTACGCCAGCCCGACGAGCACCCCGCGCAGCGTGGCCTGCTCGCGGTAGCGCTCGACGCCCTCGACGATCTGCTGGCGGTAGCGGACGGCGGCCTCGGGGCGGCTGATCCCGAGCGCGCGGGCGTCCTCGTCGGTCACACTCATCACGATCACGCTGCCGACCTGGATCGTCGTCAGGTCGTTGCCGTCGATCACGCGGAGGTCGGCGGGGTCGATCTCGCGGCTGCGCGCGAGGTCCGCGAGCCGCTCGGAGAGCCGGCCGGCCCGCTCCTCGGGGGGGAACGGTCCGAGTCCGCCGTAGACCTCGAAGAGCCGCCGCCCGAGGACGTCCACGGCGACGCCCTCGCCGAGCGCGTCGGTGACGCGGGCCGTCGTGTCGGAGAGGGCCGCGACGGCGGCCGAGTCGAGCCGGGCCGCGGCCGAGTCCGTGAGGGTCTCGACGGAGTCGGCCGCGACCCCGTCCGGGGCGGCGGCCGTCGAGTCGGCGGCGAGCGCGTCGCGTGCCGTCGAGTCGGCCGAGAGCGAGGGGGCCGTCTGGGCGAGAGCAGGGGGGCCGGCGAGGGCCGCCAGCAGGGCGAGGCGGAGGACGAGCGTCACAGGGCGAGCGCGGGGGGAGGTCGCTACGATACGCCCGGGGCCCCGTCTCCTGGAGTCAGCCGCCCGGCTCGCACCAGACCAGCCCGACGGGGGCGCCGTGCCGGAGGTCGACCCCGGCCTCTCGGAAGGTGGTCGCCGAGGGCATGCCGTCGCTCACCCACCGGCTGTCGATGCCGTCGCACGCCAGGGAGAGGATGAACCGCTGGGCAGCCGTGAGGCACCGCTCGAGGAGGTGCGTCCGGTGCCCAAGCTCCCCGGCCCCCCGGACCGTCACCAGCACCCACACGCCGGGGCCGGCTCCGAGGGGTCGGATTCCGGCCAGGAGGTCGTCGGTCTCCGGTCCGAGCGGGCAGAAGCCGAAGGGGCGCGTCGCGTAGGCGCCCGACACGCCGCCGGCCTCCTCGCTCGCGTGCCGCATGGCGTCCGGCCAGTCCACCGGCTCGCGGGGGCGGGCGTCGGAGTCGTAGGGGGAGTAGATGCTCAGGCCGAGCATGGAGGGGGGGACGAGTTCGGGGGCGGTCCCCGCCAAAGTGCGTGCCAGTCCTCCTGGCGCCCATCCCCTCCGCAGGGGACGGAGGCCCGGCCCGCTCGTTCTCCCCCAGCCCTTTGTCACTCTGCCCCGGACACTTCGGCCGGGGTGAACCCATTCGTCGGAGCCGCCCGAGAGCTGGACGGCCGGAAGCTCCGCCCCGCAGGCGACCGGATTCGTAACCGGCCCGATGGTGGGCACCGCAACCTTCCGTGCGCCTTCACACGGACCGGGGCTCGGCACCTTGCTCGCCCCTCCGGAGGCGGCGTATGTTGGGCGCCCTCCGCGACGGCAGACTGCCCTGCCAGTCCCGAGGGCTCTTAGCTCAGTTGGTTAGAGCGCATCGTTGACATCGATGAGGTCACTGGTTCGAATCCAGTAGAGCCCACCCGAATCGGCCCCAAACCGGCCCTTGCAACCTGCGGGGGCCGGTTTCGTTTTTAGGGGTACCACGATGGGTACCACTTTTTTCCGAGATCCCCTGGCACGTCGCCAAGACGACCTCGCGCGAGCGGCCGGGGTGGGCGTAGGGTCCGGCATGACGCCTTCCCCCGCTCCCAGGCCGGTTGCCGACGCGCCCGCGCTCGTCGGCGCGCCGGCCGAGGCCGAGGTCCGGGCGGCGCTAGACGACGTCCGCGTGCGGCGGGCGGTCCATCTTGTCGTGCGGGACCGGCGGATCCGGGCGCGGTTCGCCGCGCTCCGAACGGGCGGCGGAAGCGTCGCCGACGCCGTCGGCCAGCTGCTCGGGCCGTACCAAGACGCCGACGGGCGGCCGTACTACCTCAGCGAGGAGCGGGTGCGGGCGGTGGTGTACCGGAAGGGGTGAGCGTTAGCCGCTCGACGTCTCCAGTGCGCGCCGAAACGCCTCGGGCGTGAGGACGCGGACGGCCGGGAAGTCGAGGCCTGCGAGCGCGTCGAAGTGGCCGTCGTTTGTGACGACGGCGTCGGCCCCGGCCGCGAGCGCGGCGTCGACGAACTTCTCGTCGTCGGGGTCGCCCGGCGGGAGCCGCCAGCGGAACCGGGGCTCGACGGTCTCGGCGGTGGGCAGGGCGAGGAGCGCGCGGAGGACGTTACCCGCGATGTCGGCCGTGGCCTGGCGGGCGATGACCTCCTCGTACTCGAGGAGGACCGGCGTCGAGACGACGAGGGTGAAGCGGCCGTCGAGGAGCGCGTCGAAGAGCCACCGGAGCGGGCTCCGCGTGCCGATGCTCGCGAGGACAACGTTGGTATCGAGGACGACGCGCACGACCGGCCTACGCGCCGTCGCCGGCGGAGGCGGGCCGGTCCGTCCGCGCGCGCTCGTGGCCGTGGGCGAGCCGGCCGAGGTCGTCGGCCGAGAGGCCCCGGTCGTCCGCGAGCCGGTCGAACGCGGCCGTGGCCTTCTCGGCGAAGTGATGGGCGAGGAGCGCGCGGACCTCGCGGAGCTCGTCCTCGGAGAGGTCGGTGGCGAAGAGGTCGAGGAGCTCGCGCTGGAGGTTCGAGAGGGCCGGGGCGGGCATGGCGTCGGGGGTGGCCGGACGGGCAGTGTACGCCGGACGCGCCGCTCCGGTTGAGGTGTGCCGTCCGAGGGGGAGGCCTTGGGGTTGAGGAGACGACCTGGACGGGCCTGAGTGTGTCGCCGAGGTTGAGCGCTCCCTCACCCCCCAGACAGACCCATGGCCATCCTCGATCGAGGCATCCTCGGCGGCGGACGGAACGCCGTCGGCACCGTCGTCATGACGAAGTGGCGCGGGAAGGACGTCATCCGCTCCCGCGTCACCCCTTCCAACCCCCAGACCGCCGCGCAGACGGTCCAGCGCGACCTGTTCGCCCAACTCACCCGGGCCGGCTCGTCCCTGATGGACGGGTTCGTCCGCCCGTACTGGCGCCGGTTCGAGCGGAGCGGCCGGAACGCGACGACGGCGTTCAACGAGTTCGTCCGCGCCAACGTCCGCGTCATGCGCTCCGACGCCGTGGACGGCGAGCCGGCCGGCACGTTCGACGCGGCCCAGATGCTCCTCACGCGGGGCGGCCTCGCCCCGGCCGAGCCGACCGGTCTCGCCGACGACGGCGCGGGCGACACGCTCGTGACGTGGGACGCCGCCGGCGGGCAGCCCGACGACGCCATCGCCGTCGTCGTGGCCGGCCCCGACGGAGCCGCCATCGACGTCGTGACCGGGCTCACGCGGGCCGACGGCCAGGCGGCGCTCGGGGTCCCGTTCGCCGACCGGGCCATGTACGCCGTCCACGTCGTCCCGTACCGGCCGGTGGCCGGCGGCGACCCGACGCTGGCCTTCCACGGCTCGGTCCGCTACGACGCCGACGCCGCGGCCGACGTCGTCGTGACGGGCGCCGCGAAGCGGGCCGCGTTCCAGGCCGGCGGCGGCGAGGCGGGTCCGGCCCCCGACGAGGCCGGCGCGCTCGTCTAGCCGCAGGCTGACGATCACCCGAGGCGCCGGCCTCGCTCTCGCTCGTTCCGATCGTCCCTCCAGTAGGAGTGGGTCAGGAGCGAACTGGGAGCGGGGCCGGCGCCGTCTCCGACCGGACCGATGGACCCGCTCAGACCCCGCCCGTCGAGGGCTGGCTCGCCCGGAACGCGCTCCACCTCGTCGTGGCCCTCCTGGTCGCGCTGTTCGGGTGGAGCGCGAACCGGACGCTCGACGGGGTCGCTGCGGACATCGCCGTGAACACGGCGCGGCTCGAGCGGCTGGCGGAGTCGCTCGGCGGCGTGCTCGTGGACCAGGCGAGCCACGAGCGGCGGATCGAGCACGTCGAGCGCCGGCTGGACCACCTCGAGGCCCGGCTCGACCGCTGACCTCTCCCGCTACCCGCTCCCCTCTCCACAGGACCGATGAAGGCCGAGAAGTTCTTGACCGCGCTCCTCCTCGCGACGGGGACGGCCGTCTACGCCACGTTCACCGACGGGGGCGACGGGGCCGTGACCCCGATCGAGCTCTCGGGCTTCGCAGCCGGGCTCCTGAAGGCGGCGCTGGCCGTCGGGCTGTTCTGGGCGTTCGACCGGTACGTCCTCGACGAGGTCGACACGGTGGCCGAGCTGAAGGCGGGGAACGTGGCGTACGCGCTCGCGCTCCTCGCGCTGGCGGTGCTCCTCGCGGCGACCGTGGCCACGGCGCAGCCGGCGGTGCGCTGCCCACAGCGACGGAGACGGACGGCGAGGCGGCGTGCCGGTGCGTCTGCTCGTGCGCGCCGCCAGCGGGCGGCCGGGCAGAGCGCGAGTCCTCCGAGGTCTCGCGCGTTCGGCCGGCCCACCTCGACACGGCGCTCGCCTACGTCGGGACCGTCGAGCGGGGCGGGGCCAACCGGGGGCCGCGCGTCGAGCGGTTCCTCCGCTCGGTCGGGCTCGGGCCGGGGCAGCCGTGGTGCGCGGCGTACGTGAGCTACGTGCTCGACGCGGCGGGCGTCCGGGCGCCGCTCGACGGGCGGCGGCGCGTGATCCGGTCCGGGCTCGCGGCCCGGTTCATCACGGCCCGGTCGATCCGGGCGAGCGAGGCGCTCCGAGGCGTGAAGCGGGTGCCGCCGGGGGCCGTCGTGGTCTGGCGGAAGGGGAACGGGCCGTACGGGCACGCGGGGTTCGCGGTGGCCTGGGACGGGGCGTCGCGGCGAGACGGTCGAGGGGAACACGTCGTCGGGCCAGGCGGGGAGCCAGCGCGACGGGGACGGGGTGTGGCGGCGGCAGCGGCGGATCACGCCGGGGAGCTACTTCCGGATCGTCAGCTTCACGCCGGTCAATGCTGTGCACTGGCGGCAGTAGACGGCCATGAGCCTGGCGGAGATCAACGTTCCCAGTGATATCCTCGCCCGCGTCGCGACTACCGCTCGAGTCGCTTGGCAAACGTCTCCCAGAAGTGCTCGAAAACTTGCTTCGGCTTGACTCCCCCATCATCCAGACCGGAGCCATAGTAGGCGGTAGAGGGAAGGTGGAAGGAGAGTACGCCTTCCGCCTCTTCCAGGCGGGCGAACTCAGACCACCCGGACGAATAGATTGGGTCGAGGTGCGGACCCTGGCTAAACGCGATCCCCCGGTCCCAGCCTGCGCGGTCCCGCTTTGCAACGTGGGCTCGGTTGACGACGTGCCCACCGGACTTCACCTCGATGAACAGAGAGCCGTCATCGAGTTCCTGGACTGAAGCTCTCGCCCCCCGAACGTGTGCGTTGATGTCCTGGGCGCCCTCACGGAAGTAACGCTTGATGTTGGTGAACCCGCGCGAGAGGTAACGCGATCGGTCAGCGTCGGTGAAGCGGCGGCGGACGTTAGGGAGACGGTGCTTTGGTTTGGCCGGCTTCTTCTTCGCCGCCTTCTTAGTGATGGCCGTCGGTGACGGTGGGGCCACGGCCTTTCGCTTCCGCTCTGTTCTGGGCCCGGTCCGCCCCATGACGGCGCGAGCTGCCTCAACGAGATGCGGGCGGACGATGTCAGGGAAGCGGGCGGCGCTGGGGTAGGACCAAGCAAGTTGCCGGCCCTGGACTTTCTCGCGGAACGTCTGAACGGCCTCGATGTGGCGGATCTCGGCCTTCGTCTTGGGAAAGAACTTCGACTCGCGGAAGTAGAACAGGATCTCGGGTTTGTGCTTCCTCTTCCGCTTCCACTGAGCGTACGCTTCGTCGTACTCCTCCTCGGTGCCCGACCCCGCCTTCCCCGTCGGGGTGCCGAACCGTTTCCACATGACGCCGACGAAGATGTCGGAGGGGCCGAGTTGCTGATTGATGGCGCCTTGAGGACGGCCGGCGGCAGGACGAGCGTGGGTCTCCCACTTCTTGAGCGCCAGCCGGAAGCCCTCGCGTTGCCCGACCGTCCGGTTGATCTCGGCCACGACGGCGTCGAGCGCCTTCCGCTCCTTCGCCACGTCACCCGGCGAAGCGACGAAAACGGAAATCTCGGTGACGACTTCGGGCACGAGATCTAACTGGCCTGGCGCGAGACGGAGCGGACGAGCGTGCGGAGGTCGGACTCGTCGAGGAAGAACCCCTGGAGGCGGGACGTCTGGTCGCTCTGCTTGAGTAGCATGTCGCCGCGGCCGAAGAGGTGTTCGGCCCCGCCCTCGTCGAGGATGGTCCGGCTGTCCACGCCGGAGCCGAGGCGGAAGCTGACGCGGCCGGGGAGGTTGGCCTTGATCGTGCCGTTGATGATGTCGGCGGTGGGGCGCTGGGTGGCGATGACGAGGTGGATGCCGACGCTCCGGGCGCGCTGGGCGAGGCGGCGGAGGGCGAGGTCGAACGCCTCGCGCTGCTCCTTCGAGTCCATGACGTCGGCGAGGTCGGCGAACTCGTCGATGACGACGACGATGAGCGGGAGGGGCTCGTCGGGATGGTCGTCGTTGTAGGAGTGGATGTTGAGGTACATCTCCTCCTCGAGCAGGTCGGTGCGCCGCTCCATCTCCCCGTCGATGAGGTCGGTGAGGGCGGAGACGGCCTCGGCGGGGTCGGTGATGACGCCGCGGCCGTGGAGGTGTGGGAGGCGGCGGAAGAAGGTGAAGTCGGTCCGCTTGGGGTCCACGAGGACGAGGTGGAGGCGGTCGGGCGGGTTGAGCGCGGCGAGGCTCCCGATGAGGGTGTAGAGGAACATGCTCTTGCCGGACTGGGTGGCGCCGGCGACGAGCATGTGGGGGAGCGACGTGAGGTCAAGCCACTCGACCTGCCCGTCCGGGGTGAGCCCGGCGGGGATCGTGCAGGGCAGCACCTCGCCAGGGGCGACCCGGTCGAGGACGGGGAGGAGCGGGGCGGCGTGGCGCTGCGGGCGCGGGAGGTCCACGTGGACGAACGTCGTCCCCGGCAGATTGCCGACGATGGGCTCCTTGTCGAGCGCGAGCTCTCGCATCAGTTCCTCGGCGATCCGGCGGATCTTGCCGACCTGCTCGCCGGGGCGGAGGCGGACCTTGAACCGGACGATGCTCGGGCCGACGTCGGCGAGGTCGGCATCGACGGGGTCCGTCTTGACGTCGTAGTTCTGGAGCGTGCGGTAGAGTTCGCCGGCCTTCTGGCGGATGGCCTCGCGCTCCTCGGGTCCGGGGTCGTAGCCGCTCGTAGGGCCGTCATCGCCGTTCGTCCGCGTCGGCTCGATGAGGGGCGCAGCGGAGTGCGGCGTGCCAACGGCAGGAGGCATCGACACGGCACCGTCTCCCTCCGCGGGAGCGGGCGGAGGCACGCGCTCCTCGTCGGCCGTCGGGGGGTCAATGTCTGCCTCGGGCGCGGCGCCGAGCGTCGCCTGAGCGCCGGGCTGGGGCGGGCGGCGGAGGAGGCCGTCGAGGAACGGCTGGATTGCGGCCTCGCCGAGCCGGACGCGGCGGAGCGGGAGCCGAGCGGCCTCGTCGGCGTCGTCGGCGGGCGTGGGCTCGAAGCGGCGCTCGACGGCGCCGGAGGGGTCTTCGAGGGCGAGTTCAACGAGGAGGAGGTTGACGTCGACCTCGGCGTTCGGATCGCCGTCGAGCGTGTCGTTGAGGGCGTGGACCCAGGCGGGGTCCGGGTTGGCGCGGGCGAGGAGGCCGTCGAGGAAGACCTGCCGGCGGAGGAGTTCGCGGCGTCGGTCGAGGAGGAGGTCGCCGGAGCCGCCGAAGATGGCGTGGAGCACGCGGGCGACGGCCCGGAGTTGGTCGGCCGGGGACTCGTCGGCCGCCCCCTCGCCCGTGGCCTGGTAACTCTTGACCTCGATGACGTCGGCGACGACGCGGCCGTCCGGGGCGAGGCGGAAGCCGAGGAGATCGGCGCGCTGTCCCTCGAGGCGGCGGCCGAGCCAGGCGCGGGCGGGCGGACCGTCGAGGCTGAGGACGACGTAGTGGCCGCCGGCGGTCTGCTGGCGGTACCAGTCGAGGGCGACGGCGAGGCCGACCTTCTCGCGGAGCTTGGCCCGGGCGAGACCGCCGCGCTCCTTGTCGCTGAAGGCGGCGAAGAGCCCCTCGCCACCGAGTTCTTCGAGGCGGTCGAGGAGGGTGCGGAGGGCCTCGGGGCGGGGCTCGTAGTTCCAACTCCGGAGGAGCCGCGCGATCTCGGACACGATCCGGTCGTCGTGCCGGGTGAACACCTCGTCGGCGTGGGGGCCACGCTGGGCGAGGTAGAGGAGGCGGTCGTTCGTCCGGCTGTCGCCCGACCCGGCGACGAGGCAGAACTGGGCGTGCTCGGCGAGGGCGGTGAAGTCGAGGTCGCGGCTGAGCCGGCGGTCGATGTGGGCGGGGTCCTGACGGCGGTTGAGGAGGGCGCCGACGACGTCGGCGTAGGAGCCGTAGGGGTGGGACTCCGCGTCGTCCTCGGCGCGGACGCTCCGGGGTTCGAGGCGCACCTCGTGCTTGATGGGGTCGGCGACGAGGCGGTGCGGGACGGCGAGGGGATGGAGCCGCGTGGTCTCGCGCGCGACGGCGCCGACGTTGGTCTGGCGGCGGCCGGAGACGACGAGGAGGTGGACGGGGTGATCGGCGAGGAGCTTCGCGGCGTCGTCGGGGTGGCGGACGTGGTCCTGGCGGAGCGTGACGCGGCCCTGGGCCTGGAGTTCGCCGAGCACGTCGCCGACGTCGGGCGCGTCGTTCTCGCCGCTCACGATCACGTGGACGTCGACGTGCCCGAAGGGGGCGCGGCCCTGGAGGAGGCCCCCACTCTTCCCGCGCCGGAGGGCGGTCGCGAGGGGGCGGAGCGACTCGGGGTCGAGGAGGGCCACGCGGAGCCGCTGCCGGGCCGGCGGGTAGAGCATGGCGAGCCGACCGGCGGCGTCCTCGATGCTCTTCGCGTCTACGTCGGCCGTCTGGATGGCCGTGGGGCTGTAGAGCGGGAGCGGGCCGATGCGGCCGACGTGGGCCATCTCGACGGGCTCCTGCTCGGCGGAGCCGGGGACGAAGAGGGCGAGGAGCGGCTCCGGGAGGTCGCGGAGGTCGTCGCGGAGGAGGTCGAGGTCCTCGCTGGAGAGCGACCCGGCGCGCTGGCGGACGAGGCCGGCCAGTTCGAGGTGCTTCCAGAGCGTGAGGGGGTTGGTGGGGAGCACGACGGCGGCCGGGGCCTCGCCGTGGAAGACGGCGAGGTCGAGCGCGACGACGCGCGCGACGACGTCGGAGGCGGCGTCACGGCTCACGCCCTGGAGGGCGGGGAACTGTTCCTTGAGGTGGCTGAGGAGGCGGACGTAGGCGGCGACGGCGGCCTCGGCGGCCTCGCACACGTGGTCCAGCCCGGCGAAGGCGAGGAGCGGATCGGCCGCGAGGAGGTCGAGGTGCGGGAGGAGGGCCTTGCGACGGTCGAGGTAGTCCTGGAGGTGGGCGTGCCCCGTGAAGAGGGGCTGGGCGCTCTCGAACCGCTCCATCCAGAGGAGGAGTTCGGCGATCTCACGGTCGCCGAGGAGGTCGGCCTCGTCGAGGAGTGAGCCGAGGTCGCCGAGGGCCTCGTCGAGCGGACCCTCGATGCAGAGCGTCCCGCCGAAGCGGGACTCTGATACGAAGGCGCGGGCGAGGTCGAGGGCTCGGGGGTCCGGCGCGAACGGCACGGTGCTTCCGTTGACCCGGAAGTCGGTGGCCTCGGCGCCCTTGTCCCGGAGGTGCGCCTCGGCCTGCCCGGCGAGGTCGGCGACCAGTTCGGGGTGGCCCTCGGCGGAGAGGGACACGGCTGCCTGTGTGGGGTCCGCGAGGCGAACGGTCTCCTCGTCCTCCTCGGTCTCGTCCTCGACCTCGGGTTCATCGTCGTCGTCAGACGGGGGCTCGTGTACCTCTTTGGGAGGCGCCTGGGGCGGGTATGATGGGGGCGGCGGGGCGGGCTTGGCCTTTCGGAGGAGTCGCTGCGCCTGCGTGAAGGTGAGACTGGCGAGGGCGCCCCCCTCTCCCCTGTTCAGGCGGAGGAGGGCGGCGTAGGCCGCCTCCAACTCGTCGCGCTCCACGCCGTCGGCGGCGCCGAGGGCGGCGAACGCTTTCTGCCGGTCGTCGGCGTCGGCACGGAGGAGACGTTCGACGAGGCCGCGGTTCTGGACCAGCCGGTCGGCGATGGCCGCCGTGCTGCTCTTGGTGAACAGGCCGGGGTCCGGGAGGAGGCCGAGCCGGGGGAGCGCGTCGCGGGGCGCACCGAGCAGGTCGGCCGACGAGGCGACCTCGGCGGCGTAGGCCAGAACATCGGCCAGGGAGAGCGTGGCAGCCACCTCGGGGCGGGCGAGGGCCTCCCAGAGGTGGCGCTGGGGCTCGTTGACGGCCCGGTCGCGGCCGAGGCGGGCCACCTCCCGCATGATGTCGGCGGCGCCGAGGCGGAGGTAGCCCCGTTCGGTGAGCGAGTGGAGCCGGTCGCTGTCCGACGCCCCCAGCACCAGCTTCGTGGCCTCGGCGGGGGCCTCGTTGCGAACGGCGACGGCGTGCGTCGCGCCCGACCCGAAGCCGAGACTGTCCCACCCCCGCTCGTGGGCCCACGCTACGAGCGCGTCCGCCTCGGGGACGCCGACGAGGCTGACGTAGACTTCGCCGGGACCGCCGAGCCACTCGGCGAGGTGCTGGACGTCGACGCCCGACACGCCGTCGATGTAGATGCCGTAGCGGTCGGCGTGGCGTTGGACGATCTGGATGAGGGCGTCGAGGAGGATGCCCTCCTGGGGGGGTGAGGCGACGTCGGGCATGGGGTCTAGTGAGCGGCGCGGACGAGCGTGAAGCCGTCGGCGTAGCGGCGGGCGTGGCCGAGTAGGGCGAGTTCCTCGGCGACGGCGGCGGCGTTGTCTGCGAGGCTGGGCTCGGAGACGAGCCGGATGTTGCGGCTGGCGAGCCGGTCGGCGTCGGCGTACGGGTCGGCTCCGCAGAGGAGGCCGAAGCGGTCCCGGGCGCGGTCCCAGAACTCGCCGGCCGGGACCTCCTCGCCGGGGTCGAGGAGGGCCGAGACGAGCATGTCGTAGAAGCCGGCGGCCGGGAGCGTGTACTTGTCGCCACGCCCCGCTGCGCGCGGGAAGAAGAGGCCGCCGAGCCGACCGAGGGCGAGGACGAAGCGGTCTGGCGTGTTGGCCCCCAGCACGTTGAAAGCGGCCGGGACGGCGGCCCGGAGGAACGCCGCAAACGGGTCGGCGGCGCCGGCGAGTTCGAGGGGGAAGTCCTGGTCGAACAGGGCGCGGGCCTCCCTGACTTTCTTCGCGTCGCGGTCGCCGAGGCCGTCGGTGCTCAGCCAGTCGGCCATGAGAGCGCGGTAGCCGTCGGAGTCGAGTGCGTCCTCGGCCCGGTCGCGCAGGAGCTGCCCGAGCCTCTGCTCGAAGGCGCGGGGGATGTTCTTGACGGCCCGGTCGAGCGCGGCGCGGCTGGCCTCTCGGACATCGTCGGCGGGCTGGGGCGCGCAGAGGAGGAGCGGGGCGAGGTCACCGGCCGACGCCTCGTCGGTGGCGTTGAGGACGTGGGCGACGATCCCGAACACGCCGAGCGTGACGGCGCGCTCAAGGAACGCCGTCTTTTCCAGCCCTTCGGCGTGCGCAGCGAGGCGGGTGAACGCCGCCCGCACGTTCTGGAGGACGGCCGAGCGGTCCGCGATCCTGCGAGACCGTTCGTCCGGCTCGGGGCGGTTGCCCAACGTGGCCTCCTCCGGCAGGAGCGGGGCGACGAGCCGGGTGATGGGGTCGTCGCGTCGGCCGAGCGCCTCGCGGAGCGCGTCGACCGCGCGCGGGTCGGGGTCCGTCGCCAGCACGGCGGCGAGGAACTTCCCGGTGCCCTGGTCGGAGGGGTCCGGCGACGTGAGGGCGTAGTGGGTGAGCGTGAACGAGTACGTCCGCTCGGACGGGTACACCGCCTTGTCCTGGTCGAAGACGAGGTCGAGGGCGGCGCGGAGGCTGTCGAGGCGTTCCTCGGCGTGCGTCTCGCTCGTGACCTCGAACCGGCCGGCCTCCTCGTGGCGGAGGTCCACGGAGGCCAGGTGGCTCCGGCCGGGCCGGCGCTTCGCCGTGGCCGTGTGGGCGAGGGCACCGGGGCTGCCGGACTGGCCGCACAGGGCGCCGAAGAACTTGTTGGCGAAGTGGACGGGCTTGACCTCACGGCCTGGGGCGAAGCCCCAGAGTTCTTTGGCGACGTGCTCGCGGGCGATCTCTCGGATGGTCATGGGCCGTTAGAGGCGGAACGAGCGTTGGGCCGCGTACACGTCGTGGGTGTGGCCGGTCTCGACGTCCCGGACCTGGAGGTGCGAGACGCCCCCCGTCGGTGCCTCGACGTGGCGGGCGGCACGGCTGAGGAACCGCTCAATCCGGCCGGAGACGATGGGGTCTCGGTACTGGGCGGGGAGCCCGCGCCGGACGGCTTCGAGTTGGAGCCAGAGGTCGAGGTCGATGTCGAGGGCGACCTCGGGGTGCCGGCGGAGACGGAGGCGGACGTGGTCTGGGACGTACTCGATGAACCGCCCGGCCTGTGCCCGGAGGCGGGGGAGTTGGAGTTCGACGTCGGCAGCGCGGACGGTGCGGTCGACGTCGGCGACGAGGGCGGTGGGTGGGCCGAGCGCGTTGTAGCGGAGCCCGGTCCAGATGGGGAGCCCTCCGGCCCGCCCCTGCTCCGGGACGTCGCCGAAGAAGCGGGCGAGCGCGTCGAGGATGTCCTGCTTGGCGGTCTCGGCGTTGCCGCCCCGGACCTTCTCGATGAGGTCGTGGAACGACCCGCGGTCGCCGGGGAGCATCTCGAGGACGACCTCGCCGTCGCGGGTCTCGAAGAAGAACTGGCGCTTGAGGGAGGCGAAGCGGGCGGCGGCGGCCTCGGCGTCTTCGACGGCTCGGGGCGTGTCGCCCTCGGGGGTCGCCAGCCACTCGTCTGCGCCGTGCGACTCGCCGTCCCCGCTGGCAGTAGCGCCGGGTTAGGACCAGATCAGCAGGTGCCGGTTGAGTTGGACGGCCTCGGGCGCGAACGGGAACGGGTACGTCCCGGTGCGGAAGTCGAACGGCGTGTCCGTCCGGTGGATCGCCGCGTGGTGGTTCGGGCAGACGAGCATCAGGTTCTCCAAGCTCGTCCGCCCCGCCTCGGCTGAGCCAGTGGACGTGGTGCGCGTGGCAGAGCGCGTAGCCGTAGGCGTCGTGCGGGTCCCACAGGCAGATCTGGCAGCGCCCGCCGTACAGCGCTTGCAGCTCCTGCGCAAGCTGGCGGTTTCGGGTCGGTGCCGACTCGTAGAGGTACGCCTGCCGTGCCTCGGCCACGCCCGGCTTTTCCTCACGGATCAGTTCCTCGACGGCCTCGCGGTCGTCCAGCAGTACCGCCGCTTCGAGCCGTTCTTCCGGTAGGATGCGGGCGCGCGGCTCCTCCGCCAGTCCCGCCGAGGCGGCCAGCAAGACCTCGTAGTCCTCGTCTGTCAGCGGCTTCACGGCAGCGAGTCCCTGGAACGACTGACCGAGCAGGCGCGCGTTCGTCGTCACCGACAGGCTGCGGATCACCTGCTCGACGCTCGGCTGGTGCTCCGTCTCGAAGTAGCGCGACTGGTTCAGGTCGCCCCAGACGCGGTACGGGCCGTAGCGGAAGCGGATCGAGTTGTACGTCCTCGCCTTGATGACCAGCTCCGCCGCCAGCACGTAGCGCCCGACGCTGTTTCGCGTGAACGCCCACAGGCTCTCTCCAAGCTCGACCGCGTGCAGAAGCTCGTTCTTCTGGTTGAGGTGGAAGCCCGCGCCGTAGTCGAGGTCGCGCCGGTAGTTGTCAGGCCGCCAGTAGTAAAGCAGGTGCATCGGCGGCGAGGCGGGAAGCGAGCACGCGGTCGGCCGCCAGTCGTCGGCGTTGGTTCGAGCGCTGTCGGGGCGCATCGAAAAAGCCTAAGGCCGCGGCGATGGAGCGGAGCTTGTAGTTGACGCCCGCTGCAAAGCAGTGGCTCTGGCGCTCCAGGTCGGGGTGCGTGCGGAGGAGCGCCTGGACGGTGGCGTAGGTCCGGCCCGAGAGGTGGACGCTCCCGAACCCGACGGTCTCGCCGACGTGCTCGTAGCGGAGTTCGCCACGGGCGGTCGGCGCGCGGAGCCGGTTGTACTGGCTGCTCCCGACGTAGTAGAGGCTCGTCGTGCAGAGCAAGACGAGGTCGGAGCGGCGGGTGACCGGGCGGCCCGCCATGCGGCTGGCGATGTGGCTCTCGGCCTCGGCGTAGCGCCGGGCGTAGTCGGCGACGACCTGCGGGCTGGCGAGGAGGAGGCCGACGAGCTTCCCACCGAGCACCTCGCCGTAGGGCGGGACGGCCCCGCACGTCGTGAGGTCCATCATGGCCGTGCCGACGCGGCGCTTCTTGGCGCTCCGGAGAGCGGCCTTGAGGGCGGTCCGCCCCTCAGACGAGGCGAGGAGGGCACGCCCGCGCTCGGCCGGCGTGTTGCCGTCGGCGAGGGCGAAGGTGCGTCGGGCGGAGAGGACCGAGCGGAGGGAGACGGCCCGCTTTCGGCGGTAGCGGGCGGACCGGGCCGAGGCGACGAGGTCGGACTCGTCCTCGTCCGGGCCGACGCTGGCGCGGCCGGCCTCGTCGGCGGCCTCCGCCAGCCGGTGGAGCGTGTCCTCGGAGGGAGCCGTGAGGTCGTCCGGAGTGAGCGTGCCGTCTTCGAGGAAGTCGGCGACGTAGAGTTCGGCGAGCGTCCGGTCCAGTTCGGCGTCGAGGGCGGCGACGCGCCCGCCGAGGTCGTCGGTGGTGCGGAGGCCGCCGAGCGTCCAGCCGATGGCCTCGTCGCGGGCCGTGATCTGGACCATGCTGTTGCCGAGCGCGCCGATCCCCATGATGGGGTGGCCGGGCCGGGCGGCGTCGCGGACGAGGTAGTGGAGCCGCCGCCCGGGCTGCGTGTTGTACGGAAGGCTCCAGGTGTAGCGGCAGTAGCGCCAGACGTCGCGGAGGCGGAGGCCGGTGTGCTCGTCGAGGTCCGACGTGGCCCGCTGGAGGTACGGCCGGACGGCCCGGCGGAGGAGGTCGTCGCGGACAGCCTCGGGTGCGGCGAGCCGGTGGGCGAAGTCGGCGGCGAGGGCCTGGGGCGAGGCGAACAGGTCGAGCACGCTGCGGCGCGCGCTCCCCCAGCGCCTCGTCCGCTCCATCTCGGCGAGGAAGTCGCGGACGGAGGGCTCGTGGAGCTGTTCGTTGCGGGCCTCGACGAGGGCGGCGCGGAGGCGGGCCTTCACCTCGTGCTGCTCGACGCCGGCGGACGGCGCGGCGTCGGGCGGGATGGCGACGAGGTCGTCGCCGTCGGCGTCGAAGGCCCAGCCGAGGCGGACGAGGTCCTCGAGGACCTCGAGGTAGAGCCTGATCGTGAGCCGGTCTGGGGTGTCGAGGGTGTCGAGGAACGGATCGGCCTGCCGTGACCTGAGGAGCGGCAAGAGGAGGTCGGTTCGGCGCCGGCAGCTGCCGATCTCAGACGCGAGCTGCTCGCCGAAGGGGGCGGCTCGGCTCGGAAGGATCGGGCGGAGGGTGTACGAGGGCGAGGGGGTCATCACGGGAGGTTACGAGCAGTGGAGGGCGCGGTGGGCGGGAGTCCACCGGCTTGTCCGACCTCTGCTGCAGGTTCGACCCCGTCGGCGTGCTCCTCCGTGGACCGGAAACCGCCCGTTCCGATCTGGCCCATCTGTCTCTGCAGATGGGTCTACGTCCCTGGACGGACGTAGCGGAGGGGCCTTCGCCTCCTGACCGATGCCCGATCCTCAGGGCCAGCGAGCCCCATACGTGTCTCTGCAGGCCGTCGTCGACCATCTCATTGACGAGCGAGCGCGCGAGGCGGAGCGTCGGCGGCGCTTCGAACGCCGCCCAGGCCGGGTGCGTGCACGCATCCTCTACACTCCGCAAGGAGGTCAAATCGGGTGGCGCCGGTGAGCAAGGCGGGTGTCCGCACCTAGAGAAGACGCCCGCCCGACGGACCCGGAGCAGGCGTTCTCTCAACAGCTTCGTGGTCAGTATCCCTCTGGGAGCAGAATGGTGGTCGAGGA